>CP075895.1:0-1072500 GCA_018604165.1 Chitinophagaceae bacterium LGM1
TCAGTGATGATACAGGCATGGAACGTGCCTTGCCTTTAACAGCCACCAAAGCGGCAGATGTGTTTGAAGCTATGCCTATTCCGCTAACGGTGGGCGACAGGATACGCATTACCCGCAATGCCTTTGATACACAAAAGCGTAAGCTGAATAACGGACAACAACTTATAGTGTCTGCAATATGCCCGATAAACGGGCTGACCGTGCAATCCAAAGCAGGTGATGCAACCTATTCCCTGCCCGTCAACTTCGGGCATATCGCCCATGCGTATTGCATGACCTCTCATGCTTCGCAAGGCGCGACTGCCGATGAAGTATTGATTGTACAACCTGCCGCCACGTTCAATGCGGCCAATGCAAAACAGTTTTATGTGTCCGTATCCAGAAGCAGGTATCAGGCCATTATCTATACCGATGATAAAGCAGGCTTATTGCAACGGGTTATGCAGGATGGCGACAGGCAGGCCGTAACGGAAAGCGAAGCCATGCGTTGCCATGAACTGCATTTGGCTATCCACTTACGCAGTATTGACAGTTATCCGAATACCGGATTGCAACAGCAGGATACCCCCACACCGACAGGAGTCAACTATGCACCCTAAGCAGCAACAGACATTGTATAACGATTTGCGGGAAAACGACATGACTAAGGCAGAAAACCACCCGTATGAAACCTATCCCGACAGAAGCCATGCGCGGATGCTGCTATTTGAGTTGCAAAACGGCTCATGTACCATGTTTAATTATCAATACCTGATTAGCACATGCTGTTCTGCTGATGGCGATATACTGGAACTTGATTTTACCACCCATAGCGTACAGCTAACAGGTGTCAGGCTTAACCTGTTATATCACAAATTGGCTGAACACCTGCCCCGCATCATCAAATGCAGACAGGAAAGATTTAACGCGCTACTAACGGAACAGCCGATTATACATGCAATAACGATTGAGAAAAAGAATAAGCAATAGTTCCTGTTTTCAATATTTGATACTGACAAGAGAAATAAAAAAGAGCGCAGGTAATCTTACCTGCGCTCTTTTTTATGTTTAGTTATTTGCCTCGTTATGGCTGCAAGTGGCGCAGGTAATCCACGGCTTTGGATGCGGTGTTGGCGGCAGCGGTAACGAGGTATTTATTGTTCTTCAAAGCTGTGAGCCAGTTGGCGATATAGTTCGCATGGTCTTTGCTTGGCTGGCGGGTGATTTCCAGTTCAGAGCAAAGAAAAGCCGCGCCGAGTTCCGCTACCAGTTCCTCGGCAGCATAAGTATAATCCCCGAAGCGGTTGCCGAATGAACGGCCTAAACGGCTTGTATGCCCGGACCAGTGTACCAGCTCGTGTAGTAAGGTGCTGTAATAGTTTTCTGTTGCCGTGCAGTGTTCGGTATCAATAAAAGCTTCTTTCTTCGGCAGGTGGATTTCGTCTTTTGACGGGATAAAACAGGTTTGCTTGCCTTTGTGCCTGATAACGGCTTTGGTATTCACAACATAGTTTTCTACATGCTCCAGTCGTGCTGCTAAAGGTTTGGATGGCAGCACCATATCGGCGTCAGGCTGATAACTGCTTAATTGGCAACGGTTGAATACAACATAGGATTTCAGGAAAGGGATTTTTCTGATTTCGCCTGCTTCCTCTTTTTCCATCATGTCGTAATAGACGACCATCGTTCCCTTTTCGCCTTTGCGGATGCTTTCATTCTGTTGTTTCCACTGGCGGAAACTGCCCCATTCATGCGATGTAAAATCCTGTGCAAAAGAAGAACACCAGAGTAACAGGATATTAATACCATTATAGTGCTTATGTGATTGTGTGTTTTTCGGCATCCGAAACGGCATGACTTCACCGCCCAGCCAAGGCTTTTGCCATGGCGTTGTTCCCGCTTCCAGATGTTGCATGATGGTATCGGTTACTTTCTGATAAAGGTCTGTGCGTGGTTGTGTATCGTTAGCAGGTACAGGCGTAGTTGTGTTTTGCATGGACATTGCCTTTCGGTTTTGGGTATGAATATGTGTGAGGGATGTTGGCTGTAATAAATATTCAGCTTTACAAGCGTTGGTATTGCTCTATCGTCTTGAACAAATGCAAGGCGATTTCCGGCACGATGGCATTGCCGTACATTCTGATGGATTGGTTGCACCACTTTGAAACGGTAATACCGTCCAGTCTGGCGGGAATCCCATCATCTCCCCCACAAAGCGGGGGTTGAGTCGGCCAGTCCTGCCAACGATGTCCTGTATCGTAGAACCGAGGTCGTTGCCCCGCCAGTTCTTCGTCTTGCGTTTGTAGTTGCTGTCGCTGGCAATGGGTGTCGGTAACAGCTTGTGGTGATTGTGCAGCACATAGGCTGTGAGCTTGCTGCTGTTGTCGGGTGTTTCGTCCTTGCGGAGTTTGGCTGCAAAGCTTGGCGCGTTGCCATCGAATGCGGTCGGGGTCGGCAGAAGCTTTCTTGTTCCCTGCGGTGGCAGGTTCAGATAGTCTTCCGACAATCCATACCCTGTACCTTTGGTGCGGGGCGTTGACACCTGAAGCTGGCAATACATACGCTGCGACTTCGTAGCCTTCAGTTTCCAAATCAGATTGCACCGTGTCGAATACCAGTCCCTCGTTCCAATTAAGCAGGCCGTAAACGTTTTCGCAAACGACCCATCGGGGTTTGATTTGTTGAATAACGCGATGCATTGCAGGCCAGAGGTAGCGGTCATCTGCCGTGCCTGTACGCTTCCCGGCTGCACTAAAGGGCTGGCAGGGAAAGCCACCCGTGAGGATGTCAATTTTTTCTTTGTAGGGCGTGGCATCAAAATCTCCGATGTCGTGGTAACAGGCCGCATCAGGCCAGTAATGTTGCAGGATGGTTTGGCAGAACATATCTTTTTCGCAATGAAAAATGTTCTGCCATCCCATTTTTTCAGCAGCGAGGTCAAAGCCCCCGCCGCCTGAAAACAGGCTGCCGTGTCGCATAGGTATATCCTTTCGGTTATTGTCTGGTATAAGAGGCGAATTGTTCATTCGGGTCTTTGTAACCACTATAACTGTCATTAGCGGTTTCAAAGCGCAGGTTTTCTGTTGTGCAGAATGATTGCAGTAATGCGGTGTATGTTTTGCCTTGTTCGTCATTGCCAAGCCATGCACGTAGATACACATAGCCATAGTTGCGGATATAGGCGGTCATATCCTGCATGCAGTCCATGCTATTCAGGATAATACTATCTTCTTCAAATAACCTGCCGTTGCGCAAGCTAACGGCAGAGAGGTAATCATAGATGTCTTTGAATATTTGTACCCCGTCAGGTTTGGGTGTTTTGCCCCGGATAAAGCTGATGGCTCTAATGCCGATATGTGCTTTGATGGTGGAATTACGGATGGCATAGCCGCCGTCTTCATTTACAAAGCCGATAGCAATAAAGCTTTTGCCTGTCTGCTTGTTTCGGACACGCACCTGCTTTAGCTTATGCCTTGCTATGTGAAACGGGATGCCGCGTTGTTGTTCAAGGTAACGAATGAGTGTCGGGTCTGATACATGCGCTACATCCCTGATAACAAAACATGCATCCATGCTTTTGTAATCAGGCATGTCTTGTGGCAGTTCGATGGTGGTGTATGGATAACCGACCATATTGCGCAGCCAGCGCATGGCATCCATCACGCTGTAGTTCAAACCCTCGCATTGCAGGTAGCGGCAGACAAGCGCAATCCCATTGCCTGTCTGTCCAGTCATCGGGTCAAACCATGTATTGGTAGCAGGGTTGACGACCAGATTAGATAGCTGTTCTTCGTTAAACGGGCAGGCATAAAGGTCTAAGCCGTTGCGGATGGGCTTAGGCTTAATGCCCCATACAGCAAATATTTTTTGCAGGGGTATTGTCTTGGCATAGGTTATATCCATAGCTTACTTTCAAAAATGAGGTGCAGGAATGACGGGGCTAAAACGCTTTCAGCGTTCGTTCTTCAAGGAACGCATCCAGTGCGGATTTTCGGTAGCGCACACTGCGCCCAATCCTTATGGGTTGCAGGTCGTAACGTTGGGTACAATCCCAGACGGCCAATGTGCCGTAGCTGTAATTGATATAAGCTGCCGCTTGCTTACGGTTCAGTAATGGTTCTTTATCGGGTATCGTCAAAACAAACTCCTTTCTGTCAACATCAGCTCATGCGCTGATGCGTGTTATACAAATCGGGGAGCTTGATATGCGAAATGAATATGCGCTGTCAAAGAAAAAACACTTTTAATATCACAAACCATATCCATTAATGTCAGATGGATAGGGTGAGGTCGTGTATCTAAGTAGTCTTACGGATGGGTTTTAACTACTTTGGCAAGCCTGATACATACTTTGCGAATCGCCTGTTGCATGAATAAGCAGTGTTAACTATAGTTAATTATTATGCAGGATGGAGAAATAGATTGAAATTATGACGAATCTGTAGGATAAATAACGCTGAGCAAAGAACCTACAATAATATCAGATTCAATTGAGTTTAAACCCAATCTTGCAATAATATATTGCTATTGAAATTAATGGTATCATTTGCATACTAATGCTAACGTTTAATAAGCCGTCTATACGAATATCAGTGAAATTTTGAGAGGTGCATTAAATGGATAGTTTTACAAAAAAACTTTTGCATGATAAAAAGAAAATAAAAGTTCTTTGGGTTACTAATATAATCTCGTTGTTAGCTCTTGGACTTGTCTTATATAAAAACAATGAAAATGAACAAATAAGGACTCAAGTTCACCAGCTTGAATTGTTGAAAGAAAACAGTATCTCAATTTCTAAAGAACAAATGAAAAATTCATTAGATTTGTCAAGGGACACAATTTATTGCATACCGATAGTTATTAAATAATATATCACGATGGACATTACAACCTGGGAAGAGATACGCAAGTTTATCTTCGGCAATTTAACAGGTTGGCTAAGTTTCTTGAAACCTGTAAGCAAAAGAGTCACAAATCTATTTAAAAAGAAAAAGCCAGGAAATGAAAAAGCAATTTCTGGCGTAGGCAACATAGCCTCGATAAATGATAAGCTGAATTTTTTATCTGAAACTATTTTTGTTACCGAGTATACTCAAGGAACTCGCGTGGACAGAGGGAAATTAAAACTATCCCATAGTGGTCGTGATTACATATATGGAGACTATACAGTTGTATATGAGCTAAATGACAAAATGGAAACTGCTATAGAGGAACTTAATGTTAATGGTTTCTTTGCATACGACCATTTGCTGACCCTAAAATTTCAAAACAAAAGAACAGTAAGTCATAGTGGCGTATTTATGCTTGAGTTGCCACAAAACTATATGTACGGCAGGTATCTTGTTTATTATCCCCCGTTTATCCCAACTGACAGGCGTAGCGTAATTTATAATGATGCCATGCCTGCACAAGACGTAGGAGAGATAGTATTCTGGCCTGTAGAAAAAGAAGAGATTGCAAATGAATTTATTTCTAATAAGGCCATTGCCCTAACTGCAATTCAAAGCAGAGCAAAATCTATATATTTTGGCAAACGTTAATCTATATCTTAATTGTATTTATGAATGTATTATAGCATGAAACAACAAAATGCAGCATAGCGAATCAATATCGCAAATGATGCTGTACATAGAACACTCGAGAGGATAGAATAAAGCCCTGTTTAATGTTCGTTCATGCAGATTGTCCCCCTTAGGAATGACCGATAAATGATAATGCAGTCTAAAATGAATATGCGCCGTCAAAGAAAAAACGCTTTTAATATCACAAACCATATCCATTAATGTCAGATGGATATTGCTAAGTGTTTTTACTAAGTATTCTTACGGATGGGTTTTAAGGCTTAGAAAGAATTTTCCAATCCGGTTTGCGAATCACTTATAATCTGCGCACAGAAAGGAAACTGCCATGACACAACTAAAGCGACTGACAGACGAAGATTTACAAACTGCCTATCTGCTGATTGCAGGTATTGTCAAAAAGCACGGTGATGCATACCTGCCGATATTCAAGCGGGTGCATGAGGAAGTAGAATTGCGAAAAAAGCAAAATGATTTATTGCAATTGGCAATGAAAATTGCAGAATAGGGATGCTGATTTTTATTGACATTGCATACATATTGCAATAAAGTAGCTATAGGGATTGCACATGATAATAACGATGTACATTTCCTCACTTTTACCCAATTATTGGATTAGACAGGAGTTAGCCAATGACTTTTTATATAGAACATGACCCCTACCCACATATCCGTTGCAAAATCACTGGCGACTGTATAATGGCAAATGACTACCTTAAGCCGGAAAATGAAAAGGCTATAAATAAAATGTTTGAGACATACGACGAAGTTGTTGCAGCTTTGTATTTGGCTCAATCGGAATTGTTGAAAACGGGCGTACAAGTACCAAAAGAAATTACAACAGCACTTGCAAAAACAAAAATACCACCAAAAAAAACCGAAAAACATTCAATATCGGGAATCAAACTTATGTTGGAAAAATTTAAAACGATTTGTTCTTATCGTTAACACAATCGGTTAGTAAGGCAGGTGAATTTTTATTGACACGGCATACATATCGTGCTTAGATGGTAGATAGTTGTTTCACACAAATGCAGCTTTATTTTTTCACACGGCGAAAATTAAACAAGCAGTGAAGTAGCGGAAATCACAACACAAATGCGGAATATAGGAGCTATCTAATGCGCACATCCTGTCCGCCAGTTTTACCCTTATTAACTGGCATATATCTTCTTAAAAAGAAACACAATTTTCGTTTTTATCAACGAATCGTTTTTCGCATCCTTATACATCCTCACACATTTTATCACACAAAATAGGTGAGCCATGATGCGACTGATTAAAGTGCGGGATTATTATTACTATAACCGCCGTATCCCCGAAGAAATGCGTGAGTTTGATAGCCGCCATAATATCCGGGTGTCCCTCAAAACGGACAGTAAAGCTATTGCCGCTAAACGGGCAGCCGTTTTTAATGAACAGGTCGAAGCCTATTGGTATGAGCTTGTCAAAGGCCGTGTACAGCACGATAACAGGCGGTTTGCCCAAACCGTCAAAATCGCCCGGCAGTTAGGGTTTTCTTATGAGCCTATGTCGGTGGTCGCCAACCTGCCGATTATCGAACTGGTGGAGCGTATCCTTGCGTTAAAAGATGCTCCTTTACCACAGGTAGAGGCAGTATTGGGTGCAAAGCCTATCCCTGCCATGACGGTTAAAGACGCGCTCAAAAAATATTGGGAACTGTCGAAAGACAAAACCCTTAACAAGCCATTGGATAAAATAAGAAAATGGGAGAATCCACGTAAGCGGGCGGTTGCAAACTTTGTAAAAGCTGTGGGTAATAAGCAACTGACGGCAGTTACCCATGAGGACATCGTTGCATTCAGGGATTGGTGGCTGGGACGTATTCATAAGGACAATATGAACCCTGATACCGCCAATAAAGATTTCATTCACCTGAAAGTGGTTTTTGAAACGGTATCAGACCATCTGAAATTAGGATTGGATATTGCGCACCTGTTCAAGAAAATCAAAATCAAGGTAAGGCATAAGCAAACCCGATTGCCGCTATCAACTGAACAGATTAAAACTATCCTTGAAAGCCCGAAACTGGATTTACTGAATGAACAGGCGAAATGGTTTTTGTTTGTGGCAGCAGCAACGGGGGCAAGGCCGTCTGAACTGACAGGCTTGTTGCCATGCGATATAAACCTGCAACACGACATCCCGCATATCAGCATTAAAGACCGAAAGGAACGTGAACTGAAAACACCGCACAGCGAGCGTGAAATTCCATTAATCGGAAATGCAGTAACGGCTTTTAAGGCCCTGCCGGATGGGTTTAGTCGTTACAGGGATAAAACAGATAGCCTGACAGGGCTATTAAACAAATTCCTGCGGGAGCATGGCTTGCTGCCATCAGAAAGACATTCGTTGTATTCATTCAGGCATAGTTTTCAGGACAGGTTGTTAGCTGTGAATGCGCCAGACAAGGTACAGGCTGAATTAATGGGACATAAGTTTCAACGTCCGAAATATGGGGACGGTGCAAGCTTAAAACAAAAGCGGGACTGGATGGTAAAAGCCGATAATAAGCATGGCTGATTCGACTATTCACTCAAAATTGGTAGCTGATAAACAGTGTGTATTTAAACATAACAAAACGGGCAGGTATATAATAACTGCCCGTTTTACTTAAATATTACGTATGCTAATCAATATCTTTATCAAGCTGCTTGTCTTTGTCTTTTGCTGCTTCAACGTCTTTCAGCTCTTCCCTGAATTTTTCGCGTTGTATTTCTTTCGCCCCCTCTCTCATGGCTTTAACGATTTCTGAATCAGGATTGCTTTTTGTGATTTGAGCCAGTAGTTCAGGCTCATCTTTGGCAAGCTGATAACCACGATTAAAATTTTTGATGTATTCTTTTTCTTCCATTGTTAAGAAATTTCAGTAAGCTCAACTTTATAAGCACCAATTTTAGATGAACCCTTACACTCAATAGTTAATGTGCGTGTGTGTTCGTTGTATAAAAAGAGATTATATCCAGTTTGAAACTCCACATAAACATCTTCTGCGTTAAGCCAATCTTTTTGTATTAACGACAACTGTGAATGTGGTTGTCTGTCAAGCGATATATGTACTTCGGTAACAATTTCAACTTCTTGATTTTGCCAGTAATATTTTATTTTAGCTGTTGCGATAATAATAGACTTATTCCCTTTTGCATGGTCATTTTTTATTTGCTTAGCAAATTCATATAGCGATTGAAAATTGTCATGGTATATCATACTAAAAAGTTTCTTTTGCGTGTTTTTCTAAATACTCATTAATTGAATCCCTGTCATATAGGATGTGTTTCTTTTCAGGATGCGAAAACCTGATTTTACCTTCATCACGTAGTTTTTGCAAAGTGGTTTTACTGCTGATGCGTAGCATTGCCATTGCTTCATCCCCTGAAATCCATTTATCGGGGGCTTTCGCTTTCCCTGCATTTACTCGCTCTATTACACGGTCAATCAACGTATAAAATGCTTCTTCCTCAAGGCAAATGACGTTCATTGTTATTATTAATAAGAAACCCGAGAAGCAAAAGCTTCTCGGGTAAATGAACAATAGATTTTAGTAGCGTATATAAAGCTTTCCCACGTTTACATCCTTACCCTTATCAAGACCACTTATGTAAGAAATATCGCCATAGATACAATTATACTTACTTGGTGCTGGATAAATACTGACATGTTTATCTTTTCCTGTTGCCGTGTAGCTAATTCTAAAATAGCCATTACTATCTGTTTTGGTAGAAGCATCTTCAAATTTATACACCTCGCTTTCTTGTGATATGGCTACTTTTTTATTAGCTACAGGAATATCACCATCTGCGGAACGTGTAAGAATATACCCTTCAACAGTGTATGTTCTGCTTGTATCCCATTTGGACTTATTACAAGCAACTAACGTAATTAACAATAACCCTAATAATACCTGTTTCATAAAATAAATTTTAAAGAAAACTACTTGGCGTACACAGTGCCAAAATCATATACATTATTTGTAGTGCGATAAGAGTAACCTGGAGCACCAGCAACAGAACCAGCTACAAGCGTGGTAGGATTGTCAGGGTAACATAGCGAAACATCACCTGATTTAGGGTTCATTTTAACACTAAATGACCCGTCACTACTGGTAGTGAACGGCACTTTTTGGTTTGACAAATTGTTGCCAACAGCAGCTTCTTCATATAATATAAAGCTAGTGTTAGCATATGCCGAGGAATCACTTTTCTTAAGTATCCTACCAATAAACGTTGTTTCCTTATCCTGCTTTTTGCAAGAAAATATAGACAACGCCAGAAAAGCAACAAGTAAATACCTCATGGTTTACATTTTATATTTAAAAATACAGTAAATAGGTGAATACATTTGATTTCGGTATTCACCTACTTATTATTAGTTAATCACCATTTTTCCTTTGTATTGACGTTCTCCGTTTCTAATTAATACAAAATATGTGCCATGCTGAAAATCTCCAGTCATAGAATGATGATATCTGAAAAGCTGTGTATTTTCTTTTATTACCAACTTGTTTTCAGTGATTTTCCTGCCCATTGCATCGTAAATCTGAATGATAGTGTTAGCATCCTTAACTGCACTAAACTCAAAAATAACATCAGAGCTTACAACAGGATTAGGAATAATCTTGAAAATATTGGAAACAGTTCTTTCCGTGAAAGTGCTTAATGTAGATTTCTGCCCTGTATTCTCATTGCAACATTTCACCCAATCAATATTTTCTGTCAAAAATGTGCCTGGAGTTAGGCTCGGTGTTCCATAAGTAACGCTAGATGAGGTTGCTGCGAAATGTGATGTGCCACCAGCTATCACATAAGGGTCTTCTTTTGAAAAGAAACCTCCCATAATTAAAGTAGAGCCAGTAGCAGTTGGATAACGATAATATCTATCACGTACATTCACACCAACATGAAGTTCCGCATCATAGATACATGTCCAATCTGTTGTTCTATTTTCAACAATCAAAGTATCTTCTCCAATCTCCCTGTTTAAAATGTACATTGGCAATCTATTGCCGTCTTCAGAGCAGCTACCGTGTCTAAATATACTATCAACGGAATATGCCCCTGTGCGCCATGTACCTAATCCTTCATTTCTTACTGCTAAATGTTGTTGATTTCTATAAAGCGAAAATGAGTTGTATGTGTGTACTTGCCCTGAAATAACATCGAAAGGCGTTCTTGACATGTTATTTGTAGCATTATCTGAAGCTATATCAAAATAGTAGTTATTGTTAGGCAAATCGTAATCCAAGCCAGAAAAATTAGGAATAAAGCAGAAGTGCATACCATCACTATACATGGATGCCGTTACTTGTGAACCGAAATTACCAATGTAAGCACTGTTTTCTAAACTCCATGTATGTGTGGTGCTGTTATAGTTTGGAGTTTTAAACCCGAAAAACATACTACTTGAAAGAAATGATAAATCAGTTGTATTGCCTTTAACAATTTGTCCATTGTAATCTTGGACACCACCGGGTATCACATCATAGGGTTCAACATTCGCATTGTGGGTAACACCTACAGAACTTGATAATGAACTCGTAATTTTGGGTTTGAGGGTTATTTTAGGCGGCCAAGGCCATCTGAATTTTATTTTATAGCCGGGTTCAATTTTAGGATGATATGTATCTCTGGTAATGGTTACAATATTACCTGTGGTGCTATTGGGGGATGTCCTTAGTGTTACATTAGTGCCTAATACTTTAAAATCATTTGCAAACATACGTGCATACAAATCAGAATTATATTGCAGTAAATAATCATTGGCTGTTCTTTGCACTGTGTCATAAATGTGCGTTTGCCCCATACCATTCATACTACCATTCGACATCGCCATTAACTTTGTGTAAGCAGGGTAATTACCAATAGCGTTTAAATCAGATTTAAACGCTGTTCTATCTGAATGTTCGGAATAACTTGTACCTGATTTTGTATCAACGTGGTACAGCATCATTTGTTGTGCCGCTTTTGCGTCAAGAAACATATTCAGCATTCCACCAGTTAGAGATTGAGTTACGGTATTTGCACCTAAAAGAAACCTACCTGCATCTCTGAATACATGTTGATAAGCTAATGGAACATTAGCACCCTCATGAGGCGTATCAAATGTTATCAGAAGTCTTGTGTTATGTATTTTTTCCGGTAAGCATCCACCTAGGGTATTATTGCTTGCTAAGTCTTCCATCTCACATAAAGCATACCTCGCAACAAGACCGCCCATACTTTCGCCAATAATAACAAATTGCTCATGTGTCCCCGTGTCGGTGCCTGTTACCCTTTGCTGACATTTATAATAATCAAGCACATCTTCAAGGAATGCTGCATTTGTTTTTATATCTAAGCGGCTATTCATCCAGTCTATTACTATTATTGTATATCCATAGTTTCTTAATTTATCTAACTGTGATTTCTTAACCATTTCATCGTATATTTCGCGATGCGTTCTATTTAATCCCGGTAAAAAATCACCCAAATCAATCCCCTCAAGATAAAATACAATCTTTTTTAATGGCTCACCTGATTCATCACAAGGATTGTAAACGCCTGCTGCTATACCGGGGAAAGGAATTTCTTCATCAGCCTTTGGAAGTTTATATTGAGCACCTGAAACATAAGCAGTAGCTATTGACGACATTTTGACGTTTAAGCTTGCATCAATGACTCGTGTTTTAATATATTTGTTTCCACCACTAGAGTAAGTGGCATTGTAGTATTGGGTTGTTGCCAATGTTCCCGGAGAGTAGCTTTGCCAGCCAGCCCCATCACCAAAATCAATTTCAAGTGTCCAATTACTATCAATTAGGTCGTTCCACTCATCATGAAAGAAAAATGCTGTATCTATTCTGTATGTTGGTTGTAAAGACGGTAAGACAAGTTCCACAGGACTGGCGGCATAAACTCTCTGTACAATATAAGCGTCAACTTCACATGGGTTTTTATCAGTGATAGTCATGTTAATAGTATCAATATCGAACCAGTCAACATCAAGCATAGTATCGTTAATCCAGTTCATATTATACGCTAAGAAGTTCATATTGACTGTATCGTTCTGCCATTGTAAACTTCTTACTAGCACTGTATCTCTATGCTCAAGTATTGACGTATCATAAGCACACCGTTTTAATTCTTCATAAATTGTAAACCAATAATCTCTGACAAGCGTATCAGGGTTATTATCTGTGAAATAGATACTATCTAATGTATGTACCGCTTGTTCAAAAAGAAATTTCGGACCGAGTGTATCTCGACACATTCCCGAATACATAGAGCGCAACTGGCTATCAATTTCATGATACGGATTACCGAACTGCGCATTACTGCTAAAGTTGCTTGTCAGCACTAATAGCAATGCTAACAGCACGATTTTAATTTTATCCCGTAAGGGCTTTTGTAGATACTTCATAGCTTGTTATATTTATTTGTGAAGTTTAGATATATTATTCATTGTAACAATCCGTGAAAACACGGTATTTCGTTATTGAATGATTAATAATTGTTAAACGCTACACAGTGTACCGTGTTTTCACCATATATTTTTACCGTGAAAACACGGTTTGATAATACAAATCCAGTCGTTAGATTTGTCTATACCTCCCTATAGAAAAACAAGACAATCACCTTTTAAAGGTTTGGTGCATGAAGACAGATAAAATTATCAGCATTGCCATAGCGGACGACTCACAATACATACGCAAAGGGCTTGTATTCACCATGAATACTTACAAAGATATTGCTGTAGATATTGAAGCAGAAGATGGGGTTGATTTATTAGAGAAGATAGAAACTGCTCCAAAGTTACCCGATGTATGCCTCTTAGACATCAGTATGCCACGTATGGATGGATATGATGCTTTAAAAAAAATAAAAGAAACATGGCCGCATATAAAAGTAGTCATGCTGTCTATTCACTATAACGAATTTGCTATCATAAGAACGTTCAAAGATGGCGCAAGTGCTTTCTTACCCAAAGAAGCTGCACCGAGTGAGTTATATGCCGCTATCACTCAATCATACGAAACAGGGCTATATCATACTGAACCTACCAGCACGTATATGAGCCTTGCCTTGCAAAACAAAAGTATCATCACTGACCTGACAGATAAAGAAATTGAATTTTTACGCTTGGCTTGTGATGATATACACTATAAGGAAATTGCTGCAAAAATGAAAGTAAGCCCTAGAACTATTGATAGTTACAGAGATAGTTTGTTTGCTAAACTAAAAGTACACTCAAGGGCTTCTCTTGTTCTATTTGCTATCAGAACAGGCATAGTACCGACTATTGCAGGGGGTAAGTAGTATCGTTTTATTAATGCATACTACACCATATCAAGCCATAAAAATTGTACCTATGTTGTACCAATTTTTAAAATATCTTTTTAAAATTTTGCTGAAATCATTACCAGTATTGCATTATAAAGGTTTGTGTCCACACATTAAATAAAGTGAAGAACACCAGCAAAGGCGAAGCGAGGTAGCTACCACTAGTACTGATAATGCAATTTCTGCTGTTCATTAACATTAATTAACCACGCATTAACCTCAATTAACGATAGATTATCAATCGTTATATTTCTCATCAGTAGTTTCGGAGAAACAATATTTTATGAGGAAACTATTCGCAGCAGCATTGCTGATAATATTAGGTAATCGAGCCGCTGCACAGGTATACACTATACCATATAACAACGCTGTAGTTACTACTGATGGAATAATAAACGCGACAGAGTGGGGTAATGCAGCTAAAAATACAATTCCAGTTTCTGCCACAGACTCGGTAACCGTTTGGTATAAGCATGATTATAATGCATTATACTTTGCTTTTGCAGGCAAGTTAGAATCCGCCAATACATTATTTCCTGAAGTATTACTAGACCCTCAATTTGTAAAAGGTGCTAGCTGGGCAAGTGGGCAATGGTGGTTTCACGTATCTGCAACAGATTGTGAAAACAATGGAGCATATGGGGTGTACACCAATTGCGCAGTAACACAACCCGGTTGGCAGGGAATACCTAACTTTTCGCCCGGCAGTCCGCTTACAGATACTGTTGAACTGAAAATACCCTTTAGTAAACTAAGCATTAACCCTTTCTTGAAAGATACCATCGGCATGTCGTTCGTGGCAACCAATACAGCAAGTATTTTCAAACTTTTTCCTGCATCAGCAGATAGGAACAAGCCCGATACTTGGGGAAAGTTTTTGATCGGTAAATGGCCGGTAAGTGTTGAAGCAGGTGCATACAAGGAAGTACATATCTACCCCAACCCTGCATTAGATAAACTCACAATAACAAGTTGTACAGGTTGCACCAGGTACAGTATTATTGACATGACAGGCAGAACATTGCTTGCCGGTATATTAGATAATACAGGATTAATCAAAGTAGCACAATTATTACAGGGCATTTATACGTTACAGCTGCTGAGCAACAATACCTGTTTGAATTATAAATTTGTTAAACAGTAAGTAGTTGTAAGAACTTTGCTGTTTGAAAATGCGCCCTATAAAATAGTTTGATTGAGCCTTGCTGTTCAGGATGTTCCGCAGGGCATCCTGAACTAAGAATGATACGCCGTTCTCTGAACGGTATTCATCGCTATCTCAGCTACATGACAAGCTGTTCAAGATGCCTGCGGAACAGCATACGGTATTGCTATTCATGGCTAAAGCCACATAAAAAAGCGTAATAACCCTACACTAAAGCATAGGGTTATGATATTGATTAACCTTAGCCTTCAGGCTAAGGATTGACAGATAATATTGTACAGGCTTTAGCCATAACAAATTTCTATCCTTCGTCTCCAATGAGGACGCTATAGCAAAGCGATTGCACCGCTACACAAAGCCGTGGTAAATCCTTTAATCCTGTATAATCCCGGTTCAATTATTTATTGTATTTTTGCAGTAATAAAAAACCTAAAATACCATGAACCTGAAACAACACCGGTTTGTAACCGAGTACCTGAAATGGGGCGATGCCGCACTGGCTTATAAAAACGCCTACAACACCCATAGCGATAATTACAGAGCTATAGAAAGTGCCGCCAACCGCCTGCTCAACCATCCGGAAATTGCAACCGCGCTACAAGAAACTGAGGCACGCCTGCGCAGCGAGGCCGAGCAGGAAGTAAAGCAACGCATCACTGCAGAATTGCTGAGCATACAGCGCAAGCGCGAGATACTGGCGCGTATAGCCGAGGGTAATATCTATATAGAGCAACAGTTCAAGGGTAAGGATTGCAAAACCTGCACACAGATGGTAAAACCCTCTATCAACCAAATGCTGAAAGCCATAGACCTTGATAGCCGCCTGGCGGGAGACTACCCCACACCCAAACAAATGACAGTGGTGCACACCGTACAGCCATCTGCCAACAAACCCGAAAAGCAGGAAGTGGAAGTAAGTACATCGGGCAATGTTACCAATAAACACATCAGCCATGCAGGTTTGCGTAAGTTACTATCCAAACACATGAGCCAGCAAAAGGAAATTTTACACGAATAATTGCAACAATTTGCAACAAATTCATTCAGTTTTTGCCTTTTTACTTTTTACTTTTGAATTTCCAAAATGAATATCCTCGGTATATCATGCTATTATCACGATGCCGCTGCTGCACTGGTGGTGGACGGGCATATAGTAGCAGCCGCACAGGAAGAAAGGTTTACCCGTATCAAACACGATGAGCGTTTTCCCGTTCATGCAGTACGCTACTGTCTGGATGAAGCCGGGCTTAGCATCAACGATATAGATTATGTAGCGTTTTACGATAAGCCCCTGCTGAAGTTTGAACGCTTGCTGGAAACATACTATGCTTTTTCGCCCAAAGGCTGGTTATCGTTTATGCGTGCCATGCCTGTATGGATAAAGGAAAAAGTATTCCTGAAAGATAATGTGCGCAAGGGATTGAAAGAAGCAGACGAAAACTGTAATGGTAAACAAAAGTTGCTTTTCCCGGAGCATCATCTCAGCCATGCCGCCAGCGCATTTTATCCATCACCCTACAACGATGCTGCTATACTAACGATAGACGGTGTGGGCGAATGGTGTACTACATCCATTAGTAAGGGCGAGGGCAATAGTATTACAGCGTTAAAAGAATTGCACTTTCCACATTCGGTAGGTTTGCTCTATTCGGCATTTACTTATTTCCTGGGTTTCAAAGTCAATTCAGGCGAATATAAATTGATGGGGCTTGCACCCTATGGCAATCCGCAGGATGCGCAAACCCAACAGTTCAAGCAAACGATACTTGATAATATCTGCACGGTGTACGATGATGGCTCGCTGTTTCTGCACCAGCAATATTTTACTTACGCCACAGGGTTGCGTATGGTCAACGATGGCAAGTGGGAAAAACTATTTGGCTTTCCGCGTAAAAAGGAAGATGAACCGTTGCAGCAGCACCATTGCAATCTTGCACTCGCCATCCAACAAGTAACGGAAGACATCGTGTTAAAGCTGGCACGTACCGCTAAGCAACTCACCGGCAGCAACAACCTATGTATGGCAGGCGGTGTGGCGCTCAACTGTGTAGCCAACGGCAAGCTGCAAGAAGTTGGTATTTTCGACAATATATATATACAACCCGCAGCAGGCGATGCGGGTGGCGCAGTGGGTGCTGCTTTGGCTGCGTATCATATACAGCAAGAGCAGCCGCGCATACATACAGGTACAGATGCCATGCATGCTGCTTACCTCGGTATTGCTTACGAGGACAAAGACATCATCAAAACCATCAATAAATACAAGGCAGAAGCTACACATATTGAAGACAGTAGCTTGCTGACAGATACTGTGGCAAAAGAAATAGCCGATGGCAAAGTAGTGGGATGGTTTCAGGGGCGTATGGAGTTTGGACCGCGCGCGTTGGGGCATCGCAGCATACTGGCAGACCCCCGCAACCCCGAGATGCAAAAGAAGCTGAACATCAAGATAAAATTCCGCGAGGGCTTTCGCCCCTTTGCACCCCTTATGTTGCAGGAAGAAGCAGCGAGGCTGTTTGGTTTACAGCAACCATCGCCCTACATGCTGTTTGTACACCCCATCAAAGAAGCCTACCGCAAACCACTACCAAGCAACTACCACACGCTATCGCTGATGGATAAACTCTATGTACAGCGCAGCGAATTGCCTGCCATCACGCATATAGATTTCAGCGCACGCATACAGACGGTGGCAGAAAAAGATAACCCGATGATGTATCAGCTACTACATGCATTCAAAAAACTGAGTGGGTATGGTGTGTTAATCAATACATCTTTCAACGTGCGTGGCGAACCCATTGTTTGCAACCCCAACGATGCCTATGCCTGCTTTATGGAAACGGATATGGATGTGCTGGTAATGGGGAACTTTGTTTTTTATAAGAACCTGCAACCCGATAATGATGCAACAAAATGGAGAAGACAGTTTAAGGGAGATTAATACATAAACCCTATTTTTGAAACCTATGGAATTTCTGAAAGACTTATGGATGTTTCTCAAAGAGCGTAAAAAGTGGTGGCTCACCCCCATCATCATCGCGCTGCTGCTGATAGCCATATTAATAATAGCTGCCAATACGGGTTTAGCACCATTTATATATACATTGTTTTAATGAAAGAAGCGGTAAAAATAAAGGAGTCGTTACTTGCCATTGTATTGGTAGGGGTACTGCTTTATTTCATTTTCCGCCGCATAGAGGTATTGTATGTGGTGTTTGCCATTGGTATACTGGGGCTGGCATCGGCAGGGTTCGCAGGCTTTGTGCACAAGTGGTTCGGCAAGCTGACGGGTATCATTGGGTATATCAACAATGCTATATTACTGAGTTTGATATATTGGGTAGTCCTTACACCCATTGCTTTTTTGATGCGCCTTTTCGGCAAAACGGGAGTGGTACTGAAACGCCCCGTTGGTAGCAATTTCATAAACAGGGGGCATCTTTTTACAAAAAACGACTTAAATAATCCCTGGTAGCATTAACTTTGCAGCTCATGAGTTCTTCTATCGTTTTCAACGAATCAATCCCCGGAGAAAGGAAAAAAGTAATCGTATTGGGGTCTGGCCCGAACCGCATCGGGCAAGGTATTGAGTTTGACTATTGCTGCACGCACGGGCTGATAGCCGTAAAGGAAAGTGGCTACGAGGCTATTATGGTCAACTGCAACCCCGAAACCGTTTCTACCGACTTTGATATTGCTGATAAATTATACTTCGAACCCGTTTACTGGGAGCATCTGTGGGAAATCATAGAGCATGAGCAGCCGTACGGTGTTATCGTGCAGCTTGGCGGGCAAACAGCCCTGAAGCTGGCAAAACGTCTGCACGAAAAAGGCATCCGCATCATCGGTACGTCTTTCGACAATATGGATATTGCCGAAGACCGTGGCCGCTTCAGCGATATGCTGAAAGAACTGAACATCCCTTACCCGCGCTATGGTACGGCTTATACTACCGACGAGGCTATTGAAGTAGCCAATCAAGTAGGTTATCCCGTGTTGGTACGCCCATCTTATGTATTGGGTGGCCAGCGTATGCGTATCGTTATCAACGACGATGAACTCGAGAAAAGTGTACTCAGCCTGCTAAAACATCTGCCAGGTAATAAGATATTGATAGACCATTTCCTCGACCGTTGTCAGGAAGCGGAAGTAGATGCTATATGCGATGGCGAAGAAGTACACATAATGGGCATTATGGAGCATATAGAGCCTGCAGGCATACATAGCGGCGATAGCCACGCCTTGCTGCCCTGCTTCAACCTAGGCCCCATGATAGTGGATGAGATGGCAGATATAGCCAAAAAAATAGCCTTGAAGCTGAATGTAAAAGGCCTTATCAACATACAATTTGCAATAAAGGACGGCAAGGTATATGTTATAGAAGCCAACCCGCGTGCCAGCCGCACTACGCCGTTTATTGCTAAAGCTTATGGTATTCCGTATCTGAACATTGCTACCAAAGTAATGCTGGGCGAGAAGAAGCTGAAAGACTTTAAGATGGAGAAAAAGCTGGATGGCTTCGCGGTGAAAGAACCTGTATTCAGCTTCAACAAATTCCCGAATGTAAATAAAGAACTGGGGCCAGAGATGAAGAGTACTGGTGAGGCTATCCGCTTCATCAAAGACCTGCGCGACCCTTGGTTCCGCCAGTTGTACAAAGAAAGGAGTATGCACCTCAGCAAGTAGTGCATCTGCACACATAAAACCCTATCTTTCCGTATGCAGGAAAATAAGACCACCCGTATAGCTGCATATATATCCCTCTCGGGATTGTTGGTATTATGCATAGCAGCCCTTTGGTATTACAAAGAGCGGATGCTGTTTACAGATGCTGCATACATTGTATTCAATATCATTACAGAGGGTACGCTACGAATACAGGAAAACAGGTTTGGCGCGTTCATCACACAAATGGTGCCACTCATAGGCAGCAAACTACACCTGCCGCTGAAAACCATCTTACTATCTTATTCACTTTCTTTCAACCTGTTTTACCTGCTTGTTGGTGTTATACTGGTGTTTATTCTTAAACAATACCGCATAGCAGTACTACTTGGTTTTTACTATCTGCTGTTTGTATCACAATCATATTTCTGGACAAACAACGAAATATATCAGGCAACTGCATGGATGATGCTGGCATTTGGTGTATTAGAGTGGAGAGACAGTAATAAGCTGCGCCCCTTACGTTGGGTATTGTTTATTGTGCTTATCGTTACAGCAGTATTTACACATACAGGTGTAACAATGGTGATGTGTTTTCTGGGAGTTTACTATCTGCTTATTCAGAAGCAACATCTTAATTTTTCTTCGAGGATAGCAGCTGGTGGTGTAATCGCTTTTGCTGTTATAGTAAAACTGATAATGAGCAGCAGGCAGTCTTACGATGGGTTTAAAATGCAAAACGTACTGAAAAGCAATATTTATGATGTAAAAGAAACCCTGTTCAGCAATTTTACTATTTCATTTCTGCAACGATGTATTAATAATTACTGGGCAGTAACACTGTTATTTGTATGTGGTATCGTTTATTTGCTATGGCATAAAAAATACAAATTGGTTGTATTATGTGGCGGAGCAACTGCTGTTTACTATTCTTTGATATGTTTAGTGTTTTCTGAAATCCATAACATCAAGCTGTTCTATTTAGAAAGCGAGATTATGGGCATGGCAATCATCATGTCGCTGCCGTTTGTGTACTACATCTTACCCAATATAAAACCCGCATACGGAATAGCACTGTTATCAATAATAATTAGTAGCCGGTTGATGTACATCTACCAGTCAGCCGATAGATACACGAAACGCATTGAGCTGACAGCACATATTCTGCAATGGATGGATAAAGAAAAGATAAGTAAGCTGGGTATTATGGAAACAGCAACTGCAAAGGAAACCATGATAGAAATATGGGCGGCACCTACAGAAAGCATCATATTATCTGCTATCAATGGCAAGCCCTATGCTTCGTTTTATTTTGTGAAAGACAGTGCGGCTATCGCCAACTTGCCAAGAACTAAAGATGTATTTGCAGATGTGTTTTACCCTTACAAGCCTGAAGACATGAATACTCGCTACTTCACAATTGATACCACATCCTATTACACTATCAGGCATTTTAACGAAATTGTACCATAGGCTATGCAACTCAACTGGCGGCTGAAAGCATTTAACGAACTAAGCAATTACGAGCTGTATGAAATACTGAAGCTGCGTAGCAAAGTGTTTGTGGTGGAGCAGAACTGCGTCTTTCAGGATATGGACGATAAAGACACCAAGTGCCTGCACCTGATGGGCTTTACAGATAATGTATTAGTAGCCTATAGCCGTATAGTACCTGCAGGGGTGTCTTATGCAGAGGCTTCTATAGGCAGGGTGGTAACAGACCCCGATTATCGGAGCAAAGGATTGGGCAAGGAACTGATGCGCCTGTCTGTTGAAAAAACTATTGAGGCTTACGGCAACCTGCCCATACGCATAGGCGCACAACTATACCTGAAAGCTTTTTATGAAAGCATGGGCTTTGCACAAGTGAGCGATACCTATATGGAAGACGGCATACCGCATATCGAAATGGTTAAAAACAATTAACGGGTGCTTGCTTTTTGCTATAGTTCCCTGTCTTAGTAGTAACAAACAATCTGTTATGCCATATAAAACATTACCCGCCATACTGTTGTGTTTAGTTGCTGCAATAACTGTAACAGCACAAAACCTGAAATGGAACAACTCATGCGCACCATTCAAAAAAGAAACCTATGCCGTTTCGTTTTCTGCAGATGGTAACAAGGTGTTCAGCGGCTCGGAGTGTACACCCTCTTGGTTGCGGATATTTGATACCCACAGCGGTAATATGTTGTGGGACTATCAGGTAGATAGCAGTATGCTGTGCATACAGGGTGTGAAGCTAAGCAGCAACGGCACAAAAGCAGCAGCAATAGAAGAGATGGGCAACCTCTTGATTTTTGACTATACCACCACGCCACCAACGCTCATCAATAATTTAGACCTTAACGTAAATTTTTCATTCTCTGTCAACTTTTCGCCCGATGGCAATAAACTGGCAGTGGGCAGTTCGGCGAAAAAACTGTTTATATACAATGCCATCAACGGTGCACAACTGTATAGTATTGACGCGCATAATAACTGGGTGATGTGCAGCGACTGGACACCACAGGAAAAAATAGTAACAGGTGGCGACGATAACATGATAAAACTATGGGACACATCTGGCGCGTTGATACGAAGTTTTACAGGGCACAGCAATTGGGTATATGGTGTCAAGATGTCACCCGATGGCAATTACATTGTATCGTGCAGCAAAGACAAGAGCATCAAAATATGGAATGCCGCAACAGGCTCGTTGGTACGCACACTGAACGGACATACAGACGAGGTAAGGTTTATTGACGTGTGGGACGATGGCAGCAAAATAGTATCGGGCAGTAAAGACGGCACCGTCAGGATATGGGATTTTAATACGGGCAACCAGCTAAAGAGTTTCAGCAAAGCTGGCAGCGGCACCGTATTTTCGGTTGATGTATCGCCCAATGGCAGATACATAGCTGCAGGCACAGCCAATGGCGATGTACAGTTATGGGATTTGCTCTTTAATACCAGTGTAAGCAGTATTGAAGATGAAGACGTAAACATATATCCCAACCCATGTACGCACAGCTTGCACATTGGCATACCTGTAAAAGATGCACGTGTATATGATATGACAGGCAAAGTGTATGAACTGCCTTTTGATGAAACTACCATACATACAGCATCGCTACCTGCCGGAACATACCTGCTGAAAATGCAAACTGCCAACGGCGAAACAAATACTACCTTTGTAAAAAATTAAAAGCATGAAACGTTTTGCGTTGATACTCTTTGCGTCTGTTGCTATGGCAGCTTGCGGTAATGCACCCGAAAATAATGCTGCTACTGAAACACCAGCAGCTACGGAACAAGTGATAAGCGAAGAAGCAAAGAAACTGGCAGGCCCGATAGACCCTGTGTGCGATATGGAGAAAGAAAGTACATGGACTGAATACACGGTGCACAATAACGACACCGTATGGTTTTGCAGCGAAACCTGCAAGACGGCTTTCAACGGCAACCCCGATAAATACGCATCTAAACTGCATTGATATGCTAAAGAGAGGTAATACCTCTCTTTTTTCTTATACATCCATAGGGTGTGCCTTGCAGCATTTACCCTAACTTTACCGCGTTTTAAAATATTGATGAGATGACAAAAGAAAAGCATCCGCAAGACACCTACGTTGTCATGTCGGAACTGGTACTGCCGAACGATACGAACACACTGGGCAATCTGATGGGTGGTCGCCTTATGCACTGGATGGATATTGCCGCTGCCATAGCCGCGCAAAAACATTGCAACTGCCCGGTAGTAACTGCATCGGTTGACAATGTATCTTTCAATAACCCCATCAAACTGGGCAACCTGCTGACAATAGAAGCCAAGCTGACAAGAGCCTTCAACACATCTATGGAAGTGTACCTGAAAGTATGGGGCGAAGACCTGTCGGCACAATACAAATACCTGTCGAACGAGGCATATCTTACATTCGTAGCGTTAGACCCAAACGGCCGCCCGCGCAAAGTACAAGACATAATACCACAAACGGAAGAAGAACAAAAAATGTATGACGGTGCACTACGCCGCCGCCAGCTTCGCCTTGTATTGGGTGGCAGAATGAAAGCACAGGATGCGGACGAGTTGCGCGCTTTGTTTATAAAAGACTAATATTGAACATGACTTTAGACAGAAAGACACCACCTGCCATACACGATGCTGTAGCGTTTGATTATGTGTTACCTGCCATCAATGAGCAGAAGCTGAGCAACGGCATACCATTCTATTGGCTGCAAGCTGGTGTGCAGGATGTGGTAGAGATAAGCTGGGTGTTCCCTGCGGGGGTATGGTATGAAGAGAAGCAGGCCACATCGCAAGCGGTAGCAGGGCTGTTGAAAAACGGCACGAGCAAACGCACAGCGCACGAGATAAATGAGGCATTAGAGTTTTACGGTGCCAGCCTGAAAGTATTGCCGGGCAACGACCATGGCAGCGTATCACTACACACGCTCACCAAGCACCTGCCGCACTTATTACCTATTGTGCATGAGGTGCTGACAGATGCCATCTTTCCGCAAACGGAACTGGATATATACAAACAAAACAGCTTGCAACGCCTGATGGTAAGCCTGCGCCAGTGCGACTTTGTAGCCAACCAGCGCATAGATGCAGCCCTCTTTGGCAACGAGCATCCGTACGGAAGATATACTAAGAAAGAAACCATCGAAAACCTGACGCGTGAAGACTTGCTGGCTTTTTACAAAAAGCATTTCGACTTGGGTGGTGTACGCATCTTTATGGCAGGCAAGTTTGGAGATGACACACTGAAACATATTGATAATGTATTTGGCAAAGCAGCTGTAACGGTTACTAATCACGATGCCAAGACATTTGATATTGTACAATCTACCGAAAGGAAACAACACATCATCAACGATACGGATGGTGTGCAGGGTGCTATACGGATAGGGCGGCTGTTCCTCAACCGACACCACGAAGACTTTGCCCCCATGGTGGTGCTTAATACTTTATTCGGTGGTTACTTCGGCTCTCGGCTGATGAGTAATATACGTGAAGAGAAAGGCTATACATACGGCATCTATAGCGGCTTGTCGCCCTACGCGCATGGTGGCGAAATGACGATACAAACAGAGGTAGGCAGAGATGTGGTAGAACCAGCCATCAAAGAGATATATCATGAGATGGAAATACTGCGCAACGAATTGGCTGACGATGAAGAACTGCTGCTGGTTAAGAATTATTTACTTGGCAATCTGCTCGGCGACCTTGATGGGCCATTCTCTATACTGCAACGCTGGCGTACACTGATACTGAACGGTATGACGATAGAACACTTCAACCGCAACATACGCATCTACAAAACCATTACTGCAAGTGATTTGCAGGTACTGGCGCAGAAGTATTTAGACGCTAAGGATTTTCATGAAGTAGTAGTAATATAATATTGTTAAAGGCTGCTACTGCAGCCTTTTTTGTTAGCTACACGACAGTTTATGTATCACCATTCAGTGAACTTTGCAGTAGTTTAACTGTTTAATAAAACCGTTATGGTATGCATATCGTTAATAAACAGGAATGAAACATAATTGTATGCGATATTTGAACCTGGTACTGACTGTTTGTACACTGCTGATTGCAAGCTGTACCAACGCGCAAAAAAATAATGCTATGAGCGAAGAACATAAAAACAATCCGCACTACTCCCGCACTGCTACTAATAAGCTAAACGTGAGCAATGCCGAATGGAAAAAGATATTATCCAAAGAAGTGTATGCCATAGGCAGAGAAGCCGAAACGGAATGGGCTTTCACAGGCAAGTACTGGAATACGGATGAAAAAGGTACATATTACTGTGCTGTCTGTGGCAACCCGTTATTTCGTTCGGGGGCAAAGTTTGCAAGCAGTTGTGGATGGCCAAGTTTTTATGAGTCGTTGGGGGATAAGAGTGTAACGTATAAGGAAGACAATACACACGGTATGGTACGCACAGAGGTCAACTGCTGGCGTTGTGATTCTCATTTGGGGCATATATTTGATGATGGTCCTGCACCAACCTACAAGCGTTTTTGTATGAACTCGGCTGTACTTGAGTTTGAGCCGGATGGGAAGTAGTAGAAAGTCGTTAGCTTTTTTAACCGCTAAGGCGCAAAGACGCTAAGTTTATTTTTTTAACTGATAAGAAAAGAGGTGCGAAGAATTACACGTATCAATAATTCTTGCGACTTAGTGCCTCTACGGTTAATTTTATATCATGGCGTATGGTATTCATAATAGAGAACAACTAAATAAACTTAGCACACAGATACTGGATGCCTGTATTACTGTGCATAAAGAACTTGGACCAGGTTTACTTGAATCTGTTTATGAATATGCACTCTTAAAAGAATTTGAATTAAGAGGAATAAATGCCGTCAACAGAGTTGCGCTGGAATTATTTTATAAAGGACACTCAACAGGCAAGTATTATGAAATAGATATGCTGGTTGAGAATGAAATTGTAATTGAGTTGAAAGCAGTAGAAGCTATGCATCCGGTTTATGACGCACAAATCATATCTTATCTAAAACTTGCTAATAAACGGCTTGGTTTTCTTGTCAATTTTAATGTGCCTATGTTGAAAGACGGTTTTAAAAGGTTTGTAAATAATTTCTAAACTTTGCGTCTTAGCGCCTTAGCGGTTAAATAATATTGCTCCAATACAATGACCAAGAAAGAACGGTATGCTTTTATTATAGACTGGTTTCAGCAGAATATGCCGGAGGCGGAAACGGAATTGCATTATGAAAATCCGTATCAGCTTTTGGTAGCCGTGATACTCTCCGCACAGTGTACCGATAAGCGGGTGAATATTGTAACGCCTGCATTATTTAAAGCATTCCCCACCCCCGAAACGCTGGCACAGGCGAGCTTTGAAGACATAGAGCCTTTTATACGCAGCGTAACGTTTGCCAATAACAAAACCAAACACCTGATGGGCATGGCAAAGATGCTGGTAGAAAACTACAACGGCGAAGTACCCGATACGGTACAGGAATTGGTGAAGCTGCCAGGGGTGGGCAGAAAAACTGCCAACGTCATTACATCCGTCATTTATGAGCAACCCAATATGGCAGTAGATACACATGTGTTTCGTGTATCGGCAAGGATAGGGCTAACGACCAATGCCAAAAATGTATTGCAAAGCGAAAAACAATTGGTAGCTAACATACCACAAGAACTGATACACAAAGCACATCACTGGCTGATACTGCATGGACGCTACACTTGCATTGCCCGCAGACCAAAATGCGAACGCTGCGGGTTGACGGCTATCTGCAAATACTATAAAAGCGATATGCAGCACATCATTGCTAAAAAAGATTAGTGCGCGTTAGGTGCAAGGGGTGCTAATATTTCTTTCCATGTGGGTGTAAAGGTCTTGTTGTAATCTTCGAACTTGGTTGTTTTGTAGGTGTCTTCACCCAAGTATTTCAATATACCCTCTATCTGCGGCACAGCTATATAGCCGGGTATGGGCGACGGGCTTTGAAAATTCTCCATCATCACAATACTTGTAGGGTAAGACATTTGCCCGTTCATTAATTGTACTGCCAGCGCGTTGGCTTTATACTCAGGCATGAACCCCCATTTTTTGCCGCCGAATGAAATACTGTCCAAACGCTCTGCATCAAACTTGATGGCGTAGTACTTGGTGTTCATGTATTTGATAACCTCCGGGTGAGAGAATGTTTTTTTGTCTAACACTTTGCACCATCCGCACCAGTCTGTATAAACATCTATCCATACTTTGCGGGGTTCTTTCTGCATGCGTTTTTCGGCCTCATCAAAGCTTATCCATTCTATCTCGTTTTTAGCGGCAGGCGTGGTAGCTTTTTTATTTTTATCGGTTGCATTTGCCACTGTGCCAGCCATCACCAAAGCGATAAATAATAACAATACACGTTTCATTACATGGTATTTTAAGAAAGCTAATTTACGACTATTTCTAGGTAGCTTTGTTAATATCTTGTGATAGTTATATATAAAGGCTTTATATGAAAATAGCAGTGGCGGTAACGGGTGCAAGCGGTTCGGTTTATACAAAGGTTTTGCTGGATAGCTTGGTGAACTTGCAACAGCAAGTTAAAGAAATAGGTATTGTATGGAGCGATAACGCACGTACTGTATGGCAGCACGAGTTGGGTAACGAGGATTATACAAACTATCCATTTAAAGTGTGGGATAAGAACGATTTTATGGCGCCATTTGCGTCAGGCAGTGCTGGTTACGATGCGCTCATCATATGCCCGTGCAGTATGGGTACAGCAGGGCGCATAGCCACCGGCATCAGCAACGACTTAATAACACGTGCAGCCGATGTAATGCTGAAAGAACGCCGTAAGCTGATATGCGTAGTGCGCGAAACACCCTACAACCTGGTACACCTGCGCAATATGACGACTATTACAGAAGCCGGGGGCATCATCTGCCCTGCCACACCATCGTTTTACAGCAACCCAGCAACTATTGAAGAAGCAGCCTATACAGTAATACACCGTGTATTGCAATTAGCGGGTATCAATGCAGATGGCTATCGTTGGGGCAGTTAGTTGATTTGTTGAATAGTTGATTAGTTTTAATAAGAATTTCTTGGTGCATGGAATACGCTCAATCATTAGAAAGGCTGCGAACCATTATGGACGAACTGCGGGCAAACTGCCCATGGGATAAGAAGCAGACGATACAAAGCCTGCGCCCGCAAACCATAGAGGAAACCTATGAGTTGGCAGACGCGATTGACAGCGAAGACTGGCAAGGACTGAAAGAAGAACTGGGCGATTTGCTGCTGCATATCGTATTCTACAGCAAGATAGGTGCAGAGCAAAAAGAATTTACACTCGATGATGTGATTGAAGGCGTGTGCAATAAATTAGTGAGCCGCCATCCGCATATATATAGCAGTACAGTGGTGAACGATGAGGAAGAAGTAAAACAAAACTGGGAAAAGCTGAAACTGAAAGAAGGGAAGAAATCGATACTCAGCGGGCTACCACAATCTATACCGGCCATGATGAAGGCCCTGCAACTGCAAAACAAAACCAAGCAGGTAGGCTTTGAGTGGGACACGATAGAACAGGTAAAAGAAAAAGTGGATGAAGAAATAGGCGAACTGTATGAAGCTGTAGCAGAGGGTGTGCAGGAAAAAGTAGAAGAAGAACTGGGCGATGTATTGTTTGCCCTGATAAACTACGCACGCTTTGCTAAAGTGGACCCTGAGATGGCGCTGGAGAAAACAAACAAAAAATTCATACGCCGTTTTCAGCAGATAGAAAGCATGGCGGCTGCCGATGGCAAAGTGCTGCACGATATGACACTGGCAGAAATGGATGCATTGTGGAACAAAGTAAAACTACAGGAAAGACAATAAGGTGTTCAAACGGTATCCATACTGGGGATGGCTGATAGCGGGCATAGCACTATGGTGTATGGCGGGCATACGCTATTACAACCATAGCCAGCGCATAACACCTGCGGGTATGGCGGCTACCGTGCAGGAAGATGTACGCATGAAGCAGGAACTCTTTCGCCTGCTGCTGGAAGAAAAAGACCTGACTGACAGGATATTTACCGAAACACTGACGGACGATGATGTAGAGAAGTTGGGCATACAACCCTACTATCTGTACGCTTACAAAAACAATACGCTCTGCTTTTGGAATACGAATAAGATACTGGCAGATTGCATTGGTAAAAATGGTAATGAAAAAGAAAGATTACTCTTTAACGAGAAAGGTGTATTCATTATTAAATGCCACAAGATAGCAGGCACAGACAGGCATATCGTTGCCTTGTTTCCTGTGATGTACCAATACCCTTTTGAAAATAAATACCTTACCAACGAATTTGCGGCAGGCAGCTACATACCTGCTAATACACGCATACACAGCACGGCCGTAAAGGGGGGCTATGCCATTAAAAGCACAACGGACGGGGGTGTACTGTTTTACCTGAAGTTCAACCCCAATAGCTTGCCACAATGGATACCAGATTGGGTGATGCTGCTATTGCTGTCTGGCGCATTGATTGCCAGCATTGCGTGGCTGCAGTTAGTAAGTATCAATATATCGCGCAAGCGGTCGAACATACTGGGGCTTGCTATTACGGTAATAGTGATTGCTGTTTGCAGGTTGCTTACATATAAGTTTGGTATGCCATTCAACCTCGGCAACCTGCCCATCTTTTCGCCACTGATATATGCCACCAGCGATATACACCCATCATTGGGCGACTTGTTGCTGAACTCGCTTTGCATATTGTGGATTGTAGCCTATATAGTGGGCAATGTTTCTACAGCTGATATAAGCTTTTCAAAGTTCAATAAGTTCATTCGCTACACACTCACATTCTTAATTTGTTTGTTGATAATCATTGCAGCATTTACGTTTATCAATCTTATCAACAGCTTGGTAGTTGACTCTGCCATATCTTTTGATGTGAGTAGTTTTTACAGCATCAATAAGTTTACCATCTACGGGCTTATTACCATTGGCGTTATCACCATCGGTAGTTGTTTGCTAATATATTTTCTGAACCTGTTGCTGAAAAAACTAACAAGCAACCAATGGATAAAATACTTGCTGATTGGTGCGACTGGTATATTGGTGATTGTTATTAGCGATGTGAGCCGCACAGGCAATCTTTCATATCTATTATTGGGATGGCTGTTGTTATTTATAGTATTACTTGATATAAAAAAGCTGACATACAGTAATGATGTGCTGGCACCACACATGATATTCTGGGCATTTTTTGTCTGCTTATTTTGTACGGGGGTGCTACAGTACTTTAACAACATCAAAGAAAAAGAAGCAAGGCTGCGATTTGCAGATGCAGTAGCACAACAAAGAGATTATCCACTTGAAGATTTTTTGTTCACCAGCCTGAAGCAGACAATACAGAACGACCATACGCTGAAAGCCTTTATCCAAAAACCTGATAACGATACGCGCAAGCAACTGAATGAACGATTTGAGATGCTGTACTTCGGCTCTCAACTGAATAAATACCAAACAAGGGTATTGCTGTACGATGCTGTTGGTAACAGTCTATATAATAATGATACCCTTAGCTATAATGCTATTCGCAAACAGATACGCCGTGCAGAGCCTACCAGCGATAGCGACTTGTATTACAAAGAGTATGCACAAGACGGGCACTATTATTTGGGCATGATACCTGTGCATCTGCAAGACAGTGCTGTGGTGGGTTATTTGTTTCTTGACCTTGCTGTAAAAGAATCAACAGGTGAAACGGTGTACCCTGAACTATTGCAGCCACGTACCCTGAAAACAAATCTTGATAATGCAAGTTATTCTTATGCCGTCTATGCCAATAAAAAGCTGCAAACACAAACCAACGATTATACATTCCCTGTTTTTCTGAACGAGCAGATACAAGGCGACCATAAGTTTGTAACAAGAAATGAAAAAAGCGAGCTATGGTATCAGGCAGATAAAAACAAAGTAGTGGTAGTGGTGCAAAACCAAAAGCTGTGGTTAGAAAGTATCACATTATTCTCTTACCTCTTTGGCATACAGGTATTAGTGGCTATCCTGATAGTGTTGTATAAATCGTCCATCTCTTATTTTGCCAAACCCAAGCTGAATGGTAAAATCATCAACTTCACCCTACGCCGTCGCATACACTTATCCATGTTGAGCATTGTACTGATTTCGTTTCTCATCATCGGTATCATCACCATTGTTTACTTCACTTTTCAGTACAAACAAAACACGCGCGAAAAACTGCTAAGTGTAATGCAGGTGGTGGAACGTTCCGTAAATCAATACCTGGAACAAGAAAACGCATTTTCAAAACCTGCACAATTCAATCAAGTGACGAATACGGCAGCGTTTAAATACTTCATCACCAACCTTGCCAACGCGCAGAAAACAGACATCAATATCTTCAACGCCAGTGGTATATTGAATGTAACATCGCAAGACAATATTTACGACCGCGCCTTGCTGGCACGCATTATGCGGCAAGATGCTTATCATCAGTTGTGGGTGAATAAAAAATCGCTACTTACACAAGACGAGAATATCGGCAAGCTATCGCACCTATCCAGCTATGTACCCGTGCGAGATGAGGCAGGTGTGGTGATGGGTTATATCAACATACCTTACTTCGCTTCACAAAAAGAACTGAACTATCAGATATCAAATATTTTAGTTGCACTCATTAATCTATACGCGTTTGTATTTCTGCTGTCGGGTATACTGACGGTGTTCATTACACGCTGGATAACAAGGAGCTTCAACATCGTTATCAGCCAGTTTGAGAAACTGAACCTGAGTAAAAATGAATTGATAGAATGGCCGTATGAAGATGAGATAGGGCTACTGGTAGATGAGTATAACAAGATGGTGAAGAAAGTAGAAGCCAATGCCATGATGATGGCGCGCAACGAGCGTGAAAGTGCATGGCGCGAAATGGCGAAGCAGGTGGCACATGAAATAAAGAACCCACTTACACCCATGAAGCTAAACATACAGTATCTGCAACAGGCATTGCGCAATGATTATGATAATGTACGTGAGCTAACGGTAAAAGTATCAGAGTCATTGATAGAGCAGATAGACAATCTGTCGTACATAGCCAGCGAGTTTTCCAACTTTGCAAAGATGCCCGAGGCAGTGCCAGAAAATATAGAAGTAAACGAACTGACAGAACGTGTGGCAGAGCTATACTTGAACGAAAGCGAAGTGAAGGTTGAGATAGTAAAGTCGGTAACACCGCTATACATAAATGCAGACCGCAGCCAGTTGCTGCGGGTGTTTACCAACTTGTTGCAAAACGCTGTACAGTCTATACCACAAGGCAGGGATGGATTCGTGAACATCAGCATCAAAGCTGACAAGGATGATGTAGTTATAGCATTTGCAGATAATGGTACAGGCATTAGCAGCGATATTGTAGACAAAATATTTCAGCCTTACTTTACTACCAAAACATCCGGCACCGGTCTTGGCCTTGCCATGACGAGAAAGATTATTGAATTCTGGAAAGGTAAAATATGGTTTGATACTATTGATGATAAGGGTACTACTTTCTATGTGCGTATGCCAATGACTAATGAAGATTAATTACCACACCTGCACCTCGCGCTCCAACTCAATGTGAAATTTATCGTGTACAGTTTTTAGGATATTATCAGACAAATCCCAGACTGCACCACCTGTAGCATGGCCATAGTTAACAAGCACTAATGCTTGCTTTTCATGCACACCGGCATCACCCGCACGAAAACCTTTCCAGCCGCATTGTTCTATCAGCCAGCCCGCAGGTACTTTTACATTTTCTTCGCTTACAGGGTAAGATGGTATAGTTGGGAATGTTTCTTTCAGTGTGTTGTATTGCTCTACGAGTATAGTTGGATTTTTGAAAAAGCTGCCCGCATTGCCTATCTCTCGCGGGTTGGGTAGTTTGCTGCTGCGGATGGCTATAACCGCATCGGCAATGGCAGCTATGGATGGTTCGTTAATACCCATCTTTTGTAATTCCTGCTCTATAGCACCGTAAGATGTATTGTAATTGGGCTTTTTATTAAGCCTGAATGTAACAGATGTAATGAATACTTTGTCTTTCAACTGATGCTTAAAGATGCTATCGCGGTAGCCGAAAGCACACTCGCTGTTGTAGAAAGGCAATAGCTGTTTCATTTCCCAATGCCAGCCTGTTACACAGTCTATTACTTCTTTCACCTCTACACCATAAGCACCTATGTTCTGTATCGGAGCAGCACCCACTGTGCCGGGTATCAATGCCAGGTTTTCGATACCTGCCCAATAATTGGCGATGGCATACATCACAAAGTCGTGCCACACCTCGCCTGCGCCTACCGTTACCCATACATGGTCGGCATTTTCCTTTACTTTTTCAATGCCTTTTATTTTATTATGCAATACAACGCCATGCAGATTGTGTGTAAGCAAAACATTGCTGCCACCGCCCAGCACAAAACGCTTTGCAGGCAGTGAGGCATCAACAGTTATGGTTGCCAGTTCTTCTGGCCGGGTGATAGGTGCATAATAATCGGCGTATACATCCATGCCGAACGTATTAAAAGGCTTGAGCGAAATGTTTTGCAGTATTTGCATCGGCACAAAAATAGAATGCTAAACGGACTTCTTTTCAAATTTCTCACCACGGAAGCGCACACCTAAGCCGGGCATATTACTGATGCGGATAATGCCATTATCATATTGTAAGCCATCAGCCACATCTTCTTTCAGCAATAACGGGCCGTCTGCATCTACCTCATCAAGCAAGGGCAGCAGGTGTGCCATTGCAGCTGTGCCGATAGTGCTTTCGTTCATAGAGCCAAGCATTACCTTCATGCCCATTTTGCGGCCTTCGGTTATCATACGCAGTGCAGGTGTAATGCCGCCACATTTTGTAAGCTTGATATTGATGCCGTCAAAAGCATCGGCGCATTTAGCCACATCGCTCTCCTCTACGCAGCTTTCATCTGCAAACAGTGGTAGCGGGCTGATGGCTTTCAGTTCTTTCATTTCATCCCAAGCGGTTTTGGCAAGGGGTTGTTCTACCATATCAACACCAAGTTGTTGCAAGTCGGGCAATATGCGTTTGGCATCTTCAAAGCTAAAAGCCTCATTAGCATCTACCCGAAAACGTGCATTGCTATTAGCACGTAGTGCGCGTATCAAATCCACATCATCAGTGGAGCGCATTTTTATTTTATAGATAGGCCAGGGATGTGCCTGCATTTTAGCCAGCATATTTTCGGCGTTGTCCACCCCAAGCGTATAGTCTGTTAAAGGTGCTTTCCACGGCAGGCGTAGTAACTGATACAAGGGCTGCCTGCGTAGTTGTGCAAACAAATCCCAGCCTGCTATGTCAAGTGCCGCTATCAGAAAATTTTGCCCGGGCATCAGGTGATGCAGAAAATGCCAGAAACGTTGCGGGTCTGTGAGTGCATAGCGTTCTATGTCGCGACGTTTCTCTTCCAGCATGGCAGCCATAGCCTCTACCGACACATTATAATAATGTATGGCAGGTGCCTCGCCATGCCCGCGGAGCTGCCCCAGGCCAAGCTGTACCACCAATGTTGGCTGGTGTGTTTTGGTGCCTTTGTTGGTAGTAAACGGGTATTGAAATGCTAATTCAAACGGATAATGGCGCAAATGCAACATTGGATAAAATTGCGACTATTTTTGCATACGGGAAAACATCGTTATGCCAAAGATTCCGAATTGGGTATTTGTACTGCTTGCCATATTGCACCTGAGTGCTTTTCGTGTTGACATGATGGATATTGATGCAACGCAATATGCAGAGATGAGCCGCGAAATGGCTGAAAGCGGCAGCTACCTGCAACTGTACGACAGGGGTGTTGACTATCTGGATAAACCACCCATGCTATTTTGGGTAAGCTCGCTGAGCATCAAAATATTTGGTGTAAATAATTTCGGATACAAGCTACCGTCAATACTCTTTGCGCTATGGGCGCTATATGCCGTGTACAGGCTGGCGCGATTGCTGTATGATGATAAGACAGCACGTATGGCAGCGTTGATACTCGGCACTTGTCAGGGTATGTACCTGATGACCAACGACGTGCGTACAGATACGATACTGATGAGCTGCGTCATCACATCGCTATGGATGATAAAAGAAGCTGAGCTGCAACGTAAATGGTATTGGGTGCTGGGCGGCACGCTAGCCATTGCCTGTGGTATGATGACCAAAGGGCCCATCGCATTAATGGTACCTATATTTTGCTTTGGCAGCGATTGGGTGCTGAAGCGTAAGTGGAAACAACTCTTTAGTCCGTATCATTTGCTGGATGCTGCACTCGTTGGCATTTTTCTCATACCTATGAGCATCGGGCTATATCAGCAATTTGATATGCACCCCGAAAAAACGGTGAATGGTTTGCAAAGCGTAAGCGGGTTGCGATTTTTCTATTGGTCGCAGAGCTTTGGCAGGATAACGGGTGAAAGCCCATGGGATAATAACGCCCCGTTTGAGTTTTTATTTGTGGGCATGTTCTGGGCGTTCCTGCCGTGGATGTTTTTGTTTGTGCCTGCATTGGCGATGCGATTGACGGAAGTGGTGAAACAAAAATTCAAACTGCTACCTGAGCAGGAATTTATTACAACAGGTGGTTTTGTACTGGCGTACATCGCACTTGGTTCTTCCAAATATCAGTTGCCTCATTATATATTCGTCGTGTTTCCGTTGGCTGCTATGATGGTTGCGAAACTGATAGCCGATATGGCAGATGGCAAATATGCAGGGCTTTACAAAGTGATGAAGCATGCACAATGGGTAGCATCTGTACTGATAATGGTTGCTGCATTGCTGACGCTGACGGTTGTTTTCCCTGCGGGTGTGGGGGGTATTGTTGCGTGGGTGCTGGCATTTAGTATTTGGTTGCTAGTAGCACTGCATAAAAAAATACACGCCAAAATGTTTTGGGTAAGCGCGGCTGCTATTATGTTGGGTAATGTGTTTATCACCCATCATTTTTATTATCAGCTATTGCAATACCAGCTTGGCAGCAGCGTAGGCAAATACATGAAAGCAAACAACATCAATACTGATAAGCTAACCTTGTACGAGTTAGACCATCCGCTAAACGCCTTGCATTTTTATGCAGACAGGTTGATAAAGCTCGATACCAATATGCAGGCAGGCAGTTATGTGCTGGCATCTTACACCGGCATTAAGAACCTGCAAGCAAAGCAAACCGCTTATGAATTGCTAAAAGAGGGAGAATACTTTAAAGTAACAGAACTGAAGCCCATGTTTTTGAATAATGCAACAAGACATAAGGCAACACAGAGGTATTATTTAATAAGGATGAAAGAATCTTTCGCTCATAATTAGCTATATGTTTTTAAGAAGTTGATTGCAAGAACAAATCTTATATTATTCAGGTAATATTTCCTTGTTCACATTCTTCTTTTTAAACTGTTGCAAAAACATGGCAGCGTTTTTAATACTTTGTTGGAATGTGTTGAGTCCTATTGCATGTCGCCTGGAATCGATGATGGTAGTATCTTCTGATATTCCGCTTTTAACCCATTGGTAATAAAATCTATAATCGTGTTTTTTTCTACCATACTGAGCCATGAAATCAGCAACAATAGCATATTGCGATGCAGGCATATTACCATTGGCAATATTTTTCAACAGTTTATCTCTGATATCCTTGCGGGGATTGCTATAGGCGTGCATCAACATAGTTTGTGCATACGTATGTTTGATACATGATGGCCCGATTTTTCTGAATAAACTATATCCTTGTGTACTATCAGTAAGCTCGTATGGTAGGCCGCATAATTTTTCGCCAGGGTAACCTATGCTGTCAACAATATTAATAAGCATGTTCAATTGTTTTTTATTGTTGCGTAACCAACGAGGATAGTACACTAAGCGAAAAGGCAAGAAGCCATTGTTTACTTTATTAGTATGTCTTTGGTCTTTTTCTATCATTACAACCATACGCTTTGCCAGTACTGTGTCAAGATTAGAAATATATACGCGATGCACGCTGTCGTATGATTGTATAATGGATTGTGTATAGCTGTATGCAAGTATAGGGTTTACAATGTCATTGGCGCGAATCATCCATAACGGAACGCCTTGTATAATGCACTTTTCAAGCCATTTGCAGATTCGCTTTTCGTCATTCAGCTTAGTAGCTATTTGCAATGCTTTGAAGCAGTGAACGCCATAAATAAATTGATAATTATTGAATAGTGTATCGAAACGTGTAACAGCAGTTTGTAAATCATTTACATGCACATCATCATCTACCCTGTTGCAAATATGTTGGTAATCTATATAATTTTGACCTGTTACTTTATAGCAACAAATCAATAAAACAAATAGCAATACACGATACTTCATACCAAAGTAATTAATACAATATAATTAAATAATACAATTGCATATCAGGCAGGGCAGATGTAATACTTTTTTGTGTTCACAGGTATTCATTTTCTAAGAATAAGTCTCCTTTATATGATTTAGGGGTATTTTTACATCTATGAACAGCAAAAACAAACCCCGCCCCGATGGGCTTGTATATAGTACCAATAACGACTACTATAACGACTACCCCGAAGAGCCGGCTGGCGAAACGTTGCCCAAAGAAAAACAAAAGCTACGTGTAAAATTAGATACCAAACAACGTGCAGGCAAAGTAGTAACATTAGTTGAGGGCTTTGTTGGTACGGTTGAAGACTTGGAAGCACTCGGCAAGCAACTGAAAACCAAATGCGGGGCTGGCGGTAGCGCAAAAGACGGCCTCATCCTCATTCAGGGCGACTATAAAGAAAAAGTGGTAAACTGGCTGAAAGATTGGGGATATGTACAGACTAAATAGTTGTTGTAGTTATCAGTTGGCAGTTCTCAGATTTGTGGTACAAGCAAACTGCCAATTGAAAACCGAAAATTGCAAACTAATAACTGCAAACTGATAATTGTTAACTGCAAACTGGAAACTGCCAACTGAAAAACTTATTTTTGCGCCCATATTAGCCGATATAATGATACAAGACATCAACATACTGAATGAAAAAGATACCCGCTCTGGCTTTGGTGAGGGCATAGTAGAAGCTGCTCGCCGCAACCCCAATGTGGTTGCTCTCACCGCCGACCTGGCAGGCTCGCTGAAGCTGAACCAGTTTATGAAAGAGTTTCCCGAGCGTTATGTGCAGTGCGGCATTGCAGAAGCCAATATGATGGGTGTTGCAGCAGGTATGACGGTAGGTGGTAAAATACCATTCACCACTACGTTTGCCAACTTCAGCACCAGCCGTGTGTACGACCAGATACGCCAGTCTATAGCCTATAGCGGCAAAAATGTAAAAGTATGTGCATCTCATGCAGGGCTTACTTTGGGCGAGGATGGCGCAACACACCAAGTGCTGGAAGACATCGGTATGATGAAAATGCTGCCGGGGATGACCGTTATCGTTCCTTGCGATTTCAACCAGACCAAAGCGGCAACAATAGCTGTTGCTGAGCATGAAGGCCCTGTTTACTTGCGTTTCGGCCGCCCGAAATGGGCCAACTTTACTGCACCTGAGCAGGAGTTTGTAATAGGCAAAGCACAAGTATTGGCAGAGGGTACGGATGTTACCATCATAGCTTGTGGCCACCTTGTATGGACGGCTGTAGAAGCCGCGAAAGAACTGACTGCTAAAGGCATATCGGTAGAGCTTATCAATATGCACACCATCAAACCGTTGGACGAGGCAGCTATACTGAAATCGGTACAAAAGACTAAATGTGTTGTTACTGCCGAAGAACATCAGGCTAATGGCGGGTTGGGTGATAGCGTAGCACAAGTATTGGCACGCAACTACCCTGCACCGCAAGAGTATGTAGCCGTTAACGACACATTCGGCGAGAGTGGCACACCTACAGACCTGCTTGAAAAATACGGGCTTGGTAAAGACAACATCATAGCAGCAGTAGAGAAAGTGATGAAGCGTAAATAAGATGTTTACAAAACGCACAAGTATTTATACAAGAACGCTTAATGCTATCGTGGTGTTAAGCGTTGTTCTTTTAGCTGCCTGTGCCAGCCCAAAAGATTTGGTGTATCATGATGTAAAGAATTTTAGGGTAGGTAAGATAAGTATGCGACCTGAGGTGGGTATGGATGTACAGTTTTACAACCCCAACAAATACGGTATGACGCTGAAAGATGCCAATGTTGATTTGTACATCAACAACAAACTGGCAGGCCATGCCATGCTCGATAAGAAGTTTCATGTACCAGCATCCAGTACATTTTTATTGCCCGTAACGCTGGTAGCCGACTTGAAGAACATACTACCCAACGCACTAACGTTGCTGGCAAATGAAGAGGTAAACATACGCCTGACAGGTAATGTAAAAGCGGGCAAAGGTGTGATGGTAAACATCCCCATCAACTACGAGGGCAAGAAGAAGCTGAATGTGTTTCAGTAAGAGTTACGCATTTTTCTTAGGCGCTTGGCACTTCTGATGATATTAACTACTGTTATAAGAATAAATACAAACCAAGCGTAAACTAGTCCTTGCCTGTTATTAGATATAGATGCATAAATGAGATAGCTATACAACGGCAATGATATAATACCTATGACAAGTGCAAAGCGGTGAGCAAACTTTGAAAAATATATCGGGTTAGATAGTTTCTCAAAAATATTCATAGCAATACTGTTTAATACATAAAATACCCGTCTTTCAAGTAGGCAGGGCATTTGTATGTTTTGAACTGGAATGAAAGGTTGAACATGAACATCATGTACTGGTCTTTGGTAGCACTGTTGCCACGCTGCTTGCCATCGCGGCCAAGCGGGTCACCACCTTTTTCGGTAGAGCGGTCTTGCAGGTAATATGCTACTGGTGGGTTGGCAGGGTCAGCCCCTTCAAACAGTTTACGGTCAACATACGTAGTGCTTACATCATCCAGATAGTCGGTAAGCGTAAGGCGGTGGGCTATTTCAAAGCCTACATTCACCCCCGGTACTACCCAATACTTTACACCAATACCTAATGGGAAGCAGATATTGAAGTTGCTGTATATCCTGCCCTCGTAGCCAACATATTGCCCTTCGGTGCCTACTTGTCGCAGGTTGTAGCGTACACCATTGTAGGTAGTATATGGATTGTAATAAAATGCGCCTACGCCTAATGTAATATAAGGAGTAAAGCGACTATGCAACTCGCCCGTTGTAAAGCGCATGAAGTTGAACTCTGTCTGAAAAGCCACCTCAACAATATCACTCTGAAAGTTGAGGTTACGTTTTTTGTTATAGCTATTGGTAGAAAAAGCATCGTTGTAGCCTACTTTGGTATAGTTGGCAGTGAACCTTGTAGCCACATAAGGACTCAGGTGTATGCGGGCAAACACCCCACCTGCAGGGCGCACGAAATAAAGGCCATAGTTATCATTCAGGTCGCCGAAGTATTGAGAGCCACCTACTGCAAAGCCATACTCCTCGCCCGTAAAAAAGCTCTGTGCATGTGCGCTATGCTTGCATAGCAGCGACAGTATGAGTAATAATATGGCAGCGGTTTTTTGCATATAGCTGTATGGTATAACTACAAATGTAAAGGTTTATTGCCTTGATGTCAATTTCGTTTGTCAATGCCCCAATACAGCTTTTGGCGGATGGTATTGAGGAAGTTGTGCTCATCGGGGCGTACCAATGATATGGTAAAACTCTCTTTTTTAACCGCTAACTGTACATTGCTGGTAATGATTTCGGTACGCGAATCGAGGGTGCAGAGAAACTGTTCCGTACGTCCTTCCACTTCAAAAGATATGACGTTATCGTCTGGTACTACAACAGGGCGTGTGTTCAGATTGTGCGGAGCAACGGCGGTGATGATGAAGCTGGATGTTTGCGGAAACACTACCGGACCGCCACAACTGAGCGAATAACCCGTAGAACCCGTAGGAGTTGCTACCACTAAGCCATCTGCCCAATAGGTATTCATAAACTCACCATTCAAGTAGGTGTGTATTTTAATCATAGACGATGAGTCTTTGCGGTGGATGGTAAACTCATTAAGCGCAAAAGGCGCACCATCAAACAAAGGTATGCTACTATCTAAGTGTATGAGTGTTCTTTTCTCTAATGTATAAGAACCACGTACTAATGATAGGATAGCTGCTTCTACTTCTTCCTGTGGTATGGCTGCCAGGAAACCCAGCCTACCGAGGTTGATACCTATTAAAGGTATATTGCCACCACCCACAAACGATATGGTATCGAGCAATGTACCATCGCCACCAAGGCTGAAGAGCATGTCTGTATTGGCAGGCAAATCGAGCTTGCCTGTAAAGAGGCGTGGTATGTTTTTGAGGTTCAGATGCGGGTTGATACGCTCGTAGAACTCTTTGTAGAATACTAACTGAATACCATGCCCCTCGAGCATGGCAACAATATGCTGCAGCGTAGGTATGTCCTGCGCTTCAAATGTCCTGTTATAGAGTGCTACCAACATATTGTCGTTATTCGCTGTTCGTGTGCAAAAATAAACCTTTTTGCCCCAAGTGGTTCCATGTATACTCCAGCCTTAGCTTGAAGTCGTATGCCGATACAATATCTACCCCGAAGCCATAACCCGCCAGCCCTCTGTTGTTCAGGAAGCTGGTACCCGCAAGCGGATTGACGGCATAGCCCACATCAGCAAATATTTTGGGATAGATACGGATGGGTATGACTGCCAGATAACGTATGGGGAAATTGCGAATAGCGGTATTCACCAATTCATATTTGAGGTTGGTGCGCAGCAAGGCATACTGTGTACCATCTATTACATAGTACTCATAACCCCGTACATATTCGCTGCCATTACCCATTGCGTAGCGAAAAGTATAGGGCATATCATCGGGGGCGGTGAGCCTGCCCCGCAGTATCTCTGACCATAGCCATTTACGCCCAAACCGTTTGAAATAGCCTACCTCGCCATTTACATAACTCTGAAAACCAAAGCCCTGCAACCCCACACGGAAGCCTGCCGTGCCTACTACCTTCAGCCCTGTGGTAGGGTAGTTCCAGTTGTCAACTTTATTCAGGTCGTAGCGGTAGGTAAACTCCATGATTTGCAACCTGTTGCTGCCGTCTTTGTAATAATCCCTGTTCAGCTTTACGATGGTATCATCCGCCCGAAAGCTACGGTACCTTGCCTCAACGGTGTGCCTGTTGGCATAGCCGGGACGGTGTACGTATTTGGTGGCTGCTTCGAAATGTCGGATGATATACAGTCCAGGCTTTTTTACAAACTGCCACTTATTGCCACTGGTATTAAAAAAAGTTTCTTCGTTTTGCGAAAAGAAGAATGATGCACCAATGCCATGCTGTTGTTTCTTGTCTATATAAGGTTTAAAGTACTCAAGCCCCAGTTTTTGTGTGTAGCCTATTTGCACTATAGCGCTGAGGGTTTCAAGATTGCCGCGAAAGTTGCGGTGCTTGAAGGCCACACCCAGATTGGCACGGCGAATATCGGCATTCTGTTCCTTTACCCATGTATTGATGTTGCGGTCTGCCAGCTTCAGTGTCAGTTCAGGTATTATAAACCACTGCTCACCTACTTTTACCAACCAGTCTACAGTAGTATCATCAACAGGCAATATATCGATAACTACTTCTGTAAACAGCGGCAGGTTGAAGATGCGTTTGCGGTTCAGCTCCGCCAGTTCATCCATCTTGGCAACAGGCAGTTTATCCCCTTCCGATACACTCATTTCGCGGAGTATGATATTGCGGCGGGTGCGCTTATTGCCCTCTATGTATATATTTCGTAAGGTTTTTTTTACGCCTGTAGCATGGCGTGCAGTATCTGTATCTTGCTGTGCCTGTACATGGCATGCACAGCACAATAAAAACAAGTATAGTAAAAAGATACGGGCTGCCATTAGAAAAACAGGTGCAAGATAATACTATGCTTTCAGAGCGTAGTGCTATTTCTAATGGTATTTTAATCTGCCTCATTAACCGATGGTTATTACAAGGGCCGTTACCTATACGGCTTATTCATCAATTGTCGTATCTTTAAAACAGCAACCCTTATTATAAAATGACAAAGCGTATTACTGCTATTATCATCCTGCTTGGCGCTGCTGCCGCTTTTTATGCCTGCAAGCACAAGCCATATATTTCGCCCGTAAACGAGTATGGTGGTTTCCCCGATGATGTGGGTAAAATCATCACCAACAAATGTGCAACATCGGGCTGCCACAATGCTGCCAGCTATACGGCGGCTGGCGATTTGCGGATGGATACATGGGATGCCATATTTAACGGCGGCAGCCACGGGGCTGCGATAGTAGCCTATAGCGTAGAAAACAGCCCATTGCTTTATTACATCAATACAGATACTGCAAACGGACCAGTACCACCTGCCAGCGACAGGATGCCACCCACCGATGCAGGCAGTGCACTAAGCAAAGATGAATATAATACCATACGCAACTGGATAGCTGCCGGCGCACCCGACCGTAATGGCAAAATACCATTTGCAGAAAACGCATCAACCAGGCAGAAGATATACCTGACACAGCAAGGCTGCGATTTGGTAGCTGTAATAGACGCCGAGCGCAAAGTGGTGATGCGCTATGTGAAAGTAGGTAAGGACGGCACTAAAATAGAATCACCGCATGCAGTAAGGGTATCGCCAGACGGGCAACATACGTATGTATGCTTTACTGCAGGCCGCTACCTGCAACGCATCAATACCAATACGGATGCGATGGACAAAGAAGTGTTGCTGAGTTCTAACACGAGCAACCCATCATGGAATATACTGTTTGTAACCCCCGATAGTAAGAGTGTATTGGTATGCGACTACAATATTGGTGGTGGTGTGGTGAAATACAATGCATCTGCATTTTCATTGGAAAAGTATTTTGATAAGATGAACTTTCCACATGGCATTACCTCTACGCAAAGCTTTGATACATTGTATGTATCTGCGCAATTCGGCAATACCATTTATAAAATGGATACAGGCATTCAAGACTTCAACCTGATACAGAAAGTAAGCCTTGTACAAGGACAGCCTGCTGTAGCATTGACAGGTAAACAACCCGGGCAACCAGACCCGCACGAGGTGATGCTGACACCTGATGGCAGCAAACTGATAGTAACCTGCCAGGGCACTAATGAGGTGAGAGTATTAGATGCTCGTACCAATGCTATACTAAAAGTATACAGCAACGTGGGTATACAACCACAAGAGATTGCCTTATCCAAAACATCGCCCTACGCGTATGTAACCTGTACAGATAGCTTGGGCGCAAACCTGTACACGGGTTCGGTATTTATATTCAACTATCAAGACCTTAATGCAGGTACTTATACGATAGATGCCAATACTGGTTGGTTCAATCAGCCGCATGGCATAACAGTAGACGACCGCAATAATGTGTTGTATGTAGCCAGCATTAATAATGGTGCCAACGGACCGCCGCCACACCATGCCAGCAGTTGCACGGGTAGGAACGGTTATTATACTATCTTCAACAGCAAGCCGCCCTTTACCCGCATAGGGGCTACCCGCAAGTACGAGGTAAGCGTGGCACCCTACTCTGCCGATGTGCGGTTTAAATAATTTGCAGGGTATGTGTAGCTTTATGCCATGCTAACGGTTTCATTGCACGGCATCAGGGTGGTAGCACCCATTGGTATGTATGCCATAGAAAAGACTGAGCCCAATACGTTTGAAACGGATGTGGATGTATGGGTGCGTACCGAAGATGACAAAGAATGGCCGTTTATAGACTATGCCATCATCAACCAGATAGTAACAGCAGCATTTACTCCTGATAAAGAAACGCTGGAAGAACTTGTACAACAAATACACGCTGATGTAAAAGCCACTTTTACTGATGCGGAAAAAGTAAAAGTGTGCATCCGCAAATTGCAACCACGTTTAGATACACCGGCAGCATACTCGCAAGTGTGTTGGGAAGGGTGAAGTAATAATATTGCATGAAGCAGATAACAGGTAAAATACTGATTGGGCTTACGATAGCGGTTATGCTTTATAGCGCCATGCAGGTACTGTTGCTTACTGCAGAGAGGGTGAGGCTGTTTACCAAAGCAGGGTATGCAATACCTACAAGGTTGTTTGCGCTATTTGATATAATGCTGATACTGCTGTTTGCAATACCCGCAACACGTAGGGCGGGGTTTATATTATCTGCTTGCTACTATAGTGCCGGCTTGGCTACAAGAATGATAGTGCATGAAAGTATTGCAGAGCCAATGTTGATTTTGGTGTTATTATTTACCACCATGTGGTTTACTGACAGAAAGATATTTATTCCCCGTAAAGATTCTTGAAACATTAACTGTTAAGAATTCACATCTCTTTTTGAAAAAATACTATTTCTAAACTGCTGATTTTTAGTGCATGGTTGTTGCCATGTTTTTACAATCGTTAAATGATGCGCGCGTGTGCATCGTTTAACATTTCCTTACCTGCAATAGCTTGTATTTTAGCGGTACAACAAACAAGTATTTTGTATGACTACACATTTTACCAAGCGTTCATTATTCACTTTTAAAACTGTACGTTATGCAAAATCAGAAAGCGAGTTTCGAAAACATGAACACCCTCAGCAGCCTTACGCAGACTGCATTCAACAAAGGGTACACAGACAACTTCAGGGTAGAGGATGACGGGCTGTATGCACCGTCAACAGATATACACTACCTGCCAAACGAGGTGAAGATTGAGAACTTCTACCGTTTTGAGGGAGCATCCAACCCCGACGATAGCTCTATACTATACTGCATTGAAACGCACGATGGCGTGAAAGGTACATTGATAGATGCCTACGGTGCCAGTGCAGATGAGCTTATAACAGAATTCATCAGAGATGTGGAAGACATACAAAAAGCAGAGGCTACAAAATAGCGACGCATATAGGGGCAGATAGAAGAAACGGGGATGTGTTTACATCCCCGTTTCGCTTTTTATGCGTTCAGCAATTTTTCTATCGCTGTGTCGTATGCTTCTTTCCAGTCTTTGATGTAGCCCCAGTCTGCATTGTCTATGCGGATGTTGCCACCAGCTTTTACTGTACCTATTTTGCTGTACGGATGGTTGCCGAGTGCAGCTTCAAATGCGGCTGCTTTATCTGCGCTTACACTTACTACCACACGGCTCTGTGCCTCACCAAACAGGAAGGCATCTTTGCGGATGCTGGCATCTGTACTCACTTCAAAGCCCATATTTTTTTGCATGGCACTTTCTACCAATGCTACAAACAAGCCACCCTCTGCGGTATCGTGCGCGCTGTTCACCAATTTCTCACGTACTACTTTCAGCACCACATCCTGCAGAGCATATTCTTCTTCCAAATCGAAATGCGGTGCAGGGCTGTGCGAAACACCGAGTACATTGTACAGGTATTCAGAACAGTTGATGTCGTTTCGGTTTTGGCCTATTACATATATCACATCGCCATCGTTTTTGAAGTACATGGTCATCTTCTGGTCCAGATTATCCAGCACACCCACCATACCGATGGTTGGCGTAGGATATACAGGGCCATCGTCGCTGCTCTGGTTGTAGAAGCTGACATTGCCACCCGTAACAGGTGTACCCAGCTTACGGCAGGCATCGCCCATACCGCGTATGGCGTGTACAAACTGATAATAGACTTCTTTGTTGTACGGGTTGCCAAAATTCAGACAGTTGGTAATAGCAACGGGTAAGCCACCACTGCACACGATGTTGCGGGCTGCTTCGCTTACGGCTATCATACCGCCTTTGTAGGGGTCTGCATATACATAGCGGCTGTTGCAGTCTGTTGTCATAGCAATGCCTTTGGCAGAACCATGTACACGTACTACTGCAGCATCACTTGGCTCGTTGGTTTGTGTATTGCCTGTGCCTACCATGCTATCATACTGCTCGTACACCCAGCGCTTGCTGGCAATGGTAGGCAGTTGCACCAGTTCCATAGCAACGGCTGTCAGGTCGGCAGGTATAGCGATGGTATCTTGATTGAATGCTTTGATTTGCGCGAAGTATTTAGGCTCTTCATACTCACGGATATAAACAGGTGCGCCACCGCCCAGCACAAGGCTATGTGCAGGCACATCGGCTATCAATTCACCGTTCATAAAATACTTGAGGCGGCCATCGGTTGTTACATCACCTATCTGTACACAGTGTATATCCCACTTGTCAAAAATCTTTTTCACTTCCGCCTCGCGTCCTTTCTTCACCACTATCAGCATACGCTCCTGGCTTTCGCTCAGCAGCATTTCCCAGGGTTGCATATTGTGCTGTCGGGTAGGTACTTTATCCAGATGGATGTTCATACCATGTTCGCCCTTGGCACTCATCTCGCTGCAAGAGCAGGTAATGCCTGCTGCACCCATATCCTGCATACCTATCAGCGCACCTGTTGGTATCACTTCAAGGCAGGCTTCTAATAATTTCTTTTCTTCAAACGGGTCGCCCACTTGTACGGCTGGCAGGTCGTTCACACTATCTTCGGTAATATCTGCCGATGCGAAAGATGCACCACCGATACCGTCTTTGCCCGTAGCAGCACCTACAATAAATACCGCGTTGCCTTCACCATGCGATGTAGCAGAAACCGTTTGCCCTGCTTTTACCACACCTACGCTCATGGCATTCACCAACGGATTGGTCTGGTAGCAGCCATCAAAATATATTTCGCCCGCTACGGTGGGTACACCAAAGCAGTTGCCGTAATGACCAATACCTTTTACTACACCCTTGAGCAGCCATTTGGTTTTGGGGTTATCCAGCTTGCCGAAGCGTAGTGAGTTGAGCGAGGCAATAGGACGCGCACCCATTGTGAAAATATCCCTGTGAATACCACCAACACCCGTAGCTGCACCCTGAAAAGGCTCTATAGCCGAGGGGTGGTTGTGCGACTCTATTTTGAACACGCAACCCAGACCGTCGCCTATGTCTACCAAGCCCGCATTTTCTTCACCAGCTTTTACCAGCAGGCGCTCGCCATCGCGGGGCAGGGTTTTGAGTTGGGTAATGGAATTTTTATAACTGCAATGCTCGCTCCACATAACGGAGTACATAGCTGTTTCGTTGAAATTGGGGGTACGCCCAAGTATCTGCTTTATCTGTTCAAATTCTTCTTCGCGAAGGCCCAGTTTGACCGCCTGTTCGAGGGTAGCTTCTTGCATGGCGCAAATTTAGAATTTTTAGTAGTAAGTATTTAGTAGAAAGTAGAAAGTTGGTTTTATATGGATTTGATTTAATGTGAGAGGGTGGGATAACAACAGATAATTTATAATAATACTTATGCTATTTAAGATGTTTATATAACCCCAACAGTCTGTACTTATATGCCAAACTTTGCATAACTTCATTTAGATGAAACTGAGATTAATACTTGCCATCATAACACTGTCTGTAGTTACTGCTACACATGCACAGGAAGTAAAAAACGGGCTGACATGGTACACTGATGTAATGCAGGTGCAGCAACTGAGCGAGAAGACAAAGAAACCTGTGTTTGCTTTCTTTACAGGCAGCGACTGGTGTGGCTGGTGTCACAAGCTGCAAGCGGCAGTGTTTAACAAAGCGGGCTTTAAAGACTGGGCAAAGAAAAATGTGATACTACTGGAGCTGGACTATCCGCGCAATAAACAACTACCCGACAAGTTGGCTAAGCAGAATGCAGAATTGCAACAGTTCTTCCAAGTGCAGGGTTACCCAACGGTGTGGATGTTTTATATAGTGAAAGACAAGGCATCAGGCAAGTTTAATATCAGTGCGCTTGGCTCTCTTGGCTATCCACGTGCGGAGCAAGGTAAGGAAGCAGAAGCATTCTTAGCCAATGCGAATGAGATACTGAAGAACAAGCCTAAGAGTTAAGGGCTTGTTGGTGAGGAACATTAACAAAGGTGCGTCTAAAGGCACCAACAACGTTACATTCTTCTAAGCCTTAACTCCAATTTTGCCAACCTTAATAACCGGCGGGTACATATTGTCAGTGATTCTTTGAATGTTTTAATCTGATTTGCTTTGAAATATACATAATGGCCGTTGCTGGTCTGTTCAGCACCCATAATACGAATGCCGTTTTTGTGGTAATAGACCATCTCAACATAGCTGTGTCCGGAACGAACATGCTCTCGCCCATCTTGCGTAATATTTGTCGGAACTACTTCTATAAGCATCTTTGAAAAAACAATTGCATCCAGTTTCTTTTCCTTGCATGTATTAATGATGTATGCAGTATCAACTTTATTACTATAGCTAAGCGTGTCATACAAAAATGTACATTTATATCCCTTTCGGTCACATAATTCCAGCACTATCTTTTCAAAATTGCTATAAATCGCTTCTTTGTCTTCTTTGTTTGGAAAAGGTTGCCATATCATGGCAAAGCCTATTGTTTGAGCAGACGTTTTTAGAAAGAATAATACTAAAATGAATATCAGGGTTAAACGTACCATTTGCAGGGCTTATTCTAGACCTAATATTACAACATTTACTAAACTTGGTAAGCTATAAAATAACTATATGTATGGGAACTCTACCTGTTCACCACATCAGGGTTACCCATTTTGCCTGCGTTATAGTCGTTGATGCACTGCATTATCTGTGCTTCGGTATTCATTACAAACGGGCCGTAAGAATATACTACTTCATTCAGCGGTTGCCCACCCAATAGAAAAATCTCCGCACCTTCTTCGCTGTATATATTGATGTTATCTGCACCACGCTTGTATAGCACCAACTGATTGGGCTTTACGGCGTTTTGCCCTTCTACTTCCAGCTTGCCGTTTACAGCATAAATAAAAGCGTTGTGTTCGGGGTTTACGGGTATATTCAGCCTTGCTTGTTTGTTCAGCTTCAGGTAATAATAAAAAGCGGGTGTGTATGTTTTTACAGTTGATTTATAGCCAAACAATTCGCCTAACACCACACGCCCTGTATAGTCTTTGTGTACAATGGCAGGCATATTGGCATCGTTATACACCGTAGTGCTGGGGGCATCGTGTTTGTGTGCCGATGGTATGTTGAGCCATATCTGGAAGCCATGTATTTTGCCACCTTCTTTTTTCAACTGCTCACCGCTTTCTTCCATATGTATAGCACCACGCCCGCTGTTGAACATCATGTACTCGCCCGTCTGTATTTGAAAATCGTAATCAAGGCTGTCTTTGTGGTGTCCGCTACCCGACAGGAAGTAGGTAGTAGGTATCACCCCTGCGTGTGGGTGAGCTGGCACTTTCAGTGCAGTGCTTCCCGGCTTGAGGTCAACCGGACCAAACTCATCAAAAAACACAAAGGGCGAAACATAGTCTGTATGGTTACCCGCAAAAGCACGCATTACGGGTAATGTACCCACCATGGTAGCATCGGCATCCAATATGCGGTGTATCTGCCTATTGCGCTTATTGGTGTACATACCACTCTGCCCGAATATGAATGACGGTGCTGCAATAGATGCACCCAATATGGCTGACCCTTTAATGAATTTTTTTCTGCTCATCATACCCTAAAGTTAGGCAGATATAATATAGAAATCGTTCAATTAATGTCTATACATCAATAGGTGTAAATTATAGAGTGCAGTGATTTTTTGGGATTGGCGTATTGCAGTAATGTATACTGGTACGAGCTATCAACCGCAAAGACGCTGAGGCGCAAAGTTTTTGGGAAATGTCATATCATTCATCTTACAAATTCAACAATACCTGTCGTTCCTTTTTTTTAGCGAACGAGTGTAATATCCCCTCTCCATATTTGTTCTTTAGCGTCAATCCATTCTTTATAGCCAATGCGTATCATATAATAGTAGGTTCCCGTTTCGGTGGGTTTACGGTTGATGGTACCATCCCATCCATCGCGTGGGTTGATGCTGCTGTACACCTGCTGTCCCCAGCGGTTGTATATGATGATGCGAAATGCCGTAACACCTTCTATATCTCCCACAAGTTTTGCAATATCGTTACGCCCGTCTTTGTTGGGAGAGAACGCAGATGGGAACCATATATGGCAGTTGCGGAAACCTACCGATACTGTATCACTTACTGTGCCACATATGTTTTGCAGGGTTAGGGTATATGTACCGGATGCTATAACGCTCATACTGCTATCCGTACTCCCATCCTGCCAACGGAAGCTGTAACCTATACCTTTTACAATACTACGTGGCAGGTACAACTCCTTATTCATACATACACTTGTATCATTGCCCAGCCATACTTGTGGCTGTGGTACCAGTGCAATGTGCATAGTGTCATGTGCAATACAGTCACCGTTTCTTAGCGTCAGGTGATACAACCCTGTATCTGTTATCGTAGTTATCTCAGCAGTATCGCCTGTGCTCCACAGATACTTTGTACCTGGTGGTTGCACATTGCAGTATAGTACCAACTGTGTGTTTTTGCAGATTGCAGTATCGTTGCCTATAAACACCTCAGGGGGTGGTTTGCGGGTTACAACAATGGTATCATAAATACTGCATCCGTCGTTGGTGATGCGTAGCCAATACATGCCCGGCTGAGAGATGGTGATAGCCGGTGCAGCCTCACCGTTGCTCCAGTCAGGCGTACCTATCGTGTGCAGTTTGTTGCGCAACTCTATGGCCTTGCCTTCGCAAATGGCTGTATCGTTGCCGAGGGCAGCATACAGTGTAGGTTTTATGAGCACATGGAATGTGTCAATATAATCGAAACAGCTATCTGTAATTTTTACAGTATACATACCCGATGCTGAAACCATTCTGTAATCAAGGGTACTGCTATCCTGCCAAAAGTATTTTTCGTGGCCTTTAGATGCCTGTATTTTGTAAACGGGTGTGCTGCAAACAACAGTATCGTAACTATTGCCGGGGATGAATGCTTTTTCATCCAGAAAACGTACTGCCTGCGGCAGCGTCAAAAAAGCGGATGTAGTATTGCTGAGCGTAATAGCCTGCTGCACAAAACTACACCCGGGAAACATAAGGTGTGCGTTGGATACTTTACTGATATATTGCTGTCCGTATAATGGAACGTAGATATTTTCGTCTGGCCCTGCCTGTGGTGCACCTATAGCTACACTGGAACTGAATACTGTTTGTCGTGATGCAAATATGGCTGCTGGCGTAGGTTGTGTTATATCATACTGGTATAGTTTGCGAGTAGTATTGGCACTGGCAAATAGCTTTTTACTATCGAAAGAAAACTCACAGCCATAAAAATCATCTTTGCCTATTACTGAGTCAATAATTTCTCCGCCTGATACGCTGCCCGTACTTACATCAAAATCGTGCAGGGCTACATAGCTTATTTTATTCGTGCCATTCCAAGTAGTTAGTGCCAGCTTCTTTGTATTACGCGATAACTTCACTATAGTTAGTCCGTTGCTGCCAAGCGCATATGCTTTTTGCGATACTACCCTATTGCCGTCAATGCCTGACGGTGTAATGCGTATCAGGTTGAATTCGTTGGTGGTTTTCTTGACTGTTACCAACCATGTCTGGCTACAAGCATTGATGGATGTCATAGCCTCGGTAAGGTTGCTGTCTATAATGATTGCTTTTTCGCCAGGCACTACATCGCCAAGCCCACCATTGAGGCTCATATCTATGACCGAATAGCGCAGATACGGCTGCACGTCGCCGAGATGCGCTGCTGTAAAAACATAATACTTGTTTGTATCTAACGGGAACGGGATAATAAGTGAGCCTTGTGCAGATGTACCTGTTATATCTGTACCAATTCCGGAGCCGTTTGGCATAACATGGTGTAGTGCATCATATACCAGCCTGCCATCTGTATAAAAAAGCAAAGCACCTGTTTTTCTGTGAGATATAGTTGCGCAATCTTCCTCAGAAAAAATAGCAGATTTATAGTTAGTTGGCCCGGCAGGCGAAAAACGAATACCTGCTAGTTGCCCGAAGCACCAGTTGTTGTTTTGCAACTGTGCTGTGCATATTATATTGTATGCCAAGAGCAACCATATGAACCATGCTTTGCGTAGCAACTGAAAAAAGGGTTTTGATCAGTGAACTACAATTTACGCCAAATATTAGCCGATAATTAATTTGTGGAATTAAAGTTTGATTAGAATATAAATCAATACACAGTTTGATAATAACAAAAACACACTAATAATAGAAAGACCTCTGCCAGTGCAGAGGTCTTTGAAAAAAAGTTTGAAGATTGTTTTAATACTCGTCTTCGTTGAAGAAGAAGTCTTCCTGTGTAGGATAGTCGGGCCATATATCTTCTATGCCTTCGTATATTTCGCCCTCGTCGTCCAGTTCTTGCAGGTTTTCTACCACCTCAAGCGGTGCGCCCGAACGTATGGCGTAGTCAATCAATTCGTCTTTGGTAGCAGGCCATGGCGCGTCTTCTAAATGTGATGCTAATTCTAACGTCCAAAACATATTATAAATTATTTATTTTTATTACTTATTTCCGCAAATGTAAGTTTTCAATTCACAATAACAAATTTTCTACTCTTAAGGTTATCCTATGTTTTGTCCCCAATAGGTAAACGTATAGCAGGTGTTTGGTATTACAATATTATTGCAGGATTTTTACAGGCATTATTCATACATATAAAAACAGTATACAACTGCCATGCTCGTTGCAGAAAACCTCATAAAAAACTATGCTACCCTACGGGTGGTGAATGGCGTAAGCCTGCAGGTAGCACGTGCTGAAATAGTTTCTGTAACAGGGCCATCCGGCGCGGGCAAAAGCACACTGCTGCACTTGCTGGGTGCATTAGATAAACCAGATAGCGGCAAGGTATTGATTGATGGCACAGATGTATTTGCGTTACCTTCAAAAAAACAAGCAGCTTTCAGAAACAAGCATATAGGTTTTGTATTTCAGTTTCATCATTTGCTGCCCGAATTCAGCGCGGTAGAGAATGTAGCTGTACCGCTATGGATAGCAGGGCAGGGGCGTAAACAAGCGCTTGACAATGCTGCCTCTATGCTACAAGTAGTAGGTCTGGGTAAAAGGCTGGATAATAAACCCGGTGAGCTATCGGGGGGTGAGCAGCAACGTGTAGCTATAGCAAGAGCATTGGTAAATAAGCCAAGCATAGTGATGGCAGATGAGCCTACTGGTAATCTTGACAGTGCCAATGCCAATGCTATACATGAACTGTTTATAGAACTACGCAATAAGCTAAACCAGACTTTTATTATGATAACCCACAATGAGGAACTGGCCGGGATGACGGATAGGGTAATAACTATGCGGGATGGTTCAATAATGACAGAATAACTTAATTGTAAATTCTAAATACTAATTTCTAAATCCCAATTTGTGACGACCAATAAAAGACTCAATAGTTATTTTTTACTCATATTAATTCATATTTAGAGATTAGAGTTTAGATATTAGAATTTAGCATTTGTCCTCTTATACAGGTTAAGTTTTAAAGAATTTGAGGTCATACTTCGTCTTTTAGCCAAAAAGTATATTTTTGCAGCATAAAATAAATGCATTAGCCATGTCTGAAATTGCAAATCGCGTTAAAAAGATTATCGTTGATAAATTGGGTGTTGACGAATCTGAAGTAACAAATGAGGCGAGTTTTACAAACGATCTGGGAGCAGACTCTCTGGATACTGTAGAACTGATCATGGAATTCGAAAAAGAATTCAACATCTCTATTCCTGATGAGCAGGCTGAAACCATCACTACTGTTGGTCAGGCTGTGTCTTATCTGGAAGAACACGTAAAGTAATCAATCAAGCTATTCAGTAACTGAAATTGTTTCAATGAATTCACCGTTCAAACGCGTTGTCGTTACGGGTATCGGCGCCCTTACGCCCATAGGTAATACCGCTCCCGCATATTGGGATGGCCTTATCAATGGTGTTTCGGGTGCCGATTTCATTACTCATTTTGATGCAACTAAGTTCAAAACAAGGTTTGCTTGCGAAATCAAAGGATTTAATCCTGAAGATTTCATGGAAAGAAAAGAAGCTCGTAAGCTCGACCGTTTTGCACAATTAGCCATTGTTGCTGCTGACGAAGCAGTGAAAAATGCAAAGCTGGATGATCCAAGCCTCAATAAAGACCGTATAGGTGTAATATGGGCGTCGGGCATTGGCGGTATGATTACCTTTATAGAAGAAATGACGGCTTTCAATGCCGGCGATGGAACACCTCGTTTCAATCCTTTCTTCATTCCTAAGCTAATACTAGATATTGCCGCCGGGCATATCTCTATGCGTTACAGCTTTCGCGGCCCCAACTTTGCTACAGTTAGTGCCTGTGCATCTGCTACCAACGGGTTGATAGACGCGCTGACATATATACGCCTTGGCAAAGCCGATGCGATTGTAACGGGTGGTTCTGAAGCTGTTGTTACACAATCGGGTATTGGTGGGTTTAATGCTATGAAAGCATTGAGCGAACGCAATGATGACCCTAAAACTGCCAGTCGTCCATTTGATGTTGACCGTGATGGATTTGTACTGGGTGAAGGGGCGGGTGCCATCATTTTGGAAGAACTGGAACATGCCAAACAACGTGGCGCAACCATCTATGCTGAAGTAGCTGGCGGCGGCATGAGCGCAGATGCATATCACCTCACAGCCCCACACCCTGAAGGGCTTGGCGTTATAAATGTGATGCACAATACGCTAAATGATGCAGGCATGAAGCCCGAAGATATTGACTACATCAATGTACACGGTACATCTACCCCATTGGGTGACGTTGCAGAAGTAAAAGCTATACAGCATGTGTTTGGTGAACATGCATACAACCTGAATATCAGCGCAACAAAATCTATGACAGGGCACTTGTTGGGTGCTGCAGGTGGCATAGAAGCCATTGCTGCTATCATGTCTGTTGTCCACGATATTATTCCACCAACTATCAATCACCAAACAGCAGACCCTGCATTAGACCCCAAACTCAATTTTACGTTCCACAAAGCGCAACAACGCAAAGTGCGTGCGGCTTTGAGCAATACATTTGGTTTTGGCGGACATAATGCGTCTATCATCTTCAAAAAATACGAAGAATAGCACGTGCGCAGGTTCACGTCACGAATCTTACATTTTTTTTCTCCTAACAAAGAGTTGGTGCGACAGTTGGAGCATCTGCTGGGTTATACGCCTAAGCACTTGCCGTATTATCAACTGGCATTGATGCACCGCAGCAAGATTGAAGAACTACAGCAAAACAACGAACGCCTTGAATATTTGGGCGATGCTATGCTTGGCTCCATTGTTGCGGAATATCTTTTTAAAAAATACCCTACACAACCAGAGGGCTACCTGACCGAATTACGCAGTCGTATTGTTCGCCGAGAAACGATGAACAACGTAGCACTACGCATGGGGCTGCATAAAATGGTGCAGTACAATCAGAACGACCGGGGGCTGAGCCGTAGCCATATATTCGGCAACGCGCTGGAAGCTTTGATAGGCGCGGTGTACCTTGACCAGGGTTTTGCTAAAACACGCACATTTATCCTGAACCAAGTAATCAAACCGTACATAGACTTAGGAGTGCTTGAGAGTACCGATACCAATTATAAAAACAAGCTGCTAAGTTGGGCACAACGCAATGGTAAAGAACTGAGCTTTGACAGTGTAGATGAAAAGCTGGAAGGCACACGCAAGATATTTACCATAGCCATTGTTGTGGATGCTCAACAAATATCTACCGGTACGGGCTTTAATAAAAAAGAAGCAGGGCAGGTAGCAGCGCAGAAAGCACTGGAAGTACTGGGTGTAGCTCAATAAAACTTTAATGGCATTTAAAATGCTCGAACGGCTCTTTGCAATCGAGGCACTTGTATAAGGACTTGCAAGACGTTGGGCCAAAACGGCTTACCAGTTCGGTATGCTCGCTGTTGCATCTGGGGCAGGGTATGTTATCATCTTCAAAGAGGGCTAGCGGGTTATCTGATGTTTTGCGGACGGGTGGTGCGATACCATATTCTTTCAATTTGCGCTTCCCATCTTCGCTCATCCAGTCGGTTGTCCATGCAGGGCTTAGTTGTTGTTCTATATGTACTTTCTTAAACCCCCGGCTCATAAGTGCCATGCGTATATTAATGCCTATTACATCCATCGCTGGGCACCCACTATAGGTAGGTGTTATTACAATCGTTACTTCATCGCCCACAACACGCACACCCCTAACGATACCTAAATCGAGTATTGTAAGCACAGGCACTTCAGGGTCTGTAACCTGCTGCAGCCATTCGTAGATTTGGGATGTAGAAAATGTACTCATCTGCTTTCCGTTACACCGTATATACTATCTAACCTGAATACTACAGGCACTACATAATATGCTCTTACAGGCTTACCATTCACCTGGGCAGGTTGCCATGAAGGCATTAATTTTGCAATACGTATTGCTTCTTCTTCAGTACCAGCGCCTATTCTTTTACCAACAACTACTGCACTGTCTATACTACCAGTTTCTGTAATCGTAAGTCGAACAGAAAGCCTACCCTCAATACCATTCTTTTTTGCTGTTTCTGGATACAGTAGATTTTTAGCAATGAAGCTATCAACATTGTAAGTAGCATAAGGCATCCTCTCAACATACGTATACACATGTTGTGCATTAGTAATGTTCAGATATAACATGATATATAATGTAGATACTACTTTATACATTCTAATATAGTATTACCATTCCATATCAGGATAAGCACGTTGCATAAACTGCATTTCTGCCAGTATGTAGCCGAGATGTTCGCTATGGCGGCATTCTTTGCCGCCGCTTTGCATCCATACGTTTGCAGGCAGTGTCAATGTTGCTTCGTCGAGTACAGTATTTACACGTTCTTGCCATTGTATTTTGATGGCTGCTACATCTACACCTGTACCGTCTGCCAATGCGGCATTATCAACTGTTGTTGCTTCAAACAGTTCACCAGTAAATGTCCAATAATTATTTAATGCTTCCTGCACACGTGCTTTGCTTTCTTCTGTACCATCGCCCAAGCGTATCATCCACTCGCTGCTCCAGCGCAGGTGGTATGTTACTTCTTTTAACGATTTTTCTGCAATAGCCGCCAGCACAGTGTCTTTACTGTTTTGTAATGCGGTATAAAAATAAAAATTGAATGCATCGTACAGGAAAGAACGTACTACCGTATACGCCCAGTCTTTATTAGATTGTTCTGTCAACAACAGATTACGAAAGTCCCACCCATCGCGCAGGTAGGCAAGGTCGTCTTCGTCCAATGCTTCGCCCTTGTTTATCTTGTTTTGCAATGCTGTAGATGAAAAGAGTGTTTTTTTCTCATCTGTAGACAGCGCATTAAACATATCGGCAGCGTGCTGGTATAGAGAGCGTGCCTGCCCCAGATGGTCGAGTGCGGTATTGGTAAGTGCAATGTCTTGCTCCAATATAGGTCCATGCCCGCACCATTCGCTGATGCGATGCCCGAGTATCAGTGCGTTATCTGCTATTTGTAGCGTGTATAGTAGTTGGTTCATTTGTTTGGAATTTTGTATTTGAATATTGTGTCTTTATCCAAACAACTACATATGCTTTAACTCATCAGGCAGGTTATAAAAAGTAGGGTGTCGGTACACTTTATCGTTTGCCGGCTCGTACATAGATGCTGCCTCAAAAGGGTCTGAAGCATGTATGTATTTACTTTCTACCACCCAAATACTTACACCTTCCATACGGCGTGTATATACATCGCGCGCGTTTTCTATAGCCATTTGCGCATCTGCCGCGTGCAGGCTGCCTGCGTGTTTATGGTCTAACCCCGCTTTGCTTCGGATGAACACTTCCCACAAAGGCCATTCGCCTGCTGTGTTGTGTGTACCACTTGCACCTGCTGCCTGCTCTTTATCGCCGTAGTCTCCGTAGAGGTTTTTATTTATCAATTGGTTCATTGCTTCTGTATTAATGCTAGTGTTACGCAGCTTTTACTACTTTGTTTTCTTTACGTGCTTTGCGCTTTTCGGCATGTGCCATCGCTGCATCGCGTACCCATGCACCATCTTCCCATGCTTTTTTGCGCGCTTCAAGGCGCTCTTTATTGCAAGGACCGTTGCCTTTAACAACATTCCAGAATTCGTCCCAGTTGATAGGTCCGAAGTCGTAATGCCCACGCTCCTCGTTCCATTTCAGGTGGGGGTCTGGTACTGTAAGACCTATCAATCTTGCCTGTTCTACCGTTACATCTATAAACTTCTGGCGGAGCTCATCGTTGGTGAAACGCTTAATTCTCCAACGCATACTTTGCGCTGTATGCGGACTATCGGCATCGCTTGGACCAAACATCATGATAGACGGCCACCACCAACGGTTGAGCGCGTCTTGTGCTAGTTTCTTTTGCACCTCAGTGCCATTAGCCAGCACCATCATTATTTCAAAACCCTGACGTTGGTGAAAACTTTCTTCTTTACATACCCTTACCATAGCACGTGCATACGGCCCATAAGATGTGCGGCATAGCGGCACTTGGTTCATAATAGCTGCACCATCAACCAACCAGCCTATGGCACCCATATCTGCCCATGTTAGCGATGGATAGTTGAATATGGAAGAATATTTTGCCTTACCGGTATGTAGTTGATCGTACATCTCATCGCGTGTGATGCCCAGCGTTTCAGCAGCACTGTACAGATACAGGCCATGCCCGCCTTCATCTTGTACTTTTGCCAACAGCACGGCTTTGCGACGCAGGCTTGGGGCACGGGTTATCCAGTTGCCTTCCGGCAGCATACCAACTATCTCGCTGTGTGCGTGTTGCGAAATCTGGCGGATGAGTGTTTTGCGATAGTCATCTGGCATCCAGTCGCGCGGCTCTATCATCACTTCGTTATCTATCTTGGCATCAAAATGCTCCTGAAAAGAATGCACCGTCATTTATTACAAAATTTAAGATTACAAAGATAACAAATAGGGGGTAAAGAAGTTTATGACTTATGTCATAGTATTACTGTGCAAATATGAAACGGAGCGTAACACCTGCACGTGTAGTAGTAATTGGGAAAGACGTGGAAATATAAGGTATGCTCTGCCTGCGGTCGTAATAAAAACGCAAGGTTAGCTTATCGCTTACTATATAGTCTATTGTTGGCGATATGGATACAACCTTTTGCCCGCGAGTGATGATAGTCTGGTTTTGGGCGAGATAGTTATTGGTACTTTTATCATCTCTCAGCCCTATATCTACTTTTACGTTCAGGTCGTTTTTCAGTTTACGAACACCAAACACCTCGAATGGTAATACCAAACCGCGAACACGGTAGCCTGCACCGATTACATATTCTGTACTGTTTGTTTCGCTCACCTGATAGTCTATCATACTGAGGCTGACAGTGCGTGTCTTGCGATAGTTGAAACTGGCAGACATGCCATTGCGGAATGCTGCATCTACGCCAAATAAAGGATTTAACGACTCTGTAATAGTTATGTTGGGTACTTGATAGAAAGGTACAAAATTGCCTGAGTTAGAATCTATGAATGAAGGGAAGCCAACACTGAAAACATCCTGATAAAACAGCGCAGATACAAAACTATTCATAGACAATGTGCCAGTATATGCGTGGTTCAGCACCAGTGTATTCATGCTGTTGTTAATAAACGGTATTTTAGTAAGCCCTGTGTATGCTACACGCCAGTTGGGCATAGGCACATAATTACGGAACGGATTGCTACGGATATTATTACCACTGCTATGGTCTACCAAACCTATCTTATTGGCACTTTTCCCGGTATAGGCGGCTATAAATGATGGTACCAATACGTCTTGTGAATAGGCAGTATATCCTTTCTTGTAGTTAGGGTCGTTGGGGTCTGCAACACCATTACTATATGGGTTTTGATTGCTCAATCTTTCAGACACAATTTGCCTGTTATCTACAAACTGTTTAAACGGCCCCCTGTCAACACCCGAAGAGCCGAACATGGTTTGTAACCCAATAAATGAAGCAGTAAACGAACCTGTTTCATAAGGATTGTTGTGCGTAAACTGTCCGCTACCTGAAAGGGTAGTATCCTTGTATAACTCACTTAGTGATTTGCTGAAAGACCTGTTTACAGTAAGGTCTATTCTGAAATCTTTAATAGGCTCTATGGTGGTAAGTATATTCAGTGTTTGCGCATACTGCTGCTGAAATTGCGCATTGAATAAACTATCACGGCTGAGGCGGTTAGCATTTGCCTGTGCTTCCAGCCAACTGCGGTCTGGCTGCATTCCATATATGTAACCCCATCCCGGTGCACCGCTTGATGTATTCATACCCAAGAAACGAGTACTATCCATATAGCCCGGTAAAATAGAACCGGCGTTTTCTGATAGCGATACTGTGCTGCGTTTTACCATTGTAAGCAACCTGCCGGTAAAGCGTTCCATATCCGTCACTTCCGGCATTGTGTTTTTACGCTTTTGCCTTGCTAATTTTTTTTCTTGTTTCTTTTTAGCTTTATCAGCTTTCAGCTTAGCTAAGGCTTCAGCTTTTTGTGCTTTACGCGCAGAGTCGAGCTGTGCATTCGTCATGTTTGCAGCCTTCTCCTCAATCGTATTACCCTTCAGTTTGCTGATAGTATCTTTTGCAGATGGCTTTTTAGCGAATTTATCTTGCTTGTCTTTGCCACCTCTCAGGTCTTTGATTTCGTTCTTCTTATCGTCTTTCTTACCACCAGCTACTTTTGCCTGGTTAACTGTACGCAGCCATTTGTTCTTATTATATAATTGGCTGAATTGTAACTCAAGATTTGCCTGCCTTGTGTTTGTATTACCCAAAGTGTTGCCCAACGAGCGAGCGAGCAAAGAGGCGGCTGTCCAGGAATAAGTTGCGCCGTACTGCAGGCGCAGATTTGTCCAGTCTGTTGCCGGCAGTTTTTGCAAGGGCAGGTTGTAGCTTGCCTGAAAATCCTGTGTGTATCCTGTATTACGACCAAAAGTGCCTATCTCATTCCAGAGGCTGTCTCTTTTAGCATCATTATCAATACGGCCGTACGGCTCGTCTATACGCGAATTGTTGGTGGCGCGATAACTGAAAGATAGCGAACGTGTCAACTCCCAACGCAGTTCGTACTGCCTCATCCACGTGAAATTTTTGAAGTAGGTAGGTTGTATTGCAATCGGCCCGTCAGAAATATTACGGACAAGGGTTTCGTTCATAATCTTGTTCAGATCTGTACGGAAGGTGAAGTTTGATGGCAACAAATTTACATTAAAATCTTTAATGAGAGATAACCATTTAGATTTTGATTTGATAGCATGTTTAAATGGTTCTATAGATTTTGATTTGATGTTGTAAGCGTAACCCAAACCTATTCGATGGTTTAATAATTCATCTGACTGAATAATAGGGTTTCTTTTAAATTGCCTGTTGTATGCATAGCTGACATCGAAGTTCTTTACACTCCATGGCATTACATTCGCGCTTTGTTTTTCAGGATTGCCAAGTATACGTACGTTTGAGAAATTGACACTGGTAATAGAAGTATAATCCTGTGCTATTTTGCGCATTGAGTCACGTTCAGCAGCGTCACGTGCTGTATTTAGTTTGTCTTTGTATTTAACATCCAAATCGTACGGGTCGTACTGCGGGTTACTTACATTTTCTGAATATCCGACAAACACAGGCAGCTGTACACCCCACTTGCGTGGCATCATCTTACCCATATTCAGGTTAGTAGATGCATTGTATTGATAGTAGTTATCCCTGAAACGTTGGTTCAGCTTCTGGTCTATATTACCATACCCGTTTGTATGCATACTGCCACCGAGATTTACGGAGCCGAGATCTGCCAATTGAATGGCTACTTTACCAGATGCTGCGTAGCCGGGGGTTTCATTAAGCCCTACAAGGCGCATTTCATTAAACCATATTTCACCGCATTTAGGCAGCCCGTCATCGCTTGGTGTTTGATTGCTTTTCTTAGGATTCGTAATGCCCAACAGTATGGTTTTAGCATCGCCAATGTTTGGATTGCCCACAACGGTTATCAAATTGCCTTTGCTATTGGTTGTAGTATATGGAATGAATGCGGCTACACCTTTGGTATTTCGCTCTGTTTTAGCCTTAACCAAATCATCGAGTATCAAATCCATTCTGTTGCTTTCTGGCCATACTTCTCCGGCATCTGCAATACCTGGTGTAGTTATCTTCAATGGCATCTGGTATTCGTAGTAGTTGTTGGTAAAATCGCTACCAATGCGCACTACAGCCCTTACATCTCCATCTCTTAATGGTTGTTGCCCTACGCGCGACTCTGCATGTATAAACATACGCAAGCCTTTGAACTGACGCATATCAACCCCTACTTCTTTAAACACAGCCCGGGTATCTCCGTCTTTCAGGTTACACACCTGTAATGATAGTGACTGCTCGTTTAGCTGAACACTCTGTCCTGTACCCACATTTGCTTGTTGGCGGTTTACGCCGGGTGGTATTACGTATGGTACAGGTTGCCTGTCGCTATTTTCTTCAAAGCTTACTGACGTTACTGCAAAATCTACTGTGTTCAAGTCATCTGCCGGAATATTTTCTCCGGGATTTTGGAGAGAGAACATATAGCGACGCCAATTATTACGTCCAAGTTCAAACCGTGCAAAACGCATGATAACACTATCCTGAAAACCATGTAGAAACATACGTATAAACCTGATAGAACGGAAGTCTGCAATGTTTCCTATTTTATTTGTGTATTCTGTAATAGGTATTTTAAACTGGTACCATGTCTCTTTGCTTATATTGCCGTTAGGCAATTTTACATCACTTTCCTGCTTGTTTACAAGATAGCCGGCACCTACTACCATATTGGGCTTAAAGTCTATCCGGTACTGATAATAATCTTCGCTTGTTGTTAGTGTATTATCCCTGTTTATATCTTCAGACTCGGGTATATTAGTGCCTGCGTTGGAGAAGGAAGAATTATCATTCACAGGCGAGTTGCCATGTGGGCCATTGAATTTTTTATACCTTGTCAGTACACTTGTTTGTGCATTGTCAAAATCACTACCTCTGAAGTATTTATAATCATCGCCCGAAGGGTCTCCCTGTACATCGCTTACAAAGCCTGCATTGGCTACTACTGTAGCGCTAACCGCTTGCAGGTACTGAGCGAAAAATTGTTTTTCTTCTTCATTATCCAAGCCATCATAACCAACATCCTGCACAGAACGTGCTTCTAAATTATTATCAAATGCCCTTGTAACTTGCTGTGTAAGCTGTGGAGAGTATCCCCAGTTTGACCGATTGAGCTGTGTAACATTTTTAGGAAACATGATGCCATTCTCAAAGAAACGGCGACTATCTTTTAATACATCTTCAGACACATTACCCAGATTGATGTACAATGACCCCCCTTCTGCACTTGGATTATTAATAAAAGGATCCATTACCCAAAACTCAATAAACTCAACGTTTGATTGTTCAAAGTCACTATTATCAATAGGGCGCATGATGCCCGCCCATTTGTCTTTAGGGTTTTTCAGTTTACCATCTGGCTCTAACATGCTTGCATCAAAATTGTAAGCCCCTCTTTCCCTTGGGTAGTAACCCAAATCGAGTGTTGATAATGCACCTTGCAATATTTGGTTAGTACGCTGAGGGAAAACATCGGTTTGCTGCACTAAGCGTATGTAGTGCTGCATGGGGTCTTTCTTTATATATTCAGGCACACCTGTGTTTGGTTCTATCAGCGATGGCTCCAGGAAATACCATGCTAATTTTGCCCTATTGCGACCATACAACAAATCATTGTCTTTATCTGCTTCGGGAAACAAGACTTTGCCATTTTTATCTAATGCGCCTACAGGCGTACTGGATAATGTCCATGCATTCGCAGGAAATTTTAAGTCATATGATGTACGTGTGCCTTCAAAATCATCAATATATACGCTACCCTCTGGGTCTAATGCATTTATCTGTCGTGAGTGACCTGGGAACAATCCCGCTACCTCTCCGTTGACGCTTATGAGCGATGGTGCGGTAGTAGCATATAACGGCAATTTATCAAGTGCGCGGGTAATGCCTGGAGCCTCGCCTTGATAGTTCGCATCTAAACCTAATACAGTATTTTTTATGGGGTCTTCGCCTACAACTGTTTTTTGTGTAAAAGGGCGTTCTGTCAGTCGCATAAATGTACCCCCTACATTCAGTTTGTTGTTGACAAAATATTCAAAACGCGCACCCATAAAGTTTTGCTGCTGAAAACCGAATGTTGCATTGTCTTCATATTGCACATTGATAGGGATACCGGAATTTAGAATACCTGTGTTTAATATTTTGAGCCTGCCTAGCCCGTAGTCTATCTGATAGTCTACGTTTTCTGTGAGTCTTTGCCCGCCTGCAGTTACTGACACAGAACCTTGTGGTATATTGAACCCACCTAAAAATATTTCGGAAGATGAGGATGATTTATACGAGCCTTTGATAACGTACCTGTTGTTTTGCTGAAACTGGCGTGCAATAGTTTTTGTAGAATCGTATAATATACGATACAAGTATTTCCTTTCCAGCTGAGATGAGTTACCGATAGCAGGTTTCAGGTCATTACCAAATGGTTCCAGCACAGGGAAAATAATTTTACCCTGTTGTGTGTTAATAGTCACGCCTTCTACAAAGTCGAATATACCATCGGGAGCAGGGTCGTTCTGAATATTCAACCTATCAAGGTTCAGCAAAGTGATTAACGGTTCGCCAGCACGTACCCCTTCAGGTATATAACGTTTTTCGCCGCCGCCGGGGTCTTGGTACAATACGTTCAGCCTGAATTCTTCTTTAGACACACCCAAACCACCCAGCGCGTACACGTTCTTCATCATCAGTTGCCATATAGGCAATGTGGGTGTATTGGCAGTACCTTTCAGTAGTTTCAGAAATATCACCCGCTGGTCTGATACGTTTGTGTTTTGGTTATTGGGTAATGGTGGCAAGTCTTCTGCAAACTCACCTACCTGATATACCCTGCCATTGTATGTATAACGATACGCTACTGCAAGCATATCATCAGGGTTCAATTGTGTATTAAGCGATAAATAGCCCAGTTGTGGATTGAAGGAATACTCTGAAGGATTCAATTTGCGGGCTACAACATCTGTAAAGTCTCTGCCAAGCGAAAGGCCTAATGCTTTTACAGCACCCGTTGCACCCGTGGGTGTTCTTGATGCAGGGTTTTGCTGCAGTTGTGTATACAGGCTATTTGCATAGTTGTCTGGCAGCCCGAAAGGTATAGGCTTTGCTGCGGGCAATAAAGTTGGTTGATGGGGACTTCCTTCTCCAAGATCCATAAAACCATATACAGTACGCACACCCTCTACTGCACCAGTACGGTTGGTAACCCATACTTCTATTTTATTTATCGTAACCTGTGAGTTAATGATAGGGAAATTCTGTAATGCTTTATTGTAATTTTTATAGAAATATTGTGCCAGTAGAAAGTGTCTGTTTTCTTCATAATCATCTGCCTTTATTGCAAACTGTTGTGTTTGTGCACCCCCTTGTATAGTAAGGCTCTGGCGTTTGGAGCGTTGTTGCGACACAACACCTGTAACCCACAACCTACCGAATTGTAATTGTGTTTTAAGCCCGAAGAGTGATTGTACGCCACTAATGAGCGAACTGCGCAGTGGGAAACTGATATTACCTGCCTCTATTTTTTTAATTATCTCATCCTCTTTACCGGTGTATTCAAGACGCTGTATATTCTGATAATCGAAAGTTGCTTTTGTATTGTTACTGATATTCAGTTTCAGCTTATCGCCCACTGTTGCAAGCAGATTAATGTTCATCTGCAGGTCAAAATCAAAGACACCATACTTCTGTGCACGCTGCGGCAAGGTTGGGTTTTTAATATTTTGCCAATTCCCGCCAAATGTAACGTCCACATTACCCTGTGGGCGAACGGATATTGTGTTGCCACCAAATATCCTGTCAAACAGGCCTTCGCGATACATCGTAGGCAATTGTGGTTTTTGGTTGAAGAGGGATAAGGCATCCATCCTGCGTTTCCAATAGGCTTCTTCGTCTTTCTTTGCCTGATACTTTTGATATTCATCAAAAGTCATGAAGGTGGGATTGCGCAGATACCTGTCGCTCAGTTTCTCGCTGAATTCGTACGTTTTATCCTCAGGGTTATAGTCAACAGATTGTTTGACGTTTGAGGGTTCTTTAAGGTCTATGCTAGATGGATTTCTGTCGCGTGGTTCGCCAGTATGATCGTACACAGGAAATTTGAGAGAAGTATCTCTGTTAGATGTATTTTTTGCAGTAGAGTCATCGGCGGGTTCAGGTGTTTCATAGTCAAAATCAATAGCATATCCACGCGCAGCGGCATTTGCTATTGCAACTACCAATGCAATGAAAACTATTAACTTATATCCTAAATAACTCTTTCGCTTCAAACCAATTTTTTCGCTTTGGGGTTATAGCAGTTTTAATGCCTGTTTTATCAAATCTTCTACCGATAGTGAAGGGGCATCTTTTACCTTGCCTATAGCGGCTTCCGCAACACTTTTGCTGATACCAAGATTTACTAATGCAAATAACGCATCTTCCGCTATAGTATTGTGTTTGGGCACTGTCAAATCGGGGTTATTTTTTTCGATTTGCAACTTGCCTTTTAACTCCAGAATAATACGTTGAGCCGTTTTGGCGCCTATACCCTTTACTTTCTCTAAACTGCGGCTATCTTCAGCGGCAATAATGCGCTCCAATTCTCCCGGTGTTAGGGACGATAAAATGATGCGGGCTGTAGCAGCACCTACCCCGTTAATACCTAATAGCAGCCTGAAAGCTCCTCGTTCTGTTTCATCAGCAAAGCCATAAAGTACCCATGCATCTTCACGTATCTGCAAGTGGGTAAATAATCTGCAGTGTGTTGCTGCTTGCAGCTTTGAATAGGTCTGCACTGTTATATTTACTTCATAGCCTATACCGCCTACCGCTATATGTAGTAGCGAAGGAGATTTATAAATAATATCGCCATCTATAAAAGCATACATAGTTTGGGGGGATGCTTTTGTTATTTACCTGAAAAAAAGAGCGGTATGTAAACACACCGCTCTGTAAATTAAGTATATGTTTTGAATCTAGAACCACCAAGGTATCTTATTGCTATTGAATTTATATATAAGCATCAAAGATACAGATGAGTAGCTGTCTTTGTTTTCGTTATTTCCTCTTTTAGTCCATGCTTGCTGTTTAGCACCTGGCTGCACTGCCCAAGACTTATCATACATCTCTTTGGCAACTGCTGCTTTTTCGGGGGTAAGATATCTTTCCAGATATTCTTCGCTTACATAATCGCCACTTACATTATCCAACCTGTCTGTAAATGTAACGCGATACAGGTATTCAATACCCCAAGCCATTTTTTCATTAATATCAAAGCGCAAACCGATACCAGCCGGTACGTTTACCTGCCAGAATTTGGTTTTCATAGCATAACCTGGTGTTGGGTCTGTTTTTTCAAAACCTTCGCCTTCCAAGCCCAAATCTCCTACATACACCCATTTTTCGGCACGGGTAGCACGGTCTATAAATGTGCTGTATGGACGATAGTTGAATACGCCTACACCTGCCGTAAAATATGGTTGCCAGCGACGGCGTGCAGCACCAGATTCTGAATTACTACGGAACGGAAACAATTCCAACTGGAATGTACCTTCCCAAATATTTGCTTTGATATCCTGATTACGTAGGTAACGCTGGAACGCATCTGCTTCAACAGACGATGCTGTTTTAGCTTTCTTTTCGTTCCATGCATCCGTTGCGTACAACGTACCATAGTTTACGCCCAAACGCGCTGCCAGCATAGGATGCGCCGTGAAGCGGCCAAACAGGCCACCCATGAAACACATCTTATCAAAATATTTTCCGTTTGTGTAATGGTCAACTAAACTCTGTGTACCCACATCGCCCCAAAGGTCTGTTGCGCCGAAGTTCATACCGATTGAAAAGCCGGGATGTTCTACATACTCTCTCGGTATTGCAGGTTGTGCATATGCCGACAAAGAAGCAGCGCTAACGCATAAGGCAAAAAGGCTACGGACAATTTTTTTCCGCATTTTACTTCTGGTTTTAGCGTTGAAGATAATAAAATTATTTTCCTTTAAAAATAGCTTTTCTTTTTTCTAAGAATGCCCCTGTACCTTCTTTCATGTCTTCAGTACTGAAACATTCGCCGAAACGCTTGATTTCATTGGTAAATCCGGCTGTTTCGCCCTTGGCAGCATCGTTTACACAAGCTATAACTTTTGCTATGGCAACAGGTGCTTTTGTGTGAATTTTTTGTAATATCTCCTTGGTTTTAGCCAAAAGTTCTGCCAAAGGGGCTATATGATTAACCAAACCTAAAGCTTTGGCCTCGTCTGCTCCTATCATATCAGCAGTCATCATCAACTCCATAGATTTACCCTTACCTATCAATTGAGTAAGGCGTTGTGTGCCACCATAACCAGGTATTAAGCCAAGATTCACTTCAGGTTGGCCAAACTTTGCGTTTTCGCTGGCTATACGGAAGTGGCAAGACATCGCCAATTCGCAACCACCACCTAAAGCAAAACCATTTACGGCAGCTACAACAGGCTTAGGGCTGTTTTCTATTTTGTTAAATACAAGGTCTTGTCCTTTTTTAGCCAAAGCCGCTCCACCAGCAGCATCCAGACTGGTAAACTCGCTGATGTCTGCACCTGCTACAAATGCTTTTTCGCCTGCACCAGTCAGTATCATGCTTTTAATATCGGCGTTGGTATATACTTCGTCCAGTACTTTGCCCAGTTCTTCTATTACGTCTTTGTTCAGGGCGTTCAGTTTGTCGGGGCGGTTGATGGTTACAACCAATGTGCCGTCTTGCAGGTCTGTCAATAATGTTTGGTACATAAAAATGCTGTGCTGAAAAGTTTAAAATCTGTCTGTGTATATTAGAATAAATCGGCGCGGTGTTCTTTCACCCAGCCTGTAATGTAGTTCGCAATGTCTGCAGTAGGTGCGCCGGGGGCAAAGAGCTTGCCAACGCCTATGGCATTGAGTTGTGCCATATCTTCTTCGGGTATAATGCCGCCGCCCGTAAGCAGTACATTTCCCAACCCTTTCTCTTTCATAAGTTCCATCACTTTCGGGAAAACGGTATTGTGTGCGCCGCTGAGGATGCTGATGCCAATGGCATCCACATCTTCCTGCAAAGCAGTATTGACAACCATTTCGGGGGTTTGACGTAGACCGGTATATATCACTTCCATACCCGCATCGCGCAGGGCTGTAGCAATCACTTTAGCACCGCGGTCGTGGCCATCAAGCCCCACTTTCGCCACCAATACACGCACGGGGCGTTGCATCCTGTCTGTCATATTCCGTTTGAAAAAGCGGGTAAAAGTAATAAATGGCGGGGAAAGTAGCATTTCTTTTTCGCGTCATTGCAAGGAACGAAGCAATCTTGCTATTGTTTAAATTCACTGGAAATAATATCATCATCACCTAAAACAACTGGTACAGAAGAATGAATTTTATTTAAAATATCTTCTCTATTAGAAATAGTCATTACATCTCCCGAGTTAAAATCATATACCAAGTCATGTTCATAGCAAATAACGTTTATAAGAGATAACGCGGGAAAGCCTTTGAATGGGGTTAATGTAAAATCATTCGTAACATTACTATCAACTTCAATTTTTTCCTTTAAATCACATATTTCAAGCATTTCTGTCAGTATTTCCCTTAGACCATATTTATTTTTAAAGTCGTCATAATCTAAATTAATTTTTTGTAGATAATAAAAGGCACTAACACTATCGATACTGACATCTATTTTGGTTTTATCCAATTTGACTTTTACTGAGCTAATTATACCTTGATACATTTTAGATAAGTCTCCATCAATTTCTCCTGCATACACTTCGATTTCATCACCGGATTTCAGACTTATTAAAGTGTCATATTCTTTAGTTACCTCTAATTCGAATGTAGCTTTAGGTAGCGAACTTACGCTTTGTGATGTGCTGAAATTTTTTATTGGCTTTACTTCGTTATTACCAGTTTTATATTCTTGTTCTATAGTTATCAATTTATCTGTATTAGAATTAAAAATAACTTTTACTTTATGTTCCTTTTGCATACTCAATAATTAATGTATGGGAAATCAACGTTTCGATCAATAAAATGAATGTTTCCAAGCTTAGATGGTTGATTAAATCCTAATAACGTCCAAAAATCTGATTCACTAATTTTCTTGCATGCAAACTTGTTGGCATTTATATATGTACTCAACGATACTAAATCCATTGGGGAAAACTCAGTGTACTCAATATTTGGTTCAGTTGGGAAAATCGTACAAATCTTAACATACTCTAATAATTCCGTCTCAAAATTGAATATTCTGTAAATTGACAATACTTCTTTTTGTAATTCATAATTAGTACTTGCCCTTGTAAAGTAATTTATCGTAATTCTTTTTTGTGTTGAGTCGTAATCAATATAATATTTAGTAATGCCAACAGTAAAACGTAGGCAGTCTTGAATAAATAATAAAAGGTCTTTTTCAGTATTTAAACTTGCTGAAGACGACAATGGAATATTTACTCCTTTTAACAAATTAACAAACTCTTCAACTTCAGGATGTGCAGCACTTGAGGGTATATATTCAATTACTTTAATGCCATTTTTCTTTTCCAAGGAATGAATTTCAAATGCAGACTTACCTGATAGAAACGCATAGTGGATAATATTCTGACCATTGTTAATAGCATTCAAAAATTCTAATATCAAATTAAAGTGCGGATCGCTAAGTCCAAAGCCTATAAAACAAATTGTTGATGTAGAGAAAATACTTCTTAATGCGTTTTGAACACTTTTGTTATTATTAATAATATCTTTAAAATCCTCAGCAGTTAATACAATGGAATCTTGATTCAAAATATCTCCATGTATCTTAAGCACTACCTTTTTACCTTTTTCAATTGCTTTAAGTGCTTCAGAAATATTTCTATTATTATAACAGTTATACTTGCCTTGACTTCCTATTTCTGGTATTCTATCGTAGTTAGTTGTTATTAAGCTTTTAAACTGTAATGACAAGAGAATTTTATAAGCATTAGGAATATCCTCGTAAGTAAACTCTTTATCAAAATTTTTTTCTATAATTTCTCTGTATTCATTTTTCCCGATAGCTTCGGCACAATGGTCTGCGATTTCTAAAAAATTCAATCCCTTGTCTATTTTTTCAAGTAATTCAGTTTTATCAAACCTAAGCTTGCCCTTAGCATCGGTATAATTTACTAAGTCTTTTAAAAAAGTCTGCCAATTAGGAAATAAAGGCATTGATAGACCAGCTCCAGTAAAAAAAATTACCCTTGCAGGGTTATTCCTATACAGCTGTAAAAAGTCCTCAAAATTTTGCGAGGTATTGAATTTCATATATTACAAATTTATCCGAATTGGATTATTTTACCTAATCTCTAAATCCCCCAATCTCCTATCTTTGCCGCCTATGAGCGAAGAGAAAAGCCTCAATTTTCTGGAAGAAATAATTGAAGAACACCTGAAAGAAGGTAAGTATGAGCATATCCATACACGCTTTCCGCCAGAGCCTAATGGTTACTTGCATATAGGCCATGCTTCGGCAATATGCCTCAACTTCGGGCTGGCTAAAAAATATAATGGCAAGTGCAACCTGCGCTTTGACGATACCAACCCCGTAACGGAAGAAACGGAATATGTTGACAGCATCCGTAATGATATAAAATGGTTGAGCGATGCCATCGGCAAAAGCTGGGATAATGAGTTTTACGCGTCTGACTATTTTGAACAGCTATACACGTTTGCCGTAACGCTCATCCAAAAAGGGTTGGCTTATGTGGACGATAGCACTGCTGATGAGATTGCCGCCACCAAGGGCAGCACCATAGAGCCTGGTAAAAACAGCCCGTATCGCGACAGGAGCATAGAAGAAAACCTGCAACTGTTTACCGATATGCGAGCAGGCAAGTATGCCGATGGCGAAAAAGTATTGCGTGCTAAAATAGATATGGCACACCCCAACCTGCTGCTGCGCGACCCCATCATATACCGCATTAAACACGCGCACCACCACCGCACGGGCGATGCCTGGTGCATCTACCCGATGTATGATTTTGCACACGGGCAGAGCGATAGTATAGAGCACATTACGCACAGCATCTGCACACTGGAGTTTATACACCACCGCCCGCTATACGATTGGTTTATAGAGAAGCTGGAGATTTTCCCATCTCACCAATACGAGTTTGCGCGCCGCAATTTGACATATACTGTGATGAGCAAACGCAAGCTGCTGCAATTGGTAAATGAAAAGCATGTAACAGGTTGGGACGACCCGCGTATGCCCACTATCAGCGGTATGCGCCGCCGCGGCTATCCGGCGCAAGCTATCGTCAACTTTTGCGATACAATAGGTATTGCCAAACGTGAGAATATCGTTGATATAGCTGTGCTGGAGTTTCATGTGCGCGAGCAATTGAACAAAACCGCCAATCGCGTTATGGCTGTGTTAGACCCGGTGAAGCTGGTAATAACCAACTACCCCGAAGGGCAAACAGAAGAACTGGATGCAGAGAATAATCCTGAAGACCCGAATAGCGGTACACGCAAAATGCCTTTCAGCAGAGAGGTATGGATAGAGCGTGAGGACTTTATGGAAGAGCCACCCAAGAAATTCTTCCGCCTCGGCCCGGGCTTGATGGTGCGCCTGAAAGGTGCATACATTGTGAAATGCGATGGCTTTAAGAAAGATGATGCAGGTAATGTTACGGAGATATATTGCAGCTACATACCCGAAAGCAAAAGCGGCAGCGATACAAGTGGTATCCATGTAAAGGGTACTATTCATTGGGTGAATGTGGCTACTGCAAAAACGGCTGAGGTACGCCTGTACGACAGACTGTTTAAAGTAGAAGACCCATCGAGCGAGGATGGTGATTTTAAAGATTACATCAACGAAAACTCGCTACACATACTACCCAACGTATATATAGAGCCTGCATTGGCAAATGCTAAAGAGGGCGAGCAATTTCAGTTTTTGCGCAAGGGTTATTTCTGTGTTGATAAAGAAAGCACTGCCGATACATTGGTATTTAACAGAACAGTTGGGCTGAAAGATACATGGGCGAAAGAGAAGAACCGCTGATTACCAGTGATTAGGAATGATAATAATGATTTATACGAAACGCCCTGCAAACTACGGGGCGTTTTTTATTTCTAATAGATGCTAACTGCCAATTGTATAACTGCTAATTGAAAACTACTTAGCTGCTACAACACTTATCTCTACTTTCACACCTTTGGGTAAGCCAGCTACCTGTACAGTTTCGCGGGCGGGCGGGTTGTCTGTAAAATAGCTGCCATATACTTCGTTTACCTGTGCAAACTGTCCCATATCCATCAGGAAGATGGTGCTTTTCAGTACGTTGCTGAAGTCCATCCCTGCTTCTGTTAGTATAGCTTTCAGGTTTTCCATTACCAGTTTTGTTTCAGTTTGTATATCGCCTGTGTATAGCTCACCTGTTTGTGGGTTGATGGCTATTTGCCCCGATACAAAGAGCATATTTCCAAACTGTACCGCCTGATTATATGGCCCGATGGGTGCGGGCGCGTTATCTGTACGAATGATTTTCTTTTCCATGCTGTAAATGTAATGCAGTCCTTACATTTGCACACGATTTTTCATGGCATATATCTTACACATAGATACTTCTGGCGATGTTGGTACGGTAGCCATCAGTAAAGATGGCGTTGTCATCAGTAGCATGTTAAATGCAGATACACGCAATCATGCTGCTACCATCAATCTGCACATAGCAAAAGCATTGCAGGATGCAGGTATCGGCATGGCAGACTTGAATGCTGTCGCCGTATGTGGCGGGCCAGGCTCATACACTGGTTTGCGCATTGGTTTGGCGACAGCAAAGGGTATTTGCTACCTGTTGGATAAACCCCTGATGATGCACCACAGGCTGCTGTTGCTGGCTTTGCAAGGTATCTATAACCATAAAAATGAATATGCAGCATTTGCCGGCATCCTTACAGCAAGAGAGGGTGAATACTATTTTGCATCATATAATAACAATGCAGATGCTATACATGAACCACAACATATAGTAGAAGCAGATTTGCAGCCATTGGTAAACCCGATACAGGGGAAATGCTTACTGGCAGGTGATATGACGGCAGCTATACAGGCCATATTTAAACCTGCTAACTCCGTATTTAGTGGCAATACTACGATAGACCTACCTACTTGGGCTACATACGCTGCCGAACAATATAATTGTAACGAATTTGTCAATTTGGCGAATATTGAGCCATTTTACTTAAAACAAGTTTATACACATAAAACAAAGAATGTCAATTAGTTGTGTGTATTTCGAGTTTTCTTCCCAACTATTTTTAACAGTTTTTTCTAATATGGCTTTGGTTCATATTGTAGAATGGCGTATATTTGCACCCCGTTGGGGAATAGTTATTAAAGCTATTCTTAATTAGTTACTCTTTTTTTATACATAAAATCAATTTGTAAATGGAAACGACTATGTCAGCAAATACGCTGGTTATTCGCAAAGATGAAGGTTCGAACGAACAGATTAAACTGGATTATTTGGCAGTTAAAAGTGCAGCAATGACCCTGAGGGCCATCAACCACAAATTGCGTCAGCAAATCATCAAATTGCTGGAAGAAAACAGACGCATGAATGTTACTGATATTTATGTGAAATTGCGCCTTGAGCAGTCTGTAGCATCTCAGCACCTCGCCATCCTGCGTCGTGCAAACATCGTTATCACAGAGCGCGATGGTAAATTCATACACTATGCATTGAACCATACACGCATCGCTCACGTTGCAAAATTCGTGAACGAACTGGTGAACGCTGAAGAAGCATAAAATTTATTCAGAGTAATAACAGCAAACCCGGCTCATGTAGCCGGGTTTGTTATTTTATAGCTCTATGCTCACATTCACCCACTCGGGGTCGAAGTGCGCATTGTATTTTTTGTAGAAACGAATAGCAGGTTCATTCCAATCGAGCACCTGCCACAGCATATCGCTAAAGCCTTTTTCTTTGGCTATTATTATCAGCCTATCCATCAGCAGACCACCAATCCCTTTCCCTCGCCATGCATCCGTTACAAGTATATCTTCCAGATACATACGCTGCCCTTTCCATGTACTATAGCGTATGTAGTACAGGGCAAAGCCTACCACTACACCATCGGCCTCTGCCACTATTGCCCACCATACGGGCTTGTCGCCAAAGCCACTGGCTATGAAATGCTCCATGCTTACGGTTACAGCTTCGGGTGCACGTTCATATACTGCCAACTCTCGTACCAGTTCCATCATGCTTGGGCAGTCTGCCTCAATAGCTTCTCTTATTACAATATTGTCCATTTTACCAAATGATTAAGGCGCGATAGCACAATATCCGCTACAGGATAGCGTTATCGGGCTGTAAAGATGATAAACTTGCGTTAAATGCATAGGCATTGCAAGGATAGAAATGTAATTTTAAACGTACTTAGTACAATAACAAACCAACAGGCATACACAATGAGTAATATACAGGGTGAAATACTATGGGTAGATGATGAGATAGAATCGCTGAAATCGCAAATACTGTTTTTGAGAAACAAGGGCTACGAAGTAACACCCCTCAGCAACGGACATGACGCGCTGGAGTTTCTGAAAGAGAAAACCGTAGATGTGGTATTGCTGGATGAGAGTATGCCGGGCATTACCGGTTTGGAAACCCTTTCGAAAATAAAAGAGATGAACCCCAACCAGCCCGTTGTAATGGTAACCAAAAACGAGGCTGAAAACATAATGGAAGAAGCCATTGGCGGGCAGATAAGTGATTACCTCATTAAGCCGGTGAACCCCAATCAGGTACTACTATCGCTGAAAAAAATAATGGATACCAAGCGGTTGGTGAGTGAAAAAACCACCATCGCCTACCAGCAGGATTTCCGCAATTTGTTTATGGCACTCAGTTCTAACCCCAACCACGAGGAATGGAAAGAACTCTACAAGAAGCTGGTGTATTGGGAGCTGGAAATGTCGCGTAGCGAAAGCCCTGAAATGATGGAAGTATTGCAATCGCAAAAAGCGGAAGCCAATACCGAGTTTTTCAAATTCGTATCGAAGAACTACAGCAAATGGATAAAAGATAAATCGGCCGATGCGCCGCTGCTATCGCACGAAACATTTAAGCGCAAAGTAGCACCACATCTGGAGCAGGGTAAGCCAACCTTTCTGGTAGTGATAGATAACCTGCGCTATGACCAATGGAAAGTGTTGCAACCCATCATCAGCGAAACATTTAAGATGGTGGAAGAAGATATGTTTTACAGCCTGCTACCTACTGCCACACAGTATGCGCGCAATGCGCTGTTTGCAGGTATGCTGCCTATAGATATTGAAACAAAGTTTCCGCTGGAGTGGAAGAATGATGATGAAGAGGGGGGCAAAAACTTGCACGAAGAAACTTTTCTGCGCCATCAACTAAAGCAATTGAAACTGGACGGGCTGAAAACACAATATTTAAAGATTACCAACAACGACCATGGCAAAGACCTGGAAGACAACATACACAACTACCTGAATAACGACCTGACAGTAATCGTGTACAACTTTGTTGATATGCTCTCTCACGCGCGTACAGAAATGGAAGTGCTGAAAGAACTGGCAGGCGATGAAGTGTCTTACCGTTCGCTAACGGTTAGCTGGTTTGAGCATTCGCCACTATACCGTGCATTGAAAAAGATAGCAGAAAAAAACATACAAGTAATCGTTACTACCGACCACGGCACACAACGTGTAAAAACACCCAGCAAGTGCGTTGGCGACAGGCAGACAACTGCCAACCTGCGCTACAAACACGGCAAAAACCTGCAATACGAAGCTAAAGACGTACTTGCTTTCCGCGACCCACGAGAGGCAGGACTACCGCGCCCGAATGTGAGCTCGACGTTCATATTTGCCAAAGAGGATGTGTTTCTCTGCTACCCCAACAACTACAACCATTATGTAAATTATTACCGCAATACTTTTCAGCATGGCGGCGTATCGCTTGAAGAAATGCTGGTGCCTGTTGTGAGGTTGGTGAGTAAGTAATACATATTTTGACAAAGGATTATAGGGCAATGTCTATTTGCTTTTCACAAAAATTTATAATCCAAACCCGTTGTGGCTGCATATAAATCTGTAAACTTGTAGAAAGCTTGGAATATATGACAGAACCTGCATCAGAAGCCATCATTGCCAATCCTGCAGAATCGGTACAGCACCTTATTTCGCAAATAGAAAAAGTAATACGCGGCAAACGCCATCAGGTAGAAATGGTACTTACCTGCTTGCTTGCCGGTGGCCATATATTGATGGAAGATAATCCCGGTACAGGTAAAACAGTTTTGGCGCGTACACTGGCACAATGCATCAGCGGAGAAAAAGAGGGCGAGCATGTGGTATTTAAACGCATACAGTTTACCCCAGACCTGCTACCTATGGATTTGATAGGTACATACATCTTCGACGACAGGAACAAAGATTTTGTTTTCAAAAAAGGACCACTGTTTTGTAACGTATTGCTGGCAGACGAGATAAATCGTGCATCGCCCAAAGTACAAAGTGCCTTGCTGGAAGCGATGGCTGAACACCAGATAACTGTGGGTGATACCACCATCAAACTGGAACGCCTGTTTTTTAGCATCGCCACACAAAACCCTATAGAGATGGAAGGCACGTATCCACTACCCGCCGCCCAGCTCGACAGGTTTTTTATGAAGATATACTTTGGCTATGTGGATGAACAAACTGAACTGAACATCTACCGTGAATATGTATCTATCGCTGATAACCTCGTATCGCTGGAGCAGGTGCTTAGCTTCAACGACATATTGCAACTGCAACAACAGGCAGAAAATGTGTTTATACATGAAGAGATACTAAAAGCCGTGAGCAATCTTGTACGTGGCACACGCGAGCATCAGGATATTTCGCTCGGGGCATCTACACGTAGCGGTATCGCATTCATCAAATGCCTCAGGGCGTATGCACTATTACGTGGCAGGACTTTTGTGATAGAAGACGATGTAAAAGACATAGCACGTGCTGTGCTGGAACACCGCCTGATATACCGCAATAAAGACGGTAAACAAAAAGCCCTCGACAGTATTATCAATAAAGAAGCAGAACGCCTTGCGAAACTGAAATTGTATGCATAACACCCGCCTTGCAGATGTTGCACGCAGGTTGGTATATGTACTAAGCCTGTGGGCTTGTATCCTTATTTCTTTTATTGCCGATGCACAACCGATGATGCATCGGAAAAATCCTACGCAACGCTACGAGATAGATGCCAAGCGTATGGGTACTGATATGCTAAGTGCGGACGCATTGCCACGCAGCCGTGAGTTTAAACGTATAGACAGCAGCTACTATGTGGGCTGGCTATACGAGGGTGCATATAAACGTGAGCATGCTGCCGACTATATAGGGTATAAGAATGCCGCACAACCATTAGAGAAAGCATTGACACTGATGGAGCGCGACTATCGCAAAGAGTTGGCTACCCGCAGCCCCGACGTTGCCGTATATGTATATGCCTATCGCTACCAGATAGACTATACCAATATAGCCTACTTTCTGATGGACTGCTATGCCAATACCGATGAACCTGAAAAAGTATATGCATTAATGCGCCGCGTATTGAAATGGAATTTTCAACGCGACTATTTTATGGATGCCTATAATTACCTTGGCTGGACGGTACATCGCAACCGCTTTTATACAAGTGATAAATATGCTTTCCTGAAAAACAGTATTGCGGAAAATGAAAAACTTGCCAACCGTTATCTCGACTCTGCATTACGCCGAATTGAAATCAACAAGCGTATCAATGCCAATATCTTTCCACCGGGGTATGAGCAGCAAGAGAAAAACAGTGTGTATCACTACAAGGCTATGCTGTATAGCTATGCCATTAAAATAGATTCTGCCAGATATTATTACGAGCTATTGCGCAAAAGCGGCATATTCCCGCACAATAACTATGCTACGTTCCGTAGTATATGTGGCGATTTCAGAGAAGCGGAAAAAGAATATGAAGAAGCCATCACACAGGATGCAGGTGATAAACGCCTGAAAGAATGGGCTTACTACACAAGCATCATCAGCATATACAAATCGCAACCCAAAGAGGGTATAAGCCTGATGCGCGATATGATAAAAGCCAACGGCTCTACACCCGGGTTTGGCTGGTACAATATTGCACTGGCACGTGCGCTGTACTACGATGGGCAACTTGCCGAAGCGCAAAAGCATGTGAATAAAGCTGCAGAGTTTAAAGAACTGCATATAGGCACCACACTTGGGCAAACACACTACGACTTCAGCACGCAACTGGTAAAGCTGATGAACATAGAAGCGCAAATAGAAAGGCAAAAGTTTGAAAATAGTAATTGGTGGTACAATTTTTCGGTATTGGGTACAATGGCAAAACTGATAAGCGAAAAGTATGTGCAACAATATCTTATCATCAACCAGTTTGCGATGAATCCCGAAAGGGATAAAGTAGTGTATAAACTCTTCAGCACAGAAAGCACCGTAAGTTGGGATGAGATATGGTATCTGATAAAAGATTTCAGTACCAAATTCTTTTTAAATCGTTTTCGCCAGGAAGCACAAACAGACGAAAGACAATATGTACGCAAATACTTCAAGCTGTTTACTGCCAGGCTGCAAATGAAGCAGGGTAACTACAAAGAAGCCCGTGTGCTGCTGGATGAAATACTCCGCGACCCGAATATGGATACGGAGTATGAAAAACTATTTGTAGCCCGTGTGTATCAGGCACAGGCAGAATGTGCACAAGAACGAAAAGACAACCTTGCTTACAACAATCTGATGTATAAACTCTATACATTTTATCCGCAACTGATACCCAATAGCGGACTGAAAATGAATATGCGGCTGAACGTATTGGGACAGGCAGATGATAAAGTTGTAGAACGCCTGAAAGCCTGCAACATCAATTGGATAAGTAAAGGAAATACACCTGCACCCGAAGCCTACATCAGCTTCAGCGGTACAGGCAATAAAAAACGCATCAGCTACTATGTAATGGATGCCGCAGGCGAATATGCAGTACAACAACAATCGTTTGCTTACAACAAGCCAGAAGCTGCCGCTACCCAACTTGCCTATAAACTGTTTAACATTGGAATGAAAGAGGTGGAAAAGAAATAGTTACAACAACGTCCACCACAAGTTTTTATCCGCGTACTTACCCCAGTCTTTGAAGCTCGTTTTCAGGGTTTCGTGCATTTCTTTCTGGTTTATTTTTTTGCCTTTATCGCTGGTTACAAAGTCAGTATCTTTGGGTTTTATCAGTTCTATTTTTTGCGCTATCCATGTAGTGTGCATACGTGGTATGGCAATTTGCAGTATCATGCCGGGCAAGCCGCTGAACATTTCAGGGCCGCCACTCACCATAATATCTTCTGTGTAATATGCTACGACTACTACTGAGTCGAACATTTTACCAACCGCTTTGCGACATTTGTAATTGCTTATCACACGTATCTCATCGTATATCTTCCATTCTATTTTGCGCATACTATCTTCTACCAAAAACTTTTGCTCATATACGGTTTTATTCGCCTTTACTTTTTCAGTACCAAAATCCGTCAACACTACATTGTCGTTGGCAGGCGATTGTGCAAACCACAACTTTGTACCACCCTCTACTTCCTTACCGGGTTTGTATAAAGATTTAGCGGTATTAAAGTACATATCGAAATATGTAATCGTATAGTCAGGTATCTGCGCGCGAAAACGTTCTACCCATTGCTTCTGGTCATCATCCAGGTCGTTGAGCAAACGCTTCAAGTTTACTTTGCGTTCATACTCTATTTTGCCGTATTGGGTAAACTGTGCATTCGCACTGAAAGCGGATACCAATAATATGATGGCTGCAAGTATCTTTTTCATAAGGGTTATTTTATCATTTTAATAATAGAACCCGCATCCTGTGCAGGCGGAACACCTGCGGCAGTTTTGGTAAAGTTCCATGTTAGCGAAACCAAGCCATAGCGGCGGATGGTATTGTAATTGCTTTCCGTTACAAAATTGTTTTGTGCATAGCGGCTGAAACCAAGATTTTGGTTCAGGATATCGAATGCAGAAACACGCAATTCAAGTTGGTCGTTCTTCATAAACTTCTTACTTACATAAGCATTCCACCTGAATACGTTGTTGTTTCTGTCGAATATGCTGGTTTGTTGGCGGATATACCATTCTACATTACTACCAACTTCAAATTTTTTAGGCAGTTGGTACGATACTGAAAACTCCTGGTCAACCGTCCAGAAACTGGTTGTTTGTGTATTGATGGTTGACTTATTGTCGTTGTATGTTATTTCAGGGTTGTAGTCTATATCAAACTTATCATCTTCTGTATGCCAATCAAGACGTAAACCTAAACTATACCTGTTATTGTCACTTTTATTTAATGCACCATTTATCACGTTATTAATGTGGTTGAGCCCAAGGCTACCATATACACCTGCGTCAAAATTGATTTTATTAAACTGTCTGCCTATACCTATATAGCCCCAACCGCTATAGTTACCATCTACGTTTATATACTGGTAGGTGCGCAAGCCCTGTGCATTGATGTTATCAGACCTGCTGATGGCGTTGTCAACAAAGTTCATATTGAAGTTCATCCAGATATATCTGTTGCTCAGCATCTTATAATCATTGAAGCTAAAACCTACATTATGTGTAAATGACTGTGTGATGCCTGCATTACCAACTGCAATGTTCAGCGGGTCTGTATTGTTGCGTAGCGGCTGTATCTGATCTATCGTAGGCTGTGTGGTATAGCCACTGTAATCAAAACGGATTCGGCGTTGTTTATTAAAACTATAGCTGGCAAATGCTTTTGGGAAGAAGTTGGTGAAATTGTAATTGCGTGCGGTGTCTGTCATCAGGTCTTCTTGCTTAAAGGATGCATTTGATACAGAGCCTCCTGCCGACATAGTTAGTTTTTTGAATACAAAACGCACATTAGCACCGCCTGTATGCGTCATTACATTGAAAGCAAAGTTGTTGCTGAAAAATGAATCGAGCTTGTTGTAAGAATCGTCTGTAGGCGCTTGTTTATTGAAAGTTTCTCTGCGAGCTATATTATTGTCAACTTTGAAAGAATAGTTGGCATCGAGGAAAGCTACTTTCGATAATGGCTCTGTGTAAGTAGCTCTTGCAGATAATGAGAGTTGCGTACTTTCATTATCCTTACGTTGGTCGAATGTAGTATTAAACACACCTAATATTGCGTTGGTATTTGTATCTCGCTGGTATTGGGTGATGGTTGATTTCAGGAAACCTTCACTAACAGTTTCCCTGTAATTCTCCGTCAGGTTCAGTGAAAAAGTCCTACCTTTTTTCTTGAATTTTTTACGATAGTCAAGCGTGGCATTCATGGTTTTGGTGGTAGCGTCGTTTGTGCTTAGCTGACTGTTATTATTCAGTACGGAATCTACCTCGTTAGCAGTTCGGGCATTATTGCGTGTGGTGCTGATAGTGTTTGAATGACCTGCATTGGCAGTCAGCTTAATGGTTGACATGGAGTCAATTGTCCATGTATAATTACCATCGGCCCTATGTCGCTGCCCCACCGAATATTTATCTATTGTTGTATTACTGAAGTTTTTACGGTTGTTAGGTAGTGCATTTTCTGATAGTGTGTTGGTAATGGCAGAAATATCCTGCTTACCATAACGGTAGTTGGCACCTAAGTGGTGTTTGTCTTGTTTCCATTTATTGGAATAGTGCCCGCCGGCAGTCCATGCACGGGGATAGCCCTCACCGTTATACCTGCCATTCCAGCTTTCCATATCATCGCTGCTGCTGAAGTAGGTAATCATACCACCATCTTCCGTCATTTCGCTATTGCCGCCAGTGCCCCCACCAAATTTATCACGATCTTCCCAGCCAAGCCCCATCTTGCCTGTATTAGCCATAATCCCGAATACTGATAGCTTGCGTTTGCCTTTGAAGGCATTGAACATGGCTTGATTTTCAAAGAAGTTCTGGTCGTCGCCTGGTCCGCCAGCTGCTACCACTTTACCGAAGTAACCTTTCTTTTTATCTTCTTTCAGTTGCAGATTGATAGTGCGTGTTTTTTCGCCATCGTCTATACCTGTAAACTCTGCCTGCTCACTTTTCTTGTCAAACACCTGTACTTTATCCACCGCTTTGGCTTGCAGGCTCTTGGTTACTACTGCCGGGTCGTCTGTAAAAAACTCTTCGCCGTCCACTAATACTTTTTCCACTTTTTCGCCGTGTGCTACTATCTGTCCGTTTTTATCTACCTGTATGCCGGGTAGTTTTTTCAATAGCGCTTCTACATCGGCATTCTCTTTGGTCATAAAGCTGTCTGCCATATACTCTATGGTATCGCCTTTTACTTTGATGGCCGCATATTGTTGTGTGAGTACCACTTCTTTCAACAAGTGTATTTTCGATATCATCGGTATCATGCCGATGCTCATGTCTTTTCTATCTTTTACGGTAAAGACGTCCACATATTCTGCCAAGCCCGGGTAGCTGGTCATCAACAGGTATTTGCCTGGTTCTTTTACTTTCAGCGAAAAGCTACCATCTTCTTTGGTACGGGTAAATGTTTCCATCACTGAGTCTTTTGCCCTGAGAATGGTAATACACGCATTGGGTAGCGGGCTGCTGTTGAGTGTGTCTGATACCGAACCGGTTATTGTAATAGGCTGTGCAAATGCTGTATTGGCAAGCAGCAAGCATGTTAAGAACAGTATAAAGTGACGCATCGAGGAGAGTTGGCTAATGGTCTATTTACATTAACGTGACAAAAATGGATTTATTACTATAAATAAAAGAATAATAAATGTTAAAAAATATAAAATATACATGCGCAAAAAGGGGGATTTTTTGAAAATATTAATTCAGTGTTTATACACATGCAAATTGTCTGTTGGTTAATTATATTTTTAAAATGCCGCCCGAGTTTATAACTTTGTGCGACCGCAACAGCTACTTCCTTTATTTTATCGTAATATCTGTATGCTGCGCTACCGGTCATCAAAAACAGGAGCGTTATGACCAAGTATATTTTTGTAACCGGGGGCGTTACTTCATCATTAGGTAAGGGCATCATTGCCGCATCATTAGCAAAGCTATTGCAGGCGCGTGGTTTCCGTACCACTATCCAAAAATTCGACCCGTACATCAATGTTGACCCGGGTACACTTAACCCCTACGAGCATGGCGAATGTTATGTAACAGAAGACGGTGCTGAAACCGACCTTGACCTAGGCCATTACGAGCGTTTCCTGAATACTTATACATCACAAGCCAATAACGTAACAACTGGTCGCATCTATCAATATGTAATTAATAAGGAACGCGAGGGTGCATACCTCGGTAAAACGGTACAGGTTATCCCCCATATAACGGACGAGATAAAACGCCGCATGACCTTATTGGGTAAAGACAATAAATATGATATTGTTATTACCGAGTTGGGTGGTACGGTGGGCGATATAGAGTCGCTGCCGTATGTAGAGGCTGTACGCCAGATGAAATGGGAATTGGGCGACGACCGAGCATTGGTTGTGCATCTGACACTGATACCCTACCTGAAAGCAGCTAAAGAACTAAAGACAAAACCTACACAGCACTCGGTAAAGATGATGAGCGAACACGGGCTGAACCCCGATGTGCTTGTTTGCCGTACCGAAGAGCCACTGTATAAAGACCTGAAACGCAAAATTGCCCTGTTCTGTAATGTAACACAGGATGCTGTAATAGAAGCGTTGGATGCGGATACCATCTACGGTGTGCCGTTGGAAATGATGCGTGAAAGGCTGGACGAAATATGCCTGCAAAAACTGAACCTGCCATTGGGTACAGACCCCGACTTAACGAAATGGAAAGAATTTCTGAATAAGCTGCGCTACCCTAAATCGAAAGTTTCAATTGGGTTGATTGGTAAGTATGTAGAGTTGCAGGATGCATATAAATCTATCCTCGAAGCATTGATACATGCAGGTGCGATGAATGAATGTAAGGTAGAGGTACGTAACATCCACTCCGAACACCTGACAACAGAAAACGCTATTGAAAAGCTGCAAAATCTGGATGCCATACTGGTAGCGCCGGGCTTTGGCAGCCGTGGTATAGAAGGTAAAATTGATGCTATCCGCTATGCACGTGAAAATAAGATACCATTCTTTGGTATATGCCTTGGTATGCAGATGGCATGTGTAGAATTTGCCCGCAACGTATTGGGCATGAGCAAAGCACACTCTACCGAAATGAATCCTGATACCAACGATGCGGTAATAGCGATGATGGAAGAGCAGAAAAAAATTACACAGATGGGTGGTACTATGCGCCTCGGCACGTACGACTGCGAACTACGCAGCGATTCGCGTGCGGCATCTATCTACGGTTCTACCAAAATAGCAGAACGCCACCGCCATCGTTACGAGTTCAACAACGAATTTATTGAAGCATACGAAAATGCAGGCATGATACCTGTGGGCAAAAACCCGAAAACTGGACTGGTTGAAGTAGTAGAGATTAAAGACCATCCTTTCTACGTAGGCGTGCAGTTCCACCCGGAGTATAAGAGTACGGTAGAAAATCCGCATCCACTTTTTGTAGCGTTTATTAAGGCTGCTAAAGAAGCACAGGAAAAACGCAATGGCCGCAGCACATTGATATATGAAGATAGTGTGGCTGAAGGGTGACCAGTGATTGGCTATGATTTTTGAATGATTAGCTAAGATTATTTGATAGCTACGATTAATTGATTTGAAATAAAGAAACAGCCCCTATAATAGGGGCTGTTTTATCATTATCAATCATTAAGAATCATAGCTAATCAATGATCTAAAATTCATTCTTCCACATCATGCTCTCAATCGGCTTGTTGGGCTGGTTGCCGTATTTGGCATTTTTCTTCTGGTTGTATTTCACTTCTATCTCACCATCTACAGGGAAGTAAATCAACTGCCCTATCGGCATGCCTTTATATACTTTTACAGGCTGCTTTACAGATATTTCGAGCGTCCAGTTGCCACAGAAGCCCACGTCGCCTTTGCCTGCCGTAGCGTGTATATCTATACCCAAACGCCCTGTGCTCGATTTACCCTCTAAGAAAGGTACATGCGCATGTGTTTCGGTGTACTCCAGCGTTACGCCCAAATAAAAGATATGCGGGTATAATACAAAACCCTCATCGGGTATTTCAAAACAATCTATCTGGTTGTGCTTCTTCGCATCAATAATGTGTTCCTTATATGTTGCTAATGTACTGCCGAGGTGTACGTCATAACTGTTGCTGCCCAAACAATCACGCTTGTAAGGTTCTATTTTGATAGTTCCTTTCTCTATTTCTTCCAGTATGCGTGTATCAGATAATATCATGAGGGCAAATATAATGTCAATTAGCTGATGTGATGATTAGCTTATTAGCTAATGTTTGTAATATGTGAATATTCAATCCATTAATCATCACATTATCAAATCATCAAATAGACTAATTTTGAAAGATGCCTTTGTACCGAGAATGGAGCAGCGACCAGTATAGCCTTGCTGCTATATGGAAGATAGAAGAGCCTGAAAGCTTTTTTACAGAGCGTACCGGCTTACCCGCACCCGACATCAAAGCTGAAAAGCGCAGGATGGAAAGACTGGCAGGGCGTTTTTTGCTCAAGCATCTGAAAGAAGATTTCCCGCTACTGAACATCCGCCCCGATGAGCATGACAAACCACGCATAGACGATAATCAGTATTATTTCTCCATTTCTCACTCATGGCCTTATGTGGCTGCTGTTGTTAGCCCGTATGTGGAATGTGGTATAGATATACAATGCTGGCATCCGCGTATGGAAGCCTTACAGCATAAATTCCTGTCGCCCGCAGAGCAGCTTTTATTTAATAATAATGCCAAACTGCTGACGCTGGCATGGTGTGCAAAGGAAGCAGCCTACAAATGGCAAGGACGGCGGGGTGTAGAGTTTGCCGACCACATGATTATCCAAAAAATAGAAGCAACAGAGGATTTATATAATATTAATATTTTTATGCACTTAACTAACCCACAGATGGAAATATCTACACAAGGTATTGTAAAACAAGACTTTGCATGTTCTTTTGTGGTTCACAAAGCAGTTTTTCATCCTTTTAATAAATAAAACAGTATTATTTTAATGTTTTATTTTCAGGCAATTTTTACCTTAAATTTGGATTAGTGGTGTCATTTATTTTACATTTGCGTAAAATTTAATCTAATGTCATCACTTCGTTATCTCGCACTGCAAGAAATGGCTTCCGAGGATAAAAAGGTAGCCCATTATGGCGGTAAGCGCATTACCAGCATGTTTGCCGCAAACGTTTTCACTGGTCGCGCTATGCGCGAATACCTGAGCGACGAGGCTTATAAAAGCCTGATGAACTCGGCAAAATCAGGAACCAAGATAGACCGTAAGATGGCAGACCAGATAGCAGCTGGTATGAAGGCATGGGCCGAGGAGCGTGGTGTTACCCACTTCACGCACTGGTTTCAACCGCTGACGGGTACTACTGCCGAAAAGCACGATTCGTTCTTTACCATCAAAAGCGATGGTACTGCTATTGAGATATTTGACGGTGATGCTTTGATACAACAAGAACCAGATGCCAGCAGTTTCCCCAACGGTGGCATCCGTGCTACATTCGAGGCGCGTGGTTATACTGCATGGGACCCCTCATCGCCTGCTTTCATTATGGAAGCAGCCAATGGTAAAACACTTTGCATACCAACTATATTCATTGCCTACAACGGCGAATCGCTCGACTATAAAGCACCGTTGCTGAAATCTATCGCTGCATTGGATAAAGCAGCCGTAGAGGTTTGCAACTATTTCGATAAGAACGTAACCAAAGTAACGGCGACACTGGGCTGGGAGCAAGAGTATTTTGTAATAGACGAAACACTGGCTAATGCCCGTCCTGATTTGGTGATGTGCGGTCGCACATTAGTAGGTCACTCACCTGCCAAAGGTCAGCAATTGGAAGACCATTATTTTGGTTCTATACCAGACCGCGTGTACGAATTCATGCAAGACTTTGAGCAGGAGTCTTACAAGCTCGGTATCCCTTTGCGTACCCGCCACAACGAGGTAGCACCGGGCCAGTTTGAATGTGCTCCTATATTTGAAGAAGTGAATATAGCAGTAGACCACAACTCGCTGCTGATGGATGTGATGAATAAAGTAGCAAAACGCCACAAGCTGAAAGTATTGTTGCACGAAAAACCATTTGCAGGTGTAAACGGTAGCGGTAAACACAACAACTGGAGCTTAGCTACTGATACAGGAGTAAACCTGCTAGCCCCGGGTAAAACACCACGTACCAACCTGATGTTCCTTACGTTCTTTGTAAATGCCATCAAAGCCGTACACGACCATGCCGACCTGTTGCGTGCTGCCATCGCATCTGCCAACAACGACCATCGCCTGGGGGCTAATGAAGCACCGCCGGCTATTATATCTGTATATATAGGTAAATACCTGACGGAAGTATTGGATGAAGTGGAAACAAGGGTAAAGGATAAATTCAGCGAGCAAGACGAAGTGATATTGAAGCTGGACATCCATAAGCAAATACCCGAATTGCTGATGGATAATACAGACCGCAACCGTACCAGTCCGTTTGCATTCACAGGTAACAAATTCGAATTCCGCGCGGTAGGTTCTTCTGCCAACTGTGGTTCGCCGATGACAGTGCTAAACACCATCATGGCACAAAGCCTGAAAAACTTTAAGCGTGATGTAGATGCACTTATAGAAAAAGGTGAGAAGAAAGAAGTAGCACTAATGCATGTATTGCGCGATTATATCACAAAATCTAAAGCTATACGATTTGAGGGTGATAACTATAGCGATGCATGGGCAGAAGAAGCTAAGAAGCGCGGGCTGAACAATTTTAAAACAACACCTGAAGCATTGGATGCTTTCGTTACAGATGCCGCTAAGAAAGTATTTTTCGAAAACAACATATACAGCGAACGCGAACTGGATGCACGCCATGAGATACTGCTGGAAGAATATGTAAAGAAAGTACAGATAGAAGCGCGCATACTGGGCTATATGGCTACCAACCATATATTGCCTGCGGCAGTTAACTATCAGAATGTACTGGCTGAAAACGTACGTGGCTTGAAAGACTTGGGGCTCGGCGAAGGCAGTTACAAAGCACAACTGAACATACTGAAAGTAGTAAGCGGTCACATACAAGAGATAAACGACAATGTGGAAGCGATGATAGAAGCACGTAAAAAAGCTAACAATACAGAAGACATGCACAAACGCGCTGCTATGTATTGCAACGATGTGAAAACATATTTTGAAAAAATACGCTACCACGCAGACAAACTGGAGCTACTGGTAGAAGACAAGACATGGCCGCTACCTAAGTACCGCGAGCTGCTGTACTTGCGCTAACAAATTTCAAAGCCCTGCACTGTTGCAGGGCTTTGTGTTTTAATAAACCCGTCATTTCGAACGAAGAGAGAAATCTCCTGATGTATGAGATGAAGGTCATGTTATTGAGCATTGTAACTCTCTTAGGGAGATTTCTCTCTTCGTTGCACTACGTTCGAAATGACGATATTGTTTAGGTTGGAATAAATAATAAAAAATGAATAATTACAACATACGATTTATAACACCCGCTGATGCTGAAGCGGCGCTCGTAGTATATGCGCCTTATGTATTGCACACTGCCAATACGTTTGAATACGAAGTGCCATCGGTAGATGATTTCAGAACAAAGATTGAAAAGATAACCGCACAATACCCATGGTTGGTATGCAAATGCAACGGCGAAATTGTAGGATACGCTTACGGCAGTACACACAGAGAACGTGCCGCTTATCAATGGTCGCCGGAATGTACGGTGTATATAGATGCAAAGCACCATAGAAAAGGGATAGCGCGGACACTATACAATACATTATTTGAACTATTGAGGCAGCAGGGCTACATCAATGTTTTTGCAAGTGTGTTGGTTACGAATGAAAATAGTGTAGCGTTTCATAAAGCTTACGGATTTGAAGAAATAGGCTTGTTTAAAAACATTGGCTACAAGCTGGGCGAATGGCATACTAATTTGTGGTTGCAATACGCGCTGCAGGAAGCCGTGATAAATCCACCAGTACCCAAACCTATAACGAAGATGTTAAATGACGAAGAATTGAAGATAACAATCAACAAATCTGTTGAATTACTAAATACTTAACTTTAGTATATGGAAATGCGCCCCGTATGTGAAAAATGCAATAAAGAACTACCACAAGATGGTATTGCATTTGTATGCAGCTACGAGTGTACTTTCTGTGAAGACTGCACTAAAGCAATGGAGCATATATGCCCTAATTGTAAAGGGGAGTTAGCGAGAAGACCGAGAAGGGGAAACAACATTAATATTCACATTGTATTGTTTCTAGTGTTTATTGTAGCATTATCTTGTAATAATCCTAAGTCACACAGTGAATCAACAATAGGCACTATCGAACTTGGTGAAAATGCAGTAAACAACATAACCGATACGCTCACATATCGTAAATATGAAAGAGAGTATGAAAAAACAAGTTATGAGTCGTTAGAAGATACATTTCTTAAAAAAGCACTAGAGCCATATTTCATTTTGGATGATGAAATAGCAACCTCTGACTATAAATGCAAGGATAAATTATGTAAACAACACCACATTGGAAAGTATAAAGTTTCTTTTGAAACACAGGCATTTAGATTTGCAAAACATATTTTAACCAAATCAGATACGTTTATTTATTTAATTGATGGTAAGATCTTTTGGGGAACAGATGGGACAGTACCAAACAGCGAAATAAAATACTTTACAGTGAAGCATATTGATGCAGTAATAAATATTCCAGAAAACCAATACAAGGATTTATACAATTGTGAAAATAGCTTACCATTTAAATTTCATTTCAAAGATGAGCATAATGATTATATAGTAATAATTATGAACGGAAGTGATGGAGCTGGTTCTTATGTGGTAGCATGGGTTTTTAAAGATGGTAAGTACCTACGGAGAATTGTAGATTCTCTTTGTTGAAAATAAATAAACTATGAGCAAACAACACCACTACGCCACCACTATAACATGGACAGGCAATAAAGGAGAAGGCACTACACGCTATGATGCGTATGAGCGTGCACATACATGGGCAGTAGATGGTAAGGCAACAATAGCTTGTTCTTCTGATACACCTTTTCGTGGAGATGACACAAAACACAATCCGGAAGATGCACTGCTTTATTCGCTATCAAGCTGCCATATGCTGTGGTATTTGCACCTATGTGCCGATGCGGGTATTATTGTAACAGATTACACTGATAACGCAACGGGCGTATTGAGTATGGATACCCCCGAGGGTGCGCGTTTTACGGAAGTAACATTGTTTCCTGTAGTTACGGTTGCTGATGCATCTATGATTGAAAAAGCCAACCAACTGCACGACGAAGCCCATAAAAAATGCTTCATTGCTAAGTCTGTCAACTTTCCTGTAAAGCACGAGCCTAAGGCTATAACAGGTTAACACATTATAATCAGCTAATTGCAGTATTTTAGCGCAAATTTTACGGACAGATGAATAAAGTGGTTGCAAATGCCGATGAGGCCATCAAAGGTATAGAGAGTGGCATGACACTTATGCTCGGTGGCTTCGGGCTATGCGGCATTCCAGAAAACTGTATTGCTGCATTGGTACGCAAAGGTGTTAATAACCTTACATGCATATCCAACAACGCAGGTGTTGACGACTTCGGCATAGGACTGATGCTGCAACAAAAACAGGTGAAGAAGATGATTTCTTCTTACGTTGGCGAAAACGCGGAATTTGAACGCCAGCTGCTGAGTGGCGAACTGGAAGTAGAACTGATACCACAAGGCACACTGGCTACACGCTGCATGGCAAGCGGCTATGGTATGCCTGCCGTCTATCTGTTGGCGGGTGTAGGTACGGAAGTTGCTGAGGGCAAAGAAGTGCGCAACTTCAATGGTAAAGACTATTTGCTGGAATATGCTTTTGATTCAGACTTTGCAATTGTAAAAGCATGGAAAGGTGATGCGCAAGGCAATCTGGTATTTAAAGACACCGCGCGCAACTTCAACCCCATGATGGCAATGGCCGGTAAAATAACCATTGCAGAGGTAGAGGAATTAGTGCCTGTAGGCGAACTGCACCCGAACGAAATTCATACGCCGGGGATTTATGTTCATCACATATTTCAGGGCAAGGATTATGAAAAACGTATAGAACAACGCACAACTCGCAAAAAGAATTAATCATGGGCTTGAACAAAGAACAAATAGCGCAGCGCATAGCAAAAGAATTGCAAAATGGTTTTTATGTAAACCTTGGTATTGGCATACCTACATTAGTAGCCAACTACATACCTGATGGTGTGAATGTGGTGTTGCAAAGTGAAAACGGCTTGCTTGGTATGGGTCCTTTCCCTTTTGAGGGAGAAGAAGATGCAGACCTTATAAATGCAGGGAAGCAAACCATCACCACACTGCCTGGCTCTGCTTTTTTTGATAGTGCCATGAGCTTTGGTATGATACGTGCAGGGAAAGTTGACCTTACGGTGCTTGGGGCAATGGAAGTAGCCGATAACGGCGATATTGCCAACTGGAAGATACCCGGCAAGATGGTAAAAGGCATGGGTGGTGCTATGGACTTAGTAGCTGCAGCTAAAAACATCATCGTAGCTATGCAACACACCAACCCCAAAGGCGAAAGCAAACTCTTGTCAAAATGTACGCTACCGCTTACAGGCATCAAATGTGTGAAGAAAGTTGTTACAGACCTTGGCGTATTTGACATTATAGCAGATGGCTTCCGTTGTCTGGAACATGCCCCGGGCGTTACGCTTGATGAAATAAAAGCCAAAACAGCCGGCAGGTTGGTAATAGATGATGATGTAAAAGAAATGGTGTTTTAATTAATACACCTCATCATAATAGATAAGAACCCTCTGCAAAGAGGGTTTCTTTTTTTATATTCATGCTATGAAACACGCTTGGGCTATCATATTCTTCCTGTTTTCTTGCATACATGCAAGAGCGCAACAGAAAAGCGAAGAGGTATTGGTAAACAAGATATTACAAACTATAGCTAGGCAGGACGATTCTGTTTATGCCAGCCTGTTTCCCAAATTTGCTACTTTATGGAACATGGTACTCAGCTATAAAGACACCAGTATCATTGGTAATCGCCGTATAGCAAATCTGCGGGCGAATATGCGTTCCGTACAGCAGTTCGACCCTGAATTTAACGATGCTATTATCAACGATTTCAAGTTTATCTACAAAAAAGGCTTAGACTCAGGCCTGCACTGGCGCGATGTATTGATTGCCCGATATGAACTGGAAAAAGCACCTCTACCAAAAGAACTGATAGGTTTTGAGAAGATTGTACCCTACCGCTTGCGTGGCTATATTTTTGTACAAGACTTGTTGACACGTAAAATATTTTGTATTGCCGTAAAAGATGTTCATGGTTTCAACAACCAATGGTATGGTGGGCGTATTATTAACTTGCTGGAAGCAGAAACAATAGAAGAATATTATGAAAAGCTGGCAGTAGAAAAGAAAGTATTGAAAGATGTATTGGTGGCACAGCTATATGCCATGATGGACACACCCGGACAGGCAGAAGATAGTGCCGCGCTTGCAGCTGCCAAACAACACCAAACTACTAACACGCTGAAGATTGATGTACCCGAAGATGAAGAAAAAAAACAAACAGCTACAGAAGTAATAGAACGTAAACTGTACACCGGCTTGTTTGATAATGAAATAAAAATGGAACTCTACATCCGCAGCCTGAAAGGTAAGTGCCCGCAACCTGTATGTGGCTGGGATGCACTCTATAAGTTTCAGGATATGGAAGACTATATAGTACTGGATGTTACAAAAGGTGAGGGTGGTAAACTAGTACTGACAGAAGAAGATGTAGGTGTAATGGAAATAAGCATACAGGGCGATAAAGTAACCGGTGAATGGACATCTTTTAAAGACAAAACATCGGTAGATGTTGTGCTAACAGAAAAGAAAGAAGTAAAGAACCGTAAGCTCTTTATGCTCGACGATATACTGGAAGGTGGTATGAATTTCGGGGACGATGAATAGTTTTTACAACGCTTGCAATTCAGACAATCGTACACTATTTTGCAATGTCCATATAAACCAAATGGATAAACCTTTATGAAGAAATATTTCTACTTCTTTCTTGCTGTAGCAGCATTGTCTGCAACATCATGCTCTAAAACTTTCAATTGCTATTGCGAAGATGACTTTACCGGAGAAGTAACACATGATGGCGAAATAAAAGCTATCAATTATGCTGCAGCTTCAACCAAATGTCTTACTAAAGGAGCTAAAGCCGGCTCTGAAGTATCTTGCTCAGTTAATTAATTTAGCAGCCTTTAAAAAACACAACAGCCCTGCTTCGCAAGGCTGTTGTGTAATGTACACAGTTAATAATATTAGTTAAACAAGCTTTTACAGATTTATCGTTTTGCCTTTGGGGTATTTTACCGTAAAGGCTATTTTCTTTTTCATTGTTTCGGCGGGTTTTACATTCAGCAGCCATTTCACTTCACCTGTAGTTTCTTCAAACGCGCCGCCGTCTTTGTCGGTATCTTCTATTTCTATGTCTTTATCGTTGCTGATGGGTAGTTGCTCCAGCACAGTAATATTAATTGCTTCTTTGCGAGTATTGCGTATGCTGATGGTGTAAGCAAATGTTTCTTTGATGTTCGTACCAATGGTTTTTACACTACGCAATTCCTTATCTCGCTCCCTGCGAATGATGATTTTCTTATCGCGACCAAGTGATATGTTCATCGTGTCTTTGGTATTACGCATATCTATATAGCCTTGCCCTACATAACTGCCCTCATAAAAAATATTGGTGGCAGCAGGTATCAGGTTCAGGTCCTCCCAGTTGGTTATTTGTGCCTGCAAAAATGCATCCCTATCCATTTTAGGTACGGCAAAATAGCGGTAGCTGGCAGGCAATTCATAGCTCTTAACAGAAACAAGATGCGCTTGTCCGTCTGTTGGTATTGTGTAAGGCAGGTCTATATCAAAGACTGTATTTACACCGCTATTATCTGTTTGCACATAATTATCAATACTGCTTTGTGGTAAATTAACTCCTCTGTTTCCATTTACTCTAATTCCATCAACAATGTATGCAGTACCGTCACCACGAGCCCCACCTAACGAAACACCGTTACGTGATGGCATTTTTTGCATATCCTCTGCGTTAATATTTTTATTGAGATACCCCTCCCCATAAGCTACAGGTTGATAAAAAGCCAAATACCAAGGCTGCAATGCCGGTGCTTGTGCACCCTCATTAGGATTGCCAGTTGAGAGGCTGATTTTAATATCATCCCACTTCACGCCACTGTTCTGGTACACATTCGCTTTATAAAATAGTTTCACAGGGCTTTTCAAATCATCCACCCGCAAATCGTAAGAGGGGGACCATCCTGCATTGGGCACGACATACGATATGTTTACGTCAGTACTTGTTGCACGCGGGCTGTAAAACTTAACTAACAACTGACCACCGGGCTGAAAATCTTTTTTCTTTTCTTCTTCCAACTGCATACGCAGCAGAGAGAGGCGTTCGTCCGTTTTTTTCAACGTCGCATTCAGCTTGTCCTTTTCAGCCAATAACCCTGCCAGTCGTGCCTTTACCAAATCCAGCATCTTAGTAAGCTCCGCTACGGATAACCCGCTTTGTGTACCCGATACTTGTTTGTTTTGCGATAAAATGCCTATTTGTTCATTGGTAACCGTTAGTGCATTGGTTGCACCTGTCCGGCTGTTTTCTATCATCTCTATGCTATCCTGTATAGCACGTGCGCGAGGAGATAATACCTCTGCCACCAAAAAATTGTTCTGAAACGTAGCCGACTGTATCACTACCCCATTACCGGCACCTATGTTCAGGCTTTGTTGGTTTACATTGCCTGCTATATTAGTAAATAGTATTTCAGATTCGCCCTGCGGCAGGTTGATGCTTGCCTGGCTGCTCAGTTCAGCCCCGTTGAGGAATACGGTGGCATGTTTAATTTTCACGCTTTGGCGTGTTTGCGCAAACAGGGTATGGCTTGTTGCCAACAGCAACCCAAGCATTACAAGATAGTTTCGCGATAGCATAATCTTTTCGTTTTTAGTGGTAGGATGCAAGTAACAGCCTTATTCCATAAAAACGAAAAATTTACGTCATCGCACTATCCTTATTTTAGCAAAGTTTAACATTATTTTCTTCTGCCCATGCCCGCCACCAAACTCAATGGTGGCTATGCGGTTGTTCGCTCCGCCCTCCAACGCTTGTATCTTACCGAAACCGAATTTCAGGTGTTCTACTTCCATACCTACTTCCATTTCCATTGGGTTGTCGGCTTTAAAGTCGGCAGATGGGGTATGCGAAGTTGGCGATGGCTGTTGTAATTTTTCCGCAAGTTTTTTCAAAGATGGTGTTTTGTCAAAACCCTGGTTCAGCGTATTGCCCCATGCGTTTACAGAACCTTGCGCACGATTACTGATACCGGTAAAGCTTTTGTCTAGGTGCTGTTCAGGTATTTCTTCTATAAAGCGGCTGGGCTCGTTTTGTACAAGATTGCCAAAGCGGTATCGGCTGTTGGCATAGGTAACCCATAACCTGTCTTTTGCGCGTGTGATGGCTACATAAAACAAACGGCGTTCTTCTTCCAAATCATCACGGTCGTAGAGGCTCATAGCACTCGGGAAGAGGTTTTCCTCAAGCCCTACATTGAACACACAAGGAAACTCCAAACCCTTTGCCGCGTGTATGGTCATCAGCTTTACAGTATCTTGGTCTTCGTCGTTGTTATTGTCAGCATCTGTCAGCAGTGTTATCTGTTGCAGATAGCTACCAAGCGATTTATCGCGCAATTCACCCTCTTCGTCTGGCGTTTCTGTAAATTCTTTGATAGAGTTCAGCAATTCCTGTACGTTTTCGTAACGCGCCAATCCCTCTACCGATTTATCATTGTACAATTCCTGCACCAAGCCCGTATGCTTGCCAACGGCAAAAGCCACATCGTACGCATTTTGTTTTTCCAGCATTATCTGGAAACTCTTTATCATGGTCGTAAACTGCTCTAACGAAGATGCAGCAGCGCCTTTCAGTCCACAGGCCTCAGGGTGGTGCAGCATTTCCCAAAATGTCTTTTGGTGTTCGTTGGCTGCTATCAATACACGCTCTATGCTCGTCTTACCAATACCACGCGCGGGATAGTTGATAATGCGTTTGATGTTTTCTTCGTCTTGCTGATTGACGATAACACGCAAGTAACCCAGAAAATCCTTTACTTCTTTACGCTGATAGAAAGAGATGCCCCCGTATAACTTATAAGCTATGTTCATACGGCGCAGGCTTTCTTCAAAAGAACGGCTCTGCGCGTTGGTACGATACAGTATGGCAAAGTCTTTATTGGCATAATGGTTTCGCAGCTTCATTTCCGTTATCTGGTCGGCGACGAAGCGTCCCTCGTCGTTATCGGTAAGTGTACGTACCAGTGTTATTTTTTCACCTGCACTATTATCCGTCCACAGGTTTTTAGGTATCTGGTTTTTATTGTTCGATATGATTTGGTTAGCAACATTCAGTATAGATTGTGTGCTGCGGTAGTTTTGTTCCAGCTTCACGATTTTCACATCTTCATAATCGTCCTGAAACTGGAGTATGTTTTGCACCGTAGCCCCGCGAAATGAATAGATACTTTGCGCATCATCACCCACCACACAAATATTTTCATGCACTGCCCCCAGCATTTTTATTATCTGGTACTGCGCCAGGTTGGTATCCTGATACTCGTCTATCAATATATACTGAAACCGATGCTGGTATTTCGCAAGCACTTCGGGGAAGCGCACCAGCAGTTCATACATTTTAAACAGCAAGTCGTCAAAATCCATTGCCCCGTTGCGGAAGCATTTGGTAGCATACTGCTCATATATATCGCCCATCAGCGGGCGATTACTACGCGCGTCTTCTTGTTGTATATGATTGTCTTGCTTATAAGTATAGGCATCTATCAGGCTGTTTTTAGCGGCAGATATGCGGTTATATACATAGGCAGGCTTATAGTGTTTATCGTCAAGGTTCATACCCGTGATGATGCCTTTCAGCACACTCTTGGCATCGTCTGTATCGTAGATGGTAAAGTTATTTGGATAACCCAGTTTATTGGCCTCAGCGCGTAATATGCGTGCAAACACCGAGTGGAATGTACCTATATATAAATTGCGTGCTTCCGTATTGCCCAATATCTTTTCAATACGTTCTTTCATTTCGGCAGCCGCCTTGTTGGTAAATGTCAGTGCCAGTATATTAAAAGCGTCCACACCATGGTGCATGAGGTGTGCTATACGTGTGGTCAGTACTTTGGTTTTACCACTGCCTGCACCCGCCACTATCATCAGCGGGCCATTGATGTGTTCTACCGCTTCCCTCTGTTGTTCATTCAGCCCTTTCAGGTATTCTTGCATAGATGCAAAGCTAATTATTTGTGATGTGGAATTTGGGATTTGCGATTTCTATTGTTAGGATTTAGATATTAGAATTTAGTATTTAACTCTTCTTGTTAAAGAAAAATAAAAATCATTCGTGGGTATTAGGTTAATATTACAGCAAGATTAAATTTGCGTTCATCGTTTATGATGCGTTTCCAACATATATCTCACTTGTTTGCACTGGGGCTTGTACCCGTGTTGGTGGTATTGTTTGTATGGATGCTCTACTGGCGCAAAGAGAAAATAAAAAAACTGGGCGATGAAAGGTTAGTACAAAGCCAGTTGCTGGGCAGGATACCGGGCCGTCCTACATTGAAGTTTGTATTGTACGGTTTGGCACTCGCAGCCATCATTATAGGATGGGCTAACCTGCAAAAAGCAGGCAAAGCAGAAAAAGTGCAGCGTAGAGGTATAGATGTGATAGTAGCATTGGACGTGAGTAAGAGTATGCTGGCAACAGATATACAACCCGACAGGCTTACACGCGCCAAACAATTGGTAACCCGCCTGACGGATAAAATGCAGAACGACCGTGTGGGTTTGATTGTATTTGCCGGCAGGGCATATCTGCAAGTACCGCTAACGGTTGACTACAGTGCTATGAAGATGATGCTGCAAAATGTGAACCCCGATATGGTACCTACACACGGTACCGTTATAAGCGAGGCGGTAGAAATGGCTATTAATTCTTTCTCGCAGAAAGAGCGTAAATACAAATCGCTGATAGTAATAAGCGATGGCGAAGACCATGACGAAAACGCGATTGCTAAAATAAAAGAAGCTGCCGAAACGGGTATTGTTGTGCATACAGTAGGTATAGGCTCGCCACAGGGTAGTACTATATACGACCCCGCTACGAAGGGCGTAAAGATGGATGAAAACGGCAATCCTGTTATAAGTAAACTGAACGAAGAAGCGTTGAGGCAGATGGCAGCAGTTGGCAATGGTACCTATTCGCAATTGCGTAATACGGATGAAGTAGCAAGTAAAATAGCATCTTCAATAGATGATATGGAACAGAAGAACCTCGGCGCGGATATGTACACCGATTACAACAGTTATTTTCAGTACTTCCTGTTAGTGGGTTTTGTATTGCTGCTGATAGAATGGTTGCTGCCCACCGCTAAAATGAAACCATACACTGCATGAGGCTGTTTGTTACCATATTAACCGTATTGATGTGCTTGCAGGGCAACAGGGGCATGGCACAGTACAAGCAAATGACCAAACAGGGCAATAAGTTATACGAACAGAAGAAGTACAAAGAGGCTACAGAAGCCTATATGAAAGCCCTGCAAAAGAATCCTACCTATACACCCGGTGCTTTCAACCTTGGCAATGCGCTCTACCAGCAAAAACAGTATGATGGCACACGTAAAGTAATGGAGCAGGTAGCTAAAATGGATACCAGCCGCACTGGCAGGTCTGCCGCCAACTACAATACAGGCAATACCTATATGGCAGAGCAGAAATGGGAAGAAGCCATACAAGCCTACAAACAGGCATTGCGCAACAACCCGCAGGATGTTGATGCTAAATACAACCTAAGCTATGCGCAACAGATGCTGAAAAAGAATGGTGGTGGTAAGAACAACAAAAACAACAAGGATAATAAAGACGATAAGAACAAAGACAAACAGCAAGACCAACAGAACAAAGACGAGGATAAAAAAGACGATAAACAAAAAGACCAACAACAGAACAACGATAATAAAGAAGATAAAAAACAAGAGCAGGATAAACGCCCGCAACCACAACAAAGTAAACTGAGCGAAAAGCAGGCAGAACAATTATTGAATGCTCTGCAACAGGAAGAAAAGAAACTGCAAGACAAACACAAGAAAGCAAAAGGCACACCCGTGAAAGTGGAGAAAGATTGGTGATGATGGAAGCACTAATATCTAAATCCTAACAGCAAACTTTTTGCTTTCTACTCTCGACTTACTACTCACTACTCATCCCTCACGACTAAATAAGGTTGTCAACATCTTATCAACAGAGAAAATATTTTTAAAAATAATTGCGATATTTTTTTCTCATAAAGGAATTTCTTTTTAATATTGTGTTAAGGATTGTACTTACTAACCCATCCTTATAAAAGCCCGGAGGTCCACAACACCTGCCGGGTTTTTTCTTTTCTTATGAAAGCCTTTACAGCAGCAGGTTTCAGCCAACGATAAAAATGAACAAACATCAATACTATATTTTTTACAAGCCCTACATGGTATTGTCGCAATTTTCGCCCGAGGGTGAAAAACAGACTTTGGCAGATTATCTATCACATATAGCAAAAGATATTTACCCTGTCGGCAGATTGGATTATGATAGTGAGGGATTATTATTACTTACGAACGATAAACAACTAACACACCAATTGCTTGAACCTAAGTATGAACATCAACGAACCTATTTGGTACAAGTAGATGGTGATATAACAGATGATGCGATTGCACAATTATGCAAAGGTGTAGTTATCAATAACAACGGGAAAGATTACAATACAAAACCCGCAATCGCGAAAAAGATAATTGAGCCTGTAGTACCTGAAAGAAATCCGCCTATACGATACCGAAAAAATATTCCTACCAGTTGGGTATCACTTACACTAACAGAAGGTAAGAACCGACAAGTAAGAAAAATGACGGCCAAAGTAGGTTTCCCTACATTGCGATTGATACGGTATGCAATAGGTAATGTAACTATTGACAATCTACAACCCGGTGAATGTGTACAGGTGGACGCATCAATTGTACAAAAATTACTAAGCCGCTGATGCTCACACTTCGTTATATCTATATATTCATACAGAGTAGATTTTTATGGAAGCAATAGAATTACAAACACGTTTAAATTATTGCATAAATAAAAAGAATAACTGCATTCTTTTACTTGAATAAATGTACTTTAATACATCAGTCTTTAAATAAGCAGGGTATTAATATGAATTAAATGGGCAACATGAAAAATGTACTTTCCGCCATAAAAACACCATTTTTCATTAAAAAAGCCTTAAACCAGGCTATTTTATGGCATATTTCTGCCATAAAAGCATATATAATATGGCTATTACAAAGCGTTGGTTATTTTTGCACCGTTAATCTTATTTAGTTTTTATGTTCAATCTGATACTGTTTGGACCTCCGGGTAGTGGCAAGGGTACACAATCTGCCAATATTCTGGACACGTACAAACTGCAACACATCTCTACCGGCGACCTGCTGCGCGATGAGGTGAGCCGCCAGACACCGCTTGGTGTGGAAGCAAAAAAATTTATGGACCAAGGTATGCTGGTGCCGGACGAAGTAGTGATAGGTATGATAAGCAGCAAGATAGATGAGAACCCGCACGCGCGTGGTTTCATCTTCGATGGCTTTCCTCGTACCAAAGCACAGGCAGAAGCCTTGGATAAATTGCTGGAGTTTAAAAACACTGAGATACATCTGGTATTGGCATTGGAAGTACCTGAAGCCGATTTGGTGAAACGCCTTGTAAACCGTGGTGTAACATCCGGCCGTAGCGATGATAACGAAGAAGTAATTGCCAAACGCATCAAAGAATACTACGAAAAAACGGAAGCTGTAGCAGGTCATTACAACAACTTCGGTAAGCTGGAACGCCTGAAAGGTGATGGCACAATTGAAGAAACATTCGTACTCATAGGAAAAGAGATAGATAAATATCTGCAACCCGCATAGTGGAGAAAGCCAATTTTGTTGATTATATAAGAGTGTTCTGCCGTTCCGGTAAAGGCGGGGCTGGCAGCCGACATTTCGCGCGCACTAAGTTCAATCCCAAAGCCGGGCCCGATGGAGGCGATGGCGGACGCGGCGGACACATCATATTGCGCGGCAACGAGCAGCTATGGACATTGCTGCATCTGCGCTACCACAAAAACATACTAGCGCAAGACGGCGAGGGCGGCAGTAAAAATAACTGCACGGGCAAAGATGGTGAAGACATCATTATTGAAGTGCCTTTGGGTACAGTAGCTATTGATGAAGAAACCGGCGAGCCCGAAATAGAAATACTGCATCACGGCGAAGAAAAGATATGGGTGCGCGGTGGGCGTGGTGGCTTGGGCAATACCAATTTTGCTACCCCAACCAATCAGGCACCGGACTATGCACAACCCGGTGAACCAGGCATAGAGGGCTGGAAATATCTTGAGCTGAAAATACTGGCAGATGTAGGCTTGGTAGGCTTCCCTAATGCGGGTAAATCTACTTTGCTATCAACCGTCAGCGCGGCAAAACCTAAAATTGCCGACTATGCATTTACCACCCTCACACCACAATTAGGTATTGTACCATACAGAGATAATAAGTCTTTTTGCATGGCCGACTTGCCGGGCATTATTGAAGGTGCTGCTGAGGGCAAAGGGCTTGGGCATCGTTTCCTACGCCATATAGAGCGCAACTCGGTACTGTTGTTTCTGATACCTGCCGATAGTGCAGACCATGCCAAAGAATTTGATATACTATACAACGAACTGGAGCAGTACAACCCCGAGCTACTACACAAACGCATGATAATAGCCATCAGCAAAAGCGATATGCTGGATGCTGAATTGAAAGAAGCTATTGCGCAAACATTGCCAAAAGATATTCCGCACCTTTTTATTGCTTCTGTTTCTAATCAGGGCATTACCGAATTGAAAGACACATTGTGGAAAGCGTTAACAGAAGAGTAGTGATGAAGAGTGTATCGAAAAGCGAATTGAAAACATGGATGGATAACAGCACCCCATTTGTGTTGATAGATGTACGCGAGGGTTGGGAGCACGATGCTTATAACATTGGTGGTGAACATATACCACTGGGCGATGTGATGACGCGCCGTAATGAAATACCGGTTGACCAACCGGTTGTTATCTATTGCGAGAAGGGCATCCGAAGTGCCATTATTATACAAAGACTGGAAGCTATTGGCTTTAATAATCTTTATAACCTGAACGGTGGTATGAGTGGGTGGAAGAATAACCAGGATTAGGTTGATTAATTGGATTTAGCGGGTTCCCGTTTTTTACTGAATGAGCGTTAATACACTCCCCTCTCTCGTTACAGATAGTTTGTGTTGCATACCGAGTGTAAGCGTAAAGTTTACATCCTGATGCCCGCAAGGGAAGTCGAAGCAAACAGGGTAATCATATTCTTTTACTTTATCCCATATTATTTCATTCACTGTTTGTCCGAACGGGCGTTCCGTATCTTGTAATTCTGTAAAGCTGCCCACAATAAGTCCTGCCAACTCATCAAATTTTCCAGCACGTTTCAGGTTTAGCAGCAGACGGTCAATATTATACAGATGCTCGCCTATATCTTCTATAAACAAAAATTTACCATCCGTATCTACTGCTGATGCAGAGCCTATAAGATGTGCCAGTATAGCGAGGTTGCCGCCTGTTAGCACCGCTTCTGTATTACCTACTCTATTGAAAGCCGAAGCAGGCGAATGATACAATAAATCTTTACCACTGATAGCATCGAAGAAGTTGTGGATATAATTGGTCGTAATCGTTTCGGGTTTAAATGCACCACACATCGGGCTATGCATAGTAGCAATACCCAATGTAGCATGTATATGATTGTGTAGTACGGTAATATCGCTAAAGCCGCAAATCCATTTAGGTTTTTGTTTGAAGCGTGTAAAATCGAGCTTGTCTATAATACGGCTCATGCCATAACCACCACGCCCCATCAGTATAGCATCAATGCCATCATCGTCCAGCATGCACTGCAAGTCTTGCAAGCGCGCGTCGTCATTACCCGAAAAATAATGATATTCCGACCCAACCGTATCGCCTACTATTACCTTATAACCTTTTTCCTGCAATGCAGTTACTGCATACGCTATCCGTGCTGCTGATACATAGCCGGCAGGGCAAGTTATACCTATCGTAGCACCTTTTGTAAGGTATGGCGGGTGTGTCATTACTTGTTCTATAATCCTACGTAAATATAATCCTCTGTAATTTCTATGGGGTAAGTTTTTAGTTTATAACCTTCACCACTTGTATTACGCCCGTTCGCGGGGTCAAAGCGGTATTTGTGTAGCGGGCATACGATGTGCCCTTGTGCGTCCAGCCAACCATCGCATAAGCGTGCGCCCGCGTGGGGGCATGTAGCAGCAAAAGCATAGAGTGCATTTTCTTTTTTGAGTAAAGCCACTTGTTTATCGCCTATCAAAAAATCCAGCATCTTGTTTTCTTCTATTCCCGAAAACAAAACACCATCTACCTTATGCCAGTTATACAACATACTATCTTCTTGCTGCAAAAAAGTCTTTCATCAGTTGAGCACATTCGTCTGAAAGGATGCCATGCACCAGTTCTGTCTTTGGATGGAACGGTGAATTTTCACCTGTGATGCGTGCATAGCCATTTTTTACATCACTTGCACCGAATACTACACGCCCTATCTTACTCCAATACAAAGCCCCACTGCACATCAGACATGGCTCAAGTGTAACGTACAGTGTAGCATCTGGTAGGTATTTACTTCCCAATTGATTGAATGCCGCTGTTAATGCTATCATCTCTGCATGTGCTGTACTGTCGTTCAATTGCTCTACCTGATTATGCCCTCGCGATATGATTTTGTTATCCCAAGTTACTACTGCACCTACAGGTATTTCACCCGCATCAAATGCCAGCTTTGCCTGCCGCAGTGCCTCTCGCATAAAATATTCGTCATCAAACATCATAACTAATAAGCCCCTTTAGGGGAGTTGGGGTTTCTATTCTTTATTTTTAGTGTCCATTAATATAGTTACAGGTCCGTCATTTACTAATGCTACTTTCATATCTGCACCAAACGTACCTGTTGCCACAGGTTTATCAATCAATTTAGATAACGTACTAATAAAATACTCGTACAAAGGTATGGCTTGCTCAGGGCGAGCAGCTTTTATAAAAGACGGGCGATTACCTTTTTTATAAGATGCGTGTAATGTAAACTGGCTAACTACCAATACCTCGCCATCTACCTCTTGCAGGCTTTTATTCATAAGCCCAGCCTCATCAGCAAAAACACGTAGCTGTGCAATCTTTCCGCAGAGCCATTCCGTATCTTCTTCATTATCGGCAGCCTCTATACCCAACAATACCATAAAGCCCAAGCCAATGGCAGACTTTACTTCTCCATTGATGGTAACGCTGGCTGTAGAAACACGTTGTATGACTGCACGCATGAAATACAAAATTGCTGATTTTGTGCGAATAAGTACCTATTGGCTAATCTTATACTGCTTTTAGCTTTTGACTTTTTACTTTTGACTTTGAAATGTACAATATAAACGAAACAATCGTAGCCTTAGCCACACCACCGGGTGTGGGTGCAATCGGTGTCATACGCCTGAGTGGCAGCAAGGCGATTGAAATAACAGATACAATTTTCAAAGGAAAGAGGCTTATAAATCAGCCATCGCATACATTGCATTTTGGTAAAATAATGCAGGGCGATAACGTGCTGGACGAAGTAGTTGTAAGCCTATACAAAGCACCTAAAAGCTATACGGGCGAAGATGTGGTAGAGATAAGCGGACACGGCAGCCAGTATATATTGGAGCAAATCATCAATTTGTGTATAGCCAATGGTGCGCACATGGCAAAAGCGGGGGAGTTTACACAACGTGCATTTCTGCATGGCAAACTTGACCTGGCACAGGCAGAGGCAGTGGCAGATTTGATAGCATCCCAATCGGGTGCAGCACAACAAGCGGCTATGCACAATTTGCGTGGCGGTTTCAGTGAAGAGCTGAAAGCCATGCGTGAGCAGCTAATACAGTTTAGTGCTTTGATAGAACTGGAGCTCGACTTCAGCCAGGAAGATGTAGAATTTGCAGACCGTAAACAATTCTACCAACTGATACATAATATAAATACTACTGCAGGTAAAATGGCGGATTCTTTCCGCCTTGGTAATGTAATACGCAATGGTGTAAGTGTAGCCATCATCGGCAAGCCCAATGCTGGCAAGAGTACATTACTAAATACGCTACTGAATGAAGAACGTGCAATAGTAAGCGATATTGCAGGTACTACGCGCGATACCATTGAAGAAACGCTCAACATCAACGGCATCCTCTTCCGCCTGATAGATACTGCGGGCATACGTGAGCATACTTCTGATGCGATAGAAAGCATCGGTGTACAACGTAGTATGGATACCATGAAACGTGCTGATGTAGTGGTGTATCTATACGATGTAAACACAACAACACAAGCAGAGATAAATGAGCAGGTAGCATTGTTTGAAAAAGAAAACATGAAGTACCTGCTAGTAGGAAATAAAATAGATACATACACCAACAATAAGCAAGGCGGTGTTATTTATATATCTGCCAAAAACAAAGACAATGTAAACGCCTTGAAGCAAGCATTGTATCAATTAGTAATAGAGGGCGATATAAATACGGAAAGTACTATCATTACCAATGCAAGGCACTATGCATCGCTGCAGGAAGTACTGAAATCTTTAACAGACATTAAAGCAGGTCTTGATGCCCACATTGCAAGCGATTTGATAGCCCTCGACATTCGTCGTTGCCTCTTTTACCTCGGCGAGATAACGGGCGAAGTAACCACAGAAGATAAACTGGATTATATTTTCAGTAAGTTTTGTATCGGAAAGTAATTGTATATACTAAAAAAATAAACGCCCCGCTATACGGGGCGTTCTTAATTATTTTTCAAACCGTACCTCTCGCAACACGTAGGCTTCGTCTTTCAGCTTCATTACCAAATATACCTGATACACACCATTGGTCGTTTCCAGGCTGCCTACGGCGTATTTAGCATTCTGTCCCGAAGGGCCACCTTGTTTTACAGTAAATTCTTTAACCTGATTTTTAGCAAAGAAATCTTTCAATACTATCTCAGCTTGTGCTTTACTGTATATAGATTGATTGCTGCTGATGGTAATTACTACATTATTATCAAAAAACTTAGCTATCGCCGTCACATTACCTGTTCGGATGCCATTGGTCACGTCTTCTAAAGCCTGTGCGTTGGCAGCTGCAAGCATTATAAAGAAAGACAGTATGGTTAAAATAGTTTGTTTGTAAAATTTCTTCATCAGCAAACTCCTCAAATTCAGTTTAACAAGTTATCCACATCAAAAAACCTGCCAAACTTGTCAAAATTTTAACTTTTAAGTTAAAAAGCTACTAAAGATACACAATACGATGGAACTTATCAATAAATTTTATTCATTGTTTGCACTATTTTACTATCATATACAATTCATATTGAAATACATATTATATTTAAGAAAGTATTAATAATTATATAAATATATAAGATGCTCTTCAAAAACAGATTAATTGCAGACATCACTTGTAGGATGCTATTATTCCCTACCCTCATATTTTCTGTAATTTTGCACCCATGTCAAAAAAAGCAATGCTCATCATAATGGATGGATGGGGACACGGACAGGTGCCTGCTGCCGATGCCATAGCCAATGCAAATGTTCCGTTCGTTAAGTCTTTATACAATCAATACCCCAATACTGAACTGATAACATGTGGTGAGGCCGTTGGCTTACCCAATGGACAAATGGGCAACAGCGAAGTAGGCCACCTGAACCTCGGTGCGGGGCGTATTGTTTATCAGGAGTTACAACGCATTAATGTAGCCGTACGAGATGGTGACCTTGCCAACAACCTCGTTTTCCAAAAAGCACTTGACAATGCAAAGTACAATAACAAAACACTGCACCTCATAGGTCTTGTAAGTGATGGTGGTGTACATTCACACATCAGCCACCTGAAGGCACTATGCACGCTGGCAAGTAAACATAATGTACCCCGCGTTGCTATCCATGCATTTACAGACGGGCGCGATACAGACCCAAAAGGCGGCTACGATTATCTGCAAGACCTGCAACAACACCTTGTTATATCGGGTGGCTTCATAGCCTCTGTAACAGGCAGGTACTATGCCATGGATAGGGATAAACGTTGGGAGCGTGTAAAGTTGGCTTATGATGCCCTTACAAAAGGCATGGGTGAAAAAACACAGGATGTACTGGCAAGCATACACGCAAGCTACGATGCAGGTATTACAGACGAGTTTATCAAACCCATTATAGCTACTGACAAAGATGGCAACCCACTAGCCACTATACAGGATGGTGATGTAGTGATATGCTTCAACTTCCGTACAGACCGTTGCAGGGAAATAACACAAGTGCTTACACAAGAAGCTTTTCCCGAACAGGATATGCACCCGTTGAATCTGCACTATATTACCATGACGGAGTATGATAAGACCTACAAAAATGTAGAGGTAATATTCTATAACGACAACCTGAATAATACACTGGGTGAAGTGCTTGCTGCCAACGGCAAAAAACAAATACGCATTGCCGAAACAGAGAAGTACCCACACGTTACTTTCTTCTTTAGCGGTGGGCGAGAAGTGCCTTTTGATGGCGAGAGCCGCATTATGGCAGCATCACCAAAAGACGTACCAACTTACGACCTGAAACCACAGATGAGTGCGATAGAACTGACAGATGCTATACTACCCGAAATAGCTAATCAAACGGCAGACTTCATTTGCCTGAACTTTGCCAATGCAGATATGGTAGGCCATACAGGCGTATGGGGAGCCGCCATCAAAGCAGCAGAAACAGTTGATAGTTGCGTAGCCCGCATTGTACCACTTGCTTTAGAAAAAGGGTATTGCATCTTCCTTACGGCAGACCACGGCAATAGCGACTATATGATAAATGAAGATGGCAGTGTAAATACGGCCCATACGCTGAACCCAGTACCACTGTTCGTTATCAGCAACGATTACAAAGGCCAAGTACGCCCCGGCAAGCTGGGCGATATTGCACCAACCATACTACACTATATGAGCATACCTATACCCAAAGAAATGACTGGTAATGTGTTGATAGATTAATAAACGAAGCTCAACGTTCCTTCTTATACAAATTCCCTACCTGGGTTCTCAATATCAGCTTATACCCAAGCGATGGTAATACGTCGTTTACCTCTTTACGTGCCACTAAGCAATACTTTGCAGTATCCGAAATCGTACGGTAATCATCGGGCAACTTATAGGTTAATAGTTCTATCTTATTGTCGAAGAGGTGCTGATTGTAAATTTTATAATTGTCGTTACTATTGTCGGTATACAGTGTATAGCACTTATCTTCATACACAATCTTAAATGCATCTTTTCCTTTGGGCAATAGCGTGTTTTGTGTAGCAAAGTAAAGCAGCACAATACCCAAACCTGCCACCACCAAAAAATGTGGAACAAATAGTTTTTTATTTCCTTGCAGGTATGCCAAGTAAAATACCATGTACAGGAATATGATATAATACGCAGCAGACCTGCCCATAGGGTACAGGCTACCGAGTGCATAGTGGCTTATCATCAGCAAAAGCGATACAATACCCAGAATAATAAACTCATAATAAACCCGTCTGCGTTTTGCCAGCACGTACAATATCGGCAGCATGCTGCCCGCAAACAAAAGCCTGAGCACTGTAAACATCCTGCCCTCTGCTATGCCCTGCATACATATGTAAGACAGCAGCGATGATAAAGTGCCGTTACCTGCCAACGATGCAGAACCAATTATTGAAGGGTCTTTATCATTAATAATATGCCCACAGCGATATATGTACCACAACACTGGTAGTAATAAGACGATGCCTGCCAGTTTTAGTATTACATCTTTAGCAATCGGCTTTATTTGTTTCGCGGCATACATCCGCATCTCTTTCCATGCCAGCAATACTAACATGGCTGCAAAACAAAAAATAAATGAAAAGATGGATAAAGATGCGATACAACCTATCACAACAAAACGCAGATAATCTTTTGCTGATTGTTTATTTAAATATCGTATCAGGTAATAGTGAGATGCGGTAGTAGCAGCGAATGCTATAGCATAGCCCCTACCCATTGCAAAAAATAAAGTAAACGGTAATAGCAAGAAAATAGCTGCCCACCAATCAATCTGCTTTCCGCTTCGCAACTCCAACACACGGAATATAAAGTATATATACACTATTCCGCTTATTACAGATAAGAGCCTATATAGCAAGGGGTGTATAGTATGCAACGCGGCTACCGCATAAAACCAAAGTGAGTTGATGATATGATTATTGGCATAGTAATAAGGCGAATAAGCAATTGTTTCACTTATGCTATATGTTTCAATAGATGTAAATGACCAAGCCTCGTCATATTCCCAATCGGCATTGATGGCAAGGAATAATAACCAAGCAAGTATAACTATAATCGGTAAGTAGACTTTTTTCATAAACTGCTCAATAGCTTCCTCTGTTACAAAGCAGGGCTAAACTACAACAAAACCGGAAATCGCATACTGATGATATGTTATGTATGTGTGCTTGTTGTTAACATACTAAGCAAATACAACTAAGTATATAGTGTTGCGATTATATTTTTTATCTAACGTTAATAAAAGTATTCCGGTATAGGTATATTAGTCTAAAATGGAAGCCACCCTTAAGCCAGGCTACCATTTTTCTAAGCCACCCTTCGGCGGGGCTGACGGTTTTGTTCAGCCACCCTTCGGCCTGGCTGCAGTTTTTTTCAGCAGAAAAGAAAAGAGTAGAAAACAAAAGAAGAGAGTAGAGTAGAAATACATTACCACCATCATCAAAAAATAATTTTTATTAAGTGAAATAAATTTGTATTTTTGCTATGGTAAACAACCCTAACCACCCAACCTTATGCCACCCGTATTCCTATCCCCCCAAAGCTACCCTGCGACCCCCTTTCCACATATTTGTGTCATTTCGCCCGAAACCCTTTATTTACAGGCATTTCAGGGCTTGCTAAAACCCTTTTTTTTCTTTGTATTTGCCGCCCTTTTTCAGTACTTTTGCAGAATAACCAAAAACGGCTGTTTCACGGTTTTTTGCGCTATTATTTTAACGCATGTCAATACCGCAGCCGCAAGCACAAAAACAGGTTTGTTACAACAACAAATGAGTACAGAAAACGAAGTGTTACAGAAACCTGCCAGCTACGATGCGGGCAGTATTCAGGTATTGGAAGGATTGGAAGCGGTGCGCAAACGCCCCGCAATGTATATAGGCGACATAGGCGTAAAAGGTTTGCACCATTTGGTGTACGAGGTGGTGGACAACTCGATAGACGAAGCACTGGCAGGGCATTGTAAAAACATCAGCGTAAACATACACGAGGATAACTCTATAAGCGTAGAAGACGACGGGCGTGGCATACCTACAGGCATACACCCAAAAGAAGGACGCAGCGCACTGGAAGTAGTAATGACTGTACTGCACGCCGGTGGTAAGTTCGATAAAGACTCCTACAAAGTATCGGGTGGGTTGCACGGTGTGGGTGTGAGTTGCGTAAACGCATTAAGCTCGCTGATGCAGACGACTGTATGCCGCGAGGGTAAAATCTTTGAGCAGGAATACAGAATGGGTATCCCGCAGTACCCTGTTCGCGAAATAGGCAGTACAGAGAAGCGCGGTACCAAGCAACACTTTTGGCCTGACGGCACCATCTTCAAAGACCTTGTATATAACCGTGAGATACTGGCAGGCCGCTTGCGTGAGCTTTCGTACCTGAATAAAGGCATTCGTATTGTATTGACCGACTTGCGCGAAAAAGATGAAGAAGGCAACCACATTGTAGAAGTGTTTTACAGCGAGGGTGGTATTGTAGAGTTTGTAGCCATGTTGGATACCAAAGCAGGTCGTAACCAGTTACTACCCGCACCCATCTACATGGAAGGGCTGGATACTGATACCAACGTAACGGTAGATGTGGCGATGAGCTACAACACATCGTACAACGAGCATATTTTCTCTTATGTAAACAACATCAACACCATAGAGGGTGGTACGCACGTAGCGGGTTTCCGCCGTTCTATCACAAGGGTATTCAAGTCTTACGGAGATAAGAATAAGCTGTTTGAAAGGGCTAAAGTAGAGATAACGGGCGATGACTTCCGCGAGGGGTTGAGTGCTGTCATATCTGTAAAAGTACCGGAGCCACAGTTTGAAGGGCAGACCAAAACCAAGCTGGGCAACAACGAGGTAATGGGCGTGGTGGATGTATGCGTGAGCCGCGTACTGGAAGCCTATCTGGAAGAACACCCTAAAGAGGCAAGGCTGATAATTGATAAAGTCATCATAGCGGCACAGGCGCGTGCAGCAGCACGTAAAGCACGTGAATTGGTGCAGCGTAAAAGTGTATTGACGGGCGGTGGTATGCCGGGCAAACTGGCAGATTGCAGTGACCGTGACCCGCATCGTTGTGAGTTGTATTTAGTTGAGGGCGACTCGGCAGGTGGTACTGCCAAGCAAGGTCGCGACCGTAGCTTTCAGGCTATATTGCCATTGCGTGGTAAGATACTGAACGTAGAAAAAGCACAAGAGCATAAGATATACGAGAACGAGGAGATTAAGAACATGTTTACCGCATTGGGTGTAAGCATCGGTACACCAGAAGACCCCAAAGCACTGAACCTCACCAAACTCCGCTACCACAAAATCATCATCATGACCGATGCCGATGTGGATGGCTCTCACATTGCTACGCTGATACTCACTTTCTTCTTCCGCTATATGACGGCACTGGTAGAGCAGGGCTATGTGTATCTGGCACAACCACCACTATACTTAGTGAAGAAAGGCAAAGAGCAAGAGTATGCCTGGAATGAAGAAACACGCAAAGCAGCCGTAGAGCGCATGGCAAACGGTAAGGAAGATAGTGTAAACATACAACGCTATAAAGGGCTTGGTGAGATGAACGCGGAACAATTGTGGGAAACTACCATGAACCCCGATACACGCATACTGAAACAAGTAACGATAGAAAGCGCAGCAGAGGCAGACAGTGTATTCTCTATGCTGATGGGCGATGAGGTAGCGCCACGCAGAGAGTTTATTGAAACACATGCTAAGTATGCAAGGATAGATGCGTAGGGTTGGTTAACTTGTTAATAGGTTAATTAGTTGACTTGTTTGATATTAATATTGAAGCGGTTCTTTGAGCCGCTTTTGTTTTAGTTTTGATAATCACTGTAAGTAATTAAGCTAAAAGCAATCATAATAAATCATTTCATATCATAGACATCATGGTCAGGTTAGCTATACACGGTGGGGCAGGTACAATATTACGAAGCAGTATGACGGCAGAATTGCAGGCAACATACGAGCAGGGATTGCAAGATGCTTTGGACGCGGGTTACAAAGTATTGCAGGCAGGGGGCAGCGCGGTAGATGCTGTGCAGTCAGCGGTAGTATCGCTGGAAGATTTTCCCTTGTTTAACGCAGGCAAGGGTTCGGTATTTAATAATACGGGCACGCACGAAATGGATGCCAGTATAATGGATGGCAGCAACCTGAAAGCAGGTGCATCGTCCGGTACAAGTAATGTTAAAAACCCTGTATTATTGGCAAGGGCTATTATGGATAAAAGTGAGCATGTATTGCTATGCGGTAAGGGTGCAGAACAGTTTGCCAAGCACCAAGGATTAGAGTTTGAAGAGGATAATTATTTCTATAATCAGCACCGATATGAGCAATGGCAACAGGCATTGAAAGAAGATACCATCAGCCTCGACCATAACGATAAAAAATTCGGCACAGTAGGTGCGGTGGCTTTGGATGCACAGGGCAACCTGGCTGCTGCTACCAGTACGGGCGGTATGACGAATAAAAAATACGGGCGTATGGGTGATAGCCCTATCATAGGTGCGGGTACGTATGCCAACAATAATACTTGCGCCATCAGTTGCACAGGGCATGGCGAATTGTTTATACGCGCCGTAGTAGCTTACGACATCAGTTGCCTGATGGAATATAAAGGATTATCGCTGCAAGAAGCCTGCGATATGGTAGTACACGATAAGCTGGTGAAAATAGGTGGCGAAGGCGGCTTAGTAGCCATAGACAAACACGGCAATATTTGTCTGCCTTTCAACAGCGAAGGTATGTACAGAGGATATGCTACGGAAACGGAACGAGTGGTGATGATATATAAGTAGGTTATGAGTAGGGACGCGCGAACAGAACACCAATATTATTAATACCAGCTAAGGATAGTAATAATGATAAACATCTTAAATAACTACGGTTCGTTTACTGATGAAGAAAGGCTGGCTTTTGAAAAAATAGCCCAAGTCCGCCTGTTCAAAGCGAAAACATTGGTTTTTGATGGCAATCATGTTTTTGATAGACTGTACTATATACAATCGGGTATTATTCGTTCTTATCGCATTGTAGATGGCGAGGACTATACCTACTATTTTTTTACAGGTAATGAGTTTGCTGTTGATTACCAAAGCTACCTTACAAACATGGCAAGTCCTTTATTTTTTGAAGCACTTACTGATACTGAAGTGTATCTTTTTCCGAAATCGGCGATATATCAGCTTTACGAAAAGTATCCGAAATTTGAAAAAATAGGAAGGCTAATGGCTGAGCAGGCATATCTAAGCGCTGCAGACAGATTGAAGCAACATCAAACAGACGATTTGAAAACAAGATACCAGAAGTTAATCGCCAAGAGCCCCAACTTGTTTCAATCCGTTCCGCAACACTATATAGCATCATATTTAGGCGTAAAGCCCCAAAGCCTTAGTCGAGTTAGAGCAGAGATTTCGGGTAAAAAATATTAGTTCACCTATGTGAATGCACAACACTAAGCAGAGTTTCATCTTTGTATTATCAATCTATTTTTTCACGCAGTAAATAGTAATAAGATGAAAGCATCAACAAAAAGAAACTTTGTACGCTGGCTGCATATAGCTACCGGCAGTGTAATTGGAGTTTACATATACTCGCCTTGGGGACAGGTAATCAGCTTTCAGATAATAACAAAAGCAATTGTGATACCACTTGTTGTATTATCGGGTTTATGGATGTGGAAAGGTCATTTATTAAGAAAGTTATTTAATGCAAATCGGTAAACTATTGTTATGAATACGTATCTATTCATCAAGCTATTGCACATAGTGGCAGCTATCATTTCGGTAGGCTTCAACTTTTCATATATTGTCTGGCTCAGAAAAGGCAAGCTGGAAAATGAACATTTGTTATTTGCCCTCAAAGGCATTAAACTTATGGACGACTGGCTGGCAAACCCAAGCTATATTCTTAGTTTGTTTTCAGGTTTGGCAATGTGTTACCTGAATGGCATAGATCTGCTTACTATAAATTGGGTTTCTACTTCTCTGTTTCTTTTTGCTTGTTTAGGTATTGTAGGCTATGGCTTTTATACACCTATTTTGTCTAAACAAATACGCATATTAAAAGCAGAAGGTAGTGATTCAGTTTCGTATCGTGCAATAGACAAAAAACAAACTATGGTAGGTGTTCTGCTCTTCAGCTTATCTCTCACAATATTATTTATGATGGTTACCAAACCGAGTATGTGATATGCTTGTGCAGTAAGGATTTTTTCTGTCTGCTATTCAAAATGTTCTCTGTAGGATCTTGAGCTAATAATATACAGTCGTTTTTTCGCTTTATTAGTGAAGAAAACCAACAAACCCCTCACCCCCTTGCATTCACCTGCCTTGTAAATAGCAGCAGGTAGGCAAGTACAAACAGAATAGACGTAGCGGTAGATGCCAGTATCTTCAGCAGCAGATAGCCTATGTTGGCAAAGCTCCACAACTCTATGCTGAAGTATATGCTGTGGTGTATTAGTAGTAAGAAAGAACTATACACCAAGAAAGGCATCCAACCCATGTTCTTTACATTGGGGCTTTGGTTCGTATACTCGCTCAGGTTTTTGGGTAGTAGCGCGTTCAGCACATTCGTGCGCAGGTAGGCAATCAGCACACATACAAAAGCGTGTATGCCTGCTGTGTTGGCAAAGGAATCCATCGTAATGCCTGTAATAAAACCCAGTATCAGCAGCAGCCATACAGGTGCTTCAAATGGCAGCAATAAAAGAAACAGCGGATATACATACGGAATAAAAACAGGAAAGCCTTGCGGCTGGCTCCACCAACGCAGCGTTATATTATCAAGTATCAATACCTGCAATGCCATTATCAGGCAGAAGCGCAATATGTTTCTCAGGTATATACTCATGGCTTCTTCAGGTTTACACTGTCCTCAACCATCAGGCGTTCTGCCATCATTTTATTTTCTACCACATACACGTATTGCAGGTTGCGGAAGTTGCTGCCGGGTTGCAGATACAATAGCAACAAGCTGTTTTTCTTTACGCGCATCACCTTTTGCACGCGGCCTATCAGCACATCTGGCGGAAAGAAAGAATAGCTGGTAGTAAACACACTATCGCCCTTGCGTACTATCACTTGTTGCGGCACATCTTTCATCACCAACACATCGGGGCGGTAACCTTCCCATTCTACATAGCCTGTAGTGCCGTCTTTTAGTTTGGCACTCACTTTTTGTTTCACACTCAGCACACTCAATATGCTGGCATAGTGTGCAGAGGTATGTACTACTTTGCCAACAACACCGGTACCTGATATCACCGCCATGTTTTTAGCAATGCCATCTGCACTGCCACGGTTGATAGTGATATAATTATTAGCTGCACTTACCGAATTGTTTATCACTTTGGCAGTACGGTACACATAGTCGGCATATTGAATTTTCTTCTGGTTGGTATCTGTTAAAGGCAATGCACGGTGTACGTTACTGTCTTTGATGATGTCGTAGGTATTGTTTTGCAGAGCAATCAACGCGCGTAGTTTGGCATTCTCGTTCAACAGGCTGTCATTCATCTGTTTCAACCCGAAATAATAAACTACATCATGTTGTTTTTTATAGGAGAGGCCAACGATGGTGTTGGCAGAGCTCATAATGTCGTTGCCTTGTATATTATTGGTGCGCGCTATCAGCACTACGCATATTATCTCCAATACCAGAAATAGTATGAGGTTGAAAAAACGGCGAATGAATAAGATAAAATTGCGCACCTCTGCTTAGGAATTACACCAAAATACAAATTCCGAAAACCAAATGAAACTTATTTCATGAGGAACGGCATCTTGGCAATGTTTTTCAGTGCCATACCCGTACCGCGTACTACTGCACGCAATGGGTCGTCTGCTACATGAACGGGCAACTTTATCTTGTGCGATATACGCTTGTCAAGCCCACGCAGCAAGGCACCGCCACCAGTCAGGTACAAACCACGACGATAAATATCAGCAGCCAGTTCGGGCGGTGTACTTTCCAATGCTTTCAGTATGGCTTCTTCTATTTTGAAGATAGACTTATCCAATGCCTCTGCTACTTCCTGATACGATACCATGATTTGTTTAGGTATGCCCGTTACAAGGTCGCGACCGTTTACGGCAATATCATCGGGTGGTGTATCAAGCTCTTTCAGGGCAGAGCCTACTTGTATTTTTATTTGTTCTGCCGTACGCTCACCTATCATCAAACTATGATAACGGCGCATGGCTTCCATAATATCTGCTGTGAATTCATCGCCCGCTATGCGTATAGACTGGTCGCACACGATACCAGCCAATGCTATAACAGATATACCTGTAGTACCACCACCTATATCTATTATCATATTACCTGTAGGCTCTTCCACGTCTATACCTATACCCAATGCGGCAGCCATAGGTTCGTGTATCATATACACTTCTTTTGCACCTGCACGCTCTGCACTATCGCGCACCGCACGTTTTTCTACTTCTGTAATGCTGGATGGTATACATATCACCATGCGGTAGCTCGGCGGAAATAATGGCTTCTTAGGGTGTACCATTTTTATCATCTCGCGCAGCATACCTTCAGCGGCGTTGAAGTCTGCAATCACGCCGTCTTTCAACGGACGGATGGTCTTCAGGTTCTCATGGGTTTTTTCGTGCATCATCATTGCTTTTTTACCCACGGCAACAATGCGGTTGCTCATACGGTCTGTAGCAACAATAGATGGTTCGTCTATCACCACCTGGTCGTTATGTATAATGAGGGTATTGGCAGTACCCAAGTCTATCGCTATCTCTTGCGTCAAAAAACTAAACAAACCCATAATATGTCCCTAACGGCTTATTTTTTATGAAATATTGCGGAAAATTACCCCGATTTATGCGAAAACTGCAATATTTCCGCCGATTTAATACATATTAATAATTTATAACCGAAAGTTTATAATACGTCAGTTTATTATTTTATAAATATTATTTCCTCTCAGTTTTTCCCGATTATGAAAATTTTTAGCACAGTATTTGTTTTAGCAATCTTGCCCTGACAAAGGGTAATGGTAAACAAATTAAAAATCAACACTACAACTACTGAAGTATGAAACGAACATCCCTTAGTGCATGGCTGCTACCAATGCTGGCCATATCGCTTGCAGCATGCTACCCAAGAGAGCGTGTAGAACCGCAACCGGAGCCTATACCAGCCGAAATAGATGGCTGGGCACCGGTGTACAGCAAAGATGCCGACCTGACGGTTATTAAATCTATGCCCCCGCAAAACATTGTGAAAGGTGGTAAAATCTACATCAAAGGAGATACACTGTATCAGGTAGAAAGCGGCAAAGGCATACACGTCATTCTCATCAAGCAGCCTGCCAACCCGCAGAAGGTAGCTTTCATCAGCGTTACAGGCGCACAGGAGCTGGCTGTTAAAAATGCGACGCTCTATACCAACAACCTGAACGACTTGGTGGTGCTGGATATTACAAGGGTAGACAGTGTGAAGCTGGCAGACCGCATCAGCAATGTGTTTAAGATGGTAGATGCTACCCGCCCGCCGGGTACAGGGTATTATGAATGTGTAGATAAGAGCAAAGGCACGGTTGTGGGCTGGGAACAGAAATTGTTGAAATACCCTAAATGCAGAAATTAATTAAACCCGCAAAAAACGAAACTAAATGAAAAAGTTATTATTCATCATATTTTCAGCATCGCTCTTTATCACTTCATGCGATAAAGACAGTTCTACATCTGCCGACAAAACAACGGCATCAAGCAACACAGGGCAAGGTGGCTCATTGGCACGCTTTACCACAGCGGCAGACCACATGTATATTGTTGACGACCGCAAGCTATACACCTACAGCCTGCTCGACGAAAAACGCCCGCAACTAAAGGGCAGTATAGATGTAGGTTTCAGCATCGAAACCATTTATACCTATAAAGACAAACTCTTCATAGGCAGCAGCAGTGCCATGTATATTTATTCCATCAGCAACCCGGCACAACCTACCAAACTGGGGCAGGCTACCCACGTACGCGCTTGCGACCCCGTAATAGCCAACGACTCCATTGCCTACGTAACCGTACGCGGTGGTACACGCTGTGGCGGTACACAAAACGCACTGATGGTGTATGATGTAAAATACATAACACAACCCCTGCTACGCAAAACGGTGAACATGGAAAGCCCCTACGGGCTGGGCATGACGGGCAACCGCCTGTATGTATGCAACGGCAGTAACGGGCTGAATGTGTATGACATTACTGACCCCATCAACCCAGTACTGAAAAAGCAACTGGCTGGTGATACGTTTTATGATGTGATAATTATAGACGACCTGATGGTAGCCATGATAGAAGGTGGTACGGCATTGTATGAGCTGAAAGCGAATGACGAGATAAGCCTTGCTGCTAAGATTGTAAATTAACTACCAAACCCCTAAAGGGGCTTTGAATAAACAACCATTCCGCGCCATCTGGTGCGGAATGGTTGTTTTATGTATGGCTACTAAATGTTTGGAAAAACTTTACTAAATAACTGGCATCTCACCCATTGCCATACGGTTGCAATTGAGCAATATTTCTTGCAGTGCATTCCCTTCAGATTGCAGTGGGTCTATATTCCTGACAAGTGCTGCACGCATATTATACAGCACATGCCTGTCGTATTTGGCAGACTCTTTTACAAGGTCCAGTTTCATTAAAGCTTCCTGTTGGTTTTGTTTGGGGTTGAACCATCCATTCAGTTCAGAGCATTGATGGCACACACCGTTCTTGCTTACCAATGCACAACGCTTATCGAAAATATCCGTCATTGTTTTTCTGCCATCTTGCAGCAGGTATTTTACAACGCCTTGTGTTTTGTCAAGAATCATGCATATTTCCGTTACCGAAAAATCGTACACGTCTTTCAGTATCAAAGCTATCTGGTTTTCTATCGGCAGGTTTTTTGATATGCATGTAAAGCAGGTATCTATATGCTCTTTCATATCATATTGTGCGTCTGCAGATGCTTCGTGGACTTGTACAATATGGTTGCGCAATTTTTCATTTTCCAAAACCAATTGTTTGGCTTTCTCGCTCACATCAGGTACCCAACGTTTTTGCCGTTGCAGATAATTGTAAGCAAGGTTGGTAGCTATTTGAAACACCCATGTTTTTAATGATGATTCACCTTTGAAAGTAGATAGCTTTTCGTATGCTTTGATAAAAGTATCCTGCACAATGTCTTCCGCATCTGCACGGCTGGCAAGCAGCCTGTATAAATAAGATTTCAACTGGTCTTGAAATACTGTAAAAAGCTCTTGAAAGGCTTTTATATCGCCACTTAGTGCATTTTTCAGCGTTTCTTCATGATGCGTTTTCATACCCTCATTATTTATGGCTTAAAAAACAATTCTACCTGAAAGATAAATGATAATATCATCTGCCCGAACGTCAAAAAAACATCTACTGTGTTGTTAATACTACTTTCCCGGTTGTTCTTCTTGTTTCTATTTGTTTATGCGCTTCAGCGGCATCTTCCAAAGCAAATGTGTTGGGTGTGTCAACCGTTATCTTTCCCTGTGCCAGCAGGCTGATGACGTTGCCAAGTACCTCTTGCCAAAGAGGCATTTTATTATTGATGTAGTAGGAGAGATTAAAGCCCGACTGGGTTAAGTTTTCATCTACAAAATGTTCGGGATGAATATTGCCCTGCACACCACTTGCACAACCATATACGATGATATGTGCGCCTGCCGACAAAGACCGGATGGTTTCGTTATAAACATCGCCGCCTACCATTTCAAAAGCCACATCAGCACCCTTGCCATTGGTGAGGTCTTTTATTTTTTTACTCCACCCTGCTTGCGAATAGTTTACGGTAAAATCTGCCCCATTCTTTTTGGCAATTTTCAGCTTATCGTCTGTACTTGCAGCGGCAATAACAGTAGCCCCATTCAGCTTTGCCAACTGTACCAGCAAAGAACCTACACCACCTGCTGCGGTATTAATCAATACAGTTTTTCCATGCATATCCCCTGCTAATTGAGATACCATCAATTGTGCAGTACTGCCCTGTACAAAAATACCAGTGGCTGCAGCGGGGCTTATGTTTTCGGGTATAGGAATGCAATACTGTGCAATGGCTGTAACATAATCTGCATATCCGCCACCAAAGGGTAGGATGGCTAATACTTTAGTGCCTTGTATGAAGGGTGTACCAACGCCGTTGCCAACGCTCACAATCTCGCCAACCACCTCGCTACCCAATACAAAGGGTAATGGTGTTGCCTGAAAATAAGTATTCCGCCTGCGCAACACATCGGAATAGTTTACCCCTATTGCTAAGGTTTTGATAAGTACTTCCCCTTGTGACGGCTGGGGCATATCTGTTGTAACCAGTTGTAATACGTCAGGAGAACCGTATTGATTAAATACTACCTGTTTTGCTTTAATTGTCATAATAGTTGTTTTTTAACTATAGCTCTGACAATTAAGAGGCGCGAAACGGATGAAAATCCTGAAACTTTTTTCAGGAGTAGGTTAACTTAATATGTAATGTATCTAGCCCACTCTCTTCCTCGTTTACTACAAGGATGTGATATACAAAGATTCTATAGTAAACATTATACTAATGGTAACATCATAAAATACTTCTCAAATAATAAATTTATTTACTCTCTTCTATCATCTTCAATCCATAATTGCGGATGACGGTTATCAGCTTAATTATGTCTTTACCTTTTGCTGTTAAAGCATATTCTGTTTTAGGTGGCACTACGGCATATACCTTTCTTTCAACATAGCCATCTTCTTCAAGCTCTCGTAGTTGAACAGTCAGCATCTTGTCTGATATATGCGGAATATCTTTTCTAAGCTCTCCGTATCGCATTACTTTATTTTCTTTCAGTCGCCATAATATAGGGGCTTTCCACACGCCACCTATCTGTTCCATCACCAACTGAACAGGGTTGTAGTAAATCTTTCCGTTGTATATAAAGTCGGGCATAGCTCAATACTTTCTAAAAAGTGTGTATCGCACTTTTGGGTTAAACTCTTTGTAAAAGTACGTACTGACCTCAATTTTGTGTTGAAAAAAAAGTGAAAAATGAAAAAAGCATTCTTAATACTGATGTCTGCCCTCGCCTTAACCGGTAGTGCTGCATTTGCGCAACATCCAAAAAACAACATAAAAATGGAGAAAATTACAGAACGATTAAGTTATGTTCACCCGCATGGTGTACCCGCTAAAGGGAAAATTTTAATGGTGGCAAGTTCACCATCAGTATCAAAACAAACAGGGTGGCCCATTGGCTTTTGGGCAGCGGAGCTGACACACCCTATGAGGGTTTTTGAAGAGGCGGGCTACGAAATTGAGTTAGTATCTACAGATGGTGGCAAGCTACAAATGGATAGCTACTCAAACCCCACAGATGCAAGTGGTTATTCAGCAAACGATATTGTTTCCTTAGGCTATATGCAAAAGCCGGAATTCAACAAAATGTTGGATAACACAAAAAAGCTGGCGGATGTAAAACACAATGATTATGTAGCAATTTTTCTGGTAGGAGGGCAAGGGCCTATGTACACCTTTAAAGGCAATGAAGCACTCCAGCAGTTATTTGTTTCTTTTTATGAAGCAGGAAAGCCTGCATCTGCTGTTTGCCATTCAACAACATTGTTATTGGAAGCAAAAAAATCGAACGGTGAGTTATTGGTAAAAGGTAAAACATGGACGGGCTTTGCAAATGCAGAAGAGGATTTTGCTGACCAAGCTGTTGGACAAAAAATTCAACCATATCGTATTGAAGATGAAGCAAAAAAAATAGCAACAACTACATTTAAAGTTGCCGCTCCTTTTTCTTCTTATGCAATTAAAGACGGAAATCTTGTAACAGGCCAGCAACAAAATTCCGGTGCTGCCGCCGCAGAGTTGGTTGTTGAATTACTTACAAAATAAAGTACAGGTAAGGCGGGGATAATCTCCGCCTTATTGTTTTTACAATATGATGAAGACATCTATACTGGTAATATTGTTATTGTTTGGCAGTATAACCCATGCACAAATACCTGTTGAAATATTTGGTGGACATGAACGTACTACAGTTGACATCATGTTCTTCAGGTTTTTCAAAAACCAACGCAATGAAAACTCACGTTGGCTGTTTTTCAACAGAAACAGAGCAAGTGTTGATTACCGAATGACGAAAACGATGTTTATGCCGCAATTCGGGTTTACAGAAGCTATTTCGTACAATCATGAAAAACTAAAAGGTTTTGCACCCGTATTAGTGGGGCAGGTTTTAAGTTGGGGTGTTTATGCAAAAACAGGTATTCAATACGTACACATCAAAAAAGATGTAACAATATTTACATGGCTGGTTTGCGAAACAAAGAATGAACCTGATATAGATTATTTTTTGCTACTTCGCTATACCCCAAAATTATCTGACAGAATAAACCTGTTTGCACAGGCAGAAAGCATTAATGCTATGCCCACCATTAGCACTCGCAATTTCTCATTTACACAACGATTAAGATTCGGAATCCAGTTGAAAAACTATCAATTTGGTTTAGGTGCAGATTTCAGCCAGACAGGCAATACCACATTTACAGAAACCAACAATATAGGTGCATTTTTAAGACACGAGTTTTAGATTATGATTGTAAAAAGAAATTTCAATCCAATAAAAGTAGTTCAGTACGTAAAAACAGAACTGTTTTTTTGCACATTGACTGCTGTAGCAGTTTTTATATTACACAAGCAACAGGTTACTGCTATCACACTCCCTTTTTCAATAGCCGCTATTTTGGGTAGCGCATTGGCAATTTTTATTGCTTTTCGTAACAATAGCTCTTATAGCAGATGGTGGGAAGCAAGAACTTTGTGGGGTGGCATAATAAATTCCAGCAGGGTACTGGCTCGTTTGATAATAACATTCACTGACAGCCATGCGCATCAGCAAAATTTTGATAAGGAAAGGGGCGACGCGTTTAAAAGAGAAATGATATACAAACTCATTGCTTGGGTACATGCATTACGGTTGCATTTAAGAAAGCAAGACAACTGGCAGGAACTCAGCCCATTCTTACCCGAACAAGAATTAAGCATACTCCTGAAAACACAGAATAAACCAAACTACCTGCACCTGCAAACCGGCAAAAAAATATATAACGCAATGGCCAATGGAACGCTCGGTGGCTTTGACAGCTTTCAAATGGAAGGGCAACTTTTAGCGTTGGCAAATTACCAAGGGGGATGCGAAAGAATTAAGAATACACCATTATTGAGGCAATATGACTTTTTCACACGGGTATTTCTTTTCACATTTATGTTTTTGTTGCCGTTTTCATTGATTGGTGATTTTGCAAAAATGCATATGGACTATCTGATGATACCTGTTGCAGTTATTGTATCATTTGTATTTGCCATTATAGGTAAAGTAGGAGAGGTAAATGAAGACCCCTTTGAAAACAAAATAACCGATGTGCCTTTAACGGCCATGTGTAATACTATAGAAAGAGATTTAAAAGAAATGCTTGGAGAAACAGAATTACCTGAAAAAATAGTGCCTGAGAATGGTTTTTTGTATTAGCAGATGTTCTATACCATGAATTTGAACTGATGCAGAATAATTTAACTATTAGACATCCAATCATTAAAATAATTTAGACCTCTCAAATAATAAATTTATTCATCTCATAGGGATGTTAGGCGGGTTTTTATTAATTTCGCACCTCGGGCGTTGAGCCCGATTTTCATATCGGCTCATCGTACATCAACTTATTACTTAATACTTTCTACTTAGTACTAAAAAGATGCCATTAGATACATCCATCAAGACGGTTCTCATTATCGGTTCGGGACCTATTATTATCGGTCAGGCTTGCGAGTTTGACTATTCAGGTTCGCAAGCAGCACGCAGCCTTCGCGAAGAAGGCATTAAAGTGGTGCTCATCAACAGCAACCCAGCAACGGTAATGACAGATAGCATTGTGGCTGATAAAGTGTACCTGCTACCGCTGAATGTAGAAAGCATTGAGAAAATACTAAAGGAAAACGATATAGATGCCGTGCTGCCTACTATGGGCGGGCAAACAGCCCTGAACCTGGCTATGGAAGCTGAAGAGATAGGGCTGTGGAATGAGTATAACGTACGCCTGATAGGTGTTGATACCAAAGCCATAGACAAAGCGGAAGACCGTGAAAAATTCCGCCTGTGGATGATAGAGATGGGCATACCCGTAGCACCTGCTCGGATTGCCAACTCTCTACTCGAGGGTAAAGAGTTTGCACAAGAGATAGGCATACCATTGGTTATACGCCCGTCTTTTACACTGGGTGGTACTGGCGGTGGGCTTGTGTTTCATAAAGAAGATTTGGATGCAGCACTTGAAAAAGGTTTAACCGCATCGCCCATACACGAGGTGCTGGTAGAAAAAGCCGTAATGGGCTGGAAAGAATTTGAACTGGAACTACTACGCGATGCTGCCGATAATGTAGCCATCATCTGTACGGTAGAAAACTTCGATCCAATGGGTATTCACACGGGCGATAGCATTACCGTAGCACCTGCCATGACACTCAGCGATACTGCCTTCCAACTGATGCGCAATACCGCCATCCGCATGATGCGCGCGCTGGGCAACTTTGCAGGTGGGTGTAACGTTCAGTTTGCCCTCAACCCCGAAACGGAAGAAATCATCGTGGTAGAAATCAACCCACGGGTGAGCCGTTCATCGGCACTGGCATCAAAAGCTACAGGCTACCCCATAGCCAAGATAGCCGCCAAGCTGGCTGTAGGCTACAACCTCGATGAGTTGAAAAACCAGATAACACAAACCACCTCTGCCTACTTTGAGCCTGCACTTGATTATGTGATAGTAAAAATGCCACGTTGGAACTTTGATAAGTTTAAAGGGGCAGACGATACACTGGGCTTCCAGATGAAATCGGTAGGTGAGGTAATGGCCATAGGGCGTACATTCCCCGAAGCATTGCAAAAAGCTTGTCAGAGTTTGGAGAACAACGCGACGGGCTTATCATTCATCAGCGCGCAACGCATGAAACCCGAAGAACTGCTGGAATCTATCAAACGTCCTACATGGGATAGGATATTTAAAATAAAAGAAGCCATAGCAGCGGGTATATCTATCAAAACACTGCGCGAGATAACGCATATAGACCGTTGGTTTCTGTACCAGATACAAGACATCGTAACGCTGGAAAACAAACTGAAAGAAATAAAACACCTTGATAAAATTCCTGCCGACCTGATGCGAGATGCCAAGCAAATGGGCTTTAGCGACGAGCAGATAGCAGAGTTTGTAAAAGACTGTACGGCAGAGGAAGTGTACGAATACCGTAAGAAACTGGGCATAACCCGCGTGTATAAAATGGTGGACACTTGCAGTGCAGAGTTTGAAGCCAAGACACCGTATTTCTACAGTACCTTCCTGTAATGGAAAAAGCAAAGAAGAAACCAACACTTTGGGGCAATGTCAAAGCATTGTTTTTGGGGGTGATGGTTGCTTTGTTGTTGGTAGAAGTACTGCTACGCATATTTCAACCATTCCCATTCCGTGTAAAGCATGGTAAGATAATATTGCCTGCCAACCAACAGATTACACATCAAAACCCGGGTAGCCCCAAACTGGAACCTGTTATTCACTATACTCGTAATTCAATCGGCTTACGTGGTGCAGAGCTACCTAAGCAACCAGAACAGTATGTAAAGATTATCACCATCGGTGGCAGCACTACCGAATGCTCATACAACAGCGATAGCCTTACATGGCCCGAATTACTGAAAGGAAAATTGCAACAACACATCCCCAATTTATGGTTGAACAATGCAGGCTTAGATGGCACATCTACCTTCGGGCATTTGTTATTGCTGCAAGAACATATGCTCTCTTTGAAACCCGACTACATCATCTTCCTGACAGGTGTAAACGATATGGAAGAAAACGCGATGGGTGGCTTTGATACCTACCATAGCAATGAATGGGATACACACAACCTGAAAAGCTTTTTCCGTTCGCTGATGAAGAAAACCGAGATTGGTGCATTGGCAGAAAACATCTACCGCTACCGCATAGCACGCAAACAGGGCATGACACACCGCATAGTGGACTATGCCAAGCAACGCCAACTGATAATTAGCGATACAGATATGCAGCTACAAGCAGAGGAGCAAAGCCGCTATACTGGTGCTTATCGCAAACGCATACTACAATTAGACAGTATCTGCAAGGCCAATGGCATCATACCCATATTCCTTACACAGCCATCATTATACGCATCATTTACGGACCCTGCAACAGGGTTGGATTTTGGCAACATACAAACCACTAAAGGTAGAAACGCACAACTGCAAGGCATGATATTGAGTAGGTATAATAATGTGCTGCTTCATCTTCGCGATGAAAATAAAATCAACCTGATAGACCTTGCAACAGGAATGCCTAAAAATTCTACTTATTACTACGACTATACACACTATACATCGGCAGGAACAAAAGTAGTTGCACAGATAGTAGCAGACAGCATCGGTAGGTTTATCAAATAATCTTTTATCCCCTACCTTAGCTATATGCAAAAATTGCTTATTGCCATATTGCTATTTGTTGGTGCAGATATGCAGGCACAAACGGTAAGAGAGATTGCTACACTCGCAAGCACTCCAAGAAATATTATATCGCTTGATGCGGATTACTATACACTCCTTGCAGAGCAGGGTGAGCAGGAAGCGTTTGATAAAACTTTCCGCAAACGTACGCCTGCCGATATAATGGCTACGCAAAACGAAAAACAGAAAGAGCGCAATAAGGTACTGATACTGCAATGCGAGCCTTGTGTGCTACCCTACGCACAGCTTGATACACTAGCCAACATACTGTATAAAAGAAACCTGATAGGCTACTGGCGCGCTGTTGCTATACGCACGGTACAGTTTACAGTCTCAGCGGATAACAAGGCGGAACAGTTTATCCGCACATCGCGCATATTGGATGAAGATACGAGTGGCGATATGTTCATCAGCATAACGGAAGATGATTTCAGGTTGTATTATAAAGAAGCGGGCAAAGAAAAGTTTAGGGTGATAACGGATAATAAATACGAACTGCAAGGCAAGCGTTATTTGTTGCTGTATAAAAACATAAAGTCGGCAGGAGATGTATCTGTTGTTGGGATAGACAGTGCTGGCAGGTTGATACTGAACACCTATACCGCTGCACAACGCCGTGTACCTAATAAGTATAATGTGTATGAAACCACCGCATCGCAAATAGTGTTGGAAAAACTAAAAGTAGCGCAACTGCATTATAAAGAAGAGAAGAAAGATAAGCCCATACAGGGCAGAAAGGTTTCGCCGAATTAACCTTTACCTGTCTTTGCGAGGAAGTAACGACGAAGCAATCTCAAGTTACATATACACACTCATAGTATGATAAATAGACTCTTTATTGTATCTTCAATAACAGTATATGCCTGGGAAAAAAGCGATATTATTTTTGTTTTTGCTTTTGTCATTTCAAATTAAAGGACATCAGGATTTCTATCATAATTTTTCAGCACCAAATATGGTATACTATGCTCCTCCACATCTATACCTTGGTGATGGAGAAACTTCAAAAATATTAATTATTTGCAGGCTAATAGAAGAATACAACAAATCACATACGGATAAAGTATATCTGCGGTTTAATGTAGGAATGTATAAAACTTACTCAGACGGAAATATCTTTTCAAATAATGCTAAATATTTTCTAGGCATTGACAGGCAAGTTTTCTTGAATTACCCAAAGTTTTATTACAAAAGAGAAAACGCTATAACTCTCAACGTCAATACTAATAACATCAACTTAAAGGAATGCTTACAACTTATATTTTATACAATAGAAAATAAAACAGATATATACGAAAATCAAAAACCCATATTAGCAAAAAGTGATACTGTATTTGAAGGTTCTATTAAATCTCCGAATAATGATGTTTATACTGCATTATATGGAAATTTTGACTTTATCAATTCAATATCTCAAAGGCAAATAAATGAAGTATTAAATAAAAAAATAACCGCAGTAGTAGTAATACTCTCTAGAAGACTGTTTGATTATGAAGAATATTCAAAAGACTATTCTAGGATTGGCTATTATTATTTTAATGACAGCTTTTATTATTACAAAAAAAACAAGCATCGTACTTCCTTAGATAGTATTCGCCCTATTTTTGTTTCAGAAAAGTTTTACCGAATTGTCAATGATGAAAAAGGTGAAAATCATTTCATATTCACATCTATTGACACTTTTTATCACATAACCTTATCAAATGGCCTTGTTACAGGACCTTTAATATTCAAATATGCTGACAGTTTATATCACTACTTCACTTATAAAGGTGTCGGTGGTGTGAAAACTAAAAATGATTCTGCAATTTTTCAATTGATTACAATGTATGGAGATTATAATGTTATTTTTCGTTACAGAGATAACCAAGTAATAATTGACAGCAGCACATTAAACAAAAGAATGATTGATAGAATTAATGAGGTAAGAAAAACTTATTCTATCATGAAACCAAAAGCAACAAACGTCAAAATACAAAGTAACAATAGAAAGTACGATATATTGATTTTAGTTGCAGTAGTTCTTATCGTGAATTTATTTCTTGGACTTAATAAAAGATTATAAAATCTACTACAGCTTCGCAACTCATCGCCATGATGTGAGTGTCTTCTACTTCCCCACACACTTCATCACACAATCCCAAAGCCTTTCGGCAGATTTATCCCAACTGAATTTTTTTACCTGTTCTTTGGCGTTGGCTATCAGTTTGGTACGGAGTGTTTCGTCTTTGTATAGTTGCTCCATCTTCAGGGCTATGTCTTCTACATCGGTTGGGTCAACCAACAGTCCCGCATCACCCGCCACTTCCGGCATACTCGATGTATTGCTGACGATGCCTGGCACACCACATTCCAACGCTTCGAGTATCGGTATGCCAAAGCCTTCAAACAAAGACGGATATACTAATGCATACGCACCACCTATTACTTTGCTCAGTTCGTCCACATTCATATAGCCTACCCACTTCACATCTTCTTTAAAAGGCATTTCCTCTCGCATCGCTATCAACTCGTCGTACTTCCATCCGTAGCGGCCTACTATCACCAGCTTCATATTACTACGCTGCTTTTTCTTAAAGCGTATAAAAGCCTTTAGCAGGTTCACAATATTCTTGCGCGGATGCAATGCGCCGGCAAATACAAAGTATTCGCAACCATCGGCATATTTTTCTTTTACCGCTTCGCGCTCTTTCCATTCCAGTGGTTTGTACTCGTCATGCGCGCCGTTATATACTACATCTATTTTATCGGCAGGTACATCATACTGCTCGCATATATCCTGCTTGCTGTAGGACGACACCGTAGCTACCCGCGCTGCTTTTTCGGCAAAGCGGGGCGAGTAGTGTCGCCAGTATAGTTTGTGGCTGGTAACAAAATGCTCGGGGTAGTGTTCAAATGCCAAATCGTGTATCACCAAACAAGTAGGTACTTTGGTGCGTAGCGACATATAACCATCGGGCGACAGGAACACATCTGCTTTGTATTTCTTCAACAAATGGGGCAGCCGCCATTCAAACCATATATAAAACAGAATAGGATGCCTTGCCTGTGGCGATACTACAACGGGCGTAACATTGGTGGCAAATATAAACGACTCGTCATACGGACGGTCGAAGAAGAAGATGAATTCGTGTTCGGGGTGATTGCGCACCATCCGCTCCAGCGTTTGGTGTGTAAACCAGCCTATGCCTTCCAATTTCCCTTTTAATAACAGCCTTGTATTTACCGCAATGCGCATAGCTGGCGACAAAAATATAATTTTACCCCTAATAGCCCGTTTATTTTAACGCGATGCGCCGATTTTTCGTAAAAAACCTCTTGTTCATAATAGCCGTAAACCTGCTGGTAAAGCCAGTTTGGGTGTTTATGATAGACCGAACGGTGCAAAACACGGTAGGGCATGAGCAATACGGCACATATCAGGCATTATTAAATATCTGTTTAGTGTTCCAGATACTGCTCGACTTCGGACTGACGAACTACAATACCAACCTCATATCGCAAAACCGCCACAGGTTCAGGGAGCTTTTTCCTGCCATGCTCACCACAAGGCTGCTGTTGATAGTGGCTTATACGGCCGTCATCTTTATAGCAGGGTTCCTGCTTGGCTATCATGCATGGGAGCTTGGGTTGCTGGCAGGTATATTGAGCATACAGGCGTTGAGCTCGTTGGTATTATACTTGCGCAGTAATATATCGGCAATGCAGTATTTCAAAACTGATGGGGTATTGTCTGTTACCGACCGATTGCTGATGATTGCTATTTGCGGGTTTCTGCTCTACAACCCTGCAACGGCAGCATCGTTTAAAATTGAGTGGTTTATATGGACACAGATATTGTGCTATGGGCTGACGGTGCTGGCTGCCATATTCATCATTTACAGGAAAACGAAGATTGCGCCGAGCCTGTCGTTCAAAACACAAGAAGTATATGCCATCATCAAAAAGAGTTTTCCGTATGCGGTACTAATACTACTGATGAGCATACACATGCGCAGCGATATGATATTGGTAGAGCGTCTTGCAAGTAAAGACCAAGCGGGCATCTACGCTACTGCCATGCGCCTGCTGGATGTTAGTAATATGTTTGGCATTATGTTCGCAGGAGTGTTGTTGCCTTTATTTGGTAAGATGATAGCGGATAAACAAACCGTGCAACCCATCATCAAACTGAGCGTGAATATGTTGCTGCCGTTTGCCATTGTATTATGTGCTATATCTTTTTTCTGGGGCAAAGAGATAATGACATTGCTATATAGAAATGCCGGTACGTACGATGGTGAGGTGTTTGCATGGGTGATGGCGGCTTTCCCAGCTTATTGCATCATGTACACCTACTCTACCCTGCTTACCGCCAATGGCAGCATTGTGCTGCTGAATAAAATATCGCTGGCGGGGGTAGGCATCAGCCTGTTGCTCAATTTTTACCTTGTGCCTATACAGGGCGCGTTGGGTGCTGCCATCACAGCCTTTGTTACACAAACATTCCTCGCCATCTGCTACATCAGCTTCTGCAAAAAAGAAGCGCAACTACCTAAGAACACAAAATGGATAAGCGCACACGTATCATTCATTGTACTGATAGCCGCTACCGCATACACTATTAAAGCCACACCTTTGCATTGGGTATTGCAAATAAGCATCACCGCCATTGCAGGGTTGGCGGGCATTGTAGCTTTCCGCTTTATATCTGTAAAAGCGGTGCAGGTGCTGATAGAGAAAAAATAAGGAGCTTCCTTGTTAGGGGAAACTCCTTAATAATATCAGGAACGGGATATTAATTAATACATCGGCATCTCGGGCTTCGTACCCATTATCTCGTCTATTTTCGTCATTACTTCTTCCGTTAGTTTGGGCAGCACGTCTATTGCTTGCAGGTTTTCCAATAGCTGTGCTTCTTTGGTAGCACCTAATATAGCGGTGGTAACATTGTTGTTTTTGATGCACCATGCTATAGAGAGTGTTGCCAGTGTAGTACCCAATTCGTTTGCCAGCTTGCCGAGGTTGCGCACGCGGTTTATTCTTTCATCGCTTATGGTGCGGTCTTTCAGCCATTCAAAACCTTCCAATGCAAGGCGGCTGCCATCGGGTACGCCATCGTTGTATTTACCCGTCAGCAAACCCGAAGCCAGCGGACTCCAGATGGTAGTCCCCATGCCCACGTTTTTGAAGATGGTGTAGTAATCCACTTCTATCTTCTGCCTTTTAAAGAGGTTGTATTCCGTTTGCTCTACCTGTGGTGGTATCAATCGTAGCTCTCGGGCTATCATATGTGCTTCCATTATTTCGGCTGCACTCCATTCGCTCGTTCCCCAATATAGTATTTTGCCCTGTTCTATCAGCGTATTCATGGTACGCACCACTTCTTCTATCGGCGTTTTTTTATCGGGGCGGTGGCAGAAGTACAAATCGAGATAGTCCACCTGTAGCCTACCCAATGCCTCGTGGCAGGCTTCTGTTAAGTGCTTGCGGCTGAGGCCTGTTTGATTGGGCTTATTAGCCTCGCCCCGCCAACCAAAAAATGCTTTGCTGGATACGGTGTACGATGTCCTGTCCCAATTTTTAGATTTCAGCACACGCCCCATCATCTTTTCAGATTCTCCGCGCGAGTATATCTCCGCGTTGTCAAAGAAGTTGATACCGTTGTCGTAGGCAATGCCCATCAGCCTGTCGCTGATGCTGTCATCTATCTGTTTGGCAAACGTAACCCATGAGCCGTACGATAGTACGCTCAACTGCAAGCCCGTTTTACCCATTATTCTGTATTCCATTCGAATCTGGATTTTTTAGATTAAAAAAGATTTTCCTGGTTATATTGAACCTGAATTTTATTAATGGATTAACAAGATTTTTCAGTTGCCGGGCAAATCCAGTAATCCATCAAATCCTGGTTCTTATATCAAATGCACCACCAACCCATCACGCAGCTTCGGTTCAAACCATGTGCTTTTGGGTGGCATTACATTACCGCTATCTGCAATATCGAATAGTTGTTTAAGGCTTACGGGATAGCAAGAAAAAGCTGCTGCCATATCGCCACTGTTTACACGTTTTTCCAGTTCACCTAATCCGCGTATACCACCAACAAAGTCAACACGCTTATCTGTACGCGGATCGTTGATGTTTAACAACTTCGACAGTACATTGTTTTGCAGAATGCTTACATCCAGTATGCCTATCGGGTCGTTACTGAATGTGCCTGCTTTCACCGTCAGCTTATACCATTTGCCATCTATGTACATACCAAACTCATGCGGCTTAGCTGGGCGGTATGCAGTTGTCAATGGTTCAGATACTTCAAAGTCGTTGTGCAGTGCTTTAATAAAATCTGCTACGCTCATGCCATGCAAGTCTTTCACCACACGGTTGTAGTCCAGTATTTTCAACTGGCTTTCGGGGAAAATACAAGTGATGAAATAATTGAACGATTCATCGCCCGAAATAGACAGCCCGTTCTCTGCCATTTCCTGCGCTACTTTGGCAGCCGATGCCGCGCGGTGGTGTCCATCTGCTATATAAGTTGCAGATACTTGTTCGTCGAACACACGGGTGATGCTAGCCACTTTCGGGTATTCATCCATTACCCAGAATGTATGTTTGATGCCGTCTTCGGCTGTAAAATCGTAAGTAGGTTTGTGTGCCGCTTTCCAGTTTTCGATAATGGTGTTTACATCCGCATTGTCGTTATAGGCAAGAAACACAATGCCTGTTTGCGCGCGGGTTGTTTTGATGTGGTTGATGCGGTCGAGCTCTTTTTCGGGGCGTGTAAATTCATGCTTCTTTACGATGCCTTTGTTATAGTCGTCAAGCGAAGAGCCGCATATCAAACCTGTTTGCGAGCGTCCGTCCATTATCAGTTCATAGATATAATAGCATGGCTCATCATCCTGAAACATAACACCGTCTGCTACCAGCTGGTCGAGGTTTTCTTTGGCTTTGTCATACACCTGCTGTGTGTGTACATCTATACCCGATGGCAGGTCTATTTCAGAACGGGTAACATGATAGAAATGATGGGGGTTGTTTTTGTACGCACGTGCTTCTTCCACATTTACTACATCGTATGGTAGCGTAGCTACTTTGTCTGCCAGTTCCGGTTTCGGCCTTAATCCTTTGAATGGTGTAATCTTTGCCATTGCTTATTATTTGTTATTAAGATTTTCAAATTCCTGCATCAATGCCACGAGTTGTTGCACATCTGCTAAAGATATAGCATTATACAATGAAGCGCGGAATGCGCCAACGCTGCGATGCCCCTCAATACCCGTTACATTATTAGCTTCGCAAAAATTGACAAATGCCTTTTCGTGTTCAGGCTGTTTGGCAGTGAAGCATACATTCATCTTGCTACGGTCTGCGGTGTTGCTTACTATGCCATCAAACAAACTATTGCGTTCTATCTCTTGGTATAATGCGTTTGCTTTTTCGTTGTTTTCCTTTTCAATAGTGGCGATGGTTTTTTCTTTCGTCCAGCGTAGCATCAGCAATGCAGTGTATATGGCAAATACAGGTGGCGTATTCAACACCGAGCCTGCCTGTGCATGGGCAGCATAACTAAGCATGGGCGGCAGTGTCCGTCTGATGCGTTGCAGCATGGCTTTTTTTATTGCTACCATCGTAACGCCAGCCGCACCTATGTTTTTTTGTGCAACGGCATAGAAAGCATCACAATTGGTATAGTCCATCTGTCTGCTGAAAATATCACTGCTCATGTCTGCTATCAAAGGCACATCTGCTTTGGGTATGTCGTGGCATTGTGTGCCGTATATGGTATTGTTGGTAGTAATGTGCAGGTATGCTAAATCTTTCGGTATAGCATCAGGCCATACCGGCAAGTGTGTGTAGTTATCTTCTTTTGATGATGCCAACACGGCTACATTGCCGTAATACTTTGCGTAGCTGATGGCATCTGCCGCCCAGTAGCCGCTATCTATATAACCGGCCGTTTCTCCATCTCCCAAAAAATTCATAGGCAGCATGGCAAACTGCAATCTGCCACCACCATGCATCCACAATACTTCATAATCATCGCCTAAGCCGCATAGTTCTTTTACCAATGATTTGGCTTCTTCCAGTATAGCTGCAAATAATTTTCCACGATGTGGTATGCCAAGGATTGACAGCCCTGTATCGTTGTAATTGATAACCGCCGCCGATGCCGCTTGCAATACTGGCAATGGCAATGCCGCAGGGCCCGAATTGAAATTTATTTTAAGCGGTTGGTTTGTCATTAGTTTTTTCGTGTTCCTCCAGCCCTGTTATGCCACCACTTACTGCAAACTTCATTGCCTCGGCAGCCGTCATTTTAGTAACAGGTTTTACATTTTTCAATTCCACAATTATTACATAGCCCGATACGGCATAAGAGTGCGGCAGGTACACTGCTGCTTTGTTTGCCATACCCACATATGCAAGGTCTTGCTGTGTCATAAAACCAATACGCCACACTTCGGGGTGTTGGTTGGTACATACCCATACGGGTTTGTTGAAGCGTTTTTTATCGCCGACAAAAGAACCCATCACTTCTTTGATGGAAGAGTATATATACTTGATGCCGGGGATGTGTTGCAACATATTGTCGAACGCGTCGAAGAGCATTTTGCCCAAAAAGAAACGCGTACCCATGTAGCCGATAAAGGTTACTACTACTACTATTACAAAAAAGCCCAAACCACGCGGCACCCAGGGCACTAATCTATCAACACTATCGAAGACGATATAGATGACATATGCCGTAATGGCTATGGGGCTCAATATGAGCAGACCTTGTAAAAACGAGCGGAGAATAATGGCAGCTATGCGGCGCATGTGTATGAATAACTGTGCAAAGGTACAAGTTTGCGGCAGGTAAAACTATATTTGCTAAATTGTATGACTGTTAATTACAACCATTGCCTGATATGAAGAAAGCCCTGCTGTATGCCTTATGCTTGTGTATATGCCATAGCTATGCCACTGCGCAACACAAGGCTTGGGATGGTTTTGGCATTGAGGGATACTACATAGGCGGGCGGGCTTTCAAGCACTCTAAAAAGATAATCACCGATTTTCCTGACTATTCTCCTGCCTTCGAGCTCAATTTTGTACAGCAAACTTACGGGCGCAAAGATTGGCAACAAAGGCGGAGATACCCTTTAGTGGGGCTGGCAGTAGGCTATACAGAGTATGATAAAGATGTAGTGTATGGCAGGTGTTTTAGCATCAACCCCAACATACGCATACCACTAATAATAGCTGGCAAGTTCGAATGGTCATTCCGTGCAGGTTTTGGCATAGGCTATATTACCAAACGCTACACACGCTACCCCGACTTTGATACACTGAATACGGCCATGAGTACAAGGCTGAACAATTATTCTTACTTCACCACAGATGTTCGGTATCGAGTAAATAAACACGTTGACGTACTGGCTGGGCTCAATTTTGCACATGTATCAAATGCAGCACTACGGCAGCCCAATCTTGGCATCAACAAATACGGCGTGCATATAGGTGTCCGTTATTCACCCGTAAACAATAACCCAGAAAAAATAAAACGCGAACTGACACCCCTTAGCAAAAGATGGTTGGTACAAGCTCGGCTAAGTATGGCCGGTACAGAGATGAGTGCACCAGATGGGCCTATGTACCCCATCTACCTCGTTTCGGCATTTGCAAGCAAACGCTATTGGAGCAAAAACAAATTGTATGCGGGCATAGACTACGAATACCACAGCAACATAGCAGCATTCCTGAAAAACAACGAGATATCGCCCGGTAAGGAAAAACAAAATGCATGGAAGAGCAGTGTATATGTGGGTAATGAGTTTTTGATTGGACGGTTAGGTATCATATTTCAAGTGGGGTATTACACTAAGAAACATGCTTTCAAGGGTAGCAGTATATATCAAAAGCTGGGGGGTAATGTGTACATCCTGCAGTCTGAAACAGGCATAGTAAAAGAGTTAACCCTGCACGCTTACCTCAAAACCCATAATGCAGAGGCTGAACTGGCAGAGGCTGGTTTAGGTATTGCTTTTTGACAGTTATATGATTTTTATTGCGCATGTTTTGTTGTAGATTTATGTTATGCGTTGGTATTGTACCCTTTTTTATTGTCTTATCTGCTTTGTGTCTTTTGCACAAACAACACCTGTTTACAATAAGTTAATAAATGCTGATACCCTTGTTGCATACTATACGCAAACTGGCGAACCTGTAAATAATATACGCCTTGCTTACAACCAGTATAATGAAGAAAAGCCTTTCCTGAAAGATGTTATCTATGTAAACAAAGCTGGTGAACGTCTTATATATATTACCACCAAGCTTATTTCATCTACCAAAATAAGAGGGCTCAAAGCCTACTACTGTATTATGTTTGAAGGCTATGACAGCCTGCTGAATGTACGTTGCGGCCCCATGACATTGGACGCATTTAACAAAAGCCTGCTCAGCTTTCGGGTGATACATGACGATACGCTTGACAAACAAGCCATTTCTTTATTAATGAGCAAATGGCGCAAAAAGCCGGGATATGTTACCGGCGAAGAGCTTGATGCCGGCACGTCCTGCAATTACAATTTTTCTCAATACACCTACGACAGGTTTATTGACACCACACACATAAAAATAAGAGAGAATAAAATTTATTCAGACAGCACATTGTTTGCTAGTTTTTCATCTTACAAAATGGCATACGCCACTATAGATGCATCGAAAGAAGATTTGTTTTATAAGTTACTCTCACCTTCAGGTGTTTTCCTGGCAGAAATATGTATAGTCGCTACCAACCCATTTGTCCGCATTTCTTCTCCTTACTACTCAGAAAATCTATATGCTTTTGTGCCTGTTCGAGAAGAAAAGCGGCTGTTGATAGCCTGCACAAAAATATTAGAAGCTCTAATTGCTGCACAATAAACGTTGCTTTACGCTGTTTTTATTAAGTTTGTGCATCGTTTTCTATGAGCGCAACCGTTACAACGTTTTTAGCCAAGAGCAAGGTAAAAGCTGCCGACCTGGAGCATAAGCGCAAGCTTAGTTTCAATATTCAGAAATATGCCGAAACGGTAGTAAAGGGCAAGCAGCAGTTTGCCAATCTGGAGCTTGCACGCAAAAAAGCCAAAAACATCAAATGGAAAACCATTGAACAGCTCGACAAATACCTTGAAGATTTTGAGAAAAACTTTACGTCACGTGGCGGTAAGGTAATTTGGGCAGAAGATGCTAACGAGGCATTGCAAGCAGTATTGCATATTTGTAAAGAGAAAAATGCGAAGCAGGTAGTGAAGTCGAAGTCTATGGTGACGGAAGAAATACACCTGAACGATTTTTTGGCGAAACATAATATAGAATCTGTAGAAACCGACTTAGGAGAATACATACAACAGCTTGACGGCGAAGCACCTTACCACATCGTTACCCCTGCCATGCACAAGAGCAAGGAAGATGTAGCACGTGTGTTTCATGAAAAACTGGGAACAGAGCCTAATCTGAGCCCACAAGAGCTGACACAGATAGCAAGGAAAAATCTGCGCGAAAAATACATCACATCAGAGGTGGGTGTTACCGGTGGCAATTTTCTGATAGCAGATACTGGTGCAGTATGCGTTACCGAAAATGAGGGTAATGGCAGGCTGTCAACAGCATTCCCCAAAACACATATTGCCATTGTAGGCATCGAAAAGATAATACCATCGCTCAACGACCTTGCGCTGTACTGGCCTTTGCTGGCTACCTATGGAACAGGGCAAAACGTAACCGTTTACAATACCATCTTCACTGGTGCTAAACAAGCAGGCGAAACGGACGGACCGGAAGAAATGTATGTGATATTGCTTGACAACGGACGTACTAACTTGCTGCGCAAAGAAGTACGAGAAAGTATGTATTGCATACGCTGTGGTTCTTGCCTCAACGCTTGCCCTGTTTATAAAAACATTGGTGGACACGCATACGGCACTACATATAGCGGACCGATAGGCTCTGTTATTTCTCCGCACCTGAAAGAGGTATCAGAATTCAAACACTTGAGCTATGCATCGAGCCTGTGCGGTAACTGTACAGAAGTATGCCCGCTGAAAATAAACATACATGAAATGCTGCTGGAAAACCGCCACATAGCCGTACAAGACGGGCTAAACGGTTTTACTGAAAATGCAGGGTGGAAGATGTGGAAACTGGCGATGCTGAACCGCCCACTGATGAATAGTGCAGGCGCGGGCATCAAAGGCAGCGTGGTGAATAAGCTATTCAGCAAATCCTGGGCAGATGGCAGAGGCGATGTACACTTCGCACAAAAATCATTCAACCAGCTTTGGAAAGAGCGCAATAAATAGCGCACATTGCCATGAGCAACCCAATAGTAATATACAGCCCGCAAACAAGCAGCCGATGGCTGTATGTGCTGGATTGGGTTTTTAATATACGGTTGGGTATTGACTACAGACTTACGCATCAGCAAGAAGAAGGCATACATATTTCTTATGGTAGCAGTGTTGGCAATGCCCTTCATATACCCGACGCAGGATTGCTTTGGCAGATGGGTATTGCGCAACACGATATAGTTTCAGGTGAGTGGAATAACACCCCAACACTCTATGCAGCGAATGGAGATATTCCTTTTGATATTTTTTCTGCTGTATTTTTTCTCATCTCTCGCTACGAAGAATATCATCCGCATACGCCCGATAAGCATGAGCGTTACCCATACACTGATAGCATACTTCATAAAAATGGTTGGTTGGAAAGACCACTGGTAGATGAATGGGTAGAGCATTTACGAAAACTCCTTGTTGAAAAATATGGCTTATCCATCCCACCAAAAGCATTTACATACCTGCCTACTTACGATATTGATATTGCATGGTCTTATAAACACAAAGGCCTTGTGCGTAATGCAGGTGGATTCGTGAAAGACCTTTTTGGTTTACGAATTAATGATGCCTTGAAGCGTGTGCTTGTCAATATGTTTGATGCGCAAGACCCATACTATGCATTCCCGTTCATGTATTCGTTGCACAACAGGTTTGGGTATCAGCCTTTGTACTTTGTGTTAGCGGCATTGAAGACCAGTGAATATGATAAGAACATATCTCCCAATCACAAAGCCATGCAAAAACTTATTCGCAGTTTCGCAGAGCATGGTACGGTTGGCATACATCCATCATATAATAGCGGACAACAAAACTATTTATTCAAAGAAGAGAAGGTTGCATTAGAAAATATTACAGGCAAAATGATAAGCATTTCTCGGCAACATTATATCCGTTTGTTTCTTCCGCAGACATATCGCCAATTGATAGCAGATGGCATAACAGACGACTACAGCATGGGCTATGGCACGCACATAGGTTTCCGTGCAGGTACAGGGGCTTCATTTTATTGGTACGATTTGGAGAACGAAAAACAAAAAATGCTACAGGTACATCCTTTTTGCTTTATGGATTCCACCGCGCGGTTTGATATGCAATTAAGTTCCGAAGATGCTTTTGACAGGCTGGAAGAAATGGAGCGTTCGCTACGTAGAACAAACAGCCAACTGGTAACTGTATTCCACAATTTTTCTTTAGGTACGGATAGTGACTGGAAAGATTGGCCAAAAAAATACGCGCAATACTTGGAGCGTATGGCAGGCAGCTAACTATTTTTTGATGTACACTTTTGTGCCAACCTTCACCCATTGATAGAGGTCGTCCATGTCAGCATTTTTTAGTGCAATACACCCGTCCGTCCAGCCAACACCCAGTTCTATCATATCATCCCCTTTGGGCCATATACCATGTATACCTACGTCGCCACCTATTCTTGCGGTCTTAGGTATTTTCCCTTCTGTTTTCAGTTTTTCAAAACTCTCTTTGTTTTTGTCGTGCGGATAGTTCAGCAGTAGAAATTTATTGTATTTATTACTTGGTCTTTTATCCGCAATCTTATACCAGCCTTCGGGTGTGTTCCTATCGCCTTCCATTTGTTTATTCATTTGCGGTTGTGGGCCGAATACGGCTTTGTATCCGCGTATCAATCTCTTTTTGTAATACACCTGCAGGCTATACCTGCTTTTGTGTATCAGCACCCATACAGAGTCTTTTATAATGGTATCTGCATTGATATTGGCTTTCACGCCAATGCCCGTAAACGACCTTGGTATAACAATCGTTTCCGTAACACGCATGGCACGATGCGCGTACTGGATTTCCCTTACCGTGTTGCCTTGTGCATCTGTATATTCTCGCAATACTTTCAGGTCGCGCGGCTTATCGTAGTCTTTTATCATCTGCACTTGTGCAAATGCATTTGTAGCCAACAGCAAACAAAGCAATGATATGAAAGGGTGAATTAAATTGTAACGGGGCATTTCTTTTATGTGTTGCACGCTCTCTAAAGCTTTCTAAACTAATAAAAAATGCTGACATTGAGATATGTTTCCTAACTTTCGGCTATGCAGTTGCTTACTTATACCGAAGAAAATTATCTGAAAGCAATATACAGTATTCAGCACACCAACAATGTGGGTGAGGTATCGGTAAACGAGATAGCGGAGCGTATGCAAACACGCCCTGCAACAGTTACGGATATGCTCCGTAAGCTGTCTGATAAAGAACTGATACACTACGAGAAATATAAAAAAATACAGCTCAGCCCTGCTGGTAGCGCTGTTGCGTTGCAGATATTGCGCAAACACAGATTGTGGGAGTCTTTTCTACACAGCCAGTTAAGGTTTTCGTGGGACGAGGTACATGAAGTGGCAGAGCAGTTAGAACATATACAATCACAAAAACTGATTGACAGGCTAGATGAGTTTTTGGGCTATCCGGAATACGACCCACATGGCGACCCTATACCAAAGCCCAATGGAGAAATACCTAAATCGCTTGCGCAATTACTGAGCGCGAAAGCCGTTGGTGATGTTTGTAAAATAGTAGCAGTAAAAGATACGACTACCGCGTTTCTTCAACAGCTGGAACGTTTCAAGCTGAAAATCGGCAGCCGCATTACCGTCAAAGAAATAATGCCTTTTGATAAAAGCATGTTGGTGAGCAGCGATAAAAGTGATGCATTTCAGTTGTCAGAAAAAATAGCATCGAACCTCCTGGTGTTATGATTTCTTTTTGTACACAGGTACAGTAGAGCAGGGCTCACCATACATAAGCGACTTAACAACAGGTAACAGCTTGTTCGTTACAGCTATATAAGCCGCATCAGGAACAGCCACATCGCCGCAGCCCTTTATTACTACCCGCTTATCAGTATATTCTTCAACATTTATTTTTTCTATAGCTGCTAGCAGGTGGTGTTTGATAGTTTCTTCTTCCGTGCCGAAAAATACGGATGCTGCTACTGGCTGTAAATAGCTTGCAGCCAACATATAAGCCCACACAGGTACAATGGCATCTGCAGAGCAGTATATGGCAACATGTTTATCTGTATAAATTGCCCAATCGTGTTCTTGCAAAGCTGCCCTGTAGTCTTTTTCTTTCAGTATCATTTCTCTGAAAAGAAAAGGCTTAATGTCGAACTTGGCAATGTTGTTTTCTGCAATCATATAGCCAGCCAAATCGAGCGTCACAATACCACTTTCTGCAACCTTGTTCCTGATGGTTTCCATATACGTTACAAAATTACGCTAATTGGTATTGATACATGAAAAAAACCAACCGACAATCGGTTGGTTTTTCCTTATATGCTATTAGGAAACTATTATAACATAGCAGCATTGTACTTTATTTTAGCCGCTTTTTTCAATGCACCTGTCATGCCGCCGCCAAGTGAACTGCGAAGTTGCATAGACGCCATCCCGCGCTCTTGTGCTTCCATTTCTGGTGTCATTTGTTGATTTGACTTATACCTTGCTTTTAGGGAGAAGAAAATAACCCCGTCCTGGCCTTTGAATGGTGGACTTACGGTATTAGGCTTCGCCTTTTCAGAAAATACATATCCCAACAATTTGGGCTCATATCCAAGTCTGTTAATAAATAAGTTGGCAGAGTTGAATGAATCTGCTTGCGATACCGGTTGCAGAGAAGCTTGTGCGATAGCCTGTAAAGATGTCATTTTTTTGTACTTTTCAATGAGCAGAGAAGCCTTCTTCTCATTTTTTACCAACATTTCTATAGATGGTCTGTTATTAGCATCCAGTTTAATAAGGCCTGGCTGTTGCTCACTTACAAGTTTTGCAACAATATATTTTCCATTTAGAGAAAACACCCCTGAAACATCTCCATCTTTCGATTCGTATGCCCATCTTACTACCTCACGGCTATTACCCAATCCAGGTATCATAAAGTCTGTTTCCTTTATGTTTTCTGCCACGCGCTTACTTGTATTGTCTTTATTAGTCGCCTCGTCAAATGCATTTGCTGTGTTGTGCTTTCCGGCAAATTCTGCAGCTTTAGCATATACCATATTATTCGTGTTTTCGCCCGGACTGAGGGCTTTAGCGATTGTGGCTAATTTCAGTGCTGGTTGTATGCCCTTTTGCTCCAGTATTTCTATATAGTGATATCCTGCATAGCTACTATTGCTTACTTTTACCACTTTCTTTTCGCCTGCTTTCCCATCAAACGCAAAGTCGCCAAACTCTTTCGAAAGCGTAGCTTTTTGCTGCAATGTAAATGTGTATTCACCCCCCGTTTGTTTGCTTCCATCATCTTGTGTGTACTTTTGTACCATACCATTAAAGTCGGCACCGGCTTTTATTGCAGCAGCAACGCTATCCATTTGTTTTTTAGCAACGCTATCTACCGCTACAGGCTGTCCGCGATCTTCTGTTTTTATTAGTATGTGTCTGCATTTAACTGAGTCTGGCAGTGTTTTGCGGTCTACTACTTTTGTCAACTTATATACACTGTTTTCAAAGTACGGACCATATACCGCGCCAACCCCCAACTTAAAAACAGAATCGGCATATGCAGAATAGAATGAGGCTTTGTTTATGTAAGCATCATTATATTGCTCGTCTGAGTTTCTGTTTACTATACTTTCAACATCTATTGTATTGGTAAATTCGCTTTTTAAAGTGTTCAGTACACCTAGTGCATTTGCTGTATCTTCTGCTGTTGGCGTCAGGTCGAAAGATACATATTCTATAGTCCTTGAGCGTTGATCTGAACTATATTGTTTTTCATGCTTTTTCATGTAGTCTTTCAACTCTTCGTCGGTTACTTTTATTTCTTTATCATCAATTGCTGCATAAGGGATTCGTACATAATCAATGCTTGCAAACTCTGCCCTTTCTTTCATTTGTTTTTCTATCATGAATTTGGGGACATATCCTGCTTTAGCAAACAGCTGATTATATTTTTTCAATGCATTGTTTTGCAACACATAGTTTTTAATCGTTTGCCACTCTTCCATTGCTTTGCCTGTTGGGTCGTATTGTGCAGCTTGTTTTTCATAATCCTTTACACGTTGCGGATCAAACATTTTTGTTTCCGGATTTGTAAAAGGGGGGTACTGGCGTACAATAGGGTCTGCATTCATTCCATATATCAACTCTTTTTCCTCTTCCTTAGTGGTTTGTATTCCTAGCTTTTCACATTCAGATGCTACAAGTTTCATGTTCAATAGGTCGTCCAATGCTTGTTGGTTCAATTGTGCCCTTGTGCTTTCGTCCATAGCCCTACCTTTTGATGTATAGCCATATAACACTTCGTAGTCTTTTAATTTTTGGTCATAATCTTTACGGTCAATTTCTTCTCCATTTATCTTAGCAACATAGGTATCTCTCCCAAACAAGGAACCTAATGGCCCGTTTGAAGCGTCCATTAATATAAAACCAACCAAAGACAGGGCTACGAAAAACACTACTACTTTTGCGTACTTACTTCTTATTTTCTGAATTACAGACATATAACTATATATATTTATTACAGGGACGGCAAATTTATACGAAAATTCGGGATAATAAAGCCGTTTTTGCTGTTTGTACAGATATTTAGCTATTGATATTATTATTATGCCCTATATGGAGTTTCTTTATTAACTGATTGATAGTATTTTCTTATTAAATTATTAATGTTATTAGACCACAATGTTAATTGCTGTTGATTACCGATTTATAATAACATGGTAAAAATGGTATAAACTCTTTTAGGGTAGCATGGAAAATATTTATTCTAAGAAAAAAGTGAATTTTAAATACCTAAATCAGAAATCAACATCCAAGTTTTTATCTACGCGTTACTCTACCCACAAGTACACAAAAAATGTTGGTATCAGCTACTATCAATATTCTTGAATGGGGATAAGTATTTGATATAAAGTGGATGAGTTAATTTCTTTTACTTTGCAATGGGTATTGTGTTTTATTATCCCCAAATTCACAACCCTAATTAATAATAATCCTTTTTAAAAAAATCTCTTTTATAAATATTATTATGAATGTTAACATTGGATTGGCAAAAGAAAATCTTGAACGAAAAGGCTTTCTTGATATAGAGATAGACCCAACACTCGATTTGTTCGAGGAAATAGCAAAACTGAAAAATGAAAAGAATGCTGTACTATTAGCACATTATTATCAGGAGCCGGATATACAAGATGTTGCTGATTACATAGGTGATAGTCTCGGATTGGCTCAACAAGCAGAAAAGACGAATGCAGACATTATAGTATTTGCAGGTGTGCATTTCATGGCTGAAACAGCTAAGATACTGAACCCCACAAAAAAAGTATTATTGCCAGACCTTCATGCAGGTTGCTCATTAAGTGACAGTTGCCCGCCGCTACTATTCAAGGCTTTTAAAGACAAACACCCAGACCATATCGTTATTTCATACATCAATTGTTCTGCAGGTATAAAGGCCCTAAGCGATATTATTTGTACATCATCGAACGCTAAACAAATTGTTGAGAGCCTTCCTGCAGAACAAAAGATAATATTTGCTCCCGATAAGAATTTAGGTGCTTACATCAACAAAACTACGGGCAGAAACATGGTGCTGTGGAATGGTGCGTGTATGGTCCACGAAATTTTTTCTTTAGAGAAGATTACGAGACTAAAAGAACGCCACCCTGAAGCTAAAATGATTGCACACCCTGAATGTGAGGAAGCAGTATTGAAAATTGCTGATTTTATTGGTTCTACTACTCAATTATTAAAGTATACACAGCATAGTGGTTTTGATAGTTTTATAGTTGCTACAGAGGCTGGTATATTGCATCAAATGCAGTTATCGTCTCCTGATAAAACATTTATTCCAGCACCACCAAATAATGCATGTGCTTGTAATGATTGCCCACACATGAAGCTGAATACACTCGAAAAACTATATCTGTGCATAAAATATGAACAGCCAGAAATATTGATGGATGAAGAATTAAGGTTATTGGCTAAGAAACCAATATCTAAAATGCTAGATATGAGTAAGGAGCTTGGAATAATATAATAATTTGGTCATATTTCTGGCATTTTTTTTGTTAAAACTTTTTTTTAGACTATCTTTCAAACTTAAATATTAAGCATTATGAGAAGATTTTACCTACTTAGGTTTGTTTTGTCTGCTATAGTTATTCTTGGTGCTACTAATACTTTTGCACAGAATATCACAGCAATGGGGCCAAGGCTGTTTGTAAACCAACCAAGTGGCATCGCCGGGTTGAAGAAATTTACATATTCCAGCAGTAGCACTACAGGAGCTTGGGGAAGAGCATTAGACTCTTCGTGGTTCAATGTACAATTAGTAAGAAGTGATGATTCATTAGGTTGTTCACAACCAACGTCTGCTAATTATAGTGGTAAATGGGTTTTAATTTGGAGAAGTATATGTGAGTTTGGACAAAAAGCCAAAAACGCACAAGATAAAGGAGCTGCAGGCGTAATTATTATAAATCACTATCCAGGAGAAGATGCTGTTGGTATGGCTGCAGGGTCTGTAGGTTCAAGTGTAACAATACCTGTACTTATGGTTTCTAACCCAGATGGTATTGCTATGTGGAACGCTTTAGGTAGTGGTACAGTTAACATATCTCTCACACGATGGGGTTTTGGTAACAGCAACGACCTTGCCATAGTTCCTAAATCTGGCGCACCTGGTCCTGGCTCTATTCCTCTGAATAGCTGGAAATCAGGCAACGGCAATCCAGATGCGTATAAATTTTACACAGGTGCTTTTGTAGCTAACGTAGGTACTGCAACACAAACAAATGTAAAAGTTGCTACAACGCTTACTTTTACGCCAACAGGCGGTAGCCCTACAGTTGTTAATACCGATTCTGTAATAATACCCACAATTACAGCTGCAGATTCAATATTAGAGGGCCTTAGCCCTCGTTCATTCTCTGTTAATCCGACGACAACAGGTACTTATACGTTGAAGTATATACTTACTTCAAGTAATACAGACCAAAACCCAATGGATGACACGGTGTCTTACAGCCTGAATGTAACAACTAATGCTTTCTGCAAAGCACGTTTAGCAGCTAATGGCAATCCTATTGTTACAGGTGGTACTCGCGTTGGTGGCACAACACAAACACCTTTTGTTTGGGGGCCACTATTGCATGTTGCAAGTCCTAACGCACATAGAATGCAGGCTTTGAAGTATGCTATAAGCGATGGTGACACTACACGTGATGCGCTTACAGGAAGCACAGTAGCCTATATCTTTAAATGGGCAGATGGAAATTCAGATAAAATAATTCAGCCTTCTGAACTAACGTTAAAAGCTACTGCATTAAAAGAATTCAACACTTCTGACTCAAACAACCAAGTGTTTACTGCATATATAGGTAACCCAGACGGTACTGCTGGTATAGTAAATACAGAACCAAACAGCTGGTACTGGATAGTAGTTGATATGCCAGGTGATTTATTCCTAGGTACAGATGGAGAAATGAGTTATTTTAACAGAACAAATGCTGCTAAAAACGCTAGTACTCCAGTATCTGATTTCTGGTCTCCGGCGTTCTTTTCTTCTAAAGATGGTATGCTACAAAGTTCAGGCTCAAATGCCAGGATGATACCTTTTGGTGTTACAGATGCAAACTCAGCAAACATTGACTCAGCTGTATTCTCAAGCACTGTGGGTACCGTTCCTGCACTTTCATTTGAAATAAGCCCATTCCCGGTGTCTGTTGAAAATACAGTATCTGAGAAGAGCCAATTCGAATTATTCCCAAATCCTGCTACAGAAGCAGTTAATATCAAGCTAAGTCTTGATAAAGCTTCTGATAAAGTTCAGGTGCGTATTGTTGATGCTATAGGAAGAACAGCACAAATAATTGACAGGACAAACTTGCAAAATGAAACGATTACTGTTTCTACTGCTGGTTTACAATCTGGAAACTATTACGCTGTTGTTATTGCCAATGGCTATGCAACAATCAAGCAATTTGTTGTTGCTACTAAGTAATCAGATTGATAATATCTTTCACTGGGGCGCAATTTGCGCCCCTTATTTTTTGTACTTGACTTTGCCTAGAGATATGGTGTATAATACTCGTGTTTCTAATATCTCGTTTTCGGGTATCGTCATAATGTCTTTGTCAAATATTACAATGTCTGCATCTTTACCATTTTCTATGCTGCCCTTGCTTGTTTCTGTAAATACACTTTGTGCAGCCCATATCGTCATTCCTTTGAGGGCTTCAAATCTGCTAAGTGCATTCTCTTTCATAAATCCATCTTTAGGGTTGCCGTCTTTATCTTTTCTCGCAACTGCTGTATAGAATGTCGCTAATGGGTTGATGCCCTCTACAGGAAAATCTGTTCCAAGTGCTACTATCCCGGCTGCATTCAGCAGGTTTTTGTAAGCATATGCTGTAGGTAACCTGTCGTTTCCTAAGCGTGTACCTGCCCAAGGCATATCTGATATGGCATGTGTTGGTTGTATAGAGGGAATAATGGAATAATTACTAAAATACATATAATCATTGTAATTTACAACTTGTGCATGTTCTATCCGCCATCTTTTTGTGTTGTTTTTAGCCAGTTTTTTGCTATAAAGCCTCAGAATGGTACGGTTGGCACTATCCCCTATGGCATGTGTACACAGTTGCAAATCATTGGCTTTTGCAATGTCTGCAATCCGGTTCATTTCTTGCATATTTGCCAGCATCAAGCCGTAGTGGTTGGGCATATCTTGGTAGGGAGAAAGTAAACATGCACCCCGAGAACCTAGTGCCCCATCTGCATACATTTTGATACCGGTAATAGCCAACTGGCCTTGATAGTATTTTCCTCTGTCTGCATATGCATCTAATGTCGCGCTATCTTGCGATAACAATAGTACATTGCCTATGCTAAGTTTGCCCTCTTTGTATACTTTGATGAGCATTGAAATGACATCTTTTTTCACGCCACAATCGACAACAGATGTTAGCCCAAATGCATAACATTCCTGCTCTGCATTTTGTAAATATTCTACGGCTGTTTCTTCAGGTAATTCGCCCAATATTCTCTCTATTGGTTCGGTAGCATTATCAATTAGTATGCCTGTTAGTTTGCCATTTTTATGTTCAATAATGCCCCCATCTATTTTTGTATTTATGCTTATTCCTGCCATTTCCAAAGCTTTACTATTGCACAAAATAGCGTGCCCATCTATTCTTTTCAGCACTACAGGTTTATCAGGGAATAGCGAATCCAACAAGCTATTATTAGGAAACACTTTTACACCCCAATCATTCTGATCCCAGCCACGCCCATATATCCAACCCATCTTGTTCGTTTTCTCGTATGTTATGAGTCGTTTTACCACCTCTTCATAAGACGTTGTTCCAACTAAATCGCACTTATACCCATCTAAGGCATAACCACTAAAATGACAATGTGCATCTATCAGCCCAGGATATATATAGCCAGACGTTACAATTACACTATCAGCCCAATATTTGGCAAACAACATAGCACTATCTCCAACCGCGACTATCTTTCCATCCTTTATTGCAATGGTATTTGTAGTCGCGAGGCTATCTATACCATTATATATGCCTCGGGCAACAATCAATGTGCCCACATGCTGTCTGCTATTGCAGCCAATCATCAGCAAAGACGCCGCCACTACGATTAATATGAAGTTCTTTATCATAGACCCAAATTAAAAGTTCCACGTGAAACCTACAAGCGTTTGGAGCAGTTTCACGTGGAACTATTTTATAAATAATTGTAAATGAATTAGTTGCGAGATAGTCTATAGTTTATTCCTATTGTTTTGTTTACAAGTGTGTTTGCCCTGTAAACCATCGGAAGAGACTTGTAATAGCTCTTAGAGTCAAACATTCCGGTGCCCATTAGCACAGATATATTGGCAATAACATGCAGTTTAGGGGTTATGCTATACTTCATTGTATTATTTATGCCGAAATAGAGGTCATATATAGAGTATCTGTAGCGGCTTTCAGATATAGTTTTATTGTCGCTAGTATGTAGCAGCTTGCTATCTTCAGTAAAAAAGATTCTTGAGGGGCTAATTTGTATTCCCATGTAATTTTTAAACCGCTTAAACATGGAACACTTATTTTGCAATGCAGGACACGTAATGTCATATTGAGCAACCATATTTACGGCAATACGGTTCATTTGTACCCGTCGAGATAGCTCCTCATATGCAGGGGGTGCAAAAGAAGATTCAAAATATACTTTATAATTATCGCTTGGAGTGTGGCGAAAGGCAGTATAATTATGCTCTAACCCCAATTCAAAAGCCCACTTCTTCTTTGTTTCATGGCGCAAGCTTAGTTGATTTACCCAAGCATAGTCCTTTCTATTCTGTATGTCATAATGGTGATAATTTACACCAACACCACTACGTACACCTGCCTGTAACCCTTGTGCAGAAAGGGTTTCGCTCATTATTAATAGGCTAAAAAATGCAATAATCTTCTTCATATAGGATTAGTTTTATACTAAGTTAATCGATTTTATAATCTTATAAGACAAATCAACACGTCAATTGGTTTGCGGGTTGTACCTTTGCGCACTATGTTTCGCGAATATGATGTGATAGTGGTTGGTGCTGGTCATGCAGGCTGTGAGGCTGCTGCTGCTGCTGCTAATATGGGCTCTAAAGTGCTGCTGATAACTATGAATATGCAGACTATAGCCCAAATGAGCTGCAACCCTGCCATGGGCGGTATCGCCAAGGGGCAGATAGTGCGCGAAATAGATGCGTTGGGCGGCTATAGTGGTATTGTAAGCGATAAGAGCATGATACAGTTTCGTATGCTCAACAAGTCGAAAGGGCCTGGTATGTGGAGTCCGCGCACCCAAAACGACCGTATGCTCTTTGCCCAAACATGGAGAGATATGCTAGAAGCTACACCAAACGTGGACTTTTGGCAAGATATGGTAAAAGAAATTATTGTTTCACGTGAAACCGTTTGTGGTGTAGTAACCGGAATGGGGCAGGAAATACGGGCAAAAGCAGTAGTTCTTACCAACGGAACTTTTCTTAACGGGGTTATACATATTGGCGAAAAACAGTTTGGCGGTGGTAGGATAGGCGAAAAAGGGGCTACAGGTATTACCGAGCAACTTGTATCGCATGGTTTTGAAACCGATAGGTTGAAAACAGGTACACCACCACGTATAGATGGTCGTAGCCTTGACTATACAAAAATGGAAGTGCAGGATGGCGACGAGGAAATAGTAGGCTTTTCTTACTTGCCGATAGAAAGAATAAAACCCAAGCAACAACGTGGATGCTGGATAACCTATACCAGCCCCGAAGTGCACGATATATTGAAGACGGGTTTTGAGAAATCGCCCATGTTTCAGGGTAGGATACAGGGTACAGGCCCTCGCTACTGCCCAAGTATTGAAGATAAAGTAACCCGCTTTGCAGAAAGAGAACGCCACCAGCTATTTGTAGAACCTGAGGGCTGGAACACAGTGGAGATATACGTAAACGGCTTCAGTACATCTTTGCCCGAGGATGTGCAATATAAAGCACTAAAAATGGTGCCCGGTTTTGAAAACTGTAAGTTCTTCCGTCCAGGCTATGCCATAGAATACGATTATTTTCCGCCGACACAACTGAAATTCACCCTTGAAACCAAACTGATAAAAAACCTATTCTTTGCAGGGCAGATAAACGGCACAACCGGTTATGAAGAAGCTGCTTGCCAGGGATTAATGGCAGGCATCAATGCCCACAGAAATGTACAAGGACAAGAACCGGTGGTGCTGCAACGCAGCGATGCTTATATAGGTGTATTAATAGACGACCTGATTAATAAAGGTACTGACGAGCCTTACCGCATGTTTACCAGCAGGGCAGAGTTCCGCACCCTATTAAGACAAGACAATGCTGACCTACGCTTGACGGAATTAGGACATAGCATCGGGCTTGCGTCAGACGAAAGGCTGACTTTGATGAATGAAAAGAAAGCTAAAGTTGAAAAAATAAAAAATGTATTAGCAGAATATCCTGTAGAACCAATAGATGCAAACCCATATCTGGAATCTATACAAAGTGCAGCTTTGGTAGAACGCAGTCGTGCGTTGAAAATATTGCTGCGTCCGGGTGTTGATTTGAAAGAAATGCAAGATGCGCTGCCAGGCTTAAAAGAAGCAGTAAACGAAAGTGATGCATTGGCGCTGGAACAAGCAGAAATACAGATAAAATACGATGTGTATATAGAAAAGGAAAAAGAACTGGTAAAGAAAATGGCTACGCTGGAAGATTTGGTGATACCGGAGGCATTTAATTATGACAAGCTTTCTGCTCTTTCTACCGAAGCGCGCCAGAAGCTGAAAAAGATAAAACCCAATACACTCGGTCAGGCCAGCCGCATAAGCGGTGTGAACCCCAGCGATGTGCAGATATTGATGGTGTATATGGGGAGATAGTGTGGAAACTGGATTTTTGGGATTAAAGGATTGCCACGATATTTGTAATATTAACTCCCGGCAAATCCATTAATCCAATTAATCGTGGTTAAAGATTCCATCTATCGTTATTGCAACTACCAGCTACGCAGCCATCAGGAAGCGCGGAACAAGCTGTACGAACTGGGTTGTAAAACGCCAGAAGTAGAGGAACTGATTGCCGAACTGATAGAAAAAGGCTTACTGAACGAAGAAGCATACGCCAGAGCCATAGCCCGCGGAAAGTTTCGCATGAAACAATGGGGCAGGGTAAAGATTGTGCAGCAACTGAAACTGCAAAAAGTATCGGACTACAACATCAAAAAAGCACTGACAGAAATTGATGGCGATGCGTATTACGAAACCCTGCAAAAGCTGGCAGCAAAAAAATGGGCAGAGCTAAAATCTGAAAAACAACCACCCATCCGCAAAAACAAAACATTCCGCTACCTGGCACAAAAGGGATATGAAAGTGGTTTGATAAGTGATGTGTTGAAAGAACTGATAAACCCGGATAGATAGGATTAATGGATTTCCCTTGATAATGCATTAATCTAGGAGAATCACTAAATCTTAATAATCAGGGTTCAAAAATTCCTTATTTTTACATAGATGCCCAATATGGTACAACAAGTAACAGAGGGTGTAAGTGTTTCGGTTGAAACATTTTACCAACCTACTCAGTCGAACCCACTGAATAGTGAGTACCTGTTTGCCTACCGTATTACAATCGAAAACCTAAGTGCCATACCCGTACAACTCATGAGCCGCCACTGGTATATTGTTGACAGCAACGGAAGCAACCGAGAAGTAGAGGGAGAGGGCGTTGTGGGAGAACAGCCCATCATAGAACCGGGCGAAAGTTATCAGTACGTATCTGCCTGCAATTTGCGTAGCGAAATTGGTAAGATGTACGGGACCTACAACATGATAAACCAATACAACAAAAAAAGTTTCACGGTAAACATTCCCGAATTTCAGCTTGTAGTGCCATTTAAGATGAATTAGTGTTTGCTACTTAAACACCGCATTCTTTGCAGTCCACCACGGATGTACTTCGTATGCTAATCTGCCGGCAGCAATGGCAGGGTCAGATTGTAATAGCTTTTCCACTTCTTCCTGTGTTTCACAATCGAAGATGAAAATACCGCGCCAGTTACCATTATCTCCAAACGGACCGGCAACTAATATTTTACCTTCTTTGGCAAGGCGGTCTATATTGGCAAGATGCCCGGCTTGTATTTTGTTGATGATGGCGGTATCGGTTATCTCATGCCTACGTGTGCCTTTTGTCAGCATTACAAAGTAGTATTGCTTCATGGTATATTCGCCGTCAGTAAAGGTTTTCTCTTTCTTGTTTTGGGCAAATGAAGAATGAAAACAACACAAGACTATCATTAAAAGAAAACAATGCTTCATAGAAATAAATTGAAACGCGGAATTAACTTATTAATGACGTTAATATAAGATATATTTTCCGTACCTTTGCGGCGCGAAATGGAAGCCCTTCCTTATTTCTAAGATATGGAAGGGTTGTTCATTAAATGACAAACAGATTATGAATATTCGTAACATAGCAATTATTGCACACGTTGACCACGGTAAAACTACACTGGTTGACAAAATCCTGCACACGACCAAGGTATTTCGCGACAACCAGGAAACAGGCGAACTGATAATGGACAGCAACGACCTGGAGCGTGAGCGCGGCATTACTATCCTAAGCAAGAACATTTCGGTAAACTATAAAGGCGTTAAGATTAACGTTATTGATACGCCGGGCCACAGCGACTTTGGCGGAGAGGTAGAGCGTGTATTGAAAATGGCGGACGGCGTATTGCTGCTGGTGGATGCTTTTGAAGGGCCTATGCCACAAACGCGCTTTGTATTGCAAAAGGCATTGGAACTGAACCTGAAACCGATAGTTGTTATCAACAAAGTTGATAAACCAAACTGCCGCCCTGACGAAGTGCACGATGCGGTATTTGAATTATTCTTCCAACTGGATGCTTCAGAGGAGCAGCTGAACTTTACAACTATATATGGTTCGTCAAAGCAAGGCTGGTTCAATACATCATTGACAAAGACAGAAGATATAACACCACTGTTAGATACTATACTTGAAAAAGTACCTGAGCCGAAAGTATCTGAAGGTACGGTGCAGATGCAAATAACATCGCTCGACTATTCATCATTCCTCGGCCGTATAGCAGTAGGAAAAATTACACGTGGAACACTGAAAGAAAACCAGCCTGTGCAGCTTTGTAAAATTGATGGCAGCTTTACGAAAGGCCGCATCAAAGAACTGTACACTTTTGAAGGCATGGGCAAGAAGAAAGTACAGGAAGTATCTGCGGGTGATATATGTGCGGTTGTAGGTATTGAGGGCTTCCAGATTGGCGAAACGATTGCCGATTTTGAAAACCCGGAAGCACTGGAAGTAATAGCCATTGACGAGCCGACGATGAACATGCAGTTCAGCATCAACAACTCACCTTTCTTTGGCCGTGAGGGTAAATTCGTTACCAGCCGAAACATACGCGACAGGCTCTATAAAGAATTAGAGAAAAACTTGGCGCTGCGTGTACAGGATACTGATGACGCGGATAAGTTCTTGGTATATGGTCGTGGTATTCTCCACTTGTCTGTACTGATAGAAACCATGCGCCGCGAAGGTTTTGAATTGACGGTAGGTCAGCCGCAGGTTATCACCAAAGAAATAGATGGCAGAAAATGCGAACCGTATGAAATACTGGTAGTAGATGTACCGGGCGAGTTCAGCGGTAAAGTGATAGACTTGGTTACGCAGCGCAAAGGCGAAATGCTGGTGATGGAAAGCAAGGGCGAAATGCAGCACTTAGAGTTTGACATCCCATCTCGTGGATTGATAGGCCTGCGTTCTAACATGTTGACTGCTACAGCAGGCGAGGCTGTAATGGCGCACCGTTTTAGCGAATACAAACCTTGGAAAGGACCTATACCCGGCCGTAGCAATGGCGTATTGTTATCAAAAAACAGCGCGACAACTACCGGCTATTCAATGGATAAGTTGCAAGACAGAGGTTCGTTCTTTATAGATGCGGGCGAAGAAGTATATTCTGGTCAGATAATAGGAGAACATATTAAACCGGGAGATTTGATAGTAAATGCAACTGAACCAAAGAAGCTGACCAACATGCGTGCCAGCGGTACGGATGATGCTAACAGGATAGCTCCTAAAGTACAAATGAGTCTTGAAGAGTGTATGGAATACATTCAGCAAGATGAGTGTATCGAAATAACACCGCAAAGCATCCGCTTGCGTAAAATAATGCTCGACGAAAACGACCGCATCCGCTATCAGAAAATGCTGAAAGCAGAAGCGTAGCCCACCCCTAAATCCCCTAAAGCGGACTTTCGAATTAGAATATTACATAGCTGAATTAGAATATTACATAGCCCTCAACTGAGGGCTATGTCTTTTTAATATCATACAACTTGATATACCCATAGAAAAACACATAACGAGTCCGCTTTAGGGGATTTAGGGGTTTATGTACGGAATGTGTAATTTTGACGTATGACTACAGAGCAAAAACTACGCGAGATACTTTCGCAACGCATCATGATAATAGACGGCGCAATGGGTAGCATGATACAAGGCTACAAATTGGAAGAAGAAGACTATCGTGGCGAAAGGTTTAAAGACTGGCATAAAGATGTGAAAGGCAATAACGATATGCTCGTTATTACACAACCGCATATCGTTAAAGAAATACACCGCAAATACTTAGATGCCGGTGCCGATATTATTGAAACCAATACATTCAGCGCGCAGGCTGTTGCTTTGGCAGACTATGATATGCAGGCATACGCATACGAAATAAGCTACGAAGCAGCCAAAGTAGCTAAGCAAGCAGTAGCGGAATACATAGCAGACAATCCGGGTGCAGAAAAATTTGTAGCGGGTGCAGTAGGCCCTATGAACAAAACACTATCGTTATCGCCCGATGTAAACGACCCCGGCTACCGTGCTGTAACATTTGATGAAGTAGCAGACGCTTACTACGAACATATAAAAGGCATGGTTGATGGTGGAGCAGATTTATTGCTGATAGAAACCATCTTCGATACACTGAATGCTAAAGCAGCTATTTACGCAACGGAAAAATTCTTCCGCGATACGAATAACCGTTTGCCTGTAATGATTTCGGGTACTATTACAGATGCATCGGGTCGCACCCTTAGTGGACAAACGCTGGAAGCGTTTTACATTTCCGTATCGCACGCCAATCCCATCAGCATAGGGCTTAATTGCGCGTTGGGTGCAGAGCAAATGCGCCCGTATGTAGAGGAGTTGAGTGAAATAGCAAGCTGCCATGTAAGTTGCTACCCCAATGCGGGTTTGCCAAATGCAATGGGCGAGTATGATGAGTCGCCGGCCATTACAGCATCTATTGTTTCAGAATTTGCTAACCGTGGTTGGATAAACATAGTAGGCGGTTGTTGCGGTACTACACCTGCGCACATCAAAGCTATAGCCGATGCTATGAAAAACTTCAGTCCACGTAAGTTGCCAGAAGTGGTGATGGCGTAAAGAGAAATATCATGCTTGCACATAAAGATGATGATATACATTTTTTGAAATCATGGTATTTAATAAACCTTGAGTTTGACCATTATTTATTATCCTTAGAGACGAATGACACACTTTCTAAATTAGAAGAATATACTAGCCTATTAAAAGATCATATTAAAGAAGCCAAAAAAACTAAATACTCAAAAAGAGCATTACTATCAGCCTTTAATGATATGTACGAAAGGTATACTCATATGCCTTGTGAACATAAAAAATCATTGAATGAATTACTGAAAATAAAACTGGGCAAAAACTTTGATGATTATTCTTTTTCAATAGCAGTAAAAAAAATAACCCAAACTGGAAAGATTAATACAGAAGAAGAGTACCGTATTATCTTAAGTGAAGTAGATAGGTTGTCTCAAATAGAGCCTGATTCTGATGCTTTAAAGAATCTAAATAAATTGTTGTTAGATTTTCACGTGAAAGCGTGACTAGTTATCGTTTTCAACAACAGTACAACAAACTTCATATCTATATAACCGCCACATAACATTGCGGTAATATCTTATTTGTCTTTTTGCATAACCAAATGCCTTGTACGAGGCTTATAGATGGCAAAAAGAGAAGTGGATATTGTGGTCTTGTCAGACATACATCTGGGTACTTATGGATGTCATGCCAAAGAACTGCTGCAATATCTGAAAAGCATTAAACCTAAAGCCGTTGTGCTGAACGGCGACATCATCGACATTTGGCAATTCAGCAAACGATACTGGCCTACAACACACATGATGGTGGTAAAACACCTCGTTGGCCTCATAGCAAAAGAAGTCCCCGTTTACTACATACCCGGCAACCATGATGAAATGCTCCGCCGTTTCAAAGACTTTCAACTGGGCTCGCTGAAGATTACCAATAAACTATCGTTGAAGATTGATGGCTCGAACGTGTGGATATTTCATGGTGATGTGTTTGATGTGGTGATGCAACACAGCAAATGGCTGGCAAAGCTGGGTGCAATTGGTTATGACACACTTATTCTGATAAACAGGTTTGTCAATTTCATTTCCGAAAAATTGGGAAGCGGCAAAGTATCGCTCTCGAAGAAAATTAAGAATGGCGTAAAAGGAGCTGTAAAATTCATCAACAAGTTTGAAGCTACTGTTTGCGAAATAGCAGCAGAGAATAAATACAAGTACGTTATCTGCGGGCATATACACCAACCCGAAATAAGAACCGTAGTTACAGAAAACGGAGCAGTGATATACATGAACTCGGGCGACTGGATTGAAAACCTGACAGCGCTTGAATACAACGATGGCAAATGGGGCATCTATAAGTATATGGACGATGCCGTAGCACAGGCCATAGACATCAACAAAAAGAAGCTACCGAAAGAAAGCCCCAAACAACTGATGGCTACACTGATGCAGGAACTGAATATGAAAACAAACCTGCCAGATAGCCAAACCGATAACAGCGAAGCCGCATAAACATGAAAATACTATTTGCCATACAAGGCACAGGCAACGGGCACCTTAGCAGGGCAAGAGATGTATATCCTGAACTGGCTAAATACGGAGAGGTAGATGTATTGATAAGCGGCATACAGGCCGATGTACAAGTGCCATTCCCTGTTAAGTACAAGATGTATGGTATGAGTTTCATCTTCGGCAAAAAGGGTGGGGTGGATATTATTGAAACCGCCAAGAAACTAAAGCTGTTTAAGCTGATAAACGACATTCGCACTTTCCCAATTGAAGAATATGATTTGGTGGTGAATGATTTTGAACCCATCAGTGCTTGGGCTTGTAAGCTGAAGCGTAAACCATGTATAGGCCTCAGCCACCAGAGTGCCGTACTGCATGAGCGCGCGCCGCAACCCGAAGAAAGTGATTGGAAAGGCGAACTGGTATTGAAACATTATGCACCTGTTACCGATTACTATGGCTTCCACTTTCGTGCATACGATAAAAATACTTTCACACCCGTTATCCGTCAAGAGATACGCGCGTTGACACCAACTAATGAAGGACATTATACTGTATATCTGCCGTCTTACGACGATGATACGTTGGTAAAACATCTTTCTTATTTTGAAGATGCACAGTGGCAGGTATTTTCTAAACACAACAAAGAGCCGTTCACATTTAAGAATGTACAAATACAACCCATCGAAAACGATGCTTTCATCAAGAGCATGGCAAGCAGTACAGGTGTGTTGTGCGGTGCGGGCTTTGAAGGTCCTGCAGAAGCTATGTACCTCGGCAAAAAACTGATGGTAGTACCCATGCAGGAACAATACGAGCAACATTGCAATGCTGCCGCTGCTGCTACATTGGGTGTACCGGTCATCAAACAACTGGGCCGTAAATACTACGAGCGTATCAAATGGTGGTTGGTAGCTGGCGAAGCCATACAAGTAGATTTCCCCGACAGGACAGCAGAAATTATAGAGCGATTAATAAGAGAACATGCACCCGCGAAAACTGAAAGCATACAAAAAGCAATACCTGCTATTCATTAACAGGCTGTATGATATTGGCCTTATAGCCAACAGGATAATTATCGCTATTTGCCTTTGAAGACTGGTTTGCGTTTTTCAAGAAAAGCATTGACACCCTCTTTAAAATCTTCGGTACTGCCTGCCTCTATCTGCAATTCTTTTTCACGGTCTAGCTGCTGTACCAACGTATTGTTCCATGTTTCGTTCATCAGGCGTTTAGTAAGCCCTAAGCCTTTGGTGGGCATTTGTGCCAAGGCGTTGGCTATTTGCTTGGTTTCCTGTTCAAAGTTTTCGTCTGCAAAGCTTTTGTAAATCATACCCATCGCTACTGCTTCGTCTGCACTTACTTTATCGCCCAGCATGGTTAGTGCCAACGCGCGTTGCATACCCACCAATCGGGGTAGTATATACGTACCTGCACTATCGGGTATCAATGCTATTTTACTGAAAGCTTGTATGAAAGACGCGCTTTTGGTTGCCAATACTATATCACCAGCCAATGCGATGTTAGCCCCCGCCCCTGCTGCTACGCCATTCACAGCCACTACGATTGGTTTTTCTATTTTGCGCATACGTAATATGATGGGGTTGTAATGCTCACGTACTATCTTTTCAAGTTCCGGACCTTGGGGGTCTATTGCCTCTGCAAGGTCTTGTCCTGCACAAAAAGCTTTGCCAACACCTGTAACATAAATGCACCTGATAGCTTCATCTTCTTCGCAATCATCCAACGCTGCTTGATACGCCAATGCCATCTCTCGGTTGAAGCTATTGAATTTATCAGGACGGTTGAGGGTGATGTAACCCACACCATTTTCTTTACTTAGCAATACTATCTGGCTCATGCAGCAAAATTAAAGACTATTATGCAACTATGTTTGTGCAGATTTAAACAATCGTTGTTTGAAATAAGTACCAATACCGATGATGCTGGTAACATTGAGCGGAAACTCCAGCAATACATGCAAGAAGCTGAGGAATATCAACCATTGCAAGCCCATAGCATAGTCGGTAATGTATAAACCTATGCTTACCAACCATAGTAAGATGACAGCAGCAAATCGCAGCTTTGGTACATTGTGCCACTGAATGATTTTTGTTTTTGAAAACCAGTTGAGATAGTGATATGTGTATGCAAAAGCTATAAAACGCATCAGCAATATACCATCGCTGGAGTGGAAAATTATTTTATCCCATGCAGGCATGTCATTTTGTATAGGTACGCCCTGCATATGCATCAGCCAATTGATGTTTAATATCTTAAAAGGAGCATAAGCGTTTACGCTATAATCCGTTGGTGGATAAAATGCCTTATCCGGAAACACTACATACAATAGTATAGGGCAAAGTACCATAGCTATTACAGACGGTATGCCAAAACGGCTCTGGCTTTTCAATGCACCATATAGCATAAATATGGCCGTGAAAAAATAGACATGTATCAGCGTTGGCAAAAACACGGTAAATAAAATGGTATAGTTATGCGCTACTTGCGATGATAGTACCAATACTGCAATGCCCCCAATTCTGTAAAAAGGGTTTTTGACCGTAACGAATATGATGGAGCCTAACAGAGCTATATATGCAAGGTTGGCATCAAAACCCTCTGGGAAATCTAGTTCTAAAAAGCGGTCGTAAAACTTTAGGGTAATCAGCAAACCAATTACTATCAGTATAATAGCGTCATAACGCTCTTTGGTATAATACTTCTTATCGTGCAGCCAGGATATTTCTGTCAGGTAGTGTAGCGGCCCCAGTATAGCATAGGAAAATAAAAACAGTTCAAATGGCAACACCATCGCTACACAGCAGGATATAAGCATGAGGCCGATATTGACTATATCTATCTTTTCGGTTGATGTAAGTTGCATTTTACTATTACTATTGTTGCTACTAAAAATAATAAAATTAGATAGACAGGATGTTATAATTTTAATACCTGATTATGTTGGTAAAAGTATTCGGAAGCGCGGTATATGGTGTAGAGGCTATCACCATCACTATAGAAGTGGACATCATAGGTGGCGGACAAACAGGCTACTTCATTGTTGGCCTGCCAGACAATGCTGTGAAAGAAAGTACCGAGCGTGTACTATCTGCTATTAAAAATACGGGGTACGAACGTCCACGCAATAAGGTAGTAGTCAACATGGCACCTGCTGATATTCGCAAAGCAGGCTCTGCATACGATTTGCCAATAGCTATAGGTATGCTGGCAGCATCAGGGCAACTACCTTCTGCTGAGTTGGATAAATATATTATTATGGGTGAGTTATCACTCGATGGTTCTGTTCAGCCCATCAAAGGGGCATTGCCCATAGCCATACAAGCCCGTGCCGAAAAATTCAAAGGGCTGATACTGCCAAAAGCCAACGAGCGAGAAGCGGGCATGGTAAATAACCTGGAAGTATATGGTGTAAACCACATCAGCGAGGTAATAGGTTTCTTTACAGGCGACAAAGTTTTAGAACCAGTAACCATCAATACCCGCGATGAATTTTTTCATTCTCAGTATGAGTTTGATATTGATTTCAATGACGTTAAAGGACAGGAAAATGTAAAACGTGCTTTGGAAATTGCCGCCGCTGGTGGGCATAATGCCATATTGATTGGTCCGCCTGGTGCGGGTAAAACTATGCTTGCTAAAAGGCTGCCAACTATACTGCCACCCCTTTCATTACACGAGGCATTAGAAACCACCAAAATACATTCAGTAGCCGGTAAGCTACCGGGCAATACCTCACTTATTTCTCGTCGTCCTTTCCGTTCGCCACACCATACTATTAGCGATGTAGCATTGGTAGGCGGTGGCGGTAATCCACAACCGGGCGAAATATCGCTGGCGCATAATGGTGTTTTGTTTCTTGATGAGCTGCCCGAATTTAAGCGTACCGTATTGGAAGTAATGCGCCAACCAATGGAAGAACGCAGGGTTTCCATATCTCGTGCAAAAGTTAGTATAGACTTCCCTGCCAGCTTCATGCTCATAGCATCTATGAATCCCTGCCCATGTGGTTACTTCAACCATCCCGAAAAAGAATGTACTTGCAACCCCATGATGGTGCAACGATACCTGAATAAAATATCAGGACCATTGCTCGATAGGATAGACCTGCACGTAGAGGTTACGCCCGTATCGTTCAACGAGTTATCATCACAAAAAACATCAGAAAACAGCAATATAGTACGCGAACGAGTACTGAAAGCGCGCGAAATACAAGCAAAAAGATTTGAGGGGCAACAGGGCGTATATGCTAATGCACAAATGAGCAGCAAGCAGCTAAAAGAAATCTGCCTGATAAACCAAGTGGGACAAACTTTATTGAAGACTGCAATGGATAGATTAAACCTTTCTGCCCGTGCATACGACCGTATACTGAAAGTAGCAAGAACCATAGCCGACCTTGCAGAAAGCGAAGAAATAAGACCAGAACATTTGGCAGAAGCCATACAATACCGCAGCCTTGACAGAGAGGGTTGGGCGGGATAATTATTCGTGCTTTGAAAAGTATCTGTAGGCATCATAGCCTTTCCAATACTATTATATTGAAAATTTTGTACGTTTGATTTGCACTCTATATGCAGTAGCTAAGTGCATAATCAATCAATGTAAAATTTCCCACAATGAAAAATATCGTATTATTAGTATTGTTTGTTTTCATACAAATTGGCCTATTGTCATCTTGTAAAAAAGACGAGGACTTGACTGTAAGTTCGAAAGAAGAACTTGAACAGAAATTGAAGGCTGAAGTTGACAACAATAATCTTATTTCTATTTCATACTGTATTGTCAAAAATGATAAAATAGTTTATTCCGGCGCAATGGGCATGGCCGATAAAAACAAAAATGTACTTGCAACAGACAATACCAGATATTTAGTAGCATCAGTTTCTAAAACAATTACTGCTGTTGCTGTTATGAAATTGGTAGAGCAGAATTTAATAGACTTAGATGACGACATCAATAAATACCTGCCTTTTTCAGTACGAAACCCCAATTTCCCTGATGATAAAATAACCCTAAGAATGTTACTCAGTCATAGGGCCAGCATTTCTGATGAATTTCAGGAAACCTTGACTTTAGATTGCTACGGAACAGACTGTGCTATGAGCTTAGACGAATATTTCAAAGCTGTTTTTTTACAAACAGGACAATATTTTTCTTCAAAGAATTTTTCAAATAGCAAACCGGGTTCAGCAGAAGACTATAGTAATTTGGGCTCTGCACTCATTGGTTACTTAGTTGAAAGAATTACACAAACGCCTTTCGATGTATATTGTAAAACTAACATTTTTACTCCGTTAGGAATGACTAAAACAGAATGGCGACTTGCAAATACACCTCTTTCTGAATTGGCAATACCATATTCCGATGAAATTAAAAGCGCAAACCCGCACTACACTTTTCCTGATTATCCTAACGGTGGTCTGAGAACTACGGCGTTAGACTTGTCATTATTTTTAAGGATGGTCATGCTCAACGGCAGTATCAATGGCACTAAAATACTATCTGAGTCAACTATGGCAGCGATGAAGACCTTACAGTTTGGAAGTACAGAGTTTTGTTTGTCTATTTATTATGATACTGTAAAAGGGAAAAAGGTTTTGGGACACAGCGGCGGAGAAAAAGGTGTTACTGCTGAAATGTTTTATGATACAAATACAAACGTGGGCGTAATAGTTTTCAGTAATGAGGAAGATGCCGAATTGGAGAATACCGTTTCGCTTCTATTCAATTATGGCGAAAAGCAGTAGCCTATTAAACAAAAAACACAATCAAACAGTATCTGCGTACTCGTTATCTGCTTCTGTATTTAGTAGTCACCATTCAATAACGTTGCCTTGACAGAGAGGGATGGGCGGATAGATAAATGGAGTGAAAAAGATGGCTACATCCGTACTACTACTTAGTTGTATTTACCGTAATAAAGGTATATAACAGCGTGTTTGTGTTATTTAGTTTTATGTATTAAATAACATAAGTATGAAGTACATTTTTACACTGCTAATTGCAATAAGTTGCACACTACAGGTTGCTGAGGCACAAACTATGTCACGTATAGTAGCTGCACAGTCAGACAAGCATAATGGTACTACTTGGGTACCATACGATTCTACTGCAATTACTTACAATACAGGCAATTTTACACCCGGCGATGCAGATAGTTTTCTCAGTGGGCAAGGAACGGTATTAAAAAATGATGGTAGTGTATTCATGCTGCATTTTTCAGGAACGTATCATAATTATTATCGTCACTCATATACTTATGATGCGCAAGGCTATATGCTTACACACCTGTGGGAGCAACCTACTACACCAATGGCCACCACCTGGAAAAACTATCAGAAAGAAACATATACCTACGATGCAAATCACAACATAACAGAGCAGCTGTACCAAAACTGGAATACTACCACCAGTGCGTGGGATAATAACATACGCTATGTAAATACGTACGTTGGTAGTAATCTTACGAGCAGCCACTCCCAGTCGTGGAATGGTACAGCATGGGTTAGTATAAATGAGAACATATATACCTATTCGGGTGGCAACCTGATAACTAAGCTATTCAGAACATGGGATGTATCTGTATGGAAAAACTATAGCAGGTCGAACTATACATACTATGGTAGCGGCAAACTGAAAGTAGATTCAACTGAGCAATGGTATCCGCACCTAAGCAACTGGCGCAATAATAGCAAAACAACACACATATATAATACAGCCAATACTACAGACTCAATTTTGTCTATACACGATTGGGATACTGTTGCCCTTAACTGGCGTAACGCATGGCAGTATAATTATGTCTTCAATGGCGCAGGAATAGTAGTTGGTGATACTACGCGTATCTGGAGCATTGGCGGCAGCAACTGGGTATATTACGGAGCGGCAACAAGGGTAAACGATACTTCTTATTTAAGATTTGGATGGGATAACATATCGAGCGGCTTTAAAAATGCCGAACGTTCTACAACATCATACAATAGCAATAATCAGCTTACATATTGGAGAACGGAAAGCTGGAATACAGGAACCTCTACATGGGGTATGAACAATGATGCAAGCAAAAAATATTACTATGTACAAACTGCAGTTGGTGTTAAAAACATTGCCAACATAAAAGGAATTACTGTTTACCCATGCCCGGCTAATGACGTTATTACGCTTCACATAGATTGGAAAACACAACAAGATAGCAAGATAGCCCTGTTTGATATGCAAGGCAGGTTGTTGAGGCAATGGACAGAACCTGCCGCCAACCAAACAAATAGAACAATACCAATTAGTGATTTAGGTAGTGGTATATATACTATCCGAGTGTCAGGCAGAGATGTACAAACAGCAAAGCAATTTATAATATCAAGATAAAATTAGTTATTTACTATACAGAGCGTTGAGGTGTTTCAGCTTCTATAGCTATTACAGAGATATAAATAGACCTGAATATTTGGCAGAGCTTAACCGAAGCGTTGGTATTATCTAAAATACATATTACATTATCTTTTATAGAAAATAGTTTTGTTACAAAAGGGCTGAAAAGCCCTTTTGTTGTTTATAGGCTTGTTGAATAATATAAATGATTAATAAAATTATTATAAGTGAATTAATATTTATGTATATGGTTTTCGGCTTTGATATTGCATTTGAAAGACATGATAATTTAGTCGGTAATTGCTTAAAAATTGTTATTTATCACATTCAATATTTATACAACAATTAAATATTAATAATGCGATAAAATTCTTAATGTTTAAGATGAGTAATAATAATTAACAATGCTTTATTAATCATAATTTATTACTTTATCAAATAATAATATTATACACTAAATATAAATCTTGCATGTAAATATTTATTACTGTCACTATCAGGCTTAAAGCAAAATAAAATTATTATATGTGTACTCAAAAAATACAATATAAATAGACATTATTTTGTATTTATTCAATATAATACCTTTTTTAACAATCTCAATCGACTAACATTAACAAACCTCATTACAATTTATAATATTCTACATTTTATAGTTCATATACAATGAACAAAATAATATTTATGAACGTTATAATATTGATTATCAATAAAAAAGACTTACACACGTTGTAAGCCTTTATATTATTCAGATAATAATTATCTCTATCTTTCTATTTTCATCTTATCAGCCAATGCATCTTTGTACACTTTCAAGCAACGTTCTCGTGCAACCTCATGTGCTATTATAGGTTGTGGGTAAGAAAACTCCTGAAACTCAGGTACCCATTTTTTGATGTATGCCAAATCCGTGTCAAATTTTTCTGTCTGCAAATAGGGGTTGAATATCCTGAAGTAAGGTGCAGCATCGCACCCGCTACCTGCCGCCCATTGCCACCCACCATTGTTACTGGCTAGGTCAAAGTCCAATAATTTCTTGGCAAAGTATGCCTCACCCCACCGCCAGTCTATCAGCAAATGTTTGGTAAGAAAACTGGCAACTACCATCCGTACTCGGTTGTGCATGTAGCCGGTTTCGTTCAGTTCGCGCATACCTGCATCTACTATCGGGTAGCCTGTTTGCCCTGCGCACCATTTTTCAAATTCTTCCTCATTATTGCGCCATTTTATATTATCATATTCTTTATGAAATGCTTGATTAACAACTCTGGGAAACTGCCATAATATCATTTGATAGAAATCGCGCCATATCAATTCGTTCAGGTATTTCTCGCTGATGGGTGCAGACTCTCTTGCCAACTCACGGATGCTAAGCTTACCAAACCGCAGGTGTACACTCAGCTTTGTAGTACCCCTGATACCCGGTATATCCCTAGTTTCATGGTATTTTTTTACAATATCTATATCTAATGTAGGGGGTACAACATCTAAGTCCGTTTCCTTGAAACCAATTTCCCTCAAACTTGGCAAGGGAATTGGAGCTTGCTTATAGAAATTATTAAAATATTTCTCTGTCGGGTAAGCTTTCAGGTAAAATGCATTCAGCTTCGCTTTTACTTTTTTACTGTAGGGGGTGTACACGGTATATGGCTCACCGTTGTCTTTCATTATCTCGTCTTTTTCAAACAGCACTTGGTCTTTGTAGGTATATAACGGTATGTTTTGCGATAGCAGGTAGTCGGCAATATGCTGTTCTCGGTCTTTGGCGTATGGTTCATAATCGTGATTGGTATATACGGCAGCTATATTATATATACTGGTTAGCTTTTTGTAGCAGTCAATAGGTGTACCATGCAATACATGGAGTGTGCTGCCCATTTCGCTCAGTTGACGTTGCAGCTGCACCAAACTACGGCGAATGAAGTCAACCCGTTTATCAGCTTTGTCCTCAAGTTCATCTAATATATTCGTATCGAAGATGAAAATGGGTACAACAGGTTTGCCGCTTTTCAATGCATGGTACAACCCCGCATTATCGTGCAGACGCAAATCTCTCCGAAACCAAAAAATAGCTACATCCATATTAACTAAACAAAAGCAGGTAACGAAAGTTTTGTATTTTCCGTTTTAATGCAGATATCATCTGCTAAATTAAGATACCAACATGAAGCCCGTATATTGGTTCATACTGATGTTGAGTGTTATAGCTCTACCGTTGTTTTCGCATTTGGATTCTTTTCCATTACAACTATGGGATGAATCAAGGTTGGCAAACAACGCTTTCGAAATGCTTGAAACAGGCAACTATTTAGTAACAACCTATACATTTCTGCCTGAAACATGGAATCTGAAGCCGCCTTTAATGGTATGGCTTATCGCATTGTCAATGAAATTGTTGGGCAATGGAGAACTTGCCATCAGGTTGCCTTCAGTAATAATAGCCGTATTAACCTGCATCATGCTATTCAGGTTTTTATATAAGAAAACAGATAACCCACGCCTGGCATTTTTTGCTTGTTTTGTTTTGATAACCTCTTTTGGCTATGTACGTACGCATGGCGTGCGCACGGCAGACTATGAGTCTTTACTCGCTTTTTGTACTGTAGGATATCTTACTAATTATTATACTTATATAAACGAACAGTCTCGTAAACACTTGTTTTACTTCTTTGTTTTCCTATCGCTGTCCGTACTTACAAAAAGTGCTGCAGGGCTTTTGTTTTTGCCGGGGTTGTTTATCTATACACTTTACAAAAAGCAACTACTGTCACTATTTAAAACCAAACAATTATATGCTGGGTTACTATTGTTTCTCATACTGGTAGCAGGGTATTATTTATTAAGAGAGAATACAACACCGGGTTATTTACAAGCAGTGTGGGACAATGAACTGGGCGGCAGGTACAATACAGCATTGGAAGAACATAAAGCAGATAATGATTTTTACTTTTTCAGGCTTACGCAGGATAAGTTTAAGTATTGGATTGTAATTGCCGGCCTTGCATTAGCGCATGCTTTAGTAAATGAAAATAAAAAACATCAATCGCTTGTTGCTTTTTCATTTATTACAGCGGTTAGTTTTCTGCTAATTATATCATTGGCATCTACAAAACTCGATTGGTATGATCTGCCCATGTATCCTTTACTGGCTATTATCGTTGCAGTATTTATAGAGCATCTCCTGAAAACAATATGGGAAGCATCTACAGATAAAAAAATCAGGTTTAGCATAATTGCTATAGTAATATTTGCATTGTTTATACCACATCATGAAATATTACAGAGAAGTATGTATCCTCACCGCGATGGTAGCTTGGAAGAAAATCACCACATGGCTTTGTTTTTGTCAAACACAATGCGAAACAATGATGATATAAAAGGCTATGTCTTTACAGACGATAGCCGTGCCGACCAGAATATTGTTTATTATATTAATGTGCTGAAAGAAAAAAACAACCTGAAGTATAAAGAGTTACAATATCTTGATATCGGTGATAAAGTGGTAGTATTCAAAGACAAGAAAATGAGAGAGTTGGAAGCTATGTATCATTCAGATATTGTTGGTACGTTTGCAAACGTTAAAGTGTATCATATTAATGGAAAAAAGTAACCACCCCTTACTGTCAATAGTTGTGCCAGTGTTCAATGAAGAGCAAATCATTAACCAGCTGGTAAAGCGTATGTCTGATGCTGCAAAAAGTATAACAGACAATTATGAAATCATCTTCGTAAATGATGGGAGTAAAGACAATACACTGAAAGGCTTGAAAGCTGCTTGTGCAACAGATAAGCAACGGTTACATTACATTAGCTTTGCACGCAACTTTGGCCACCAGATTGCCATTAGCGCAGGCATGGATTATGCAAAAGGCGATGCTATAGTTACTATAGATGGAGATTTGCAAGACCCACCCGAACTGATACCTGAAATGTACAAAGAGTATCAGGATGGGTTTAAAGTTGTATATGCCAAACGCAGTAAACGTAAGGGCGAAACGTTCTTTAAACTATTTACTGCAAAAATGTTTTATCGCCTGATGGCACGATTGGTGTCTTTTGAAATACCATTAGACGTTGGTGATTTCAGGTTGATAAGCCGAGATGTGCTGAACTACCTGAAGCAAATGAAAGAGTACGACAAATACATACGCGGGCAGATAGCTTGGCTGGGTTTCAAAAGCACGTATGTAATGTTTGAGCGAGATGAACGCAAATTTGGCACTACAAATTATCCGTTTCGTAAAATGTTGCGGCTTGCATTTAATGGTATTACAGCATTCTCAGATTCTCCGTTGAAAATTGCTACCAGTCTTGGCTTTATAGTTTGTATCATATCATTCCTGATAGGTGTGTATGCATTGTACGGTTATTTCTTTGCACACAATACATTGCCTGGTTGGGCTTCTACCATTATCAGCATTACGTTTTTGGGTGGTGTGCAGTTGTTATCGCTTGGTATATTGGGCGAATACATCAGCCGTATCATCAACAATGTGCGCAACAGGCCACTGTATGTAATAGATGAAAATACAACAATAGAAAACTAAGCAGGCTGTCAATTTACTTTAACCGCTTTCAGGTCTATCATATTCATCGGGTTGGCTTTCAAACCTGTTATTCGTTTGTTTGTAAAATGAAGCAAACGGTCGTAGAATAACGGTATCACGGGTGCCTGACTCATTACAAGGCTATCCATTTTTCGGTATCGCACATATCGCGCAGTATCGGGCAGGTTCATGCTTTCTTCGTACCATTTGTTGTATGTAAGGTTGTTGAAACGTGTATAGTTGGGTGGTGCGGGAAAATTGCCATAGAAGAATGCCAGAAAAGTTTCAGCATCCGGGTAGTCAGCTATCCACTGTGCGCGAAACATAGCAGCTTGCGAACGGCTCATTTGTTGGCGCAGGATGTTGGCTTGTATTATTTCTACCTCAAGTGGTATGCCTACTTCTTTCAATTGTGTAGCAATGAAGTTTACAATATCTGCCCAGTTTTCTGGCGCTAACACATGTAGTGGTTGCAGACCTTTTCCATTGGGGTAGCCTGCTTCTTTCAATAATGCTAATGCTTTTGGTGGGTTGTAATCAAAGCCAAAACTATGTGTACTGTCATGTCCACGTATGCCTGCGGGTATAAAACCACTATTGGCAGGCAATACAGCCCCGTTGCGAAAGTAGGTAACAATCTTTTGCCTGTCTATGGCATGGTTGATGGCGCGGCGTACTAATGGGTTCAGTTGTGGATTGTTTTTCACAACAGTACTGTTGCTGTCTGTCAAAAAACCAATGTATTCTGTGTTCAGATAAGTTTGTTTGCGCAGATTCAGCTTGTTGCTGAAATCTGCTTTCAATTCACCGTTTTTAGTCAGCACCAAATCTTTGAAAGAACCATCCAATCCGTTTACAAAATCTATACGTCCTTGCAACAGTAGCATAAACTCTGTAGCCTTGCTGTCTATAAAACTTATCTGAACCGCATCTGCATACGGCAATTTTCTACCTGTATTGTCTTGCTCCCAATAGTGTGGGTTTTTGCGTAATACCAATACATTGCCCTCATCCCAATAATGAAACATAAATGGCCCTGTACCGCATGGGTGCGCACGAAAATCTTTACCCCATTTTTCTACTGCCTCGTGTGGCACAATGCTGCAATAAGGCATACTAAGCATCACAGGTAGCGGACGAAAAGGTTTTGATAGCCTGATGATAAATGTGCTGTCGTCTGTAGCAATAAATGGAGAGTCTGCTGCTACCCTGTCATTAAATATCCATGCGCCTGTAGATGCGGTTGCAGGGTCTATCAACCTGCCAAGGCTGTATACTACATCGGCTGCCGTCATTTTGCGTCCCTTACCGTTTACAAATGCCTCATTATTCTGAAAGAAAACATCTGTACGCAAGCGAAAAGTGTATGTCAATCCATCTGCACTCACTTCCCAGCTTCGCGCAAGCGATGGTGTTATTTGCAAATATTCGTCAGCATCAACCAAAGTATTGTACACCATATGGTCGGTCCACATATTGTACAGGTTTTTGGCAAATGCAGGGTCTATACTTTCCAATGTACCGCTGCTGTAATTGAGGTAGATAGTATTGTCACTTTGCTTTTTTGCGCGTTGATTGCACGAAGCCAACAACCAACAAATGGTTGCAGCATATAGCAAATAACAGTAGCGTGAACGCAAAAAGTACATTAACTGCAATTTAACTGAAAAGCGCATTATTTTTGTCTGAAAGAAATAACGTAATGCCAGCCAAGCTTTCAGTAAATATAAATAAGATAGCCACCTTGCGAAACAGCCGTGGTGGCAATAACCCCGACGTAGTGAAAGCAGCTATTGATTGTCAGTTGTTTGGTGCAGATGGCATTACGGTACATCCCCGCCCCGATGAACGCCATATACGCTACGCCGATGTGCGCGATATAAAAAGTATTATCACTACAGAGTTCAATATAGAAGGTAACCCTACAGAAGATAAGTTTGTGCAATTAGTATTGGATGTAAACCCCGAACAAGTAACACTTGTACCCGATGCCCTTGGGCAACTTACATCCGACCATGGTTGGGATACCGTCAAGCAACAAAAATATTTGCGAGAAATCATTGCCGTGTTCAAACAAGCGGGCATTCGCGTATCAATTTTTACAGACCCGGTAGCCGATATGGTTGCCGCAGCTGCGCAAACTGGCACAGACAGGGTGGAGCTATATACCGAGGCTTATGCCAAAAACTACAAAGCAGCCAAAGCAAAAGCTATCGCTGATTATATTACAGCGGCAAAAGCAGCAGCAGATAATAACTTGGGGTTAAATGCGGGCCACGACTTGGATATGCAAAACCTTAAATACTTTGCAACATCTATCCCTCATCTGGCAGAGGTTTCTATAGGTCATGCCCTCATCAGTGATGCTATATATTATGGTCTTGAAAACACCATACAGCTGTATAAGCGTCAACTTGTCGGTTAACTAACAAATAATCCACAAATCTTTACCGTACGTATTTATTGTAAATAATTGATTTACAATAAAAAACAAGTAATATTTTATCTACTATAAAATAATTACTAACTTTTGCACATTTATACCCAAAATTTAACAGTTTATCCACAAATTGTATAAATTTGCTAATACTTTATATAACGCTACTAACGCGTTCGTCTGGGTTTCAAAACAAAAAATAGGGGATACACTAACCAGACAAATCAACGTATGAACAAATACTTATACGCTTTTTCGTGTATATGCTTTTCTATCCTGCTAATTGGTAACGCCCGTGCGCAAGCTCCGGTAGCTAATTTCAGCACAAGCAGTACATCGGGCTGCTCTCCTATAGTAGCCAATTTTACAGACCTGAGTACAAACAGCCCTACAAGCTGGTATTGGGATTTGGGCAATGGTAGTACATCTACGCTGCAGAATCCTTCTACAACGTACATCACACCAGGCACTTATACAGTTAGCCTTACTGCAACCAATGCTAACGGCAGCAATACTAAAACCGTAACTAATTACATTACTGTTGCGCCATCGCCAGTAGTAGCTTTCACAGCAGACAGCACACCGTCATGCGTTGGCACAAAAACGGTAATATTTACCAACAACTCAGTACCCGGTGGCACAGGTACAGCTACCTATTTGTGGGACTTTGGTGATGGTACTACCTCTACCGCCACCAGCCCTACTAAAACTTACAGCACCCCTGGTACATATACAGTCACGTTATTGGTTACAAACGGTAATGGCTGTTCAAAATCTTTAGTAAAAACAAACTTCATCAAAGTATCTGTAAAACCAACAGCTGGCTTTACCGCTACAAATGTTAGTGGGTGTACATCACCAGTTACTGCCAGTTTTACCAATACCAGCACAGGAGCAACTACCTACGACTGGACTTTTGGTGACGGTGGTACATCAACAGCTACCAACCCCACACATACATACACAGCAACAGGTACATACACAGTACGCCTGATAGCTACCAATGCATTTGGCTGTAAGGATACTTTTACAAGCACATCGCTTGTGTCTATTGGTTCTCCGGTAGCATCATTCAATATGAGTGTATCGAGCGTATGTAGTGGCAAAAATGTAAGTTTCACCAATACATCTACGCCTACTGGTTATACCAGCGCATGGAATTTTGGCAACGGCGGTACTTCTACTACCACCAATCCTACATATAGTTATAGCACAGCTGGCACGTATACTGTAACATTGATTGTTACCAAATCGGGCTGTAGCGATACGGACACCAAAACAATTACTGTTAACGCCAGTCCAGCTATCAACTTCACAGCATCACCTACAGAAGGTTGTACCGTTCCGTTTGTTACTACATTCAGCAACACTACTACAGGTGCATCGTCGTACCTGTGGCGTTTTGGCGACGGCAACACTTCAACATCTACCAATCCTTCGCATACTTACAATGCCTTGGGTAATTATTCTGTAAAGCTCATTGCCACCAATGGTACTTGTACAGATTCCTTTACTCGTACCAACTATATAAAAATACAGCAACCTACTGCCAATCTAGTGGTAGGCACATATTCGGGTTGTGCGCCAGTTAATATCAGTTTTGTTGCCAATGTTACTACACTGATACCTGTTAGCAACTACACTTGGAACTTTGGCGATGGCAGCGCTACTGTTTCCTGCTCATCTTGCAGTACACAGTCGCACAACTATACCGCATCAGGTACATATACAGTAACAGTTACCTACACAACAGGTACAGGTTGTACTTACAGCACTACCAATACAGTTAACATTGCAAGTAAGCCATCGGCATCATTTACCGCTTCGCCAACAACACTATGCCCGGGAGCAACGGTTACATTCACCAATGCATCTACCGGGGCTACATCATACACATGGAATTTTGGTGATGGTGGCGGGTCCACTGCTACTAACCCAAGCTACAATGGCTATAGTACAGGCACTTATAGCGTAACGCTGATTGCTAATAATAATGGTTGTCGCGATACTTTCACGCGCGGCAATTATATTACCGTTCATCCACCTGATGCATACTTCGGTATAAGCACGTCTTGTAGCAATAGGTATGCGGTTACATTAATTGATAGTTCGTTTGGCGCAAATACCTACCTGTGGGATTTTGGCGATGGTAATACCTCTACACAAACAGGGGGCACACTAACACATACATACAGTACTACGGGTACTAAAACCATAACACTAACTGTTGTAAATACAACCTACAACTGTAGCAGTACTTATGCACGCACGGTTAATATACAACCGCTATCTGCAGATTTTTCTATCAGCGATACTACACTCTGTAAAGGACAATCAACCAACCTGTTTGCTGTTGCCAGTAGTAGTGCAGTTACCAATCATAAATGGGATTTTGGTGATGGAAATATTGCTACACCTGCGTCTGGCAATATATATTATGCCTACAGTACATCGGGTATATTCAGCCCAAAACTGGTAGTGACGGATATTAACGGTTGTAAAGACTCTGTAATAAAAACAAACTATATAAAAGTTGGCGGCCCTACCGTTGCCTTCACTGGTGCGCCATTGATAGGTTGTACACCATTCACGGCCACATTTACAGATAATAGTACACCGAATGGTGGCTTTGCCATCACGAGCCGTACTTGGGATTTTGTATATGGTGGTCCGCAAACCACTACAAATAGTACTATTTCTTACACGTATATATACAGTGGCACCTGGCCGGTAAAGTTAGTAGTAACTGATGCAAATGGCTGTAAAGACTCACTGACGAAAAATAACTACGTACTCGCAACAAAACCTGTTGCACAGTTTCATACCAACGATACAAATGTATGTGTTGGTAAACCTGTGGCGTTTGTAAATAATTCCGGGGGCGCTTCATTTACCAGCATCTGGCATTTCGGCGATGGTAATACATCAACAGCTACTACACCAACACATACCTATAATACAGCTGGCACTTACACTGTAAAACTGGTGTTGACAGATATGTATGGTTGTAAAGACTCGATGGTAAAAACAGCGTATGTAAAAGTAACTACCCCGAATATCAACTTTACCATGAGCGATTCAGTTGCCAACTGTCCGCCACTGGTAGTAAACTTTACCAACACATCTGTAAACGTAAGCAGCTATACATGGGTGTTTGGCAATGGCAGCCAATCAACCGTTACCAACCCAAGCACACTATATACTTATCCTGGTGTATATAGCGTGAAGCTCATAGGCACGGCATCATCAGGCTGTAAAGACTCAGTAACAAAAACAGTAACTGTTAACGGCCCTACGGGTACATTTACTTATAGCCCTACTGCAGGTTGTAATCCGCTGACGGTTAATTTCTCTGCTACTACCAGCAATGCCACATCACTAATATGGGATATGAGCAATGGCTTTACACAGACCACAACGGGTAGCACTTACTCATACACTTATACACAAACAGGTAAATATGTACCTAAGCTGATATTAAGTGATGGCGCATCTTGCCTAGTACCGATATTCGGTGTCGATACCATCAAGGTTGATAAGATAGATGCTGACTTTACATTCACACCTAACAATCTGTGTAACGCAGGTACAGTACAGTTTACAGATACGGTGCTGAGCTATATCAGCCCCATCTCATCTCGCGCATGGAACTTTGGTGATGGTGGTACAAGCACTGCTAAAAATCCATCGCACACATACACCGCACCGGGTACTTACAATGTAAGGCTGATTGCCATCAACACACAAGGATGTGCAGATACGGTTATCAAAACAGTTACCATACTTGCTCCGCCAAATGTTACAGCATCGGGCAATCAGGCAATATGTATTGGTGCTACTACCTCTACTACAATTACAGCATCGGGTGCAGTATCATATACATGGTCGCCGTCAACGGGCTTGTCCTGTACGAACTGTGCCAACCCAACCGCTAACCCTACTGCAACTACAACTTATATTGTAACAGGTACTGACGGCAATGGCTGTACAGATACGGCAAGTGTCACTGTTACTGTCAACAACAAACCAAATGTTTCGGCAACAGCCAATAACACTTCTATATGTGCGGGCAGTACGGCTACCTTGACAGCATCGGGTGCTAACACCTATGCTTGGACACCGACTGGCAGCTTGTCTTGCAGTACCTGCACAAATACTACGGCTACGCCTGCTATTACTACTACATACATAGTAACAGGTACGGATGCTAACGGTTGTACAGATACAGGTAATGTAACCATAACGGTAAATACTGCACCAAATGTAACTGCAGCAGCTAATCAAACAATTTGCATTGGCAGCACCGCAACACTCACTGCTAACGGTGCATCATCTTACACATGGTCGCCAGCAGGCAGCTTGTCTTGCAGCACTTGTGCCAGCCCTGTGGCTACGCCAAACACTACTACAACTTATACAGTAACAGGTACGGATGCTAATGGATGTACAGATACAGGATTGGTAACTGTAACAGTTAATCAGCAACCAACCGTAAGTGCAGGCAGCAATACATCTGTGTGCGATGGGCAACCCGCAACACTTACAGCAAGTGGTGCATCAACGTATGTATGGTCGCCTGCGGGTACATTATCCTGCAGCACTTGTGTTAACCCAACTGCTACGCCAACTGTTTCAACTGTTTATACTTTGATAGGTACAGATGCCAATGGCTGTAAGGATACCGCAACAGTAACAGTAGGCATCAACAGCAAGCCAAATGTATCTGCAACTGCTAATACAACGGCAGTATGTGCAGGCAGCACAGCTACGCTTACAGCCAGTGGTGCTACTTCTTATACTTGGGTGCCTGCAGGTACATTGTCTTGCAGCACGTGTGTGAGCCCGGTTGCAACGCCTACTGCAACTACAACCTACACCGTAACTGGCACGGATGCAAACGGCTGTACCGATACAGGTAATGTAACAATTACAGTAAATGCATTGCCTGTGGTAACAGCAAATGCCAACCAAACAATATGCAACGGCGGCAGTGCCACACTTTCTGCCAACGGAGCAACTACTTATGCATGGACACCAATAAGCAGCCTGTCTTGCAGTACTTGTGCCAGCCCTGTTGCTACACCAACAACTACCACCACATATACCGTAACAGGTACGGATGCTAATGGTTGTACAAACACAGCTACTACCACCGTAAATGTAAATGCGAAACCTACCGTAACGGCTGGCAGTAATGTAGCGATATGTAATGGCGCAAGCACTACGCTTGCTGCTGGTGGCGCAACTACTTATGTATGGACACCTGCTGCAACATTATCGTGCAGCACCTGTGTAAATCCTGTAGCAACAACAACTACTACCACTACATATACCGTAACCGGTACCGACGGCAACGGCTGCACGAACACCGCGACAGTTATTGTAACGGTAAATAATAAGCCAACCGTTAGCGCTACGGGTAGCAATATTATATGCGAGGGCTCTAATACAACCCTGACAGCTAATGGTGCAAGCACATATGTATGGACACCTGCAACAGGGTTGTCTTGTACTACTTGTACATCACCAACAGCTACACCTGTGGTTAATACTACTTATATAGTAACAGGTACAGATGCTAATGGCTGTACCGATACAGGTATGATAACGGTAACGGTAAATACAAGGCCTACAGTTAATGCAGGATTGGACAGGGAAATATGTGTGGGTTCATCGGTATCATTATCCGCAAGTGGCGCATCAACGTATCAATGGTCGCCATCTACAGGGTTATCATGTACCAATTGTGCCAGCCCCAATGCATCGCCTACGGCTACTATTACATATAGTGTAATAGGTGTAGATGGTAATAGCTGTAGAGATACAGACCAGGTGGTAGTAACGGTTAATCAGTTGCCGGTAGTAACCGCAAGTGGCTCGCAATCTATATGTGATGGTGGCAGCGCAACATTATCTGTCACCGGTGCAGCAACATATTCATGGTCTCCGGCAGGCAGCTTGTCTTGCAGTACATGTACTAGCCCGGTAGCAACACCAACTACTACTACAACATATATAGTAACAGGTACAGACATCAAAGGCTGTACAGATACCGGTAAGGCTACAATTACGGTCTATCCTATTCCTGTCGTTACCGCAAGCGGTGGTAAAACAATATGTACGGGAGAGTCTGCTATATTAACGGCAGGTGGCGCAACTACTTATATATGGACGGGGCCTAACTTGTCTTGTACCAATTGCCCAAGCCCAACTGCAACGCCTGCAATAACTGCCGTATATACCGTAACAGGTACCAGCAATGGCTGTTCATCATCAGCCTCACTAACCATTACAGTATTGCCGAAGCCTGTATTGTATCCAAGCCCTGATGTAGCAATATGCGAAGGTCGTAGCACACAGTTGACAGTTTTAGGCGGCAATAGCTATTCTTGGTCGCCAACAAACGGGCTGTCTTGTACTACTTGCCCCGATCCATTTGCTACACCAACCACAACTACTACTTATACCGTTACAGGCACTGGCCCGGATGGTTGTAGCAATACTGCCAATATTAAAGTAACTGTAAATCCAAAACCGGATGTGAATGCGGGTGACGATATTATTATTTGTTCTGGCTCTACAGTGCAACTGAACGCTAACGGTGCGCAGACTTACGAATGGCAACAACCAAGCAATACGCTTTCTTGTACCAATTGCCCGAACCCATTTGCTAAGCCATCAGCACAAACTACGTACACTGTTGTAGGTTTTGATAACATAGGCTGTAGCGATACGGATAAAGTAACAGTGTCTATTATAGAAAAAGGGCCTGTTAGCTTTGGGCCTGATGCGGCATTCTGTAAAGGCGAATCTGCAGAGCTATACGCTACAGGCGGCTCATCTTATACTTGGATACCTGCCGATGGTGTTGATAATAATAAAGCCGCAAGGGTAAAAGTAAGCCCCACAACAACAACACGCTATGCAGTAATCGTAAAACAAGGCGACTGCTTTACAGATACAGGTTACATCAATGTAATAGTGCACGACTTACCAGAAGTAGAACTGGGCCCTGATGTTACCATTGGTGGCGGCAACAGCATACAGCTGAATGCCAAAGGCAATAACATTACAAAATATGAGTGGACACCAGCTAACGATTTGAGTTGCTACGATTGCGCCAATCCAACTGCATCGCCACGCCGCACTACCAAGTATGTAGTGAATGTAACAAGTGGCTACAACTGTACTGCTTCAGACGACATTACTGTCCGAGTAACTTGCGATAAGACACAGCTATTCCTTGCCAATACTTTTACACCAAATAATGATGGTGTGAACGATAGGTTCTTCCCGCAGGGTAAGGGTATAACGGAAGTAAAGAGCTTCCGCATATACAACCGTTGGGGCGAATTGATGTTCGCTCGAGATAATATGAAGATTAATGACCCGTCTATTGGTTGGGATGGTACATACAAAAACACACCGTTGAAACCCGACGTGTTTGTGTACATGGTAAATGCTTTCTGCGAATCGGGCGAGCCGATAGAGCTGAAGGGCGATATATCAATAGTGAGGTAATGATAAGAATGTAACTGCTAAACATAGTATGATGAAGAAATTTTTAACACTCTTGCTTTCCGTTGTACTGTACCAAACAGTGCAGGCGCAGGATATACATTTCTCGCAGTTTTATGAAAATGCCATATTGCGCAATCCCGCATTAACGGGCATCTTCAGCGGAGATTATAAAGCGGGTGTAAACTACCGCACACAATGGAGCAACATATCGGTACCATTCCAAACCATGCTGGCATCTGCCGAAACACGCATTGCGGTAAACAGGGAAGTGGGCGACTATATCAGCTTCGGCGTAGCTGCAACGTATGACAAAGCCGGGAGCATCAACTTTACCAGTATGCAGGTGTACCCCGCCATCAACTATAATAAAGTAATGGCAGATGGCCGCCGTTCTTATTTATCAGTTGGTTTTACGGGTGGTTATATCCAGCGAGCGTTTGATTTGTCTAAAGCTACCTTTAGCACCCAATACCAAAATGGCGGCTACGACCAGACAGCCGCTACGGGTGAAAACTTGCAAAACGTTTCGCTCAGCGCATACGACCTTGGTGCAGGCATCAGCTATAACAGTACTATAGGCCCTGCGCGCAATATCAACTATTATATAGGTATGGCAGGCTTTCACGTTGCCCGCCCCAAACAATCGTTTACGGGGCAAGGAGATATACTACGCCTTGATACCAAATGGACGGGCAACTTGGGTGTACGTGCCAACCTGACACAACAAATAGGGCTTACTATTCATGCCAATTATACAACACAAGGTCCTTACACACAAATAATAGGCGGGGGCTTGGTTAGCTGGCGCAACAATCCTGAATTATCTAAAGCCATTGTACTGTATGCAGGTGCTTTTGTACGTGTAAAAGACTCTTGGATACCTACAGTAAAAATTGACTACAACCAATACTCACTTACACTTTCTTACGATTTCAATACATCAACCCTGAAGCCAGCTACCAATGGTACGGCGGGGTACGAAATATCATTATTTGTGCGTGGCAAGTACAAGCATCGCGACGGCTACCGTAGCAGCGTAGCATGTCCGCGTTTTGAGCAGATGCTGGAAGGCGACGGCGCAACACAATTTTAGCGTTACATATAGAGGATAGAAAAAAGCGATGGGTGTCTACCCATCGCTTTGCCTTTATATAAGATTGTTGTAAAATGCTTATTGGTTGTACACAAACTTAAAGCCTATGCCGTGTATGGTTTGCAACTCTACACCCGGCTGCTCTTTAATAAACTTACGCACTTTGGTAATGAACACGTCCATACTACGCCCTAGGAAGTAGTCTTCCTTACCCCATACATTCAGCAATATCTCATCGCGCTTTAGCACGCGGTTAGCATTTTGTACAAGGTATTTTATCAGGTCGGCCTCGCGCTGTGTCAGTTGGTGCTCTACTTTATCACCTTTCAATACCAGATTGTTGTAGTCAAACTGCAGTGTACCCAGCATTACATCAGCTGTAGTATCTTCTTCTTTCTTCTTCGTGCGTTTCAGGAATACCTCAAGGCGTAGCAGCAGTTCCTGCATATTGAACGGCTTGGTGATATAATCGTCCGCGCCGCTACGGAAGCCCGCTATCTTGTCATCATCCATGTTTTTGGATGTGAGCAGCAATATGGGGATGCTTTCGTTTTTCTGTCGTATTTGAGTAGCCAGATGCATACCGTCTTTTTTAGGCAGCATTACATCCAGCAGGCACACGTCAAAATTGTGCTTCATAAACTGAGCCCATGCGGTTTCAGCATCAGCACAGTGTATCACTTCATAGCCGTTGTTCGACAGGCTGTCGCGCACCACATAACTCAGCGTCGGGTCATCCTCTACTAATAGTATTTTGGCTTTATCGGGCATACGTATCTATATGTTTATCTTTCTCGGTATGCGTTAACACACCTTATCCGTTTTCAAAAATCAGTGCTTGCAATATACACAAACAAGTGTATAAAGTAGTGGAGCTTCTACCTTTTTCAGCACTTAAAAGTAAGTAAAACCCTTTGCCTGTGCAAGTTCGTATATTAATATTTTAATGACTTATTAAGGCTTAATGCACATTATGTATTATATTCAACAATCTTTACTCTGTATGCGTAAGCTATTGTTTCTGTTACTCATCGTTTGTTTGTGCAACTGTAAAAAAACCGATACCCCGCCTGTTGCTCCTAATACTACCAACCCTGCTACAGACACCACAGGCAAAGGGCAAAATCAGGTAGCCTCACCCAATACCGACCAATGGGCAAAACCCCGCCCCATAGCAGGCGATACCGTAGCAGACAGCTTTGTTACCTACCTGATAAAAAAGGGTAATAATTTTTGTGAGAACAATACTTATGCCATCACACAATACGTAACCCTGCACTACAGGGCAATATTAGACAGTACCTGCATCTACACTACCACCCTGCCTGCCAATCAACAAGATATTAATAAACTATTTGGCTTTGCCGACTGTGCCAGCCACCACCAAACCAATAGTGCCCGCTTTGGGTGGAATTGGTATAACGGTGCCATGCGCATACATGCCTATTGCTATGCAGGTGGTGTGCGTACTTACAAAGAATTGGGGACCGTGGCGCTGAACAAGGCTTTTGATTGTAAACTATACGTACTGCCAGACAGGTATATATTTGAGTTGAACGGCAAAACAGATACTATGTCGCGAGGGTGTACAAGCTCTACCGCCACAGGCTACAAACTACTGCCCTACTTCGGCGGTGATGAACCAGCACCGCACGATGTGAAAATAAAAATCCGCGAAATGTAATTATTTCTTAACCCGCACCCTGTCGGGGTTATCGGCAATAAATGATGCCCAGTTTGTTTTTTTGGTTTTCAGTACGGCTTTCTTAGGGCTATTACTCACAGGTATTTTGCTTTGGTAATGATGGCATAAAGCAACACCCACCGCATCGGTAGCATCCATGTATTTTACATCTTCCTGAAAGCCCAGCGTGTGTTGCAGCATCTGCCATACCTGCTCTTTATTGGCATTACCCCGCCCCGTGATGGATTGCTTTATCTTGCGCGGCGCATACTCTACGGCACGTAGCCCGTGCTTCATGGCGGCGGCTATGGCTACACCCTGCGCCCTGCCCAGCTTCAGCATACTCTGTACGTTTTTGCCAAAGAATGGAGCCTCTATGGCTACGGCTATGGGTTTGTGTATAGTGATGAGGGCTTCCATCTTGCGGTATATCAATTCAAGCCTTTCTGCATGGTCGTCATGTTTTGATAATTGTAATACCCCCATTTCCACCAACGAAACCTTATTTTTGTTCACGGCTATCAGGCCATAACCCATAACAAGCGTACCGGGGTCTATGCCAAGAATGATGTGCGTATCCTGCTGCAATGCCGAAAATTGATTTGAACAAAACTACTAAAATATGGCTTAATTATGTAATCGGCGGAAGCATATCCATACTGCTGTTGTGGGGTATTTATTTGCAGATACAAAAACAACTGAATAAGGTAGATTGGGATGCCGCCTGGCAAACAGGGCCTGTTTATTTACTCATTATTTGTTTAGTCCTTATGCCGCTGAATCTTGCGCTGGAAGCCAAGAAATGGCATCTGCTGGCACGCTCCGCACAGCCATTGTCTTACCGAAAAGCGTTCTTTAGTTATTTCGCAGGCATCGCTCTCTCGCTCGTTACGCCCAACCGGATCGGGGAATACCCCGGCAGGCTGTTATACCTGAAAAGGAAAAACACCGTGCGCCTGATAGGTGTATCTGTATTGGGTGCGTTGGCACAGATGCTCACGCTGTTCATGTTCGGGTTGGCAGGGCTTATTTATTACAATATTCATTTCCCCGGCACGTTTTCTACCGTTGTTTTAGTGAGTTGCGCCATCGTGTTAGTGGTGGTATTCATCATCTATTGGCGGTTCGAAACATGGATGCCCGTTATAGAGCGCATCAAATGGCTACGCAAATTCAACGTATATGGCAAGCTGCTGAAACGCTTTACACCACGGTTGCAGTTAACAATTCTTTGCATATCCGTGCTACGCTACGCCATCTATACGGCACAATATTTGTTTTTGCTATGGTGGATGAATGTAGATATGCCTGCTTTCGGTGGTTTTATGATGTCTTCCCTTTTCTTTTGGGTGATAGCGGTAATACCGTCCATCACACTGGTAGAGTTGGGCGAGCGCGGGCAGGTGGGTTTGTATCTCTTTCATCACTTCAGCGATAACACAGTAGGCATACTGGCAGCTACAGTAGGTATATGGTGCATCAACCTGATACTGCCTGCTATACTGGGTAGCATATTACTATTCAGGATGCGGTTGTTGCGTTGACGAAATCGGTATATTTATAGTATGGTAAACAGGAACATAAGAAGATGAACGCGCTGCTGAAATACATAACAATAACCCTGCTGACGATATGTAACACCACGCAAACCCGCGCACAGCTTACCGATTTTTGCGGTATCAAAAATACCAGCTTTAAAGAGGGCGAAAGGCTGACGTTTAAAGTGTATTACAACATGAGTGCTATATGGGTGGGTGCAGGCGTTGCCGTATTTGCCACCTATCTGGAAAACATGAACGGCAGGCAGGTGTACCATGTAATAGGCGAGGGCAAAACATTCAAATCGTACGACTGGTTTTTTAAAGTGCGCGACAGGTATGAAACCTATATAGATGCGGAGCAGTTATTACCACTCAGGTTTATACGCCATGTAAACGAGGGGGGCTTTAAAATAGAGAATGATGTATCGTTCAACCATACACAAAAACAAGCTACTTCTACCAACGGTGTATTCAGCATACCCGATTGTGTGCAGGACGTACTCTCTACCATCTACTACGCCCGCAATATAGACTACAGTAAATACAAGGCGGGCGATAAAATACCATTCAGTATGTTTCTGGATGACAAAGTATATAACCTGTACATCCGTTATATGGGCAAAGAACGCATCACCACCAAATACGGTACGTTCAATACCATTAAGATAGCCCCCTTACTGATAGAGGGTACCATGTTTAGCGGCGGCGAAAAAATGATGGTATGGGTAAGCGACGATGCCAACCACCTGCCCGTGCGTGTTGACAGCCCTATATTGGTAGGCAGCATAAAAGTGGACCTTGTAGGCTACGAAAAACTACGCAACCCTTTTACATCGCTGATAAGTAAGGAGTAGAAGTATTAAGACATCGTTTGAGAATTATTTTTATTATCCCTTTTTTCAATACCCTTTAATGAGTTTTCAGGTAATTTATCATAATACTCAGCAATCTTTTTTGGTTGGGTAATTAGAACATCACATATTACGTTTACAAACGTAAATAACGCTCGTGCAATATCAGGGTTATCATCAATATTTAATTCACCAGGATGTACTGCGTTATTTCCAGTGACTCGAACATTATCAAATGCCATTTGTATAGTTGCTGGTAACCCTTTTTTTACTAGGTTTCCAATATCTGTATTTAGGTCTTTACCCTTTTCGCCTAAGTGAATACATAATTTTTGTATTGCTAATCTTAATAATGCTGCAGCCCCCCTTGGAGAAATATTGATTATCTGCCTAGCCTCTTCAAAATCATTTTTTATATCATCAGGCATATCTTCATTTGGTAATATTTCACCAGCTATTGTAGGGTATACCATTGTAGAATTTACAGCAGACCATATTGAAAAATTATTACAAGCAGTACACTTTGCAATGTAAAAACTATCTAAATGATATAAGTGTCTTCCAGTGCCATCGTGACAGGTTATATGGCTTGTCCATGATTGTTGTGAATACGCATAACAATGAGGACAATCAAAAGATTTTGAGCCAATAGCTCTCGCTAATTTTGACATACGTGATATGTTTTTGTAAAATTACTAAATGCCACATAAGGATAATATTACTTTCAAAAACACTTACTGTCTTTCTAGGTGTTCTTTACCGACAACCGAGTAAGGAATAACATATATAACCCCCTCTTGTTCAAGCGTCATCGCTTGAACACAGTTTTCGCCATTGTTAGTGTTCTTCACCGACTAGCCATTGTTGGTGTTCTTCACCAACAAAGAGGTGATGCGATAGTTGCTGGTGAAGAACACCAGCAACAGCAAGTAAGGAATAACATATATATACCCATTCTACGGTATTTTCACGTGAAATTCACCACACAAGCCTTAGTTTTTATATTTTTGCTCACTTTAATTATCCTTATTGAATATGGTTTCCCTTGGGGGCAAAGCAATAGACTTGTCGGTATTTGAGCAGATAGTGTTGCATGGCAAAGCCATCAACATAGCCGCGCCTGCCATCAAAGAAGTAACACAGAGCTACAATTTCCTGAAAGCGTTCTCAACCGATAAGCTGATTTACGGCATCAATACGGGCTTCGGCCCTATGGCACAATACCGCATCAACGATGCCGACCGCAAACAGTTGCAGTACAACCTCATCCGCAGCCACAGCTCGGGTATGGGGCAGTTGCTGTCGCCCATGCATAGCAGGGCTATGTTGCTGGCAAGGCTTCATACCATGTTGCTGGGCTATAGCGGCATACACCCCGATGCGGTGCAGTTAATGACCGACCTGCTGAACAACGAAGCCTACCCGTGCATATACGCGCACGGCGGCGTAGGTGCCAGTGGCGATTTAGTGCAGTTGGCGCACTTAGCACTCGGGCTGATTGGCGAGGGCAATTTCTGGTACAAAGGCAAGGTAACAGCTGCCAAAGAAGTATATAAAAAGACAGGGCTGAAACCGATGGATATACACATCCGCGAGGGTTTGGGTATGCTCAACGGTACATCGGCTATGACGGGTATTGGCGGGGTGAATGTAGTGATGGCGCACCGATTGGTAGTGTGGAGTATGCTGCTGTCGCTGATGGTAAATGAAATGATGGAAGCCTATGACGACCATTTTTCTGCCGAATTGAATAATGTAAAACAACACAACGGGCAACGCGCCGTAGCAGAGTGGATGCGCATATTGGGCAAAGACAGCAAGCTGATGCGCAAACGCCACGAACACCTGTACGACAAAAAAGTAACTGTTGACGTAATAGAAGATAAAGTACAGGAATACTATTCGCTGCGCTGTGTACCGCAAATACTGGGGCCGATATTTGATACGGTGCTGAATACGGAAAAGGTGATAGTAAACGAACTGAACTCTGTAAACGACAACCCGGTGGTTGACCGTAAGAACAAAAATATATTTCACGGTGGCAACTTCCACGGCGACTATATAGCATTGGAAATGGATAAGCTGAAGATAGCCGTAACAAAGCTGTCTATGCTGGCAGAGCGTCAACTAAACTTCCTGCTCAATCCGCACCTGAACCAGAAGCTGCCACCTTTTGCCAATGCAGGTAAACTGGGGTTGAATTTCGGCATACAAGGTATGCAGTACCCTGCAACAAGTACCGTTGCCGAGAACCAAACACTCAGCAACCCTATGTACATACACAGCATACCCAACAACAACGACAATCAGGATATTGTAAGCATGGGTTGCAACGCTGCCATGATGTGCAGCCGTGTTATAGATAATGCGTATGAAGTATTGGCCGTAGAAGCAGTGGCATTGGTACAGGCTATAGACTTGCGTGGTTTCAGCAACAAGCTGGCACCTTCTACCAAGTGGATGTATAACGGTGTACGCAACCTGTTTCCGTTCTTCAAAGAAGATTTTTCAGCATCGCCTAACCTGCAAGAGGTAAAGCAATGGCTGATAGATACAGATATAGTAGCGCATTTTAAGAAGAAGATTTGATGATGTGATAATTAGCTGATTAGCTAATGAAGGTATTTTGCTTTTTACTTTTTTATTTTTGCTTTTGATATGAAATACGCATTGGTAACGGGTGGTTCTCGTGGTATCGGTCGGGCTACTTGCCTGAAGCTGGCAGAGCTTGGTTACAACATACTGGTAAACTACAAAGGCAATAAAGCCGCCGCAGAAGAAACAGCCACCCTTGCCAAAGAAAAAGGCGTAGATGCACAAGTGCTGAACTTTGATGTTGCCAGTAAAGAAAGCGTACAACAAGTATTAGGCGGCTGGATGGAAGCCAACAAAGAACACATCATAGAAGTATTGGTAAACAATGCAGGCATCAGGCAAGATACATTGCTGATGAGCATGACAGATGAGCAGTGGGATGAAGTGCTTGATACCAGCTTGCGGGGTATGTACAACGTTACCAAAACAGTACTAAACCCAATGCTTATGAACCGCTACGGACGTATCATCAATATGGTATCGCTGAGTGGTATAAAAGGTATGCCCGGACAGGTAAACTACAGCGCTGCCAAAGCTGGCATGATAGGTGCTACCAAAGCACTGGCGCAAGAGATAGCCAAGCGCAACATCACTGTAAATGCCGTAGCACCGGGCTTCATCAAAACAGATATGACAGGCGACCTGGACGAGAAAGAACTGGTAGGTATGATACCGATGAAACGTTTTGGTACTGCCGAAGAAGTAGCAGAACTGGTAGGTTTCTTGGTGGGTAAAAATGCAGGCTACATCAGCGGGCAGGTAATATCCATCAACGGGGCTTTGTACACATAGAAGATTATTCTGGGTACTTATTATCAGGGTTCATACTGTGATGAAAAACTACCCAAACAATAATATGTCCTTCTTCTATGGTATAGATAAGACTATAAGGATAGTTTTTTACTTTAAACTCTCGAAAGTTCTTCGATAAGTTTTTTCCTACATACGGATTTTTGCATATTACTTCAAGTAAGTCTTCTATGCGGTTTATGAAACTCTTTGCAGCAACTATGCTTTGTTGTGCATACCACCATATTGCATCTTCATACTGTTGTTGTGCTTCGTCTTCAAAGCTGTAAGTAAATATCATTTACGTCCCGCTTTCTTTAGAATATCATTTACACGTTTTTTGCTTTCCTCTGCACTTATCAAGTTAGCCTTGCCAGTAGTTTTATAAACCTCATATTTATCTTCAAGCGTAGCAATAAACTCATCGCTGTAAGTATGTTCTTCTATTTCACTTTCAAGCAAAGTGTACATGGCTTTTATCTTCTTATCGTCTGCCGTATCTAAGTATTCGTGCAGTTTTTTTCTGATGGCAGCTATCGTCATGGCATATATCCTTTCATACAAATTTACTGATTTGCGTATTTAAACTATGTCGCAACCACTACTGTTTTCCTAAACTTTATAATTAATTTTACGCTTTCAGTTCATTAAGTTTATCAGCAGCATGAGTCGTGTAGTTATCACAGGTTTAGGTATTTATTCTTCGTTGGGTAAGAACAGGGAAGAAGTAACCAAGTCGTTGTTTGAGGGAAGGTCGGGCATAATACTCGACCCCCGCCGCAAAGAGATGGGTTACCGTAGTGGGCTGACCGGTTTTGTAGAACGCCCGCAATTAAAGGGCCTGCTCGACCGCCGCTCCCGCATTATGATGCCCGAACATGCAGAGTTTGCCTACATGGCAACAACAGAGGCGATGGCACAGGCAGGTATGACTACCGACTTCTTCGACCAACACGAAACAGGTATTATCTACGGCAACGATAGCTGTGCACAACCCGTGATAGAAGGTATAGACCTGGTACGCGAAAAGAAAGATACCATGCTGGTAGGCAGTGGTTCGGTGTTTCAGGTGCTGAACAGTACCGTTACCATGAATCTCTCTACCATCTTCAAGCTGCGAGGTATCAACTTCACCATCAGTGCGGCATGTGCCAGTGGCTCGCATAGCATAGGGCTCGGTTATATGTTCATCAAACAAGGGCTGCAAGACAGGGTGATATGCGGCGGTGCACAAGAAGTAAACATCTACTCCATGCCCAACTTCGATGCGTTGGGTACATTTAGTATGCGAGAGGACGAACCCGCTCGTGCTTCCCGCCCCTTCGACCGCGACCGTGATGGGCTTGTACCTGGTGGTGGTGCCGCAACGGTGATACTCGAGAGTCTTGAAAGTGCGCAAGCACGTGGAGCAACCATACTGGCAGAGGTACTTGGCTATGGCTTCAGCAGCAACGGGCAACACATCAGCAACCCCAGTACAGAAGGTCAGGTGCGCTCTATAGGCCGCGCACTGAAAGACAGTGGCTACACAGCTGCCGATATACAATACATAAACGCCCATGCTACCAGCACACCAGCCGGCGATGGCAGCGAGGCAGAGGCGATATACGAGGTGTTTGGCGGCAAAGTACCCGTAAGCAGTACCAAGAGCATGACAGGCCATGAGTGCTGGATGGCGGGTGCCAGCGAGATAGTGTACAGTATGCTGATGATGCAAAACAGCTTTATAGCACCTAACATAAACTTTGAAAACCCCGACGAGCACAGCGCCAAAATAAACGTGATACCCCAAACCCTGCAACAAGACTTCAGCCTGTTTCTCTCCAACTCATTTGGTTTTGGTGGTACTAACTCATCGCTGGTGGTAAGGCGGTGGGGTGGTTAGTTGATTGACCTTCTCATTGCGTCATTGTGAGGAACGAAGCAATCTCACAAAATACGTGTTGTTGCCATTCGCGAGCTTTTTTGCTATGCTCTTGTCTGCGCTTCCTTTACTTTCTTTTGCGGAAAAGAAAGTAAAACAAAGACCGCGAAGCAGCATGAATACCATTGAAAACACAAACAACGAATGAATAAAGCCGCCAGCGACCAATGACAGAAAGGTCTCTGGTGCCTGTCGATTACACCACATTACTACTGTGCTACCAAGCTAAGGAATACTACTCTTACGCTCATTTAACCACAATTTTGTTGCAATTTGTTGCAGTTTGCAGGATTATGAAAAATGCCCTATTGATAATCAATGAATTACGTGGCTGTTTGGTAATGGTGTACAAAACTAACCTGTTTGCTCGATTAAACAGTAAACCCATGGGTACAAAGTTACCACTTTTCACTCCTATGCACAACACCTACAGTGTTCGGGCCCCTCTTAATGATAAACTATTGTGTTAACGTGTTTGACCTGTTTTCTTTGACTGAATTTTTCTTCTTTACAAAGAAGTCTATCATACCGTCAACTACACTACCGGGGATTACATTATCCCAATCTGTCTCATACTCTTTAAGCTTGTACCAATCTATGATATGACCTTCATTATCATAATAGTGGCATTCAATAACCCTCACTCGTTTATTTATCAAATCTAAGTTCATTAGATTGAGAGAATATTCTAACTTGTCAAAGCCTTTGGTACTAAGACCATCTTTTTTCCTAAGACTTATTTCGGTAGCTCTATACTCACTTTTATGTCCTTCGCCAGGCAGCATCCTGACCCAAAACTCTAAATACTTTACATCTCCTTGTTGTGCTAACTTGGCTTTCCCAACTAAGTAATGCTCAAACACATCATCCTGTGAGCGTACCATGTACCTTTCTTGGGAAAATCCGTTAACGGATAACGCTACTGTCAGTAGCAGCAATAATAGCCTTTTCATTTGTGTGGTTATTTTGAAGTATGAACAAAAAATTAGCGTAGCCGAAATTCTTTCGCCACTTCAAGGGTAACCACACCCTATCTAACGTAAAGACACAGCTACGCCATAACGGCGTACCACGGGTCATACATTACGTTAGATTGCCTTTTTATTAGTGGTTATTCAGAAGTGGCAACGTCATGCACGGATACTTAACATGGCAAAAGTAAAAAAGCTAATTGCTATTATTACTTACTAAATATAAAATATACGTCATAAATAGAGTATTTACAATATATGAATTATATCTTAGCCTACTATTCCTTTAAGATATATGTAATATGGCTAAGAAAGCAAAAGGAGCATCGCCTCCCAAAAAACTAACTACAGCTCAAGAAACTACTCTTATAAAAACACTTAATAATTTTGGCAATTGGTTAAGAGAGAAAAAAATTATTAAAGACCTATCACATATTGACCATGTTGTTGATATGCCTTTTGCCAATGCAGATTGGGTAATGAAAGTTGACACTAAAAAAAGCAGCATCTCATTTAATACATATGTGTTTCAGAAGTGCTCTTTTGAATACTACCAGTCAATACTTGTGCACGAATTTTTTCATTTAGCAGTTCAAAAAGTGCCTAATAAAGAAGATGCAACAAGAGTTAAAGATGACTTTGGAGAACCACTTATGAAACTGATTGATATTGAAGCCGATTTCTTTACTGCATTGTTTTTTAAGGAAAAACTCGGATATTCACTCGTCAAGTATTTGGAACTATACTTTGAAGGCAGTACAGTATTTAGCGATAACCGCATTAGAACGAGTAAACTTGAGAGATTTATTGGTACACTTTTAAGTATATCAAAAATGTTTATTGACCACCCTAAGGCCAGTCAAAAAGTAACTGATTGTGATTTATACCTTCCAACAATAACTCCCGTATATACAGAAAGCAGTTTGCACGTTCTTGTAATACGGAAAGAGCATATTTACTTTGATGAAATACAAGCAGAATATGGGGATTTTGTTCAGATAAAAGAGTGTTATACAAATGTTGATACATTGACAAAAAAGGGATATATCGAACATTTGCTAAAATTTGTATGCAAAGCGTTTAACATAACCTTACCGGAAAAAATTAAGGCTGAACTTGATAATCTTTAATCAAAAAAAATAATTTTACATTATGCTCAAAGAAGTGCTTCTCGAATCTGGCAAACAAATGGTTCGTTCTTGGTTAAAATCACATGGGTATAATAGAGTATCGCCCATAGATTCAGATGACCTTGAAGCGGATAGCAACATGCGAAGGATATTTGTACACATCAAAATATTTAATACAGAGCATAAGAGTAAACCTTCAGAATCCGAAAAAAAGAAAGTTATAGCTCTATCTTGCGAATATCACAGAGACCCATGGATTGCAATTTTAGAAGTCGATAAAAACGGAGAACTTACTTCAAACATTGAATGGATTGATTTATCCAAATAAATTATGGAACCACTCATTGAGTGGTTTTTTTCTTTCCACCTTTGATAATCTTATCAAGTGCTTCTCCAAAGCTTACAGATTGTTCTCTTGCCTTATTAGGTACTATTTTCTTGACAGGTTTCTTTTTCTTTTTAGCCATGTTTGCCAGTTAAATTCTTATGCTTTAAAGCGCCATTACAAACAGATAGCGCATACACCATACGTTCCCCATCTGTCATGTGTCTTGTGTTATACCTAAAGGTAGCTTCATGTGCATAATACTGCAAATATTTCCTTGAAACATTGTGATACACGCCCATTATCATTCGCTTTATCCATGTCCAAAACCCCTCAATGGTATTCGTACTAAAACCGCAATCGTTGATGTACCTGCCGAGGCGATGTTCTACAAACTCATGCGAAACATATCCCGCCATACTTCTGTAAACGTTATATTCATCTGTTACCAGTATAGAGTTCCTTTTAATATTGTTCAGCAGTAGTGGTCGCATTGATTTACTTGTGGTATCAGGCATAACTATTGTTCGAGCCTTACCGCCTGTTTCAACCAATCCAAGTATAGGAGTTTTATCCTTCCAATCTCTGCCTGTGCATTTTTTGCAACGTTTTTTCCAATGACGATTTTTGTTTTTACCGCCTACAAAAGTTTCATCAGCTTCAATAACACCAGTTAGTGGTTTATCTTGACTATTCTCTATTCCAAGCAGATGCCTTATTCTGTGTAACATAAACCACGCAGTTTTATAAGAAACCTTGAGGTGCTTTCGCATTTGATGTGCTGACGTGCCTTTCTTATGCGAGATGACCAAGAATATGGCTATAAACCATTTTCGTAAAGACACTTTGCTACTTTCAAATATAGTGCCTACTTTACCCGTAAACTGCCGTTTACATCCTTTGCACTTGAATCGTATGCCATCCGAAAAACAACAAATTTTCGTGTACATGCAATGTGGGCAAACAGGATTTCCTTGCCATCTACGCCAGTGCAAATACTTGATTGCTTTCTTCTCGCTATTGAAGTATTGAAATACCTCTAAGATGCTGTTAAATTCTTCCGGGTACTTTTCCTTTTTAGGTTTCATTTAATGAGAAATTTTGTTGTGAAAAACAATTTTTCTCTACTTTTGTAGTAGAGAAAGGTGGAGCGTGTCGGACTCGAACCGACCTGCCAGCAACTGGGAAGGAGCCGCAGAAACCATTTACGCCCCATTGATTAAACTCATACAGAAGCCCCATGGTCGTCAAACTTGTGGGGCTTTTGCTTTTATGACATGTGTCGTTCTAACAAGTGTTTATATTCATTTTTTACTGTGTTTAAATCACTCTTAAATAACTCAGCATAACCATACACCCAATCATTGCCAACTTTAGCCCGCCCTAACTCACCTTCTTTGTACATTATTGACAATGTGCTAATAAGTGCATTCTTGATTTTTCTATTTGCTGTTATGCCTTTTTTATATTCAATGCACCCTATTATCTCATGGTGTTTTGAGAGGAAATATCTGTTTTCTGCTTTGTTGTATAAGCATTGCCTAACTTCTTCACGCCACTTTATCTCAATAGAATTAGCGTGCTTTTCTCTTAGCATCTCTAATACACCACGAAGCGCACCTAATTCTTTCTCCTTAGATTCAATCTCTTTCTCCTTAGATTCAATCTCTTCAAGAATTGGAGACCTCTCCTGCTTGAACATTGAGCCGTATAATGCAATTATTGTAGCAGCATTCATATTTGCAATATTATGCCATATTTTGCAAATAAATACACTTATTTATTAACATTTTTTTGTTAACGGTAACGCTATGAGCAAGTAGATTACTTATATAACTTGTACTTGTTTTTAGAGGATGAGCTATCCACGAGTAAAGTTTTCTCCTTTACCATCCTTGAAAGAATAGAGTGTATTAATGTTTTACCGTTTTCACCTCGCTTTTTAAATACATCACCCTCATTGCGGCTGATAAAGTCATATATCTTACTACCAGGAAGTGCTTGACCTGGAAATTTTTGAAGAGTGAAAGTTATTTTATCGGCCCATGTGCCATCAATAGGATAGAGATTATCCCTTATATCGGAAAGTATTTCTTCGATAGTTGTAACACGTATCTCATCTACGTTCCCAGCATCGCCACCATAAGTTTTGATTAACTCTGCAACTTGATTGAGTTTCTTAACAGTATCATGGTAGGTGGTTACTAAGACCTTGTATTCAGTGTATAAAGTTTCTAAAACTGGCATCATAATGCCAAATGTAGGGAGTTGACAATTGTTTCAGAACCAACAACATATGGTTTATTTATCAAGGTTAGTTTTGTACACTATTTCCGGCTGTTTGTTGCATTTTGTTGTAAATCTGTTGCTTTTAGCAATATGCCTTATACACAACAAAACACATGGGTTTATACCGTTTTATACAAAGAACTTATATAGCAAATTTACGTAAAAATTATACAATAAAACGTACCTGTAAATTAAGATTTAGATAATGGTGTTCCCCCTCTTTATAGATAAATCCGAAATTATGTCTTGATGTACTTGGGGTTTCAAATTTTATATTGGACAATAAATAGTCCTGAAACTGTTTAAAATAGTAGAAGTGATAACACAAGATTTCACCATCAGTTTTTACTATCAGATAACCGCCTGATGTTTTGAAGTCACCCATCCATTTTTCAGAAGCTTGCATACCTAACGCATGCTTGGTAAGGAAGTCTTTCAACTTCATCTCGTATATGGTATTGTTCGTATCAATATCAAGTCCTAGAGGATTATTCTTAGCAATGGCTTCAATGTTTTTTTGTAATGTATTACCTACAGCGTTAGAATAATATAAAACCAGCATGTCTGCAATAACTTTTGCAAAACCACCATCTACCGCCTGTAAGTTTGAATTGTATATTTTACTACTTGGGGTTACAAAATTTAAACGAATATTCTGCTTTTTCAATAGTTCAAACTTATCTGCAAACTTTTTCGTTGAATTAAATTCTACTATTGTTGCTTCATCAACTTCTCCCTGTAATTGATAAATAAAATTTGAACCGTTAAATAATGTGGAAATATCATAATCATTAATTGCTACGATGCCATATTTACAATCCACAACCTCATTAATTTTATTAATGTTTGACTGTATAAAACGTATAGGATAATTATTTTCTGAAAACCTTTTCATTGTGATATTCTAAGAATTGTTTTTCAGGTACAAATTTGTGTGGTTTTATGATTGACTTATTGTTGTATTTAATAAAGAAACTCTTAATAGTTTTATCATCTACCCCATCAAGATGTTTAGATACTAGTATTTTAAAATTAGGTAGTACGGTTATGTAACCCTTATCAAAAGCCCTGTCATGTAAAGCGTTTAGGCAAAGTCCATTTTGTGGATTAGTTCTACAATCTTCATCAACAGCCCAAGGTTTAATGTGGCTTGCAATTAGTAATTCAGGGATTTTAATTCCTGTAATGCAACAAGTATTCTCATATTCTGCAAATACAGCTTTCCTGAAAAAATCTTGATATATGCGTGTCTTTACGAATCTTAATTTATCCTTACCTTTCGGCAGATTATCTAAATCTATATTAACTACCTTTTCAATCTGCTTTCTTTCTTTTTCTGCAATGAGAGCAACACTTTGATATGCTAATTTATTCCAATCTGCGTGAAACTCATCCCATATAATTTCATCTAGTTTGCTTCTATTCGCTAATCCAACAATGCCTCTTTTTTTAAGTTCTGGATCAAGGCTCCCAAAATTCCCTAATTTTCTTGCTACAGCACTTGGTGTTCTTCCTACTATTTTAGCAACGCGCTGCACCTCTTTATTTCTGGAATGTGCTTGCCCAAAAGGTATGCTACAATAAAGCTGAAAAGCTATTATAGTTTGTTCACGTGTCCATAAATCATTTCTAGGCATAGAGTATTTTTAATGAATATACCCTAAGAAATTTACATTGTAAAAGTATATAGACAGATTATTCTATACAATCGGAAATAAGTGAACTTCACCTCATCGCGCACATCTGCCATGCTTTCAAAGCTACTTCATGTAATGATTATTCGCTATTTTTGTAAAAATGATAAATCGTCAATCTATATTAAACACCCTACAGTCGGCCAAGCCAATGCTTGAGCAGAAGTATGGTATCAGTGCATTGGCATTATTTGGCTCTTATAGCCGAAACGATGCAGCACTTGGTAGTGATGTGGATGTGATGGTAGATTTCTCAAAACCTATAGGCGTTGCATTTATAGACCTTGCAGATGAGTTGGAGCAGATATTGCAGGTACGGGTAGATTTAGTATCGCGCAAGGGCATCAAACCCAAATACTATAAATCTATTGAAAGCGAGCTGATTTATGTCTAAAAGAGATGTAAAGCTATTGCTCGAAGATATTGCTGAGGCGGTAAACAAGATAATTGTTTATACGGCAGGTATGTCTTACACCGATTTTGTGGCAGACGATAAAACAATAGATGCGGTTGTAAGAAACTTTGAAATAATAGGTGAGGCAGCCAACAGAATACCTGAAGATTACAGAATACTGCATCCTGAAATAGAATGGCGACAGATAATAGGCCTGCGCAACAGGGTGATACACGAATATTTTGGTATTGACTACGAAATACTATGGCATATTATAGACAACTATGTGTCTGAACTGCAAGAAAGGGTATCTCATATCTTAGAATAGTCATCTACTTTACCCCATGTCAATAACTTTTTTACGAAATATTTATTGATAATCAATTAGTTGCAACGGCACTATAAAAAAACTTTATGAATTTCTTGGTAGAGAAAAAGGACGGGTTTACCTTTGCCGTCCCAAAATAAAGCCCCTCTGGGCTATAATGTAAAGAAAACAATGAGACATCTTAGTTTTAAAACACAATCGGCCAACGAAAAAATCGTAAAACGTGATTGGTATGTAGTAGATGCTACCAACATGACACTGGGCCGTATGACTACCCGCATAGCAAGCGTATTGCGCGGTAAGCACAAAGCATATTACACACCCCACTTCGATTGTGGCGATTATGTAATAGTAGTAAACAGCGGTAAAGCCGTATTGACTGGTAACAAGCTCGACCAGAAAGAATACCAGACATACAGTGGTCACCCCGGTGGTCAGAAGATTGAAATGGCAAGAGACCTGCAAAACCGCCGCCCAAGCGTTATGATTGAGCGCGCTGTAAAAGGTATGCTGCCTAAAAACCGTATGGGCCGTGCTATGTACAAGAAACTGTTTGTGTACGAAGGTGCAACACACCCGCACGCAGCACAGCAACCAAAGGAAATGAAGTTTGGTAAATACTAATATCGAATTTCGAAATCCTAAACATTATAAATAACAAATTCCAAATACCAGTATAAATGGAAAAGCAAAAAAACGCCGTTGGTCGCCGTAAAGAAGCCGTAGCTCGTGTATATATGAGCAAAGGCACCGGCAACATCACGGTAAATGACAAAGAATACAAGGCTTATTTCCCGATAATGTACTTGCAAAACCAAGTGGAGCTGCCTTTGAAAACGACTGAAACATCTGCGAGTTTCGACATCGTAGTAACAGTAGCAGGCGGCGGCCCTAAAGGCCAGGCAGAAGCTGTGAAAATGGCTATTGCACGCGCACTGTGCGAGGTTAACGCTGAGTATCGCCCTGCTTTGAAAAAAGAAGGTCTGATGACGCGCGACCCACGCTCTGTAGAACGTAAGAAGTTTGGTAAACGTAAAGCTCGCCGTAGCTTCCAGTTCTCTAAACGTTAATCGCTGGTACAATTTTTATTTAACCGTCAAGAAATTACTACAATGGAAGAAAATAAAAGCCTTCACCAGCAACTGTTAGAAGCTGGTGTACACTTCGGCCACCTGAAGAAAAAGTGGAACCCAAAGATGTTGCCTTACATCTTTGCCGAAAAAAATGGTATTCACATCATAGACCTGAACAAAACAATCGAAGGTCTTGAGGAGTCTGCAGCCGCATTGAAATCTATCGCTAAGAGCGGTAAGAAAATCATGTTTGTTGCTACTAAAAAACAAGCTAAAGAAATAGTTGCTGAAGCAGCAGCTAAAGTAAATATGCCGTTCGTTACAGAGCGTTGGTTGGGTGGTATGCTTACCAACTTCCAGACTATCCGTAAGAGCGTTAAGAAAATGCAGAGCATCGAAAAAATGCTGCAAGACGGTACAATGGACAGCGTTACTAAAAAAGAACGCCTGACGTTGACGCGTAGCAAAGATAAGATGGAAAAAGTGCTGGGTGGTATCAGCCAGATGGGCCGCACGCCTGCTGCATTGTTCATGGTAGACATCAGCCACGAGCATATTGCACTGGCAGAAGCTAAGCGTTTGGGTATCAACACATTTGCAATGGTAGATACGAACAGCGACCCTACAAAGGTTGACTTCGCTATCCCATCAAACGACGATGCTACAAAATCAATAGCCATCATCGTAAACTACCTGACTGCCGCTATAATGGAAGGTTTGCAGGAGCGTTCTCAGAACAAAGAAGAAGAAGAAACAGAAGAAGTAGGTACTGAGCGCATGCGCGGACTGGATATAGACGAAGAAGGTGGTGAGAAAGGTGAGCGTCGTGGACGCGGTGCTGGCGCAGGTGCAGGCCGTGGTGCCGGTAGCGGTGCTGGTCGTCAAGGCGGTGGTGCCGGTGGCAACCGTGGTGGTGCCGGTGGCGGCAACCGTGGTGGTGCAGGCCGTGGCCCTGGTGGCGGTGGTAGCCGTCCGGGTGCTTCTCGTCCGGGTGCGCCAAGGAAAGCATAAGCTATCCGCACATAGGATATAACAAATTATTAAAGCCCCATCGTTTGGGGCTTTGATGCAAAGCGTGAAATTCGCAAACGATATTTTAAAACTTTTAAAAAGGATATTAAACAATGAGTACTGTAACAATATCTGCAGCAGATGTGAACAAGCTACGCCAGCAAACAGGCGCGGGTATGATGGATTGCCGCAAAGCATTGATGGAAAGCGAAGGTGATTTTGAAAAAGCGATAGACTATCTGCGCAAAAAAGGCCAGAAAGTAGCTGCTAACCGTAGCGACCGCGACGCTAAAGAAGGCGTTGTGATAGCTAAAGCGTCGTCTGACAATACATACGGCGTTATCGTAAACCTGAGTTCAGAAACAGACTTCGTTTCTAAAAACGCTGAGTTCATCGCTTTTGCCAACAACCTGACTGACATAGCACTGAACACTAAATCTGCATCTATAGACGAGCTGAAAGCGGCTGCTATGGAAGGCGCAACAGTGGGCGACAAGCTGCTGGAAATGGTTGCTAAAATAGGTGAGAAAATAGACGTAGTTCGTTTTGAAACTATGACGGCTGCTGCTGTAGTTCCTTACATCCACGCTGGCTACCGTATAGGTGTATTGGTAGGTTTGAACAAAGCTGCCAATGAAGGCATTATAGCGGCAGGTAAAGACGTAGCTATGCAGATAGCTGCTATGAACCCGCTGGCTGTTGATGCGGAAAGCATCCCTGCTGAAATGGTAGCGCGTGAGAAAGCGATAGCACTGGAGCAAGTAGCTGCTGAAGGTAAAACCGGCGACATGGCAGAGAAAATTGCTATGGGTAAACTGAACAAATTCTTCAAAGAAAATACACTATTGCCACAGGCTTTCGTTAAAGACGGTGGTAAATCTGTAGCAGACTACCTGAAAAGCGTAGAAGCAGATCTTACGGTTGCCAGCTTCAAGCGTATAGCGGTAGGTGCATAATTGAAAAGTAATATTTGCACTGTAATAATAAGTAAGGGCAGCCACACAGGCTGCCCTTGTTTGTTATATGGGTGTGTTATCAATGCAATAATATAGCCTCGCCGGGCGTTAAAATTCAGTACATTTGATACGGTAGAACATCATCTATGAGCATGCGAATACTATTCCTTACATCCTTACTGATATATACGGCTTTTGCAGGATTGTATGCCCAACAACGCCCCATCGGCTACTGGCGCAGCCACCTGCCCTACAATACCACACGGAGCATTGCATGGGACAAAGGGAATATAATACACGTAGCGACAGACAAGAGTTACTATACATACGATAAAAGCACCAAGCAAACGAGTGCATACAGCAAAGTAGATGGCATGTCGGACGTAGGGATGGCACGCATTGGCTACGACCTGCTGACGAATACTACCATATTGGGCTATGAAAACAGTAATATAGACCTGTTTCAGGACGGGGCTTTTTATAACCTGCCCGACCTGAAGCTACGCAACATAACAGGCAGCAAAACCATCAACGATATTTATACGGTAGATGGCTACGCGTATGTAAGCACTGATGCCGGCATATTATTGATAAACCTTGAGAAAAGGGAGATAAAAGAAAACTACATTTTTTCTCAGAATAGTGAAAATATTGCTATCAAAGCAACCGCCATATCGGGCAATAATCTTTTTGCCGCTACTGAAAAAGGGCTGTATGTAGGTAATAAAAACAGTGGGCTGTTACAGTCGTTCGCTACATGGGGCAAGATAGATACGAAGCGCAACTTTGTAACCATGACGGCGGCAGATGGTAAAGTGTTTGTAGCTACTGTAGACACGGTTTTTGAATACATCAACAACAGTCTGCAATACGTTTTCCGTTCAGACTCCAACATTCTGCACCTTGATGCAGGTATCAACAGTGTATGGGTGAGCGAGGGTATCCGTAGCAATTATAAAGGAAAAGCATATAAGCTGGCACTGAATAACTACGCCGTATTGGATAGCTTTAATGTAAATGGTTTTTGCCGTCAGGTAATACACGCAGATACTAATAATGTATTGGTCGCAGATGAATTTAATGTATTGACCTTAAGGGAATTCAAAGGTAATCCTTATGGGTTGCTGGCACCAAACGGGCCGTCTTCTTTTCCATGTTTTGATATTATTGTAAGGAATAAAGAACTGTGGGTGGCACATGGTGGCTTTGATGATAAACGCAAGGCGAACAATAGTGGGGCGGGTTTTTCCAGCTTTATAGATGGCAACTGGAAGTCGTATAAGCGTTTTGAGTACCAGCCATTTGGCGACACAATGCAGGATTTTTCAAAACTCTATAAAACAGCAGACGGCACTTTGTATGCAGGCTCTGTACAACATGGGTTGTTTATCATCAATCCGGATGGAAGCACACAGAGCTATCAGAAAAATTCGTTTATAGATGCATCTTCCATATCATCAGGATTATGGTATTTCATTGGTGGCTTTGCAGAAGATAATGATGGCAACTTGTGGATGACGGTGTATGGTGGCAAACGAGAGCTGGTAGTAAAAACAAAAGAAGGACAATGGTATCCCATAGAAGTACCTATAGGACGCTCGGGCATACCCAACGCGGCAGCAGATATTATTGTTGATGACAACAACCAGAAATGGTATGCCACAACAGGTGCTGCCAGTGGTGTGATAGTATATGATGACAATAGCACTCCTACCAATACATTTGACGACCGTTACAGGCTGCTACTATCGGGCAAAGGTGTAGGTGGGTTGGCCGATAACGAAGTGTACTGCTTGGCAAAAGATAAGAAAGGCAGTATATGGATAGGCACTAAAAACGGCATCAGCATAGTGAGCTGTCCGGCACAAGTGATACAAGGTACTTGCGAAGCTGAAAACAGAACGGTACAATACGATAAGTTTGCTGGCTACCTTTTTCAGGAAGAGATAGTAAGAACCATAGCTGTAGATGGTGCTAACCGTAAATGGATAGGTACTAACAATGGTGTATGGCTGGTATCTGAAGAGGGAGATAAAATTATTTACAGATTTACACAAGACAATAGTCCGCTACCGTCCAACAACATTAATAAAATAACCATAGACCCCGAAACGGGCGATGTATATATTGGCACAGAGCAGGGCTTGGTAAGCTACCGTAGTACTGCAACAGATGGCGGTAAAGAAAATGCAAATGTAAAAGTATTTCCCAACCCTGTACCATCGGGGTATAGCGGCACCATAGCCGTGAAGGGATTGGTAGAAAATGCGGATGTGCGCATTACCGACATATCGGGGCAATTGGTGTACCGCACCAAAGCACTGGGCGGGCAAGCCGTATGGAATGGTTATGACTATACAGGCCGCCGCCCGCAAAGTGGTGTGTACCTGATATTTATTACCAACAAAGACGGCTCGCAAACCAAAGTGGGCAAGATGGCATTTATGGAATAGTGTATGCTGCAAAACACAAGGGGCATAGCACTACGCGCCGTAAAGTATGGCGATACCAGCATCATAGCAACTATATTTACCGAACTGTATGGCGTACAAAGCTATATGGTGCAGGGCGTGCGTAGCAGCAAAGCAAAGAACAACAAAGCTGCATTACTGCAACCCGCCACCCTGCTGGATATGGTGGTGTACCACAAGCCCAATACCAAACTGCAACGTATTAAAGAGTATCAGTACGGATATATCTACACATCGCTGCAAGAGCAGATTATTAAAAATAGCATTGCCTTATTTTCAGCAGAGGTGTTGCTGCGCATACTACCCGAAGAAGCAGTGATGCCCGAACTGTTTCAGTTTGCATTTCAATACTTTCAGCAATTAGATGCTATGCCATCGGGCGATGTAGCTAATTTCCCACTCTACTTTCTGATACAATGTAGCCGCATACTGGGCTATGAAATAAGCGGCACGTATAGCAGCCAAACGCCTTACCTGCACATGCAAGACGGCGCATTTACCGCCACCCCCCCCAAGATGGATACCTACCTGCACGATGAAGATGCCAATGCATTGAGCAATATGCTGAACATAGAAGATGCCGCTATACTGAAAACGATTGCGCTGAATGGTGAGATACGCAACAGGCTGATAGATTGGTATATTGAATTTATGCACAGCCACACACAGCACATGGGCAATATCAAATCGCTGGCAGTGTTAAGGGCAATATTGCACTAAGAAGTTTTCTTACCCGTCATGCGCTTCCAGATGCGCTGCAGGTAATTTTTGAAAAAGGCAAACTGCCCGAAAGGTATGCTGATGACTAACACACAGATAGGCCATAGCAAAGTGATGAGCAGGATATAGATAACAAACCAAAGCACTCCTTTTTCAAGCGGGAATAATGAAAGCACTTTGCGCCCCAGATAACCACACATACTGCCACCCAATGCAAACGTGCAAAGTATCAGCAGCAACTGCCATCCACCTACTTTCCATTTATTTTTAAGCCCGTCAAACATCCTTTATGCAAAAGCGTTGCAAATCTACAGTTTATTGATTGTATATATCGTGCTATTTCAGCATTTTTGACGGGCATACGTAAGATGAATTACAAACAACTATTTATTGCAATATGTATGGTGCATACTGCCACGGCATCTGCACAAAACAAATCGTACCCCATAACCGATTTTCGCAGTCCGTTGGATATACCCATCATGCTGGCTGGCAATTTCGGCGAATGTCGCCCCAACCATTTTCATAGTGGTATAGACATCAAAACAAACGGTGTAGAAAACCTGCCCGTATATGCGATAGCCGATGGTTATGTGTCGCGGATAAAAATGGAACCAGGTGGCTTTGGTCATGCTTTGTATGTAACGCATCCCAATGGCTATACATCGCTCTACGCCCACCTCAACGATTTTGCACCCGCCATACAACGCTTTGTAAAAGCCACACAATACAAAACCGAAAGCTGGACGATGGACCTGCAACTGACTGCCGAACAGTTTCCTGTAAAAAAGGGAGAGCAAATAGCATGGAGTGGCAATACAGGTGGCTCTACCGCACCGCACTTGCACTTAGAAATACGCGACAGTAAAACAGAACATCCGCTGAACCCGCAACTGTTTGGCTTTGAGATAAAAGACGATATAGCACCTATACCTACCCACGTAGCAGTATATGATACCCGTACCAGCATCTACGAACAAAACCCGCAAGTAGTAAAGCTGAAAAAGAAAGAGGGCTTGTATATTGCCGATACAATACTATGCAATACACCGCTTGCTGCTATGGGTGTGAATGTAAACGACTATATGAACGGCAGCGAAAACACACTGACATTCTACACCGCCGATATATACCTTGATAGTGTGAAACAAGGCACGATAACGCTGGATGATATTGGCTATGATGTAACCCGCTACCTGCACGCGCATATAGACTATAAAGCAAAGAAACAGACAGGTGAATGGATACAGTTATTGTATCAACTGCCGGGCAATGCATTGGACGGCATATATAATTGGGCAGGCAAAAAGGGAATGCTGGATATAACAGATAGGCAAACACACCGCGTAAATATTGCGCTGACAGATGCTAACAAAAATGTAGCTAACATTACCTACTACATACGCATGGCAAGCGATACAAATAATACGATATGCAAAGGCAAACTATTTAAGGTAAACCAACCGAACCAATTTGAGCATCCGAATGTTATACTGAAGCTGAACGAAAAAACATTGTATGATGATGTATGTTTTGCCTTTGCGGCTGTAAAAGATGCTGCAGCGTTTAGCGATAGGTATAAATTGCATAACGTGTATGTACCCATGCATAGCTATGCAGACATCAGCATAAAACCTAATAAAGCCATACCCTTTAGCCTGAAAGATAAAATAGCATTGGTGTATAACGATGGTAAAGATGAAACAGGCAAAGCTGCTACGCTTGAAAACGGATGGTACAAAGCCAGTGTAAGAAACTTTGGCGAGTATAGATTAGTAGCAGACAACAAAGCACCTGTCATCAAAGCCTTGCAGAAAAACAATGCAGTGTTGAGCAAAGCAAAACGCATTAGCTTTACGATAAAGGATGATATAACAAGCGTGAATAAATACAGGGGTGAACTGGATGGCAAATGGATATGTGTTGAGCAGCACGGCAATCAATACTTCTATACCTTTGACGAGTATTGCCCCAAAGGAAAGCACACATTGGTACTGACCGCTACGGATGAAAACGGCAATACAAGTAAACTAACATACAACTTTACAAGATAACAGATATGGAACTGCAAGCAGGCGATAAAGCACCCGACTTCAAAACAAAAGACCAGGATGGTAATGTGGTGTCGCTGAAAGATTTTAAAGGCAAGAAAGTAGCACTGTACTTCTACCCCGAAGACGATACGCAAGTGTGTACTGTACAGGCTTGCAACCTGCGCGATAACTATGCCTTGCTGAAAGAGAAAGGCATTACCATATTGGGTGTAAGCCCCAACGATGAAAACAGCCACAAGAAGTTTGAGGCGAAATATAAGCTGCCATTTACGCTATTGGTAGATGAAGATTTGAAACTGGCTAACAAATACGGTGTGTGGGCAGAGAAAGTATTGTACGGTCACAGGCACATGGGCATTGTGCGTAGCACCTTCCTGATAAATGAAGATGGGAAGATACACCACATCGTAAAACGCGCGTTATCAAAAACACATACACAACAGATACTAAAAGGCTTTGGTATGGCTTAGAACGTGAAGCGCATACTACCGAATATGCCAAAGTATTTCTGGCGCGGCTCGGTGGGTAATGCCTTGGGTGTAACCCGCCACACAAAATCTATACGCAGCAGCTTGAAGATGTTTTCTACACCCGTGCCCAATTCAAGATATGGGTTGCCTTCCAGTGTTTTGAATGCGAAGCCTTTATCGAGGTTCACAGCTTTGTTGGCATCGTTGAGGCTGCCTATGATGCCCTTAGCAGTCCAAAATTGGCGGAACTTCAGTTTTTTGATAAGCGGTATGTAATTGAATACGCCATTGCCCAAAGAGTGTTCGATATTGAAGCCTGCAAACTGGTCGCTGATGAACTCGTATTGGTTCATCATATTGAACGCATATTTGTTGTACACATAAAACTCATTACCGGGGTGCGATTCCAGCAAAGGATAAGGCAGTGTGCCGAAGTATTTGCCACCAAACAGGTTTACATACAAAGAGCCGAGGGGTGCTATTTTGATGTTGTCTGAAACCGTTATATTGACACGCTGGTATTGATAACCACTATTCAGCAAACCCTTGATGCCTACGCCAACGCGTACGTCAACTATCGGGTATTTGCTGCCCATGCTGAAACGATAGTAATTGCCCTCGAGAAATTTTTCTTTATAAGCAAAACGTAACTGTAGGTTCACTTCTGTATTTGTTACCGTACTCATTGGGTTGCCGTTATCATCGCGAAAGATATTTACATCTGGCAGGGGGTCGTAAGGGTCGTACTCTTTGTTTAGGAATGTAAACATATACCGCAGCCCGCTGTAAAATTCTTTCATGTACTCGAAGCGCAGGTCTTTGGCAAACATAAATTTGGGTGGTATGCCATCGCGGCGCACGATGTTTACAAACACGTTATCGAAGCTCACTTTATCGTAATAGTTTACCGTACGGTCTATATCTGAAGTATAAGAAGCAAACACATAAGAGCGCGGCTGGCGTTCCAACAGCCATAGCGCGGAAATGCCGCCTTTGTAACGTTCATCGCCAAAGCCATAGGCAAGAAAGCCATTGATATAGGCATCTTTAAACAGCTTAGGCGTAGTACCCATCGAAAAACGTACACGGCTGCCCTCTATCTGGTTGAAGCTGTATAGGTTCCAATACGGTCCAAACTCTAAAGGTCCCCATTTGATGACACCTGTAGCCAGTACCCGCATCAGTTTACGAAACTTGGTATAGGTTTCGTTCTGCTCAAGCGAGTCGAACATATTGTAAATAGCGCGCTCGTTTTTGCTGAGCGTATCGGGGCGTAGGGCCACCCATGTAGCCTCTGTAACATCGCGTGCCGTATCGGTGAGGATGATGTCTGTTTTGTATTTATTCACCATTTGGGCGATGCGCTCATCGTTTATCAACACATTGCTGTAATGCGTTGTTTTGCGGGCAATGAAGCCGGGCGGTTTGATGATGTCGCCGGGGGGCATCATTTTGGCTGTCAGGTGTTCTTTATTACAAAACCAAATGCTATCGCCCATAGGTGCATATTGTTTGTAGAACGAAGCACCTTTTATCCAGTTGATGTTTGTTTCTTTTGGCAATACGGCATCCATATACTCCATCGCAAATACGGAATCTACAATGCGGATGGTACCTGTAAAACAGTTTTCGCCGGGGCGTAGCGGCGTGTAGCTGAGGTGAATGATGCGATATTGTTCCAGGTAAGAGGTATCAATGATTTTGTATTTGTAAAACGTAGGCCCTGCATTGTTGATGGGGCTTACAAACTTCTTATCAAAAAACAGGATGTAGTTTTCATAAGGGTTTACATCAAGGTTCATGGTGCCGAGGTATTTCTCAAAGCTCTTGTTGTTGATGCCGCGTATCTGCGTGGCTTTGATGATTTCCCTTACTTTTTTTGGCTTGCGCTGAAAGTAATAGTCGGATAGTGCTTCGGTAAGAAAGAACGGCAGAAAGCGGTCGCCGTTTTCGGCAGTGTCCATATTATCGTATATAAACCCGAAGTTGCGCAAGTAAGGTACAGGCAGGCGTTCAAAAGCTTCTTTGCTCAGGTTCAGCAGGTCTATCTCCATTTTGTTATACGCCTCATAATAGTAGTTGCTGGTTCTGTCGGGATTGTTGGCTTCTTTGCGGCGTATCACATTTTTTATCAGTGCTATGGCGGGGTCCTCGCCTGCAAACACTACCACTTCATTCAGTTTATTACTGCTTGTTTCCAGTGTTATGTAAAATCCGAATGTACGTTTAGAAGTATCGAGCAGCCTGATGACTGTCTTATAACCCAGCGCGTTAAACACAAGTGTATCATTTGGTAACTCATCCAGTTCAAATTCAAAGAGCCCATCCAGATTGGCAGGAGCGCCCGATTGTGTACCTTGAAAATAGATAGTAGCAAAAGGTACGGGTTCGTCGGTCTTTTTGTCTTTTACCACCCCGCTGATGCGGTATTTACGGGTAGTTGTTTCATCTGGCGTTACAATACCCAGTGAGTCGGTTGTTTGCCCCCATACAGGCAAAGCAAATAACTGCACCAGCAAACAAAAGATATATACAACTGCCTTTTTATACATTATACTACGGCTAACGAGCTTCTCTACACAATGATACAATACCTGTTCTTAATGAAAACCTATTTATTGTTTGATACCTGAAACAAGAAATTGTTTAAAGGAGTTCAAAAAACCCTGCAAAAATAACATACCTGTATCGCAATCCGCTTATATTTACACACTTCAATATGGACTTAAAAGCATTTAAGAAGAAAGTAGCCAAGAAAAAAGACAAGCTCAACGCCTTTCTTACAAAACTGGACGATATAGTACCTGATGATATGCCAAAGCTGGTGGCTGAAGTTGACAAAACCGTATGGCAAGATGTTGACTGCACTACTTGTGCAAACTGCTGTAAGTCTATGGTGCCCACATATACTACCAAAGACATAGCGCGTATATCTGCCCACTTCGGTATGACACCTAAAGCCTTCAAAGACAAGTGGTTGGAAAAAGACCCAGACAACGGCGATTGGCAAAACAAACAACGCCCCTGCCAGTTTTTGAAAGACAACTTGTGCAGCATCTACGAGATACGCCCGGTTGATTGTGCAGAGTTTCCGCATCATAACAAAAAACCATTTGACCTGTACAACGATATGTTCAAGCAGAACATAGAGTATTGCCCTGCCACATTTACGCTCATCAACCGCTTGCGTAAAAGGGTAGAGAAAGAGTATGAATGGTAAGCCAACGAAAGGTACACATCGTAAAGGACACCTGCTGCAAAAGAATTGCCTGCAATGCGGGCTGCCTTTTACATGGCGTAAAAAATGGGCGCGCGTGTGGGACGAGGTAAAGTATTGCAGCGACCGATGCCGCAACGAACATAAAAAAACTACAAAAGAAAACAAGGCGTAGCGGGCTACTAACAGACATTGCTTAACTTAGCCCTATGTCTGAAAAGAAACTGTTTTTGCTCGACGCTTTCGCGTTGATATTCCGCGCCTATTATGCACTGATACGTAGCCCGCGCATCACCAGCAAGGGGCGCAATACCAATGCGCAATTCGGCTTTACTACCACGCTGCTCGATTTGCTGAACAAAGAAAAACCTACTCACCTTGCCGTGGTATTTGATACCAGCGCACCCACCGAAAGGCATACCGACTTTGAAGCATACAAAGCCAACAGGCAGGAAACACCCGAAGACATCAGCGCGGCAGTACCCGATATAAAAAAAATCATTCGTGGGTTTAATTTACCGGTTATGGAGTGTGATGGCTACGAGGCAGATGATGTGATAGGCGCACTGGCACACGAAGCGGCAGAGATGGGCTATACCGTGTATATGGTAACGCCCGATAAAGATTACGGACAACTGGTAAAAGATAATGTATTCATCTACAAACCGGCATACCAGGGTGGTAGTGTAGAAGTGTTGGGGCCGAAAGAAGTGTGTGAGAAATGGAATATTAAGAGAGTAGAACAAGTAATAGATATACTGGGGTTGATGGGCGATGCGGTAGATAACATACCCGGTATAGCAGGTGTGGGAGAAAAAACTGCGGCTAAACTATTGGCAGAATATGATACACTGGAAAATGTATTGGCCAATGCAGACAACATAAAAGGGGCACTAGGTGAAAAAGTACGAAATGGGAAAGAGGCAGCCATTATGTCGAAAAAGCTGGCAACGATAATTACCAACGTGCCTGTATCGTTTCACGAAGAGGATTTCAGGGTAAAGGATATAGACAAAGAAGTATTGAAAGAAGTGTTTGCTGAACTGGAATTTAAAACGCTTGGTAAGCGCATATTGGGAGAAGAAGTGGTAACACCCGCATCTGTAGCACCAGAGGCTATGGTAACTGATTTGTTTGGCAACTTAGTACCGCAAAAAGCAGCACCCATTAAAATAGAACAAACTATTGTAGAAGTACCCGAAGAAACCAGCGTGATAACGGCGGATAAAAATATTGAGAACACACCGCACACTTATCACTTAGTAGATAATGATGCTGCCATACAAGACCTGATAGAACAACTGCTGCAACAAACAGAAGTAGCTTTTGATACGGAAACGACTAATGTAGATGCAAACCTGGCGGATATTATTGGCATGAGTTTCTGCTGGGAGAAAGGTACGGCATACTATGTATCTATACCCGATAATGAAGCGGCTAAAAAAATACTGGAGCAATTTAAACCTGTATTTGACAAAGAAGATATACTATGGATAGGACAGAACATTAAGTACGACCTGATGATACTGAAATGGTATGGGCATACGCTGAAAGGTGCACTGTACGATACCATGCTGGCACATTATGTAATAGAGCCCGAAGGTAAGCGTGGTATGGATGTGTTGAGTGCAAAGTATCTCGGTTATCAACCAGTACCTATTGAAACGCTGATAGGTAAGAAAGGCAAGAACCAGGGTAGTATGCGCGACGCGCCTATAGAGCAGGTAAAAGAATATGCGGCAGAAGATGCGGATGTAACCTATCAGCTAAAGCAGACCTTCAATCCCATGCTGGATAAGCAGGAAGTGCGCAAAGTATTTGAGCATGTAGAAAATCCTTTGGTACGTGTATTGGTAGATATGGAATATGAAGGAGTGGGTATAGATGTCGGCTTTTTGAAAGACTATTCAAAAGAACTGGAGCGAGAGATAAAGATTGCGGAAGAAAGTGTATATAAACAGGCTGGCATAGCTTTCAACCTTGCGTCACCAAAACAATTAGGTGAAGTATTGTTTGACAAAATGAAGCTGGACGATAAAGCTAAGAAAACAAAAACAGGACAGTATGCAACAGGTGAAGACGTACTTGCCAAGCTACGCAACAAGCACCAGATAGTGGATGATATACTCGCTTTCCGTGAGTTGAGCAAACTGAAAAGCACGTATGTAGATGCACTGCCTACGATGATAAACCCACGTACGGGCAGGGTACATACCAGCTTCAACCAAGCTGTAGCGGTAACAGGTAGATTGAGCAGCATAGACCCCAACCTGCAAAATATACCCATCCGTACTGACAGAGGTAAAGAAATACGCAAAGCATTTATATCTCGCGGCGATGGGTGGACGCTGCTATCGGCAGACTATTCGCAAATAGAGCTACGCATAGTTGCAGCCATCAGTGGTGATGAGAATATGATAAAAGCCTTTGTTGATAATAAAGACATACACACCGCAACAGCCGCCAAAGTATATGGTGTGGCAGAAAGCGAAGTAACGGGTGAGATGCGCCGTGCAGCAAAAGCGGTAAACTTCGGTATCATCTACGGGCAGTCGGCATTCGGATTGGCAGAATCATTAGGCATTAGCCGTACAGAAGCAAAAACGATTATTGATAATTACTTCACCGAGTTTTCTTCCATCAAAAAGTACATGGATAATACTATCAACTTTGCGCGAGAACACGGCTATGTAGAAACCATCATGGGGCGCAAACGCTATCTGCGTGATATTACATCTGCCAATCAAACAGTGCGTGGCTATGCGGAGCGCAACGCCATCAACTCGCCCATACAAGGCACAGCAGCAGAGATGATAAAGCTGGCAATGGTGAAAGTGCATGAAGAGCTAAAGAAATCGGGCTTGAATACAAGGATGATACTGCAGGTACACGATGAATTGGTATTTGACGTACCCGAAAACGAAGAAGCACAAGTAACAGAACTGATAAAGATAAACATGGAGCGCGCTATGGCACTACCCCACGGCGTGCCTATAGTGGCAGAGGCAGGTACCGGTAAGAACTGGTTGGCTGCACACTAAGCATTTGGAATTTAGATATGCTGTTTTCGTATTTCTTTCAAGGGGTGGCGTTGTTCCCATTCACCTTCTTGCGATTGGCTGTTGTTTTGCAACCGTATTGTAGCCATGCGTATATATCTGTTGCGGATGAGTACAAAAGTAGATTTGTAAACAGGCTTGCAGCCCAGTCGTGCTTTGGCATCGAGCGCCGTGCGCCCGAATATCACTTTTTGTTTTCGTAGTGCTATGGCTTGTTCGATACTGCAAAACAGGATATTGAAATAAAGCATCAAGTCGCAATTACGTTCATAATCGAACCCGATGTAGAACATATCAAACGCATCGTCCTTTACCCATGCACTAAAAAAAGCAATGAGTTGACCGTTTTCGCGAATACCCCATACTTTCAATGTGTCAGGTGTATGCTTTTTGAGAGCAGGTATAAAGTCTTCACTTATCATACCTATACGTGCGGTTTGTTTGTCCACTACTTGTTTGTATAGGTTGTAGATGTTTTGTTTTTCAGCCTCTATGGTTGCAATGTCCATCTCTTCAATTTGCAAACCGGCAATAGCATTGCGCACTTTACGGAAGCGTTGGGCGTATTTATGTTTAAGTGTTTTTTCATAATCAGCTAACACCTGCCATTCCTTTTGCAGTTCCAGCTCCATCATTATGTCATTGCGAAGGAGCATGTATTGGGGAGCATAATGCTGAAAATAAGTAACAAGGCTATCGGGCAGGTCTTTTACCAACACGGCATAAGCACAGTTTGTTTTTAGTTGTTCATTAATAACGTCATTATACAACCTGTATGCCTCGAAAGGAGAAAGGCTCTTATCGTAATAATACGTTTCTGCATCGTGCCGGAATAAGTGCCCTGCCACTAATAAACGTGGCTTAACTATATTGGTGAATAAACGCCAACCAATACGTGCAATCATATTAAGGCTTGTTTCGTTGAGATGATGGCGTTGCAAGCGGAGTAATTGAAAATAAATTGCGGCAACAGGCGCATCGTCTTTGCTTACCAGCACATATACATAGCTGAGGTATGGTAGTTGCGACTGTTCTGTTGTTTGCAGATTGTTTCTTTTCAGAAAATGGCCATCAGGCAGCAATGCATCCCACACATCGGGGAGCGTAGTACAAGAGTGATGGTACTGAAATTGGTACGTACTATTCTTATGGCCGAAGATTGTCAAAATATATCTTTTTCCATCACCACATGGGGTATTCCCACTTCTGTAAACTCGCTACTAGTAGTATAGTAACCAAGGTTTTTATAAAAACCCTCTGCAACAGTACGCGCGTGTAGTATGATGGCAGAATAACCAATCTCTTTGGCATAATGTTCGGCAGCATCTACCAGTTTTTTACCGATTCCTTTACCTTGCCATTCTTCATGAACAGCCATCTGGCGAAGTTTTATTTTTTCTTCATCGGCTATGGGGTACAGCATTACGCATCCAATCACTTTATCACCTTGTTGTGCTATGAAAATAGCATTGAGGGCATCGGCACTCAGGTCTTCGTTTTTGAGCGACAGACCAATGGGTTGGCGTAACATAGCCTCTCGCAAATCATATACTTGCGTATATATTGGGTCTGTAATGTCTATCCGTTTGACGACTATGTCTTCCAATGGAAAAACTATTTGGTTAGTTCTAAGTTAGTAACAATATTGCTTTTTACGGTAAATTCTACCATAGTTTCTTCTTGCAGAGGCAGTTCTGGGTTCTTTTTATAGCCTGCTTTGTATGTGCCTGGCAATACCCTGAAAGCGTGCGAAGTGCCGCTGCCATCGAGGTTGATACTCATAAAAGCACGGAACCTGTCGCCTATAGGATAGTATAATGTCACTTTGCCTATTTTTGTATCATTTGCAATCACAAGATCGCCCTCTTCAGGTATTACAATTCCTTTTTGTGTACCTATATCCAAATCGAAAGTTCGGTTGAAAGGTGGTAATGTTTCGATAATTACATTGTAAGTGCCTGGCTCATAAGCCCTTTCTTCAGATACGCTTTGTAATACTGGCGTTGCATTTCTATCGAACCTGCGCGATACTTTGGCAACGTAGCCTGTAATTTTTCTTTTGTCATTGCCTTCGTAACCAAATACCAACGTGCCGTTTGATACGGGAATAATAATGGCGTTGTTTTCATTGGGTGCGATAGTTACATCGTAAGTGTATTTGCTTTCGCTACCAATGATGGTGAGATAATAATTGCCAGTCGGCACTTTTTGGCGATGTGGAATGCTGCCTATATCTACTGTGCGCTGAAAACGGAATACTTCTTTTTTAGTTGTTTTATCAATGAACGCCATCAGGGGTGCGCTATCAAAATTTCGGTTGCCGTCACTGAGATATACTTGCAGGGTTGTTTCTTTCTTTGTGTTTTGTAATGATGAGTCTGTAATGACTTTTGGTTTGATGATTTCAGCAGGCGGTGTTGGTTGTTTGACAGGGGGCTTTGCAGCTATTTTAGGCTGTGGTGCAGGTTCATCTTTTACTACGGGTACGTTGTAGCGTGGCATTTTTACAGGCTTTGCAGCTGTTGTAACAATCGCTACGCGGAAACTACGGGACGAAGCTGTAACAGGCATTTGCCTGATGGTGGCTATTGGTAATTGTTTAACGGATTCCAGATTATCATTCGTTCTGTTGGTCAGGTCTTTTGTGGGTTCGGGTTGCTTTATGGGGGGTGTTACAACAGGTGGCGGTGTGCTTACAACAGGTTTGGGTTTAGGTGTTTCTTTTATTGGTGGCGATTCCGGCTCTTCTTGCTTTACTTTGAATTGCGGTATATCTACCTTCAACACACTCGGCGCATTTACTACTGCCTCTTTAAGCAGCTTCTTGTCAATCTTCTGCAAAGCTATCATTTGTGTATAGGCATCTACTATTTTGCCTACTGATGGTTTGATGTCTTTTTCTTGTGCAACGGGTAGATAATTGCCAAGACAGTCGTAACCGTTTTTCAAAGCAGGGTTATCGACAAGGCTGAGGATATAGGGTTTGAAATCAATTCTTTTCTCTAGTAGTTTTTTTACAACATCACAAATATCGCCGCTACAGCTTTCTGCACCGTCTGTTACCAGTATCAGGCTATAAGCATTCAGTAAGGGTTTTTCAAAATCCCATTCAGCCGCTTCTTTCAGTGAGAAAGCAATAGGCGAAACCCCGATAGGTTGTAGTGCATGAAGACGCATGCCCATCTGGTCTATATTGTTTTTACTGAACATCACCTCAAGGCGGGTATCAAAGCAGTTGTTTTGTTGCGATGGGTATTGGTGGCCATACACACGCAGGGCGAACTCTACATCTTTATTCACCTTGTACATGCTGTCCATCAAAGCCAATATGATGCGGCTGGCAGCTTTAAAACGGCTCTCGTCTTTTGTCCATTCATAGCTCATGCTCGACGAGCCATCGAGCAGTATGAGGATACGGGGTTGTTTTACCTCATTTTTTTGAGCAAACAGACAATTGCAGTGCAATAAGAAAACAAAAACCAACAGGCACTTGAAAAAACGCATCGGGCTAATAATAATCAGGCAACAAACCTACGCCAAATGGCCGAACAAACCCTACCCCCAATGGGGTTTGATAATCAGTTTTTAACATACTTGTGTAAAAATCTGCAAGTGTAGTGGGTTTAGTGGTTGAGGTACAAAATATGTAACTTTGCAGCCATTTCTTTTTTATATGTCAGTATCTACACAGGTTGTTGAAGATGTGGTAATAAAATTTGCCGGCGACAGTGGTGATGGTATGCAGCTTACGGGCAGCCAGTTTACCAACAGCACGGCACTATTGGGTAACGACCTTTCTACGTTCCCCGATTTTCCGGCAGAGATACGCGCACCGCAAGGCACCGTGCCCGGGGTAAGTGGTTACCAACTTCATTTTTCGAGCAATCGTATCTATACACCCGGCGATACCTGCGATGTATTGGTAGCCATGAATGCTGCTGCATTGAAAGTGAACCTGAAATCGCTGAAGCCAGGGGGTACTATCATTGCCAATACAGACGGCTTTGATTCAAAAAATTTGCGCCTTGCCAATTACCCCGATGGTGTGAACCCTATAGAGGATGGCTCTCTCGATAACTACGAACTACATAAGATAGACGTAACTAAGCTGACACGCGAAGCGCTGAAAGACATACAACTGGGCACAAAAGAAAAAGACCGTGCGAAGAATATGTTTGTGTTGGGCTTTTTGTACTGGCTGTATAACAGAGATTTGAGTGTTACTATTTCATTTCTGAATGAGAAGTTTGGCAAAAAGCAGGATATATTAGACAGTAACATCAAAGCACTACAGGCAGGCTACAACTACGGCGATACGGTAGAAGCATTTACTACCCGCTACAAAGTAGAAAAAGCAAAACTGCCTACGGGCAAATATCGAAGCATAACGGGCAATACTGCATTGGCTTATGGTCTGATAGCCGCTAGTGAGAAATCAAACTTGCCAATCTTCCTCGGTACGTACCCCATTACCCCAGCATCAGATATACTACATGAGTTATCTCGCTATAAAAACTTTGGTATTCGTACTTTTCAGGCAGAAGACGAGATAGCAGGTATTTCTGCCGCTATTGGTGCGGCTTATGGTGGCAGCCTCGGCGTTACCACCACATCCGGTCCGGGTATGGCATTGAAGACAGAGGCGATGGGACTTGCAGTAATGCTGGAGATACCTTTACTGATAATAAACATACAACGTGGCGGCCCCTCAACAGGGTTGCCAACCAAAACAGAGCAAAGCGATTTACTACAGGCATATTACGGGCGCAATGGTGAATGTCCTATGCCAGTGATTTCAGCATCTACGCCCAGTGATTGTTTTGACGCGGTGTACGAAGCAGTGCGCATAGCTGTGCAACACATGACACCTGTTATCTTCCTAAGCGATGGATATATAGCCAATGGTGCTGAACCATGGCGTTTTCCGCAATCGGCAGATTTGAAGGCTATCGAGGTGAAGTTTAAAACTTCACTTGCAGAGGGCGAAGAAAAATTCATGCCATACAAGCGCGATGAAAAGTTAGTACGCCCATGGTCTGTACCTGGCTATGCTGGGCTTGAGCACCGCATAGGCGGATTAGAGAAAGAAGACATTACAGGCAATATATCTTACGATGCAGAAAACCACCAGCACATGGTGAAAACCCGCGAGGCTAAAGTGGAAATGATTGCAGACTACATACCCCTGCAAACACTGGACAGCGGCCCCGAAACGGGCGATGTATTAGTGCTTGGCTGGGGCTCAACGTACGGCTCTGTAAAAAGTGCTGTGAGCGAACTACAGGCAGCAGGTAAATCAGTAGCACATGCACACCTACGCCATCTGCGCCCGTTCCCCAAGAATCTGGGAGAGATGCTCCAACGCTATAAGAACGTATTGATACCTGAAATAAACAACGGTCAGCTCATCAAAATCATCCGCGATAAATACCTTGTAGATGCTGTTGGTTTCAACAAGATAAAAGGTACACCTATTACAAGGGCAGAGTTGGTGAGTGCTATCGGCGAGTTGTTGTAATGATAGATACGTTAAGGCAACATATCGTCAACCGTCTTGGTAAAGATATCAGTAATTTGGAACTGGTACTGTCAAAGTTCAGGCAGATAGAAACCAAGCGAAATCAACTGCTATTATCTGAAGGGGAAGTATGCAAGTATGTATATTTTGTAGCTGAAGGATGCCTGCAAGTATTCGGGTGTGATAGTGAAATGAACGAAACTACTAGGGATATTATACTTGAAGATAATTGGTGTAGTGATTTGATTAGTTTCGGTAGTAGCAATCCGTCAACAGAAAATATCAGAGCAGTTGAACCATCCAAACTTTTAGCTATAAACAGAGCAGGGTTTGCCGATATGATGGAAAGTGTTCCGCAATTTGATAAAATATACAAACAAATCTTAGAAGCTTCTTACGCCAATTCCGTTTACCGTATCAATTCTTTTGTATCACTTTCTGCATTAGACAGAATAAAGTGGCTGATGCAAAACAGGCCGTCATTAATGACAAGGCTTTCGAGCAAGTTGCTGGCCTCTTACCTTGGCATCAATAAAGATGTATTCAGCAGGCTGAAATCGAAATTGTAGACTTTTGTCATCGTCATAAAAAATTGTGCGTTGCATTTTTGCAATAATTATCACAATTAAAATTTATAACATGACAGAGTATCTATTATTATTCAGAAATGCGAGTGCTGAAAATGGTTATTTGGCAACTTCCCAAGATATGGCTGAAGATATGCCCAAGTGGCAAGCATGGATAGGCAATATCGCTATGCAGGGAAATCTTGTAACGACTGCGCCGGTGCGTTACGATGCATCTATCATCAGCAACGAGGGCATTGTTAAAGACAAACCCTACAAAGAAGCAAACAGTGTGTTGGTATCAGGTTTCCTGATTTGTAAAGCGGATAATATTGAACAGGTAGAAGAATGGAGCAAAACCTGCCCGATATTGAAGTATCCTGATAGCTCGGTAGAAATCAGACCGTTAATTCCATTCCCATCAAACTAAAAATGCCTGAATACATCAGGTGTAGCATATTATTGAAACAGCCCCTTTCTTGGGGCTGTTTTCTATTTTTTGTAGTAGGGGTAAAGCCTAGTTTTGTTGTTATATTATTACACCTATATTGGTGAACACCTAATATTGGCTATATGCAACGCAGATTATTCATCAGGCAATCATTACTTGCCATCCCCGCTCTTTATGTTGGTAACAGTCTTTTGTTTGCATCTTGCAGAAAAGACGATGAATTAAAACCCGGCAATTGGCGTGGTAAGGTAATAGTAATAGGTGCAGGTATTTCTGGTATATATGCAGCTAAGCAATTAATGAGCTTAGGTATTGATGTAACCGTATTGGAAGCTTCGGGCAGAACTGGCGGGCGCATCAGGGGATTGGAAGGTTTTGCAGATTTTGAAATAGAACTGGGTGCAGAAGAAGTACATGGCAAGCGCTCTGAATGGTATAACATAGTAAACGGCACACCAGGGGTATCGTTTAATGAAGCATCTTCCGAAGACTATTTTTATATAGGCAATGTACTGAAAAGTGAAAGTGCATGGGCTGGCAACAGTGTATTGACACAAGCTAAAACTTTTGAAAACACCGCACGTAACTACAGCGGAGTAGATAAAACCGTTCATGAACAAGCCATAGCACAAGGTATCAACCCCGATGGGTATGAAATTATTAACGCGTATTTAGGTAATGAATACGGTGCATCTAATAACGTATTGAGTATTAAAGGTATAACAGAAGAAGACCAGTTGTGGGAAAGCGGGGATGATAATTATACTTTAAAATCAGGCAGCTACACAAATGTGTTGAAACACCATTACGCAGACGTTATCAATAAAGTAAAACTAAACCACCCTGTAACACAGATAAGTTACGCAGGCAACCAGGTAACTGTTACAGCTAACGGAACTAATTTTGTTGCAGACAGAGTTATAGTTACCGTGCCATTGGCAGTACTGCAAAGTGGTACTATACAATTCAGCCCGCAACTACCAAATGCCAAACGCAATGCTATTAATAAAATAGGCATGGGTGCAGGTATGAAAGTGATACTAAAATTCAAAGACAGGTTTTGGGCTGCAAACACAGGCACCATCATTGGCGGGCCAAAATCTGCCATGTACTGGACAACAGGTTTGGGTAAAAGCAATACAGCATTACTTACTGCATTTGTGATGGGTGAAAAGGCCCAATATCTGAGCAGCTTAGGTAATGGCGCGACAAATGCATTGCTTGCAGAGCTTGACCAGATGTATGGTAACAGTGCTGCCACTAAGGCATTTACAGAGGCACATATTATGGACTGGGGTAAAGAACAATATATACGAGGGGCTTACTCATATGCCATAGTAGGTGGTGGTATCAGCCAGCGGAGAGAGTTGGCAGCGTCAATTGATAATAAATTATTTTTTGCCGGAGAGGCTACGCATACGGCAGGGCACAATTCTACTGTACATGGCGCGTTGGAAACTGCTATACGTGCAGTGAATGAAATAACTAAAGCATAAAACAAAAGGCTGCAATTGCAGCCTTTTCTATTTCTTCTTGTATTTGCTTATCAAATCGGTTACTGCGGTACGCCGCAAGTATTCGGCGTTCAGTTCTGTAAAGACCTTTAACTTAGTAGGTGCTTCTTTCATTGCACGTTCCAATTGCAGCATGGCTTCTTTGCTCTTACCTAGCTCCAGTAACAAGGCAGCGTGATAGTAACGGAAATCAGGCTTGTCGCCGCAATGTTCGCGCGCTACTTCCAGTTGGGTTAGTGCTTCGTCGTAGTAGCCAGATGCGTATAATCCTTTTATGAGTGCTACCCAAGTAGTTTTATTACCAGGCTTCAGGCGCACAGCGTTCAGATAACAAACAAGTGCTTCACTTTTCGCATCCATCTCCATCAAGCAGTTGCCGATGGCCATGCAGTAGGCAGCATTGTCTTTGTCAAGGTGCAAGGCAACAGAGTAAGACTTAACAGCTTTCTCCCATTGTTTTTCTCGAGCGTATGTTTCGCCTATTTTATAAAATATAGTATCGTCCTGAGGACTAAGCTGCGATGCCTGTCTGTAAAAATGACGGGCGCGCTGAAAGTCTTTTTGTTTTTCCCAACAGTAGCCCATTGCTTCAAATATCACATCTTCGGCTTTGGCTATTTCTAAATGTTTTTCAAGCACCTCTATGGCTTTGTCGTACCATTTCAATCGCATGAAAGCATCTGCCATATTGCGATACGCGAATTCAAATTTTTCGTCTATCGCTACGCAATACTCATAGGCATCAATAGATTTTTCATAGAGCTTCAAGCCCTGATACGCTGCACCGAGGTTGAACCATGCTAATGCATTGAATGGGTCTTCTTCCGTTAGTTGTGTATGTAGCGTAGCACTCTCCTCAAGACGTTTAGTAAAGTCTGCCCAGAAGCAAATTTTTTGCAGTGCCTCTTCGTTGCGACGGTCTATTTTTATAACGCGCTTCAATGTATCGAACACAGCATCAAACTCCTCACATTCGTCATACACATCCGAAAGTTCCAGCAGTACTTCTATCTTTTCTTTACCTGAAAACTCATTCGATTTTTGTTCGAGCCACATAGCAGCTTGGTCGTATTTAAACTGACCGAGCAGTATGTCTGAACGCAATAATGTAGCATCAAGATTGTTGGGATCGTTTTCTTCCACTTCGTCCAACACTTTCAGGGCTTGTCCGTATTTCTGTGCCTGTGTCAGTATTTCGGCACGCAGCAACATGATAGTTGCAGAAAAAGGATAGTATGTACCGGCGATATCGCAAGCAAGGAGTGCCTGCTCTTCATTACTGTTTTGGAAGTAAAATTCTATCACACGCTCAAAATCTTCCTCGTCCATGATACCGGAAAATTCGCCTTTCTTCACCTGTTCGTATCGTTGCAGCAGTTCATCCAGCGAGCCCCATTCTTCATCCATAAAATCATCATCATCATCAAACATAGCAACCGTTTTATCAAAGTTAGCAAATAATAATGCCAGTCAATAGATGGCAATGTTAAGGCAGTGTAAAAAATGCACAGGTTATCAACAATGAAAAAGCCACCCAATAGGTGGCTATAATAATTATGTAAAGAGATGATTTACTGTACTTTATTGGTTTGCAGTATCAGGTAACTGGTACCAAACTCCCCGCTTTTGTCAATGGTAAACGGACGTGTGCCATATACAGTTTGAGAACGGATTATATCCCAGCCGCGTGCAGCAAAGAAATAGTCGCCCACTTTCAGTTCTGTAAAAATAGCCATGGGTACGCCGTCTACATATTTGATGTTGGCAGAATCATCGTACTTGCTGCCAGCGGGTGTAACTGCTGCATTGTATTTTACATATACCCATCCGCTGTCAACTTTTACGCCACTGTTTTCAACTACCACACGCATTGTAGCCAACCCACCTTTACCTGCCATATAGGTAGGTGTTACGTTTGTAGACTGAGGTTTGTCTTTACAAGCATACAAGGCTACAGAAAAGCCCGTAAATAGTATCGCTTTAAGCCATGCTGATTTCATGCACCGAATTTTAACGAAAGTTGAAGATACAAAAACAGATTTTAAAATTGCTATGGTGAGGCTTATTAAATTATTTAATGCTTGTTTCGGCAGGCAGACTTGGTTTGCTCTCGTTCCAGAGCCTGTCCAACGCGGTTACCACATAAGTGCATTTTTTGTATTTATTAGCATTCACATCCAGAAATTCGGTTTCTGACAGCACTTTGATGATTTTCTCTGCTTTATCAGTATTTACTAGTTCGCCATTTACAAACCTATACACGGCATAGGTTAGCCTGCCTTTTGCACGTTCGGGCCTGCTCCATTGCAGCAGCGTACCCTGATAAGATGGTATGGCTTTGACAATAGGTGCAGGTGGTGCTGTGGTATCGAGCCATTTCATCACAGGCGGGAAGGCGTAGTAAGCGTTGTGCCTGATAACGCTATCTTTTATAGGTACTGTCAGTTTATCAAAGATGGATGCACTGTAAAACACATGGCTGGGGTGTTGTGCCGTTTGTCTGATGTCCTGCATTTGCCACATTAGTTCTCTCGTGCCTACCCAGGGGCCTTTGCTTGCTGCCACCATACGATACACACCTAAACCATAATATATATGTCTGCCATAACTATGGGCTTCCCACCAGGGCAGCAACACATCAAAAGCGGCAGCACGGTGGTAGTGTTCCCAATACAGTTGTGGTAACAAATAGTCTATCCAACCTTTGCGCATCCATAGCAGCACGTCTGAATACAGGTCGTCGTAACAGGTTTGTCCGCCACGTGTAGCAGAGCCTTCGGGGTCTTTAGATGCATTGCGCCAAACGCCAAACGGACTGATACCGAACTTTACATAGGGCTTTGCTTGTTTGATGTTGGTATTGAGTACTGATACGAAGAGGTTTACATTGTTTCTTCGCCAGTCATCTTTTGTCATGCCGTTTCCGTACCGGCTGTATGCAGCATAGTCGCCAAACTCTTGCCCGGCAATACGGTAGGGATAAAAATAATCGTCGAGGTGAACGGCATCTATGTCATACTTCTTCACCACATCCACTATCACATTAGTAACATATTCTCGGGCTTCGGGTATGCCTGGGTTGATGTAGGCTTTGCCACCGTAGTTTACAATCCAGTCGGGGTGTTTGTAGGTTACATGGTCTTTGGGGTTGGGATTTTTCTTGCTGTCTGTCAATGCCCTGTAGGGATTGAACCATGCATGAAACTCCATATTACGCTTGTGCGCCTCGTCTATCATAAACTTCAGCGGGTCGTAATACGGGAAGGGTGGCTGTCCTTGCCTGCCTGTTAAAAACCTGCTCCATGGTTCAAAAGCACTTGGGTAAAAAGCATCTGCTACTGGGCGCACCTGCACTATAACTGCATTGCAACCCATTTTTTCCAACTCATTCAGCCTGTATATAAATTCCTGCTGTTGCTGTGTAGATGGCAAACCTTGTTTAGACGGCCAATCTATATTAGAAACCGTAGCAATCCACGCCGCACGAAATTCTCTTTTAGGAGATTGTGCTACGGCCAAATGGCTGACTGATAAGAGCAAAAGTAAGTAGGGGTATATCCTCATCTTATGATAGTAACAGTTGTGTGGCGACAAAGAAAGATAAAATATATTATCTGTATTGTAAGCAATACCACTACAAAAAATGGCCGGCTGATATACAGCCAGCCATCTATGTTTCTTGCAAAATACTGTTTATTCTTCCGTTTTCTTTTTGCGTGCTGCTTTTTTAGCAGGCTTTTCTTCGCCTTCAGCAGCAGGTTCTGCTGCTTTCTTAGCACGCGATTTCTTGGCTGGTTTTTCTTCTTCTGCCGCTTCAACAGCTATAGCTTCTGCAGCGGGTGCTTCTTCTTCTGCCTGTGCAGTGCTTAGGTTTTCAAAATTCAGCAGGTCGTTCGCTTTCAGTATTTCATACCATTTCAGCATTTTCTTCATGTCGCTCACGTACACGCGCTCCTCATCAAACTCAGGGAAGATGCTTTTGAAATAGCCTTTAATGGCATTGTTATCAGCCGCTTTACCGTCAATGATTTTGATGCTGCCCTCGTTGTCTTTCATTTTCTGAAACACCTCGTGCAGGCGCACGTTATCGTTGATGGTATATACCTCAATACTCTCTAAAGGGGTAACATTGTGCAGGCGTGCAGATATAAATTTGGTACTGTTGTCTGCCAGATTTTTTACGATGGCACCATCGCTTTTTGTGGCCAACAACTGAAACAAACCACCTATACCGGTTACTGCAACTATTTCTCTGTATTCCATAATCTGTTTAAGTAGAAAGGGGGCAAAAATAAAGGTTTTGCCCTTATTTGCCCCCGATTATCAAAAAATATTATACATTAATCTTTAGCCTTATCTGATAAGGGTTAGCGTACCCTTATACTCTACTTCTTTTTTACCACCATTGCCACAAATACCTTTTGCATAATAGTTATATGTCCCTATATCCTGTAATTTGCCGTTATAAACACCATCCCAACCATCGCCTATTATGTTGGTTTCAAATACTTGTTGGCCAAAACGGTTGTAGATAGCAAAGCGTTGCAGCACAAAATCGCCTTTGAACAAGACTTTGGCTTTGTCGTTCCTGCCATCACCGTTGGGCGTAAAGGCATCGGGGATGAAGATATTACAACAGTCATTATATAATACCTCAGCGCCAGCAGAGTCTTTGCAGGTATTGGCATCTGTTATCCATACCATGTACTTACCATTTGCCATATTCGACAATTCTTCTTTCAAAGCATTGTCGTTGGCCGACCATTTGTAGAGGTATGGCATGGTACCACCAGTTACATCTGCCTTCAGGTAGCCACCATCGTCATACCCCTCACAATCGTTAGGTACTACTTTTATCGTTGTAGTAAGTTTATCGGGTTGTAATATTCGTATGGCTGTATCTTTAATACAGTTTTTGTCATCTATAACACGTACTTTATAAGTACCCGCTGCGAGGTCGAAAAATGTACTTACAGATACAGGTGTGCGACTATCGAGTTGATACATTAACGGTTGTACACCACCGGTTACGGTCAGTGTTATTTTACCATCGTTAAAGCCGAAACAACTGGCAGCTTTGGGTATTGCATCGCTAATAATTATTCTTGGGTAGCCTTGCAGTGTAAGCGATGTGTCGTGTTCACAATTATTGCTGTCGGTAACGGTTAGTATGTAATTACCTTGTGTTAATTGGTTGAAGATATTATTAGTTTGCTTGCTACCATTGTTGATAGAATACATATAAGGAAGTGTGCCACCTAAGCCACTTACTACAATGGTGGCGTCTTTATAGTCCTCGCACGTAGGTTGTATTACAGATGGTACAGTTAGTAACAGTTTGTTGGGTTGTGTCAGTGTTATTACAGTATCACGCTCACAGTTGTTGGCATCTTTTATGCGCACTATGTGTATACCGCTCTTCAGTCCTGTTTTTATATTATTAGCATTGTGTGGTATTGAGTTGATGGCATAGGTATATGGTGTAATACCGCCTATACCTGTTATAGTTACTTTGCCAGAAGTGTCGCCGAAACACAAAACGTTTTGTAAGTCAAGGTTTTGATACCCTAACCTTGCCGGTTCAGTTACAGTGATAGTGGTGTCTTTGCTACAATTATTAGCATCCCTTACACGGAACGTGTAAGTGCCTGCTAGCATATTATTAAAAGTACCGCTTGTGCCAAAAGCACCGGTTCCCATAGCGTAATTGAATGCAGGTGTACCACCGAAAGCACCTACAATCACCCTGCCGTTTGCGAAGCCATAACATGTTGGTGGTGTTATGCTAATAAACGGAACTAATAGCGATGGTTGTGTTATAGTGATAGAAGTATCCTTGCGGCAGCCCAAGTTGTCGCGGATAGCAACGGTGTAGCTACCTATTGGCAAATTGCTAAAGGTATTAGTGGGTACAAATGGATTTGTGTTGAGTGAATAGGTGAACGGGCTTTGCCCAGATGTGGTAGCTATGCTGATAGACGCATTCGTATCGCCAAAGCAGCGCACATTATTGATGGTATAATTGGCGTTTACTCTGGTAGAATCGATTATAGTAATGGTGGTATCCTTTACGCAAAGTCGTGTATCGCGTATATAAAAAGTATAGGTGCCTGCCGCTAATGAGCCATAAACATTTGCACTACCGAAAGAAGAAGTGCCGATAGCATATACATATCCAGGAACACCACCTGAGACGCTTATGATTACATTACCATTATTCAACGGCGTACAGGTAGATTGCTTTACCTGCAAAGACGGTATGATGCGTGTGGGCTGGTTCATGGTAACTGTGCTATCTACATCACAATTATTAGCATCCCTGATGCGCAGTATGTATGTACCCGCCGCTAAGCCAGAGAATGTAGAAGAACTGACATATGCACTGCTGCCAATAGCATAAGTAAATGGTGTAGTGCCACCTGTACCGGAAATGGTAATGATGCCATTGGAGTTACCATTACATATAGGCTCTGTAATACTGATATTTGAAAATCCCAGCTTTGCAGGTTGTGTTATGGTAATGCTGGTATCGCGTATACAATCATTTGCATCTTTTACACGGAATGTATATGTGCCTGGTGCAAGGCCAGTGAAGCTATTGACGGAAGCAAAACTACCAGTACCTATAGCATAGGTGTATGGCGATACGCCACCAGTACCCGTCACGGTTACGGAACCGTTGGTCAACCCGAAGCAACTGACATTCACACGATTTATATTGCTTGCGAGCCTTGCTGGTTGGGTAATGGCAATTGCTGTATCAAGATAACAACTGTCAACATCTTTAATCCTGAAGTTGTGGACAGCTGCCGGTAATGTATTGAATGTACCTGAAGTGCCGAATGTGCCAGGTAACAATCTGTAAAAATAAGGTGCAGTACCGCTATTGCCGGTGAGTACAATAGCACCTGTATTGTCACCATTACACAAGACATTGGTTACAACTGCATTGGCGTGTACGGATATAGAATCGTTCAATACAAAGTTTGAGTCTTTGGTACAATTATTATTGTCGCGAACACGTATCAGGTACGTGCCTGAAAACAAACCTGAAAAAGTATTGGTGCTGCTAAAGCTACCTGTGCCCAGTGCATACTGATAAGGAGATGTACCGTTTGATGCAGTAACGGTAATAAGCCCACTACTATAAAAGTTACACCTCGGTTTGGTAGACGCTACGCTGATTACAATATCGGGCGGGTTTTGCAACTGTACTGTTGTGTCTTTAATACAATCGTTAGCATCCCTTATTCTCAGAGTATAAGAGCCTGCAGTTAGGCCTGTGAAAATATTGCTTGTGCCAAAACTGCCTGTGCCTATGGCATACGTAAATGGCGACACGCCACCACCGGCAACCAAAGTGATGCTACCATTGCTGCCACCAAAACAAGTTGGTCTAACCATACTAACGGTTGGTATTATTGTAGGTGGCGGGTTGAGCGTAATGGTAGTATCCTTGAAGCAAGTATTGTTATTAGTAACCCTGATGGTATATGTGCCGGGGTCCAGGCTATCTGTTTGTGCACCTGTAAGCCCTGTAAATGTATGTATGATGCTGGTACCTTGCCTTATTGTAATTGTCCATGGAGATGGAGCAACAGATGGCGTCATTGTAAAACGTGCCTTTTTTGAGCATGTAGCAGGCGATAGCAGTGTATATGCCAATGCGGGGTCTGGTAGTATGGTTATGGTATACGCCCTTGTTTGTGAGCTGGATAGAGGACAGCCATCATCTTTGAAGTTGATAAAGAAATTATAAGTACCGGGTGTTGCTGTCGCAAGGTTCCAACTGAAAACAGACGTAGGCGCAGTTGTATTATTGTTTGTAATAGTGTACGTTGCACCCGCAGGTATACCACTGGGTGTCATGGTTATTGCATTGCCTTCTGCATCGGTAGCATTGATGTTGAAAGTAAGCAACCCTGCAGATTTACACACAGTGAGGGTAGTACCACCGCCACTTATAGTACCCGCAGATTGGCTGCTGATGCTGCCGGTTGGGGCGTTATTGGTGCAGTTATTCAGTACAACGAATGTCATCTCTCGCATACTGGTGCCTACAAGCGTACTGCCTCTATACTCGTCTACCCTGAAAACAACCAACGAGCGCTGTACAAGATTGGGGGTAAAGCTAAGCTGGCCTGTACTGCTGCTGAAACTGAATGTTCCTGTTGCGACGGCTAGGGGGGCAGTAGCTGTATAGCCCGTAACATATGTTACTGTACCGCCGGTATTAACCATGCCTGGTACCAGGCTGTATGACAATGCATCCAGATTGGGGTCTACTGTACCTGGGTTATTATTGGCAGGTACATTTATACAGAAAAACGGTGTGGGTATAGATGTGTAAATGGGGGATGAATTTCCACCGATAGTATTATTCAACGTAGCTTCTAATGCCATGATAGTGCCACCACCTGTGCCAGAGGTGATATTGGTAATAGTAGTGCTTCGGCCAGCAGAAGAGGTAAAACCCATAGCACCTGTGAAACGAAAACGCCAGTTGGCAGATGTTGAGTTTAATATAAAAGTACCTGTATATGTAAAGCGCTTGACGCCCGGTATAGTACCTGTACTGCTTACACAGTTTGTATTACTCAATTGTGACGGGCATACAGGCGTTACTTCTACACCTGCGCTGGGAGCCTGTATTGCAAGATTTTTTGTCTCAACCAATGTAGTGCCATTGTATAGCTCAACGGTAGGTGTGCCTGTACTAAGGTTTGGAAATGCAGAACCACCACAATCGCCATATACTACCAACGTAACATTGTAAGTAGTATCATTAACATAGGTATAGTAAAAATCGGCACCATAAATATGTGTCGCACGAGACTGATAAGAAATAAGCAGAAAAACCAAGCATATTAGAGCTGTTTTCTGCACAAACTGTATAGTTTTTATCATACTGATAAATTACAAAAATCTACAATACCGGCGTAGCCGGGTTTAATAATATACAGAGGGGTATGCAACTCTACGTTATTGTCAGGCATATGCTAACAATTATACAAGGTGTTGGGTTTTACGGTGTTACAAATTATGCCATTTTTATGACATAACAATGCACCTATATGGTATCACAAACTTATTACAGTTCTGTGAACATAAAAACAATATTAGCCCGAATTGGGAATAGAAACAGATGAGAACGGAGAAAATCAGAACAAACGTTTGTTTTCTTTAACTGAGCGTAAATAATTCTTGATATCGGGGGATGGTTGTAACCATAATAACATGATGATAAAGAGAACAACGATACAAATACTGCGTACGATAGTGTCTGAATAAAGATTGCCTATTTGTGGCAAGATGTATGAAATGCCAACTGCTGGTAAAGATGCTATAAGGATTAGCAATGAATTTCGGGATAGTGGCATCAGCCCCATTTTTTGTTGCAGGAATATGAGTTTTATGATGTTGAATAGAAAAAAGCCGATAGTATTAGCCCATGCAGCACCCAAAATGCCATGTGTTGGTATCAAAATAAAGTTGAGAATAATAATAAGTGCAACCAATAAAAAAGTAATGTAAAAATTAAACTTGTAATGCTCAGACATGCTAAGCATTTCAGAGTTGATGCCTGTAAGCATATCAAAATATCTGCCCAGCATCAATACTGGTACTATATACACAATACTTGAATAGTTTTTATCAAACACTGCTGCAATATTATGCATGTTGGCAAAAATCAGTAAAAACATGACCGTGGCAACTATCTGCATATTTAGTGACGAACGTGTAAAAAGGTCTTTAACGGTTGCTTTATCATTTTGATTGTAAGCTTTTGTAACCATGGGCGTAGCAGCACTAGCCAAAGACCGGTAGGGTATCTGGAATATAGAAATAATCAGTACACAAACAGAATAAACAGCTACACTGGCCATACCACCCTTATCCAGTATCCCTAACATTTGTGTATCTACATTTATCAACAATGCTATAGACACATTAATCAGTACATGAAATGCAGCAAAAGAAGCCACCTCTTTATACTCTGTTTTTGAAAATAAACGCCAGTTAACAGAAAAACCGAAACCTTCTGTTTTTGCCGTAAGTTTCCATAATATGGCAATTGGTATCAAATGTGCCAAAATGCTCAATATCATAAAAGTATAGAATGAGATATAACCATATCCCATTAGCAGTACCAACAATATATTAATGCATCTAAGCAATATCTCTTTGATAAAAGTAGAAACCGCTACTTTCATTTGAGAGCTGAGGTATTGTTCCAGCAATGTCATTGTTGACCATAACAACACATACATAGGTAGCCATGCATAATACTGCAGCACATACTCCATATCAACAGGCTGGTACAGATTAGTAATAGCATCCTTACACAAGAAGTAGATGACTGAGAATAGCCCCGTTGTACATAAAGGTACTATAGCACTGATGGTGAACAGTAATTTTCTTTTTTCGTCATCTACGTTATACTTGTATACATACACGTACAACATATTATGTACGCCAAACAAAATAATATTAGATGCCAGAACAGCTTGTGCAAGCAGATTGCGAGAGTAGCCAAAAGCTTGTTGCTGCATTAGTTTGGTAGATAAATAGACAGTTAACGCACCCAATAGTGCGCCAGCAAACGTAACGATTGTCGTTTTTACAGACTGTCGAAAAACAATGCCCATCCCTCTTTTACGGTAGCTTTATAAAAACTGTATGAAAATATTTTCACCGTTTACTTCCATTCTGTATTTGTATGTATTAATAGCGTTAAAGAATGCATTGGCCGTACCTTGTTTCATTCTGTCGTGAAGTTCTGTAACCAGCATTTTTATTTTAGGCAGCCATTCCAGGTTATTTGCAGTAAATACTTCTTTTTCAGACCCTTCAATATCAATCTTTAGTATGTCTATAGATGCCAGATTGTAATCTTGCATAATATCATTAATACCTATTGCGGGAATAGCGTCTTGTTTTTCTGGTGAGCATTCCTTTACCATGAAGCCCCACTCACCTATGCCTTGGTCTACAATTTCAAGCGCGGTTTTTTTCGTCCAGATGCCACTATTTATGCAGGTGATATTTGGGTAACTTGCAGTGTTTTTTTTAAGCAATTCAAAATTGGATGGCTCAGGCTCTACTGCTATGATTGTAGCATTGGGGAATAATTGTGCAAAGTACAGAGACGCAAAACCTATATTAGCGCCACAGTCTACAATAACCTTAGGATTATCTTGGTAAGGAAATTTGTATTCCTGCTGCTCAAATACTTGCAGAAATGTTTCATAGTCTGAAGAAGCTGTACGCAAATGTATGGGGAACGCGAAACCTTTTAGCTTCACAGAAATTGTTTTACGGTTTTTAGTATGCTTATTTCTCCATAGCGATAGCCCACCGTTGCCAAATCGCTTGTAATGGCTGTAAGATTTATAAAGTCCGTGCAGCAATGTCCCTAACATATTCGTATTATTTTTTTACTGCCAGCACTATATTATTGCTGTACAGGTCGTTTCGCTTTATTTTTTCGGGCAATAACTTATTTAATATAGATATAGCAACAATGATAGGTAAAATAAATAACTGGTGCAGCAGCAGGTATAGTATGTTTGGTTTTTTGGGTAGGTAGCAATACAATAAAAACATGCTTAGCTGTGCATGAGTTTCAATAAAATTGCCTGCTTTAATGAATTGAGCAACCTCAAAACCATTTTTTTGCAACACTTGCTGTATGCCAAAGCTGGTGTAGCGGGCAAAGTCGTAAGGTTTTTCATGTTCCGGCCATACAAAGGGGCAAGTAATAAGTAAATACCCGCCTGGCTTCACCACCCTGTATATCTCTGGTAGTATTTCGTCTATATTAAATACATGCTCAAATACTTCGGTGGCAAATACATGGTCGAAATGATTATCATTAAATGGTATGGTTTTACCATCGTAGTATACATCAATCTCTTCGTTTTTGTGAGAGTGCCCTGATACTTCAATGTCCAAGCCTGTATAGCTGTCAGCATTAGTAAATAAAGCTTTATAGGGTTTGGCACCACAACCGAAATCTAAGACATTACCCTTCAGCATGGGTGCTAGTAGTGTGAGGCTTTCATGCAGCCGCTTTCTGATAAAATAGAAAGGGTGGCAGAAAACATGATACCACTTAACTATAAATATGTCGGCGTAGTTATTCATTAGCGTTTCAGCTTTTTCCAATACCATAGTACATAAGCATTGATTGCATTATACAGTATGGTAATATTCAAAGGTTTTATTTTATGCAGCATCGGTAATCTGCTATAATAATAATACATGCTCTTGGCTAATTTGTAAAAGTGTGTATTATTAATCTGTGCAGCACCTGTAATGGATGCTGTGTGAATACGGTATTGCAACAGAGGTTCAGGTATCTTATGTATTGTCAGCCCATCGTTTAGCAAGCGCAGCCACAAATCATAATCTTCATAATCTATTTGCCTGTATTTGTATTGAGCATATACCTGTTTCCTCGTCATGATAGATGAATGGCCAAGGCAATTATGCTTGCGCATATGCCTTTTAATATCTTCAGCGTCTGTAATGTTGTTGTTATTCCTACCAAGCGGTAGGCTGTTTTCATCTATATATTCCATGATGCTGTCTGCAACTGCAACGTGTGGATTGGCTTGCAGGTATGCTACTTGTTTGGCTATGCGTTCTGGTTTAGCAACATCGTCAGCATCCATACGTGCTATGTATTCTCCATTGGCTATTTCAATACCCTTATTCAGGCTTTGCACAATGCGCAGGTTGTTTTCATTTCTGTGGTACTTTATTCTGCTATCGGTATATGAATGGATAATTTTTTGAGTACCATCTGTACTGGCATCATCTACGATAATAAGTTCTAAATTGGCATAGGTTTGGTTCAAAATACTATCAATAGCTTCCCGAAGGTGCTTTTCGCCGTTGTACACGGGCAGTATTACGCTTACTAATGGTTGCTCTTTCAAATACGACTGCCAAAAATAAGGGAAATAATGTAGGCTGTGATTGTTAATTATCGTCAACAACTATACCTGTACTCCTGAAGAACTGCCTGTATTTTTGCAGGAATATAGCTCTGTCAAAATGCTGTAAGGCATAGTTGTAAGCGGCATCAGACAGTACATGAAGTTTATTATTGTCTTCGCACAATGCAGCAATGTGTGCTATGCCCTGCAATACAACGCCTTCCTCATTTTCAGGATTATCTATGAGCATGGCATTCTGCATATGTACCAAGTGGGTTTTATTGCCTTCTAATGCTGTAACTACGGGTACACAACCATTTGCCATACCTTCTTTTATTAGCATAGGGAAACCTTCGTATGCAGATGTCATTAATATTACATGACATTGTTTATATAAAGCATACATTTTTTCTTTTTCACTTATTTCTCCGTGCAGTATGGCATGTTGCTTTACAAAACTGCTTATCTCGTCGAGCATAGTTCCGGCAAAATGAAACTTGACTCGTAAATCTTGTTGTATGCATTTTTCAGCAATGTCATTTAACAGGTTGATGCGTTTTTGTGCTCCGCCCCTACCTGCATACAATATCTTTAAGGGCTGACTAAAGTCTTTTTTAGCATTATCAACAAAACTTACCCCCGGCTCTATAAATAATATTCTATCCAGATACTCTTTGTCTATACTATACGAGGTATACTGGTTTTTTATATTATTTAAAGTAAATACATCATATACTATTCTGTAATTCAGTCTTTTGTGATTTTCTAAGCCGAAAAACTCCATACCGTTTTTACCGTGTGTAAAGTTGTGCAGCAGTTCTGTATTTACAACCCGCTTATTAATAAAAAACAGCATATCATAAAAAAAAGTACTATTAGAACTAAAGATATGTGCTTGCCGATGCCTGTTTATGTACAATGCATAAAAGTGAACGGTAAACAATCTGAATAAAAGGTTATCGCACCAAAAATGAATATCTTTTACTTCTATATTGCCGATGCTGTAAAACTCTTTTTTAAAGAAATCATTAAAAGATTGCCTTGTGAAGTATAGCTGTTTTTGTGTACCGACAACAGATTCAAGTATATCAATATGTATTCTTTGTGCACCGCCAATGGCATATCTGTCAAAGAAGAAGAAGAGTCCTGTAGGGTTCTTACGTTTACATAATACAAATGGGTATATGAATATAAGTGCTAAAGGATAGGTAAAACATAACAATAGCCTGAACAATTTAATTTTTGTGAGGTTATGCATGTGTAATTAATTATCCTGTTTGGGATGGTGAAAGTAGCAATAAGTTGGGGAATGATAAAAAACGGAAATGAGGGCAACCAATGTTAAAAAAAGATGATGCAAAAATAGCATCAAAAAGCCTTGTATATCCTTGTAAATTCGCCCCATAACTATAACTTTGCTACCTCTGTTCAGAACGTTCGAAGTATTGTAGTAATATGAATTTTCTATTATTGGCTGCCAACCAGCAAACGCCTTTCAGTTACTTACCTGTAGCTATCCAATTGTTGGTGGGTATAGGGTTTGTGGTATTAACAATAGGGGCTTCTCAGTTTTTGGGGCCCAAACGCAGTACGGCTGATAAACTTATCAACTTCGAAAGTGGTATCCCGTCTGTGGGCAATGCCCGCCAGCCAATGGCCATTAAATACTTTCTCGTAGCAATCTTGTTTGTGTTGTTCGATGTAGAAGTAATATTCTTCTACCCGTATGCTGTTAATTTCAAAGAACTGGGGCAAGAAGGCTTTTGGGCGGTTATTATGTTTGTAGCATTCTTCCTTAGCGGGTTTATATACATAGTAAAAAAAGGCGCACTCGACTGGGAAGATTAGGTAAATCAAAATGCAGAAGTTAAAAGCCAAAAAATGGCTTGAAACGAATAAAATTGCATTTTGTTTTTTGAATTTTGACTTTTTGAATTTAAAAAAATATGGGACGTCCCGTACAGTATAATACAAATGTGAAGCTGGCACCGATGCCTGAGGGCTATTCGGGAGAAGGGTTTATGGCTACTTCTTTTGACAAAGTAGTAGGCTTGGCACGTAAAAATTCATTGTGGCCTTTACCGTTTGCAACATCTTGCTGCGGTATAGAGTTTATGGCTACTATGGGTTCTAACTACGACTTGGCACGTTTTGGTTCGGAGCGTATGGGCTTTACACCCCGCCAGTGCGATATGCTTTTAGTAGCAGGTACGATAGCTAAGAAAATGGCACCCGTACTACGCCAGGTATATTTGCAAATGGCAGAGCCGCGTTGGGTAATTGCAATAGGTGCATGCGCATCGAGTGGTGGTATATTCGACTCTTACCCTGTGTTGCAGGGTATAGATCAAGTGATACCAGTAGATGTGTATGTAGCTGGATGCCCGCCACGACCTGAGGCTATACTGGATGGCATCGTAAAACTGCAAGACCTTGTACATAACGAGAGCCTGCGCCGCCGCAACAGCCCACAGTACAAGGCATTGCTCGATAGCTACGCGATACAGTAGTAATTCAAAAGGCAAAATTCAAAAAAGGAACGCTTTTGAGTTTTGACTTTTAACTTTTGACTTGAATAGGCTAATGACCAACGAGATATTAAAACAAAAGCTTTCAGAAAAATTTGGCGAACAACTCACAGAATGGGATGAGCAGTATGGTTTGCTAACGGCACGTGTACAAACGGACACGAACCTGAAAGTGATGCAATATTTGTACGATGCTGAGGGCTTTCAGTTTCTGACAGACCTTACTGCTGTGCATTACCCAGAAAGGGTAGGTGAAGAATTGTGTGTAGTATATCACCTGCACAATTTGGTTGCCAATGTACGTTTGCGATTAAAAGTATATGTACCAGTTGAGAAGCCGGATGTATATACTGCGACCAAAATATTTTCGGGTGCAAACTGGATGGAGCGCGAAACATACGACAATTTTGGTATCAACTTCGTAGGGCATCCAAACCTGAAAAGGATATTGAATGTGGACGAGATGGACTACTTCCCGATGCGTAAAGAATACCAGATGGAAGACCCAACACGTATTGATAAGGACGACGAAATGTTTGGTAGAGGCGGAACAATATAAAACCCCTAACCCCCTAAATGGGGAATAGGGTAATAACATAATTTAATAAAAAGATTTAGCCCCTTTAGGGGTTGGGGTATGTCTGAACAACAACATATACAACTTGCAGAAGAGTCGCTGGCGAAGCAGAGTACCACGCTGAACCTGGGGCCCACGCACCCTGCTACCCACGGTGTGTTTCAAAACATCATGGAGATTGATGGGGAGCGTGTGTTGAGCACAGAGCCTACCATCGGCTACATACATCGTGCGTTTGAAAAAATTGCTGAGCGTCGTCCATACTATCAGGTTACACCGCTTACAGACAGGCTCAACTATTGCAGTGCGCCCATCAACAACATGGGTTGGCACATGACCATAGAAAAACTGATAGGCATACAAACACCTAAGCGTGTTGACTATATGCGTGTCATTATTATGGAACTGGCGCGCATTGCAGATCACCTGATTTGTAATTCTGTTGTGGCGGTAGATACAGGGGCACTTACAGGCTTTACCTATGTATTTCAGTGGCGAGAGTTGATATATGAAATATATGAAGAAGTATGTGGCAGCCGCCTTACTACCAATATTGGTAGGGTGGGTGGTTTCGAGCGCAACTTTACACAGGTAGCATGGGAGAAGATAAACAAATTCATGGATGGCTTCCCCAAAGTGATGCGCGAATTTGAAGCACTGCTGAACCGCAACCGCATTTTTATGGAGCGTTGTATAGATGCAGGCCCCATCAGCGCAGAGCGTGCATTGAACTACAGCTTCACAGGCCCTAATTTGCGTGCGGCTGGTGTGGACTACGATGTGCGTGTCGCACAACCTTATTCTTCTTATCAGGATTTTGATTTTAAAATACCCGTTGGCACTACGGGCGATGTGTATGATCGATACATGGTGCGTAACGATGAGATATGGGAAAGCTATAAAATAATAGAGCAGGCATTACAGAAGATTGCAGCATTGGAAAAAGAAGACCCTGCACAGAAACATGTGTTCTATGCGCCGGAGTCTGATAAGTACCATCTGCCACCTAAAGAAGATGTATATACAAAGATGGAAGCCCTGATATACCACTTCAAAATGATAATGGGTGAAATAGCGGTACCTGCAGGTGAAGTATATCATGGAGTAGAAGGCGCGAATGGAGAAGTAGGTTATTACCTGATAAGTGATGGCGGTCGTACACCATATCGTCTGCACTTCCGTAGGCCATGCTTCATCTATTATCAGGCATATCCTGAAATAGTGGCAGGTGGTTTATTGAGTGATGCGATTATAACATTAAGTAGCCTGAATGTGATAGCAGGTGAACTGGATGCGTAGTAAAAGTGAAAATTAAAAATTCAAAAATCAAAACAGTTTTGACTTTTGAATTTTGACTTTTGAATTAAGGAAAATGAAATTTTCGGCAGAAAAACTGAATAAGGTAAAAGAAATCATGGCGCGCTACCCTGAGGGGAAGCATAAGAGTGCTTTGATTCCTGTACTGCACATAGCACAAGAGGAAAATGGTGGCTGGCTTAGTACAGAGGCTATGGACCATGTTGCAGAAGTGATGAACATATTGCCCATAGAGGTGTATGAGGTAGCTACGTTTTATACGATGTTCAACCTGAAACCTGTTGGTAAATATGTGTTTGAAGTATGCCGTACAGGGCCTTGTATGCTCAACGGCAGCGATGGTATTATTGATTACATTAAAGAGAAACTAAGCATCAGGGAAGGAGAAACTACACTGGATGGTATGTTTACCCTGAAGCCTGCTGAGTGCCTTGGCGCATGTGGCTATGCACCCATGATGCAGCTTGGCAAACACTATCGCGAACACCTTACGAAAGAAAAAGTGGACGCGATAATTGATGAGTGCAGAAGAAACGCAGCCAACAATAATTGATATGCGTAGCATTGTTACCATATCATTGCTCTTTATATACAGTGCGCTTTTTGCGCAAGACGAAAGAAGCCTGAAGATGGCTGTTGATGCGTTTCACAATGCATTGATAGCTAAAGATACCGCGAAGCTAAAAGAAATGTTGAGTGAACAATTAGTGTATGGACACTCCAATGGCTGGAAAGAAAGCAGGCAGGAAATGATAAACAATCTGTACAATGGCACGATACAGTATTTAAAAATACAATCGGCAGACGAACAGGTAACAATAGACGGAAAAACAGGATGCATACGTGCTACGTTGGATATTGATGTGATAATGGAAGGTAAAACACTCCCATTCAGACTGCACGGATTGCAAGTGTGGGTATGGAAGAATAAAAAATGGCAACTGCTTAGCAGGCAGAGTGTGAAATTGAATTAAAAATTCAAAATGCAAAAGTCAAAAAACAGGTTCTTTTGACTTTTGACTTTTAACTTTTGACTTGAGAATGAAATTATTATTAGAACACGCACATGTAGAAGGCATACGCTACTACGATACCTACCGTAAGCATGGGGGGTATCGCTCTGTAGAGAAAGCCTTTAAGATGACGCCCGAAGAAATAGTGGAAGAAGTGAAGAAGAGCGGACTCCGCGGTCGTGGCGGTGCTGGCTTCCCAACGGGTATGAAGTGGAGCTTTCTGGCAAAACCCGAAGGTGTGCCACGCCACTTGGTGTGCAATGCAGACGAGTCGGAACCGGGTACGTTTAAAGACCGCTACCTGATGGAGTTTATTCCGCATCTGCTGATTGAAGGATTGATAGTAAGCAGCTTTGCATTGGGCAGCAGTATGACCTACATCTACATTCGTGGCGAATATGCATGGATAGTTGATATACTGGAACAAGCAATTACAGAAGCAAAAAACAATGGCTGGCTTGGTAAGAATATATTGAATAGTGGTTTTGATTGCGAAATTTATGTGCAGCGCGGTGGTGGTGCGTATATATGTGGCGAGGAAACTGCTCTGATAGAATCCCTTGAAGGTAAGCGTGGCAACCCGCGCATCAAACCACCATTCCCTGCCATACAGGGTGTGTGGATGCGCCCCACAGTGGTGAACAACGTGGAAACATTAGCAGCCGTAGTGCCAATCATCAACAACGGTGGGGAGGCGTATGCAAGTATAGGTGTAGGTAAATCGACAGGTACTAAACTGTTGTCTGTTTGCGGTAATGTGAAGAAGCAAGGCATCTACGAAATAGATATGACACAAACAGTAGAAGAGTTTATCTTCTCTGACGAATACTGTGGTGGCATAGCCAATGGTAAAAAACTAAAAGCCTGCATACCGGGTGGTTCGTCTGTACCCATATTGCCTGCCAACCTGACGCTTAAAACAGCCAAGGGCGAAGCACGTTATATGAACTACGAAAGCTTGGCAGACGGTGGTTTTGCTACAGGCTCTATGATGGGCTCGGGTGGTTTCATTGTGCTGGACGAAGACCAGTGCGTAGTGCGCCATACCATGACACTGGCACGTTTCTACAACCACGAAAGTTGCGGACAATGCAGCCCATGTAGAGAAGGTACAGGTTGGATGTATAAAATATTGAAGAACATAGAATATGGAAAAGGTAAGATGAGCGATATAGACCTGTTGTGGGATATTCAGCGTAAGATAGAGGGTAATACCATCTGTCCGCTGGGTGATGCTGCTGCATGGCCTGTAGCCGCAGCCATCCGCCACTTCCGCGATGAATTTGAGTGGCATGTAAATAACCCGGACGAAGCACAAAACAGGAATTACGGTTTAGCACATTATGCTGACCCTATTCATGTACCTGTAAGTGCGTAAATGCAAAAGTAAAAATTAAAAAGAAAAATGGATGACATCTGAAAAACCTTTTGATATAAAAAAGAGATGTTTTCTGTTTTCAAAAGTTCTTTTAAAGTTTGTAAATGATGCGAAATATGAAAGAATACATTTCTCAATATTTGATCAATTATTAAGAAGTGGTACGTCTATAGGAGCTAATGTAGTTGAATGAGGAGTTGGTAGTTCTAAAAAAGATGTCATCAATTTTTATCATATCGCATTAAAGTCAGCTAATGAAACAAAGTATTGGTTATGTCTGATACGAGATTCATTTGCTTACGATAAAGATGAAATAAACATACTAATTGCAGAAGCAGATGAATTATCAAAAATTATTGCTTCCAGTATCATAAAAATGAAAGGCATGTGATTTTTGCTTTTTGCTTTTTTATTTTTTACTTATGAGTGAACCAAAATTTAAAGTAACAGTAGATAATATAACCATTGAGGTGGCACCCGGTACTACCATACTGAATGCTGCACGCATGATAGGTGGCGATGTAACACCGCCTGCCATGTGCTACTATAGCAAGCTGGAAGGTAGTGGCGGTAAATGCCGTACTTGCTTGGTAGAGGTGAGCAAAGGTTCTGAAAAAGACCCGCGCCCTATGCCCAAGCTGGTAGCAAGCTGCCGCACTACGGTGATGGATGGCATGGAAGTGAAAAACATCACTTCTGATAAAGTGCTGGAAGCCCGCAAAGGCGTAGTGGAAATGTTATTGGTCAATCACCCGCTCGATTGTCCTGTTTGCGACCAGGCAGGCGAGTGTCATTTGCAGGATTTGAGTTATGAGCATGGTGCATCAGGTACACGTTACGAGTTCGACCGCCGAACGTTTGAAAAAGAAGATTTGGGCGATTTTATATCGCTGCACATGACACGTTGCATACTTTGCTACCGTTGTGTATATACAGCAGAACAATTGACTAATAAGCGCGAACATGGTGTGCTTGACCGTGGCGACCACGCGTCTATCAGCACTTTATTGGGTAAATCGCTCGATAACGAGTTTATAGGCAATGTAATAGATGTATGTCCTGTAGGTGCATTGACGGATAAAACATTCCGCTTCAAAAACCGTGTATGGTTTACCAAACCGGTAGATGCACATCGTGATTGCCCTACATGTAGTGGTAAAGCACGCCTATGGTTGCGTGGCGATGAAGTGTTCCGTGTTACAGCCCGCAAAGATGAGTGGGGCGAGGTAGAAGAATGGATATGTAACGATTGCCGCTTCCATAAAAAAGAAACAAAAGACTGGGTAGTAGAAGGCCCATCAAAAATCAGCAGGCATAGTGTTATATCGCAAGGGCATTATGTGGGTGTTAAAAAAGCGCCTGTACTGATAGACAAAGTGATAGGCAAAGACCCGAAACTACTGATGGATATACATAGTATAAGTGATGTGAACAGGCCTGAGATAGAATTGTCGAAGATTGCAGGGCCTGCACATAGTAATGATTTTAAAGACACAGGTAAATAATTAAACGAACTAATTAGTTTTGCGCCGCTATGCAATTGGATATAGCTTTTATAATTGAAAAAGTACTGCTCATCTCAGTAATACTACTGGGGTCGCTGGGTATTGCCATGTATGCTACATGGGCAGAGCGTAAAGTTGCTGCCGTAATGCAAGACCGTCGCGGGCCTAACCGTGCGGGCTTTATGGGTTTGTTTCAGCCGCTTGCAGATGGTTTGAAACTGTTTTTCAAAGAAGAAATCATTCCAGACCGTTCTACACGTTTCCTCTTCATTCTTGGTCCTGCATTGGCTATGCTTACTGCTGTAATGACAAGTGCCGTAGTGCCTTGGGGCCCCGATATATCTGCCGATAATGGTGTTATATCATTGCAGGTTGCAGATATTAATATTGGTATTCTTTTCATATTCGGTGTAGTGAGCCTCGGCGTATATGGCGTAATGCTGGGTGGGTGGGCTTCAAATAACAAATTCTCTTTACTTAGTAGTATTCGTGCTGCATCGCAAGCTATATCTTATGAACTGGCTATGGGCTTGAGCCTTGTTGCTATGCTGATGATGACAGGCTCATTAAGCTTGCGCGAAATAGTAGAACAACAACATGGCTTTTGGGATAACGGCTATTTCACATGGAATTTCTTCAAACAGCCATTAGGTTTTATAATATTCCTCACTTGTGCATTTGCGGAATTGAACCGTGCACCGTTCGACTTACCAGAGTGTGAGAGCGAACTGAACATGGGCTATCATCAGGAATATTCTTCTATGAAGCTGGGTTTTTATCTGTTTGCGGAGTATATCAACCTGTTTATCAGTTCGGCGGTGATAGCTACATTGTTCTTCGGCGGGTATAATTTCCCGTTCATGGACGAAGTTGCTGGAAGCGTTAACCCGATATTGTTTGCCATCATTTGCGTAATGGCATTGCTCACTAAAGTAATATGCATCATACTGTTCTTTATGTTTATCAGGTGGACGCTGCCACGCTTCCGCTACGACCAGTTGATGCGCCTTGGTTGGAAATCGCTGATACCACTTGCTTTGGTAAATATGGTAATAACAGGTGCAGTGATATTGTGGGTGATAAAGTAAAAAGATGCTGACAGTAGAACAAATACGCGAAACCGTTGCAGGCTATTTTAAAGATAAGCCTGTAAAAGAAGTGTATTTATTTGGTTCTTACGCTGACGGCAGTGCGAAAGAGAGTAGTGATGTTGATATTTTATTTTCTTTATCCGGACAAGAGAAGTTGAATTATTTTGGATTGGCTCAATACTTAATAGACTTGGAAAAACTATTGGCAAAAAAAGTGGATTTAGTGCAGTCGGCCTTTATTTATCCAAGCATTAAAAAAGAAATTGAGAAGAATAAAATACTATTGTATTCAAAATAATGGATAGGGATATATTACATATACAGAAAATGCTGGAAGCTATTGCCGACATTGATGTATATGTAAAAGGAAAGAATGAAAACGACTTTTTAGATGATAATTTGTTGAAAGATGCTTGCCTGATGAAGTTGATAGTAATAGGTGAAAATGGCGGTAAAGTGTCTGACATATTAAAAAGCAGGTTTGGTGAAATAGAATGGCAACAAATGAAAGCTGCAAGGAATTTCTTTGCACATACTTATGAATATGTTGATTGGGTAATGGTTTGGAATACAATAACAGATGTATTGCCCGCTTTGAAAACAAAATTAGAACACGTTTTAGAATCATTGAATAACTGAAATGAAACTAACTAACAGAGCAGTAAACATAAATCGCGACCCGATGACATTCGGTGAGAAGATTTATATACCTGCTATAGCTAAAGGCTTGAGTATAACGGTGGGGCACATCTTCAAGAAGAAAGCCACTGTGCAATACCCTGAAGAGAAGCGTCCATTCAGTCCTGTATTTCGCGGGCTGCATGTGCTGAACCGTGATGAGGAAGGTCGTGAACGTTGCACAGCTTGCGGTTTGTGTGCGTTGGCATGTCCTGCCGAAGCCATCACTATGGAAGCTGCAGAACGTAAAGCAGGCGAAGAGAAACTGTACCGTGAAGAGAAATACGCGGCTAAGTACGAGATAAATATGCTACGCTGCATCTTCTGTGGCCTGTGCGAAGAAGCTTGCCCTAAAGATGCTGTGTACCTGAGCGAAACGGTGATGCCTACCAACTACACGCGCAGCAGCTTTATATACAAGAAAGACGACTTATTAATTCCTCACCCTCATAAACAAGAAAGTAAATAGCATATCATGGGTATTTACGAAATCTCATTCTGGTTCCTGACGGTTATGGCATTGAGTTGCGCATTAGGTGTAATCCTCAGCCGCAACCCTGTGAACAGTGTATTGTTTCTGATAGCTACGTTCTTTGCTATATCAGGGCATTATATATTATTGAATGCGCAGTTTCTGGCTATTGTCAACATCATAGTATATGCCGGTGCCATCATGGTACTCTTCCTGTTTGTGATAATGCTGATGAACCTGAACGCTGATACCGAACCGCAAAAAAACCGACTGGTGCAGATAGCAGGTGCCATATCGGGCGGTACATTATTGTTAGTGATATTGGCAGCTTTGAGAACATCAACTATTACATCGCTAGACCAGACTTCTACAGATATTGGATTGATAAAAAATCTTGGTAAGACACTCTTTACACAGTTTGTATTGCCATTTGAAATAAGCAGTGTTCTTTTTCTGAGTGCCATGATAGGTGCGGTGGTGATTGGTAAGAAAGAGCAGACAGTATAATTAGTTGATTGGTTGACTTGTTGATTGGAATGTAGTTTAACTTTTTGACTTTTAATTTTGAATTGAAAATATGCCTGTACAATATTATTTATTTCTGAGCCTTGCCTTGTTTTGCATAGGTATGATGGGAGCCATGATGCGTAGGAATGCCATCATTGTATTTATGTGCATAGAGCTGATGCTGAATGCGGTAAACCTGCTGATGGTAGCATTTTCTAAAATGTATAACGATGCTGCGGCACAGATATTTGTATTCTTTATAATGGTGGTGGCTGCTGCTGAGGTAGCGGTAGGGTTAGCAATAATCGTGATGATGTATCGTAAGGTACATTCTGTAGACATTAATATTTTGAATAGGTTGAAACATTAAGTCAAAAACCAAAATTCAAAATTCAAAAATGGAAGATGAAGTTCTTAGCACGGTAGAAGAAACAGATAAGGTATATAATATCAAACACAGGGCATATTTATTTGCCAAGGATGTTGTTCTTTATATTAAAGACAGTAAGTATGATAAAATATACTTTTCAATGTTCGACCAGTTGTTAAGAAGTGCAACTTCAGTAGGAGCAAATTTGGTAGAAGGTAGGGCTGGCGCATCAAAGAATGATTTTTTAAAGTTTTACATCATTTCTTTGAAATCAGCTAATGAAACAAAATATTGGCTTTGTTTGATAAGAGATACATTAGATGTTGAAAGGCAGAAATTGAAAGAATTATTAACAGAAGCAGATGAAATATCTAAAATAATCGCAAAAATCATTATTTCAACGAAAGCAAATTGAGGCTTTTTTGACTTTTGACTTTTGACTTTTGAATTAATATAATGACAAACTTAGTTTACTTAGTTCCTTTATTTCCTTTGATAGGTTTTCTTATCAATGGTTTGGGCTGGCGAAAAATACCAAAGGCTGCAGGCGGCATTATTGGTAGTGTCGCTATACTGGCTTCTTTTGCAGTTTCGCTTGGTATCTTCTTTGAAGTAAAAAGCACAGGTGCATCAACCGTTGTGCATTTGTTCGATTTCATACAATCTGGCACACTGTATATACCTTTTTCGTTTCAGGTAGATGCTTTGTCTTCTTTATTCTTACTGATTATTACAGGCATCGGTTTTCTGATACATGTTTATTCTACTTCTTATATGCACGAAGATGAAGGCATGGTGAAATATTTCGCATACCTCAATCTCTTCGTATTCTCTATGCTGTTGCTGGTACTCGGTGCCAACTATCTTATCATGTTCATTGGTTGGGAAGGTGTAGGTCTTTGCTCTTACCTGCTCATTGGTTTCTGGTTTAAGAACAGGGATTATACCAATGCTGCAAAGAAAGCATTTGTGATGAATCGTATTGGCGACCTCGGTTTCCTTGTAGGTATGTTGCTGATATTATTCAACTACGGTACACTCTCATATCAAGAGTTTTTCGGACAACTGAACGGCGGACAGGTACAACTATCTGCCAATATGTACAACTGGATTGCTATTTGCCTCTTCATAGGTGCGATGGGTAAAAGTGCCCAGATACCATTATACACTTGGCTGCCCGATGCAATGGCTGGCCCAACACCTGTATCGGCACTCATCCACGCTGCAACGATGGTAACGGCAGGTATCTATATGATAGCACGTAGCAGCGCATTATACAACCTTGCACCCGCAGCGTTAAATCTTGTTGCTATCATCGGTTTAGCTACTGCTATACTCGCAGCTTCAATTGCTATTCGTCAATACGACATCAAAAAAGTATTGGCGTATTCTACCGTTAGCCAGCTTGGTTTTATGTTCCTCGCATTGGGCGTTGGGGCATATACTACTGCAGTATTCCATGTTATGACACATGCTTTCTTTAAAGCCCTGTTGTTCCTTGGTTCGGGCAGTGTTATACATGCAATGGGTGGGGAGCAAGACATCCGCAAAATGGGTGGACTTAACAAACACATGAAGATAACGGGCATCACATTCCTGATAGGTTGTCTTGCTATATCGGGCATTCCCGGCTTCTCGGGCTTCTTCTCAAAAGACGAAATCCTCGCATCGGTATATGCACACAGCCCTGTTATGTATTACATGGCATTGGGTGCTGCGCTGATGACGGCTTTCTATATGTTCCGCCTCTACTTCCTAACGTTTACGGGTTCTTTCCGTGGTACGGAAGAGCAACATCATCACTTGCACGAAAGCCCAGCGGCTATCACTATTCCGTTGATAGTGTTGGCAATACTTTCTGTAGTAGGTGGTTATGTTGGTTTACCGCCTGTTATTAGTGAACATCATACATTAAATACATACCTCGGGTCTGTTCTCAGTAATTTCAATGTTCATCATTTAGAGCATAGTACAGAATGGATATTGATGGGCTTATCTACCGGCTTGGTGATAGCGATGATAATAGTAGCAAGAGTAGCTACAAAGAATCCAAAATTTGCTGAGAATACAGGATTGGCTAAAGTATTGGAGAATAAATGGTATGTTGATGAATTGTATGATGCAGTGATAGTACGCCCATTGGGTGTACTGGCAGATGTGCTTGACCGTTTTGCAGAGAAAATGGGTGTAGATGGTGTAGTAAACGGCACAGGCAGATTAGTACGCTGGAGCAGCGACCGTGTACGATTGTTGCAGACAGGGCAGGTAGGTTTTTACATCTTTGTGATGGTGATAGGCATAGCTGTCATATTTGCATTAAGGTTTTTCGGGTTAAATTATTAATAGATAGCAACTGCATACAAATTGCATTAGCGTTATGATGTTGACATTACTTATACTGGTTCCTATTGTGGCGGGCATTATCAGCTTTCTTGCAAAAGAAAATGCGAAAGGTATTGCCCTCGTCAGTTCATTAGCCACATTGGGACTGGCTGCTTATATCAGTGCTGCAAGCAATGCACAGCCTATAGACTGGAGCATGCAATGGATACCACGCCTTGGCGCGCAGATTAGTTTACATGCCGATGGCATGAGTGCCATGCTCTGCCTGCTGACGGGTATTGTGATGCCTGTAATATTCATCAGCAACTGGAACAAAGAAGTAGAGAATACGGGTTCGTTTTATGGATTGATGTTGCTGGCACAGGCAGGTATTACAGGTGTATTTCTGGCGCACGATGCTTTATTGTTCTATTTCTTTTGGGAGCTGGCACTGATACCTGTTTACTTCCTCTGTTCTCGTTGGGGTGGTGAAAAGCGTATTGCCGTTACGTTCAAATTTTTTGTTTACACATTCCTCGGCAGCCTGCTGATGCTGGCAGCATTGATATACTTATCATTACAAACATCGGGTGTAAATGCGTATAGTTGGGAAAACATAGTACGTGCAGGTTCTTCGCTCGACCCTGCAACACAGCAATGGTTGTTTGTACTGATATTCGTCGCCTTTGCTATCAAGATGCCGATATTCCCTTTCCACACCTGGCAGCCCGATACCTACGAGCAATCGCCCACAGCCGTTACTGTAGTATTGAGTGCGTTGATGGTGAAGATGGGATTGTTTGGTGTGGTTAACTGGTTATTGCCCGTAGTACCACAAGGTGTTGCATTTTGGAGCGATACGGTTATTGTATTGTCTATCATAGGCATTGTGTATGCATCACTCATCGCTATTGTACAAACAGACCTTAAACGTTTAATAGCCTATTCGTCTATTGCGCACATGGGGCTGATGAGTGCGGCAGCATTTGCACAAACAAACGTAGGTATGCATGGCCTGATGGTGCAGATGTTCAACCACGGTATCAACATAACAGGTATGTGGCTGATAGTGAGTATGATAGAGCAACGCTGGGGTACGCGCGATATGACGAAGCTGGGTGGTATGGCAAGCAGCGCACCGCAAATGGCTATTGCCCTGGTTATTATATCGCTTGCTAATATAGCATTGCCGCTTACTAATGGTTTCATTGGCGAGTTTATGTTATTCAACGGTTTATTCTCCAGCCCGTCTGCATACCGTATTACATATATGGTAGTAGCAGGCTTGGGTGTGATTCTTGGTGCTGTGTACACGCTTAATATGGTGCAGAAAACAGCCTATGGCAATGCGGTAGAAATGAAAGTACAGAAAGACCTGACGGGTAATGAATACGCCGGGTTAGCAATCATAATAGCCATCATCATATTCCTCGGTGTATATCCTAAACCATTACTGGATATGACAGCAGGTGTAGCGAATATGATGATACCATAATAAAAAACTAAAAACAATCCGGGCAAATCAGTTAATCCTGATAATCCCGGTTCAAAATAAATATGAAGGCAATAATAGCAGCAACGGTACTTGGGGTCATCCTGATGTTCGCGGGCCTGTTTGTAAAAGAAAAGAAATCTGTAGCATCGCTGGCGGTGTTCCTGCTTTTCGTTTTGCTGGGCGTTAATATCTGGGACTTAGTAACAACAGCACCCAATGAAACACTGTCTTTCTTCAACAATATGTTGCGTGTGGACCGCTACGCACTTTGGTTCAATACCCTGATGACGGGTTGTACACTGTTGTATGCACTATTGGTAAGCAAAGAAATACAACGTGTAGGCAGCCACGTAGCCGAATACTTTGCACTGATATGCTTTATACTATGTGGTGTGTATATGCTCAGCACTTACAACAATGTGCTGATATTATTTATAGGTATTGAAATACTGTCTATTCCGCAATACATACTGGCAGGCAGCGATAAGCGCAACTTGAAAAGCAGTGAGGCATCGCTGAAATACTTTTTGATGGGGGCGTTCTCTACAGGTATTTTACTGATGGGTATTACATTGCTCTATGGTGCTACGGGTACATTCAATATTATTCAATACACTTTCCTGCAATCGGATATGTTGAGCCCGATGGCATTGGCAGGTATCTTGTTCCTGATGGTGGCATTTGCATTCAAAGTATCTGCTGCGCCTATGCACATGTGGACACCCGATGTGTACGATGGTGCGCCTACGCCTTTCACTGCATTTATGGCTACCATCGTTAAGGCAAGTGCATTCGTGGCGTTTATGCGCCTATTCTCTGTATCGTTCGGTGCTATTAGCAGCGACTGGATGATGGTGTTGGCAATCATCACGGCAGCTACTTTGTTTGTAGGTAATATAACAGCCGTATTCCAGCAGAGTGTAAAGCGTATGCTGGCGTATTCATCCATCGCGCAAGCAGGCTTTATGTTGTTTGCCGTCCTGGCAGTAAATGCTACTGCATGGCAGGGTATGATGATATATGCTGTAGCATATAGCGTGGCTACCATTGGTATGTTTGCCGTACTGATGAAGATGAAAGACTACACCTACGATGGCTTTAATGGTCTTGCTAAAAAAGACCCGATGCTGGCAGCATTTACTACTGTTTTCCTTTTATCGTTGGCAGGCATACCGCTTACGGGTGGTTTCATGGCAAAATACTTTGTATTGCTGGCGGCTGTGGAGCAAGGTAAAATGATGTGGTTGGTAATCTTTGCCTTGTTTATGGCTGCTGTGAGTGCATACTATTATTTCCGTGTTATCATGGCCATGTACTTCAAGCAAGGCAATGCCGAACTGAACACGGAAGTATCTGCTACTGACAGGTTTTTACTGGCAATCACCGTATTGTTAGTAATCGTTTTAGGAGCTGCACCTAATTTAATATTGAATATATAACATACTCAAATTGATATAGCAGAAGCCCCGACTTATCGGGGCTTCTGCTATTTAACACCCTCTTATCCCCAATAGCCTTACCTTTACAAAGTTGTTTTTTACCCACATCTGTGCATTTCTTTTCAGGGTAAAAACCACTATCTGTTTTATTTTCGGTGTGTACCTGTAAAGGATGATTATATGGATATCGAACAATTAATGCCACATGTAGAAGCCATCATATTTGCCAGCGAACGCCCTGTAACGCTGATGGAAATGACTGATATGCTCAGCACGGCATTGGAAGAAATAATAGAGGGCGAGCGTGTAGCTACTTGCATAGATGCCGTACGCGAAAAATATGAAGCACCCTACTATCCTTTCCAATTAAGGGAAGCAGGTGGTGGTTATCAATTCCTTACCAAAAAAGCATACCACAAAACGGTATTGCAGCTTAATGGCGATAAGCACATCAAAAAGCTGTCAACTGCGGCGATGGAAACATTGGCCATCATTGCCTACAAGCAACCCATTACCAAATCTGAAATAGAGTTTATACGCGGTGTAAGTGCCGATTATTCTATCCAAAAACTGCTGGAAAAAGACCTGATAGTGATAACAGGTCGTAACGAGAACATGGTAGGTAAGCCGCTTACATACGCTACGTCTAAAAACTTCATGGACTATCTGGGCATCAACAATTCGGGCGAGTTGCCAGAACTGAAAGATATTACCAATATAGAGATTGTATTGCCTACAGACGCGGCAGACGCCATGCCCGAAGACGAAGCGCAACTGCTGGTAGCGGCAGACGGTAGCATCGTAACGGAAGAAGAAAGTACAGAACAAGCACCTGAATAGTAACCCATTATATTCGCAACTGCCCCGTGTTCTTATAACACGGGGCTTTTTTGTGTTTAAATTCCTGTAAACGGAATGAAAAGCCAAGCCAAATGGTATAATTTTGCTGCATTAAATAACGGGAATGAGATTTCTTGCTGTTGGGGTACTGGTGTTAGCAGCACCGCTTTTTATTGCAAACACGTCTTTTGCAAAGGATAAGAAGACAATCAAAGAACTGAAAAAACAAATCGGCTACCTTGCTTCTGATGAATTAGAGGGCAGGCGTACAGGCAGCATGGGCGAAAAGAAAGCTGCTGAATACATCATCGCATATTATCAGCAAAATGGTATTGCGGCATACAAGGGCAATTACCGCTATCCGTTCAGTTTTGTAAACGGTAAAGAAATTATGCCGTTGACAAGCATCATTATCAACGGCAATAAGATAACAGATTTAACAGAAGCCTTTCCTTTTCCTTTCAGTGTAAATAGTAAAAGAGCAACTGGCGAGGCATTGCCCGGTGTGTTAGAACATGGCAATATATGGCTGATGCCTTTGTATGCAGATGCAGATGAGGCAAAAGATGCACACTTTGATGGGGAGAAAGCAGCGTACGAAAAAGCTAAAGAAGCAGTAGGGCAAGGTGCAGCAGGTATTTTGTTTTACGACAACTACGGTACGAAGTACGAGCCTGAATACAACAAGAAATCAGACTATGAAGCATTGGATATACCCGTAGCATTTCTTAGTAACAAAGGCTACAAAAAATACATAGAAAACAAAGACGGTAATGTGGCGGTGGATATGATGGTGGTGTTGAAGAAATCGGAAATGACGGGTACAAACATTGCTGCTTATATTGATAATGGTGCAAAACATACCGTAGTAATTGGTGCGCACTACGACCACTTAGGGCATGGGGAAGACGGCAACAGCCTGCATGCAAAAAAAGACGGACAGATACACAATGGTGCAGACGATAACGCAAGCGGCACAGCCGCATTGATGCAACTGGCAAAGCGCATCAAAAACAGCAAGCTGAAAAAATACAATTACCTGTTCATCCATTTTTCGGGAGAAGAGTTGGGGCTGCTGGGTTCTAAGGCAATAGTAAAAGACGAAAAATTAGACAGCACCAAACTGGCGTATATGCTGAATATGGATATGGTGGGCAGGCTGAACGACAGCACACATGCGCTGACGGTAGGTGGTGTTGGTACTTCGCCCGTGTGGGGTAAGATGATTGATAAAAACAATCCGTCTTTCAAAATTAGTTTTGACAGTGCAGGTGTAGGTCCGTCCGACCATAGCTCGTTTTATTATCAGGGTGTTCCAGTATTATTTTTCTTTACAGGGTTGCATACAGACTACCACAAACCCAGCGACGATGCAGATAAGATAAACTACAAAGGGCAGGCAATGCTGCAAAACTACATCTACAGCGTTGTTGCAAAGATGGAACAAGAACCTAAGCCAGCATTTACGCCCACCAAGCAAACTACCGTAGGTAAAGTAAGATTTAAAGTAACGCTCGGTGTTATGCCCGACTATTCTTATCAGGATGGTGGTGTGCGTATAGATGGCGTAACGGAAGGTAAGCCAGCCATCAAAGCAGGCATGAAGGGTGGTGACATCATCATACAGCTTGGCGAACATAAAGTAACAGGCATGCAAACCTATATGGAAGCGTTGGGTAAATTTGCCGAAGGTGATAAAACAGAAGTAAAGATTAAGCGCGATGGGAAAGAAGTAGTATTGCCGATAGAGTTTAAATAAGTGGTTTGTAAATGGCTGTGTATTCAATTGCAATTATCCCCGATGCAGACGCTACCAATAAAGTGGTAGCGAAGAAAAAGCAATTGAAAGAAGCAATCGGTTGGTATAACACCGTTAATACGCTGCCCTATATTACTATCAGCGTTTTTGAAACAAATGAGCAAGCCTTACCAGATATACAGAAAGCCGCATCCATGATTGCTGCCCGTCAACCGGATATCAAGCTACGCTTTAATAAGTTAATGAAATTTGACCATGGGGCATTTTGCATAGTACCTGATGAAGAATCGGAAGAGAAGTTAAGAAAATTGATGGCTGATTTTCAGCAACTACCCGTAACAAATACCGCCATCAACAGGCTGCCACATATTACCATCGGCAACGGGCTGAGTGACAAAGAGCTGCATATAGCTGCGCAATTAATTACAGACATCAACCTGAAATTTGAGGCAGATAGTATTGTATTAAGAAAGCTGGATGCGGAAACTACACAATTTGAAGCATTAGAGGAGTTTCCATTTCGCAACAGGCACTTGCAGCAGATAGTGCAGCAAAGTTTATTCTAATTATCTGTGGTAGTTTGATGCCTGTATAGCGCGGCATATTTACCGTTCAGTATCATTAACTCTTCATGTGTGCCTTGCTCTGCAATGCTGCCATCTCCCAGTACCAATATTTTATCGAAACGCCAACTTGTAAATATGCGGTGTGTGATGACAATTGTAGTTGTGTTTTGCAGATAGCTTTGCAGATTGTGCAATATGGTTTGCTCTGTTTGAGTATCTACGGCTGATAATGATTCATCCATCAACAGTACATTACGGGTTTTCAACAATGCCCTAGCCAATACCATACGCTGCTTTTGCCCGCCAGATAGCATTACGCCACGCTCTCCAATCATCGTTTCATAGCCATTAGCAAGTGTATCTATATCTTTTTGCAAATCGGCTAAACGTGCCGCTTGTTTCACGTCTGCCTCAGTTGCATCCTCGCTACCAAACTTGATGTTGTTATACACCGTGTCGGAAAATAAATAAGCTTCTTGCGGAGCATATGCTATTTGCGAGCGTATGCTCTCTATACTGTATTTCTGTATGGGCATGCCGTCTATCAGTACTTCTCCACTTGCAGGTTCATACATACGCAGCAGCATATGTGCCAATGTAGATTTACCCGAACCTGTTTTGCCAATGATGGCAATTTTCTCACCTGCTTTTATATCTATGTTAAATTGCTTCAGTGCCTGTATACCTGTATGCGGGTAGATGAAACTGATATTGTTGAAATGGATATTGCCCTCAATGGTTTTGCTGATGGCATCGGCCGCATCTGTTATGTCGGGTTGGGTTTCCAGAAATTCGTTGATGCGTTTTTGTGAAGCACTGGCGCGTTGCACCATAGATGCCACCCAGCCAATGCTGGATATAGGAAACATAAGCAGGTTGATGTATAACACAAACTCTGCAATATTACCTACCGTGATGCTACCATTAATAGCATAGTAGCCGCCTATCAGCACCGTGCTCAGCATACTCAACCCTATAAACAGGTTCATAGACGGGAAGTAGATGGCTTCTGTCAATGAAAGATTGGTTGCGCTTTTTCTGTAGTTCTCAGATGTATTGAAGAAGAAGCGCAGCATATTGTTTTCCTGCACGAATGATTTGATAACCCTGATGCCCGAATAAGACTCTTGCGCTGTTGTTGTCAGCTCGCTTAGCTGTGCCTGTATCTGCTCGCTCTTGCGGAATATAATGCTGTTGACAATGTAGATACAAATAGCCAGCAATGGCAGCGGTGCTATTACATAAGCCGTCAGTACGGGGTTTACGCGCAGCATACCCCATACACACATAATACTCAGCACAACAAGGTTGATGCTATACATGAGCGATGGCCCCGTGTACATGCGCACACGCGATACATCTTCTGCAATACGGTTCATCAGGTCGCCTGTAAAATGTGTTTTGTAAAATTGGGTGTGTAGTTGCTGGTAATGACTATACACTTCATTCTTCTGGTCGTACTCAATATGACGGCTCATCACAATAATAGTTTGCCGCATAAAGAACATAAACACACCACGCGCTAATGCCAGCCCCAGCAGCAGCAAACCATTCCACAACACAAGCTGAAAAATATCAGACTCTATATCAGCTTTTTGTGCATCGCTTACTGTAGTATGATAAGTTGTAACATTTGCTTCTACTTTATCCAGTACATCTCGTACCACTGTTGGTGACACCACCGCAAACAGGTTGGATACTGCCACAAAAAACACGCCCGATAAAAAGCGCCATTTATATTTTACAAAGTATTTATTAAGCGCAGCAAGGCTCTTCATAGAAACACAAATGTCGGGAATTAGCAGTGCATTTTCCCGACATCCCAAAAACTAAAGGATAAATCAATCTATTATCCAGTGCAATGATGTATATATGCTACGTGGCATCAGGAAACCAGTGCCGCTTGTGCCATGGGCGCTGCCTGTTGATGTGCTGCTGAGGCCAGACACATTGCGCCTTGTTACGTTCAGTATGTTTTTGACACCAACTATCAGTTGCAGCTTATTATTAAATAGTTTCTTTTCCAGCGACCCATCCAGCATATTCAATGGTTCTTGCCTGCCGTTGTAGGTAGCAGTGCCATCTATATTGTTTTGTATGAAAGGCTGTGCACCAGAGCGTTTGTAAAACAGGTTGATATTCATGCCTGCTTTCTGCCAATAGTATTGCAGGTTGGCATTTGCTTCCATCACATTAAAAGCATTGTAAACGCCTTTTTCTTCAAATGTATAATTGTAAGAATACCCTAACTGTATGTGGAAGTTTCTCAATTGGGCATCCATCTGTGCAGTACCTATGGCATTGGATTGATGTATAATATTATTATACCTGTAAGAAATACTGTTAGAGTCTTGCGGGTTGATGTTTACAAGGGTAATGCCATTTTTCACTTCGTTGAAATAGCCTGTTACCATGAATTGTACATAGTCTGTCTTTTGCTCGTATGCCTGATAAGATGCCGATACCTGTATGTGGTTGCTGTTCTCTGCTTTAATGTCGGGGTTGCCGATGATGTAGTGGTTCTGGTCTATAAAACTCAGGTACATTTCTTTGAGCGATGGTGCCCTGAACCCACGCGAATAAGAACCACGCACCTGCATTACTTTACTTGGGGTATATAGTAAATTGAAGCTGGGAATGAGTGGTGCTTTGTAAGCAGTATTGTGCAATGCGCGTAACCCCCCTTGTGCCGTCAGCCTATCCTTCACCAACGGATAGGTAAGGTTGGTGTATACGGCATAGTCTTGTATCTCTTTGTTATATCCGCTCACCTTCAGGCTACGGGCATAGTCGAGGTTTATGTCGTACCCAACATTGTATTGCAACAATTTATAGCTGTTGATATAATTACCCCTGAAAGTATAAGTCTGAAAACGAGATGTATCCTGGTCGCCGGTGCCATGTGTAGGTGTGCGTTCCATCGTTACCATATTCTGCTCTACCCTATTGCGTATGCGGTAGTACACAGCATAGCTGTTCTGGCTTTGCCAGCGTCCTGTCTTACCAATCTTACCTTCGGCAGAAAGCCTGTTGAGCGACCGTGTGGTATAGTAATATTCATCAATAGCGTATGCCTTCCACGGGTCCCAAGTTTGCAGGCTGCCTTTGTTGGTTACTTTTTCATTCATAAAATCTGAAGCGAACTGTAGCCTGAATTGCGATGGTGCTGTATAGGCGTAGGCTACGTTGGCTACATATTGCTCATAAGGCTTGAAGAAAAATGCGCGGCTGGTGTGTATAGTATCTCCGTTGTATTGTAAGGGTCTGTCTATGCTCTTATATCCGCCAAAAAAATTACGCCCGCCCCCTATGGTGAATTGATTTCTGTCTTTCAGTTTGTAGGTAACAGATGCATCGCCATTGTATTTGCCGATAGACTCACCATACATATTTATTCTTGCACCTATCTTTTTATTTTCTTTGCGGGTAATGACGTTTACAACACCGCCTATGGCATCTGTACCATACACTACGCTCATAGGGCCTTGTATCAGCTCTATACGCTCTACATTGTTCATGTTGATTTGTGTGAGGTTTACATTGCCAAACTCACGCCCGTTTACAGGCATACCATCTACCAGTATTTTTACCTTATCGCCACTCATACCCTGCATACGGATGTTGCTGCCTAATATGCCTGCATCGCCAACCGTTACATTCAGTTGATTTCGCAATGCATCGCCAAGGCTTACGGCACCCAAAGCCTGTATTTGAGAACGGGGTATTACCTGATAAACAGACAAGGCATTTTTCATTTTTACAGGCTGGCTAAGACCTGTAACAACTACTTCATTCAGCGAACTGAATTTTTTGGTGAGAATAATTTTCGCGTTGTTATCAGCAGGTGCTTGTTGCCATGTTTTTTTATAAGGCTCGTAGCCCGGTAGCGCAACTTCTATCTTGCAAGGGTAGGCAGGTTGTGCTAATGAAGCAAAGCCATTTTCGTCTGTTGCAGAAGAGGCTATTAGTTTGTTATCTGCACTATATATGCTGATGTAAGCAGCAATTACTCCCTGCCTGTTTTCCCTGTCTTGTACTGATATACGTATGCTGTCTTGCGCAAGTAAAGAACCTGTGCAAATGCAAGACACCAAAACCGTATATATCAATCGCCGTATCATCATCTTCATTTTTTGAAAAAGTTCGGTTGCGTATTACCACAACCGAACTTTTATTACCAATCCACGCTATTCGGTAATTAGTGTTGTACCACTAATTTTTGTGTTGCTTTCCATTCGCCACTGGCAATCGTTATCATATAGATGCCATTATTGTACGCAGCCGTGTTAATGCGGTAAGCATTTACACCTGCATTCAGTTTCACATTATGTCTTTCAACTACTTTGCCAGATAAGTCAGTAATAAATATCATTGTATTCGCATCTGCTTGTTTTGCATCCAGCATTATGTTCGCTTCATTCACAGCAGGGTTGGGCGCTATAGTATAAGCAGTTACTGCACTGTTTATGTTAGCTACGCTCAATATATCGCCCAGCTTGCGTTTTTCAAATACGGTTTTACCATTGCTTGTTCCGCCAAAAGACAGAAAGTGCAACTGATAGTATTCGTTCGTAGTTTTTGTTTTAATGAAGTAGTTAGCGGAGTCCCTGATTGTCCAGCCACCGGGGCCCATTGGAGATTTTTTCCAGTCAGAACCTATTACGTGTATATCATTCAGGTATGGCTTAGTATCATATCCTGTAGTAGATGGATTCAGTTCATTTACCTCTGCCACAGATACACCAAAGTTGGAGAGTATAGTAGTAACTGCATAAGGTTGAGACATACCCGGACCAGTAGCAATCATTTCCATTGCACGGGTAAACACTACATCCCACCCCATACGGCTTGGTTCGCGGTCGCGGATTACATCATTTGTAATATCGTAGTAAGCGAAATTCCTGTCTGTATAGCCATTCTTTCTGTAAACACGGATGGTTTTGTCATTACTGCCATCAAAGTTGGCAATGCGTACTTTGTAAGAAATACTGTCAGCAGGTGTGCTCTTATATTCCTGCACCCATACCTGATACGGAGTAGTACCAACCAATACCAGATACAATGAATCGCCCACTACAGAGTGAGAAGTCATATTATAATGTCCCCAACTGAAATCGAAAGGATTGCTTGCATCATTCATACGGTTGAATGCGCCGAAGTTCCAGCTTGTATCTGTATTATACAGTTGCTTTTTACCAACAGTATCAGCGGCTACAAGGCTACCGAATTTTGCAGTTGCACTCATGTTCAGTGAAAATACTTTCACATTACCACCTACATGGTTAGCCAATATGCTTACGTTTGAATTGGCACCTACAGGCGGCAATGTCTGAAATGCCAGATGCCAGTTATTATTGACTTCTGCTTTTATGGAGTCGTTTTTAAAACTATACCAAACATCGTTGGCATAGCCTGTTCCCATAAATACAGAGTCCGTAACCCATTGAGCATTCGCATTAAGCGTACACGCAGTAATACCTAAAAAAAGTAGAGATTTTAATTTCATCTTATCAGAAGTGTTTTGACCGTACAAAGGTACGGCTACACCCCCCGCCAAGATTGCGCTTCGGCAATTATTACAATCTTATGACACGTTAAAAGAGCATTAAATCCACCCCTGATTGTGTAGGTATTTGGCTATCTGCACGGCATTGGTAGCTGCACCCTTGCGAAGATTGTCTGCCACTATCCAGCAGTTGAGGGTATTTGGCTGGCTGTAGTCCCTGCGGATGCGGCCTACAAACACCTCGTCTTTGCCTGCGGCATCCAGCGGCATGGGGTAGGCATTGGCTTTGGGGTTGTCTATAACCACTACACCGGGCATATTGCTCAGTATCTCCCGTACGTCGTTTTCTTCAAAGTCGTTGTTGAACTCTATGTTCACGCTCTCGCTATGTCCGCCTGTTACCGGTACGCGCACGGTGGTTGCTGTTACCTTTATGCTATCATCACCCATTATTTTGCAGGTTTCCAGCACCATTTTCATCTCTTCTTTAGTATAGCCGTTATCCTGAAACACATCTATATGCGGCAGCACGTTCATATCTATACGGTGCGGGTACACGCCAAACCCGTTGCCGCCTGCACGCTGGTCTTCCATTTCCTTCACAGCTTTCTGCCCCGTACCGCTAACACTCTGGTAGGTACTTACCACCACGCGTTTGATGCTGTATTTGTCGTGCAGGGGTTTCAGCACCATCACCATTTGTATAGTGCTGCAGTTGGGGTTGGCTATTATCAGGTCTTCTTTGGTCAGTACATGGCCATTTACCTCAGGCACAACCAACTTTTTGGTAGGGTCCATACGCCATGCCGATGAGTTGTCTACCACATAGCAGCCTATAGCGGCAAATTTGGGTGCCAGTTCCAGCGATGTACTACCGCCTGCCGAGAATATAGCCAGTTGAGGCTTCATGCTGATAGCTGTTTCTGCATTTACCACACTATAAGACTTACCCTTGTACTGTACCTGCATCCCTACAGACTTCTCAGAAGCCACAGGTATTAGTTCAGTTAAAGGGAAGTTTCTTTCTTCCAGAATCTGCAACATGGTGCTACCAACCAGCCCTGTTGCGCCAACTACAGCTACGCGCATTGTATAAAATATTAAGGGCTGCAAAGATAATAGATTGCCGCCTCACTATACAGATGCAGGTTTATATTCTTTATATTTAAGCAAAACACGCAAATGAAACTTTCCATACTATTAGCCACAGATGCTAAAATGATAGCACTCTACGCATTTCCGGTATTGATTTTTGCAGCCACATTTATATTAGGGCGTTTTCTGAAAAAGAAGAAAGAGGAAAGCGATAAAGAACAACGAAAGTAATATTCACCTACTGTTATTGGTGAAGAACTGTTCGTATTTTCAGGAAGTAATTCCTGAAAATACGAACACACAAATTTACATCACCTTACCTTGGGGGCGGTCTACAAACTATACTTCCTGCCTTTGTTCTGCTCTTGCAGCCAGCTTACCAATGGCTGAAAATACTCCAGCATAGCTTTGGCATTCAGCTCGTCCCCCGTACTTTCTTTCAGTACCGTACGCCAGTCTTTGGATGCGCCGGGGTAGGTTATCTTCTTCAGGAAGTCGCCAATGGCGGTTTGCCCGTAGTAGTTGGTAGCACGCGGGTCTTGCTTCAGTATGTTTTTGGCTATGTGGTTGTGTAGCTGGTATAGTATTACGTAAGACAGTGCATAGTCGTAATACTGTGCGGGGTCGTCGTTGATGTGTGTTTTGGTAGCAGCATCGCAATAGGTTTCACCACGCTCTGTAGGTGGCACTATGCCCTGGTATTTCTTAGCCAGCTCCCACCACTTGGCGTTGAATTGGTTTTCGGGCAGGTTATCTACATACAATGCTTTTTCAAAATTGCTCATGGTGCCTGAAGAGAAGAAGATAAACACCACCGAGTTGAGTGCCTCTTTCAGCAATGCCTGTATGCTGTCTGTCTTCACATTGCCGTCTATCAGCCCGCGCCCTGCAAGGTATGGTTTTTGCATAGCTGCCAGCCCCATCATAGTGCCTATAGCCTCGTGATACGCACGGTTGGCGCCGCCACGCAATAGTGGTGGTACATCGTTGTTGGTATAGGTCATGTAGTAATAGATATGCCCCAACTCGTGGTTGGCAGTTTCCCACCATTCGGCATTGGGTTCTACACTCATCAGGCTGCGCACATCTGTACCCAGATTCATGTGCCATGCAGACGCGTGGTTGTTCTTTTTCACATTGCTATCTGCTCTGTACGGGTACAGGCTCGATTTCTGCCAAAAAGTTTCGGGCAGTGCAGGGAAGCCGATGCTGGTGTACAGTTTCTCACCCTCTTTCACTATCCACTCTTTTGATTTTGTGGCGAGTATCTTATCAAGGTCAATGCCCTCTACGTTTACTACCGAGCTCCAGTCTTGCCCCCAGCGGTTGGGCAGCCAGTGAGCTGGCAGGTAGTCGGGTACGTCTGTTACACCATATTTCTTAGCCATCTCATAACGCATCCATGTATGCAACTCACGATACAGCGGGCGCAGCTCTTCCATCAACTTATCCATCGTCTGCATCATCTCGTCTGCCTTCATACCATAGTCGCTCACCTGATAGCTGAAGTAATCGTGATAGCCAAGCTCCTGTACTGTTTTGTTTCGCAGGTTACGCAAGTTCACCAATCCGCCTTTCAGTGTTGTGCCAACCTCTTTGCTTGCTGTCCATGCGGCAAGGCGTTTGTTCAAATCGTTTTCACTTTTCAGTGCAGCATCAAGGTCGTTGGTACTTACTTTTTTGCCATCGTACATATACTGAAAGCTGTATAACTGGCGCGTCTGTTCATTCTCTGCTTTGATGCGTTGCTTTACTACATCGGCTATCGTTTGCGGATTGTTGGCAGCGGCATACAGTATCAGTTCCAGTTGCTTTACCTGTATGGCAGTAAGCTTATCTTTTTGTGCAAGGTATTTTTTAGCCTGCTCTATATTCTCTTTGCTACCAGTAAACGCTGCCATGGCCTCGTCTGCTTTGGCTGCATTGGCGGTATTGGTAGAGTCGCCCTCTACTATTTCCGTTTGCGACTTCCATTGCGCCTCGCTGCTGTTGGTGTACAGCTTTACGTATTCGGTAGTGTAGGTGTCAAGAAATTGTTGCGCTTCTTTCTGTACCGCATCGTTATTGCCGTTGCAGGATAATAGCATTGTTGCAGATAAGCAAATGACTGCCAGGTATTGTTTCATGCTTTCTTATTTAAGAATATAAAAGTATCAATATGTTTTGTAAAGATGAGCGGTATGTTAGGGGGTATTTTGTTGCAGTCCTTCGGTAAAGGCTATCAGCAGTTTTGCCAACCCGTCAATATTCGCCAATGATATTTCTTTTGCCACATCAAACACATCATGATAATAAGGCTTCGTACCATTGCTGTATATGAACACGCCTTTTACACCCGCATCGCAAAACGGCCAGTGGTCGCTATTTTGGGTTTGTTCTCTTTTATTGATTTTAGGGATGTAGCCTTTCTGTCCGTTTATTTTATCCATCAGTGCATACTCCGTATTATTAGCGTATGCATTCACCATGGTAATGCCATTAGTAGCATCGCCCGTCATATCGAGGTTTACCAGAAAGCGGATTTTCTCCAACGGAAACAAAGGATATTTCACATAATGCTCTGACCCCAGCAAGCCTGCTTCCTCGCCACTAAACATCATGAACGCGATAGAATATTTCTGTGGATGCTCAGCAAAGTATTGTGCCAGATACATAACCATGGCTGTGCCGCTTGCATTATCGTGCGCACCGGGGAAGATGGCTTGTCTGCCCATTTGCCCAAGATGGTCGTAATGGGCACTGAACACAATAAAGCTATCGGGCTGCTCCGTACCTGCCACATAGCCTATTACGTTTTGTGCTTTGAAGTTGGGGTTCATCTTTGCTTCGATGGTTACGGCAGCTTTGCGCGGGTGTTTGGGTAGTATGCTGTCTTGCACGGTAACCAATGTAGCGGGCACATTATCGGTACTGGCATACCATATCATCTTACCTTTTTTGGGCAGTATAAATAACCCTTTAGGAAAGGCTTTGGGGAAACTACGGGTATTGTAACCAAAGTATTTGATGACTGTATCAGCGTTTTTCAAATAGTAACCATGCTCTGTGTTGGCAACCTTTTTTAGCACATCACGCCACTTCACGGAGTCTTTTACATTTTTCAGGTCTATATGTTTTAGTTTGATGGTGCCATCGGTTATGTAGCTGCTTGCTGCCGCATCTGTTATAAAATCTTCACCCGGCACCAGCACTGTTTTATTAATCTTCATCAGTACATCTCCCGGAAAGGTATTGATAGGGAAGAAGTAGGGTTGATAATAGCTGCTGTCTTTGTCGAAAGACTTGAGCCCGATAGCACGAAAATGATTGCTGATGTGTTTGGCTGCTTTTTCACCGCCCTTAAATACATACCCCCTGCCATGCATAGACGATGAGGACAACCTTTGGATGTGGTATTTTAAAAACCGCTTTTCATCTTGTGCTTTCGCGGCCGTTGTAAAAAGGAATAAGTTCACTATTAAAAGGCATCCTACAATTCTCATAAACAAAGTCCTTTTGATTGGTTTTGGCTTGCCAAAATTAAGGATTGCGGTTGTTGGTTTTGCAGTCATTCATTGGCTTTGCATAGATTTTTATTATTTATCATGTAAATGCTTGCAAGTATGCTACATTCTTTATTAATTTTATATATCATCGTCCACGATTTGTGAACGCTAGCCTCTTGTATGAACGCAACAGAATTGAGAATCATTCACATGGCATTAGATAGCCTTGAAGCTAACCCATTGTTTCAAGGTATGTGGAAATATGTGCTGGATGAGGGCGAGGATATGCAAATAAGCCTCTATGCCCGCGACAGGACGTTGCGATTCAAAACAGAAACAAGACAAGAGTTGCGAACAAGGCATATACCCTACCTGCTGGAGCTTGCCCAAAAGAAACAACCCTTGATGGTAATTGGCGGCAAGATATACCCCGATGTAAAAGAGGCGCTCCGCCAGCAGCACATACCCTATTTGGAAGCCAACGGCAATATCTCCATACAGCAAGACGAGCTGTTTATATGGGTGGATAGCAACAAGGCCGTGAACCTGCATAAGGGGCGCACCAACAGGGCATTTACCAAAGCGGGGCTAAAGGTTTTGTTTCACTTGCTGATGACGGAGCGTTTTGTAACCCTTCCATACAGAGAGTTGTCTACCCTCACCGCTACCAGCCTTGGCAATGTTACCAACGTAATGAACGCCCTGCGCGAAGCAGGCTACCTGTACGAAACCCCGACTGGCGAACTGAAACTGCGTAACAAAAAACAACTGCTGGATAAATGGGTGGCGTGCTACGAACAACTACTGAAGCCATCCATAGAGATAGGTACGTTTCGCTTCATCAACCAGCAAGACCATGAAACATGGCGGCGTGTACCGTTGGAAAACCGTAAGACACTATGGGGGGCAGAGGCCGGTGCGCATTTGCTGACAGGGCAGCTACGCCCGCACAAGCTGGTAATATATACCACTGAAAGCCGCAACGACCTCATTAACCAATACCGACTTGTGCGAGATACTGAGGGGTATATTACCGTGTATCACAAATTCTGGAACTACGATGGCTTTCGTAGCAACATAACCCCGCCTGTGCTGCTGTATGCCGACCTGCTACACACGGGTGATGCCGCTACACTATCTGTTGCCCAACGCATATACGACGACCACCTGAAAGATACCATTGAGGGGTATAGCAGTGTATTTAGCAAGGGGTAAGTATTTTGCTTAGTATTTGTTGCGTTTTGTTGCAATTTGCGGGATTTTGTAAAAACTGCAACAAAATGCAACAAATTACAGAAACGATTAACGCATGGCTTTTTCAAAGAGCATTTTACTATAGCAAATATACGCAATTTTATTAATAACACTGTTTTAAAAAATCAATATGTAAATAGCCTAAACGCTATCTCATAGCTAAGCTTGATGGAATGTAGCCTATTGTTTACAGGTAAAATATGTTATCGAGTGAATAATATTTATTCTGTAATTTTGATAACAGGCATAAATAAAAATTACGCTTATAGATACAAATATTGCACAAATATGAAACTAACTCTATTCAGCAGATTGTCTATTTCACTGCTAATCTTCTTGTCTGTTAACACTTCTTTTGCTACTAAATACACCGCAATATCATCCGGTAGTTTTAATAGCACTTCAACATGGCAAGGGGGATTAATACCGACATTTATATTTAGTGGAAATGATACTATATATATTCCGGCAGGCATCACAGTAAGCTCAAGTTCTGACATCACATTTTCAGGCAACTCGGCAAATGACAGATTAATTATAGATGGTGCATTGAGTATGCCCAATAATACATTACGTATTAACCATCTAAGGTTCGATGGTAATTTAGGAGCTGTTGTTACAACAGATAGTTTTGGGGGAGACTTTACTTCTGGTTTTCTTTTTGTTGGGGATGTAAATACGAGAGCCATGGATGGAAGTGGTATATCAGTCATGTCTAGTGCGCAGTTCAATATAGATAGTTTATTGTATATAAAAGATAGTCTTGAAATGTCGGGAAAAATCACAATAGGTGATGGAGCATTAATAATATTAGAAGGTAATGCTGTAGAACCTTTACCTGTATTGAGATTAATGCCATTTTCAGGGCTTTTTGATCCAGTTGGATATTTTGATCTAATGTATAAAGGCGATAAAGTATATGCTGGTATTGAAATTGGCTCGCGTACAAAGAGTATCACCATTGATATGAACTCAAGTCAAAAACAAGTAGTTTTTGCAATACCGTCCAGTGGTATGTCTGTATCAGGAAAGTTGAATATAAAGACTGGAATGTTGGTATTGAATGACCGCCATTTAGTATTCTTCGATGGTTCGAACGTAGACGTGAGTACCAATGGCAGCATTTTCAGTACAAAATATTCAAACATAGATATTTGGCGACTATCTGGCCCAAACAGCACACTTAGATTTGCACCTGGCGGAGATACAGTTAATACACTTACAATGCATGAGCATGTAGTAGTAAACCTTGCATCAGACCTATCTATTATTGGATGGGTTATGCTGTATAAAGGAAGGATTAATGTTCAAAATAACACCTTGAAATTGATGCCTGGTGTTACAATATCAGGGGCTAACGGCTCTAATTATATCATTACAGATGGTGGTGGATATTTAAGCTCGTATCTCCATCTTTCTTCTTCTTCACCGAGAAGGGGTGTATATGCACCGATAGGAACAAGTACTTCTTATATGCCTATTCAAATAGGAACAAACCCGAATAATGAATTTGTTTTGACAAGAGTTTTCCCTGGAGTAAGAGAAAAAGCAGTGACAGGACCACTCTGGTCTGCAACCAGGCCTGTTGTTGATGCAACATGGGAAGTAAAGGGGCTTACATCAAGCCAAAATCTCTATGTTGAGCCAATGTGGTTTCCTTCACAAGAAGTGAATGGATTTAATATTTTCAATGGCGCATACCTAAGCCAATACGACAGTATTGGTGGCTGGGATTATTCTACAGGGCAATTAGTTGCATCAAGTTCCAATGGTCTGTTTAGTTTAAAAGGTCGGTCATCAGATAAGGTCGGTTATTTTACAGCTTTTGATATCAATACAAGGCTAGGGATTAATAATACTGCAAAGCATCAATATATCAACATCTACCCCAATCCTGCAAAAGACAAACTTACAATAGATGGATTGATAGGCAATAATCATATCAGTATACTCGATGTGTTGGGCAGAATAGTTTATCAATCATCAACTCGGAAACAGAAACATGAAGTTGATATGAGTGGTTTTGCAACAGGCAATTATATATTTGAAATAAGTGATGATAGCAACAATAAAAGCAGTCTGAAAATAACTAAAGAATAATCTGTGCATTACACACAAAAAAGCGGGTGGAAATTTCCACCCGCTTTTTTAATCAAACCAACCCGTCCTCTACTCTGCTTTTTTTGATTCTTCTTTCTTCGGCTTGCCTTTGTCTATGCTGAAGATGATTTTCTTTTCTTCCTCGCTGTAGTCGGCTTTTACGGTGTCGCCTTCCTGTATGCGGTGGTTCAGTATCTCTTCTGCCAACGGGTCTTCCAGATATTTCTGTATAGCCCTGTGCAACGGGCGCGCGCCAAACTGCTGGTCGTAGCCTTTTTCGGAGATGTATTTTTTTGCACCTGCCGTCAGCTCCAACGTAAAGCCCAATGTGTTCAATCGCTTCATTACATCTTTCATAATGATGTCAATGATTTGCGCGATGTGTGTTTCGTCGAGCGAGTTGAAGATGATAACATCGTCAATACGATTGAGGAATTCGGGCGAGAAAGTACGCTTCAATGCTTTTTCTATCACGCCTTTACTCAGTTCATCCGCGTTCTCTACTTTGGTAGCCGTAGCAAAGCCCACACCCGCACCAAAATCTTTCAACTGGCGTACACCAATATTAGATGTCATGATGATGAGTGTGTTTTTGAAATCTACTTTTCTGCCAAGCCCGTCTGTCAACTGCCCATCGTCCAACACCTGTAGCAGTATGTTGAATATATCGGGGTGTGCTTTTTCAATTTCGTCGAGCAAGACCACGCTATACGGTTTGCGACGTACTTTTTCGGTAAGCTGACCACCCTCTTCATAACCCACATATCCCGGAGGTGCACCTATCAGGCGGCTGAGCGAGAATTTTTCCATGTACTCACTCATATCCACACGTATCAGTGCTTCGTCACTATCAAACATATAACGTGCCAACGCGCGCGCCAGTTCCGTTTTACCCACACCCGTAGGGCCGAGGAATATAAACGAGCCGATGGGTTTGCGCGGGTCTTTCAGGCCTACACGGTTTCGCTGTATGGCTTTCACCACTTTAGCTATTGCCTCGTCTTGCCCTACTACCGCGCCTTTCAGGTCGTCGCCCATGCGGCGTAGTTTGGCACTTTCGGCTTCTACCATGCGCATCACGGGTATGCCCGTCATCATGCTGATGACTTCGGCAATATGCTCTTCGTGTATAGGGAAGCGTCTATGCTTTGCTTCTTCTTCCCATTCGGCTTTGGCTTTTTCCAGTTCTTCGCCCAAGCGTTTTTCCCTGTCGCGCAGTGCAGCGGCTTCTTCAAAACGCTGGCTCTTAACTACTTTATTTTTCTCTTGCTTGATGTCTTCAATTTTCTTTTCAAGCTCCAGTATATTTTCAGGAACGTTGATGTTTTTGAGGTGTACGCGCGCGCCTACTTCGTCCATCACGTCTATTGCTTTATCGGGCAGCAGACGGTCGGTCATGTAGCGGTCGCTCAGTTTCACACAGGCTTCAATCGCATCTTGGTCATAAGTTACGTTATGAAAATCCTCGTACTTGTTGCGTATGTTGTTGAGGATAATGATGGTTTCATCCACACTTGGTGGTTCTATCAATACCTTCTGAAAGCGACGGTCGAGCGCACCGTCTTTCTCAATATACATACGGTATTCATCGAGTGTTGATGCGCCTATGCATTGCAGGTCGCCACGGGCAAGGGCAGGCTTGAAGATGTTGGAAGCATCGAGCGAGCCAGATGCGCCACCCGCACCTACGATGGTATGTATCTCGTCTATAAACAAAATCACATCGCGGTTTTTCTCCAGTTCGTTCATGATGGCTTTCATCCTTTCTTCAAACTGTCCGCGGTATTTAGTACCTGCTACCAAAGCAGCCAGGTCGAGGCTGATAACACGCTTGTCGAACAACACGCGCGATACTTTGCGCTGCACGATGCGCAGTGCCAAGCCCTCAACAATAGCCGTTTTGCCCACGCCGGGTTCGCCTATCAATATCGGGTTGTTCTTTTTGCGGCGAGATAAGATTTGCGATACGCGCTCTATCTCTTCTTCGCGCCCAACAATGGGGTCCAGATTGCCGAGCTCTGCCAGTTTGGTAATATCGCGCCCGAAGTTGTCGAGCACGGGTGTTTTTGATTTTGAATTGCCGGTCGCAGGCTTGCGCTGCTGGAATTGTTTGCGCTCATCATCTTCATCAAAATCATCGCCGGGGTCGCTGTAATCGCCGCGCGGGGCATCGCCTTGCAATATACTCAGTTCATCTTTAAAGCGGTCGTAATCAACCTGATACTGATGTAATATTTGCGTGGCTACGTTTTCTTTGTTTTTGAGGATGGACAGCATCAGGTGTTCGGTTTCTACCGTTGCACTCTTCAATGCTTTGGCTTCGAGCACAGTAATGCGTATTACTTTTTCGGCCTGCTTGGTAAGCGGCAGGCTGTTGACGTTTGAGAGGGGTTTGTTGCTTTTGTCCTTAATAGCACTTTCCAGTTCTTTGCGCAAATCAAACAGATCTACCTGCATGGTTTGCAGCACGCGTACAGCCAACCCTTCACCATCTCTGATAAGGCCCAGCAACAGGTGCTCGGTGCCTATGAAATCGTTACCTAAGCGGAGGGCTTCCTCGCGGCTGTAGGATATGATTTCTTTGACTTTTGGTGAGAAATTAGAATCCATGAATCGTCCTTTGTTTTAGTAAATTTAAAGATAAAGGTAGTAGTAGCAGTATCGGGTTTCGCTATACGTGTATTGCCTGTTACCTTGCTACAAGCCCTCGTATATATTAAATATACGAAAGAAATTATAGCGCGATTGTTATTTTTATGGCGTATTAACAGCTTTGCTAATAACTGATTAACTACTTCTACGAAAATGGAATTCAAAATTGATACCAAACCTACCTACAGCATTATAACACCCATTGATGCGCATATAGATGCTAATATGACAGCAGCCCTCAGCCAAAAATGTGATGAACTGGCAAAAAGCGGCAGTACTAATTACATAATTGACTTGCAACATTGCACAGTAGCCGACAATACGGCATTTGACGATTTGGTGCAAATGCACGAAAATTGCTATAATAATTCACAATCGCTGGTGTTTACGGGCTTGCAGGATGGGGTGTTGCAACAACTACAAGCGCAAGAACTGGATATGGTGCTGAATGTAGCCCCGAAGATGATAGAAGCAGTAGACATAGTAAGCATGGAGATACTGGAGCGCGACTTGTTTGGTGAAAATGAAGAATAAGTAAAGAGCAGATTTACCCCCTGCCGATTTTTTATAATTAATTGAAATGAGAGTAACGATACTTGGCAATAACTCGGCACTGCCCGCATTTGGCAGGCATCCAACAGCACAGGCCGTGCATATTTGGGGAGAGTTATTGCTGATAGATTGTGGCGAGAGCACACAGATACAGATGCAACGCTTTGGTGTGAAGTGGCGCAACCTGAACCATATCTTCATCAGCCACATGCATGGCGACCACTACTTTGGCCTGCCGGGACTTATAAACAGCATGAGCTTGTTAGGGCGCGCAAACCCACTGCATGTTTACGGACCGAAAGAACTGCTGCCCATAATAGACATGATACAAAGCGTAGCAGAAACGGTACTGACCTACGAGTTTCATTACCATGTACTGCCAGAGGGCGATGCGGTGTTGGTAGACAACGAATACTATACTGTAAAATGCTTCCCCGTAGAACACAGAATACAGTGCCATGGTTTTTTGATAACCAGCAAAACACGTGGGCGCAAAATAGTACCTGAAAAATGCAGGGAGCATGAAGTGCCGCGCTACTACTACGACAAACTAAAGCAGGGCGAAGACTATGAAAGACAAGATGGTACAATCATAAAAAACGAATGGGTAACTACTGACCCGCTGCCACCTAAAGCATACGCTTACTGTGCAGATACATTGTTTACAGACAGCTTTGCAAAATACATACAGGGTGCAGATACGGTGTATCACGAATGTACCTATATGGAACGCGATGCTGACAAAGCTGCACTGCGCTACCATAGCACCGCGAAGCAAGCCGCGCAGTTAGCCAATATGGTGGGTGCTAAACAATTGCTGCTCGGGCATTACTCATCCAAATACCGTGATATAGAACCGTTTGCAGAAGAAGCAAAAGAATTTTTTACCAATGTAATAGCCAGCCAGGAAGGGATGACGTATGATGTGTAAGAATTATAAGCATATAAATAAACGAAGCCACGCATTGCGTGGCTTCGTAGTATAATGTTGTGTTTGAATTATAAACCTGTAATACAGATACCTAAAGAATAAGGTGTTATTTCAGGACCTTCGCCGTCTTTGTATAGATTGGTAAGGTTGTATGTGCCAACAACGGATAAGTTGCCATAGCCAAGGCGCAGGGTGCTGGCAAAGCGCCAGTTTTCCAGATACTGGCGGCTGTTGCTTTTATAGTTCACTTTTGTGCCATCTTCACGCCCTTTTAGTTTGGCACCCAATAGTGTACCTACGCGCATACCTACAGCTGCCTTAAAGCCTTTGTTGCGGTTGTATTTATTGCCGAAGAAGCGAAGCTCGAAAGGTGCTTCCAGATAAGTAAGGGCTACTTTATAGCGTTTATAATTTACTGTTTCGGGTATGAAGCGTACACGGGTAGAGTCTTTGTCGGTATTCATCACCTGCTGATTATCCAGATAGATGTTGGATGTACCGATACCGATACCTGCCGCGAAGCTGAAGTTTGATTTTTTGATAGGGAAATCGTAACAGAGATATACGTTGGCACCACGGCCTATGCCTTTGGTTTTGATGCTGTCGGGTTTCATCCAGCCCTCATAGTTAAGTTGCAGCATAAAGAAATCGCGGGCGGGTTTTTGCACGGTGTTCTTTTTTCCCTCACCTTTTTCAAGGTCTTGCGCCCACAGCAAAGTTGGTATCAGCATCAGCGCCAGCAGGGCGAAGTGTTTTGTCATAAACAGAAATTAGTGCGCAAATATAATAGTTGCCGGACGCATATTTTGTTAAAAATCAATATAGCATGGTGTTTGCTAATATGTAGTACAATCAAAAAAAGGGCATGATTTTCCTAAAAATCATTAGTTTTGCCGTCCCAAAGACGGTATGGAGGCATTAGCTCAGCAGGTTAGAGCGTCGGATTGTGGTTCCGAAGGCCGTGGGTTCGAACCCCATATGCCTCCCATCTTTTTTGAAGCCTTGCAGATGCAGGGCTTTTTTTATTGCTTAGGAAAAAACAGCTTGATAGTAGTGCCTATGTTTTTGGCACTTTTGATGCTGAAAATACCCTCTACTACTTTCAGCAAATCTTTGATGATGAGGTAGCCCAACCCGTTGCCTTTTTTACCATCTACATTGGCAGATGACACTATAAACTGGTCGGCTAGTATGTTATTGATTTGTTCTTTGGTCATGCCAAAGCCTTGGTCTTTTACTTCTATCAGTATGCCGTTGCGTAAGTTTTTTGCAATGATGGTGATGTGTCCTTTCTCCATAAAGTTGAGCGCGTTTACAACAAGATTGTACAGGATGATACGCAAAGGCTCTGCATATTGGTGGATAGTGAAATCGGCAGGCACTTCATTGGTCAGGAAAATATTTTTCTGTTTTGCCATACCATTCAGTATGCTGAATATCTGGCGTATGATATCATGCAGTTTTACATTTTCGCGCAGCAGTTGCCTGTTTTCGTTCTGGTATTTAATCCAGTTGAGGATGTTGGTAGATAGCATTTCCAACTCGTGCGATGTATGGACGATTTCTTCCATCGTTTCCATCTTCAACTCTTCGCTCATCTGTTCATTGCTTTCTACCAGGTTTCTGCTGGCAAGGTGCAGAAACTTGAGGGGTGTGATGATGTCGTGGCTGATGATAGATATGAGGCGTGTTTTTATCAGGTCGTTTTTTTCAAGCTCTTCATTCTTGCGGCGTATCTCTTTTGTTTTTCTTTCTACCAATGCACGCAATACATTTTGCCTGATGATGAACCGCTTAGCGCGCAAAAATAACACAAGGCTTATGTAGCCAAGGGCTGCCAGCAGTATAGCAAGTATAAACCATCCGTTTTGATACCAGGGGGTGTTGAGCATAATTGAGTTGTGTGTATCGTCAGCTTACGTTGTAGAGCGATGCAATTTGCATCAATTCTTTCAGGTTGGTAGTGCCTGTTTTTTCAAAAATCCTGTTTTTCAGGGTAGATACCGTATTCATACGTAAGTTCAGCAAAGTAGAAATATCTTTTGTACCATGTCCGCCCAGCATATAGTGCAGCACTTCCAACTCTCTTGGAGATAGTTGCATAAACGGATTGGTTGACACGCTTTTTTCTGCTATCATACTAGCAGGGTTATAATGGTTTATAAAGTTGTCAAGAAAAGAAATGGTATCTTCTTCCTTGCTTGTTTTTTCAAGATAGTAGTGAATGTTGTATTGCTTCAAAGCCTCGCCATATACTGTACCGTTGAGCATAGAAAACGCCATGATTTTCAAATCGGGGTACAGGCGTTGTATGTTGGGTACAATTTCTAAAGAAGTACAATCGGGTAGTATTATGTCAAGTATCAGGTGGGTGTAGTTTTTTTGTTGCAGCTCGCTCATCACCCCGTTTCCACTCGATACTTCCATTACTTCCTTAATACCGAGGTGCGTTTGCAGCAACAGCTTGATACCCTTGCGTATCATACTATGGTCGTCGGCAATCAATATCCTGTGCTGCATGGGTGTTGTCTTGTTTGTTTGGCGTGTACAAAAAATGTACTTGATGAATTACTAAACAAAAAGCGTGCGAATTTCTTTATTTCTTGCCATTATCATCAATAGAATTTATTCTACAAGCAAATATAGGATGGCTTCATAGTTTAGCCCTCTTAATGAGCGATGAAAACAGATAAGGGAGTCATTAGCTAAGGGGTTTGTTTGTGCAGCGGCATGATTATGAGCGATTTACACACAGGGGGAGATATACTGACAATGCGCGGAGAAACATTTGAGATACAAGCGGGTGGATATGATTTTACGTTTGAGAAGCTGGAGCTTAAAAACAATGACATCATTTTTTTTGTAACGAGTAATATGCCGGGCGAGCGTTCCTTTTTCATTAGTAAGATAAAAGGCAGCTGGCAAATACTCTACCACCATATATTGGGCAGAGAGCTATTGAAACTGGAAGCAGCACTGGCAGAAGCCATTGCTGATGCAGGTTATTAAACAGACATATCAAACAAAACAAATATGAGTGCCGAAAGGCACTTTTTTATTTTCATAGCCTTTGCCTATCTTGCAAGCAAGAGATTTTTTGTAAAAGTTTAAAAATAAAGTAGTAATGAGTTTAGAAGTAACAGGCAAATTGCTTGTAAAAAACCCGACACAGGTAGTAAGCGATAAGTTTAAAAAACGTGAGTTTGTATTGGAGCTTGCAGAAGAGATTAATGGTAACACCTATACCAACTTTGCCAAAATGCAATTGGTACAGCAGAAATGCGATATACTGGATAAATTTAACGAGGGGGATAGTGTGAAAGTGAGTTTCAACATAAAAGGCAACCGTTGGGAAAAAGATGGTAAGGTGAATTATATTACCAACCTGGATGCATGGCGTATAGAACCTGCTATGGCAGGTGCACCAACACAAAGCGCAGGCGCACCGGCAGGCTATGCTCCTGTCAATGCAGCACAGCCTGCCAACACAGGCAATTTCTACAATCCATCTCCCGAAAACGTGGACGACTTGCCGTTTTAATTTTTCAGGACGATTTGTAACATATTTGCTACCCGTACTATTTACTATAGTGCGGGTTATTTTTTGCCCGTCAATCAGTAGCTTTACATATCATTCAATATTCTACAACCAATCTCTCATATTTATGAAAATACGCATCGCATTAGTGGCATTCGTTGTATTGTCAATCAGCATCATCAGCTCTTGCAGCAAAAAACCAAGCCATGCAGACTATATACCCAAAGATGCTACCATTGTTGTGGGTATGCATACAGATGCCCTCATCAAAAAACTGGCTTGGGAAGTGATATGGAACAGCAAGCTGATGGAAGAAATGAAACGCAAAAGCGGCGAGAAAGACCCATCGAAAAGTGTGGAAGAAATGGGCATCAAACTGATGACAACGCATTATGTGTATTTGAAAGCAGACAAGCGTTATTCGTCTGGTAACAAAGCAGTAGCCCTAATACCCTTGGATAATAAAGACAAATGGGAAGCGTATGTGAAAAAGAATTTTCCGGATGCGGCCATCACCAAACAAAAAGACCGCAGCGAGGCATTGCTGAACGAAAATATGTATGCAGGCTGGACGGGCGACATGCTGATTATCACCAATACCATACTACCCAGTATGGAAGATATATACAAGCAACTGCAAACAATAGAAGACCCACAGGCATATGATAGTGTATATACTACGTTGCTGAACCAACGCAAGCCAGATGCTGCATTGATGGCATTGGAGATGGGCAAGACATTCACTAAAGAAAAAGGCAATGCTGTTACAACACATGAAAGCTTTAATAAAGTAGCAAGTGCCGGACACGACATCAGCATGTGGATGAACTACGAAACCCTGATGGCCAACTACGGGCAGGCAGGCATGGGCAATATGGCTATGATGGCAGCTATGGTGAAAGACGCATCATTAACAATGGGTATAGATTTTGAAGACGGCAAAGTAGCAGGTACTATGCACTACTACACATCCAAAGAAATGAAAGATGTGTACAAAGAATTTAGTAACACAGCAGACAAAAAAATGATTGAAAACCTGCCAACCGACAACCTGAATATGATAATGGCAGCCAACTTATCGCCCAAGGGTATGCGTTTTATTTTTGACAAAACAGGCATGGTAGGCATGATGAATATGGCTTTTTCGCAAATGGGTATTACTGCAGACGATATGTTTGGTGCATTTGCAGGTGATATGGGCTTTACGGTTAACGACTTTAATACGCATCCTGTAACCATACCCGCTGGTACATACTACCCTGAACAGGAAGCATTTACCAAAACAGAAACAGATGTCAATATGACTTTTGTGATGAAAATAGGCAAAAAAGAGAGTTTTGATAAAGTATTTGCCGCCCTTACTAAAGACATACCCCTGACTGCAACTGCTACAGGTGGATATATGATAAGCACAGGCAGCGATAGCTTTTACCTGAGCAAAGAGGGTGATTACTTAGTAATATCCAACAACGAGGCCTATGCCAACGGATACGCCAAAGGAGCATTCAAAGGGCAGAAAAAACCTGCTATTGTGAATGATATGCACCAATATGCAGGTAGTATGTATGTGGATATTAACAGCTTCATGCAGAAAATACAAAGCAGCACTACAGAGCAAAAGGACAAAGAAATGCTGACGCTTACCAGCCAGCTGCTGCAAGACTTAGAGATGCACGGTGGAAGTAAATCCAATATTTTTGAATATAATTTTTATTTAAACTTTATAAATAAGAAAGAAAACAGCCTCTTGCAGTTGCTCAATTATTCGGGCAAAATGATGGAATTGTCTAAAAAAACGGATACGACCATTATCTTATAAATTAATTTGTGATTAAAGCTTCCCTGGTTTGCAAACCCCAATGCCGATAATAGTGTCTTTGATTTATACAAAGTCTTTGATTTGTTAACTATTTTTTATAAACTTGATGAAAATTTTCTCAATGGATAATCGTAAAGTTATCTATAAGCTGGGTATTGTATTGGCATTGGCATTTTCTGTACAGGGATGTAAACCGGCTTATGATGAAATAGATAATAACAACGTTGTGTCTAAACCATATGTGTTATATATCGGCGATACACTTGGTACAATATATAAGACAAACGATGGACTAAACTTTGAGGTAGTATTAAGTTCAGATAACTATAGAGCCAGTGCTATTGCCACGTCTGGTAAAAACTTGTTATTCATAAAGAGAAACGTACACGTTGTTGAAGATTTTGGCAAAGGAAACAATTCTAATCCAACATATATCAGCACAGGTTTGTTGACTCCTTACGGAGAGTCTATTATCATCAACGTTCCGAAATTCGGGAACAGGATATATTTAGGTGGTGGTGGCACAAGAGGTTATTTGTATAATGACTCAAATGGTAAACCAGGTATTAATTATACTAATTGGAGATCAGAAATTCAGTTAAGCATACCTAGCAATAATGTTTTTACCTCTTTCACTATTTTAGATAATGGCATTTTGATAGCATATGATGACATTAATAAAAGAACATTTAAGCTAACTGCTAGAGATGCCCAATGGGAGCAGACAACAGGCACAAAACTACCCAACTCAGGTAAGTTCATTATCACTCATTCGGGTAACACTTTAGTAGCTGCAGACCTTACAGGTACCAATGGCGTTTATTACAGTAATAATGAAGGTAATAGTTGGCAGCAATACAGCGGATTACCAGCCAGTACGAAAATATTGAGTGTTAATGGCGGTTTCGGTCAAACTGTATTAATAGGCACAGATGGTAAAGGTGTATACAGACTGCCACTTGGCAGAACAGCATTTGTATCAGCAAACCTTGGATTGCCTCAAAATGCCAGAGTGGGTAGCTTATCTGAAAAGTATGATTTATACAAAAATGATAAAAGGGTAGAATATATATACGCCGCAACAGATAAGGGTGTTTACAGAAGTCAAGACCTTGGTGAAAACTGGGTGAAAGTATTTGACGGTGTAGATGGTAAAGGCAGCTACAACTTATTATATTAATCATCAGCACCTTCGCTGAAAAAATCATTCAGGTCGCGCCGTTGTTTTTTAGACGGGCGGCCTGTTTTGCTTAAACGCTTACCCGTATAGAAACTGGCAGTGATGGCACGGTTCATCTGCATATCTTCCTCGCTCGTTTTATCTGCATAATACTTAACAGCATCTTCATAACCCACACGGTTGTGCAGCAGCCCCGTTACTTCAATCGTCCATTTACGGGCGGGTGTTTTAATATCGTACACATCTCCCAAAGACACTATTTTGGCAGGCTTTACGTTAGCACCGTTCATTTTTACTTTACCCTCATCACACGCGGCAGTGGCCTGTGTACGTGTTTTGAAAACGCGGATAGCCCATAGGTACTTATCCAATCGCAGCTTTTCGTTGCTCATGCCGCTAAATTACGTAAATGCCGCATAGTGTTTTGTATCTTCGCACCATTCTATACGTATGCATTCACTCATCATCTTCGCATCAGGGCGCGGCAGCAATGCACAGGCTATTATTGACTACTTCAGGGGCAATGGTAAGGCGCATGTAGTGCTGATAGTAAGTAACAAAGCAGATGCAGGTGTGCTGGATATTGCGAGAAAAGAAAACATACCGTATGCAGTGGTTGACAAGCAGACGGTGAAAGAAGTAGCGTTGGTAGAGCAGATGCAATCGTACAATCCATCGCTGATAATACTGGCGGGCTATTTGTGGAAAGTACCTGATACTATACTGCAAGCATTTCCCGATAAGGTTATCAACGTACACCCTGCTCTGCTACCTAAATATGGCGGTAAGGGTATGTACGGACAACATGTGCATGAGGCTGTTGTTGCCAACCAAGAAAAAGAAAGCGGCATAACAATACACTATGTAAATGAACACTACGACGAGGGCAATATAATAGTACAGGCAAGATGTGCTATATCGTCTGGTGATACACCCGATAGCCTTGCACAGAAAATACATAAGCTGGAACATTTTTTCTTTCCGAGGGCGATTGAGTTTTTGTTAGGCTGAACCCGGATTTTAAGGATTAATGGATGAGCCTGGATTTCATTTTTAAAAAAATCAATAATACTCACCAATCTTTGCGACGGAGTTGTTTTTTTTCAGCGTCTTTCTTTTTGCTTTGCAGGCGGGCTTCTTTGGCGGCTTTGCTGATTTTGGTGGGCTTGCGTTTTTTGGGTTTTATAAGGCAGGCGGCTATCAACTCCTGCATTTTGGTGGTGGCAATGTGTTTGTTTTCGAGTTGTGAGCGGGTTTCGCTGCATTTTACTATCAGGTAGCCGTCTTTGTTGATGCGGTTGGCGAGTTTGTTGTGTATCAGTTCTTTTTCTTCTTGTGTAAAAGCATGGGAGTTGCTAATGTGCAACCAAGCCTCTGCCATCGTTTCTACTTTGTTGACATTTTGCCCGCCCTTGCCACCACTACGCGCAGTGCGATAAAATATTTCGTTGGTGAAGTTGTACATTTTTATTTTCTGTTTCTGTCTATCAGTAACACGAGGCTTTTAATGTATCTGAATATTAATAAGGAGATTATGATTTTAGAAAGTGAAATAAATAGCCCAGGATGAAATGTTGCTGAGCTTTCACCACCGTACACTTTATCTCTATAGTACCAAAAAAAATACTGACAAGTTTGTGGAAGTTCAGAGACAAAAATATAACCAGCTAAAATAACAATAGCAATATACAGAACTGTGGTTCTATGTATGTTTGTATCAATATTATCACCAGTATATTTAGTTAATTGTAGCTTATCTACAATGAAATCAGAGTGAAAAATGAAAAAAAAAGTTGCCATAGAGTAAATAACAAACGGCAGTATATTTGAAGTAAAAAACAATTGAGAATTACCACTGTTAAATGTCAATATTGCACTAATGATATTTGATGATACAGCTAATGCCTCTTTTAAAAGATATAATCCAAATACTTTTACGATAATGTTGAATAACGACCTCGAACTCATAAGGGGCTAAGTTATTTATAAATAAATGTTCTCTTATTTCAATGACCCCCACGATTTATCGTGGGGGATTACTCAAAGATAAGAATTCGGCTTTAGCCGTGATGCTTCATGGCTGAAGCCAGATTGTTTTATTACAAAACCCCACGCTAAAGCATGGGGTTAATTCTACAGAAATATTGATAAGATAGTTTTTTAAAAATCCTCTTCTTCACTATCACCACCGAAGTTGATATTGTTCATCATGCTGCCGAGTATATCGCCAAAGCTGTAGCCGCCTGTGTCTATGCCTTTCTTGCTGATGAGTGAATAGGCAGCCAGTCCATGCAACATAAACTCCATAAGCAATGCAGCCTGTGTTTCGTCTGCATTAGGATAAAATTGTTTTACAGCAGCATACAAGCCATCTACCTGATACAAATCGTTTCGATAAGTTTCATCGTTGGCGTCCTGCATCATCAGCAAATCGTTGCCATTGCCAAACCAGTCTATGATAGACTGATACGGATTGGGTTTTGGTTTCGACTTATCGTTGGCGCGTGGTTGTTTTTTAAAAGATTGCGGGTCAGGGAAGTATTGGGTGAACATAGTGCGTATGGCTTGCTCCAGCAATCGATAAGCCACATTGGTTGGGCCTTCCTGTTCGCCCTCATACACCAATTCTATCTTACAGGTAATGGATGGTATCACACCGATGAAATCGGAAATGCGTACCATCGTACGGCTGCCGCCTTGCTTCAATGCGCGTAGCTCGGCAGTGCTGATGAGGTTTTCGTAGGCAGATATGGTGAGACGTGCAGATACGCCGCTTTTCTGGTCGACAAATTCACTCTTGCGCGCCTGCATGGCTATTTCTTCTACCAGCATTTTAGCCATATCTGGTACTTCTACCTGCTGCATTTGCACGGGCAGTACATCTGCTTCCTGCTGCGTAATAGCCAGCGATACCTTTGCCGTTTTAGGATAGTGTGTTACTATTTGGCTTTCTATACGGTCTTTCAGTGGTGTAACGATGCTGCCACGATTGGTATAGTCTTCAGGGTTGGCTGTGAATACGAATAGTATATCCAATGGCATACGCAGTTTGAAACCACGTATCTGTATATCGCCCTCTTGCAGTATGTTGAAGAGTGATACCTGTATGCGCGCCTGCAAATCGGGCAATTCGTTGATGACAAAAATACCTCTGTGAGAACGTGGTATGATGCCATAATGCAGCACACGCTCATCGGCAAAGCTGAGGCGCATATTGGCTGCTTTGATGGGGTCAACATCGCCTATCAGGTCGGCAACAGACACATCGGGGGTTGCCAGTTTTTCGCCATAGCGTTCGCTGCGGTGCAGCCATGTTATGGGTGTGGCATCGCCCATTTCATCTATCAGGTTGCGGGCATAGAGCGATATGGGCGCAAAAGGACTATCATTGATGTCGCTACCGTCAACTACAGGTATCCATTCATCCAGCAGGTTCACCATCTCGCGTGCCATGCGTGTTTTTGCCTGTCCACGTAGCCCGAGGAACAGAATATTGTGTCGGGATAACAATGCTCTTTCTACATCTGGTATTACGGTGTCTTCATAACCTAATATACCATTGAAAGGGTTTTGGTTGTTTTGTATAGAAACTATGAGGTTGTTGCGTACTTCTTCTTTTACCGACTGTGGTTGGTAGCCTGCCTGTTTCAGTTCGCCTAATGTCTTAATAGTTGGTTGCATGTCCTGTCCTTAGCTTTTTTCTAAAGAATGCTAAAGTTACAGGTTGTAACAATGCTACCGCCTAAGTGTTTGCAATAGTGGTATAAAGAATATTGAAAGGGTCATGATTACGCCCTCAGTTCCTGCAAAAACTCGTTCAGGTGTTCTACCTCTACATGGTCCATCACTACTATCTTATACCAGTTGGCGTCGCCGCCATGCGTATCGGGCACAAGCCCAAACTGCTGCGCGATGGTTGCAGGTATATGCTGCGCGCGGATGGTGACGATATTCATATTGGGATAACGGTAGTATTGAAAACCCAATTCGTCCAGCTGCTTGCAAAGCCAGTCGGTACGATACAGGAGTTTGTTTATTTTTTCAAACCAGCCGTGCGGCCCGTAGGTCATTAGTATCATCCATATAGCCACCGCGTTTGCACCAGAACGGCTACCGCTGAGTGTGATGTCCATACCGTTTACATACTGTGCCTCTTTAGTATATACATAGTTTATTAATCCCTTGCGGGCAATGAATATGCCCGTGCCATAAGGAGCTTGTAGCATTTTATGCGCATCGAGGGTAACGGATGATACATGCGGGTTGGCAAAATTGACAGTTGAATCGGGATGCGCGGTAGGATAAATAAAACCACCAAATGCACCATCGAGGTGCAGCTTGAAAGGGATGTTATGTTTTTGCATAGCTGCCACATACACATCGGGGTTGTCAACACTGCCAAACATAGTAGTAGCCATGTTGGATATGATGATGAAATATTTGATGCCATCCGCTTTTGCCTGTCCAATCACTTTATCCAATTCGGTAGGTATTATTTCACGCGTGCTGTCGTCAACAGGTACGCTATACCATTGCAGGTGCAGCAAGTTGGATGCTTTGGCTATGGAATAATGTGTATCGTCTGAGCCAAGCAAGGCAATCTCGTTGTATTTGGCATTGTGTTCCTGCTCGAAGTAATTGCGGTATATCCATGCGGCTTGTATATTGGCTTCTGTACCACCTGCTGCTACATAGCCATCGCAAGTATGGGGCTTGGCTTTCAGTACATCAACAGCCAGCAGTTCTATCACTTCCTGCTCTAATTGTTGAGTGCCTTTGAAGAAATCTTCTGAGTCGCCCAATGTATGGCAGCCAATGTGGTTGGGGTTTTGCACGTACGTGCGCAGTAGTGGCGCGTCTTTAAGAAAAGGCGCTTGCTCATAAAAAACAGTAGCATCGAGACGAGATGCGGGTATGCCCAATGATATTTTTTGTTTGTAGTCTATGTTCTGATTCAGCGCTTCGGTGATGCGCGCATCCTGTTCTGCATGAGATAGTTTTTTCCAATACTTCATTTTCATACCAAACTGTTTTTTATTAAGCGGCGCAAAGTTAGTCTATGAAAGCATAAGACCATGCGTTCTAACAACAATCATACGCCAAACTGATATAAATCATGTTTTGCGTTTGTGCGCGTAAATACTTTTGTATTGTCTAAAAACTATGTTTATGAAAATAGAGCAGATATATACAGGATGCCTTGCACAGGGTGCATACTATATCACATCGGGCAACGAGGCAGTGATAATAGACCCGTTGCGCGAAATACAACCTTATATAGAGCGTGCGCAAAAAGATGGCGTTGCCATTAAGTACGTATTTGAAACGCATTTTCATGCAGACTTCGTGTCGGGGCATATAGACCTTGCTAAAGCAACCGGCGCAACCATTGTATATGGACCGACAGCACAACCAGCGTTTGATGCATACGTAGCAAAAGATGGAGAAATGTTTGTAGTAGGCGATGTGGCATTTCAGGTATTGCACACGCCCGGACACACAATGGAGAGCTGCTGCTATCTGCTTAAAGATGAAAAAGGTAAAGACATTGCATTGTTTTCGGGAGATACTTTGTTTTTGGGAGATGTTGGCAGGCCCGACCTGGCACAGAAAGCTGCTAACATGATACAAGAAGAACTGGCAGTGCTGCTCTACACATCATTGCGTACCAAGATAATGCCATTGGCAGATGATGTAATCGTGTATCCCGCACACGGAGCAGGCAGCGCATGTGGTAAAAATATGAGCAATGCTACACAAGACACACTGGGACACCAAAAAGCTACCAACTATGCATTGCGTGCAGATATGACGAAAGAAGAATTTGTAAAAGAAGTAACTACAGGGTTGGTAGCACCACCACAATATTTTCCTTTTAATGTGATGATGAATAAAACGGGCTATGCCAACATCAGCGATGTATTGCAACAAGGTACACGGCCCTTGTCTGTAGTAGCATTTGAAGCAGCAGTAGCAGAAACCAACGCATTGGTATTAGACACCCGTAGCGAAAAGGAATTTGTAAATGGCTTTATACCGGGCTCTATTAATATTGGTTTGGATGGTAGCTTTGCTCCCTGGGCAGGTGCTTTGATTACAGATATAAAACAGCCTATCGTATTTATAGCTGATGCAGGCAGAGAGCAAGAAGTAGTAACAAGGCTTGCAAGAGTAGGTTATGATAATTGCCTCGGTTATTTGCAAGGTGGTATAGCCGCATGGCAAGCTGCGGGTAAAACACTTAATACGGTACAGTCTATAACTGCTGAAGAGCTGGCAGACGGGTTGGAAATAAAACCAACCATTATGCTGCTGGATGTACGCAAAAAAAGCGAGTATGATGCAGAGCATATTATAGGAGCTGAAAACCTGCCATTAGATAATATAAATGCAGAAATGAGTAGGATAGACAGAGATACTACTTATTATGTGCATTGCGCTGCGGGTTACCGTTCTGTTATATTTATATCTATCATGATGTCGAGAGGTTTTACGAACCTGATAAATGTAAAAAGTGGCATTAACGCCCTGAAAGCCAGTGAAAGATTTAATATCAGCCAGTATAAAGAACCTGTAACGATGTTGTAAACATGGCTTATTTGCAGTAGTCTTGTAAAGTGTTTAAATTTACAAGTGAATAAATACTACTGTTTTGGCAGACAAGCACAAAGGCGGATTCAGTGAGGCATGCGAAACCTGTGGTTCTCGACACAAGTCTATATTTTGCCATTTGGCAATGGATGAGCTTGCTTTGTTTAATGAAAGCAAGTCGTGTATGTCTTTCAAAAAAGGACAAATTATATTCAACGAGGGTGGGCATCCACTTGGTATATACTGTGTAAACGAGGGGAAGGTAAAAATATCACACAGCGGGCAAGATGGTAAAGACCAGATAGTGCACCTTGCCAAAGAAGGGGATGTACTTGGCTACAGGGCTTTGCTAAGCTCCGAAAAATACAATGCGACAGCTATAGCGCTGGATGATACGAAAGTGTGCTATGTGCCGAGAGATACATTTTTTCAGGTACTGAAAACCAGCCACGGACTATCGTTAGAAATCATCAAACTATTAGCAACAGAATTGCGTAGGGCAGTAAATACTATTACCGACCTTGCCCAAAAACCAGTACGCGAACGCACCGCCGAAGCATTGTTGTTTTTGAAAGAAACCTATGGTTTTGAAGAAGACGGTGCAACCATCAATGTGGTATTGAGCAGGGAAGATATTGCCAATCTGGTAGGTACTGCTACGGAAACGGCTATCCGCTTGTTGTCAGAATTCAAGAACGATAAAATCGTTGAGTTCATCGGCAAAAAAATTAAGATACTGGATATGAACAAGCTGATAAAAACAGCTAACATACTATACTAAACCCTATGCTGAAAACATGACAAAAATCATGTTTCAGTATAGCCTGTATCATATTATCCGCCTGCATGTCAATTTACCTTCGTAGAAAGGTGAATTATGGCTAAGATTCTTTTCTCGCAATACAGGCACAACGACCTCCACAATCTTGTCAATAAATTAGACAAGGATTATTATAGTGTACTAAGCACTTTGTGCCAAACGGCAGAATTGCTGATAGATAAGCTGGAGGGTATGGAGCCACAGCAATCTACCTTGTTATATCTCAGCCTCAGTAAAAAACTGTTGTCGCAAGTAAACGAGCTAGTGATGCAACGTATAGGTATGTTATTGCCCTACGCGCAAGAGCTGCATTCAAAAGAAACAAGCGGGCATGATTGCGGTGCCTGCGAGGGCGGATGCCATATCAAGCACAGCACCCAGTTAATAGGCTTAAAGGAATCTCATCATAAGATAAAAGAAATCCTGTTCAGGCTGCACACAGTGGCATTGCCCTTGTATGCCGATGTTGATTATCCAGCACAGTACAAAACATTGCGCAACGAAATGATGCTGATTGATACGGTATTGACAGAATTGTTTTATCTGGAAGAAGCGAGCCTGATACCTAAGATAATGGAAGCGCAAAAGAACATTCATGCCTACAATTGATACGGAAAGAAATACCATTATCATCAGCAAGCCTGTTGTGCACAAATCTACCGCGTGTTACCATTGCGGAACGGATTGTATAACAGACAGCATAGCCATTGAAGAAAAAGTATTTTGCTGTGAGGGGTGTAAGCTGGTGTATGAAATACTGAATGATAATGGATTGTGCGATTACTACAAATTGCAATCTCATCCGGGGCTAACGCAAATAAAACCTGCAAGGGCAGATAAATTTGCCTATCTGGATAATGAAGAAATAGCATCGAAGCTATACAAGTTTACTGACGGCAACCATACCATGGTAACACTCTATATACCCGGTGTGCATTGCGCATCGTGTATGTGGCTGCTTGAACACATGAATAAACTGGCTGCCGGTATAACAGAAAGCAGGCTCAACTTTACGAGCAAAGAAGTAACGATACGTTTTAAGAAAGATACCATAACCCTGCGAAGGATAGTAGAACTGCTGACAACCATAGGCTATGAACCATACATAAGCCTTGACGATGCTACACAGAGTAAAACCAAGAACCATAACAAGCAACTGATATACAAGCTGGGTGTTGCGGGCTTTTGTTTTGGCAACATCATGTTGATGAGTTTTCCTGAATACCTGTCGCTTGACAAGGGTATAGAGTATGAGTATGCTTTTCTGTTCAGGATACTGAATGTGGTGCTTGCGTTGCCAGTGTTTTTTTATAGCGCGTCAGCGTTTTTTAGTTCAGCTTGGGCAGGGTTAAAGCAAAGGATATTGAATATTGACGCGCCGATTGTACTGGCACTCATCATAACATTCTCACGTAGTATATATGAGATAGCCACCAATACAGGTAGTGGTTATCTGGACAGCATGAGTGGTATCGTATTCTTCATGCTGGTGGGGCGTGTAGTGCAGGAGCGAGCCTATAAATCCATCTCGTTTCACAGAGATTATAAATCGTACTTCCCGATTGCAGTGAATGTGGTAACGAAAGATGGTATCATATCAAAAAACCTGCAAGACCTACAAGAGAAAGATGTTGTAGAGCTGCATAACGATGAGATAATACCTGCCGATGCCATATTGGTAAAAGGTAGTGCACGCATAGACTACAGCTTTGTAACCGGAGAAAGCGAACCTGTGTTGGTAGAAGCAGGCAAACAAGTATATGCAGGTGGTAAGCAAGTAGGTGAGAAGATAACTATACAAGTAGTAAAGCCTGTTGCGGCTAGCTACCTGACATCGCTTTGGAATCATCACTCTTTTGCAAAGAATAAAGCAGAGAAGAACAACCGCGAGAGCATCATACATGTGATGAGTAAATATTTTACCATTGTATTGTTTGTACTGGCAGCTACTACTGCCGTGTATTGGTGGGTGAATGACCCTGCTAAAATATTGCCGAGTGTATCGGCTATGCTGATAGTGGCTTGCCCTTGTGCTTTGTTGCTGGCAGCTACGTATACAAACGGCAATTTGTTGAGGTTATTGAGTAATAATGGCTTGTATCTGCGAGACGCAACAGTGATTGAACAGATAGGCGATGCGACACATATTGTGTTTGACAAAACAGGTACGCTGACACAAGGCAGCAAACAGTTTCATACAACGGGACACCAACTGACAGAAACGGAGAAAGCATGGGTATATAATACCGCATCGCATAGTAAGCACCCATACAGCAAAGCATTGGTAAAGTACTTAGGGGCATTCCCAACTCTAGAGATAGACAAGTGGGAAGAACACACAGGTAAAGGCTTGTATGCGGCAATTGGCAATAATACCGTGCAGATTGGCTCTGCTGCGTTTACAGGTGTTACAGCCGAAAGCGATAGTAATAAACCCGCATTGTATATACGTGTGAACGATAAGGTAACTGCGTTTTATGTAACTACGGAATTCAGACAGGAAGTAGCGCAACTGATACCTCAATTGCATAAGCGTTACGGGTTGTCGCTGCTGTCGGGCGATAATGACAGGCAACGTGAGCAGTTGCAAACACTTTTCGGGCAAAACAGTACGTTGTTGTTTGAACAAAAGCCGTTACACAAACTGAATTATATTAAACAATTGCAAGACCAAGGTGGTAAAGTACTGATGGTAGGTGATGGGCTGAATGATGCAGGTGCTTTACAACAAAGCAATGTAGGCATTACGCTGGCAGATGATATCAACAATTTCACCCCCTCTTGCGATGCGATACTGGATGCAGGTAAGTTTGGAAAATTCCCTGCATTGTTGCAACTCGCCTATTCGGGCAAATACATTATCTACTTCAGTTTTATCATATCCATTCTTTATAATATCGTCGGGCTCAGTATATCTATGCAAGGTAAAATGAACCCGATGATAGCTGCCATACTAATGCCTGTTAGTACATTAAGCATTGTGCTGATAACAACGGGCTTAGGCAGCCTTGTTGCAAAAAAAGCAGGGCTCTCGCTGAAAGCTTAAACGTGGGTTTGCAAAAACATGACAACAATCATGTTTCGGTTTGAGCATTGTCATAGCATTGCGGAAGGCACGATGGTAGCTTTGAATAATCAAACCCAACTATCTGAATGAGTGCACTTTATCTCTTAATACTGGCAAGCATAGCAGTTGCCGCTTTTTTCCTGATAGCATTTATCTGGAGCGTACGCTCCAATCAGTTTGAGGACAAACAAGGTGCGGCGATGCGTATGCTGCAAGACGATGAAATAACAATAAACTAAGCGTATAACAACAAATTTTTAAACAACATAATACATGGACAATACACTGCAAACGGACAAATTCTTTTACGATAATAAAATCGTAAAATGGTTTGCTTACGCTACAATCCTTTGGGGGCTGGTGGGCATGCTGGTGGGGGTACTTGCAGCATTTCAACTGGTTTATCCCGTTCTTAATCTAAACACTGCCGAAACGACTTTTGGTAGGGTAAGGCCTGTACACACCAACGCGGTGATATTCGCGTTTGTGGGCAACGGTATATTCATGGGTGTTTATTATTCGCTGCAAAGGCTTTGTAAAGCACGCATGTTCAGCGATTTTTTCAGCAAGCTCCATTTCTGGGGCTGGCAGCTCATCATTGTATTAGCGGCGGTTTCGTTATTAGCGGGCTATACAACGGGTAAAGAATACGCTGAGCTGGAATGGCCTATTGATATACTGATAACATTGGTATGGATAGTGTTTGGCGTAAACATGTTTGGTACTATCATCAAACGCCGCGAACGCCACCTGTATGTTGCTATCTGGTTTTATATAGCCACGTTTGTAACGGTAGCCATGTTGCACATTGTCAACTCTTGGGAGATACCATTCAGCTTCATGAAATCGTATAGCTGGTATGCGGGCGTGCAGGATGCGCTGATACAATGGTGGTACGGACATAACGCTGTGGCGTTCTTCCTGACTACACCTTACTTGGGTATTATGTACTACTTCCTGCCCAAAATCGCTAATCGCCCTGTGTATTCTTACAGGTTGTCTATCATACACTTTTGGGCACTCATATTTATCTATATATGGGCAGGACCACACCACCTCTTATACACTGCTTTGCCAGACTGGGCACAATCGTTAGGTGTGGTGTTTTCTGTAATGCTGATTGCACCATCGTGGGGTGGTATGCTGAATGGCTTGCTGACACTACGTGGTGCATGGGATAAAGTACGCGAAGATGTAGTATTGAAATTTTTAGTAGTGGCAGTAACGGCTTATGGTATGGCTACGTTTGAAGGCCCGATGCTGAGTGTAAAAACAGTGAACGCTATTAGTCACTTTACAGACTGGACCATTGCACACGTACACGTTGGCGCACTGGGCTGGAACGGCTTTTTGACATTCGGTGTACTCTACTGGCTGATACCAAGAATATTCAGAACAAACCTGTACTCTCAGAAAATGGCCAACTGGCACTTCTGGATTGGTACATTGGGTATCGTCATCTATGCAGTGCCGATGTACTGGGCAGGCTTTATGCAGGCACTGGCTTGGAAAGAATTTACCGCAGAAGGACAACTGAAATATCAGTTCATGGAAACGGTAACACAGATGCGTCCTTTCTACATGATGCGCGGTATAGGTGGTGTGTTGTACTTGATAGGTGCAGTGATGATGACATACAACCTTGTAAAAACCATCCGCAGCGGTAAAGCAGTAGATGAAGAGGCAGCAGAAGCAGCACCACTATCGAAAGTATATGAAGACCACGGTAGCCACCACTGGCACCGTTGGATAGAACGCCGCCCTGTGCAGATGATGGTGTTCAGCCTTGTACTGGTTGCGATTGGTGGCTTGATAGAAATTATCCCAACATTCATGATAAAATCGAATGTACCAACCATTAGCAGTGTAAAACCATACACGCCGCTTGAGTTGCAAGGACGTGATATATATGTACGTGAGGGTTGTTATACATGCCATAGCCAGATGATACGTCCGTTCCGCAGTGAAGTAGCCCGATATGGTGAATACTCGAAAGCAGGTGAGTTTGTGTACGACCATCCTTTCCAATGGGGTAGTAAACGTACAGGGCCGGACTTGGCACGCGTTGGTGGTAAATACCCGGATAGCTGGCACTTCAACCACATTTATGAGCCGAATAGCATGTCTCCCGGTTCTATCATGCCTGCTTATCCGTGGTTGTTTGAAAATGATATTGATACAGGTATTACGCCTGCTAAAATTGAAGCTATGCAAACGCTGGGTGTACCATATGAAGCAGGGTATGCACAAAAAGCGAATGCCGACCTGATGAAACAAGCTGACCAAATACGTGGCAATCTTGCAAAAGATAATATACAGGCTAAGAGCAATAAAGAAATCATAGCATTGATAGCGTATTTGCAGCGTGTAGGTACAGATATAAAACTGGAACAGAAAACAGCATCATCTAACTAATTATCAAACCTGTAAAAAAGAACGACAATGAAATTCAGGCATTATTTAGAAAATATAACAGGTGTAAGCATCTACCCGATGATATCGCTGTTCATCTTCTTTGTATTCTTCACATTGCTGGCAGTGTGGGCTTTCAAAGCTAAGAAGAGCTATATCAATACGATAAAAAACATCCCATTGGGAAACGATAACGATAATAATTAATTATTTAAAACGCACAATCATGCGCAAAGGTTTTAATAAATACATCTCTCTTGCAATGTTGTCTGTTGCTACCCCTAAGCTGGCTATAGCAGCAGACGGTGCGGCGCTGCCCGCAGCCGAAGGCAATTCATTCAACGCCGTGCTGATAGGGCTTGTATGTATTTCTTTGGTATTGCTTTTTGCTATACTGGTGTTGGGCAATACACTCAGGCAATTAGCATTAGTGTATCGCGATAAGATGCGCGATGAAAAGAAAAGTGGTGTCGTAAAAACGCTGCTGCTATTGGTTGCAGCAACTGTTGGCTCGTATGCAGCAAACGCACAAGATGCAGCAGCACAGGCGCAAGCACCTGCACCTGCGTTTATTAATGGCATACCATCAGCGCATTTCTATACGCTGATAGGTATTATAGCATTGCAATTGCTGGTAATATTATCGTTGGCTTTTCTTGTCCGTATAATGGTGCGCCTAATTAGTAATGACCCCGCTAAGGCTGCCGTGGCTAAAGAGATAGTGAAAGTAAACTTCTGGGACAGGTTTAATAAAGTAGTGCCTTTAGAAAAAGAAGCAGATATATTATTAGACCACGATTATGATGGTATTAAAGAGCTGGATAACAGCTTACCCCCTTGGTGGAAATATGGCTTTTATGTAACGATAGTAGTAGGCTTTATCTACATGTGGTATTATCATGCGGGTGGTAATGGGCCAAGCTCTTATGATGAGTTTGTAGCAGAAGTGCAGGCAGGCGAAGAAGCGAAAGCAGCCTACCTTGCCAAGAGTGCTAATAATGTAGATGAGAACACCGTGAAGATGCTGGATGCGACAGGAATAGCAGAAGGCGGAAAACTGTTTGACCAAATGTGTGCTGCCTGCCATGCAAAAGACGGTGGTGGTGGTGTAGGCCCTAACCTGACGGATGATTACTGGCTGCATGGCGGTAGCGTAAAAGACATTTTCAAAACCATTAAATACGGTTATCCGGATAAGGGTATGAAGAGTTGGAAAGACGACTACTCGCCCAACCAGATAGCACAGATAACCAGTTATGTAAAATCGTTGCAAGGCACTAAGCCCGCAGCACCTAAAGACAAACAAGGCGAATTGTATATAGAAGCAAGTGTGCCAACCGATAGTGCAGCAGCACCCGCTGCTGATACTGCAAGGGTGGCAAGTAAGTAATGAGGCAAACTAACTAAAACAAAACAAGATGAGCGGAACGGATACGGCATCGTTCAGGGATAAGGTAACGACGGTAGATAAAGAAGGCAAACGGATTTGGATTTTCCCGCAAAAGCCAAAAGGAAAATTATACAATACCCGTACGTTGCTGAGTGTGTTTTACCTGTTGATATTGTTTGCTCTGCCGTTTATAAAATATCAGGGACACCCGTTATTTCTCATCAACGTACTGGAAAGAAAATTTATCCTGTTTGGTCAGATATTCTGGCCACAGGATTTTTTCATATTCGGTTTGGGGATGATCATTTTTATCATCTTTATAGCTTTATTCACCGTTGTTTTCGGGCGTGTATTTTGCGGATGGGTATGCCCGCAAACCATATTTATGGAGCTTGTTTTCCGTAAGGTAGAATATTGGATAGAGGGTGATGCTGCGGAACAGCGCATATTGAAAAACAGAAAATGGGACGGAGATAAGATTTTTAAAAAAATGATGAAGTGGATAGTTTTCTGGGCTATCAGCTTTTTAATTGCCAATACATTTCTTGCCTATATAATAGGTATTGACGAGTTGCGAACTATCATATCAGAGCCAGTAGGTAAACATTTTGGCGGGTTTGTAGCCATCGTCATATTTACCACACTTTTCTTCTTTGTGTACTCTTGGATGCGCGAACAGATTTGTACGGTTGTTTGTCCGTATGGGCGTATGCAAGGGGTGTTGTTGGATAAAAACTCGATAGTTGTAACGTACGACCATGTGCGTGGCGAGCCAAGAGGGAAATTCAAGAAAAATGAAGAACGTGCCATAGGCGATTGTATAGACTGTAATCAATGTGTGCGTGTATGCCCTACCGGTATTGACATAAGGCATGGTACGCAATTGGAGTGTACCAACTGTACGGCATGTATAGATGCTTGTGATAAAATGATGGAAGCTGTGAATCTGCCAAAGGGCTTGATACGCTACGCTTCAGAAAATAATGTAAGTGCCAAACAACCATACAGGTTTACAGGCAGGATGAAAGCATATACTGCCGTAATGATACTGTTGCTGGTTGTAGAGGTTTTCTTATTAGTTACACGTACCGATGTGGGCATTACTATACTTCGCACACCCGGACAGCTATATCAGGAACAGCCAAATAATCAGTTGAGTAATCTATACAACTATAAGTTTCTGAATAAAACATACTATAACAAAGTACTGGAGCTGAAACCTGAAGATTTTGAAGGCACTATCAAACTGGTGGGTGAAGAAAACCTTAAAGTGCCGAAAGAAAGTGCGGCTGCTGGTTCGATGTTCATTTATATCGATAAAAAATACGTCAACAAGCGCAAGACGAAACTAAAAATAGGTGTGTATGAAAATGGTGAAAAAATAAGCACAATCAACACATCATTTTTAGGGCCATTCGGAGCTAACTAAATATATTCTTATGAGCGTAATGAAAATAAACTGGGGTGCTAAAATTGCATTATTATATGGCGGATTTGTGGTGCTGATAGTAATGCTGGTAGCAGGTAGTATGCGACAAGATTTTGACCTTGTAACTCCTGACTACTATGGGCAGGAAATAAAATATCAGCAAGTGATAGATGCCGGCAAGAATCAGGCTACTTTGTCTGCCCCTGTAGTTATACATGCAAATGCAACAGATGTAATGATTGAATTTCCCAGCGAATTTGCAGACAAAGTGGTGAAAGGAGATGTGCATTTTTATTCGCCCGTTAATGCTTCTTGGGATAAAACATTCAACATTAATATTGCCAATAATAGTATGACGGTACAACGTAGCGAGTTGCGAAATACGAATTACACCATTAAACTTAATTGGGAAGCAGACGGTAAAAAATATTATCAGGAAACAACCCTAAATCTGCGATAGTATGAGCAGCTTTACACTCTCAATGGCTTTGCTGATGGGGCTTACGGGTAGCCTGCATTGTGCAGGTATGTGTGGTCCTATTGTGTGGGTGATGCCATTTGGTATGATGAGTGGATTTAAAAAATGGTTGGGCATTGCCTTCTATCATATAGCGCGTATAAGTGTATATGCAGCAATGGCAATCGTGCTGCATTCCTTCAGACATCTGTTTCAGCCGCAGTGGCAACAGTATATTTCTATTGTATTAGGTGTTGTGCTACTGATTATAGGTTTTGTATCATTTATTCCAAACCATTCTGTCAAAATATCATTGCCTTGGGCAGGCTTTGTAAAAAAGCAATTGGGTAGGTTTATTGGTAACCCTTCGTTGTTCAGCCTTACGATGGCAGGACTGCTAAACGGATTATTGCCATGCGGGCTTGAATACATGGCGTTGTCATCAACTGTTACTGCGCCCACAGCTACACAAGCTGCCGTGTTGATGTATGCTTTCGGTTTAGGTACCGTACCCATGATGGTAGGCATTACGATACTGAAAAACAGAACAGGCATTTTAAGGTTTAATCATGTTAGAAAACTAGTGCCTGTTATGATGTTTGTTTTCGGTGCATTATTTGTTGTGCGTGGTATGAACCTGGGCATCCCTTATCTGAGCCCTAAAGTAACAGTTGAACAAAACGAAGTGAAAGCAAGTTGCTGTCATAAAAATTAAGTTTAGTCTAAATAGCCCTATCTTTACAGCTAGATAGGAGTAGTATAAATATGTTTTCAAAGCTGTTTGGCAAGAAAAAAGAAAGTTCAGGGCTTCAGTATGCACCTCATAACCCGAATGGTTATGGCGACTGGTCGTTTTTAGGAACAGATATGCATTCTCACCTGATACCGGGCATAGATGATGGGGCGCAGACGATTGAAGACAGCATTATGCTGATACAACGCCTACAGTCTATGGGTTTTCATAGTGCCGTTACTACACCACATATTAAGTACGACCACTATCCTAATAACAGCTATAATATACAGTCAGGGTTGCATAGTTTGCAACAAGCATTGCACGAACGCAATATCAACTTCCCTATACGAGCGGCAGCGGAGTACTACATTGACGACCACTTTATGCAATTACTGGAAGCTGGAGAGTTGATGCCGATTGTCGACAATCAGGTACTGGTAGAGATATCATTCATGTTTGAGCCTATCAGGTTCGACGATATACTTTTCAGGATACAATCAAAAGGCTATAAGCCTATATTGGCGCACCCAGAGCGATATGCATATTATCATGGCAATATACAAGCCTATAATGAATTGCGTAACAGAGGTTGTTATCTACAACTGAATACGCTTTCGTTGTTTGGCTATTATGGTGGTGCTGTAAAGCGAGCTGCTGAAGATTTGCTGTCTGCAGGGTTGTACCAATATTGCGGTACGGATATGCACCATGTGAAACACGCGGATAGCCTGCAAGCCATGCTGCAAAATGGTGTAATGCCGCTGTTGCAAAGTACGCCATTCCTCAACTCTTCCATGCGTTTGGTGTAAACGGTTTGTTATCAACTTGTTTTTGATGCGTTAACGATGCGCTGATATGCAGACTCACGTGTGGTCAAGATTATATTTGTCGTGCATAAAACTGTATTGACAAAAAAATAAAGAAACACATACACTATGTCTAAAAAGATATTGGTAACCGGTGGTGCCGGTTATATCGGTTCTGTACTCACAAGGCAGTTATTGGATAAGGGATATCAGGTAAGGGTTATGGACAACCTGATGTATGGTGGCGAGCCTATCATCGATTTGTTGAACTTGCCGAATTTTGAATTTGCAAAAGGAGATATACGCAACGAAGCAGATGTGCGTGTGGCAATGAAAGACATTGATTGCGTTGCCCATTTAGCATCTATAGTAGGAGACCCTGCATGCGCTAAACATCCCGAACTGGCAAAGACTACTAACCTTGAAGGCAGCAAACTGCTATATAGCATAGCCAACGAAATGGGCGTATCAAAATTTGTATTTGCATCTACCTGTAGTAATTATGGCAAGATGAGCGACCCTGAAGCATACGTAACGGAAGCGTCTGAAACAGCACCTGTATCGCTATATGCAGAAACAAAAGTAGTTGTGGAGCAATACCTGCTTTCTCAACCTCAAACAAATAATTGTAAGCCAACCTGTTTGCGTTTTTCAACAGTGTATGGCTTGTCATTGCGTCCTCGTTTTGATTTGACAGTGAATGAATTTGCTAAAGAACTTGCATTGGGCAGGGAGTTAGTGATATTCGGTGAGCAATTCTGGAGACCTTATTGCCATGTGTACGATTTAGCACGCTCAGTAGTAACGGTGATAGAAGCCGCACCAGACTTGGTTTCTTTTGATGTATTTAACGTGGGGGATACATCTGAAAACTATCAGAAGAAAATGATAGTGGATGAGGTGAAGAAACTGATACCGGATGCACAGATAAAATATGTGTCTAAAAACGAAGACCCGCGCGACTATCGCGTGAATTTTGATAAGATAAAAAGCAGGCTTGGCTTTGAGGTAATGTTCAAAGTGCCTGATGGTATAGCACAAATAAAGAAAGTGCTGGATGATGGCTTTATCTTAAATCCTGACGATAATAAATACAAGAATGTATAACGATACTATTCAGTTTATAAGAGGCGTTTTCAAAGAGCCGGAAGCTTTTGTGCCATTGCATGCACCATACTTTGGCGGCAATGAAAAAAAGTATTTACTCGACACGATAGACTCAACATTTGTTTCTTCAGTCGGCGCGTATGTAAACCGCTTTGAAGAAATGATGGCAGAGATAACAGGCGCTAAGTATGCCATAGCCACTACCAATGGTACAACTGCACTGCATTTGGCACTGATTGTAGCAGGCGTGAAAAGAGATGAAGAAGTATTTACCCAGCCGCTAACATTCGTAGCTACGGCAAATGCCATCACCCATGCACAAGGCATACCTGTGTTTGTTGATGTTGATAAAGAAACGATGGGGTTATCGCCCGAAGCATTGGAAGATTTTTTGACTGCCAATGCCGCTATAAAAGATGGTATGTGCTTCAACAAAACTACCGGCAGGCGTATTGCAGCTTGTGTGCCCATGCATACATTTGGCTTCCCTTGCCGGATAGATGAGATAGCCGCAATATGTGAACGCTACCACATAGCTTTAGTAGAAGATGCTGCCGAATCTTTAGGTACTTATTATAAAGGCAAGCATACGGGCAACTTTGGGTTAGTAGCGGCGTTTAGCTTCAATGGCAATAAGACGGTAACCTGTGGTGGTGGTGGTGCTATCATTACTAATAACGAGAAGCTGGCACAACATGCCAAGCATTTATCTACCACAGCCAAAATACCTCACCCATACGAGTTTGTTCACGATGAGGTAGGCTATAACTACCGTATGCCCAACCTGAATGCTGCCGTAGCATGCGCACAGTTGGAGCAATTGCAAAATATACTGGATAATAAACGTGCATTAGCAGAGATATATAAAAGCCATTTTACCGATACCGATATACAATTCGTAACCGAAGCAGTTGATGGTAAGGCAAACTACTGGCTTAATACAATTATTCTCAAAGACCTTGCAGCACGCGATGCTTTTCTGCAAGCTACAAATGATAGCAAAGTAATGACACGCCCTATATGGAAGCTGATGAATAAACTACCCATGTATCAGCATTGTCAATGCGGATCATTGGATAATTCTTTGTGGCTGGAAGACAGGGTTGTCAACATCCCCAGTAGCTACAGGCCATAGTGCAAAACGTTTACAGGCAAGGCTTGTAAACGTTTTGTTATCACCTTGTTTATTGCTTGTTATTCCTTTCTGAAAATTTTGTTGTGGGTATTGCTTGAAGCTATCTTTAATGCGAACACAAGCTGTATCAGACACATACAGGGTTTGATACACAGTGCTATGATTATGCAAGGCAAAATCGTAGTGCATCATAACAAAAATAAACACACACAATGACACGCAACATTGAAAGGCACGTCATATTTGGCCATCAGTCTGTACGAGATGCTTTCATTAAATTGGAAGACCTGAAAATTGACCCGATACTGATTGTAGCTGATGAAAATATGAAACTAATGGGCTCGCTGACAGACGGCGACCTGCGCAGGGGTTTCATTAACGGGCTAACCATCATCAATCATACTATTGCAGACTATGTACAGCCCAATCCGTTATTCATTTACCAAGATGAGCTTTACCAGACTGATATAACAGCGCTGCGTGCAAAAAATTTTCTTGTCATACCTATTGTTGACAGGACAATGAAAATAGTAGGTGTACTGAACCTGACACAAGTACAAACCATATTGCCAGTAGATGTGGTGATAATGGCAGGCGGGCGTGGGCAAAGACTGATGCCACTAACAGAGCACACCCCAAAACCTATGCTGCCAGTAGGGGATAAACCGATACTGGAGCACAATATTGACAGACTGAAAAAATTTGGCATTAAGAATATATGTATCAGCGTTAATTATCTGGCAGATAGCATCATCAGTTATTTTGGTGATGGCAGCAATAAAGGAATGTCTATCAAGTATGTGTTTGAAGACAAACCAATGGGTACGATGGGTTCGGTGAAATTATGCGGGCATTTATCGCACGACTATATATTGGTCATGAATTCTGACCTGCTCACAACTATAGACTACGAAGCGTTTTATCAGGCTTTCATAAAAAGTGGTGCTGATATGGCAGTAGCAACTACGGGTTATCAGGTTGATATACCGTATGGTGTACTGGAAGTGAGCAGCAATAATTTTGTAAACTCTCTGAAAGAAAAACCACGTTATACTTATTATTCCAACGCGGGTATTTATATCATCAAGAGGGAGTTGTTGAATTTGGTGCCGGACAACGAATTTTATAATGTAACCGACCTGATGGATAGCCTGATTAAATATGGTAAGTCTATCATATCATTCCCGATACTCGGTTACTGGTTGGACATTGGCAAACCAGAAGACTACCTGAAAGCGCAGGAAGATGTGAAATACATCAATATTGGTTGATATAGATTAATAGACCATGAAAAAACGTGAAGACGGGCTTGTGTTTTATGCGGGAATGAGTAACTTTATTACTCGTTCTTGTGTTGAGCTTGTGGCTGACAATGGCGAAGCCATGCCATTACAGGCTAAGTTCTTTAGATAGTATCGCTTAGATATGCTGGAAACATTAATATCATCCCGAACAAGGATAAAGTTGCTGCTAAGGTTGTTTTTAAACCCCGGCACAACGGCTTACTTGCGCGGATTGGCGGATGAGTTTGACGAAAGCACCAACTCTATACGCGTAGAGTTGAACCGCTTTGAAGATGCAGGCATGATAGTGTCTGAAAGCAGGGGCAACAAAAAAATGTACAAAGCCAATGACAGGCATCCGTTGTTTGGCGACTTGCGGAGTATACTGATGAAGTACATAGGCATAGACCGTGTGATAGAAGTAGTGATAGACAGAATGGGGAATGTAGAAAGGTTGTATCTGACGGGCGATTATGCAAAAGGCAAAGACTCAGGTATTATTGATTTGGTTTTAGTGGGCGATATAGACAAAGAATATCTTGTGAAGATGGTGAGCAAAGCTGAAAAACTGATAGACAGAAAAGTAAGATTTTTGACATACAGCAGTAAAGAATGGAATAGCTATCAACACAGCATGAACGGAGCAGGCAAAGAAAAATACCTGCTATTGTGGGAGAATAAATAACAAGAAGCAATGCCCTGGTACGTATTACATACCAAACCGAGAAACGAAAAAAAGCTGACTAAGCTGCTGGAGCAGAAAGGCATAAAAGTATATTGCCCGCTACGCGAAGAGATAAGGCAGTGGAGCGACAGAAAAAAGAAAGTAGCAGAGCCGGTTTTTAAGTCGTACATATTTGTGTATATGGACGACTACAAAGAAGAAAATGTAAAAGTACTGATGACAGCAGGGGCTGTGCGTTTTTTGTGGTGGGTAGGTAAGCCAGGCGTAGTAAGAGAAGCAGAGATACAGGCCATTAAAGACTTTTTGGAGAACTATAAGAACGTAGAAATAACCGTTGAGTATAAGCCGGGCGAAGTAGTAGAAGTGAAAGAGGGGCCATTTAAAGAAAACAAAGGTGAACTGATACAGATACGTGGTAATATGGCCGTGATACATATTAAGGCATTGGGCTTTAGCATGAAAGCGCAAATACCTGTACAGTCAATAGCAAGTGCAAAATAAATAGTATGAAACTGACAGATTCAAAAGTATTGGTAATAGGCGGAGCAGGCTTTATTGGCGGCTTTGTGGTGAGGGAATTGTTGAAGCACGATGTGAAAGAAGTAATCATTTACGACAATTTTACACGCGGCAAGTACGAGAATATTAACGACTGCCTGCAAGATGAGCGTTGTACAGTTTATCCGTTTGGTGGTGATATACGCGAGTTGGATATATTGGACAAAGCGATGGAAGGGGTGGACTATGTGTTTCATCTGGCAGCTATGTGGCTGCTGCATTGCAAAGATTTTCCGCGCACGGCGTTTGACGTGAATGTGGGTGGCACATTCAATGTACTGGAAGCCTGTGTAAAACATAAAGTGAAGAAATTGGTGTACTCATCTTCCGCATCTGTATATGGGGATGCGGTGGAAGTACCGATGACGGAAAGCCATCCGTTTAATAACAAGAATTTTTACGGTGCTACCAAAATATCTGGCGAGGCTATGTGTACGGCTTTCAACGACAGGTATGGCTTGAAAGTAGTAGGCTTGCGCTATATGAATGTATATGGGCCTGGGCAAGACCAACATGCGGTATATAGCGGTGTAGTACCCATCATGCTGAATAAAATAGACGCGAACGAGCAACCCACCATCAATGGTGATGGCTCTCAGGCATACGATTTTATTTATGTGGAAGATGTAGCAAGGTGCAATGTGCAGGCTGTGTTGAGTGATGTAGAATATGGTTTTTATAATGTTGGTACGGAAGTGCAAACAACCATCAGGCAGCTATGCGATACGATATTGAAGCTGAAAGAATCGAATCTGGAAGTGATATACAAGCCTTACAGTGCAGACGATGCGCGCGCACTGGTACAAAACAGGATAGGCTCTAAAGAAAAAGCGGAAAATGAACTTGGTTTTATATATAAATACTCGCTGGAAGAAGGATTGATGAAGCTGATAGAATGGCGCGATAAAGTTTTGGTAACGGCATAAACAAACACATGGCAGACACATTGAAAAGAAGCATACCCATATCGTTGCCCAGCATGGGGCAGGAAGAATGGGAAGCACTGAAAGAACCCATCTTCAGCGGGTGGATAACACAAGGACCTAAAGTGGCACAGTTTGAAAAACTGTTTGCCGAAAGGCATGGTGTGAAACACGCGTTGGCAGTGTCCAACTGTACTACAGCGCTGCACCTTGCACTCGTAGCATTGGGCGTGGGTGCGGGCGATGAGGTGATAGTGCCTGCTTTTACTTGGGTATCTACCGCTAATGCGGTGATGTATTGCGGTGCTACGCCTGTGTTTATAGATATAGACCCCGTAACGTTTAATATAGATACCGCACAGCTTCGTTCTAAAATTACTGCCAAGACAAAAGCAATAATACCTGTACACCTGTTTGGCTTGTGTGCAGATGTAGATAAGATAAAAGAAATAGCACCTGAATTGAAAATAGTGGAAGACGGTGCTTGTGCTGCAGGTGCAGCACTGAATAGTACTGCCGCAGGTGCATTGGGCGATATTGGTTGTTTTTCTTTTCACCCGCGCAAATCTGTAACAACAGGTGAGGGTGGTATGCTGACAACGAATGACGATGCGTTGGCAGAGAAACTAAACTGCTTGCGCAATCATGGTGCATCCATATCAGAAGAGCAAAGACATAAAGGTCCGCGCCCGTACATACTGCCGGAGTTTGATATGGTAGGCTACAACTACCGCATGACAGACCTGCAAGGGGCGTTGGGTGTCGTACAGATACAAAAGCTGGATACTTTCATTAATGAAAGACAACAATGGGCGAGCTACTATAATGAGCAACTGAAAGACATTGAATGGCTGCGTACACCTGTGTACGATGCAAAATACAAACATGGTTGGCAATCGTACGTATTGTTTATAGACGAAAGCAAAGCCCCTATGAGCAGGAACGACCTGATGGAATACCTGCAACAACAAGGTGTAAGTACACGCACCGGTACACATGCCGTACACATGCTGGGTTATTATGCCAACACATTTGGTATAAAGCCGCAAGACTACCCCGGTGCGTATGCGGCAAATGAATACTCGATGTCTATTCCTTTACACAATAAAATGACGGCGGCAGATTACGAATACATCGTAACACTGCTGAAAGGGCTGTAATAATGTGCGGCATAGCAGGCATATATAATCTGAACCATGAAGCAGTTGTAAAACAGCAAGTGCAGCGTATGGCCGATGTGCTGGCGCATCGCGGGCCTGATAGCGATGGAGTATTTGTTGACGGACAGATAGGATTGGCGCACCGCAGGTTAGCGATACTTGATACATCATCTCTCGGCGCGCAACCTATGGCATCTAAAAACGATGAGTGGGTGATTGTGTTCAACGGTTGTATTTATAACTTCAGAGAGTTGAGAGAAGAGCTGCAACAACAGGGACACTCTTTTATTTCAAGAACAGATACGGAAGTAATAGCCGAAGGTTTGAGTGCGTATGGTGCAGATTTTTTTCAGCGGTTGAATGGCATGTTTGCCATTGCCGCATGGAATAAAAAACTACAATGCCTGTACATGAGCCGCGATAGGTTTGGTATCAAGCCATTATATTATTGGTTTAACGGTAAGACACTTGTTTTCGGTTCAGAGATAAAAGCCATCATTACACATCCCGATTATAAAATAGGTGTGGATTATGCAGCACTGAACCAATACTTCTCTTTCCAGAATGTATTTTCATACAATACTTTGTTTGATGGTGTAACCATGTTACCGCCGGCGAATACAGTAGTAGTAAATGCAGATAGCACGTATGTAAAACACTACTCATGGTGGGATTATGACTTTACAAAAGCTGACAACAGCATGGGTTTTGAAGATGCTGTACAGCTAACAAAATCTGCTTTTGAAACATCTGTACACAGGCAGATGGTAGCAGATGTACCCGTGGGTAGTTACCTGAGTGGCGGTATGGATTCAGGTTCGGTAACGGCAGTAGCAGCATCGCATACTGAACGGTTAACGACCTTTACGGCAGGGTTTGACATGAGTGAGGTGACAGGTGTAGAGGCCAACTACGATGAGCGAAGAGATGCGGAGTTAATGGCCAACTATTTTAAGACAGAGCATTATGAGCAAGTCATAAACGCAGGAGATTTAAGTTGGTCGCTACCAAGGGTGATATACCATTTGGAAGATTTGCGCGTAGGTATGTGTTATCCCAACTACTACATCAGCCGTCTTGCATCCAAGTTTGTAAAAGTATGCCTGCAAGGTACAGGTGGGGATGAGTTGTTTGGCGGGTATCCGTGGCGGTATTACAGTGTATATCAATCGCTCGACCAACAGGCATTTTTTGATAATTACTATAGCTTTTGGCAACGTTTAGTGCCAGATACAGAGAAGCAAAAGCTTTTTACTGCGGATACATTTAGCAAAGTAGATATTGCAGAGCCGCGCAATGTTTTTGAGCGTGTATTTACTTTCAACGACAAACTACAATACGATACGCCTGAACACCATATAGAAAACAGTCTGTACTTCGAAATAAAGACTTTCTTACCCGGCCTACTATTAGTTGGTGATAAGCTGTCTATGGCTAACGGATTGGAAGAGCGTTTCCCGTTTATGGATAATGATCTTGTGGATATGGCCATGAAAATACCCGTAAAACATAAACTGGGCAACCTCGAAATGATGAAGCGTGTGAATGAAAATGAAAGCCTGCATGAGAAGAAACGAGCCTACAAAGAATATGACGACGGCAAAAATGTACTCCGTAAAGCCATGATGAGTTTCTTGCCAGAAAAAATAATCAACAGAAAAAAACAAGGATTTTCTGCACCAGACGAAAGTTGGTATCGTGGAGAGAATGCACAATACATCAAAGACCTGTTGCTCGGTAAAAAAACAGTGAGTGCGGATTTTATAAGTCCATCTTACATAGAATACATCATAAAAGAACATACAGAAAAGAAAATCAATCACCGTTTACTGCTCTGGTCTTTCCTGAGCTTTGAATGGTGGTGCCGCATATACCTCAGCAATGAAAAAGTATATTAATACTATACTGCAACTTTTGTTTCATGCCAAGAGGGATGAAATGAAAAAGCAATACAACCGTGTGTTGCCGGTGAACGAATTGTTTACTGACCGTTGGGAGAAAGCGAAATATTTGGGCTTTGGTGAGGGCACAAGTGTGTATGATAGCTGTACTGTTTTTGGAGATGTGAAAGTAGGTAGCGATACATGGATAGGCCCGTACACTATACTGGATGGAACAGGTGGTTTGTCAATTGGCTCTAATTGTTCGATAAGTGCTGGTGTGCACATATACACACACAATACGGTGAAGTGGGCAATAAGTGGTGGGAAAGAAAAGTATGACTACAGTGCTGTTGTCATAGGTGATAATTGTTTTATAGGCCCGCAAAGCATGATACAGAATGGAGTAACGATAGGTAAGCATTGTGTAGTTGCGGCAAACAGTTTTGTGAATCGTGACGTAAATGATTTTGCACTAGTGGCTGGCAACCCTGCAAAGCAGATAGGCGAAGTAATGATAAACGAAAACGGCAACCCTGAATTAAAGTATTATTAATGGCAGAAAAGAAGATTTGCAGCAGGTGTATATATGATGATGCCGTTCCGAATATTGTATTCGATGAGCAGGGCGTATGTAACTACTGCAAAACGATGGATCAATTGCAGGAAGAATACAAGACAGGGACAGAAGATGGGATAAATGTATTTCTGGCAATAGTTGAGCAGATAAAGAAAGACGGGAAAGGCAAGCCTTATGATTGTGTAATAGGTGTAAGCGGCGGTACTGATTCATCTTACATGGTACACATGGCTGTAAAAGAATGGGGATTGCGACCATTGGCAGTACACTACGACAATACATGGAATACAGCCATTGCTACGCAAAATATTTTTAAGGTATTAGGGAAGTTGAATGTTGACCTTGACACTTATGTGATAGATAATAAAGAAGCCAATGATGTTTTTAAAGCATTTCTGAAAGCAGGTGTACCTGAGTTGGATGGGCCTACTGATATTGCATTAGCAGAAGTCTTATATCGTGCAGCAAGTAAGTTTGGTATCAAGTATGTGCTCGAAGGACATTCTTACAAAGCGGAAGGCATATCGCCACTTGGTATTATGTATGTGGATGGTAAATACATAAGTGATATACACAAGCGTTTTGGTACTATGAAAATGAAGACATTCCCGAATATGCCACTGACAGCATTTTTGAAATGGATTATTTTCAAGAAGATAAAAAAAATACGTCCGTTCTGGTATATACCATACAGTAAAGCAGAAGCGCGCGAAATGTTGGAAAGAGAATACAATTGGGAATACTATGGGGGGCATCATCTTGAAAACAGAATGACGGCATTCCATCACAGCGTGTATCATCCGCAACGCTTTAAGTTAGACCAACGTAACAATAGCTTGTCTGCCGCTGTACGTTCGGGCGATATGACGCGTCAGGATGCACTGGCAGAATACAGTAAGCCACCACACATAGAAGAAGACTTGATTCCTTTCTTTAAGAAAAGATTGAAACTGAGCGACGAAGAATATGATGCATTAATGAATGCGCCTAAAAAATTCTTTTGGGATTACAAGACATATAAAAAGACTTTCGAGCGTATGAGGCCATTGTTTTACATGCTCTACAAATCGAGCTTAGTGCCTAAAAGCTTCTACTTAAAATATTGTTTCCCTTTGGATATAGAGAAACTGAAAAAGCAACAGTTGGGATGATAACGATTGTGAACTATGGTATGGGCAACCTTGCATCTGTACAAAATATGCTGAAACGCATAGGTGCAGCTTGCGAGATAACTGGCGACCTTGAAAAGATTGCTAATGCTAAGAAAATATTATTGCCGGGTGTTGGCGCGTTTGATGCAGCAGTACAACAGATAGATGGTGCCGGTATGCGTGAAGTGTTAAATAAAAAGGCATTAGAAGATAAAGTGCCGGTATTGGGTATTTGCCTCGGTATGCAATTGCTCACACAATCGAGCGAGGAAGGGGTGCTAAAAGGACTTGGATGGATACCTGCTAAAACACTGAAGTTCAACTTCTCACAACCTACCAACCTGAAAGTACCACATATGGGGTGGAATGATATAAGTATTGTAAACCATTGTGCATTAGTAGATGATTTGCCGCTGGAGCCACGTTTTTATTTTGTACACTCATACCATGCAAAAGCTGAAGATGATAAATATGTAATAGCACGTACTCACTACGGGTATGATTTTGATTCCATGCTGACAAACGGAGATAATATAGTTGGCGCACAATTTCACCCTGAAAAGAGCCATAAATTTGGCATGAAGTTGCTAACCAATTTTGCGAAAATGTAATGCGGGTTGCGCTGATTGGTAATATGAATAATAACTTCTTCTCGCTGATGCGTTACTTGCGAGATGCAGGTGTGGATGCAGAATTGTTGTTATTTGCCGATGAAATAAACCATTTCTTACCTGAACATGATACTTGGGAAATCGGGAAATGGAAACCATTTATCAAACAGACAAAAATACGTGGTGGTGCTTTGGGGCAATATTTCAGCATGTCGGCAACAGACATACGCAGAGAGTTTGAAGGATATGATTATTACATAGGATGTGGTTTTGCCCCAGCATACTTCTACAAAGCGGGTATGAAACTGGATTTATTTACCCCCTATTGTGTGGGTATAGAATATACTTACCGCATCACCAAAACAAAGCCAGTACATTATCTGAAAGAAAAGATAGAAGCGTATTATCAAACAAAAGGACTAAAACACAACACCAAAGTTGTTGGTACTATAGACGAAGAAAGCAAAATGAAAGCTGAAAGTATGGGTGTACAGACCCAACCGCTCCCTATGCTGATGATTTATAACAAAGAACAGGCAGAAGCGGAAGATGATTTCCTGAAAACAACTATCAATACTTTTAAACAACACTACCCTGTTGTTTTCAGTCATGTATCACACTTCCCTAAAGGTAGCCGTACATGGCGGATAAAACGAAATGATATATTAATAAAAGGGTTTGCCGATTTTGCCAAACAATCGGCAGCCAACTCATTGCTGGTATTATTTAATTATGGCGAAGCAGTCGAGGAATCGAAAACGCTGATACAAGAATTAGGGATTGCAGATAAAGTACTGTGGCTGCCTGTGATGAGCCGAAAGAAAATAATGCTGCTACTGGAGTATGTACATTTTGGCGGTGGAGAATTTGGTGGAGCCGTATGGGGCGGCACTGGTTGGGAGTTTATGGCAAAAGGAGTGCCGTTTTTTCAGTATGTAGATATGCCAGATACCATATTTGAGGCTAATACAGGTATGCAAATGCCGCCGTTTTTTAATACAAACGATAGTGCGCAAATCTGTACTTTATTGGCACACTATAGTGTAAACAAAGAAGCCCTGCAAAGCAAAGGGCAAGCGCTGCAGGCGTGGTTTAACCAAGAAGCGGGCCAAGACCTTGCCAATAAATATCTACGCATTTTAAAATCTTAGTTATCAATAACGCTTTGATAAGCAACATACTATAATTATTAACACAGCATAATTATCTTTAAAGATTAGAGTATCGCTTAGATGCAGGAAAGTATAGAGCCAATGTTTGCCGATAGCAGGCAAACAAGTAATATAAATCTGGAAAAGCTGGTGTCGCGTATTGCCGACTACTGGCCATCCATACTTATATGTGTACTTACAGCTTTGATATTTGCATTTGGCTACCTGCGCTATGTTACACCCCAATACCTTGTTAAAGCAAGGGTGCTTGTAAAAAATGAAAAAACACAGGGAGCAAATGGTGCTTTGCTGGAAGAATTGGGCATGACACCCGCAGCAAGTAATGTAGAAAACGAAGTAGAAATATTCAAGAGCCGGCTATTGATGCAACGGGTGGTAGAAGATATGGACCTACATATACAATACTACATACCGGGTGCGGTTAAGAATACGAGTTTATATAAAGATGTTCCCTTCCGTTTTGTAGCCATACAGCCCGATAGCAACATAACATCATATACCGAATATACGGTAAGCATAAAAGGGAATACGCTACAGATTGAATTTAATGATAAAACCATCAAAGCATCATTAGGAGATACTGTAAACTTGGTGCAAGGCAGGTTTGTTGTATTGCCTGATGGAAATGGATATAAAGATGTAGATGAATTTCTTGTTACCATAGCACCGGTAGATGCAATGGTGGATAGCTACCTCGGTTCGCTGGTAGTAGAGATGATTAATAAGCAGGTGAACATCATCAACCTGTCTATAAGAGATGTGATAGCAGAGAGAGGGGAAGATGTGATGGAAAAACTAATAGCAGTTTATCAGCAATCGAACATCAGCGATAAAAATGAAATTGCAAATGGCACTATCAGCTTTATTGAAGACAGGCTGGGGCTTGTTACTAATGAATTGAGTAATGTAGAAAAACTGATAGAAGATTTTAAGAAAGTAAATAAACTGACGGATGTAGAAGCACAATCGAGGTTGTTGTTAGAAAACACAGGCATCAATATACAAGAGCTGACACAAAAAGAAATACAATTGCGTGTGTTAGAGTCGCTGGAAAAATACCTGCAAGACAACAACAACATCCGCCGTATAATGCCTGCTACACTGATAGGCGAAGATGTAACATTGGTAACTATTGTCAGCGACTATAATGCCCTGCAACTACAAAGGCAGAAGCTGATGATGACATACACTGAAAATAGCCCGCAGGTAAAAAACATAGATGCACAGCTTGAAGACCTGAGGCTGGGTATGAGAAACTACATAGCGTCTTTGAGAAGGGGCTATCAGGTGACTGTGAATGAATTGAGGTCGAGGGCGGGTATGATAGATAATGACATCAGACAAGTACCAACAAAAGAAAGGCAATACCTTGAGTTTTCAAGACAACAACATATTAAGCAGGAGCTATACCTATTCTTGCTGAAGAAGCGGGAAGAAACGGCCATATCAAAATCTGCAACCGTATCGAATCTGAAAGTTATAGACCCCGCAAGGAATGCCGGTGCGCCTGTATATCCCAAGCCATCGCGCATGTACTTAATGGCGTTCGTAATCGGGCTGATAGTGCCAGGGGTAAGAATTGTTGTAAAAGAATTGTTTAACAACAGGGTTTCTTCAAAATCTGATATTGAAGCTGGCACATCTATGCCTATACTGGCAGAGATAGGTACTGCACAAGAAAACCAAACCATTATAGTGCGCAAAGAAAGTAAAACTGTTGTGGCAGAGCAGTTCAGAGCATTGCGTACCAACATACAATTTTTGCTGACAGAAGAAGATGAGAAAGTAATACTCATCACATCAAGTATGAGTGGTGAGGGCAAATCGTTTGTTTCTATAAACTTAGCTAGTGCTATTGCATTGTCAGGAAAAAAAGTGCTGGTATTGGAATTGGATTTGCGTAAACCTAAAATAGCGCAACACCTGCATCTCGATAATCAAACAGGATTTACTAATTACGCCATTGGCAAGGCGGATATTAATAGCATCATCCTGCCATCGGGGGTTACAGACGGTTTTGATGTGATACCATCCGGGCCTATACCACCTAACCCTGCCGAGCTTATCATGTTGCCCAAAACAAAACAACTGATTGCCGAACTGAAATCATCTTACGACTACATTATACTAGATACAGCACCCGTAGGGCTTGTAACAGATGCGCAACTACTAAGTCCGTATGCTGATGCAACGATATATTTATTGCGTCAGGGCTATACCTTCAAGCAACAATTAGCATCGGCAGACTCGTTATATAAATCGGGCAAGATGAAACGGATGGGGCTTGTAGTAAACGATGTGGAAATGAAACGGGGTAGCGAATACGCGTATGGCAAATACGGTTCTGGTTATTATGATGATGAGATGCCACAAAATGGATTTAAAATAAACAAGTTTATCAAACGTAAATAATATATACTAACAACTGAATCATGAATCAGTCTAAGCAAAGAATTGCAGTAATAGGATTAGGATATGTTGGGATGCCATTGGCGGTGGAGTTTGCAAAACACCATGCGGTAATAGGTTTTGACATTAACGCAAAGCGTATTGCAGAATTACAAAGCCATCAAGACCATACACTGGAAGTAGAAACGGATGCCTTGAAAGAAGTGATAGTGCAAAGTAAGCCGACAGATAAAGGTTTGCTATGCTCAAACAAACTGGAAGATGTGGCTAATTGTAACTATTACATCGTTACAGTACCAACACCGGTAGATAAATATAACCGTCCTGACCTGACACCACTATACAAAGCCAGCGAAACAGTAGGTAAGGTATTGAAGAAAGGGGATGTGGTGGTGTATGAATCTACGGTATATCCCGGTGTAACAGAAGAAGAATGCGTACCCGTACTGGAGCGAGTGTCTGGATTGAAGTATAATGTAGATTTTTATTGTGGTTATTCTCCTGAGCGTATCAACCCTGGGGATAAACAACATACCGTTACTAAAATCAAAAAGGTTACATCCGGTTCTACACCAGAAATAGCTGAGGCTGTTGATAAACTATATGCGTCTATTATTACTGCCGGTACACACAAGGCAAGCAGTATAAAAGTAGCAGAGGCTGCTAAAGTAATTGAGAACGCGCAGCGCGATATTAATATCGCTTTCGTAAACGAGCTGGCTAAGATTTTCAATCGCATGGGCATTGATACACATGATGTATTGGAAGCAGCAGGTACTAAATGGAATTTCTTAAAATTCAAGCCAGGGTTGGTTGGCGGCCACTGTATAGGTGTAGACCCTTACTACCTTGCGCAGAAAGCGCAAGAAGTGGGCTACAACCCCGAAATAATTTTGGCAGGGCGCAGAATGAATGACGGCATGGGTGGATATATAGCAAACGAAGTGGTGAAGATGATGATAAAACGCAACCTGACTATCAAAAATGCCAACATACTGATGTTGGGTGTTACGTTTAAAGAAAACTGCCCCGATGTAAGGAATACAAGAGTGGTAGATATTATTGCTGAACTGAAGTCGTACGACATAAACTTGACCGTTTACGACCCATGGGCAAATCCTGCAGAAGTAAAACATGAATACGGCATTGATACAACTAATGATAAGCCAAATGGCAAATATGATGCTGTGGTATTAGCCGTTGCACACAATGAGTTTATTGACACAGATTGGAAGTCTTATCTGAAAGATGGCGGTATCATATACGATGTGAAAGGTTGTCTTGATAAATCATTAGTTGATCACCGTTTGTAATAGCACTATGAATTATTTTGCACACCCCACGGCTATAATTGATGATGGATGCCAGATAGGCGAAGGCACTAAAATCTGGCACTTCTCGCACGTTATGTCCGATTGCAGAATAGGCAATGGATGTAACATAGGGCAGAATGTAGTGATAAGCCCTGAAGTAGTTTTGGGCAACAACGTGAAGGTGCAGAACAATGTATCGTTATATACGGGTGTTACTTGCGATGATGATGTTTTTTTAGGTCCATCTTGTGTATTCACAAACGTCATCAACCCGCGAAGCGCAGTAAACAGGCGAAGCCAATATGCAAAAACTCATGTTGGTAAAGGGGCTACTATAGGCGCAAATGCTACCATTGTTTGCGGGCACGACATAGGTGCTTACGCTTTTATTGGTGCTGGCGCAGTGATAACAAAAGATGTTCCGCCTTATGCATTAATGATCGGCAACCCTGCCAGACAATCGGGGTGGATGAGTGAATACGGGCATAAATTGGTGTTTGATAAAGAAGGCAATGCCACCTGCCCGGAAAGCAATGAACAATATACATTGGTGAATGGTGTTGTTATTAAACAATAGTTTGGATAATCAATATTTTATTACAGCTTCGGTAGATGCCGAAGCTGTTTCTGTTTGTGTAATAGTGTAGCGTGAGCATTGCGAAACAAGCCGGTAAAGGTGTAGTAAGTTATTTGTGGCGAAACGTACTTGAAAAAATCATGGGTTTGATAGCCATGATATTTCTTGCCCGTGAACTAAGCCCATACGACTTTGGCTTGGTGAGCATTACAGAAGTGCTGTTATATCTTATCTCTGTATTTGGCACTACTGGCTTGTCTGAGTTTCTGTTAGCATACAGAAAACAGGATGATGATGAAATATTTAATGCAGCGTTTTGGTTTAACGTAATTATTAGCATAATCATTACAGCTTTGTTTTTGGTGTGTGTACCACTATGGTCTGCATGGCAAAAAGACGATAGGATAATAAACATAGGCTTTGTAGCAGCATGTATTTTTATTTTTTCGCAACTGCAAACTATACCCAAAACATGGATGGGTAAAAACTTGCAATTTGATAAGCAAGTGAAAGTGCAGGCACCATTTATTGTTCTTGTTCCAATAGCAAAAATAGCAGCCGTATTTGCAGGTTGGGGTGTTTACAGCCTGATAATACCTACGTTGGTTTTTCAACCAATCCTCACTTTTTTGTTGTACAGAAAAACCGACCTGAAAATACGTTTAAATTTACACACCCATCGTTGGAAGGAAATTTATCATTTCACTAAACACTTGATAGGAGCTACAATATTTACACGCATTACTGACTACGGAGATAAATTTATACTGGCGCGTTTTGTGGGTATAGACAAGTTGGGTATATACAACATGGCTTTCCAGTTGGCAGAACTGTTTACAGGCCAGTTGGTGCAGGTTTCTAATAGCGTACTATCATCAGTATTACCAAAATATGTGGATGACAAGGAAGTGTTTTATAAACACTATATCAATTTTCTGAAAGCCTTTTCGTTTATCATATTACCAGTATTAGCCATCATGTTTATTGCTGCTAAACCAATAGTATTGCTGCTGTATGGAGAAAAATGGATAGAGGCGGTATTGCTACTACGGATATTGATAGTTGCAGCTGCTTTCAAAGCATTGTCAAGCTCTTATGGCTGTGTGATGAACTCGTTTCACCAAAACAAAAAAAGCTTTGTAGTAACGGCCGTATATGGGCCTGTACATTTGGCAGCATCTGCATTTGGTTCAATGTTTGGTATTAGTGGATTAGCTATTGCTGTAACAGCTGTGAAGATTATATTCATTAACTGGAACATCAAACAAGTGATGGATACAGTATCAAAACCATTTGTAAGATGGTATAAAGACATCGTTCCATTTTTCTCTGTTAACTTAATGCTTGGGATAATCGTATTTGTAATAGCAGTATTGTTGCAAAACATGAACACATCTCTACAAATAGTAGTTGTTGCATCGCTGTTTTCAATATTATATGTACTATCATTTAGATGGATGATGAAACAACAGACAGCAAATGTTGCTGCTACAATAGCTAATACATTCCCAAAGCTATCACCATATTTTAATAAAGTATTCGGTATATGAAGCGCATTGCCCTCGTGGGCAATATGAATAATAATTTTTTTGCCATCATGCGTTATTTGCGCGATGCTGGTTACGATGCGCATTTGTATTACAGACTGGCAATGGAACACTTTCAACCATTAGCCGACACATATGATACTGACCACGAAACTTATTGCCACCAAGTTGATTGGCTGGAGAAGGGGTTTCATAATGTAGATATAGAACAAGTAAGACAGGCGTTGAGTGGTTTTGACTTTTATATAGGACAGGGAGAGGAAGCAGCCGCTGCTTATAAAGCGGGCTTTAATATGAATGTCTATTACCCTTATGGTTCGGATGTATATAAGTATGCACATTTGCCACAAGCATATTCGCTGCAAAGCAAGTTGAAATCGCTTGTTACGAGTAATGATAACAGGCCAACTTACAGGCAAATGAAAGATGGTACAATGGCAAAGTATTTAAAAGCTACCATCACTAATGCTGATAATATACTTGCTGATGCAACGAATGATGCATTTGAAAAGGAGTTGGAATTGCTGAAATGCAAGGGAACTTACATGAATGTACCGATGCCATTCATTTATTATCCGGAATATGAAAAACTACTTGATGGCTTTGTGCCTGATAGTTTACAAATACGTACGATAAAGGAAATAAGAAAGAAGTATGATTTCATTCTCTTATATCATGGCAGACAAGAGTGGGCAACGTATCATAATGTGTTTACAGGTAAAAATACACACCACCTGATAGAAGGTTTTGCGAAATGCATTCAAAAAAACAGTGGAATAAATGCTTTCCTTGTAATGATAGAGTATGGTACAGATGTACAGGCATCGAAAGATTTGATACAATCCCTAGGTATAGAAGAATACGTTTATTGGTTGCCTAAAATGTATCGTAAGGATTTGATGTACGTAATACAGCAAGCGGATGTTTGTTGTGGTGAATTTGCACATAGCTTTTTGACATTCGGAACGGTGATAGAAGCTATGTTGATGAAAAAACCTGTTATCACTTACAGGGATGATGCTTATTATACTACTTTCTATCGGGCATTATATCCTTGCTATAATGCGAAGACACCAGATGAAATTTGTGAAGCTATACAATCTGCCGCGAGTAACAGAGAAGAAAGAATTGATAAAGGTTTTAAAGCACGTGAATGGGTTATGGAGTATTTTATACAAACTCCATTAGATACGCTGGTAAACATCATAGAGCAAAACCATTGATAAAAAAAGTCAGGATATTATTTACCATCCCCAACTTCATTACTGCCGGTAGTGGCAGAGAGATGATGAATATTATTGATAGGCTTGATAAAGAACTATTTGAACCTTATATATGTGTACAACAAGCCGGCGGAGCATTGTATGATGAAGCAATGGCGAAAGGATATGAAATACTTGTGCAGGATTTCATGGTGCATAATGCAACAGGCATGATTGCTATATTGAAAGGTGCTAAAAAAACAGCCAATGCATTTAAGAAATATAGGTTTGATATTTGGCAATCATTCAACTGGTCGTCTGACTATTCAGAGGCATTGATTGCCAAGTTTGCAGGTGCAAAATATCTGTACGTCAAAAAAAATATGAATTGGGATAGAGCCGCATGGAAAGTAAAGAGTTTTTTATCGAACCAGATAATTGCGAGGAACACTACTATGTTCAGAGCTTTCTTCGCACCACCGTATTTAAAGACAAAAACACACTATATACCTGGCGGAGTGGATATTTCATTGTTTAAAAAACAAACACATACAGGTTTGCGCAATAAATATAATATACCACAAGATGCTTACCTGATAAGCTGTGTCGCGCAATTGGTAAGAATAAAAGACCAGCTAACACTCGTAAAGGCGACAAGTAACACAACGGCCTATGCCATACTGGCTGGTGCAGCAAGAGATGATGAATATGTAGCGGAGTTGTATGCGCTGATAGATACGCTTGGATTGAAAGAGCGTGTGATATTGGCTGGACCTGTGAAAGACGTATGTGCATTGCTGAATGAGACTGATGTATTTGTGCTGCCAACTACCAATATAGGCGGACATGAAGAAGGTAGCCCTGTAGCACTGATAGAGGCGATTGCTACAAAAACACCTTGTATTGCAAGCAATGTGGCGGGCAACAGAGATTTGATACAGACAAATGAAACAGGACTGTTATTTGCGCCAAACAATGTAGAAGAATTGACAGCCTGCATACAGAAGTATATGAATGAGCCCAGCTTTGCAAGTACAATGGCAGATAAAGCCTATGATTCGGTACTCAAAGAACATACACTGGATATAGAAGCTGCTGCGTTTGAAGCAGTGTATAAAAAAATGATGCGAATAAAGAAGTGAGTGCATTCTACGATATATGGATAAGTAACCGAATGGTAAAACCACAGCACTGCAGATTAGATAATGCTGATTGGATAGCAGATAGTGGCTTGCCTGCAACATGGATGAGCTTACCGCACAATGAGGAGTATGTAAAAACCTATTCGACAGAAGATGCTTTTATAAAAGTGATAGGTAGTTTTTATAATGATACCAATATTGAAAGGCTACTGACATCTTGTATAGATTATATAGATAACGGTAGGCACTTTGCTGAGCCTGCAGGACATTATATATTATTTGTGTACAGGAAAACTACTAAGACGTATCATGTATTTACAAACAGGCTGGGTACGTATCATGTGTATTGGTCTTCGGTAGATGGTATAAATACTATCAGTACTTATTACATGGGGCTTGCAAAATCTGCTACCACAAAAACACTTGATTGGGAAGGTATAACAGGCTTTATGGCAATGGGCTTCTTCCCAGGTAATACTACTTATCTCGAAGGTATTAATATTTTAGAGCCTGCATCGTATTACGTATTTAATGAGCAACTTGATATGGTTGCGCATAAAAGATATTGGGAATGGGAGTATAACCCGACTGAAAGAAAGCTAAGTGAATTGCAGGATGAGTTTGATTCTATACTAGGTAGCATATTATGCTCTACAACGAATAATATGAAAGTTGCACTGCCTATTTCTGGCGGACTTGACTCGCGCACCTTAGCGGGTATTTTAAGTAAGCATAGTGCAGCAAAATCAATATGGTCTTATTCATACGGATTTAATAAAGGCTCACAAGAAATAAAGATTGCATCGAAAATTGCTGATGCAACAAATTTTGAGTTTAACGGCTACGTAGTTCCACCATATTTATTTGACAAAGCGGACGCCATTACAGATGCAGTAGAACTGTTTCAGTATATAGACGGTACAAGGCAGGCGAGCGTATTGCAGCCATTACAGGAACGAGCAGATGTTGCAGTAGGTGGGCATTGGGGCGATGTGTGGATGGATGATATGGGTATGAGTGAGATGGATGAATCAACTTTTTTCAACAAAAAAATCATCAAGAAAGGCAGTGAGTGGTTATTAGAAAAAATTTGTAAACCACACTATGCTAACTATGATAGTTTTCTGAAGAACTACTTTAATAATTGGACATATAACTATCGTCATATTGCAGATGCAGACTACAGAATGAAGATTTTTAAGACAGACCAGTGGTCTTTTAGGTGGACAATACCCAGCATCAGAATGTATCAGGCGGCGGTAATGCCTGTATTACCTTTTTATGACAAGCGGATAGTAGATTTCTTCAGTACTATTCCAACCCATGTATTGAAGAGTAGAGAATTTCAAGTAAAATACCTAAAAACGTATCATCCTAAACTCGCTGCTATTACATGGCAGGAGTATGATAGTAATTTGTACAATTACAAGCAATTCAATAATAGAAACATTGCATACAGAGCAGTGAAAAAAGTACAATCATTATTATCTGCTAAGAAACCAATAACCAGAAACTGGGAATTGTTCTATCTGAGCGAAGAAGGCAGAAAAGGATTGGAAGAAATATTACTACAAAATAAACCACTTTTGGATATAGTGCCTGAAAATATAATCAGGGAATTATTGAATGATTTATATGATTACCCCAATGCATCAAACGGATATAAAATATCTATGCTGCATACATTGGCGAGGTTTATGAAAAACGTATTCGGTGAATGAGCAGTAAGCCCACAATACTATTGGTAATGCACAATGTGCCGCTGGATTCCAGTTTTCTGACAGCAAAATTTATCGGCTTGTCAGAACATTTGAATGTGCATTTGCTGGTATGGGATGATGTTAGTAATATCAATAAGTTTATACAAGTCAATAAGCTACCACAAGCGTATAAAAGACGAATACATAGTGGTTACACAAAGAGTAATGCTGTAGCCAGTATGTTGCAATGGATAGGTTGCTTTTTTACCTCTGTAAAAATGCGCAAGTATATTTTGCATAGTAATGGGAGCTTGATAGAGAAAATAAAATATACACTTACTTACCTGCCAGTAATAAATGTACAGCCCGATGTTGTTCATTTTGAATTCGGCACAATAGCAAAGGCTGGTATTGTGTTGCGCGAGTTTACAGATGCAAAATTGAGTGTTAGTTTCAGGGGGTATGATTTGAACTATGCAGGTATAGACAGCAAGGATTATTACAATGACGTTTGGGATAATATAGATGCTTGTCATTTCTTAGGGCAAGACTTGAAAGACAGAGCTATAGCAAGAGGGTATAGAGCAAATAAAATGGAAACACTGATACCTCCGGCTATTGATACAGTTTTTTTTGAACCTATGTTTGAAGCAAAACCTTATCAAAAATTACAGCTGATAAGCGTTGGTAGATTGGTCTGGAAGAAAGGATATGAGTATGCAATAAGAGCTGCTACATTACTAAAACAAAAAGGCATTTCTTTTGAATACAAAATAATAGGAGAAGGTAATCATAGACAAGCACTGGAGTTTATCATTAAAGAATCTGGTTTGGAGAAAGAAGTAAAGCTATTTGGTGAACAAAGCAGAGAAGAGATAAAAAGTGAATTAGCACAAGCACATATATTTATACACCCTGCTATATCAGAGGGCTTTTCAAATGCAGTACTGGAAGCGCAAGCGATGGCATTGCCGGTAATTTGTACAGATGCTGATGGATTGACTGAAAATATTGCTGATGGCACAACAGGCTATATTGTGCCAAAGTGGGATGAACAAGCAATAGCAGAGAAAGTTGAAATGCTCTGGAATGACAAAGCCCACATAGAAGAAATGGGCAAAGCAGGTGCAGAGAGAGTACAAGAGCATTTTACGATTGAAAAACAAATAGCTTCATTTGTAACATTTTATCATCAATTATCGGGTGCAGGTAAGGATTGATTTGATATACATAGGTGCAGTAAATACTTTGCAATGGCAACATGGCGAAGTGTATTACACAGCAGATAGTGTATCAGATATTTATGAATCATTAAATACTGTACGCAAACAATCAACTTCAGAATGGGTGTTGCTATGGCATGAAGACAACGGACTTGCAAATGAAGAATTCGTAAAGCTGCTGATAACGCAAAAAGTTGATGTATGGCATGCTGGATTGAAAATGGGTATGCAAGGATTGCCGGACGCTATCAATTACATCAATCCCGCTTGGGTATATAATAAAGATGCAAGCCCGGATATAGAAAGTTCGTCATTCAGGTTGAGTATTTATGCTTGCTTGATGAAAAGAGCGTTGCTGCAATATGTATGTGATTTGCAGTTGGATAAATACATATCTACGCGTATGCTTGGTATTGCCATGGGCTATGCATTGATAAAACAAGGAGCTGTTATGCGGCATCATCCTGGTTTGGTACGTACTGTTGCCAAGCCTGTTAATGCGCCTGCTATGGATGAATGGATATTTGTAAAACAATTCTTCCCGAAAAAATGGCAGTGGTGGGTTGCTTATAATAAAAAAGGAGTAGCACAGAACATCAGGTATTTAATCACAACAAAAAATATTCACTACAAACATCTACAACCCGCTATTCATGCATCTGATAATCATGTAACGGCGGAATATAATACAGTATCTGTACTGGCACCTACTTTAGACAGGTATAGCTATCTGCATAATGAGTTGGAGCAGTTATCTGTACAAACTATAAAACCAATAGAGGTATTAATAACAGACCAGACGGACAGCGACAGGCGACAGGATATTGACACTGAAAAGTACCCGGAGCTACAAATAAAATGTTTTCCACAATCAGAAAAAGGCCAGTGTATTGCCTGGAATAAATTGTTGGAAGAAGCAAAAGGGGAGTACGTATTATTTCTTGGTGATGATGCAGACAATATTACAGCTCGATTTATTGAAAAATTACTAAGTACATCACAACGCTATGATGCTGATATAGTAGCATCAAACGTTGTAGAAATAGGATTACCCGAAAAGAAACTTAATCCATACTATTATATGTCAGACACTTTTCCTATTACATTAGCAAAACGTGATGTTGTAGAGAAAGCTGGCAACATGGATATGTTCTTCAATAAAAACATACGCGCAGATTACGACCTTGCATTGCGTTGTCATGCAAACGGCGCGTTAATGATATTTGATTCATCAGCCATCATACATCATCACAGAGCACCAGTAGGCGGCTTGCGAACACACAAAGCAAGGACAATTACAAACAGACTATCTAAAAACTCCATTACACGTTTTGCAGAACCAACCAGTTCTGAATTGTTTTTAGTAAAAAAACACTTTGATAAAAAGCAATTCAAGATGTTTGTAAGGATAAAATATTTTGATCAGTTGGTAGTAAGCGGTAGTGTTTTCAGAAAGCTATTGAGGTTATTAGTCTTTGTATTTAAAATACCTGGATTTATTAAAAGGTATAACAACAACCTTTCGTTGGCCAATAATGAATTAAAGCAGCGGGGCTTGTTCAAATATTAACGTGCAGTATCTTATTATCAGTTCAGAATTTCCCCCCGGTCCTGGTGGCATAGGTATGCATGCTTATTGTATGGCAAAAGGGTTGTTGCATAATGGTGTAGGTGTAACAGTAGTTTGCAGTATGGATTATGCAACGGAAGATGAGGTAAATAATTTTTTATCGCAATTACCAAATGGGCTGCAAGTAGAAAGAATTAAACGAAGAGGCATACTCACCTACACCCATCGGATAAGAACGATATATACACAGTGCCGGACAAATAAATATGATAAGATAATACTTACAGGTCGTTTTTCTTTGTGGATGGGTTGGTTGTTGAAAATGATTTTCGCTAAAAGGGTACAAACAATTTGTTTTATACATGGTTCTGAATTGAATATGGGCAGTAGTATGGCGAAGTGGGTTACAAAGAAATCATTGCAAATGGCTGATGTGTGCTATGCGGTTTCGGGATATACAAAATCACTCATCGAACAATCGGGTATTAAAAGAGAGATACGTGTTTTGCCAAACGGCTTGGATAAAAACGTATGGCAGGATATGGATAGCGTACAACCATTTGCTTGGCAAGGTAGCCCGAAACTATTGACAGTTGGTAGCATTACACAACGCAAGGGGCAGCACAACGTTATTAACGCTTTAGCTGTTGTAAAAGAAAAATATCCTGATGTACATTATCATATTGTTGGTAAGGGCGATAAGAAGGTATTAGAACCTTTGATTGCCCGATTAGGTTTGGAAGAAAATGTAACATTTCATGGTAAGCTGAATGATGCGGATGTAAAAAGAGCATATCGCTCAGCAGATATACTATGTATGCTAAGCGAAGCAACAGAAAAAGGTGATGTTGAGGGTTTTGGCATTGCTGTGTTGGAAGCGAATATAGCAGGAGTACCTGCTATTGGCAGTCTATCATCAGGATTGGAAGATGCTATACAAGATGGAGTAACGGGTACATTAATAAATCCGTACAAACCACAAGAGCTACTTGATGCAATAGGTGATTTGTTGAGTAAGGATAAAATTACCTTTGCTGCTAATTGCAAAGCGTGGGCAATGCAACATGATTGGGATGTACTGGCTAAAAAACTATTATGAGAATACTAGTCATTTCTCATACAGAACATTATACTGATGCAAACGGAAACATTGTTGGCTGGGGGGCTACTGTAAAAGAGCTTAATGCGTTGGCTGATGCTTTTGGTGAGGTAGTACACATAGCATGTATACACAAAAAAAATGCACCAGCGAGCGCTTTGCCATATCAAGCAAATGTCAGGTTTGTGCCTATACAACCATTTGGTGGCAAGGGGTTGTTAAATAAGATATCTATTCTTACAACGGCAATAAAAAATCTACGTATTATAAGTAGAGAGTTGAAGAACGCAGATGTTTTTCAGTTTAGAGCGCCTACTTCAATTGGCTTGTATATTATCCCATTTCTTACATTTTTCTCTAAAAAAAAGGGTTGGTATAAATATGCTGGTAATTGGGTTCATAAAAATCCGCCACTATCATATCGCTTGCAAAAATGGATGTTGCTCCGTTTGCAAAAAAGTAAGATAACCATAAATGGTAATTGGCATAATCAACCTGCGCATTGCGTAAGTTTCGAGAATCCATGTATCACCAATGAGGAAAGGCTAACAGGCAAAGCCATTGCAGAGGGAAGACTTTTTAACAAACCACTCAAATTGTGCTATGTCGGCAGGCTGGATGCAGAAAAAGGAGTTTATGATATATTAAATGCACTATATAATTGCACAGTTAAAAGCATATTTGATAGTTTAACCATTGTAGGCGATGGGTCTGAGTATGAGAAGATACAGCAGGAATCGCAAGCTATTGGAATACCCATAAAATTGCTTGGTGCTTTAAGCCACGACAGTGTGATGGAAATATATAAACATTGTGATTTCATTTTGTTGCCGAGTAAATCTGAAGGTTTTCCGAAAGTGATTGCTGAAGCGGCAAATTATGGTTGCATACCCATCGTTTCAGATGTTTCAGCAATAGGCCAGTATATTAATGATAGCAACGGTTTTTTGTGGAAGCAAGAAAAAGAGTCTTTTACGACATTTTTTAACAAGCTATGTTTTGATGATGCGAAGAAATTGCAAGCCTTGTCATTACAAGCATACAAGATGGCAGCCATGTTCACGTATGATGCCTATATTGAAAAGCTACGCAAACATATATTAGTTGACAACTAACCAAACACTATATTACCATACACACATCAACATTGTGCAGTTGATTGGCTTGTTATTAGCTGGGGCAATATCTGTGTATGTTCCTGTATTCGTCAGCATTGTTTGGCTGCTGGTTATTTTATACGCTATATACGGATTGCTGGTAAATGATAGTAAGTGGATATGGTATGGTATTGTTGCATCGCCTGCATTAGAGGTATGGGGACGCATGAGCAGGGCTGCTTTTCTACCGCACGAGTTGGGTAAGTATTATCTGTTATTTGCCATCTTCTTATTATCGATACAACATGCCAAAAGACAGTCTGCAAGGCCGCTGTATCATGCCGGTGGTATAATGCTGCTGATATTACTGCCAAGTATTATTGTAGGGCTTAGCAGTTTCGATTGGGAAGCTTGGGTGCTGAATGTTTTTGGCATTATCGAAATGGCACTTTTGCTGATATTTGCATCAAGAGAAAGATGGGAGATAAATAAATTCTGCCGTGTGTTGCAATTCGGGCTAATGCCCATCATTCCTGTGTTGGTATATCTTATCATTAAAACACCAGACTTTGATAAAATAAATTTCTCACTCAGTTCAAACTTCAAAACATCTGGTGGTTTTGGTAGCAATCAGGTATCTACCATATTGGGTTTAGGTATGGTGTTTACAATGTTGCTGTTATTATTAAAACGCCCATTCTTCAATGTCAGATGGTTGAATTATGTATTAGTGATTGCATTATTGTTCAGAGGGTTTCTTACGTTTTCGAGAGGTGGTATGTTGGCGGCTGTAATTGGGGTTATCATTACCTTTCTGCCCGTGGCATTGTCAAGTTTGCGCGCATTTTTCAGGTTTGCTTTTGTGTTGTTTATATTCGGCGGGTTGAGTGCTGTTATATTTTTAAAAGTAAATGAACTGACTAAAAATCAGTTGCTGTTACGCTATAAAGGCGAAACAATAGGCACGCTGGCTGGGGATAAAAAAAGAACATTGAACACCATTACATCAGGTAGGCTGAACATTGCAACAACAGACTGGCAGATATTTAAGGACAATATAGTTTTTGGTGCAGGACCGGGTATGTCAAAAGATTTACGACCACAATATGGAGTAAGAGCTATTGCTTCTCATACAGAATATACAAGACTATTAAGTGAACATGGCATTGGTGGGGCTATTGCTATCGGTATATTAATACTGTTCCCGTTTTGGTGGGTACATAAACAACGAAGATTATTTTGGCGAGCCGTTACTACCGCACTTTTCGCCTTTGCATTACTAACGGCACTGCACTCTGCTATGCGCACCAATACTACAATAGTGTGTTATGTGCTGGCTGCCATACCTGTTTTTTATAAGTACAGAAAATCTGCCATTGCAAAATAGAGTTATCATAGTAGGGTTATTCAGTAATGCAGATACGGCACCTGTCACACAAGCATCCGTATTAGCAAACTCACTTGATAAGTATGGTGTTGAAGTGATTACAACCTCAAAGCACACAAGCAAGTGGAAGCGGTTATTGGATGTAATATTTACCATGCTGTTGAAACAAAGTCGTTATGATATTGCGATTGTACAATTTTATTCTGGCAATAGTTTTATATGGCAATATATAGCAGCACATCTGGCAAAATTGCTTGGTAAAAAGTTGATATTTACAGTACATGGCGGTGCTGTGCAACAAAAACTATCATCGAGCATTGGGAGTAGGTACAAAAGACTGTTGCTGAAAGCAGATATAATAACAGTACCCTCAGCCTATATGCAGCATGAGTTGAAAAAACATGGATTAACTGCGGTGCTGATTGGAAATATCATTGACCTGAAACAATATCATTTTCAAGATAAACAGCAGCTATCGCCCAAGCTTATGTGGATGCGGGCGTTCAGTGATATTTACAACCCATTATTGGCAGTGCGTGTAGTAAATGAATTAAAACAAAAATATCCTAATATAAAAATGATGATGGGTGGTCCTGATTTAGGGCTGCTTGATGAAACAAAGCAACTAATCAGTAAACTGAAACTTGAAAGTAATATAGAGATAGTGGGCTTCATGAATATGGACTTGAAACAATATTATGCTTCGCAATGCGATGTATATATATCAACCAATCGTGTAGATAATGCACCCGTTACGTTTCTGGAGATGTGGGCTATGGGGTTGCCGGTTGTAAGTACTGATGTAGGTGGTATAAATAATTTATTGGATAATGAAATAACCGGATTAGTTGTGAAAGATAGCGATTATAAAGAAATGGCTTCAGCAGTTGATCGATTGATAGAAGATAATATACTGGCGCAAAGTATTATCCATCAAGCAAGGTTGAAAGTTAAGAACTATGACGAAGAGGTGGTTGTGCCTAAATGGTCGGAGCTTCTAAATGGCATCAACAAATAATGTCTTTATACAATAAAATATACAATGCTTCGCCTGTATGGTTGCAAAATGTACTGGTGAGTCTATATGGCTGGTGGTGGAATAAAAGACGCTTTGGCGGTGTATTTGATAATGAGTTGGCAGCATATAAAGAACGCGAAAGCTATTCGTATGAACAATGGAAAGCGTATGCCAATGAGCAATTAAACCGTATGTTGTTGAACGCTTACCAGCATGTGTCATACTATAAAGAAAAATGGAATGCAAAGGGTATATCTGAAGAAACGTTAAGACAAATAACAATGGATAATCTACACCATCTTCCATTGCTTGAAAAAGATGATGTGCGAAAGTTTGGTAAAACAAGTTTGCTATCTGATATAAAAGAACGGGGTAGTTTTTTTCAATCAAGCGGCACAACAGGTACGCCTACAGCAATATTATTTTCAAAAACGATGCACCAAAAGTGGAGTGCAGCGTATGAAGCAAGGGTTAGAAACTGGGCAGGCGTTGACAGGCACATGAGCAGAGCAATGATTGGCGGCAGGCGGGTAGTACCAAAAGCAAATGCCGCTCCACCATTTTTCAGATACAATCAGGTTGAAAAGCAAATCTATTTTTCAGCATACCACATAGCGCCCGATACGGTGCAAGGCTATGTAACAGGCATACATAAGCACCAACCAGCCTATTTAGTAGGCTATGCCATGAGCCATTATTTTCTGGCAAGATTTATTAAAGAAAAAGGATTAGTAGTACCTGCCATGCGCGCCGTCATAACATCTAGCGAAAAACTGACACAAGACATGCGCGATGTATTGGAACAGGTATATCAGTGCAAAACATACGACGGGTGGAGTGGTGTAGAAGCCTGTGGTTTGGTGAGCGAGTGCGAGCATGGCAGCATGCATATAAGCCCTGATGTTGGTTATATTGAATTGCTAAACGAAAAAGGCAAACCCGTACAGCATGGTGAAATAGGCGAAGTGGTGTGTACAGGTTTTCTGAATGATGACCAACCACTAATAAGATATAGAATTGGCGACTATATGCGCCTCAGCAATAAGCAATGCGCTTGTGGCAGGCAGATGCCAGTAGTAGAAGAAATAACAGGCAGAATGGAAGACGTGATTATTGGCAAAGATGGTCGGGAGATGGTGCGCTTTCATGGCATATTTACAGGCATTGACAAAATACAGAAAGGGCAGATAGTGCAGGAAACATTAAATGATATTATCATAAATGTACAAGTTGACGAAGTCTTAACACTGGCAGAAAAAGAAGTATTAACCAAGCGTATATATTCTCAACTTGACGGCGTAAATGTTCAAATTTTTGAAATGAAAGAAATACCTTGTGGCGCAAACGGAAAATTCAGAGCAGTAGTTTCGAAAGTAAAAAGAGTAAGCCTGTAAATGACCAAGGTATTAACAGTAATAGGTACACGTCCGCAATTTATTAAAGCTGCTGCCGTGTCAAGAGCCATAAATGAACACGGAGGTATAAAAGAAATATTGCTGCACACAGGCCAGCACTACGACGATGTGATGTCGGATATTTTCTTTCGCGAAATGGACATTCCAAAGCCCGATTATCATTTCAGCATTAATACCAGTACACATGCCACTATGACGGCACAAATGCTGGAAGGTATTGAGCAGGCTATCATAAAAGAAAAGCCAGATAAAATATTAGTGTACGGCGATACCAATTCTACATTAGCTGGTGCATTGGCAGCATCTAAATTACATATGCCTGTATCGCATGTTGAGGCTGGGTTGCGTAGCTTTAATATGGATATGCCCGAAGAGGTAAATCGCATCCTCACGGATAGGGTAAGTACACAATTGTTTTGCCCGACGGAAGCAGCCATGCAAAACCTGCAAAATGAAGGTTTGGCAACTACTGATAAAACAGTTGTAAATACTGGGGATGTGATGTATGACGCAGCGTTGTATTATGCGAAACAAGCATCACAGCGTTCTACGATATTGCAGCAATTGGGTATTTCTCATGACAAGTATTTGCTGGCTACTGTACACAGGGCAGAGAATGCAGACGATAAAGAAAGGCTGACAAAAATTGTAAATGCCATCAATACGTTGGCTAAACAATATACTGTTGTATTACCACTACACCCGCGTACCAAAAAAATGATAGAGCAATACCATCTTTCACTGAGTTGTATGGTTATCAATCCTGTTGGTTATATTGATATGTTGTCGCTATTGCAAAACTGCCATCTGGTATTGACTGACAGTGGTGGCTTGCAAAAAGAGGCGTACTTTTTTCATAAATACTGCATCACATTGCGCGACCAGACAGAGTGGGTAGAGTTGACAAAAGCAGGGTGCAGCACCATAACAGGTGCTGACGAACCCAAAATATTGCAAGCGGTAGCCGACATGTACGATAAGCCTTTCCGAAACGGTAGCGTATTTTATGGCGATGGACATGCCGCTACTATCATAGCGAAACATCTTGCTACATAGTGCATAGTGTACTAATTCTTACACAGTATTATCCCCCCGAAACAGGTGCCCCGCAAAACAGGCTGAGCAGCCTTGCAAAACACCTAAAGACATTGGGCATGGAAGTAGCCGTGCTGACGGCTATGCCAAATTATCCGGCTATGCAAATAAGGCAAGGTTATGAAGGTAAATGGTATGTGAAGGAAGAAACAGATAGGATAACAATACACCGCTCTTGGATATTTGTACGCAAGACTAATAGCATAGTATTACGGTTACTTAATTATTTCTCATTCGTATTCAGTGCTATGTTTGTTGGGCTATTCAGAGTAAAGAGATACGATGTGATTATATGTGAATCACCACCATTATTTTTAGGTATTACCGCATTAACGCTGAAATTATTTAAGCGTTCTGTATTAGTATTCAATGTATCAGACCTATGGCCTGAAAGTGCTGAAAAGTTAGGATTAGTGCACAACAAACTATTTCTAAAAGCTGCTTATTGGCTGGAAGCATGGATATATAAACGTGCTGCTTTGGTAAGCGGGCAAACACAAGGGATAGTGCAAAGCATCAATACTCGCTACCCGAATGTAAAAACACACTGGTTGCCTAATGGTGTGGATGCAGAAAAACTGAATGCGAATAGTGTTACATACGATTGGCGTACTGCAAACGGATATGATAAAGCAGACTTTATAGTACTGTATGCAGGTATATTAGGACACGCCCAAGCACTTGAAGTAATACTGAAAGCAGCAACATTATTAAAGGATGAACACAGCCTGCAATTTGTATTAGTAGGCGATGGGCCGCAAAAAGAGTATCTGCAACAGTTGAAAGAAACAATACAATTAAATAATCTCATCATACTCCCCAATCAGCCACAACACGAGATGCCTAACATCATACATGCAGTTGATGCAGCTATAATACCGTTAAAGAATATCCCTTTATTCAAAGGGGCGATACCGTCTAAGATTTTTGAGAATCTGGCTTTTGGCAAGCCTATCCTGTTAGGTGTAGATGGTGAAGCCAAAACATTATTTGTTGATGAGGGTAAATGCGGATTATTTTTCACTCCTGAAAATGAGCATGAATTGGCAGCAGGTATTATCAAGTTGAAGACAGATAGCACACTTTATACGGAGTTGAGTAGTAATGGTAAGAAATTTGTCAATATGCACTTTGACAGAAAGAAAATTGCATCAACTTTTTATCAGCAATTACAACAACTATAATTGCAAAAGGAATTACTGAACGATATTATAGAGTGGGATGTATATAATTGGTCTTATGCATTAAAAATATGGCAACCGATAATAGATAAACTACCCCGCGATAGCAAAGTGCTGGCAATTGGTGAGCGAAACGGGGGCTTATCACTTTGGTTGGCATTGCAGGGTTTTCAAGTAGTTTGTACAGACAGGCAGGGTATAACAGACAAAGCCAAAGAGATACACAGGCAATATGGTGTAGCAGATAAAATACAATATGCTTCTTTAGATATTGTAAATGATATGCCAGTTGAAGAACAATATGATGTTATCATTATGAAGTCTGTATTGGGGGGTGTGAAAGAAACATATAATGATGCCCATACCCGTACCGATAATACAAGACAAAAAGCAGTTGCTCATATATATACTATGCTGAAACCAAATGGCTTTTTGCTGACTGCGGACAATCTGCAAGGTAGTAGCCTGATGCAAGCTGCAAGGGCAAAAGCTGGTAAAACAGACAACTGGTATTATTTCAGCATCAATGATATAAAGACATTACTGGCAAATTTTTCAAATACAGATATATACAGTTTCGGCATAATTCCTACCCGTTTTTCATGGCCGATATGTAATACAGCCGCGTATGTGTTAAACACCATTCTGAAGCGGCTTTTACCCTCCAGTTTCAATTACATTTCCATTGCAGTAGCGCACAAGTAGTCAGGCTTTAGCATAAGTGAAATAATTTTCTGATATTGCTGCCTTAATTCCTATGAAGAATATACGGTTTGCAGTAGTTGGTTATGGGCATATCGGCAAACGCCATGCGGCTATGATACAGCAGCATAGCGAATGCGAGTTGGTGGCTGTGTGTGATATTAATGCAGCAGTAAAAGACGAGCTACCGACAGACGTTCAATATTTTGATTCTATTAATAGTTTATTACAATCAGTTGATGATATTGATGTGGTAACCATTGCTACACCTAACGGTTTACATGCGCAACAGGCACTGCAAGCAATCAATGCAGGGCATCATGTGGTGGTTGAAAAACCTATGGGGCTGCATAAAAAAGAATGTGAAGAAGTAATACATACGGCACTTACCAAAGCAAGGCACCTTTTTTGTGTAATGCAAAACAGGTATTCGCCACCATCAGAATGGCTGAAACAGATTGTTGCTGATGGTGTATTAGGTGATGTTTATATGGTGCAGGTTAATTCTTATTGGAACAGGGATGAGCGTTATTATAAGCAAGGCTCTTGGCATGGAACAAAGGAGTTAGACGGCGGTACACTTTTCACACAATTCAGCCATTTTGTAGATTTATTATATTGGGTGTTCGGCGATATTGAAGATATCAAAGCAAGCTTTTCAAGTTTCAATCATCAGCATATTACGGAGTTTGAAGATTCAGGTGTGATTAATTTCAGGTTTGTGAAAGGGGGTATGGGAAGCATTAATTTTTCAACCTCTGTATGGGATAAAAACCTTGAAAGCAGCATGACGGTAATTGGCGCGAATGGCAGCGTAAAGGTAGGTGGGCAGTATATGGATAAGGTAGAGTATTGCCATATAAAAAACTATACTATGCCCGAATTGAGGCCTACTAATCCACCAAACGATTATGGTCCTTACAAAGGCAGTGCAGCTAACCACCATTATGTAATACAAAACGTGGCAGATGTATTGAATGGCAGGGCATCCATCACAACCAATGCACTGGAAGGCCTGAAAGTAGTTGATATAATAGAAAGAATTTACGACTGTAAAAATAAGTAAAGTGAATATTCCTTTTTCACCCCCATATATTGATAAAGATGTGCTTGACGAAGTGCTGGATACGCTGCAGTCGGGGTGGATAACCACCGGCCCTAAAGTAAAAGCCCTTGAAAAACTATCGGCAGAAATAGCAGGTGTGCAACAAGCACTCTGCATCAACTCGTGGACATCGGGTGCCATGCTTGTAATGAAGTGGCTCGGGATAAAAGAGGGCGATGAAGTAATAATGCCTGCATATACGTATGCTGCAACAGCGCTGGCTGTATTGCATGCAGGTGCAAAACCTGTAATGGTAGATGTGCTGGATGATTTTACTATAAACCCCGAAGCTGTAAGAAAGGCCATCACCCCCGCAACTAAAGCTGTGATAACCGTAGATATAGCAGGGTGGCCATGCGACTACAACAGCATCAAGAAAGTATTAAAAGAAGAGGTGGATAAGTTTGTGCCTGCCAATGAAGTGCAGCAAAAACTTGAAAGACCATTACTAATGGCAGATGCTGCACATTCTTTCGGGGCTGTATATTACAACAAACCAGCATCGCTGGCGGCAGATATAACTGTGTTCTCGTTACATGCCGTAAAAAACATCACTACTGCCGAAGGTGGTGTAATAGCGCTGAATCTGTCAACTCCTTTTGATAATGAAGCTGTGTATAAATGGATGCGCCTGAATGCCATGAACGGACAAACGGCAGACGCGCTCACCAAAACACAGAAGGGTAACTGGCGATATGATATAGTAAGTGATGGACTAAAAATAAACCTAACGGATGTATGCGCTGCAATAGGATTGGCGCAAATGCGCAAGTACAAGACAAAACTACTACCAGACAGGAAGCGGATTTTTAATCATTACAGTAGGTTTTTTGCTACTAAAGATTGGGCTATAGTACCACCGGCCATCAATACTGAAAGAGAATCTTCCTACCACTTATATCTATTACGTATAAGAGGCGTAACAGAAGTACAGCGCGATAAAATAATACAGTTGGTAGCCGATGCAGGTGCTGCTGTGAATGTACATTTTGTGCCGTTGCCAATGCTTACATTGTTCAGAGAGATGGGGTATGAAATAGCAAACTATCCTGTGGCATTTGATAATTACCATAATGAAATTTCGCTGCCTATATACTCGCAATTAACGGATGAACAATGTACTTTTATAGAAGAACAAATTGAAAAGGCATATAATGCCGTAGTGAAATGACCCGCTTTTTAGATATACTGCTTGCCCTTATTGCCATTCTTATTTTCAGCCCTGTTTTCATACTGCTTGCCATCCGCATCAAGCTCGATACGAAAGGAAATATATTTTATAAGCAGAAACGTGTTGGCAGGTACGGCAAAGAGTTTTACCTCTATAAATTTCGGTCTATGCGTACCGATGCCGATAAAGAAAGTCTGCTCACGTTCAGCGATGCAGATACACGCATTACACCATCAGGTACTTTTATGCGCAAGTACAAATTAGACGAGTTGCCGCAACTTTTTAATGTACTGATGGGGCAGATGAGCATGGTAGGCCCTCGCCCTGAAGTAAAAAAATATACCGACTTATATACCGCCGAACAAAGAGCCGTGCTCAACGTTCGCCCGGGTATTACAGACATAGCATCTGTGACATACTATAATGAGAACAGCCTGCTTGAAAAACAAGACAACCCCGAGCAATATTATATTGAGCACATCATGCCTCATAAAATAAAGCTGAACATGGTGTATATCAATACCCCAAGCGTCTATAATTATTTCAGGATTATTCTGCTGACAGTAAAAGCAGCATTTAAGTAATTACTTTGCCTTTACAGACTCGTAGGTCAGGTTGTTGCTAACAAACTCTGGTACTAATTCTTTCATAATACCTACTGTTTCCAGTGTATAGTGTTTTTCGGCACTGGCAATCAATTTATCTACCTTTCCTTTGATGGCTGAATAGTCGTACTCTGGCACTTTGGCTATCATTATTTTATCGTGGTAGGTGGGTACAACGTTTTCGCTGTTGTTAAGCAGTTCTTCATACAGTTTTTCGCCGGGGCGTAGGCCTGTGTAAACTATCTTGATGTCAACATCGGGTTCTTTGCCTGCAAGGCGTATTATCTTTTTAGCAAGGTCAACAATCTTTACAGGCTGCCCCATGTCAAAAACAAATATCTCGCTGCCTTGACCCATCACGCCTGCTTCTATCACCAACTGGCAGGCCTCAGGTATGGTCATAAAGTATCTTGTGATTTCAGGATGTGTAACCGTTATCGGGCCGCCTTTTTCAAGCTGCTGTTTGAAGATGGGTATTACAGAACCATTAGAGCCCAGTACATTACCAAAACGTGTGGTAACAAATTTTGTCAGCTTACCATCCTGTGGCAATGCGGTGTTGTTACTAAGCAGGTACTTGTAGTAGCTCTGTGTAAAAATCTCTGCAATGCGTTTAGATGCACCCATGATGTTGGTTGGGTTTACTGCTTTGTCGGTAGATACCATTACAAATTTCTCTACACCATTTGCTACAGATAATTCTGCCAGCAGCTTCGTACCTACAACATTATTCAGTACTGCGACAGATGGGTTGTCTTCCATCAATGGTACATGCTTGTATGCGGCAGCGTGAAATACTACTTCGGGATTGTAGATTTCAAACAAATGCTCCATCCTCACCCTATCACATATATCACCAATATATGCTTTGGTGTTTACACCATGATTGGTTTCACGAAGCTCCAGTATCATATTGTGCATTGGTGTTTCGGCATTATCACACATCACTATCAGCGATGGTTTGTACTTTAATAATTGCCTCACCAACTCACTACCTATAGAGCCTGCAGCACCTGTTACCAGTATCTTTTTACCCTTTAGCTCAAAATGTATTTTGTCATTGTCAATACGGATGACTTCACGCTCCAGCAGGTCTTCAATGTTGATGTCTTTCAGGCTATCAGTATCAATCTTCCCATCCAACCATTGCTGTACTGGCGGTACTTGTTGCACTTTTATGCCATATTGAAGACATTTATCTACCAGCAGGTTCAGCTTATTTTTTGGAATGCTTCTGTTGGCTATGATGAGTAGCTCTACATTATCGTTTTTCAGTTTTTCAAAACTGGTATCGTCTGTATTGAAGATAGGGATGCCTTCCATCAACTTACCTGTTTTGCCAAGCACATCATCCATAAAAGCCACTACCTGCAGGTTGCTGTTGGGGAAATCGTTGATAACTTTTTTAGTTTGCTGCCCGTTTTCGCTTGCATCATACACAGCCGCTTTTACTTTGTTACGGTCAACATTATGTTGCTGATAATATTTGAAAATATACCTGACAAGCAACCTGTAAGTAATGAGTGAGAAATTGGTGATGAAGAAATTGATAACCACTACCGATATTGGAAACAGATAAATGCCCGCTGCCGATTGTGTAACGATAAAATTGATTGAGAAATAAAATACAGAAGCGATAGAGTTGACTATCAGCAACCTGAACGTATCTTCAATATTGGTATAGCGGATGATGCCAGCATAACTTTTCAGCAAGTAAAATAATACTGTATTGAGCCCCAAAGACAAGCCCAATATCATAGACATATCATAGCGGGCTACATCTTCCAGATTGAAGTTAAAGCGGAGCAGGAATGAGAAAAACAGGCAAAGTTGTACGCATATCAGGTCTAATATAAATATCAGCCAACGGGGTAGAATGCGTATCCTGTAGTGCATAGTAAAATTATTTTTTCATGGATTATCACTAAATATTATTGATAATCAGCAATTAAAGGGTGTGGACAAAAATAGTAAAGAAATACCGCAATACTTAATAAAAGCAATGTTTTATTAGTATTATTTTGATGTGAATGGCAGATTATGGTATTTATACTGTATTGGCTATCAGCGTGCTATCCAGACTTCAGGGTTAAGCTTGGTTCCGCTTTTCCATATTTGAAAGTTAAGGATGCTTTCGCCGTCATCATTCATCCTTACATTGCCTATCATTTGTTTAGTGCTTACTTTCTGCCCCGCTTTCACATTTGTCTTGCTCAAATGGTTGTAAACAGTAAAGTATGCACCATGCGATACAATAATATTCCACTCTTTACCATCTATGGAAAACACCTTACTAACCTCACCTTCAAAAACAGCTCTTGCAATAGCACCATGCGCTGTGCTGATGTCTATTCCATAGTTTTCCATTTCCACTTTCTGTGCTATAGCATGTCTATATCGTCCGAAACCTTGTGAAATAAATCCTTTTTCAACAGGCCATGGCAATCTGCCCCTGTTTGTTTCAAAGCTATTTGATAAGGCGTTGGCCTCTGGTGTCAGTGAATAGTCGTAGTTTTTTGGTACTACGGTTTTGGCTACCGGTGGTGGCGTGCTAGTTGTAGTTCTTGGCTGCGTATTATTATTTACAACGGGTTTATTGCCTTGTGTAGCAGGCGCGTTTGTTGTTGTAGCAGGTTTGTTGGCAGGGTTACCGCCTGCTGCTGCAAGCATATTAGCTTTCTTGGCTTCCTCTTGTTTTCTGCGCTCTTCCTCGGCACGTTTGCGGGCTTCTTCTTCCGCTTTCTTACGTGCTATTTCCATTTCGCGGCGTATCACGTCTTCAATGGCTTTATTCAGTTGTTTGGCGGCGCGCTTGTCTTTATCTATTTGCGCCATCAGTTGCTTCTCACGGCCTTTCAGGTCTTTTACTATCGCATTTGTTTCATTGGTTTCTTTCTGTATTTCCTGTTTTTGTTTTTCTTCCGTGCTTAATAGCATGTCCTTTTCAGACTTCTCTGCATTCAGCACATTTATTTTTTTAACGATTATGCCCTGTGTTTCGCGTATTTTATTGGCTTGCTGCTTACGGTATTCCCTGTATTTTTTCAGGTATTTTATTCTGCGTAGTGCTTCGTTAAAGTCGTTTGAAGAAAACAGAAACGCCATCATATCGTACGAGCTGCGGCTGCGGTAGGCATAGCGTACAGACTGCGCATAGCGCATTTTCAATACTTCAAGGTTTCTTTTCAGCGTATTTACCTCTTGGGTAGAGTTTTGGATATTGTTATTTATCTGTCCTATTTCTTCGTTGATATTCCTGATGAGGCGTTGACGTTCTGCCAGTTTGCTTTGTAATGCACGCAACTGTCCCATCGTGGCGTTTTTATCATTCTTGGTAGCTTCCAGTTGTGCCTCTGTCTGTTTGATGGATTCCAGTATGTTTTGCCTGCGCTTCACAAGGTCGTCGCGCGATGGCTGTTGCGCCATAGCGTATATAGGGAAGAAGAAAATAAATAGAATGGCAACAATGCGCATGCTGAAAAAATGCGTTTAAGCTAAAGCAACAAAAATAACCAAATATCGCTGCCATCCGAACCTTGCACCATGTTTTAAGTTGATTTTAGCCTTTTTTATTATAAAAAGGTTGCTTTCACTTTTTTATATTTTCTTTGTTTATCAAATAACAGGGTATGCTGTATTCAATGACGGGCTTTGGCCGTGCGGAAGCGACAATCAATGGCAGGCAGGTAGTAGTAGAAATGAAATCGTTGAACGGTAAACAATTTGATATTGTTACCAAACTGCCGCCTATCCTCAGGTCGTACGAGTTGGACATCAGGAATATGCTGAACAGCACGCTGATGCGCGGCACAATAGACCTGACCATCGCCATCAAACAAGAGGGTGCAACTAAGCCGATGGTGGTGAATACAGGTCTGGCAAAGTTTTACTACCAGAGTATGCAGCAAATTGCTACTGACCTGAATATACCTCAAGAGAATATTTTGGCAACGTTGATGCGTATGCCCGAAGTGGTAGCTGCCGATCAGGATGTAATTGCCGAAGAGGAATGGCTGCAATTGAAACAAGTGATAGAAACGGCTGCCAAACACCTGATGGAGCATCGCAAAAACGAGGGTAATGCGTTGCACAAAGATTTACATGCGCGCATACAACATATAGAGTCTTTATTACAAGACGTGCTACCTCTTGAGGCTGCACGTACCGAAAAAATACGTGGTCGCATATCACAGTCGTTGCAAGAAATGGTAGGTACTGAAAACGTTGACCCCAACCGTTTTGAGCAGGAAATGATTTATTATCTGGAACGTATTGATATATCTGAAGAAAAAACAAGACTGAAACAACACTGTATTTATTTTCATGAAACGGTAGAGAAGCAAGGCACATCAAAAGGTAAGGTGCTTGGTTTTATATTGCAGGAGATAGGCAGGGAAATCAATACACTCGGCTCAAAAGCTAACTATGCAGAGATACAACAAATAGTCATCAACATGAAAGATGAACTGGAGAAAGCAAAGGAGCAGGTGTTGAATATATTATAAGTAAAAACAGCAGATTAGTTTATTCATGTTTCGCATATACATTACCATTATTTTCATTGTCAGTATGGCAATAAGTGGCTGCACACCATCGCCGCTTTATCAAAAAGAATACGCCATTCCGCAAAATGCATGGTCATACAATTTCAGGCCGTCTTTTACTTTCGATATAACAGATACAAATGCCAGATACAATCTGTTTTTCCTCATCAGGCATACAGAGGCTTACCCCAACTCCAACATTTGGCTATGGGTATATACCAAACAACCGGGCGACAGCATATTTCAAAAAACAAGGCTTGAAATACCACTTGCAGAGCCTGGTGGCAAATGGATGGGGCGTGGTATGGGAGCTATATGGGAGCAGCGTATGCCTATTTCAAATGATGGCGATACGGTAATGCTACGCAAAAAAGGCAGATGGGAAATACGCATAGAACAAAATATGCGCGTTAATCCGCTACCCGAAGTGCTGCAAGTTGGCTTGCGTGTAGAAAAGCATCCGTTGCGTACCTTTAGTACACAATAACTACCGATGCGCTTTTTTACTACCGTACATTTACTATTGCTTACCTATGTTGTAGCAGCATTGGTATTCTGGGGTTTCAGCCTGAATGAAAAAAGCCACGAGATATATAAACAGGGCGTAACTATCCTGAAAACAGAGGTGGATAGTACCATGTACCCCGAAATGTACAATGCAAGGACACAACAATTACAATCGCAATTAGAAACACGTAAGAAACAATACATCGGCGAGGGCTCTACTTTTTTATTGGTCATATTGATTGGTGCGGCTGTAGTATATAGTTCATTCAGAAGAAGCATACGTTTGTCAAGACAGCAAAACAATTTTATGCTGTCCGTAACGCACGAGTTGAAATCGCCCATAGCAGCCATGAAGCTGAACCTGCAAACGTTGGAAAGGCATCAGCTTGACGAAGAAAAGAAAAACCTGCTGATAGACAGGTGTGTAAAGGAAGCCAACAGGCTGAACGACCTGTGCAACAATATGCTCATCGCATCGCAAATGGAAGGCAGGCAATATGTACCAGCCAGAGAAGAATTACAGTTTGACGAACTGGTGAAAGCATCTGTAAAAGATTATACTTCAAGATACCCTAACAGATTTACAGAAACAGCTGCAGATAATTGCAGGCTGTCGGGCGATAAACTGTTGCTGCAAATGGCCATCAATAATTTGCTGGAAAATGCCGTGAAATATACACCTGCTGATACAATAGTGTCCATCAGCCTGAAAGCAAAAGGCAGCAGTTGCATATTGCAGATAGCAGACAACGGACCAGGCATACCCGATGCAGAAAAGGCTAAAATCTTCAATAAGTTTTACCGTATTGGTAATGAAGAAACAAGAAAGTCGAAAGGCACCGGGCTTGGCTTATACCTTACATCCAAAATCGTAAAACAACACAACGGCAAAATCACCGTTACGGACAATACCCCTGCAGGGTCTGTATTCGAGATAACATTGCCTTTGCTTGCCTAATCCTGTTTATCCCACTTAAACGTTTTGCGGTGATGTCTGCACATGCCTATTTTCCGTAGTTTCGATACATGTTTGGCTGTGCCATAACCTTTATTTTCTTTCCAACCGTAAGCGGGAAATTCTGCATCAATCATCAGCATATATTCGTCGCGGTGTGTTTTGGCAAGAATGCTGGCAGCAGCTATTGATGCATATTTACCATCGCCACCTACAATACATTGATGTGCTATACCCATGTAGGGTGAAAATCTGTTGCCATCAATCAACAACAATTCAGGTTTTATTGAAAGGTTGTCTATTGCCAAGTGCATTGCTTTGAAAGATGCTTTCAGGATGTTGATGGTATCAATCTCTGCTTCGCTTACTTGCGCTACTGCCCATGCTATAGCTTCTGTTTCTATTATGGGGCGGAGTGTATCACGGTCTTGTTCTGTTAGTTTTTTACTATCGTTCAGCAAGGGGTGGTAAAACCCATCGGGTAATATTACGGCGGCTGCAAATACCGGCCCTGCAAGGCAGCCCCTGCCTGCTTCATCGCACCCCGCCTCTGTGATGCCTTGTTGAAAATATGCTTTGAGCATTGCAGGTGTAAAAGTAGGCACTAAATACAAAAAGAAAAGCGTCCTTACGGGGACGCTTTCTCTTTATAATATAATTAGTTATTTGATTACAGTTGTGTAGCAGTATAAACTACATCTACAGTATAAGTACCTGCAGGGTAAGCGAAACCAGGTTCAGCTTCATAACGTACACCGAAAGTTTGGTTGCCACCGTTTGCAGCGTTTGTTATCAGGTTTTGTGCAGCTGAAGTCAAACCTGCATAAGCAGTGTTGCTGAATGGTGAAGCGATAGCACCACCTGTGCTGTTAGCAGATACCATCAGGCCTAAAACACCACTTACAGGCATAACAGGAGCAGGAGATACAGAACCCGTATAAGTAAAGTTTGCATTGTTGGTACGAACTGTAACACCGAAGCGGCGGTTTGAACGTACACGCAACATTTGTTCAGAAGAAGTAACACCGTTTGCATAATCGTTTACAGTGTTGAAAGCTAGGTTAACAGCAGCACCTGTAGCAGTACCAGACCCTGTGAATGTCAATTCGATCGCGTTGCTTAGATTCAGGTTAACTGTCTGTGTAGCAGTAGAAGATGGAGCTTGTGCGTTAGCAGCAAAACCAGTGATACCCAGAGCGATGATTGCGATTACTTTTTTCATTTTAATTCGTTTTTGTTTGTTAGTTGTTTGATTTAGTTATTTGCTTTTGATGACACAAAGGTGCTATCATCAGCGCCCGATGACCAAATAAACAAGCCTTGTTAACCCCGTATTGACAAGTGGTTAACCAGCTATTAACAAACCAACGGTATTTACGCTTATTCTACTGTAGAAGTAGCGGCTTTTGAGGCTTGTGCCAAATCGCGGATGAGCATGGGGTCGCGCTCTATAGCATTGCCAACCACTACTATGTTGGCACCTGCTTTGCAATTTTCGTACACTTTTTCGGGGGTATGTATGCCGCCACCTATAAATAACGGTATTTCAATACGGCTGCTTACCGTATGTATCATTTCTCTGCTGATGGGGTTTTTAGCACCACTGCCTGCATCCATATATATAATATGCTTGCCCTGCAATTCGCCTGCCCAAGCTGTGCAAAGGGCTATATCGGGCTTGTTAGCAGGAACGGGTGTGGCATGGCTCATGTACGAAACCGTAGTTGCAGTGCCGCCATCTACTACTATATAGCCAGTAGATATTACTTCCAGACCGCTGGCTTTTACGGCAGGGGCAGAAACTACGTGCTGACCTATCAGCAATTCGGGGTTGCGACCCGATATGAGTGATAAATAAAGTAAAGCATCTGCGTACGGTGTTACCTGTGCAGGACTGCCGGGGAAAAGGATAACAGGAATATCACTTTCTGCCTTAAAACGTTGTATACAAGATTCCAGATTATCGGCTACCACAAGGCTGCCACCCATCAGTACATAATCAACCGCAGCATCGTTGCATAGCTTTGCGAGGTATTTCATATCGGCAGGAGCTACCTTATCAGGGTCTATCAATACGGCAAAGCCACTGCGGTTTTGCCGTTTCATAGTAACCAGATTCTGATATATTTTGCCTGTAGCCATAAACAAATGCCGAGCTATGACACAAAAATGCGGAATTAATCGCTTTTATGCCACAAAAACTTTCAACAAACAGATACTTATTTCTTTAAAGCATCGCGTATTTCCATCAACAACTTGTCTGTAGATGATGGTTGTGCCGGCGCAGCAGGTGCTTCTTCCTGCTTCTTTTGCATACGTGCCATAGCCCTTACCACCATAAATATGCAGAATGCAATAATCAGGAAATCTACTATAGTTTGTATAAAATGACCGTATGCAAATACGTTGGCACCCGCTTCTTTGGCTTGTGCCAGCGATGCATATACATCGCCATCTTTAGCCGCTTTCAGAACCATGAATTTGTCGTCAAACTTTTGGCCGCCTGTAGCCATACCGATAATCGGCATCAGAATATCGTCCACCATCGCGGTAACGATTTTGCCGAAAGCCCCGCCTATAACAACACCCACGGCAAGGTCCATCACATTGCCACGCATGGCAAAAGCTTTAAAATCCTGAAAGAAACCCATAAATAAAGATTTTACTTAAAGCTAAAAAATATTAACCGAAACGAAAATATTAGTGGTTAATGAGCAATATGTTATGGTAAAATAAGTACACTATCTATTTTTTTGATAGTAGGTATAGATACAAAATATACTACGGAAACATTTTTTATACAAAACGTTTCCATAGTTTTGCCCCCGATTATGGAACCACTAACAAAAATACTCAGTGCGTCCGCGGAATTGTTCAGGCAATATGGCTTCAAAACAATTACCATGGATGATATAGCGAGAAGGGCGGGTATTTCTAAAAAAACCCTCTACCAGCATTTTGCCAACAAAAACGAGGTAGTAAACGAAGCCATTACCTGGTTTCAGTGCAGCGTATCAGAAAGTTGCATCAGCATACTGGAGCAGTCGGAAAACGCCATTGAGGGTTTTGTGCGCATCATGGGTATGTTCGATCAGGTATTGAGCAATATGAACCCGCTTGGTATGTTGGAGTTGGAACGTTACTACCCTGAAGCCTTTAAAAAGTTTAAAGCCAATATGCTGGAAAAAGACATTGAGGCCATTAAAAACAACATCCTCAGGGGTATGGAAGAAGGCTTGTACCGTGAGGGGCTGAATGCAGACTTCATGGCGCGCTACCGTATGGAAATAAGTATGCTGGTGCTACACCCCAACCTGATGATAAACACCCGCAACGACCTGCAATTTGTAATGCACGAGGTGAGCGAACACTTTCTGTATGGCATTATGACACCCAAAGGAGAAAAACTATACCATAAATACAAAGAACAATACTTAAAGCAAGTTTCTAAATTATGAGGCGATTATTATACAGTACTACATTAGCACTTTGCCTGTCACCACTTACCATGTTCGGGCAAGAAACAACATCTCAGGAGCCTGTACCCCTGAGCCTTGAAGACGCATTGAAATATGCCGTAAAGCACAATGTAAAAGCCAAGAATGCAAGATTAGACATTAAAAAACAACAGGCAATAAATGCAGAAGTAACAGGTATCGCATTGCCCAATCTACGTACTGAGGGGCAATATAATGATTTCCTCAACCCGCAGAAATCATTCGTGCCTGGTGAGTTTATCGGTATGCCTGGCACTTTTGTACCGGTACAGTTTACGCCCAAATATGGTGTAACAGCAAGTGGTACAGCATCGCAAATACTGTTTGATGGAAGTGTAATGGTTGCATTGCAAGCACGTAACGGATTACTGAAGCTATACCAACAAGCTGCATTGCTAAGTGAAGAAACTGTACGTTATGAAGTACAGAAATCATATTACGGGTTCGTTATTTCAAAAAAGCAGTATGAAATACTTAAAACCAATATGAGCAACCTGCGCAGGGTAGCTTACGAGATGGGGGCTATGTATGAAACTGGGTTTATTGAAAAAATTGAGGTTGATAGGATAAACGTACAGGTGAATAATCTCATTACCGATAGTTTACGTATTGGTGCATTAATTGATGTGACAGAACAACTGTTGAAATATCAAATGGGTATGGATATAGCACAGCAAATAATACTAACGGATACAGCTGTAGATAATAATATTGCTGAAGCTGCTGCATTAGTAATAAATACAAACGCAGATTACGATGACAGGACTGAGTTTAACCTATTAAACACGCAATTGAATCTGCAAAAATACGACCTGAAAAGGCATCGCCTTTCCGGGCTTCCTACATTAGCCGCTTTCGCAAGCGCAGGTTATAACTATGCTACTAATGATTTTGACGAGGTCTTCAAGTTTTATAATAACTATCAATTCTATTCTCTTTGGGGGTTAAAGCTATCAGTTCCATTATTTGATGGTATGCAACGTTACAACAGGGTAAAGCAATCAAAAATTAATGTAAAACAAGCGGAAAATAATCTTGATGATTTGAAAAGAGGTATTGACCTGCAAACCGCATCTGCAAAAACTAATTTGAAAAATGCTTTACTAAACCTTAAAAATCAGGAGCAAAATTTAAAACTGGCAGAGAATGTACTTGATATAGCCAATAAAAAATACAAAGCAGGTGTTGGTAGTAATATAGAAATAGTACAAGCGCAATCAGACTTAGCACAAACACAAACAAAATATTTCAGTGCTATGATGGATGTTGTAACTGCAAAATCTGATTTACAAAAAGCAACAGGACAATTTAAAAAATAATCAAACAACCATTTAATCAACTTATTATAAAATAAATAGCATGAAACGCTCACTTTATCTAATATTAATATCAACAAGCCTGCTGGCTGCATGTGGCGGAGACGACAAAAGCGGCAAAGGCGAAGCAGAACTGTCTAAACTGAAGAAAGAACGTGCTGCTCTGGACGAAAAAATTGTAAAACTGGAAGCAGAAGTAAACAAAAACAAACCCGCCAAAGCTACAGCAGTATCTGTAATGGCTGCTACAGCGCAAGCATTCAGTGCGTATGTAGAGGTGCAGGCGAATGTAAACGGTGAACAAAGCGTATTAGCAACGCCACAAGCTGCAGGAATTGTGGAAAGAATACTTGTAAAGCCCGGGCAAAAAGTAGGTAAAGGCCAGACATTGGCAATACTTGATGCGGCAGCAGTAGAACAACAGATAAAATCTTTAGATGCACAACTGACGCTCGTTAAAGCATTGTATGAAAAACAACAAAAGCTTTGGGCACAAAATATAGGGTCTGAAGTACAGCTAATGTCTGCAAAAGCGCAATACGAAGCAACAGCAAAACAAAAAGCAGCCTTACAGGCACAAAGAGATATGTATTCTATCAAATCTCCTATTAATGGTACGGTTGATGGAATAAACATTAAAGAAGGTGAAATGGCAGCTATTGGTATGTTAGGTATAAGGGTAGTAAATGCTGAAGCTTTGAAAGTGCAAGCAAATCTTGGTGAAAACTATTTAGGGCAAGTTAAAGAAGGAGATCCTGTTAATCTAATTTTCACATCATCATCAGATACTATAAAATCAAAACTTACGTATGTTTCAAAAGCTGTAGATGCTATATCTCGCGCATTTCAGGTGGAGGTTAGGCTGGGTAGCAACAGCAAGCTGCACCCCAACATGAGTTGCAAAATGCAGATAGCTAATTATCAGAACAGCAAAGCCATCGTAGTGCCGGTATCTGTAATACAAAATACAGCAGCAGGTGAAGTGTTGTTTGTGGCTGATGGCAACAAGGCAAAATCTGTGACAGTAAAAACAGGGCGTAACTCAAACGGGATGGTAGAAATACTTGACGGACTGAAAGAAGGCGATAGGGTTATTACAGCAGGTTATGCAGACCTTGATAACGGCGATCTTGTAAACGTAGAATAGGACAATTCATCACCAACAGTAAAAAAAGTTCTAATGAAAGATTCATTCAAAGAGTTTAAGCCATCCAGTTGGGCGATAGACAATCGCACAGCCATATATATACTGACGGTTATCATTACCCTTGCGGGCTTAATGACCTATCTGAACCTGCCCAAAGAGCAGTTCCCGGAAATAAAAATGCCGCAGATAATTGTGCAGACAATTTATCCCGGTACTTCTCCCGAAAACATGGAGAACCTGGTAACTAAGCCTATTGAAAAGCAGGTAAAAAACATTACGGGTGTAAAGAAAGTTACCAGCAACTCGTTTCAGGATTTCTCGGTTGTGATGATTGAATTCAACACCGATGTAAAGATTAATGAAGCAAAACGCGAGGTAAAGGACGCGGTTGATAAAGCAAAAGTAGATTTGCCCAACAACCTGCCGAATGAGCCCGAGGTAAATGATATTGACTTTTCTGAATTCCCGATTCTGTATGTGAATATATCGGGCAATTACGACCTGAACAGGCTGAAAAAATATGCGGATAAGGTAAAGGATAATATAGAAGACCTGAAGCAAATAAAGCGTGCAGACATGGTGGGTGCACTGGAGCGTGAGATACAGATAAATGTGGACATGTATAAGATGGCAGCATCAGGCTTCACATTCGGTGATATTGAAAATGCGGTAGCGTACGAAAACATTACATCTACACCCGGCCAGGTATCCATGAACAATCAAAAAAGGATATTGACGGTACGCAACGAGTTTAAGAGTGCAGAGCAGATAGGCAACCTGATAGTAAAAAACCAGCACGGCAAGGCACTGTATCTTAAAGACATTGCCGATGTGGTAGATAATTTTGAAGAGCAGATAAGCTATGCACGTCTTGACAATAAGAATGTAATAACGCTGAATGTAATCAAAGCCAAAGGACAAAACCTGATTGAAGCTTCGGACAATATTCAAGAGCTGATAACCAAAATGAAGGCTGATGAATTACCTAAAGATTTGGATATCGTTATTACAGGCGACCAGTCAGACCAGACACGTCATACACTCGAAGATCTGATAAATACCATCATCATTGGTTTTATATTAGTTACCATCATCCTGATGTTCTTCATGGGTGTTACCAATGCCTTGTTTGTGGCTATGTCAGTACCGCTATCATGTGCGGTGGCATTCTTGGTGTTGCCGGGTATAGATTTCACACTCAATATGATTGTGCTGTTCTCATTCCTGCTGGCATTGGGTATAGTGGTGGATGATGCGATTGTGGTAATAGAAAATACGCACCGAATATTTGACAATGGTAAAATGGACATTAAGAAAGCAGCCAAAGTAGCAACGGGAGAAGTCTTTCTGCCAGTGCTATCGGGTACTGCCACTACATTGATGCCATTTATTCCATTAGCATTCTGGGATGGCCTGATAGGTTCATTCATGTTCTTCTTGCCGGTTACGCTTATCATTACGTTGGTCGCCTCTTTATTGGTAGCCTATATCATCAACCCGGTGTTTGCTGTTGACTTTATGAAACCGCATAAACCAAACGACGATGGTAAACGCAAGTGGAGCAAGCGCGATAAAGTAGTGATGATAATATTCCTGTCGCTGGCTGCACTTTGTTATACAGCACAGGCATGGGGCATGGGCAACTTTATTATCTTCATTTACCTCTTTATACTATTGGAAAAATTTGTTCTGGAAAAATGGATACAGAAATTCCAAAATAAAACATGGCCTGCATTTAAAGAGTGGTATTTAAGATGGTTGAAACGTGCACTCAACAAACCGCACCAAACGTTTTGGGGTTCAATAGTTATTGTTGTTTTTTCTTTTGTGGTTTTCGGAATATGGGGGCCATCGCCGGTATTCTTCCCGAGTGGCGAACCAAACTTTGCGTACGTGTACCTGAATATGCCCGTAGGTACAGATCAGGCATATACCAATACAGTATTAATGAACCTTGAAGACAGAGTTAACAAGGCGTTGGATATAGACCTTGCAAAAGGTAAAAAGAACCCGATTGTAAAATCTGTTATTGCAAACGTAACAGTAGGGGCGGTTGACCCAACAAGTGGTGAAGTAGGTAACTTTCCTAATAAAGGACGTATTACGGTAGCGTTTGTAAAATTTGCAGACAGGAAAGGCATCTCATCATCAATGTATCTTGATAAAATAAGGGCATCTGTAAAAGGTGTACCGGGTGCAGAGGTAACGGTGGATAAAGAACAAGGTGGACCGCCACAGCAAAAACCTGTATTGATAGAAATAAAAGGCGATAACCTCGACTCGTTGGTAGCAACTTCTGAAAGACTGAATAAGTATTTGTCTAAAAAGCAGATACCGGGTGTTGAAGCACTGCAAAGCGACTTTCAGGCCAATAAACCGGAAATAGTTTTCGACCTCGACCGCGAGCGTATGAACAGCGAAGGTATATCTACCGGACAAGTGGTAATGAATTTGCGTACCGCTGTATTCGGTAAAGAAATATCACGTTTCCGCGATGCGAATGACGATTACCCCATAACGCTGAGGCTGAAGAAAGACCAGCGCGAGGATATAGATGCGGTACGTAATATGCCGATGATATTCCGGGATATGGGTATGGGTGGTGTTATACGTGAAGTGCCTGTGAGTTCTTTTGCAGATATCAGATACGACAATACGTATGGTGGTATCAAACGCAAAGACCAGAAGCGCATCATATCGCTGTCATCAAACGTATTGACGGATTATAATCCTAATGAAGTGGTAGCTGCCGTGCAGCGCGAGATTGATAACTTCAACGCTCCATCAGGTGTAACCATCAAAATGGGTGGGCAGCAAGAAGACCAGGCAGAAACGATGGGCTTCCTCGGCAAGGCAATGCTCATATCAGTTGGCTTGATATTCCTGACACTGATAATTCAGTTCAACTCATTCAGCCGTACCATTGTAATTATGAGTGAAATTATACTGAGTTGGGCAGGTGTATTCTTAATGACTACCATCGTTCGCAACGACTTCTCTATCGTAATGAGCGGTATAGGTTTGGTCGCATTGGCGGGTATAGTCGTCCGAAATGGTATCTTATTAATAGAGTTTATGGATTTGATGCTGAAAGACGGCATGCAGCCTTATGATGCTATCGTAGAAGCAGGTCGTACACGTATGACACCCGTAATACTGACAGCTACAGCAGCAATACTTGGTCTTATTCCCCTCGGAGTGGGGCTGAACATAGACTTTGCATCATTCTTTACAACACTCAACCCACATATTTACTTCGGTGGCGATAGTGTAGCATTCTGGGGACCATTGGCATGGACAATGATATATGGCCTTAGCTTCGCTACATTCCTAACGCTGATATTAGTACCTGTGATGATGTTGTTGAGTTTCCGTTTTAAAGCACGTATCAAACGCTGGAGAGAAAAATTCAGTGCGTCTATTCAGGAAAAATAAACAGAAACATAGATTTCATAGATTGGCATAGGGTTTTATTGGTTGGTTGAAAAAAGAAGGGGCGTTATATAACGCCCCTTTGTTATTTGTCCATGTTTACATACGGCTCTGAAAACAGCTATATCTTATGTATTTTTGAAACCTGAACAACAGATATATGACTGGCTCCCCGACAACAAAACCAAAAATGTTTGAAACGGAAAAAAAATCAGCACTCGATGCTATTTCGCAGGCGCAATTCATCGCTTTTGCACCTTATATTTTTCAGGCATCAGTAATATTAAGAGATAGTGGCATTCTGCATAAAGTACAGGATAGCCGCAACAATGGCATTTCGCTGGATGAGATAGCTGCAACTACAAATATGATCCGCTATGGCATTCGTATATTATTGGAAGCAGGATTAGGCATTGGGCTGGTATTACGCAAAGAGGATAAATATTATTTATCAAAAACAGGCCACTTCTTTTTGAACGACCCGATGACACGCGTGAATACAGATTTTATGCACGATGTGTGTTACGAGGGTGCGAAAGAGCTAAAATCATCTATTGAGCAAAGCAAACCTAACGGACTTCAATACCTCGGTAATTGGGAAACTATCTATCAGGGATTATCTATATTGCCAGAGCCTGCTAAAACAAGCTGGTTCAATTTCGACCACTACTATTCAGACAATGCATTCCCCGAAGCACTGCCGATGGTGTTTGCGAGTAATCCTAAGAAGGTTATGGATATTGGAGCGAATACAGGTAAGTTTACATTGGCTTGTTTAGAACATAACAAAGAGGTAGAAGTAGGGCTGGTGGATTTGCAGGTGCAATTAAACGTAGCAAAGCAAAATATAGAAGAGGCAGGTTTCGGCAATAGAGTGCAGTATCATGAAAGAAATGTATTGCACAAAGACAGCGAATTGCCAACAGGCTATGACGTGATATGGATGAGCCAGTTTTTAGATTGTTTTGCTGATGATGAAATTGTTTTTATACTTGAAAAATGCCACCGTGCATTGGGCGCAGATGGTAGGGTGTTTATTAACGAAACATTCTGGGACAGGCAACGTTTTGAAGCATCAGCCCTTAGCTTGCAAATGACATCGCTCTACTTTACCACAATGGCAAATGGCAACAGCCAGATGTATGATAGTAAGGTGTTTTTAGAATTGATTGGCAAAGCAGGTTTTGAAGTGGTGGCAGATACTGATAACATAGGCCTCAGCCATACCATTCTCGAATTGCGTAAAAAGTGATGCAAGTCATTTTCTTATAAAAAGTATCATTGTATTTTTCACTCAAGTTTTTAAAATCTCATTCCCCCTCATGAGTACGCAAAAGCAAACAGATGTACTGGTAATTGGTGCAGGCCCGTCCGGCACTATTGCTGCATCCATCATTAAGCAGGCAGGTTTGTCTGTGCAGATTGTAGAAAAAATGCAGTTCCCTCGTTTTGTAATTGGCGAAAGCCTGTTGCCACGCTGTATGGAAGCATTGGAAGAAGCAAAATTTCTGGATGCAGTAAAAGCAAAAGGCTTTCAACAGAAAGACGGCGCCAAGTTTGTAAAGAATGGCGAAATATGTGATTTTACATTCGCGCAACAACACGCCGATGGCTGGCGGTGGACATGGCAGGTGCCGCGTGCGGATTTTGATACTACACTGGCCGATGAATGTGTGAAGATGGGAATCCCCGTTGCTTATCAAACAGAAGTCACTGACATAAAAATTGACGATAACGGACATTCTGTTACCACCATCAAAACAGCAGATGGTGCAGAGCAAACTATACACGCCAAGTTTATTATTGACGGCAGTGGTTATGGCAGAGTAATCCCACGTCTATTTGGTTTGGATAAGCCATCTACACAGTATCCACGCAAAACGCTTTTCTGTCACATGACAGACCCTAAGCGCAGCGAAGCAGTAGAGCCCAACCGCATTACTGTATATGTACACAATGAAAGAACATGGATATGGGTAATACCTTTTTCCAATGGCAATACATCGGTAGGTTATGTCGGAGACCCTGATTTTTTTGACAAGTTTGCTGGCAATGCTGAAGAGCAGTTTCGGGCATTGATAATGGCACAACAAGAGCTGGCAGTACGTTTTGGTGAATCTGATATGTTGTGGGAGCCGCGTACACTGCAAAGCTGGAGTGCTACTACAGACACATTTTACGGAAAAGGCTTTGTACTGACAGGTAATGTTACCGAGTTTCTCGACCCGATATTTTCTTCCGGTGTAACACTTGCTTCCGTATCGGCTCAGTTGGCTGCAAATTTGGTAGTGCGCCACTTCAAAGGTGAAGAACTGGATTGGGAGAATGATTATATGAAGAAGATGATGCAGGGTGTAGATGTGTTTCGCACGTATGTAAACAGTTGGTACGATGGTACGCTGTTTAATATCTTCTTCGCACCCAATCGTAGCCCCGAAATCATGTCGCAGATATGCTCTGTATTGGCTGGTTATGTATGGGATGATACAAATCCTTTTGTAAAACATCACGAGAAAAATGTGCGTACATTAGGGCGCTATTTGGCAAATAATGCTACATCTTAATATCCATACAAAACCCGCAATCAGCAACTGGTTGCGTGTCAACAAACATTCGGTGATAAAGGACGGCAGTCCTTTATTGTCGTTTAATGAGCCTATAGATAGCAATGCCCCTGATGTGCTGTATCGCGCATTACAATGCAATTATCCCAAGTTTTTTAAAATGGATTTGATAAGCAAATGGGTATGGTTGGGGGCAGAAGTATTGTTGAAACAGGCAGCAGGCGTTGTGTATGATGGTATAGATAAAACAAAAATAGCTATCGTACTGCAAACCAATCATGGTTGCCTGGATGTAGATAAAAAGTACAGTGAAACGCTGGCAACAATTCCAAGCCCTGCATTGTTTGTATATACATTGCCCAACATCATGCTCGGCGAAATATGCATCAGGCATGGTTTTAAAGGAGAGCAGGCTTGTGTGGTGAGCGATGGGTTTGACGCGAAAGAAATGGAATTTTGGGTGAATGATTTGTTGAATAACCGGGGTATGGAAGCCTGTCTTTGCGGATGGGTAGATGCAACTGCAAACAATCACGAACTGTCGTTGTATTGGGTATCAAAACAAAACGGGCAATTAAATTTCACAGCAGATGCGATGCTGGAAATACATAGTAAATAATGAAACAGGCAGCATATATCATAAACACAGGCATCATTACTGCAATAGGTAATGATACGGCTGCATGTTTGGATGCATTGTTAAATGGTCGGTCTGGCATAGGCAAAGCAAACCATCTGAAAACCCATTGGGCTGATGAACTGCCTGTTGCAGAAGTAAAACTGAGCAATGAAGAGATGGCTGCTATAGCAGGCGTGGATGCTCGCTGGCCGCGTACTGCATTGTTGAGTGCCATAGCTGTAAAAGAAGCATGGCAACCATTTGCTGATAAAGTAAAAGGATTAAAAACAGGTTTCTTTTCTGCTACTACAGTTGGTGGTATGGATTTGACAGAAAATGTGTACAAGGCATTTAAAGAAGATAGTGGAACAGTAGATTTCAACAATATCAAAAATCACGAGTGTGGTGCTATTACAGAATTAGTTGCCAATCATTTTTGCATCAGCGATTTTGTTACAACCATCAGTACAGCTTGCTCATCTTCTGCCAACAGCATTATGATGGCAGCACAGATGATTGGTAATGGTATGCTGGATGTTGCCATTGCAGGCGGTGCAGATAGCCTTTCACGCTTTACACTCAACGGGTTTAACACCCTGATGATACTGGATAAGCAACCTTGTCAACCATTTGACAATAACAGGCGTGGACTGAACTTGGGCGAGGGTGCAGGGTATGTATTACTGATGAGTGAAAAAGCTATGCAGCAGTGCGGAGCAACAGCATCGTGCATTGTAAGCGGTTATGCCAATGCCAACGATGCCTATCATCAAACAGCATCATCGCCCGATGGTACGGGTAATAAACTGGCTATGGGCAATGCGCTGAAAGTAGCCAATCTGCAACCTGCTGATATTGATTACATAAACCTGCATGGTACGGGTACAGCCAACAACGATAGCTCTGAAGGTAAAGCGATTGAAGCCTTGTTTGCCGATAAAGTACCAATGGCATCTTCTACCAAAGCATATACTGGGCATACATTGGGTGCGGCTGGTGGTGTAGAGGCAGTGTTTGGGGTATTAAGCATCAGGCACGGCATCGTATATCCCAACTTGCGTTGGCAAACACAAATGGGAGATCTAAACTTTAAGCCTGTTACTACTTTACAGCAGGGGTTAGCTATTCGCCATGTATTATCCAACTCATTCGGGTTTGGCGGTAATTGTTCATCGCTTGTTTTCAGTAAATGCTAAGTATGGAATTGTACATAACAGGCACGGGTATAGTAAGTGGCGCAGGCAATAGCGGCGATGATAGTTTTTTGAAAGAAGCACCTGCCTACGATACTGATAAGCTATTGTGCGTAGAGCCTAACTATACAGCTTATATACCGCCCATGCAATTGCGCCGTATGAGCAAAGCAGTACGTATAGGCATCGGTGCATCTAAAATGTGCATGGCATCTGCAGGTATAGAAAAACCAGATGCCATATCAGTAGGTACCGCTATGGGCTGTCTGGCAGATACGGAAGTGTTTCTTGGTAAGATGATAGCACAAGATGAGCAGATGCTGACACCTACTGCATTCATCCAATCTACTCACAATACCGTTAGCGGGCAGATAGCTTTACTGGCTGGCTGCTACGGACACAACCTTACTTTCGTACAACGAGGGCATTCGTTTGAACACGCTGTAATGAATACGCAACTCTATCTGGCAGATAATCCGTATGAACAAATGCTGGTAGGTGGTATTGATGAACTGACAGAGGGTAGTTTGGAAGCTTTGAAAATTGGTGGTATCAACAATAAGCAAAACAGCATACCAGCCGATGTGCTGAATGGCAATAACGTGGGTTGCATAGCAGGCGAGGCAGCATCGTTTTTTATAATGACGGATAAGAAGCCCGCTAATGCTGCTTTGTGTATTAAAGATGTGTACTGCTTTGCCGATAAGGATAATGCAACTGCTGTTAAGAAAATAGAATCGTATATCACCAAACACCAACAAAAGATTGACGTAACCGTATTAGGACAAAGTGGTGATGCTGCATCAAACCCTATTTACCAATCCTTATGTTCAGGTCTATTGAAAGATATACCTCAGTATGCTTTCAAACATTTGTGTGGCGAATATGCCACTGCGTCTGCATTTGCATTAGGTATGTTGGCAAATTCGGTTTTGAAAAACAAACCCTTACCAGCACATTGTATGCTGAATAAAGAAGTGGGTGAAATGAAAAATATCTTATTGATAAACCACTACATGCATTACTATAGTTGCTGGTGGCTGCAGGTAGTTTAGCCGTATAGCTCCAGATGTATGGCTTTTTTATCGTAGCCCATCTCAAGCAGGCGTTTCTTTGCTTCGTCCACCATCATCTTCCATCCGCAGAGCATAAAATGCGCGTTCGGGTTGCCGGCACATAGTTTTTCATACACACCATGTACATAGCCTTTATCATATCCCTCAATATCTTCTCTTGATAATACAGGATGGTATTTAAAATTTGGTAAAGCAGTTTCTAGCTGGCTTAGTTCATCTTCGTACAATAAATCTGCCTTTGTGCGTGTGCCGAATATCAGGTGTAGTTGATGATGCGGTAAGTTGTGGTGCTTTATATGGTTTACCATGCTGCGGAACGGGGCGATGCCTGTACCAGTGCATATCATGTATATATCATGTTCAATGTTTTCGGGTAGGGTAAAGACTCCTTGTGGTCCGCGTACCACCAACTCGCTACCTTCTTTTACTTCATTAAAGAAATAAGTAGTACCTAACCCACCTTCCAGATACACTATTACTAATTCTATTACGTTACCACTATCAGGCGATGAGGCGATGCTGTAGCTACGCCAACGTTTGTTGCGCTGCTCATGTATCGGTAAGTCGAGTGTTACAAATTGTCCGGGCTTAAAATCAAATACAGGTGTTTCAGGCAATTCAATCCAATAGCGGCGTGTGTTTTCAGTTGCCTGCTCTACACGTTGTACTATGCCTTTTTGCCATTGGGGTATCATACATTAAAGTTAGTTAATTAATAACTTGTTGTATGCAATTACTTATTATTTATCTGCCTGTATTTGCAGAGAGTCAACAGCAGGTATTACAGGGTTTTTCATCCATAGCTTGTAATGATGGCGTATCCACATTTTCAGTTCTAGCTCTGTTGCGTTGCGGGCATAGTCATATTCCATAGGGTAGGCATTCATAAAATGTCCGAGGCTGTCGCCTGTAAGTCCTGTCAGCGAACTTACCAAGTCGGGCGTATAGCGGGTGTCTATAAATCGGTTGCTTTCCCATTTTACAAAATTCCGCTGAAAAGCAAGCCTTGTTCTGCTTTTCTTAGAAATCCTGTCTGCAACAAAAGATACCGGGCTCATGATAGAATTGCTACGCTCCCATGCCAATGCGCGCTTATAAGTAGAACGCCGCCTGATAGAGTCTAGCTGATAGGGAGTGTATTTTGGGCGTAATACAAATTCTTCCAACTCAAAACGTTTGATGGCTAAAGCTATCCTGATACCGTTTTGCATCAATTCCCCGCTTATGTATTTACGCTGCTCTGCATAGCCCACCATACTGAACACAAGCTGTTGCCCTTCGTAGGCGGGTATAGTAAATGCTCCTGTCGAGCTCGTATAGACAGTTTGTTGGGTGCTTACATTTATCACACTTACAGGGTACAGTGGCTTGCCTGTTTGCGCCTCTGTTACCAGCCCCGAAATGCTCTGTGCAGATGCTGTATTGCTGATTAATAAAAGATATATGAATAAAAACTGCCTCACGTGGTGTAAAAGTAAATAGCCACAGCCAATAACAAAGCCGTAAGCTTCTATTTGACAATACTTTAAGAAAATAACAACCAGATACGCTTTTGTGTTGGGCTATTGAGGCATTATTAATTATTTTCGCCATCTAAATTGAACAACAAATGTCCAGTCCTTCTTTTTATACGCGCATACAACAAGAGCTGAAAGAGATACAAGATGCAGGCTTGTTTAAAAACGAACGCTTTATTGCTTCTGAACAAGGTGCCGAAATAACCGTCAATGGCAAACAGGTACTTAATTTTTGTGCTAACAACTACCTCGGGCTTTCTTCTCACCCTAAAGTGATAGAAGCAGCGCATAAAACGATTGATAGTCGCGGTTATGGTATGAGTTCCGTACGTTTTATATGCGGCACACAGGATATTCATAAAGAACTGGAAGCAAAGCTGTCAAAGTTTTTGGGCATGGAAGATACTATACTGTATGTAGCGTGCTTCGATGCCAATGGCGGTGTGTTTGAACCATTGCTGGGCGACCAGGACGTGATTATATCAGACGAGTTGAACCATGCTTCCATTATAGACGGTGTACGTCTTTGTAAAGCGCAGCGAGCACGTTATAAACATAATGACATGGCCGACCTTGAAGCACAGTTACAAGCTTTTGCAGGTGCGCGCACACGTATGATAGTTACCGATTCTGTATTTTCTATGGACGGCACAATTGCTCAATTAGATAAAATATGCGACCTCGCAGATAAATACGATGCTATCATTATGATAGACGAAAGCCACTCATCTGGCTTTATGGGTAAAACAGGTCGTGGTGTACATGAGCTTTGTGGTGTGATGGACAGGATAGATATTATCACCGGCACGTTAGGCAAGGCATTGGGTGGTGCATCAGGTGGTTTTACAAGCGGCAAAAAAGAAATCGTTGATATACTTCGCCAACGAAGCCGCCCTTATTTGTTCAGCAATACAGTAGCCCCTGCTGTGGTAGGTGCTTCCATTGCCGTGTTGGATATGCTGAGCGAAACAACTGCCCTGCGCGATAGGCTGGAAGAAAACACCATGTACTTCCGTGAAAAAATGACAGCGGCAGGTTTTGACATCAAAACAGGTACGCACCCGATATGCCCTGTAATGCTCTACGACCCTGTACTGGCACAAAAATTTGCAGCCCGTATGTTGGAAGAGGGTATCTATGTAATAGGCTTCTTCTACCCAGTAGTGCCAAAAGGCAAAGACCGCATACGTGTACAAATATCAGCCGCGCACAGCCGCGAGCATCTTGACAAAGCCATCGCTGCATTTACTAAAGTAGGTAAAGAATTGGGGGTGATAAAGTAATCTATTGTATTCTCTAAAAATCTCAAAGGCGTAGATTATTCTACGCCTTTGTTTATATAGTCTATCAACGCGTTAATGTCATTATCTGTAAGATGGGGCATGGGTGGCATGGGGCTTTTGTTGTTTTCTTCATACACTTGTTTGGCGCGTGGGTCGCCCAATGATATACACTCTTGCGAATTGCGGATGAACTTAGAAATGCGGCTTGTATCATTATCCCATCGCTGCATACTGCCTACCAGCGCAGGGCCTATTGATTTGTCGTTCATCTTATGGCATTGCATACAGTTGGCTACAAATATCGCTTTGCCCTTGCTCATGCCGGGGTGGTTACTTTCCTGTGTTGTTTGCTGATTGCCGTTACCACCACAAGCTGTAAGTGCTAATGTACTGATGAAAAGTATAGACTGTAGTTTCATAATCCTATCTAAAAAAATGCCCCTGCTGGTTGCAGGGGCGAAGTTAGTTATTTACTCAATGAACTCACGCTATGGAACAATCGTTTCCAACGTAGGTTGAAGAGTGAGTTTTTGTGGCTCAGCCATACAAAAGATGCCTTACCTACAATATGGTCTTCGGGTACAAAACCCCAATATCTTGAGTCGAGCGAATTGTGCCTGTTATCACCCATCATCCAGTAATAGTCCATTTTAAAAGTATAGCTGGTAGCTTCTTGTCCGTTGATGAAGAATTTGCCATCACGTTCTTCCAGTTTATTGCCCTCGTATTTGTAAATAATACGGCGGTAGAAAGCAATGTTCTGCTTATTAAGCTGAACTGTTGCACCTTTTTTAGGTATCACAAACGGGCCGTAATTATCCCTGTTCCATTTATAGTTAGTAGGGTCGTGCGGAAAGGCATCATCCAGTGTACTACCCGCCGGTATTACATAAGGTTGTACGTCTACCACACCCGGCAACTGTTTTACAAATGCTACCTTATCATTAGGCACTTCCAGCAGATAGCCCCCACCTTCCGACTTTTGTACCACCACATCATTATCCGCCAATATTTCTTCATCCAGCAGGTTGCCGTTTGTACGAACGATATAAGAAATTTTTGAGTGCGGGAATACTTTGGCGGGTTTGTCGTTTACATATACAATACCATTCACTATTTGCAGCTTATCGCCCGGTATACCCATACATCGTTTAATGTAATTATCCTTTTTATCTATAGGGCGGGTAATGATGTTATATGAACCTAGAATTACATCACGACCTCTTGCCCTGCACGCCTGATAGTAATCTTCATTCGGGGCTTCTTCTATTACCGTATCACCATTCGGGAAGTTGAATACTACCACATCATACCTCTCCACTTTCCCAAACCCCGGCCAGCGATGGTATTTCCACTGCACCGCATTTGTATAAGACTCGCCGCCTACCAATGGCATGGTATTATGCACTAAGGGTACAGCAAGTGGTGTCATAGGGGTACGTGGACCATACGCCATTTTGCTTACAAACAGGTAGTCATTCACCAGCAAGCTGCCTTCCATAGAGCCTGTAGGGATGGTGTAGGCTTCTATAAAAAAAGTACGGATGATGGTCGCTGCCACTACGGCAAACACAAGGGCATCGAGCCACTCTCGCCACCATACTTTTTTCTTTTTGTTTTCGTCTTTCTTTTTCCAGAATGCAAGTCGCATGAGGTGTATGTATTAATGGCAACAAAACTAAGAACTTCCACTACATTTTAAAGAATAATAGATAACGCTTTAAGAAATCTTTACAATAAAAATATTTAACACGTATTCCTGTGATTTTTTGATGGTTATTGATACGCAAACCAATTATTATTAAACGAAATCTGCTTTACTGATTTTCGTTCTTCACTTGTTCTGCCATTTTGAGTAAATTGCCCGCCTAACGATAATTACAGATACATGGCACGTTCGGTTACCATATTAGGTGCAGGCTTGGTAGGTTCTTTGCTGGCAGTTTTGTTGCGCAAACGCGGGTATGAAGTAACGGTGTATGAACGCCGCCCCGATATGCGCAAAGCATCCATGAGTGCGGGCAAGTCCATCAACCTGGCCATGAGTGCGCGCGGATGGAAAGCATTGGATATGGCCGGCTTGCGAAAAGATATTGAAGAACTGGCAATACCTATGCCCGGCAGGTTTATGCATCAGCCCGATGGCACAGGGGTGTTTCAGCCTTATGGCAAAAACAATGAAGCAATCTACTCCGTGAGCCGTGGCGAGTTGAACAAAAAACTGATGACACTTGCCGAACAGGTAGGCGCTACCATACATTTCGGTCAGCGATGCAACAGGGTAGATGTACCGAATAATAGGGTGTATCTGGAAGATGCAGATGGTAAAGAAAAAATAGTAGATGCTGATTTGCTCTTTGGTTCAGATGGTGCATTTTCCGCATTACGCAATGGTTATCAGTTTCTAGACAGGGCAAACCTGACACAGCATTATATAGAGCATGGCTACAAAGAGCTATCTATACCACCAGACGAAAACGGCAATCTTCGCATGGAGAAAAACGCCTTGCACATCTGGCCGCGCAAAAACTTTATGCTCATTGCTCTGCCAAATACTGATGGTACGTTTACCTGCACATTGTTTTTACCATTTGAGGGAGATATATCTTTTGAAAAACTAAAAACAGAGGCTGATGTTAAAGCATTCTTCAACGAGCACTTCCCTGATGCTGTACCGATGATGCCTACATTGGTAGAAGATTTCTTTGGCAATCCTACATCTTCATTGGTTACCATCCGTATATCGCCCTGGCATTACAAAGACAAGAGTGCGTTGATAGGCGATGCGGCACATGCCATTGTTCCGTTTTACGGGCAAGGCATGAATGCCGGTTTTGAAGATTGCACGATACTGGCATCGCTGATAGATAAACATGGTGATGACTGGGCAACGATACTGAATGAGTACGATCAGAAACGCAAACCCAATGGAGATGCTGTGTTGGAACTGGCATTGATGAACTTCGTAGAAATGCGCGATAAAGTAGCAGAGCCGTCATTCTTAGAGCGTAAGAAAATAGAAAAAGAACTAGGTAAGCGATACCCCGAAAAATTTGTGTCGGTGTACGAGATGGTATCATTCACCCACACACCTTACAACACAGCATGGAGTTGTATAAAAGCACAGGATAAACTGCTGGGTACCATTATGGGCAGTGGCGATTTCTTTATAAATATCAACGATACCGCATTTTGCAGCAAGCTCGATAACTGGGTAAGCGACTATCACCAAGAAGTAAAACAATTGGATTTCGGACATGAAGCCTGAGAAGCGTTGGACACTAAAGCCTGCTGAACAGGACATAATCAATAACATATACAAAGCACTGAGCATACACCCTGCCCTGTGTCGTGTGCTGGCACTACGCGGCATTCAGGATTTTGATACTTCCAAAGCATTTTTTCGCCCGGAGTTATCGCACCTGCACGACCCCTTTCTGATGAAAGGCATGGATAAAGCCGTGAAACGCATCAGCGAGGCAATAGAATGGAATGAACGTGTGTTGATATACGGCGATTACGATGTAGATGGCACTACATCCGTCGCGGTGGTCTATTCTTTTCTTCGTAAGCAATACAAAGGGCAGCTTGAATATTATATACCACACCGTTACCGAGAGGGATATGGTGTTTCTAAAGCAGGCATAGACTATGCACATGCCAATGGGTTTACATTACTCATCACGCTCGACTGTGGTATCAAGTCGGTAGAGTTGATAGCGTATGCACAATCGCTGGGTATAGATGTGATAGTATGCGACCACCACACGCCAGACGATGCGTTGCCGCCAGCATTGGCCATACTCAATCCAAAACAAACAGACTGTCCTTATCCGTACAAAGAATTGAGTGGTTGCGGTATTGGTTTCAAACTGATAAGTGCTTTGGCACAACACTGGAATTTGCCCGATGAAGAAGTGTTTCAATACCTCGACTTAGTAGCCACCAGCATAGCGGCAGATATAGTACCGATAGATGGTGAAAATCGAGTATTGGCATACTATGGTGTGAAGAAAGTAAATGAAAACCCATCGCTCGGCATCAAAGTATTGAAAGAAATGGCAGGGGTTACCCGCACACTGTCTGTGTCAGACTTGGTATTTGTGATTGGCCCGCGCGTAAATGCAGCAGGCCGTATGGACGATGCTCGCAAAGCTGTAGAACTGTTTATAGAACCCGACCCTGAAAAAATCCATGCATTGGCAGATGCTTTGCAATCTGATAATAGCGATAGGAAAGAAGTAGATAAAAACATAACCGAAGAAGCACTGTCTATGATACAGGGCGATGATACGATGACGACTCGTAAGTCAACCGTACTGTATCAGGAGCATTGGCATAAAGGCGTTGTAGGTATCGTAGCATCGCGCCTGATAGATTATTACTACCGCCCCACCATCGTCCTCACCAAAAGCAACGACAAAGTAACAGGCTCTGCACGTTCTGTAAGCGGCTTTAATATTTATGAGGCAATACATGCTTGCAGAGATTTGCTCGAAAACTATGGCGGGCACTTCTACGCAGCGGGTATGACGATGCACCCCGATAATGTAAATGAGTTTGTAGCTAAGTTTGAAGAAGTAGTAGCCCAATCCATACCACCCGAACTACTGATACCCGAAATAGAAATTGATGCGGAGATATTGCTGTCAGACATCAAGCCTGCGTTTTACAATCTCATAAAACAGTTTGAACCTTTTGGGCCAACTAACCTGCGCCCTGTGTTCATCACCAAAGGTGTATACGATTATCAGGGACATAGCCGCATTGTAAAAGAGCAGCACATCAAATTTGTAGTACACCAGCACAAAGGTGTGATAATAGACGGCATAGGGTTTAATATGGCCGACAAGTATGAAATACTGCAACGTGGCGCTTTTGATATAGTCTATACCATAGACGAAAACGAATTTAACGGCACCACCAAGCTGCAAATGAAAGTGATAGACATAAGGTAGAACCTGTATTTACTGGATTAACCACGATATATAAAAAGAGGAGTGAATTATCACTCCTCTTTTATTCCAGGCAAATCCATTAATCTAATAAATCCAGGTTACCCAATCTTTATCTCAAAATTCACCAACTCTACAAACTCATCTATACGTGCCTCTATCTCATCCTGTGTCAGTTCTTTCAGCCTGTTAGGACCAAATTTTTCAACACAGAAAGATGCCATTGCAGAACCAACGATGATGCCTGTTTTCATATTGTTGAAAGAGATGTCTTTAGTACGTGCTATATGCCCGATGAAGCCGCCCGCAAACGTATCGCCCGCGCCTGTGGGGTCAAATACTTCTTCCAGCGGCAGTGCAGGAGCAAAAAATACCTGCTTGCCGTGAAACAGCAATGCACCATGCTCGCCTTTTTTGATGATGAGGAACTTAGGCCCCATCGCCTGTATTTTCGCTGCCGCTTTCACTAACGAATATTCACCACTCAATTGGCGCGCTTCGCTATCATTTACCATCAGCACATCTACCATGCTGATAGCCTGCTTCAATTCATCCAATGCAATCTCCATCCAGAAGTTCATCGTATCCATGATGATGAGCTTCGGGCGGTTTTGCAGTTGGTTGATGACGCTTATCTGTACAGCTGGTGCCAGATTGCCCAACATCAGAAATTCACAATCCTGATAGCTGGCAGGCAGTTGCGGGTTGAATTGTCCCAATACGTTCAACTCAGTTACCAGTGTGTCGCGTGTGTTCATATCCATGTGATACCGGCCACTCCAGAAGAAGCTCTTGCCGTCTTTCACCACTTCTACACCCGCCATATCCACACCACGCGCGCTCAACGAGTCCATTTCGTCTTGCGGAAAATCGCCACCCACAATAGATACCTGTTTGATAGGTTTTGTAAAATTGGACGCTGCCCAAGCGGCGTATGTTGCAGAGCCACCTATTATACGGTCAACCTTACCAAATGGCGTTTCCAGTGCATCAAAGGCCATAGAGCCTACTATCATTAAAGACATATTCAGATTTTTTTGCGCTGCAAAGGTATGTTTATTTGTGATGTATGATTTAGGATTTGCGATTTATATGTATAATATTATTCCCCCTTTAGGGGGCGTAGGGGGTTTTACTTAATTTCACCCAATGAAAGCAATGCTTTTCGCTGCGGGGCTGGGTACACGCCTCAAGCCTTTTACAGACAAACACCCCAAAGCACTGGCAGAGGTGAACGGTAAAACCCTGCTGGAGCTCAACATACGCTACCTGCAACGTTTTGGTATAGAAGATGTAATAGTAAACGTTCACCACTTTGCAGAGCAGATAGAGCAGGTAATACAAGACAACAGCGGATTTGGCAGTTGGGTAACCATATCAGACGAGCGTGATGAAGTATTGGAAACGGGTGGTGGTTTGAAAAAAGCAGCACCTTATTTTGAACATGAAGAGCATTTTGTGGTGATGAATGTGGATGTGCTTACCAATCTTGATTTGGGTAACATGATATATGCCCACAAAAAAAGCGATGCGATGGCTACGCTGGCGGTAATGAAGCGAGCATCATCCCGTCAATTACTTTTTGATGAACACCTGCTGCTTTGCGGGTGGACAAACAATAACACAGGCGAACAAAAAATAGTGCGAGAAGTACTGGAAATGCAGCCACTCGCATTCAGTGGCATACAGGTATTATCCAACCGTATGCTTGATATTCCTTTCAAAGGCAAATTTTCTATCATAGACCTGTACCTGCACAACGCAAGAGAAAACATGATACGCGGCTACGACCATACAGGTAATATATTTATAGACGTAGGCAAGCCAGAAAGCTTAGAGCAAGCGGCTTATTTGTTTGAGTAAAGTAGTTATTACTCATCAATTAGTAAAAAAATAAAGGAAGTATGTGAACTAATCTTAAACTTTGTTATTCATCAGATAAAATCCCCTTCCAATAGTATCGGCTGGCGGCTTTGTGTATTCAGGCTTTTTAGTAACGCCTAGTTTGTCTAATACTTCCTCAAGTTTTTTTACTGCTTCAGCTAAATTCTTGAGGTCATTATTACTGAAATCAATATTTTGGATTTCCTCCACTTTATTAGTAACTGACTCCATAATGCAAAACTATATAAATTTTCTTGAATGAAGGAATGCTTCTGAGTTATTTCTGACAATGTATTGACATATCAAGTCGTTATAATCACGGATATGCTTTTTTAATTCAGTATTATTAGAGTAGTCTTCTATTTTCAATCTAAGTAATTGCGTGAGTTCTGTAATGCCAATTGATCTTCCATGCGAATGCCATATAGTATTATTACTTAAGTCTTTAGCAATCTTTTCAGCACGTTCTATTTTTTCTGCTGTAGTAACTGGTTGTCCTATTTTTATAGGGTCTGTTTCATGAGTAGACCAGTCTTTAAACTTATATTTTACCAGCCATTCTTTTAATAATGCAATTGTTAAATCTCTAGCTTGTTCAAAACTTCTTAACATTGCTAAATCTTGATCCTTTACAAGCATTACTTCTACTGGAGAAATCAAATTATTATTTGATTTTTGTATCAGTTCATTTATTTTATCTAAATAACCTAAAGCTGGTACCCATGTTTTGCCATTATGAACTTGTGGGTCAATTGGACCTAATGAAGAAGAATAATCCATGTATATCCTATCTCCCGACATGCAAAATATTGTACCTGCAGAATATGCAGCATCAGGTACAATAAAGTAAACTTCATTATAGTGATGTCGAATTATTTCAACTAATTTTTCTACCGTTTCAGCACTGCCTCCTGGAGTATTTAAAAATATACATAATCTATGTTGTGGAGCAGATACATCTTCTTTTAAATTTTCAATAAAATCTCTAAAAGGTTTTTCTATGTAATCACCAATAGGACCGTAGAAAAATATTACATCAGCATTAAAATAAGTTTCTAATTTTTCAAGTCGCTCATTTAATATATCATGTACGGTTTTGTCAAAAATTGGTTTCATGAAGTTAGCTAAGTTTTATTTTGTAATATTAATGATAACACTGGGATTTACAATATAGTACACATCTAATTAACATGTTCTAGTTGCTGCTTATTGAGCCATTCTGCTATTAAGCTATTTACCATTACACCCCCATCTCCACCAATCTTTCTTTCACAAAGCTGCCAAGCTCTGCTACGTAGGCTGGTGAAAAATCGAAACGGATGCCTGCTGTGGCATACAATTCTTTGAGTGTTTTGGTATAGCCAAGTGCCAATGCTGCTTTATAGTTTTCCAAAGCCTGCTCTTTGTTTTCGCGGTATTGTCGCCACATGGCTATGGCTCCTAGTTGTGCTATGCCATATTCAATATAGTAGAAAGGTACTTCGTAGAGGTGCAGTTGTTTCTGCCAGAAGTTAGCACGGTATTCATCAAACCCCGTCCAGTCTGTAACACCTGTGCCAAACTCGCTTAGTATTTTCATCCATTCCGCTTCGCGCTGTTCGTTGGTATGGTCGGGGTTGGTATATAGCCAGTGTTGGTATTTATCTATCGTAGCTATCCACGGCAGTACACTTATCACACGTTCCAGTTCTTCTATCTGTGCCCGTTGCAGTTCTGCTGTATCGCTGAAGAAAATATCCCAATGCTCCATAGAGAACAGTTCCATGCTCATGCTCGCCAGTTCGGCAATCTCCATCGGGTATTCTTTAAAAGAAGACAACGGCAAGTTATGCGACAAGAAAGAATGTACAGCGTGTCCGCCCTCGTGCATCATCGTTATCACATCATTCACCGTACCTGCCGCGTTCATAAATATAAACGGCACACCCGTTTCTGCCAACGGACAGTTATAGCCACCCGGTGCTTTGCCTACACGGCTCTCTAAGTCCATGCGCTTCATATCCGTCATAGTGTTCAGGCAGCCACTGAAATAGCTACCCAACCTATCGAATACAGCTATCGCCTTGTCAGATAACTCCTGGCCTGTTTCAAAAGGGTGCAGCGGTTCTGTGCCTATCGGTTCTGCATCACCATCCCAGGGGCGCATTACATCCAGCCCCAGTTTTTTCTTGCGGCGCTCTACCAGCATTTTGTGCAATGGCAATATATGCTCCCGCACCGCATCATGAAATGCAAAGCAATCGGCAGGCGTATAGTCAAACCTGCCCAACTCGCGGAATTTGTAATCCCTATAGTTTTCAAATCCTGCATTAACGGCTACCTGTTGGCGTTTCTCTAACAGTTTGTTGAATAGTGTATTTAGTTCTTCTTTATCCTGCAAGCGGCGTGCTGCTATTTTGCGGAAGATGGCTTCGCGCAATTCCCTGTCAGGGTTTTGCAAAAAGCGTGCTGCTTGTTGCAGTGTGTATTCTTTACCCTCGTGCGTTATCGTCATCTTGCCCGACACCACACCGTATTGCTGTGCCAGCAGGTTCATCTCTGCCTGTATCGCAACATTTTCTTCACGATACAAATCAACAGCATTGCGCACGCTACGCAAGTACGGATAGTATTGTGCTTCGTCCAGTTCTTTTACAAACGGCGATGCCAATAGTTTTTTATTCATCTCAAAGAAGTAAGGTTTCATCTTCGGCTCTATCTCCATGCAGAAGTAAGTGAACGCTTCTTCGTATGTTTTATTGGTCGTGTCGCACGTCATATTTATTTGTCGCCAACATGCATCTTCACTTATCACTGCTTCCAGTTCGCTTACGTTGTGCAGCCAGTTTTCCAATTCAGTTTTATTGTTGATGGTGGTGTTTATCAACGTATCAAAGTAGGGTTGTAGTGCATCCCATGTAGTAACAGTAAAATCTTCGGGCAAAAAATTCCTTTTCAGTTTCTCTATGCGTGTGTAGCTGCTGCTCATCTTGTTTCAGATATTTATTACTGCAAAATACGTTGTACTATGCATATAAAAAGTGAATAACGCTTTTGTTGATATGTAGTGAAAATGGCTATTGAATATTAATAATATAATATGTAAATAATAAATTTATAAATAAATATTAAATTAATAGTTCATGAATAATAAATGTAAAAATATTTAATAATAAGCCAAAATACTGCAAATCAATAAATAGCAGTTATTGTTGAATGTGTATAGATTTTAATATTTAAAAAACTTGCAAGTGATTAACAGAAAACCATTTTTTTACTGTCAGAGAGAATACTACATTTGTATCAAGTTGTGAATTTAATGGGTTAGTAAGTAAGAGCCGCGGATTCTTCCGACGGCTCTTTTTCTTTTCATTTATCTTTAGCCAACCATGGCAAAAATCAAATCAGCTTTCTTCTGTCAGCAATGTGGTTACGAATCTCCGAAGTGGGCGGGCAAATGTCCTTCATGCGGTTCATGGAATTCTTTTGTAGAAGAAGTGATACAGCGCGATGATAAACAAAAACCAATTGCAGGCTGGGAAGAAGAGAGTAAAGAACAGCGCAAAGCACACAAGCTGGATGAACTGACAATACAAAAAGAAATACGCCTGCAAACACCCGATTCAGAACTAAACCGCGTGTTGGGTGGTGGATTAGTACCCGGCTCTGTAATATTAGTAGCGGGTGAGCCGGGCATTGGTAAGTCAACTTTGTTTTTGCAATGTGCCTTGCAATGGAAAAACATTACAACACTCTATGTGTCGGGCGAGGAAAGTGCGCAACAAATAAAACTACGTGCCGACAGGGTAGGAGTTGACAACCCCAATTTGTATTTGCTGACGGCAACAGATACCAACACCCTCTTTCAGGAAGTAAAGAAAGTGCGCCCGCAAATGCTGATAATAGATTCTATACAAACGCTGGAATCACCTTATGTAGAAAGTGCAGCGGGTAGTGTATCGCAAGTGCGGGAGTGTGCTGCAGAATTACAACGCTTTGCTAAAGCAACTAACATTCCCATCTTCATCATAGGGCATATAACCAAAGACGGTGCCATAGCAGGGCCGAAAGTGCTGGAGCACATGGTAGATACCGTATTGCAGTTTGAGGGCGACAGACATTATGCCTACCGCATACTCCGCACCATCAAAAACCGTTTCGGCAGTACATCAGAATTGGGCATCTACGAAATGGTAACCAACGGTATGCGCCCCGTCAGCAATCCGTCTGAAATATTATTATCGCAACACGACGAACCACTAAGCGGCATAGCCATCGCCAGTACAATGGAAGGAGCGCGCCCGCTGATGATTGAAGTACAGGCATTGGTAACGCAGGCAGTATATGGTACACCACAACGTACTGTAAGCGGGTTAGACTTACGCAGGTTACAATTATTATTAGCAGTGTTGGAAAAACGTGGCGGCTTCCATTTTGGTACACGTGATGTGTTTGTAAACATTGCCGGCGGGCTGAAGATAGAAGACCCGAGTATAGAGCTGGCTGTGGTATGTGCATTACTATCGTCTTACGAAGATAAAGCCCTGCCAAGTAATATATGCCTTGTGGGCGAGATTGGCTTATCCGGCGAAATACGCGCAGTAAACCGAATAGACCAACGCATAGCCGAAGCAGAGAAACTGGGTATGGATGCAATCTTCATTCCCAAAGCCAACGCAAAGGGCTTGGATAAAAAGAATTATAAAATAGAAATAAAGACCGTGAATAAGGTGGAAGATGTGTATAGGGGGTTGTTTTAATTCGTAAACGTGTGAGCCTTTCAGACAATATAAAAGATTTAGGGCACGGCCTCTCCCACCTCTTCTACCCCCGCCTGTGCGAGGGTTGCAGCAAGCCCTTGCTGGCAGAGGAAGAAGTGCTTTGTTTGAACTGTAATGTCTTTAATCTACCGCGTACTGCCTACCATCATATAGCCGAGAACGAAACTTGTATGCGGTTTACCGGGCGTGTATCCGTTGTAAGGGCTACATCGTTTGCCTACTTTACGGCAGATGGGTTGTTACAATACCTGCTGCACCAACTGAAGTATAACGATAAAAAAGAAGTAGGCACATACCTGGGCAAGCAACTTGGTTATGATTTGCAACAGGTCAACTGGCACAAAGGTATAGATGGCATTGTACCAGTACCCCTGCACCCTGCCAAAGAAGCACAGCGTGGCTACAACCAAACCCAACTGATAGCCGAAGGCATGTGCGATGTATTGCAACTGCCCGTTATTAATAACCTGCTGTATCGTACCCGACATACCGAAAGCCAAACCCAGAAAACCCGCGAAGAACGTATTAATAATATGGCAGGCGCATTTGCTGTAAAGAATACTACAGATTATCAAAGCAAGCATTTCCTGCTGATAGATGATGTGCTTACAACAGGTGCTACCCTCGAAGCCTGTGCACAGGCATTGCTTACCATCCCGCAAACAAGCATCAGTATTGCCACCATAGGGGTAGCCAACTAAAATTTAACACCATATTGCATATTCGCATTATAAGAGCTATCTTAATGCCAATTTTATAATAGTCAGCCTATTACAATTATTCCAAAACATTCTGTATGAAGAAACAAATTTTACTGATGGGCACGCTGCTATTGTCGTCTGCAATGGCTTTTGGTGCCGCATTTCAGCTAAACCTGCAAGGGGTTAGGCAGTTGGCCATGGGCGGTACAGGTACTGCAGTACCGTGGGATGCCGCTACCATATTCTACAACCCCGGCGGCCTTAGTGCGCTGAAGCACGTGCAGGCTTACGGCAGCGTTCAGTTTTTGTCTGCCAACACCCGCTATGTAGAAACGCCAACGGGTAATTATTCTGCCAACAGTAGGGAAAAGCTATACACACCATTTAATTTTTATGTAGGCGGCCCTGTACGTTATAAAAGCAAATTGAGCCTCGGCTTAGGTGTGTACACACCATTCGGCACCGGTATCCGTTGGGATGATAACTGGCGTGGTAGGTACGTGGTACAAGACATCCAACTGCAAAGTGTTTTCTTCCAGCCAACTGCAAGCTTCCGCATCAATGATGTAGTATCTATTGGCGCAGGTTTTGTAATAGCTACTGGCCATGTAAGCATACAACGTGCGGTGCCTATACAAAATATGAACGGGCAGGACGGTAAGGCAGAGTTATCTGGTAATGCCAACGGGTTTGGTTATAATATAGGTGTACACTTGCGTGCCAACGACCGTGTACAGTTTGGTATAAGTTATCGCTCTAGCGTTAAGATGAAAGTAAAAAGAGGCTATGCTACATTTACGGTGCCTACGGCTCTTTCTTCATCATTCCCTTATACGGCTTTCAAGTCAGACATCAACCTGCCGCAGGTAGTATCTGTGGGTGTAGGTATCAAAGCCACAGAGAGGCTTACAATAACTGCCGATGCTAACTACGTAGGCTGGAGCAGCTATGATAGCCTGATATTTGATTACGAAAACAATACTGCATCTCTGCAAGACACACGCTCTGCACGTCGCTACAAAAACACTGTAATAGCAAGAGTGGGTGCAAGCTATGCCATCAGCCGCAAATTTACAGGTATGCTTGGTGCAGCTTACGATCCGTCTCCTGTTCGCGATGGTTACTTGTCTCCAGACTTGCCGGATAACGACCACGTGATGGCAACAGCAGGTTTGGTATTCAAACCAAACAAGCGTTTGAGCATCATGGGTGTATTTGAATATGTATTTACTCCAAAACGCGATGGTTCATTTGACGAAGCAAATTTTTCAGGACGCTACCAGACAAGGATAGTTAACCCGGGCTTAGGTATCAGTTACGATTTCTAATTTATCCCAACAAAAAACATCAGAACAATGAAGAAGTTATATATACTCGGTTTGATGGGCCTTATGATGGCATCGTGCAAACCTAACATAGAACCAGCCGCACCTTCAGGTGGAGAAGGGGTAGATTTTACAAGATACGTTGCAGTGGGTAATTCGCTTACTGCAGGTTATGCAGATGGTACGTTATACAGGTCAGGACAAAAAAGTTCTTATCCTGCAATTCTGGCTGAACAGTTAAAAACTGTAGGGGGAGCTAAGGAATTTCGCCAACCTTTATTACCTGGTGAATATGGATATCCTGAACCTAAGTTCATGCTGATGATGAATCAAGGTTTGTGCGATACAGTTGCATCGCTAGGGCCAATGCGTTATAAAGGTGCATTGGATAGCATAGGTTCTTCACTTAATATCTATACTCAAGACGGGCCTTTTCATAATATGGGTATCCCCGGCATACGTTGTATAGACTTTTTGTTACCAGGCTATGGAGCCATTAACCCTTATGCACGCCGTATGTTTGTATCACCAGCAGGCTCAAGGCCTGTTGATGAAACAGTTATCATGAAACCTTCCTTTTTTACTTTGTGGATAGGTAGTAATGATGTGTTGGGCTATGCAACTGCTGGAGGAGATCAAGCACCTGCAGCAATAGGAAGCACAAATCAAATATCTAACGTAGATCTTTTTAACGCTGCATATGATACGGTATTGTCAAATCTTCGCCGTAACGGTGCGCAAGGTGTATTGTTGAATATACCAGATATTACAAGCACACCGTTCTTTACTACCATACAAGCAAAAGGCCTGATGCTGACTAAGAATGATGCTAATTTGTTGAATAATGCATATAACTCTCTTGGCGGGCTTATCCGATTTAATGAAGGTGCAAACTACTTTATTATAGAAGATAGCAGCTCTCCTGTAAAATTCAGGCATATAAAAGAAGGCGAATATATTTTGTTGAGTACACCACAAGACTCTTTGAAATGTGCAGGTTGGGGTACTAAAAAGCCAATACCAGGCAGGTATGTACTTACTGCAAATGAAGTATCAAAAATCAGGAGTGCTACAGCTTCTTTCAACAACATCATATACCTGATGGCAAAAAGAGAAAATATACCTATGGTAGATGTAAATGCATATATGAGAACAATACAAGCCGGTATTGTTTTCAATGGTGCAATGTTCAATACAACATTTATTAGTGGTGGTGCTTTCTCGTTAGATGGTATTCATCTGACACCTAGGGGTTATGCACTTGTTGCTAATCAGATTATTATGGCTATCAATGCCAAGTATAAATCAACAATACCGCTTACAGATGTAAACAAATACAAGGGAGTAGCATTTCCGTAAGCTAGTTTTTGTATTGCAATAATATCCAACAAAGCAGGCGCAACGCCTGCTTTGTTCATTTACGGATTTTGAGATGGGCGATACAACATATCATTACCACGTATTACCTGTATTACTTGTCTGAATCTGAATGCAGGGTTTTCATAAAAAGGTATAGTGCGTTCATCTATATAAACGTTTTCCAAAGCGCGTATATTTCCAAGTCCGTCTGGCAACTTCATAATACCACTACGTACTACATCCAGTTCTTGTAGTTTAGTACATTTTTCAATGCTGGTAGGCATGTGGTGCAGCCTGTTTATGTTTACATACAAAAAACGCAGGTTGCTTAGGGTACCGATATTTTCAGGTAGCGTTTGCAAATAGTTATTGCTGGCATCTAAAAAATCCAATTTTTTCAGTTTAGAGATTTCATCGGGCAAGTGTTTTAGCTGATTGCCATTAATACGCAACGTTGTTAGTTTTTGTAACTGATTGATACAAGTGTTAATTGTATCAAGCCTGTTACCATTTAATGTAAGCGTTTTAAGGCTCTGTAGGTAGCAAATAGAGTCAGGCAACATACTAATGTCATTGTAGCTGAGCGATAATTCTTCCAGCATTTGTAAACGGCCTATACTCTCTGGTATTATACTTATTTTGTTCTTTAATAGATTTAACTTCTTTAGTTTCTTACAACGAAAGAGCGAAGTAGGTAAATGTAATATCCTGTTATTGCTAAGGTTCAGCTCTTCAAGGTTCGGAAATTCATCCAGAATGTCTGGTATGCTATCCATGCCTGCATAGGTAATCTGTATGTAATGTACATTATAACGATCGTCTAAAGCTGCTTCCCAGCTCCTGAATACGTGTGCATTAACATTGATTAACAAAAACAAGCATACTAGTGTGAATGTCATTTTTTTGAACATAACCATCTATATTATTAGTCAGTAATAACAAAAGCTATTTACCGGTCATTTGCTGGTATTCGCTATTGCTGATGATTTTGTAATGAGCGGGTATTCTCAGATCTGCATTGTCTATTGGACGGGCGTCTATCTTTTTCGCAGAGAAATAAATAGTGAGTCCATCGTCGTGCTTATTGCTAAAAGATAACAGTAAATTATTTACGTGCGGATAGTTATCAAAAACTATATACCCGGGGGTCCACTCTTTACTGTAATATACATCAGCAATACTGCCGTTTTTATAAATTATGCTTGCATGGTTTGCATTGATATTTGCAATTTCTTTAGTATCAGCCATAGGTTTAAAATCATAACCTTCAAACTTTTGTCGTTTGGCTTCGAGTTGATTCCAATCCAGTTGTATAGCCAGGTTTTTTTGACCTACTTTTTTTAGTGAATACACTGTTTTGTCTCGATGATTGAACAGCAGTGATGTTTGGTATCCGTTATCTAATTCAAGTGTTTCCTTTACAACACTACCTTTCACAGTAATAGTATACAACCCTTTATATTGTAGTACACCTTCTTGGTTGGCAGGGGGGTCTATGGTTACATCGTATTGCAGTACACCTTCCGAAAAAATCTGTTGGCTGTAAGTGTTCATTGAAACACACAGAAATAATATGGATAGCAGGTAACGCATAACAGTATACTAATGTACGAAGAAAGTGTAATACTGATACTAAAAAAGGCCTGCAACGCGCAAGCCTTTAAAATATCTGAAAACATCAATATCTTATAGTTTATTAAACTTTCGTATCACAACCGGATGCCCTTGACTGTCCATCAAACGAAGTAAATATATGCCCGATGGCAATGTTTCAACATTGATGTTAGCACTGGTGCCGGATACTTTGTAGATACTTTGCAACTTACCAATCAGGTTATAGATACCAACTGTCTTAACATCGCTCAAGCCATTAAATACCACGTTAACCTCGTTAGTAGCAGGGTTGGGATACAATGATACATTATCGTTGCTCTTATTAATGTTGTTTACATTGGTAGCCCATTTGCTTAAAACAAAAGTTGCAGTATCTAAAGTTGTGCCATTAGAAGCCTCAACAGTTACATAAAATGGACCATTGTTTGTAACGCCAGCTAAGTCAGTAATAGATATTTTGAAGTCCATCGTTGCGTTACCAGCTACGTCTAATGTAGTTTTGCTACTACCTGCCAAGACACCGTTATTGTAACAAGTTTTGTTATCACACAATCCGAATGCTGAGTACCATTTTCCTGAGGCTGTAGTTATGTTCGTATTTAGTATACGCCAATTAATGGTAATTGTAGAGCTAGTAAGATTTGTAATATCATTATGCAAATCAATACCATTTTCAGTAGCTACACCTTTCACGGTATCTTTAGCTATCTTGATGCTTTGTGCTTCAGACTGTAAAGCCAATCCGAGTATTGCAGTAAGGGTAAGTACAAATTTCTTCATTACACACTATTTTACAGTATGCAATTTATATATAAAACGCTTTAAATCCAATACCTCGCGTCATAAACTTGTTAAAATTCCGTTCATTAATCGGTACGCACTATTTTTTCGTACATTGCTTATATATACAGCAGTTATATTCGTATGGCTAAAATCAGTAATAAAACCAAGGGCTTTTTGGCAGGTGTTGGCTTATCAGCTACTGCTTTTCTATTCATTCAAGCGCAAAAACAAGATAGTTATTTTGAAATATCTAAAAACTTAGATATATACACATCTATATTTAAAGAGCTTAACTCGTTTTATGTTGACCCGATAGAACCGGGTAAGATGATAAAGAACGGGATTGATGCTATGCTCAACGGCCTCGACCCATATACCAACTACATCACAGAGTCTGACATTGAGGAGTACGAATTTCAGACCACCGGCAAGTACGGCGGGATAGGTGCCAACATGCGCAAAAAAGATGAAAAAATATTTGTGAGTGATGTATATGAGTTCAGCCCGGCAGCTATTGCAGGCTTAAAACCGGGAGATGAGGTTATCAGCATAGACAACCAGCCGCTGAAAGATAAAAACATGGACGACATCAGCCAGTTGCTGAAAGGCTCGCCCGGAACACCACTTTCTTTACAGGTAAAAGATGCCATCACCGGGGTAGAGTTGGTAAAAAAACTGACACGTAATGAGATAGAATTATCAAGCGTACCCTATGCAGGTCTGTTGGGCAAAGATAAGAACATAGCCTACGTGGCGCTATCGCAATTCACCCCCGGGTGCAGCCGCATCATCCGCAATACATTAGACAGCCTTAAAAAACAACAACCGAATATAGCATCTGTAGTGCTCGATTTACGCAACAACCCCGGCGGGCTGCTGCACGAGGCAGTTGCCATCTGCAACTTGTTTGTTGACAGAGGACAATTGGTAGTAAGTACCAAAGGCAGGCTGCCCGAGTTTACGGAAGATTTTAAAACGCAAGGTGCGGTGTGGGACGATAAAGTACCCGTTGCTGTGCTACTAAATAGTTCTTCCGCTTCAGCATCAGAGGTAGTGGCGGGTACATTGCAAGACCTTGACCGTGCTGTCATCATCGGTGAGCGTTCTTACGGCAAGGGCCTTGTACAGGTTACAAAACCAGTAGGCTATAATGCCCGCCTCAAACTAACGACTGCTAAATACTACACCCCAAGTGGCAGGTGCATACAGGCTATAGACTACGCCAGCCGCAATGCCGATGGCAGCGTAGGGCATATACCCGACTCATTGAAGAAAGAATACAAAACAAAAGCAGGCCGCAAAGTATTGAGTGGTGGTGGTGTAGAGCCTGACGTAGCCGTAACGGACGACGACATCAGCAAGCTATCTATCACCCTATACATCAAAAACTTTTTCTTCGACTATGCCACACAGTATGTAAAAGAAAATAAAACAATCGCCCCTGCGGGTAGCTTTGCGCTCAATGATGCCGACTTTGCCAAATTTGCCAAATGGTTAGACGGCAAAGACTTCTCCTACAAAACAGAAACGGAAATAGCACTGGATTCTTTCAAACAAGTAGCACAACGCGATAAGGCTTTTGACGGTTTAAAAACAGAATACAATTCACTGGTAGCAAAAGCATCTCACGATAAGAAACAGGATTTGCAAAAGCACAAAGCAGAAGTGATGCGTTTGTTGCAGAGCGAGATAGTAACACGCTACTACTACCAGCGTGGTCGTATAGAAAACGGGCTGATAACCGATAAAGATTTCAACAAAGCCGTCAGCATACTTACACAACCGGCACAATACACGGCTTTGTTATCGCCCAAAAAATAGTGTGCAGGTAAAAGGTAATTGTATATTTGCTACACAATCGTTGCATATGGAGCCGCTTATAGATTTCAGTTACCTCAATGAACTGTCTGATGGAGATTCAAAATACCTCTACGAACTGCTGGATATATTTCTCGGCACTACACCCGATGGCTTGGTGAAGCTGGAAGAGCTTATTGCCGAAGGTAAAGATTGGGATGCGACCTACAAGCAGGCACACTTTCTGAAGTCGAGCGTGGGTATTGTGAAGATACGCGATATGCACGCACATCTCTTGCGTATAGAAGAACTGGGGCGTAAGCAAGAGGGTAAAGAGGAGATAAAAGAACTGATGGCAAAAATAAAAGCCACATTTGCCGAAGCCCATCCCGTGCTGATAGCCGAGCGTGATAAACATAAAAAATTAGCTGGTATAGAATAGCATGGCTGCATGGTACGATAGCAGCATGGCTTGGGCAGAAAGCAAGATGCTTACCTGTCCTTCAAAAAAACTTACACACATGGATTGCCCTGGCTGCGGATTTCAACGCGGTACAGTTGCTATGCTGAAAGGCGAAGTGAAAGCATCGTGGCAGGTGTACCCACCAACTGCATTTATTTGGTTTACAATGTTATTATTGTGTATTCACCTGTTGTTTAAACTTAAACACGGCGCAACAATTCTGAAATATGTATATATTGTAACTGCATTAGTAATACTAATCAACTATTTCTATAAATTTTTTACAAACCAACTGATATGATGGAAGACAATAACACACAACAACAAAATTTTAATCAACCACAGATAGCCCTGCCAAACGCAACGGCTGTATTGATATTGGGTATTATATCCATCGTTATGTGCTGTTGTTGGGGCGGTGGCTTGATTTTAGGGATTATAGCTTTGGTATTGGCAAGCAAGGATATGAAAAGGTATCTGGCAAACCCTGCCATGTATACAACAGGCTCTTTCAATAACCTGAAAGCAGGCAGAATATGTGCTATTATTGCAGTTGCATTATCAGCAATTTATATCCTGTTTTACATTTGGATGATAATAACATTTGGTTGGGCAGCTACCCAAGATCCTAACGCTATGCGCGAGGCAATGGAACAATGGATGCAAAAATAATAAGTATCGAAAAGAGATAAAAAGAACAGCCCCTGCTAACAGGGGCTGTTCTTTTTTAAAGAGTTATCTTAATCCGGGAAAATCCCTTAATTCCAGCCTGCGGCTGGCAGGTATCAAATCCAGGTTCATCATATTCCGCCAAAACGCAAGCCGATGGTAAACGGACGCTGGTCTAAACCCGTACTATGCAGGGGCGTTACCTGATAGCTGGCAAATAAACGAAAGTAATTGTCTAATCCTATTTCACCTGTTACACAGGCATTAAAGTTGTTGAAGTTGAATTCATCACGGTTCTTTTGTTTGCCACGCTCTGCAGATATTTGTTTGTTCCAAGAAGCAATACGATAGCCACCCGTCATACCCACACCATATACCAACCATGCTTTGTCTGCCAGTTTTGTTTTGAAAGTGAATTGCAGAGGCACTGCTAAGTAAGTAAGCCCTATTTTATTTTTGCTGAACCCGATGGTATCCATTACCACCATAGGCACCGTTTCGTTCCGATAGCTAATGTTTTTGGTATAGCGGAAGTTGTACATCTGCAAACCGATACCTGTTGACAGGTAGATTTTTTGTCTTTTTGTTTTTAATACTTTCAGTTTTGCCATCACAGGGTACACATTTACATTCCAAGATTTGCCTGTACGCATACTGAAGAGGTTTTCATTTTGTAAACCTTGTGGTACTTGTAAAAAAGCTTTAGCAGCCACACTATTGTAATCAGTATTGTCAATAATAGAGTTGATGCCAATATCTACAATGCTTGCCTCTATTTCAAAGTCTTTATCAGGCTTTTCTTCAATTTTTTTGTCATTGATGGTAAGCCCGTCGGGGCCTATTTTAATGGTGGTTGTTTTCTTTTCTTTGTTATCGTTGTCTTGCGCATGGGCATTAAAGCCAAGCAATGCGGCAGCCATCAGGCAATATATCAGTTTCATGTTCTGTTGTTTTTTTTTAAAGTTTTACGATAAAAATTTCTTTGTTACCAATTTTCAGTTTTACGTCGGTGTCTTTCAGGTTTTCAGTTACGTTTTCTATGCGTTTAGTTAGTGCATTCGCTATCATGTTTACACCCTCTTTTTTGTTTTTATTGATGGGCAGTATATCCAGCAAACGCTTTTTTTGTTTTTGTGGTTCGTTATTAATTGTTTCTACAGGTGCTGATGTTGTTTCTTCTATACTATTAGGTTGTGTTGTTTGTTGTGCTATTAATTCTTGCACTGGTTCGTTTGCTGTTTTGTAAACAGGCTGTTGTACAGGAGCTATCGTTTCTTCTTTTACAATCTTCGGTTCTTCTATTTGATTTTCGATGATAGGGCTTTTTACTTTTTGCTTTTTACTTTTTGCTTTAGCTATGGCGTTTTCATTGGCAACAGAGCTTGCAGGTGTTGAATGGAGCTCTTCTGTGTTTGAGTCCTTTTGTATTGTATTGTTGATTACAGGTGTTTGTGTTGATGCAGGTTGTTCCGTTTGGGTGTTGGCTACTACAGGGCTGTCTATAGCATCGCCACCTTGCTTTATGATGGTAATGGCAAATAAGAGCACCGCTGCGGCAGCTGCATACATCCACCATGTACGCATACCAATGTTACGTCCGCTTGCGGGTAGTGTTTTTAGCAACGCTTCTTTGTTGGCATACACCAGCTTAGTATCAGGTAGTAGCTTTGTGGCTGTATATGCTTCCAACTCTTTACTTAGCTCAGGGTACTCATTCACAAAAGCCATCAAAGCCTTTATCTCTGCCTCGTTCAGCTCTCCGTCTGTGTACATCATCATGTACTCCTCATAATTCTCCTTGTTCACCATAGCTTGTTATATTACATGTTCAACACTTACTAAATAATCTTTCAGCACTTTGCGGGCACGGTGCAGGTACACTTTCACCTGGCTTTCATTCAGTCCCGTTATCTGTCCTATCTCTTCGTAGTTGTAGCCCTCATAGTCCTTTAGCAGTACCAATGCCCTTGCCTGTTCATCGAGTTTGGTCAGTGCACGTTCCAAAACCCGTTTCAGGTCGCTTTGCCCCTGTAGTACGCTACGGTTGTCATCTACCATTTCTTTGTAGCTCATCCTGCGCTGTTTCCTGTAGTTGTCAACAGACTGGTTGTACGCTACCTGAAACAGAAAAGCTTTTGCCTTAGCGGGGGCCACATGCTCCCTTTTCTGCCACAATACCTCGAAGCTGTTCTGCACTACATCCCTCGCGTCTTCCTCGTTGCCCGTACACTTACAGGCAAAGCGGAAAAGTGCATCAGCCCACTCTTTAACGCTGTTATTGTAGTCATTAAGCTCCATTCGTATAGTATATCGGTGCTTTTGCAAAAATGTTACAGGTTTTGCATAAAATCTTTAGTCCGCCGTAAAGATTGTACCTTTGTAGATTATTATATTGAATAAATCTGACTAATGAGGAATAATCCATCTTCGGACAAAGGTAAGGGCGGCGATAAGAAAGGCTTTGGCAAAACAGGTGCTAACAAGTCTGCTGGTGGCTATAAAAAGCCTGCAGGCAGGAGTTTTGATAAAGACAGAGAGCGGGGAGAAAGCCCTAAAAAAGCATTTGACCGCGACGACAGGAGCAAACGCTCATTCAGCAAAGATGGTGCAGACCGCCCTAAACGTACGTTCTCTAAAGACGGCGACGTGCGCCCCAAGCGTAGTTTCAGCCGCGATGGAGAGGATAAACCCAAACGCAGTTTCGACAAACCATATAATAAAGACCGAAAATTCGATACAGAGCGTCCCAAACGCTCATTTGACAAAGATGGCGACCGCCCCAAACGCAGCTTCAGCCGCGACGGTGAGGATAAACCCAAACGCAGTTTCGACAAACCATATAATAAAGACCGTAAATTCGATACTGACCGCCCCAAACGCTCATTTGACAAAGACGGCGACCGTCCCAAGCGCAGTTTCAGCCGCGATGGAGAGGATAAACCTAAACGCAGCTTCGACAAACCATATAACAAAGACCGTAAATTCGATACAGACCGCCCCAAGCGTTCATTTGACAAAGATGGCGACCGCCCAAAACGCAGCTTCTCAAAAGACGGAGAAGACAGGCCTAAGCGTACGTTCTCTAAAGACGGGGATGCTCGTCCCAAACGCAGCTTCGATAAAGACAAATCTTTTGACAAAGACAGTAAAGGCGACAAGTTCAAAAAAGACGACCGCCCCGAAAGCAAAAAGAAATTTTCTGAACGCAACATATTCAAAGAAGATAAGCCTGCCCGCCCTGTAGAAGATTATGAAAAGAATTTCATAACCCCCAAAGAGTTCAGTAAAACGCTGGGCGAGGGCAAGAAGCTGACGATAAAGAAAGGTGAACGTGCCGAAGATTTTGATAAGCCATTCCCGTTGGGTTCTCGCAAAGTGAGCGGGCCATTCCGCAAAAACGAAGCGGAAAAATACGAGCGCGCCAAGAAAGAATACTTTACCAAGAAAGCAGCAACAAAGAAACGCTACAGCGACGATGAAGAGGACGAGCAGGAAGAGGCACAGGAGTCAAAAGAAATGACGCTGAACAAGTACATAGCACATAGCGGTACTTGCAGCAGGCGAGAGGCTGCCGAAATGGTGAAGCTGGGCAAAGTAAAAGTGAACGGAGAACTGGCTTTAGATCCGGGCTACCGTGTGCAGGAGTTTGATGTGGTAACCATTGCAGGTAAAAAACTGACACCCCAAAAAGGGCGTGTATATATATTGCTCAACAAACCCAAAGGCTACATTACTACTACCGACGACCCGCAAGGCCGCGATACGGTGATGGATTTGGTACATGGTGCAGAGGTTGACAGATTATACCCTGTAGGCCGCCTTGATAGGAACACCACAGGTTTATTGTTGTTAACCAACGACGGCGATTTGGCACAACGCCTATCGCACCCAAGCTACGAAACCAAGAAAGTATATCAGGTAACGCTCACCAAACCACTTACCAAAAAAGACTTTGAAGCCATACTGGCTGGACTGGAATTAGAAGATGGTAAAGTACAGGTGGATGCACTCTCATACCTTGATGAGAAAAACGAACTGGGTATAGAGATACACAGCGGACGCAATCGTATTGTACGCCGCATATTTGAGAGCCTGGGGTATGAAGTAGAAAAGCTGGACCGTGTGATGTATGCAGGACTTACCAAGAAAAACCTGCCGCGTGGCAAATGGCGTTTGCTACTAGAAAAAGAAGTGATACTGCTGAAACACTTTAAAATATAACAACGTGCTGCTCACTGCTGCACAAATACATGATGGCATACACTGGTTGCCCGAAGGCAGCGTTATAGAAACCGCCGCAGATGGCACTATCATTGCCATACACGGTGCAGAAAAGCAACACGAAGCAACCCACTACGATGGCATACTAGCTCCCGGCTTTGTAAACGTGCATTGCCATCTGGAGCTATCGCACATGCGCGGGGTGATACCAGAGCATACAGGCTTAGTACCCTTTCTGCAACAGGTAATGCAGCACCGCTTTGGCTTTACAGACGAACAAAAACAATCTGCAAGAGAACGGGCATTTGCTGAAATGCTGGATAATGGCATTGTAGCCGTTGGTGATATTTGTAATACTACTGATACGCTGCCACAACGTGCAAGCGGCCAAATGCATTTCCACAGCTTTAGCGAGGCCATAGGCTTTAATGAAATGCCCGCCAAACAGTTTGACTATGCCGTAAAAGTGTACGATGCTTTTGCAGCGCAGCATAGCGATGCACATATACTGAACCAAAGCATTGTACCCCATGCACCGTATTCAGTATCGTATGCATTGTTTAAACTGATAGATGGGCATGATGCTAACAACTTACTCGCCATTCATAATCAGGAGTGCGAGGCAGAAGATGAATTTTATATACAGAAAGAGGGTGCTATACGCACATTGCTCAGTAGTTTGGGTATAGACGATGCATTTTTTCACCCGAGTGGTAAATCCTCTTTACAAACCTATATGCGCTGGCTGAGTACCACCCATCCGCTGATACTGGTACATAATACATACACTACAGAGGCCGACATTACCGCCGTGCAACGCCTGCATGAGCATGTGTATTGGTGCCTATGTCCCAATGCCAATATGTATATAGAAAACCGTCTGCCCGACATTAACCTACTGCTTCGCGATGCCAACAACATCTGCATAGGTACAGACAGCCTGTCATCCAATCATCAGCTTAGCATACTGGCAGAGTTGCAAACCATCAAACAACACTACCCTAATATAGACTGGAGTACACTACTACGCTGGGCTACCTACAATGGTGCACGCGCTTTGCAAATGGATAGTGTTATTGGTAAGATAGAGGAAGGCAAAAAGCCTGGGATTGTGCAGATAGTTGATATAGATGGTAAGGCGAGTGTGAAGAGGGTGGTGTAATTTATTGCAATTAATACAGCTTGTTATATTTAGATTTTTTGTAGCTTATACTATTATTCTCTCATTATGATATTTGTCTTTTTGTTATTATGGATTGGGTTATCTTATGTTGTTGCAAAACTTGCTGAAGATAGAGTAATTGGATTTACAGGTACATTCGTGATAAGTCTGATAACATCACCAATTATTGGGTTGATAGTAATAGCTTTTTCGCCCATTAATGAACATTACAGCCAACAAGTTACTGATAATAAACAAGATGTTATCAATAGCATTAAAGCAAATCAGTTAGCTGATGAGATAATTAAGTTGAAAAAAATGAAAGATGACGGATTGATTACAGAAATTGAGTTTGAAATGCTAAAGTATAAATTACTTAATGATCAATAAGAATAGTATTCCGTTCCCTTCTCGTCCTCGTTTACAACCAGAATGCACCTGTAAAGCGATTGTATCGCTAAAATAAAAACCCTTCAAATCCATGTTCAGCAACTACATTGGATATTGCCATATTAAGTCCTACTTTTGCGCATCTTGTAGCTACGGCCATATTATGTCTAGAATAAAACTGATAGAAAAACTGATACATTTCAATGAAATGGCCATTTTCTATCCCCAATTACGCCGTTTTTACAAGCAATATCTGGCAGGTACAAAACCCGTGATACTGGATGTAGGTGCCAACAACGGACAATCAATAGATTTCTTCCTTCGTGTATCCCGTGATGCGGTTATACATGCTTTTGAACCTAACAAAAACCTGTATGCAAAATTAGTTAAGCAATACGCTCCTAATCCTAATGTGCATATTTACAATCTTGGTGTAAGCAATACGACGGGGAAACTGGTGTTCAACGAATCTGTCATGGATACTACATCTACATTTGAAGAGTTGAACATGGATTCAAATTACCTGAAACAAAAGTCAAAAATACTGGGTGTAGCACCCGAAGATATTATTAAAGAGTCTTACGAAGTAGAGGTAACCACACTTCATCATTTCATCACATCAAAAGGTATAGACAAAATAGATGTGCTGAAAATTGATACCGAAGGGCATGAGTATAAATGCCTGCAAGGTTTGTTTGGTGGCATGCCGAAATATAATGCCGGTATCATCCAGTTAGAGCAGCATCATGATGATATGTATGCCAATAAAACAACGGAAGAAGAAATTATGCACCTGTTACACAATAATGGGTATGGCGTCTATAAACGCATCCGACATGGATTTGGCGGCATTGATGAAGTAATGTACAAGCAATAAATAAGGGCTGCTACGGCAGCCCTTATTTATTCAATACGCTCGAATACTACTTTATCGGCTCATCAGCAGCCAGGTTGAATTCCCTTGTTACTTCTGTATTATCGCCAGTTACTTTATTGCCGTCTTTGTCAACCAATGTCAGTGTGATGCTTGGTTTGCCAAGTGGTACATTCTTCAGCATATAGGGTTTCCATGTTTTCAGTACAAAAGTGGTATCCACACCGTTTGCTTTCAGTTGCGCTTTGATGTTCAGAGTGCTATCGTTCAGTGTGCCATTCCATACATAGAAGTCGAGCAGCAGGTTGTCGGTATTATTCTTGCCTATATAATCGCCCTTTGGCCTGCTGTAGAACACCATTGGCGTAGCAGGTGCTTCCATTTTTTGCAGCTTCCCTTTTTCATCCACTTTAAAACGCATCATGGCAGATGCACCTTTCGCTTTGATAGACTCGTGATAAGAGCGAGAAAGGAATATCAGCAGGTAGTGTTCGCTGTTTTTGGGTACTACAACGCTGTGTTTTGGTTCGTACAATGCAGCGTACGGTTTGTTGTCTAATATAAAATGTATGTGCTGCCCCTTGTCAGAGTTATTACACATTTTACCCGCCGCGTCAGCCGTCTGGCTGCCCAGTGTGTAGTTCTTTACATCAAACGCAAAATCAATTTTTACCGAATCTGCACCTTGTTCTGTTGTTTTAATATTACCAAAGCTTAGCTGTGCATCAGGGTATTCGGGCGATGCTGTAAAATCTGTCAGTTCTACATTGACAACCGCAACGGTACTATCGTTTGTCTGTGTTTCTTCCGCATTATTATCCCCCCCGCAAGCTGCTAAGCATAGTGCCGTGCCTACAAGTATGGGCATTAATCCTTTTATATATGACATGGTTTTAATTTTTTGTCAAAACTAAGGGCTATTTTTTAGAAAAATTTTAAGTATTTGATATTTCTGAACGATTAGATTTGTTCTCTGAAAAAACGAGTACCTGAACGTATGCTTACCACCGCCGAAATATTGAAGCGCGTAAGGCAGATAGAGATAAAAACCCGTGGGTTGAGCAACCACATCTTCGCGGGAGAATATCACTCTGCTTTTAAAGGGCGTGGTATGTCTTTTAGCGAGGTGCGGGAATATACCCCCGGCGATGATGTGAAGTTTATAGACTGGAACGTAACGGCACGTTTCTCGCACCCGTTCGTAAAAGTGTTTGAAGAAGAACGCGAATTAATTGTGATGCTATTGGTGGATGTAAGTGGTAGCTCCTTATTCGGCAGCAGCAAACGTCTGAAGCGAGAACTGGTAACAGAGGTTAGTGCTGTACTATCATTCTCTGCAGCTACCAACAACGATAAAGTAGGGGTTATATTCTTCAGTGATAAGATAGAAAAATTCATCCCACCCAAAAAAGGCAGAAGCCATATACTACGAATCATCCGTGAGTTGATAGCACTAGAACCTGAAAAGAAAGCAGGTACAGATATTCGTGTGGCATTGGAATACCTGAACCAGGTGCAGAAAAAGAAAAGTATCACATTCCTGATGAGCGATTTCATCAGCAAGCCATACGAACAGGCACTACAACTAGCCGCTCGCAAGCACGACCTGGTAGGCATACAAATACACGACAAGCAAGACCGCGAAATGCCGCAAGCAGGGCTCGTGCAACTGATGGATGCTGAAAGTGGTATGCTGCAATGGGTAGATACAGATGATAAAAGCATCAGAAACCAATATGCCAACAGCTTCGACCAGCATCAGAAATATTGCCTGCAGGCTTTCAGGAAAAGCGGCGCGCAATTGATGGGTATACGTACCGATGCCGATTATGTAAGAGAACTGCAAACATTCTTCAAAGCCAGATAGTACATGAGAAAAAAGATACTGACATATCATGTATTGTTACTACTGCTGTTAGCAGGCTATACCGCTACAGCACAAGATGAAAAAGTAGGCGCACGTATAGATGCCGCGCAGATAACCGTGGGCGATCTGGCAAGGTTGTTTGTAGAAGCCAAACACAACCCAGCAACAAGCAAACTGCAATGGGCTGTTATCCCCGATACTTTCAACGGGCTGGAAATAGTAGAGAAAGGCAAGATAGACACCGTCAAAAATGGTAACCTTGTTACTTACAAGCAACGCCTGCTAATTACAGGTTTCGATTCGGGAATGCACACAGTACCGCCATTCATATTCACCATACTACCAACAAGCGGTACACCACAAACATTGCAGACAGACTCTTTCCCAATACTGGTGCAAACAGTAGCTGTAGATACTACCAAAGGCTTTAAAGACATAAAGGGCATCATGCAGGTAAAATCTACATGGTTAGATTACTTAGGCTATATCATTGGTGGTATTATACTTATAATACTAATAGCTGTAGTGGTTATCTACTTCTTGCGTAATAAGCGGACGAAGATACCAATAGCTGCACCACAAGCACCCAAAGAAACAGCCAATGAAAAAGCGCTGCGACTATTGGGCGAACTGGAGCAGCAGCAACTCTGGCAAAATAATCAACCCAAAGAATACCATACGCAACTGGTAGATACACTAAGGATATATATTGAAGAACGCTTTGGTGTGAATGTGATGGAACTGACATCGGACGAGATACTGCACAAAGTAGCACTACACAAAGAGATGACTGCCCATAGGATATTGTTATCTAACATCTTCTATATAGCAGACCTTGCCAAATTTGCCAAGGCACAGCCAACACCGCAAGAACACATGGCTGCTATGGACTATGCAAAACAGTTTGTAGAGGCTACCAAACCCATAGTAGTAGTTGAACCTCAAAACCCAACCGCAGCATCATGAGTGCCTTACTCGATTTCAAACACTTGAGTTTCGCACACCCCATGTTCTTTGGGTTGTTGTTGCTGATACCATTTATTATATGGTGGCAACAACGTAGCAAGGTGAAAGATAACCCCGCCATCCGTATGACATCGCTGTCGGGTATAGCAAGGGTAAAGCCTACTTGGCGTGTACGCTTGCGCCCCTTACTCTTTGTACTACGCATCTTAGCTTTGGTGGCATTGACCATTGCACTGGCACGCCCGCAATCAAGTAACACAACTGAGAACATAGACAGCGAGGGGGTTGATATTGTACTATCCATAGACGTATCGGGTAGTATGCTGGCAGAAGACCTGCAACCCAACCGTATAGAAGCCGCCAAGAAAGTGGCACTCGACTTTGTAAGCCGCCGTCCGACAGACAGGCTTGGCTTGGTTATCTTTTCGGGTGAGAGCTTTACACAATGCCCCATAACGATAGACCACAACGTACTGAAAGAGCAACTGAGCAACATAAAAAGCGGTATGCTGCAAGATGGCACTGCCATAGGCATGGGGCTGGCAACAGGGGTTGACAGGCTACGCTACGCTAAAGGCAAAAGCCGTGTGCTGATACTGCTGACAGATGGTGTTAACAACACAGGTCTAATTGACCCCAGCACAGCATTGGAAATAGCCAAGAGCTACAAAGTAAGGGTATATACCATTGGCGTTGGCAGCATGGGGCAAGCACCGTACCCTGTGCAGACACCTTTTGGCATACAGAAGCAGATGATGCCCGTGCAAATAGACGAACCGTTGATGCGCAAGATAGCCAATGAAACAGGCGGCAAATATTATCGTGCTACCAACAATGCTTCTTTAGCATCTATATACAAAGACATAGACAAGTTGGAGAAAACCAAAATTGAAATCAGCAGCTACAAACATTATACAGAACTATTCTTCCCTTTTGCGTTGATAGCAATCATTGCCTTACTGCTGGAAGCGGTGTTGCGATATACGGTGTTCAGGAGTGTTACATAATATATTTCAGTTGGATTATTTAGATAAAATAAAAAAAATTATTGCTTTTCTTGAACAAAATGATGCTCAAGATTATGCTAATAAAATATCTGAAGTTCAGTTATCAGCATGTACTGGTGGTGAGTTATTATCGTCAGTTACTCATACATTATTACAAATAGTAAAACAAGATGAGCGGATAAAAAAACTTATAGGTAAGGATGTTTGGGAATTGAAATCATATTGTCATTCAATAGGGTTGATTGTAAAGTAATTACTATTTCATCTCCTCCTTTTCTTTTTGTAATTGAAACATTTTATCCCTTAATCTGGCTGCTTCCATAAAGTCGAGTTCTTTGGCAGCTTTCTCCATATCCTTTTTTGTTTTCGCTATCAGCTTTTCAAGCTGGGCAATCGTTTTATATTCTACTTCATCTTCTGCTGCTATAGATGCCACCTCTTCGTGTATGGCGTATTGATTGTTTTCGTCGTAACCCTTTATATCCAGTACCGATGTTTGCTTAAATACTTCTTCTTTCGATTTGATGACGGTGCGTGGCGTTATGCCATGTTGCAGGTTATAGGCTATCTGTTTATCTCGGCGACGGTCGGTTTCGTCAATCGTCTTCTGCATACTCTCGGTTATCTTATCGGCATAGAATATTACAAGCCCGTCTGCATTACGTGCCGCACGTCCTGCCATTTGGGTAAGCGAGCGTACGTTGCGCAGAAAACCCTCTTTATCGGCATCCAGTATAGCCATCAACGATACTTCTGGCAAGTCCAACCCCTCACGCAACAGGTTTACACCTACCAGTACGTCAATATTGCCCAATCGCAAATCGCGTAGTATTTCTACACGCTCCAGTGTGTCCACCTCGCTGTGTATGTATCGGCTGTTGATGTTGATGCGTTTCAGGTATTTATCCATCTCCTCTGCCATGCGTTTGGTGAGGGTGGTTACCAATATGCGGTCGCCTTTTTTGATGCGCTTGTCTATCTCATCCAGCAAGTCGTCTATCTGGTTGATGCTGGGGCGTATTTCTATGGGCGGGTCTAATAGTCCTGTTGGGCGTACCACCTGCTCTGCCACTACACCACCTGTTCGCTCCAGTTCATAATCGCCGGGCGTGGCACTGACAAACACTACTTGGTTCAGCAGGCTTTCAAATTCATGAAAGTTCAGCGGGCGGTTGTCTAAGGCACTCGGCAAGCGAAAGCCAAAGTCCACAAGGTTCAGCTTACGGCTACGGTCGCCACCATACATGCCGCTTATCTGTGGTATGGTAACATGGCTCTCGTCTATTACCATCAGAAAATCGTCAGGAAAATAATCGAGCAAGCAGAAGGGGCGCGTGCCGGGTTTACGACGGTCGAGGAAGCGTGAGTAGTTTTCTATACCACTGCAATAGCCCAACTCCTGTATCATCTCCAAGTCGTAGTTCACCCGCTCTTTGATGCGCTGTGCCTCTATGTGTTTGCCGATGCTTTTAAAATATTCATGCTGGCGGTGCATTTCATCCTGTATCTCGTGCATGATGACAGCTAACTGGTCTTTGGGTGCAACATACAGGTTGGCAGGGAAGATGGCGGCGTTCTGCATCGTACCAATGCGCTTGCCTGTATCGGTTTCAAAGCTCTCTATTTCTTCCACCTCGTCGCCAAAGAAAGTGATGCGGTAACCATAGTCAACATACGGCAGGTTGATGTCAACCGTATCGCCCTGCACACGAAACGTACCTCTGCCAAACTCGCCCTGACTACGCATATACAATGCATTCACCAAGCGGTGCAGAAACTGGTTGCGCCCCATATTATCGCCCTTGTTGAAGCGGATGATGCCCGCCGCATAGTCGGTAGGGTTACCCATACCGTATATACAGCTAACGGATGCTACCACAATAATATCTCTACGCCCGCTGAGCAAACTGCTCGTAGCGCGTAAGCGTAGCTTTTCCAATTCTTCATTGATGCTCAGGTCTTTTTCTATATAAGTATCAGATGTGGGTATGTATGCTTCGGGTTGGTAGTAATCGTAGTAACTGACAAAATACTCCACCGCATTGTCGGGGAAAAACTGCCTGAACTCGCCATACAACTGTGCTACGAGTGTTTTGTTATGGGTTAGCACCAATGTAGGCTTTTGGACTTCCTGTACCACATTGGCCATCGTAAAGGTTTTACCGCTACCTGTAACACCTAGCAGCGTTTGAAACTTTTCGCCCTCGCGGATGCCCTTTACCAATTCGGCAATGGCAGTAGGCTGGTCGCCGGCTGGCTGATATGGACGGTTGATGGTAAACATGCTTCTAATTCAAAAGTCAAAATTCAAAAGCTAAAATTAGGTATTCGGAAGAACAGATTTTGACTTTTAAATTTTGAATTGTTATATCTGTTGATAGTAATTGATAGTGTTTGTATAGTTTATTATAGTTTTCGTCGCCAGCCATGTTCCAGTTTTGTGTCTAACACAATGGCTCTCAATATCTGCGACACTGTGGGTGGTTGCAACAAGATTTCTGTAGGGGTGGAAATTGTTGCTGTTTTGTTGCCGTTTGCCTGCATGTCCGGTAGGCAGGTTGCTGTGCCGTCATCATTTGTTTCGGATTGTTGCCATGCCAGTGCCGATTTTATGATATATGCCAGCAATACACGTTTCTCATACACATCTGCCAGTGTCATGCCGTAGTCTTCTTGTAGTTGTTGGATGGTGGTGTTTTCCGTAGCGGCCCACGCTGTTTTTATCCGCTCGCGGATGTGGGGGATAGACAATAACCGGCAGGCATTGTTGTAGGCGGCGGCAGGTGTTGATTGTGGATAGGCTTTCAGATACGCTTCTTTGCGGTTGCCATGCGCTATCATTTCCTGTATAAATATTTCGTGGCGAAGGTTCATGGATGCAGTGTTTTATTACTACAAATATACGTTAAAAAGGTAAGAACTGGGATTATTGGGATTAAGGGATTGGCAGGGTATTATTTAACCGCAAAGGCGCTAAGAGATGAAATGGCATATTAGAGATGGTAGAGATAGAAGGGGTTATCTTGCCAGTATTACTTATTTGTTAAGCGTGTTTTGTTGTTGGTGAGGAAGAGCTACAAAGGCTGGGGAGCTATGCTCAGATTGAATTCTCATTATAGTATATAGTTGGGAGTATATCGATTGTCATGAGAAATTGTTATTTTTATATAAAGTCATCTTGACATATTTATGAGTAAATGGGGTTTTTTTGCATACGGTTCAGAGCCACCACATTGTGGTGAGTTTATTGAAGATGCTATAAAAAAGGTAAATAAGGATGGTCAGCTTGTAATGATTAAAAGCTGGAAGCTACTAACGATTAGCGGGAATCTTTTAATTTCCCAAATACTAAAAGAGATTGAATCTTCAGATTTCTTTTGTGCAGATGTAACTGGGCTAAATGAAAACGTACTATTTGAGTTAGGTTTTGCAATTGCTAAGAGAAAGAAAATCTTTATTACACAGGATACGTCTATTATTGACTCATATCATAGGTTCAAAGAATTAAATTTTTTGACAACTGTTGGATATACCAACTACACTAAAAGTGATGATATTACCAATTCTTTTTTAAGAGAAAAGCCATATGAAAAGGAAGAATATTTATTAGATCAATTATTTTCTTCTCAAGAGATTGAAAAAGATAGATATAGTCTTTTATATCTTAAAAGTCAGTTTGATACAAATTACAATCAGTACATTATTAATACTATTAAAGGGTATAAGTTACCTTGTATTATTGATGATTCGGTAGAAGCAAAGGTCCAATCACTTTCTTGGTATATTTCGAAACTACAAAGTGTACCTGCAGTTTTAATTGAATTTTCTTCTACTTATAGAAGTGGGTACCAATTACATAATGCTAAATGTGCATTTGTCGCTGGTTTAGCATTAGGTTTAGGGTTGAGGGTACAAATGATTGCAGAAAAGCCGTACCCCACGAGTATAGATTATCAAGAGTACTTGAAAAAGTACACTAATCTAGAATTATGTAAAGCAGCGATTTCGCCATTTTTGACGGACTTAAAAGCAAATATTGCAGAATTAATTTCTGTTACTAAAACTCCCAGTGTAAAGAAAAGAATTGAATCTCCTTTACAGAGTTTAAAGTTTGGTGAATACATTGCAGAACATGAATCAAGCATCGTATATGATTATTATGTAGATACTGCACATAAAGAAAATATCATCAAAAGTGAATATAATCTTGTTGTGGGTAGAAAGGGTACTGGGAAAACTGCTACATTATATTATTTAGAATCTGCAGTATCAAAAGATGTTAGAAACCTAGTAGTTACTATTAAACCTGTCAATTTTGAGATAGATGGGTTAGTTGAATTAATTAAGAAACTGAATAGTGAATTTGAGAAAGGCTACATAATTCAGTCTATATGGAAATTCCTAATTTATACTGAAGTAGCTAAAGAGATATATTATTTCGTAAAAAATAAGCCATCATATTCATTAACCGAATTAGATAATAATATTATCAAATTCGTAGAAGAAAATGAAAAGATTATACTTACAGATTTTTCTACAAGGCTGGAGCAAGAACTACTTCATCTACAGATACTTCAGGAAATAAATGAACAAACAGAATTTAGAGAAAAACTATCTCAGATTCTTCATGAAAAAATTATTGGTAGGTTGAAAGAACTTATCATCGATTTCATGCTTAAACGGAATAGATTAGCTATTTTAATTGATAACCTTGATAAGAATTGGAAGAAAGGAAAGGATATTGAAGTAATAAGTAAGTTTATATTGGGGCTTCTAGGCGTAATAGGAAGAATAACAAAAGAACTTAAAGGCAATCCCAAAAATCCGTATGATTTTGATTTGAATTTAGTGGTTTTTATTAGAAGTGATATATTCAAACATGTTCTCCAGTTTGCAAGGGAGCCAGATAAGATTGAGTACACAAAGTTAAGATGGGATGACTCAGAGGTATTATTCCGAATTGTTGAAAAACGCGTGGAGTATTTTTCTGATGAGAAGATATCTTCAGAAGCGTTTTGGGATAAATTTATAGTAAAATCAGTTGACGGCATTGATGTAAAAGAGTATGTTACTTCTTGTATTATCCCTCGTCCAAGAGATTTAATTTACTTTTTAAATAGTGCTAAGAATATTGCTATATCTAGAGGGCATAGCATTATTCAGTCATCTGATTTAGAATTTGCCTATACTGATTACTCGAATTGGGTTTTTAATTCTGTATTGGTAGAAAATGGTGTTACCATTCAACAGATGGAAACTTTCTTTTATAATTGTATGGGTGAGGCTTCAATCATGGATTTAGATCAATTAAAATTATTGATGAAGTCTATAGGGATTGATATAGGAAATGAAGCTATAGTAAATAAATTTATAGATCACTTATGTTCAATGTCGTTTATAGGAAGAGAAACCCGCCCGTCACACTTTTCATATGATTATGATTTTGATAATATTGAGAAGATAAAAGTATTAGCAAGTAAGCTTGGTGTGCAGCGGTTTAAAGTTCATAATGCCTTTGTCCCATATTTAGAATGTTCAGACTATGTTAAATGATTGTCATTTTATCTAAATCTTAATTGCTGAGATTACAAAATGTAAGGTTCTTTATCTTACCTTCACATCAGATAATCCCCAGTGTATATTTTATGTAGTACTGAAATAATATACTTTGATAAACACATCTGTGTATAACTCTTCGCTATATGCGAAGAGTTTTTAATATCAATCCTGTAGACTCCCTTGTATATCTACTATCTATTTAATAACACTTTAAATATCTATCCCCCCGCCAGTAACACCTGCCAGGCTTTGTTTACATCACCCTCGTCCAGCAGTTCTTTGGCGTATAGATGCAGTGCGGTGGTAAGTGTCTGTTCGTCGTTGCTGTTGTCGCGAAGTATGTGTGTCAGCCTGTCGTCGTATAGCACGGTATCAACCACGGGTATGGTAGTGCTGTTGCCCAGCAAGCCGAGGTTATTGCCCGTAAGTATGGCACTGTTGCGAATGCTGTCGGGCAGGTTATCTATCCCTATGCCTAATTGCATGTTGGGCTTTGGTACTTCAAACACCGCATTGCCCGATGCACGGCAGTAATAGTCTGCCCCCATACGGGCTACAAGGTCTATTTTGTGTGGGTCTATCTTACCGTGTTCGTTCAGTACCTCGTCGTTGATATGCATACACAGCACCTCGCAAATAATAAGGTTGCCCGCGCCGCCCTCGTTGCCTGTTTCTATCACCTGCGTTACTTTACACTCCAACTGTGCGGGCGATTCCTTTACACGAAATGCTTTAACCATATCGCCTGCTACGGGGGTGAAGCCGCTTTTCTCAAATTCGCTCACACCTTTGGGGTACTCGCAACTGGCAAGGCTCATTTGCTGCACCATATCGTAGCTTACTACGTTTATCACTACTTCTTTGGTTTCGTAAATATTTTCGAGTGTGTGCTTGATGGTATTATCGCGTACGCGGCGTGCGGGTGAAAAAACCAATACGGGGGGCTTGCTGCCGAATACGTTGAAAAAACTGAATGGCGACAGGTTGGCATTGCCATCCTTATCTACCGTACTGGCAAAACATATAGGACGTGGCGCGATGGCACCTAATAAATAAGCGTGTAAGTCTGCGGTCTTGATTTCTCCGGGTACAATCTTCATAGCTGCAAAGGTAATAATGAACCGGGATTTTAGGTCTGCCTTCCTCAGGCAGGGATTAATGGGTTTGCCCGATAAGTTGAGAACAAGGATTTTTTGCTTGTAGTTAACTGTATGCGAAGAACACTATTAGCGGTGCAATATTACTATTCATTTATGTTGCTTGAAATACGCTATGTAAACTTCAAGGCTGGTTAAATTAAATGCTTTTCTATATACATCAACATTTGCTGCGTCTTGTAGGGGATGCAGTTCAAAGTTGTTTTTGTCTGCATTTTTTACTTGAGTGCCAAATAGTTGTGGTTTATTATCGTTCACACATATCCTGTCGTACAGATAAGCATAATTCTCTTTCCTGCTATTGTTGATGCGGAGTTGTGCTTCTAATAATATAAGGGCTGTTTTTTGCAATTCAACATCCTTGTCAGCATGTTGTACTAATCCCCAAAAATCTATATCACCTTTAATGCCCAGTATGTTACACCCTGGCCATCCATACTTTGCAATGATTAGTCTGAGTTTTTGCAGGTTAATACTATCAACTACACCAATAGATAATGTTCTTCTGATACTATCAATGTTAAGGTACAAATTTGAATCTATGTACTTTACGTTATCTCTTACTATTTGGTCATAACTTATCATATCATTGATTTGATTTAATAACTGATAGTCAATGCTGATAATGCTGTTATTTTTCGAGAATAGTGCAGCGATACTTTTATTGCGAGTACTGTCAAATACTAAGAAGTCATCCGCAATATCGCAGGGTAATTCTCTGCAATGTAAACCCATCATTAATGCCTGTTGAAGATGATAGAATGCGGTATCAAGTATTTGCAGATTTTTATAGCAATAGAATTGCCTCAGGTGTACTTGTCTGTCAGACATTAGCTGTAAACCTTTGGCTTGTATGGCATTAATTTCATTTAATGTGCTGACATAGTCTTTGGCTGAAAATAGTGAGTCAATCTTGTTTAATACTATACAGTCAGGTAATGAAAAGAATGGTTGAGCTTTACTGCTATTACAGCAAGCTATTGTAAGGAATATAGTGGTGAATAATGCTTTCCAGTAATGCATTTCAAGCTGTTCTGTAAGGAGTTTTGAACACTAAATATACAGCCGTTTGATAAATGCAATTTGAAATACTGTTATGCGCTTTACTAACAGTGGAACAAGTGACAATACTTGAATGGAAGGACATAAAAAGCGGCGAGTTGAAAAACCCGCCGCAAATTGCCGTTTACCTATGTTTACTCCTATGCTCTTAACAATTATTAAGAAGCTATTGTAAAGATAATATGCCACTTTGCCGTTTGAAAACTTAATAAAGACGAAACGGTAAGAATGACAGATGAATTTGTAAGGGGCTTATTTCATTAACAGTTAGTTAATTGAAACAGGTATTGCTACGCTTGTTTTATCCCAACTGATGGTGAGTGTTTTCTTGCTTAGTTTGTAGGTGAGTTTTTCCTGTACGCTACTCAGCGATTGTACAGGCACTGGTGCTTTCAGCACGTCTTTGTCTTTGTGTTTATCGTATTCGTACGCACCCCACTGGCCCAGTTGTTTGTTTAGTATTATCAGCCATTCTTTTTCGGCAGGGATGACGAAGAATGTATATGTGCCTGTATCAACAGGTACGCCTGCCACCGTTACTTTTCTGCGGAAAGTGATTTCTGTAGCCTCATTAGCGCCTGCCCGCCATACTTGCCCGTAAGGCACCAGCTCGCCAAATATCACCCGCCCGCGTACAGAGGGCTGGCCGTAAGAAATATCAATATGCTTGCTTTTTACATAAGCCCTGGGGCTTAATAAAGGTGTTTGTAGCTCTTGTGCTTGCGATGTAATGCAGGTAACCAATACCAGCAGCAGTGCTAATGCGTGTTTCATATCCTGCTGCAAAATAAGGCATTCGACATAGGTGGCAAAAAATAAGGGCTGCTAAAAAGCAGCCCTACAAATATGTTGCGTAAAAACACTAATCTACCAGTTCGTATTTGCGGATGTAGAGTTCCAGCCCCGGCTTGTCTGCAGTAACATACGTAGTACGCTCGCCAAAGAGGTTGATGATATGCTCATCTTGCAGCTTTTGCGACAGGGTGGCACGGGCTATATAGATGCCCGGCTTCACGTTGTATGCGGTGAAGATGGCATTGTCTTTATCCAGCGTCTTTTTAGCTGGTATGATTTCTTTGCCGTTTACATTGTGCAGCGTTACGATGGCTTTGCTGAAACCACGCTTCATAATATCATCACGTTCTTCGTCAAACAAACCACTGATGTCTAATTTTACTTCTACCTCTACATCTACCAGTTCGCCATCTTTTTTCTTTTGTTGTATTACAGGGTTCAGTTCGCCGTTTTCATCTACAGTCATAGCTTCTACTGCTTCCATTTGTCCTACATCTGCTGTTACGGGTATTTGCTGGGTGGGAGCAGCTACAGCATAAGCTGGTGTGTTATGCTCATCATCTTCGTTGCCCGATGGTAGTATCAATCGTTTCAGCCTATCGAGGAAGTTCATAAACCTGCCTGCAAAAAAGCCTGCTATAAATGCGAATACGATGATACCCTGCCCGAGGCTGGTGCTGAGCGTGGTGTTTTTATTGAAGTAATTGTATGCCAATAGTATTACCACAGCAAGGAAAGGCGCATAGAAAAACTTAGCCAGTTGGTACATGATTTCTTTATTATCGAAACCACGTTTGTTTTTTCGGCGTAGTGCATTGCCTGTAGCAAACAGCACACTACATACTACGCCTATCACTACCCAAAACACAACTTCGGCATATATCAGTGGGCCAGCCAGCCAAAAATATGAGCGTACTTTCAGCTTATAGTCTGCCAGAAAAATGCCCACATCTTGTTGTGCAAAAGTGCCTATATATTGCTTGAGCGATTGCAGTTGTTCCGGTGCTACTTTGCCGTCAAACTCACTGTTTACATACAACAATACTTTTTCGGCTCGGCAATTCATATCGCATCCAAGGGCGATGGTAGGTACTTCGTTTTGTGCTGTATTTACATTGCTGACGCTACTGTCTATGAAGTTGACGGGTTGTTGAGGCGGTGCTTGCTCAATAGCAATCGTATTGGCATTACTGGTAAGTATGCGGTTGACTTGCCTTACTTGTTGAGTAGAAAAAGAAGCATACTCATGCCCCTGCACACCATAGTCTGAATGGACGGCAAGATATATGCCTGCCCATGCAGCGGTAAATATGATAAGGAAAGAGAACCACTTGCCAATCGTCCAATATTCTGATTGCAGCATTGCGGTATTACCCCTTTCGCCTGTTTTAAACTCCATCTGGTTTGTTTAAGAGATACTCAGTTTGTTAGCTGATGTTCTCTTACACTCTATATGTCCTGTCTCTATGCTTACAGGTAGTGTACGCTACTACCGAAGCACAAACAAAGATAGCACTAAACTTGAAACCAGCATGATGCTTTAAGGAAATAGCTAATGCTTAACAGGTGGATAACAAAAGCCGTGGATAGCCCGTAGTAAAAATGTTTATAACATGTGCATTTCATAGTACGCTAACATTCACATAAGGATTACGTAACAATTATATGGGTAACTTTAGAATAACTAAATAAACAAGCCTATGTTATGGCGCACCTTTAGCGGAGAAACATTGAAACAACCCGTGAAACAAGCGGTGGAAAACGCGATAGTACGGGAAACAAATGCAGGCTGGAAGCTGAAAGTATGCATCGGTACAGACTCTCAGGTACGTGGTGGCGAAACGGAATTTGCTACCGTCATTGTTTTTCTGAGGGAAAAGCACGGTGGCTTTATGTACATCTGCAACGACAAAACAACGCACCAGTATAGCATTAAAGAGCGTATGCTGGTAGAGGTAGCCAAAAGCATAGAGATAGCTTATGAGCTATGCGACCTCTTTAACCAGTACGATGTGGACATGGAAGTACATGCCGACATCAACACCAACCCCCAGTTTAAAAGCAACGAAGCCCTCCGAGAGGCAATGGGCTACATACTGGGTATGGGCTTTGCCTTCAAAGCGAAACCCGAGGCATTTGCCAGCAGCAGTTGTGCCAATAAGATAGTGAACTAACGGCTGCCTGTTTTTCTCTTCTCTTATAATCAGGCGATGGCATCGCCTCGGGATAGTATCCGCCCAATACAAACCTGTTTAACCCGTGGTTTAAAAAATGCCGAATTAATTATTTTTAATCATCTCTGATGGCGGTTTCAACCATATTTGTCGGCGATATGTCTTGTAAATAGATTATATTTACTATTACAGTTTACAGTTTTTTAACAAGTACACGATGCAAAGAATACTTCGGTATCTGACGGTTGTATTGCTAATGCCATTAGCAGCATTAGCCAAGTCGGGCAACCATACTTTAGAGTTTGTAGAAAATAAGGGTCAATGGAGCGGGCCGTTTTTATATAAAAGCATTACGGGTGGTGGTAATGTGTATCTGGAGCAAAAGGGTATCACCTTCCAGATGGAAGCTGCTGATAATAGCGGCAAAATACATGGTGTAAAAGAAAACCACCTGCCTGCACCACAGATACTGCGCTTCCATACCTACAAAGTAAAGTTTCTTAACGCACAAACGGCTGAAGTAGTGGGCAGCAAGCCACAGCAACATTATTACAACTATTATCTGGGCAATGACAAAAGCAAATGGAAATCAGGGATACATCCGTATTACAATATAGACTACAAGGAAATATACAAAGGCATAGACCTACATATTGCATCAGAAAACGCGGATATGAAGTACGACTTCATAGTAAGCCCGGGTGCAGACCCGCAACAGATAGCGCTGCAATACGAGGGTACGGATGGCTTGAGTATTGAAAGCCAAAACCTGATAATCAAAACATCTGTAGGTAGGCTAAAAGAACTGAAGCCTTATGCATACCAATACATCGACGGAGAGCGTGTAGAGGTTGTTTGTAAATACAAGCTGAATGGCAATGTGGTGTCTTATAACTTCCCCAGGGGGTACGATAATAATTATCAATTAATAATAGACCCCACCGTTATTTTTTCTACCTACACAGGCTCTACGGCAGATAACTGGGGCCTATCTGCCACGTATGATAATGCGGGTAATTTTTATGCCGGCGGCTCATCTAGTGGTGCAGGTTACCCAACAACTACAGGGGCTTATGATGTTGCATTTGCCAGTGGTGGTAACTGTGGGGGTGAAGCCTCATTTCAATGCGATGCAACTATTACGAAATTCAATGCTACAGGTACCGGCCTGATATTTTCTACGTACTTAGGTGGTACAAATAACGACCAGCCGCATAGTATGATAGTGGATGGTAATGGTAATCTTGTAATAGCAGGTCGTACTTGTTCACCAGATTTTCCTACAACTTTCAGGACATTCAGTGGGGGGTCAGAAATATTTGTTGCTTCCCTCAATAGTGCAGGTACTGCCTTGGTGGGCTCTACCTATATGGGTGGTAGTGGCGATGACGGTATTAATATTTCGGCTGTATATGCTACTGTGAACACGTCTTTAAAGCACAGTTATTGTGATGATGCACGTAGTGAAGTAATAGTTGATAATGCCAACAATATATATGTAGCTGCTTGTTCTCGCTCTACAGACTTTCCATTAGCCAACAGCACGCAAGGTACTTTATCCGGTAGTCAGGATGCAGTAGTGTTTAAATTGAATAGTAGTGTAAGTGCTATATTGTGGAGTACTTATTTGGGCGGCACAGGCGATGATGCTGCCTATGTGTTGGCTCTCAACCGCTCGCAAACAGCGGTGTATGTATCTGGTGGTACGGCCAGCAATAATTTTTATGCTACTGCAGGTACTTACCGTTCATCTTACAGCGGTGCTATAGACGGGTTTATTACCCGTTTTCAAAATAGCGGTGCATATAACAGACAAATAGGCACATTTGTAGGCGGCTCTTCGTACGACCAGTGTTATGGCGTGCAACTCGACAATTCCAATAATGTGTATGTAATGGGGCAATCGTTGAACAACGGTGTACCTCGCGTCAACTCTGCAGGATTCAATCCAAACTCCAGTCAGTTCATCCTGAAGCTGGACAGTACACTGAGCACAACTATTTACGCAACACAATTCGGCTCAGGCACATCAACAGTTACAAACATAACCCCTACAGCGTTTCTTGTAGACACCTGCGAAAACGTGTATGTATCTGGTTGGGGCGGTGCTATTACCGGTAATGGCAGCAGCACTACAGGTATGCCAGCCATATTGGGTTCTCCGGTGCCTGCGCTCATCACAAGCACATCGCCTACAGGGGAAGATTTTTACTTTTTCGTATTGGCAAAAAATGCCACCTCACAACTATTCGGTGGGTTTTTCGGCAGCCCCAGCATTGGCGACCACGTAGATGGCGGCACTAGTCGATTTGACAAAAATGGTGTAATATACCAAGCTATATGCGGCGGCTGTGGTGGTTCTAATAGTGTACCTACTACTGTAGGAGCGCACAGCAGAACCAACCCAAGTGGTAATTGTAACCTGGTGGCCTTTAAAATGGCATTAAACCTCGGTAATGTAGATGCCAATTTTACAGCAACACCCGTAAAAGTATGTGTTGGAGACCCTGTGACTTTCAATAATATATCTACAAATGCTACTACTTTTGAGTGGGATTTAGGAGATGGTAGCGGTACGTATATAGGGACCACACCCCCACCGAAAATATATACTGCGCCCGGCAATTATACAGTTCGCCTGATAGCCGGGAACCTCTCTGCCTGCAACCTGCGCGATACATTTACCGTATTGATACAAGTAACCAATGATAGAATAGACGCCATATTCAATGCAGCGATACTGGATACCTGCTCACCATACAGGGCAGCATTTACTAATAGTTCTCTGTATAGCCCTACACCTGCAGCTACTGTGTTTACCTGGGACTTTGGCGATGGCAGCACTTTTACTGGCGTAACACCGCCTAATAAGAGTTATGGCAAGGCAGGAACATATACCATACGTTTGATAATGACAGATCCGGCTGCCTGTAACACACCCGATACTGCAACGCGTACTATTACTTTCAAAGATGATTCTGTAAAAGCAAAATTTGAAGTGCCTGATTTGATATGTTATCAGGATTCGTTTCGTGTTACCAACAGGTCTGTTAATGTACTGACATATTTGTGGAGCTTCGGTGATGGCAAAACATCTATACTCGCTTCACCGGCACATAAGTATGATACAATAGGCAAATACAAAGTGAGGCTGATAGTAACTAACCCTGCTACCTGCAATAAAATAGATTCTCAGTCAACAGAAATAAGCCTGAAACCATCGCCAACAGCGGCATTTACATATACGCCTTTGGTGCCAGTGACGAATGAACCACATAAATTTACCAACCAGTCGCAAGGGGCCATCTCTTATTCGTGGACTTTTGGTGATGGCAGTGGCTCTGCTGAAACACACCCAGAGCATACTTACAAGCGTACAGGTGATTATACAGTGTGCTTAGTAGCTATGAATAAGGAAGGATGTACCGATACTGTATGCAAAACTGTAACAGCGGATGTAAAACCTCTTGCAGATATACCAACAGCCTTCAGTCCTAACGGGGATGGTAATAACGAAATATTGTACGTAAGGGGATACGGTATTGAAACTGTCAACCTGCGCATCTTCAATCGTTGGGGCGAGAAAGTATTTGAAACCAACCAAGAAGAAAAAGGATGGGACGGCACATTTAAAGGCAAGCCACAGGAAATGGAAGCGTATGGTTTTGTGCTGAATGTAACATTTGTAGACGGTACTACTTTTTACAAAAAGGGAAATGTTACCTTATTAAGATGATTTTATGAGAAAGATAGTTTTTTTGTTGTTATCAATATGTGTATCGGCACAATATGCTAAGGCGCAGGGCTTGCATTTTTCGCAATTCTATAATGCACCACTGCTGCTGAACCCGGCGAATAGCGCGTTGATGAGTACAGACGACTACAGGGTGGGGATGAACTACAGGAGCCAATGGACAAAACTGGCGGTACCATACAACACTTTCTCTGCTTTTGGCGATTGCACTGTTTTTAAAAATGGTACAGGTACTAACTGGATGGGCATGGGGCTTGTTTTTTATAACGACGTGGCAGGCGATGGTAACCTACGCCTGACAAGAGGCGACTTGTCGCTGGCATACCATGTACAAACAAGCGAAACATTTCTCATATCCGCGGGCTTATCGGCTGCTTATGCAACCCGTAGTGTAGATTACAACAAACTGACGTTTGATATGCAATGGGACAGGTTTAAGTTTGATAAAAACCTGCCAAACGGTGAACAGATAAATATTATACAAACCAGTTTTTATGATGTTGGCTGTGGTGTCAATTTTTCTTTCTTCCCCAATGAATTGGTATTTATAAAATTGGGTGGTAGTGTAGCACACATCAACCAGCCTGTAGAAACGTTTTACAACCTGACAAACAAAATGTCTATACGCCCGATGGTGAGCCTTGATGGTAGCTTTGTAGTAGATAAAAATTTCACACTCAACCCAGCAGTTTATTATACATCGCAACGAGGTGCATCAGAAATAGTGGCGGGTACACTACTCACTGCAATGGTGTATGGTAAGGGTAAAGTAAATAGCAGCATAATAGCAGGTGCTCACTACCGTGTTAATGATGCATTTATCGGCTCATTGGGTGTGCAGTTTGGTGGGTTGCGTATACTTAGCAGTTACGATTATACTACTTCTTCGCTGGCATCAGACATCAAAGCCAACGGGGCATTTGAGTTCTCCATCGTATATCAGGGCCAGTATGGCGAAAAGATGCGAGGGGCTAAGAATATGAACTGTCCGCGTTTTTATTAACAAAACATTTGTTATGAATAACAACACCGAATATTACTTTTGGTGTCAATACAACATATCCGTATGGAAAACGAAAAATTCAAAGTGTTGTTGGTAGAAGACGATACCAACTTCGGTCAAGTACTGAAAAACTACCTGGAACTAAACGATTTTGTAGTGGAACTGGCAAGGGACGGTATACTCGGCCTCGCAGCCTTCCGCCGCGAAAAATATGATATATGTCTGCTGGACGTGATGATGCCCAATATGGACGGCTTTACACTGGCAGAAGAAATAAGGAATGTTGACCCGGACATACCTTTGTTCTTCCTCAGTGCCAAGAGCATGAAAGAAGACATACTGAACGGTTACAAACTGGGTGCGGATGATTACATCACCAAGCCTTTTGATAGCGAAGTATTGCTGCACAAAATCAAGGCCATCCTGAAACGTAATCAGGAAATGCAGGAAAAACAGCATTCGCAGGTAGAGTTTATCGTTGGGCGTTATCAGTTTAACAGCAAGTTGCGCACGCTGCAATTTGACAGTAATGATGCACAAACACTTTCTCCTAAAGAGAATGAACTGCTGCTGATGCTATGTGAATACAAAAACGACCTGTTGCCACGCGATGCTGCTTTGAAGCGCATCTGGGGTAGCGATACTTACTTCAACGGACGTAGTATGGACGTCTACATAGCCAAGCTGCGCAAATACCTGAAAGAAGATAGCACTGTGGAGATTGTAAACATTCATGGTAACGGCTTCCGTTTGGTAGTGCCTGAATAATAATAGCTGAATGGCTTAATAGCACAATGGCTCAATTGTGCTGTATATATTATAAAAAGTGTCGTTTTGTGCGGCACTTTTTGCATATCGGTATGCCAATAATCATTTGTAATCATTATAAAACGGTGGTACTTTTACGCCCTCATGAGGCATCTACCCAATCTGCTGACCTTAGGTAATTTGTTTTTTGGCTGCATGGCCATTGCTTTCACGCTCAATTCACAGCCATTTTTATCACTCGTAAATGGGGAGCAATATTGGATTGTAGGCACTGAACAAGCATACTGGGGCAGCATCTGCATATTTGCAGCCGCCCTGTGCGATATGCTGGACGGCGCAGCAGCAAGGGCTTTGAAAGTATCATCGTCTATCGGTGCTGACCTCGACTCGCTGGCAGATGTAGTATCGTTTGGTGTAGCACCCTCTATGATATTCTTTAAAATGCTGTGGGCTGCGTATATGTTGGCACCAAACGCGTTGGATATAAGTATGCTTGCCATGAGTCCCGCGTTTTTAGTAGCATGCTTCGGTGCATTGAGGCTGGCACGTTTCAACGTATCTGTAAGCGAAGACAAGAGTTCATTTGTAGGTATGCCCATACCTGCTGTGGGTGTATTCGTAGCATTTTTACCACTGATAAACTGGTACAACCCTATGGGCTTGGGTGCTGTCTTGCAAAACAAGTGGGTACTCTATTTACTCATAGCATTGCTCTGCTGGCTGATGGTGTCGAAAATCCGCTTTATCAAATTCATGCCTGCAAAATGGAAGCCCGCATACTACTGGCCACAGGCAGTGATAATAATAGCAGGTTTGGCGGCATTGCCCGTACTGCACGTTGCGGCATTACCATTGGCATTTATTCTCTACATACTTTTGTCTTTTATATACAAACCGAAAGAAGCATAAAATAATACAAGATGAAATACACGGCTCATATCAACGTAATGCCTTTGAAAGAATTGCTCGACCCTCAAGGCAAGGCTGTAAACAACAGTCTGCACAATCTGGGGTTGACAGCAGTACAGGATGTACGCATCGGCAAACACATCACCCTGCATGTAGAAGCAACTGATAAGGTAGCTGCCGAAGCTGCGGTGAAAGATGCCTGCAGCAAGCTGCTGGCAAACCCTGTTATGGAGTCTTTTGAATTCAGCATTACAGAAGGATAACACAGTTATGCGCCTGTACCTTGTTCCTTCCCCCATAGGTAACCTCGGCGATATAACTTACCGTGCAGTAGATGTATTGAAAAACGCGGATGTGATACTGTGCGAAGACACCCGTACCAGTAGCGTACTACTCAAGCATTACGGTATTCAAAAACCACTCACACCCTATCATCAGCACAACGAACATAAGATACTGACGCATCTGGTAGAGCAAATGCAGGCAGGCAAAACATTCGCATTGATAACGGATGCAGGTACGCCGGGCATATCAGACCCCGGTTTTTTGTTATTGCGCGAGTGTATAAAACATGATATACCCGTAGAGTGCCTGCCCGGTGCTACCGCTTTTGTACCTGCATTGGTACAGAGTGGCATACCCAGCAACCGCTTTGCTTTTGAGGGCTTTCTGCCATTAAAGAAAGGCAGGCATACCATGCTTACCAAACTGGCAACGGAAGAGCGCACCGTTATACTATACGAGTCGCCACACAGGCTGGCAAAGGCGCTGAAAGAACTGGCAGAATACTTTGGTGTAGACAGACAGGCGGCCGTGTGCAGAGAGCTTACCAAGATGTTTGAAGAAACAAGAAAAGGTACGCTGGCAGAATTGGCAACACACTACGAAACACACGCCCCAAAAGGCGAGATAGTGATAGTGATAGCAGGTAAAGAATAAAAAACCGTACGACTAAAATTATATAGATATGCTTTCGATGAACCTAAGCGGGAAAACCGCATTGGTAGCTGGTAGTACACAGGGTATTGGTTTTGCAAGCGCACAGGCATTGGCTGCTTTGGGTGCCAACTGTGTGCTGATAGCCCGTAATGAAGATGCGCTGAAACAAGCTATAGCTCAGCTGGATACGACGCAAGGGCAGCATCACAACTATTTAGTGGCAGACTTCAGCAATGCGCAGCAGGTGCAGGATGTGGTAGGTGCGTACGTTAAACAAAATACCATCCACATACTGATAAACAATACGGGCGGGCCGGCAGCCGGGCCGATTGTTGACGCAAAACCTGACAATTTTCTACAGGCTTTTCAACAACATTTGATTTGTAACCATATACTTGCTACACTTGCCATAGAAGGTATGAAAGCGGCAGGATATGGCAGGATAGTGAACGTGATTTCCACCTCGGTAAAGATACCGTTGAAAGGCTTGGGTGTATCTAATACCATACGGGGCGCAGTAGCAAGTTGGGCAAAGACGATGGCGAATGAATTAGCACCATTCGGTATAACAGTGAATAATGTGCTACCAGGGGCTACCGCTACGGCAAGGTTGGAGAACATTATCAACAATAAATCGAGCAAAACGGGGGTGGCGCTGGACGAGGTAGAGAAAGAGATGCTGGAAGAAATACCTGCCAAACGCTTTGGGAAGCCTGAGGAAATAGCTGCGATGATAGCTTTTCTGGCATCTCCGGCAGCGGGTTATGTAAATGGTACGAGCATACCTGTTGATGGTGGCAGAACAGGAAGCATATAATGGTTGGATTAATTAAGCAGATTGGATTTTTTTAATAGTGTAGATTTTTTGATATAGTAAGCATTAAAAACAGATTAAATAGGTAAGTGTTTGAGGCTGACAAAGGCATGACAAAAACAAATTGTCAGAATTAAAATATCGGCTGAAACCCTTGCCAGTATTGAAAAACATTTTTTAACAAATGTGTATAAACTTTCGTCATTGTGTTGTAATTTCGCCCACGCTTTGTCTAAAAGGAACGTTAATATTAAAAAAATCATTCCTAGTGTCAGAATATATTAAGCCGATGGTCCGGAGTATTGCCCAAGGCATGATTGCTTTGGTGTTTACACTGTTCGTATTCAACCTGCCTGCTATTGCCGCGCCAGACGGTAAAGCACTTTTCCAATCAAACTGCGCAAGCTGTCACAACCCGTTGAAGGATGCCACAGGCCCTGCGCTGAAAGGTGTGGATGCACGTGTGCCCAGCAAAGAATGGTTGTATAGCTGGATAAAGAACTCAGCTTCTGTTATTTCAAGTGGCGACAAGTATGCTAATGACATATATGCCAAGTGGAATAAAACAGCCATGACGGCGTTTCCTAACCTCTCAAACGAAGAGATTGATGCCATCATTACCTATGTAAACAGCGTAGAACCACCTAAAAAAGACGACGGTGCAGGAGCTGCAACTACTTCAACTGCTAAGGATTCAACAGGTAGCAACTGGATATACAGCATGGTTACTATCATCCTGCTGGCATTGGCATTCATCCTGTGGCGTGTTAATAGTGGTCTGAAACGTGTAGCTAATGAAAAAGACGGAGTACCTAACGTAAAAGAAATACCTTTCTACCGCAATAAAGTGGTAATAGCCATGACGGTTATTCTTGCTTTCATCTTTGCGGGTTACTGGATAACAAATGGTGCTGTAGAACTGGGCCGCCAGCAAAACTACATGCCGGAGCAGCCTATCTTCTACTCTCACAAAGTACACGCGGGTATCAATCAGGTAAACTGTTTGTATTGCCACGCAGGTGCTGAGAAGAGCAAGCACGCTATGATACCATCTACTAACGTGTGTATGAACTGCCATAAGCAGATAAACGAGTACACAGGTGCAGAAGAGCATCCGTTGGTAACGGCAGAAGGCAAGAAGATAGACGGTACTGCCGAAATACAAAAACTATACAAATACGCCGGATGGGATCCTGCTAAGAAAGACTACATCCGCGACGAGAACGGCAATATCAAAGCAACACCTATTGAATGGGTGAAAATACACAATCTGCCCGACCACGTTTACTTCAACCACTCTCAGCATACTGCGGTTGGTAAAGTACAGTGTCAGCAGTGCCACGGCCCGATACACGAAATGGATGAGGTGTACCAATTCTCTCCATTATCAATGGGCTGGTGTATCAACTGTCACCGCCAAACGGAAGTGCAGTTTACAAGCAACAACTATTATTCAATATTTGAGAAATACCATGCTGAACTGAAATCGGGCAAGCGTACCGGTGTAACGGTAGAAGACATAGGCGGCCTTGAGTGCCAGAAATGTCACTACTAATGCAGTAAAGCGTAGTAATAATCAAGTGATAAAAAATATTCGGAAACAATTTATACCGGATTGAACCGTATGAGTCAAAAACAATATTGGAAGGGTCTTGAAGAGCTGAACGATACGACAGCTCATAAAGAAGCAGTAGAAAACGAGTTTAAAGAGCCGTTGCCGTTTGATTTGGGTGGCAACCTGCTGGACGCATCTACTCCCCGCCGCGACTTTTTGAAATATCTGGGTTTCAGCACAGTGGCTGCTACATTGGCTGCCAGTTGCGAAATGCCTGTACGTAAGGTAATACCTTATGCCATAAAGCCGGAAGACATTGTGCCGGGCGTAGCCAACTACTATGCCTCTACCTTTGTTGACGGTGGCGAATACTGCGCGGTAGTAGTTAAAACCCGCGATGGTCGCCCCATCAAGCTGGAAGGTAACAAGCTGTCGCCCGTAACACAGGGAGCCACTACTGCACGTGTACAAGCGGCCGTATTGAACCTGTACGACAAAGCACGCCTGCGCCAACCAATGGCAGAAGGCAAAGAAGCCACTTTTGAAGCGATAGACCGTAGTGTAAAAGACGCGCTGGCAAGCAATACAAAATCGGTTTACATCCTTACATCTACCATCCTCAGCCCTACTACAAAAGAAGTTATCAATCAATTTATAGCGAAATATCCTACGGCCAAACATGTTACGTACGATGCTATATCGTATAGCGGTATGCTGCAGGCAAACGAAGCAAGCTACGGTAAACGTACATTGCCATCTTATCATTTCGATAAAGCACAAACCATATTTGGTTTGGGTGCAGACTTCCTCGGTACATGGTTATCGCCTGCTGAGTATTCTAAGCAATACGCGCAAGGCCGTAAAGTGAGTGCTAAAAACCTGAATATGTCTAAGCACTATCAGGTAGAAGCAAATCACACCATTACAGGTGCTGCTGCTGACGACCGTGCTACTTGTAAGCCATCTGAAATGGGTGCAGTAGCTGTAGCGTTGTACAATGCAGTAACAACTGGTGCTACGCCATCACTTGCCAGTAAAAAACTGAATACACTCGTAACCAAAGCTGCTGCCGACCTGAAAAAAGGTAACGGTTTAGTGGTTTGCGGTGCGAACGATGTAAATATCCAAACAGTAGTAAACGCCATCAACGCTGCTATCGGTGCCAATGGTACTACCATCAACTGGGCTGTTACCAGCAACTACAAAGCAGGTATAGATGCAGACATGGTAGCACTGACAGATGCCATGAGCAAAGGCGAAGTAGGTGCAGTATTGATGCAGGATGTAAACCCTGTGTACGATTACTACAACGGAAAGAAATTTGCCGAAGCGTTGAAAAACGTAGCTGTTAGCGTATCATTCGCCGAGCGTATGGACGAAACAGCGCAGGCTTGTAAATACGTAGTGCCTGATAACCATTGGCTGGAAAGCTGGGGTGATGCAGAGCCTAAAACTGGCTACTATAGCCTAATGCAACCGGGTATCGCGCCGTTGTTCAAAACACGCGCTTTCCAGGATAGTCTGCTTGTATGGGCTGGTGCTGCTACCACGTATGGCGATATGTGGAAGAACTACTGGACAAGCAAACTGGGCGGACAAAGCAATTTTGATAAAGCATTACAGGATGGCGTAATCAACCCTGCCGGCGATATGCCAATGGGCGGTGGTGCATTCAGCGGTAATGTAAGTGCTGCTGTAGCTGCCATACAGGCTGCAAAACCTGTAAGCGGTATGGAACTGGTAGTGTACGAAAAAGTATCTACCGGTAAGGGTGGCGCATGGAGCAACAACCCTTGGCTGCTTGAAATGCCCGACCCTATAACAAAAGCAACTTGGGACAACTACGCTTGCGTATCGCCTAAGAAAGCTTATGAACTCGGTGCTGAATTAACGAGCATCACAGAAGTAGTAAATGCTAAGAAAGTAATAGAAGTGTCTGCCAACGGGCAAACGGTAAAATTACCATTGGTAGTAGTGCCGGGTATGCACAACGATGTAGTAGCAATAGCTGTAGGCTTTGGCCGCGATGCTAAAGTAGGCCGTGCTGCTGCAACAGGTAAAGACAAATTCGGTAAAGAAATAGGTGGCAAGAATGCGTATCCTTTTGTTAGCTATAACGGTCAAAACTTTGCATACAGCGCAGGTGTAACCATCAAGCCAACTGAGGAAACACATGATGTAGCCATTACACAAACACACCATAGCTACGAAGCGCGCCCTGTGGTACGCGAGTACACACTAGCAGACTTTGCTAAAAACCCCAACGCGCTGATAGAAGCACGTAATGCGGAAATAGGCCACTACACTACATTGCCTTGGGAAGAACATGGCGAAGCGCATGGTGGCGAACACGCGAAAGGCGGACATGGCGAAGAAAAAGCACACAACCCTGTTGATGCTGCAACTGCCGCTGCTGCTGCTATAGTGGTGGACGAAGAAGGCTATCGTAAAAACGGTACGCTGTATCCTGAATACGAATCACCGGGCATCCACTGGGGTATGTCTATAGACCTGACGGCTTGTACAGGTTGCGGTGCTTGCGTTATGGGTTGCCAGGCAGAAAACAATATATCGGTAGTTGGTAAAACGCACGTACTGAAATCGCAGGAAATGCACTGGTTGCGTATAGACCGTTATTTCAGCGGTATGCCAAACGACCCGGATACTATCCAGACCATCTTCCAACCGATGATGTGCCAGCATTGCGACAACGCGCCTTGCGAAAACGTATGTCCGGTGTCTGCAACCAACCACAGCAGCGAGGGTCTGAACCAAATGGCTTATAACCGTTGTATCGGTACTAAATATTGCGCCAACAACTGTCCGTATAAAGTACGCCACTTCAACTGGATGGACTGGAACGGTGCGGATTGCTTTGACGACAACCTGTACGAAGACTACCGCCGCGATGATGTGAACGACGACCTGACGCGCATGGTGCTGAACCCTGACGTAACGGTACGTAGCCGTGGTGTGATGGAAAAATGTAGCTTCTGCGTACAGCGTTTGCAAGAAGCGAAACTGGATGCTAAGAAAAAAGGCGAACCGATGAAAGACGGTGCTGTAAGAACAGCTTGTCAGTCAGCTTGTCCTTCTGATGCCATCGTATTCGGTAATGTAAACGACAAGGATAGCCATATAGCTAAACTGCGTAAAGAAAACAAAGAGCGCGTATTCTATGTGCTGGAGCAAATACACACATTGCCTAACGTAAACTACATGTCGAAAATCCGCAACACGGATGTGATAGTAGGTGGCAACGAGGCAACGGACGGTTTGTACAAAGACCACATATAATTGCGAGAAAAGGAATAATAAGAGGCGAAAGCCTTGAAGAAATAAAAACAAAGAACTTTTTTACTAATAAGGCGCTATGCATTTAAAGTACGAATCGTTTGTACGGGAACCGCTGGTAGATGGTGATAAAACATATCATCAGGTAACAGAAGATATAATCAGCCCTATTGAAAAGAAACCGGGCCGCATGTGGTATGTTGGTTTCTTCTTTTCAGTGGCACTGTTGCTGTTAGGTGTTTTCTCTGTAACATGGGAAGTTTATTACGGTATCGGTGTATGGGGTATCAACCGTACAGTAGGTTGGGGTTGGGATATCACCAACTTCGTATGGTGGGTAGGTATCGGTCACGCCGGTACGCTTATCTCTGCCATCTTGTTGCTCTTCCGTCAGGGGTGGAGAACAGGTGTGAATCGTGCTGCGGAAGCCATGACCATCTTCGCGGTAATGTGTGCGGGACAGTTCCCGATATTCCACATGGGCCGTGTATGGGATGGTTTCTTCGTACTGCCTTATCCAAACAGTCGTGGTCCGCTTTGGCCTAACTTCAACTCAGCACTTCTTTGGGACGTATTTGCGATATCTACTTACTTCACAGTATCATTATTGTTCTGGTACTCTGGTTTGATACCTGACTTTGCAACCGTACGCGACCGAGCTAAAACTAAATTGCGTAAACGCCTGTATGGTCTGGCATCATTTGGCTGGACGGGTACGGCTAAAAACTGGCAACGCCACGAGGCACTTTCATTGGTGCTGGCAGGTTTAAGTACGCCACTGGTACTTTCAGTACACACCATCGTATCTTTCGACTTTGCTACATCGGTAATACCGGGTTGGCATACTACCATCTTCCCGCCATACTTCGTTGCGGGTGCCATCTTCTCCGGCTTCGCGATGGTACAAACACTATTGATAGTTTGTCGTAAAATATTAGGTCTGGAAGATTACATCACCATCGGCCACTTAGAGGCTATGAATAAGGTAATTGTACTTACAGGTTCTATAGTGGGTGTGGCTTATCTGACAGAGCTTTTCATGTCTTGGTACAGCGGTGTGTTGTATGAGCAGGAAGCCTTCAAATGGCGTATCCTTGGTCCATACTGGTGGAGCTATTGGGCGATGATGACTTGTAACGTGGTATCGCCTCAGTTGTTCTGGTTCAAGAAACTGCGCAGGAATGTACCATTCACATTCATTATGTCTATCGTAGTGAACATCGGTATGTGGTTCGAGCGTTTTGTAATCATCGTTACTTCACTGTATCGCGATTACCTGCCGGGTAGCTGGACGTACTATAGCCCAACATGGCCTGAAATCGGCTTCTACCTCGGTACATTCGGTTTGTTCTTTACATGTTTCTTCCTGTTTGCAAAATACTTCCCTGTGATAGCAGTAGCGGAAATCAAATTCGTACTAAAAACATCGGGTGAGAACTACAAGAAGAAAATGGAAACGATAGATGCGAAGAGTGCAGAAGAATTTAAACACGAACTGGACCACGCGCATCACTAATTGATTAATTAGTTGACTTGTTGATTGGACAATAGTTTTTTGAATTTTGACTTTTAACTTTTGAATTAATATTTAAAATGGCTATAAAGAAATTTGCAGTTGCTTGTTATGACGATGAGGAAGTGCTGTTTCCGGCGGTGAAGCAAGTACGCAATAGCGGTTATAAGCTGCACGATGTGTACACGCCGTTCCCTGTTCACGGTCTTGATGGTGCATTGGGATTGAAAGAAACTGACCTTCACGTAGCAGGTTTCATATATGGTATTACTGGTACCAGCACTGCGGTAGGTTTCATGTCATGGATATTCTGCAGCGACTGGCCTATCAACTTCGGTGGTAAACCGCATTGGTCTTTGCCTGCATTCATACCCATCACTTTCGAGTTGACGGTATTGTTTGCGGCTGTAGGTATGGTACTTACGTTCTGCTACCTGAACCAGATAATGCCCGGCGTTAAGAAACACGTTTTCCACCCGCGCCAAACAGACGATTTGTTTGTAGTAGCATTGGAAATAAACGATCATACAAACGAAGCAGAGGTTATCAACTTCCTGAAATCTACAGGTGCGGTTGAAACATCGGTACAAGTTGCGGAATCTGAATGGTGGTTTGGACGTTGGGATAAAAAAGAAGCGTACGAATTGGCTTAGTTGATTGATAGGTGAGTTGAGGAGCGTGGGTTTTTGAATGTTGACTTTTGAATTTTTAGATATTTATGAACAAAACCAAAAGCATAGTAGTAGCGAGCCTGATGGCGGGGTTGGGACTGGTGTCTTGTACCGAAAATGGTAGCAAGCATCGTAACCCCGGTAAAATCTATGCTCCGGACATGACCTACTCTCGTGCTTATGATGCGTACACTGCCAACCCCAACTTTGCAGACGGTCAAACAAGCCGTAAGCCAATAGCGGGTACTGTAGCTATGGGTCACGAATTGCCCGACCATATGGTAGAAGGTGATACAAACGGCTATAAAGCATTTACCACAAGCATGCGCTTCAACGAGGCTGAAATGGCGGAAGGTAAGCGTTTGTTCAACATCTATTGCGGTGTGTGTCATGGTACAAACCTTGATGGGCAAGGTCCGTTGTATGTAAGCGGTAAGTTTGCAGCCATGCCTGCCAACCTGAAAGATGCTAAGTATTTGCGTATGCCTGTAGGTACTATGTATGCAGCCATTAAATACGGTAAGGGTGTGATGGGGTCTTATGCCAGCCAACTGGATGTAAAACAACGCTGGATGGTGATAGCCTACATAAAGCAAGTGCAGGCAGCTAATGGCGGTGATGCATTTGCCTTTGGCGCAACAGCTACAGCGCCCGCTGCTGATACAGCAAAAGCAGTAGCAACCACTGAAACAGCTAAACACTAATAAGAAAACACAGAAAAAAGTAAACGTACTTCTAATATAATATTACAATGACAGAACGTTTTGAGATACCGGCACGATTGAGGAATACCAGCCTTGCTTTAATAGCAGTAGGTGTACTGGTACTGATACTGGGCGGTGTAACAATGCTGGGCGGACATGACCACCACGATAAAACCCGCTTTTGGCTGGTACTGTTGCAAAACAGCGTATTCTTCCTGTTGCTGAGTGTAGCCAGCGTATTTATACAAGCTGCCGCATCACTGGCACAGGGTGGTTGGATAGTAGCTTACAAAAGAGTACCCGAAGCCATCGGTGCGAATGTTTGGGTTTTCGGGCTGATAGCAGGTGCTATACTTATATTCATTGCAACAGGTTTTAGTGTTGACGGTCATAACACCATCTACCACTGGGTACACCCCGAAGGTGATAGAATACTGGAAGGCAAAAAAGCATTCCTGAACAAAGAGATGTTCATAGGCTTTACCATTGTTACCATTGCGTTGTGGTCTTTCTTCGGCCGTAAATTCCGTGCTCTTTCTCTGGCACAGGAAAATGCCCCTAAGAACAGTACAAAAGTGTACTGGACAATGTTCAAATGGTCTGCAGGCTTCCTGTTGGTATATGCGCTTACACAAATGAGCACTACACCTTGGTTGTGGATTATGAGCATTGACGCACACTGGTATTCTACTATGTTTAGTTGGTACACATTTGCCAGTGCATTTGTAAGTGGTATGTCGGTTATCCTGTTGTTTGTAGTATTCCTGAAAAACAATGGTAATCTGGAACTGGTTACAAAAGAGCACATACACGATTTGGGTAAATTCATGTTCGCGTTTAGTGTATTCTGGACGTACGTTTGGTTTGCACAGTACATGCTGATATGGTATAGTAATATACCCGAAGAAACTACTTACTTCAAAATGCGCCAGCATGGCCCTTACAGCCTGATATGGTACTCTGTATTCATCATCAACTTCATCATGCCGATATTGATACTGATGGCACGCCCCAGCAAGCGCAACTACTTTACGGTAACATTCATGGCAATGGTTATCATATTCGGTCACTGGTTAGATTTTTACATCATGACAATGCCTGGCCCGCTGGGTAAGCATTGGCACCTTGGCTGGTATGAGTTGGGTATATTTATGGGCTTTGCAGGCTTGCTGATATTTGTTGTATCAAACACGCTGACAAAATCATCGTTGGTGCCGGGCAACCACCCGTTGCTGAAAGAAGCGATGCTGCACCAGAGCTAATAAAAGAAACAAAGAATAACGAACACAGTATAACTATTTTAAGTAAATACAAGAATTACTGACCATGTCGGGACTTTTAGCGATAATACTAATGATGCTGGTATTTGTTATCATATACCAGATAGCAAAAGCAAGTGAGTATGCTACCATATTGCGTGGCGAAGAAAAGATAAATGCAAGGGTGAACCGTACCATGGCATGGTTGCTGGTTGCGTTTTTCTTCCTTGGCCTGTATGGTATATGGATGTGCCACGAGGCATTGATAGACAGGATGTTGCCTGTTTCCGCATCAGACCACGGTGTGCAGTACGACAGCATGTTCGTAGTAACATTGGTGGTAACGGGTATCGTATTCTTCATTACCCAAACGGCACTTTTCTGGTTTGCATACCGCTACCAGTCAACCGAAAAACGTACGGCATTCTTCTACCCGCATAACAACAAACTGGAACTTTTGTGGACTACCGTACCTGCCATAGCGATGGCGGTATTGGTAACAATAGGCTTGCGCAACTGGATACACATGACATCTGCACCACCTAAAGAAGCGATGGTAGTAGAAGTGGTAGGTAAACAATTTAACTGGCTTATCCGTTATCCTGGTAAGGATGGTGTGATGGGTAAGCGCGATTTCAGGAAGATAAACGATGCGAACAATGTATTGGGACTTGACTGGAGCGATAAAGACAATGCAGATGACATCATAGCACAAAACGGTGAACTGCACCTTGTGGTGAACAAACCTGTTAGCCTGTTGATAGGTTCAAGGGATGTGATACATGACGTTGGACTGCCGCACTTCCGTATGAAGATGGATGCCGTGCCGGGTATCGTTACTACGATATGGTTTACGCCAACCATCACAACGGCGAGGATGAAAGAAATTACGGGTAATAAGGATTTCGTGTACGAAATATCTTGTGACCAGATGTGCGGTAAGGGTCACTACTCTATGCGTGGTACGGTGATAGTGGAAACACAGGAAGAGTATGACGCGTGGATGGCTAAACAGCAGACGTATTATGCATCTGCCAACCCAGCACCTGCTGCCGACAGTACAGCAGCAGCACAACCAACAACTGATAGTGTTAAAGCAATAACGATGAAGTAATCGTTCTGTTAATTGAAGTACAGAACAACAAAAAGTGCAAAAAATGAGCGACGTTATCATTCAAGGAACTAGTACAGCGCACACACACGATGCGCACGGCGGACATCATGGCCACGAACACCATGAGCAGCACTTCATTACGAAGTATATCTTCAGCCAAGACCATAAAATCATCGGTAAGCAATTCCTGATTACAGGTATTATATGGGCTATCATTGGTGCGTTGATGTCGGTATTCTTCCGCTTGCAGCTTGGTTTCCCCAACGAAACGTTCCCTATTATGGAAAAGTTTCTGGGTGAGTGGGCAAAAGGTGGTAAGCTGAACCCTGAGTTTTATTATGCATTGGTAACGATGCACGGTACTATATTGGTATTCTTCGTGTTGACGGCAGGCTTGAGCGGTACATTCGCTAACCTGCTCATTCCTCTGCAAATAGGCGCGCGCGATATGGCTTCGCCTTTTATGAACATGCTGTCTTACTGGTTCTTCTTTATATCAAGTGTATTCATGTTCGTATCCCTGTTTATTCAAACAGGTCCTGCATCAGGTGGCTGGACAACTTATCCGCCATTGAGCGCACTGAAAGAAGCATCTATGGGTTCGGGCTTGGGTATGGACTTGTGGTTGATAAGCATGGCACTGTTCGTTGTATCATCATTGTTGGGTGGTCTTAACTATATCTCTACCATCCTCAACATGCGTACTAAGGGTATGACCATGACACGTATGCCACTGACTATCTGGGCATTGTTCTTCACGGCTGTACTGGGTGTATTGTCTTTCCCTGTACTGTTCTCTGGTTTCGTTCTGCTGATATTTGACCGCAACTTCGGTACCAGCTTCTACTTGTCAGAGATATTCATTGGTGGTAAAGCATTGTCGCACATTGGCGGTTCTGCCATCTTGTACCAGCACTTGTTCTGGTTCTTGGGCCACCCAGAGGTGTACATCATCATGCTGCCGGGTATGGGTATGGCATCAGAAGTATTGTCAAACCACAGCCGTAAGCCAATCTTTGGTTATACAGCGATGATTATATCATTGATAGGTATCACTGTACTGGCATTCGTAGTATGGGCGCACCACATGTTCGTTACGGGTATGAGTCCGTTCCTCGGTTCAATCTTCGTATTGTTGACATTGTTGATTGCCGTACCATCTGCAGTTAAAGTGTTCAACTGGTTGACGACGATGTGGAAAGGTAATATCCGCTTCACAGTGCCCATGATGTTTGCTATTGGTTTCGTATCACTGTTTATATCAGGTGGTCTTACAGGTTTGTTCCTCGGTAACTCTGCTTTGGATATTCACCTGCACGATACGTACTTCGTGGTTGCCCACTTCCACATTGTAATGGGTGTATCTGCGTTCTTCGGTATGTTCGCGGGTATCTACCACTGGTTCCCTAAGATGTTTGGCCGCTTTATGAATAATACGCTGGGTTATATCCACTTTTTCATAACGCTTGCTGGTGCTTACCTCATCTTCTGGCCTATGCACTACGAAGGTATTGCTGGTATGCCACGCCGTTACTACGACTACAGCGCATGGGAGTCTTTCAAAAACTTCGAAAGCCTGAACAGCTTTATCAGTATTGCTGCTATATTAGTGTTCTTCGCGCAACTGATATTCGTAGTAAACTTCTTCGTAAGTATCTTCCGCGGACGTAAGATGACTACACAAAATCCATGGGGTTCTCCTACATTGGAGTGGACTACGCCTATCAATCCCGGACACGGTAACTGGGAAGGTGATATTCCTGAAGTGTATCGTTGGCCATACGATTATAAAGATGATGGCAATGGCAACGACTTCATCTCGCAAACAACACCGTTGAAACCGGGCGAAGAAGCACACTAAAAACAAATAAGTTTAATCATACAAATCCCGCTTAGTTTACTAAGCGGGATTTTTTTATTCGATTGATGTAGCAGAAAAAATAAAGCCGTTGGAGATTATCCAACGGCTTAGTTATGTATAGCTTATTTACTATTAATGATGATGGTGGTGTGCAGCGTGTGCATCCGGCAGTTTGAAGAATTCTTCTTCAGGTATTTCTTTTTCAGTTACATCAAACTGTGTTTCCAGAAAAAGGAACAGTTTGTCGAACAACAGGCGGCGATATGTTTCATCCATCGTTTTGTTGTCTTTCAATACCTTTTGCATATAGCTTTCCAGCCAAGGAGCATCGCCATCTGCACCCATACCAAAGTAGCCTAATACCTGTGCTTTGATGTGTTCTTTTACTTCTTCTATGCTTACAGTAATGTCGTTGTCTGCTATCAGTTTGTCAGATACCAGCGTCCAGCGTAGTTGATGGTCGAAACCGCCAAATTCGTTTTCTACTTCCGTAGCACTCTTTGGTTTTTCACCGCCTTCTTTCAGCCAACGCTTCAGGAAAGGTACGGGCAGTTCAAACGGTGTTTGATGTACCAGCAGTTCGTAAATTTCGTTGTGCAGGCGTTCGCGGCTCACACGGTCGTATTCCTTACCTAATTCAGTACGCAACTTTTCTTTAAAGGCAGCTTCGTCTTTTATTTCGTCGTTAGGGAATATCTGTGCAAACAGTTCTTCGTTCAGTTCGCGTGGCATCAGTTTAGCAACACGTGTCAGCGTGCATTTGTAAAAATTGTTAGCAGCTTCCACACCCTGTTTCAGCGGGTCTTTCATAAAGCCAGCCAGTTCTTCTTCTGTACACACATCTACAGGGCGTATTACAAACGATTCTTCATTCTTTTTGCCCATCAATAGTTGCTGCAGTTTAGCAGGCAGTTTTTCCAATACGACGGTATCTTCCACCATTGCAGATTCTGGCTGCACATTGCCATCAGCATCGCTCAATTCGTATTTACAATAGATGATATCGTCTTTAGTAGCTACTTCAGCTTGTGTTTCTGCATTGCCATAACGCTTGGTGATGCGCTCTATCTCATCTTCCACCATCTTGTCAGACACCGCAATCTTATACTTAGTCAGCGCCGCTTTCTTTTTGATAGGTGTTATTTCAAAATCGGGTTTTACACCTATTTCAAAAGCAAAATCAACATCAGAAGGGCTGTTCATATCCAGCTTCATAGGTTGCTCATTAGGCATCACCATCGGCTGTGCGAATATGGCCAGTTTTTCGTTTTGCAGATATTCTTCCAATTTAGTGCCGGCCGCGCGTAGTACTTCGTCGCTGAAGATAGACTGACCGTACATTTTCTTAACCATGCCGGTAGGCACGTTGCCTTTGCGGAAGCCCGGCACATTAGCCGTTTTAGCGTATTGTTTCAGCGATTTCTCGAAAGACGGCATATAGTCGTCCTTGCCCAGTTTTACAATTATCTTATCATGCAGCGTACCGATGTTTTCGCGCGTTACCGTAGCCATAATCTTCTACTTGTTTTTTTAAAGGTTTTAAAAAAGCCGATACATGGGTACCGGCTTGTTACTGTTTTTTTGTGCGGGTGGAGGGACTCGAACCCCCAAGCCTCGCGGCACTAGATCCTAAGTCTAGCGTGTCTGCCAATTTCACCACACCCGCAAAACGGGTGGCAAAGGTAAGCATTTTTAGTAAGTACCCAAAGAAGAAATTCCTTTTGTCATGCAATTACCATATCTGGGTAAACTATTGTCATGAGCTATTAATTGTCATTATTTTTATATCAAGAAAAACAGACCAATCATGACACATAGAGAAACCAAAGCCTCCCTGTTGGTAGTAGAAGATGAAGAAAGCCTTCGGGACGCGCTAAAGCTGAATCTGGAATTGGAAGGGTATGAAGTAACAACTGCCGACAATGGCCCATCCGTAATAAAAATGGTAAAAAATGAGCATTTCGACCTCATAATACTCGACATTATGCTGCCCGATATGGATGGCATTACCGTCTGCGAAACCATCAGGATGCAGCACAATGATGTGCCCATTATGTTCCTTTCTGCCCGAAATACAGGTGCTGACAGGGTAGAGGGGCTAAAAAAAGGCGGGGACGACTATATGACCAAGCCCTTTAATCTGGAAGAACTGCTGCTAAGGGTAGAAAAGCTGATTGTAAAGGATAAAAAGATTAAAGCACCACAGTCTATAGCCGATGTGTATGAGTTTGATGGTTGTAGAATTGATTTTGCGGCACATGAGTGTATAGACGTAGCTAAAAAGCCACAGGAACTGAGCAAAAAAGAGGCGGCTTTGCTGAAATTGCTGATAGAACATGAGGGGCAGGTAGTATCCCGAGAGCATATTTTACAGGTGGTTTGGGGCTATAATGTGTACCCGACTACCCGTACGATTGACAACTTTATTCTCAATTTCCGGAAGTATTTTGAGAAAGACAGCCGCAACCCCAAACATTTTCATTCTGTAAGGGGTATAGGATATAAGTTTACGGCATGATTGTACCTTTGAAAGTTTTTAGTATTTTCATAGCCGAATTTATTTCAAACAACCGTCAATGATGCGTAAGTATATACTATTAGCTTTTACGGCACTGACAGTATTAGCTGTTGCCTGTAAGAAAGACAAGAATATGGATAAAGCCACTATTGTGGATACAGGTGATATTGCAAAAGATGGATGCGGCTACATGTTGCAGTTGGAAAAAGACGGCTCGCTTGTAAGGCCTAAATATATGCCCAGCAGTTATCAGCACAATGGTATGAAAGTGAAAGTGAAGCTGAACCGAGACGGAGAAGGTGAGATATGTAATACATACCCCACCAAAAAGTTTTACGAGATTGTAGAAATCGTTGACATAAAAAAAGACCTTGATTAAGGTCTTTTTTCTTTTTGAGAAGTTTTTTATTGAGGCTCTGCAAAGAGTGGGTTCTTAGTAAATGCTTCGTCGTTAAGTGTATTTAAGAAAGATAATAAGTCTTCTTTTTCATTAGTTGTTAGCGGGATGCCTGTTGCCAAACCCGCATCTAATGTAGGTGATTGTACGATGCCTGTTGTATAGTGATTCAATACCTGATCAAGTGTATTAAACCTGCCATCGTGCATGTAAGGCCATGTGTATTTCAGGTTTCTCAATGATGGCATTTTGAATTTGTACAAATCGTTGGTATTCAGTGTAATGGTTGCTCGTCCGCTATCATTTTCAGTGGTAACAGCTAAGCCATTGTTACGAAATGAGAAATCTGTAAACAGCGGTTCTTTGTGGCAAGATGCACATTTTTGTTTAAACACCTCATAACCGGCTAATTCTTGCGTTGTCATGGCGACGCCTGCTTCGCCGCGTTTATATTTATCGTACTTGCTGTCTGCAGATACCATCATGCCCATAAACTGTGCAAATGCCCAAGACATGCGCTGTGTGTTAATCGTTTCATCGCCAAAAGCGGCTTTGAACATAGTGCGGTAAGTAGCATCGCCACGTAGTTTGTTCAGCACATTATCCAAGGTTTCATCCATTTCTACAGGGTTCTGTATAGGTGCTACGGGTTGGCTTTCTATATGGTTGATGCCGCCGTCCCACATAAAAGATGTATGCCAGTTTAGGTTGAATAATGCAGGCGAGTTGCGCGGGCCCAGCAAGTCATCCACGCCATGGCTTACAGGGTGGTCTATCTGTGCAAAGCCCGAAAACTGTTGATGACAGCTACCGCATGATACGGTGTTATCTCTTGACAAGCGAGGGTCGTAAAACAATTTACGCCCCAACTCAAAACCTTCTCGTGTAAGTTTATTATTGCCATTGAAGTTGTATACAGGCTGCGGCCATCCTTGCGGAACGTTAAACGCAATAGGTGCCGATACTTTAGGTTCAAAGCTGGGGTCTGGTTTGCAGGAAATAAATGTAGCAATGCCTGCAAATAGTATTGTTGATAAAATAGTCAGTTGCTTTTTCATATACGCGTCATCAATCAATATGGTCTATACTAAACATATCGCTATAGTTGTTGGCAATTTTTTGGGCAGCATCGGTTGTGCTCATTACCGTATAAGTGTCTTTTACAGAAATTTTATTCGGGGTTTTAAAAAACTCCATAGCATCTGCTTTTATGTGTATCGTAGGTGTTTTATCATTACCTACTAAGAGGCTATTATTAAATGATAGTTTGACTGTTCTCAATGCATTTTCAGTTCCGGCAAAACCACCTATATGATATATGAATTTACTACTGAAGTTGGTTGATTGCGGAGATTCTCCTTCAAGTTTTGCCATAATGTAGCCGGTTTTCCAGTCCCAAAACATACCTGAGTTGGGCTCTAATGCCCCTGTCTGTGCACCTGATACATTCCGTGCGCTATCTACACCTATAATAAATGACATAGATGAATATGAACCTTCAGGTATGTCGATAGTAAATAATTTTGATGGTGCATTCTTTTCCTGAATCAAATGATAGCTTTCAGGCTCTGTATAGATATTGCCATCTGTTTTTGTAAATCTGATGTTTGAAATAAAATAATCAAACCTTGATATTCTGATTGAATCTCCGTTTTGGTTAATATACCAAGTGTCTTTATTTAAATCTTTGCCATCTGCCATGTGGGTTATTTCAAATTTTACTTTCGGCGATTTTACGATCGAAGTATTATTTACAGGGTCTGGCCGTTTTTGACACGAGCTTGTAATCAGTAATACGAATAGTATAAACAGAAAATTATGTACTCTAATCATAGCATTAAAGTTACGAAAATCACCAAACTATATCTTCATCTGTGTCTGGCTTGTTCTTATAATATTCCCGACTGCGTATTTTTTGTAACTGTCTGTTATATACCAGCTTGGCAATTTCTCTTGCTGTTTCTTTATCTGCCATCGCTTTCAATAACAGTTTTTCAGGAATATCCAATCTGTACATCAGTTGAAAAAACGCATCCGGCCCTTTCTCTGCTATAACACCTATTTGCAAAGAAAGTTTTTCGATAATAGCTTCCTCTGTAAACACATCTGCCAGATTGATGCCCCAATCTGCCGCCAGTGCTTGTTTAGCTATTTCCTCTTCCTGCTGCATATAAAAAGCCGCCTTTTACAGGGCGGCTTGGTATTAAAATGTTTGTATGGCTTTCATTACTATGTCTTTAACAGCAGTCAATGGCACACGCTCTTGTGTCATAGCATCTCTGTAGCGGATGGTAACGGTCTGGTCTTCTTTGGTTTGGTGGTCTATCGTCACACAGAAAGGGGTGCCTATAGCGTCTTGCCTGCGATAGCGTTTGCCGATGGTGTCTTTTTCTTCATAGAAACATTTGAAGTGCGGGCGGCAACTGTCCATCAACTCACGGGCTATTTCCGGAAGTCCATCTTTTTTAAGCAATGGTAATACCGCCAGCTTGATGGGTGCCAGCATAGCAGGGAATTTCAATACTACACGACTATCTTGTTTTTCGGCAGTGCTGAGGTCTTCTTCCTGATAGGCTTCGCTGAGTATCATCATCACTGTACGGTCCAGTCCTATGGATGTTTCAACTACATATGGTATATAATGCTGGTTGATTTCCGTATCAAAATATGTCAGCTTCTTACCACTGAATTGTTGATGGCTTTTCAGGTCAAAGTCGGTACGGCTGTGTATGCCTTCCACTTCTTTAAAACCCATCGGGAAATCATATTCTATATCACAAGCAGCATCTGCATAGTGTGCCAGTTTCACATGGTCGTGAAAGCGATAGCGAGCATCGGGTATGCCAAGGCTACGATGCCATTGCATACGTGTTTCTTTCCAATATTCGTACCATTCCTTCTGTGTGCCGGGGCGTACAAAAAATTGCATTTCCATCTGCTCAAACTCGCGCATACGGAAGATGAAACCCCGTGCTACAATCTCGTTACGGAATGCTTTACCAGTTTGTGCAATACCGAATGGTATCTTCATCCTGCCTGTCTTTTGCACATTCAGGAAGTTGACAAATATACCCTGCGCCGTCTCCGGGCGTAGATAGACTTTATTGTCATCCGGATTATCCGATGCCACAGCACCCATTTCGGTAGCAAACATCAGGTTGAACTGGCGCACGTCTGTCCAATTTGCTGTGTCGCTAACGCTGCATTTTATTTTGTTTTCTTCTATCAGTGTTTTCAGCCCTGCAAAGTCATCTGCCGCCAATAGTTGCTCCATTTTTTGCAACAGGGCTGCACTTTCGTTTTCGCCAAGCGTTTCCGCATAGCCTTCTATCAGGTGGTCAACACGGTAGCGTTTTTTGCTGTCCTTATTATCTATCATCGGGTCGCTGAAGTTATCAACGTGCCCGCTTGCTTTCCATACCGTAGGGTGCATAAAGATGGCGGCATCAATACCCACAATATTATCGTGCATACGCGTCATGCTGTTCCACCAGTAGTCTCGTATATTTTTTTTTAGTTCGGCACCGTATTGCGCGTAGTCATATACTGCACCCAAGCCATCATATATCTCGCTGCTCTGAAAGATGAAACCATACTCTTTACAGTGCGCTATTATGCTTTGCAGCTTATTATCATTTGCCATAACGGGTGCAAAAATAGATTAAAAAACTATAGCCTTTACTAAATATAAAAGGGCACCGTCAGGTGCCCTTTTATATTTAAAATATCGGGTAGCTTATTTGCTGATAGATATTTTTTCAGTAACAGTGTTACCATTGCTGCTGATGTTAACGAAGTAGAGACCGTTTGCAAAATTTGCAACTGAGATAGACTCAGCCAGTATGCTACCACCTTTAGCGTATGTTTTGCTGAACATTACCTGACCAACACTGTTGGTGATAGTAATTTTAGAATCAGCAGGCTCGTTAAGGATAGTCCTTACGTTTACAACTGTAGAAGCAGGGTTTGGATAAACCTGCAGGTTAGCGAAAGCCTCTACGTTATCTATACCTTGTGGATTCCAAGGAGCAAATTTAGCTTCAATAGTATTCATTACTTCAGGGTAGTTGCTATTAGATAGCGCACCTGATTTTGCTTTGTGTACTACTGCTACGAGGTTCATCTTGCCTGTTTTAGGTGTCAGCGCGGGGCTGCCCCATTGTGCAGGTACTACGAAAGTAAAGGTTTTTGTAACGCTGCTGTTTGCTGCCGGATTAGTAGCTGCTGCAGTACCCCAAGGACCACCTAATGTGGCACGCAATACTTTTTTGTGAGGGAACCCATTGATAGTGGTGCCCTTGTTGTAATATTTATGACTTGGGTTACTATTGTAAGTGGAGTGGTTTGCTTGACTGTACATAGATCCGTTTGGACCAACAACAGAGTCTTCTGTCAGATATACATTGAATACATAGCTACCAGTAAGCGCTTCCAAAGCTTTACCTGTTACATTTACGGTAATTGTTTTTGTAGACTGGTTGTAGCTGTGAGTCATTGTCAGGTCGTACTTAGCACCCAACGCAATACGTTCATTTACTTTAGGTCCCCATACAGAACGGTTCAGTGCAATTTGAGATTGTCCGCTAAACCATGTCATGTCCACAGTGCCCCATGGCCAACCATTGTTTAATGTATCATCTAATACATTGCCATCGGCAAAAGACATACCATCGTTGTTATGTACAGATATAGCTACTGCTTTGGGTGTAGATGCAAGCACGTTTTCTACGTACACGGCACCATCAGAGCAATGTGGACACCATGCACCGGTACCTTCTGTCAGTAAAGAGTAGCGCTGGCCACCTGTTGTAACATTGTGTTGTGCAAATGCATTGGCAGACAATAGCAGTGCTGCCAGTAATGTAAATTTTCCTTTCATTTTTAATACTTTTTAAAAAACGATTAAAATTTTATTGTGTAGTGCAATACCAAATATAAGGAATTTTACATTCTACAAACAGCTTTTTTGTCATTTTTTTCGTTTTATATGTTAAAAATTAGCATTTCTTGTTTGTATACACTTGCTGTTCAAGATATTCAGCAAGGCATCTTGAACTATGCAATAGAAAGCCGTTCTCTGAACGGAATTTGAAATATCTGCGCTGATAATGTAGCAGCAGTTTTATATCTCGTCTACAGTACATTGAATACTATTCAGAGAACGGGCTTTATCAGTAGTTCCAAATGCCCTATCGGAACATTTGAACAGCGTTTATCTAAATAGATGATATAGCATTTACTATCCTCTTCCTCGCCTCATATTTCCCCACCATCTCTGCTATCTGAAATACCCCAGGGCCATATTTGCCGCCTACCAGCATAAAGCGTAGCGGCAGCAGTACATCGCCTTTCTTCAGCCCGTGTGCTGCCATGGCTTCGTTAAAAGAGGTTTCTATGGCTTCGTGTGTCCAGTTGGTAATGCCATCAAGGCCGTCAGCCCAGCTTTCAAAAAATGCTTTTTTCTGTTCATTCCATTTATCGGTAATGGCAGCGGGTTCCTTTATTTCAGGCGTGGTAAAGAAGAAATGCCCCTGCTCCCAAAAATCGGGCAGCAGCGTACAGCGTTCTTTTATCAGGGTTATCACTTTTTCAAGGTAAGCATCGTCTGTTGTTATGCCATGTGCAGCTATATAGGGCTTCACCAATGGCAGTAACTCCGCATCCGTTTTACGCTGTATGTATTGGTGGTTGTACCATTTGGCTTTTTCGTAGTCAAACTTAGCGCCGCCTTTATGCACACGTCCTATGTCAAACTTGGCTATCAGTTCTTCTTTGCTAAATATCTCCTGCTCTGTACCATCGTTCCAGCCCAGCATAGCAAGTATATTAATAAAAGCCTCAGGCAAAAACCCACGCTCACGGAAACCCTGTGTTTCTTCATCCGTTTTAGGGTCTTTCCAGTTCATCGCAAATACGGGGAAGCCGAGGCGTTCGCCATCTCGCTTGCTCAGTTTGCCATGCCCGTCTGGTTTTAGTATCAGTGGTAGGTGCGCCCATTGCGGCATAGCTTTACCCCAGCCAAGGTATTGCCACAGCAATATATGCACAGGTGCGCTTGGCAGCCACTCCTCTCCACGAAAGGCATGTGTTATCTGCATGAGGTAGTCGTCCACCACCACAGCAAGGTGATAGGTAGGCATTCCGTCTGCTTTCAGCAATACTTTATCGTCCACCAAATTGGTATCAAAATGTACTTCGCCACGTATCATATCGGTAAACACCACCTGCTCGTTTTGTGGCATTTTTATGCGTACTACATAGGGTGTGCCCGCATCTATCAGGTGTTGTGCTTCTTCCATACCCAATGCCAACGAGTTGCGCATCTGCATACGGATTTTACCATCGTACTGCGGTGTAGGGTTGGCTTCTGTTTTCAGGTTGGCGCGCATAGCTTCCAACTCTTCGGGCGTGTCAAAAGCATAGTAGGCATAGCCTGCATCTACCAGTTGCTTGGCATATTGGTAATACATTGCCTTTCGCTCGCTCTGGCGGTAGGGCGCATGTGGACCACCTTTCAGCGGGCTTTCGTCCGGCTCTAAACCGCACCAGCTAAGGCAATCATATATATATTGCTCTGCACCCGCTACATACCTTGTCTGGTCGGTATCTTCTATGCGCAGCACAAAATCGCCACCATGATGTTTGGCAAACAAGTAGTTGTATAAAACCGTGCGCACACCACCTAAGTGCAAACCACCTGTAGGGCTGGGCGCAAAACGTACACGTACTTTCTTAGTCATAAGGCTGCAAATTTACTCAATGTAGTCGTTTACGGCAGTAAGAATTTAGGAAAGACTACAAGCTATTCACAACCCGCATGACAGCATCTATCGTATAGCTTTTTTCTGCCACCTGTTTCACCCATTTGATGCCGCGTATGGCATTGGTCAGAAATACGCCATCTGCATGGTGTAAGGTGGTATGGCTAAGACTTTGCTCTGTAACGGCTAATTTATCCATCAAATACCTGCGCATCACACCCGCCACACAACCATCTGCTGAGGGGGGGGTATATATCGCATTATCCTTTATCCAAAATACATTAGCAATAGTGCTTTCAATGATGTTGCCTACCGTATTGCAGACGAAGGCATCGTTCCACTTCTTGGCTTTGGCTTGCTGTGCTGCCAGCGCGTATATGAGTGCATTGGTGGTTTTGTAATTGGCTATGCTGTCGGCAGATTTTTGTAAGCCATCGGCTATACCCAATACAAGCCCCGCCTCATTCAGTCGGGTAGTATGCTCTTCCAATGGATAACATTCAATGATGTATTGCGGGCGTTGGCTGTGTCCGTCATATAATCCCCCACCATCTGCAAATACCTGTAGTCGAACCCTGCAAAGGGTTTCGGCTTTGTTTTTCCTCACAGTCTTCAGCACCTCGCTCGCCAACATATCAGCATCCATCAGTTTGGGTGGTGCAAAGTGCAGGGCTTTCATACCTGCAAATAGGCGCTCCCAATGGTAGGTGGCCAGCATGATGTTACCATCCCTTACCAGCATGGTTTCAAACAGGCCATACCCGTAGCGGAAAGCCCTGTTGTCAGTAACTAAGAGCGCGTTGGATGATTCTGTTATTTTACCGTTTAGGTTGCAGTATGGCAGCATGGTAATAAAGCGTTAAAGGTCTGAAAACTTGCGGCAATAATGAAATCGCCTTATCGTACTTTTGCACAAACTTTTACGGATATGAAGTTTGAAAAAGGAGTTTCGGTGCAATGGCTCGCCGAGTTTGCTGGTGCAAAATTGCTGGGCAATACCGAACAGATAGCCACAGGCATCAACGAGATACATAAAGTAACGCCGGGAGATATATCGTTTGTTGATTTTGAGAAATACTATAACAAATGCCTCAATTCAGCAGCTACTATCATCATCATCAACAAAGAGGTGGAATGTCCTACAGGTAAAACGCTTTTGGTATGCGACGACCCATTTAGTGTCTATGTAAAAATTGTTACGCACTTCCGTCAATTTATCCTGTCCGACAAACACATTAGCGATACAGCCATCATTGGTGAGGGTACACACCTGCAGCCGGGTGTAGTAGTAGGCAACCATGTGAAGATTGGCAAAAACTGCCTGATACACGCCAACGTAGTGATATACGACCATTGTATCATTGGCGATAATGTTATTATCCATGCCAATACAGTGATAGGTGCAGATGCGTTTTACTTCAAACGCCGTAAAGAGCACACATCGCAATACGATAAATTAGAAAGCTGCGGACGTGTAATAATCGAAGACCATGTAGAGATAGGTGCCGGCTGCACGATAGACAAAGGTGTGAGTGGTGATACCATCATAGGCATGGGTACTAAGTTTGATAACCATATACACATAGGCCATGGCGCTGTGATTGGTAAAAATTGTCTGTTTGCCGCGCAGGTAGGTGTAGGTGGTAAAGCCATTATTGAAGATGAGGTAATACTTTGGGGACAAGTGGGTGTAAGTAAAGACCTGACCATTGGCAAGGGCGCGGTAGTATATGCGCAAAGCGGTGTAGCGCAAACTTTAGAGGGCGGCAAAATATATTTCGGTAGCCCGGTGGAAGATGCCAAAACCAAGATGAAAGAACTGAATTGGGTAAAGCGCATCCCCGAAATATGGGAGAAACTGACTGAGAAAGAATAGACTTCATTGCTGAACAAATACTAAAAAAGGCAACCCCGAAAGGTTGCCTTTTTGCATTATGTATGTGGCAAATGATTATTGCACAGTCAGTTTTGTGCGGTAGGTATCTTCACCATACATTACTTGTACCATATAAATGCCTTTTGCAAGCCCGCTCATATTGAACTGTACTTTGCCTTCAGCATTTGCTTTGCTGTCTATCACTTTACCAGCCATATCCATTACTATTATCCTGTCGGCTTTTATGTCGTGTGGTATTTCTACAAAGAACACGCCAGTTGAAGGATTAGGATACACATGGAATTCTTCACCAAGTACTTCGTCCATTGCAGTAGGTTCAGTTCCTTTAGCAGAGCCGCAAGACTGGCTGCAATTGCCAAGACGGTCGCCAGCGTGTCCACTCAGGTGAGCTGGTACTGCGTTCACACTAATAGACAGTGTATTCGGATTGCCCGGGTTGCCCGGAGGTACGTGGCAGAGATACACTTTGTTGTTTTGACCAGGTACACGAACATCCAGTACGCAGAAGCTAACTGTGCAGGTAGTGCTGCAACCATTGCTGTTAGTAGCTGTTACAGTAAAGCTGTAGTTGCCCGCTGCTGTAGGTGTAAATACAGGGCTTTGGCAGTTAGTACAGCTCAAGTTTGCAGATGGACTCCAAGAATATGTGAAACCACCACCACCGCTGGCGTTACAAGAAATAGTGGCACTTTGAGGGCCATAACCTAAGTAGATATTAGTAGCTACACCACCTGTGTAAGTAGTGTTTGACGGCGTAACATTAATAGTACATGTAGGTTGGTATTGTACAGTAACAGTAGCGTTGCAAGTAGAACTATTACCATTCACGTCTGTAACAGTGAGTGTAACGGTATTTGCACCTGCATTCGTACAGTTGAAGGTTGTCTTAGACAAGCTCATGCCATTAATACCACAATTATCTGTGCTACCATCGTTAACATCAGAAGCTGATATTGTGCCTGTACCACCACTCAGATTTAGTGTGTAGTTTTTACAAACAGCATTCGGTGCTTCATTGTCAGTTACTATAACGTCAAACGTACAAGATGCGCTGTTGTTAGAGCCATCCGTAGCTGTAGCAGTTACCGTTGTAGTACCAACAGGGAAAGCAGAACCCGGATTGTGAGAATATGTTACTGTCGGTGAACTAGTACAGTTGTCTGTAGCAGTGGCAGAAAAGCTAACTACCGCGCTACAATTACCAGCATCGTTGTTTACACTGATGTTGCCCGGGCATGTAATGCTTGGTGGAGTAACATCGGGTACAGTACCCACAGCAGCCGTATCAGCAGCCGTACATCCGTTGGCATCTACAATAGCTACTGTGTATGTACCAGCCGAGAGGCCGCTTACATCTTCTGTAGTAGCTGCATTACTCCAGGTAAATGTAGGATTGTTGGCATTGTTCACAGTAAGGTCAATGCTGCCATCGCTGCCACCTGGGCAAGATACATCTGTAACGCTGTGGCTTACGGTGATGTTACATGGCAATACCGTTATTTCAAAGTGTTGCGATGTATTACCACAGTGTGTACCATTAATATGGTTGATGAGGTCTTCTATTTCTATATCTACATCGTGGTCGCCACTATCAGATATAGCAGGCGTACCAGTTATCGTCCAGCTACCATCGTTATTGTTAGTAACAGAAAGCCATCCTGGCAGGCTGATATGTTCTATATCCACTTCATCGCCTTCTGGTATGTTCGCATCATCTGTTACGAATGTGTACGTAAATGTTTGTCCGGCGGATATGGTTACATCACCCTGTGTAGTAAGAAACACAGGCGGGTTGTTGATGAGATATGTAACCGTATCAAAGCTAGTTTCGCTGTAGTTGTCTATCGCACGCATTATCAGCGTGTGCTGCCCCCAGTTGCTGGTACTTGGTGTCCAACTCATCACTGTTTGCACAGGATTGGCTGCACCTGTAGGCAATGTGGGCGAGAAAGACATACCCGTAGCAACACCAGATACTGCACTTAATACCACCCTGTCTGCCGTATCGGGGTCAGATGCTTTGTAGGTATCGCTGATGCTGCTGCCTGGTGTGTAGCAGAACGTACTCTTGTTGCCGGGGCTTGGTGCTACAAACTGTGGCTTCAATGATACTACAATGTTTACAATGGTATTTGTTTGAATAGATGCATTGTCTTGCGCAATGAAGTTTACTTGATAAGTACCTACATTACTGTTATTAGGTGTCCACGAAAAAGAACGTGTAACGGGGTTGCCACTGCCTGATGAAAAAGATGCACCTGATGGTACACCTACAGCATTGAGCGATACTATATCGCCTATATCAGCATCTTGTGCTTTTACACTGAATGCCAAAGTATTGCCTGGCTGTATTACATACGTTATGCTGTTGCCTGGTGTTACTGTGTAGTCAAACGTTGGTGGGGTTGATGGATTGGCAACACGTAGCATCAGGTCTAACTGTATCATGCCACCGCGGCTGTCTGTTACATATACTGCCGTGTTGTAGAATTGACCTACTGTTTTACCAACTGTATTAAACGTCAGCAATCCGGTAGAGCTAACGCTGATGCCTGTTGGCTGTACGGTACTGCTACCAAATGCGCCATTAGGTACTAAAGCAAAGCTAAGCGCATCACCATTAGGGTCTGTAGCAGGTATTTGGTACGTAGCCACCGCAGTATTAACTGGCAAGCTTACGAAAGGTGGAACAGACGACACGGGTGCATCATTGCTATTACCAACCGTTACGGTACTGATAACCCTGAACCAGCCACTACTGTTATTTACCAAGGGAGAACCAATACGGCAACAATCATCAAAGTAAGCTGTGTAGGTAGCCGTAGTTGACGGGAATGTTTGCGTGTAAATGAACTCTCCATAAAACCAGTCTTCAGTTACGTTTACAGATGTAACAGTAATATTGGTTGTTACCCAAGCCGCACCTGTGTAAAAAGAGCCTGTACTGACGTTAGAACCAACAATGGGTGCACCAAAAGCAGAGCGTCGCCATGCTTGCGATACTTTAAAGCGTATCTGGTAGGGGTTGCCTACTACACGTTCCCATGTAATATTACCATACCTGAAGTGAGAAGCTTCTGCCTTGTCTGCACAGAAGATGAAAATACTAAGGAGCAGCAAAGTGATGCACCTTCGTAACAATCGGGGGTAATGTTTCATAATTGCATATATTTTTAAAAGTGAGAAAAACGGGGTAAATGTTCTCTTAGCTCTATGCAATTCAATAAGGCACTATTCGTTTCTGCTTGTTCTGTTATTGAATGGGGAAATAAAGATTGAACATTTTTTCTGTAATTCATACTATTTTGATAAATAGTAAATTAAAAATTAAGAAAAAGTAAGATTATGTTAACCTAAGAAAGGGCTTTTCTAATGCTATCGGTTATTTCTTTGGCGAGACTTCAATTGTAATCATGTCATTTTTGCCTATTGACATGTAAACAAGTGTAGTTTACAGCTTTCTATCCTTCCACTCCTCTTTCAGCAAGCCTGTTACGGCAAGGTCGGTGAACATACCGTTCATGATATAACTATCACGGATGATGCCCTCTGTTTTGAAGCCAAACCTGCTGGCAATAGTCGCGCTTCGTTTATTAGTGGTTACAAAATGTATTTCCAGCTTATTAAGCCCTACTTTATCGAACAGAAAACCGATAAATCTTTCAAGACAAGCAGATATGATGCCCTTGCCCTTATGCTCTTTGCTTATCCAATATCCCAGCTGGGCTTTTTGTAGTGTGTGATCCCAATGATGCATACCGATGCCACCTATTATTTTTTGATTCAGAAAGATACCTAAGGCAAGCCCTTCCTGATTGTGTTGCAGTTGCAGGGATGATTGGATGAACAGTTGCGAGTGTTCGGGTTTTGTAGTACGGTCAACCCACAGCAGCCACGGACGCAAATGCTCTCTCGACTCGTCAACTGCACGAAAAAGGTCTGCAGCATCTTCTGCCTGATAACTGCGTAGCAGCAAATCATTGTCTATGAGGATGGATACCATAGACTGTGAATATAATAATTAGTGCTTAAAGTGGCGAACACCCGTTATTACCAATGCCATATTATTGTCTTTGCAATACTGTATAGTATCATTGTCGCGTACAGAACCACCTGGCTGTATCAGCGCCGTAATGCCTGCCTGATGCGCCATACGCGCGCAGTCATCAAACGGGAAAAATGCATCTGATGCCAATACTGCACCTTGCAGGTTGAAGCCAAACTGGTTGGCTTTCTCCAACGATTGGCGGAGTGCGTCTATACGGCTGGTTTGTCCGCAACCTTTACCTACTAATTGCCTGTCTTTCACCAATGCAATGGCATTTGATTTAAGATGCTTGCAGATGATGTTGGCAAATATCATATCCTGCTTTTCAGCTTCGGTAGTGTTGCGCCCACCTGCTTCTGTCCACTCGGCATAGTTGGTTTTGTCGGCATCTTGCACCAACACGCCGTTCAGTATGCGCTTGTATTCCCTCTCAGGGTAGAAATGTTGTTTTTGCTGCAGCAGTATACGGTTCTTCTTGCTCTTCAGCAGTGCCAGTGCATCTTCATCAAAAGCCGGGGCTATCAGTATTTCAAAAAACAGTTCGTTTATTTTTTGCGCCGTTGCTATGTTGATGGTTTGATTGGTAACCAACACACCACCAAAAGCACTTTCTGGGTCGCCCGCCAGTGCGGCTTCCCATGCTGCCAATACATCGCCACGCTCTGCCACGCCACATACATTGGTATGCTTGATGATGGCAAAAGCAGGGTTGGCGAATTCAGTAATTATCTGGCTGGCAGCATCTACATCTACCAGATTGTTGTAAGAAAGTTCTTTGCCGTTCAGTTTGGTAAACAGGGCATCAATATCGCCATAGAAAGCAGCAGGCTGGTGAGGATTTTCGCCGTAGCGTAGTGGTTGCTTATTAGCCACTGCCAGTTGAAACTCAGCACTGTCTGTATCTTTTGCAAAATAATCGGCAATTGCAACATCATAATGCGCACATTCAGCAAATGCGGTGGCAGCCATCTTGCGGCGGTCTGCCAGTGTAGTATCACCATTTTGTGTATTCAATAATTCCAGCAATTCGCCATATTGGTTGCGCGATGCTACGATGCAAACGTCTTGATGGTTTTTGGCAGCAGCACGTATCAGCGATACACCACCTATGTCTATTTTTTCAATAATCGCTTTCTCATCATTGGTGCTGCGTACGGTTTCTTCAAATGGGTATAGGTCTACAATCACTAAATCGAGCAATGGTATTTCATATTCCTGCACGTGCTGTTGGTCTTGCTCAAAATCGCGGCGAGCCAATATGCCACCGAATACTTTGGGGTGCAGTGTTTTTACACGTCCGCCCAGTATAGATGGATAACTTGTAACGCTCTCCACAGCTACGCACGGAATACCCAGATTTTCTACAAATGTTTGCGTGCCGCCTGTTGAGTAGATGGTAACACCCAATTCATTCAATTTGCGGACAATCGGCTCCAAGCCATCTTTATAGAAAACAGAAATAAGTGCCGACTTGATGCTGCGATTCATGCAAAAAACTTTTTACGGGTACAAAATTGAGCCGCAAAGATAGACAAAAGGTATAGCTATCAAGGCTTTGTAATGCAGTTAATTTCCTCACTCCACCGGGTCATACCCACTCTTGCCCCACGGATGGCAACTCAGAAAGCGTTTCAGTGCCATACGCCCGCCCTTCCATGCGCCGTATTTATGGATGGCTTCTACCCCATACGCGCTGCACGATGGTGTGTATCGGCATTTTGCACCCAATAGTGGCGATATAAACGCCTGATAAAACCGTATGAACCAGATAAATATAGTTTTCAGAAAAAAGCCTTTTAAGAAGAAAGTCGTTAGTACAAAGTAGAAAGAATACTATTCAAATTTAAAGACTTTATTCTTACAACTATACCCCCACTCTTTATACTTCTTACTTACTACTTTCTACTAAACCAGTAAGGTGTGTTACGGCTTTCTGCACTGCTTCTTCTATGGTTTTGTATTCGGGTATATCTGCAGAGGTGTAAAGCAAAAAAATGTGTACTTGCTTGTCTGCCGGTACAGCAGCGTATAGTTGGTGCTTGTGCAGCCGCCATGCCTCGCGTAGCAGGCGGATAATACGGTGGCGATGCACCGATTTTTTGAATTTCTTCTTCGGTACGGTAAAGCCCGCCATCACAGGTGAGCCATCGGCCCCGCGCTGCACCACCGTATAAAGAAACTTTACCGGCGAAAAAGAAAACGCTTTCCCTGTTCGGAAAAGCGTATCAATATGTTGCTCGCGCTTCAGCCGCTCGTATGCTTTGAAAGTATGACGAATGGCAGTTGAATTATTGTGGTTATTACTTAACGCGGCGTTCGTCAGAAACTGTCAGTTTATGACGGCCTTTTGTGCGGCGAGAAGCCAATACTTTACGGCCATTAGCAGTTTGCATACGCTTACGGAAACCATGTACTGATTTGCGGCGGCGGCGGCTTGGTTGATACGTACGTTTCATAATCTATACTTTAAAGCCCTGCAAGGCAGGTATCGTTTTTTGAAAAATTAAGGAGTGCAAAGGTAATGGTTATATTCTTCCCTGCCAAATAAAGCAAGGTGTTTTTGTATAAAAAAGCCCTGTAAATAGCTTACAGGGCTTTATATTGTAAAAAATAGTGTTATTTATTTGCGCCGGATTTACCAGCCGGTTTGCTGATGGCGCCCCTTATTTGCTTTATCAGCCCGTTATCAGGTTCTAATTCTTCTATTTTTTTCAGGTACACTTCTGTATTGGCTTTGTCGCCTTTGTTGTAATAGTACAATGCCATATACTGGTAAGCGTACATCAGGTCGGCTTTTTTGCGCTCGTAGCCTTGCTGTTGTATTCCCAGCCATTTTTCAAAATGGGGTATTGCCAGGCCATCTTTCGCTTCGTTATCCACAGCCATGGCTACACGGCCACGCCAGTAAGTAGCAGACGGCTGATCAGGGAATTTCGTTTCCATTTTCTCAAAGCCACGTGCTGCTGCATCATAGTCTTTACCGTAATAAGCAGTATAAGCCGCATAATAATAATCTATCGCTTTTGCATTGTCTGGGTATTCGGCAATAATTCTGTTATACCATTTAGATGCCAGCATCCATTCTTTGGCTGTTCTCAGGGCTTCCGCGTTTTCGCGGTATGCTTCCGATTTGTTCTTGGTAGTATCACTTTCCACTGCTTTGTTGAAGTAGTTGTTGGCTTCTTCTACCTTACTGTTTTGCAACAATATCTTGGCATACATGCGGTAGTCTTTCGGGAATATTTTTTCAGGAGCCTGCTTTGAAAAATAGGTTTGTGCATTTTTTAAAGCATTTACCGAATCTTTCAATTCATATTGGCTGAAGGCAAGTATGCCGTAGTATCTTGTTTTCACAATGCCCTTACCAAGCATTTCCTCTGCTTTTGCTGCCGCGTCCTTATAGTTTTTAGACAAGAAAAGGATGTCCATATACTTTTCAATATCATCGTCGGTTTTATCGCTCAGTTCCAGGTATTTCTCAATGTTTTGTTTGCTCTGCTCATACTTGCCTGTATAGCTATATGCATCTGCAAGGTCGCGGTAGGGTAGCGGATTAGATGGGTCTGCATCTTTTGCTTTGTTCCAGTTTTCAAGTGCCAGATTGTAGTTTTTAGCATCGTACCACAGCTTACCGATGCGCGAAAATGCCAATGAGTTTTTAGGGTCTTTTTCTACCACTTTCTCGTAGCTGGTCATAGCATCGCCACCGCCACCGCTTGTTTTTTGAAACGCGTCGCCCAGTGCTATGCGTGTATCGTTATTGTCGTAGTTAGTCAATGCGGTTTTAAACCAGCCAATTGCTTGGTTGGGGTCGCCACCTTCAGTATATGTAATGGCTTCTGCAGCATATTTCAGTTGCTCCCATTCTTTCTTCTTAGCTTTAGCTGCAAGGTCGCTTGCTGCTTTAGTAGCATCTGCGATTTTGCCTTCCACAAATAGCACACGTGCCAGGCCGGCCATATTAGCATAGCTGTTAGGGTGCTTCATAAATATCTCGCGGGCTTTGTCTTTATTGCCTATCTGCAATTCACTAAGTCCCCAGTAGTAGTTGGCAAGTGGGTTGGTACCTGCAAGCGGTTCCAATATCTTTTTTGCTGTCTGGTAGCGCTCATAGTTATACATTTTCATGCCCTCTTCCAGCGTCTGTGCCTTCACATTAACGGCCAGCGTTACTGCTGCAGCCATTATTACGATTGATTGTTTCATTTTCATTTTTGTACGTTTTATGTACAGTTGATTCTATAATTAGACGTTTAAATTTTACTGTGGTTTATTATCTACACCTGCCTCACGAAAAATAATATTGCTGCGCAGTGGAAATAACCTTGCTTGTTTGAAGACTAATTGCCCCCTTTCTTCTGAAAGGAATTTGGCAAAGCCTGTACCCAAGCCGGGGTACGTTTCGCGGTGTATATAGTATAGCTTGCGGGTTAGCGGATACCAGTTAGGTGCTATATATGCCTGATACGGCTGAAACTCCTTCTTAGTACTGTCATTTACAATAGCTACTACACGCACATCTTTTATGAATGCCAGTCCTTCGGGGTCGTTATAATCGCTGATGTAGCTTACGCCCACAAAGCCTATGGCATTGGGGTTGTTGGCTACATATTGTATCACACTGTCGTTGCCCTTGGCCGCAAATACATTGTTGCCCAACTTGCCGCCTGCCAGCAGCGAGTCTGTTACATACCGTACTGTGCTGGAGCCTTGATTATCAAACACCACCGTGTACTTTTTGTTGTAAGTACCTGTGATGATACCCTGCAACTGGCTACGGCTCAGTACCGTATCTGATGATGTTTTGTTTACTACAACCGCCATTGCATCTTTTGCTACTGCCAGCGATGTGGCTACTACTTTCTTGCTTTCAAGCACCGCTTTTTCCTCTTTGCTCAGTTCGCGGGTTACCAATATCAGCCTTGCATTACCATTCAGAAAGTCTTTGATGCATTCCGTTTCCGATTTGTAATGGATGTTTACATGTGCATCCGGATAGCTGCTATCAAACACATGTTTTTGCTGCTCTATGATGGGTTTGTATGTTTCGTCCACACTAATATCTATCGTGCCACTCACCAAATTATCTTTGGGTTTGTCTGCCGCATTATCATTACCACAAGATGCGGCAGTAACAAGCAACGTAGCACATAGTATGATATATAAAAACCCTTTTTTCACGGACTGCAATTTTAACCAATATTCTAAAAAACGTATGAAAACTCTTTATGTTGTAACATTAATTTAACAGCGTGTCAGCACTGTGTAAAATCTGCTTATTTACCACTCATGGCTTTCGCATCCATAATGCCGCGCCATATCCTGAAGCCGCCATATACTACCAGCAAACCGCCAAGACTGTATGCCACACCTGCAGATAGTTCTATAGCACCAAACTGCTTGAGGTAAAACATCACCACAGCAAAGCACAGGTACATAATTCCCATTACTATATGGCGGTAGGCTTTCAGCTTGTCGTAGCCAGATGGCTTGGTGTCTTTTTCGATAGACATGGCTTTTTTCTTAATTGAGGTGCAAAATTAGTTTAATATTTAATTGCGTCAGCAGTAAACATCAGATTATTCTGCACGATTTATATATACAGATGCAAAAACCACGCAAATCCATACCCCCGTGCAGGGTTTTAACGAAGCATTATGCAAAAGCAAACCCGCCTTTGGCGGGTTGAAAACGTTTAGGTTATTGCAAATATTTTTGTTTGAAAGCTTGTAGCTCCTCAGCAAATGCTGGCTGGCTTAACTCATAAGCCTTACGTCCAAGTGCATAATAAGCCTTTAGTAATTCATCGCGAGATGGGTTATTGTTTTCTAAACTCCATAATCTTAAAAAGTAGGCATCATTGATTTTGTGAATCAATAGCTTATTGTGCCTGCTATCCCACATGTGTCTAATTTCTGCATTTTCATAGGTGAGTTTCTTGTATCTGTTCCTTTTTGCTTTACGCTTTCTGTATGCAAAGTAAATAGCCCCATCCCGCTTTACTAATAAAGACCTCTTGCTTTCATATAGGCTGTCATTTTGTTTTATCAGTGTATCGTAAGGGCTATGCCCAATAGTGCCATGTATCTCTGATAACATTTTTATGTAAGCAGTATCTTTTTTCACAAGTACAAAATCATCCCAAGTATGCAATAATGTACTGCGGTAATGATACAAACCATCAGCTATCTGTGCATTAGTAGTATTAGTACCAAGACAAAGCACACAAGCCAATATTATGAGTAACCTTTTCAAGCTATTTGCTATTCAAGTTCCCTTTGCGCCTCAGCGGTTAAAAAAACTTACTACTTATTACTTTCTACTTACTACTGCAACCTAAGGCACTTCTACCGCATTCAGTATCTCGTTCAGTATATGCTCGCTGGTAATGTTTTCTGCTTCGGCCTCGTAGCTGATGCCTATGCGGTGGCGCATTACATCGTGGCACACCGCACGTATGTCTTCAGGTATTACATAACCCCTGCGTTTGATGAACGCATAAGCCTTAGCAGCCAGCGCCATACTGATGCTGGCGCGTGGCGATGCACCATAGCTTATCAGCGGTTTTAGTTTGTTCAGTTTATATTCCTCGGGGAAGCGGGTAGCGAATACGATGTCTAATATGTATTGCTCTATCTTCTCGTCCATATACACCTCTCGTACCAATTGGCGGGCGTTCAATATTTCTTGCTGAGATACTACCTGATTGATTTTTGCAGCACCGGCAGGGTTCAGGTTTTGGCGGATGATGTGGCGTTCTTCTTCTTTTTTTGGATAGGTAATAACCACTTTCAGCATAAAGCGGTCAACCTGTGCTTCGGGCAACTCATATGTACCCTCTTGCTCTATGGGGTTTTGTGTAGCCAGCACAAGGAAAGGCTCTTCCAGCTTGTAAGTATTGTCGCCAATAGTTACCTGACGTTCCTGCATGGCTTCTAGTAGTGCACTCTGCACTTTGGCAGGGGCGCGGTTTATCTCGTCTGCCAGTATAAAGTTGGCAAATATGGGACCTTTACGCACTGCAAACTCGTGTGCCTGCGGATTGTACACCATTGTACCCAACACGTCGGCTGGCAATAGGTCTGGTGTAAACTGTATGCGTGCAAAACGCGCATGGATAGCTGATGCCAGCGATTTGATGGCCAATGTTTTTGCAAGCCCGGGCACACCTTCCAGCAACACATGGCCATTAGCAAGCAAGCCTATCAGCAGGCGTTCCGTCATGTGTTTTTGCCCAACGAGTGTCTTGTTCAGCTCCATCATCAGCAATTCTATAAAGGCGCTTTGCTGATGGATGCGTTCATTCAGTTCGCGTACGTCAACAGATGTAGTACTTGGTTCCATAATACGGTATATATAATTGGCAATATATTACATCTCAAAAATATTAAGCGGCTTATTTTTAGCCTGTTAAAACTGCGTTAAACCATTTCCCCCTATGTCATATTGAGCGAAGTGACAACGAAGCGAAATATCTGCTGGTCTTTTGTACGATAGTCAGGCAGATGCTTCACTTCGTTCAGCATGACAACAAACGCCATTGCACCATGATTAGAAAACAGTAATATTAAATTCATTCAATAACTACGAGATGGAAAACAAAGAACAGCAACCCAAGCAAATACCTGCCGGCTTTTATTTGGCAATCGGTACAGCCATTGGTGCAGGGCTTGGGGTGGTATTGGGCAATATTGCTATTGGCATTGGCATAGGTGTTGGCATAGGTGCGGCACTGGAAGCCATGCGTAAGAAGAAAGGGAAATAACCCATAAATCCACTTAGTTTTGCAGCCTAGTTATGGAAAATTTTGAAGAACGCTGGATACAGGTAGAGTTTATGCTGCGCGAACGCTTTGGTAAAGTACCCGATATGGAAACCATCCTGTTTTTGGTGGGGGTAAACGAGCTCGACAAACTGCCTGCTAAAAAATACTCTAAAGAACAGAAGCAAGACCTGATGCACGTAGCCGTATGCAGCCTGCTAAGCCGCCGTGGCTATTACGAATACAAGGGGCGCGATGGCGATGGTTGGCCCCACTACGATCAGGTAACAACCATAGAGGCCATCGGCTTACAAACACAGGAACGTGTGCTGAAAGAATGTATCATTGAGTATTTTGAGGGGTAGGGAAAGCTACTACCACTTGCGTTATTGCGAGGGACGAAGCAACTTATCTCATGTAGCAAAGCGGAATAATCTCACGGAATACAGAGTGGAGTGAACTATAAATGCACGCTAAAGAATTATCGCCAATTTTACGTATATTTGCTATAGTTCTTTGGTAGCCTGTAGCCCATTTGCAAACTACATCCACGAAAAAAAATGATGCAACAAAATGCAACAACTCATTTTCTTATATTGTTGTTAATCAATGTGTTAGAAAATTGAAGTTTTGCATCTCATCGTAAATTGCAACAAAATGCAACAAATTGTCTCTTGCATAATTAGATATTTAAGCCCTACCTTTACACCGTTGTTGGAGACAATAACACGGGGTGCCTTAATACAAGGGCTGAGATTATACCCGCTGAACCTGGACCGGGTAATGCCGGTTAGGGAATAGCAGATTCAGCTACCATATTTTGTTGCAGTACCGTTCGGGTGTTATATGTGTTATGGCATATGTACATACCGCGAACGATATAGCGATAAACAGGTAACAGCATGGTACCCCATCATTTTGTAAACAAAAAAACAGATGATGCCATGCAGCATTTCAACAAATCAATCGTAGTACTGGCGGCTATCATTGTAGCCACACAAGCCAATGCGCAGGAAGACAGCGTAAAAACACAGAAGGCACTGCAACCCGTAGAGGTACGCTCGCTGCGGGCAGGTAGCAACGCACCTTTTGTTACCACAGAGGTGAATGCTAAGGACATAGAGAAAGCAAACCTCGGGCAAGACCTGCCTTACCTGTTGCAATACACACCATCGGCAGTAGTAACAAGCGACGCAGGGACAGGGATTGGTTATACAGGCGTACGGGTACGCGGTACAGATGGGGTGCGCATGAATGTAACACTCAACGGCATACCGGTAAACGATGCGGAATCGCAGGGTACGTTCTTTGTAAACTTTCCAGACCTTGCCTCGTCAACAGGCTCTATACAGTTGCAGCGCGGGGTGGGCACATCTACCAACGGTGCAGGTGCTTTTGGTGCTACCATGAGCATTAGCAATATGCTACAAATGGACAAAGCAGGTGCGGAAATAAGCAACAGCTACGGCTCTTTCAATACATGGAAGCATACAGTACGGGGCGGTACTGGGTTGATGAAAAACGGTTTTCAGTTTGATGTAAGGTTGTCAAACATATCGTCAGACGGGTTTATAGACCGCTCTGCCAGCGACTTAAAGGCAATTCAATTGATAGGCGGCTGGAAGCTAAGCAAAAAAACATCATTGCGATTTATGCTGATGACAGGCAAAGAGAAAACAGGGCAGGCATGGAACGGCGTACCACAAGACTCTTTGAAGACCAACCGTACGTACAATGAATTAGGCAAAAAAAGCGACGGAACGTATTACAATAACCAAACAGATAATTACCAACAAGACTACTACCAGTTTTTTGCCGACCACAAATTCAGCAAATACCTTACAGGGCATGTAGCCTTGTTTATGACACGCGGGCGTGGGTATTATGAAGAATACAAAGCAGGTGAATCATTCAGTACTTATGGCTTGAAAGATTACATCACACCATCCGGTAATGATACCATCACCAGTACCGACCTGATACGCCAGCTATGGCTTGATAACTATTACTACGGCTCTGTCTTCTCGCTGATGTATGAAAAGAAACAAACACAAATCTCGTTCGGTGGCGGATGGACACAGTACCTCGGAGACCATTACGGGTACGTCACTTGGGCTCAACTGAATGTTCCCGACAACTATCGTTGGTATATGCTGGATGCACAGAAGAACGACCTGAACCTATACGTAAAAGCGCAGCAAACAGTTGGTGATAAATGGATACTGTTTGGCGATTTGCAATATAGGAATGTGGCATACAGCATCAACGGCTTCCGCCGAAACCCAACACTTAGGCCGAATGCAGACTTTAGCTTCTTCAACCCCAAAGCGGGTGTTACTTATTTGTTGCGCAATACTTTCAGCCAGAAACAAAAATTGTATACATCTGTTGCTGTCGCCAACAAAGAACCTAACAGAGACGACTTTGAAGCATCTCCCTTGAAACAACCTGTTGCCGAGCGACTGTATGATATGGAAGCAGGCTACGAAATCAATAAAAAGAAATGGAGTGCCGCAGCCAATTTTTACTACATGATGTATCGCGACCAGCTTGTGTTTACCGGGCAGATAAATGATGTGGGTGCTTACAGCCGCACCAATGTACCTGAAAGCTACCGCATGGGTATAGAGTTGCAGGGCGCATATATTGCCAGCTATTGGTTGAAGCTCAACGCCAACCTTACACTCTCTGACAACCGCATCAAACAATATACAGAGTATATAGATAATTGGGACGACCCTAACTTTGCACAGTTAGCTGTAGTACACAACAATACACCCATCGCTTTTTCTCCCGCTACAGTTGCGGCAGGCGGTATTACACTATCACCTTTCAGGTATATGAAACACGACCAAGTACTGGAACTTGATATAATGGGTAAACATGTAGGCAAGCAATACCTTGATAATTCGGGCGATGAAAAACGTACGCTAAGCGATTACACACTTTGCGATGTACGCTTGCGCTATGCCATCAAAGCAAAACCTTTCAAAGAAGTGCTGGCAACGTTGGCTGTTAACAATATCTTCAACCGACAATATGCAAGCAACGGCTATGTATGGTATGTGTACCAAACAGGCGGGCAAAATATAGTTGACAATCGCCTTTTCCCGCAAGCGGGTATAAACTGGATGGTTGGGTTAACAATCAAGCTTTGACCAGTGATTACTATGATTTAGAAATGATTAAATGATTGACCAGTGAGGGGTATGATTAGAAATGATTTTAATGATTGAATAGTAACGTTATGATGATTGAATGATTTGTGGTATTTTCAGATACTATACTGCAAATAATTTCAGTGTGATAAAAGGAGAATATAAATACTCGTTTGAAACAAGTAAAATAATCGGTGCTGCATTAGAAGTACATAAAGGTTTAGGGAATGGATTTCCTGAAATTATTTACCAACGAGCACTTGAATCAGAATTGATAAAAGCGGGTATAACTTTTGAAAGAGAAAAAGTTATGCCCGTTCATTATAAAGGAGAAGTTATCGGCACCAGAAGGGTTGACTTTCTCGCATGTAATACCATCCCTGTTGAAATTAAAGCTGTTGCCGAACTAACAAACGGGCACTTAGCACAAGCAATAAACTATCTTGAAGCTTTTAATCTTGAAATAGGACTATTGATAAACTTTGGCAGTAAAAGCCTTGAATTCAGACGTGTTATGAATAATAAATTCATACAACTGCCATAAATAGTACTATCAAGGTTAATTATTAATTCATTAGGTTCAACATTAGTACTTTTGTGTCATAATTAACTGCCACAATAACAGTGGTAAGCTATTTGATAGGAAAGATATACGTATGCTTAAGCAAGAGCATAATTAAAATCATTTTTAATCATTAAAATCACTGATCTGTGTTAGGATATTATGTAATTGCGGGTATCATGTTTCTGGTAGGCATGATAGTGAGCAATCGTTTGAAGAGCAAGTTTAAAGAATACTCGGAAGTGCCATTGAGTAATGGCATGAGTGGTAAAGAAGTGGCAGAGCGTATGCTGCATGAAAATGGCATATACGATGTGCAGGTGGTATCTACCCCGGGCTTTTTGTCAGACCACTACAACCCTGCCGATAAAACCGTGAACCTGAGCCCCGAAGTATATGGCGGGCGCAGCATTTCGGCAGCGGCAGTAGCAGCACACGAATGCGGGCACGCAGTGCAACACGCTACTGCATACAGTATGTTGCAGATGCGCAGTAAGTTGGTGCCGATGGTGCAGATAAGCACTGCCTTGTCTCAATGGGTGATAGCGGCGGGTGTAGGTTTTATGGGCTTTGGTGGTGGCAACCAAACCATTTTGCTGATAGGTATAGCCTTGTTTGCGGTGTCAACCATCTTCTCGCTCATCACATTGCCGGTAGAGTACGATGCCAGTGCAAGGGCATTGAAATGGCTGGAAAGCACCAACGTAACCACCCGTAGCGAACACGACCAAGCAAGCGATGCGCTGAAATGGGCAGCACGTACCTATGTGGTAGCTGCCATAGCATCTGTAGCCAACCTGATTTATTTTATTATGATTTTCTTAAACCGTCGGGACGATTAATACTGTATCTTAAACGACCGAAATTTGAACAGATGATTGTAGAACAATTATATACAGGCTGCCTCAGCGAAGCTGCCTATTTTATAGCCAGCGACGGAGAAGCCGCGATTGTTGACCCGCTACGCGATGTAGATGTGTACATACAGAAGGCAGAAGCACTGGGCGTAAAAATCAAATACATTTTTGAAACCCATTTTCATGCCGACTTTGTAAGCGGGCACCTGGAGCTTTCTAAAAAAACAGGCGCACCTATTGTATATGGGCCTGAAACAAATGCCAAATTCGATTTTCATAAAGCAACGGATGGTGAAGAATTTGCCATAGGTAAGCTGAAACTGAAAGTGCTGCATACACCCGGGCATACGCTGGAAAGCACCTGCTACCTGCTGCATAACGAAGAAGGCAAACAGTATTGCGTGTTTACAGGCGATACCCTGTTTGTAGGCGATGTAGGCCGCCCCGACTTGTTTAGCGGCAACCTGAGCAAAGAAGAACTGGCAGGTTTTATGTATGAGTCGTTGCAGAACAAAATAAAAGTGCTGAATGAAGATGTGATTGTGTACCCTGCACACGGGCCGGGTAGCTCTTGTGGTAAAAATCTGGGGCCGCAAACATTCAGCACCATTGGCGAGCAGCTTGATGCTAACTATGCCTTGCAGGATATGAGCAAGGAAGAATTTATAAAAGTAGTAACCGAAGGATTGAGCAAACCACCTGCTTATTTCCCCATCAACGCGCGCATTAATAAAGAGGGTTATGATAGCTTGGATGCGGTGATGGATACTGCCATGACGGCATTATCTATAGCCGACTTCAAACAGAAAGTTGCTGACGGTGCTTGGATATTAGATACCCGCCATGCTACGGTGTTTACCGAAGGGTTTATACCTGACTCAATCAGTATAGGGCTGGAAGGTCGTTTTGCAGAATGGGCAGGCAGCCTCTTACCTTTCGACCAGCCGTTGGTATTGGTCACAGAAGCAGGTAAAGAAAAAGAAAGTGCCATCCGCCTTTCGCGCGTGGGGATAGATAATGTGCAGGGCTATCTGCATGGTGGCTTTGAAGCATGGAAAGCCGCAGGCGAAACCATTGATATGGTGATAGACATAGAGCCCGATGAAATGGCGATGGATATGCCGCACGATAGCAAACTTGAAGTGATAGACGTGCGCAAGCCAACGGAGTTTGAAACAGCGCACGTAAAAGGCGCGTATAATGCGCCGCTTGATACATTGATGGACCCCCTGAATGTAGCCATGATAGATACGGACAACAACCTGTATGTACACTGTGCAGGCGGCTACCGTTCTGTAATAGCAGCATCGCTACTTAAAAGGCAGGGCTACCACAACCTGCGCAATGTACTGGGTGGCTTTGGTAAGATAAAAGAAGTAAAAGGCATGCCGATAGTAGAAGGCGCGAAAGTGTCTTGATGAATTTTAATGTTGAAGAAGAATTTTATCATAAACAAAGGGCTATCTTTTTGATAGCCTTTTGTCATTACTTGCGCTTCATTGCGGCTTCTATTTCTTCTACCGTTATGAGTATGTTTTTAAACAGGTCTGTACTGCCTGTTTTGGTGAGCCATACATTGTTTTCAATCCGTATACCCATTTGTTCTTCTTCTATATATATACCAGGCTCTATGGTAAAGAGCATACCCTCTTTTACAGGCAATACACGTGTGCCTACATCGTGCACATCTATACCCAAGTGGTGGCTTACACCATGATAAAAATATTTGCGGTATGCAGGGTTTTCAGGGTCTTGGTTTTTGATATCGTTCTTTGTTATCAAGCCGATTTTCAACAACTGCTTTTCCATTTCGGCACATACTTTGGCAGTGTAGTCGATGATAGAAATGCCGGGCTTTAATATCTTTTTGGCGTAGTTGTGTACATCCAGCACAGCGTTGTACACTTCCTTCTGGCGTTTGGTAAACTTGCCATTTACGGGTATGGTACGTGTCAGGTCGGCACAGTAGTTGCCGTATTCAGCACCAAAGTCCATCAGTATCAGTTCGCCGTCTTTACATTGTTGGTTGTTCTCTACATAATGCAGCACACGCGCCCTGTCGCCCGATGCTATGATACAATCGTATGCATGGCGCGATGCACGGTTGCGTAGAAACTCGTGTGTTATCTCTGCTTCTATTTCATGCTCCCACACGCCGGGTTTTATAAATTTCATAACACGTTCAAAAGCTTTGTGTGTAATGTTCACAGCCTCTTGTGTTACAGCTATTTCTTCTTTGGTTTTGATGGCACGTATCTCTTTGATGATGGGTGCGCTACGCTCGTATTTATGTACAGGGTAGCGTTTCATAAACTCATGCACAAACAACAAATCGGGGCGAAACAGCGAGGTGTCGAGCCTGTCGTTTTCGTTGGTATTCAGGTACACGGTATCTGCATGGTGCATCATTACTTGCAGCATGGTATCTATACCATCCAGCCACTGAATGTTTTTAATGCCAGATATATCGGTAGCCTCATTTTTGCGTAGTTTATGTCCTTCCCATTTTTCAAGATGCTCGTTGGGGCGTAGCAATACCAGTACTTCTCGTGCATTTTTATCGGGGTTATCGGGGTATAGTATCACCATAGATTTTTCCTGCACCACACCCGATAGCCATACCACATCTGCATTCGGGCGGTATGTATACATCGCATCGCCATTGGTAGGCAATACAGGATTGCCGGGGAAGATGGCAATACTGTTAGGCTTCATCTTCTTTATAAAACGCTCCCTGTTTTGGGTAAACAGTTTGGATGGAATTGGTAAGTATTTCATTGACAGTTAATAAATTAATCGTGTGAAGTTAATCAGTATTTGAATAAAAGACCAAAATGTGTTTCCTGTATTTTAAGTGATATAACTGTGACAATTAAGGGATTATCAAATTATTGATAGAAATAAAAACAGGGGGATAAATAGAGTGAATTATTAATCAAGTATGCTATCATATTAACAGATGGTTTAAGTTAGTATTCTGGTACTTTGTTTTAAGAATATTTTAATGTTCTTTTTACAATAACATGTGCAACTTTACAATAAGATTACCCGATATTGCTATTAGAAATTAAACAATGCTGAATGTACAATCATATATATTGTAACATGACAAACTGCTTAACTCATGAATAAAAAAATTACACTACTAACCTTTATTGTTTGCCTGTTTGCACAAGTAGTTGGTGCACAGGTACATAGGTACTCAGAAAGTTTCCTTGGCGGTGGCGCAGCCACTGCACAATGCAACGTATGGAATACTTGGCGTGCAACATTGACGCCGGGTATCTATACCAGTTTCAAAATATCGGGTTCCAGAGATCCTATAGGTTATACCTGTACAGACGTAACAGTGGTAAATGCAATGGCAAATGCTATAAAAAATGCATCTGCATACATATCTCCACTGGTAAACGGACATATATGGCATGTATGCAACAGGTTTAACGGCGAGGTATGGATAGACCCCCCATCATCTTGCAGCGGAGCTAACTGCCCCAGCCCGGGTTATATAGTGCGCCCGTGTATTGGTGGTACAAACCCCAACTGGGGTGGTATAGCAGGGCCTACCTGTGGTGCTGTTACACAAATCATGACACTCGAGTTTTTCTATGGCTTGCCATGTACCAGCACACCTGTGGCAAACATCATAGCACCTGATAAAGTATGCCCTAATAAAGTTTTTACGCTGAAGCCGGATAACTTTTATGCAGATGCAGACTATACTTGGGAATATTCTGACAATAACGGAATGTCTTGGATAACGAGTACTGCAACTGTTGACCCGTATACCGGCGCCATAACCGATGCCATCAATACAGAACGTTGGTATAAGTTAACTATCAAATGCAAGCTTAACAGCTTTACGTATACAACACCCGTGTGGCGTGTAAGTATAGCACCTTTCTATTATTGCTATTGCGATAATGGTGCCGCAAGCACTACCGGTCTTGATATAGGTAATGTAAAACTCATCAACCTGACAAGTAATGATACTGTATTGAATAATGGTAATTCTGCTCCTGCATTGAATAATACAAATGCGAGCAAAACATACTCTAATTTTCAGTACCCGCCAAACAAGGATGTGATAATGTACAGAGATACTACTTACAACGTATTAGTATCACAAATCAATTCTAATAATACATTTACGGCAGGTAATGTAGCTGTGTTTATAGATTATGACAGAAATGGTTTGTTTGATTTTGGAGAAAAAGTAATGGATGCAAACATCAATACAGCCTCTGTTATTCCGAATACAGCATCGGTAAGTTTTAAAGTACCGTCAACAGCAGCAATAGGTTATACTGGTATGCGTGTCATCCTTAGCAATGGTAATATAGATTCTTGCGGCTTTGGTATGGCTCAGGGCGAGGTTGAAGATTATCTGGTAGATATGCGCTACGAACCATGTAAAGGGCCAGGTAATGCGGGCACACTCAGCAGCACACAACTGAATTTGTGCCGCGGGTATGACTATATTACCCGCAATACGGGTTATGAAACATTTAAGTCTGAGTTGCAGAAAGTATGGCAGTTATCAGGAGATAATATTATATGGAATACAATACCAGGTACAACCGCAAAAGACACTTTGATGCGTGTATTTAACGGGCAACCGCTTTACTACAGGGTACGCATGGTATGTCCGCGCAGTAACGATACCACTTATACTACAACATTGAAAATCGGTGCAAGAGATAGCTATAAATGCTATTGTTTCAGCCAGGCAATAGGTGGTAGTGCAAAAGATAGTAGTGATATAGGTGGAATTACGTTCCATACATTCAATACCAATACAGGTGGTGCTCACTTGCTGAACCAAACAGCACGTGAAAAACGTACTGACTATACAGACAATACACCCGTGATGCTGGATGTAGACAGTGTCTACAAATTGACAGTGTATCACACTCAGCATAATGCTATACATGGTGACTCTAAAGTAACTGTGTTTATGGACTTTAATAACAATAATGAATATGATACACCATATGAAAGAGTATACACCGGCTTTACAAATGTTGGCAATTTTACTGTTATAGATAATATCAAAATACCAACCAATGTTATCACTGGAGTGCCTACTGGTATGCGTGTAATATTAAATAATGACATAGGTCCTAATATTCCGTCTGATGAGGGATGCGGCGCGTATACATCGGGTGAAACAGAAGATCTGATGGTACAGTTTACCAAACGCTTCCCAGCCAGTATCTATAATGCAGATGGTATCAATAATTTGGGTGTGTACCCTAACCCTGCAAAAGACAGGTGCAGAATACAATTCAACGGTGCCAACAATGCAAGGGAAGTGGTTGTAACAATAGTCAGCATTACAGGACAAAAAATATTCGAGCAATCATATGCGCATAATGGTGGCAGCTTTACACAAGAGCTGAATACTGCAAAATACACCAGAGGCGTGTATTATGTAGAGGTATTAGCAGACGGGCAAAAAGCTGTGCAAAAGCTGATACTGGAATAATAGCCTATTTAATGATATAATTAAAGCTCCCAGCATTTGCTGAGGGCTTTTTAATTTAATAAAAACAAGATGCATAATTATTTAATTTATAATGCTTTAGAAATAGCCGTTACATTTAGACATTAAAAACGGATTAAAACCATGACAATTAATATAAAATAGCAATGTATATGCTTGTCAAATAGGAGATATAGATATAATTTAACGATGGGTTAAGTAACAAGCCTTAATTAAGCATATGAGAAACTCATACCTCAACTTCTTTAAATACCTGTCTGTTTGTGTGATTTTGCTTTTGAGCAATCAAGTCAATGCACAGTTGACATGGACAACAACTTATGTGGGGGGTACATCTACCCCAGCGCAAATTGCCAGTTGGAATGCATTCAGGGCAACATTGGTAGCATTGCCCTATAGCAAGATGAAGATAACCGGTGTTACAGGTTCTGTAACAAATGCAGACTCATGCTTGAATGCAACTATGGTACAAGATATTGCTATGCGCTTGCGAACTTTTACGTCTGGCAGCCCTACGTATACATGGGTAGATGGTGCAAGAACGTGGCGTGTTGGTGATTGCGGTACAGGTGCAGAGATAACCATGAACCAGAATATTTGTATATGCACCAGTCCTGGTCGTTCTATACGCGGTGGATGCACTACTTGCGGTGCCAACTATGGTGCTTGGGGCTTTCCTGATTGTGGTGCACCAACCGTTACATTAACAATAGAATTTTTCTATGGTTTTCCTTGTACATCAACACCTACTACTAACGTAATAGCTCCGAATCCTGTATGTCCTAACAAATTATTCACGATAGATATTGATAAGTTTTATGCTGATGCCAGTTATACTTGGGAGTATTCAGATAATGGTGGTGCTACTTGGCAACCACATCCTGCAACTGTTGGCGCATACAGCGCTGCTATACAGGATGCCATAACTGCTACACGCTGGTATCGTTGCACTGTAAACTGTCTTAATACATCATTTACATATACTACACCGGCATACAGGGTGGATATTGCCCCATTCTATTATTGCTATTGCGATAATGGTGCAGCAACTACTGCCGGGCTCGATATAGGAAATGTAAAAGTGATACGTGTCAATAAAACGAATGCTGCTATACGTGATACCATACTTAATAATGGTAACTCTTCGCCGTCATTAAATAATACAACAGCCAACAGGGCATATACTACGTTCCAGTATCCACCGAATAAAGTACTGACTATGTACAGAGATACATTGTATCAGTTCGTCATTTCGCAAATCAATTCTGCCACTACATACACTTCAGGTAACGTAGCTGTGTTTATTGATGTTGACAGAAATGGGTTGTACGACCCAGGTGAAAAAGTATTACAAAAGAATATTAATCAGGCATCCATAATTCCTCATACAGAGTCGGATACTTTCAGAATGCCAAGCACAGCGCAGATAGGCATGACGGGTATGCGTGTTATTATCAGTAATGGTAATATAGATTCATGTGGTTTTGGCATGGCGCAGGGCGAAGTAGAAGATTATATTGTAGACATCAGCTACGAACCTTGTAATGGTCCTGCTAATGCAGGTACATTGTCTGCAACATCTACAAAGCTATGTCCGGGTTATGATTACATAACTAAAAACAGTGGTTACGAAGACAAGAAATCGGAATTGCAACGTATTTGGCAGGTATCCGGCGATAATATACTATGGTATACTGTCAATGGTAGTTCTGCAAAAGATACGCTGATGAGGATTTTTGCAGGTCAGCCGCTATACTATAAAGTACGCATGATATGCCCTAACACAAAAGATACAACATTCACTACACCGCTGAAGATAGAGGCGCGCGATGGATACAAATGTTATTGCTTTAGTCAGGCAATAGGTGGGAATCCGAAAGATTCGCCAAATCCGAAAGACAGTAGCGATATTGGCGGTATTGTGTTCCATACATTTAATACGAACACAGGTGGTGCTCACTTATTAAACCTTAGTGCACAAGAAAAGAGAACAGACTACACAGACAATACGCCTATGGTGCTTGACCTGGATAGTACTTACCACCTGACGGTATATCATACACAACGTAATGCGATACATGGAGATGCAAAGGTTACTGTGTTTATGGACTTTAATAACAACAAAGAGTATGATGTACCTTATGAGCGTGTTTACACGGGCTTTACAAACGTAGGTAGCTTCACAGTATTAGATAATATTACTATTCCAAATACCGTTATTACCGGGGTGCCAACTGGTATGCGTATTATATTGAATAATGACATCGGGCCTAATGTGCCATCGGATCAGGCGTGTGGTCCATATACCTCTGGCGAAACAGAAGACCTGATGGTACAGTTCAACAAGCGCTTCCCTGCCGGTATAGGTATGGTAGGCAGCATCAATAATCTGGGAGTATTCCCCAACCCTGCAAAAGATGTATGTAGAGTACAGTTCAGCGGAGCGAAAGATGCAAAAGAAGTAGTATTAAGCATCACAAGTGTAACGGGGCAGAAAGTATACCAGCAGGTGTATAAGCACGATGGCGGCAGCTTTACCCAAGAGGTGAATGTTGCTAAACTCAGCAGGGGAGTGTACTATGTAGAAGTAATGGCAGACGGACAGAAAGCACAACAGAAATTAGTCCTCGACTAATTCCTGTTATCTGACAATAAAACAATAGCCCTGCAAGTATTTGCAGGGCTATTGTTTTATATATACTTATTAAATGGTGATATTGGCTAAAAAAAAGCCCCATAAAAGGGGCTTTTATAAATTGTACTACTGACAATATTAGTGAGCAGCAGGAGCAGCAGTTGCAGCAGCGCTATCAGCAGCAGGAGCAGCAGTAGCTGTATCAGCAGCAGGAGCAGGAGTTGGTTCTACTGCAGGAGCAGCCATTGCAGCTGTATCTTCAGCAGGAGCTTCAGATTCAGTGTTACCACCGCAAGAAGCGATGAAAAGACCCATTGTCAGAGCGAAAATGCTTAATTTAACGAATTTCATAAACTTAAAATTTTAAGATGTTTCATATTTATACCGCAAACGAAAAAAGGTAACCCACAAAAGGTAAAAATTTTTAAAGATTTTTTTTGTTAATGTATCTATGCTATCCAAAATAATGATTAAGTACTTGACTGTCAATAGTTTAAAATAAGGTAAGATTATTATTATTCCCCTAACAATCTTGTGTTTATCTTTATAAAGTAAATAACACGAAACTATTTATACGAAGTTTTCTGCCCGAAACAGGGTTACTTTTTATCAAAAGCTGGATTAATAAGTGCAAGGCGTTCATCATACAGAAGAATTATTGTTAGCTCAACTGGCAACAGGTGAGCGTACGGCTACGGAGCAGGTCTATAAACAGCATTATCCTACAATAACCAAGTGGATAAAGCACAACGGGGGTACGGATGCGGATGCGGCAGATGTGTATCAGGAAGCGATTGTAATACTGTACGAGAAATCGCAGGACGAGGCTTTCAGGTTGAGTTGTAAAATAGGTACTTATTTGTTTGCCATCAGCAAACACCTGTGGTACAAAAAAGCAAACAAAATGCAACAAAGCCCTGTATCGTTGCCCGATGATGAAAGACAGGATTGGGCGTATGAGGACGATGTGAATGCGCATAAGGAACGTGAGCTATACTACACACAACTGAACGCGGCATTGGAGCAGATAGGAGAACCTTGCCAATCGCTACTGAAAGCATTTTATCATGAAGATAAAAGTATGCAGGACATAGCAACGGGATTTGGATATACCAATACCGATAATGCCAAAACACAGAAATACAAATGTCTGGCGCGGTTGAGAAAAATTTTCTACAACACACAGGTGAAACCATAGAAGTGAATTGAGTTATGATGACGGAGCAAATGATGATGGAGAAGGCGGAGCGATATGTAGCAGGTATACTATCGCACCAAGAGCAGAACGAACTGAAAGGTATGCTGGCTGCAGATGTGGCATTTGCCAATGAGTTTGCAGAGTGCGTAAATATGTTGCGTGGTCTGCAAAAAGCAGGTGCACAAAAACGTTTCAGCCGTATGCTACAGGATATTGCTGCTAACGATGCTAAACCTAAAGCTGGGCGCACTATTACACTGCGTGCTTTCTACCTGCGTACGGCGGGTATTGCTGCTGGCATAGCTATGCTTACATCGCTTACTACCTACTGGGCTATACAGCACAACAACAAAAAAATAGCATCGCAATACAGCCTGCTGAAACGCGACCTTGAAAAATACAAGCGTTCGCAAAATCAGCTTATCAATAACATCAACGAACAACAAAGGCCTGCTGCTGAAGTACGCTATACAGGTACGGGCTTTGCATTGAGCAACGATGGTTATTTGGTAACTAACTACCACGTAACGGAAGGTGCAGACTCTGTGTATATACAGAATAGCGAGGGCAAATACTTTAAAGCATATACGGTAGGGTACGACCAGCAGGCAGATATTGCCATACTGAAAGTTGAGAACAAACTCTTCCGCTTTGGTAAGGGAGAGGTGCCGTACAGCTTTGCATCAAGCAAAAGAATGCCGGGTACGAAAGTATATTCGCTTGGCTTCCCGCAGGATGAAATAGTGTATAATGAGGGCTACATCAGCGCGGTAAACGGGTATCAGGGAGATTCATCTCAATACAGGTTAGAAATAGCTGCACAACCGGGGCAAAGCGGTGCGCCAATACTGGACAATAAAGGCAATGTGTTGGCAATGATAACAGGTAAAGAATCGGAAAGTAATGGTACTACATTTGCCGTTAGTTCAAAAGCTGTTGCTAAGTTGGTACAATCGCTGCCCAAAGAAACAGGGCTGAAAATGCCGAAAGCAAACAAGCTATCAGGTTTGGCAACAGAGCAGCAGATAGAAAAACTGCAACTATACACTTGTGCCATCAAAGTGTACAAAAAATAGATACGATATACAATATTGATTGAATGGCGGCTATTATGCCGCCATTCTTTTTAAATATACCCTGTAGGGATAGTTACTATACATAGTTTGTATAAATTTGCGCCCTAACGTATCAATAGCCTGTGGGTTTCCTCGACAACTTCTTTAAGAAAAGACAAAAATCTGCCAATGCAGAGATGTCTTTTATTGATCATATAGAAGAGTTGCGCTGGCATATAATTCGCTCGCTGGCAGTGATACTGGTAGCTTCTATAGCTGCTTTCTTTAAAATAGAGTGGATATGGGACAACATAATACTCGGCCCTGCACATACAGACTTTATATCCTACAAAGTATTGTGCGATTTCGGGCATAAAATAGGTGTCAATGCATTGTGTCTTGATGAGATAAAGTTGGAGTTTCAAAACACACAGCTATCCGGGCAGTTTATGTTGAGCTTTTCTACATCCTTTATGGTGGGTTTTGTAGTGGCCTTCCCGTATGTGTTTTGGGAGTTTTGGCGTTTTATAAGGCCTGCTTTGAAACCGAGTGAACTGAAACAGGCACGTGGTATTGTATTTTGGACATCGCTGCTTTTCTTTACAGGTGTGTTATTTGCGTATTACGTAGTAGCACCATTTACAATCAACTTCTTTGCAAATTACCAGCTCAGTCCGTCGTTCAAAAACATCATCACCATGTCGAACTATTACGACACAATGAGCGACCTGATACTGGGTATGGGTGTGGTGTTTGAGTTGCCTGTTGTAGTATACTTCTTATCAAAAATAGGCTTGTTAACACCCAAGCTGATGCGCGAGAAACGCAGGTATGCCATTCTTATTATCTTTGTACTGGCAGCCATCATAACACCGCCCGATTGGTTTAGTATATGGTTAGTTGCTATACCATTGCTGATGCTGTACGAAGTAGGTATATCCATTAGCGACAGGGCCAATAAAGAACGTGCTAAAAAAGAACTTCAAAAATATTAAAGCTATGTTACCAACTGTTTTCAATCAGCAATTACCATTGGCACTTGGTTGCGACCATGCAGGCTACGAACTGAAAGAAGCAGTAAAAAACCTGCTGCAACAAAGCGGCTGGACAGTTGATGATAAAGGCACGCATAGCGCAGATAGTACAGATTACCCGGATTATGCACACCCTGTAGCTGATATGGTAAGCACGGGTGCAGCATCGGTAGGTATCTTGATATGCGGCAGCGGCAACGGTGTATGTATGACTGCAAATAAACACCCGCATGTACGTGCCGCCCTTTGCTGGAATGAAGAGATAGCTGCACTGGCACGCCAGCATAACAATGCCAATGTGATATGCATACCAGCCAGGTTTGTATCGCAAGAGTTGGCTTTTACCATGATAGATACCTTCCTGAGCATAGCATTTGAAGGCGGCAGGCATGAGCGCAGGGTAGCTAAAATGGCACTGTAGTTTTCTATTTCCAATCAAAATAAGACTGAAAACGTATAAACACGCATGATAAATACCGTGTATGCGGTATGGCTTTTTTGTAGAATTACTTCTATTTTTGCGTTATAATTATTTTTAATAAGGCAGTATTTAACGCATTGGTAAAACAATAAAACGATTGTTTCTTTCTTAGTTCCGAAAGTTTTTCGTTGCTTTGCAGCGCAAAAAAGAATAAAATATATTTTTTTGTTAATGTTTTTGTGTTGGCATGGTATGTGTTAAGGAGAATGTTAAAATAATCAAGAGAATCAAACACCACTATATGAGAAAGTTTACACTAACATTGGCATTGGCTGCTACATTGCCGGTAGTAGCTGACGCACAAAGGTACTTTGGGGTAGCTACCAGCAACTGGAGCGGAACCAATAGTATCTATCTGAACCCGGCAAACCTGGCAGACTCTCGCCACAAGTTTACAGTAGACCTGTTCTCTATGAACGTAGGTGCCGACAACAGCCTGGCAAAATTCAATGCAGGTGATATATTCAGTGGTATACTGGATGGTGACAACCTGTCGAACTCACTGAACTTCAGCAACAATGACAAGTTCAGCATCCTGTTGCCAACAGCAGAGGTTCGCGGCCCGGGCTTTATGTTCAGCATTGGCAACAAGCATGGTGTAGCATTAACTACACGCCTTCGCGGTATGGCTCAGTTTCACAACATGAATCAAAGCCTGTACCGTAATCTTACTGATACATCTTTCGATCCGCAACTGGGTGTAGCAGTAAAAGCAGATAAATTCAACTTTACCGCACACCTGTGGTCTGAACTGGGCCTTAGCTATGGTGGCGTTATCTGGCAGAAAAATAAACACCAGGTAAAAGGTGGTTTCACAGCCCGCTACCTGATGGGTGCCGGTTATGCAAGCCTCATCAGCCGCAATATAGATGCAACTTTCGTATCTGCACCTAATAATCAGGCAAGGTTTAATGTAGCTAATACAGACCTTAGCTATGCACAAGGCGGTGTTGCTGTAGAAGGTGGTAATGATGCAACAGGCAACTTCTTTGGCGGAACCGGTAAAGGTTTTGGCTTTGATCTGGGTGTTGTGTATGAATTCCGTCCCAAGTATCAAGGTTATAAGTACGATATGGATGGCAAAACAGGCATCAGCGACAATAGCAAAAACCAATACCTCTTGCGTTTCTCTGCTGCTGTTACAGACCTGGGTAGCATAAACTATACATCAAACAACAAAGAATACAAATTCAGTGGTAACGGTAATGGACTTGTTGGTGAAGAGATTGCAGATAAAATCTACAATGCAGACTCACTGACAAAATACCTGAATCAAAAAGGACTTGCCTTCAGCCAAGCTGCTACATCTACAAAAGTAGGCCTGCCTACTGCACTGGTTGTAGGTTTGGATTATCACGCAGTAGGTGGCTTGTATGTAAATGCTACATACATGGCAAATATCGCAGACCGTTTGCGCTATGGCAATACGTTGTATAGCCAGGTAACATTGACACCTCGTTTTGATACACGTGTATTCAGCTTTGGTTTACCAATTACTTACAGCACATTGACAAAAGGCATTAAAGCGGGTGCTGGCATCCGTGTAGGTGGCTTCTTCTTAGGTAGCGACGATATGCTTTCTTTCTTTGGCGATGGTTATGGTATGAATATGTACTTTGGTGCGTATGTGCCTTTCAACAAAAAGAAACCAAGAGATAGCGATGGCGACTTAGTATCGAACCGCAAAGACAAGTGTAAAAATGAAAAAGGTGTTTGGGAAATGAAAGGTTGCCCGAACCCTGATAAAGATGGCGATGGCATACTGGATAAAGATGATAAGTGTCCTGACGTAGCAGGTTCTAAAACTGCTGCAGGTTGTCCGGATGCTGACTTGGATGGTGTGGCTGATGCAGAAGACCGTTGCCCTTCAGAAGCAGGCGATGTAGCTATGCAAGGCTGCCCTGACCGTGATAAAGATGGCGTAGCTGATATAGATGATGCTTGTCCTGATTTAGCTGGTTTGGCTCAATACAAAGGTTGCCCTGATACAGATGGTGACGGTATTGCAGATAACGTAGACAAGTGTCCTACGGCTGCAGGTCCGATAGCTAACGAAGGCTGTCCTGATACGGATAACGATGGTGTGCCTGACCACATGGATAAATGTCCTACAGTTGCAGGTACAGTTAACAACTTCGGTTGTCCTGAAGTAAGTGTACAGGTTAAGAAACGCCTTGCATTTGCTGCAACAGCTATCCAGTTTGATTTGGGTAAAGCAACAATCAAGAAAACTTCTCACAAACTGCTGAACGAAGTAGTGAAGATTCTGAACGATTATCCTGACTACCTGATGACTATTGAAGGTCATACAGATAATACAGGTAAGCCTGAAAAGAATATGCAACTGTCTAAAGACCGTGCTGCTGCTGTAAAAGCGTACTTCGTATCGAAAGGTATAGCGGCAGACAGGTTGATGGATGATGGCTTTGGCGATACTAAACCTGTAGCAAGCAACAAAACTGCTGCAGGTCGTGCAAAGAACCGTCGAGTAGCTATGGATCTGAAATTGAAAAACTAGGGTATATTACTCAATAGTTATTAAGAACGAGATACTGTTACAGTATCTCGTTTCTTTTTTTCATACAAAAACTATTCAGGATTACGTTATTAAGATATGGTCGATATCAACACATTGCATTTTAGTGCTAAGAGGGTGATAGATTTATATCTCGCAGAAATAAAGAAAATAAAACCCTGCTTTATTAAAGGTGTATATATTACAGGTTCCGTTGTGTTAGATGATTTTTATCCAAACAAAAGTGATATTGACTTTACCGTATTCTGTAATAAACTGCCAGACGATGACCAATTAAGTTTGTTAAACGAAATTCACCTGAAAATTCAATCTGCTTTTTGTAAGCCTAATCTTAACGGGTACTATGTAGATGTATCATTGTTTACAGGTAACATAACTAAGTATCCATCATTTTTTGAAGGTAGAATGATAAAGCATAGGGAGTACGATCTACCATGCTTTTCCTTATATGAACTAAAGGCGAGTAGTGTTTGTGTTTATGGAGAAAAATTACCTGTTATTAACATTAATGAAAATGAGGTACAGAAAGAACTCAAGGAAAATATTAATAGTTATTGGTTAGGTTGGGTAAAATCACATAGTAAGATTGGCTATAAGCGATTATTATTAATGTTATTCCCGCAATTAATGGAATGGGGTGTATTAGGTGTTGCAAGACAACTATACACACTCGAAATGGGATGCATAACTTCTAAATATAATGCAGGTGTATTTTTTTTGAATAAATATCCCAATGTAGCTGAACAAGCTGTACATGAAGCATTACGTATCCGAAAAACAGATATGCCTATCAAGAAGATGATATCATTTTCTTGGGAGCGCCCAACTATTACAAGTAAGTCAATGTTATTGATTATTAGCAAATTCAACCAAGAGTATAATAGTAAATCCTTAACTATTCGATAGCAAGATGATAACTACTTGGTAATGCCCTGCTAATAGTCGGATATTAGTTTTATGGCAATCTCTATATGTTATGGTAGTAATGTACAGCCAGCTGACACAGGAAGTACGCATCGTACTGACAGGCACTACCCTTGAACATATCACTTACCAGATAACAACGCAAGACGGGCAACTGATACGTAAAGGAAAATTAGTACCGGGCTCACAAAGCTATAATGTAAGTACCAAGGGGCTGCCATCGGGTAAATATGTATTTACCACAGAGCTATGCAGCCAGCCTTTTGAGAAACGAGGGATATTTGATAGTTAGTTTACTTGCTTATCAAGCTGACGTTTTATAGACTTAACATTAGCGCTGCTGAATTTGGCTTTGGTATAGTAGTATATTACAACATCATAATCAGGCAATATATTTCTGTCTTTTTCTTTTAAAATATACACATTCGTAGGTACTACATGAGATGTTTCAGCACGATTTTTTACTAGCTTGAAGTATTCTTTTTTTGTTTCGATGTATTTGGCTGAAGAGCCCGTAACAAACAATGCTCTTTTGTTGAGGTAATCAAAACCGCTTTTTTTCATGCTGAACCTATTACTGAAATAAGCTGCCTCGTATTTGTTGAGCGTAGCATTAGCATCAATTCCCAAACTGTCTAAGTTTTGAGCTTTAACTGAAACAGATAAGAGCAGTAAGATTATAGTCAGCTTGTTCATAAAAATGTTTTTTACACATCATCAATCTCCACCTCTTCCTCGGGGCGGATGAGTTGATAACGTTTTGCGAAATTGCACCAGTTACAGTCTTCTTTGCCACAGCCTTTATCAAACTCATGGTTTATAATGCTTGTATAGGCCTGCTTCATTTGTTGCCTCACTACCTCTTCCTGCTGTCCGATGAACGGAATTGTAATACGCTTGTATTCATTGCTCTTGCGCCCTTTCTCTACATAGTCGAACATACCTTCTTTAATAACCCATTGTTTATCGGGTGCGTTTTCGAGTATGAGTTTGTAGAAAAGCATCTGTCGCCAATAGTCCCCACCGTTTGGCTCTTTTTCGTTTGGTGCGGAAGTGTAGATGCTCGATGACCTGTCGGGGTCGCCTGTTTTATAGTCTATTACTTTACAGCCATCTTCTTCTATGGCTATCAGGTCTATCTTACCGGTAACGGGTACGCCATCCAACATATAGCGCGACACTTTGTATTCTATCTCCACAGTGGTAGGCAGGCTGTGCAGGTATTTTTTATAGTATTCATCCAGCAGGCTAGTGCCTTGCTCCATGCGCCGTTCAAACTGTATATCGGTAAACGACTCTCGCTCACGGTACATTTCAGATTTGAAAGCAGCAATCACTTCTTCAACAGATGGGAATGTACCGTTATTTTCGCGCATCAGTTTGTACATACGCTCCAGCGCGTAGTGTACGGCACTACCAAACGCCAATGCATCACTCTTGAGGAAAGGTACCCGCAAAATATTCTCGTAATAGAAAGTAAGCGGACAGCGAAGGTATTTTGACAGTGAAGTATAGCTCATGGTAAACTGCTGCAGGATGTGGTCTATCCACTGTCCGTTTGCCAGTTTGATGCGTACATCGGGTACGGGTTGCAATGCCCATTGTATATGTTGCATTACTGCTTCGGTGGTTACAGACTCATTGATGCGTTCTTCAGGGAGGCTTATCTCATCTACAAATACTGAGTTTTCCAATGCCTTGCCATTATTGTCGTTGACGGCATAGGATACATGCAGATGCTTTTTGGCGCGCGTCAGTGCCACATAAAACAAGCGGCGGGCAACTTCAGTTTTATATGTCTTATCGGCATCGTCTTGTGTATTGGTAATGCCTTCTGGTAGTTTATATTGGTTGGTATTGGTAGCTTTACCTTCCCAAAAGTTTTTGGTACAGCCAATCAGGAATACATACTCAAACTCATTGCCCTTGGCACCATGCGCGGTATAAAAACGCACACCATTTTCATTCTGTACTACTTTCTGTATGGGTACGCTAATGTTTTCATCCAGCATACGCTCTATCATACGTAGCAGTTCGGGTATTTTCAGTTTGGCATCGCGGTCGTACGATTCTTTAACGAACTCAAAGAAAGTATTTACAACCTGTACATACCATACATGGTCGGCCTGTTTCAGCAGGTGTGCCATTATGCCACTTTCGTAGATGATTTTTTCAAGCAGCAAAGGTAAAGGTAGGTTTGCCTGCTGTTGCAGCCAGTTATCAAGGCATCTACCGAGGCGGGTGATGTTTTTGGTAGTGGCAAGGTTCATGCTTTCCAATAGCAGAGTATTATTGAGTACGAGCCGCCATACCCCCAGGCTTTTATCTTTCGATTTGTTGTGGCTGATGTGTAAAGAAAGCGTAGCAATATCTACAGGTGCAATCTCGTAGTAGGGGGCATGCATTATCTCGAACAAGCGAGCCTCGCTACTGAATGGTTCTTTGCGCTCTTCTTCAAGATAGTAAAGGATGTGGATGATTTGCTGAACAAGCGGTAGCTCTAATACATTTACAGGTTTCTTTACAGTATAAGGGATGCCTTTGCGCTCCATCAGGCTGATGATATTATCTGCCTGTTTGTGTTGTGCATAGAGTACTGCTACATTGTTAAGTGCAACACCTTCGCGTTGCAGGCTTTCTATCTGCATTACTATATCTGCTTCTTCCTGCAAAGGGTTGTTATATACCCTCACAACGGGTGGGGTAGCATCCTTACCACTTAAAAAACGCTCTGCTGCCGCTACTATGTTTTTATTAAGTGCAAGGCCTGTTATTTGTTTGATGAGCCTTTGTTCGTTATTGTCAATCGTTGCCATCGCCTTGTCTAATATCAATTGCGATGAACGATAGTTTTGCGGCAGTACTATCAGTTTGATGGTTGCCTCATAACGCTGATAAAAATCGAGGATATTGCGGATGCGCGCCCCCTGAAATTCGTAGATTGATTGGTCGTCATCGCCTACTACAAAAATGTTAGGGTCTTCCCAAAAATCGGTGAGCATGTGCAGCAAATCGCTCTGTGCACCATTGGTATCCTGAAACTCATCTACGAGTATAAACTGGTGGCGTTCCTGATAACTGAGCAACAATGCTTCATTCTTTTTAAAAGCATCCAGCACCCATATTATCATATCGTTGAAGTCGTACCGTCCTTTCTCCCTCATTTTTTCGATGTACACATCAAATAGCAACGCGGCTGCTTTTGTCTGGTTCAGCTTGCGGGTTTCTTCGTCTATTTCTGCTTGTTTCAGGTCGCCTTTCTGGTAGCCTTTGCCGCTTCGTTTATACACGTATTTTTCATCGGTGGGCATGGCGGCTATCTGTGCATCTGCAGCATCGGCTATTTGCGAGGCGGTAATGTTTTCCCGCTTCATCATATCGAACAAACGGTTCAGCCTGCCTGCATCAAAATAAATATTACCGCTAAGCCGCCGTAGTACGTGCCCTGTTGGTAGCTCATTAACCATTTCGTACAGCAGCTCTGTGCGCTCTAAGTCTGTAATGGGCTGTAAGGTGCGTAGGCTGAAATATTCGCTGTTGTTCTGAATGACATTATTACAAAAAGCATGAAAAGTGCAGATGTTTACCCTGTGTGCGGCAGTGCCTATTATCTGTACCAGCCTGCGACGCATAGCATTGGTAGCTTCGTCTGTATACGTAAGGCATAGTATTTCCTGTGGCTGCACCTGTGCATCGCTGCGTAGCAGGTTGGCTATGCGTACAGATAAAACTTCCGTTTTGCCAGTACCGGGGCCTGCTATTACCATCACGGGGCCATAGATGGTATCGACAGCCATCCGCTGCTCTTCGTTCAGGTTATTGTACCGTTTCAGGAATATTTCTTCGTTTACTATCATAGATTGTGCTACTGCGCTATGAAGTTAACAAACCTATTGCTATCAGGAAAAGAAGACTTCATTACATTTGTAACTAAATCAGAATGAGTATATGAAACTAAAGTTTGTACTACTATTATTGTTGAGTATCGTAACTAATAATCTGCGTGCACAAAGTACCAACGACTCTTTACCTTATTTGCAGCACCCCGAACTGCCTGCTTTCAGAATACAAATGCTGGATAGCAGCACGATGTTCAATACATTCAATATAAAAGCAGGCAAGAAAACCGTGTTGATGCTTTTCAGCCCCGATTGTGAACATTGCCAGCATATGGCAGACTCTATGAAAAACCACATGGAAGAAATGCAGGATGTACAGATATACATGTTCTCGTTTATGGATTTGTACCAGATAAAACAATTTGCCGCTAAGTATAAACTGAACAGGTATAAGAACATAACTTTCGGAAAGGATGTAGATTTTTTCTTTGCAGGGTTTTATAAACTTACATCCGTACCCGGCATTGCCATTTACGATAAGAAAAAGAAATTTGTAAAACTATTTAACGGTGGGGCTAAGATTGGAGATGTATTGGCTGCCATAAAAGACTAAATAATAAAGCCCCTTCAAAGGGGCTTTATTATTTTATGCTTCTTCCGTATCAGTTTCTATATTATCTGCCAACGCTTCGGGGTCTTGTGCTATTTGTTTGCGGGCATCTTCCAGCTTAGCTAGTTTGTGTTGTATTTTATTTTCAGTTTGCACTATCAGTTTTTCAAGATGCTGGCGTAGCTCTTCTGCTTTACGGCTGGGTGTTATATTCTGTATGCTGTTCTTGAAATCTTCCAGCCTTTCTTTTTCGTCTTTTATTTCTTCTTCCAGTTGTTTTACAAAGCTATGTGCACGCTCTATACGCTGTGCTTTATTTTTCTCTGCAAATTGCTTGCGTTGTTCGCGGTTGGCATCTTTGCGCTCAAAGAATTTTTTGCGTGCTTTGCTGAATTGCTCCCATATCGCTTCGTTATGTTCGCGTGGCACAGGGCCTATCTTTTTCCATTCTTCCATCAATTCTATCATCTCATCGGTAGCCTCTCGCCAGTGGGTAGAGTTTTGTAATTGCTCTGCACGTTTTACCAATGCCAGTTTTTGTGCATAGTTATCTTGCTGGCTTACTTTCAGGTGCTCCGTATGGTGTTTACGGGCGTTAAAAAACTGTTCTTTTGCACCAATAAACCTGTTCCATATTTCATCTGCTTTATCGTGCGGTACACGGCCTATTTTTTTCCATTCATCCATTAAAGCGGTGAATGCCTGTGCTGTTGCCGTCCATTCGGTACTGTCTTTCAGCGACTCCGCTTTTTCAGCTAAAGCTGTTTTTGCAAACAGGTTGGCTTCCTGTTCTTGTTGTATGATGTCGAAGTGTGCTTTCTTTTTATCGAAAAACACATTCTTGGCAGTGATGAAGCGGTGCCATAGTTCTTCATTTTTATCGTGGATGGTACGGCCTGTTTTTTTCCATTCTTCCATCAGGTTGTGGAATGCTTCTGTTGTTTCTTTCCACTCGTCTGATGCTGCCAGCTTTTCTGCTTTCTCTACCATTTCCATTTTCAGGTCTAGGTTTTGCAGCAGTTCTTTACTTACATCTTCATGGTTCTGGCGTTTGCGGTCGTAAAATTTATTTTTGGCAGCTTCTATTCTGTTCCACAAATCATCGTTGCGCTGTTTATCTACATAGCCTATCTGCTTCCACTTATCTGCTAAGTCTTTGAACGCCTGTGTTGTTTCTTTCCATGTATTGCTCTCTGCAAGTGCTTCGGCTTCTTTGGCAAGTGTTTCTTTCAGGCGATAGTTTTCATCCGTCAGGGCTTTGATATTATCTTCAAAACCTGTTATTGATGCTACGAATGTTTGTATGCTACCGATGGCTGCTGTATGCTGCAGGTAGTCTTTCATACGCTCTACCTTGCCTATCAGTTTCAGCTTGTCTGTTGATGCTTCCCACTCGGCTTGTAGTTCTTTAAACTTATTTTCTACTTCGCCGAATTTATCTTTCAATGCTTTCAGCGTTATATCGGCCGTATCCGTACATAGCGTGTTGATAACCCTTTCTTTCAACGAGCCAATGGCTTTTTGTATCAATTGCCCATCAGCAGCCAGTGTGTAATTTTCTTTACCCGCAAAGCTGATGTTATCCCACCAACTCAATATGGTTGGTTGTGTTGTAGCTTCTTCCTGTATTGGCAGCATCTCTTCCATAAAATAAATAGTAGCAGTGTAAGACTAAAGTTTTTTATAATCGAATTAATTAGAACCGAATACTTTTTTCAGCAAATCAGTAACGCGGGCAGCAGGGTCGAGGCGAATTTTATTTTCCTCATCTGCGATGGTTACAAACAAACCATTCAGTGCACGTTCTGTAACATATCCTGCTAAATCGGGGTTCATTTTGTTGCGAACGGTTGGCAGGCGGTTGTAGATGTTTACAATATCAGACCAGTAACGTGTTGCACCTACACTATTCAACGAGTTTTGTATTACCGGGCGAAACTCTTGTGTAAGCGCGGCTGTGGTTCTGTTTTTCAGGAAGTTGGTTGCTGCGCCTTGCCCGCCACGTAGTATGCCCATCCCGTCTTGTATAGACATGCCGGTAATGGCATTTACAAATATGTTTACTGCCTTGCCCGATGCATCTTCTGCGGCACGGTTCATAGACAGGATAGCTTTATCTACCTGTGCGCCCATACCTAATGAGCGTAGTGTGCTTTCTATTTGCCTTGCTTCCGGGGGCATTAAAATCTTTATAAGTTGATTGCCGAAAAACCCATTAGTAACATTCAGCCTGCCTGATGCATTTTTAGTGCCTATCTCCAATGCCTGCCTCAGGGCAGATACTACCTCGCTGTTGCTGAGGTTGCTGCCTTGTGAGCCTGAATTGTTGCCGCCACCATTAATTGTTTTGTTTGCCTTGTTTACAAGGTCTTTGAAAGTTTGCGCCTGTGCAGCATTTGTACAAATACTGACTATGGCTATCGCACCTATAAGAAATGATTTATTCATACGTTCGTTATTTTATTCAATAAGGTATATCAAATATAACACCAATTATTAACTACCCGATGGTGCAGGCGCGCTGTTGCCGCCTTCTCCGCCACCGCTGCCTTCATCGGTTTTCAGGTTTTCGCGCTCTTTGGTTTGCTGGTTTTTATTGTCTTTACCACCTCTACGCCCGTTTCCGCCCATATTGCGAGGCTCTTTATTACTATGCTCATTGCCCCCGAAACGATATGTGAAACTTATGTTACCAATGCGGGTTTCCCTATCTCGGTAGGTGGTTTGGGTATAGGCAGGGTAGTCGAATATAGTGGTGTATTTGCGTGTATTGAAGATGTCTGATACGTTTACCACTAAGGTCGCTTTGTTCTTCATCAGGTTTTTGCGTACGGCAATATCCAGCCAGTACACTTGTTGCAATGTACCTTGCGCGGCTACTTTAGGTGCTTCGTAATTGCCGTTTACCTGCAATGAAAAACCTTTGGGTAGTTTGATGTTAGTATTCAACTTACTGAACCAGCTAAAACCGCTGTTATTCAGCACAGGGTCAATATTCGCGCCACGCACTTCGTTTTGAAAGAAGTTGAAACTTAGTGTGGCATCCCATATAGGTATCAGTTGCGCTTTGCCTATCAATTCCAACCCGTAAGTAATGCCTGTATTCAGGTTTTGCGGTTGTGTAAAGGTAGTACCGTCTGTATAGAACTTACGGTAGCGCTCTATCATGCTTTCGGTGTATTGGTAATACACACTCGCTGTCAGGTTATGTCCTTTTTTAAAAGACTTACCATAGTTCAACTCCACGTTGTTAAGAAACTCCGGTTTCAGGTTGGGGTTGCCCATATTGGTATCTTGCGGGTTCGATAAATCTATATACGGCATCAACTGCATAAAGCCCGGGCGGTTGGTGCGGCGGCTGTAGCTGAGGAAGATATTTTGGTCTTGCTTTAGTTTATACGATACATAAGCAGTAGGGAAGAGGTTCAGAAATTCGGTAGAGTATGATTTGCCAGTCAGCATTTGCGTAGTGCCATTGTAGCTGAAATATTCGAGGCGCAAACCTGCCTGATAGCCCCAGTTGCCACGCTGCCCGCCATAGTTGGTATAAGCGGCGTGTGTTTGCTGTGTATAGTTAAAGACATTGAGCAATGTATAGTCTAATTGTGGGCCGTTGCCAGAGTCTATAGTTGGGTTGTTTTTACTATCAAACCATATTAGTTGTGTCCTTAGCCCCGCATCCAGTTTATCTGTTTTATTAGTGGGCATGGTATAGTCTATCTGTGCGTTGAGGCTGGCATTTGTACCACTGCCGGGGGCTTTTTGGTATATGGTACGGCGGCGTTGGCTGCCATCACCATTCAGTATATCGGTTTCGTATTCCTGATTGCGCTCTACCCATGTTTTGGCATAGGTGGCGTTGGCTGTCAGTTCTTGTTTTTCTTTTTTGAATTTGTGTTTATAGTCCAGCGATGTGGATGATGATAAAGGACCACCCACGTTATAAGAGCTACGGCGTTGGGTAGAGTCAATTAATTCTCCGCTGAACACCCTGTAGTCGGACGTGCCATTGCCGCCCCATTGCATACGGTTCAGGTTTTGAGTAAGGGTGATGCTGTTGTTTTTGTTGATGGTGTACTCTGCACCAATGGTATTGAAGAAACCATTGAATTTGCGAAGGTTATCATCATAGCTTCTGAAAAAATCGTCAGTGCCTACGTTGGTGCGTTCATTGGTAGTACGGTTGTAGTTGCGGTTCAACCTTGCGCTGCTATTGAGGAATATGTTCCACTTTTCGTTTTTCAGGTTTAGGTTCAGGCTGCCGTTATATTTATCGCGTGTGCCTGCACCAACGGTTACAGAGCCATTCAGCCCGAATTTCTTATCGCGTTTGGTGATGATGTTGATGATGCCTGCCATGCCTTGTGCATCGTATTTGGATGATGGATTGGTTATTACTTCTACACTTTGTATGCTGGCAGATGGTAGGCTTTGTAGAGCGCTGGTAACATCGCCGCCAAACAAAGTAGCTGGTTTGCCATCTATCAGTATGATGCTCGACTTGCCGCGTAGCGATACAGAACCATCCACATCCACCGATACTGACGGTATGTTTTGCAATACATCTGTTGCGCTGCCACCAGTAGCTGTTATGTTCTTATCTACATTGAAAGTTTTTTTATCAATGTTCATTTCAAAAGCAGCTTTCTCGCCTGTTACAGTTACGTCTTTCAACGCTGTAGAGGTAGTGCCTGCTTTTATGGTGCCGATGTTTTTTTCAGGGGCTTCGTTGGTAATGCTGATATTACCAACATACTTTGTTTGTGTGCCAAGCCCCGATATGCGGAGTATAAAATTGCCTACGCCTGTAGGTGCAATGCTGAAGCTGCCATCTGCTTTAGTAAGGTCGCCGTTGATGACTGTAGAGTCTTGTTTTAAAAGTGTAATGGTAACATATTCCATGCCCTTGTTTTGGGCATCAGTTACCTTACCTATTACCTTACCTGTTTGTGTTGTTTGTGCCTGTGCCCATATATTACCTGTGCTGAAGAACAAAACCGCGGCTGATGCCCAGAAATAAAAACGCATTGTAAAAAATTGCAAACAGCAAATTTGACTGAAATTATTGATATAAGCAGTCTTTTAACAAAATAAAGTATTGTTAAGAAGCTACATCACTTACTAAAGCCAAATGCGATTTTTCTGAAAATAGTAATATGCGATAGTATTACTATCGGAACGATAAAGGAAGGTAGCCATACAAACGGGGCATACAACACTGCTATATTAGGTTGTGTGCCACCAAGTTGCCTGAAAGGAGAGGGTGCAGACAGAATGGCTATAACAACAATATTTATTAGGAGCAGGAAGCATACTGTATTCCATACAAAAAGTAATAGATTAGATAATTTCCCCTTTCTATACAACCACCAAATAAAAGGTGCGGTAATGCCGGATAATATATCAAAGTTCCATCCTTCAAATGTCATCTCAACAGGAATTTTCTCTGCTTTATGCAGCCATAACAATGCTAATTCTACAGGTATGCGGACTGTATTTAGCAAAATAAGATAGCCAATATCAGATTTGTCAATAAATGATAGCCCGATTTTGGTAATGAAAAGGATGATTATTAGAGCTAATGCAGGGGCTACTGCCAATAATAGCCTTGGGGGCATAGTATCGGTAATCGTATAAAAGCCCGACAAGGCAATACTACTTTGTAATAACAGCCAAAACAATGAAATGCCAATTGCCGATTTAGATTTACCAAAAGCTATGTAAAATAGAAATACAGTCAGTGCTGTAGTAAATACAAAACCCAGATAAACATAAATTGGTGTGCTTCCCATGCAGCAAAGTTTTTACAAAGAAAAACCACTAACCGTTTTATTCCCTTGCCAAATGACAAGAACTTGTTTTTAATTAAACAGTGTTTATAGCATCCACGGCTGTAGCGCATCTGCAATAGCCCTATCGTTGCTAAGGCGTGGTACTTTGTTTTGCCCGCCCAGCTTTCCAACAGACTTCATGTACTCTATAAATGCGTGGCTGTGTAGTGGGCGTATTTTCAATGGTTGCAGTATGTTGCCACGCACCAAGTCATCATAGTAAATATTCTTTTTGCGCAGGTTGTTATCTACTGCCTCGCTGAATGCACTTAGGTTGTGCGGTGTATGTTCAAAAGACACAAACCATTCGTGGTAAGGCAATTCACCGCTTGTTTGTATCATAGGCGCTACAGTAAACTCTATAATACGTGCATTATGTTCGTTGGCAGCTTGTAGTATGGCATGCTCTACTTCTTCGCCTATCACATGCTCGCCAAAGGCAGAGATGTAATGCTTGATACGGCCTGTTACAACTAATCTGTACGGGTCGGTACTTACAAAGCGTACCGTGTCGCCTATGTTATAGCCCCACAGCCCGGCATTGCTGTTTATTATTAATGCATAATTCTCGCCCACTTTCACATCTGCTAAGGACAAGCGAGTTGGGTTGTCATTAAATATTTCTCCGGCGGGTATAAACTCAAAGAAGATGCCCGAATTCGTATTGAGCAATAATCCTTCTTTGTCTAATGTATCCTGAAAGGCAAAGAAGCCTTCTGATGCAGGAAATGTTTCAACAGTATCAATTGGTCCACCAAGGCTTTCAAATAGTTTGGCCTTATAAGGTTCAAAGTTGACACCGCCATGCACCAATACTTGTAGGTTAGGGAAGAGTTCTTTTATTTTCTTGCCGCTTTTTTCTGTCAGCCAGTCAAAATACATCTGCATCCACGGTGGTATACCACTGATGAGGCTCATGTCTTTATCAAAAGTTTCCTCAACTATTTTGCCAAGCTTTTCTTCCCAGTCTTCTATGCAGTTGGTTTCGTAAGATGGTAACTGGTTGCCACGCAAATAACCAGGAATAAAATGATTGACAATGCCACTCAGCCTGCCGGTAGGTATGCCACCTACACGTTCCAGTACTGGTGAGCCAGACAAGAATATCATTTTTCCATCTGCAAATGCTCTGTTGCCGCTTTCTGCCATATAGCAGAGTAGTGCATTGCGGGCGGTATCTATATGATTGTGTATGGAATCTTTGCTGATGGGTATATATTTAACCCCGCTTGTAGTGCCTGATGTTTTGGCAAAGTACATGGGTTTGCCTTTCCACAATACGTTTTGATGCCCTGTTTTTATTTGTTCTATATAAGGTTTGAAAGCTTCATAATCGCGGATGGGGATGGCGGCTTTGAATTCATCGTAGGTTTTTACTTCCTTCAGCTTATGGTCTTTGCCGAATACCGTGCGGCTGCCCACTTTTAGTAGCTGTTGCAGAATAGCCTGCTGGTCGGCAACAGCGGTAACCATACCTTTTCTTATGCGGCTATGTATGATGGACGCGTAAGGCCTGGCAAGAAAAGATTTAAGCTTCATCGTACGGACTTGGAAGGTAAAAGTACAATTATGGTTACGAGTTTACATGTATTATAATAGGTAAATTATAACGTGATTTCTGCCTTGAAAATTGCCGATATATAAAATAATTAAAAAATATTTGTCAGTAACGGAAAAATAATGTTACCTTTGCGCGAAATATTTTAGGAGCGTCATGTTTGCGATAGTTAATATAGCAGGTCAGCAATTCAAAGTGAAGAAAGATGATGAATTGTTTGTTCACCGCCTGTCAGGCAATGTAGGTGATAATGTTGAGTTTTCAGAAATACTGATGACATCAAACATCGGTAACATAAAATTTACTGATTCAGTAAAAGTGAAAGCGGAAATCGTGGATCATCTGAAAGGTGATAAAGTGATTGTTTTCAAGAAAAAACGCCGTAAAGGATACCAGAAGAGTAACGGTCACCGTCAATATCTTACCAAAATAAAAATAAAAGATATTGCATAATTTATTTTTTTTGTAAATTCGTAAATCGTTAGCATAAGAAATGGCACATAAAAAAGGTGAAGGTAGTGTAAAGAACAATCGGGACTCGCAGAGTAAACGATTGGGTGTAAAAATATACGGTGGTCAACCAGCGATATCTGGAAACATCATCGTACGCCAGCGTGGTACTGTGTATCACCCTGGTACAAATGTTGGTCTTGGTAAAGACTTTACCATCTTTGCATTGAAGGATGGTGTGGTTGAGTTCCGCAAAACTCGTACTAAGACATTGGTTTCAGTAAAAGAATTTTCAGCTACAGCCGAGGCATAACACCCTCGGCTGTTGCCATATATAAAGGTTTTTGTTTAACCCTTAAATTCACACAGTTATGGCAACAGCAAAAAAAGCAGCTCCTAAAAAAGCTGCAGCGAAAAAAGCAGCTCCTAAAAAAGCTGCAGCCAAAAAGGCAGCTCCTAAAAAAGCTGCAAAAAAAGCGGCTCCTAAAAAAGCTGCGAAAAAAGCGGCTCCTAAGAAAGCTGCGAAAAAAGCGGCTCCTAAAAAAGCTGCTCCAAAGAAAAACGCAGCCCCTAAAAAGGCAGCCGCTAAGAAAAAATAAGTACAATCTTAGCGAATCGAAAAAAGAGGCTGTTTATACAGCCTCTTTTGCTTTTTTATAGCCCTTCGGGCAGATGAAATCAGCATTTTTTCATGTAGGTTTGCGCCACAATTATTACATACTATGCTGCCGATACAATTATTCAGGCAAAATAAGGAACTGATACTGGAAGGACTTAAGAAAAGGAACTTTAAAGAACCCGAACTGGTAGAGGAGATAATAGCTATTGACGAAGAACGCCGCCGTATACAGGTAGAAAACGATAATCTGGCAGCAGCCATTAATGCAGCATCTAAAAACATAGGGCATCTAATTGGGCAGAGCAAAAAAGAAGAAGCTGAAACCTTGAAAGCTGAAGTAGCACGGCATAAAGAACAGACAAAACAATTGGCAGAGAAGTTAGCTACGCTTGAGCAAGAGCAATATGAACTGATAATACGACTGCCTAATATTCCGCATAGCACTGTGCCGTTTGGTAAGAGTGCAGAAGATAATGAAGTAGTGAGGCAAAGTGGTACACGCCCTGACCTGAGTACACAGAAACTACCCCACTGGGAATTGACTGAACGATACAATCTCATCAATTTTGAATTGGGTACAAAGCTGACTGGTAGCGGTTTCCCCGTGTATATTGGGCAGGGGGCAAAGTTGCAACGCGCGCTTATCGGCTATTTTCTCAATTATAATATTGACGCGGGTTATACAGAATATTACCCACCCTATATGGTGAATGAAGACTCTGCACGTGGCACAGGGCAGTTGCCCGACAAAGAGGGGCAGATGTACCATGCTGTAGCAGATAATTTTTACCTGATACCTACTGCCGAAGTACCTGTTACCAATGTGTACAGAGATGAAATAGTGAAAGAAAGCGACTTACCCATAAAGATGACAGCATATACGCCATGTTTCAGAAGAGAAGCAGGCTCTTATGGCAAAGATGTACGCGGGTTGAACAGACTTCATCAGTTTGACAAGGTGGAAATAGTGCAATTGGTGCAGCCTGAAAAAAGCTACGAAGTGCTGGAAGATATGGTGCTGCATGTAGAAAAACTGCTGCAATCGCTGGAGTTGGAATACCGCATTTTGCGCCTTTGCGGTGGAGATATGGGCTTTACATCGGCACTTACGTATGACTTTGAAGTGTATAGCGCTGCACAGGAACGTTGGCTGGAAGTAAGCTCCACATCAAACTTTGAGAGCTTCCAAACAAACAGGCTGAAAGCGAGGTATAAAGATGCAAGCGGCAAAACACAATTGTTGCATTCACTGAATGGCAGTTCGCTGGCACTGCCGCGTGTTGTAGCTTGTCTGCTGGAAAATCACCAAACACCGGATGGCATACGCATACCAAAGGCGTTACAGCCATATTTCGGTGCGGAATGGATTAAGTAATGTCCCTAAATCCCATAAAGGGGAATTGTGGTTGAACTTATTTAGGATTTAGTAATTAGTTTTTAGAATTTTGAATCATGATACAACGTATTCAATCTATATGGCTTTTGTTGGCAGCACTGTTCAGTTCGCTTGCTTTTGTTTTAGATGTATTGACTGTAAGGTGGTATGCCCTCAATGGAACAGAAATGGAAAGGGGTATTCAATTACTAGAGCATTCTAACTATATGCTAATTGCTATTGTTATTTTTACCGTTTTGCTGCCCACACTTGCAATTTTTTTTTACAAAAACCGAAAACAGCAAAAATGGGTAGCCATATTTTCAATACTGCTAAACATAGCATTTATAGCACTATATATAGCCTCTAAAGATAAAGCAGTTGTCCAAAAGCCACCTGTTCAAAATACTGCATTTGCATTTGGTGGATTTATGCCGGTTTTCTCTATCATCTTCCTCATAATGGCTATCAGGGGCATTAATAAAGACGAAAAGCTGGTAAAATCACTCGATAGGCTGCGCTAAATGCTCACATTAGCCGTTCAGTCAAAAAAAATGCAGAAACGCTAAGATTTTTGCGTTTATAAAATTATATTTGAGAACATATCTGTTAACAATTATGAGATATTTGCAAGCATTTTGCTTAGGTGCTGCGGTTGCATTTGCATCCGTGTCCCATGTTTTTGCGCAAGGCGACTCAGACCCTGGCTTCACCAATATCGGTGCTATGCGTTGGGGTTCTGCTGCCATCATTACCGAAGATGAGTATGAATTTCAGCGTGTACACTTTAGTGTAGGCCATACATTCTCTATGGGCGAAAAAGATGTAAAGTTGAATATACCACAGCTCGAGGTGCGTCTGCCAATGATGGAAACAGGCTATTTTGATGTACGATTACCTATAGTGTCTGCATCCGGTAGCCTTGGTAATAAGTGGGGAGCTGGCGACCTGACGGTAGCATACACACAAGTTTTTAAAGCAGACCCTGAAACATGGACGCTACAGGCAACAGGTGGGGTGATGTTTGGGATGACAACTGCCAATAATATTGACGGTGCGTCGCGCCCATTACCTATGTCTTATCAAAGCGGTACGGGTAGTACTGATGTTATGGTAGGATTGAATGCGACATGGAAAGAATACCTGAGTTTTGCAGTAGGTTATCAGCAACCCATCATACGGTACAATGAAAATGACTACTACAGATTGTCTTATGTAAACGACCCGATATATAATAACAGCGAATACACCATAGCAAGGAAACTATACAGGAACGGAGATGTGATGGCACGTATTGAAGGGCGTTTTGCAACCAACCGTTTCGGTTTCAGTGCAGGGCCATTAGCATTGTACCATGTACGCAACGATTTGTATGAAGACCGCATGGGTTTGTGGAATGAGATAAAAGGTTCTCAGGGATTTACACTAAGTGGTGTGGGTAATATATTCCTGCGTTTCGGCAGGTATGGTTCTTTTAAACTGGATGTAACAGGTAGCTTACCTTTTATAGAGCGAGATGTTCGCCCCGATGGTTTGTTACGTCGTTATACCATAATGCCGAGGATGACTTTCTTCTTTAATCAACGTACATTGCTGTTCTAATAACAGCATGGATAATATAGAAAAGGGAGCAATTTGCTCCCTTTTCTGTTCTAGTCAACTTTTACTCGTTTGATGTCTGCACCTAATGCTATCAGGCGTTGGTCAATGCGTTCGTAACCACGGTCTATCTGGTCAATGTTTTGTATAATGCTTTTGCCTTTGGCAGACAGGGCCGCAATAAGTAGTGCAACACCCGCACGTATATCGGGCGACGACATGGTGATACCGCGTAGTGGCATTTGCCTGTCAAGCCCTATTACTACAGCACGGTGTGGGTCGCACAGCACTATCTGCGCACCCATCTCTATCAGTTTATCTACAAAGAAAAGGCGGCTTTCAAACATTTTTTGATGCACCAATACGGTGCCTTTCGCTTGCGTGGCAGTAACTAAAATGATACTCAGTAAATCAGGTGTAAAGCCCGGCCATGGATGATCATACACTGTAAGGATAGAACCGTCTATAAATTTTTGTATGCGATATTGTTCTTGTTTGGGTATATGAATATCATCTCCGTTTATCTGCAGTACAATGCCAAGACGCTGAAATATTTCGGGTATCACACCCAGATGCGCAACATCGCAATTGCGTATGGTTAGCTCGCTTTGTGTCATAGCTGCCATACCTATAAAGGAGCCTACTTCTATCATGTCTGCCAGCATACGGTGTGTGCAGCCTTTAAGCTTTGTAACACCATGTATGGTTAGCATATTAGAGCCTATACCGCTGATATTAGCTCCCATACTGTTGAGCATGTGGCAAAGCTGCTGTACATACGGCTCACAAGCGGCATTGTAGATAACCGTAGTACCCTCAGCCATTACTGCTGCCATTATAATGTTGGCACTACCTGTAACGGAAGGTTCTTCCATCAGTATATACGCGCCTTTTAGTTTGCTACCGTCAAGCGAAAAAAGGCTTTGTTCATTATCGTAATCGAATACGACGCCCAACTTTTCAAAACCACGTATATGTGTATCGAGCCTGCGACGGCCTATTTTGTCACCGCCCGGCTGTGGTATGTGGGCTTTGCGAAAGCGTGCTATCATAGGGCCGGCCAACATCACTGCACCACGTAACTTACCCGATTTCTTTTTGAAGTTTTTGTCTGTAAAATACTCTGTGTTGATATTGGTGGCTTGCAATACAACTGTATTGGCTGCCAGGCGCGATACTTTGACACCCATATCGCCCAATACCTCGATGAGCATATTCACATCCAGTATATCGGGTACGTTGGTAAACGTAACAGGCTCGTCTGTAAGCAATGCGGCACACAACACCTGCAATGCCTCGTTCTTTGCACCCTGTGGTGTTATTGTGCCATTTAGCGTATTGCCACCTCGTATTTCGAAAGCACCCATTTTATACAAAAATTATTTATTCTTGTTTTTGTTGAATTTACGGTTTTTATTGTACCCGTTATTATTGTTGCCGTAACCACCACCGCGGTTGTTGTTGTTGCGATTATTATTATTGTTGTTGTTACGATTGCGGTTATTGTTGTTATTATTGTTTTTGAAGTTGGTGCGTGTATCGAAATAAACACGGTAACCGCCTGGCTCGTACATCAGCTCACCATTAGTAAGAGCAGCCAATTCGGTGCGTATCATATCATCGTGTACGGGCTCTTTGTGCCAGTTGGTATATGCCAGTTTCATGTAGTAGCCGATGATTTGCGTAAAGCCTTGCTTCTTTTCAGGGTCCGTTTCTTTCAATGCTTTTTCTATCAGCGCATCCATGTTTTTACCTAGATGCCTGTTCTCAATACCACTTTGCGGATACGGGATAACTTCGGGCTTTTTGAACACTTGCTCGGGAGTAGGTGCAGGGTATGGTGCATCTACATCTAATTTGAAATCAGTCATCTGATACAAGTGATCCCATAATTTGTGTTTATAGTCTTCTATTTGTTTCAGATGTGGGTTGAGTGTGCCCATCAGCTCTACAATGGCTTCGGCATTGCGCAAACGTTTAGCGCGGTCTTCTATCGTCACTAAGTATTCTACCATGCGTTGCACATTTCGTCCGTATTCGGGCATCAGCATTTTACTGCGTATAGTATTGTATTCCATTATCAGTATTAAATATAAAGTAAAAAGATTGTTGCCGATGCGTATCGGCTATGCAATGATTGTAACAAAAGTGTGGCGATATGCCAGCGACTAAGGATTACGATATCTGATGGTACGTCTTGATTGTGAAAAGAGAGGCAATCAATATTACCGAAGTGCTGTACAAATGTAGTGAATTACTGCAGGTATTATACACTCATTTAGTTTTTTTACTCTTTTCTATTTCCTTTAGCAGGTTCCATTTCTTCATGTAGAACCACATTGGTTCAAACCCTATACGCTTCTTGCAAACATCAAGGCTATACAGGCTTTCTATTAGTAATGTGTATTATTTCCTGCTTTCAGCCATTGCAGATTGGTGCAATTCTGCACTTGCTTAATAGTTGACTTCATTAAAAAACTTATCAGCATTGTGTGATAAGTTTTTGTGTCATATTGTCTTGCTGGCTGCCTTTGATTGTGACCAATATATAAAAGATAGTATTAATGATAAGTGCTTCATTTTAGTAGTATTTTCAACTACAATTTAACCACTCTTCCGCCTTTTACTTCAAATGCATTCCATTGAATATTGTTATCTATAATTACGTTTACTTCCTCTCCGTTTACTACGCCAGCTTCATGTTTGGGCGCATCATTCATTAGTCTGGCAACTTTTTTAGCAAATGCGTCTTGCTGTGTTTTGCTCAATTTTCTGGTGGAGTCTTCTTTGCTACCCCATTTGGCCGTTTTAATGCCTGCATAATCAAAATAGACAATATTGCCCTTCTTGTCAATAATAATATTATCCATTTCTATGTAATACTCGCCGTCCTTCAATTTACGAATATCGTCTTTCATGTTGCTTAACAGGTATTCTTTAACAGCCAGACTGTTGACAGCCGGTTTTGTAATGGGTTTTGAACCTTGTGTATAAGGTGTGTTTTTTCTTAGCTCGTCAATCTCATCCATGTCATACAACTTTTCGCCATTTAACATTATGGGTGAAGGTTCTCTACTTACTATTTTCATCATTTCTTGACCGGTAACAGGGTCAACAACAAACACGGTATCGTTTTGCCATATTTTAAACTCTACCACATTTCCTCTGTAAGTAACAGTGTTGTCTTTTTTTATTCTCTTGTCGTCGGAGAATGCATTTTTTGTAAAGCACAAGATGCACACTACCAATAGCGGCACAGTAATGAAGCGTTTGGTTTGTGCACTGCGCGAAGATTTTTTTGTCAGCATAACGATACGTTTTTTTATGGGTGAACGATTGAATGAATGTGAAAGGGCAGGGGCTGATGAAAGAATGGCTTGTTCTATTAAGAATGTACCATACTCCTGTGGCTTTTTATCAACTGCTTTATCTGCCTGATATTCGTGTACTATCAAGAGCCTGTTGTAATAAACATACACCAACGGATGAAACCAGCAAGCTATTTTTGCCAACTGAAACAATAGTAAATCCACAACGTGTAATGCATGCCCGTGTTGTTCTTCATGTGTTAGTATCATTTTCAGCTCTTCTGCTTCATAATCGCTACGGCTCCTGATAAATACATACCTGAAAGCTGAAAACGGGCTATGGCTTTGTCCTGTTTCTACAATAGTCCAAACGCCATCTTTAGATTTGCTACCCTTTCTATATAGGCCAACTATTTTGAAAACATCTTTCAATAACCATAAGAAGCTGATGGCTACGCCTGCTGCATATAATATCAGCAGTGCATCTTGCCAATTGATGCTTTTATATACTACGCGCGACTGAACAATAGCCTGCTTGATAGTGGCCGCATTTTCAATAGCGGGGCGGCTAATATTGCTACTTAATACGACTGATGTTTCGTGCCAAGACCAAAATGGTAATAATATACCCAGCAATAAAGTGCCACTCAGGTACATGCGGTTGAAACTATGAAATGTTTCTTTGCGCAGAAACAAATCGAAAACCAAGAGGCTAAGCAGCCAGATAGCTGTCATGTTGAGCAAATACTGTAGCATACCTATTTCTTTTTATTGTTATCAAGCGTTTTCAGTAAATCGTTCAGTTCTTTGAGGTTCATATCCTCGTTCTGTACCAGAAAACTGACTAATTGCTTTGGCGAGCCGCCAAAGTATTTATCCATCAGGCTCGACACACCTTGTTTTGCATATTCTTCTTTACTGATAACGGGAAAGTATTCATGCGTCTTACCATAAGCCTTGTGATCTACAAAACCTTTCTTTTCCAATATCCTGACTACGGATGAAACCGTACTGTGTGGAATGTCCGGATCGCCGAGATGTTCAATAATATCACGAACTAAGCAGCGTTCCATCTGCCAGATGATGTGCATTACTTCTTCTTCTGCTTTTGTAAGTGGAGATACCGATACTTTACGTTTCATAACGTAAATATACGTTACTAAACGTAAAATGCAAATTTTTTATTGCGCCAGTCGGAAATTACTCTTTATGTCTATGCGGAATGGCACGCGCTCGCCGTCTATTACCAAGGGTATTAGTTCAATATCCAGCAATGCTTTTTCTAAAAGCGAATGGATGGTTTTGTATTGTTGTTCGGTAAGCAGTACCTCGCGAGATGCAGTAAAAGCATCAGGTGTGTAGAATACAATTTTACCCTGTTCGTTTATTACCAAATCGGGCAACTCATAAGTGTAGCTGCCAGCGGGCAATTCATCGCGGATGGTTTTGAAAACGGCTTCTATACAATCCGTTACGGTACTTACTGCTGCATTATGTATGAAATCTGTTTCATCCGTCGTATAGATAGTATTGCCGTTCATACGCAAGGGCACCAAAGGGTGTTTAACTATAGACCTTACCTGCACATAGGTGTGCGGATGCATGGAAATTAATGTATCAGGGCTTTGGCGAGCAACCTCAATTATATTGCCATTATGCTTTATGGTAAAGGTGTCGCGGTTACCAGCAATGGCAACCAACGGGAGCATACATAATATGGTGATGAGGATTTTGAGCATTACTAATCAATATCGAAACTATAAGTAAGATAATTGTAATAGGGAGTAGCATTACCTGCTATCATCAATGGCGTATATTCAAGTTTGCCAATAGAATGAGTCAATTTGTTATTGATGGCTTTAGCAATATTGTCAGATAAGGGTAACATAGCTGGCTTCACGTGTTGCCGATCGATGTGCTTACGTCGTACAATGCCTTCTGTACGGAAGTACACTATTTTACCCTGCTCGTTGATAACAACATCTTTAAATACTATTTCATAAGAACCAGTTGCCAATTGCTTCTTTTCTTTTTTTATTTCTTTATCAAATACATTACATGCATTTACATGATCTGCTACCCATATTTGTCCGTTACGGAAATTATTAACTGTATCTGTTTTCCTATCTTTGATATAATATATCTCTTTGCCGTTTAGCAATATCGGCTTGGGTTGTCCGTATTCTACAGTACGTTGCTCGTTGGTATTTGCTATGTGTAGCTCTTTGGTGGTAGTGGCAGAAAATACAATCACATCGCCTTTTTCGGTAGTGATTGTTTTGCCATTAGCAATCTTGTCTGTGGCAGAAGCCTGTATTGTACAAAGGCTTAGCAGAAGTAATGCAACTATTCGCATCAGGTATAAGTATTTAACTAAAAATACATACAAAAAGCGGGATTACATATATAACCCCGCTTCTATTGCTAATGATGTTGCGTTATTTTTTTCGACAATGCCAGTTGCAGTACTTCGCTCATTTCAGTAACATAATGAAACTTCACCCCTTTGATAAAAGCTGGATTTATCTCATCTACATCTTTCTGGTTTTGAGCACACATAATCACTTCTTTGATGCCTGCACGTTTTGCAGCCAGTATTTTTTCCTTGATGCCACCCACCGGTAGTACTTGCCCACGTAAGGTAATCTCACCAGTCATAGCGAGATAAGGTCGAACTTTCCGCCCTGTAAATGCAGATGTCAATGCGGTGAGCATAGTGATGCCCGCACTTGGTCCGTCTTTAGGTACGGCACCTTCGGGTACGTGTACGTGTGTGTTGTACTCGTCAAATTTTTCGGGGGAAATATTATACTCCGCAGCATGGGCTTTGAGATAAGAGAGCGCGGTTGATGCACTTTCTTTCATAACGTTGCCAAGGTTGCCCGTAAGTGTCAGTCCGCCTTTCCCTTTTGATAGGCCGGTTTCTATAAATAATATATCGCCACCTACATAAGTCCATGCCAAGCCTACGGCTACACCTGCAGGGTGTCCTTTTGTATAGATGTCGTTATTGAAACGTGGCTTACCCAATACTTTTTCAATCTGTTCTACCGATGCCTGTCCTGCTACTTTTTCTTCCATCGCCACCTGCTTTGCTACGTTGCGCATCACACTTGCTATCAGCCTGTCAAGCTCACGCACGCCAGACTCGCGGGTGTATTCCTGTATCATTTTGTTCAGCACTTTGTCAGGAAACTTTAGTGGTACTTTACTAAGTCCGTGTAGCTCTTTTTGTTTAGGTATCAGGTGGTTTTTAGCTATCTCTGTTTTTTCTTCCATCGAATAGCCTGTCAATTGTATGATTTCCAACCTGTCGCGCAGGGCTGGTTGTATTTCGCTCAAGCTATTGGCTGTTGCAATGAACAAAACTTTAGAGAGGTCAAATTCCAATTCCAGATAGTTATCGTAGAATGTATTATTCTGCTCAGGGTCTAATATCTCTAGCAATGCAGAGCTTGGGTCGCCACGAAAATCTTTACCTATTTTATCAACCTCATCCAAAATGAAAACAGGGTTGGCTGCTTTCACTTTGCGTAGTGATTGTACAATGCGCCCCGGCATAGCACCGATGTATGTTTTTCGGTGTCCGCGCAGTTCGCTTTCGTCGTGTAAGCCGCCGAGGCTCAAACGCACATATTTTCTATTGATGGCATTGGCGATGCTTTTGCCCAATGATGTTTTACCAATACCCGGGGGGCCTACGAAACACAGTATGGGCGATTTCATGTCGCCTTTCAATTTCAGCACGGCAAGGTATTCCAGTATGCGGTCTTTGATTTTATCCATACCGTAGTGGTCGCCGTCCAATACTTTCTGTGCTTTCTTCAGGTCGTAACTGTCTTCAGTGTATGCTTCCCATGGCAGATCGAGCATCAGATCAAGATGGTTGTATATCACCGAATAGTCGGGCGTACTGGGGTGCATACGTTGCAGCTTCTCGATATTTTTCTGAAAAAGCTCTTTGGCTGCTTCCGACCATTTGACACCATCGGCACGTTTTTGCAAGTCTTGTATCTCACGCTCGTTGGGGTCGCCACCAAGTTCTTCGCGTATAGACTTCATCTGCTGTTGCAGAAAATACTCACGCTGTTGCTTATCTATATCTGCACGTGTCTTGTTGGTGATTTCATTTTTCAGTTCCAACAATTGCAGTTCCGATTGCAGCAGTTGCAGCAAACGCTCTGCACGTATTTTTACATCGTTCTCTTCCAGCAACGCCTGTTTATCTGCAAGTTTTGCCTGTAGGTTAGATGCTACAAAGTGAACAAGAAAAGATTGATGTTCGATATTGCGCAACACAATGCTCGTTTCATTGGGCATATTGGGCGATTGCTGTGCAATATTCTCTGATTGCTCTTTGATGGATGCAACCAATGCTTCAAACTCAGCATCGTCTTGTGGAAAGTTGTCTTCCAAATATTTGATGGAAGCTGAATAATATGGTTCGGTTTGTTTGTATTCTTCTATCTCAAAGCGCATACGCCCCATGATGAACACCGTAGTGTTACCATCGGGCATTTTTATTTGCTTCACTATTTTGGCAAGCGTACCTATCTTGTATATCTCATCTGTACTTGGGTCATCTGTACCACCGTCTTTCTGAGCAACAACGCCAATCCATTTACCATTTTTTTGTGCTTCGGTAATGGCTTTTACAGATTTCTCGCGGGCAACGGTGATGGGTAATACCACATTTGGGAAAAGTACCGTATTGCGGAGTGCAATTACGGGCACTTCGGTAGGCAGATTGCCTTTTTCCTGGTCGTCCATTTCATCTTCGCCAAGGGGTACTATAGGCATAAATTCCATTTCCTGTTCCGATTGCCCCAAAAACACATCCATCATTGATTTCATTGTACTCATGCTACGATTATGACATTATTGCTGTTTTGTAAGCAAAACAGCAGGTAAAGATACAAGTCAATACCCATGCCAAAGCCAAAGAAACTGTAATTTTTACAGGTTGCTATGTTTCGTTTATCTTTATTGCTCAAATACATATTATGATATTCAACTACCTGAAATCGGTAATCGTACTCATTAGCATTTGCAGCATCAGCACCTTAGCTACGGCACAAGATGACGACCAGCCTGAGCGCATAGACATAAAACCACGTCCCGCTAAAAAGTTTTATTCGAGCAATGCATTGGATGCTTGTATATTTTCTACATCTACGCTGCAAAAGCCCGGTGTAACTAAACTGAGTACTTTGCGTTTCAGCTATATCCTCAATTTCGGGTTCAACTTTAACTACGACTTTAATAAACACTTAGGCGTGTTTACAGGCATTGGCATTAAGAACATAGGCTTTATAGATAAAATAGGTGATAGTACCATCAAACGCAGAGTATATACGATTGGTGCACCGGTAGGCATCAAATTCGGCAACCTTAAAAAGCGCACGTATGGGTTTATTGGTGGTGGTGTCGATTTGCCGTTCAATTATCGTGAAAAAGGTTTCATTAAGCGTGGCAAGAAAGACAAATTCAACGAATGGTTCAGCGACCGTACAGAACTTATTATGCCTTATGTATTTGCTGGTATTTCGCTCGACCCGGGTATTGCGTTCAAAATACAATACTACCCTACTAATTTTATGAATACGGATTTTACGGAAACAAGCAGTGGTGCATTGCCTGTAATTACCAAGCCATATGCGGGCTATAATGTAAATCTGATATTACTGAGCATAGGGTTTGATATACGCTATACCAAAGCCGGTACGCCAAAATCTGTATTGGTAGCTGCAAAATAATAAGAGGGGCTTTTGCCCCTCTTATTATTTTAAGACTTCGTTTAGTTTTTCTTCTAATGCATCTCCTCGTAAGTTGGATGCTATAATAAACCCTTGTGGGTCAATCAGAAAGTTAGCAGGGATTGATTGTACTTCATAAATACGAGCAGCAACAGATTGCCAGCCTTTCAGGTCGCTGACATGCGCCCATGCAAGGTTATCGTCTTTAATGGCTTTCACCCATTTTTCTTTATCATCATCAAGCGATACACCGAGTATGGTAAAGTTCTTGTCTTTAAACTTGTTGAAAGCAGCCACTACATTGGGGTTTTCTTTGCGGCAAGGTCCGCACCAAGAAGCCCAAAAATCAACTAGAACATATTTGCCTTTCAGGCTAGTGAGTTTTATCTCTTTGCCTTCTGGACTGTATAATGCTATTTCGGGCGCAGGTGCGCCTACAGCAGGTGTATTGGGGATATTATCGGGTATACTACTGCTAAAAAGTTTGTTCATTTTGGCAGAAAACTCTTTGCCCATCTTGGCGTCTGGGAAACGCTTATCCATACCTTTAATAAACTGCTGTATATATGTTTTTTCAGACTTCGGATTTAAAAACTGAACAGCAAATAAGGCATTGGGAAGATAAGTGCTACTATCTGCATAGGTTTCAATAAAATGGGTGAATTTAAAGTTTTCAGCTGCCATATCTTCCTGTACTACTTTTACCATACTATCATTACCTCGCGCCTTGAAGCTGTCAATGATTATGCTGAAAGTATTGAATGTCTGTATCTGGTTTCGTACGTTTTGCAAAAAAGCCTGCATTTCTACAGAGCTTGGCGAGCCTGCAACTTTTATGGTATGTAATGCATCCCAATCGCCGATAATAGTAACATCCTCTTTGTCGAGCGATAATAAGATGTTTTTATCGCCTGCATTTGAGAAGCTGATACGATATAATCCTGGTTCAGGTGTTTTGCCTTTTAGTTTAAAGCTACCTGTGTTATCAGACATTGTAGAGTCTATTACTGATAGTTTTTCTATGCCCAATTCGTATAAGTACACCGTTTGTTCAGGCATATTATTCAAAGTGCCTTTGATGCTGAAGTCATATCCTTGGTTACCGCATGAAGCCAGGAGTATTATTATCAACAGATATCCAATAACAGATTTTAATTGCATTATTTCTTTTTTTGCCATGCAAACCTAAGTAATAAAAGTCTTTTATCAGTTTATGTCCGCTCTATATAAGTGCAGTATTTACAAGAAATTGATATGTTAATGACAAAACCCTGACACAAGGTTTACTATAGATGTAGATATTTGCATAATAATGGCATTCAAAAGGTTAACAGGTGGGATTTTGATAGGTTGCTTGGTTTTTTCAACTACTTCCTGCGAGAAGGTTGAACAGCCATTGTCATTGCCTGACAAAAGTGGTTCAGAGTATATGCTCATTCAAATGGGAGAAGATTATAAAGACCAGTTGTTCTTTGACCTTGAAACTAAGTCTGTAGTATATACAAGTCCTGTGAATAGTTGGGATTTTGCATTTGAAACGGGCGTTAATGATTATCATGTTTTCATGAATGGTGGTGGAACAGGTGTTTTTGTTTATAATACACACCAGACGGACATTACTAAAGTAATTACTGCTCCGGGCATAAAAGATAATGAGTGGCAATTTGATCAGGCATCGGGCACAAACGACTCGACAGGCATTGGTGAATGGCATACAGGGAACAGGTCGAAATCGGAAGTATATGTTGTGAAATTAGACCCTACATTTTATCCGGATACTTTTCGAAAAATACAGTTGCTAAACGTTACTGATAAGAGTTATGTAATGGCGTATAGCAATTTGAGGGATAATAAAGTAAAGACAATCACTATAGAGAAAAACCCTAATTACAATTATGTTTATTTTTCGTTTCAGGACGATGGAAAAATTACCACTCCTGAACCTCCTAAAAATACATGGGACATAGTATTTACAAGGTATCGTTACAACTACCACTATTTAAACAACTTTACATATCCTGTAACAGGCGTCTTGACCAATCCGTATAATACTATTGCTGCCAAAGACTCAACCCAAACGTATGAAAAAATTGATGCGCCTTATTTATTGAAATTGAAGTTTTTGAATCGGAGAGATGTTATTGGTTTTGACTGGAAACAGTTTACGCTGAATCAACAGCAAGGGGTAAGTCAATATACTATAAACAAGAATATGATATATGTCCTCAAAAACAGAAAGGGATATTATTATAAACTACGTTTTCTTGACTTCTATCATCATGGTGTGAAAGGCAACCCGTCTTTTGAATACGAACGGATACAATAAGAACATATTTTTAAGATGGCTTGCATTACTGCAAGCCATCTTAATTTTCAGACAGTAATAATATTTTCCGGCAGTATATGGTAACTGCCATTTTCGGCAAGCACGGCCTCTTGTTCTCGGCGAATTATCAGTCCTTTCATCTCTTTCTGTATAATAACGCCGTTTTGTTTTATCTCCGTCCACAAACGCTTCATACTGCGCAGTTGAGCGGCAATACCTGCAAGATCTCCCGCTGCTACAAGTGGTACAAGGGCTTTCATTTCTTTGCGGCGGTTGGTATCATTTATCAAATATCCGCGATTATATACTAATGAGAGCAATGCCCCTTGTGTATCTGGGGGCAGTTTCTGTACACCGGGATAAGTGCGCCTTACATCTCGCGCGCAAGCGGGTAGTGTGTGCTGATAGAAAACTTTTACAGCCACATTGTACGGAATTTTTATGGGCTTCAGGGCTGGTAATATAGCCTTACACTTTTGCCCTTTTTCACCCAATGCGCCCAACAATAAGTTTAAGTGTTGTTGGCTGAGATGACTACTCCAGGCGTTGATAAGTTCTTGCCTTGTGCAATAACCAATATCGAACCCGATACCAATAGTTACACCGCTATCACCCCCTGGCCATACAGGCGACTGGTATCTGGCAGTATAAGCCTCTTTAGACGATACCTCTGCGTTGATGATGAGTTGTAAAGATGCGGCAGATACCAACATAGATGCACCTGAGGGTATTGGTGGCAACTTGGGTTGTACCAAAGCCTCGATACGCGACAAGGTAATAGGCCCGATAATACCGTCGGGTGCTACGCCCAATGTTCTTTGTATGGCTTTTAGTTTTGTGGTAAGCAGTGCTGTTGTATTGATTTTAAGAACTGTGCACACAGCATCGGCAGTAGCAGCATCGAAAATGCCTGACGGCTGAATTGCTAATAATTGCTGAATGCCCTTGATGCGTTGGCTAAGATTGGCTGACATAAGTGATAATGGATGATTAATAGTGATGGAATGAAATAATTGCTATGTGTACTTGAAAATCAGTGAATAAACTGTATTTTTCAAGTCCTTTAAAGTTACGAAATTTTATGAAGACATCCTTGCTTTTTCTCGCAATTTGTTGCCTGTTTTTTACTGCTGGCGCGCAGGATAAAGGTATTATGAATTATAACGGACACTGGTACCTGCCAGGCGATAACAACCTTGATAAAGAAGCACTGCAATACCAGCAATTGATAAAAGAAAAAGCATCGTTTGACACGATTGCAAAAGCCAAAGACAGGTTTGTAACGCGCGACCAATTTGCACAAACTGTGCAATTGTTGGAAGCATTGATGAAAGACGAATCGTATATGCCTAACAATGCTGAAACAATACCGCAACTCAGGGCATTTTATGACTTGGTAAAACAAACCAAGATAACCGTACAGGGTAACGACGAATACAGACGTATGGTTAATACTGCCACACAACGCATCGTCATGGCAAGGAGAGAAGGCTGGAGCGATATGCTATATGTATATGTGATGCGCGAGGCAACAGCAGGCTTATTGAAGGGCTTTACTGAAAAAGCAAACACGGACAATGTAATGGCTTTGGTAGTAAATGAACTGAAAAAAGATGAACGCTATGCAGATTGCAAGTACAACATAGCCGTTGATAGCCGTATGATGGACGACCCCGATATGCAGATGTTTATATGCGACAGAATGGAGTATATTCTTGGTGCTGATATATACAGATACCGAGAAACTACACCTGGTGTGGTGCCCAATTATACCAAGCGGAAAAAAGAAAGTGCAGACCTGATGGGTTGGCTATTGCAACGCGCTACACAAGATAAAGTGAAGTTTATAACCATGGTGGACTATAACCACAACACTGGCTCAAAACCAAACGAGGCTACCACATCGTTGCATAAAGGTACTAACTGGTACATATTCCTATTTTATAAAGGATTGCTGTATTACTCTGATGCATTGCCTGCTTGCAGTGGTAATAGTGCAGTTTCTATATTGTACAAACCGTAGAGCATACATATTTTTTGGGTATATGAGGCTGATACAGTAGTATTGCAGCCTCATTTTTTTTTGATGTATGAAATACCTTTTACTCTTTGTAATATTTATCTCAGATATAGTTTCGTTGCATGCTCAGACCGCTGATACTGTTGAATACTTTATGGATTATGAAGGCAATACTTGTGGTCCTGACTCGGCATATTACTATCGGCTTGCTTATAAGGATGGGGAGTGGTGGAAAGTAAAAGATTTCTACTTATTAGAGAAAGTAAAAAGAATGGATGGATATTTTAAAACTTATTCAAATGGAATGTTTGATAATAAGCAGGGAATGTTTTTTTATTATCATCCGAACGGTTCGTTAGACTACAAAGTAAGGTATATAAATAACATCCGGGAGGGCTTGTTAAAAGCATACAATGATAAAGGTAGAATCATTGACTCTTCGCTATATAAAGAAGACCAGCTTACAAAGTTCAGGTACAAATGGAATGATGCAGGGAATGTAATATGCAAAGGGGTATATGATGCAGAAGGGAGTGGTAAGGGAACTGAGGAGTATTTTTTTGACAATGGGAGTCTGTCCGCTAAAGGCAACGTAATTTATACAGAACATAAAGACAGTATATGGACTTATTATCATAACAATGGGCAGGTAAGCTGTACTGAGCAATACGAATATGGCAGATGTACAGAAAGGAAGTGCTATGACATGACGGGCAAGTTAGAGGGTGATTGCGAAGAAATGATACCACCATATTATAATAAGAAAAGGAATAACAGGTACCATATTGTAGATCCAGACTTATTAGATGATGTTCAAGCAGATTATGTAACGTTTACCGTTAAAATATTGATAGATGCCGATGGGCGGGTGCTGGATGCTGAAATGCTGACAAAAGCATTGGCAACAAACTTGTTTTATAAGCGTGCCATGCAGCACTTGATGCACATGCCACGTTGGACACCCGGTAAAGAACATAACAGGCCAGTAAAGATGTACACTGATTTATGGGTAACAGTTGTGAGGCGCCTTTAATATGCAACTATTTCTTTATTTATGTTGTTTTCACCCTATTTTTCCTTTTGCTTTTTAGTTCTATAACCTTACCTTTGCGCCAAATTTGGGGTGAAGTATCAATTATTTCGCCCCGATACGGTATCAAAATTTAGTCTTTTATATAATTGAATCTTATGCCAAACGTTGGTAAAATCAAGCAAATCATCGGTCCGGTAATTGACGTGCATTTTAGTGCAGAAAATAAGCTGCCCGAAATCTACAACGCCTTAGAGCTGACACGCCCTAACGGCGAGAAACTGGTATTGGAAGTACAGCAGCACCTCGGTGAAGACAGTGTGCGTTGCGTAGCAATGGACGGTACAGAAGGTCTGGTACGTGGTATGGATGTGGTAGATACTGGCAAGGCGATAGCTATGCCAACGGGTGAGCAAATACACGGTCGCCTGTTCAACGTAACAGGTGATGCTATTGATGGTTTGCCACAGCCTAGCAAGGCGAATGGCCGCCCGATACATGCTAAACCACCAAAGTTTGAAAACCTGAGCACAGCATCTGAAATTCTGTTTACAGGTATCAAAGTTATCGACCTGATTGAACCATACGCAAAAGGTGGTAAAATCGGTTTGTTTGGTGGTGCGGGTGTTGGTAAAACCGTATTGATTCAAGAGCTTATCAACAACATCGCGAAAGCGTATGCTGGTTTGTCGGTATTTGCTGGTGTGGGTGAGCGTACACGTGAGGGTAATGACCTGATGCGTGAGATGATTGAAGCTGGCATCGTGAAGTATGGCGACAAATTCAAGCACAGCATGGAAGAAGGTGGCTGGGATTTATCTTCAGTTGACCTTGAAGGCTTGAAAGACTCAAAAGCTACTTTCGTTTTCGGACAGATGAATGAGCCACCAGGTGCACGTGCACGTGTGGCATTGTCTGGCCTTACAATGGCGGAATATTTCCGTGATGGTGATGGTACCGGCAAGGGTAAAGACATCCTTTTCTTCGTAGATAATATCTTCCGTTTCACACAGGCAGGTTCTGAGGTATCGGCACTATTAGGTCGTATGCCATCTGCGGTGGGTTATCAGCCTACATTGGCTACGGAAATGGGTTTGATGCAAGAGCGTATCACATCAACTAAAAACGGTTCAATCACATCTGTACAGGCGGTTTATGTACCTGCGGATGACTTGACTGACCCTGCTCCAGCAACAACGTTTGCTCACTTGGATGCTACTACGGTATTGAGCCGTAAGATTGCCGACTTAGGTATCTACCCCGCGGTTGACCCATTGGATTCTACTTCACGTATCCTTACTCCACTCATAGTAGGTGATGCGCATTACAACTGTGCTAACCGCGTGAAGCTGATACTGCAACGTTATAAGGAATTGCAAGATATCATCGCCATCTTGGGTATGGATGAATTGAGCGACGATGATAAAATGACAGTACAACGCGCACGTAAAGTACAACGCTTCCTGTCACAACCATTCCACGTAGCAGAGCAGTTTACAGGTTTGAAAGGCGTATTGGTACCAATCGAAGAAACAATCCGTGGTTTTAACATGATTATGGATGGTGAAGTAGATGAGTATCCGGAAGCTGCGTTCAACCTTGTAGGTACTATTGATGATGCGATAGCTAAGGGTAAGAAATTGATGGAACAAGCGAAGAACTAAGTCAATCAATTGACTTGTTGATTAGTTTTTTGGTTTTGAATTTTGACTTTTGAATTTGCGACAATGCAATTAGATATATTAACACCCGAGCACAAAGTATATAGCGGTAATGTTTATGGCATTCAGCTGCCGGGCATTGAGGGTTCTTTCGAGATACTCGAAAACCACGCACCCATTATTGCTACATTGGGCAAGGGTAAAATGAAAATACTAAAAGACAAAAACACAACGGAGCAATACGAGATTTCGGGTGGCTTTGTAGAGGTGTTGAATAACAAAGCAAGTGTGCTTATAGAAAGTGCTACTGCATTGGATTAATCAACCTATATGGTATTAACGATAAAAGGATTGACAGGAAACTGTTAATCCTTTTTCATTTGCGACAGGTTTTTACTTTTTAGTTTTTACATTTGAATTATCTTGAACTTACCGTTTTTCATAGCACGCAGATATATGCTCCGCCGCAAAGGAGCATTTTCTTCGTTTATCATCAGGCTGGCAGTTATTGCTACCACCATTAGCGTAGCAACTATGATAATGGCTACTGCCATCGTTACGGGATTTAAGTACGAGGTGCGTGAAAAGTTATTCAGCTTTTGGGGGCATGTACAGGTACAGCCCCATAGCATGAATACCAGCAGTATTATTGCCCCCGAACCCATAACCAGAAACGCAGAACTGGAAAGAAAAATAAAAGAAACAAAGCATGTAACAAGCATCAATGCTTTTGCCGCCCGTCCTGCCATTATTCATGCAGGTAGTGCTATGGAAGGGGTGCAACTGAAAGGGATAACAGCAGATTATACACTGCCAAGCGGCATTGAGGTACAAGGCAGCAGTATTGATTTTGCCGATACAGCTTATGCAAAAGAAATTATGCTATCGGCAAGTATGGCAAGCAGGTTGTATGTGAAAACAGGCGATATGCTGGAATTGTATTTTATAGAGCAAGGCTCTGTTTTTCCACGCATACGTAGGGTGAAGCTGGCTGGTACATATCATACAGGCATGGAAGAAATAGACAGAGCCTATGCCCTGTGCGACTTGCGTTTGCTGCAACGCATCAATGGGTGGGGGGCAGATAAGATAAACGGCTATCAGCTTACTTTAGATGATGATGAAATGGCAGATACGGTGGCTAACCGAATTTATTACAGCTACCTGCAGCCACCACTTACCACCTATACGATGATGGATATTTTCCCCAACCTGTTTGACTGGCTGAACCTGCAAGACGTAAATACAAGGGTGGTAATAGGCATCATGGCAATTGTAGCTATTATCAATCTGGCTGCTGCTTTATTAATATTGATAGTAGAACAAGTGCGTATGGTGGGCATATTGAAAGCGCAAGGAATGGCTACAGGGCAGTTGCAGCGCATTTTCCTGTACCATGCGGGCATCATAGCAGGCGTGGGTATAGTAGCAGGCAATATACTAGCGTTGGGTATCTGCTGGTTGCAAATGAAAACCGGCTTTATGAAATTGACAGAAGCTAGTTATTCGCTGAAATACGTACCTGTGAAACTGTATTGGTGGCAACCGGCTATTATTAATGCAGCAACTATAGTGCTTTGCATACTATGTATGTGGTTGCCATCGTTGTATATTCGCCGTATACAGCCGGCAAGGGTATTGCAATTCAAATAGATTGAACAACAAGCAACAATATAAAAGCATCTGCGAAGCCAATCCGCAAATACCAGTGTTTCTGCAACATTGGTGGTTGGATGCTGTGTGTAACGATTGGGATGTAGCCATTGCCATGAACGGCGATAAGGTAGCAGGTGTATGGCCTCATAACAACGAGCAAAAATTAGGTGTGAGCCTCATCCGCACTCCGAAACTAACACCCTATCATAGTCCGTATGTAATATACCCACCCGACCTGAAATCAGCCAACAAAGATGGTTTTGAACACGAAACCATCACAGAATTACTGAAACAACTACCCGCAACTGATGTATGGAATATAGCAACCTTGCCTACTCTGAAACAGGCGGGGCTATTTAAAAATGCTGGTTTTGAAATAAGCGCAAAGCAGACTTTTTTGATTGATTTAACACAAGACGAACAAACGCTGTTGGCGAACATGAAAGAAAGCCTGCGCAGAAATATTAAAGCTGCAAGTACTGAGCTTAGTATTGTTCAAGATAATACAGCATTGGCAACTCTTTTTGAATACCAACAACATACATTGGAAAAGAAAGATGTAATGCAGGCGTATAGCCTTGCTGATATGCAATGTTTGTTAGCGGCATGTATAGCCAACAACAGCGGTGCTATCTATGCTGCAAAACAAGGAACAGATATACTGGCAATTGTTTGGAATGTATGGGATGCAAACGGCAGCTACTATTTGATGGGGGCACAAAAGCAAGGTAATGATAACTACAAAGCTATGCCTGCTTTGCTATGGCATTGTATGAAAGAAGCCAAACAAAGAGGCAAGACGCTATTTGATTTAGAAGGCAGTATGGATGCAGGCGTAGAAAGATTTTTCAGAGGGTTTGGTGGGCAAAGGGAGCTTTACCTAACACTCAAGAAAAACAATTCAATCATCTGGAAACTGAAAGAAATGTTGAGGGGTTAGTAGGTAATTGATAGCTTATTACAAAATGTCAAATGTGCTCTCCATTCTAAGACATTTTGTCCCATATTGCAGCAATGGCAGAGTAATTGAAGCTATTTTTGCACAATGTTTTTTAAAAAGAAGAAACCAATGAGTGAGCAAACGTCTGAAAAAGAACAGGTAATGAATGAAAACGCCGACAACCTGTCAGCCTCAATAAATGAAGATGCACTGGCTGCCAGCCTAAATACGGACGACAGTGTAAACGGCATGCAACACCTTGATGATGAAGTAGGGGAAGAAAGTGAGCTAGAAAAGCTACAGGCAGAATTGGATGAGGCAAAAGATAAGTATATACGATTGGTAGCTGAGTTTGATAACTTCCGTAAGCGCAACGCCAAAGAACGTATTGAGTTGATACAAACAGCAGGTAAGGATGTGATACAGTCGCTTCTGGATGTACTGGATGATAGCGAGCGTGCGCAAAAACAAATGGAAACTTCGGAAGACTTGGTGCAGATAAAAGAAGGTATCAATCTTGTCTTCAACAAACTACAAGCTACGCTGCAACACAAAGGGCTGAAGAAAATGGACGCTAAAAATCAAGCGTTTGATGCAGACCTGCACGAGGCTATAACAGAAATACCTGCACCAAACGAAGATATGGTAGGCAAAGTGATAGACGAGGTGCAGCCAGGTTATTACCTGAACGATAAACTCATCCGTTTTGCCAAAGTGGTGGTAGGGAAATAATTGAAAGTATTACTAAAATAGACTGATGTCAAAAAGAGATTATTACGAGGTATTGGGTGTGTCTAAATCTGCCAGCGCAGATGAGATAAAGAAATCGTACCGCAAAATAGCGATGCAATACCACCCCGACCGTAACCCCGGCGATAAGGCTGCCGAAGAAAAGTTTAAAGAAGCGGCAGAGGCGTATGATGTGCTGAGTAATGCCGATAAAAAAGCACAGTACGACCGCTTTGGCCATGCGGGTATGGGTGGCGCGGCAAGTGGTGGCTTTGGTGGACAAGGTGGTATGAGGATGGAAGATATCTTCCAAAACTTTGGCGACATCTTTGGCGATGATATGTTTGGCAGCTTCTTTGGCGGACAAAGAGGTGGCGGCGGTGGAAGAAGGCAGGGTTCTCGTGGTGCAAACTTGCGTGTGAAACTGAAAATGAGTTTTGCAGACATTGCCAACGGTGCTAATAAAAAGATAAAGGTTAAAAAATATGTACCCTGCAATACCTGTGCAGGCAGCGGCGCGAAAGATAAAAACGCGGTGCATACTTGTGGTACTTGTGGTGGTAACGGACAGGTGCGTAAGGTAACACAGACCTTCTTGGGGCAGATGCAAACGGTAACTACCTGCCCAACCTGCAATGGTGAGGGTACACAGATAACATCTAAATGCGGAAGTTGTAAAGGTGAAGGACGCGTGTACGGTGAAGAAACCATTACGATGGATATACCTGCAGGTGTGCAGGATGGTATGCAACTAAGCATGGGCGGCGCTGGCAATGCAGGTGAACGCGGTGGCCCTAATGGTGATTTGCTGATACTGATAGAAGAAGAGAAGCATCCGCACCTGAGGCGCAATGATTTGGACGTTATTTACCAACTGCATTTGTCATTCCCTGAAGTGGTATTAGGTACACAGGTAGAAGTGCCAACTATTGACGGTAAAGCAAAGATTAAGATACCTGCAGGCACACAAAGTGGTAAGATATTCAGGCTGAAAGGCAAGGGTTTCCCTGCATTCCAGTCTTATGAAAAAGGTGACCAGTTGGTAGAGGTAAACGCATGGTCGCCACAAAACCTGACGGACGAAGAACGTGCCATATTGGAGAAACTGAAAAACGCCAACAACTTCCAGCCGGGGCCCGATGCCGATAAGATGAAAGAAGACCGCAGTTTTTTTGATAAGATAAAAGACGCATTCAGCTAATAGATACAAAGGGGCTTTCATACAGCCCCTTTATTATTTATATGCCTTGCCTTGCACTGCAATATTGAATTGCTTTATTCTTACACTATCAGCTACTGCCTTATTCCACAGCAGCGGGTTGGTATGGTTGAGGTGGATGAATTGAATTTTCGCTTTTACAGTCGCTGCTTCTTTAGCAAATAAATCCATCGTTTCTTTTACAAAGGGGTGGGGTACTTCTTCCATCCGCCTGCCAGGTAGTTCGGCTTCGTTATAGAATGTAGCATCAATAAAAGCATAGTCAACCGCACGTACTTCATCTATGATGTTTTTATCCCACTTCTGCCATTTATCTATATCGGGTATAAATAAGTAACGCTTACCCGATGTAGTAATTTTATAACCTACTGTTTCCGAAAATTCATCTCGATGTGGTACAACATAAGGTGTGATGCTGATGCCACTTGCGGGTATTATGTTCTTTTCTTTTTCCAATGGGTAGATGCTGATATTGTTGAGCTTTACCAACTGGCTCCACGGGCCGTTAGTTTCCAGATACTGCTTCATGGTTGGCATGGCATATACAGTAATGCCTTTTGCACCCAACGCTTCTCTTCCCAATTGCATCAACCCTGTATAATGCCCTATGTGTGCATGGGTAATGAATATGCCAACGGGTAGGTAATTGTAAGCGTTATTGGTAATGTTTTTGAAATACTGTAATTGCTCTTTAATGTCGGGAGTCGCCTCAAACAGCCACCACTTGTGGTTTTCAGGGTCAACCAATGCAAGGCTTACAATGTATTGCTTATTAGTTGTGTTAACCCACGCTTTTGTGCAACAGGTTTTCTTACAGCCTATATGCGGGTAGCCGCCATCTTGCGCAACACCCAATACAATAACATACGGGCTTTGTGCATGGCAGCAAAACACAGCTAACACCAATACAACGGTCAGTATTTTCTTTACAGCCCACATCATATCCTGCCTGCTTTTATTTCTTCTACTACGTTGGGGTCTAATAAAGTGGTAGTATCACCCAAGTTGTTGGTTTCACCCTCAGCTATCTTGCGTAGTATGCGCCGCATTATTTTGCCGCTACGCGTTTTAGGTAGCCCGCTAACGAATTGTATTTTATCGGGCTTGGCAATAGCTCCTATAATACGTGCAACTGTCTGTGCTATATCTTGTCTGGTAAGGTTGTCATCATCGTGTGTATTGGTACAAATAACAAAAGCGTAAATACCCTGTCCTTTAATATCGTGCGGATATCCCACCACAGCACTTTCCACAACACCCGTGTGCATATTAATGGCATTCTCTACTTCTGCTGTACCTATGCGATGCCCGCTAACATTCAGTACATCATCTACCCGACCTGTTATTCTGTAATTACCGTCAGCATCTCTATAACACCCATCGCCCGTAAAATATAAGTTAGGATATGTAGCAAAATAATTAGTACGGCAACGTTCGTGGTCGCCATAGGTTGTGCGAATGATGGAAGGCCAAGGATGTTTGATACATAGATTGCCACTCACATCATTGCCTGTTATCTCTTTGCCGTTTTCATCAACCAATACTGGCTGTATGCCTGGCAAGGGTAGTGTAGCATATGCAGGTTTTGCAGGTGTAATGTCCGCCATGTTCGAAATCATAATGCCACCAGTTTCCGTTTGCCACCAAGTATCTACAATCGGGCAACGGCCTTTACCGATGTTGTCATTAAACCAATGCCATGCTTCTTCATTAATCGGTTCGCCAACAGACCCCAACACTTTCAGGCTGCTCAGGTCTTTACCTTGTAGTGGCTCTATTCCAAAACTCATCAGGCTACGGATGGCTGTTGGGGCGGTGTATAGGATATTCACTTTGTGTTTGTCAACAATATCCCAAAACCTTCCGGCATCCGGCCAAGTAGGTATACCCTCAAACATCAAGGTAGTAGCACCAACACACAAGGGGCCATAGAGGATATAGCTATGCCCTGTTATCCAGCCAATATCAGCCGTACAGAAATGAATATCTCCTTGCTGGTACTGAAACACATTGACAAATGAATAAGCAGCATACACCATATAACCACCACAACTATGTACTACGCCTTTTGGCTTGCCTGTAGAACCTGATGTATAGAGTATAAACAAAGGGTCTTCACTATCCATTTCGGTTGCTAACCCATCAATATTACCGGATGCTGCTACTTTATCTACTTCATCCTGCCACCATACATCCCTGCCTTTTATCATGCTGACAGGTGTATGTGTATGAAAGTGTACTATGACTTTTTCTACAAAAGGACATTGCACCAACGCATCGTCTATTACTTCTTTCAGTGGTATTTGTTTAGCCCCCCGTTTGGCACCATCGCATGTTACAATATACTTAGCCTGTGCATCCTGCAAGCGGTCTGCTATGCTCTGTGCGCTAAAACCACCGAAAATAACGGAGTGTATAGCACCAATCCTTGCACAGGCAAGCACGGCTATAGCCAGTTCGGGTACCATACCCATGTATATACAAACCCTGTCGCCTTTTTGTACACCGTTGTTTTTCAGTACTTGAGCAAATTGTACTACTTCTTGATGCAGTTCTTTATATGTCAGTATTCGGTTAGGTTCATCGGGGTTGTTGGGTTCCCATATCAGCGCGGGTTTATCACCAAGCGTATCAAGATGCCTATCGAGGCAGTTTTCAGTTATATTCAGCTTGCCACCCAGAAACCATTTTACATCAGGTTGCGTAAAGTTCCATTCCAGCACCTTGTCCCAAGGCTTACGCCAAAGGAAAGATGAAGCAACCACTTCCCAAAACGCTTCCGGATTTTCAATACTCTGCTTGTATGCTGCATCGTATTGCGCTCGAGATGTTATTTGAAATGGGTAAGACATTACTTATCTGTTTTTGCGTAATAACAAAGCCACCTAGTATTACCTGCATCGTCTGTCACTTGTTGCTTATATGCTGGTTGCGATGAAAAGCCCCATATACTTGCAGTGTTGTTATTGAGCGTGTTTGTAGTGTCTAATACAATTAGCCCAGCATTATTATAATTAGCATTACGTTGTAAAATAGTTGTTCGTATTGCCATGCTATCAATAGCTAACAAGCTGGTGTTCAGCGTTTTTCTATCTATATAATAAGTGATATTAGGATTGAGTTCATTACCACAAATTATCAAGTAATCGTTTTGAAGAGTGTGCGAACCAATAAAATCGAGCAAACTATTATATGGGTTGTTTTCGTGCTTACTGGTGATGAACTTGTCTGTATATCCTACATACACAAAGCGGTATGCAAATAGAGCAATGATTCCAGAGGCAAGTGTGTATGATAGTATCTTGATTACTTGTGGCTTGAACTTAATGGTATGTTGTAGTTGGAAAATATTGTAGAATATAAAAACGATAAAGTATAGATTAATGGATATGGCATAATAGTTATGTACTTTGAACAGGTTGAAAAAAATAATTGGGGCACACAAAAACAATGCTAATAGCAATGCATTAAACCACCTGCTTTTTTTGTCTTTAATACTATTATAGGTAGCTATCAGCAATACGAGCAGGTATAATGCTGACTGGTAATGTCCTAAACCACTAAAGAATTGTAGCCAGTTTGCGGGATTTGTTCTTTGTGTAAAGGTTCCGAACGTCCATTTGCTGATGTTGGTTGAAATCCATGAAGAAGCAAATGGGTTTTCAGCTTTGATGTTATCAGTATACATAACCCAGCCATATTGTATAGCAATACTTACTACAGTGAGTATAACAGGCAGCAGCATTTTTTTTATAGCTCTTGTAAACCCTACCTTATACCAATAATATAAACCGGTAAATAATAGTATAACGAAACAGGCGGGTAAGAATGTAGTAACTTTTGATAAGGCAGCGATAATACCTGCTAATGCCATCAGTAATACCAATGCTGCACGTGGTTTACGGGTGTTGAAGTATAAATAAAGTAAATAGCAATACAGAAGTGTAAAAAACATGGCTGTACTTTCAATCAAAAAAACGCTGCCCCAGTACAGATAGTAATTTGAAAGAAGAATCGCAGATATAATTAACAGGGCTGTTTGCTTTTCGACCACTTTTAATAAGATAAGGAGTTTGTATACTATCAGCAACGACAAATAGAAGAATACAAGTGAAACAACACGCCCTTCTGCTTCCAGATTGCCATTTAAGATAAGGTGAGCAACATATACTACACTTTGATAAACAGGAAACTCTAAAGGTATTTTCCATGGTGCGCCAGCTATAGGTGTTTGATAATTGAGTTGCCAGCCCTCTTTAATAAAGTATTTAACGGTTATGGCAGTTTGTGTTTGTCTGTACTCATGCCACCCATGTAATGAATTGTTTGCCGCACCTAACGAAAACCACAAATGAACTATTATTGCGACAAGCAGAATTGAGTTATAAATGTTTAATTTGATACGCACTGATTGTAGTTGGACTGGTGAGGATACTAAGATACTCAACTACATCAAATTAGGCATGGCAATAAAAAAAGGATAACAAAATGTTACCCTTTAGTATGTGTTTTGTGGTCCCACTAGAAATTTTTTATTATTTGTTTCTTTTTGTCAGTTTTTACAAGTTTTTACACTGAAATGCTTGACAGTAAAGGTTTTACCAAGAGCCTTTGAAATTTCATGCAAACTGAAGCAAGTCTTTTTATTGAAAAAGGACAACCAATAGGACAACTCTGTCCAATTTTCGAATTAAATCGGCCAAGCTGAATAAAGTTGTTATATTTTTTTGAGCTTGCTTGCCCGTCAATTAAATCATATTAAAATATTACGTAAGCAATGTATATTCCTAAGACTAATTTCTATTTAAAGGATACTAAGGCAAACGACCCAACATTAATAAGCCTACAAGTCAAGTTTAATGGGCATAGAGTGCTTATGAGTACTGGAGAAAAGATACATCCACAAAAGTGGGACTATTCAAAACAGAGAGGGGTAGGTAAAGAATATGCTGACTTAAATTACTGGCTCAATAAAATTGATAGTGAGCTTGCATCTATTTTTCGAAACTGTAATATTGAGAATATTACCCCAACTGCTGAACTTGTTTTGGCTCAATTGAAAGATAGAATTGATAATACTCCACCACATGCTACCAGCATTCAACCTAAAATTACACTCCTAAAATTTATTGAGCAGTTTATAGAACAATCCAAGTCTATCCGCCAAAATGAAACATTAAAAGGCTACCGCACAACTTTGAACCATTTAAAAGACTTTTCTATTCGATATAATAGGAAAGTTGATTTTGAAGATATTGATATGGATTTCTATCACCAATTTACCAAGTACTTATCAGTAGAAATTGGCAATTCAAAGAATACCGTAGCTAAGCATATTAAGACAATAAAGACATATTTAAATGAAGCTACTGACAGAGGCTTAAATGTAAATATGATTTTCAAATCAAGGAGTTTTAAAAAGATAACTGAAACAGTAGATAAAATTTACCTCACACTTGATGAAATTCAACGCATATATGAACTGGTCTTACCAAATGTAAGAGTAATGAATATTGCCAGAGATTTGTTCGTTATTTCCTGTTATACTGGGTTGCGCTTTTCCGATTTTACACATATTAGACAAGAAGACATAAAGGATAATCAGATTCATATCAGGACGAAGAAAACCAATCAATATGTCGTTATTCCTACTAATTCTATTGTAAAAGAAATACTAAGTAAATATCACTACAATTTACCGAGCATTAGTAATGCTAAAATGAACCAGTATTTAAAGGAAATTGGTAAGTTGGCTGAAATAAATTCACCAGTAGTAATAACTAAAACAGAAGGTGGTCGCAGAGTGCAAAAAACTTATAAGAAATATGAACTAATTAGTGCTCATTGTGGTCGCAGGAGTTTCGCCACGAATACATATAAAGATAATATACCTGCAATCTCAATAATGAAAATTACAGGCCACACATCAGAAAAGGCGTTTCTTGGGTATATTCGAATTAGCCAGGAAGAAAATGCGGAACTATTAATGCAGCATGACTTTTTTAATTGAAATCTTTTGTAATTCATCCTTCACTATTGCTTCAAGTTCTCCATCGATATCATTATACTGTACTACCATGTTAGCATTGCATTCTTTGCATGTGAACTCTACAGCATATTCAATATCAGGAATAAGTTCTGAACAAACTGGGCATTCGATATGTATAGAACCACAAAATGTACAATTGCCTCTAGCAACAAAACTAGATTCTCTTTTTGCAGTTAATTCAGGGAATAGAGATAATTGGTTCGGATCAATGTTTGCTTCATATTCACTAACTACTCTAATTTTTTTGTCTAAATATCCAAAAGGACAAAATCCATCAATGTCTATACAGTAATCTGATTTACAATTGAATGATATTCTATCAAGGTAGGCTTCTTCAAATAATTGTTCTAATTCATCTTGAATTTCCTTACTAATAGCGAGCCCAATATCAAGTTTACACTCGAATCTAAAGTCGTTATGATTAATTGACTTTTGTAGTTCGGGATGAAATTTGTCCTTATTGCCATTTTCACAAAAGTCTTTAGTATTATTTGAGACAAATATTGTTGCCAAATTGTTGTTAGCATCAGACGATATATATTCCAGTGCACTAAAAAATAGTGTAGCATCACCGAAGTTGTTTTTATTATTATGGAATGGTACACTTTTGGAGATTGCTAATTCCCATACTTTAATTTTTGTAGTGTCTGAGATAGGTATTTTAGTGCATTCATGATTCAAAAATGTTTCTACACTGTTTATATGTTCTTCATTGTCTTTTATTTCTATTTCTAGTTCATTTATCTTTCTGTCATAATTTATCTTAGCCTCTATATTTTCTTCTTCAGAGTGTATTTTACAATAATTTTTGTATTCATTTACTATCTGGATAATTGTTGCCTTACGCTTTTTTATGAGAGATTCTACATGTATTTTATTCCGTGCCCATTCTTGTAAATTTATATCGGAGATGAGTATTTCAATTTTCTTGTCATCCTGTTTCTGTTTTAATTCCTTAAATAATTCAAAGTGTAGGCTTTTGGATTTATTATGGCTTAGTTGCTCATTGCCATTAGCTAAATAAATCCAAATATTTGTGTCTAGAAGAACATTGACTTTTGGTTTTTCGTACATCCGTATTCTATTTCCAGTGATGACCAATTACTAGGTTATTATAAATTTACATAATCAAGAACCATATTGACAATTATAATGCGGTTTTGAGAAGTTAAAAACATCTATACTATTATAAGTTGCCATATTATAACCTAGGAATGTACCTTGTCCATTTGAGGAAACGATTCTCCCTATATCTATTAGCAGTAAGATATATCAGCTATCAATAAGAAAAGACGAACCATTGGGTTAACGATATGTATAATATTAATTAAATAATTAAACAATTTATTATAATTATTATATTAATAAATAATAAAAAAACATTTTTTTTGCTATCATAAATTAATCTACTATTTTTGTTTTGTATTGAGGGGTAAAAAACTATTATCACTCAATACGTGTAGGCTGTATTCATAATGTGATGGTACAGAATATTAGCTGAATTGGACACAAAGGCTGTAAAAACCATATTACGCCCTTTTCATAAAATTGGATTTACCGTATGACTGTAGTTAGGTTGTACACAAAGTCCATTTTCTATGAAAAGGGCTTTCCTTTTTGAGTATACTCAAGATGAGTTATCTGAATTAATTAAAAATGCTGTCCGTGAAGTTCTTCATGAGCAGATTTCCCTGCCGATAGCAAATCCCCCACCCGCAAGTCAAGATGTAGAAGTGCTTTCCCCGGCACAAGTATGTGCTATGCTTCATATCAGTAGGCCAACTTTAACAAAGTACCATAAAACTGGAAAGCTAAAAGGTAAAAAGGCTGGAGGCAAAGTGTTTTATAAACGTAGTGATGTAAACAAATTTTTAAACAACAAATAGTAGAGCTGTGCTCATTAAAATATTAAATATTAAGTATGATAATTTCATTTTTTTATGCACCTATTTCCAACACGGTGCCAAGTCGAACAATATCTATTATCGAGATATACAATATAGTTACTAAAGACGCTCAATTAAAGTTAACAACTGATTTATATAGAGCAATACAGTTAAATACTGAGCGAAGCGATTATAAGCGCATGAACTTTCCGTACGTCACATTTTCAGGAGTTTTTAAAAGTCGTAAACGAGCAGAATTAATAGAATATTCTAATCTAATTGCTATAGATATAGATAGCATAAATAAATCTGAGTTGTTAGCGTTGAAAGAGTTTGCAGTAAAATGTGAATATGTTGTCTTTGCCTATGAAACTCCGAGCCATGGTTACAAAATGATTATTAAGACATCTGGCATGGATGCTCATGCTAACACTTATATTTCGTTTGCAGAGTATTTAGTTTCAAGCATAGGTATCGAAGCAAGAAAAGTTGATAATAGCTGTGTAGATATATGTCGTGCTAATTTTTTGTGTCATGATAGTGATGCATTTATTAATTCTAAAATTATCAGTGGTAATTATGATGAAATACCACCCTATAGTGCTGCAATTGCTGATAGCAAAATTGATAATCCTAAAGTCCTAAAATCCGAAGGAGTTGTGTCTAGCAATATTGGGTTGACTGGTTATAAGCTTGACCATATGAATAAAAACTCTGAAACTAATTTTAGGATATTAGTTGGTATTCTTGAAAGAAAAGAGGGTACTTATAAGAGTCCAAGACAAACTTGGATACAGCGGCTCGCTTCAATGTGTAATAAGTTTGGAATTGAGTTGAACTCAACAATGGAATATAGCTTGAAGTATTTTTCCAACCATGAGGAAAGTATTAGAAGCGAAAAGCCAATTGACGTGCAACATTATATAGTCAATACTATAAACGATACATATAAACGATATGAAGACCAGTTCAGTACTTGGAATGAAGACGTACAGAATATTGAGACACCAATGTTACCAGATGATGTTTTTGAAAGACTTCCTAACATTTTACGGAGCATTATGAAATTGTATGCAAATGACAGGAGGGAGCGCGATATGATGTTATTAAGTACAATTACAATTATCAGTTCTTGCTTCCCAGAGTATTATGGCATATATCATAATAGGATAGTTTCTCCGAATCTATTTTTATTTATTTCAGCCCCACCATCGTCTGGTAAAGGTGCGGTATCAGTTGTTAAGAATATTGGGAGAGCAATCCAGCGGGATTTAGATAGTAAATATTATTCATTGTTAAAAGAATATGAGCAGGCGATGGAAGATTATAAGAACAATGAAGAAAGAACATCACCGCCAATAAAACCTCAAAGACAGCTTTTCTTTATTCCTTCTAATAGTTCATCTACTAAGTTAATTGAAGTGATGTCAAGTAATGTGAAGTTCGGAGCATTAATGGAAACTGAGGCAGATACACTGTGTCAAGCATTGAAAAATGACTGGGGGAGCTTTTCAGATACTTTACGTAAGGCTTTTCACAATGAGTCTATAGAATTGCAGCGGGTTGCAGGTGGGTTATACATTAACATCGAAAAATCGTATTTATCTGTGCTGCTTACAGGAACACCTAATCAAATTATTAGTCTTATTAATAATGTTGAAAATGGGCTGTTATCCCGATTTATATTCTATTCATTCGTAGAGGAACCAGTATGGAAAGATGCATTCGAAATGAAAGATAATTTGCCTGAATTGGCATATAATAGTCTATCAGTTACTATTGAACATTATATGAATGAAGTGCAAAAGATAGCTCAAGCAGTCAAAGATACTAATGAATATGGGCTAAAATTCATTTTAACACCGCAGCAGCAGGATAAATTTAATTCCTACTTTAAAGAGCAAGAGCAATTATTGTATCACATTTATGGCAATGATATTTCTGCCAGCGTTAGACGGCATGGTTTAAGTGCATTTAGGATGGCGATGCTATTTTCTATACTAAGACAAATGGATACATCTAATGTTGAGGTTTTGCTAAAGTGCAGTGATGACGACTTTGACATATCACTCTCTATCATTGATGTACTGTTACAGCATACTATAAAAGTGTATAGTGATATAAAAGCACAACAACATCCTGTAAAAAAGTCACTAAAGCAACTGGAGATGGATATGTATTATGACAAGCTACCGACAGAGTTTAATTTTCAAAATGCCTTAACTGTTGCGAAGGCTATGGGTATGATTCCTAAAACTGCAGAGTATAGACTTAAAAAATACATAAAAATGGGGTTATTGTCACATACACATAATTCATACAAAAAAGCTTAGGCTTTTAGGAGATTAGGATGAGTGTTGCCATACGTGTTTAATATGGCGGTTTACTGGTTTGTTGAGGCCAAGCAGCATCTTCGCCGCTTGGTCTTTTATATTGCAGGACTGGGGCTATAATGACTCTATAGGAGTATTATTACCTCACTGCGTTGATTTTATAAAGGCCATATGTAATCAGTAGCATTATCACAAAATAAATTTAACTTTAATAGTATTGAATATCCCCAATATCTTAAAGCTGGAGCAAGCTTAACATGACCTCATAATAAAATGTTTCCTGCTTTCTGTTTTGGAAGATTACTATAATAACTAATCCATTTTTATGATTTCTTTTGTGACTGCTGCAGTAGCTATAAATATTGCAACATACATCTTTTCAAAGGGAGGTGAGTGGCTTTTCTCTAAATCACTTGATGCACTATCTAACTCTTTTAAGTCGGACCCCAAGTCTTTTTCTGAACAATTAAAAACGATTATTGATGAGACTATAGAGGATTTTAAGACGAGATATTTAGCAGGTAAAAAGACAAAATCAAAACAATTTTATGAACATGAGATTTTTTTGCAAGAATTATTGAAGTATAGCTTCACAAAAGAAATCGACATTCAATTAATACTTGATTCAGTAAGTAATGCTAATGATATTGAAAGGCCAACACAAGAAGATATTGCAATATTCTTACAGATTTTTCTTGAAAAAGTTGATGAAAACAAGCAATTAAAAGAGATTAATTTAAAAGAAAATTTGACAATCGATGTTGTCAATATATATACGAAGCTTGATTCTGGTTTTAATAATTTGGATTCTAAACTTGACGAATTAAAAAATGGACAAGATATAATTCTGAGTGAACTAGGTTCATTAAGAACTGATTTTGATAATGCTGTTGAACCAAAACTACTGCTTGAATGGGAACAGCAAATAGTTGAAATTTCTCAACATTTAAACACACTACAACCCAAGACAGCAATTAAAAGGTTATTGTCCTTAAAAGATAGAATAGAAAATGAGGGCAAACTAAGTAATACATTAGAAGCCAAGATTTCATATTTGCTTGGACGATGTTATTCTGAGTTATTAGGTGGTGATGCATATGAAAAAGGCGGCAAAGAATATATTTTAGCTAATACATTAGTGACCAATAATGATAAGTATAAAAAAGCAGCGATGTTTGCATATTTACAAAACGGTAACTATGAGAAGTCACATGTTCTTGCGGAGGAGATATTGATTAAGGACAAGGATAGTTTACAGGGTTGGTTAGTGCGTTGTTATTTGAAAGATGAAAACGCATTAGAATACCTTAAAAAAATTCCCACAGAGCTGTTTAGCAATAAAAACTTTCAACTCAATATACTAAACTGGTTATTTAATCAAAAATATATTCCTAGCATTAACTATGCCGAACAAATAGGCTTTGATTTGTTAGATTTCAATACACTGCCGGAGATAAAAATCCAATTTAGTAATAGAAAGTATTGGACTATTTGGACACAATTACAACTAACAAAATACTTTCAAAATAATGTAATTGTCTTTGATATTAATACAACTTCTCGTAAGGGGGAATTGGAAAGAATATATAGTATCCTAAAAGACATATTGTCTTTTGTATCTGGGACAGAAGTGGAAGAAGATTATCTTTTGGCGAAGTTTCAGTATCACTTTATTGGCTACATGCTAACAGGTGATAAGGGTGAAATAACAGAACTCAAAAAAATTTACTCACATACTGATATCGATGAGCCAAGTTATGTTTCTCAGTATGCAACAGCATTGTCTAATATGGGCGATGAACTTCACATTAAAGAGTCAATACAGATAATTGACGATTTCACTGGAGAAAAAAGTAGTTCAATGGCTTTGCATAAACTACGTGCCTATTACATGTTAAATGATGTCGAAGGTGCGAGGTCAGCATTTAAGGATTTCTTGAAATATATTAATATAGAATGCAGACCCATTAATGATTATGATATTATAAACTTGGTTCAATATTTTGACTTTATTGTTAAGGATAAGGGAGTCGCAGATGATTTGAATTATACGCTAGACAATTTTGAGTTTGAGACGCCAATGACTAAGCGCCTCTTTACGTTGTACGTGCAAAGCTCGCGTAAAGATATTTTTGAAATTGATAAAATAAATGTCGACATAGATTCTATAGTTGAATATGCAAACAATAATGCAAAAATTATTACGGCTTTTGTTGCAAGTGTTTTGCTAAGACTTGGAGAAACAGATCGTGCAATAAACTACTTAAAAGAGCACGTTGATACTAAATATTATACAGAGGAGTTACGTCTTTACTGTATCGCATTATTTCATAGCGAAGGTAATAAAATCGAATTAAGAGAACTGTTGAAAAGTGCAAGAGAGAATAAAGCTTCTGATAGAGAGCTATTGATGCTTGAGTTTGAGTTGTGTCGTCTCATGAATGATAATGATGGAATACTGGAAATAGCAATAGAAGGTGTGAAAAGATATCCTTTTTCGGAAAGATTTAATTATTTACTCTTAACCGCTTATGAGCAAACTGGGAGAATTGACGATGCGCTTAGTTTTTCAGAAAAGCTTAATGGTATCAATTGGACCAATGAGGTTTTTGCATTACGAGTGGTAGGTTGTTTATTTAGAATTGGCAAATATCTGCAGTCTATTGAGCTAGCATATAAAATGGCCAATAATAAGGATAATATAAAAGCTAGAACAGCATATGCATCTATTTTCTTTCAGTATCCAGAGGGTACGTTTAGCAATCCCAACGTTGTAACACAAGATGCTTATGTAGATGTCCTAATTAATAATGAACCTCATACAATCCATATTACTAAAGACAACATCAAAGAACACAATGTAGAAGTGCTAATTGGCAAAACAATAAAAGACACTTTCACAATTGGGAGCATATTAGATGGAAATTATCAAACTGGAGTAGTGACAAATATCAGGCACCGATATAGTCAGTTGTTTGAAGAAATTGCAAATGATTCTAGCAACCCATTTTTAAATAGTCCAATAAAAAAGTTTCAATTTGAAGGAGATGATGTAGAGAGCTTGAAAAATAGTATTATCAAGCACTTAGGTGCGTCTGCTATGTATAGAAGGGCAATAATACAGGACAGCTTAAATAAGTTTTATAGTGGTGAACTTTCATTTTCTAATATTGCTAAAGCAGTATTAAACGATAAACTTTTTGAGGCATATTTCGCATTTACTGACAGGTCTAGTGATGGATTTAGAACAATACCGTCGATAAACTCAAAAACCTTTTCAGTATCAGAATGCAATATTTGCTTAGATATAACTAGTATATGCCTACTCTATGAAGTTTCAAAAGAATTTAATATACCTACAGTAAATGTAAAATACGTTATCTCTAATACTGTAAGAACAATACTACATAACGAGAAAGTGCAAATGATGAATAGTAAAGCTCCCATTGCTTCCATGAATGTTACAATGGATGATGTTTTTACTACACTATATCCAGAAAACCATCAAGAAAACTGGTTGAAAAAATATACAGAAATCGAAAAGTGGATTGATGATAACTGTGTTTACACAAAAGTAGAAGAGAAGCTTGATATTTTAGCTGGGAAAGACGTTGATATTTCCTCTGACCTAGTGGTATCTCTTGCAGCAGATTCGATTTTATTATCTAGGCGTGAGAAACATATTTTAGTGACACTTGATACTATTTACTTTTTAGGATTTAAAGAATTTGCTGACCGAGTTATTTCATTTGAGAATTTCATAAGTGTTTGTTATCCTGAGAGATACTTGTCTATTATGAAGGAAATGGTAAAAAGAAAATTCATTGGTATAACTATAGACACTGAAATGTTAAAAGATGAATATTTAAAAGTTATTACCAATCAACAAAACAACTACAATATTTGTATCGAAAATTTGAGGTATACATGGAACCCAAATCCAAAGCATATTCAATCTTCTGTAAAATTTATTAAATGGTTATGTTTACTTCCTTATCTCCCGATTGTACAAAAAATAAGAACTGCGAATCAAATTTTTCTTATGCTTTTAAGTAGTGGGGAAAAGAGTGTATACCAAAATATCAAAAGGATGATAAATGATGAATTTCGACTTTTGTATCAATATAATGATAGCATACTTGATGAGTTAGAATTAATATACCAGGCCGTGAGAAGGAAGGAATAATAACAATGAACACTATTATGATAATCTACCAACAGAGTTTAATTTTCAAAATGCGCTCACTGTTGCAAAAGCTATGGGTATTGGTTCAAAAACTGCTGAATATAGACTTAGTAAATATATAAAGAAAGGTGTACTGTCTCATACTCATAATTCTTACAAAAAAGGCTAGCTTTTAGAAAATTAGGATTTAATGCTGCCATACATGTTTAATATGGCGCTTTACTGGTTTGTTGAGGCCAAGCGGCGAAGATGCTGCTTGGCCTTTTATATTGCAAGACTAGCGCCATAGCGACTTTATAGGGGTATTTAAAGAGCAGTGCTAGCAACTTATGATTGCTTTTTCAACATGCCTTTGGTAAAGAAAATCATATCAATGATTTTAGCTTTGGTGTATAAGTTTGAGCTTAGAATGTTTGGCGAAAAGCTAAGAGTACATATATTATAGCTGTCAATTAACTCTTGATGTTGTTTATAAAAATCATTAATTGTTTGCCAAATGATTAGTACTTTTTTGAGAGATATAATATAGTTGTCCTCACTAAATTGACTTTTGCCAATACCAGTCATAAAGAAATCATCTAATGCTGGAGTACATCCCCAAACACCTAACATTATTTTAGTAATTAAAATTGGTGTGGCCTGTTGGGGAATGTGTTTACCTGATTTAATGATTGGGAATTTTAATGCTCGACCAATATTTGTATACAATTTTTTTAAATTCTCAAAGTTGGTTTCATAATTATTAACATCGAGCTCCCAAAAGATAGGGTCACATTCTGATATAAATTGAACAATTGGAATTAAGCAATGAGAGCTATGGCGCAATAAAGCAGTTGAGCCTCTATACATTCCCCAGCTTGCTAAATAAAAACCTAATTGAAGAACGCTGTGCTCAATATTTTTATCGCTAGCGATTTCTTTTATGATGCCGTTTTTATAAAATGATTGAAAATAATTGTAGCAATAGTCATATGAAGCATATCTCTCCCAATGTGCAAATTCATTTTCATTAGATATTTTATCTAAATATATATCTATGTATTTTTCAATATCTTTTTCTATTAACATCATATGTAATATTAGTGTCAAATAAATTTAGTAGTTTAATTTAAAAGTATACTCTACGACTTTAAGTACATCACTATGGAAATGTATAACCACTATAGAGAAAATATTTACATATAGAGGTTATTTTAAAATATAAATTATATATTTAAATTCAATCGTTAAAACCTCTAAACATGAAACGCATAGATATTCATAAGGATATTTTACACGACTCATTCTATGATAACTTATGTAAAAGTGATTTCACTCTAGAAATACTTTTGTCTTCATCTACTAATGTTATTGGTGAATCACATATAAAAAAGTTTTCCGCATTTATAAATAGGTTTAAAAAGTCTGCGGCTAATAATATCAAAGGAGATATTAAACTAATATTTTCAAAGGAGATAATAAATTTCGACATTACTCTAATAGGTATTATTACATTATTTAAAGAAACGTATAAAAATATTGAATTTGAAATTACACTGCCGCAGTACGCTCCGACTGAAGTGTTTCTTCGATTTCGAGATGTATTGCTTGGATTAAGGAATTGGTACAGCGATTTAACAGGCAATATATTATTTAGAATAAAAGACGAACAGAATTTTGATTTAGAAAAAGTTAGAGAGCCAGAAGGCATTTTACCAATTATTCTGATAACAGCGGATTCATTTAATGACTTTTTTATAAAGAATAATACAAATAATGAATTTAGAGGCTTCTTCTCTAAAGAGCTTTACAATGAAATAAGAGATGAGTTGAATCACAATATTTCATTAAGCTATACTTCGTCAACATCCTTCGCTGATAAAAATTATAAAGCTGTTAGAGATACATTAAAGAGGTTTGATAATTTGGTTGACTGGAAAAATAATCACCGCCTTTTTTTTCAACATTATATTAAAATGATTGCAGAATTTGATTTACTGCAAGAACAAATAAATTTTTTAAATGACAAACAACACAATATAAAACTAGAAGCTTTTAGAAAAAAAGGGTTAAAAGATATTGAAATCCCAAAATTTAAAAAAAGTGTAAAGGAGGTGATATTTAAACTAAAAGCACATCCACCATATTTAACGCTTATTTTTTCAATTCTCGTTGTACGGAACCTTGACAGAATAATAGAAAATGTAGATGATTATATCAAGAGGTTGAATGAACTATTTGAATTTTCCAGAAATATGTTTTTTGGTATTAGAGAAATTGCAAGAAACATAGTAGAGCATACCGAATCAAAAAAAGGGATTTTATTAGGTAGAGTTTATAATGGTGAGGCTTTGAAAAATATAAGACGAAATGCTGAAGATGAATCACAGATGATAGACAGCTATTTCAAACACCTTTTAGAGAAAGGATATTTGACAAAGGAACTAGAAAAAGAATATTTCCTTGACATAATAATATTTGATGAAGGTGAAAAAGGAATAATTCCTAAATCTATAGAGAATATAACAACGTTATTAGGAGGAGAAGGCGACAGTAAAAATCTCTATTTAGAAGATATATCAATGCTAGAAAGTGGGGCAATTACATTTTCAGATTTTTACAACCCTATTGAAATAAAGCTAAATCACCATGCAATTAAGGCTTCATCTCATTGGGGCTTAATAATATTTACGAATCTAATTAATAAAAATTATGGCCTCTTTCTTGTCTCATCATACTCTGGTATAGTTAATGAATATGATTGTTGCTATAAATTTGATGATACAATTAAAGTCCCTAAATATAATATTGCTTTTGAACTTGGTTGTTATTATAACATAGTCCTGCCATTAGATAAAACATTCAATTTAAAAGAGGAGTATATACCGAATACTATACCCAAAGAGTCAAACTTTTCAGAGAAAAACTTTAAAGAACTGCTGTCATATAGGTATATACAAACATTTGAAGAGATAGATGGCGATGGGCATAATAATTTATTCCAGATTAAGGTACAAGATTTTATTAAAAATAAAGAAATCAATGAATACCGCTTTGAAAATGAAATTGCAAAAAGTATAGCAAATCAGTTGAAGAAACTAAATGTTAAACAAAGCAAAATAATTCCTGTACTCGACTTTGACGGATGTGAATCTTTTTTTGACCAAAGTAAATTAGTTAGATTTTTAGCACAGCTTGAAATTGGGTTGGATATTTATTCTATTGTTATAGTGAATTTGATTCAAGATACTGTTAAAGACTTATTTAAAACATTGACTTGCGTATTTTCATCGACAACAGAAGAACATGTGTTGAGAAAAAATTTTTGGAATAAAGAACACTTTATCTTGATTTATTCTTTTGAAGTCAATGAGAGAGGGAATCGACTTTATTTTGCTGATATTATAGGAGGATATACATTTTCAGACTTTTTTTCCTTAAACTATAAACTTTCATCAACGCACTTTACGTATAAGAAGTTCCCCATATCAAATATTAAAGAGTTTACATCAGAAACTATTGATAGTTTAACTACAAGCCCTATATATATATCTGAAAGTGGCGTTGTACAAAATTTCGAATTGATTATTGAACACAAGGATAAGACATTATTTGAACATTCAATTGAATTTATCCTAAATGAAGAAATATAGTTATGAATATATTGAATGGATATAAAATTAGTAATAGTCATTTCAAGTTAGGGTCTAAGACGCATATAAAGGACTTTATTTACGCAAAAAGGTTATTCCAAAATAGCTTTTTCGCACACCGGTTTGCATTTATTGTTTCAAAATATTTGAAACAATATTTTAATGAAAATCCGAATAAGAAAACAGAATCTCTAACACTATTAGGATATGGGGAATATTCACAAATGCTAATTAATAGGGTTGAAAGGATGTTACATCCTGTTGTTGATGATATTAATCATGATATGATTAGCGATGTCGAACTTCCTGCTTTGATAAAAGGAGAAAAGTTAAATCATAACATTATTATTATCGTTCCAATCAGCACAACTTTTTCTACCTCAATAAAAGTAGAGAACATGGTTAACGATATAATTAAAGAAAAAGGAGGTAACTCAATAATTCTGCAGCCACATATCAATATAATATTAGTAAGCCATAATGACATAAACGATGATGAGTATGTAAAAGAATTAAATTCCTATTTAACTAATGATACACTTGTTGTAGATAGTAAATATGAACCCTATAAGTTATTCAACTGGCGCCATGTGGATAATATCAATAAAAAGGTAACAACAGTAACAAATTCTACAGACAAAAGTGAACGATTACAAAAATACTTTATAAGTATACCTAGTGAATGGTATTTAATGGATTCATGCGAACTGTGTATTCCTATTGATAATTTATTAAAAGAAATTCCACTGCTGGAAACAGATAAAGCCTCTGTTACACCTGATTTATTACTTGAGTTGCCTAAATCCTTTAATAATAATACTCAATATGCGGTCACGGATATTGTTTTAAATCAGAATGCTATTTACTCGGGTCACATAGAATATTTGGATAGCCATTATCTACACTATATTAAACCGGTAGATTTTTTTAGAGAATACGAGTTAAAAATTATTGAATGGGCTAAGCAAATGAAAAACAAGGTTACTATTTGGGATAATTTATTTCAATCGAAGGTACTCTTGATTTCTCCGAGTAGACAAAGTAATACATATTTTGTTGAATTAATTAATAGATACGTGTTCGAAGATTCAGCGACTGTAATTCATTATGAAGTACTAGGTGATTTTGTTGAGAATTATCAAAAGTTTTTTGGGGAAGTAATAAATGCATCTGATTATATTTTTTACATCGATGATTTTATACAATCTGGCAGGACATTTCAGTTGATTAATGATTTTGTGAAATTTTCTAGAAAATTAGACAACAATGTTGGAGCGTGTCATGGAATATTTACATTAATAAATAAATCGGATTATTATGCATATAGTGATATTCTTTCTCATTTAAATCAGGATGAAATTGATAATGACAAAAAATTCTTTTCATTTTTTGATGTAAAAATTAAAGCAATTCAAAAAGACAATTGTCCGCTATGTAAAGAACAGGAAAGGTATAAGGAACTTTTCGATAATTCAATGCTAGATACTATACGTCATTTCTTTCTGAACAAACAAGTAAAGTTAAACACTAAGGACATTAACGCAATTAACAGAGCAAGAACTGGATGGTATAAATATCATCCCTTGGTAAATGAAAAGGCATTAGTCCCTTGGGAGACTAATGACCCAACAGAATTACAAAAATGGGAAGCCTATAGCAATAATTTATTTCCTGATAAACAGTATTTGAAACTTATTATTCAACACGAATTGAATAATTTATTGTCACATGACGAAGAATTAAGAATAAGGATTGGAGAGGATATTTCTGATTTATCTCAAAGTGAAAACTACAGAGCAAATGAATCCTTATTTACCGAGATAAAAATAAAATTATTAGCAAGTCAATCGTTTACAATAATTAATTCAAAACTCAATATAGTAAGCCAAAAAATTCTTTCTCAACTCTGCGAACATTTAATAATTAAAGTATTTACACTTCATCCATTTATTAACATTAAAACAGTCAGACAAAAAGTTTTTTCTTGGGTGCTTATTGAGTTAGAAAAAACTCTGGATAGGATTATTAAGAATGAGGCACTATTATTTAAAGACTTCAGATATTTTAAATTTCTTTTAAGACGAGCTACTCTAATGGGTTCTAATTATTTAATAAGAAAGGAGACTTTGGATAAAATTAGATTGATTTATAAGAAGTATAGTAAGGAGAAAAAAGAGATAATAGAAACAGAAAGAGTTAATAAGGTAAAATACTTTAAGAAACTATTGGATGTAGAAATAAAGACTTTTGAAAATTACGTTGATAAATTAATTGAAATTGAAGAATTAATATATAATAAAGAAAGTGCTTTAATTGGGGACGCAAGTAGTTTTAAGATAGTTGAAGAAATTGAAGTTTATAAGCAAGAAAGAAATATTATTAATACCAGTAGCATCCTATCACGTAATAAGATAGATTTTTTAAAGCAAGCACTTGACAATATCACCTATAAAGAAACATCACTTAGTGAAGTAAGTTATTTCTATGTCGCTTTGATAAAGGAGTTAACTATTCATAATGAATCAAAGGTGTTGATATTAGAAAGGAATTTAGAACTATTATCAAAAGATATCGATAAAAATCAGGAAGGCGATTTTGCTTTTTTAATAAGATTAATACAATTTGAAAATGTTAGTTTGATTAGCCAAGCGTTACGAATTATTGTTGAAGAATATTTGCCTGAGCTAAACCAGATTGATAATCCTGAGAATGTTATTTCATTTAGTCACAAATTTAGTGAAGGTGCAATAAGGGACCAGATAAGAGAAGTATTGAAAAAGGCGCTAAATGATTACAGATTAAGTTCATTTAAAAAGTTTATTAGAATAAATGATTTTGAGGAGTGGACAAAAACTGATGAATATATTGTGTATACACATGTCCTATATATTATAGGGTGTTTGCTTAATGAAGAAAGAAATCCATGTAAAATACCGTTAGAAGATAAAACTAAAGCAATTATTCAGAATATATATAGGATAGCTGGATATCCAAATTTTAAAAATGATAATACTTATATTGATGAAAATAATAGGATGTTCCATGAGTATATACACGATGGTATAGACTTAGGTGGATTCATCTCAATAAGATTTAAAGGGGATAATATAGAGTTAACAAATCCAGAAGATATATTGGTAGCTCAAGCTACGAGCGAACATGTTAAAACCACCGGGCCATCCTTATTGAAGGTCGAGATTGATAGTGAATCATTAAGCTATTTTTTATTAAACGGTATTTCAGGCAGAGGAACTAGTCAAATCAATGATATTATAGGTAATTTTCAATCAAATATTTATGAAGAATATCCTTTAAAACCATGGACAATTTTAGAAATTACTTTACAAGAGAATGAAGAGGAGAAATTTTGGAAATCAAATAGAGGAAAAATTTTTCCAGTTATACAAGCATTGAAAAATAATTTTACATCATTAATGTTAGATGAGCCTGATGGCAAAATAAAATATGGGTTTACAGAGAATTTACATATAAAAGGAGAACCTAAGCAAATGCTCTTTTTTAGAATCGCAAATATATTTGAAGAAAATGGCAAGATAAAGAACATTGGACAAGCTGTTATATGTCTATTCAATAATGAGGAATCATTCGATATTTATAGAGTTAGATTATTACTGTTAATTAGAAAATATCTTTTAGCATTTATTAAAACCCATTTTGATAATGATAGCTTAACAGCCTTTGTAAAAGAAAAAATAAAATTAAAAGAAGCAGAAAGGTTAAAACATGGGTATATATATTATTTAAATGGATTGTATGCTCTGGCTGAAGGCGCAGAAAGTTATATTTCCAATGATGATATAAAAGAGTGTAGTAAATTATACAAAGATTTAGTAGTTAGCGGTCCTATTTTATATAGTATTATTTCTGAAATTGATTATTATAAGTCCAAAGGAGAGCGAATTGATTCAGAATATTGGCAAAGGAATAATATGCCATTAGTAGAATATGATGCCCTTGCACTGTCTATGAAATTCGAAAAAATGACAAATATGATATTTGGGACTAAAAATTTTGGTAATGCAATTGACACGTCAAAGTCATACTTTTATCGTGGTATTAATAATTGTAAAGGCAATCAAAAAGTGGTTTTCCCAGATACTTTAGTTGATATACTATTCGCAGAAATATTAATTAATGCCAAAAAGAATTTTCCAAAGGAGGAGAAGTATCTATACTTTGAAATAAATGACGATGAGAACGGTTTTGGAATCAGCGTTTCTAATAATTATAAATACAAAATGAGCACCAAAAAATTATTACGTGTGAATAAGAATAATGTTAAATATAATACTAATGGTTTGGGGTTGATAAAAAGAATAACTGGTTTATTATGTGATAAATATGCAACTGTAAAACAAGAGTATAAAGAAAAATATGATCAAGAATTATTTGAACTTTGTTTTACTATAAAAAACATGGGAGATGCCTAATATTTATTATATAGAAGATAGAGAAGACCATTTTAAAGAGTTATCTCTTTTATTGAAAGATAGTGGTTATAATGTTTATCCTAATGAAGATGATTGGGAAACTGAAATGGATTGTTTTGTGAATTTTTTAGATGAACAATCCTCAAAAGAAAATAGAAAAGTAATAGAGGGGTTATTAGATAAATACCAAGTTGATTTATTGATTATTGACATTGACTTAGGAATGAAGGATTCAGGTGACGGCGAGGATATATATAAAAATTGCATTTTAAAGTCAGATAAATATTATCTTCTTCCTGTTATTTACTTGACGGTTATTGGTAGGAGCTCAATAAAACTTTATAATAGGACAAAATATGTAGGCAAAGTACTTAAAAAACTTAATGAATTAGATACAGAGGCAATAAAAGATGAGCTTTTGAATAGTATTTCCGTACTGCTGAAAAAAAGAAATGACAGAGGATTTCTAAATAATCTTATTGATTCACTTTAATTTCAACTACATGTCCTCTGATAGCCAAGGAAAGAGATTTCGGGTAACTAAAGTAGCTTTATTGACAATTGCTCAAACTGTCTTTGAGTTAATTAGTATTATAAGTTTTATAGCTATAAATGTAACATTTATCGTATTGTTTTGGGCTGCTTTAAAAGGTTTTGTTGTAGGTGATTATACAACAGAAATGTTCATAAAAAAAGTATTGAGCAGTTTCGAATTATTATTTATATCGCCTATACCAATTTTGATAATTTTTGGGTTTAAATATATCATGATAAAGACTTACCCTGATTATTTTAATTCTCCAGAATATGATTCTAAAAATATCTTAACATTAGGTCAAGCAAAAAAGACATTTATTGGTTCAATAATAGGTGTAGCTGCAACGTATATACTCGGAATATTTATTAACAATGAAATCGAAACTACTCCAATAATTATTGTTTTATTCTTGTTATTTATTTTAGTATTAATTCTATACTATAAAATAATAAATAGTCATTCTGAAGATAGTGACTAGACTCTTGATGCTTTTATGATTCCGCTATAAAGAAGCTCGATTAGGACGACCTAAAGACCCTTTTTACCTTTGCATCATGAGAAATGGTTATTTCTTCTTGTTAGATTTTTCTGAAAAGCTAACATCGATAATTAATTTTAAATCTACTTTCAGAGCTTTGGCAATTGCATATAAAGAACTAATTGTTGGATTATTTTCACCTCTTTCTATTCTTCCAATTTGTGAAAGTGGCAAATCTGATTCGTATGATAATTCTTCCTGTGATAGGCTTTTAGAAATACGAACCTCTCGGATTTTTTCTCCAATGGCTTTTACTAACTCATAATTTCTAACGTTTATCACGTAGCCAAATTGATACTATCGCGAAGATTTTATAAACTCATGTATGAGTTATTATTATTTTTACATTATAAAACACAAATATGTACAACAAAAAAAATTTAGTTGCAGCTATTCTATTGACTGTATTACTTGGTCCATTTGGTTTGTATTATGCTACCATAATAGGTGGAGTCATTATGACTATTATACTACCGATAATTAGTTTCCTAGTATTTAAAGCAAATAACCCCAGCGAAGAAATTAGCTATGTATTAGGGTTAACGATAGGTAATTTTATGTTTTACTCTATCATAATATGGCCTTTATGTATAGTTTGGTCGGTTATTTCAATAATAATGCACAATAAAAAAATGAGTAAACGGGAGTATCAATTTATAGAAAACATTGCACGACATAATAACGTAGAATCTTATCAGAATGATAATAATGCTGAAATGTTAGAATGGTTCAAATCTAATCCCAATAAGGGCATGAATGATTATTATGCTAGCAAAGACAAGAATTAAATTTAGGCTATTTACGTAAATCTTGAGATTTTACTTCACTTGACAACCATGTATAAATGCTAGGGACAACCCACAGGACAACCACAATCAGACAAAAACATAAGATGCCGCGTTTCGCGGCATCTTATCGAAAATTTAGTGGTCCCACTAGGACTTGAACCTAGGACCCCCTGATTATGAGTCAGGTGCTCTAACCAACTGAGCTATAGGACCCTTGGCATACGCCAAAAATGGATTGCAAATGTAATGGGATTTCCCGAAAAATGAAAAATCTTCTTTACAACTTTATTTTTGTCAAATGATTCAAGGTATCAGGCATATAATATTCGATTTAGGCGGTGTATTACTCAATATTGATTATAAACGCACGGAAGAAGCTTTTATACAACTAGGCGTTGCAGACTTTCCTCAACGCTATAGCCAGCTAAGCCAAACAACTGTGTTTGATGATTTTGAAACAGGTAAAATAAGCACCGATGTATTCATTAATCATATGCAGCAAATGGCGGGTAAACCGCTTACGGAAGAACAAATTATAAATGCTTGGAATGCTATGTTGCTCGATTTTCCGCTACGCAGGTTGCAGATATTACAGCAGTTACGCCCGTATTACGATTTGTTGCTGTTGAGCAATACCAACGAGATACACGAAGCAGCGTTTAATGATATTCTATACAAAGCACACGGTATGCCATCCTTAGGTGTGTTTTTCGACAAGGTATATCTGTCTCACCGTATAGGTATGCGCAAACCAAACCCCGAGGTGTTCGAGAAGATACTGGAAGAAAACGGGCTGAAAGCTGCCGATACATTGTTTATAGATGATAGCCCGCAACATATTGAGGGCGCAAAATCAGTAGGCATACAAGCCATTTATCTTGAAAAAGGCATGACGATTGAGGGTAATATATTTCTGCCGAAGCAGTAGTTATTTTACCTCTTCGTAGTCTATATAGTCGCCGTCTATGTTCTTTTTAGGTTGTGCTGACGGTTGTGCTGCCGCTTGCTGCCTGCGCTGCATCTCTTCCATTTGCTGCTGCATCTGTGCCATCTTTTGCTGTGCCACTTTGGTCATAGTCATTACAGGAAACAGAAAACGGAATACAAACCGCACTATCAGTGTCAGTACAATAGACCAAATTATAAACTTGAGTATCATATTATATATTCAAAGGTACAAAAAGCCCCATCATACGCCGTTAATGAAAATATAATTATGTACAAGCCCGATTTTTGGCTGAAAACAGAAAACTACCTATATTTGCATTGGATTTAATTCGAACGAAGGGGACATAATAGTCCCCTTGTTTTTTACCCATGAGTGACGTATTAGAAAAAATAAAGTTATTAACTGAGCCTTTGTTGGATGGTACGGATATGTTTATCGTGCATGTCAAAATCAAGCCTACCAACAATATCAAACTGTATCTGGATGCAGATGCAGGCTTATCAATAAGTAAAAGTGCAGAGATAAACAGAAAGTTGTATAAGCTAATAGAGGCTGATGCTATGTTTCCCGATGGTGATTTTTCGCTGGAAGTATCTAGTCCCGGGGTTGACGAACCACTATTGTCAGACAGACAGTATAAAAAGAATATAGGCAGAACAGTACTTATTACCCCCAACGAAGGCAAAGACATATTGGGCGTACTGAAAGAAGTACAGGAAGATAAAATGTTGCTGGAAGTAAAAGAGGGCAAGAAAAAAGAGATAACAATGGTAGAAATACCATTTGCAGATATTAAAAAAACCGTAGTACAAATTATATTTTAAAACAAAGCCCTGCACGGGCAAAAAGTGACAACAATGGCAAGTATCAATCTTATTGATTCGTTTCAGGAGTTTAAGGAGGCGGAAAACATTGACCGCCCTACCTTAATGAAGGTTATTGAAGACGTTTTCAAAACCTTGTTGCGAAAGAAGTACGGAACGGATGAAAACTTTGACGTAATCGTAAATGACCAGACAGGCGACCTTGAAATTTTCCGTCGTAGGGAAATTGTAGAAGACGGCATGTCTGAAGACGATAACCTGCAGATAGAATACGCAGAAGCTGTGAAGATAGAGCCTGACTATAGCGTGGGTGAAGAGGTGTATGAAGAGATAAACGTTATAGACTTTGGCCGCCGTGCTATATTAGCTGCGAAGCAAACACTTGCTGCACGTATTGGCGACCTGAAGAAAAACAACTTGCTTAAAAAGTACGCTGACCGTATTGGCGAAATAACCAGTGCAGAAGTGTACCAGATATGGAAAAAAGAAATCTTGTTGCTGGACGATGAAGGCAACGAGGTTATTCTGCCAAAATCAGAGCAGATACCTACCGACTTCTTCAAAAAAGGAGAAGCCGTACGTGCCGTGGTGAAGAAAGTAGAGATGCGCAACAACACGCCCGTTATCATCCTCAGCCGCACACACCCGTCTTTCCTAGAGAAACTGTTGGAAATAGAAGTGCCTGAAATAATGGACGGGCTGATAGTGATAAAGAAAATAGTACGCGAACCGGGCGAGCGCGCCAAAGTAGCCGTAGAAAGCTACGACGATCGCATAGATCCTGTAGGAGCTTGTGTGGGTATGAAGGGTAGCCGCATACACGGTATTGTTCGCGAACTGCGCAACGAAAACATAGACATTATCAACTATACCAACAACCTGCAACTGCTTATACAACGCTCGCTGACACCGGCGCGCATCAGCCGTATGGCATTGGATAACGAAGGCCTGCATGCAGATGTGTATCTGGAACCGGAACAAGTATCGCTGGCTATTGGCAAGAAAGGCGTAAACATTAAACTGGCCCAGGAACTGACAGGGTACAGCATAGATGTGTACCGCGATGCGCAAGACGAAACACATGAGTACGATATAGACCTTGACGAATTCTCAGACGAAATAGAAGGATGGATAATAGATGAATTTAAGAAGATTGGTTGCGATACGGCACTGAGTGTATTAGGCTTATCGGTTGAAGAACTGACACGCCGTACAGATTTGGAAGAAGAAACCGTACGCGATGTGCAGAAAATATTGCAATCGGAGTTTGATAGTGAATAATGAACGTGTATTAAGCTTATATGACGAAAAAAGCCATTAAAGCAAAATGGCGTAGGTTTGTAAGCCAGGAACGGGATTAAAATAATTAGCGAATAAATTTTTGAGTAAATAACTGAATGTCAACAGCATCAAAAACACCAAGGTTACTGGCAGCTGCCAAAGAGTTCAACATAGGTAAAGAAACCCTTGTTGAATATCTTACCGGCAAAGGGTTTGAAATAAACGCCAGCAACCCTAATACCAAACTGACAGAGCCGATGTACGACGCCCTGCAGGCAGAATTTGCGCAAGACAAAGCTGCCAAACGCAAGAGCGACGAGATAGCATTGCCCAAAGGTTCTCTGCTGGATGGTAAGAAGCCTAAGGAAGAAGCGCCTGCCGTTAAAAAGGTAGAAGAAGTGCCTGCCGAAAAACCTGCACCTGTAAAAGAAAAAGCACCTGCTGCGGAAACACCTAAGGTAGAAGAAGTGCCTGCTGAAAAGCCTGCACCTGCTAAAGAAAAAGCACCTGTTGCAGAAGCACCGAAGGCAGAAGAAGTAAAGCCGGAAGTACCTGCAACACCTTTTGCTGCACCTGTTGCGGAAGAACCTGCACATATAGATGTAAAAGCCCCCAAACTGGGAGGCCCCAACATACTTGGTAAAATAAATCTTGATGAAGTAAACCAATCATCGAGGCCTAAGAAGACAACCAAGAAGACAGATAAAAAAGAAGATGCTGAAGCTGTAACACCAGCACCTGTAGCGGAAGAAGCTACGACCGAGAAACCAAAGAAAAGTAAGAAAACAAAAGAGGAAGAACCACAAGAAGTAGCGGCAGCTGTACCTGTTGAGGAGAAGCCTGCAGCTACAACTCCGAACGCGTCTGAAGAAGACGATAAGCCGGAGCATATAGAAATGAAAGCCCCCAAACTGGAAGGGCCAAAGATAATAGGCAGGATAGAACTGCCCGTATCTCAACCCGGTGGTGGGAGGGATAGTAAAGAAAAGCGCAACCGTAAACGCATACCCGTACAGAAGAAACCTGAAACCTTCAACCCCAACGAACAACAGGGAGGTGGACAACAAGGTGCAGGTGGTGGCGACCGGAGAGGTGGTGGCTTTAACCAAGGACAGGGCGGCAACCGTGGTGGTGGCTTCAATCAGGGTCAAGGCGGTAACCGTGGCGGTGCAGGTGGTGGCGACCGCAGAGGCGGTGGCTTTAACCAAGGCCAAGGTGGTAACCGCGGTGGTGCAGGTGGCGGAGACCGCAGAGGACCAAGACAAGACAGAAACGCGCCTGTATCGGCACAGCAACAAGAGATTGATGCAAAAGCAATACAGGAAAAAATACGCCAGACACAAGCTAAGCTCGCAGGTGGTACACGTAATAAAAATCTGAAAGCCAAATACCGCCGTAACAAGCGTGAGGAAATGGCTGAAAAACGTGCGGCTGCAGAAGAAAACCAACAGGGCAACGTAATACAGGTAACGGAGTTTATATCTGTTAGCGAATTGGCAAGCCTATTAGATGTAAGCTTTGCAGACGTTATCAGCAAGTGTATGAGCTTGGGTATCATGGTGTCTATCAACCAACGCTTGGATGCGGAAGTGATAGAACTGGTATCGAGCGAGTTTGGTTATGATGTTGAATTCATCAACCTAGAGCAGGAAGCGGATATTGAAGAGGATGATACGGACGACCCTGAAGATTTACAACCACGTGCACCTATCGTTACCATCATGGGACACGTTGACCACGGTAAAACTTCATTGCTCGACTACATACGCGAAGCAAACGTAGTAGCAGGCGAAGCGGGTGGTATCACACAGCACATAGGTGCTTATCAGGTAACTACACAGGGTGGAAAGAAAATCACCTTCCTCGATACGCCGGGTCACGAAGCGTTTACCGCCATGCGTGCGCGCGGTGCTAAAGTAGCAGACGTTGCCGTGATAGTGGTAGCTGCAGATGATGCCATTATGCCGCAAACAAAAGAGGCCATATCTCACGCGCAGGCTGCAAACCTGCCAATGGTATTTGCCATCAACAAAATAGATAAAGAGGGCTCTAATCCTGAAAAGATTAAGGAGCAACTTGCACAGATGAATATATTGGTAGAAGACTGGGGTGGTAAATTCCAAAGCCAAGAAATATCTGCCAAGAAAGGATTGAATATAGACCTGTTGCTTGAAAAAATATTGCTGGAAGCAGAATTGCTGGAAGTAAAAGCCAATCCCGACAGGTATGGTACAGGTAGTGTGATAGAAGCATCGCTGGATAAAGGGCGTGGTTACCAATCTACCATACTGGTACAAAACGGCACGTTGGAACAAGGTGATATGATTGTGTGCGGACAGTACTTTGGTAAAATCAAAGCCATGTTCAACGAGCGTGGGCAACGTGTAGAATCAGCAGGGCCATCTGCACCTGTACAGGTGCTTGGTTTAAACGGTGCACCACAAGCGGGTGAGAAGTTTAAAGTGTACGATGACGAAAACGAAGCGAAAGAAATAGCCAACCACCGTGCGCAAATATTACGTGAGCAAGGCATACGTGCACGTAAGCATATAACGCTTGACGAAATTGGTCGCCGACTGGCATTGGGTAACTTTAAAGAACTGGCACTTATCATCAAGGGCGACTTTGATGGTTCGGTAGAAGCATTGAGCGACTCATTGCAGAAACTGTCAACTGCAGAGGTAGCCGTAAACATAGTACACAAAGGTGTAGGACAGATAACGGAAAGCGACGTGTTGCTGGCAACTGCTTCGGATGCCATCATCCTCGGCTTCCAGGTGCGCCCATCACTGCAAACATCGAAACTGGCAGACCAGGAAAATATAGAGATACGTTACTACTCCATCATCTACGATGCGATTGACGAAATCAAGAGCGCGATGGAAGGTCTGCTTGAACCTAAAATTGAGAAAAAGACTGTTTGTAACATCGAGGTTCGTGAAGTATTTAAGATTGGCGGCATAGGTACCATTGCAGGTAGCTATGTGCTGGATGGTAAAATGACACGCAATACCAAACTGAACATCGTTCGTGATGGTATCGTAATACATACCGGCGAACTGTCTTCACTCAAACGCTTCAAAGACGACGTGAAAGAAGTAAACGCAGGCTACGAATGTGGTTTGATGATAAAGAACTACAATGATGTACGTGTAGGCGACATTATAGAAGGTTACGACGAAATAGAAGTGAAACGTACTTTGTAATCATACTCAGCTATTTAATAATAACGCCCTGCATTTGTGGGGCGTTGTTATTTTAGACTTTTGAGGCAGTGATTTTATACCGCATCTGCTCACTGAAAATGGCTATTGAAACAAAGTTTGCCACTATCATCAGGTATATATAAGGCACTTGTATAAAGGCTAGGAATAGTGTAAAATATATTTTAAATGAAGCCATCAGAAAAATACGAGGGTAAATTTTTTTTCTGTTGAACCAATACCAAGTACCCATCACAACCGTAATGCCGATACTTACTAAGAAATGTACTTTTTGCAGACGTTTTATTTTATCTGCCAACTCCCAGTCTTGCAGGCTTTCATAAAAAAGATGTGCAAACCCGGTACCTGCATATAGTTGATACGGTTTCCATGTGAAGATGCTTAAATTTTCCCATTCCCCAATAGCAGCCCTGTAGTATTGGTTTAATGTATTGCTGTAAATATGCCAGTCTTTACTGAGGAATGGTATAACATACACTGATATTACTACCACTATTACAGTTGCAATTACAGTAAGTGTATATTTTTTTTCTCTTGATAATATTGTTACCAAAAACCACAATGGCAACCATAACACAAGACTGTATCTTGACATAACGCATAAAGCAATCCCTAAGCCAGCATATACTGCGGATGTTTGATTTATGGATATAATAAGCAATATATAATATGCTGCAATTGTCAACTCTAATGTATATGCAATTACATTTCTGTCAAAACGATATATAGCATAATAAAACAAGCTTAGAATTAACAATACAAAAATGCACGCATGGATATTTGTTTTAAATGTTCTTACCAAGAGTAAGATAGAAGCTGATATCCACAAACAAAATGCTACCCACCTGTAGTCGAACTTACATATTTCTGCAATTGTAAATGGCATCCAATGCAGCGGCATATATGTTGGTGATAAAAAATAACCAAAATCGTAAATGGCCTTATATACATACTCACCATGAACAAAGCGTTGTACCATATATTGAACCATAGGGATAACGTCTGATTTTTTTGGGTCAATCGGCATTTGGCTTAATATATCATAATGCAGATATATAAGCCAGATTATTAAAATGGGCACAACTATTTTTACCGCTGAAAAATAAGTTTCTTGACGCATCTTCTCTGATGAATGTCCTGAAGCCAGTTCAACATGTTTATTATAATATTTTAATAATAACAAGATGCCAATACTTATGGAGCATAAAGCGTATAGAATGGAATTGGCTGTCTGCCCCAACAGGTTTTTGGTATTGAAAAGTAATATTATCTCTAAGAGAATTGCCGTAGCAATTGATATATCATATCCTGATAAACGCTTTTGCATTTGTTGTGGGATGAGTTTAGCTTGCAATATTTGATATATTCTGTAAATAATCAAAAAAATATTAGATATACATGCTATATTAAAAAGTAGTTTACAAGTTTAATAATTAACTTCGCAGCCTTATAATTTTAGAGTAAATAATACGTTATACATGAGTTCTGTTTTGGGGAAATTGGAGGCGATTAAGGCAAGATTTGACGATTTGGGTGTCGCGCTTACCAATCCCGAGGTGGTGAATGACAACAAGCGTTTTTCGCAGGTAAGCCGCGAATACCGGAAGCTGGAAAAAATTGTAGATGCATACAAGCGTTATAAAGCTTGTGTTGATGGCATAGCATTTGCCAAAGAAGTGCTGGCAACGGAAAGTGATGCCGACCTGCGCGAAATGGCTAAAGAAGATTTGGATAAGCAGGAAGTACAGTTTGAGGAGTTAGAAAATGAAGTACGCCAACTGCTGATACCTAAAGACCCGCAAGACGAGAAGAACGCTATATTGGAGATACGTGCAGGTACCGGTGGGGATGAGGCGAGCCTATTTGCCGGTGACTTGATGCGGATGTATCTGCGCTACTGCGAGAAGAAAGGTTGGAAAGTAGCTATGCTGAATGAAACGGAAGGTACTGTTGGTGGTTACAAAGAAGTACAATTGGAAGTAGAGGGAGATGATGTATATGGTACGCTGAAGTTTGAAAGTGGTGTGCACCGTGTGCAGCGTGTACCTGATACAGAAGCAAGCGGCAGGGTGCATACATCGGCAGCAACGGTGGCTGTAATGCCCGAAGCAGAAGAAATAGATTTTGAACTGAAAGAAAGCGATTTGAAGATGGAAACTGCCCGAAGTGGTGGTGCTGGTGGACAGAACGTAAACAAGGTAGAAACAAAAGTGATACTAACGCACGTACCTACTGGCACAGTAATAACTTGCCAAACAGAGCGTACACAGCTTGGCAACCGCGAAAAAGCGACTGCCATGATGCGTACTAAACTGTATGAAGAACAGGTACGCAAACAGGAAGAAGAAATATCGCGTAGAAGAAAGAGCCTTGTAAGTTCGGGCGACAGGTCGGCGAAGATCAGGACATATAACTTTCCGCAAGGCAGGATAACTGACCATCGTATTAACATGACAGTTTATAATCTGGATGAATTTATGAATGGCAACATTGGTGATATGATAGATGCGCTACAGTTTGCAGAGAACGCGGAAAAAATGCAATCGGGCGAAACAGTAATATAATACAGGCTATAAGGCCTGCTTGAATAATAATAGCTAAGTTTAAAAAGTTTTTAATACACCAACTAATGAGTACACCTCGTTTTGACATTGTAGATGTAACACAAACACTGCGCAACAACAGGAAGACGATACTGATTGTATCTGTTATTACGGCTGTTTTAGGTGCAACATTCTACTTGCTATCGCAAAGAGAATATAAGGCTATCGGCGGCTTTATAATGACCAATCCTTTGTATACAGACCGTAACAATCTGTTTCAGGAAAGCGGCATCCAGTTTGTAGATTATTTTGCAGGCGATGACGATGTGGATAGATTGATGTCTTTGGTAGAGTCGGATACCATTAAATACGTTGTAGCGGATAAGCTGAATCTGTGGGCGCACTACAAGTTAGATGCATCAAAGCCCAAAGATGTAAAGAAACTGCTGGACACCTACAAGGATAACTACAAAGTAATACGTTCTGAATATAACGCCTGCGAGGTAAGCTATATTGATACTGAACCTGCAACAGCAGCCGAAGTAGTTAATACAACCATGAAAACCATCGAAAGCCTTTTCAGGGGCTATTATGTAAGCCAGCGTGCAAAAATGATGGTATCGCTTGAAGGTAAAATCAGCGAAATGGATAGTTCTATTGCTGCTATGACAGACACATTGGCGTCGCTGCGCGACAGGTATAAAATTTACGACATCATCAACCCAGCAAGGCAAAACCTGATAGCATCAACCACACATGGTGGCGGTGCTGGCTACGGCTTGGCAATGGAGCAGGTGCAAAATATTTCTTCGCTCAAAGACCAGTTGGTTGCAGACAGGGCACGTTACACATCGCGCCTCAACGAGTACATGACTACCTCTAAGAGTGATAATATACCCTTGTTGCATGTTACCACTACTGCAAGGCCACCCGTAAAGCCAAAGCCGCCGGGCCTGATACTTACTATCCTGTCATCCGGGTTGATTGGTTTGTTTTTCAGCAGCATTTATTTGCTGATACGCACTTACTACAGGTCGTTAATAGCAATGGAGCGCTAAGATGCAGCCAATACTTTTAGGTAATAAGGTAGAAAAGGTGTTGCCGTGGGGAGTGTTATTCTTCTCCGTAATTGCCTATGCCTATACCGGAAGTTTTGTGATGGCTGCGTTGCCTTTCGCTTTTCTTTTTTTGTTGCTAACGGGTGTTAGCTGGAAGACTGCATACTGGGTGTTTCTTTTTACCATACCAGTATCTATGGATGTGCATTTCTTTGGCGAAACGCTCTCCACATCTGTACCCGACGAGCCCATCATGTGGTTGTTCCTGCTGTTGTTTTTTGTATTAGCGGCCAGCAGGCCCGCGTTATTTAACAGAGATTGGCTGACCAATCCGTTGGTGCTGATAATAGCGGCACAGTACCTGTGGTTGATAGTATCTGTTTTATACTCGCACATGCCAATGCTGTCACTGAAATTTCTCGCAGCAAAGACATGGTTTCTGTGCTCTTTCTTCATCATACCTATGTTTATTTTCAGGGAGAAGAAAGATTTCATAAAAGGTTTTTTAGTAACGCTCATACCGCTATTCATTACCATCTGCATTGTTGTGTATCGTCATGCTATGATAGGCTTCAACTTTCGTAGGATAGAAGTAGCCATTGGCGAGGTGTATAATAACCACGTGGATTATTCTACCGTTATGGCCATGTTCTACCCATTGCTTTGGGTGGCGTATCTGATGACAAGAGGCAAAGGGCCATTTGTAAGGGTGCCGTTGTTACTCATCATACTATTATTTCTGCCCGCCATATACTTTACCTATGCACGTGCTGCTATGTTGGCGGTTGTATTTGCTTTAGGCATCGCATTAGCTATTAAGATGAAGTTGGCACAATGGATAATGCCTGTTTTCTACGCACTTGTAACGATGATGGTGATATATATGTCCACCGACAAAAAGTTCATGGACTACCGCCCCGACTATGAACATACTTTCATGCGTAAGAAATTTACAGACCACATCGTAGCAACATTTCGCGGGCAGGATATGTCGTCTATGGAACGTTTGTATCGCTGGATAGCAGCGGTGCGCATGAGCCAGGATGAGCCCGTAAAAGGCTTTGGACCAAATACGTTTTATTACTACTACAAACCTTATGGTGTAGCATCTTTCAAAACATGGGTAAGTCATAATTTTGAAAAATCAACTACGCATAACTACTACCTGTATATGCTGGTAGAGCAGGGCTGGCCTGCTATGATACTGTATGCCATTATGGTGATGGTAGTACTGGTGCAGGCGCAACGAACGTATCACCGATTCAAAGACAGGTTTTACAGGCTATGTACTATGGGTGTGGCGATGATGTTTGGTGCAGGCTTTATCAACAACTTCTTTTCGGAGCTGATAGAAACGCATAAAGTGGGCTCGTTGTTCTACCTGAGCATTGCCTTGTTAGTAATGCTTACCGCCAAGAGTAAGCAATTAGAGAAAGAACAAACTATTGTGGCTAATTAACAGCAGGCTCTATCCATGCTTCGTTATCTTTCAGCAGTTGTATAAGTTCGCTAACGGCTATATCACTCGGTACATTTTTCTTCACTACTTCTTTACCTTTATACAAAGTTATTTTACCGGGGCCGCTACCTACGTAGCCAAAATCAGCATCTGCCATTTCGCCTGGCCCATTTACTATGCAGCCCATAATGGCAATCTTAACGCCTTTCAGGTGATTGGTAGCATTGCGGATTTTAGCTGTGGTTTCCTGTAAGTCGAACAGGGTGCGTCCACAACTGGGGCAACTGATGTATTCCGTTTTGCTGATGCGGGTACGTGTAGCTTGTAATATGGAAAATGCTGTATTGTTCAGGAACTGATAATTGTTTTTTACTTCCAGATAAGTGCGCCCTGTTATCTGTATGTTTTGCACATCGCGCATCTGATTCCATAGCCATATGCCATCACCAATGCCATCCAACAACAAACCGCCAGTGTTAGTAGCAAAGTCTATCAATTGTTCGTCAATGGTTTTGTCTTTGTTGTTGCTGCAAAGTATGACGGGAGTTTTTATGCCACGCTCTATCATCTCTATGGCTACACGCCGCATACACGACATATTGTTTGCCTGATAGTTGAACAGACAGATGATGGTATGATGGTTGGCTTTTGTAAGTGTATTGATGATTTGTTGCCAATCTCCACCTGTGTCTAATACTACAAAATGTGCTGTATCGGGCAAGGCGGGTAATTGTATAAAAGACTGTGCATCCAGTAAGGGGCGATATTTTGTTTTATCATCAGCCTGTTGCCATACATCGTAGTTGCAAATAACTTTCAGTGTGCCGGGCAGTGCAAAGTCAACTGTTTTTGCTCCTGTGTAAATATAGTCTGCTGCGCCATCGCCAATATTCCATTTATCAGTAGGCTCGTCATATTTGTAGCCTATGGCTTCCAGTGTTTGCGGTGTAATAACTGCCTCGTCCTTAATACTAGCTAATACTACAGGTACATTATGCCCGCCTATATTTTCAACAGCAACTGTTTCTCTGCGGTTGTATGCAAAAGGTGAATATGGTAATGTTGCCTTATCTCCGTTTAGCGGCTGTATTGTAGCAGCATCCTGCCTTTCGTTGTAGCGAGATACGATGTCTTTACAAACAGGTATCTCAAACTCAGGGTCTTCTGTTAACGATACGCGAATGGTATCACCAATACCATCTTCCAACAATGTGCCTATGCCAATAGCACTCTTAATGCGCCCGTCTTCTCCATCGCCTGCTTCCGTTACGCCAAGGTGCAGCGGATAACATTCTCCAAACTCCTCATCCATTTTTTGCACCAACAAGCGGTACGCCTGCACCATTACTTGCGGGTTGCTCGATTTCATGCTGAGCACTATCTGATGGTAGCTTTCATCGCGCGCTATTCGTAAAAACTCCATTGCGCTTTCTACCATGCCTATGGGTGTATCGCCATATCGGCTCATAATACGGTCGCTGAGCGAGCCGTGATTGGTGCCTATGCGCATGGCGGTACCATACTCTTTACAAATTTTTACCAATGGGGTAAATCGTTCGCGTATGCGTTCTATTTCGGCGGCATACGCATTGTCTGTATATTCTATAAAGTCAAACTTCTTTTTGTCAATATAATTGCCCGGATTTACACGTACTTTTTCTATAATGCGGGCAGCTATTTCGGCAGCGTTGGGTGTAAAGTGTATGTCTGCTACAATGGGTGTATGATAGCCCATCGCACGGAGTTTATTTTTGATATGCAGCAGATTGTCGGCTTCTTTTTTGCTGGGTGCGGTGATGCGGACTAACTCTGCCCCGGCTTCTATGCAACGTACACATTGCGCTACCGTAGCATCCGTATCCATCGTATCTGTGGTGGTCATAGTTTGTATACGGATGGGGTTGCAGTTGCCGAGTAGCAAATCGCCGATTTTTACTTCCTTTGTTTTAAGCCTTTTGTAAGATGTAAGCGAGGAACAGTAGTATTGCAACATAGAGCCGAAAATATGCATTGCAAATGTAGCGCAATGAAATGAAGCAAATTGTGAAAAAAGTTATGAGAATAGTGTATTTATTGATATTTTGATAATAACAAACGGGCGAACAAATTGTTACGCGTTGGCTAAAAAGTATAATTTTGCGCAAAACATCAGTATTTTAGTACAACCATTAACGGCAACATGCAATACGAAGTAAAACAGTCGGGTAAGTTTAAGTATGTGGAAGAGGGGAATGGTGAGCCATTGGTGCTGCTGCACGGGCTTTTCGGGGCTTTGAGCAATTTCAAAGACCTGGTAGACCATTTTAAGCTGACACATAAGGTAGTAATACCTATGCTACCCCTGTTCGACCTCACAATTCTCGATACTACCGTTGCAGGACTTGCCAAGCATGTACAGAAATTTCTGGATACCATGAATTATGGCAGGGTACACCTGTTGGGCAATTCATTGGGCGGACACGTTGGGTTGGTATATACGCTGAAGCATCAAGACAATGTGAAAAGCCTGACACTTACTGGTAGCTCCGGCCTGTTTGAAAACGGGATGGGAGAAACCTACCCCAAGCGTGGTGATTACGAATTCATTAAAAGAAAAACGGAACTGACATTTTACGACCCTGCCGTAGCCAGTAAAGAACTGGTAGATGAGGTGTATTCTATAGTGAACAACAGGCTGAAAGCCTTGAAAATAATATCGCTTGCCAAATCGGCCATCAGGCACAATCTGGGCGATGAACTGAAAGACATAAAAGTGCCTACCTGTCTTGTGTGGGGTAAAAATGATACCATCACCCCGCCGATGGTAGCAGAAGAATTTAAAAAGCTGATGCCAAACTCTGAACTGCATTGGATAGACAAGTGCGGACATGCACCGATGATGGAAGTACCGGCAGAGTTCAACGTGATACTGGACGCTTTCCTTGCCAGGCATAAAGGCTAAGAAAATACCCATAATTGTCATTAATCTGTTATAATATTGCTCCTGTAGTAAACTGGTTCGGCATTTGTACGTTTATATAGTAAGGGTTAAATAACAGCCATGGTAGTAGAACAATTAATATCGCCCATAGTACCCACCTTAATACCCACAGATACGGGTGACAGGGCATTGACCCTGATGGATGAAACCAACCTGAACCAACTGCCACTGGTAGCGGATGATAAATACATGGCATTGGTACAGGAAAATGATTTGCTCGACTGGGAAAATCCTGACAACTCTCTGCAAACCGCCGATTTCCTGAGCTACCGCCCAGCTGTGCTCTCTACAGGGCATCCTTACGAGGCACTCCGTATAGCACATCAGCAAAACCTGCATATAGTACCTGTGGTAGATTTGGAGAATACCTATGTAGGCTCCATAACACGCGATGAGTTGCTACGCTACATAACTGAGAAAAGCGGGCTGGATAATCCCGGTGGTATTGTAGTATTGGAGATAGACCCACGCAACTACAGCCTGTACGAGATAGCCCGTATATGCGAGAGCGAAGAAGTGCTGCTGATAAGCACACAGATATTCAGCAATAAACTAACCGGGAAACTGGAAGTAACGCTGAAAACAAATCGTAATAGTTTAGCTGGTGTAGTTTCTGCATTGGAGCGTCACAACTACAAAGTAAAAGAAGTGTTTGGTGATAAAACCGACAAAGACAGTATGCAAGACCGGTTCGACAACCTGATGAACTACCTGAATATGTAATTGTATCTTTGCTTTTTAGATTTTTCCCGTTTTACAGATGATTGCGATTGAAAATGTTTTGCTGAGCGACCAAGTGGTAGAAGAGCAGTTTGTTTGCGACTTGAATAGCTGCAAGGGTGGCTGTTGTGTAGATGGCGATTGCGGCGCGCCGCTTACGCAAGAAGAAACTGTTATTATAGCATCGGTATATCCGCGTATTAAACAATACCTGAAGCCCGAATATATTGCCGAAATAGAAAAGCAAGGTACGCATACTATAGACGATGAATACGGGTATGTAACGCCTGCTGTAAATGGTGGTATTTGTGTGTATGCCTACACGGATGATGCTGGTATTGTAAAATGCACTTTTGAGCGTGCGTGGAAAGAAGGAAAAATAGCTTTTAAAAAACCCATATCCTGCCACCTGTACCCTATACGGGTAAAACAAATGGATGGTTATGAAGCAGTAAACTACGAACCACGAAAAACACTCTGCAAGCCTGCCTGCAAGCTGGGCAAGCAACTGAAAGTACCGGTGTATCAATTTTTGAAAGAATCTATAGTACGCAAATACGGCGAGGAGTTTTATGATACGCTGGATGCCGTAGCGCAAAAAATGAACGCCGACAAAGCCCGTTAGTGTCTGCTAACCCTGATGATATTTTTCATCACCTGTTTTATTTCCGTTTCCAGTTCGGGCGTTATTTCTGTTAGCTTTACGTGCTTGGCATGTTTGCCTTCACCTTCCAGTTTCAGGCTCATGGTATCTGCCGTTTCGGTATGATGCAGATAGAGAATGCAGTGTTTTTCGCTTAGCTGGATACCGAACAACACATTGTTTGAGCCACCTTTGCTATACAGCGCCACTTTCGACTTGCTGCCGCCATATACTGTTTCAACAATCAGTTTATCAACCCGCAATGCAAGCCCTTTTAGCTGCATGGCTGTTTTTTTCAGCTGTTCAGGTTTTCCCTCTAATAATGCGTCAAATGTCATGGAGTATCAGTTGTGTATGTGTAGTTATAATTCTTTGCGTAAGCGTGCTACGGGTACGTTCAACTGTTCTCGGTACTTAGCTACTGTACGGCGAGCAATGTTATAGCCTTTCTCTTGCAGCATTTCGGTCAGCTTTTCGTCAGAGTGTGGTTTGCGTTTGTTCTCGCTGCTAATGATGTCATTCAAAATAGTCTTCACTTCTCTGGTAGATACTTCTTCGCCGCTTTCTGTTTGCAATGCCTCTGAAAAAAAGTATTTAAGCTTGTACGTGCCAAATTCTGTCTGTACAAATTTGCTGTTGGCAACACGAGATACGGTTGAGACGTCTAACGCCGTTATCTGTGCAATGTCTTTCAGTATCATGGGTTTCAGCGTGGTTTCATCTCCTGTCAGGAAAAACTCCGTCTGAAATGCTATAATAGCCTGCATAGTTTGCAACAATGTATGCTGCCTTTGCTTGATGGCATCTATAAACCACTTGGCCGAATCCAGTTTTTGTTTAATGAACTGTACTGCTTCTTTCTGTCTTTTATCTTTTTTGTCGCCACGGTCGTAGGCGCGCATCATGTCTTTATAGCCCTCTGATACTTTTAATTCAGGGGCATTTTTGGAGTTGAGTGAAAGCTCCAGTTTGCCATTATTATTAAACACAAAGAAATCGGGGATGATGTAACTCTCCGCTTTGTTAACAATGGCAAAAGCCGCCCCCGGTTTAGGGTTTAGCTTGATGATGATATTGATAACTTCTTTGAAGTCTTCATTATTCGCTCCAAGGTGGCGTTGTATTTTATCATAGTGTTTTTTGATAAACTCGTTGAAGTATTTATCAATGACCTCTATGGCATTTTTAACAGGTTTTGATTGTGGTTCTATGCGTTTCAGTTGCAGCAGCAGGCACTCTTGCAGTGTCCATGCACAAACACCGGGTGGGTCGAACTGTTGTATCTTTTGTATCAGCCCGTTTACTTCTTCTTCATCTGTATATACATTCTGCCCGAAAGCAAGGTCGTCAACCAATGCTGTTATTTCTCTACGCAAGTATCCATCCTCGTCCATACTGCCTATTATCTGCTCTGCTATAGCATGTGTTCTTTCGTCCAGTTCAAGCATGCCTAACTGGTCAAGCACATATTCGTGAAAACTGGTTTCTACCCTTACCGGCGATGTGCCGCGTTCCGTATCGCTGTTGCCGTAATAGTCATCGCCGTAATCCCTGCCACTGTCATCATCTTCGTGTTTTAAGAAATCGTCTATATCTACTTTGTCAGCAGTATCATCACTAAGCTCAACGTCTTCTATATCATCATCCAGTTCCGAATCATTATCATTGTCTTGCAAATCGTACTCGTCCGTATTATTGTCTTCTGTACCTACTTCTAATGCGGGGTTTTCTTCCAGTTCTTCTTTTATCCTTTCTTCTAGATTGGCAGTAGGTATCTGCAACAGCTTCATTAGTTGAATCTGTTGGGGAGATAGTTTCTGTAATAAACGTTGTTGTTGCGACTGCCTTAGCATATATCCTGTCTTGCTCACAAAAATAGAATTTACACCGACAAAACAGTCAATACATTGTAGTATTTGCCAATAGAGACTTTATTCTTAACAATCATTTGGGTGTTAACGGACTTCTTTTATCGAAACTTGTTTTGTATTTTTCTGCCAAATGTATATCGGTTAGTGCATGAGCAAGAAGCCTTACATATCGCCATCATTTTCGTACGTTCCGCTTGAAGAAACGCTGGTAATACAGCCTAAAAAGAAAGAGCTGTATGTGGGCATCCCCAAAGAAAGCTCGTTTCAGGAAAACCGTGTGGCACTGACACCCGAGGCAGTTTCTGTTTTGGTTAATAACGGGCACGATGTAGTGGTAGAGCACAACGCGGGTGAGGGTTCTTTTTATTTTGATAGTGATTATAGCGAAGCAGGTGCGCGTATAGTGTACGAGAAATCGGAAGTGTACAAGGCTACAACCATCATCAAATCGGCACCCATATCAGAGGAAGAAGTGGCTTGGTTGCAACCCAATCAAGTAGTTATCTCTCCCATCCACATGCCTTTCCTGAAAAAGGAAATGATAGAGCAACTGGTGCAGAAAAAAATCATCGCCATAGCGTTTGATTCTATCAAAGACGATTCGGGTACATATCCCATCGTGCGCTCTATGAGCGAGATTGCAGGTAGCTCGGCTATACTGACTGCCGCCAAATACCTGAACAACGTACACAACGGTAAGGGCATATTGCTGGGTGGCATATCGGGTGTGCCGCCTGCTAAAGTATTGATACTGGGTGCGGGTGTGGTAGGTGAGTTTGCCGCACGTACTGCATTAGGGCTTGGTGCATCTGTTATGATATTCGACAACTCGATATACCGACTGATGCGCTTGCAAAATAATATCGGCAGGCGTTGCCCTACATCGGTTATAGAACCCGTGACATTGGCAGAAGAATTGGCAGATACAGATGTGGTGGTAGGTGCATTGAAGCCGAAAAATGGCATAACGCCTGTAGTAGTGAGCGAAGAGATGGTGAGTAATATGAAAGCAGGCTCTGTGATAATAGATGTGAGTATAGACCGAGGTGGCTGTTTTGAAACATCGAAAGCAACCACACACGAAAACCCGACGTATAAGAAGTATGATGTGATACACTATTGCGTACCCAATATGGCATCGGCGGTATCGCGCACAGCATCGCGTGCTATCAGCAATGTATTGATGCCTATTATGCTGCAATGTGCAGATATGGGCGGTTTTGAAAGTCTGATACAGGCTAAGGGTGGCATACGCAACGGGGTGTACCTGTACAAAGGCTGTGTTACCAACGCGCCGATAGCCAAACGTTTTAATTTTAAATACACAGATTTGGATTTGCTGTTGGCAACCCAAAGCTGATTAAATACCGAAGAATTGTATGCCCAACAACAGAATGAATAAGACCATTGCAGGCTATCACTTGCTGATGATTTTATCTGCAGTTGATTATAGAATAGGTGCGGAAGAAGATGCAGTAATACGCGATTATATAGTAGAGGAATTTCCTTTCAGGGTAAACCTTGATAAGCAAATGGAAATCATCAGCAACCTGCGGCACGACGAATGGGAAAGCCACTACCAGAAAATGATGGATGATTTTTACGACGATTCTACTGAAGAAGAGCGCAACAGCCTGTTGCGATTTGCCCTCAAACTATCGGCGGCAGATAATGTAATAACTAAAGAAGAAAACCATTATCTGAACCTGCTGTTTAACGCATGGAAGCCTGAATAAGCTTAATAAATTCCAATGTTGACGGAGCCTTAAAATCAAAAAGTAGTTTTGTAGGTTTCCCTTTAGGGTAATTATGAAATTTATTTTTGATTATCCAATCACTTATTTCTTTAGAATATATATCAAATCCTTTGCTGTCAGAACCACAACTAATTGTGGCAGTGCATTCCTCATTGAGAAGAACTGAAATTTTTTGCCCCCTCTTGAAATTCTTAGAATCAGATAATGATATTCCTAAACGATATCTTTTCTTATCTCCTGTTGACTGAACGGTTAATGTCATAGTTTCCACTATTATTCAATACAATAGCATTATAACAATAATACCCGCTATGATGCGGTAAATGCCAAACAGCTTGAAGCCATATTTCTGCAAAAAGCTGATAAAAGATTTTATCGCTATCATGGCTACGATGAATGATACCAATGCACCCACGCCGAATATCATCAGTTTATCGCTGCTTTGTGTCAGCAGTTCGTAACCTTTCATTTCTACACCCTGTACATTCCAGTCTTTCAGTATTAGTGAATAGCCTGTAGCTGCTGCCATAGTAGGTACGGCAAGGAAGAAAGAAAATTCTGCCGCGAGGCTTCGGGTAAGTTTTTGTTGCATACCACCTATAATGGTTGCCGCGCTACGGCTAACACCCGGTATCATAGATATACATTGCCACAAACCGATGACGAAACCGTTTTTGGGCTTGATATTTTCTTCGGTTGTAATGGTGGGGTTGCTGAATGCTTTATCAATAAACAGCAAAACAATACCACCCAGAATTAATGATATAGAAACTACTAAGGGGCTTTCTAATAATTCTTCTATCGCATCATTAAACAAAAAGCCCAATACCAATGCAGGGATAACAGCAATAGCTAATTTCAGGTAAAACTGCCATTTTTTGAAGTCAAAAAACTTTTTCCAATACAGCACTACTACAGATAGTATAGCACCGAGTTGTATGCATATTTCAAACAACTTGGTAAAGCTATCGTTTTGTATGCCCATAAAATAGCTGGTGAGTATCATGTGACCTGTAGATGATACGGGCAGAAATTCGGTGATACCTTCTACTATTGCAATGATGATTGCCTGAAATAAAGTCATTGATTATGGGATGTTGATGTATTTATGTGTTTGCAAAGACAATTGCCATTGCGGGTGTTGCTTGATGTAATCTATGATGAGCGGTGTCATGGTATCTATGCGGCTCCATTCGGGTTGCAGGTATAGTTTGCAACGCTTACTTACTTTGGCTGCATACTCCTCTGCCCATGCAAAGTCCGATTTGTTGTAGACTACAATCTTCAATTCGTCAGCCAATTCCATATTTTCCTCAAGTGATGCTTTGAATTTTTTGGGAGAGAGTGTTATCCAATCCAGCTTACCAGATAAAGGATGCGCTCCAGATGTTTCTATATGCACCTTAAACCCTGCACCGTGTAGTGATTGACAAAGGGCAGTCAGATTATGCATAGCAGGTTCGCCACCCGTTATTACTGCTAACCTGCCGTTGTGTGCAGCAGCTACAATTGTTATTTCTTCCGTTGTCATTATGGGGTGCTTGCTTGCATCCCAGCTATCCTTTACATCGCACCAAACACAGCCCACATCGCAACCGCCTAAGCGGATGAAATAAGCTGCCTGTCCACTATACATACCCTCGCCTTGCAGCGTGTAGAAGTGTTCCATCACCGGGTACGATGTAGTATGTTTTGCTGTAACCGACAAAATTATATGTGCTGTTTTGCTGCTTCCAATGTATTTTTCATCAACCCGCAAATGGTCATTAAACCCACACCACCTGGCACGGGTGTTATGTAACTGCACTTTGACGCTACATTATCAAAATCCACATCGCCAACCAACCTTGCACCACTTTTCTTGGTAGCATCGTCAATACGGTTGATGCCTACGTCCAGCACAATAGCACCTTCTTTTACCATATCGGCGGTAATGTATTTTGGTCGGCCTATAGCAGCTACTATTATGTCTGCTTGCAGGCAAATTTCTTTCAGGTTTTTTGTTTTGCTGTGGCAGATGGTTACTGTTGCGTTGCCGGGGGTGGCATTGCGGCTCATCAGGACGCTCATCGGTGTTCCTACTATATTGCTACGTCCTACCACCACGCAATGCATACCACCTGTATTAATGCCATAATGCTCCAGCATCAGCAACATACCGTAGGGGGTGGCAGGCAGATAGCTCGGTTGCCCCAACACCATCTTCCCTTGTGATACGGGATGGAAGCCATCTACATCTTTTCCTGCATCAATAGTATTAATGACTGCATCATCGCTGATGTGTTTAGGCAAGGGTAGCTGCACCAGTATGCCATCTATGCGGCTGTCGGCATTCAGTTTTTTTATCTCTTGCAGCAATGCCTGTTCGGTAATGCTTTCATCAAAACGTAATAGGGTAGAGCCAAAACCCAACTCCTCACAAGTACGCACTTTAGAACCCACATACGCCTCGCTGGCAGGATTATTGCCTACCAGTATGGCTGCCAGATGCGGCACTTTGCCCGTTTTGGCTTTCAGTTCTTCGGTTTCTTGTTTTATCTGCGCTTTGATGTGGGCAGACACCGCTTTGCCGTCGAGTAATTGCATGGCGCAAAGATAAGCCTTATGTGTAGTTTTGTGCTAAAGCCTATATTTACGATATATGATTTTTGTAAAAGACATCATGGCAGCCATCGAGGCATTTGCACCCATAGCTTATCAAGAGGGGTACGACAACAGCGGGCTGCAGGTGGGCGATGCCCAAGCCGTCGTTACGGGTGTTCTGCTGACGCTCGACGTTACAGAAGAAGTATTGGACGAAGCCATAGCGCGAGGGGCTAATATGGTAGTAGCTCACCACCCAGTCATCTTTTCGGGGTTAAAGCGCATAACAGGGCGCAACTATGTAGAGCGGATTGTACATAAAGCCATCAAAAACGATATTCATATATATGCTGCCCATACCAATTTGGATAATGTTCGTGGGGGTGTGAATGCTAAAATAGCCGAGAAGCTGGGGCTGATAAACACCGAGATACTGTCTGTAATGAGCGGTACGCTTCGCAAACTCTACACTTACGTACCTGTTAACAGCCTCGATAATGTTCGTAATGCTCTTTTTGCAGTTGGTGCGGGACATATAGGCAAGTATAGCGAGTGTAGTTTTGGTACTGAGGGTATCGGCACTTTCCGTGCAGCAGCAGATGCCAACCCAACAATCGGGGTAGCTGGGGGTGCAAGGGCAACTGCTGAAGAAGTGAAACTGGAAGTACTGATAGAAAAACACAACGAGGGCAGAGTATTAAAAGCATTATTAGACAACCACCCTTATGAGGAAGTAGCTTACGAAGTAGTGGCTTTGGAGAACAAAAACCAACAATTAGGGGCAGGCATGGTAGGTTATTTACCCAACCCGATGGGTGAAATGGCATTTTTAGCTCATATAAAGGAAAAAATGCATATAGGATGTATCAGACATACGGTATTGAAAGGGATAGATATAAAGAAAGTGGCAATATGTGGCGGTTCGGGTAGCTTTTTATTGAAAGATGCCATGGCAGCAGGAGCAGATGTATTTATTACGGGCGACTATAAATACCATCAGTTTTTTGATGCTGAGGGCAAAATTGTCATTGCCGATATAGGGCACTTTGAAAGCGAGCAATACACCGTAGAAATATTTGCTGACATAATTAATAGAAAATTTCCTAATTTTGCCGTCCTTGTATCAAAAACTAATACAAATCCCGTAAAATATTATTCCTGATGGCTACAGTTAAAGACTTTTCGGTTGAGGAAAAACTGATTGCGGTTCTTACCCTGCAAAAGATTGACTCTAAAATAGACGAAATCAAAACGCTGAAGGGCGAACTGCCGATGGAAGTGAAAGACCTGGAAGACGAAATTGAAGGCTTGCAGACGCGCATCCAGAACATAGATGCTGAAATTGGCAGCATCAACAGCTTTATAGAGCAAAAGACAGAGGCGAAGAAAGAAGCGACTGCACTGATAAAGAAATACGAAAAGCAGCAGGACAATGTAAAAAACAATCGTGAGTTTGAAGCCATCAACAAAGAGATGGAGCTGCAAGAGCTGGAAGTGAAGCTGAACGACAAGCACATAAAAGATGCTAACTTTGAACTGAAAGAACGTGGTGTACAACGCCAGCGTACTGAAGATAAAATAAAGGACGTAGAAGAAGTACTGAAAGGCAAGCGCAAAGAATTAGAGAAGATTATTGCTGAAACGGAGAAAGAAGAAACAGTATTGGCTGAAAAATCGGCTGCTGCTAAAGAAAAAGTGGATAGCCGCCTGTTGGCAGCTTACGAGCGCATCCGTGGTAGCTACAGCAACGGATTGGCAGTAGTACCCATCCACCGCGACTCTTGCGGCGGTTGCTTCAACGTTATACCTCCACAACGCCAGAGCGAAATACGCCAGCACAAGAAAATCATCGTGTGCGAGCATTGTGGTCGTGTATTGGTTGACACAGACCTGAACGATAAAGTAGCTATAAAATAAGAATTGATTTAATGTATAATGCAAAGGGGCTTTTAGCCCCTTTGTTATTTTACCAAATCTATAAACAAAGCATTCGTTTCAACAGGTTTTTGCCGTACTTTTGCCAACCATTTCAGCTACATAATTGTAGTTTATTAGTATACAAAATCTCGAAATCTGATGAAGATATTAGTTTGTATCAGCCAGGTGCCTGACACTACTACCAAAATCGCTTTTAGCGATAACAATACACAATTCAACACAGCAGGTGTTACGCTTATCATCAATCCGTACGATGAATGGTATGCACTTGTACGCGCGTTGGAACTGAAAGAAGCAGGCATTGCCAATACGGTAAACCTTGTAACTGTAGGTAAAGCAGATGCAGAGCCTGTTATACGCAAAGCCCTGGCATTGGGTGGCGACGAGGCTATCCGCATAGATACAGACAGCAACGACCCGTTTGTGGTAGCCGCACAGATAGCGGAATATGCAAAGAGCGAAGGTTATGACCTAGTGCTGTGTGGTAAAGAATCTATTGACTACAACAACGGTGTAATGGGTGCTATGCTGGCAGAATTGCTGGATATGAACTATATAGGTTTTGCTTCTGCATTGGATATAGCAGGTGGCGTAGCTACCGTTAAACGCGAAATAGAAGGCGGTGAAGAAACAGATACTTGCGCACTGCCATTGGTAGTGTCTTGTCAAAAAGGCATGTCGGAAGCACGCATACCAAACATGCGCGGTATTATGGCTGCACGCACCAAGCCATTGAAAGTTGTAGCACCTGCTGCCATCAGCCCGTTGACAACTATCGCTTCTTACGACTTACCACCAGCCAAAACAGGCGTGAAGATGATAGACGAAAACAATATGGACGAATTGGTAGCCTTGCTACATAGCGAAGCAAAAGTTATTTGATTAGTAGAGAGTAGTAAGCCTTAAGTAGAAAGTAATAGGTAACACATTTTTTTGAATTTAGACTTTTGAATTGATTGATATGTCAATAATAGTATTAGCAGAAAACGCGCAAGGTTCTTTTAAGAAAAAGACATTTGAAGCAGTACAGTATGCCGCAGAACTGGCGCAGAAAACAGGTGCAAGCGTTACAGCCGTAGCATTGGGTAATGTAAACGACGCTGCTATGCAGGAGTTGGGTGCTTATGGCGCTAGCAAAGTATTGCATGTAGCAGATGCCCGCCTCGATAACCTGAATGCTCGAGCATACACCAAAGCACTTGCAACAGCCGCTGAAAAAGAAGGCGCGAAAGTAATAGTATGCCTGCACGATGTAACTGGCAAAGCAGTAGCACCACGCCTCTCTGCCCGCCTGAAGGCTGGCATGGTAGCAGGTGCAGTATCACAACCCGATACAAGCAATGGTTTTGTTGTGAAGAAAACGGTTTTTTCAGGTAAAGCGTATGCGTTTGTCAACATTACTACTGATGTAAAAATCATCAACCTGATGCCTAATACATTTGCAGTGAAGAAAGGCGAAGGCAGCGCAACGGTTGAAAAGCTGGATGTGGCATTTGAAGACAAAGACTTTGGCATAACAGTAAAAGAAGTAAATAAAATAACTGGCACTGTGCCACTAAGCGAAGCGGAACTGGTAGTAAGCGGCGGACGTGGTATGAAAGGACCTGAAAATTGGCATATACTGGAAGCATTAGCTGCTGAATTGGGTGCAGCAACCGCTTGTAGCCGTCCTGTGGCAGATTCTCACTGGCGCCCGCACCACGAGCACGTTGGGCAAACAGGAGGTACTATACGTCCTAACCTGTATATAGCTGCAGGCATCAGCGGTGCTATACAGCACTTGGCAGGTGTTAATAGCTCTAAGACGATAGTAGTTATCAATAAAGATGCCGAAGCTCCTTTCTTCAAAGCGGCAGATTACGGTGTGTTGGGAGATGTGATGGATGTACTACCCCGCCTGACGGAAGCCGTTAAAAAATGGAAAGCATCGCAGAACTAATATTGCAATAGCTTGATGATATGATAAAGGGTAGCGATTTGCTACCCTTTGTTATTTAGTCGTAATTATTTTCTGTGTATTCAATTGGTGTTGTATATAGCCTGCTTTTTTCGGCACACGGTTCCAGTTCTTTCGTTCACATTCCAACGATTTTTTGTCATAGGTAATACGCCCGTTGGTATGGTGTTGTTTTGACTGTTGTTGTGTGCAGCTTGTAAAAACTATTATGAAGCCTATTGTTAGTAGATTGAAGTCTTGCATATAAATAGTTTAATTACATCAAATAACAGCAGCAATCAGTTCCGCATCACCTACAATCCATACTTTATCGCCCACTTCAAATACAGTATACGACTCAGGGTTCAGGATACGTCTGCCATCTCTTTCAATACCTACTATCAATCCATTTGTTTTTTCCCTGATACCACTATCGCGAATGCTATGTCCTAATAATGCCGAACTTTCGTTAATTGTCAGCTTTTTCAGCACTATATCTTTTTTGTCTTGTACTGCTAAAGACAAACCGTTCTCTGGTTCTATAAACTTCTTGAATGCTTCCAGTTGTTCGTCTGTGCCTATCACAAACATTTTATCGCCCGGATATAAACGTTCATACCTGCCAGGGGCGGGTATTGTATGCAAGTCGCCCCGTTTTATCATAGCAATGTTAATGCCGAATTGCTCGCGTATCTGCATCTCTTCAAGTGTTTTGCCTGTGTGTATTGCACCTGCTGGGAATGAGATGCGGGCAATATGTGCATCCCACGGCGCTAACTCGCGCAGGCTGGCTTTTGCTTCCTGCATTTCCCGATGATAAAAATTGAACATAAACCTGTCCTCAAGCCTGATGTAAAACTTATGGATGCGCTTTGAAAATATGGCGGCAGATGCTACAAGTAATGCAGAGCCTGCAATAGCTACAACTACAGGGAAAAAACTAAGCATGAAGATGCTGATATAAAGTATAGATACACCTGCACGTATTAGCCTGAGAAACAATAAGGGTGCATGATAACGCTTATTGGCCCACAGGGCAGCGGTTGATTGCGGCTGTACCTTACGTAATACCAATGCCCATAGGAAAGGCGATATTGTACCTAAGCAAATGATAGCTGTTATCACTTCGCCCCATGTCCCTGCAATTACATTTTCATCTATCCATACGTGTACATAACGTACAAAAATGAAAATAATACCTAAAATGATTAATGAAAAAACAATGATGGTCATAGCTGTACCCTGCAATACATTTCGCCAGTCATTGGCAGTAGTGATGGATTGTGTGCCGGTACTATACCTGTGAAGTATCTTTTTCCACGATTGTGGCAGTATCTTTTCTATAAACTGGTATGTGGGCCCGGCCAGTTTTATCATGTAAGGTGTAGAAAAAGTAGTAAGGGCAGATACTGCTACTGCTATAGGATACAAAAAACTGCTGGTTACATTCAGCGTTACACCCAGTGTAGCGATAATGAAGGAAAATTCGCCTATTTGCGCCATGCTCATACCCGCATGTATGGCGCGTTTTAGAGGTTGGCCTGCTATCAAAGCGCCTGCCGTTACGTGGACTGTCTTGGTAACGATAAGGGTGAGCGTAATAAGTAAGATAGGTATGGCATAGTCTGCCAGCACTTTCGGGTCTATCAGCATACCTACTGATACAAAGAAAACAGCACCGAACAAATCCTTTACTGGTTGTACGATGTGTTCTATGCGTTCTGCCTGTACAGTTTCTGCAAGGATAGAGCCCATTACAAATGCACCTAAGGCAGGCGAGAAACCTGCTTTGGCAGATAGCATTACCATGCCCAAACACATGCCTACAGCCAGCACCAATAGCGTTTCGTTATTGAGGTGTTTTTGTGCACGGCTCAAGAAAGAAGGTATAAAGAAGATGCCCGCTATAAACCATAGTATCAAAAAGAAAGCTAGTGAAAGTACAGATGTAAGCATCTGGGTACCTGCAAATTCCCTGCTTACAGCAATAGTTGACAGTAATACCATCAATACTACTGCTACAAGGTCTTCGATAATTAATACACCGAAAACCAGTTCTGCAAACCTTCTGCCTTTCAATCCCATTTCATCGAACGAGCGGAGTATTATCGTTGTAGAAGCGATGCTCATAATGCCACCCAAAAAGATACAATCCATGGTTGGCCAACCCAGCAACTTTCCTAATACAATACCTATACCTAGCATGGCAGATACCTCAATAAGGGCTGTAATAGATGAGGTGCCACCAACATGCATTAACTTCTTAAAACTGAATTCGAGCCCAAGCGTAAAGAGCAGGAATATGACTCCTATCTCTGCCCAAACACGTACGTTTTGTATATCCGTTATGGTAGGAAACAAGGTAAAGTTGGGGCTTACTAGCAAGCCGGCAAGAATATAACCTAATACCACAGGTTGCTTCAGCCGCTTGAACAACAGCGTAGTAATACCTGCTACAATCAGTATCAGCGCAAGGTCTTGTATGAGGTGTGGTAAGTGGTTCATGCAATACTATAAAAATAGTACATTGAAAATTAATGCCGCGTTATTTCAACTTCATAGCAAATAGTAAAAGCAACAATATTCATCCGCAATATTTGATGTATCTTAGTACAAATAACTGTTGATGCGTTTATTTATATTCACTTTTATAGCACTGTTTTTTGGTAGCATGGGTGCAAAGGCTCAATGTACAGGAACAACTATTTCTGTCTATGATATTACGGCAGATAGTGCAACTATATCATGGCCTGCTCCTGGAGCAGTTGCAGGATACGAATATGCAGTACTACCTGCTACATCTCCACAGCCAACAACCGGAACGGTAACCATTAATCTTAACGTGCGTGTTGGTGCATTAACACCCGGACTGGCGTATAAGGCATGGCACCGTACCAATTGCGGTGGCGGGCAATATAGCAGTTGGATAAGCCTCAGCTTTTCTACACCTTGCGGTACACCAGCCACCATCAATATCACAAATGTAAAAGGTGACAGTGCTGATGTAAGTTGGACACAAGTAAGCCCTGGGGCCAACTATCAATACTTTGCAGATACCTTGAGTGTAAACCCTGCGAATGGTACGAATGTAAATACAAACAGTACAAGGCTAAAGGGATTATTGCCAGGCAAAACATACTATACTTTTGTACGCACAGACTGTGGTAATGGGGTGTATTCTCCGTGGACATCTGCAAGCTTTTTTACAAAATGGACAAGTAGTATTAATAGCACAGTGCCTACAGATGCAATAACTATCTACCCTAATCCTGCAAACGATTGGTTGTATATTAAAGCTCCGTTAGGTAAGGTATTCACGGTTAATATCTATAATTATGCAGGTGTGTTAGTGCTTTCAGAGAATGGTATTAATAGAAATACTATTAACATCAGCAATCTTCAAAGCGGGCTGTATTTTGTAAAATTGACAGGTGAAAACACATTAAATACATTCAAAATAGAGAAACATTAACTAACGCTTAACCCCTAATTACAGGCATTTATTATCTTTGCATAGCATATACGTAAGAGAGATATAAAAAACATAAAAATGAAAAAACAAGTATCTCTTTTTAGTTTCGTTGCTATCATCTCTTGTTTCGCATGCAATAAAGGACAAGTGAATACATTTCCACAGGGTTCTTCTTATGGCAATTCGGGGCTTACATACCAGGAAATCAATGGTACATATAAAATGTATGATAGTATTTACTTTATGGGTAATGTAGGCTATCAGCCTATAGATCCTAAATTCCGTTATAAAATTGACAGACCTGAATCAATTAACATAACCAACGAGAATGGAGTAGGAGTGTTTAACTACCAGGGGTATAAATATATTGAAACGAAAGGAGTAATGAACGAATACATGACTAGCAATCCTGGCTTTACATACACAAAAATCCGTTTCAACAAGGATAGCATCTACGTGAATTTTTTCAATATCAATTACAGGAACGATAGCGCATTGAATATTACTGTAAAAGGATACAAACTGTAATTCTATTGTATATTATAAATAAAATAACAAAGGCTGCTTATGCAGCCTTTGTTATTTAGCATCTTTGCTCCGCCACATCAGCATACAGGCATAGGTTCTGTATGGTTTCCACTTGTTGGCTATTTGTAGCATTTTCTCTTTCATTTCCTTTTTATTTGTTGCATCTATGCCATATAGCCCGCAAATACCTTGCTGGATGCCCAAATCGTCTATGGCAAAAACATCTTCCCTGCCAAGTGCAAACATCAATAGCATCTCTACCGTCCACCTACCAACACCTTTGATAGGCAGCAAGAATTGCATCACCTCTTCATCACTCATCTTGTACAGCTTTTTATCTTCCATGCCATGTGCTAAGGCGTAGTTGGCTACATTTTTTACATAGTTAGCTTTTGCGTTTGACAGGCCTATTTTCCTTAAGTCCTCATGTGGGGTGTCTGCTATCTGCTGTGGTGTAGGTTCTTTACTGCCATACAAAGCAAGAAAGCGGTTATAAATAATATCTGCCACTTTTGTACTCAGTTGCTGGCTGATGATAGATGCACATAAATACAAACAGATATTTTTACGCTTTTGCAACTTCAGCCCGGGATGCTGCGTAATGAGCTTTCTTAGTTTTTTGTCTTTTTGTAAATGTTCCTGATATGACATAGCTATTGAAGCATTTTAATACAATATCGCACAAAAACGCTAATAAAAATTCTTCAGGATTATTGCTTATCTGTTCCCTTTCTGTGTAAACTTCAGGTGGGTTTGTATAAAGCCGTTGTTCGTGTAAAAAGCATGGGCTTCTTCTCGCCAGTTGCTCGATGTTACTTCAAATACATCATACTCCGTTGGGTTGATGGATGCTTGGAGAGCAGCAATCATTTGTTTGCCAACACCATTGCCACGGTATGCTTCGTCAATATACATTTCCTGTATTTCGTAAGCAGTGCCTGTATGGTGCAGTAGTTGCTGGCTATGGCAACTGATAAAGCCCGATGGTACACCATCTACATCAGCCACTAAGTATATAATGTTGTCATCCACTATATTACGCTCATAACACCTTGCAAATCGCTCTCTGTCATGCTCTTTTTGTGATAGTTTGCAGAGCATATCATATACAACATTTGCATCCTCAATAGTTGCTTTGCGAATGGTTACTTCGTACATGCCATATCATTTAGTGTACACGATATTCATTAAATAGTATAAACGGAATGTTGCGTGATATTTAAGTTTGTATGACGGATTGCTAATATAATTGACTGATGAAATCTGGTGAATATATAAAACAACAAAAGCCCCGCTATAGCGGGGCTTTCTTATCATTATAGATGATACTCTTAGTTTTTGAACTGAGGAATCATATCCTGTGCCATCTTCACCATCTTAGCGATGCCGTCTTCAGGCAGGTTACCTTTCTTGAATTCCAACAGCAAATCAGGCATTTTCATTTCCATTTCGCGGATGAAGGCTTCTTCAAAAGCTTTCATGTTTTTAACAGGCACTTCACGCACCAGGTTGTTTGTACCCAGATAGATGATAGCTACTTGTTTTTCTACGCTATACGGAGAGTATTGTGCTTGTTTCAGGATTTCCACGTTGCGGCTACCTTTATCCAGTACCACTTTAGTAGCAGCATCCAAATCACCACCGAATTTTGAGAACGCTTCCATCTCACGATACAGCGCTTGGTCAAGTTTCAGCGTACCTGCTACTTTCTTCATAGACTTAATCTGCGCACTACCACCCACACGGCTTACAGAGATACCTACGTTGATAGCCGGACGGATACCTGCAAGGAACAGGTTTGACTCAAGGAATATCTGACCGTCTGTAATTGAGATTACGTTAGTAGGAATGTAAGCAGATACGTCACCCGCTTGTGTCTCGATGATTGGCAACGCTGTCAGTGAACCACCACCTTTCACCAAATGCTTGATGCTTTCAGGTAAGTCGTTCATGTTTTTAGCAATGTCATCGTTATTGATAACTTTCGCGGCGCGTTCCAGCAAGCGGCTGTGTAGATAGAATACGTCGCCCGGATAAGCCTCACGGCCCGGTGGGCGACGGAGCAGCAGCGATACCTCACGGTAAGCCACAGCTTGCTTTGACAAGTCATCGTACACCACTAATGCAGGGCGTCCTGTGTCGCGGAAGAACTCACCTATAGCAGCACCTGCAAACGGAGCGTAGAACTGCAAAGGTGCAGGGTCTGCAGCCGGCGCAGCAACGATAGTTGTATATGCCATCGCACCGTTTTCTTCCAGCGTTTTCATAACACCGGCAACGGTAGATGCTTTCTGGCCTATCGCTACGTATATACAATAAACAGGTTTGCCTGCTTCGTAAAATTCTTTTTGGTTGATGATGGTATCTATACAGATAGCTGTTTTACCAGTCTGACGGTCGCCGATTACCAACTCACGCTGTCCACGACCAATAGGTATCATCGCGTCTATAGACTTGATACCCGTTTGCAGTGGTTCTTTTACAGGCTCACGGAAGATAACGCCCGGTGCTTTGCGCTCGATAGGCATTTCATATAGTTCGCCTGTCAGCGGACCTTTACCATCTATTGGTTCGCCTAGTGTGTTTACTACACGGCCTACCATGCCTTCGCCTACTTTGATAGAGGCAATCTGACCTGTACGACGTACCTGTGCGCCTTCTTTGATGCCTTCGCTTTCACCCATCAATACCACACCCACATTGTCTTCTTCCAGGTTAAGCGCGATAGCTTTTATACCTGTTTCAAACTCAACCAGTTCACCCTGACGTACACCGTTCAGTCCATACACACGGGCAATACCATCACCTACTTGCAGTACGGTACCAACTTCGTCAAGATTTGCAGAAGCGTTGAAGTTTGTAAGCTGTTGGCGAAGTATCGCCGATATTTCATCCGGTTTAATCTCAACCATGACTTTTTATTTTATAAATAATAAAAACTGTTTCTCTGTCAATTAATTTTCAAACAACGTACTAACGTATATATTCTTCTGGAATTGCGCTTTTACGTCGTTCAGGTCGCGGCGTACGCTTGCATCTACCAGTTTATCGTCCATCTGTAGTATAAACCCACCAATTATGTCCGGATTTATTACTTCCGTTACTTCTATCTGTCCGCTATGCATTGGTATCGCTATCTTGTTGATAATACCTTGCTTTACAGCATCACTAAGCGGTGTAGCCGATGTCAGCTTTACGGTTTTGATGTTTTTCATTGCCTTGTACTGGCTGATAAAAGCAGCAGCTATTTCAGGCATGTTCGACTCACGGCCTTTGCTTACCATTAGCTTTAGGAAACCTTGTGTGATAGGCTGCAATTTGTTGCCAAGTACCGCATTAATAATATCCTGCTTTTTGTCTGCTTTGATAATAGGGCTACGAAGCATATTGGCAAAGTCGCTGCTTTGTTTGCAAATAGCATCCATCAATTGGATGTCTTGCAATGTAGGCTCTACTGCATTTTGTTCTACAGCAAGGTCCAACAGTGCTTTTGCATAACGTGAAGCGAGACGTGGATTTGGCATTTTATATCAATTCAAAAGTCAAAATTCAAAAAAACTAGCTTATCGCTTAGTTCATTTTTATGTCTTCAGCCAGCATTTGCGCGTAGCCGTTTTGGCTATCTGCTGTTGCCAACTCTTTGCGAATTACTTTTTCAGCTACTTCTACAGCCAGTTTACCGATTTCGTTTTTCACCTCGGTAAGTGCAGCCATTTTCTGTTGCTGTATTTGTTGCTGTGCTTCTGCGATCATCTTGTCGGCAACGGCTTTTGTTTCTTCCTTCGCCTTGTTGATGATGCTCTCCTTCATTTCTTTCGCCTCTTTCAGCATCTGCGCGCTTTGTGCACGTGCTTCCATCATCAGCTTTTCGTTCTCAGCCTGCATTTGGCCCATTTCTTTCTTCACACGGTCTGCCGATGCAATAGATTCAGCAATACCTGTTTCGCGCTCGTGCAGCGATTTCAGTATCGGCTTCCATGCAAACTTGCGCAGGATGAAGAATACAGCCAGAAACGCGATGAGCGTCCATACGAATAAACCGAGTTCGGGGGTCAACAAATCCATAATGCGTTATGATTTGGTATTTATTATATAATTCAAATTTTTTTTAATCTACTCCGTTGCTGGAGATTTTAATAATCACACCCATCGCCCTGTGCTTTGGGTGTGATTAATGCTTTGTGTTACCTACTGTAATTACAGTACGATAGCCAACAAACCTGCGATTACACCAAACAGCGCAACACCCTCAACGAAGGCAGCTGTCAGGATCATGTTCGCACGGATGTCACCAGCAGCTTCCGGTTGGCGAGCGATAGATTCAACCGCACCTTTACCGATTTGGCCGATACCTACACCAGCACCCAATGCAGCGATACCGGCACCGATAGCACCACCTGCTGCTGCTGCACCTTTAGCAGATGCTGCTGCTGTTGCTACTGCGTCCGCTTGTAACAAAATTGTGTTTAACAGAGACATTGTATATGGATTTTAATTAAAAAAACTAAGTTGTTATTATTCGTTTCAGATGTATTAGTGGTGGCCTGCTTCTGCATGTGCATGGTCGTCGTGATGCGCTTCTTCAATAGCCTGGCCGAGGAATACCGCCGTCAGGTTGGTAAAGATAAACGCCTGAATGGCTGCTACCAGCAATTCGAGGAAGAACATGAATATGGAGAACGCCAGCGACACCGGCACAAAGCCCCATCCGGCAACTTTGCTCAATGCACCGAAAATGAATATCATTGATATTACACTGAGGATAACGATGTGCCCTGCCAATATATTGGCGAACAGACGTATCATCAACGCGATTGGTTTAATAAACAGCGAGATAAACTCGATAGGTACTAACAGGAACTTAATACCCAGAGGTACACCCGGCGGGTTGAACAAGTGTCCCCAGAAATGCTTGTTGGCATTAAACAACATAACGATAAACGATACCAACGCAAGGCAAGCCGTTACAGCAATATTGCCCGTAAAGTTGGCACCACCAGGCAACAAGCCCAGCAGATTGTTTATCCATATAAAGAAGAATACCGTGAGCAGCAATGGCATAAAGCGCATGTACTTATTACCCAGATTCGGCTTACCTACTTCATCTCGTATAAAAGTAACTACAGGCTCCAATGCATTCTGGAAACCGGTAGGGGCTACCATGGTACCGTTCTTTTTATATTTTTTAGCAACGCTCAACATTATCCACAGCAGCAACACTACTGAGATAATCATAGAGAGTACGTTTTTAGTAATAGAGAAGTCTATAATAGCAGCACCATCTTCAGAAACGATTTTTTCTTTCATTCCTTTCTCTATCTGGTAGCCATTATAGCTTTCGTGTCCGTGGTGGAATTTTGAAGCAGAGAACATTTCCACACCTTTGGTAGGGTGGTAAATGATAACAGGTAAAGACAGGCTCACTGGATGTTCGTTTACATCAAACAAATGCCAGTAGTGAGAATCGCCAATGTGGCCGAATATTACCTCAGAAGCGTTAAATCCTTCCTTTTTTTCTTCGTGGTTGCCCTCATGCGCGGCAGTAGCCTCTGTGGCATGAGCATTTTCATGATTTTCTTCGTGTTGGGCAAAAGTAAAAACAGGTGCGCTCGATAGCGCGAAAGTCAATGCCAGTAAGGAAAATAAACGTCCGGATCTCATTATGCAGCCCTGAAAATTTGCGCAAAGATACGGGTTTAAATTTCAAAAAAAAGGGCGATTCGTTTTTTTACGAAATCGCCCTCATAAATCTGTCTGCTGCATTATTCTTTAATAAATATATAGCCCCCTTTCTCTGCGCCCCACACTTGTTTGTCTGCTGCATCCCAACCCCTGTCCCAGCTTACCAATCTGTCTTTTTTTATCACTACCTCACTAGTGGCGTAGGTAGCACCGCGCAAGTTGCTCAGGCATTCTTTGCCCGGTGTGCTGCCATGGTAGTCGCCGTCTTTGTTTTTCTTCAGGTAGATGGCGCATCCCTGCCTGTCTATCAGCGAGTCTTTGGTGAGCGTCCTGAATTGGGTTGCATCTTTCCATGCACCTGCAAAGCGCAAAGGTTCTTTCATTTCGTACACTTTGCTTACTAATGTTTCGTTGTCTTGCTTATATACATGGTATATGCGCTGGCGGTAGGGTTTTTGCTGCATTTGCGCTACAGCCTGCTCTACATACAGCCAATAGCCGTCTTTGTCATCGTTCCAAATCTGCTTCATGTGCAGTACTATATTGAAATAGCTGCTGTCTGTAGCGGCCTGTTCTTTGCTGCTGTAGTTACCTTCCATACGCTCTTTCAGTATTTGCAGGTCTTTTTTGTTGAGCTTTTCCTGTGCTGTAGCTGCAAAAGCATATACATTGAGTATGATGGCTATATAAATTATCTTTTTCATCCTTTTTATACTGTTTGCGGCAAATATATAGGTAAACGAACAGGCTTTAATAGCTACCCGCAAATAAATTACGTCCTTACAACTGTGCGCGTTGTATTTTAGCGGCAGATGTCATCAGCAGGTACATGGCAATTAGTAAGGCAGTATGTGTTGCAACCACGGGTAGTGTGGTGGGTGTACCTGCTTACGGCTATTGCTGTAAGCCTGCAAATGTACCTGATGCCTGCAGACCGCAGTTTTATGGGACATCTGTACACCCATTACAACAACTACGCCATCTTCAAACAGTCGTTTTTCAATCTGCTGCAAGGCAAAGACCTGTATATATTATACCCCGATGCCTATTGGGATTTGTATAAATACAGCCCCGCGTTTGCCCTGTTTATGGGTAGTATCGCATACCTGCCCGACTGGGCTGGGCTGATATTGTGGAACTTACTGAACGCTATGGTATTGTATAAAGCCATACGTATGCTGCCCATACCAGAGGGCAGGCAGACACTGATGCTTTGGTTTGTATTAGTAGAGTCTATTACTTCCATGCAAAGCTCTCAGAGCAATGGCTTGCTGGCAGGGCTTATTATGATGGCTTTTGCCATGATGGAAAAGAAGCAACTGGTGCTTGCTACACTGATGCTGGTAATGGCTACATTTATAAAAGTATATGGTGCTGTAGGTTTTGTTTTGTGGCTGTTTTATCCTCAAAAGCCTAAGTTTATTGTTTGGGCTGCTGTATGGGTAGTGTTTTTTGCGTTGATACCTATTATAGTTACCCCGCCGGCTACTTTGATGATGCAATACGAAAGTTGGGTACAAATGATGTCGGCAGACCAGGCAGCATCTTATGGTTTTTCGGTAATGGGTTGGCTGCATAGCTGGTTTGGATTGGGCAACCTGAAGAATTTGGTAACTATTGCTGGGGTATTGCTGTTTTTCTTACCACTCATCAGGTTTGGCAGGTTTAAAGATGTAGAGGGTCGGATGCTGTTTTTGGCGCATCTGCTGTTGTGGGTTATCATATTTAATCATAAAGCAGAGTCGCCTACATTTATTATTGCCATAGCAGGGGTTGCAATATGGCATCATATTACACAAACAAAGAATGTGGTGAGAAATACCCTGCTGCTATTGGCATTTATATTTACTTGTCTTTCCCCGACAGAATTATTTCCGTTGTATGTGAGGCATAATATATTAGTTCCTTATGTAATAAAGGTTGTTCCTTGTATTATTATATGGCTGGTGATTGTTGCTGAGGCTTTACTGCCGCCCAAGCCTTCCAAAGTACTTGTCGGCTGACGGTGTATATTAAATTTTGAAACCAGTGGCAGATGTTATCAAATTATTACCTCTCGAAGCATTTTATGTAGTATTTTTGCCGCCTCAACTTTTTTGTAACAAAAGATAATTTCTATGCAGGAATTTGGTAAGAAAAACCCTTCAGCTAATCTTAGTAACATAGGGCTGAATGTTGCCGTTGCTCACTGGAATCTCTCTCCTGAAGAGCTGACTCAAAAAACAATAGAACTGGGACAAGGCGAACTGAACGATACAGGTGCGCTTTGCGTAAGCACTGGCAAATTCACAGGCCGTTCTCCCAAAGACAAATTCACGGTAAAAGACGCTATCACTGAGCACAGTGTAGATTGGGGTGATGTAAATATCCCTTTCGCGCCAGATGCGTTTGATAAGCTGTATGATAAAGTAACAGCCTATTTGGGTGGTAAAGAAGTGTGGGTACGCGATGCTTATGCATGTGCCGACCCTACATATCGCCTGAACATCCGCGTGGTAAACGAAACGCCTTGGGCCAACCTGTTTTGTAACGACCTATTCTTGCGCCCATCAGCACAGGAAATAGAAACACAAACACCCGACTGGCATATTATACAAGCCCCCAGCTTTCAGGCAGACCCTGCAGTTGACGGCACACGTCAGGCAAACTTCACCATCGTAAACTTTACCCGTAAAGTCATTCTGATTGGTGGTTCGGCATATACGGGCGAAATGAAAAAAGGCATCTTCGGCGTACTGAACTTTGTACTGCCGCACGACCATAAAGTATTGAGCATGCACTGCTCTGCCAACGAAGGTAAAAGCGGCGATGTAGCCCTGTTCTTCGGTCTGAGTGGTACGGGTAAAACTACCTTGAGTGCAGACCCTAACCGTGCACTGATTGGCGACGACGAGCACGGCTGGGCAGACGGTTCTGTTTTCAACTTTGAAGGTGGGTGCTATGCAAAATGTATAGACCTGAGTGCAGAAAAAGAGCCGCAAATTTTCAACGCTATCAAACCAAATGCACTGCTTGAAAATATCAAGTTCAATGCAGGTACTAAAACAGTTGACTATGCTGATGGCAGCATCACCGAAAATACACGTGCTGCTTACCCCATCTACCATATAGAGAATGCAAAAGAACCATCTTACGGTGGCGACCCGAAAAATATATTCTTCCTTACTTGCGATGCGTTTGGCATCCTGCCCCCCATCAGCAAGCTGACTAAGGGACAAGCTATGTACCACTTCATCAGTGGCTATACTGCAAAAGTTGCGGGTACAGAAGTAGGCGTTACAGAACCGCAAACTACATTCTCTGCTTGCTTTGGCCGCGTATTCCTGCCATTGCACCCAACAAAATATGCTGAGCTGCTGGGTAAGAAACTAGAAGAGCATAGCGATGTAAACGTATGGCTCATCAACACAGGCTGGAGTGGCGGCGCGTATGGCACTGGTAGCCGTATGAGCCTGAAATATACACGTGCTATGATAACAGCCGCCATGAATGGTGAACTGAACAACGTAGAGTACAAAGCGCACCCAACTTTCGGTGTATTAGTGCCGCAGAGTGTACCAAACGTACCTGCTGAAATACTGAACCCACGCGATACTTGGGCAGACAAAGAAGCATACGATAAGAAGGCTAACGAACTGGCACAACTGTTTGTGAAGAACTTTGATAAATATGCTGCTCAAGCCAACGAAGAAATACTGGCAGCCGCACCTAAAGTAATGCAGAACGCTTAGTTGGTAGAAAGTAGTTAGTAAAAAGTAGTAAGTAATACTTGAAGATAAAACCCCGACCATTTGGTCGGGGTTTGCTTATATACCTATACTATACTTTGATATACCTATTGCTGTCACACGCTCTATGCTTCATATCTTTGCATAGTAAATGATATGCAAACCATTTCTGTTGGCAGTTGTATTGTGTATGTGTGTTGCAATGCCTGTTGCGGCGCAACGAGCTGTACAAAAACTACCTCAAAGCAAGCAGGAAAAAACAATCGGTAAAAAGATGAAAGTAGATATCTGGAGTGATGTGATGTGCCCGTTTTGCTACATAGGAAAACGCAAGTTTGAAGAAGCATTAGCTCAGTTTGCCAACGGTAAAGACATAGCTATAGAATGGCATAGTTTTCAATTAGACCCTGATGTGCAGGCACAACCCGGCAGGGATGTATATAGTTATCTTGCAGAACGCAAGGGCATATCTCCGGCGCAAAGTAAGCAGATGCACGAAAACGTAGTAGAGATGGCAAAAAGCGTAGGGCTGCAATACAATTTTGACAAAGCGATAATTGCTAATTCATTTGACGCGCACCGAATAGGGCACCTTGCCAAAAAGTATGGTAAAGGTGATGCGATGGAAGAGCAACTGTTTCGCGGATATTTTACAGAAGGCAAGGACATAGGCAACCACGATGTGCTGATAGCCATGGCAAAAGCTATAGGCATTGATGAACAGGAAGCTGCCGAAGTATTGAAGAATAATACCTATGCAGATGCAGTGCAGGCAGATATACAACAAGCAGCGCAAATAGGTGTAAGAGGTGTACCGTTTTTTGTACTCAATAACAAATATGCTGTAAGCGGCGCGCAAGCACCCGAAACTTTTTTACAGGCACTGACACAGGCTTGGAAAGAATATGAGCAAGATAACCCTACGCTGCAAGTAGTTGGGGGTGATGCTACTGTATGCGAACCGGGTGGCGAGTGTAAATAATAGGTACAAACTGATTTCTCTTTTCCCGTATCTTTAAATACGGATGCTGTATGCCATTGTAGATATTGAAACCACAGGTAGCTATGCCGCGGGAAACGGCATTACGGAGATTGCTATTGTAACACACGATGGCAAGCAGGTGGTAGATTTCTACGAAACACTCATCAACCCGAGGCAGCAAATACCTTATTTTATAGAACGACTTACAGGTATAAGCAATAGTATGGTAGCCAATGCGCCGGGCTTTAGCGATGTAGCAGCGCGGATATACGAGCTACTACAGGATAAAGTATTTGTAGCGCACAATGTCAATTTCGATTACTCTTTTCTAAAACATCACTTAGAGGCTTGCGGATATACCCTCGGGGCAAAGAAACTATGCACGGTGCGCATGGCGCGAAAGATAGTACCGGGTATGAGCAGCTACAGCTTGGGGAAGTTATGTAATCAATTAGGTATTAATCATGCCAACCATCACAGGGCAGGTGGCGATGCGATGGCTACTGCAGACTTGTTTGCCATGCTGGTAGCTAATGATAAAGATGGTGTGATAGATACGATGCTGAAAGGGCGCAACAGAGAGCAATACCTACCACCGCACTTGCCTGTGCAGCAGGTAGATAGCTTGCCGCCTGTACCGGGGGTTTATTACTTCTATAATGTGGCAGGCAAAGCCGTGTATGTAGGCAAGGCTAAAAACCTGAAACGCAGGGTAAAGAGCCACTTCAGCAATAACAAAGCAGGTAAGCAGAAGCAGGATTTTCTGCGCGATATACACCGCATCAGCTATAAAGAATGTGCTACCGACCTGATGGCGCATATACTGGAAAGCACAGAAATACGCCGGCTATGGCCTATGTACAATCGCAGCCAACGGGGCTACTTGCCTAAATTCGGGCTATATGTGTATGAAGACCAACAAGGGTATAAACGCTTTGCCATAGAGAAAAACAAACAGGTGTACAAACCGATACATACTTTCAACACACTGATAGAAGGGCATAACAGAATACGCGAGATGATAAGCGAGTTTGGCCTATGTGCCAGACTGTGCAACCTTGCTAAAGGTGCTGATTGTGCAAACGGTATATTTGCCGAAGGCTGTACAGGGCAATGCACAAAACTGAAAGCAAAAAGATATAACCGCCGTGTAGATGATGCCATCAAATGGCTGCATAAACAACTGCCTACATTTGCCTATGTTGATAAGGGCATCAGCGATGATGAGCAAAGCTGCATATTTGTAAACAAAGGTGCTTTTTATGGTATGGGGTATCTGCATGATGGTGTGTTGCCCGATAATATTCTGGAGCTACAGGAAAAACTGGAGCCCATGCCCGATAACGATTACATCCGCAATCTGGTATATAAGCACGCTGCTGCATTTCCTGAAAAATGTATCAGTTTCTCTAAGCAGTAATAAATGTAATTTATTGTGCCAGCCAGTATTTGCGTAGCAGCCATTCTGCAATGGCAAATACAAGTATCAGCAGAAAATACCATTTCCAGTCTATCAGTGGTACGGCGCGTATATTACTCTGAATAACGGGCTTGATGTTGGCATTCTTTTGAATGCTATCTGCTAATGATGTTATTGATGTTGCCGGTACGAACCCACCATTGTATTTATCTGCCAAGGTGTAGAGCATATTGTAGTCTGCACCCGTTTCCATCTGTTCCAGTGGCATGTGTTCTACCGTAAAGCTGCCATTGGCAGTATGTGTAGTGCCATTGTACACGGTGCGTGCTGTGTAGCTGTAAGTGCCTGCTGGCCACACACCCATATTCAGGCGGTAGCTGCTGCCATTGCGTTCAAAAGAAAAGTTTTGTTTTTTGCCACTGCTATCGGTTATGGCTATTTGTACATCGGCGGCATTCACTTGTTGGTTGGCGGCATTCAACAGGTAGGCATTCATGCCTATGTTTTCACCATCGCTCCAAACGTATTTGGGTAGCTGTACGGCAAAAGGCTTGTCGTTGGTATTGGTTGCCAAAAAAGCTACCGTCTGCCTTATGCATTCATCAATGGTGTTGTGTGTATTGAAGTTCTTGTACTCATACATACGCCAACGCCAAATGCCTTCACCTGTTGTAATGGCTGTTGACGGGCTACCTTGACGCAATGCCCACAAAGGCATTTGCTCACCATCGCGTTGGCGAAATAATACGTCTGCATCGGGCATGGCATACATATTGCCTTGTGGTACACTTAGTGGCGGCATTTTATCGGCTACTGCCTGTATGTTTTGCGGCAAAGTAAAACTGCTGAATGTGGGATTGTATGCAGGATATACATCGCGCGAGGCAAGAGGGTTGATACTAAGCCGCAAGGGAGATGATAATTGCATAATGGCAGCAGGGTTTGTTTGGCTACCTAGTATATGCCATACAGGTTTTTTAACCGCTTCTATATCTCTGCTATTGTTCAGCAACTGAGATGGTAGTTGGTGCAGTATCACTACTTGGTAGTCGAACATAGAAGGCATTTCATTTGCCATCTTTACCATTACCTTATAGCTTTCCATACTGCTAAGTGCTTCTTGTATGGCTTTGATGTCGGGGTGGGGTGCGGCGGCGGCTATCAGTATTTTTTTCTGTTCATCTACTACTTCTATAAAAACATCTTTGCGATTGTTGGCAGTGTTTACTTCGCCATCTGTTGCGGGTATATTGATGGTATAGTGGTGCAAGCCCGCTTTTGCAGCTTTGATGCTGAAAGAAATGGTGCGGTCGTACTGTTGTGTATATACAGACATTACGGCGGTAGCTACCGGTTGTCCGTTTTCGGTAAGTTGTATGCTATTGTTATAACCATTGCACAGGCTTGCAACAACATCTGCCCTTATCTCAAAACTGCTGTTGAGTGATACTGTTTTATTGTGATATACCTGTGCTATGCGTATATCTTTCTGCTTGCTACTGTCGCCAATACCAACTGTGTATAGCGGGCTTTGCAAAGCCAGTTGTTGAAACACGGGATTACTACCCTGATTGTATTTGCCATCCGTAGCCAGTATTACAGCACCCAGGTTTTGTGTGCCGTAGTATTCTTGTACACTGGCAAGGGTTGTAGCAAGGTCGGTGCTTTGTTGGGTATAGTGGAAGAGGCTGTCTGTTGTTGTATTACCATGCAGGCCCCATGTTATTACTTTATAGTCAGCAGCTAATTTGTCAATCAGCGATTGCGTATTCTTTTTATACGTATTGCTGTCTTTACCCAATGCATTGGCTATGGATGCGGAATTATCCTGTACGAAAACAACGATGGGTTTCTGTGTTTCGTTGTTGGTGATGCTGATGACGGGCGCAAGCAGCAATAACAAAGTAAGCAGTACCACCACCCCACGCAACGATGCCGTGAGCCAAGGATGGGGCGTACCGCGCTGCTTATCTGCCCGATATACCCAATACCCTGCCCCTGCAGATAGTACTATTGCTATGCACCATAATAGTAGTTGCATTATCCTTGCAATCTAATGAAAAATGAGGTGCAATAACATTCGCAAAAAGGGTGATATGTGTAATAGCCTTGTTAAAAAAACGAATCGGATGTGTTGATAGGGATATAAATATTTTGCTTTCAGCAATACAAGTAAGAAAAAAGTGAATTGCTAATTTTGCATGATGAGAATGCATACGGTAACGACCGAAGCCGACAAACAGGCATTTTTAGCATTAGCCGTTACAATCAATCAAAACAACCCCAACTGGATACGCCCGTTGGATAAGGATATAGAAGACGTATTTGACCCGGAGAAAAATAAATTCTTCAAAAAAGGGACGTGTGAACGCTGGTTGCTGCAAGATGATAATGGCAAAGTAATAGGGCGTATAGCAGCTTTTGTGAACCAGCAATACAAAAACGAGCAACCAACTGGTGGTATTGGTTTCTTTGAATGTATCAACGACCAACAGGCAGCCAATTTCATGTTCGACTATTGTAAAGAATGGTTGCAGGAAAGGGGCATGGAAGCAATGGATGGCCCTATTAATTTTGGAGAGCGCGATAAATGGTGGGGGCTATTGGTAGAGGGCTATCAAGAGCCTTTGTATTGCATGAACTATAACCCCGATTATTATAAAGAACTTTTTTACAACTATGGTTTTCAGGTGTATTACGAGCAGATATGTTTTTCGTTGAAAGTAAAAAACCGCTTGCAGGATAAATTTTACGAAGCCTACGAACAATACAGCAAAGACCCTGACTACACTGCCATACATATCCGAAAAAACCAATTAGAAAAATTTGCCAAAGACTTTGCATACATCTACAACAAAGCATGGGCAAAACATGGTGGTGGTAAAGAACTGGAAGAAAAGACCGTGATAAAAATGTTCCGTACCATGAAGCCTGTGATAGATGAAAGCATACAATGGTTTGTGTATCACAAAGGCGAGCCGATAGGCTTTTGGGTGAACCTGCCCGATTTGAATCAATATTTCAAACACCTGAACGGCCAGTTTGGCTTATGGCAAAAACTGCAATTTCTTTGGTTAAAGAAATTCGGTAAGTGTACCCGATTTGTAGGGCTTGCTTTTGGTGTCATACCCGAGTTTCAGGGGAAGGGCGTAGATGGCTATATGATAATGAGTGGCGCGAAAGTAATACAGGCAGCCGCGAAATATGAGGACTATGAAATGCAATGGATTGGCGACTTCAACCCCAAGATGATAAACATAAGCGAAAGCCTCGGCACCTATAGAAGCCGTAAGCTACAAACGCTACGGTATTTGTTTGATAGGAGTAAGGAGTTTAACAGGCATCCTATGCTTGGGTAATAGTTTCTTCATCAAGTTTGCCGAGTTCTATTCCCTTTTGTAGATTGATTACACGAAGCGTTTTGTTGCGTTCTTTTAGCTTTCCAGTAACAAGCTTGTCTATAAAAGACATTATATTAGAACCTTCGCCGTCAAAATAATCTGCAAGCATAAAATTTGATACATTGACATTGAATTTTTTGCCATAAGCTATAATAAATTCTACAGCATCATCACCATATATACTTAAATCTTCTTGTAATCTGGCGTTTGGAGTAATATCTTTTTCATACAGTCCCATAAGGTCTGACATGAATTTTGTTAATTCTTCAGATATTTCTGTTTTCATACTAATCAAATATTGTTTGATAAAGCTTTATTACCTCTCTCGCTTCTTTTACATCATGTACCCGCAATATATTAGCACCTTGTTGCAGGGCTATTATGTGCAGGGCTGTAGTGCCGTTGAGTGCACCATTGGGGTCGGTGTCAAGTGCTTTCCATATCATGCCCTTTCGCGATAAGCCTGCTAATATGGGTTTGCCTATCATGCGTAGGGTGTGCATATTGCGCAGCAGTTCGTAGTTGTGTTCCAGCGTTTTACCAAAGCCAAAACCCGGGTCTATAATGATGTCTTTTATACCTGCTGCTTCGCATTTATCTACCGTCTGTTGCAGATAGTTTAGTATGTCTTGTGTTATGTTACGGTATTGCGGGTTTTGCTGCATGGTAGCAGGTGTACCTTGCATGTGCATGGCTATATAAGGTACTTGCAGTTTGGCTACGGTAGCTATCATATTACTATCTATACTACCACTGCTAACATCGTTTATGATGGATGCACCTGCATCTACTGCTTCTGCCGCTACTAGGCTGTGGTAGGTATCAACTGATAGCCATGCATCGGGGAATCGTTGATGAATAGCCTGTATAACGGGTATTACCCGCTTTAGTTCTTCTTCTTGCGCTATAATGTTGCTGCCCGGCTTAGTGCTTGCCCCGCCTACGTCCAGTATTGCAGCACCCTCTTTCAGCATACGCTCAGCATTGCGCAATATGCTGTCTGTATCGCTATCCCGCCCCTGATTATAGAAGCTGTCGGGCGTGGCATTGAGAATACCCATTACAACGGGTGTGGATATATCCAGCAATCTGCCCTTACTTTGCAGGGTAGTTTGTACGGGTAAAACTGTATTTTTGAAACTCATAGCACTACAAAGAAAATGCAGGATAGCGTAAGCGCCAACACAATGACCAATACTTTAGCACAATACAGGACGGTAGTAGGCCGCTGCAAAGATATGTACGTTAAGAAAGCCAGAGATTATGGCACATCTTGGCGGGTATTGCGTGGCATATCTATTGTTGACCAACTATATATAAAAGCATGGCGCATACGCCAGATACAGGAAACTGGACAGCAAAAAATAGGTGATAGCATAGAGAGCGAATTTGTTGGTATTGTCAACTATGGCATCATAGCATTGATACAATATGCCATGCCTGCCGATGCGCCGACAGACCTGAGCTACGAAGAAGCCAAACATTGGTACGAGTTGAAAGCACAGGAAATAGAAGACTTGATGCAGCAAAAGAACCATGACTATGGCGAGGCGTGGAGAGAACTTTCGCAACAATCGTTTGTTGACCTGATATTGGTAAAGCTGCTCCGTATTAAACAAATTCTTGCTAACGACGGACAGACAATAGTATCTGAAGGTGCAGATGCAAACTTTTGTGATATTGTAAACTATGCCATATTTGCCTTGATAAAAATGGATGAAGCAAATACATAGGGTTTAACAGTTTATTACAAACTCATTTATAAATTTGGTAGTCAATACATACGCATAAACCAACAAAATATGAAGTACATACTTTGGCTTATAAGAATAGTAGTAGGTGTTCTGTTCATTTTCTCCGGGCTTGTAAAAGCCAACGACCCGCTGGGGCTTAGCTACAAGATGGATGAGTTTTTTGAAGTATGGAAAATGCACTGGATGATGCCTTATTCTCTATCCTTATCTGTACTGATGATAGCGTTTGAAATCATAGCAGGTGTGGCGGTATTGTTGGGTTATGCGCAAAAACTATTTTCGGTATTGCTGCTATTGCTCATTGTTTTCTTCACCTTCCTTACAGCTTATGTATTGTTTAGCGGTAAGATAAAAGAGTGCGGTTGCTTTGGCGATTGCATCAAAATAAGCAATGAAGAAACTTTCTGGAAAGATGTAGCGTTGACGGTACTTGGGTTGATACTATTCATATACCGCAAAAAAATACAGCCCGTATTTAGTGGCAAGATAAGTACACCTCTGATGGTGCTGACTGTCATCTTCTCTTTCGGTGTGCAGTGGTACGCATTGGGACATTTACCTTTCCACGATTGCCTGCCTTATAAAATAGGTACAAACATTCATCAAGACCGCCAGATACCACCCGGTGCTACGCCCGATGTGTATGAAACTGTATTGGTGTATGAGAAAGATGGTGTGAAAAAAGAATTCAATACCCAAAACTTCCCTTGGCAAGATACTACTTGGAAGTATGTAAGCAGCGAGTCGAAACTAGTTAAAAAAGGCAATGCCGAACCGAAAATCAAAGACTTTATTATATCCGACTACGATGGTAATGATGTAACAGAAAGTGTATTAACTGCACCGGGCAATACGCTGCTGCTGTTTGTAAAAGACGTTACCAAAGCCAATACAGCCAATATGGACAGACTGCATAACCTTATAGAAGATGCAGAGAAAAACAATGTGCCTACGTATATATTATGCTCTGCTACTAAAGAAGATGCCATGGCATTTCGCAAAGCGAATAATATAGAGAAAGGTATGCTGTACATGTTTGATGGCACTGTAAGTAAGACTGCGATGCGTGCAAATCCCGGGCTGATGCTGTTGGAACAAGGTACGATACGTGGCAAATGGAGCTATAAAGATTATCCTGCTACGTTGGCGGATGCAAAATCTGGTAAATAGTGTTACGCTTCCTGGCAAAGCGCATACGGTATAGCTTGCTGGTGCTGGCAGGTGTTATTACAGTCGTCTTTTTTCTATTCAACGTATTGCCCGGAGACCCTGCCAGGCTTACGATGGGGCAACGTAGCGACCTAGCCTCTGTAGAAAATGCAAGGCGTGAAATGAACCTCGACAAGCCATTGGTAACACGTTATCTGCTTTACCTGAATGATATTTCACCCATTGGCTATCATAAAAGAGATAGTGCCGATAAAGCCAAATACAGTTACACAACCATACTGCCACTTGGCAACCATGCACTTGGCATCAAATGGCCATACTTAGGGCGCAGCTATAATACCAAACGAGAAGTGAATGCCGTACTAACAGAAGCACTACCCGGCACTATCATACTGGCACTTGCTGCCATGCTCATAGCTACTGTGTGTGGTATATTGCTGGGCATAATGGCAGCGTTGAAAAAAGGCACATGGATGGATACATCCGCCATTGTAGCGAGTGTTGCGGGGGTGTCAATGCCATCTTTCTTTGCTGGGTTGGTAATAGCCTACTTGTTTGGCTACGTATTGCACCGCTATACGGGGTTGAATATGACAGGTAGCCTGTGGGAATATGATGCAGTCAGTGGACGCTACCTTGCATTGCAAAACCTCGTGTTGCCTGCCATTGCATTGGGCATACGCCCATTGGCAATTATTACACAACTTACACGTAGTGCACTGCTCGATGTACTGTCGCAAGATTATATCCGTACCGCTTATGCCAAAGGGTTATCTACCACACAAGTGGTTTTTCGCCATGCACTGCCCAATGCGTTGAATCCAGTCGTTACTGCCATTTCAGGTTGGCTGGCAGAGTTGCTGGCAGGTTCTTTTTTTGTAGAGTATATTTTTGGATGGAAGGGCGTAGGTAAAATAACCGTTGACGCACTCGATAAATTTGACTTCCCACTCGTGATGGGGGCTGTGTTGCTCACTGCTTTTATCTTTATCATCGTCAACCTGATAACAGATATGCTCTACGGTTGGCTCGACCCGAGGGTGCGATTGAGCTAAGTCCTAATAACGTAAGTAAACAGTAGTACTGTCTTTATAGAAATTACCATTTACAGATGTTGCTTCTGCGCAGAAAGTATATAATCCCTCTTTCAGCTCTTTATTGGGCATTGGCTTTGTGATAGCCACATACATGGCATCCGCATAACCAACTTCGTAGGCATAGTCTTGGTAACTGATTGAAAAGTATTTGGATGATATGCTTGTCAGGTCTGCCATTGCGCTAATAGTAATATCGGGTAATGAAATAGCTGATGAACAATACATTTTCACATCACCACGCATGATGCCATTACTTATTTTACTCGTATTTAGACAAGTATTAGCAGCAGGATAATCTTTATCTCTGATGGCAAATAAACTTAGTATTGTTTGTGGCTTGATGATTGATGTATCGTCTGTTCTTGCATCAATACCCGAATAAGTGTAGGTTCTTACAGGAGTTTCGCAAGTTTCTTTCTTTTCACAAGCTACGAAAGGAGTTAATACTATGAGCAGTGTAAATATTAAGTTAGTACGGGACATGTAGGTGCGTTTTGTTTATAACGTATATACCCTCAGGAATAGTATAAACTCTCTTGTATTTATAGTAGTAGTCGGTTTTTGAATTGTTTACAAAACAACTTTAACTCCAATGTTACCAAATCATTAACTCTTGTTTATTTATTTCTTAGGGAATTGTTACCAAAATACTTTTGCCCGCATTAAAAACAGCAACATGCGTCAAGCATTTAAAACAAGTATTGCGGTATTAGCGGCTATATGCGCCTTTAGTACTGCCTTCGCTCAAAAAGGTGACCAAATGGAACTGAAACAAGATGCCAACAAAAAGAAATGGTACGAGTCTTTCAGCATCAGGGGTTATGTACAGGCAAGATACAACCGTGTACTGGAAACAAACCAAAAACTAAGTTGCGAACAGTGTGACCGTAGTTGGGGCGAAAACGGCGGGTTCTTTCTCAGGCGTATTCGTGTTATCTTGTTCGGGCAGATAAGCAAACAAGTGTATTTCTACTTCCAACCAGACTTTGCCAGTTCGGCTTCTACTACAGGCTTACACTTCGGGCAGATAAGGGATATGTACTTTGATTTGGGTGTGGATAAGAAAAATCGCTTCCGGTTCCGTGTTGGGCAAAGCAAAATACCTTTTGGCTTTGAAAATATGCAATCGAGCCAAAACCGCTTGCCGCTTGACCGTGCCGATGCTCTGAACAGTGCATTGAGCAACGAGCGAGATTTGGGTGTGATGTTTTACTATGCACCAACAAAGGTTAGAGAATTATATGCCAAACTGGTAAGCGATGGACTGAAAGGCTCCGGCGACTATGGTGTTTTTGGCGTTGGTGTCTATAACGGGCAGACGGCTAACCGCCCTGAATTGAATAACGACCGCCATTCGGTAGCAAGGCTTACCTACCCCTTCAAAATAGGTAACCAGATAATAGAGCCGGGCATACAAGGCTATACAGGCTTCTACACCATGCCAACAGACCAGTTGTCTACAGGTACAAAAGTGAGAAAGGATATGACTTATATAGATAAGCGTGTAGCAGCTACGTTTGTTCTATACCCCAAACCATTCGGTATATTGGCTGAATATAATATAGGTAAAGGCCCTGAATTTAATACACAGACAGACAGTATAGAAGCGCGCGACCTGACGGGTGGCTTTGTAACCTTGAACTATATGCTGAAGTATAAGAGCCACATCTTTATACCCTTTACCCGTATGCAATACTACGAGGGTGGCAAGAAACATGAACGCGATGCCAGAAGCTATAAAGTAAACGAGGTGGAAGTAGGCGTAGAATGGCAGCCTGTAAAGCAGTTTGAACTGGTGGCTATGTACACTATCTCATCGCGCAGGTTCGAGGATTTTGCCAAGCAAAACAACTTGCAACAAGGCTCGTTGATGCGTTTACAAGCACAGATAAACTTCTAAGCATTAAAGCGTAGTGATTATATAATTAAATAATATTAAAGCCAAGGTTAAGGAATTATTAAGCATTCTGCCCTTATTCTATAGCTTTGATAAACAAAAATACATTTGCAAACTATTCAATTCGTACTAATATGGCTTTTGCATCAATAATGAAGATTTTCCTGCCGAAAGACAGGGTATTCTATGGCTTGTTTGAAGAAGTGAGCAGCAACCTCACGCAGATGAGCGATATTTTCAACAAAGCAGTTGCAGAAAAAGATGTAACAGCCCGCCACACCCTGCTGAAAAGCCTGGAAGAATGGGAACATAAAAACGACGAGGTAACACATAAGATATTTATAGAATTGGGTAGAAACTTCATCACCCCGTTCGACCGTGAGGATATACACTACCTCGCCACATCGCTCGATGATATTGCCGACTACCTATGGGGTGCATCTAAGCGTGTGATGAACTATGGCATTGACGACATTGATGATATTACACAAGATTTTGCGCTGATTATCGCTAAGTCCATCAAAGCCCTGAACAAGGCTATTTATGGCTTGCGCGATATGAAAGATATACGCTCGCTGACAGAGGCTTGCGTACTCATCAACAGCTACGAAAATGAAGGGGACGATACGCTGGATAAGGGTATGGTAAACCTGTTTACTTCAAGCATCAACCCGGTAGAAATCATCAAGAAAAAAGACCTGTACCAGATGCTGGAAATTGTTACCGATAAATGTGAGGACGCGGCTAATGTGATTGAGTCAATCATTATCAAATACGTGTAAAACCATCGGTACAAAACAGACGATATGTTTACTTTTTTAGTAGTCATTATTATACTAGCCTTGGTGTTCGACTACATCAACGGCTTTCACGACGCTGCCAACTCTATCGCAACAGTCGTTTCTACCAAAGTACTTACCCCTTTTCAGGCGGTGGTATGGGCGGCAGCATTCAACTTCGTTGCATACTTTGTGTTTCAAGACCACGCTGTTGCAAATACGATAGGCAAAACGGTTTATCCTGAATTCATTACCCTACCCGTAATATTTGCAGGGCTTATAGCCGCCATCGCATGGAATTTGCTGACGTGGTGGTACGGTATTCCCTCATCATCATCGCATACGTTGATAGGCGGGTTTGCAGGGGCAGCCGTTATGCACGCTTACATGACCAAAGGCCTTGTTGCATTCAGCTCTATCGTAGAAATTGAAAAAATATCTAAAACCGTACTGTTTATATTTCTCGCGCCGCTTATTGGTATGCTCATATCCATGTTCATAACATTGGTAACCATCATGCGCAATGTATGGGCAAGGATAGGTATTATTATAATTGTTACTGCAGGTACATGGATGCTATTCAACACTTTTGAGCAGAACAAGATTAAAGAGAATGTTGATAAGCTCTATAAGGTTGACAAATACGAAAAGGAACTGAAAAAGCACCCAGAAGACGAAAAGCTCAAAGAGAAATTAGACAAGGCCAAAGGTGAGGCAAAAGAAGTAATGGCTATTGCCAAATATTACGATGCGTTGGGTGCAGAAGCTATTGCAGACAGTATGCAGGTATTGGGGCTTACCAAATCTGTAGGCGCTAACAAGGCAAAAGATGAAGTGAAAAAAGTATATGGCCTGGACAGCATCAAAGCAGTATCTATTGCCAAGCCAGCATTGAAGCCATTGGCAGACAGCCTGAATGAAGTAGTAGAAAGCGTGAAGAAACTGACCAAGATGTATGGAGCAGTGCCAAACGAACAATTGGCAGATAGCATTGCTACGGTATTGGGCATGACGGAAAAACAACATGCCAAGCTTACAAAAGGCATAGATAAAATAGATGTACAGAAAGATGTGGTGAAGACATTGAAAAAAGGCGACAACTCATTTTTGATGTACGCGTTGATTGCCGTAGTATCTATATTCATCCTAAGCTATATATATGTTGATGCCCTGCGCGACCCGAGTGCCAGCCGCAAAGCCAATATGTTCAAGCGTTTACAGTTATTATCATCTGCCGCATTCAGCTTAGGGCATGGTGGTAATGATGCGCAAAAAGTAATGGGTATTATAGGCGCAGCATTTGTTGCTTACAATACACAGAAATATCCGGATGTTGGCGCGGCATTAAAAGACCTGGGTTGGGTGCCATTGGCTTGTTACACAGCCATTGCGGCAGGTACGCTTAGCGGTGGTTGGAAGATTGTAAAAACAATGGGCTCGCGCATTACCAAAGTTACCCCGCTGGAAGGTGTTAGTGCCGAAACAGCCGGTGCGCTCACCTTGTTTATGACAGAGCAGATGGGTATTCCCGTGTCAACAACACACACCATCACAGGTTCTATAATAGGTGTAGGTGCTACCAAACGCCTGTCTGCCGTGCGTTGGGGTGTAACTGTCAACCTGCTGTGGGCGTGGATATTGACAATACCGGTGAGTGCTATTATAGCAGCCATCGTATATGCTATCACATCATTGTTTGTATAATATTCATATTAACAGGAATTTAATTGCAGAAGGCGCTCAAATGAGCGCCTTTTTCCGTTACTTTTGCAGATTGCCTTTTTCAGAACGGAAAAGCCGCATCGCTGAACACAGAGATACAAGAGAATGTCATTACCTGCACTGCTAAAGCACGTATATAACCATGGAACGGAAGAAGTTGTACGCCGTGGTAAAAAAATATTCTACACTGCCGGTGTGCAGATGTTGGATGTAGACCACCTGCTGGAACAGGTGCGCTTTCGCGTACGCAATGATGTGTACCAGAACTACTACACCGTAACCATCAACAAATACCTTGATAATAAAAATCTGGCTGTGCGTTGTCAATGCCCCTACAATATGGGCGATATATGCAGGCATGAAGTAGCAGCCCTGTTTCAACTGAACGATATACTGCAAAGCGGCTTTTTTGAGAACGCGGATATTACCTACGACCAAAAACACTCTGTAGTGCGTATGCGGCAGGTGAGCCTGCAAATGCTACGCGTATTCGCATCGCCCGAAATAATAGACAAGGCAACCATTTGGGCGAACAATAAGAAAGTAATATACACAAGTAATAAAGCAGACCGTGTAGAGGGCGAAGTGCCAGATGAAGAGATGACCTACAAAGTAGTGCTGAAACAAAATGATGAACGCTACTTCGATACATCTTGCGGATGCGGTGAAAAGAAATTCCCTTTGTGTGTACACAAAGCTGCCTTGTTTATACAAGTACTCAACGAACATGGTTCGCAATACTTTCAAACCGTGCGCGATTGGGACGAGCAGAAAAACAAACTGCTGGCACTCTACGGTTACAGCCTGAAAGACGACCTGACGGGCAAGTTTGAATTTATATACCAAAATGGCAAGCCTTTTTTGCGCGTACTGGATACCACTATAAAGAAAGTAACCACACAGCCTGTATATCATGCAGCTGGGAATGCCACTACTGTTGTAAAAAAAGAACCACAAGAAGTAGAACGTCACCCAATAGCACCCACCAAACGATTGGGTATAGTGTTAGACCCTGCCGTTAATTGGTATCCGTTTGTCAACATCATGCTGGTAGCAGGCGAAACCGATGAAGATGGTACGAAGTACCTGAATGGTGTGCAACAGGTGGATTTGCAGCAGTATGTAAACCCCATGCAGTTTCGGGAAGAGGAACGGGAGTTGATACCCGTGATACGCAAATTTTCGCCCGAAGAAACATTGCGCTACCTGAAAAAGAATTTGCCGTTTGGCGATTTTCTGGATGACTATAATGCCGTGCTGAAAGAAACACCTGCCGAAGAAGTGAGTGAACAGGTATGGGAATATCTGTTGCCTAAGTATCAAAAACTATTAGAGCGATACAGGGACCACACACTGAGTTTTGTAAAAGGCAGCGGCAAACAGCTTAGCTCTAAGAGCCTTGAACCGGTTGCGTTTTCGGGGCATAAAGTACAGGCACAGTTAAGTGCAATAAAACTGGCAAACGGTGATTACAACATACAGCTATCGTGGATAATAGACGATAAATACGTGCCTTTCAAAGAAGCAACCGTGCTGAATGCGGGGCTTATCATGTACGATTACACCATTCACCCCATAGCCAGTGTGCAACAGGTGCGGCTGATAGAACAGTTTTTGCCAGATGGTGAAATAGCTGTGAGTGCTGCCGAATGGCCCGTTTTCTTGCAAGATAAGCTGATGCAGTGGAGCCAGATGATGCACGTAAACTTTGGCGATGATATTGTAGAAAATGTTGACACGGTAAAACCGCAATATCGTTTATATCTCACCGAGCGCGAACAAGTGCTGGTGTTACAGCCTGCATTTTTGTACAACGGTGTAGAAATAAAATGGGGCTTCTTTGGTGATGTGATAGAACCGCACAACGGCGTAGTGAAAGTGGTGAAACGTGCAGAGGCAGAAGAACAGGAATACATCAATATGCTACGCACGTTGCATACGGATATGCAGCACAATGTGAAAGAACATTACTTCTACATGGCAGCCACATCGGTACTGGCCAATAATTGGTTCTTCCGTTTTGCAGAGGTGATGAAGGAATGGGGAGTGGAGCTATATGGTTTTGAAAACCTGAAAAACCTACGCATCAGCACTTACAAGCCCGATACACGCATACAGGTAAGCAGTGGTATAGATTGGTTTGACGCTACAGTAGAAGTAGTATTCGGCGAGCAATCAGTGTCGTTGATAGAGGTGAAGCGTGCTCTGGCACAGAAGCAAAACTTTGTACGCCTGGGCGATGGTAGTATTGGTTTGTTACCAGACGAGTGGCTGAAAAAATATGCCCTGCTCATAAAGATGGGCGATACTAAAGGCGATAAAGTACGCCTGAAGAAATACCACTTCAGTGTGCTGGATGAATTACTGGCAGATGTAGATGAAGAAGAACTACAGGAAGAACTGGAAGCCAAGAAAGCACACCTTACCAATATTATAGACAACGACTATAGCAATGTTACAGCACCGTCCGATTTAAAAGCCGTGCTTCGTCCATATCAATTAGCGGGTTTCCAATGGTTGCTGTTTCTGAAAGAAGCAGGTTGGGGCGGCATACTGGCAGACGACATGGGTTTGGGTAAAACCGTACAAACCCTTGCTTTTTTCCTGCATTATAAGAAAGACCACCCCAGTGCAAAATTCATGGTGATATGCCCCACCACGCTTATGTATAATTGGGAGAACGAGATAAAGAAATTTACTCCATCGCTCACCCACTTCATACATCACGGGCCTAAACGTATGGCATCTGTAAAAAACTTTGAACCATACGACATCATCATCACTACCTACGGCACGATGCGAAGCGACATCAAAATCTTCAAAGACATGGAGTTTGATTACGCTGTGCTGGATGAAAGCCAATCTATCAAAAACCCGCAATCGCAAGTAGCAAAGGCATCGCTGCTGCTGAATGCCAAACACAGGCTGGCACTAAGCGGTACGCCCGTGCAGAACAACACATTCGACCTGTTTGCACAGATGAACTTCCTGAACCCCGGTATGTTGGGCAGCAGAGAGTTTTTCATGAATGAATTTGCCACACCAATAGATAAGTTTCAGGAAGATGAAGTGAAGCAACAATTGCGCAAACTCACTTATCCTTTCCTGCTACGCCGCACAAAAGAACAAGTAGCTAAAGACCTGCCTGAAAAAACAGAGATGATACTGTATTGCGAAATGGGTACAGAGCAGCGCAAAATATACGATGCCTACCGCAACACTTATCGCGAACAGATAATGGGCATGATAGAAGAGCGTGGTGTAGAGCGTAGTACCATGCACATACTACAAGGGCTTACCCGCTTACGACAAATATGCGATTCGCCTGCAATACTCAACGAGGCAGAACGTTTCCACAACTACAGTGTGAAGCTGGATGAACTGACGCGCGAAATAGATGAGAATGTGGGCAAGCACAAAGCACTCATCTTCTCTCAATTCCTGGGTATGTTGGGGCTGATACGCAAAGAGCTGGAAGCAAAGAATATACCCTATGTGTATTTTGACGGTAGCAGCAGTGCTACGGAGCGGGAAAAAGCTATACAGGAATTTCAGAACAACCCCGATTGCAGGGTATTCCTTATATCGCTGAAAGCAGGTGGTATAGGTTTGAACCTGACCGCTGCCGACTATGTATATATCGTTGACCCGTGGTGGAACCCCGCTGTGGAACAACAAGCTATAGACCGTACACACCGTATTGGGCAAACAAAAAACATATTTGCCTACAGGCTGATATGCAAAGACACTATAGAAGAAAAGATGCTGATATTGCAAGAGCGCAAACGCGCCCTTGCCAATGAATTAGTATCTGACGATAACGCATTCCTCAAACGCCTGACGAAAGAAGATATAGCGTATCTGTTGAGTTAGACTGACTATTTATCTACCCTGAAGCGGATGGTATTCACACCATCTGCAGCATACATGCGCAGCAGATAAATGCCGCTTGCTACTTCAGGTAGTATGATGTTTTCCTTAATCGCACCATTCACAGGATGTAGCTGTTTTGTATACACCAGTTGCCCTATAGCATTATATATCTCCGTTTGTATCGGTTGTGCTGACGCAGTGTTGCCCGTAAGTATAAAGCTTCCATTGTTGGGGTTGGGGAATAGTTGAATGTTATACAGACTGGATATTTTGCTGACACTACTGGGTTTTATCTCAATATTTACGCCATTATCCGGCATACGCGATGCCGCGTTGGTGCTTACTATTCTTATTCTGTAACCTGTACCGGGTGCAACGGTAGTAGGTATTGTACATATTATTTGGCCCGCTACTGTAGAAGTAAGAGAGCCTATAACAGTTGGAGAGGCAAAACTGCCACTCGCATTTGATAACTCTATGCTGAAAAGATTACCAGTACTATACAAGGTAGGGTTTACAGGTGTATAATTTACATGAAGTGTATCTCCTCTATAAAGAATGCGGTTATTGAAGTTAATATTAATAAGCCCCCATAAGTAATCATAGATGGATTGCACGTTTGCATCTGTCAACACAGTATTAAACAAAGCAATTTCATCCATCGTACCGTTAAACCAATATCTGAATGGAGGGTTTTGAGTACCACCAATTCTTATATCATCAGTGTTTGTTCCTAGTGCTGTGCTAAGGCTGTTGGTAGATATTGTAGATATGCCTGTTGTATAAACAGTGTCTATCATAGGAACCATATATCTTTTTACAGTAGCACCGTCAAAAGTTATTGTCATCATATACCAACGACCAGTATCTACGGTGTGTGTACTAAACGTGTAAGATCCTACTATAGGTCCTGCAAAATCCAACTTTATTGTACTTGGCGAAACAATACTGCAATTGCCATCATCTTCTGTAAGGTTCATAGCCCAACAACCCGATTGATGATAGCTGAAGCTCTTATATATGATATTATTGCTTTGGCAATTGCCATTATAAAAGCCAGATGCTTTTATTAATGCAACGATAGAAATATTGCTAGGGCTTAAGAGTGTGCTATGTGGTACTACTGCTATGCTATTCGTGCCATTGAAACTCATTGCCCTATTGGCAAGGTTACGAAAACCAGTGCCGGTTGTAATGTTTGCAGTAGTGCCATTGTTGCCATTGCCGCTTACATCTGTAAGAGTGGTAACGGTGCCTGAATTGGTAAAATCCCAACGTGCAATGCAGCCAGAAATGCCTGTAGGATAACTTGTTTGAGCTATTGTAACAACTGATGTTAATAATACAATAGCATAGGTAAGGAAAAACTTGTTCATAGATTTTTTAGTGTAAGGATATAAATAAAGAAAACATTGTGTACTTGTTCAGTGAATTCAACTATTTATCAACCCTGAAGCGGATGGTGTTCACACCATCTGCTGCATACATACGTAGCAGATAAATGCCGCTTGCTACTTCAGGTAGTGTGATAGTTTCCTTAATCACACCATTTACAGGATGTAGCTGTTTTGTATACACCAATTGCCCTATAGCATTATATATCTCCGTTTGTATCGGTTGTGCTGACGCAGTGTTGCCTGTAAGTGTAAAGCTTCCGTTGTTGGGATTGGGCAGGAGTGCTATATCCTTCGCATTGGCAGCATTGTTAATGCCTGCAGGCGGTATTATGTTTACAAAAATACAGTCACTTTTAGCCTTCAATGGGTCTGGGCAAAGGTAGTCACTTGTTATTTCAACACATATTGTGTCTTTGTCTTGCAGTGTACTGGCACCCCATACATTGCTGATGGCACCAACTACATTTTTACTATTTCTTATCCATTGATACCCTGGCTTACTACCCGCATTGGTTGGTGTAGCAGTAAAATTGATGAGAGTACCGCTTGGCACTAATCCTGTAGGGTTAGCTGCTATAGATACTGACGGAGCTAATGTAGGCAGTACTTTTACCGTAATGGTTATACATGTATCTTCTCTTGTTGCACTACCACAAATCTGGTTATTCGTCATCACGCAATAAAACTGGTCATTATTAGATACAGCAGTACCTGCATTGTACGCAATGCCTGTAGCTCCGGGTATCAGTACATTGTTCTTATACCATTGATAGGTAGGTGATGGCCCCGCATTAACCGGAACGGCTGTAAACCGTATGCTTCCACCAATACATATACTGTCTTTAGGGCTTGGGTACACATTCAGGCGTGGCCCGGCAACAACATTGACAATTGTATTTGCACTAACAGACTGACAACCGTTAATGACTGATACTACGCTGTATGTACCCGCATCTGCAGCCGTCATACCGATACGCGATGGGTTTTGCAATGTAGATGTAAATCCATTCGGCCCCGTCCAGCTGTAAGATGCATTTGTAACAGTGCTTGCAGTTAACAATAATGTACTGCCTGTACACACAGCGCTGTTAGAGCCTGCTGTGGGTGATGCAGGTATGGGGTTGACAATAACATTGGTAGATGCTGATGGTGATAAACAACCATTAAGTGATGCACGCACACTGTAACTGCCGGTATGGTTAGTGGCAGCAGGGGTTCGGCTGGGTGTTTGCGATGTGGAACTAAAGCCTGCCGGGCCTGTCCATACATAAGTAACGCCGCTAGTGCCGCTAACAGCAGACAGGTTGATAGCAGCACCAACGCATACAGGGCTATTGCTGCTGGCAGCAGGGGTTGAAGGTATAGCATTGATGTTTACTACTTCAGTATCTGTAACAGTAGCGCATCCTGTAGTGAGGGTAGCGGCTAATATATAGTTGCCTGCATTAACACTTGATGTGTTAGGAATAATCGGGTTTTGTAATGTAGATGTAAAGCCATTAGGCCCTGTCCAGCTATAGTTTACACTGCTACTGGTAGAGTTGCCAAACAGGCGTAACGTATCGCCGATACACAATGGGCCGTTTGATGATGCCGAAAAATTGAGTGGTTGCAGATTGATGCTCATGTTTGTACCGTTATCGGGCATTTTAGAGCGTGCATTACTGCTGGTAATACGTATTCTGTAACCGGCACCGGATGTTATACCCGATGGTATAGAACAAATAATAGTGCCTGCAGTAGTAGATGTAACAGAACCTATGACAGTAGGCGATGCAAAGCTGCCGGATGCGTTTGATAATTCTATCCTGAATATATTGCCGGTACTATACAAGGATGTATTTACAGGTGTGTAATTTACGTGCAGGGTATCGCCTGTGCATAATGTACGATTGTTGAAACTGATTCTTATCAACCCCCATAAATAATCATATACAGATTGTATCTCTGTAGTGCTTGCTTGTTTGTTGAACAAAACGATTTCATCCATCTTGCCTGTTACCCAATAAGGAAAAGAAGGGTTGAGGTGGTAACCGATACTGATATTTGCAGAGCCGCTTCCTAAAGAGTTGCTGCCTGTAATATCATATATGGGCATAATGTTGCCATAGTAATTATTGGTATCCATTTCTACCTGATAATACTTGATGTTTGTACCGGAATAGGTTACTGCAGTGAAATACCATTTACGTAGTTGCACATAATTGCCTGCAGTTACCGAGTGCGAAAAAGTACCCATTTGCGCATTCAGCTGCATATTGTTGGGGCTGTATATACCGCAACCGGCATCAAATGCATTGTCGCCAAAACCTAAGCCATATCCACCTGCTATATTGTGTGGCTGCCCTTTACAAATGATTTGCGAAAGCTGACAGCTGCCTGAGTAGAATGTATCAAGGTTTGTTACCGCTACTATTGATACGGATGATGGTGATAACAGCGATGTACCAGTTACAATGGCATTGCTGGTGCTGCCATTGAACTGCATACCCGCATTGGTAATATTCCGGAAGCCCGTAGCTGTAGTAATATTATTGGTAGTGCCTGTATGCCCGTTGCCACTAACATCGGGCAATGAAGTAACAGTGCCTGAGTTGGCGAAATCCCACCGGGCTATGCAGCCTGTTACGCCACTGGGGTAGGTTGTTTGCGCTTTTACCTGTATTGCAGATACTACCACCAACGGTAGTATATAGGATATAAGTTTAGAAAACATACTTAAGGTTTTGACAAAGATATATAAACAAGTATATGAACCAAAACCCCCGATGTTTTTTGTATCGGGGGTAGGAGTATATATTAAATATAGGTTATTTGCTGTTCTTCACGTAGTTATCCAATTGCTTGCAGGTGGCAAACTCAGGGGCTATCTTCACGTAGTATGTGGGCGATTTTTCGGCAACCCAATCCAATAGCTTTTTCGATTTCTTTTGTTGCAATGCTATATCCTGTATGCGGGCATAATCATCTACCAGGTTGGCTTTATGTGGCTTGGTGATGTTTTTCATATACACAATGCGGCAAGATTTGTCGCCACGCCCGTTATCAAACACCTGTGGTTGAGAATAGCTGCCTACTTTCATGGTGTCTATCATCAAGGCGATGGCAGGGTCCAGCTTTTCAATTTCCATGAGCGACGAGTTGGTTTGTGCATCCAGTATCATACCGCCTGTACGTGTACTCATTTCGTCTTGCGAATATTTGCCTACCGCCTCTTGAAAAGAGTATTTGCCCGCTATCAGTTGAGAGCGTATAGTATCCAGTTTCAGGAAGGCAGCTTTATAGTCGGCAGAGGTGTGTTCTTGTTTTATAAGTATATGCCTTACATCTGCTTCGTCGCCACGGCGTTTTACCATTTGTATAATGTGGTAGCCGAATTGTGTTTTTACAATCGGCGATACTTCACCGTTTTGCAATTTGAAGGCTGCAGCTACAAACTCCGGAGCCCATCCGCCGCCTTTACGGCTTACACCATCGTAGCGGCCACCATTATCGCGGCTACCGGGGTCGTCACTGTTCATGCTCGCCATCGTTTCAAAGCTTTTGCCGTTCTCTACAATGTCTTTGCGTATGCCTTCCAGCTTGGTACGTGCATACATATCCAGTTCGGGGTTGGTAGGTGGGTTGATGACTATTTGCCCCATCTCTACCATGGCGGGAAAGTAGGGTAGGCTATCAACAGGTATGGTATTGAAGAAAGCCCTCACTTCAGCAGGTGTTATCTTCACGCTCTGCAATAGTTGCCCCTGTACACGCTCTGCCATCATATTCTCACGCGTCATATCACGGTAGCTTTCTTTCAGTTGAAAGATGGTTTTACCAGATACTTCTTCCAGTTTTTCTTTAGAGCCCAGCATACCTACAAAATAGCGTACCCTGTTATCCAATGCGGCCTCTACATCTTCTTCGCTCACCACCACACTATCGCGCTCTGCCTGTTCTACCAGCATTTTTTGCAATATCATCTGCTCCATTATCTCGCATCGCACTGCTGCCTCGTCAGCATCGGGTGTGTTTTGCATGGTAGATGCCACCTGTGCATCTACTTCAGATTGCAGGATGATGCGGTTTTTGCCCACTACGGCAGCTACTTTATCCAGCACCTGTGCATGGGCATTATTGCCAAGCAGTGCAGTCAGCAATACCATTGCGGTGCAAAATGCCTTGTATATGTATCGGTTATTCATTATTGGTTTTCTCTGAAAATCTTCAAAAATAAGCAGCCAAACGTTAAGGTTTTTATATTTAAGTAGCCCTGTGTTGCCGCCTTATTATCCTTATTTCTTCTTTTTCTTTTTACCGTCATCTCCATCCTTTTGCAGGAAGATGCCCTTTACCGCTTTATCATTATAAAAATCGGCAGCAGTAGGGCGGTAGGGGTGTTCGTTCAGCCACTGTTCTATTTTTGGCATCGCATCACCATGAAACTTTGTCCATGCTTCAAACTGTTGCGGGTTGTCTATATGCCCGAAAACCCATTGATTGTATATATCAAAGTACCCATTGCGCAGCATATCTTCCATACGGGTGAACATACTGAAAGGATAACGCTTGATGTATGTGCGTTGCCACTCCATAATGAAGCGTGTGCGAAGCATTATCAGGTTTTCTGCATTAATACCATCGCTGACGATGGGTGATAGCTTGAGATAGATATTATAGGCTGCTGTTTCAAAACCAGATGATGTTTGTGTATTGGTAGCCGTCCCTTTATACTTAGGTACGTTTACCTGCCCCATACGGTCGTACAGGCGCATATAGGCACCCAGCAGCATATCTTTTGTTTCTTCTGCCCGTTGGGTATGCTGCTCTATATTCAGAAAAATCTCTGCATATATAACTGCCCATATCGGTTTGCTGGTACCCATGTACAGGCGGGCAGCCTCGTAATAGCTCATGTGGTAGGCAGGGTCTTGCTGTATGGCAGTGAGCCACATAGCCAGCGCACCTTCCACATCGCCTTCCTGCTCTGTTTGCTTCGCCAGTTGGTTGTATAATATACCCGAATGGGGGTAGCGTTTCACGGCATCTTGCAGCAATAGTTTGGCTTTCTTACCCTCGTTTTTGGCAAGGTAGCAGGCAGCAGCCGTTTGGTATGCCTGGTCGTCTGCCTCTCCGCTTTTCAGGATGGGGTCGAGCGTTTGCAGGGCTTCGTCAATTTCGGATGACAGGTATTGTGCATGGGCAAGGTCTCGGTACAGTATCATTTTTTCGGGTGCCAGTTGGATGGCCTGCCTGTATATGATGATGGCCTGCTTCAGGTTGCCGTTCATCATCTGTTCTCGGGCATTATGGTACATCTGCTCCACCTCTGGCGATGGCCACTGGTCTTGCGCCATACCTGCAAGGGGTAGCAGGCAAACAGACAGTATGACAAATAATCGTTTCAACATCTTTAAAAACCAGCGCGAAAGTACGCTGAAAAACGCGGTGAAGTAATAAAAAATGCCATAGAATATATATTTATGATGAGTGTTTAACATTTTATTATTGAAACCCATAGCCATACAAAACATTTTTCACGTTAATTTGTGGTAGTGAAACACTGGCTCGCATATAGTTTTTTATTCATATTCAGCTTTCAGGTGCTGCCTGTCAAGCAGTTGGGGCAGTGGCTATACAAAGGACAACTGACTGAAGAGGTATATGAAGCAGATGGCAAGACAAATGAAAGTGAGCAGGAAAAACAGATAGCCACGAGCATTGATAAGCAATGTGTAACATATACACACCATGTTAATGAACTGCTATACAGCAACTATGCTGTACATACAGCCATACATTTTACAGAAATGATACCCGTATCGTACGTAGCAGAGCTATTCAGCCCGCCGCCCAACATGTTTGCATAGCCTTTTGAGCTTCCATACAGTTGTGTGTGGCTTTTTACATCATTGAATCTCCCCCCAAGTAATGAATAAACATAACAGCAATTTATTTGCTCATATAAAGTATGATGCCATATCCGGCCTTATTGTCTTTCTCATAGCATTGCCATTGTGCCTGGGCATTGCATTGGCATCTGGTGCACCTCTTTTCTCAGGTATTGTAGCGGGTATAATTGGTGGCATCCTTATTGGTTTTTTAAGTGGGTCTAACCTCAGCGTTACAGGCCCTGCAGCCGGGCTTACAGCCATTGTGCTGGCTGCGCTGGGCGAACTGAAAGCATTTGATATTTTTCTTTGCAGTGTCATCATAGCAGGTGTAGTGCAGTTTGTACTCGGTATATTAAAGGCTGGTACTATTGCCAACTACTTCCCCAATAGTGTGATAGAGGGTATGCTGGCAGGTATCGGGCTTACCATCATCATCAAGCAGATACCCGACGCCGTAGGCTATACCAAACAAAACCACGATAGCATGGTAGATGCTGAAGACGGCTTCAGCCTGCAGATTATTGAAGACTCACTGAAACATATAGAAATGGGCGCAGCTATCATATCGCTGTTAGGGCTTACATTATTAGTGCTGTGGCAAACAAAAGCATTCAGCAAACTAAAGATGGTGCCCAGCGGGCTGATAGTAGTGGTACTGGGTGTGGTGATGAATGCAGTATTCAAAGGCGGTGGACTATATCTTGATGAAACACATCTGGTAAGCCTGCCCGTGGCAGATAGCTTTGGTGGTTTTGTAAACAACTTTATGCTGCCCGATTTCAGTGGCTTTATGAACCCTGCCGTGTGGCGTATTGGCGTGGTAATAGCCGTTGTAGCATCTATAGAAACCCTGCTGTGTATAGAAGCTACCGACAAGCTGGACCCTTTTAAAAGATACACGCCAACCAACAGAGAACTACGCGCGCAAGGATTGGGTAATATAGTAAGCGGTTTGATTGGCGGCTTGCCTGTAACGTCCGTTATCGTTCGCTCGTCTGCCAACATAAATGCAGGGGCTCGTACCAAACTTTCCACCATCGTACATGGGGTTTTGTTGCTGGTATGTGTGGCTACGATACCAGTAGTGCTTAATCTGATACCCAAAGCATCGCTGGCTGCTATATTGATATATACGGGCTACCGCCTGTGCAAGCCTGCGGTGTTTATACATATGTGGAAGCATGGTGGCTGGCAGCAGTTTATACCCTTTGTAGCTACTGCTTTGTGTGTAGTATCGCTCGACCTGCTAAAAGGTGTTGGTATAGGTATGGTCATCAGCATCTTCTACATACTACGCAACAATATGCGCGTGCCATACTACTACCATCGCAGTACGTATGATGATGGCGAACTGGTGAAGCTGACACTGGCACAAGAAGTGTCTTTCCTGAACAAAGCAAGTATTAAAGAAACGCTTGAAAATCTGCCGGAAAATACCAATGTTGTAATAGATGCCAGCCAAACGGAGTATATAGATTTTGATGTGCTTGACCTCATTAAAGATTTCCACAACACACGTGCTGCCGATAAAAATATCAAGATGTCGCTAGTAGGGTTTAGGAGCAGCTACAAGATACCGGTTGAGGCGGCAGACAGAGATGTGGTAACCGAACTGGAAAAAGGGAAAGGCCCTGCTGCACGTAGTGCAGGTGGGTATAAAAAGCTATTGAAACAACTGACGCAGAATAACTAATAAATTAATCTCTTAAAACATAAATAATGAAATCCTACAACAGATTATTACAACACAATAAAGAATGGGCTGCCGAACATGTAAAAAAAGACCCTGAGTTTTTTGATCGGCTGAAGAACGTACAGCATCCCGAATTTTTGTGGATAGGCTGTAGCGACAGCCGTGTACCACCCAACCTGATAACAGGTACCGAGCCGGGCGAAATATTCATACACCGCAATATTGCCAATATGGTGGTGCATACAGACATCAATATGCTGAGCGTACTGGAGTATGCCGTAACGGTACTACAGGTAAAACACGTAATAGTGTGCGGACACTACGGATGCGGTGGTGTAAAAGCTGCAATGGGCAACCATAGTCTTGGTATCATCAACAAATGGCTGCGCAACATAAAAGACGTGTACCGCATACACCGCAATGAAGTAGACGGGCAAGGAACAGAAGAAGAGTCTGTAAACAAGCTGATAGAACTGAATGTGATGGAGCAAGTAATGAACCTTGCCAAAACATCCATTATTCAAAAAGCATGGAAGTATAACAATGCGCCCTACCTGCACGGCTGGGTGTATGGGCTGGCAGATGGCCTCATCAAGCCATTGCTTGAAGTGCCGCCTCATACCCACTTGGATGAACTGTATGAGTTTGACAATTTGTAAAAAAAATGCTGTCTGTTACAACCTTTTTTAAAATGGCTTGTTATAATTGACAGTGAGAAATGCATATCAGGCTTATTGCGAGGGGGCTTTAAGGCTGGAAAGACGAAAGCTGCTACTGATGTAGTAGCTTTTTGTTTTATAGCACTATACGCATCTACAGCACAGCAATACATTATCTTTACCCTATGCTGCGCCCGATAGATAGTTTTTTTCTGAACCTTGAAGAGCCGATAAAAAGCACCATGCTTTTTTTGCGTAGCCATATACCCACCCTCAGCGATGACATTACAGAAGAGTGGAAGTACAAGCTGCCATTCTACTACTACAAGGGCAAGATGTTTTGCTACCTGTGGATACACAAAAAATATAAACAGCCCTATATAGGCATTGTGCAAAGCGACAAACTTGACTACCCCGAGCTGCTGCTGGAAAAACGTGCTAAGATGAAAATACTACTGATAGACCCTGAGGCAGATATAGATGTGAAAAGGGTAACCACGATACTGAAAGATGCCATGCGGTTTTATAAATAAGCACTACTACGGGGCATAAAAATGGCTGTACACGATATGCATACAGCCATTTTATTATGTTAGTTTATGATGGCACAAGCCTTACCTGTGCTTGTATTCGATTTGGCAACACAGCTTACTTGTGCAGCATCTTTATTTGCACCCTTCACTTGTGTTACTGTTGTAGTACCGTTCGACTCTGAACAAGTACAGTCGTATTTTTTACCACAAGATGTGCCGAGGGTTACTAGTGCTGCAAGCGCTACAATTGATAAAACTTTTTTCATACAGTTTATTATTTGGGATGATTAATATATTCTAAGGTATTACTAATACTGCGCAGATGCAAGTCTATGGCGTTAGTTTATTGTTATTCAATACGGTATTTGTCTGCCAGCTTTTTAGGGGCTACGGTGCAGTAGGCTACCGTCAATATATCTTGCAGCATTTCTTTGCGTATGGTTTGCAGGTTTACATGTGTCCACCCTTGCTTGCCCCAAGCATTGGGTACGGGGTAAACGACCATAGCATCGAACGTGCAGAAAACATCCTGGTCGGCGGCAGATAGCTTGATGGTCATGCGCTTTTCGGGTTCGTTCATAGTGGCAAATATCTTCTTCTTCACTCTAAAGGATGTCACCTCAAAATGCGGCTCTTCGGTTACTTCATCAAAACCCATAGCCATTTTGCGTGCGGTAGTGGTGGTTGGCATAGTGCTATTGCATTTTATAGAAGTGTACCGTATCTGAGTAAAACTTCGGATTGTTCATATTGCTAATGATGCGTTTCCTTAGTATGTCTGCAGATGTTATTTTATACATTGTGGTATCGCCCACCACAGCAGCTGTAAACTTCGACATATCTTCATTCGCCGATAATATTTTCAGGAAACCATATTGCTTTGCACCAACCTCTTCAAAATATGGTACGTTGATAAAGCGAACGCCGTTTATATCTGAAAAGTGCATATTAGATTCGTAGGTGGGGTTAGTGCCACCCCTGTTCCAGAAGCGTATATGGTATTGGTGTGGGTAGTCTTTATGTGCAATATATACTTCGTAAAAATTATGACTGTTGGTATCTTCTTCAAACTGCCATCTGCCAATTATACGTGCATCAGTAGCCTTTGCATCAGGCGGTGCAATGGGGAAGTTGGCAGCATTGTCGCAGCCTGTCAATAGCACAATCATTATGCTTACAAGTATAGTTCTCATATATGCTAATATATGAAATGTTATTGTGATTAATGTCTTTAGGAAACTCTTGACAATACAACTAAAGCTGTGCAATACACCCTACAACTTTCTACTTACTACTCACTACTTTCTACTAACCCTTCCCATCCACATTTGCTAACTGGCCGCAAGCAGCATCTATGTCTTTGCCCCGGCTACGGCGCAGGCGGGCGTTTACACGTTTGCTTTCAAGGTATGCCATAAAGCGGTCGGTAGTGTCCTCGTCCGGTTTGCTGAAGTCTGCTTTCTCTATGGTATTATATTCTATAATATTCACCAAGTCAACAGGTACACGGCGGTATAGTTTTATCAGTTCATCCGCGTCTTGCAGGCTGTCGTTGAATTTGTTGAACAGGATGTATTCAAACGTTATTTCGTTCTTCGTTTTTTGGTAAAAATAGTTCAGCGCATCTACCAAGTCTTCCAAGTTGCTGGTTTCGTTGATGGGCATTATCTCATCGCGCTTTTTATCGTTTGCTGCATGCAGGGATAGAGCCAGTTTAAAACGCACCTCATCATCACCCAGTTGGCGTATCATCTTGCTGATGCCGGCGGTAGATACCGTTATGCGGCGTGGGCTCATACCCAATCCATCGGGGGCAGGTGCGGTTATCTTGTCTATTGCTTTCAGCACATTGCGGTAGTTGAGCAGTGGCTCGCCCATACCCATAAATACGATGTTGGTAATGCCTTTGCCAAAATGCTCCTCTGCTTGTGCATTGGCAAGCGTTACTTCGTCCACTATCTCGTCAAAATCCATATTGCGCTTGCGTGGCAGAAAACCCGTAGCGCAAAACTTACATGCAAGCGAGCAGCCCACTTGGCTGGATACACAAAGTGTGATGCGTTTTTCGGTAGGTATCAGTACACTTTCTACAAAATGCCCGTCGTGCAGCATCAGGCGGTTTTTAATAGTGCCATCGCTGCTATACTGGCTGTGGTGTGTTTTTACTTTGGGTATGTGGTAGGCAGCAGCCAGTTTTTCTCGCAGGGTTTTGGGCAGGTTGCTCATCTCATCTATACTACCTGCATGTTTTTGCCATATCCACTCATACACCTGCTTGCCCCTAAATTTGGGTTCGCCCATGCTAACCAACAGTGTTTCAAGGTCTTGCAAAGTGCAGTTGCGTATGTTTTTCATATATGCAAAGGTACGCTATGGCTGGTAAATGGGTTGATACCTCATTACCAGAAGATTAAACTTTATTAAAAATGACATAAGGGACTATAAGTTCCACAAAATATTTTCTACATTTCGGGCAAACATTATGCAATATGAAAAAAGTATTACGTTTTCTCGGGATACTCGTCCTGATTTTAATTGTAGGTTTCCTGGTACTGTGTATGGCAACGCCCGCAGAGTTTACAATGGAACGCTCAACAACCATCAACGCACCCAAAGCTGTGGTGTGGGAACAGATGGTGAAATTCAGCAACTGGACTAACTGGAGCCCATGGGAAGAACAAGACAGTACCATGAAGTGGGATGTGAGTGGCACGGATGGTGAAGTAGGTAGCGTGTACCATTGGGTAGGTAACGACAATATATCTGGTGAAGGTAAGATTACCAATACAGGCGTTACAGATGGCAAAATGACCTATGGTATGCAATTCATGAAACCATTTGAAGGTACATCTGACGGCTTTGTGCAGGTAGAAGAAAAGGATGGTAAAGTAGTAGCTACATGGCATTTTCATGAAACAATGGGCTTTATATGGCGTGGAATGGGTGCGCTGATGGGTATGAAAGGTATGATGCAGAAAAGCTTCGACCGTGGGTTGGAACTGCTTAAAACCTACAGCGAAGCACATGCCAATGATGCTGTTGGTGGTGGTTCTTTCAACATAGAAGAAACACAGTTTGCAGCACATACTTATGCAGGTGTGCGTCAAGTAATAAAGTGGGCAGATATGATGGCGTTTTATGACAAGACTTATGCAGACATGGGTAAGAAATTAGGCAGCCGTATTGCAGGTCCACCATCAGACATTGTATATAAATGGGACGAAGCCAATCAACAGGCAGATATGCACGTAGGCTTTCCTGTGGCAGATAACAAACCCGTAGAGGGCGGTACGATAGTAGAAGTAGCAGCCAGCCCCGCGTACATGATAAAATATACAGGTGGCTACAGTGGTAGTGCCAACGCACACGTAGCACTGGGCGAGCATATGGGCAAAAGTGGTAAGAAAATGGGCTTGGTGATAGAAGAATACATCAAAGGCCCGGGCGATACAAAGGATAGTAACCAGTATGTAACCAACATCTACTACCTGTATCAGTAATCTGTTTTTTCGACCAACCAATTAATACAAGCCGCGTGTACCCAGTATGCGCGGTTTTTTTTAACTACTCTAAAATAACATGACATGGTAGATGTTGTAACTGATATTGTTATCGGCAAGCCATTGGCAGAAGTAGCAGCCTATGCTGCCAACCCCGATAATGCACCCGTATGGTATGTCAACATCAAGTCGGCAATATGGAAAACACCTAAGCCGCTTGCGGTAGGTACGCTTGTAGATTTTACGGCGCACTTTCTTGGGCGCAAGCTGGCTTATACTTATGAGATTACCGAATACATACCGAATGAAAAGCTGGTGATGCAAACAGCGCAAGGACCCTTCCCCATGCGTACTACTTATACATGGGAAGCGATAAATAATACAAGTACCCTGATGACACTACGCAACACAGGCGAGCCGAAAGGTTTTTCAAAACTGTTCAGTCCCTTTATGGCAGCTATGATGCGCAAAGCAAATATGAAAGACCTGCAAATGCTAAAACAAATACTGGAGAAATAGTGCCATTATTTTCTTCATAAAATTGTCATTTCCTGTATTTGTCGTCTACAATACATAATGTAGTAACGGCATAAATTATATTAGCTAATAATCGCAGATATGAAAAGGTTTTACATCCTGTTAATGTGGTTAGTAAGTATAGGTAACAGCTATGCGCAAGGCTGTGCCGATGCCGGCTTTTGCAGTGTTGGTGCTATGCAGCATGGCAAGCAGAAAGAAGATACACTACATAACAGTGTAGGGTTTTCGGCAGCAGTAGCCAGTGGCGAAAAACTGTCTTGGGTTATAAGCCCGCAATTAGAAATAAAAACTTTTTTAGATAGGAGAAGTTACCTTGAAGTAAAGTTGCCATTGCAAGTAGTTACCGGCAATCTGGGTAGTAATTACGGCATAGGCGACCTGATAAGCACCTACACACACCGCATCAAAACCCGTAAGGCAGACAGGCAATTATATTATACCATCGGTGCGCGTATAGGGCTTAGTAATGCAGACGACCAAATAAATGGCAAGCCATTGCCTATGGCATACCAAATAGGCTTGGGTACTACAGACATAATACTGGGCGTAAATACTAATATAGGTAAGTATATAGTGCTTGCCGCTGGTGTGCAGCAGCCACTGCTGCAATACAATCGCAATGAGTACCATACTACCGAAAACAGAGATAGCATTGAAACGGCATATTTTTCGTCTCGAAAGCTACGCCGTGCAGGTGATGCTTTGCTGCGTGTAGAAGCTAAAAAAGATTGGAAGCGCAGTGGCATACATGGTGGCCCTTTGGTACTATACCACCTTGCCAACGACAAGAGCACATTGGCTAACGGCACAGAAATAACATTACAAAACAGTGCAGGGTTTACAGTCAACATCAACCTCGGGTTCTATTATCGTACAGATAGCTGGATTTTTGATTTTACCATTGCAGGCCCAGTATATGCCCGTGAAAACCGACCAGACGGGCTGACACGTAATGCCATCGTCATACCAAGGCTTACGTTTAATTTGTAACGAGTGTATAAAATATAAGCAATAAAAAAGCCCCGCAATATGCGAGGCTCTGATATCTTAACTTAGTACTTTATACTTATCACTTACTACTAATTACTCTCTACTTCAAGCTATAAGCAGCCCCATCATACGCCCACCTGATGTAGGTAGCACCCCATGTAAAGCCACCACCAAATGCTGCGAGGACGATGTTGTCACCTTTCTTCAGTTGCTTTTCATAGTCCCAAAGGCAGAGGGGTAGTGTACCGTTGGTGGTATTGCCGTAGCGTTCTATGTTTATCATTACCTTCTCTATAGGCAGCCCCATACGCTCGTAAGTAGCAGCTATAATGCGCAGGTTTGCCTGATGCGGTACAAGCCATTGTATATCGTCTGCCACAAGGCTGTTGCGCTCCATTATCTGTGCGGCAACATCTGCCATATTCTTCACCGCAAACTTAAAAACCGTTTGCCCTTCCTGATACACAAAATGCTCTTTGTTCATTACTGTTTCAACCGTAGCAGGTTTTACAGAGCCGCCTGCTTTCTGGTGCAGGTGTGCACGGCCAGCCCCATCACTACGCAGTACGCTGTCTATCAGTCCGTAGCCATCGGTATCGGGCTCCAGCAATACAGCACCGCCACCATCACCAAATATGATGCAGGTAGTACGGTCTTCGTAGTTCAGTATCGAGCTCATTTTATCAACACCTACTACTATTACTTTTTTGTATGTGCCATTGGCTATAAACTGCGCACCTGTGGTAAGCGCAAACAAAAAGCCGCTACAGGCGGCATTCACATCATACCCGAAGGCATTCTTCAAACCAGCTTTATCGCATATCACATTCGCCGTTGCGGGAAACTGAAAATCGGGCGTTGTAGTAGCGCATATCAGCAGTTCTATATCATCGGCAGTAACATCGGGGCGTTTCCTGAATATTTCTTTTACCGCTTCGGTAGCCATATCGCTGCTGCCCTTGCCTTCACCCTTCAGCATACGGCGTTCTTTGATGCCTGTACGGGTGGTTATCCACTCATCGGTAGTATCAACTATCGTCTCCAGTTCTTTATTCGTCATTACGTAGTCGGGTATATACCCGCCCACCGCTGTAATAGCAGCCGTTATCTTCTGCATTAAAAAATCTTTATGAATTGCAAAGTTAGTTGAAATTAGTAGTAAGTAGATAGTAACAAGTAGTAAGCTGTAGATAGATAAATATGATAATTATGCATCCTCAACAATTGCAGATAAGCAGTTTCACCATTCAACTTTCTACTTTATACTTTCTACTTAATACTTCGTTTATGTACTCATTGCCCCACAGGCGTTTATTACCTGTCCGCTTACATAGCTGCTCATATCGCTGGCAAGGAACAGGGCTACGTTGGCTATCTCTTCGGGCTTGCCGAAGCGTGCCATAGGTATTTGCTGAAACCATTTTTCAGCACCGCCGTCTTGCAGGTAGTGTGTCATGTCTGTTTCTATAAAGCCCGGTGCTATGGCATTGCAGCGTATGTTGCGGCTGCCCAGCTCTTGTGCTATACTTTTGGTAAAGCCAATAATACCCGCTTTGGATGCCGCATAACTGCTCTGCCCGCCATTGCCCTCTACACCCACTATACTGCTCATATTGATGATGCTGCCCGTACGTGCTTTCATCATGGGCTTTATCACCTGACGGGTGAGGTTATAGACAGATTTCAGGTTGGCTTGTATCACATCGTCCCACTGTTCAGGGGTTAGGCGTAGCAGCAGGTTGTCTTTAGAGATGCCTGCATTGTTAACACATATATCTATCGTACCGAAGTCTTTCAATACATCATTGCCCAATTGTTCGGCGGCTGCATAGTCGCCCGCGTTGCTTTTATAGGCTTTGGCATTTACACCGTAGCTTTTCAGTTTAGCCTCTAATGCCTGCGCTTTCTCGTCGCTGCTTAGGTAGGTGAACGCCACATGCGCACCATGCTCTGCAAACTTTACGGCGATAGCCTCACCTATACCTCGGCTTGCACCCGTTACCAGGGCTACCTTATTTTCTAATAGTTTCATCAGAAAGTAGTGGATTTGTGGGGACTAAAGTAATAAAATATAGTGGATTGACAGAGAGGTAGCAAGCATTTGTATGAATGATAGTTTACAGCCAATACACACCTCACTTCTTGTTAATAATGAGTTATTAACGTATAATGAATTGTACTATAAGATTTGAATTATTAGCATTGCAGGGTACTAATTTGAAACAGCTGATGCCCACACAAACAGATGGGTTGAAAATAAACTGGCGTATCATCAATGCGATGCGTGGTATTGCCGCTTTGGGGGTGGTGCTAAACCATGCCCGTGGATGGCTCTTTACCAACGATAGTATATATGCCACCCAAGTACATGGCAAAGAAAGCTGGGCTTGGTGGGAAAGGCTGATGATAGACTGTATGCAAATGACCAGCTTGGGGGCAGAGTTCGTTATCATGTTCTTTCTGTTATCGGGGTTTTCTATAGCGCATAGTGTGAAGAACAGCAGCAGTATTTGGGGTTTTCTGAAACGCAGGGCAATACGCCTGTACCCCACTTATATAGCTGGTTTGTTTTGGGCTTTTCTGGCGTTTAACGCCGCGAGGCTGTTTGCACCACAGGCTTTTTACGATGGCATACAGGGCTACCCACCCATCTTGGCAGACTATCAGGCTTTTGCAGGGTTGGCAAACATACTATGGTCGCTGGTGTATGTGCATGAACATAACTATCTGACACACCAATACTGGTCGCTACCGTTAGAGGTGATATTTTACCTGCTTGCCCCGTGGCTTATAAAGTATTGGCGTATCTGGGCGGTACTATCTTTAGCAGGCATCGTACTTGGTGTGCGCCTTACGGGTATTTATTTTCATGAAGAGGATGATTTCAATTCCATCCTGCTGTTTGTGTACGACTACAGTGCTTTCTTTTTGGTGGGTGTGTTGCTCTATAATTACAGAGAGAAGCTGGTGCAATTATTCCCTGTGGGCAAATGGGCGTTTTACATTATCACTCTTGTAGCGTTTGTACTATTTGTATGGGTAAAGGGACATCTGTTTCATGAAGTATCTAACAAGGTAACGGCTGTAATATCCGTAGTGTTTACCACATGGCTGCTGTTTGGTGCTATGCGGCATGGGGTAGTAGTAGGCTGGCTCGACAAGTTGGGGCATTACAGTTACACACTCTATGTAACACACCTTGCCAGCATCTTCTGTGTAAAAATCATCAGCTACCGTATGGGTTGGGGTTTTTATAGTATCAACAATCTGTTTGTATGGATGCTGGGTGTGGTAGCATCTGTAGCCATAGCCTACCTGCTATACCTTTTAGCCGAACGCCCCAGCATACGCTGGCTGCAAAAAATGCGGATGGGGTGATTGCACACATTACATAGCACATCCCCCTGATACTGCTGCACGCAGTATCGTCCCCCTTCAAAGGGGGAATATGGCATTTCCCCTTTGAGGGTTGTTGATATGTGTAAATCGGAACGTGTTATTCCCCCTTTGAAGGGGGGGCCGCAGGCGGGGGATGTACACTCGCGAATGAAGAAAACCACTAACCTATGCGCGATGTAGTAGTTCTGCTGAACCTGTATGCACCCTTGCCAGTGCGCAAGCCATCTATAGCGTTTAGTTTGGCGTTGTATTTTTCGGCGGTTGCGCCTTTTAGTTTTTTACCGTTTATGCGTATGGCATCACCTTTCCATACCATGCGCATATTGTTGGCATCTTTTATCAAACCCTCGGCAGCCATTTCTCCTATAACCTGCCAGTAGCGTTCAGAGGTTGCTTGTTGTTTTTCTCTGGCAGCTTCGTCTCTAACTGCTGTGCGGTAACTACCTTCTTCATCCAGTAAAGCGTCTACATTTAGTTTGTCTGACATTACAGAAAAGCTGGCATCAGGATGCTCTGTTTTAGCCAACAATGTTTTCATCTTTTCTGCATACTGTGTATTGTAAGGCTCGGGCAGTGCTTTGTTGTTGATGGTTACTACACCTTTGGCATAGCTATATGCAAAGCCTTTTTCGGGTTCAATAAAACCATCGCGTAGTGCATCCGCCAATATGTAGTAGGTATTGCCTGATGCATACATCTCGTTGCTGATGTTGGTTAAAGTTGTCGCATCGGGCTTGTTGCCTGCGTAGCTGCATAGTGGCAGCATTAAAACAATAAGCAGGCTTTTGAAAATACGTGTTACAGGTATCATAGTCGTTGCGTGTTTATACGAATATAAGAAAAAAGTAAGGCTACAGATGCTGATTAAAAAGATTTAATCTCTAAGCTGCTTCTCAATTATAATATATTCGCCTATATAGCACCCTGTACAGCCGTTTGTCTATATAATGGTTGCGCTTAGTGTAGTTGCCTCTGTTATCCATTGTGTAGGTATAGGTATGTATGGCGGTGAGGGTATCGTGTACGTAGTGTTTTTCTTCTACAGGCAAGCCTTGCGGGTTGTATGTGTATGTAATATATAAAGGTGTTTCGTTCATACCTGTACGCCACATAGCAGTCAATATTCCTTTATCATCGTACCGGCGTATCTGTTTATCAACCATATTGGGTGCAAGTTGCATGATGATGGTATCGGTACGTGTTACTGTATTGTAGCAATTATGTACTATTAACGTATTATTGCTGTAGTTATCTTTCTTCGTTTCCCCCTCATCGCAATACCAATATGCATATACGGTGGGTGCTTTACTACCCCGAAAATAAGAGTACCTGTTTGCCACCCTGCCATTAGCAGTAATATACCAGTCCTCAGTATCTACCTTTCCGAACATATACTTAGTAGTATGCAAAGTATCTGCACCTCGGTAGCGGGCTATGGTACTGTCAAGTTGCTTATACGTGCTTTCATCTGCCTCGTTGCCAAGTGGCCATGCCATCAGGGTAACCTGTATGGTAGAGTCTGCCATGTTGCGCAGCGCATCGGGTTTGTGCATATCATGCCTTTGTGCACGGGCAGATAGTGTTGTGAAAAACAAATAGCAAAACAACAGGTAACGGTGCATCATATACGCGAAAATAAGCTAAGCGAAAGACATAGAAAAATATTACTTATTATGCATTAATAATTGTATTTTTGTACTAATAAAAAACATCTTTTTACCTAAAAACAACACACATGAAAAAGAAAGATAACCACTGGTTTGCCCACGACAAGAATGCCATGAACCAACCCGCGCTGATGTCGCTGAAAGCCGTATATGGCATGAAGGGCTACGGTATATGGTGGGCATTGATGGAAACACTACGCAGCAATGAGGGCTACCGTTACAACATCAAAGAAGAGTTTGCCTACGTACACTTATCAAAATTGCTGGAAGAAATGAACCCCGAAGAAGTACGTGTTTTTATTGACGATTGCATACACCGCTTCAAGCTGCTGAAACTGAAAAACGGTTACATCTATCAGGAAGAAATGACCGAACAATTGCGTGCTTTGGATAGAAAAAGAAAGACGATGAGTGAGGGCGGTAAAAAAAGTGCAGAAGCCCGTAAGAGAAACGTATTGACAGACAATGAGTTATGCAACCCCCTTGAAAGCACCTTGCAGCTACCTTGCAACAAGGAGAGGAAAGAAGAGGAGAGTATAGAAAAGAACACAACAGCAAAGGATAGTACACCTACCGAAGTAGCTAAGGTTTTTGTTGTTGATGATGGTGGTAATTTTAAATCTGTAAATACAAGTACACATAACACACAAGCCCTACATACCCAAGAAACACATTATACACTGGAACAACTCTGCGCCCGCAGCATGGCCGATATAGACTTCAATCTGGCGACTACGGGCATAAAACGCATAACAGAAGCACAACTATTCGACTGGCTTACTGCTTTCAACAAATGGCTGCGATATACTGCCGAAACACATAAGACGGATACTGAATACCGCAAACACTTCCGTAGTTGGTTGGGCTATCATGACACCGCTACCGAAAATCCTACAACCTACAACCCCGCTGCCGATACCAAACCACTACGCGGCAGGCGTGTACTACCATCTCCACCATCAGGTACACCTATAGAAGAAGCCCTGCGACTGCAACGCGAAGAAACAGAACGCGCCCTACGCCGCCTGCGTAGTACTGATGATGGTGAGCAGTATAAAGCAAGTGCGTGATAACTGCCCATTGAGAAGAGTCTGCCTGCGTTAATCAAGAATAGGTACTGTCAGGTTAGTTATAAAAATATTCCACTAAAAACATTTAACCACCAAGGAATGAAAGAAAACAATCGTCTTAGCTATAGGATGTGAATGGATAATAGCATCGCCTGCCAGCAAAAGACAGTTGCCTTACTCATTATCTGCGTTATATAAATTAACCTATGTTAATTTTTAATGCGCAAGCCACTGTTAGCTTTGCATTCGTTCATAAAAAAGTAGCTACTAAAAAAACATATAGAGATGAGAACAATTCCTGTTAAGCGGTTGGTATTTGTAACATTGGCCATATTTGCCTTACAATCAGCATTTACAGCCTGCAAAAAAGATGACGATAACAGCAACCCAACTACGCCTGCCCCTGCAGCCTATCCCAAAACTGTTACTATTGAATACAACTTGGTAAGCGAAAGTGGTGTTGATACCGCCAGCTCTATTGCCTACACCAACGAAACAGGTGGTAACAGCAGTGTTACCAACATCAAATTGCCATTCAGTAAAAAAATAACCCGCACTGTAAATCGTTACGACAATGTAGGATTTGGATTCAGCACCTATGGTGTAGGTACGTTACGTGTAAAAATACTGGTAGATAGCAAAGTGGTAAAAGAGCAGGCATTCAGCGGTACAACTGTAATATCAGGCACAGTTCCGTATGTATTTCCATAGTAAATAGTATGTACAAAACACAATAAATCGGTACGTGTAACAAAACATAATCAACAAAACGGTTACAGCAAAGAGGATAACGTATCGCTTTGTATAAAGAAAGCACCTGCACTTATATACTGTGTCAGGGCTTTTTTATTGTGCTATTGCCTCGCCTGCCGGCTACAAAACTGTACACAAAATAACCCGCATTGATAATAAACTGTGCAGAGGATAGCAGCACAAGAAAAAGATAACTGCCCAATTTATCGCCCCACACTTTCCATGCAAAGAAACCGTAGTATAGCCATGCACTGTATATGGCAAATATGATGAGGTTGACGATGACAAACCGCTTGCTGTATTTGTAGTTTGCCAATATACCCAACAGGCACCCGATGCTGAACATCGCTAATATCGGATTGTCGCTCATAGTATTATGTTGTTGGTATGCTGCAACAGCGGCAAACACCATGCCAAATTGCAGTCGCCCTTATTGTGCATATTTTAACAACAACAAATGTACAAATGACAAATAAGCTATGTATTTTTAGTACAACTAAACATACCTGCTATGATACCTGTAATACGTACAATCAAATGCCTTTCATTGGCTATCTTATCTCCGCTGCTTGTAATGGCTGGCAGCAAAACAGATACCGCAACACTTACTGCCACCAGCAACACTTTGTATAATGCAGGCAATGCCAATTATGTATTGGTAGATGCTGTAAAAGATGGCATACTGCATGAGGGGGAAGGGTACAATTTTTCTTACAATGAGGGTATGATGCTGTTCAACCACAGGCCTTTGCACGAACCTTTGAAGACCAGATACGAAATGAAATTCAAAGATTTTCTGACAGCCAATAAATATGGTGACAAATACCAGACCAACCGTGTGAGTGGTTCATTGCGAGTGTCCAGCTTATTGAAAGAAGATACTAAAAGGCATGAGGTTACAACTAAGTCAAACGATTACTTGCAGCACATAGTTGCAGAGCTGGCTAAGGATGGGCTTGCAGATACTGCTAAAGCACTACGCCTGGTGTGGAACAACAGAGGTGTATATGTAAACAAGAAACAGTTAGTAGGCGATGCCGCTAAGAAATACAATGCACTGTTTGAGGCAGGTGCAGGCTTTGTACCACGCAAAATAGATGATGGAGTGATATACAGGCGTGGAGAGAAAGAGTAGGATTTTTAGGAACAAATGGTGTAAGATTACTTAAAAGTAATTGCAGTAAATTGCATTATCTTATTTTATGAAGATAGTCCGTGCAATAGTTGAAGCAATTTATTGGGTGAACATATTTATTGTACCCTTAGTATTCTTAGGTGTTTTGGGCTATGTAGTCAATTATCATGTACACAATACACTAAGTTTCATATTCTTTATAGTATGTCTTGTTTCAGGTGCATTATTAGGTATTATATGGGCAGAAAGGGTAAGGAAGAAAGTAGGGTGTGTCAACTACATCAACAGAATTTTTGAAACCAACGATGTAAAAGAAACTGAGTAATGGCAACTTGGTTAAGATGTAAAATGCATCCGTAATTCCCCCTTTGAAGGGGGACGCCGCAGGCGGGGGATGTAACACTCGCGAAGCAACACGAAGTAGTTTCCTACGCTGCTTTTTACAATAATGATATAAATAATTTCAATTATTTGTAGCTGCTTTTGCAGGGTGTAGACAGCCCAAATTCAAAAAACAAAACCTACCTTTGCGGCGCTATGCAAATAGAAGTATTAAAATCGAAAATACACCATGTAAAGATTACGGAAGCTAATCTCAACTACATCGGCAGTATTACGATAGATGAAGACCTGATGGATGCCGCCAACCTCATAGAAAATGAGAAGGTGCAGGTGCTGAGTATGGACAACGGCGCACGTTTGGAAACTTACGTTATAAAAGGCAAGCGCGGCAGTGGTATGATTTGCATGAACGGCCCTGCTGCACACCGTATAGCCGTAGGCCACACAGTCATCGTTATCTCTTACGCGCACATGGACTTTGAGCTGGCAAAGCAATACAAGCCCGCTATCATCTTCCCCAAAGAGGGTAATAAACTATAATCATTATCTTTAGCTGATATGAAGAAGAAAGCCCTGCTCACAGCGTTGCAATACGTTATCTTTCTGGGGTTGGGTGTCGGTATCATCTGGTGGATGTTCAGTAAAATGACACCCGAGCAGATAGATGTGATGATGGGTTCTATCAAGCAAACACGCTTACTGTATCTGATACCTATTTTCATAGCAGGTTTCCTGTCGCACTACTTCCGCGCACTACGCTGGAAGCTGATGCTGGAGCCGATGGATATACACCCCTCTACTACCAATACTTTATTTGCCGTAATGATAGGTTACATTACAAACCTTGTGTTGCCACGAGCAGGAGAGGTAGCGAAGTGCACCGTACTGGCGCGTTACGAAAAAGTACCTGCCGATAAAATGATAGGCACCATCGTAGCTGAAAGGGCTTTTGATGTAGTATGCCTCGGCATCATCACCCTGCTGGCTTTCGTGTTGGAAGCCGATGTGATAGGGCAGATGCTCAACGATACATTCGGTGGTATGGCAGGCAACACATCGCTGCTCATATTGCTATTGGTAGCGGCAGTAGGTGGTATAGGCTCGGTGGCGTTTGTATATATACGCTACAAGGAATCTAAGATAGGTAAGTTCATAGGTGGCTTGTTGCAGGGTGTTATGTCAATACTGCAATTGCGCAAGCGTGGTATGTTCCTGCTCTACACGGTGCTGATATGGGGTATGTACTGGTTTCTGGTAGTGCTGGGCTTTTGGGCTATGCCTGCGGTAGAGCATCTGGGCTTATCGGTAGCGTTGGTGGTGCTGATAGTGGGCAGCGTTGGTATTATAGCCACCCCCGGTGGTATTGGTGCTTACCCTGCATTGGTAGCGCAGGCGTTGGCGGTATATGGTATAGATGCCAATACACACGGGCAGGCATTTGGTTGGGTATCGTGGACGGTGCAAATGGGTATCATCGTTATACTGGGTGTACTGTCTATTGTATTGTTGCCGATAGTAAATAAAAAAATACAGAATGGAAAAGATACAGTGGATAGAGCGTAAGATAATAAGCGACAGAGATACCTTGCTGCGCCAAGCCAATACATGGCGGGCTACGGGCAAAAAAATAGTATTTACCAACGGCTGTTTTGATATACTGCATCACGGGCATCTCGATTTATTGGCACGTGCTGCCGATATGGGCAATGTACTGATAGTGGGGCTGAATACAGATGCATCTGTAAAACGCCTGAAAGGTAACGACCGCCCCATAACACACGAGCAAGACAGGCTGTTTCAATTAGCATCGCTGCTGTGTGTAGATGCTGTTTGTCTGTTTGACGAAGATACCCCCGAACAACTTATTCAAACCATTCGCCCCGATGTACTGGTAAAAGGTGGCGATTATAGCATAGACACCATCGTTGGTGCATCGTTTGTAACGGGCTATGGTGGCAGTGTACAGGTAGTACCCTTCGTACAGGGATACTCTACCACTGGGCTGATAGCGAATATTAAGAAATTGTAAAATCTGCTTTTACTATCTTCATGCCACAGGCAATGCAGGGTATCAACTATTACTTTTGCCCATGCTTAAATTGCCCGTTAGAATGAAGAATGTGAAACAGACTATTGTAAGAGATATAAGCTGGTTGTCTTTCAATGCAAGGGTATTGCAGGAAGCAAAAGATACATCCAACCATATATACGACCGCCTTCGGTTTTTAGGCATTTTTTCCAACAATCTCGATGAGTTTTTTCGGGTACGCGTAGCCACGCTCAACCGTATGTTGCGCATTGGTAAAGTAGCGCGCATACATCTGGAAACAAACCCCGATAAAATCCTCTCTCAAATACAGCAAGTAGTCATCAGCCAGCAAGCAGAGTTTGATGCCATCTATACCGATGTGATAAAGGAACTGGATAGGAAAAACATCTTCATCAAAAACGAAAAGCAACTAACCAAAGCACAGAAAGAATTTATCAGCATCTATTTTGATGAGCAGGTACGCACACAGATTGTGCCGTTGATGATAGAGAGCATACCGCATATACCCTTGTTGCGCGATAAGTCTATATACCTTGCCTGTGTGTTGGGCGATGTAAAGAACCCCATGCTGCAACGTTACGCGCTGATAGAGATACCATCTAAAGTATTGCCACGTTTTGTGATACTGCCGTCAGAGGGAAAGAACAAAGACATCATCCTGCTCGAAGATATTATCCGTTTCAATCTGCCCAATCTGTTTGCGCCATTTGGTTTCAACAGGTTTTTGGGTTACATCATCAAAGTAACGCGCGATGCGGAATTGGAAATGGATAACGATGTAAATACCAACCTGATAGATGAGTTAGAAAAAGGATTGAAGAACAGGAAGAAAGGCCGTGCCACACGTTTTGTGTTCGACAGGCATATAGATGCCAACCTGCTCGATTATCTCATCAAACGCCTGAACCTTTCAAAGAAAGACAACCTGATACCCGGTGGGCGTATTCATAATTTCAAAGACTTTATGAATTTTCCATCACAGGTGTTTACAGACCTTAAGCAGCGCGCCAAACCATTTGTACACCCGCTGTTGAAGCAGCCCTGCCGTATAATGGAAGTGATAGACAAGCGTGATGTGATGCTGCACATGCCTTACCATTCTTTCGACTCTATTATAGACCTGTTGCGAGAGGCAGCGATTGACCCGTTTGTACAGAGCATTAAGATAACGGCATACAGGCTGGCTAAAGACTCTAAAGTCATCAACGCCTTGCTGAATGCGGTACGCAACGGTAAGTCTGTAACGGTGATGATAGAGCTACGTGCAAGGTTTGACGAAGAAGCCAACCTGCAATGGAAAAAACGACTGGAAGAAGAGGGGGTGAAAGTAGTGTTGGGGCTGCCCAATATGAAAGTGCATGGCAAGCTATGCATCATCAAAAAAAGAGAGTTCAATAAAACCAAACAATACGGTTTTGTATCTACAGGCAACTTCAACGAGGGTACAGCCAAGTATTACGGCGACCATTGCCTGCTGACAACCAACCGAAGCATACTGGCAGACATCAACCGTATATTTACATTCCTTGAAGCTGCTGCACCCAGGCTCGATAGCTTGAAAGCCTGCACTACACTGCCTGTAGCACCTGTAAATATGCGCAAGTTTTTTGGCGATATGATAGCCAAAGAAATAAAAGCAGCTAAGAAAGGCAAGCCTGCATCTATCATCATCAAATCAAACAGTCTGGTAGACCAGATACTGATAGGCAAGCTATACGATGCTGCAAAGGCAGGGGTAGAGGTGAAACTGATACTACGTGGTAGCTGCTGTGCTTATACACAAAATAAATCTTTCAAAGAGCCTATAAAAGCCATCAGCATCATAGATGAGTATTTAGAGCACGCAAGGGTATTTGTGTTTCATAACGAGGGTGCACCTAAAGTTTATATCTCGTCTGCCGACTGGATGGTACGCAATCTGGATCACCGTATAGAAGCCGCCTGCCCCGTGTTTGATGCCGATATTCAAAAAGAATTGATAGACATTCTCAATATTCAGCTTGCGGAAAATGTGAAAGGGCGTATATTAGATAACGAACAGCGTAATACCTACGTGGAACGCAAAAAAGGAGAGCAGCAAGTTCGCTCTCAAGTAGCTATTTACGGGTATTTGCGCAATAAACGTTACTAAGGTTTTGATATTAGCCGCCATAGACATAGGCTCCAACGCTGCCCGACTGCTTATTACAGAGGCATCGGTATATAAAGACGGTACGGTAGATTTTACCAAGCTGAACCTGCTGCGCATACCCCTGCGTTTGGGTTTTGATGTATTTGCCAATGGCTTCATCAGCGAAGAGAAGAAACGTAAAATGATAGACACCATCAAAGCATACAAGCTGCTGATGGATATATACAAAGTAGAAGCCCTGAAAGCCTGTGCCACATCTGCCATGCGCGATGCATCAAACGGCGCACAGGTATTGGCAGATATAAAAAGAGAAACGGGTATTGATGTACACATCATCTCGGGGCAAGACGAGGCGAATATTATTTACGAAACGCACATAGCCGAAAAGCTGAATACTGATAAGTCTTACATGTATGTAGATGTGGGTGGTGGTAGTACGGAAGTAACACTGTTTGCCAACGACCATATTGTGTTCAAAGAGTCATTCAATATTGGTACCATCCGCCTGCTAAATGGCAGTGTTACAGACGAGCAGTGGGAGCACATGAAGTGGTATATTAAAAACCACACAAAAGATTTTCAGCCCGTAGAGGCCATTGGTAGCGGTGGTAACATCAACAAGATATTTTCTATATCCAAACGCAAAGAGGGTAAGCCCCTGCCGCTCGATTTGCTGAAAGATTACTACAAAGAACTGGGGCTGAACAGCGTAGAAGAACGCCAGCACCTCTACAACCTGCGCAGCGACCGTGCCGATGTGATAGTACCCGCCTTGCAGATATACATAGCCGTAATGCGCTGGGCAAATGCAGATGAGATATACGTACCCAAAATAGGCCTTGCCGATGGCTTGGTGAAGATGCTGTACAAAGAAATGATGGAGAAGTGATACCTGCTTAGCGGCTATCAAAATGTTCTTTGCGGTATATCATTTCATTTATTTGCAAAACTTCGTTTGTCTGTTGTTTTCTTTGCTTGCTTTTTCTGAAAAATACGAGCACGAATACTAAGAAATGAACTAAGGGCACATCCATACTATATAGCTTTATAGGGCGAAAGATGGGGTAACCATGCTTCTTACTATTATAGACGAGTATGCCAATTATTAGGTTGGAATACAGGCATATCTTGTAGAACTTGTTATATTTTTGAAAAGATTATAGCATATAATGGCATTTTATTTGCATTAATAGCTGCAAGAACAATATTTTTGCATCATTAAAAAAAACCGTAAAGAATGAAAAAGCAATCATTATTACTATTGGCCGGTGGTATGCTGGCACTGGCATCTTGCCAAAACGAAGCGGCTGCCCCTGCAGCAGGCCCGTCTGACGCACAGATAGATTCTATGGTGAATGCACGTGTAGAAACTATACGTATGGAGCTGATGGCGTCTAATGACTCGCTGATAAACGCACTGGCACAATGGAAAGCAGACTCTATGATTGCTGCTATGAAAGGTGGCAAACCAGTTGCGAAACCAAAGCCTGTTGCAAAGTCTAAGCCAAGCAACAATGATTTTGGCAACAACGGCGGTACTACGCAAGCAGGTACAGGTAGCGGTACAGTAGGCAATGGCAAACCAAGCATGAGCAGCAACCAATCAGGTACCGTAGGCAATGGTAAACCAACGATGAAAGATGATAAGCAAGATGGCAAAACTGGCAACGGCAAACCAACAATGAAATAGTAAAATATTTCACAGAAGGTATAATAAAATAATAAAGGGGAGCAATTGCTCCCCTTTATTATTTTGCATATTGTATGCAATTATTTGCTACCGTTGAAAGTGCAAGAATTGCTAACAGCACCTGTAGTAATAGTGTATGTTACTTTCAATGCGCTGCCTGTCAGTTCGCCAGTACCTGTATAGGTAGTAGTGCCTGAAGAACCGCTGAACGTGAAAGTGTTTTTACCTGTAACACTACCAACAGCAGAGAAACCTTCGTTGTACAGGTTTGTCATAGTCAGTTTAATGTTATCAGAGTTTGAAGCGATGGTGATGCTGTAATTGTCTGTACCTACAGTACAAATTTCAGTACCTACATACGTGCCGATGAATTTATCGCGGCTCTTAGTTTCGCAGTTAGTACCTTCATAACCTGTAGGGCAAGTACAAGTACCGTTTGTACAAGTACCACCATTTTGGCATACTACGTCTTTACACTCGTCTTTGTTACAAGATGTGTACGTGATGGCACTGAAAGCACCGATTGTCAGAAGCGTTGACAAAGCAACGTTGCGGAATGATTTCATAGAAAACATAATCAGAAAGTTTTTTAATGTTAACAGACAAATTTAGTGCCAAAAATACGGTTGCTATGTGGTTTATCAAAACATCGGGCTTTGAATTTATTATCAATTACATACAGCATAGCTTGTTGTAGTATTTATTCTATGAAAAATACGGGTGGCATTGAAAATAAACAGATATTAATCAGATAACAGCCTGTTTTACAATTAATAGTATTTTTGCCATATATGCCTGTAAGATATTTTTTGATAGTAGTATGCTTTTTCACCGGTATCCTGCCATCTTTTGCAGTCAATTATCATTTCAATTACAGTACGCAATGCCACAAAGCGTATACACATTATATGTCTTTGCAGTTTGCAGAGGGTAATGCCGCCATCAAAGCAGAGATGAAAGCAGACCCGGGCAACCTGATGGCAGTATATATAGCCAATTATGCAGACTGTATGCTGCTGCTTTTCAATGGCGATAAACAGGATTATAACAAACTACATCATCACTTGGGGCAAAGAGCCGATTTGCTGGACCGTGGTAGTACCAATACCCCATGGTACAGGCTATGCAAAGCAGGCTTGTATATGCAATGGGCTTTTATACACATACGCATGGGCGAAAACCTGAAGGCTGCCACCAACTTTCGCAAATCGTACGTATTGCTGAAGGAAAACAGCAAACAATTCCCCTCTTTTGAATACAATGATATTTTCTTCGGGCTGGAGCAGGCAGTGGTAGGCACTGTACCAGACGACTATCGCTGGATAGTCGCTGTTTTCGGGCTGAAGGGGGATGTGAAAAAAGGGGTAGCTAAAATCAGCCGCTTTGTAGCAACCCATACGGCTGCCGACCCGCTCTTTTACGATGCATTAATTTATCAGGCATACCTGCGTTTCTATTTGCTGTCGGAGCAAGAGCAGGTGTGGCAATCGCTCAACAGCCCTGTATTTCCTGCCAAAGACAATCTTTTGTTTTCATTTGTAAAAGCCAATATAGCCATCAACTATCGCAAGGCCGATGCTGCTATAGCAACGTTGGAGCAGATGCGGCAGATGAAGGGCTATAAATACATACCCGCTTTCGGTTACGAGGTAGGTAGCGCCCTTTTGTATAAACAGGATACTAATGCAGCAACCCATTTGCAGGCATTTGTTAATACCTACAAAGGCAGGCTGTTTGTTAAAGATGCCCTGCACAAACTGGCGTATATACACTACCTGAACGGTAATACCACACAGGCGCAGCACTACCGTATACAGATACAAAGCAAGGGTAGTACAGATGTGGATGCAGACAGGCGTGCAGCACGTTTTGCAGGGGGCAGCACATGGCCGCACCAAGCCCTGCTGCGCGCCACATTGCTGATAGACGGGGGGTATAACACAGCCGCATTGCAGCTATTGATGCGCTATAAAGAAGCAGACTTTACTGCAACGGCAGACAAGGCAGAGTATAACCTGCGTGCAGGCAGGGCGTTTGATGAGCAAGGCAATGCTGATAAAGCCCTGCAATACTATGCCCGCAGCATAGCCATCGGCAGCAATGGCAAAGAGTATTTTGCTGCCCGCGCAGCATTACAAACAGGCTTTATATACGAGCGTAAAGGGCAGGTACAGCAAGCCCTTGCAGCCTACCGCCAATGCCTAGATATGCCTGTACAAGACTATAAAAATGCCATCAAACAGCAGGCAAAAGCAGGTGTCAACAGGCTGGGTGGGTAGTATTTCCTGTATTTTCTTCATTATTTCTGTTTCGGTATGCCTTTTTACCGTTTCATCGGCTACGATTTAATATATATGTACAGCGTATATATTTTTAAATTGCCGTAAAAAGTATGATACGAGTGGTGAGAATGGGCTACTTTTTACGTTTTTTCAAATCCGAATGCCCTTTTAACTCGTAGTTAATTAATAATCAGGCAAATGCGTGTGTTTGAAAAAAATAATTAAAAATGCTGAACAGAAGATTGTTTTGTGAGATATAATCTTTAATTTACAATCTGTGTTTTTGTTAAATAATAGCAAAAATCGGTAAAAGCATTTATTAAATAGCATTAATAAAAAGTTACGCGTCTATATGAAATATTTTACAAAAACTATCCTCCGTCTTCGCAGCGTTACAGCAGCGGTTATCAGGGGGCTACCCGTAAAAACTGCGGCTATGCCACCACCAATGCCTTTGCTGGCAAGGGTTGCAGAAAATGACCGAGTCAGTCACCAACAAGTACTTAGACAATAACTAATTGAAAAAAATTGCGACGATTACTTAAAACTTTAATAACAATTTTTTTACAGAAACAATAAACAGCGATATAAATGAAACACGTTAACTATCTAAAACAAGTGGTACTGCCGGTATTGCTGATGCTGACAGGAGCACTGTCTGTAAACGCACAGCCGCTGAACGGTACTTACACCGTAGGTACGGGCGGTAACTATGCCAGTTTGAGTACGGCTATTACGGCACTGAACAATAATGGTGTCAACGGTCCGGTTGTAATGAACATTCTGCCGGGTACATGGTCTGGCTCTGCATGGCAAGGTACACTGAACGCTATAACAGGCGCCAGCAGCACCAACACCATCACATTCCAGGCACAAGGCGGTGCAGGTACTTCTACACTCAGCCCTTCGGCCATTTCTACAACCAACAACTTCGTATTCAGCCTCAATGGTGCGAGCTGGATAAGGATTCAGAACCTGACGCTCAGCAACAATGGCACATCTATGGGTGTGGATATTGACATGCAGGGTGCGGCTTCAAACAACATTGTACAAAATTGTATTTTAACAGGTAACTCAGGTTTATCTACCAGCAGCTTCAAGTCGCGTATATACGCCAACGGCGTTACGGGTAGCAACAACAGTTTCCTCAACAACAGTATACCATTGGGTACATCATATGGTATTTATATGTATGGTAACAGCGGCACAAGGCCTGTTAACTGGGTATTCCAAGGCAACACGGTAAACGCGTACTACGGCTCTGTATATGCATATTTTGCAAATGACCTTAAAATACGCAGCAACACCTTCACACCTACAAGTACCATATCTTATCAGGGTATCAACCTGTATGAGTGTGATAACGCGTTGGAAATTATAGGTAATACACAAGCTACTACAACATCAAGTGTGTTGTATTCGCTGTATATGTACTATTGTAATGGTACATCTTTTGCCAACAAAGCACAAATTATCAATAACACATTTACAATAGCGAATTCTTCGTCAAGCATGAATCCTATTAACATGTGGTATTGCGAAAATGACTCTTTCGTTAATAATAATTTTACAGCTACTACCACTTCTTCCCTTAATAACTACAATTACTATTGTCAGAATATGACATTCAAAAACAATATGATAAACATGACTGCCGGTTTCAGCACCATGTATGTATTGTATGGTTATGCTTGGGGTTATGCAGGAAATATGACATTTGAGGGTAATACTTTCTTGGGTAGCTCTACAGGGTCTGCTACACCATATATGTTCCCTATTTATTATGGCGACTATGGTAAGTTCAACAACAACGTTTGTTCGCTGACCACCAATACAGGACAAGCTTATTGTTATCCTATTTATTATTCTAACAATAGCGAATGTAAAGGCAATACATTCTATTCAAACAGTAACAGCAGCGTAGCTTACGGCGCATTGATATACTTCAACCCGAGCGGTGGTGCTGCCAACTCTGTTGTAGCCAATAACAAAGTATTTGCACGTAGTGGTACTAGTGCCGTATATGGTTTGTTTGTTGGTTATGGTAATGTTACGTCTATATATAATAATAGTGTAACGGTAGTAGGTAGTGGTAACACTACGGTATATGCATTTGCATCTACCTACAACTACGGCCCTACGCAGGTTTACAACAACTCTGTGTACGATGGTTGTACAAGTACATCTACAGACCACTACACGGTATTTGGATATAACTATGGTAGCTATGGTGGTTTCACTACCTGGCGCAATAATACATTTGTAAAAGCAAGTGCCAATGGTCGTCCTGTATTTTACGGATACGACAACAGCAACTACAACGATTTAGATTATAACAACTACAGCACACCAACAGGCGGTTCTATAGCTGGCTTTGCAATAGGTGGCGCATATTCTACACTTACAGCATGGAAAGCATCTAAAACAGATAACAGAAACTCGCTGAACTATGCACCTGCATTTACGAATCCTACAAATGGTGATTTGACGCCGGATGTTAACTCTCCGGGCTGCTGGGCACTAAATGGTCGTGGCGTGCATATTGCGGGTAACAATCTGGATTTGAATAACGTAAACCGCCATGTGGTAACATCATCTGGTGTACCTGATATAGGCGCATACGAATTTACACCTGCTAATACTACTATACCACCATTGTGCGCCGTAACACCTGCAGTACCTGTTGCTGGTGGTACACAAACATATACCTTGGGTGAAGATACTGTATGTACAGTGGCATGGGATGCTGCTGCAACCGTACCGGCTACAGCTCCGGATGTAAGGCAGTACACAGGTACTGTACCGCCGGGCTTGGTAAGCATCAACCCTACAAATATGTATTTCTACACAGACATCAGCTCTGGTACATCTGCAGATTATGTAGCTAACATATACTATAAAGACCCCTGGATGGGTACTATCGCTTCTGAATCAGCATTGCGTCTGGCTAAGAAAGATGGTTCTAACCCATGGATAGGTTATGCATCTACAGTGAGTGGCTCAAATACTGTTCGCAACTTTATCTATAGCCCTGCAAGCCCTAAACTGAATAACTATGGCTTGTACACTGGTATAGATGTTCCGAACAACGCCAGTGCAGATGCAATTATTGAACCAGCAGGTACTTTCTGCCCTGGTACATATATTGTAAAACTGCGCATCAAAAACACAGGTAATAACAACATCAACCCGGTAAATGTAAACTGGCAGGTAGATGGTGGCCCTGTGGTTACTATACCATATACAACAGTGCTACCTTTCAACAACGGTACACCGGGCATCAACGAAGCGGTAATAACGCTGGGTCCTGTAACATTTGGTGTAGCCGCCCGCAACATCAAAGCATGGACATCATTGCCAAACAATGTAACTGACCCTGTACCTGGTGATGATACACTGAACATCAACCTGCGCTCTGCATTGGCTGGTGACTATACAGTAGGTGGTGTAACACCAGACTTTGCTACACCTGCTATTGCTGTAGCTACACTGCAATCGGCAGGTATGTGCGGACCTGTAACGTTTAAAGTACGTGCAGGCACATACGTGGGCCGTTTGGATATTGCAAACATTCCGGGTTCAAGCCCTGTAAATCGCCTGACAATAAGGGCTGATGACGGTGTACCTGCAAGCTCTGTAAATATCAACTATGCTGCAACCGGTACTGGTGACAACTATGTTATCAGGTTGAACAACACATCTCATATAAGCATCAAAAATGTATCAATAAATGCTACTGCTGCTACATACGGTATCGGTATCAGAATTAACGGTACATCTAATAATGACAGTATAGTAGGTTGTAACATCACAAACCTCAATAACTCAACATCTACATGGATGAGTGGTATTGAAGGTTACAACTCTCGTTACGACAATTTTGTATTGCAGAACAACAATATCACAGCTTCTATCGGTACTTACCTGTTCTCAAACACACCTGCTACGCCTGGTTTGTTGATAGAAGGTAATAATATAACATCTTGGTACTTTGGTATGTACTATATATACAACTTTGTACACGCTAAAGTGAGGAACAATACAATAGAAGCCGCTACCGGTTCTCCATCAGCATTCTATGCATTGGGCTTCTGGTACAGAAACACTAGTGCAGGTCCGAATATTATTGACTTCTCTAACAATAAAGTTCACAACTTCCAGTACGGTGTGTATGATGTAGAATACCCTATAGGTACTGCTACAGATAAAGCAAAGATTACGAACAACGTAATTACGTATGAAGGTACAGGTACAGGTTACTATGGCTTCGGCTTCCTGTATTATCCTACACATACCAACTTTATGAATAATACAGTTGTGTTGAAAGGAACAAATTATACGTTTGGTTATGCGTTGATGTCTTATGTTTACACAGGTAGCAACGATAGCTTCTACAACAACTTGCTGGCCAACTACGCTACTGGTTATGCATTGTACACTATACTATACTCAGGCTACAACAACAGGATGGATAACAACAACCTGTTTACAACCGGTACAAACCTGGCATACGATGGTGCCGGTACATTTACTACACTTACAGCATTGCGTACTTCAGCGTATGCTACAGGTAATGGTAATGCACACCGTAATTCAATATCTTTCGATCCGGGTGTAGCTGCAAAAGGTGTGCCTGACCCAAGTAGCCCTAATGTATGGTCGCTCAATGGTCGTGCATTGCAAACAGCGTCTGTAAACGCAGATATCCTTGGCAACCCGAGGGTTACTGTAAGGCAGAATGGTGTACCTGATATTGGTGCTTACGAAGTAGAACCTTCGTCTGCTCCACCGGTTTCTACAGCAGTACCTAACGTACCTGCTCCGGGTGTTACACAAGTATTTACTTTCGGTCAAACACCTGTTGCAACAGTTAAATGGAATACACAGCTTGCGCTTACCAGCCAACTGGCTGTAAGACAATACAGCGGCGAGGTAGCACCTGCTAACTTCCCTGTAGTAAGCCAGAATAAATATCCATATTTCTATACTAACATCAGGCCTGCAGGTGTAGGTAGCACGTATGACTTTGACCTGACAGTGAACTATTATGACTTCTGGTTGGGTAAAATACCTAATGAAGCAAATATGAAACTGGCTCACTTGTTCGGTACTACTCCTTGGGTTTCTTACAACGAAGCTAACAGTAGCTCGAATGTTGCAAACGACAACATATTCGCAGCAGGTGTTACCAGCTTCGGAGACTTCACAGGTATTGACGATGGTGTTAACTTCTCTGCTAACGTTAAAGCAGTAGGTTCTACCGTAATATGTACTGGCAACAGCGTAACGCTGAATGCAAGCCCTGTATCGAGCGGTTCTACTACTTATACTTATCAGTGGAAGCGTAATGGTGTAGATATTGGCGGCGCAACTGCAAACTCACTGGTGGTAACAATGGGTGGCGATTACACAGTAGCTATTACAGCTACCAGTGTAGTACCAAACAAAACAGCTGAGTCTATCCCTGTAACAGTAACTGCTGTGGCTCCGCCAATGGCTGTTGTTGCTGCAAGCGGCGCACTTACTTTCTGTACTGGTAGCAATCTGGTGCTGAACGCAGGTTCTGTTCCGGGTGTTACTTACCAATGGCAATTGAATGGTGGCAACATACCTGGTGCTACTAACAATACCTACAATGTAACAGGTGCAGGTACTTACAGTGTTATTGTTAAGAACATAGGTTGTGCTACAACATCTAGCAACACTATCATTAATGCAGGTCCGATAATGGTAGAGCTGGGTCAGGATATAGCAGGTTGTGAAATCAAAAACACACCTTATATATTGGATGCAGGCTATCCTGGTGCTAAATACACATGGAGCACAGGCGATACTACACAGACAATTGAAGTGTACAAAGGAAGCGGTGTTTATAGCGTAACAGTTGATGCCGGTCCTAACTGTATCGGTGCAGACCAGATTACAGTAGCACTTGACCCACTGCCTAGCGCAACAGGTATCTCTTACCTGCGTAATGGTAACATGTACTACTTCAGCCCAAGTGGCGATAAGAATGCTACAACTTACCAATGGTTATTCGGTGACGGTACTACCAGCAACTACAAAACTGTTAACAAAGCTATTGATGGCAGCATGACAGTAAGGTTGGTACTTGGTAACCCTTGCGGTAACGATACTATAACTATGGCACATTGGGCTACTGGTATCAATAACACAGTTAACGAAACACTTGAAGCAGATGTATATCCAAACCCTGCTAAAGAGAAAGTAACGTTGAGTGTGAAAGGTGCTACACTGAAAGATGTAACTATACTGAATGTACTGGGTGAAGTGGTTTACCGTACCGAACTGGATGGTAAAGAAGCTGAACACAGCATTAATGTAGGTGCACTGGCAGCAGGCCGATACATCATCCGTGCTAATACTACGGAAGGTACTATCAACAAGCCTTTCAATGTACAATAATACAAGGGGGTAATACCTCGCTATAACAGAAATAATGCCACCGATTTCGGTGGCATTATTTTTTGGTAGTCGCTTTTACAGAGAGTTGGTCAATACAATATGTTGAACAAAGAAGCCAATGCACACTGCATTGGCTTCTTTGTTATTTCGGTAAGCAATAAGTTTATTCGTTTATGATGGCATCTATTTTGCCGATAATATCTGTAAGTTCTTTTTTAAATACAGGGTTGTGGGCATTGCCTTCTATAGCAGCATCTGCAGCGTATGTAAGCAGGCACATGGCAAGAAAATCCTGGTCATCTTTGCCTGCATATTGGTTGCGCAACTCTGTAATCTTATCATCGGCTACTTTTACAGATTTACGTACTGCTTCTTCTTCCTCGGGCTTGATGCGTATGCGGTAACTGCGACCTGCGAGCCATACGTTGATAGATAAAAGATTGCTTTCTTCCATAATGCTTTTCAGTCGTTAAGATGTTGTAGTAGTGGTTGTGTTTTCTTCCTGCTTTTTGTGTATCAGCTTTTTTTGAAAGAAAACCAATACCAAAACACCTGTAGATATAGCCGCATCGGCAATATTGAATACAGGCTCAAAAAATACAAAGTTTTTGCCACCCATTAAAGGAACCCATGTAGGTAGGGTGGTATCTACCAAAGGGAAGTAGAGCATATCTACCACCCGCCCATGAAATAGCTTGCCATAGCCTTGCCCCCATGGCACTAATTTGGCTACATGAAAACTGCTTTCGGTAAATATCATACCATAAAAGATACTGTCTATCAGGTTGCCTAAAGCACCTGCCAGTATCAATGCACCGCATATAATAGCGCCCTTACTGTATTGTTTATTAACCAAACGCTTTAGCAGGAAGAAGCCAAAAACCACTGCTACTAAACGAAAGAGTGTCAATATGAGTTTACCAGTGGGGGCTTCGTTCAGCTTCATACCGAAAGCCATACCCTCATTTTCTATAAAATGCAGCTTAAACCATGTGCCGAGTACATTTACTTCCTCGCCATAATAGAAGTGTGTTTTGATATAAAACTTCACCCATTGGTCTATAATGATGATGAAAAGAATAATAAATATAGCGTTACGATATTTCACCTGCTTTGGTTAATTATTTGAATGGATAAAGATACATCGTAGCCTGTTAGTTATTCTTTAAAAAATAGCGCATATCTAAAGGTTACTTTACACATATGCCTTTCTGTTTTAATTTGATGATGAGCGTATTGTACAATACCAGATAGTCTTCTGCCTCTATTGCATTGCCTTTCATAAAATGGTAGTCATAACCTGTTTTGTAGAAAGCCAACTCATCAGTATGCGTTACCCCTACCTCGGTTAGTAGCTTTTTGTTTTCTGTAAGCAAGCTGTTTGTCAATGTATCATTATGTGTTTTTACAACTAAGCCCAATATCGTGTTATTGATATTAAATACCCTGCTCTTTATACGCTGCGACAACCAATAGCTTTTGGCAATATGCAGGTAGTGTAGCGCACTGTCGTATTGTTTAGCATACGCATATATCCTGCCTAAGTTGTTGTATGAAACCATCATGCCCGAACTGTCTGCTTTGTAACCATACAACAGCAATGCAGAGTCTATCTCTTTTTTGGCTTCGGTGTATGCACCTTTCATGCCAAACAACAAGCCTTTGTATTTATGCATATTAGCTGCTTGTGCAGTGTCTTTGATTGTATTGCACATTTGGATGGACTGATTGCTGTAGTATACAGCACTATCTATGTTGCCTTTCTTTTCCTCGTATATAAAGGCTAGGTTGCTGAGTGTAATGGCTGCCAGCTTGTATTGCTTTGCATTTGATAGGTGGGTGTATGCCTGTTTACAAATATTGATAGCCATTGCAGTATCTCGCACGTAGTAATATGCAACCATATTATACATCACAATGCCGCTGTCATGGGTGTTTTGCGATGCTGCCATTGCCTGATTCAGGAATATTATTTGTTGTTCTTTGCCAAAGTGCCGTCTACCACTATCTATGAGTGTTTTTACATTAGCAGATAACATTACTTGACCATAACTACGAGGAGATAAAAAGAACAAGACAAGGGCAATAATCGTGATGCGAAATAGCTGCATATATAAATATACAAAACAGCCATCGCAAAGGATGGCTGTTTGAATAATAACAATCAGGTACTATTACAAATTGCCCCGCACAGTAATAACAAAATTGCGCCCCGGTGCGCTGATGCCCGATGCAAACTGCCTGTAATGGCTATCCATTATGTTTTCAAGAGCTACTTGTACGCCCATGTATTGATTTATCTGGTAGCCTGTACGCACATTCAGCGTGTACCATGCAGGCATACCATTGGGCGTGGCATACACTAAGTTGTCTTCGCCCGATGGGCTGTAGTCTTTCAGGCGTTTCCATGCATTGTACAATGCGAACACTTCTCCGCTAAAGCGTTTTTGCCTGTACATAATGCTTGTTTTGCCGAAAGTAGGTGGTATATGGTCGAGTGGTACTATGATACCTGCATTATTGATATATCTGCCATACGTATGAGATACAGAACTATAGAGGCTCACATAACGGTTAAGCTTTGCGGTGATGGCGGCATGAAAGCCGTATAGGTATGCTTCTGCTTTGTTTTGGTTTGCCAGCACGGCTGTTAGCTTACCATTGTACACTACACTGTCTTGCCCGTTGAGGGTAAACTTATCGGCAATGATGGCATTTCTGAACCATGTGTAGAAGCCTGTTGCTTCTACTTTTACCTTATCGTTGGCGTAGGTTATACCAAGGTCGGTATTGTAAGTGTACTCTGGTTGCAGGTTGGGGTTGGGTACAAACAATGCAGCACCTGCTGCCGATTCAAACACCTTCGCCATATCATCCACATTCGGTGCGCGGAAGCCCGTAGAGCCATTTACTGCAAAACGCCAGTGTGTAGCAGGCATATATACAACGCCCAAGTTGCCACTCAAAGCAGTATTGAGTTGCTGTGCCGTGTTGAAGGGGAAAGGGTAGAAGGTAGTATCATCAAAGCGGCTGTTGAGTGATACATAATTCAGCCTGATGCCATCGTTCAGTATCAGCTTGTCGGTTACAATCTTGTAGATGTGTTGTGCATACACTGCCCCGTAATACATATTGCTGCCACCATTGGGGTAGCGGGTATCGAGTGGTTTGCTTTGTTTTGTAACAATATTGATGTTGGTAGCTTTGGATTGCACATTGTTGTACTGCCCGTCTGTACCGATGGTTATTTCATGTTGCCCCAACTTTTTGCGCATATCAACGAAATAGCCAACAACATCTACATCTTCAAAACGCTGTTGTAGCTCATTGCTACCACGTGTACGTTGATGCCTGCTTTCCTGTATATACTGATAGTTGACACCCGCTCGTATTTCATCAGCAAAGCCTGTCAGGTTTTTAGCATCCAACTGATAGGCTGCCATGCTACGGCGTTGTGGGCCGTAATACCACTCTGCAAAACGTAGCTTGCCGTTGCGTATATCCGTCAGTCTGTCATAGCGGGGTATATCGTTACTGTTGCTTAGTTGCAGGTTCAGCGTATGGTTTACTTTGCTGTTTTGCTGAAAGCGTATTTTTTGCAGGATGTCGTACTGCATGTAGCCACTCTCTTTTTGTATAAAGGGATTGGTGTTTTTTACGATGCTATCTTTGTCGTTGATGCGGGCAACATATTCATTGCGCAAACCAAAGCCATTGTAAAACGGATTGTTAACCGTACCCATACGCAAGTCGCCAAACTGGCTGTAGGTAACAGATGTAAGAAATGCCAGCTTACGCAAACCAATGTTGAAGTGCAGATGCCCAGTACCCTCATTGTTAGCAGAGCTATAGCGTGTCATAAAGTTGGCATTGAACTTTGCCTGCCTGCCGCCAGATAGTTGTGGCGCTTTGGTAGTAAATAACATGACACCACCCAATGCATCGCTGCCATAGAGGGTAGATGCAGGGCCAAACATTACCTCGGCACGCTCCAGTATATTATTGTCGAGTGTAATGATGTTTTGTAAATGACCACTTCTATAGATGGCATTGTTCATACGCACACCATCCACCACCATCAGTACACGGTTGGCTTCAAAGCCACGTAATACAGGGCTGCCACCGCCCGACTGGCTACGCTGTACAAATACATTGCCTGTCTGTTCCAGCAAGGTAGCCGTTGTTTGCGGCATAGCCCATTCCATTTCTTTTGATGAAATAGTGAGTATTTGCTGTGCTACATTTTTCTTATTCTCTTTGAATTTGGAAGATGAAAGAACCACCTCATTCAGCCCCAAAGCGTGCAGGCTGTCTTGTTGTGCATTAGCTTGGCACCATATAGCCGTGCAAACCAATGCAGTAAGTATATGCTTGTGCATAGTTGTTGTTTTAATGAAAGAAAATATCGTAAAACTTTACGAAGTGTGAATGTATGTTAAACACATGCATCGGGCGGGCTGTATAGCAATGCAGTATAGCTCGTGAGTTGCTTTGTGGTGGGTAATGCAAACTGTAACATTACAGCGCCTGTAAACTGGTTGGTTAATGCAGCCAGTGCAGGTATAACCGCATCAAAATGCCAGAGTGTATTGTGGGTTTGTTTATCATCATCATTGCTGCCATCCAGCATTTTACACAATACTTTGAAAAGTTTATTTTCAAACCTGTCGTAGTGGCCTATCAGTACAATGTAATCGCCCTGTGTATGTTGTTGTTTGATGTCAAACATTTCACCACCATACGCTATCTCATCATCTTTGTGCCATACTACTGCTTTGCCATCATGAAAAACCGATGCAGGTATTGTCAATGTGTCGCGCATAGCAATGGATTGCCTGTGTTGCCGTACATATTGATAGCTACCCATACGCACTGACTGCCACAGTACAAAGCCTGCCATATTGCAGCTTATCAGCAGTATCAGTACTACCGACAGTATGCGCGTGCTATGTTTTTTGCCAAACAAAAAAATGCCCTGTATTAACAGGGCAAATAAAATAAACTTATTTGGTATTTTTTACGGTGCTTTCACATCGGCTTCTTCTGCTTGCAGCACTTCTTTTTCTTCGCCGAGGTTATTGTGCAGGAATACAACTACCTGACAGTTTTCAGGTTTCCATGCAGCTTCTATTTTGTATTTAAAGTTGCCCTCAAATACACGCCCTGCTTCTTTAGTAGGTATAGTTGCCAATATCTCTGCGCCACTTGCAGGTGTTACCAATTTGCGTAGCACGTGCTTGAAGTTGTAGAACGTATCTATGTAAGTAGGATAATCTTGCGCATCAACAATATTATTCTCTATGATAGCGAGGCTGATGTACTGCTTGCCTGTAATGGCTTTTGTATAAGCTACTTTCACACGCACAGTACCCTCACCTTTTGCGGCATCGTACGTGTTTGTCAGTTTCAGGTTGGCAGTACTTACCACTTTCAGGCGTTCGTCAATAAAACCCGACCAGTCTGTACGCTCTATCTGGCGAGAGCCTTTGAACGGCACTCTGTCTATACCTGCTATGGGTATGCCAGATGTAAAGCCACCGCCATAAAAAGTATTGAGGATGTCTGATACAGATTGATTTCTGAAATCGTATTTGCCGAGGTTTTTTACAGGGCCGCCAAGGGGATGTTCGCTGGGGTGCAGCTCCAGTTTTATCAGCCTGTCGGGGTATTTTACATCAATGCCTTTCAATACATCGCGTGCAGCAGGGCAGTTAGAACATTTTGCACCTGTAAACTCTTCAATCAGTAGTTTTTTAGGTTGCGCGGTTTCTAACGCTGCTGTATAGGTGGTATCGCCAGACGAGGTACTGCCACCAAAATTGATGATAGGCCCTTTTTCTTTACAGCCCTCACAAGAACTCAACATCACAACGGCAGACGCGGCTACCCAAAAGATTGATTTTTTCATGAACACATTCAGTATTTTAAGCCTACTAATTTACGCAATCTCCCCGAATTAGGGCGCATAAAACACCAATTAGGTTAACTTTACACCACAAAATGACAGAAAATGGAAGAAAGTAAGCGGCAGAAGCAGATAGGGCAGTTGGTAATGGAAGAATTGAGCGACATCTTCAGGCGAGAGGGTTTTAGTATGGTGCAGGGTGGTATGGTGTCTATATCCAAAGTGATGGTAACAGCCGATTTGCTGGAAGCAAGGATATACCTGTCGCTGTTTCAGATAGAAGATACGGATGCAGTAATGCAAAGTGTAAAAGAAAAAACATCGGATTTTCGTAAGCAGTTGGGTATGCGTGTGCGTAACCAACTACGCCGTGTACCCGAATTGGTTTTTTATCTGGATGATACGCTGGACTATGTGTTTAAAATGGAAGAAATATTTAAGCAGATAGAAGATGAACGCAAAGCCACCGGCAAACCCCAAAACGGCGATAGCGAATAGATGAACAGCGTATTGGTATGGCAGATAGCTATCAGGTACTTGCGTGGTAAACGTAGTGCCAATGCTGTACCCATCCTGTCGCGCATCAGCATGGTAGCCATAGCGGTGGGCAGTTGTGCCATGATAATACTGCTATCGGTTTTTAATGGGTTTGAATTGCTGATAAACGACCTGTACAAAGCTTTTTACCCCGAAATAAAAATAACGGCTGCAAGAGGAAAGTTTTTTGAAGAAACACCTGCCCTATACAATACAGTAAAAGCTACTAAGGGCATTGCAACGACTACTCGTGTAATAGAAGACAATGTACTCATCAACAGCGAGGATGGACAGTTTATAGCCACACTGAAAGGGATAGATGCACAGTACGACAAAGTAAATAACTACAAACAGTATGTAATAGAGGGTAGGGATACGGTAACTGCATTGCCAGAACCTACGACTGTAATGGGCATACAACTAATGGGGCAACTACGGCTGGACCCTGATAATGTATTCAGCAATGTGGTATTGTATTACCCGGATGCGGCGGTGAATGCAGCATTGAACCCCGAGAGTGCTTTCCGTTCGCAAAAGCTACGGGCAGATGGCGCGTTTCAGGCACAGGATGATTTTGATAGTAAATACATGCTGGCTGCATTGCCCGTAGTGCAGCAATTATTCAATGCTGAAAACAAATACTCATCAATAGAGTTGAAGCTGGATGATAATGCAGATGCGGAAGATGTAAAACAAGCCTTGCAAGCCAAGCTGGGCAGTACCTACAGGGTAGAAACACAGTTTGAGCAGAACAAAACCATGTATCTCGTTATGCGCTCTGAAAAGTGGGCGATATACGGTATACTGTTATTGGTGTTGCTGATTGCCTCGTTCAACATGGTGGGTGCACTATCGCTATTGGTAATGGAAAAACAAAAAGACATGGCTATATTGAAAGCCATGGGCGCACAGCGCATTACCATCCGCAATATATTTATGGCAGAGGGTGTGTTGTGGGCTATGCTGGGTGGTATCATCGGGTTGGTAACGGGCTTACTTATCTGTATCGGGCAGTTGAAGTTCAACTGGATTTCCTTACCAGGCTCTTACATCATAGATGCTTTCCCTGTACATATACAATTGATGGATGTACTACTTATCATAGGCACTATCATACTCATTGGCCTGATAGCATCATGGTATCCCGCCATGCGCAGCACAAGGATAGAAGCCCCGAGTTTAAGGAGTAATTAGCTTTAGCCCAGTTCCCCCTTTAGGAGGCGCAGGGGGTTACATCTTCTCAGGCAATGCAATACCCAATAGCTTCAAGGCATGGCGCATGGTTTGTGCGGTCATTATAATCAGCATCAGGCGCAGTTGTTTTTTCTCTTCGTTCTCGGCTTTGCTAATGCTGTGCTCGTCGTAGAAAGAGTTGAATTGTTGCGCCAACGCAAAGCAGTAATTACACAGCAGCGATGGGTTGTATTCCGTAGCAGCATTTTCCAACACGGCAGGGTATTGCTCCAGCGATACTGCCAGTTTCTTTTCGGCAGGGGCTATAGCTTGTGTCAGTGCGAATGAGGCAAACGTGTTACCATCGGGCAAGAGCGATAAGCCCTCTTTGCGCAGTATAGAGCAGATACGCGCGTGGGCGTATTGTATAAATGTAGCAGTAAACCCATGCAGGTCTATAGACTCCTTAGGGTCAAAAATCATTTTCTTTTTAGGGTCAACACGCAACAGGTAAAATTTCAACGCACCCATACCGATGGTATAGTACAGCCTGTCTAATTCTTCCTGTGTAAAGCCGTCTGTTTTGCCTGCTTCTTCTGTTTGCTGGCGAGACATGCTAATCATCTCGTCCATCATATCATCGGCATCTACTACTGTACCCTCACGGCTCTTCATACGTCCGCTGGGTAGCTCTACCATGCCGTAAGACAAGTGATAGATACCATCCGCACAAGGTTCGCCGAGTTTTTGCAGTATCAGCTTCAGCACCTGCATGTGGTAGTTCTGCTCATCGGCTATTACATATATAGACTGGTGCAGCCCATTGTGGTCGTTATACTTCAGTTGTGCCGTGCCGAGGTCTTGCGTCATGTACACAGACGTACCATCGCTACGCAGCAGCAGTTTCTGGTCGAGTCCGTCAGCCGTCAGGTCTATCCACACACTACCATCTTCTTTTTTAAACAGTACGCCTTTGCCCAAACCCTCTTCAACCAATGTTTTACCCAGCAGGTAGGTACTGCTCTCGTAGTACATCTTGTCAAAATCTACCCCAAGGCGTTTATAGCTTTCACTGAAGCCATCATACACCCAGCCATTCATGGTTTCCCAAAGGCTGTACACTTCCTTATCGCCTGCTTCCCATTTGCGCAACAGGTCTTGCGCTTCTTTCATGATGGGGGCTTCTTTTTCGGCAGTAGCTTCTGCCATACCACCCTCTACCAGTTGTTTTATCTCTGCTTTGTAGATGTCGTTAAACTTCACATAATAATCACCTACCAGATGGTCGCCCTTGATGCCTGTGCTTTGCGGTGTAGCTCCGTTGGCATAGCGCATCCATGCTATCATAGACTTGCAAATGTGTATGCCACGGTCGTTTATCAGGTTGGCTTTTATCACATCATAGCCATTGGCTTTCAGTACATCGGCCATAGCATAGCCGAGGAATATATTGCGCAGATGCCCGAAGTGAAGTGGTTTATTGGTATTAGGCGATGAGTATTCTACCATCACTTTTTTGCCATTCTTTGGTTTTTCGCCAAAGCTGGTGTTATTATATTCTTTGGTAAGGAAAGATGCCCAATAGCTATCCTGCACCGTCAGGTTGAGGAAACCACTAACGATGGCATAAGACGTAAACAAATCGCCATGATTTGCAACGAGGTAATCGCCCAGTTGTTTACCCAATTCATCAGGTTTTTGTCGCAGCAGCTTTACAAACGGAAATAACACAACCGTATAATCACCCGTAAATTCAGGTTTTGTCTGGTTGACGGTTATCATAGAAGCCTGTATATCAGCTTCAGGGAATATGTTCTTGAGTGCCTTAAAGGCAATATCTTTTATTTGTGCTGCTATCGTCATTGGTAAGTGCTGTAGAAATAAGGCTGCAAAGCTAAGATTTGGTAGGATTATTACTGTAAAATCAATATTGATTATGATAATTTAAATATTAATTCATCTTTTACAAATCGCCAATCATAAATAAAAATTACTATCTTTGCCGTCCGAAAAAGTGTCGTTATATATAAAATTTTGATGCAAATGTCTCATTTAAGCGCTGAAAAAAAGGCAAACATTTTTAAAACATTTGGTGGAAGCGAAAAGAACACAGGTTCTATCGAGGCTCAGGTAGCTACGCTGACAGAGCGTATTAACCATATTTCTACTCACCTGAAGACTAACAAAAAAGATTTCTCAAGCCAGCGTGGTTTGATGGTAATGGTAGGTCAGCGCAAGCGCCTGCTCCAATACATGAGCCGCACTAATCTTACAGGTTACCGTGCTTTGATTGAAAAGCTGGGTCTCCGCAAGTAATATCTCTTTATGCTATTCCCGACCCGGTGGTTGGGAATAGTTTTTTATGTACACATCTAATTTTTCTTTATGATTCCAAAGCCCATTTCCGTGTCCTTTAAGTTGGACGACGGTCGTGAGATAAGCATAGAAACAGGTAAAATGGCTCGTCAGGCCGATGGTTCGGTTGTAGTACGCATGGGTAATGCCATGCTGTTGGCTACTGTTGTAGCTGCACAAAAGCCCAAGCCCGGTCAATCTTTTTTCCCGTTAACTGTTGACTACCAGGAAAAGTTTGCATCTGCAGGCCGCATACCGGGTTCTTTCTTCAAACGCGAAGGCCGCCTGAGCGATTATGAAATATTGATTTCTCGTTTGATAGACCGCGCGTTGCGCCCCTTGTTTCCAGACGATTATCTGTGCGAAGTGCAGGTACTGGTAACACTCATATCGAGCGACCCTGAAGTAATGCCTGATTCTTTGGCATGTTTGGCTGCATCTGCCGCAATAGCGGTATCTGATGTGCCTATACAGGAAGTAATATCTGAAGTACGTGTTGCCCGCATCAATGGCGAATACGTTATCAACCCATATCGTAGCCAGTTAGCTAACGCTGATATGGACTTCATCATCGCCGCTACCGAAAAGAACATCATGATGGTAGAGGGCGAATCGAAAGAATGTCAGGAAGCCGATGTAGTAAAAGCTATTGAACTGGGACACGCTGCCATCCGTGCGCAAATAAAAGCACAGGAGCAACTACGCGACCTGAAAGGCGTAACAGGCAAACGTGCATACGATAAGCCATATACTAACCCTGAATTGGCTGCACATATAGCTACACAGGTATCGGCAGATATACTGAAAGTAGCCAAGAGTGCACTGGGCAAGCACGAGCGTAGCGATGCTTTCAAAGCCATCCGCGAGGCTTTTGATGCTACACTGGTAGTCAACGAAGATGGTACGACTACAGTACCCGGCTTTGCAACACCGGTAAAGGCAGAAGACCTTGCACTGCTGGGTGATATCTTCCACGATTTGGAAAAAGAAATCATCCGCAATATGATGCTCGACGAGCGTACGCGCCTCGATGGCCGTAAGCTGGACGAAGTACGTGTGCTGACACTGGAAACAGATTTGCTGCCATCACCACACGGCTCTGCACTCTTTACCCGTGGCGAAACACAATCATTAACCACCGTAACATTAGGTACTAAAGAAGATGAACTGCTGATAGAAAGCGCAGCAACATCAGACTATACCAAATTCATACTGCACTACAACTTCCCGCCGTTTTCTACAGGTGAAACAAAACCTATGCGCGGCCCCGGCCGTCGTGAGGTAGGACACGGTAACCTTGCAAAACGCTCACTGGCACAGATGATGCCCGCAGGCGAAGCATGGCCTTATACAACACGTGTAGTGTCAGACATTCTGGAGTCGAACGGTTCATCGTCTATGGCTACAGTATGTGCAGGCTCTATGGCACTGATGGATGCGGGTGTACCTATACCAAAACACGTAAGTGGTGTGGCTATGGGCCTTATATCGGGTACAAACAGCAGGTTTGCTATCCTTACAGATATATTGGGCGACGAAGACCATCTGGGTGATATGGACTTTAAAGTAACAGGTACGCGCGATGGTATCTGCGGCATACAGATGGATATTAAAGTGGATGGCCTGAGCATGGATATTATGATGCAGGCACTGGAGCAGGCACGCCGCGGGCGTTTGCACATACTGGATGCCATGTATGAATGTATCCCTGCTGCACGTGCAGAGTTGAAACCACATGCACCACGCATAGAGCAGATAAACATAGACCGCGAGTTTATAGGTGCGGTGATAGGCCCGGGTGGTAAAATCATCCAAGAGATACAACGTGAAACGGGTACTACCATATCTATAGAAGAAATAAACGACCGTGGAGAGGTAAAAATATTCTCTGCCAATAAAGAGGGTATTGACAAAGCACTTAGCTGGATAAAAGGCATCGTAGCGATACCCGAAGTAGGCGAAACCTACGAGGGTGTAGTGAAAGGCATACAGACGTTTGGTGCGTTTGTAGAGTTTATGCCGGGCAAGCAAGGTTTGCTGCATATATCTGAAGTAAGCTGGAGCCGCCTTGATAGCCTTGAGGGTGTAATGAAAGAAGGCGATAAAGTGAAGATAAAGCTGATAGGTACTGACCCTAAAACGGGCAAACTGCGCCTGAGCCGCAAAGCACTGATGCCTAAGCCAGAGGGGTATGTTGAACCCGAAAAGCGTGAGCGTAGCGACCGTGGTGATAGGAACGACCGTGGTGGCGACCGTGGCCCGCGCCGTGACGACCGCCGTGGTGGTGGCGACCGCCGCAACGAAAACCGTGGCCCACGCGAAGACCGCCCGCGCCGCGAACACAGCAACGGTGGCGAGCAACCTGCACAACCACAACAAGAACCACAACAGCCTGCTGCCGACGATGCAGACCTTGCACTGTAAGCACACACAGGTATGTATGATAATGAAAAGCCCCACGTATTGCGTGGGGCTTTTTTGTTTTGTATTATGCTATTTTCTTTTTACTTCGCAATTCAAGAGTTGTAATAGCATCTGATTGAAAAACTTTTGCAATGCCTTTTAAACTACCAATTTGAAATACAATAGGCTCAATAGTTTTGTTTTCAACATAAAACCTAAATTCCTGCTGATACTGAAACTCTTTTGGTTTTTGAAATAGTGTGACTTTACCATTATATGTTTGTCTATCGTAGTATTCAACGAAATCATGACGAAATCTTAAATTTAATGATTTAAGTTTCTTTTCAATTAAATTCAAAAAAGCTTTATTGTCTTTTATCATAAGACAATGAGAACCAAATCTTAGATTTCTCTCGTCAAATTTATAATCTAAAGGATTAGGAAACCCAAATGATGAAATACAATACAAGCTATAGATGTTTCCTACAACCTCTTTATATGATTCACGAAGTTCAAGGTGAACGAAATTGGCTTTAATATTTAGTTCTTTATTTTCAATTACTCCACCAGGTATATTCGTAATTTTTGAAATTCCCTCATATTTATCTCCTCGAAGTTCGTTGTCTTCTAATATTCTGAAGTATTGTATTGGGTTAATATAAATTGTACCATTTTTATATAAATCCATAATATGCTCTTCTTGACCAAATTTTAAGAACATTTGAATGTAATGTGTCATGTTTTTTGTTTATATAAAAATACGAAATAAATTAATCTGATTGAGTACTCCTCTGGTTCAAGCGTCCTTGCTTGAGCTCGTTTCTAACGAGGACATAACCACTCATTTCGCGAGGTTGCTTCGCTATCACTCGCAAAGACGGTGTGGAGTAGAATTGTTTAGATTGGCAGCACAGTAGTAATGAGGTTTAATCAGCAGGCACCAGCGACCTTTCTGTCATTGGTCGGTGGCGGCTTTCTTTGTTTTACTTTCTCCTCTGTTTCAAGCGTCCTCGCTTGAACCCATAACACCGCCACGCAACACATACGGGTTCTGTAAATGAGCACTGCTGTATAAATACATTCCCGGTTCAGGAACCAAGCCTGCCCTCACTGGGTTCAAATGTATATACGCTGTTTTTTGTTGTATGATATCAGTATAGTGCATAGGCAAGCACGTAGGATGGCTGCCGTTTTGCCATATTTGGAAGTCTTTATTCAGTTCATTGTTTTCACCATGTGCATTAAATATTTGCAGCATCCAATCCCTTCTGCTTTCACGTTCATTTTCAGCTATCAGTTTGTACAGTCCTTTGCTTGTATAGGATTTAAAATCTCTTAACCAATCACTCATACTCATGCCTTTTTTTCTTCTCGCCAATAAATGGATGTGATTGGACATGATAACATATTCAAACACTTCGAGGCCTTTGTTTTTATTACAATACACAAGGTTGTCAATAATATATTCTTTGTATTCGGGTCTTGTAAAAATATCTACCCAGCCTACAATTGTCAGTGTCAGAAAGTATAATTCATCAGATGTTGCAGTGCGGCGCATAGGTTAAAGATAATAATTAGCGTTCAAGCGAGGACGCTTGAACAAGATTGCGAGGATGCTCGAATAGTGGTTTTCAAGCGAGGACGCTTGAACAGGAGTGAAAGAAAGGAAGCGCAGGCAGGGAGTGTGGCAAAAGGCTCGTGGTGGGTAATTCACAGCACGAGTAGAACATACCCCTGTCACCACTACGCTACTCTTCGTGGCGACATCCCCTTTCAAAAGGGGAATTAATAGAATCGCTCTCTCAATGGTGGAAATACACATTGTTGCTTTGCTATCACTCGCAAAGACGGTGTAAAACACAAGTTTGCATATTTAACACTATTACCGAAGCAAACCGTGTACTATTGTTTGTAGTTTCGGCACAACTGTTTCTTCAAACCACGGGTTCTTTTTTTGCCAGATGTTGTTTCGGGGAGATGGATGCACAAGGGGCAAATACTTGGGTAAAAACCGCTCGAAATCGGCTACATTTTTTGTTACACTATCTGCCCCATCATTCAAATAGTATTGTTGTGCATACAGCCCTATCAATATGGTTAGTTGGATGTGTTGCATTTCGTTCAGCAATTTTTCGTGCCACAGTGGGGCGCATTCTTTTCTGGGTGGCAGGTCGCCAGATGTGCCTTTGCCCGGGTAGCAAAACCCCATAGGTACCAGCGCAAATAGCTCATCGTTATAAAACTGTTCTTTACTAACCCCCAGCCAACGCCTCAATTCATCACCGCTTTTATCGTCCCATGGTGTGCCTGTTTGCTGTACTTTAAGCCCCGGTGCCTGTCCTATAATCATGATGGTAGACTTCGGGCTTGCCTGCAATATGGGTTTGGGGGCATTGGGCAAATATGCGCTGCATACTGTGCATGTCCGTATTTCTTTCAGCAAGTGGTGCATAACGCTATAAAGTACGGCAACGGTTTTGAAAAATAATGTCGTATAGGCGATAATTATGTTAGCACACATTCTCCCCCAAAATCCGTTAAAACCAAATATTTATATAAGCTATCGTTGAACATATATTTCGTTTTTTTGTTCTTAATCTTTACAAAAAATTGCCAAACCATTATTTATTCTTAAAACAATCTCACAATGCGAAAGAAACAAATTTTACTGCTGGCACTTTCGGTAGGCTTACTGTCGTGCAATCAAAACAATGCAGAAAAAGAAACCGAACAGGCAAAGCCTGCTGAAGAACTGCCTGTCATCAGCCATGTGATGACGAAAGACGAGCAGCAAAAACTGACACCCGAGCAGGTACTACAGGAGTTTAAAGATGGCAATGCCCGCTTCAAACAAGGTAATATTACCCGTAGAGATCACAGCGAACAAGTGCGTAAAACGGCTACTGGTGGACAGTTTCCCAAAGCAGTGGTATTAAGCTGCCTTGATAGCCGCGTACCTGTTGAGGATGTCTTCGACCAGGGTATAGGCGATATATTTGTGGGGCGTGTGGCGGGTAATTTTGTGAATGTAGATTTGCTGGGCAGTATGGAGTTTGCCTGCAAGGTGGCAGGTGCAAGGTTGGTATTGGTTATGGGGCATCAGCATTGCGGTGCGGTAAAGGGGGCAATAGATGATGTGAAGCTGGGTAACATTACAGCCATGCTCGAAAAAATAAAACCTGCCGTAGCCATGAGTCAAAACTTTGAGGGTGAGAAAACGACTAAAAACGAGGCGTTTGTAAAGTACGTTGCCGAAAATAATGTGCGCAACACCCTCAAGCAGATACGTGAAAAAAGCCCGATACTGAAAGAGATGGAAGACAAAGGAGAGATAAAAATAGTAGGGGCATTCTACAGGCTGTCTGACGGTACGCTTGAGTTTGTGGAGTAAAGATTGTTGATATGAATTGTTTAATCCGTTTGGGTGTAGCTGCCTGAACGGATTTTTTTATTGCAGTATAATTTAACAGCTTAGTAAACCCAGTACATTCCCTACTTAGCAAACTCAATATTCACCAATGTACCCCTGCCGGGTTGAGATTGTATCTGCACATCGCCGTTCATCATATATACACGAGAAAAAATATTGCGCCAGCCAATGCCGCTACTGGTTTCTATATTGGCGGTATCAAAACCTACACCATTGTCTTTTATAGATAGATACACTTTCTCTGCATTATAGTCCAGCATCACCTCTACACGGTTGGCTTTGCTGTGTTTTATCATATTGTTCACCACCTCTTGCACTATACGGTATATGGCTATTTCTACAGAGCTGTCAAGGCGTTCATCTCCTGCACTTACCAGCAAGTCTATATGCAGCAGTCCTGTATCATTAATCTTAGCAGCCAGTTCGTTTAGTGCAGGTTCTATGCCTTTCTGCATCAGGCTGGTAGGCATCAGGTTGTGAGATATGGTACGCACTTCTTTTACCGAATCGTCAATCAGTTTCTTCGCATTATCTACCAGTTTGGCTTCGTCATCGTGGTAAGAGTCCATAGCAGATATATTCATCTTTGCTGCTGATAACATTTGCCCCAGGCTGTCGTGTAGTTCTCGCGCTATGCGCACCCTTTCTTTTTCTTCTGCTTCCATCACTGCTTTGAAGCGCAGCTTCTGTTGCAGGGCTATGCGCTCATCCATCTCTGCTTTTTTCTTCACCTTATAGCGGGTATATATCACCCAAAATGCAGCAATAAGTATCACTAAGCTTGCTATGGATGATACGAGTAGTACCTGTGTTTTACGTTTTTCTTCTACATTCTTTTTTTGCAGCAGCAGGTTTTCCCGTTCTTTCTTTTCGGTTTCGTAGAGGGTTCGGTATTCGGCTGTTTTAACGGCGGTTTCGCTTCTGAAGATAGAGTCGTGCATGGTTTTCAAGCCCAGCATGGTTTCGTACGATAGCTTTGCCTCGCCACATTCGCTATATGCCCATGCCAGCATGTGTGTGGCATACATCAACCCCTCTGGCAGGTTTACCGCCTTGTACAACGATACAGCAGTTTGGTAATACCCGATAGCACGCCTGCAATCTCCCTCGCTGTTGTAATAGCTACCTAATTTTACATTGGCAAAAGCCATCTTGATGGTGTCGTTGGCTTTGACGGCATAGTCCAGTGCCATATCAAAACACTTCTTACCATTAATCGTATCTTTAAAATGACGGTACCTCAACTCGCCCAATATGGCGTACAGGTAAGAACGCTCTGCATAATGGCTATCTGTTTTGTTCAGTAGTTGTTCTGCCTCTTTCAGGTAAAACAGTGATGAGTCGTCTTTAGATTTTTCAAAATAGATAGCCCCCATCTGCCTGTCGGCAATCCATACCAGTGAGTCAACACCACAACCGATGGCTGTTTTTCTTGCCGATTGCATCCATTGCAGGCTGGTGTTTTTGTCTTGCAGAAAGTAATGTGCGCTTGCCATTTTCAGTTGTGCACGGCCCAGCATGTTGCAGTTATTGCTGCGCTCGGCATATTGCAGTGCTTCTGTTGCTGTCTTCAGGTAGGCTGCATAGTCGCCTTTTCTGAAAACGATATCCAATTGTTGTATATAGGCTTCGTACCTGTCTTGCGCATACAAGGCTACGTTACTGCCAAAGCAGAAAAGGATGGTAATGATATATACATACAGTTTGCGCAAATGCCCGAATTATCAGGCAATTTACCAAACTGTATGCGCTTACCAATACCGTGAAATGGGTATTTATGCAAAAGCAGGTGTTGCACTTGCCTTAACCAGTTGCAACCTGCTCCTGAAATAATAAGAAACAGCCAGAAGTAGCAAAAAGAATAAGGGAGCTATAAATGGTGTATTAGTAGCAATATGCGCCCATACGGCTCCTATTAGTGTAAAGGCAAAACCTGCATACGCCCACTCTTTCAGTTTGTTCCACCAAGGGTTGACCAATGCTAATGCACCTAATAGTTTTGATACACCTAGTATACTTACCATAAAAGCTGGCAGTCCTAATTGTGTCAGTCCTTTCATCAGTTCGGGGTTTTGTGTCAGGTACATAAAGCTGCTCATCAGAAAGCCAGCACTCAGCAAGCCAGTTGTTGCCCAATAAATAATTTTGTCGCGTTTCATCAGTTGTTCGATTTTGTAATGCAAACTTCCGTATATTTGCTATACTTTATATACTACTATACTATTGTATATCAGTATACTACAGGAAAGCAGGTATATATGGCAGCAAGTAAACAGAAAGACGATACATGCCCTACAGAGGGTAATCATACAGAGTGCGGTAAACGCATCATGGCCGTGCGCGATGCGTTGGATATCATCAGTGGTAAATGGAAACTACCCATCATACTGGCACTTACATTTGGCGACAAACGCTTTAAAGAAATGGAGCGAGATATACATGGCATCACCGCCAAGATGCTGTCTAAAGAACTGAAAGACCTGGAACTGAACGATTTGGTGAAGCGCACTGTGTACGATACCATGCCCGTAACCGTAGAGTATTCGCTGACAGACTATGGCAGAACATTGAAGAAACTCATCATAGAACTGCATACATGGGGCGAGCAGCATCGCAAACGCATACTGGGCAGGAAGTAATCGTTTTATTTTACCTCAATTATTTGCTATCTTTCAAGCTATGCAATCCTCTTATGGCTGCCTGCTGATACATGGTTTGGGTGGTGGTGTACATGAAGTAGAACCATTGGTGCAGCCTTTGGAAGCAAAAGGCTATATAGTTGCTGCAACCAAACTAAAGGGGCATAGTGGTGATGTGAAAGACCTAAAGTCGAGCGACTATAAGCAATGGATTTTTTCTGCAGAAACAGCTTTGCTGAAATTGGTGCAGCAGTGCAAAAAAATTTTCATAGTAGGACAAGGCATGGGTGGGCTGATAGCTATTGAGTTGGCTTCTCGTTATAGTATTGCAGCATTGGTTTGCATCAACACACCTGCATATAGCAGGTTTATCATCAGCAAAGTGCTTACAGGTGGTGGCAAACTACCCTGGGCTACTGTCAAAAACCTGCGCGCATTACAAGCAAAAGTAAAGCCACTGATGCCACGTATAAAAATACCTGTAAAAATTGCCCAGTCGGAAGACGACAACACATCTCGCAAGGCGAGTGCGGTTTACTTAATGAAGCATATACATTCAGTGGTAAAGCAGCCATCTTATTATACAGGTGCGGGACATTCCATCATGCTCAGCAATCAGCAAGAGGCATTGGTGCAGGATGTAATTGGATTCTTCGATATGCTGGAGAAAGTAAAGATGCCCACAGATTCTTAAAAAAACTTAAAAGCTATACAATTTAATAGTCCTTTCACATTGCATTAATGTGAATAACCTAAGTTTACAACCTCACTAAAAAACAAGTACTATTATGGACAACACAAATGCACTCAACTGGTTTGAGATACCCGCAACAGACATCAACCGCGCTAAGGATTTTTATGCCAAATCATTTGGTGTAGATATGGGCGAAACCATCGAAATGATGGGTATGCAAATGGCTTTCTTCCCTAGTGCAGAAGGTAAAGTATCGGGCGGACTGGTACAGAGCGATATGCACAAACCATCTATGGATGGTTGTGTGGTGTACCTGAATGCCAATCCGTCTATGGAAACGGTTATTACCAACATTACGGCAGCAGGCGGCAATGTTATTATGCCTAAAACACACATCAGCGAAGATATAGGCTACATGGCTTTCTTTATAGACAGCGAGGGCAATAAAATGGCGCTACATTCTAATAGCTAATACCCCAACCCCTGAAGGGTTAAAGTAATGGGATACCTGTATAGGTGTCCTATTTTTTTGTATAAACTATTAGTTACATGCTACCTTTTAACTTGTCATTTGTCTATAAAAACCCTCAACCTGTGTATATTTACCTTTTGCTGTAATAAGGATATTGTACATGAAAAGAATAGTAACGCTCGTAAGTATTGTATTGGTAGTAAATGCCGCATACGCTCAGGCAGATATACAAAAGCTACGCCCAACAGTAAAGGCTGCTGCTAAAAAAATGAACGATGCATTGGTAAAGAAAAACCTGCAAGAGTTTGTAAAAACAACACACCCACGTGTGTTGGCAAGCACACCGGGTGGAGCAGAAAAAATCATTAAAGACTTAGAATCACAATTGGCCGCTATTGAAAATGATGGCGCTAATATTGTTTCTGCATGGACGGGTGAAGCATCGCCCATTATAGATACGGCAGGCGAATACCAATGCACCATACCGCAATACATGAAGCGCAACCTAAAAGACCCTAAAGGTGTGCTGACGACACAAACAACACTGATTGCAACATCGCCCGACAAAGGAAAGACATGGTATTTTGTAGATGCTACAGACAAAACACTAACGCAATGGAAAACAGTTTTTCCAACACTAAGCAGCAAATTGGTTATCAAGCCATCGCCTGAACCTAAGTTTGAAGCAAAGAAATAATTTACATCGCAGTACTGTTGGCTGATTTTTTTTGTGCAGGTGTAGGTGCTTGTTGCCAATTATTGGGGTAGGGTATAAACACTGTAGTGTTTTGCAATACTTCTAATGATATTTTATCATCCATATACCCTGCCAGTAGCTTAAATGCTTCAGGCTTTTCTTTTTGCAGTATGAGGAGCGATGCATTCGTGCCAGCTTTTACAGCTATGGGTACACCACCACCAAGCTCTGCCCAATGCCCACCCAGTAGCAGGTTTTTTACTGGTGTTTGGTAGTGGGCTATCTTGTTTTGCATATTCTTCTTGCCTGGTTTCGCACCCATCATTGTGCCACCCCTATTGCCGGTGTATCGCCAGTGTGTAACTGGAGTGGCTACGTCATAAAACAATATGTGAGAGCGCAGCCCCGGTGCTACCATATCTTCTACCCGCTGAATGATAATGTCTGCAATACCTGCTTTCAGGTTTTTGTATTCATCGCCGCGTGTGTAGTTGCCTTTATCGTCTTTACCCGTTTGCCACTCGTTACTGTAGTCCATAAATGCAGGCATAAAAAGCGTTAGCGTACCACATCCCGCTGGTGCCAATGATGCATCTCTGAGCGATGGTGCCAATATGCTTATCTCGCTGGTATGCGGGTTGCCATCACACTGCTCACCGGTAGCGGCTGTTTCTGTAACAATATGTACCAACTCTTCATTAAAGCCCAGTTGAGATGGCGGACAGTCTAACGCGATGGATATAGTAACGGACGAACTGTATATATCCGCATCTTTCAGTTTGCCTTTCAACTTGGCAGGTATAGCATTGGCAGGTAGCATTTTTTCGTACAGCGTTTCTATATCGCAAGCCGCTACTACGTACTTGCTTTTTACGGTGTATTCGGTATTGAGGTGTGTAAACCGCACACCCGTTGCTACGCCGTTCTCAAGCAGTATGTCTTTTACTGGTGCTTTGTAAAAAATATCATTTTTATAATACTGTACTACATGCTCCAGCCATTCAGGTATCACCTGCCCACCACCTTTGGGCGGACTTTGAAAATCTCCATAGTATGCCCAACCAATGGGTACGAGACAGGATAGCAGTTCTGTTTCGCCCGTAAATATCTTGTGTATCTTTTCGTCTTTGAAAAATTTATTAAGTCCTTTCTTCAAACCTTTTTCACCAGTATAAGATATAAAGGGTATAAACGGCATGGCAAACTTCAGCAGCGGCAGTTTATTTTTCATCCGCTCTATCGCCGTCATGCTTTCTTCGGTACGAAATATTTTACTGAACTCGTTGAAAGATTTACCAAGCCTCTTGGCTGCTTTAAAAAAGCGTATCAGCCCATCCCGCTCATGTGGAAATTCGCTAATGAGTTGGTCGCGCAATTCATCGGGGTTATTGGTGAGCAGGTAATCAAAGCTCTCCCCTTTGTATCGCCTGATGCGGCGTTGTGGTACTGCATTGGGGTGGTCTGTACCTATCAGGTCGAATATCTTAGCAGCCATACCACCAGGCATACATTGGTTGAGCCAATGTATGGCCGTATCAAAACGAAAATCTTTTCTTCTGAAACCAGCCAGATAGCCCCCTGCATGTGGTTCTTTTTCCAGCACACATACACTAAAGCCTGCCTTGCTGAGTAAGGCAGCAGTAGTAAGCCCGCCAACACCCGCGCCTATCACTGCTACGTCGTAGTATGGTTTTATATCCGGCTTTTGCATGTAAGGGGTAAACGACTTTTATTTAGAAGCTTTTTAAAGATAATGCAAACGGACGAGTGTGAAAAAAACGCTACTTGTTTACTTCCTGCATACGCAACATGTATTTGCCCAATACATCAAACTCTATATTGATAACAGTACCTGCTTCTATTTGTTGAAAATTGGTGTGGTTGTAAGTATAGGGTATGATGGTAACGGTCAGTTCATCTTTGCCGATATTAAAAGCAGTAAGGCTCACTCCATTCAGGCATACAGAGCCTTTCTCAATTACCAATGCTGCATATTTTTCAGGAAAGCGAAAGCGGTATAACCAACTACCTTCCAGCGTTTGTTTTTCTACACAGGTAGCTATGGCATCTACATGGCCTTGTACAAAATGTCCATCGAGCCTGTCGCCTGCTTTCATAGCACGTTCCAGGTTCAGCATAGTGCCTGCTTGCCATGTGCCGAGGTTTGTTTTACGCAGGGTTTCATCAACGGCTGTTACTTTATATTGGTTGCCATCTATAGCTACTACCGTCAGGCATACACCATTGTGTGCTACAGACTGGTCTATTTTCAATTCGTGTGTTATGGGGCTATCTACCCATACATCTATATTACTGCCCGATGGTGTGATGGAAACAACCTTACCAACTGCCTCAATAATACCTGTAAACATGGGTGTAAAACTACTTTTTTATAGCCACACCTTTGTGGTAGCTCAAGCCAGTATCGCTGGCTACGGTAAAGAAGATGCTGAGTTTGGTGTTGTCTGTTTGGCTCTTTTCTACATAACCGCTTACGGTATCTTTTTGCCTGCACAGGTACTGCCCGCCTATTTTATTATCAAAGCCATTGAAACTGACAGTAGCAGAATCGAGGAATGCTTTGTAAAATCTGTCGGCACTCAGGCGCAGGGTTTCTGCACTGCAAAAACCTGTCATACCCAGTTTCACTTTCGAGCCATTGATAGAAAATACCTGTATCGGAAATACAAGTACGGTATCTTTTTTAAAGTCGGCATCCAGTATGCTATCTGTAAATACGTAGCTGCCACCCATTACATCTATGGGATAAAAGCATTTTGAATTATCGGGCTTGCCGGGGAAGTCCCAATTATAATTAATAGCCTCAGGGTCATTACAATAAGGGCGGTTCAGCCTTTCGTCATCTACGTTAGCAACCGTATCTGGTTTTGTACATGATGCTATATAGGCTGTTATTGCAAACAGGGCTAAAAAACTATATATATAATACTTTCTCAAAATCTATATTCAAGTATAACGCTCTAAACAACCTAAAATTATCCGATTTGGGGCAAACTGCCTAAAAACTTTGCTCAAATGTCAAAAAATACTACCTTTGCCATCCCAAATGCTAAAAGGGGGTATAATTATATGTTGATAATAGACTCAAAAGATTGCGAAAACATTGACAAAGCGCTGAAAAAGTACAAAAAGAAGTACGAAAAATCTCGTACTCTTAACCAACTGCGCGAGCGTCAGTCTTTCACAAAACCATCGGTAAAACGCCGTACACAGGTTTTGAAAGCAATCTACCGCCAGCAAATGGCAGCAGGCAAACTGGACTAAGCCATAACTTTTAACAAAGTTATCTGACAATAGTATTGCACCCGGTACTGTAAATGATTATATTTACAGTACCGGGTTTTTCTATGATAGAGCATCGGATAACAGATTACCTACAATATCTCAGATTCGAGAAACGATACGCACAGCATACACTAAGCGCATACGAAAAAGATTTATCACAATTTTCTGAATATATCAACGCCCAATTCGGGCTTGACGATGAGCGTATAATAACGCACTTCCACATACGTAGCTGGCTGGCTACACACAAGGAGCAGGGCTTGGAAGCTACATCCATCAACCGTAAGCTATCTGTCATCAATACTTTTTACAAATACCTGCTGAAACAACAAGCGGTAAAGAAAAACCCTGCCAGACAACTACATGCTATACGCAAAGCAGAACGCCTGCCTACTTATCTGAAAGAGCCTGAAACAGATAGGCTACTGGAAGAACTGCAATTTGACGAAGGCTTCAAAGGCTTTACAGACCGTATGATATGCGAGCTGCTGTACCAAACAGGTATGCGCCGAAGCGAGCTGGTAAACCTGAAAGAAAACGATGTAGAAAAAAGCCTGAAACAAATACGCATACTGGGCAAGGGCAATAAAGAACGCTTAGTACCTGTAAGCCCTATGCTGCTGGAAACACTGGCTGAGTACACCGCGGAAAAACAAAAGCTGCCTGTACATGACGAAAGTCATTTGCTGGTATTGGAAAGCGGACAACCTTTGTATGCAGGTTATATATATCGCATAGTGAAAAAATATCTTTCAACAACTACAACACTCAAAAAGAAAAGCCCGCACGTATTGCGCCACACATTTGCTACGCATTTGCTGAACAATGGTGCCAATATACAAGCCATCAAAGATTTGCTGGGGCACAGCAGCCTGGCTGCAACACAGGTATACACACACAACAATATTGACAAGCTAAAAGAAATACACAAGAATAACCACCCGCGAGGGTAACAAATATTATATTTTCTAACAATAAAACGTTGTATTATGAACGTACAAATCAGAAGCGTGCATTTTGATGCAGACACTAAGCTGCTGGAACATGTGAACAAGAAACTGGAAAAGCTGCGCACCTTTCACGACCGTATCGTCGGCGTAGAAGTTTACCTTGTATTGGATAATGTGGTACACAACATCAAAGACAAGGTAGCGGAAATAAAAGTGCATATACCCAAACACACATTCTTTGTAAAACACCAGTCAAAAGCATTTGAGGAGTCTTTCGACCATGCTTTCGACTCGATGGTAAACCGCATCAAACGGCAGAAAGAAAAAGCTTTGGCTTAAACTTCTAACGAATATGACATAAAATCCGTCTTTTATTATAAAAAAGGGCGGATTTCTTTATATTACTATTGCAATAAAAGCCAAAATCGCCTATTTTGCATTACTAATAATATCAATTTTCAGAATCATGCTGCAACGTTGGATGAAGTCTTTGGCTGTAGTAGCTACAATAGGTATACTCTTTACAAATTGTAAAAAGAATACCTACAGCCCCGACGAGCCACTGGCTAATACATATACACCTTCTGTTTTCATAAGCAGTCAGAATAAAATACTATACGCATTAGACCCTGCATCGGGGGCTTATAAATGGCAGTTGAACGTATCCAGCAACGTGGTTGCTACACCTGTAGTAGCTGGCGATTTTCTGTACTTACCAACAGTAGATACATTGATGAAAATCAATGTGAAAACAGGTAAAATTGTCAGCCGCTTGCAGGTACTGAAGCCCGCTACCTCTGACCCAAACATAAAAGTGAACATACTTACCAGTATAATTTCATCGCCATACACTGATGGAAAAACAGTATGGGTGGCTACTTGCCTTGGGCAGGTTTTTGCATTTGATGTAAATACAGACAATCTGAAATGGGAGTATGATGCAACAGACTCTGTTATGTCTTCTCTTATGGTATACACAGGCAATATCATAGCCGTTACAACAAAAGGAGCAGTACATGCCATCAACATGAACAGTGGTATACGCAGTTGGCTAAACAGCTCAGCAATAGTTGGTGTTAACGCTTTGCGCTCTTCGCCTGTAGGTAGCGGAACTAATATTTATGTAGGTTCTCCGGATGGTAGGATATATGCCTTTAATGGTAGCAATGGTACTTCTATATGGCAATACAATATAGGTTCTGTAATAGATGGTTCTCCTATTGTATATGGTGGCAACATCATAGTAGGTAGCGCAGATAACTATGTGTACTGTATAGACAGTGCTGCAAAAGCAGAACGCTGGAAGTTTAAAACACAAGACCGTGTGTTGGCAAGCGCAGGTGCTACAGGGCAAATAGTATTTATTGGCGGGTATGACTCTTACATCTACGCACTTAATATCCTTGATGGTTCGTTGAAATGGAAATATAAAACAGGTGCTCTTATTGAATCTGCATCATTGGTAGTAGGCGGTTCGGTATATGTTGCAGGCTTTGACAAGCATTTGTATAAATTCGACACATCAGGTACACTTAAATGGAAGTATAATGTATCAGGACCGATAGAGACATCGCCGATACTGTACGACATCAGCAGAACATACTATCCGTCCATTACTGGTTTGGGACAATACTAAGCAAGCGTACTCTACACTTCAATAATATATCAACAGGGGCATTTATCAAATGCCCCTGTTCTTTTTTGTATCATATGTATATTATTGTGCTTTAGGTCTGAAGAGCATGATATCCCTGTCGAACAGATAGATGCCGCTTTTGTCATCACCCACTAGTTCCAGTTTATCATTCAGCGTACGTGCCAGCCTTTCTTCTTCTATTTGTTCAGACACATACCATTGCAGGAAGTTGTGTGTCGCAAAGTCTTTCTCTTGCAAAGAAAGCCCTACCAATTCATTAATACTTTCAGATACTGCCAGTTCGTGTTTCAGAAACTCTTCAAACACACGTTGCAGCGATTGGTATGTTATTATAGGCTGCTCTAATGCAGGTACTACGCCAAAACCACCCCGCTCGTTGATGTAGCGTATCAGTTTCAGCATGTGCGTACGCTCTTCGTTGGCTTGTTGGTAGAAAAATTCTGTAACACCATCCAGCCCAGGCTGTATTTCTGCCCAAGATGCCATAGCAAGGTATGCTTGCGAAGACTCTGCTTCCATGGCTACTTGTTTGTTGAGTGCCTCTTGTATGGTTTTAGATAACATGACTATAGTGTTTTAGTACCATTACAAGATACGAAAAAAGCCCCCGCTTTGTGGCAGGGGCTATCTGAAATATTACGTTAAAACTCGTTTACTTGCTTAGTTCTTTTACCCTGTTCCACACGTCTTCCTCACCACCCTCTTCATATCCTGCATGAGAATAAGCTACTTTGCCATTCTTATCTATAATGATGGTATATGGCACTGTTTGGAAGTTAAGCGAACGTTTGAGGTCTGAGTTAGCATCAATATAATAAGGGAAATCCCAACCCTGTGCCTTGGCATAGCTACGCACCAAACCCTCTGCACGAGATTCGTCTATTGATATGGTAACGTAGTTGAAATCTACTTCTTTCTTCCAGTTAGGCATTTTTTCGCGTACGTTTTTTATCTCTTTCTTGCAGGGTACGCACCATGTAGCCCAAAAACTCACTACGGTAACCTTGTTTTTCTCTATTGCCTGGTTAAAAGCAATCTTTTTGCTGGTGTTCACATCTTTTATCTGTGTATCGGGCAATTCCTGTGCAAAGGCATTCATCGAAAATGTGAGCGCGAATACACCTGCAATCAATTTTTTCATAATCTGTGTTTCAATGTTTGTAAATAATAATCTAAAACCTTGCCAAAGTTTAGTAAAGAAACTAAATTCGTCAGATTTTCCAAATTTAACGGACTTTTAATGAAATATTTCTTGAAAATTTTTACTGTGCTTTTACTCTCCCAAAGTGCAGTAATGGCACAAGGCACGCTATCGGGCGACCTGATGCTGAATGCGAATTTCTTTATGAGAGATTCTGCAATCAATGCTGCCAACAATCCTTTATATGACAACTACCTGAGTGGTGGCGAATCGTGGCTGGGGTTACGCTACAACTACAAAGGCTTTACCGCTACGCTACGTGCCGATGCCTTTCACAACTCCAACCTCTTCAACCCCACGCAGGCTCTCAACGGCTTTGGTATTGGTGCATGGAGCGTAGGCAAAGATTTTGAAAACCTGAGCATCACGGTTGGTTATATCTACGACCAGATAGGCAGTGGCGTTATGTTTCGTGCATACGAAGACCGTGGCTTGTTGATTGATAACTCGCTGATAGGTGTACGCTTGAAGTACCAGCTTACCGATAATGTATTCATCAAAGCATTTACAGGGCAGCAGAAATTCAATCTCGGCAAATACAACCCCGTTATAAAAGGCGCGAATGTAGAGGGCGACTATAGCGTGGGCAAAGCACACCTGATACCGGGTATCGGCGCACTGAACCGTACACTCGACCAAGGCTCTATGGACCTCGTAGTTTCCAGCATCAATAGTCAGGATACCAACAAGCGTTTTGTACCTAAGTACAATATGTATGCTTTTACGGCTTACAATACATTGACGCTTGGTGGCTTTTCTTGGTATGTTGAAGGCTCATATAAAACATATGAAGCAATATTACGCGACAACTTTCTGCAATACAAAGATGGCAATGTAGTATTTACTACACTGGGCTATGCTACCAAAGGTGTGGCGGTCAATTTTACAGGTAAGCGCACACAGAACTACATCATGCGTACATCTCCCAACGAGATACTGAACCGTGGTATGATAAACTGGCAGCCCATCGTTGCCCGTTTGCGCCCGCAACGCCTCATGGCACGATACACACCCGCATCGCAGGATATATCTGAAATAGCAGGTGGATTAGATGTGCTGCTGACGCCAATGGAAACGCTTGATATAACGCTGAACGGTACATACATCAATACGCTGGAAGGTGTAACACTATACCGTGAGGGCTATATGGAAACAGAATACCGTGGCTGGAAAGACTGGATAGTACACGTGGGCTTTCAGTACATGGAATACAATCAGGAACTGTATCAGGTAAAACCGTTGGTGCCTATTGTAAGGTCTATGATACCTTTCTTTGAAGTAACAAAACGCCTGAGCAAGAAAACATCTATCCGTACCGAGTGGGAGTATCAGGATACCAAACAAGATTTCGGTTCGTGGATATTCGGCTTGTTGGAACTGACGATTGCCCCAAAGTGGTCGTTTGCAGTGTCTGATATGTACAACATCGTAAAAGGCCCTGTATCGCCCCCCGGCAACAGTAAGCACTTCTACCAATTCTTTACAGCCTATACCAATGGGCCACACCGCTTTACACTGGCGTATGTAAAACAGGTAGAGGGTATCAACTGTACAGGTGGTGTATGCCGCTACGAGCCTGCCTTTAGTGGGGTACGTTTCGGTTGCACTTCACAATTCTAAACTCCGTATATAACACCTAACTTTGTAAACGGCTTCTGTAACATACGGAAGCCGTTTTTCATATCATATCAATATGCTGAAGACAGATTTTTTAGTGATAGGCTCGGGTATAGCAGGGCTTACGTTTGCCGTAAAAACAGCGCGCCGTTTCCCCGATAAAACCATCACCATACTCACCAAAGCCAATACCGATGAAACCAATACCAAATATGCACAGGGCGGCATAGCCGTAGTGAATGATTTGGAGAAAGACAGCTTTGAAAAACACATAGAAGATACGTTGGTAGCGGGCGATGGCTTGTGCAACAGAGAGATAGTAGAGATAGTAGTGAAAGAAGGGCCGGAACGTGTGAATGAGATAATAGACTGGGGCGCAAGGTTTGATAAAGATGCCGAGGGCGACTATATGCGTGGCAAAGAAGGCGGGCATTCTGCCTTTCGCATACTGCACCACAAAGACATAACAGGCTTTGAGATAGAGCGCGCGCTGGTAGAAGAAGCCAAGCGTCACAGCAATATACAAATACACAATCACTGGTTTGTGTTAGACCTCATCACCCAGCACCACATGGGTATGCTGGTTACAAAATCTACCCCGGATATAGAATGTTATGGTGTGTATGCTTTGAATACACAAAGCCATAAAATAGAAAAGATACTATCCAAAATAACGGTACTGGCAGCAGGTGGTGTAGGGCAAGTATACCGCACTACTACCAACCCCAAAATAGCTACGGGCGATGGCATAGCGATGGCATACCGTGCCAAGGCAAGGATAGAAAATATGGAGTTCATCCAGTTTCACCCTACAGCATTGTACGAGGCGGGCGTTAGTCCATCTTTTTTGATAACAGAAGCTGTGCGTGGAGATGGCGGCATACTGCGCAACAAGCAAGGCGATGCTTTTATGGCAAGTTATGATAAACGCGCAGACCTTGCCCCGCGCGATGTGGTAGCGCGTGCCATAGATAATGAAATGAAACGCACTGGTACAGAGCATGTGTACCTTGACTGCAGGCACATGGATGCGGAAAAATTCAAAGCACACTTCCCCAATATATACGCCAAGTGCAAAAGCATAGGTATTGATGTGATGGAACAGATGATACCCGTAGCACCCGCAGCGCACTACTGCTGTGGTGGCATTAAAACAAATGAGCAGGGGCGCACTTCTATACAACACCTGTATGCCTGTGGAGAGTGTGCCAGTACAGGGCTGCACGGAGCTAACAGGCTTGCATCCAACTCGCTGCTCGAAGCTTTGGTATTTGCACACCGTTGTGTAGAAGATGTAGCCACCCGTATTGATGCGCTGCAACATAACGATGCTATACCCGACTGGAATGCAGGCGGCACTACCGACCCGCAAGAGATGATATTGATAACACAAAGCCTGAAAGAAGTGCAACAGGTGATGAGCGACTATGTGGGCATTGTACGCAACGATGTGCGCCTGCAACGCGCCATGAGCCGCATGGACTTACTGCACAGCGAAACCGAAGACCTGTATAAAACAGCTACTGTATCGCCACAACTATGCGAGGTACGCAACCTGATAACCACAGGCTACCTGATAGTAAAAAGTGCTCAGTTTCGTAGAGAAAGCCGTGGGCTGCATTACAATACCGACTATCCCGACAAAAGCGACTTACTACAAAACATTGTATTATAAAACAAAAAGCGCAACCCTAACAGTTGCGCTTTATTGTATATAGTGAGTTGTTAATTTCTCTATTCTACTATCAGCTTCACATTATCATATCGTTGTGTGGCAGATTGTAATGTGATAAAGTACATACCCTTTGCCCAACCTGCAATGTTTATCAGCACATCATTCTCGCCACTGCGTGTAGCTGCCTGTTGTGTATAAGCCGTTTTGCCTACCATATCCGTAACCTTGATGCTTATGTTGCCTGTGGTATTGGCAAAGAACTTGATGCCAACTTGGCTATGCGCAGGGTTAGGGTATACGCTAATGTAGTTTGTTACAGGTTCAATATTGCCAACAGATGCCGGCCAACATTCGGGGCCTACACCATTAGCAAGTGTAACGCTGAAAGAGTTGGAACACCCGTTAGAGTCTGTAATCTGTACGTTGTAGTTGCCAGCCTGAGAAAGATTGGTAAGGTTTTGTGTTGTTGCCCCGTTCGACCATTGGTAACTGAAGGGTGCTGTGCCGAAGTTGCTAGTACCTATCAATGTGCTGTCATAACTGAGGGTAATAGCACCATCTGCTTTACAAACAGGTTTAGTAGTAAGTGTAGCACTGATAATAGATTTGAGGCAAGATGCGCCTGCAATGTCTGCACGTATTCTATCTCCTGGCTGTGGGCCAAAGCCATTGGCAAGGCTTACGCCACGAGCTACCAAATGGCAATAGCTCATAATCGTACCTTTCCATGCGCTTGGTGCATCTGCATTGCTGAATGTTTCAAAAGAACAACTGCTGCAACCGGTGCTGCCTTCTTTAGTAGTGCAGTCATCAATAGAGCCGCAAGTACCCGCAAGGCCTGTCATCCAACCACACCAGTGTGTATGGCGGCTGCCTATGTTATGGCCTATTTCGTGCGTTACCATAGATACATCCCAAGAGTAGGTAGGTACTGCCATATAGCTGCCGTTGACATCGCCATAGGCATAAGATGTGCCACGGTTGCAGAGTATATCCAGATAAGCAATGCCACCTTGCCCGCCATTATCAATAGCTATCAGCATGGCTACATCACCGTCAAAATTATTGCTCTTTGCATTCCATCTGCTGCGGAAGCTGTTGAGTGATGCGCTGGAACTTGTACTGTCGTACGCATCATTCGTTGTCCATACGTCAACAGATTTTAATTCTATCGCTATCTGCTCATTCCGGTACAATGCCTGCACATTATTAAACAAGCCTGTCAGGTAGTTCTGTACGATGGTAATGCTCCTATTTTTTGAAGTGTACAATTCATAGTCAGCTTCCCAATACACACGCAGTTTCTTACACTCGTATGCAGCAGTGGTTTTATTGCCGGTATTTGTTTCTTCGCCTTTATCGTACACGGCATAGTCATCTACACCGCATTGGTTTTGAGGCTTAACGGTAAAGTCGGCATCGTTATACAACACATACCTGCCGCTATTGTCTTCCAGCTTGCCCAATACATAGTTACCGTCTGCATTGGCAAACAACACCATTACATCGCCATTGGCAAATACACTTACTGCTGCTACCGATTTGTCTGTACCACGCACTGCACCCTGATAGTGTGCAGCTTTTTCGTGTGTTGCCTGATGGCGGCCATTGGCATCTATATAACCCATATTGGGGGTAGCCGCCAGCGGGCTGCTTTGCAGCATATCCAGTACAAATGTTGCACCATCATCTGTTTTGAAAATCAGCGATACTGCTTTGGGGTAGGTTTTGTGCAGCCTGCTTATTTCAGCAGTGTTGGGCAGCAGCAGGGTTTCCTGTTTCAGTGCAGCATGTTTATCGCCTGTTATGGGGGTAAACAGATTGAAAGCCTGAAACTCAACTCCCTTGGCCTTCGCATCTTTTACTTCGCCCGATAGTACATAGCCCGGTTCCCATTTTGCCTGTACTTGTGTGTGGATGCAGCACATCAATGTCAACAGTGCTGTAAGCTTTGCATACAATTTCACTTGCTTTTAAGTTTTTAAAATGCTCAATTAATAAAATCTGTATAGTGCGTTGGGGGGAGTGCTACGCAAGATACATAAAACAACGTTTTAATCCGTTTGTTCAATTGTCATATTATCGTCAATGGGGATAAATGACCGATGAAGCGGGTGAAATAAGTGATAAGCACTAAACTCTAATGCCGAAATCCTAAAAGCAAATTCTAATTTCTAAATACTACGTTCTGATATGCTTGTACTTTTTAGTGATTCTCTTGTTTAGGATTTAGGTATTAGAGTTTAGAAATTCTTTTTAGGATTTAGATATTAGTATTTCCCTATCGGCATGGGGCTTTTTCTTTCTCCTATCTGCTGCCGCCACATAGCATAGTACAGCCCTTTCTCGTCGAGCAGGTGTTGGTGGTTGCCTGTTTCTACAATCTGCCCGCGCTCCAGTACGAATATCCTGTCGGCGTGCATGATGGTGCTGAGGCGGTGGGCTATCATGATGGTAATATGTTCTCGCTGTTGGGTAATGTCTTTGATGGTGGTAGAAATTTCGTCTTCCGTCAGCGAGTCGAGGGCAGAGGTAGCCTCGTCAAATATCATCAACCTCGGCTGGCGCAGCAATGCACGGGCTATGCTCAGGCGTTGGCGTTCACCACCACTCAGTTTCAGCCCGCCCTCACCTATCATGGTATCTATACCATGCTCTGCACGTGCCAGTAAATTCTGACAAGCAGCTTTTTGCAGCACATCATTTATGTCCGCATCGGTAGCACTTGGGTTTACAAACAGCAGGTTTTCTTTGATGGTACCGCTAAACAGTTGGGTGTCTTGTGTTACAAAACCTATCTGGTGGCGCAGTTCGTCAAAGTCTATATCGCTGCCATTGATGTTGTTGTAGTATATATGCCCCTGCTTGGGTTTGTAGAGGCCAACAAGTAGTTTTACCAACGTAGTTTTACCACTGCCGCTTGGGCCAACAAAAGCTACTGTTTCGCCCAATTTTACATCAAAACCAATATTTTCCAACGCAGCTTTGGTGGCGGTATTGTGTTGAAAGCTGACAGCCTCAAAACGCAGACTTTCTATCTTATTGATAGTGGTAGGCTTGGCAGGTTTTTCTTCTACAGGTTTGTTAAACAATGTTTTCAGGTTGTTGAGCGATGCCTCAGCCTCTCGCCATGCCAGTATCACATTGCCTATCTCTTGCAGCGGACCAAAGATGAAGAATGTGTAGAACTGCATCATCACCATTTGCCCCAGCGTTAGCTTGCCATGAAATATGAAGTACAACAACGCGAACATGATACACTGCCGTAGAAAGTTGACAAACGTACCCTGCACAAAGCTGATGCTGCGGATGCTGCGTACCTTCTTCAGCTCCAGCCCCAGTATTTTGATGGTAGTGGCATTGAGGCGGCGTATCTCTTGCTGCGTAAGCCCAAGGCTCTTTACCAGTTCTATATTGCGCAGGCTCTCTGTAGTGCTACCCGCCAGTGCGGTGGTTTCTTTTACAATGTTCTTTTGTATGCCCTTTATCTTTTTGCTAAGGATGTTGGTGAGCCAACCCAGCACCAACGCACCTGCAAGGTATATGAGCATCAGGCTGCTGCCGGTTTCCAACCGCAGCGCTACGATGACTACGAACACTATACCTACCAGCGTGGTGAACAGTATATTGACGAATGCGTTGATAAACTTCTCACAATCTTGCCGCACTTTTTGCAGTACACTCAGGGTTTCGCCGCTGCGCTGGTCTTCAAAATCACTAAATGGCAGGCGCAGGGCATGGCGCAGCCCGTCTGTATAGAGCCTTGCGCCAAACTTCTGTATCACTACATTGACGGTATAGTCTTGAAACGCCTTGGCTATACGGCTGACCATGGCGGTACCCACCAGCAGCAGCAGCCCAGTGATGATGCCGTTGATGAACTGCCCCTCGCTCCACCTCTGTGGCTCTTTGGCGTAGGGGTCTATAATGTATTTACCGAAAATGTACGGGTCGAGCAGGGAAAAGACCTGATTGACGGCAGCCAGCAACAGTGCCAGTGCTATCAGCCCCTTGTGGCGGCTAAGATATTGGAGCAAGAGTTTCATAATACGTTGGCAAAGGTAATGGCTATTGCCGAACCCATGTATATACAGCAGTAAGGGAATTCTATAATTTAATTGGCAGCCACCACATGTGCTGCTATGCAGCTGCCGTTGCGTCGCACCTTTGTACGCCATCAATACTATTCACAAACCCGTCATGGCGAACGAGTGCAGCGAGTGTGGTCATCTCACGGAATGAGGGATTGTGTATCATGAGATTATTCCGCTTCGCTATATGAGAAAAGTTGCTTCGTTCCTCGCCATGACTCGGGTAGGAATGATGACGCGAGTAGAGACAATGACGGGAAAGAATACTTAACTTTACCCCTATGGGACAGTACAGCATTGGCGAGGCACTGAACCTGCTGATGGAAAAAAGCGGGTGGAAGCCTAAGGCGCACGAACTACGCCTGCGCAACGAGTGGGAACAGATAGCAGGCAAAACGATTGCTAAGTACACACGCAACCTGTACCTCAGCGGCCATACCCTTACTATCTATACAGATGTTGCCGCCCTGAAGCAGGAACTGCTGCTGGCAAAACCCCAACTTGCCGCCACCATCAACGAGTATTTTGGCGAAGAAGTGGTGAGGGAAATAAATATCAAGTAGTTAGTATAAAGTCTTGAGTAGAGAGTAGAAAGTTTTTAGCAATGAAGCTGCCATATTTCATCATATTATTAATAGCTTTTGCACTCAATATTGCGGTGTTTGTACATGAGCAACTGTACGATACGCCCCAATTTCCCTATACTGCAGCAGATTATATTATGGAGTTCGTGTTAGGCAGCATACTTTTTACAACAATTTTCTGGGCAATACTTTCAGCTATGTATATGGCTTTGCGTTGGGTAGCTACGCAGGTGCGCAATAGGGTTAAAATATATCTTTAAGCTCTGCAAGGCTCGCTACTTCGTAGGTGGGTTTGTGGCGGTGGGGGGTGCGTGCGGGGTTGTAGTAGGCTTGGTCCCACCCGGCATATAGCGCGCCCAGTATGTCTATCTCCAGCGCATCACCAATCATAATGCTTTCATCGGCAGTGGCGCCTGTGGCTTGCAGGGCGTAGTTGAAGATGGCTGCCTGCGGCTTCATGCTATTGCTTTTCTCACTCGTTATCAGCTCTGTAAAGTAGGGGGCTATACCGCTGAATTGCAACTTCTGCCGTTGGGTACTTTCAAACCCGTTGGTGATGAGGTGCATGGTGTAGCCGCGTTGCCTGCAATGCTCCAGCACATCGGTAGCGTGGGGTACAAGGCGGCGTTGGTGGGGCAGTATCTCTAAGTAGGCACTGCTCATTTCGTGGGCAAGGTTGGCATCGTTTATTTTAAAGTCAACCAGTGTCAGCCAGAAGCGTTTCCAGCGTAGCTCATCGCGCTTTATAAATCCGTTGCGGAAGCGTGCCCAGAGCTTTTCGTTATGTACATGGTAGGCTGCGGCAAAGGCATCGAAGTCGGTAATGCCATAGCCCGCCAGTTGGCACTCTTCATATACCTGCAGCAGGGTATGAGCCGAGTTGGCTTCAAAATCCCACAGTGTGTGGTCGAGGTCGAAGAAGAGGTGTTTGTATTTCATTTTAGTCGTAAGTAGAAAGTAGTGAGCGGGTATTTGGGATTTGTGTTTTCAGTGTCAGGATTTAGAAATCAGTATTGAGTGTTTAAACAAAAAGCCACCCTTTTCAGGATAGCTCTTTGTAGTAATATCAGCAAATGGCAGTGATTATTGCCCTTTTTTGCGGTAGTATATTTTATCATCAAAAAACTCGTTGATACTTTGCAGGGCAGGGTTTGCCATGCGCTCATACATACGCGATATTTCGATTTGCTCTTTGTTTTCGTGTATCTCTTCCAGGTTGTCTGCATGGCTGCTGAATTCGTCCAGCTTGCGGTGCAGTTCTTCCTTCATGGTAACAGATATTTGGTTGGCACGGCGGCTCATTACCACCAGTGATTCGTACAAATTGCCTGTTTTTTCTTTGATGGCCAGCACGTCGCGGGTTTCAACCAGCGGGTTCACAGCAGCCAGCGCTTTTCTATTTAAGCTCATTGCGTAATTTTTTTACAATGTTATCGGCCTTGGTATAATATTCCTCAGCGTCGCGAAGATACTGAGATTTCGGATAACCGTCAACTAATTCTCTGTAAGCATTAATGGCGGTGGCGTAGCGTTCTTCCTGCTTTTCCTTAATACTCTCGCCTGCATACTTGTACCATGCCTTTACGGTCATGTATTGGTAGTAGTCGCTCTGGGCAGATTCGGGGAAGTTCCTCATCACCTGTTTAAAGGCTATACCGGCGGCTTTGTATTGCCCTATATTGTAGTACAGCTTGGCTGCAGCAGCCTCTTTTTCTTCCAGTTTCAGGCGGCCTTCGTCTATGTATTTGCTGGCTTCTGCTACGTGTTTGCTCTCGGGGTGTCCGTTGATGAACACTTGCAGGGCATCCATTGCACGCTCGGTGTTTGACTGGTCGAGCGATGGTTTGTTTGACATCTTATGCAGGCAATAGCCATAAAGAAACTCCAGTTCTTCCGACTCTTTGCTTGTAGGGAAGGCTTCTACATAGTTTTTGAAGTGGTACGATGCCGACAGCCAGTCCTTCATATTGTAGAAGGTGTAGGCATAGCGGTAGTACATAGGCTCGTAGTTGCGGGTATTCTTCAGCACGGGTATCAGGCTCTCGTACAGGCCATTGGCTTGCTGCCACTTCTTACGGTCGTAAAACTCGTTGGCACGTTTCAGCTTATAATTGACGTCTTTACTTTTCAGGGCGCGCTCGTAGCCACTGCAGCCGTATAGCAGGCTTACAGTCAGCATCAGCAACACCAAATGACGTATGCGTAGATACATAAGGGTGGCAAAAATAGCATATCTGTCTTTGTTTGCCTAACGACGGGTATAAAACTCTGTTAAATAAGGGGTTTTACAGTCATTTCACAGGTTATCCACAACTATCCACACGATATGCACACAGATTTATGAACATACTGTGAAAAATAGGCTGAAACGTAAACCCACATTGATGTTTAGCCACTTACTGTTTTGTGGAAAAATACAGTCAGGCATAATAGTGCAAATCCGTGGTAAAAAGTGTTATTTTGTGGTAAATAAGGTAAAATCACGTTCAAATCGTCCATGCCAAACCTTCTCGGAGAATATGAAGTAGCTGTAGATGCCAAGGGTCGCTTTTTGCTGCCTGCAGGCTTCCGCAAGCAGTTGCCCGAAGAGGCGGCTGCGCGCTTCGTTATTAACCGTGGGTTTGAAAATTGCCTTACCATGTTTACGGTAGAAAGCTGGAATGTACTGGCTGAAAAAGTAAACAAGCTCAACGACTTCAATCCGAAAGTGCGCGAGTTTAAACGCCTGTTTATGAATGGCGCCAACTTCGTAGATGTAGACAGTGCAGGTCGCATATTGTTGCCCAAGCCGTTGCAGGAGTATGCATCCATCACCAAAGAGATGATATTCTCTGCACAAGGCAATAAAGTAGAGCTATGGGATAAAGATACGTATTACGCATATATACGCCAGCATGCTACAGGTTTCAGCGACCTGGCAGCAGAGGTGGCAGGCAGTGGTTTTGTGAACCCCTTTGAAAACCTGTAACGGGCATGAAAGAGGCGGCATTTTACCACACAGCAGTTCTTTTAAAAGAAACAGTTGACGGGCTGAATATAAAAAGCGACGGGGTGTATGTAGATGCCACATTTGGTGGCGGCGGGCATAGCAGAGAGATACTGAGCCGCCTGGGTGAGAAAGGGAAACTGATAGCTTTTGACCATGATGCCGATGCGTGGCGTAACAAGCCCGATGATGACAGGCTGATACCTGTTACCGAAAACTTTCGCTACATGAGCCGCTTCTTACGATTGCATGGCTATGGCAAGGTAGATGGCATACTGGCAGATTTGGGTGTAAGTTCTTTTCAGTTTGATACAGCAGAACGGGGTTTCTCTATTCGCTTTGACGGTCCGTTGGATATGCGGATGGATAAAAGGATAGAGCTTACGGCAGCAGATGTGTTGAATACGTTTGGTGAGCAGCAGTTGCACAAGCTCTTTGAGCAATACGGAGAGGTGCGCAACGCAAAGCAACTGGCAAAGCACATAGTAACGCACAGAGGTAGTGTGGCACTGAATAGCATAGACGCGCTGAAAGCCATGATAGCCCCTGTGATGAAAGGTAACCCTAACCGCTACCTGGCGCAACTCTTTCAGGCATTGCGTATAGAGGTGAATGATGAGATGGGAGCGTTGAAAGATTTGCTGATGCAGTCGGCACAATGCTTGGGCGAGGGTGGCAGGTTGAGCATCATCACTTTCCACTCGCTCGAGGACAGGTTGGTGAAGCAATACATGAAGCGTGGTACGTGGGAAGAAGAAGAGAAAGATGTGTTTGGCAGAAGCATGCACACACCGCCTTTCAAACTGATAAACAACAAACCGATAGAACCATCGGAAGAAGAAATTAAAAACAACTCAAGGGCCAGAAGTGCCCAGTTAAGGATAGCAGAAAAACTACAATGAGCACCAAAAACACACACAAAGTACCCGAGCAGGAACAACCTGCACAACGTGTGAGAAGCGACTGGAAAACGCTGGTGGATAAACTGTCTTACAAAGCTATCGTCAACAACATCCCTTTTCTTGCATTTGTGGTATTGCTGGCAGTACTGTACATCGGCAACTCGCAACGTGCGGTAGATATGCAGCGCGAACTGAACAGGGAAAACAAAACACTGAAAGAACTACGCTGGAAGTATATGGACGTGAGCAGCAAGCTGATGTACGTAAAGATGGAAAGCGAAGTGATAAAGCGCGCATCGGCATTGGGTATGCAGCCCATGGCACTGCCTGCGTACAACATAACGATAGACAGCAGCTTATATAAACAATAACAAGGGGTGACGGTAAAACAAGACATACGGTTCAGAGTGTACGTGGCTTTCACGTGCATTTGTCTGTTGGGGCTTGCCATCATACTGAAGGTAGCCTACATACAGGTGAACGAAGGCCCCGAATTGCGCAAGCTGGCAAAGAGTATGCACACACGCACAACCTTGCTGCCTGCCGAGCGTGGTAATATATATACTGAACAAGGAGCGTTGCTTTGCTCTACCATACCACAATTTGATGTACATATAGACTTCTCCGTTATCAAGCCTGATACTTTTAATAAACACGTAGATGCGCTGGCAGCGGGTATGGCTATGCTCTTCAAAGACAAGTCTGCCGATAAATACAAAGCCATGCTGACGGATGGTTTCAAAAAACAATCGCGCTACTACCTGCTGAAGAAGAACCTGCCTTATTACGATTATCAGGCATTGCGTAGCCTGCCCATCTTCAACAAAGGCAAAAGGCGCGGTGGTTTTATAGAAGACCCCAAGATAAAACGCATCAACCCGTATGGAATGCTGGCGTACCGCACTATAGGTTTATGGAGAGAAAACAGCCAGACGGTGGGTATGGAGCGCACCTACGACAGTGTGCTGCGTGGCGATGACGGTACGCGCATAGAGCGTAAAGAAACGGGTGGTGTATGGATGCCGATAGAGGGCAGCGAGGTAGAACCGCAAAACGGACAAGACCTTGTTACCACATTGGATATAGGTGTGCAGGAAGTGGCGGAACACGCTATGAAAAGCGTACTGGAGCAGTATGAATGTGCCTATGGTACTTGTATAGTAATGGAAGTGCAAACGGGTAAGATACGTGCGTTGGTAAACCTCGGCAGGCAGCAGGATGGTACGTATTGGGAAGACCTGAATTATGCCATGATGCCTACAGAGCCGGGGTCTACCTTTAAGTTGATGACGCTGTTTGCATTGCTGAAAGACAAGTATGTAACAGTTGATAGTAAAGTTAATTGTCAGGGTGGGATAGCGCACTTTGGCAACCTGACGGTGAAAGACTCTCACTTAGGTTTGAAGTTATTAAGCATCAAAGATGCATTCGCGCAATCATCCAATGTAGCGATGGCTACACTGGGATATAAACATTATCAGTCGAACCCGAAGAAATATTTAAACCACCTGCATACGCTGCACCTTGATGGTAAAACAGGTGTAGACCTGACGGGTGAACGCCCGCCACGTGTAAAGAAGCCCGGGCAAAGCGACTGGAGTGCTACCACAATGCCATGGATGGCGTATGGTTATGAAATACAGATAACACCCCTGCATACCTGCATGGTATACAACGCTGTGGCAAATAACGGTAAGCTGATGCGCCCGTACCTGATAAGCGAAGTGCGTGAATATGGTAAGACCATTAAGAAATTTGAACCTAAGGCTTTGGAAGAATCCATAGGCGATACAGCCACAATACGCCAGCTACAAGAATGTATGAAAGAAGTAGCACTGACGGGTACGGCTAAACATATACGCAGCCCCTTCTATAGTATAGCGGGCAAAACAGGTACTGCACAGGTAGCGGATAAAGGGATAAAGTACAGCGATGGTGTTTATCAGGGTTCGTTTGTAGGGTACTTCCCTGCCGACAAGCCCAAGTACACCATTGCTGTTGTTATCCGTACCAAACCACGCTCGGGCGCATACTATGGGGGTACTATTGCAGCACCCGTGTTCAGGATGATAGCGGATAAAGTATTTGCCGCCAGTAAAGGATGGACTGGGCCTTTAGACAGCATCGCCCAAAAAAGCGATAAGCAAATAGTAGCCAACTATGCGCCTGCTGCCAGCTACGATGTATTGCTGCGCAAGATGGGCGGTAAAGCACCTGAAACAACTAATAACTATGTGATAAAAGTTGCTACGGACAGTAACAAAAAAACAATTGTTCAGCAAGCGAAGATATATGCGGGTATGGTACCCGATGTTAGCGGATTGGGGTTGAAAGACGCAGTGTACCTGCTGGAAAAACAAGGTATGAAAGTAGTAGTGCGTGGCAGGGGCAAAGTATATACACAGTCTGTACCTGCAGGCACAAAAATAAATAAAGGACAAAACATAGTGTTGCAACTAAGCTGATGATACTGCTGAAAGACATATTGACGGGACTGGAAACTGTACGCATAACAGGCGATACGGCAACAGAAGTGCTTGCGTTGAGCATAGACTCTCGCATTGTGCAGGCAGATACAGTATTCATAGCCATCACAGGCACAACGGTTGACGGGCATACATATATAGACACCGCTATTGCCAATGGTGCTACAGTGATTGTGTGCGAGAAATTACCTGCCACTACAAAAGAAAATGTTGTATATGTACAAGTGAAAGACTGCGCGTATGCGGCAGGTATGATGGCAGATGCTTTTTACGGCAACCCATCTGCAAGAATGAAAGTAGTAGGTGTAACGGGTACGAATGGTAAAACCACCACAACCACACTGCTCTACCAACTCTTTAAAGCATTAGGATATAAATGCGGCTTGATTTCTACCGTACAAAATCATATAGATGAAGTAGTAGAAGTAGCGACACATACCACACCCGATGCTATTTCTGTGCAACGCTTATTAGGGCGTATGGCAGATGCGGGATGCGAGTATGTGTTTATGGAAGTAAGCTCTCATGCCATACACCAGCAGCGTATAGCAGGCTTGCGTTTTGCAGGGGCAGCTTTTACCAACATCACACACGACCATCTGGACTACCACAAAACATTCGACGAGTATATACGTGTTAAAAAACAACTGTTTGACAACTTGCCATCTACGGCATTTGCACTCACCAATGCAGATGATAAGCGAGGTATGGTGATGCTGCAAAACACACAGGCAGACAAACACGCTTATAGCCTGAAAGCACCCGTGAGCTTTAAAGGCAAAGTGCTGGAAAACAACCTGACAGGATTGGTGATGATGGTAGATAATACCGAAGCGCACTTCAGGATGATAGGCACTTTCAATGCTTACAATCTGTTGGCAGTATATGGTATCGCAGTGTTGTTGGGCGAAGATAAAATGCAGGTGCTGTCTGTACTTAGCAATCTGCACGGTGCAGCAGGCAGGTTTGAAACACTGCAATCAGACAAAGATGGCATACTGGGTATAGTGGACTATGCGCACACACCCGATGCATTGATAAACGTATTGGCAACCATCAACCAGCTACGCACCAAAGGGCAACAACTGATAACGGTAGTAGGCTGTGGCGGCGACAGGGATAGTGCCAAACGCCCTGTGATGGCAGAGGTAGCTTGCGAACACAGCGACAGGGCGATATTGACATCAGACAATCCGCGTAGCGAAGACCCTGAGGTGATACTAAACGAAATGGAAGCAGGCTTGTCGGCAGCGCAAAAAAGAAAAGCATTAAGAATAACAGACAGGAAAGAAGCCATCAAGACAGCGTGTGCGCTTGCACAACCTGAAGACATTATACTGGTAGCAGGCAAAGGACACGAAACGTATCAGGAAATAAAAGGTGTGAAGCACCCATTTGACGACAGGCAAGTATTAACGGAAGCATTTAAAACACTGCATAAATAACCATACTAACTGATAGCTGATGCTGTACTATTTGTTCACATATCTGCGAGAAAACTTCGGCATGTTCGGGGCGGGGATGTTTTATTACATCACTTTCCGCGCGGCGATGGCTATCATACTGTCGTTGGTAATAACCACTGTGTTAGGCAAAAACCTCATCAACTACCTGAGGCGCAAACAGATTGGCGAAACAGTACGCGATTTAGGATTGGCAGGCGAAACACAAAAGAAAGGTACGCCTACCATGGGTGGCATCATCATCATTGCAGCTATACTGATACCTACACTGTTGTTTGCCCGTATAGAAAATGTGTACATCCTGCTGATGATAATGAGTACCGTGTGGCTGGGCTTGGTTGGTTTTATAGATGATTACATCAAAGTATTCAAGAAAAATAAAGAGGGGCTTGCAGGTAGGTTCAAGATAATGGGGCAGATAGGTTTGGGTGCCATCATAGGGCTGAGCCTGTACTATAACGACCACGTAGTAGTAACCCGCGAGGTAAAAGAAAACAGTGCCGTAGTGTACAACGCCAGCGAGCAGCAGGTAGGCAACACCTACACCCGCAAAGACCAGAATGGTACTGAGCACCACTACGCAACAGTAAAAAGTGTAACGACTACGATACCGTTTGTAAAGAGCCACGAGTTTAACTATGCTGCCATTGCACAATGGTTTGGCAAAGGCGCGGTGGAAACAGGCACACCTATTATATATGTACTGTTCGTCATCTTCATCATCACTGCAGTATCAAACGGTGCGAACATTACGGATGGTATAGACGGATTAGCAACTGGTGTATCTGCCATCATCGGTATATGCCTCGGTGTATTTGCCTATGTATCTGGCAACTATGTATTTGCTGGTTACCTCAACATCATGCATATACCAAATCTTGGTGAACTTTCCATATTCATAGGTGCATTTGTAGGCGCGTGTGTGGGCTTCTTGTGGTACAATGCCTATCCCGCACAGGTTTTCATGGGCGATACAGGCAGCCTTGCATTGGGTGGCATCATCGCATCGCTGGCCATTATTGTAAGAAAGGAGTTGTTGATACCTATTATATGCGGCATCTTCTTAGTAGAAAACTTATCGGTAATGATACAGGTGGCATACTTCAAACACACCAAAAGAAAGTATGGAGAGGGGCGCAGGATATTCCTGATGTCGCCACTGCACCACCACTACCAGAAGAAAGGGTATCATGAAAGTAAGATTGTAACAAGGTTTTGGATTATAGGCATTATGCTGGCGGTATTGAGCATTGCAACATTAAAAATGAGATAGTGAGTAACGGACAACAAAAACGATTGGTGATACTGGGCGCTGCCGAAAGCGGCGTAGGTGCGGCTTTGCTGGGCAAACAGCAGGGCTGGGATGTTTTTGTTACCGATGGTGGTGCATTGAAAGACACGTATAAAACAGCACTCAGCGAAGCGGGTATAGTATATGAAGAAGGTACACACAGTATGGATAAAATACTGAACGCCGACTGTGTAGTGAAAAGCCCCGGCATACCTGACAAAGCACCTGTGGTGAAAGCCATACGCGGTGCAGGTATAGAAGTGTGCAGTGAAATAGAGTTTGGCTACCGTTACAAAGGTGACAGTAAGATAATAGCTATCACAGGCAGCAACGGTAAGAGTACTACTACTAAACTGACACACCACCTGCTGAAAGATGCAGGCTACGATGCGGCATTGGTAGGCAATATCGGCTACAGCTTCGCAAGGCAGATAGCAGAAAGTCCTGCTGCATGGTATGTGATAGAAGTAAGCAGCTTTCAATTGGATGATATACACAAGTTTCGTCCGGATGTGGCAGTGCTGCTCAATATTACCCCTGACCACCTTGACAGATATGAATACAAATTCGACAACTACATACATTCAAAATTCCGCATCACCGAAAACCAAAGGGATACTGACTATTTTATTACTAACCTGGATGACAAGGTTATTACCGAGCATCTTGCCAACCATTCCATTCATTCACACACAATCTATTTTACGATGAGCGAACTACAACAACCGAACGAGGGAGGCTTTATTCAGAACGAACAAATGAACATCCGTTACGACGGTGAAGAACTGAACATGTCTATTCATGATCTTTCTTTAAAAGGCAGGCACAATCAATACAACAGCATGGCAGCAGGTATATCAGCGCGCATAGCGGGCATTCGTAAAGAAAAAATACGGGAGAGCTTCGCTTCATTTGAAGGATTGGAACACAGGCTTGAGTTTGTAGCTACAGTACGTGGTGTGGACTACATCAACGACAGCAAAGCTACCAATGTAAACTCTGTATGGTTTGCATTAGAAAGCATGAAGCAGCCCACGATACTTATACTGGGTGGACAAGATAAAGGCAATGATTACAACGAGATAATGGACCTCGTAAAAGAAAAAGTAAAAGCCATTGTGTGCATGGGTATAGACAATAAGCCGATACACGATGCTTTTGATGGTGTGGTGGAAAATATAGCAGATACACAAAGCGCGAAGGATGCGGTAAAAGCAGCATACGCTTTGGCAGATAAAGGAGATGCGGTATTGTTATCGCCCGCGTGTGCCAGCTTTGATTTGTTTAAGAACTACGAAGACCGTGGCCGCCAGTTTAAAGAAGCTGTTCGTGAATTGTAATTGATAAAAAGAGCAAAAAAAACGCAATGAACAAATTGTTGAATCGTACCAAAGGCGACAAAGTAATATGGGGGGTAGTGCTTGTGCTATCTTTCATAAGCCTGCTTGCCGTGTACAGTTCAACAGGTACATTGGCGTTTAACAAGTCGAAAGATTCCAGCTACTACCTCATGAAACACCTGATGGTACTGGCTTTGGGCTTGTTGATAATATATGGTGTACACAAAGTAAACTATACAAAATTTGTACGCATAGCTATTGTGTTATACCTGCTTAGTTTGCCATTGCTGATATACACACTCTTCTTTGGTGCTACACTCAATGAGGGTTCTCGTTGGATAAAACTACCCGTTATCAATGTTACATTCCAGACATCAGACCTTGCCAAGCTGGCATTGTTCATGTTCCTCGCACGCATACTTAGTATGAAGCAGAATGTTATTAAAGATTTCAAAAAAGGTTTTATCCCCGTGTTGCTGCCAGTATTGGTTACCTGTGCATTGATTGCACCTGCCAACCTTTCTACGGCGTTGATGCTTGGGTTTACGTGTTGCATACTGTTCTTCATAGGCAGGGTGCAGGTAAAACATATTCTGCTGTTGGCATTCGCAGGTATTATTGGTGTTACAGGTTTGTTCCTTATATCAAAAGCTACAGGCTTCGGCCGTGCAGCAACATGGGAGCAGCGTATTAAAGATTTTGCAGGCAGCGATGAGGGTAAAGACGGCAAGAAAAAAGAAGATGTTTTTCAGGTGCAGCAAGCCAAGATAGCCATTGCCAACGGTGGGCTTACAGGCCGTGGACCGGGACAAAGTTTGCAGCGCAATTTTCTGCCACACCCTTATTCAGATTTCATATACTCTATAATAGTAGAAGAATACGGATTGGTAGGTGGTGCATTGGTAGTGATACTGTACCTGCTGTTTTTGTGGCGTAGCATACAGATATTCAGGCGGTGTCCGTATGCGTTTGGTGCATTCCTTGCAGTGGGGTTAAGTATCACGCTGGTATTTCAGGCGATGTTGAATATGGCAGTGAACGTGCACCTTGTACCTGTAACGGGTTTGACGCTGCCCTTAGTGAGTATGGGCGGTTCATCTATATGGTTTACAAGTATAGCCATAGGCGTAGTGTTGAGCGTCAGCAAGTATGTGGACGAAAACGAAGGCAAGAAAAAAATAAATGAAGAAACAAAAATGAAAACACCTAAACCCGCATTGGCATAGATGAACAATAAACGCATCATAATAGCAGGTGGTGGTACAGGCGGGCATATCTTCCCCGCTGTAGCCATAGGCCATGCGTTGCAGCAACTGCAACCTGGTACAGAACTGCTGTTTGTAGGTGCGAAAGGAAAAATGGAAATGGAGAAAGTGCCGCAAGAGGGTTTCAGGATAGTGGGGTTGGATATTGCAGGCTTTAACAGGAGCAATATGTTGAAAAACCTGTTGCTGCCGTATAAAATATTGAAGAGTGCTATGCAGGCACGTAGCATTATAAAAGGGTTTAAACCCAATGCAGTAGTAGGTGTGGGTGGATACGCCAGCTTCCCTGTGCTGAATGCAGCGCAAGGTATGGGCATACCTACTTTGATACAGGAACAAAACTCTTATGCAGGTAAGAGTAACAAAATATTGAGCAGGAAAGCGAAAGCAGTATGTGTGGCATACGATAAGATGGATAAGTTTTTCCCTGCAGATAGATTGATATTGACGGGCAACCCTGTGCGTAGTAAAATATCACAGTCAACATTGGGCAGGGCAGAAGGGCAGGCATGGTTGGGTATGAACAACTTCAGGAAGACGATACTGGTAATGGGTGGCAGCCTCGGTGCAAAATCCATCAACGAAGCCATAGATGCGAGTCTTGAAGATATACTACAACAGGATGTGCAGATAGTATGGCAAACGGGTAAGCCCTACTACGAGCAAGCAAAGCAAAGAGCAACTGCATTTGGCGATAAAGTAAAAGTGTTCGACTTCATCCGCGAGATGGATTATGCCTATGCTGCAGCCGATGTAGTAGTGTCAAGGGCGGGGGCGTTAGCAATTGCTGAGCTGTGCATCGTAGCGAAGCCGGTAATATTCGTTCCTTATCCGTTCGCTGCGGAAGACCACCAGACAAGCAATGCATTGGCATTGGTAGAGCACAACGCTGCCATGATGGTAAAAGATAGTGATGCGAAAACAGAACTGGTAAAGAAATTAAAAATGCTGCTGCAAGATGCATCTATGCAGGAGATAATGGTGAAAGCCCTCAAGGCATTAGCCATCAAAGATGCAGATAAAAGAATAGCTGAAAAAGTATTAGCAATAGCGCAATGAATGTAAGGGCATTGAAACGGGTTTATTTTGTAGGTATCGGTGGTATCGGTATGAGCGCGCTTGCACGCTTCTTCCGCAACCAGGGCGCAGTGGTAAGTGGCTACGACCGTACAGAAACACCCCTTACAAAGCAATTGGTAGCAGAGGGTATGAGCGTGCATTATACAGATGACATTGCCCTGATAGACAAAGAAGCAGAACTGATTGTGTACACACCTGCCATACCAAAAGACCATGCAGAGCTGAACTGGCTGAAAGATAATGGCTACCCTGTGTACAAGCGTAGTGATGTATTGCAATGGATAACGGAAGCGTTGTTCTCTGTAACAGTAGCAGGTACACACGGTAAAACAACTATCTCTACCATGATAGCCTATTTGCTACGCGAAACGGGTTATGGATGTAACGCATTCCTCGGTGGCATATCTGTAAACTACGGTAGTAATTACTGGAGTAGCGATAATGCAACAGCAGTGATAGAAGCGGATGAGTATGACAGGAGTTTTCTAAAATTGTTCCCAGACATAGCGGTACTGACGGCAATGGATGCAGACCACCTGGATATATACGGTACAGCAGCAGAGGTGGAAGCGGCTTTTATACAATACACTAAAAACATAAAAGCAGGCGGTACGTTGGTAGCCAAGCACGGACTGCACAGAGCTAAAGATTTGCAAGCATCCAATATCATCGCTTACAGCCTGCAAAACGATGCGGCAGATGTGTATGGTGCTAACATAGTGCAGAAAGATGGTGGTTATGTGTTTGACGTAATAGCGAAAGACTGGGTGATAAATGATGTGCGGCTGCCGATTGGTGGTATGCATAATGCGGAAAATGCAATTGCAGCCATAGGTGTAACACAACTGTTGCAGATAGAAGCGGAGAAAGTAAAAGAAGCATTAGCGGGTTTCAAAGGCATCAAGCGCAGGTTTGAGTATGTGGTGAAGAATGAGAACATTGTGTTTATTGACGACTATGCACACCACCCCGAAGAACTGGCTGCTTTGATACAGAGTGCCAAGCGATTATTTGCAGGGCGTAAATGTGTAGTGGCATTTCAACCTCACCTCTTTACTCGCACACGCGATTTTGCAGATGGTTTTGCAACAAGCCTCAGCATGGCAGATGAAGTTATATTGCTGGACATATATCCTGCACGAGAATTGCCGATTGATGGTGTTACATCGCAAATGATAGCAGACAGGATGGGCAACCCCAACCATACCGTATTGACTAAAGAAGGATTGCTGAATTATGTAAAAGCTGCACCGCTCGACTTGTTTATAACAGCAGGCGCGGGCGATATAGATAAACTGGTAAACCCTATAAAAGAAATACTGGAAAATAAATAATGAGCGAAAAGCGCAAAATATCGGCACGTAAAATAATGCAGGCAATGGTTACCATACTGGTAACGGGCGCGTGTATTACGGCTATGCTCAGCGCGGCACGCAAACAGGATGCACAGCATATAAAAGATTTCAGTATCAACATAAAGAACGAACAGTACGGCTTTATAGATAAAGCAGAAGTGAAACAACGATTACTGAATAATAAGGATATAGATGTACAAAAGATTTCATTGGGCAGGTTGAATATCGGTAAGATGGAAGAGATAGTTGCAACTAACCCTTGGGTGGCAGATGCGCAGGTATTTGTTGACAACAGAAAAGTAGTACACGTAAACCTGACACAACGTGTGCCCGTAGCAAGGCTCTTCGACCAAGCAGGTAACAGCTATTATTTAGATAATACGCTCGCTGCCATGCCACTTAGCGACAGGTATATACATTATACCACCGTTGTTACTAATGTGCCTGTATTGAAAGAAGATAGCACGGGCGATGCATTGAAAGCGCAGATAGTAAAATTGGTAAGGCATATAGAGCGCGATAGTTTCTGGAGTGCACAGGTATCGCAAATAATATTAAATGACGACAAAGCATTTGAAATAGTACCTGTATTGGGCAACCATAAGATACTAATAGGCGATACATCGAACCTCGATGAGAAATTTGAAAACCTGTATGCTTTTTACAAAAAAGTAATGGTGCGCATAGGGTGGGATAAATATGAAGTGTTGGATGTTAGATACAAAGGCCAAGTAGTGGCATCACCCGCACTGCCGTGGAAACCCCCAACAGACAAAGCGATGAGCAATATGAACTGGGTAAAGAGCATCATTGGTAACGATACCAATAAAGTGATAGCACCATTGCCAAAGCCTGTTGCTATACAGCCGCAAGCTAATGCCACAACTGCAGCAAAGCCGGTAAGCACCACAAGTACAACACCAACGCCACCGAAACCACAAGTGTCACAACCTGCAAAACCTACAACACCAGCGGCACCAAAGAAACCTGAACCAAAAGCAACTATAAAAAAAGAAGATAAAAAGCCAGAACCGAAGAAGCCCGATAACAAAGAGAAACAAAAAGAGAAAACGCAAAACAAAGAAGAACAAAAACCAAAGTATTTGTATCAGTAAAACGTAGAAACATTAACAGCTTAAACGCGACGCAATATGAGTAAAAAAGAACAACCCATCATTGTCGGCCTCGACATAGGAACTACGAAAGTAGTCGCCATCGCTGGTCGCAAAAACGAGTATGGCAAACTGGAAATACTCGGTTTTGGTAAATCGGAATCGCAAGGTGTGAGCCACGGTGTGGTAATGAACATCGAGCAGTGTATCCGGTCTATCGAGCAGGCCATTGAAAAATGCTTGTTGTCAAACCCCAATCTCGAAATCAAAGAAGTGTATGTGGGCATTGCAGGGCAGCACATCAAGAGTCTGCAAACGCGCGGTGACCGTGTACGCACACGCACCGATGAAGAGATTACCAAAGAAGATATAGACCTGCTGGTGCGCGACCAGTATAAAACATACATACCCGCGGGCGACCAGATAATAGACATCGTGCCACAGGAGTTTATGGTGGATAGCACACCCAATGTAATAGACCCTGTAGGTATGAGTGGCGTAAAGATTGGAGCCAATTTCCACATCGTTACAGGCGACCGCAATGCCATACGTAACATCAAGCGTTGTGTGGACAAAGCCAACCTGAATACGAGAGATTTGGTATTGCAACCATTAGCATCTGCCGCAGCCGTAATGAATGATGAAGACCTGGAAGCAGGTGTAGCCATTGTAGATATAGGTGGTGGTACTACTGATATGGCTGTGTTCTTTGACGGTGTGCTGAAACACACTGCTGTGATACCTTATGCTGGTGTCAACATCACCAACGATATACGCAACGGATTGGGTGTGTTGCGTGCACAGGCAGAGCAGATGAAAGTACAGTTTGGTACTGCATTGGCAGACGAAGCCAACGCGAATGCCTACATCACTATACCGGGTTTGCGTGGTTTGCCGCCGAAAGAAATATCGGTAAAGAACCTTGCCAACATCATACAGGCACGTATGCAGGAGATACTGGACTATGTTGTGTATCACCTGAAACAAATAGGGCTTGATAAAAAACTGTATGGCGGTGTGATACTGACAGGTGGCGGCGCGCAACTGAAACACATCATACAACTGACGGAGTATGTAACAGGTTTGGGCGCACGTATAGGCTATCCTAACGAACACCTTTCAGGCAACGACAGCGAGGCGATGATGAACCCAATGTATTCTACCTGTATAGGTTTGATACTGCGCGGTTATCACGACTACGAGAATGGCAGGTTGCGCTTTGTAGGCGAGGGTGGCAATATCATGCACATCAGTGCCGAGGAAATGAAAGTGATAGCCGACAACCTGAAAACGGTTGAAGACAGCGTTGCGGATGAAAGCGAAGAAGGCAAAGAAAACAGACAGGCGAAACGTAGCGAAAACTTCAAAAAACTGTTTGACGGTTTCAAAGGCAAATTCATGAAGCTGTTTGAAGAAGTGGACGACCAGGAAATGGAATAACAACTCAAAAAAAATTCACAACTATTCATAACACATTGTATTACTAACCCACAAAAAACAAATCGTATGATACATTTCGAAATCCCCAAAAATCAATCATCTATCCTGAAAGTGATAGGTGTTGGCGGTGGCGGCAGCAATGCTGTCAACTACATGCACAGCCTTGGTATTGAAGGCGTTGATTTTGTCATCTGCAACACCGATTCGCAAGCGTTGGCGTTGAGCCCCGTTGCTAATAAAATACAACTCGGCCCACACCTTACACAAGGTTTGGGTGCAGGTGCCAACCCCGAAATCGGCAAGCAGGCCAGCGAAGAAAGCAATGAGGACATATCGAAAATATTGAAAGTAAACACCCGCATGGCGTTCATAACGGCAGGTATGGGTGGTGGTACAGGTACGGGTGGTGCACCCGTTGTGGCAAAAATCTGTCGCGACCTCGGCATACTGACGGTAGGTATCGTTACCACGCCATTTACCTACGAGGGGCGCAAACGCCTGAAGCAAGCACAAGACGGTATAGACCGTATGCGCGAGCATGTAGATACCATCCTCATCATATCAAACGACAAACTACGCCAGCAATGCGGCAATCTACCATTCACACAGGCATTTGCAAAAGCAGATGATGTGTTGGCTACGGCTGCTAAATGTATTACAGATGTTATCACCTCTACAGGGCAGATAAATGTTGACTTTGCAGACGTTTGTACAGTTATGAAAAATGGCGGTGTGGCAATATTGGGTAGCGCACAAGTAGGTGGAGAAAACCGTGCACTACATGCAGTAGAGCAGGCACTGAACTCGCCTTTGCTGAATGACAGCGATATACGTGGTGCTAAATGGATATTGCTCAACATCACATCGAGCGCGGGAGAGCATGAGCATACCATGGACGAAGCAGAAGCTATACAGGCTTTTGTACAAGAGCAGGCAGGCGATAATTGCGATGTGATACTGGGTATGGGCCACGACCCGAATCTGGGTGATAAAATCGCGGTTACCATTATCGCAACAGGTTTCCATCACAAAGAGCTGAACATGGAAATACCTGAAAAATCGAACCAGCCTGAAAAGATTGTCGTAGCGCTTGGAGATACTAATGCCAACATCGCTGCTATTACGCCTGTTGCGGAAATGCCGAAAGCTACCTTGCACACAATGACACCAACATTGGTAGAGATGCCTGTTACTGAACATAAAGCAGTAGTAATAGATGCTAAGCCTGCATTTCCTGTTGCAGAAGTAAAAGAAATCTTTACGCTGGATGTAACACCATCTGCTACCCCTGTTGCAGAAACACCCGTTGCAGTAGTAACAGAAACGCCTGTTAATACAGTAGCTGAAATAACACCTGCACCCGTTGCAGAAGTGCAACCCGAGGAAACCATTCAATTGATAATTAAGAATGAAATAACAGCCCCTGTTCAGCCTGTTGAAGAAACGCCTGTAATGAAAGTAGGAGAGCGTGTGCTGACGGCAGCCGAGATAGAAGAAAAACAACGTTTTGAAGACCAAAAGCGCGCGTTGGAAGAAAGGGCAGAACGTCTGCGCCGCATGAGCTTTAATATAAAAACAAATGAAAGCAGCGATGATGTGGAAAGCGTACCGGCCTATGTGCGCCGCAACGTACAGGTAGATAATGGTGTTGCATCTTCTGATACTTTTTATAGTGGTTATACCGTAGGTGTAAACGACCAGCAGAATAATAATCAGGCAAGCATACAAACCATCAACACTTTCCTTGATGGCAAGAAGCCTGACTAATCAACCGTCTCTTTTGTTATATTTCATATTGCGTAACGCTCCCCTTTTCTAAGGGGAGCTTTTTGTTGCATGATGAAATTGTTAAGGGATTATGAACGTTGTGTTTCCGCAATTATAAATCTGTATGAAGTTTGGTGTGCACAACATATAATAGCCATTGGCTTACATTTCTTTGCAGCCAAATGAAAATAGTATGAAGAAATTGTTACTCGCTGTCGGTGTTTTGCTGGCTTGCCAACAAGCAGGCGCACAGGTTATTGCACATCAGGGTTTTGATGCTGCACAAACCAATACATGGAACTATACGGTATCTCCTGCAAAGTACAACCTGCCTGCATCGGCAGACGTTTGGGCAGATACAACCGTGCTTGGTAACTCACTAAGTGGCAACGTAGGCATTAATGCTGCACCACAAGGAACACATTTCTGGGGAATGCACGATTTGGAAAACCCATCTACCTTAGGTCTGGGTGCGCCTTTTTATCATGCTATGGAATTCAGCCCTGTAGCGTTAAACCCCGCTACGGCTTACACAATCAAGTTCAGATTTTTTACACATTTGATTGGCGGTACAACGGATACTGTTTGGTACAACGTAGAATACAACAACGGTACTACGTGGAATAACAGTAATGATATTGCTGTATCGTCACAGAGCAAATTTTGGGATTCTGTAACTATAGTAGTACCTGCCAATAGCACTTTCGCAAGGCTTAGGATAAGGACACGTATTAACGGCGGTGATGATTGGGCAGGGCTTGATGCTTTTCAGATAGTTGCAGGCGCAACGATATTACCAACTACAGTTCAACTAAGGCAAAATCTTTTCATCTTCGACGAAGCATCAGATACGGCAAGGATTGGTGTTGTTATATCTAACAAAAACAATGCAGTAACTACTACGGTAAACGTAAACTACCTGCACAATTTCACAACAGTAGATGGTGGCGATATTCAGGTGTTGGATAATGTTATAGGTTTCGGTCCGCTATTGTCAGATACACAATATGTCAGGGTGATTATCAAGAATGATAATGTAAAAGAAGCAACTGAATACTTTGGCTTCGAGCTGTCAAACCCTGTAAATGCTACGCTGGGTGCTACACGAAAAGCCTTCGTTTATATTAAAGACAATGACTACACTGCACCCGTAGCACGTAAGAATATAGAAATGCAACACTTAGGTAGCTACCCAATCAATATCGCAGGTTCATCTGCGGAGATAGTAGCTTTTGACAGTGCTGCAAACAAACTGTATGTAGTCAACTCACTGAAAAACAGGTTGCATATTCTCGACTTCAACAACCCTGCCGCCCTTACACAAACTACTAGTATTGATATGAGTACTTATGGCGGTGGTATCAACTCGGTAGCCGTACGTAAGGGTATTGTAGCCGTCGCGGTAGAGGCAAATCCTAAAACAGATAGCGGTAAAGTAGTGTTTCTGGATGCAGCAGGTACTTTTCTGAAAGAAGTAAAGACAGGTGCATTACCCGATATGATAACTTTCTCGCCCGATGGCAGGTATGTACTCACCGCTAATGAAGGTGAGCCTGATAATACATATACAATAGACCCGGAAGGCAGCGTAACCATGGTTGACCTGCAAAATGGTGTAACCAACGCAACGGCGTTTACGGTAAGGTTTACCAACTTCAATGGTTCAGAGCCTGCATTGCGCAATCTGGGCATACGTATCTATGGTGCAGGTGCTAATGCCGCCAGAGATTTTGAACCAGAATACATCACCATATCTAAAAACAGCGATAAAGCATGGATAACGCTGCAAGAGAATAACGCTATTGCAGTGCTCGACTTTGCAACAAAAACCATAACAGGTTTATTCGCATTGCGTACATCAGACCATAGCAAGCCCGGCTTTGCCTTAGATGCAAGTGATAATAACGGACAAGTACTGATAGCTAACTGGCCTGTAAGAGGTATGCATCTGCCCGATGCGATAGCCAACTTCAGCATAGGTAACAATACATACTTGGTAACAGCCAACGAGGGCGATGCGCGTGAATACAGTGCATTGACGGAAGAGTCGCGCATAGGTTCAAGCACCTATGTGTTAGACCCTGTAAAATTCCCTCATGCCGACCTTATGAAAGCCAACCACAACCTTGGCAGGCTGAATGCAGTACGTACAGCAGGTGATATGGATGGCGATGGCGACTTTGATGAAATACACGTATTGGGTAGCCGTAGCTTCAGCATCTGGAATGCAGAGAGCGGAGTAAGGGTATATGATAGTGGAGAAGATATAGAGCAGATAACATTGGCAGACCCTAAATATGGTAAACTCTTTAACGCCAGCAACGATGGCAACACATCTAAAAACCGTAGTGATAACAAAGGCCCCGAACCCGAAGGCATAGCAATGGGTGTTATCAACGATACTACCTACGCCTTTGTAGCATTAGAGCGTATTGGTGGTGTGATGGCATATAACGTACAAAACCCTGCAAAACCCGTATTTGTGCAATACATCAACACGAGAGATACGGGTACGTATGGTGGCGATAATGGTTGTGAGGGTATCATCTTCCTGCACGAAAAAGAAAACAAGCATGGTAAACATTATGTAATTACTGCCAATGAAATAAGCGGTACGATAGCTGTGTTTGAAGTAAAAGCTACGAAACCCGTAACAGGTAATGTGATGAATGCAGAACTGCCCGGCTTTAATGCATACCCAAATCCGGTTAATAACGGTGTGCTGTACTTCAGCCAAACCATTAGCGGTAGTGTGTACGATATGGCAGGGCATAAAGTAGCCGGCTTTGAAAATGCCAACAACATCAATACGGCAAGCTTTGCCAAGGGTGTATATACCATACAGGCAAAAGGCTTTGCCACACAAAAAATAGTAATACAATAAAACCCAAAGATTGAATAGTTAAGAGCCTTGCTTTTGCAGGGCTCTTTTTTATGCTGTTTGTCATAATAGTTTCATATTCAATAAGATGACAAAGTGTTTGTGCCAACGTTTTTTTAAAAGAAAACGTCTATATTTACAATCCCGCCGCAAAAAATGCGCAACGAAGCAAGAGCAGGAATATTGTTTTTGATATTTGGCTCGGTATTTGATTTAACATTTTTTGAGGGATTGGGCAATAGAAATCAAAAACTTACGTTAATAACTTTTAAAGCTATCTGCATATAAGGCAACTTCTACATTAAAATTACCACATGGCCTGAACTATACGTTCAAAAAATTAGGTAGAAGTATTATGCAGTTAATCCAACAATGTTCTGACGCTGAACTGGTACACGCCTTCATACAAGGTGAAGAAAAGGCATTGGAAACCCTTGTGTACAGGTACAAAGACAAGATTTATACATCCATATACATGCTTGTGAAAGACAAGTATATGGCAGAAGATATTTTTCAGGATGCTTTTCTGAAAATGATACGCACTATGCGCGACGGTCGGTATTCCGAACAAGGCAAATTCCTGCCCTGGGCTATGCGTGTGGCGCACAACCTGTGTATGGACCACTTCCGTAAAGTGAAGCAAAACGTGCAGATAACCCTGCCCGATGGTAAAGATATATCTGAACTGCTGGGGGCAGACAGTCAGGGAGCATCTGACAGGATAGAAACCATGCAGGTAAATCAAAGCATACGCAGGCTGATAGAAGAACTGCCCGAAGAGCAACGGGAAGTCATCGTATTGCGTATGTATGGCGACTTGAGCTTTAAAGAAATTGCCGATATGACATCTGTAAGCATCAATACAGCATTGGGCAGAATGCGCTACGGACTCATAAATCTTCGCAAAATGATACAAGACAGCAAGATGGTATTGAGGTGATGCGGAATTTTTTTGATTAATTTGCCTCAATGGCATCGCTCCCGCTTTTTTATCACAATCACCCGCTGCAGGTACACGATACCGTGCAGATGGATGAAGATACAGCAAGGCACATAGTGCAGGTATTGCGTATGCAGGTAGGCGAGTTGCTACAACTTACAAATGGCAACGGTGATGTTGCGGATGCTATTATTTCGGATGCTGCAAAGAAAAAATGCGCGGTAACCATCAGCAAAGTAACACACCATGCACCCGCCAAACATAAACTGCATCTCGCAGTGGCATTTACTAAAAATACATCGCGCAACGAGTGGCTGCTTGAAAAAGCAACAGAACTGGGCGTTGCCAGCATTATACCGCTAATAGTAACACGTTCAGAAAAAGAAAAGATACGCGAAGACAGGTGGACTGGTATCTTGATTGCTGCTATGATGCAATCGCAACAATATTATTTGCCAATACTTACCGCTCCTCAAAAACTGACATCGGTGATTGATAGTTACAAAGACGTACCTCAAAAACTGATAGGGCATTGTATAGATACATTACCACGTATAATGTTGACCAAAGCAATGCTTGCTGCACAAGAAACGATTGTACTGATAGGGCCAGAGGGTGATTTTACACAAGAAGAGGTGGAGCAATGTGTGCTGCAAGGTTATACAGGGATTACAATGGCAAGCCAACGCTTGCGTACAGAAACAGCCGCTATGAATGTGTGCGCATATTTTAATACAATCAACAATGAATATAGGTAGATATATATTAACCATCATACTGGCTGTAATGATGATGCAAGTGCAAGCACAGCAAATGAAGTTGGCATTGCTCGTGTACGGTGGTGGTGGCGATTGGTATGCTAACCCAACAGCATTAAAAAACTTAGCATCTTATTGCAATCAACAATTAAAAACAAAACTGGCAACACAAGAAGCACAAGTAGAGGTTGGAAGTCCTGATTTGTTTAACTACCCATTCGTACACATGACAGGTCATGGGCGGTGGACACTAAATGATGCGGAAGCACAAAACCTACGCAAGTATCTGGAAGCAGGTGGCTTTCTACATATTGATGATAATTATGGTCTTGATCCTTATGTACGCCCTGCACTAAAGAAAGTATTCCCTGAACTGAGCTTGGTAGAGATTCCTTTTTCGCATCCCATTTATCATACCGCGTTCGATTTTAATAACGGGTTGCCTAAAATACACGAACACGATAAGAAGCCACCCAAAGGCTATGGCTTAATATACAAAGGTAAGTTAGTGTGTTTTTATAGCAATGAAACCGACTTGGGCGATGGTTGGGAAGACCCGGAAGTACACCGTGAAAGTCCGCAAAAACACATTGAGGCATTACAGATGGGGGCAAACCTTGTACAATATGCATTCAATGGAGTTACACCTTAGTAGCCTGCATAATAGCTAAAACCTTAGCTGCAATTTTATCCCAATTATATGTATCGTAAAATGCTTGGGGGATGATAGTTTGTTTATTGGCAACTGCTATTATTCTGTCTGCAAAAGCATCCCAATCATAGTTGGGTGTAATGTGTAAGTTATCTCCACAAACTTCTGGTAGTAATCCTGCAGCACCTATCTGACTGCTCACTACTATTTTGTTATACCCTAATGCTTCTACTGCTTTGGTCTTAATGCCACCACCCGTCATAACAGGGTTCAGCATAATGTCGCAAGCACCTATAAAGTTGTCTAAATCAGAAACAAACCCCAAGTAGTGTACTTGCTCGGCAGCATTGATACGTTTTGCCAAATCATCATTCAATCCCTTCCCTGCAATCAATAATCGGTAACGGAAACCTTTTGCATCAAGCCGCGGCAATATGTCATTCAGCATATACTCTACAGCCTGCCGGTTAGGTTCATAATCCAATGCTCCTAAAAAGTAGAGCCAGGGAACGTCAGTAGGAATATCGTTTTCTTCTGCTATGTGTGTTTTGCTATTTGTATTTGTTGCAGGAATGCTTGTAAGATGTGTGCCATGTGGTATAAAATGGCATTTTTCAGCTTGAATGCCGTAGTGCTGTTTAGCCCAGTCCGCATCTTCTTGTGTGATGAAGAAAATACCATTAGCCTTGCGCATTATATACTTTTCAAACAACCGCATAAGAGGCCACCATATTTTACCGATAGACCTGAATCGTTCCGCCTCAATATTATGACTACGGATAAACCAAGGTACACCAACCTTGCGTGCTAAAGCCATAGCTGTAAAGCCCATGTAATGATGTTCGCTATGAATAAAGCGTACATTTCTTTCAATACATATTTTATAAAGCTTCTTTAAACCTGTGTAAGGCAGGTAGCGAAGTTTTGAAGGGGAAAATACTTTTTGTAAAATAAAACGGTAAGCAGTATTGTCTTCATTATCTGCAGTGCTTACAACATTATCTGTACAGATTTTACCGATGTGGTGGTGCAGCTCTCTCATGGTTATCTTGCCACCGCTTTTTGCAGGCAGTATGCTGTATGGTGCTATGCTGAGTATGTTTATGTTGTCAAGCATCGAAGCGTAAATATACACATTCACGTATTGCTAAAAATAAAAGGAGCTTTTTTAAGCTCCTTTTATTTGTCTGTTAACCATCTGTGTCCATTACTTAGTTACTTGAATACAAAGTACCCTAACACAAGCCATATCAATCCCTTTGCAAGGAAGAACATAAAGCCCCAAAAACCTATTCTTCGCAGCCATTTGATGGCTTTGTTTTGTGTCATGGTTGTTTCCATCAGTTAGCTATTATTTGATAGGTTTTGAAATCGCTGCTCATGGGGACAGGCTTACCTTCTGCTTTTGCTTTTACAAGGTCTTCAAACCCGCGCTTATGCCCTTCAATAAAAGCCTCAGAGCGTGTCCATGTTTTAAAAGCGTCTTCTGTTTCCCAATAGCTTACTATCAGGTAGTTGTCGCCATCTTTTTCGGGGCGCAATACGTGCATTTCTATAAAGCCGGGCATGGCATCTATAGCTTTTGCACGAGAACCGAAAAGGAATTCAAAACGTTCTTTGTATTCAGGGCTGCAATTAATATAGTTGACAGCTACAAATTTTTTATCCATTGTAATGCTTGATTATGACACAAAACTATACGTGTCATAATACAGTCATTTCCTAAATGAGGAAAAGCATTTGCAAAAAAAGGAAAACCTATCCCTGTATATGGATAGAGATAACAATAGTGCGTGTAGTAATCTGGTCTATAGCGTTGCCGAGCGGTATTTTCTTATCGTCAAACTTGGCATTCATAAGCCCCTGGCTGAGTTTTATCTCTGGTGCAAAGATGAAGTTGGGGTAATAAAATTCAAAGCCTACACCTATTTCATAACCAAGGTCAAAAGGTTTTACTTTAATAAACTCATCCGTTCTTCTGGAGCGTGCATTGGCTGCAAGGTCAATATCAAATTTACCACCCCCCAACGCATAGAAGCGAAAATTATTAACGCGCTCGCTCTTAAATTTCAATTGTAATGGCAGATGCATATAAATAGACTCTACCGAACGGTTGCTACTACTATCTGAACCCACACTGCTGCGCATCAGTAAAGATGTAGGCTTGTCTGCAAATGACAACGATGGAATAAAGCGCAAATCAACAAACTTATTCAGGCGCAGATTACCCATCAAGCCAAGATTGAACCCCGGACCGAAGCGGCTTTGTATAGTCTTGAAAGTATCAGTATCTGTAAAAGACTGGCTGTACCTGAAACGGAACGTACTGAAATTGACACCGAATGTAATGCCGAAGTAATATGCCTTATCGTCGTGTTCAGGCATATTTTGAATAACACGTTGCGCATCTGCTGGTATGGCAGACAAACTAAGCAATATGATAAGTATGATATAGCGTAAACGCATGATAATGGACTAAGATAACGCTTTAGCACGAAGATACAGTATGTATTGACTTGCACAAATCTGTTATATATGGTTCTATTGAAAAAGATTAACATCTTCTTTATTATGGATGCATAGATTTGCTATTCACCTTAAAAACAAAATATATGAGTCTAAGATTAGGAGATGCCGCACCGAACTTTGATGCACAAAGCACCATTGGTGCTATTAATTTCTACGATTACCTTGGCGATAGCTGGGGTGTATTGTTTTCTCACCCCGCAGACTATACGCCTGTGTGTACTACGGAACTGGGAAAGACAGCATTGCTGAATGATGAATTTGCAAAACGCAATGTAAAGGTATTGGCTGTGAGCGTAGATTCGGTTGATAAACACCATGGTTGGATTAACGATATCAATGAAACACAACAGACTACGGTCAACTTCCCGATAATTGCAGACGAAGACCGCAAGGTTGCCTCGCTCTATGATATGATACACCCCAATGCATCTGCTACGTTCACAGTCAGGTCGTTATTTGTTGTTGGCCCCGATAAGCTGGTAAAACTTATCATTACATATCCTGCATCAACTGGCAGAAATTTTATGGAAGTATTACGTGTTATTGATTCATTGCAACTAACAGCCAACTACAGTGTAGCAACACCTGCCGAGTGGCAAAGAGGAGAAGATGTAATTGTAGTACCTGCAGTATCTACAGAAGATGCTGAAAAGAAATTCCCGAAGGGGCTAAAAATCGTCAAGCCTTATTTGCGCTACACGCCACAGCCCGATTGGCAGTCATAAAGTACATTACATAACAAACCCCGCTATGGCGGGGTTTGTTATTATACAGGCAGTTTTTCTTTTTGTCTTTGCTCCAGTACAAAGTCGGCACCGAAAGTCAGCTTTTTCAATGCAGGACTTTTCTTATCCATCATTCGCCAAAAGGGAGCAATTTTAGTAAGGGGTTTACCTTGTTGATATGCCTCGTAGGCGTTTTCTGCTACTATGCGCAGAAAGATACCCGATGTTACGGGGCAGGTAAACTCAGCATTGTATTCGGCTGCCAAATCTTTACGCATTTGTTGCAGGCTGGTATGGGTGCCTTTGGGTATGTGTTTTACATATTCATCTACAATGGTTGGCGTAGCAATAAGCATGGTAGCACCCGCAGGGATGTCTGCAAAATCTTTGTCGGTCTTTTTTACCTGTGGTTCGGCATCGGGGTTCATTTTTTCAGCCCATGTCTTTTTTTTGTTAGCCATAGCTTGCGTTTCTTTTATGCAAAAATAAAGACTGTTGTTAAAACAGCCTTTTCAGTACATTATATACTACCATTGGTTTCCCCAGTGTGTAGAAGTGCAGCACAGGTGCGTTGTTGGCAAGCAGGTCTTTACATTGGTTGTACAGCCATTCTTCGCCAATCTTGTCGCCTGCATCTGCCGATTTCGATTTCATCATTTCGTTCACCAAATCTACCGGTACTTCTACATTAAAGATGCTTGGTATAGTAGTCAGTTGTTTTTGGTTGGTAAGTGGTTTCAGTCCGGGTACTACGGGTACACTGATGCCATTGTCAGCACAGCGTTTCAAGAAGTTGTAATAGTGTGTATTGTTAAAGAACATTTGCGTAACGATATAGTCAGCACCCAAATCTACCTTGCGTTTCAGGTAGTACATATCCGTATCAGCATTGGGAGATTCAAAGTGCTTTTCAGGATAACCCGCTACACCAATACAGAAATCTGTTTTTACGCCGTCTATAATATCGTCTTCCAGGTATTTACCATTATTCAACTCTACCACTTGTTTTACTAAATCTTCCGCAAAGCGGTGTCCTTTTGGGTTGGCAGTGAAGAATTTTTCATTGGCAGCAGCATCGCCACGCAATGCCAATACATTCTTTACACCTAGAAAGTTGAGGTCTATTAATGCATTTTCCGTTTCTTCTTTTGTAAAGCCACCGCATATCAGGTGGGGGATAGCTTCAATTTTGTAGCGGTTCATTAGTGCAGCACAAATGCTCACTGTGCCGGGGCGTTTGCGTATCTCTACCTGCTCAAAACTACCATCAGGGCGTTTTTTCAATACCTGTTCGGCACGGTGGTAAGTAACATTTACAAACGCGGGTTTGAACTCCATCAACGGATCCAGATGGTTGAATATGGAATTAATGCCCTTGCCTTTAGTAGGGGGTAATATTTCAAGCGATACAATTGGCCCTTTGGCCTGCGAAAGATGGTCTGTAACTTTCATAACAAGTGGCAAAAATAATTAATCCTGCCTCTTTTTGTGCTATTGTTTTATACTTAATACTGGCAATCAAACGTTTGATATACATTAACGTAAAATGGCATGTAGCCAATAATACAAGGCATATTGCTATTTTTGTATAAAACAGGCAGGATTTGAACATTAACAGGTTGCAGATAACTACCAAAGGGCTTTATAAACGCTACCGTAGCCGTACGGTGGTGAATAATGTATCTTTTGAAGTGAACCAAGGGGAAATCGTGGGTTTGCTGGGGCCGAATGGTGCGGGTAAAACCACGTCTTTCTATATGGTAGTAGGTTTGGTAAAGCCTGATGAAGGTAATGTGTACCTGAACGATATGGACATCACCAGCCTGCCCATGTACAAGCGTGCGCAAATGGGTATCGGCTATCTGCCGCAAGAGGCATCCGTTTTCCGTAAGCTGAGTGTGGAAGACAACATCAGTGCGGTGCTTGAAATGACAAAACTGACCAAGGGAGAGCAACAAACCAAACTGGAGTCTTTGCTGGAAGAGTTCCGCCTGACACATGTGCGTAAAAGCCCCGGTGATGTATTGAGTGGTGGTGAACGCCGCCGTACCGAAATAGCCCGTGCGCTGGCTGTTGACCCTAAATTTATACTACTCGATGAACCTTTTGCAGGTATAGACCCTATAGCGGTAGAGGATATTCAAACCATTGTAGCCCGCCTCAAATTCAAAAATATTGGCATACTTATTACCGACCACAACGTACAGGAAACCCTTTCTATCACCGACCGCGCCTACCTGCTGTTTGAGGGAAAAATACTGAAAGCAGGCGTTGCAGAAGAGCTGGCGGCAGACGAACAGGTGCGTAAAGTGTACCTAGGTCAAAACTTTGAACTGAAGCGCAAAGACTACAGCCGCAATATATAACAGCCGCCAGGCAGTTGACAGACAGGCAAAGGCATAGAAAAACGGAATTATATTTTTATTTTAGGATTTGAAAGATGAGCATTATCAGCCCGGCTATAAAAGGATTTATGAAGTTGCGCCTCAGCGCGATAGACAACTTCATGCACAATCCTGTAGATACCCAGCAGCAGGTATTTAATAACCTGATAGGCTCTGCACAGTTTACAGAATACGGTAAGAAGCACGGGTTTGAGAAAATAAACGGAGTAAGTGACTATAAAAAAGCCGTACCGATAAACGATTACGACTCACTGAAACCTTTTATAGAGCGCATATTGGAAGGTGAGCAGAACCTGTTATGGCCATCGCCTATCAATTGGTTTGCCAAATCGAGCGGCACTACCAGCGATAAAAGCAAGTTTATACCCATCAGCAAAGAGTCGTTGGACGATAACCACTTTAAAGGTGGTAAAGACGTGCTGACATTATATTTGAAACAGTTTCCCGATTCAAAGATGATGTCAGGCAAATGCCTTACTATAGGTGGTAGTCACCAGATAAATCAACTGAACGCTGATTCTTTTTTCGGTGACTTATCGGCTGTTATGCTGCAAAACATGCCTTACTATGCGCAAACCATCCGTACACCCGATTTATCAATAGCCCTGATGGATGAATGGGAGCAGAAGATAGAGATGATGGCGCATACTACTATACAGGAAAATGTAACCTATATAGCAGGTGTACCTACATGGACGATAGTGCTGATAAAACGCATACTTGAAATATCCGGTGCAAAGCACTTACACGAGGTGTGGCCCAACCTTGAATTATATATTCATGGTGGTGTCAGCTTTAAGCCATATAGAGAACAATTTGAACGGTTTATTCCATCTGCGTCAATGCATTATTATGAAACATATAATGCATCAGAAGGATTTTTTGCAGCACAAGACCATACGGATGCAGAGGGTATGTTGTTATTCCTCAATCATGGTATTTACTACGAGTTTATGCCGATGGATGAATACGGTAAAGACAATCCGCAAACACTTACGCTGAAAGAAGTAGAACTTAATAAAAACTACGCGCTGGTACTCAATACAAATTGCGGGTTGTGGCGTTATTTAGTGGGTGATACTATACAGTTTACATCACTCAATCCATACAGGATACGCGTAAGCGGCAGGTTGAAGCACTATATAAATGCATTTGGCGAAGAGGTGATTGTAGATAACAGTGACCATGCCATAGCACAAGCCAGTAAGCAAACGGGGGCTATTGTAAATGATTACAGTGCGGCACCTGTGTACATGACCGGAGAAAGCAATGGCGCACATGAATGGATAATAGAGTTTGATAACCTGCCTTGTCCTGTTGATGTGTTTACTACAGCATTAGACAATGCCCTGAAACAAGTTAACAGCGACTACGAGGCCAAACGCCACAAAGACATAGCACTGCGTATGCCTATAGTACACATCATGCCAAAAGATGGTTTTAAGCAATGGCTGAAAGATAAGGGTAAACTAGGTGGACAACACAAAGTGCCCCGCCTTAGTAATGAGCGTAAGTATCTTGAAGAAATGATGCCTTATACTAAGAAGTAGGATTGTCTTTTACTTCTTCCGCATACTGCTGGTTCAGTTCATCAATAAAGGACAACATTTCTTTTCGCCCAAGAAACTTAACCGTGCTGGTAACGAAGCTGCGGGGTATAAACTCCCACTCCTGCTTCATGGTTTCTATAAAATGGCGCACGTTTTTGGCAGCCTCTCGTTGGGTACTTTTATCTGCTTTGGTAAAAACCATATTAAAAGGTATGCCCCAGTCGCCCAGTTTACGAAGGAAGGCAAGGTCAAGCTCCTGTGGTTTGTGCCTGCTGTCTATCAGTACAAAAACGGTTACAAGGTTCTCTCGTTTTTGCAGGTAGTTGGTAATCATTTTCTCCCAAGATGCGCGTTGACTTTGCGATACTTTGGCATAACCGTAGCCCGGCAAGTCAACCAGATACCAAGCATCGTTGATGAGGAAGTGGTTGATTAGCTGTGTTTTGCCCGGGCTGGCAGACGTTTTAGCCAACTTCGTTTGGTTGGTTATCATGTTGATGAGTGACGATTTACCAACATTAGAGCGGCCAATGAAAGCATATTCGGGCTTGTCAGGTGCAGGACAGCCCTCTACTTTTGGGTTACTGATTAAATATTTTGCTGAACGTATTTCCATTAATAGCGCATACCGTACTTTTGCACCCGATGCAGGCCGATTATAATAATAACCCCGCTGCCAAGGTGATGCCTGATGCAGGGTCAAATTTAAGCAAGAAAGAGCAGGTTGCCGATATGTTTAATAACATAGCGGGTAAATACGACTTTCTGAACCACTTTCTGTCTTTAGGTATAGATAAAGGCTGGCGTAAGAAAGCCATAGCCGAGATAGCCAAAGTGAACCCCAAAACCATACTGGACGTAGCAACGGGTACTGCCGACCTTGCCATTGCCGCATCGAAACTGCAACCTGAAAAGATAACGGGTGTTGATATCGCCGACCAGATGCTGGAAGTTGGGCGCAAAAAAATAGCAGATAACGGACTGGCAAACATCATAACCTTGCAGAATGGCGATAGCGAGTCCATGCCATTTGCAGATAATAGTTTTGACGCGGTAACGTGTGCTTACGGTGTACGCAATTTTGAACACCTTGAGGCCGGTTTAAAAGAGATGAATCGCGTGATGCGAACGGGTGGTAAATTGGCAATACTGGAGTTTTCTCATCCCAAACAGTTTCCCATCAAGCAGTTGTACAAATTTTACTTCAAGTATATACTCCCTGCATTGGGCAAGGTAGTATCAAAGCATAGCAGTGCTTATACTTATCTGCCAGAAAGTGTGATGGCTTTCCCCGAAGGGGGCGTGTTTTGCGAAACCCTGCAACGTTGCGGCTTTGCAGATGCAACGGCAAGGCCACTTACATTCGGTATAACAACATTATATACAGCTACAAAAAAATAACCCGATGCATTGCATCGGGTTATTTTTACTGTTGTTATTTCATCGCGCCAAAATCTTTCAGTACAGCTTTCAGAATGTCAACCCTTACCGATGGCCAGTCTTTAGTAGTGTCGCTAACAGGGGCGTCAAAATTCATAGCAAAGAAATAGGGGTACATACGTACATCACTTTTATTCATAGATTTTTCGTGCTCTTTTACCTGCTCTATTTTTTCAATAAAGCCCACCACCCACATTACGTTCGATTGTGTGCGGATACCCCAACCTGTTTTGTAGTACAGTTTATAGTCAGTTCCTTCTTCTTGTAGCATCATGCTTTTTACAATGCGCTGTGTGCGCTCTGCAAAAGGCAATTCGGCAAAATACAAACGCTTCAAGAAGCCAACCTGCTCATCTGCCGAAATCTGTAAAGAGTCGTTCAGCCAAAACTGGTCTATGCCACCATTCATATTCCTGTTACCATAGTTGCTTGTATCAAGGTAGTGCTGCATCAAATCCGGACCTATACGGCGTGCAATTTCCTGATAGTAAGGTACACAACTCAGTTTAAAAGCCTCGCGCATATCCATGTCTTTATTCCATACATCCATGCGGCGGGGTATGCTGTCCCATTTTATTATCAGCGACTCATCAGGTGCTACGCCCGTTTCCAATGCCACCAGCGAATTAAATATTTTAAAGGTAAATGCAGGCAGGTAGCGTTGCAGGCAACGTTCTTTATTATAATAGTAAACGGCCTCGTGATTATTGTCGCGCAGCATAAAGCATCCGTTTTTGATGCCTTGCGCTTCAAAATGCTTGCCCCATTCGGGCTTATCGTGTAGCCTGCTTTCGCGGCAACTACTGATGAATAATGTGGTAAAAACAGCCAATATCAATCCTAAACGCATACCTGATTTGTATTACGGGGGCAAAGATAGGGTGAATAATAACTATGTTGTAAATTGGTGAAAATTATAGCTATGAAAAAAATATGGATAATGTTGATGCTTTTGCTGTCTGTTACTGCTAACAGCTATGCACAAAATGCGAAAATGCAGTACGACGGCCCCAAAGACATACGCGTAATCGTTGGCAATTACTTTGTGTACATGACACTGGGCGATATTAAAGAAGCCTTTATGCAACTGCCGCAACCTGTGCAGCAGAAGTATGCCGAAATGCTGGATATACCGATGGGTGTTAAGGCAACCATCAACATTATACAAGGCAGCAAAGCACAGGCCAGTATTATGGAGCCTGTCATACAACGCCATGTTGGCGGGCATTTGCTGAAGCAGGGGCTGGCATATATTGAAAGCAAAGACGAAAAGAAAGTAACGGAACTGGAAGTAAAAGAGGGCGCAGCTTTTACAGACGATGCAGGCTTTGAAGTGCGCCAGATAAGTTTTTACGACCCCAAAACAAAAAAGACCGTGTTTACGGGTACTATCAACAATAGTTTTCAGTAAGCCTTAGTCGAAAGACTGGTTGTTGGCGGCAGCTATCTTCACCATACGCTCATAGTCAGTAGCCGTCAGGTCGTTGAAGAAGAAGTGTATGGGGTCTATTTTTTCACCGTAGCGTATCACTTCGTAGTGGCAATGTGGCCCCGTACTTTTGCCCGAACTACCTACCCAGCCTATTACTTGCCCGCGTTTGATGCGCTCGCCCACGCGCGATTTTATCTTTACCATGTGTCCATACAGCGTTTCATACCCGTATCCGTGGTTGATGACGACATGGTAACCATAGCCACCATTATCAAAATTTGCCTCTCTTACAACACCATCGCCCGTAGCATATATAGGTGTACCCATGGCGGCTGTAAAGTCTATACCTGTGTGCATTTTGGGCGTTTTATATATCGGGTCAATACGATACCCGAAGCCCGATGCCACACGGTCGAGCGACTTGTTGGAAACAGGCTGTATGGCTGGTATAGCCGTCAGCATCTGCTGTTTCGCTTTTACAAGGCGTTCAAGTGTATCGTACGATTGCTGCTGTACACTCAGCCTGTGCTTGAGGTCATATAGTTGGCTGTTAATGCTTTCTATCAACAGGTCGGACGATGTGTAGGCAAACTGGTCAACATCGGCAACACTGTATTTTTTACCATGCCTTATGCTATCGGGCAACGGGGCAGATTCAAATACACCCCGATATATGTTATTATCCCTGTCTTCAAGCTCTGCCACTGTTTTATGCAACGAGTTGATTTCTTTTTGCAGCGATACATATTCTTCTTTCAGCACCCGTATTTCGGTACGCAATGTTTTTTCTTTGGGAGAATCCAGAAAACGAAATGCGATAGATACGATGATTATGGACGTAACAAGGGCGGCAGATATAAAACCCAATATACGCAAAGCCTTTGCCTGCCAGGATGTTTCCAGCTTCTCGAACCTGTGCGTATCGGTATTATAAAAGTATTTTCTTACCCTTTTCAAACAAGTGGTTTGGGGTAAAAATAACCATTTGCCCCAAAACTAAATGTATGGGCAGATGTTAAATATACGGGCTCCATGAAGGAGCCCGCCTGCTTTCGCATGGGGTGAATGGGTGTATTATCAATGGTAAAAATACCCGAGAGCTTATAGCTGTGTAATACCGTTATTCCCGCATTTTTCTCTAAGTACCTGTACGGATGGTAAACTTTATGCATGTACAGATTGTATATTAGATAGATAAATCTGCCCCCCGATATGAAAAAACTACTCGCCTTATTGATAATCTTAGCCCCGCTGCACGCGCCCGCACAACTGAAAACAGGTTTTGACAAGCAGGAGTATCTGGAGCTATTGCGGATATCTGGCCAAACCGTAGATACGCCACTATCTGAATTGGTAAAATTAGACAAGCCTAAGCACCATAAATTGTTGTATAAATCTGTGCCTACCGAGTTGGACAATAAGTGGGACTTATGGATGAGTAATAACAATGTAGCGGTAATCAGCATCAGGGGTACTACATTGAAATCAGAAAGTTGGTTGGAAAACTTTTTTGCCGCAATGGTGCCTGCAAGGGGCAAATTGTATTTGGCAGAGGGCGATACTTTCAGGTACAAACTAGCAGAGGATAGAAAAGCCGCCGTACATGCAGGCTGGCTGATAGGTATGGCAAGTATAGCCAAAACTGTGATGCCAAGGCTGGATTCTTGTTACAAAGCAGGCATCAGACAGTACATGATATTCGGCCATAGCCAGGGTGGTGCTATAGCATACCTGTTACGTTCATACTTATATTATCAGCAACAAAAAGGCAGGCTTCCCAAGGATATGCTGTTTAAAATATATTGCAGCGCGGCACCCAAGCCAGGCAATCTGTATTATGCTTACGATTTTGAACACATCACCCGCAACGGCTGGGGCTATACTATTGTAAATGCGGCAGACTGGGTGCCCGAAGTGCCGTTGTCGCTGCAAACGACAGATGATTACAATAACATTAACCCTTTTACAAATGCCGCCCAAATGTTATCAAAACAACCTTTCCCCCAAAACATAGTGCTGAAACTGGTATATAACAGCCTTAAAAACCCATCAGATAAACTAAGGCAGCGTTACAAAAAATATTTGGGTACACAAGCTTACAAAATGGTGAAAAAGCATATACATGGCTTAGTGCTTCCAGATTTTTACAATAGCAGCAACTATATGCGCGCGGGGCACGCCGTTGTTTTGATGCCCGATGCCGCTTATTATAAAATATATGCCGATACAAGCAGCAATATATTCATACATCATCTGTTAGAGCCTTACAACCATTTGATGATGCAATATGAGTAAAATACTTCATTTGTATAGGTTTTAACACATTGTGGTGACTGTTATTGCCCGCCTGTTTTGTTATATTTGCCATCCTTTCTACAAAAGGTATATGCAGATATGCGAAGCATTTTTATAAAAGAGATAAATTCCTTTTTCAGTTCCATAGTCGGGTATGTTGCCATTCTTGTTTTTTTGGTGGCTTGCGGCCTGTTTATATGGGTAATGCCACAGACCAGCATACTAAGAACAGATGGCTATGCCACACTGGATAGCTTTTTTGAATTAGCACCATGGTTTCTGATGCTGCTGATACCCGCAGTTACCATGCGCTCATTTGCAGACGAATTCAGGGGTGGTACTATAGAATGGCTGCAAACAAAGCCACTGAAAGATACAGATATTATACTGGGTAAATACTTTGCATCGCTGGTGCTGGTGTTGTTTGCCCTGTTGCCAACGCTTGTATATATATATACCATCAGCAACCTGTCGTTGGATGGTGCGCCTATAGACAGTGGCGGCATAGCAGGTTCTTATTTTGGTTTGTTTTTTCTGATAGCCGGCTTTACGGCTATTGGTATATTCTGTTCATCGCTTGCCAACAACCAAATAGTAGGTTTTCTGGTTGCCTTATTTGCCTGCTACTTGTTGTATAGCGGTTTCGAATCGCTTAGCAAGGTACCTGCATTTGTAAACGGTATAGATTATTATTTGGGTATGGTGGGCATGTCTTTTCATTACGATTCCATCAGCCGTGGTTTTATTGACAGCCGCGATGTTATTTATTTTCTATCAGTAGTAGTATTGTTTATATCACTCACCCGTTTATCGCTTAGCAGCCGCACATGGGACAAGGCAGCAAAGGATTGATTTATTTATGACAAAAAGTTCTACGAAAAAACGTTCATCACAATTGCAGCAAGCCATTTTACGCATGTTGATGCTTATTGCCATTTTGGTTGGCATCAATATACTGGCAGCCAGGTTTCATACAGGTATAGACCTTACTAAAGAAAAACGCTTTACACTATCGCAACCTACCAAAAAGATGTTGCGCGAAATGAAAGATGTGGCGGTATTTACCGTGTACCTGAAGGGCGATTTCCCTGCAGGTTATCAGCGATTGGCAGAAGCCACACGCGAAAAGTTGGAATCTTTCAGGAGTGTGGCAGGGAAGAAGATTGTGTACAGGTTTGTGAATCCCTTTGAAGGAAAGACAGATGATGAAAAAGTATTGATTTCAAAACAACTGGCAGAGAAGGGTATTTATGGTGTCAACTTACGGGTAGCAGACGAGTCGGAAGGGTATAGCGAAAAATGGGTATTCCCTTATGTGCTGGTGCAATACAAAAACAGCGAAACATCGGTAAACATTTACGACGAAGTGCAGTGGATGAATACGTGGGAGAACCTTATAAAGTCTGAGAATCAACTGGAATACAAACTGGCATCTGCCATCAACAGGCTGAATCAACCCGCAAAACCTGAAATTGCATATATAGTAGGGCATGGTGAGGCATTAGGAGTGTATACGTACGACCTGCTGCAATCATTATCAGTTCAATACAAAGTAGATACTTTCGACCTGACATCTAATTACTATATACCTAAAACATACAAAGCAATCATCGTCAATAGGCCAACAACACCCATAGACGACCGTGAAAAATTTAAGATAGACCAGTATGTGATGGAAGGTGGTAAAGTGCTGTGGGCAATAGACCAGCTTCATACCCCAATGGATAGTCTTTATAAGTCTGAACAGTTTATGACGCTGGACTATGGGCTGGAGCTGGACGATATGCTATTTAAATATGGCGCACGTATAAATCTGGATGTAATTGAAGACCTGCAATGCCTGCAATTACCAATAATAGTCGGGGCGCAAACAGGTAAGCCACAAATGCAGAACAGGCCATGGGTTTTTTATCCCATTTTTTCGCCTGCATCTCAACACCCGATAGTCAAAAACCTGAGTGGTATATTTGGTAGGTTTGCAAGCAGTATAGATACAGTTGCCAACCCCGAAGTTAAGAAGACCATATTGCTGCAGTCAACTAAATACAGCCGTACAGAGGCTTTCCCTGTAAGGGTTAGTTTAAGTATGTTGAAATATCCGTTGGCACCCGATATGTTTACTAAACCATATCAACCATCGGCGGTGTTGCTGGAAGGTACATTCAGGTCAGCGTTTGAAAACAGGCTGGCACCCGGTTTTATCAAATTGCTCGAAGATTCGCTGAAAAGAAAATTCCGTACTGTAGCAGATACTGCAACAAGCATGATAGTAGTATCTGACGGAGAAATGTTTGAGAATGATTTTTCTCAATCGCAAGGCATCATGGAAATGGGGTACTGGAAGTTTATGCAAACAAGGTTTGAAAACAAAGAGTTTTTGCTGAACTGTATTGAATACCTGACCGATAATAGCGGATTGCTGGAAGCAAGGGTGAAAGATCTGAAACTACGGATGCTGGACAGCAAACGTGTGAAAGAAGAAAAAGCAACATGGCGGATGGTGAACATTGGCTTACCGATAGCATTGATATTGATTTTTGCATCAGTCTATATGTTCTTCCGCAAACGCAGGTACGAGAAAAAAGCAGTATAGATATTCAGCAGTTAAAGCAATGAAAAAAACGATAGCATATTTAGCAGGGTTGATACTGGTGGCAGTAGCAGTATGGTATTTTGTATTCAGCGATAAAAATGTTTTTGGCGGCAATGAAGCAGACTTTACCATTGAAGATACAAGTGCCATCGGCAAAATATTTCTGGCAGACAAAAAAGGTAACAGCATATTGCTGGAGCGTAAAGATGGAGAGTGGCTGCTGAACAAACAGTACCCAGTAATATCACAATCCATCAACACCTTATTATATACATTGAAAAGCCAGGTAACGCAATACCCGGTGAATGAAAATGCGTACAATAATGTAATAGTAATGCTGGCAGGCGAAAGTGTGAAGGTAGAAGTGTACGACAAAGGCGGCGATAAAATGAATGTCTTTTATGTGGTGGGGCAAGCAAGCAATAATCAGGGCAGCTATATGATGAGGGAAGGTGCTGATATGCCTTACGTAGTACAGATACCCGGCTTTGAAGGCTATGTGGCTACACGCTATACAACTGATATTAAAGACTGGCGCGACAGGACAGTGTTTAACATTCCACAGTCGAAACTACAGTCTGTAAAACTGACGTACAAAAGCGAACCGCTCAATAGTTATACTTTCAGAAGAGCAGATGCAGGCTTTGTGGTAGATGCAGAACCGATATTGATAGCAGGCAAGCAACCCAACAAACGCAGGGTAGAGGTGTACAGTAAGTTTTTCGAAAAAGTGTATAGCGAGGGCTTTATCAACGGTACAATAAAGTTAGATTCAGTTATCAGCAGTGTGCCATTAATGTGTACAATCGAAGCTGCGTCTACAGACGGTAAAACACAAAAAGCAGATATATACTGGATGCCATTGAACAGGCGTAGTAAAAATATGCTCACCCCTTTCCCCGGTATTGATAACCAATATGATGCAGACCGTTTTTACGCAGTAGTAAATAATTATAAAGATACCATCATCATCCAGCGCATTACGTTTGATAAAATATTGCGTAAAGCATATGAATTTTATGAAGCTGACGATACCACATCGAAAGATGTGATAGAAGTGCCGAAAGGAGCAGGTAACGTAATAAAAGCAGCATCCGGGAATTAGCCCGGATTTTTCTTTTTTTGATTATTAATTTTAACGTGATAAGCGCGTTATGATACAAAGGCCACAGGCAGAACTGTTAAGGAAATGGTGTAACGGCACTATGCTGTTGCAGGAGAATAATATTGCCATTGAGGAACTGGTAATAGATACGCGCAAAGTAGCAGAGCCTGAAAGAGCTTTGTTTATAGCTCTGAAAACTGCAAGACGCGACGGGCATGGTTTTATACAACAGGCTTACGAAAAAGGTATACGCAATTTTTTAGTTTCGGCCGATGCCGATATTGCACAATATGCTGGTGCTAATTTTATACAGGTAAAAGATACACTCACAGCCCTGCAACAAATTGCTACGGGCTACCGAAAGCAATTTGATATTCCTGTAATAGGCATAACGGGGAGCAATGGTAAAACAGTAGTGAAAGAATGGCTCTACCAATTATTACAAGAAAGCTATAATACAGTTAGGAGCCCAAAGAGCTATAACTCCCAGATAGGTGTACCATTGTCTGTTTGGCTATTAGAGCCGGAACAACAACTTGCCATATTTGAAGCTGGTATATCGCAGCCCGACGAAATGCAACGGCTGGAAAAAATAATACAGCCAACTATTGGGGTATTTACCAATATAGGTGAAGCACATAGTGAGGGCTTCCTGAATATGCGGCAGAAGATAAATGAAAAGTTAGGGCTTTTCAGGCATGTACTGCAGCTGGTGTATTGTATAGACTACCCCGAACTGAATGAAGTAGTAGTGCATTACAAGTCGAACGTTCGCAACCACGATGGTGAGCAGCCGCTTAAACTATTTACATGGTCGCACAAAAATGAAGATGCTGATTTGTACATCGCCAATGTTGCAGGCACATTGGGCAAAACAACTATAGAAGCTGTTTATCTACAACAACCTATTAGCATTACAATCCCATTCAATGATGCAGCGTCTGTAGAAAACGCTATCCATTGCTGGGCGGTCATGTTGCTTTTAGGTTTGCAGCAAACAGTTATCAGTGAGCGTATGCTACGCCTGCAGCCTGTTTCCATGCGGCTGGAGTTAAGGCATGGTATCAATGATTGTACTATCATCAATGATACCTATAATTCCGACATGACATCGCTTCTGATAGCCTTAGACTATCTGGAACAGCAAAAACAACACCAGCAACGCACAGTCATATTATCAGACCTTTTACAAATTGCCCGCCCCGATGCTGAACTGTATGAGGAAGTAGCAGAACTGCTGAGCCGTATGAACATACAACGGTTTATAGGTATTGGCCCTGCACTCTATAAGCATAAAGCACTTTTCCGGCAACACAAAAAACTACGCAGTATATTCTTTAAGTCAACAGACGACTTTCTGAAAAAATTCCACCTTATAACATTCGATAACGAAGCTATCCTGCTGAAAGGTGCGCGTGTATTTACTTTCGAGAAGATAGATATGCTGCTGGAGCAGCAAATACACCAGACAGTTTTATCTATCAATCTGTCATCGCTCACACACAATCTGAATGTATTCAGAAGTAAGCTGAAACCGGGTGTAAAAGTGATGGCAATGGTGAAGGCATTTTCTTATGGTAGCGGCAGTTATGAAATAGCACACCTCTTGCAATATGCAGGTGTAGATTATTTATCTGTAGCCTATACAGACGAGGGCATTACACTACGCAGGGCAGGTATTACCATGCCCATCATGGTGATGAGCCCCGATGCTACTTCTTTTGATAGGATGATAGCCTGGAAGCTGGAGCCTGAAATTTATAATGTGCGTTCGCTTGAGTTGTTCACCAACATAGCGCAAACCTTACAGGTAAAAAATTACCCCATTCATATTAAACTGGATACGGGTATGCACCGCCTCGGCTTTATGCCTCATGAGTTGGAAGCATTGATGGAGCATTGCGATAACAACCCGCATATACAGATAGCCAGCGTGTTCAGCCACCTTGCCGCTAGCGAAGACCCGAGTTTAGACCATTTTACAGCGCATCAGAAAGAACAGTTTGAACAAATGAGCCATGCACTGCTGATGCGTTTGCCCAACAAGCCATTAAGGCATTTGTGTAACTCCGCCGCCATAGCCCGCCACCCCGATATGCATTACGATATGGTGAGGCTTGGCTTAGGCTTATATGGTATAGATGGTAGCAGTATCTTACAAAAAGAACTAAGGCAAATCAGCACATTGAAAACAACCATCGCACAAATAAAAACCATACCTGCGGGCGAAACAGTAGGTTATGGCAGAAAAGGTATGGTTGATAAAGAAACACGTATAGCCACCATAAACATCGGCTATGCAGATGGCTACCCACGTGCATTGGGCAATGGTAAAGCGCATGTATTAGTACACGGCAAGCAAGCAAAATTAGTAGGTGTTGTTTGTATGGATTTGTGCATGATAGATGTTACTGATATACCTGATGCTAAAGAAGGCGATGAAGTAATAGTCTTTGGCCCGCAACTACCACTTACAAAACTATCTGAATGGGCAGACACCATACCGTACGAAATGATGACAGGCATATCGCAACGCGTGAAGCGGGTGTACGAAAATGAGGTGTAATACTATTTCATTTCTAAACAGATTCAAATAATAAAAGCCGCTCATCAGCGGCTTTTATATTATCATCAAACAATTGAGCTAACGCAAAATTGAGTTATTCAACAATTAAACTACACTTCTCTGTTCGGGTCAAATACTTCCAGTTCGTTGGCAACGGCTGTCAGGAAGCTGGCACCAAGTGAACCATCAACAATACGGTGGTCGTAGCTGAGCGAGAGATACATCATGTGGCGGATGGCTATTACATCACCTTGCTCTGTTTCCAATACCATCGGGCGTTTTTTAATGCTGCCCACAGCCAGTATAGCTACTTGTGGCTGGTTGATGATAGGTGTGCCCATCAGGCTACCAAACGTACCTACATTGGTAAGCGTGAATGTACCGCCCTGTGTATCATCTGCTTTTAGTTTATTATTACGTGCAGCATTTGCCAATCCGTTTACATCTTTGGTAATGCCCAGCAGGTTTTTAGTGTCCGAGTTTTTGATAACGGGCACTATAAGGTTACCGCTTGGCAAGGCCGTAGCCATACCGATGTTGATGTCTTTCTTCACTATTATTTTATCACCATCTACACTGCTGTTTATCATCGGGTATTTGCGAATGCAATTCACGATAGCCTCTATAAATATGGGTGTGAAAGTGATTTTCTCACCGTATTTCTTTTCAAAAGAATTTTTAACCTTATTGCGCCAGTTCACGATGTTGGTAACATCGCACTCTGTAAAGCTGGTAACGTGCGGAGAGGTAGCCTTGCTGCGTACCATATGGTCTGCAATCAGCTTGCGCATACGGTCCATTTCTATTATCTCCACATTGTTGCCATAGCTGGCCGCAGGTGCAGAAACAGGTGCAGCAGCTGGCGCGCTTGCTACTGCTTGTGCAGGTTGTGTAACAGGCTCTGCCACTGCCGGAGCAGCAGCTTGTGGTGCAGGTGCAGCAACCGCTGCAGGTACACCATTACCCCTGTTGGCAACATAATTCAGAATATCTTTTTTGGTAACACGCCCTTCGGCTCCTGTACCAGGAATAGCTTCCAGTTCAGCCATGCCTATCCCTTCTTTGGCAGCAATGTTCAGTACCAACGGAGAGTAAAAGCGTGCGCCATCTCCATTGCTGACAACAGGTGCGGCAGCCATTACAGGTTGCGGTGCAGTTGCTGCGGGTTGTGGAGCAGGCATTGGAGCGGGAGCAGCAACAGGTGCGGCAGGTTGCGGTGTAGGTGCGGCAGCACCAGCACCAACCGTATCTATACGTGCTATAACGGTACCAACGGGTACAACATCGTTTTCTTTAAATAATATCTCTGTAACAGTACCTGCAGCAGTTGAGGGTACTTCACTATCCACCTTATCCGTAGCGATTTCCAAAACCGTTTCGTCCATCTTCACGGTATCGCCGGGCTTCTTGTGCCATTTCAGCACGGTAGCTTCCATGATACTTTCCCCCATCTTAGGCATTACAAGATCAACAACTGCCATAAATAGCTCTTAGTTATAATTTGTTAGCAATAACGCGGTACAAAAATAATCAAATGAAGCTCAAAAGTATAAATTACCCTCAACAGTAGGCAGATATTGTTATTTTATCTTTTTTTACGCTCATATATGCCATAGCGGCGCAGGCAGGTATGTTATTCAATTCATTACAATTTCTGGTGTTTTTTATGGTTGTAACCTTATGGTTCTACAGCCTGCAAACGCAAAAAAACCGCAACCTGCTGCTGCTAATAGCCAGTTGTTATTTTTATATGTCTTTTGTTCCCAAGTATATCTTGATACTCGGGTTTACCATTATTATAGATTATCTGGCAGGCTTGCAGATTGCCAGATCTGCCGGACGTAGCAGAAAAGGTTGGCTGGTATTAAGCATTATTGCCAATGTTGGCATATTGGCATATTACAAATATGCCAACTTCATTATTGACAACCTGAATGGGGTGTTGGGTGCTTTTTCTACCAACAACCATTTTGATGCATTGGATATTATACTGCCCGTAGGGTTGTCGTTTCACACTTTTCAGGCAATGAGCTACACTATAGAGGTGTACCGAGGCAATCAACCACCCGAACGAAACTTTTCAACGTATGCCCTGTATGTGATGTTCTACCCGCAGTTGGTAGCAGGCCCTATAGAACGCCCGCAAAACATACTACCACAGCTACACGAATACCGAGTTTATGATTGGAGCAATGTAAAAGAGGGATTGGCGCGGATGCTTTGGGGCTTTTTTAAAAAAGTGGTAATTGCAGACAGGCTGGCTATTGTGGTAGATTATTGTTTCGATAATCATAGTGCCGCATCGTGGCATGTATTGGCAATAGGTGCTGTGTTTTACTCCTTTCAGATTTATTGCGATTTTTCGGGCTATTGCGATATTGGCATTGGTGCAGCCAAAGTCATGAACATTAAGTTGATGGAAAACTTTGCACAACCATATACATCAGCAAATATCATCACCTTCTGGCAGCGTTGGCATATATCCCTTTCAAGCTGGTTTAGAGATTATGTGTATATACCACTTGGTGGTAACCGTAGAGGTGCATTGCGCAGGCGTATCAATGTTTTTATTGTATTCCTGTTGAGTGGTTTGTGGCATGGTGCAAACTGGACTTTTGTGCTGTGGGGTGGGCTGCATGGGTTGTTGGTTACTGTATTTCCCAGCAGTAATAAAAAGCCTGAAAAGGGCATAGCAATTGTCAAAGCCATCATCACATTTATAGCAGTTACTATTCTGTGGGTTTTCTTTAGGGCAAGTGATATTACACAAGCGATTGATTATTTGTTGAATGTACTGCAACTGCAAACAGGCAGTGGTGCTATGGGCATGAATACGGCAGAGCTATTATTATCGGTATGCCTTGTTGTAGTGATGATGCTGGTTGAATACCGCAGAAAAAACTATCTGATTGAAAGCAACAAAGCCTTTTACTGGTATGTAGCGGCGATGGTAGCACTCTGTTATTGGCTTGGGGTATTTGGCGAAAATCAATTTATATACTTTCAATTCTGATGGCATGAAGAAATGGATAAGATATATATTGATAGTATTCGGGTTGATAGTTTTATACCTCTCAACCTCAACAAAAACCATGCAAAAAATATCGGATGTACGCAATGATAACGATGCATGGTGGGGCTCTCATTTTCCGTACGAGGGCGATTTGGTGGGGATGTCTTACCTGTATTTTGAAAAAAGTTTTCACAAGCCCAAAGAGAAGAGATACACTAAAGCCGATTGTAACAAAGACAGCATCAATCTGGTAGTATGGGGCGATAGCTATGCACAGTATATGGCCGACAGCAGTTTTTGTGTTGCGAATTATCAATACGGGCGGCGGTATTTCAGCACATTGAAATATGACATTGACAGCACGAAGAGAAACATCATGATTATAGAAATCACAGAAAGGTTGGTAAGAGAGTACTTAAGTAATACAGATATGTTTAACCATGTTGTACGTGAAGATGGAAAGGTGGCAATAGACAATATACCATCACCCAACGTTCAATACGCTGCTATCAAATTGCCTGACGTAAATAATTTATTCAACGAACACATTAACCAAAATCTGGAATACAATCTGTTCAACTACAATTTTATTAACCCCATCAGGAGCAGTAAAGCATGGATGAATTACAAGCTGTTTCATCGTGCATCGGGTAATGTAGTAATAGCCAATAATAGCGACAGACTTTTTCTGAAAGAAACAACACAGCGTAAGGGATTGACTGGTTATGCAACACCATTAGCAGATAAAGAAGTAACTGATATAGTGGGGGCATTGAATGAAATTGATAACCACTACAAGCAAGCTGGTTTTGATGAAGTATATCTATCGCTTATTCCTAACGCGGTTACCATCTATCAACCTATGGGTTATAATATGCTCATACCCCGCATACAAACGCACCATGCTTTGCAAATGAAGTGTATTGACGTTTACTCCGTCTTCAAACAAAAGCCCGATGGCATGTATTGGCAGGGTGATACACACTGGAGCAATGAAGGAGCAAATAGATGGTTGAAACTTGTGAATGGGACTATAACGCGTCCCTGAAATCTCGCCTGCGTACCAGTTTCAGGTCTTGTAGCACAGTAGCTTTTACTTGCAGGGTAAAGAAATAGCTCTTGCGCTGGCCGAAAGGAATAGTGCTGATGCGCATCTCCCAACAATGCATATCGCGGTAAATATCTATAGAGGTAAGCTGTAATTGTTTGGTCGTAAAATCGTAGCCTGTTCGTACGCCCAGTTTCCATCTGGATGTTATGTTTACATCTCCATCTACCCCAATAAAGTGTTGAGATACTCTGAGCGTATCTTTTTTACGTTCTACAATTTGCTCTTTGCTGATGCCCAGTGTGTAAGAGAAGTTGATGTTGAAAGGTATATTGAAATCGGCATAATCATCGTACCTGCCGTAGAGCATCGTGCGCCTTACATCATCGGTCTGTTTGCTTTTGTCTTTTGGTTTACCGCTGAAGCCGCCCGCAAGGCTTATGTTAGCATTCTGAAAACGGGCTATACCACCACCACCGTCCCACATGGTTCTGTTGATGCGCCTGCCAAGATTGTAGTCAAATTGATATGGGTCAAAACCCGCATTGGCTGTCAGGTTCAGTACATTGAAGAACATGGTGGCAAAGTTTACGCCTATACCGCTGAAATTGAAAGAATCAGCCGCTAAATCGTATGAACTGCCAATCCTGAAATTATCAATCAGGCGTATGTTCTTAAACCCTGTACTGTCTTTTGATGTGCGCAATTTCATCTGCAGGTTGTTGTCAATGCTGAAGTTTACAGCACTGCGTATTCTGCCAAACTGTCCTTGCCCAGGTGAGCCGGGTATATTGCCATCGTATATAGATTGGTACACGGGTTGGCTTGTAGCATCGAGCCTTGTACGGTAACCATAGTTGAAAGGCGCGGCTGCATAATCAGGCAAATAACCTAAGCCCACACTTGGTGTCAACACATGCCTGATACCCGCAATTTTTCCTTTCTTAAACATCTTCATACCATAGATGCGGGTATTAAAATCCACGCCTGCATTGAAATCGCGCGATGCGAAGAAGCCACGGTTCAGTATCGTATCAAGCCTGTCTGTAGTTGTGTTGTAATACCTGTACATCTGCCTTGTCAACCAATATTCGTTGTAGCCAAGCGTAAAGTTCATGTTGATGAACCACATGATGTTATAGGATGCCTTAACAGGTATAGAATGCCTCATGCCGTTCTGCATATCACTAAAAGACAGCCTGTTGAAACTGAAATTTGAATCAATAAAATTGAGTTTATTGATGGCCCCGAAAGTGTAGTCAATACTTATTTTATCATACCACCTGCCACCAATTCTTTTTTTGCTTTGAAACGGATTGATGTTAGGTATGAAGAATGCTATTTCAGGTAAATAAACATCTACAACTCTTGTTTGTGTGTTTTGTGTATGCCTTGCACTTACGGTAAGATTGTAAGGTTTATTCTGCCATTGCTTGGTATATGCAATATTTGATGTGTATTGGTTTTGCAGTATCTGGTTGGTGTTAAAAGTATTGTTGGCGTTGTAGGTAGAAGTGCCCACTTCAACTGAGGCATTAAAACCTACTCCCGGGCGAGATTTAGGGTCGCTGGCATGTGCCCATTGCACCAAAAAGTCTTTTGTGATGGATGAGCCGGTTTCATAAGTTTCGCCTATTTTATTGTATGCATAGCTAAAGCGCAGCCTACCATTGTACCGATACCTGTTGATGTAGTTGGAGTGCAGATTGGCAGCCCAGCTACCTTTGGTATAAAAATTAGCTTCGGCAAGCAGGTCTGCTTTGTCGCTGAGGTTGAAGTAATAACCGCCATTCAGCAAGCCTATCCCACGCTGTTCTTCTATGGTATAGGTGGGTATTTTAAAACCGGAACGCTGCCCTTGTGTGATGGGGAACAACCCGAAAGGCAAAAACAAAGGGGTAGGTACATCTTCAATATGAATATTAGCTGGGCCAGATGCCACTACCCTGTTGGGTATCAGCTTTATTTTTTGCGCATTGATGCCGAAGTGTGGTTTCTCTAATGCGCAGGTGGTATATACGCTATGGTAGCCATAAATACTCTGGTCAGGGTTGCGCTTCACCTGTTCACTAATCACAAAGCCCTCACCGTATTGAGAACGGACATTGCGTACAATGGCACGTTTGCTTTTAAAGTTATACTGCATCGAGTCGTAGGTAAACTTCTCCTGCCCTTGCATAAACGTAGGCCTGCTTTTAGCTTTCAGCGCACTATCCTCGGGCAGCGAAGCCGTGACGATGTTATCTGCCTGCAGGTAGCTCACTTTATGAGCATCAAGCTGCATCTCCTCATATTTTACTTTAGCGTTGCCATACAGTTCAAAAATATTGGCCTGCATATTCAGCACAGCAGAGTCTGATGCATCTGCTGTAACTACGGACGGCAGCGCATCGGGCGAGATACGGATGCCCAGCGAATCTTCAAGGCTGCTTTTAGCCAGGCTATCTGCTTTCTTGTTGGTAGTATCATTTTTTGCTAAGCTATCTACACGTATGGTATCTGTAATATTGCGGGTACTGTCAGTAGCACTAACAGGGGGCTTGCTACGCTGTGCGTTTGCTACATTTGTTAAAACAAACACAAAAAACACAACCGTAAGAATACCTAAACGGTGGCAGCTTGGGAAATTTGGAATAATTTTACCGCGCAGGCTCATGAACGGGTGCAAAAATAGTTAATTGCTTTGGTACGTTCACGAATTTGTATATTTAACCCATTAGTCAGCATATACATCATGCGCATCAGGTTACTCAGTTTTATACTATTCATATTATTTATACCAACTGTTGCTTCGGCTAACGGTAATAAGATAACAAAAATTGTGCTGGATGCAGGGCATGGTGGTAAAGATGCAGGCGCTAAAGGCCAGTTTTCGCTGGAAAAAGAGCTGACATTGGCCATTGTAAAACGCCTTGGCAAGATGATAAACGACAGTATGCGTGGCGTACAGGTGATTTATACACGTACGGTTGACGAGTACCCTACACTGCCCGAAAGGCACCGCATAGCCAACGAAGCCAAAGGAGATGTTTTTATTTCGGTACACATCAACTCATCGGCCATGAAGAAGCATAGGGAACTGGTAGGCTATAAAACGGTAAAAAAAGGCAAGAAAAAACTGAAACAACCTATATATAAAGTAACCTATAATAACGTCACTACTGCCTCCGGTACTGAAAGTTATGTATTAGGTTTACACCGCAATTCACAAAAAGAGAGTGCTATAGGCGAATATGAGGAGAATGTAGCAGAAGAGCCGGGTATGCTGAATGAAAACGACCCTATGACGGCCATTATAGTTGCACAATATGCACAGGCTTTCCTGACACGCAGTGTATTGATTGGTACAAAAATCCAGCAACAATTTGAGTGGCAGGGAAGAAACAGCAGGGGAGTAATGCAAAAAGGGCTGGAAGTATTGGCGGGTAGTGCCATGCCGGGTGTATTGGTAGAGTGCGGCTATATCAATAACCCCGATGAAGAGCAGTATATGAACTCAGAACGGGGACAGTACGAAATAGCCCTTGCCATATACAGGGGTATCAAGGCATATAAGTACGAGGTAGAAGCCCAGTAATTTAATTTTCTGTTTATATGATTTTACAGACAAATCGCCTGTAATCCTTGCCTGTACAGCTATTTAACAGCTTTTTTGCAATTCTGTTGCTTTTTATGTTTGTTTCATTTATCTTTAAGCCTAGATAAAATTGATGAGCTAATGAAAGCCCGTTTAAAGACTATTGCTTTTTCAGCATTATTTGCCATTGCAGCTTTTGTGTCTGTAACCTATACTTCTTGTAACTCCGACAAATGTAAAGCCATCGTTTGTGCGTATGGCGGTGTTTGTAAAGACGGTGCATGTATTTGCGCTGCCGGTTACGAGGGTACACAATGCGAAATCGTATCTCGCGAAAAATATAAAGGTGTTTGGCAAGTGTTTGAAAAAGGCACGTATACAGAAACAAACCAATATCAGTTGACAATTGATTACGGTGCTGATATGACCAAAATGGTGATAAAAGGCCTGTATAACAATATTAATGAAGGTGTTAATATCCGCATCAATGGCGATGAAATAACCATTCCGCAACAAACAGTACAAGGTTTTGAAATTCAGGGTACTGGTAAGTTGAAGTATGAATCTTACTATGGTAAACACGGTGAATTGACAGTGCGCTATACCATCAAAGATTTGTCAAGTGGTATGACGGACGATTTTGGTGTAAACATCGGTCAGGCATCTAAGTGGACTAAATAATTACTAACAATATTTTTATGACAAAGGGCTGCAATTGCAGCCCTTTATTATTTGTATGCTTTGTGCAGCAGTAGTAAATCTGCCAATGCAATGGCTGCTGCTGCCTCCGCCACTACGGGTACGCGCAGGGCTATACATAAGTCGTGCCTGCCTTTTACTGCAAAGCTTTCTACCTGCTCGGTTTTATTATTCCATGTTTGCTGTGCTTGCGGTGTGCTGCTGGTGGGCTTTACAGCTATGCGGAATGTCAATTCGTTGCCATTGGTAATGCCACCATTTATACCGCCTGCATGATTGGTTTGCGTTTTGCCGCCGGCATCGATAATAGCATCATTATGTTCACTGCCTTTCATCTTAGTGCCCGCAAAACCTGCCCCAAATTCTATCCCCTTAATAGCAGGTATAGAAAAAACAAGATGGCTGATAACCGATTCAGCAGAGTCGAAAAAGGGTTCGCCAAGCCCTACGGGTAAGCCTTTTACGGTACAGCTTACCACACCACCAATGCTATCCTGCTCCTCAATAGCTTTAGCTATGGCTGCTTCAATATCTGTATTGCCATCGGCTTCTGTTAAACTTGCTTCGATGCTGATGCCACTTAATATCTTTTTTGCTACAACACCTGCTGCTACGAGGCAAAGTGTTAGTCTGCCCGACGAGTGCCCGCCACCACGATAATCGTTAAACCCACTGAATTTGTGATGCAATACAAAATCGGCATGGCCTGGGCGAGGTGTATCTCGTAAGGCTTCATAATCTGCCGAGCGTGTATTGTTGTTCCTAAATATGATAGTTATAGGTGCCCCAGTAGTAGTGTCGTTAAATACACCACTTAGTATTTCAGGCATATCTTCTTCTTTGCGGGGCGTTGTACCTGCTGCACCTGCTTTACGGCGTTCTATATCTGTTGTGAAATCATCTGCCATCAATGCAATACCAGCAGGACAACCGTCAATAGTTATGCCCACCACCTGCCCGTGCGATTCGCCGAAAATATGCACCCTGAATAAACGCCCGATACTATTCATAGTTCAAATTACATTTTACACCCAATGCTGCCAAGTCTTTAAAAAAAGCGGGGTACGATTTATTGACTGCTTCTGCATGGTTAACCACAACATCACCATCGGCATACAGTGCCGCTATAGCTGCTGCCATGGCTATGCGGTGGTCGTTATAGCTATCAACCATACAAGCTTTGAATTGTTGTACACCTGTTACTATCAACGTATTATCTTCTGTTTTACAATCTACGCCTAACTGATTCAGCAGTGCTGTTGTACTCGTTATACGGTTGCTTTCTTTATGTACCAATCTGCTGATGCCGCTTATCTTACTTTGCCCAGCGCAAGTACCTGCATATACTGCCAGTATGGGAATAATATCGGGGCAGTCAGTCGCATCAAAGTCAAATGCTTCTCTTGTACTGGTTACAACTTGCAATATAGCTTTATCTGCCTGCAAGCTATCTGTATGTAGGTTTTGTATGTCAATCTTCCCGTTTGTGATAGCATTAGCAACCACAAAATTAGTAGCTGCACTCATGTCGGTTTCTATATGTATTTCTACAGTATCATGTAAGACCGCCTGCGGTATAATGGTGAACTGTTTATAATCATCATGCTCCACCTGTTTGCCGAATTGTTGCAGTGTTGCCAGTGTCAGGTCTATATAGGGTTTGCTGTTCAGGTTATTGACTGTTATTGTAACCCTTTCCTTTGCTGCAAACGCATAGGCAAACAACATCCCTGACAAGAACTGCGAACTCAACGCACCTTCCATACTGATGTTGGTGGGATGCATAGACCCTTTGATGGTGATGGGCAGTAAGCCATTATTTGTTGAGATACTTACACCTAATTGTGGTAATAGTGTACTGAAAACATCCATCGGGCGGTGCAGCAGGCTACCTTCACCTGTTATGGTTATTTCTTTATGGTATAAAGATGCGATGGGTATAAAAAGCCTGGAAGATAATCCGCTCTCTCTGCAATTGATGGTATCTACAATAGGATTGATACCGTGTGAAGTGATTTCAATGCTATGAGTAGTTTGCACAATGTGCGCCCCCAATTGTTTAATGATATGCAATGCAGCTTTATCATCGTCCGACTGTCCCGGATTGTTGATGATTGTCTTGCCTGTATGTAGCAATGCGGCTGCACAAGCACGCTGCATCATACTTTTAGATGCTGGCGGGGTAATGCTGCCCATTGGCGTACTATTGCTAATTATTGCCTGCATCTGAAAAAGTATCGAGTGCTGTTTTGATGGTATCAAAAGGCAGGGGCTTTATCAACGCACTACCTATGCTGCTCAACACCACATAATCTATCGTATTGTTGTTGCGCTTTTTATCCATCACCAATATATCCATCAGTTGCTCCGTATGTAGCTTTAGCGATGTGGGCAGTTTGTACTGCTGCAATACCAGGCTCAGTTGTTTGCGTATATCGGGGTTCAGCCCACATTCCTTTTCAGAAATGCTGCAAGCCACCAACATACCCAGTGATATAGCCTGTCCGTGCGGCAGGTTGTACAGCGTTTCTATTGCATGCCCTGCCGTGTGCCCGAAGTTCAGCAGCTTGCGCACATTTTTTTCTGTTTCGTCTTCTGTTACTGTTTTGTTCTTCCAGTTTACACAACGCTGTATCAGTTCGTTCAGTGCAGTGCTATCGTCTTTGTAATAATTGATGATGCGTGTTGTCAGTTCTGCAAACAAGGGCGCATCGAAAATGCAGGCGTATTTAATGATTTCCGCGAAGCCGTTGCTCCACTCCATATCAGGCAGCGTATGCAATAGTGCCGTATCATATAAAATAAACGACGGCTGCCTGATGATGCCGAGCATATTTTTGTGCAACCCGAAGTTGACACCATTCTTACCACCCACAGCAGCATCTACCATAGCCAGCAAGGTAGTAGGCACAAAGCCAAACGGCACACCCCGCATATAGATGCTGGCAGCATAGCCGGCAATATCCGTTACAATACCCCCACCAAAACCTATGATGGTGGTTTTTTTATGCGCTTTAAACTCTAATAGCTGCTCGGTGATTGATTGGATGGTTTGTTGTGTCTTATGCTCCTCGCCCGCGGGTATGATGATGGTACGGTAAGAGGCAATGATGTGCTGGTACAAAGTAGCCACATTGCTATCGGTAATGATGACGCTGCTGTCGGCAGGGGCTTTTTTCAATAGCTCTTTAATGCCTGTGAAGCAGTATTGCACCGTACCTGTGGGGAAACTGACGCTGTATTCCATCTGTGGTTCAAAAATAACCCTTATCAGCTTAAATAATATGCAGGTACGCAATATCTATGGCTGGCGGCAGGGCGTTAGGCGGGTAATCCGTACCTTTGCGCTTCGCAATGAGCAGGAACGGCAAAGTATTGGTGGCAATGAGCGGCGGTATAGACAGTACCGTTACGGCATTGATGCTTCATAACCAAGGGTATGAAGTAGTGGGTATTACTATGAAAACGTGGGACTATGCTACATCTGGCGGCGGCAAAAAGGAAACCGGCTGTTGCAACCTCGACTCGTTTAACGATGCGAGGCAGGCGGCGGTTGACCACGGCTTTCCGCATTATGTACTGGATATACGCGAAGAGTTTGGCGATTTTGTCATCAACAATTTTGTGGATGAATACCTTGCCGGGCGTACCCCCAACCCATGTGTGTTGTGCAACACACATATCAAATGGTCGGCATTGCTGAAACGCGCCAATGCGCTGGATTGCGACTACATTGCCACCGGCCACTATGTAAAAGTGCGCGAAGAAAACAGCCGCTTTGTACTGTCTAAAGCCAAAGACCTGACCAAAGACCAAAGCTATGTGCTCTGGGGCTTGGGGCAAGACTGCCTGAGCCGTAGCCTATACCCGCTGGGCGATTACCTGAAAACCGAAGTGCGCCAACTGGCTTTTGATATGGGTTATAAAGAGCTTTCTAAAAAAGCAGAGAGCTACGAGATATGTTTTGTACCCGATAACGATTATCGCGGCTTCCTGAAACGCAATGTAGATGGATTGGAGCAACGTGTGGATGGTGGCGACTTTGTACTGACCAATGGTAAAAAAGTGGGCAAGCATAAAGGTTATCCTTTCTATACCATAGGCCAGCGCAAGGGGCTGGATATTGCATTGGGCAAGCCCATGTTTGTAACGCAAATCATACCTGAAACAAATACGGTGGTTTTGGGCGAAGCAGATGAACTGCAACAGTCTGAAATGTTGGTAAGCGGGCTGAACTGGGTAAAATATGAAAGCATACAAGACGGCATGGAAGCCACAACCAAAATACGATACAAAGACCCCGGCTCACTGAGCCATATATACAACGAGGGCGATGGCATCCGCGTATCATTCGACCATGCCGTCAACAGTATAGCCCCAGGGCAGTCTGCCGTAGTGTATGATGGTGATGATGTGGTATGTGGAGGGATTATTAGGAGAGGGTTTAATGGGTTGTTGGGTTAGTTGTTGGTGAAGAACAGTAACAAAGGCGGAAACATTATTGTCCATCCCATAGCATCCATTTATTGCTCCAAGCATAATGCTGATAATCTTGACCAACTGGGTCATCAGGGAAAGTAAATACTTGTTCTTTAATACAATCCCCATTGACTCCACTATAAAGACTATCAAGTACTGAATCAATACTGCTATTCATACAATTATTATCACAAATCAATTCCGAAACCAATCCTATTAGAACATAAGCTTGTAACCTACTTAACACTTGTTCTGCCATTATTTTAGTCAGCAAATCATACAAGTATTTTCCGTTGTAATTATATTCAAAATAGTGTATAGCCCAATCAGTTATAGGCTCTTTTATTAAATTGTAATAATCTTTTTGAGCAATACTTTCCTTAACCCTTTGGTAGTTTTCTTGTATTTCTTTCAACTCTTTATTCTTTTCCATCATAGCAGTTCTTAGCTGTTCCGAATGTTCCGTAGGGCATTCGGAATTAAAGATACAACCCGTTTCTGAACAGCATTCATAGCATCTTAAACAGCAGGTGTAATAAATAAATGTCCCCTCTGGAGAGGGGATGTTGAACGAAGCAAAGCGAAGTGAAACAGGGGTGTGTTTATTCCTCGCGAGTGGACACACCCCTAACCCCTCTCTGAGAGGGGAAGTGTTAGATTCCGCCTTTGTTGGTGTTTTTCACCAACAAAGCACCCTCGCGATGAACATACTCGCGGTAAGGTATAATATTCTCGGCAAACCCTTACCTTAGGTATATGTCCGTCTTCCGTAAATACGAACTGCAATTCTTCACAGCTACAATACTAAACTGGCAACACCTGCTTGCCGATGACAAATACAAAAAAATCATTATGGACAGTCTGCATTACTTAGTCCTGCACCAGCGTGTATCAATAGCTGCATTCTGCATCATGAGCAATCATATACATCTCTTATGGCAAATATTACCACCGCATATACAAAAAGATGTACAGCGCGATTTTCATAAATACACATCGCAACAGATGATTAAGGAAATGCGCAATAATGCTCCCGATGTACTAGAGGCGTTTAGGGTAGATGCAAAAGACCGTAAATACCAGATATGGGAGCGAAATTCGCTATCTGTTAATATATGGACAGAGGAAGTATTACTGCAAAAGCTGCATTATATTCACAACAACCCTGTGAAAGCCGGATTGTGTAGAAACATGACCGACTACACATATAGTAGTGCGCGGTTTTATGATACCGGCATTGATGAGTTTGGCATACTACATCATTATCGTTTTTAAACACTCATGTAGTTCGCTGTTGGTGAAGAACACCAACAGCGGCGAGAAGGAAGGCAAAGCTTTGTTGGCGAAGAACACCACAAAGACATGAGTTAATCAGTACATAATAACCCTATGCTTTAGCGTAGGGTTGCAGGCAATACACGGTGGCTTCAGCCATGAATTGTTTTAGTATTACAAGTACTTTTCCGATTCCTCATCAATAACTAATCCCCGACAAGCACAGTATTTATGAATAAAAATGCGTATATTTGCTATGATAAAAGTTCTTAATAATGGTAGTATTGCTTCTCCAAATTGTTGCAAAAAGCAAGTTTTCATGAAAACTGCAACAAAATGCAACAAATTTCAACCACCCTACACCCTCTTTTAACATAAAATAATATCTGTTAAGGATTATCTTTGCACCCGAATTAAACAATCAAGATATATATGAGTTTTATTACCAACATTATTGCGCGCCAGGTATTAGATAGCCGCGGCAATCCTACTGTAGAAGTTGATGTACACACCAGCGATGGCCACATGGGCCGTGCCGCTGTACCATCTGGTGCCAGCACCGGCAAACACGAAGCGGTAGAGCTACGCGATGGCAACAAGAAACTGTACCTCGGCAAGAGCGTAATAAAAGCGGTAAACAATATAAACGACAAAATAGCCGAAGAACTATATGGCTGGGATGTAACAGATCAGCGTGGTATAGACCAGGCTATGTTGGATATTGACGGTACTGCCAACAAAGCAAAGCTGGGTGCAAATGCTATACTGGCGGTTAGCCTTGCATCTGCCAAAGCGGCTGCACAGGCAACAGGGCTAAGCCTGTATCGCTATGTGGGTGGGGCAAATGCCAAAACACTGCCTGTACCTATGATGAACATCCTGAACGGTGGTGCACATGCTGATAACAAAATAGACTTTCAGGAATTTATGGTAATGCCCGTAGGTGCGCCCAGCTTTAGCGAGGGTTTGCGTTGGGGTGTTGAGATATTCCACCACCTGAAGGCGGTGCTGAAAGAAAAGAAATTCAATACCAACGTAGGTGATGAGGGCGGTTTTGCCCCTGCTGAAATCAAGAGCAACGAAGAAGCGATAGAAACCGTACTGAAAGCGATAGAGAAAGCAGGCTTCAAACCCGGTGAGCAAGTTGCCATTGCGATGGATGCTGCCATCAGCGAACTGTACGACGAAAAAACTAAGAAATATATCTTCCATAAAAGCAGCGGAGCAAAACTGAGCAGCGAGGAAGTGGTAGAATACTGGGCTAAATGGTGTAAGAAATACCCGATAGTAAGTATAGAAGATGGTATGGCAGAAGACGACTGGAAGGGCTGGAAAATGCTGACAGATGCAATAGGCAGCAAAGTACAGTTGGTGGGCGATGACTTGTTTGTAACAAACGTGAGCCGTTTGGAAAGGGGCATCAAAGAAAGCGTAGGTAATGGCTTGTTGGTAAAAGTAAACCAGATAGGTACGCTGACGGAAACTATTGAAGCGGTAACAATGGCGCAACACGCACGCTATAATACCGTGATGAGCCACCGAAGCGGCGAAACAGAAGATTATACCATTGCCGACCTTGCGGTAGCACTGAATTGCGGACAGATAAAAACAGGTTCTGCATCACGTAGCGACCGTATGGCTAAGTACAATCAGTTGTTGCGCATTGAAGAAGAATTGGGTTCTACCGCCTACTACCCAACCAAGGCGTTGAAGTTTGGTAACTAATTGTTTGTAAACAGGAATTGGGCTAACTTAGTGATTGCAAAAACAGGTGTTATGAAAAAAGCATGGGGCATACTTACCAATAAGTTTCTGCTGACGGCAGCAGCTTTCGCGGTATGGATGTTTTTCTTCGACCAGAACGATGTGCGCTCTATGCAAGCACGCAAAAAAGAGTTGCAAGACACGAAAGACCACATTGCCTACCTGAACAACGAGATTGCCAAGATGGAACGAGAACACGAAGAGATGATTGGCAACCCGCAACGTTTAGAACAATATGCCCGCGAGCAATACCTGTTGAAACGCGACAATGAAGATGTATTTGTAATCGAAAAAGAAAAATAAAGATTACAGCACAATATAAAAACGCCCCATATATTCGGGGCGTTTTCTTTTATAGTTTTCTGCGCTTTATTTCTTTATTGATGAGCGATAGCTCTCGCCCTGTCTGTCCGGCAACAGATGTATTTTCCTGCGCGCGGCGCATAAGGTATGGTATTACATCTTTTACAGGGCCGTAGGGTAGGTATTTGGCAACGTTATACCCTGCATCCGCCAAGTTAAATGAGATGTTATCGCTCATGCCATACAACTGAGAGAAATAGACTTTGGGCGTATTGTGTGCTATGCCATGCTCATCCATATATGTAGCGGCAATCATGCAGCTTTTTTCGTTGTGTGTACCTACAAACAGGGCAATATTATCAAGCCTCTCAAGGCAAAAGAGTATCCCGGCATCATAGTCACGGTCGGTACTCGCTTTGTCTGGTTGTATGGGCGATGGATAACCCATTTTCATACCACGCTCACGCTCTTTTTCCATATAAGCACCACGCACCAACTTTGCACCCAGTATATATCCTTTTTGTGTAGCTTCTTGATAAGATTGTTTGAGATATTCCAATGTAGCATGTGCATACATCTGGAAAGTATTGAATATCAACCCTTTTTCTTTGTTATACAAAGCCATCATGGCGTTAGCAAGGTCATTTACAGTGTTTTGTATCCATGTTTCCTCGGCATCTATCAGCACCATGATGTTACTCTCGTGAGCAACTTTACAAATGGCATGTATGCGGTTATATACCCTGTTCCATTCAGCTTGTTCATTGGTGGTAAGTTGTGTACCTATATGCTTCTTTTCTAATAAGCCAAACCGTGCGAAGCCTGTTACTTTTATGCTGATGAAGGGTATGTTTTGTTGAGAAGCTGCGTACTTAATGGCTTTTACAAACTCCGGTACTGCTTTGTCAAATTCCTCTTCACCCTCTTTGCCTTCTACGCCATAATCCAGTATTACCCCTACCATGTATTTTGCCAATACATTGGCTACAGATGCCGCTTCTTCCATCGTTTCGCCACCACAAAACTGTTGATATATGGTGCTTTTAATCAGTCCCTTTACGGGCAAGTTCCAACCCATAGCCAGTTTGGTAGCCCACATGCCCAATGAAGTTAAAGTGGGCGATCCCATTGAAGAAAATAAAAAACGGGCTTGTTTTAAGTCTTTATCAGAACGGTATTTAAACGCAATCTCTGTATTATCAAACGATGGCAGCATATATATTATTAACAGTGCAAAAATAAACCCTATTTACGGCTAAAAGAAACCTGTTTTTATTGTCATAGTAGTGTGAAAAATAGAATATAACACTCTGTAAGTTAGTTTTTGGCAAATTTTTTGGTCTACAATACTTAGAAATAGTTATTTTTACATCTCTACATTTAAAAAAACAACGCAATGAAAAAATTCTTTTTACTAATTGCTACCTTAGGCATCAGTGCAACGTCTATTGCACAGTCTGCTAAAGTAAATAGCTTAGTTTTCACACAGAGGGAAGTGACCAATGAAGGTATTGCCAAAACGCCGTCTACAAACGAATTTGTACCTTTAAGAAATTATTCAAATAAGGCTACAGCACCGGGTGGTTCTTGGTTTGACTATGTAAACATTATGTTCAAAACCGGTACCACGAGAGGTTGGTATTATACCCTATATAATGACAGTAACGTTGTTACAACCGGCACATCAGGTAATTTTTTCTCCAAAACACACGGAATGGGTACGTCTTTTGACCCTACCGATAGCATCTATTTTGGTGGTGATGTCAATGGGCAAACGAGTGCAGGTTCTGTAGCTTCATTTACTGCACTGCCTACTTTCAGGGTTACAGCAGGAAATGCATATATTATAGATACAATTGACTTTTTAGGTCGTTATGCACGCACACAAAACTACACCGATACTTTGGTTGTGCAAGTTGTGAAAACAGTTGCATCGGGTGGATTTGGCTCATACAGATTACGTTATACTACGCCAAGTACTGATTTCTACAAAATCACGCCAACGGGTATGCCTGGTTTCAGTACTGCAATATTTAATCCTGCTACTAACCAATTATCTGATAGTATAACAGCTGCTAATAGGGTTAGGATGACTAGGATTCTGGATGCAGCCTACTTTGCCGACTCTTCTACAAACGGCTACCATGATTGTAAATTTGCTTTGCCTTCTCCTATGAACGTTGAGGCTGGCGAAAAAGTAGTTATATACGTAACTTTCAGGAGTGGTAATGCTTATCCTTTGAATACCAATGTTACTGCGGCCAATACATTCCGTACACATTCTTATGAGATTGACGGTGCTAATAAAGACCCCAAGCAGAATGTTAATTCAACACAATGTGGTTTAGTTGCTACATTCCAAAGCAAATATGTACCTCCTTATACTCCTTTCTTGTATCAGGGGCATAATGTTTTGATACCTACTTTCTTGTACGATGCTGATGCTGGAAGCGATGCGCCTTATTTTTCAGCTTACGTAAGGTGTCCTTCTTGCCCTACGTTGAATGTAGCTAATATCAATCGTGATTTGACTGGTGTAAGTGCATATCCTAACCCTGCTAACACAGATGTTACGATTACTTACAGCCTGAAAAATACAGCTAAAGCAAACATTAGCATTACTAACACTGTAGGTCAGGTAGTAGCTTCTAAAGAAGCATCTGCTACTGCAAACGGTAAAGTTGTAATATCTACTGCAAACCTTACAAACGGTATCTACTTCTATACAGTAGAAGCTAATGGCGAACGCGTTACTAACCGTTTTGTTGTAGCTCACTAATATTTGTAAAGTTTAATATAACTTGAAAAGGGTAACGAAAACGTTACCCTTTTTCTTTTTTTACAAAACAATAGTTTATTATTGCACACGTCCGAAAAAACGTACTTGCGTTTTTTGTTGTTGTGTAAAAAGAGAAAAGAATATAACCAAGAATGGCAAAAAACCTGCTGATAGTTGAGTCTCCGGCAAAGGCTAAAACGATTGAAAAAATACTGGGTGAAGATTTCGAGGTGAAGTCGTGTTACGGTCACATTCGCGACCTTGAGAAAGAGGATATGGGTATTGACATCAACAATGGTTTTAAACCCAAGTACATCGTTTCCGAAGATAAAGAGAAGGTGGTGAAGGAACTCAAATCGCTGGCTAAGAAATCTGAAGAAGTATGGTTAGCTACCGATGAGGACCGTGAGGGAGAAGCCATTTCTTGGCATTTGTGTGAGGTATTGAACCTCGACCCTGCTACTACCAAGCGCATTGTTTTTCACGAAATCACTAAGCCTGCCATCAAAAAAGCAGTAGAAAAACCGCGCACGGTAAATATGAACTTGGTGAACGCGCAACAGGCGCGCCGTGTGCTAGACCGTATAGTAGGTTTTGAAATATCGCCCATACTGTGGCGTAAGATGAGCATGCGCAACAACCTGTCTGCAGGCCGTGTACAGTCTGTGGCAGTGAGATTGATTGTAGAGCGTGAGCGCGAAATAACAAGGTTTAAGGCAGAGAGCAGTTTTAAGGTAGAAGCCATTTTTACTGCACCTGATATTAATAATAAGAAAGTAAGTTTTAAGGCAGAGGGCCCTGATAAAATGAAGGGTTCGGCAACTGCCAAAACATACCTGCAACGGTGCATAAATGCTACGTACTCTGTGGGCGATGTACAGGTGAAGCCGGGCAAAAAATCGCCTGCCGCGCCGTTTACTACATCTACCCTGCAACAGGAAGCCAGTAGAAAGCTGGGCTATTCGGTATCGAAAACTATGCTGATAGCGCAGAAGCTATATGAGAACGGACACATTACCTATATGCGTACCGACTCGGTAAACCTGTCTGAAACTGCACAGGATAATATACGCGGAGCTATCGCTAACCAATATGGTGATAAGTATTATCAGCAACGTAAATTCCAGAACAAAAACGAGTCGGCACAGGAAGCGCACGAGGCCATCCGCCCGACTGATATGAATACCGCATCTATAGGCGATACGGATACACAACGGCTGTACGACCTGATATGGAAACGCACGATGGCTTGCCAAATGGCTGATGCACAACTGGAGCGTACCATTGCTAAAATAAATGTATCATCTCAACCCGACCCACTAACTGCAACGGGTGAGGTTATTCGTTTTGATGGTTTTCTGAAAGTATATACCGAAGGTAAAGACGAGGAAGATGATGAAGACGAAAATGAAGGTATGTTGCCTCCATTAGCAGTTGGGCAATCACTTAGCCTCACGGAGATGAATGCCACAGAGCGATTCACTCGTCCAGCGCCGCGTTATACGGAAGCATCGCTGGTAAAGAAACTGGAAGAACTCGGTATAGGTCGCCCGTCAACTTATGCGCCTACCATAAGTACCGTACAGGCACGTGGCTATGTAGAGAAGCGTGAAAAAGAAGGTGTGAAACGCGAGTACGAAATACTGACACTGAAAAATAATGAAGTAACAGAAAAGAAAGAGTCTGAAAACACGGGTGCAGAGCGCAACAAACTATTCCCTACCGATTTAGGGATGGTTGTTACGGACTTCCTGAGCGAGCACTTCAATAATATAATGGACTATAGCTTTACGGCTAAAATTGAAGAAGAGTTTGACGAGATAGCACAAGGTAAAGAGCAATGGAATAAAGTGATAGCCAGTTTTTATCAGCCATTCCACCAGTCTGTAGAGCATACAATGGAACATGCAGGCAGGGCGAAAGGTGAGCGCGAACTGGGTGCAGACCCTGCAACAGGCAAGCCTGTATTTGCCCGCCTTGGCCGCTTTGGCCCTATGGTACAGATAGGCACTACCGAAGATGAAGAAAAACCACGCTTTGCAAAGCTGCGTACTAACCAGAGCATAGAAACCATCAGCCTTGAAGAAGCCATGGAGCTCTTTAAACTGCCGCGCACACTCGGCTTGTTTGAAGGGGTAGATGTGGTAGTAAACATTGGTCGCTTTGGCCCTTATGCACAGCACGATGGTAAATTCTACTCGCTGAAAAAAGAGATGGACCCTTATACGGTAGAGCTTGAAGAAGTAGCACCGCTGATTGAAGAAAAACGCAAAGCGGCTGCAGAGAGTACCATCAAAATATTTGAGAAAGAAAAAATAAAAATACTGAAAGGCCCTTACGGCCCGTACATAAAACAAGGCTTACGCAATTATAAAATTCCGAAAGACAAACTGGAAACTGCCGCTAACCTGACCATAGAGGAAGTGAAAGCCATCATCGAAGAATTGAAAGCCAATCCGCCTAAAAAAACTGCCCGGGGAAAGAAAGGAAAATCATAAAAATTGGTGTACCTTAATACTGACAGCAGAAGATAAACGGATGATGCAGGCCGATAAAGAAATACGTGCATTGTTGCAATTGATTGATGACCCCGATGATGAGGTCTTTGATACTGTTGCCGAAAAGTTGCTGCACTACGGCAGAGAAATCATTCCTAACCTGGAACAACTTTGGGAAGTAACCGTTGATGAGGGTGTGCAAGAGCGTATAGAGCTGCTGATACACCGTGTACACTTCAACGACCTGCAAGAAGAATTGCTTGAATGGAGCCGTTCTAAAAATCCTGAATTGCTTCGCGGTGCCATATTGGTAGCCAAGTACCAGTTTCCCGATTTAAACATACCATCTATCCTTACCCAGTTCGACCAGATACGCCGTAATATATGGCTGGAGTTGAACAACTACCTGACACCACTTGAGCAGGTGAATGTGTTTAACAGCATCCTGTACAACTACTACAAACTACAGGGGCACGAGCTAACAGAGCGCGACCCGAAGTATTTTTTCATCAATCAGGTATTAGAAAGCAAGCAAGGCAATGCTTACTCAATAGGTGTGCTGTACCTTGCCCTTTGTGAGTTATTAGATATACCCATCTTTGCCATCGAGCTACCACGTCAGTTTGTGTTTGCATATATTGACTCACTGCATCATTTTTTCCGTCAAGACGATGAAGGCGTGCAGCAAATACAGTTTTATGTTGACCCGCTGAATGGTATGGTTTACACACAGAAAGATGTAGATACTTACTTGCGTAAGATTAATGCAACAGATAAAGAGGCTTATATGGCTCCGCTACAATCTAAGCGAGTGATATTCAAAATGCTGGAAGAACTGGCACTATGCTATCGCTACAAGCGAGAGGATGCCAAAGCAGATGAAATACAGTCTTTGATGCGGATTATTGTTACTGAATAAACTTACGCTTCTTCCTCTTCTTCGTTGTTGATAGTCAGCTTTACACGTTGTATGCGCATCTTATCAAGGTTCAGTACTGTAAAGTCGAAGTGTTTGTAACTCACTGTTTCATTAACAGCAGGGAATTTACCTGATATTTCAAGTATCAGCCCAGCCAATGAATCACTCTCTCCGCGTACATCTTCAAACGTATCTGATGGCAGGCCAATCATACGCGCTACGTCATTGATGAGTGTCTTACCCTCGAAGATGAAATTGCTGTCGTCTATTTTTTTGAAGTGCAGGTCATCCTCATCAAACTCGTCTTTTATATCGCCAATGATTTCTTCCATGATGTCTTCCAGCGTTACGATGCCCGATGTACCACCAAACTCGTCCACAACCACAGCAAAGTGCATACGTTTCTGTTGAAACTCTTTCAACAGGTCTTCTATGAATTTTCCCTCGTGTACAAAATAGGCAGGGCGTATCAGCGCATGCCAATCAAAATTTTCGTCTTCTGTATGTGGCAAAAAGTCTTTGGTATGTATGATGCCCGCAACCTTGTCGAGGCTTTCTTTATACACAGGCATACGAGAGTAGCCCACTTCAATAGCCAGTTTCTGCACCTCAGGGAAAGTAAGTTCGAAAGGTATGCCGCTAACATCCATGCGTGTACGCATTATCTGCCTTGCCGTAATGCTGCCAAATTTCAGGATGCCTTTAAAAATGTTCACTTCCTCTCTTGTAGCAGTATGCCCGACTGTCAGTTCAATAGCGTGTTCAAAATCTTCGTTGCTGATGTTATTGGCAGGTTTGCTACCCAGTTTGTTTTCTATATAGTTGGTAGATGATACCAGCATATTGCTCACCGGGCGGAAGATGTTGTTCATTACCCTAAGCACGGGAGCAGAGAATAATGCCATTTTCAGGTTGTTTTGTGTGGCATATACTTTAGGCAAAACCTCACCAAACAATACTAACAAAAATGTAACTGCTACTACCTGAATGAAGAACGACAGCATCACGCTGATGTTGTCGGGTAGCAATTGGTTTACCAGCAGGTTAGTTGCTATTACAATGGCTATGTTGATGAAATTATTAGCTACCAGAATGGTAGCCAGCAGTTGTTTAGGTTGTTCCAGCAGGTTCAGGGTTTGCCTGGCACTTTGTTCTTCTTTTATCTTCAGATAGTTGATGTCTTTGGCTGTAAGAGAAAAATAAGCGGTTTCTGCACCAGCCGTAATGGCTGTAAGCAGCAATAAGATTAAGATAATTATTATGAGAATGGTGATATTAGTAGCAGAAAAAGCCTCAGCAGGTGCCTGTAGCAATAAAGTAAGTAATGTCGTATCTCCTTCGGATGTACTTTCCAATTTGTCGCTCGATTTGGTGACTGTTCAAAATTAAAAAAAGGAAAGAAATAAAAAACTTCTTTCCTTAATATTAGAAATATTTAATGCTTTAGAAAGGTAAATCGTCTTTTGTAGCTCCCATATTAGGGTCGTAGCTTATATCAGGCGTAGCAATCTCGCTCGATTCGCCCGGCGGATGTGGGAAGTCGCCATTTTCTTTGCGTTTATCCAGCATTACAAGGTTGTCGCCTACTATTTCGGTGCTGAAACGCCTGTTTTTGTCTTTATCTTCCCATGTACGGGTACGCAGGCGGCCTTCTATAAACACTAAACTGCCTTTGTGTAGGTATTTTTGGGCAAGCTCTGCCAACCCGCGCCACAAGACTACCGTATGCCATTCTGTTTGCGATACGAGGTTGCCGTTTTTGTCTTTAAAGGTTTCGGTAGTTGCGAGAGGGAATTTGGCTACTGCAATATTTCCTTCCAAGTATTGTAAGTCCGGGTCGCGTCCAAGATTACCAATCAGCATGACTCTGTTAACGCCTCTCATAGATTATTGTTTATCAATTAGAAAAAATTATAACCTTTCTAAGTATTAAAAATAAAAATTTTTTTCTAAAAAAGAAACAATGGTTTTTGGGAAAGCTATTTTTTTCAAATCGTTGATAGCAACCCACTTACCGTGTGGCAATGCTGCCATATCGGGGTTGTGAATGCTTATTTCGTAGAAATGCGAGTGGATGGTTTGGTGTGTCAGTTTTTGTTTAATGTTGCCTTTGTATAAAGGTTTTTTATCGAATGAAAGGGTTTTGTATTCTTCTGTTGCCATCAATGCTTTTATATCCGTTTCCTGCCTGGTTTCTATCAGGTAGAACTCGTGCAGGTTGTGCCAGATGTCTTTGCCCGTACGTTTATATACCCAAATACTGTCTTTATGCTTCAGCAGCAGGTAGTTGAAATGGCGTTCTTTTACCTTCAGCTTCTTTGCCCTTACGGGTAGCAGCAGCACCATATCTTGCCTGTGTGCCACACATTGTTTTTGCAACGGGCATTCTTCGCATTGCGGCTTTTGCGGTGTACATACGGTAGCCCCCAAGTCCATAATGGCTTGATTGTAGGCAGCGCTGTCTTCTTTATACAGCAATTCCTGCGCAAGGCCGTGAAACAGTTTTTTACCCTCCGCCCCGTCTGACGGGGTATCAATACCAAAATAGCGTGCCAGTACACGGTACACATTGCCATCTACCACCGCATGTGGCAAGCCATAGGCAAAAGAGGCGATGGCAGCAGCCGTGTATGGGCCTATGCCTTTCAATGCCAATATGCTATCGTATTCCGTAGGGAACTTGCCTTTCAATTCGTGGCTGATGTAGCGTGCGGTAGCCAACATATTGCGGCAACGGTTGTAGTAGCCCAAGCCCTGCCATATACGGTACACCTCTTCATCTTCGGCAGCGGCCATCTTGCGGATGGTAGGGTAGGCTTTCAGGAAGTTGAAGTAGTAAGGTAGCCCTTGTTGGGCCCGTGTTTGTTGCAATATGATTTCTGACAGCCATATTTTGTAGGGGTCTTTTTCGGCTTTCCAGGGTAGTTGCCTGTCGTTGGCGGTATGGTGCCAATGGATGAGCTGTTTGGTGAAATAAGTTTTATGTGCTTTGCCTTGCTCCATTCCACGCAATATACACAAGCCGTACTTTGACTGCATTTTTTTGTTTAAAAACTCCGTTCTAAAAGCTACTTTTGCGGCACAATTTCCTCAACTCATGGAGCTGAACAAACTGAAAGATATAGCCACGCAGGTACGTAGGGACATCGTTCGTATGGTGCATGCAGTGCAAAGCGGCCACCCCGGCGGTTCGTTGGGCTGCACAGAATATATGGTGGCATTGTACTTCCACATCATGAAGCACAACCCTGCTTTTAATATGGATGCGAAAGGTGAGGATATTTTCTTTCTTTCAAACGGGCATATATCACCTGTGTTTTACAGTGTATTGGCACGTGCGGGTTATTTCCCCATCAGTGAACTAAGCACATTCAGGAAATTGAACAGTCGCCTGCAAGGACACCCTACTACGCACGAACACCTGCCCGGTGTACGCATTGCCAGTGGCTCTTTGGGACAGGGTATGAGTGTAGCAGCAGGTGCTGCCATGGCTAAGAAACTAAACGGCGACGACCGCATTGTGTACTCGCTGCACGGCGATGGTGAAATGCAGGAAGGGCAAAACTGGGAAGCCATCATGTTTGCCGCACATCACAAAATAGACAACCTGATAGCTACCATAGACTACAATGGACAGCAAATAGATGGCCCTACAGATAAAGTAATGAGCCTCGGCTCGCTACAGGCAAAATTTGAAGCTTTCGGCTGGCATGTGATAGAACTGAAAGAGGGTAACGATATGCAGCAGGTGATTACAACATTAGAAACCGCTAAAGCTGCCAGCGGTAAAGGCAAGCCTGTATGCATTATGATGCATACGGCAATGGGCAAGGGTGTTGACTTTATGGAAGGTACGCACGAATGGCACGGCATAGCCCCCAACGATGCGCAATTAGAAAACGCATTGGGGCAATTACCCGTTACATTGGGAGATTACTAATAGCAAAGCATATTACTGATTACAAGAACGCCCCGCATTGCGGGGCGTTTAGTTTTACTGACTTAGTATATCTCTTGATATTACCAGTTTCTGAATTTCTGATGTACCCTCGCCGATGGTGCATAGTTTACTATCGCGGTAGAATTTTTCTACCGGGAAGTCTTTAGTATAACCATAACCACCAAATATCTGTACGGCTTCGGTAGATACCTGCACACATATTTCAGATGCATAGTATTTTGCCATAGCAGACTCTTTGGTCATTTTCTCGCCACGGTTTTTAAGGTCTGATGCCTGATATATCAGCATTTCAGCTACTTCAATTTTAGTAGCCATATCTGCCAGTTTGAAGGCAATAGCCTGAAAGTTAGCTATCGGTTGGTCGAACTGCTGGCGTTCTTTAGAATATTTCAGAGCCGCCTCATACGCTCCTTTTGCAATGCCTAAAGACAGGGCAGCGATAGATATACGCCCGCCATCCAATACTTTCATAGCCTGTTTGAAACCATCGCCTACTTCGCCCATGCGTTGTGCATCAGATATGCGGCAATTGTCAAAAATCAACTCAGCCGTTTCGGAGGCGCGCATGCCCAATTTATTTTCTTTCTTACCAGCTGTGAAGCCGGGTGTACCACGCTCTACTATAAAAGCCGTCACGTTATTTTTTGCACGAGGCTCGCCTGTACGTGCAAGCACTACCGCTACATTGCCACTGATGCCGTGCGTTATCCAATTCTTCGTACCATTCAGTATCCAGCCATCACCATCGCGCGTGGCAGTGCAACGCATATTGCCTGCATCGCTACCTGTGTTGGCTTCTGTCAGTCCCCAAGCACCTATCCACTCGCCACTTGCCAGTTTAGGCAGATATTTTTTCTTTTGCTCCTCGTTGCCGAAGTATAGTATGTGTCCTGTACACAAAGAGTTGTGCGCAGCTACAGAAAGGCCGATAGAGCTACAAACTTTTGCCACTTCGCTCACTACGGTTACATATTCAAAATAACCCAAGCCACTACCACCATACTCAGTTGGTACTAACACACCCATCAAGCCAAGCTCTCCCATTTGATGAAAAAGCTTTACGGGAAACTTTTGCGTTTCGTCCCAATCCATCATGTGCGGACGGATATTTTTATTGGCAAAATCGCGTACCATTTCAGCGATTTGTATCTGGGTATCTGTATAGTTGAAATCCATAAGCTACGAGGTAAATCGAAGCGCAATTTTACGATTTTTTCGGTAATCTTCCTCGATAAAGCCTGCTTTGTATGGCATTATCTGCTCATTAATGTGGAAGATTAGACAAATAAAATTATTTAATATTCAACGGACGGTCAGCCTTTGCAGTAATACCTTGAAAGTATTGTCGGGGAAATGGTACACGTCTTTCAGTTGCTCTACAGATGTGTATTGTCCTATTTCTTTTTTATAGTTCAGTATTTTATGTGCCAGTTTGGGACCAATCCCCGGCAGGCTAACCAAGGTTGCTGAGTCGGCAGTATTGAGGTTGATGCGTTTTACTTCTATAGAGATATAAGGGGCTAAACGATTGTAGTCTGCATCGCTAAGTGTGTAGAGGGCTTTAAAATCTTCTTTGTTATAGAATCGCTTGCCTTTATTGCGCCAATTGATGAAAATGGCGATTATTTTTTCCTGCAGGCCGAGTTGTTTTAATTGTTTATCGGTTACGGAGTTGGGGTCGAACTTGAAAAGGATTGCAGCTTCTTTATTAGGCTTATCATCAGTAACAACGGTATTTGATAGTCCTCTGTTTTGTTGTTGGTGTGTATCCCATTTTGCCTGCAAGGCAGCTTGGGTTGCATTGTCAAAATCGGGTTTTACCCATAGGTGCATAGTAGCTTTTGTTGCTATCAGTAATGCAATGACAGATAGCAAAACCAATATACCCGTACGCTCGGTACGGGTAAAGGAAGTATATGCTTCTATCAGGCGTTTCACAAAATGAAAATAGTAAAACCTTTATATTGCAAGATGAAATCTTTTGCCAGCGATAATTATGCAGGTGTACTACCCGAGGTGATGGTGGCCTTGCAACGCGCCAATGAAGCACACGCACGCTCTTACGGTGCAGATGATATTACAGCACGTACACGCACGCTATTTTGCGATGTATTTGATGCAGATGTAGATGTGTATTTTGTTTTCAATGGTACAGGAGCAAATGTATTGAGCATCAGCAGTGCCACACAATCCTACAATTCTGTATTGTGTGCAGATATATCGCATATATACAATGATGAATCTGCCGCGCCGGAAACATTTACGGGTTGTCGTTTCTTTCCGTTGGCTACCAACGAAGATGGTAAACTGACAACAGATGTGATACAACAACGCCTGATACGCAAGGGCGATATACACTACGCCCAAACAAAGCTGTTATCGCTTACACAATCAACAGAATACGGTACGGTATATACCCCCGATGAAATACAAGCACTGGCAATGCTGGCACACAGTAACGATTTGTACGTGCATGTTGATGGTTCGCGATTCTTCAATGCTACCGCATCGCTGGGTTGTGGTTTGGCAGATGTGGTAACGCGTACAGGGGTTGATATATTATCGCTCGGTGGCACCAAAGCAGGTATGCTATTTGGCGAAGCGGTGGTAGTATTTAATAATGATTTAAAAAAACACATTGCCTACAAGCATAAACAAAGTATGCAACTGGCATCTAAAACACGCTTTATAGCTGCACAGTTTGAAGCCATGCTGCAAAACGAAACATGGCGCAAACATGCAAGCCATGCTAATGCCATGGCACAATACCTGGCAGCATCACTTTCAAAATACCCACAAATAAAAATTACAAAACCCGTGCAGGCAAATGCTGTATTTGCGGAACTGCCTCGGACATGGAATGCACCATTGCAAACAGCTTACCCATTTTATATATGGAAAGACACTACTAACGAAGCACGCCTCATGTGCAGCTTTGATACTACTAAAGAAGATATAGACGGGTTTATTGCATTGATGGCGAAGCTATAGCTACTGTACTTGCATGAATTGAGATATTTCTGTATCCTTACAACATGCGTTTGTGTATATACATGGGGTTGCTTTTAACCGTAATGGTATTGACCATTGGGGATACGAGCGCACAAATAAAATCGTTGGATGGCTATGGAGTAGAGGTAAATCCGTTTGCGGGAAAGATAATTAAACATAATCCTGTTTTTCCGCCAGTGCCTGCAACATCGGGTGGTGTAGATATAAACATTCTGCGAAAAGCGGATGGCAGTAAAGATTGGCACATCAGACGAAACTATCCTTTATTTGGTTTAGGTCTTACATATACCAACTACGGATTAAACAATGTTTACGGTACGTGTATTGGTGTATATCCTGTATGGCAATTCAGGTTAGTGGGCACGAAAAGAATTGAATTGACTACAAGATTTGGTATAGGTATAGGTTATGTTACAGGTTACTTCAAACGGCATGATAAATGGGATACACTCAATAATCTGATAGGTAGTGCTATCAATAATTTTTCTTTATTGTCAACAGATGTCAGGTATCATATTACCAACAGATTAAGTATACAGGCAGGGCTTACTGCCAGCCATATTTCAAACGGAGAATTCAGAAGGCCCAATTTAGGCGTGAATTTTGTTGGCGGACATATTGGTGTCAGGTATTTTCCTGTTTCATCAAGCCCTACACGTATTAACAGAGAACCCGAAAAACTGTCAAACCGCTGGCTGTTGCAATTGAGGCTTGCAGGTGGGTTGGTTGAATACGGTGTGCCTGACGGACCATTTCACAAAATATATTTGCCTTCAGTATTTATCAGCAAAAGGTATAATAGTAAGAACAAGATACTGGCTGGGGTTGATTACGCTTTTTACGAGTCTGTTTACATGTTTTTAAAGAATAATGAAATTTATGCCGGAGAAGAACGAAAACGGGCAACAGAAATGAGTGCTTTTCTGGGCCATGAATTTTTAATAGGCCGTATAGGTTTAGTTATGCAAGTGGGTTATCCTTTCAAACGAGCAACACTGTATGAAGGGAATTATGTTACAAAACTGGGATACAACTACTACCTGCTGCAAAAAGAAAAAGGCATACTAAAAGAAGCTACCATACACACTTATATAAAGACAGATAAACTGAAAGCATCTGTTATAGAGTTGGGTGTTGGCCTATCTTTCTGATAAACGTTATAATGGCTTTCTTTTAAACTTATCGTATCGCTTTTTGTTGGGCGTATTGTTTTGTATCGCATTCGGGCGTTTTACTACCTCTTTATTTTTGGGAAGATTTATTTTTACTACTCCCGAATTGCTTGCAGGAAACGGATGATTTTCTACCACAGGTATCTGCTTGCCTATCAGTTTCTGAATGGCTTTCAGGTCGTCTTTTTCTTCTTCGTCGCAAAAAGAGAATGCAATACCATCTGCGCCTGCACGTCCTGTGCGCCCTATACGGTGCACATAGGTTTCGGGTACTTCCGGCAGGTCGAAATTGATGACGTGCGATAGCGAATCTATATCTATACCACGTGCGGCAATATCTGTAGCTACCAATACTTTTATTTCGCCTGCTTTAAAGTTATTCAGCGCGCGTTGTCTTGCATTTTGCGATTTGTTGCCATGTATTGCTTCGGCACGTACACCGTCCTTGTACAAGTCTTTCACCACTTTATCTGCACCGTGTTTGGTACGTGTAAAGACCAATGCCCTGTCTATACTTTTGTCTTTCAGTATGAATGCCAGTAGTTTCTTCTTGTCTTTTTTGTCAACGTATAGTATATATTGGTCTATTTTATCTACAGTGCTTGATACGGGTGTCACTTCTACTTTCTCAGGATTTACCAATATCGTGTTTGCCAACTTTTGAATTTCGGGTGGCATGGTGGCAGAGAAAAAGAGCGATTGGCGTTTTGCAGGCAGTTTGGCTACTGTCTTTTTTACATCGTGTATAAAGCCCATATCCAGCATGCGGTCGGCTTCGTCCAGTACAAATATTTTGATGTTGCTGAGGCTGATGTATCGTTGGTCTATCAAATCGAGCAGCCTGCCGGGTGTAGCGACCAATATATCTACCCCTGCGTGTAGTGCCTTTACTTGTGCGCCTTGTGGCACACCGCCAAATATTACTAAATGCTTTAGGCGTAGTTGCTTACCATAGGCTGCTATGCTTTCGCCTATTTGTATAGCCAGTTCGCGGGTGGGTGTAAGTATCAGTGTTTTGATAACCTTATGGCTATTGTCAATAGGTGGTTCGCTCATCAGTTGCAGGATGGGCAGGGCAAATGCAGCTGTCTTGCCCGTACCTGTTTGCGCGCAACCCAAAAGGTCTTTGCGTTGCAACACTATGGGTATGGCTTGTTGTTGTATAGGTGTGGGGTGGGTATAGCCCTCGGCTTCCAATGCATCCAGTATGGGTGCTATCAGGTGTAATTCTTTGAATGTCATTATAAAAATTGTAGCCCGCTACGTACTGATTAAAAACTATTAAGGCAGGAAGTCAGCGATTAAATAAGGGTTAAAGGTACGGTTTATTTATTTGCGTGGGTTTTAGTTGGGTTTCCGCTTGAATTTCTGGTTACGATGCTTACTCCTGCTTCCGCCGGGCTTGCGGAAATCTGTTTTGTATTCGGGTGTAGGGCCAAACTCGGCAGGTACAGGCATTTTTTCTACGGCACGACCTAATAACTGCTCTATGCGGTGGAATTTGAATTGTTCCTTATCATTTATAAATGTGTAGGCAGTGCCGGTAGATGCAGCACGTGCCGTACGCCCTATGCGGTGTATATAGTCTTCGCCCTCGTGCGGCACATCGTAATTGATAACCAGCTCTATATCTTCAATATCAATGCCACGGCTCAGTATATCTGTAGCAACTAATATTTTCAGCTGCTTGCTTTTGAAGTTGATAAGCACCTGCTCGCGCTGCTCTTGCTCCAGGTCAGAGTGTATTTCGTCTGCAGGTAGTTTTTGTTTTTTCAGGTCTTTGGTCAGTTGTTTAACGCTTTGCTTACTGCTGCAAAATATCAGTACGCTATTGTATTCTCTTTCTTTCAGCAGGTGTTTTACTAAAGGTATCTTCTGTTCATCGTGTACTAAAAAAGCACCTTGCTTCATTTTATCGGGCGGACGAGATATGGCTATGCTTACTTCTATAGGGTCTTTAAGGATGGTGTTTGCAAGTTTGCGTATGGCAGGTGGCATGGTTGCAGAGAAGAGCAGGTTTTGCCTTTCCTTTGGCGCGTGCGATATGATTTTTACAATGTCTTCGTAAAAACCCATATCCAGCATACGGTCGGCCTCGTCAAGTACTAAGTATTTCAAACCTTGCATTTTTACATAACCCATATTCAGGTGAGAAATCATGCGGCCGGGTGTACATACTACCACATCTACTCCGTGCGACAGGGCTTTTTTCTCAATAGCAAACGAGTCGCCACTATTGCCGCCATATATGGCTATGCAACTGATGGGTGTGTAATAAGAAACGCCTTCCAGTATCTGTACTATCTGCACAGCCAGTTCGCGGGTGGGTACAATTACCATCGCGTTCACTTGATTATCGTTTTGGGTGTGCCACAATATATTTTGTATCAGTGGCAACAGAAATGCAGCCGTTTTGCCCGTACCAGTTTGGGCGGCAGCTATTATGTCTTTACCATCCAATATATGTGGTATCACCGCTGCCTGTACAGGCGTAGCGGTTTTGTAACCCATAGACTCAATGCCATCCATTAAGTCGTCATCAAATCCAAAATCCGTGAAATTCAATTTATATACCTCGTTTCTGAAAAGGGTAAAGATATACAACCTATGGCACACATCTTCATTTGTATGGCAAATACCCCGATGCACCTGCATCGGGTATAAACAAATGGGTTTACGGGAAAAGCGTTCTACGCTGCTTGCAGATACCCGTAATGCTGCCAGATACAGTTGCAAACAGCCAGCCGAAGCAGCCGCAGCATATCATTCGTAATATGGTTTTGTAGTGCATTGTTATGCAAAACAACAATGCGGTAGTGACAGCCTTATGTCAGCAGGAATGTGATTTTTTTATGAATAATGCGTTTGCAATTCAGCTATCCATTTTTTCATCAGGTCCTTCATGCTTTGCGGGTACAGGATGGTGGCGCAGCTTTTGAATGTGAGCAACCAACTGGCTATATATTCGGGGTGGGCTACCATAAATTTCATTTCGGTAACGTCTTTCTTTTTTTCTTCGCTTACAAAGCCATAATACAGGCGTTGCTCTTTGATGTACTTTACAATGCTGTTATCAAAAGCCACCAACATTTCTGTCATGTTGTGTTTTTCTGAAAAATCTTTCAGGTATTGCGTTAGTGTAGGCGTTGCTATTTTGAAAGTTGCATCTGTATGATGCAGTTGTTGTATCCTGTCGAGCCTGAAGTTGCGGTAGCCGTTGCGCAAATGGCACCATGCTACCAAGTGCCAGTAATTGTTTACATAGTATATACCTACAGGCTCTATAGTGCGCTCATTTACTTCTTCGGAGTGATTGGTAAAATACACCATGCGCATAGCCTTCTTTTGGCTGATGCTTTGCAATATCTCAAAAATATGATTGCCTGTACCTGCCGGTGGGTTGGTATTGTTCTTAAAAACCTGAATAGCACCCTCAACATCTTCCAGCAGTCCTTTTTCTGCGCTACGCAATACGGCTTTTATTTTATAGAGTGCTGCTTTGTATTGTTCGGCAGTTGCTTTATCAGTCATCTTGTTGATAAACTTTTCTGCCGTTACGAATGTAATAGCTTCTTCTTTGGTAAACATGACAGGTGGCAATCTGTAACCGTCCATAATGCTGTAACCAACACCTGCCTCGCCTATAATAGGTACACCAGCTTCTTCCAGTGAACCAACATCTCTGTACACAGTACGTAAGCTGATGCCGAAGCGGTCGGCTATTTCCTGTGCTTTGACTACTTTTTTAGATTGTAGCTGAATGAGTATGGCTGTTATGCGGTCGAGGCGGTTCATGATACAGTAAAGATAGCCTGAAAAATATTTTTAAAAATTTCTGAATACTGCTGACATAGGGCTGTCATTATCGGGTTGTTGCTTTGTGGCATAAACAAAAACAGTTTACTATGACACAGATTCAATCATTACTGAATGAAATGCAACACGAAGCTGCAACAACAAAGAAATTCTTATCTATCGTTCCTGCAGATAAGTTTGATTACAAACCCCACCCTAAGAGCATGCCTCTGAAAGAACTGGCAACGCATATTGCCGAAATACCTGCATGGATAGCTATGGTGCTGACAAGAGATGGTTTGGATTTTGCTGCTACGCCCTACAAGCCCACACCTGTTAGCTCTGCACAAGATTTGCTGGCACTACAGGAAAAAAGCCTGAAAGAAGGCTACGAACAACTTGCGAAAGCTACTGAAGCTGATTTTGAAAAGATATGGACAATGCGCCAAGGAGATATTGTACTGAGTGCGTTGAGTGTTGCCAATAATATTCGGGATTGCTATTGCCAGATAGTGCACCACCGTGCGCAACTCGGCGTATATCTTCGACTGCTGGATATCCCTATCCCTGGTAGTTATGGCCCCAGTGCCGATGAAATGGGCGATTACAAACCTGAATAAGAACAGATATAATAAGAGCCGCACGATGCGGCTCTTATTATTTTGCTACGGCTATTTTTACTTTCTGATTTTTTATCTTTTTGTCTTTGATAAGGTGTAGTGCGTGGCTTGCTTTTATTTTTTTGATGGCAGCAAAAGAGAAAAAATCTTTTACCTCAATCAGCCCGATATCTTCTTTTTTCAGTTCGCCTTGCTGCGATAAAAAGCCGACTATGTCTATTTTATTCACCTTGTCTTTTTTACCTGCGGCAATAAATAATGCCGTCCATTTTGGTTTTTCGGGCAGGTGCTTGTCGTCTTGCAGTGGCATTTCTTTCACTGTGTCTGCATCCAGATACTTAGGCAGCGATTCTTCCGGCGACAATATCAGTATAGCGGTACCACTTGCGTCCATCCTTGCCGTACGTCCGTTGCGGTGTGTAAAAATATCTTCGGTATGTGGCAGGTGGTAATGGATTATGTATCGAATGTTGGGAATGTCTAACCCACGGGCGGCTATATCTGTAGTTACCAACAAATCTGCAGCACCGCTACGGAATTTGAACAACGCACTATCCCGGTCTTTCTGTTCCATCGCGCCATGATAAAACACATTCAGCACCCCCTGCTCTGCAAGCCATTGGCTGGTGCGCTCTACAGACTCGCGATGATTGCAGAATACAATGGCAGAACGGTTGCCTATGTTGCATATCAGTTGCAGCAAGGTTTCCAGTTTGTCTTTATCTGCAGACTGTACCGTCTTTACTTCTAACCCTAAAGATTCGGTTAGCTTTTCGGTAATATAATTCAGCCTGATGGGGTTACTTAACTGTATAAAATCGTGCAGGTCAACAGCTTCTGTTGCTGATGTAAGTACACGTTTGCTGACATTGGGTAAAGAGTTGACAATAAACGATACTTCTTCCAGAAAGCCCAATTCTAATGATTTATCAAACTCATCCAGTATCAGTGTGGTAATGCTATCTGTCGTGATGTTCTCTCTGCGTATATGGTCGCAAAGCCTGCCGGGTGTGCCTATTAGCACGGCAGGTGGTTCTATCAGGTTGTTTTCTTCTATCTCTCGCTTATGCCCACCATAGCAGCATGTTACTTTATAGCCTGTGCCCATGCTTTTGAACACCAACTCTATTTGCTGTGCCAACTCGCGAGATGGCACTACTATCATGGCTTGTGTTTTTTTATTGCTTTTATCCAAGCCTGCCACGAGGGGCAATAAAAAAGCAATGGTCTTGCCGCTACCGGTGGCAGAGAGCAACACTATATCATTATCTTCTTTACCCGCCTCAATAGCCGCAAGCTGCATGTCATTCAGCTTGTCAATTTGCAGGTTGGCCAGTATTGTTTCTACAGAGAGGTTTTGCATTGGTGGCAAAGGTACGAAGTTTAAACCGCGACTTCTATTTATCTGAAATACGCTTAAGCAAGGTTCTCATCATTTGTTTGGTAATTTTCTCTTTATCTTTCTTTAAGGCATATCCATAGGTAATTGCAGCCGATGATACAGGCAAGTACTCATCCGCCCATAATATTAATTCGATTAATACAGGTAGTAAGCGAATGCCCTTTTTGGTGAGTTTGTAGTATATCTTTGCTTTACTTTCAGGGTGTTCTTCTTTAGAAATTATATCTGATTTTTCAAGCATCGAAAGCCTGTCCGCCAACACATTTGTAGCTATCTTTTCGTTTGACTTCAAAAATTCATTATAAGTATTCTTTCCATTCATCATAATATCACGCACTATCAGTAGTGACCATTTATCGCCTATAACATCTAATGCAGAACTGATGGGACAGTCTGAACGTTGTTTAATTTTCACAACACAATAATATTAAATTAACTTGCTTTTTGCAAGTTAATTTAACTAACTTTATCATTGATATAATATAATCAACTACATGCTTACAAACATTCATCCCAAACTACCCATGCGCGATAAAGCTGCAACAAGGACGTTTTATATCAACCAATTAGGCTTTCAGGAATTTGGCATGGCCGATTTTGATGGTTATCTGATGGTAGAGAAAGACGATATTCAGATACACTTTTTTGAACATAAAGAGCTTGACCCGAAAGAAAACTACGGGCAGGTTTACATCCGCACCAACGATATTGATGCGCTTTATCTGGCGTTGAAAGAAAAAGGCGTGTCTTGCAGCCTATTGGAACACAAGCCTTGGATGCAACGAGAGTTTTCACTACTTGACCCGGATAACAATCTACTGACTTTCGGGCAGAGTGTATTGTAAATAATAGAGCGTATTGTTGCAGGTAAAGAACACCTGCAACGGCGTAGATACCTTAAATTTGTAACCTGAATAAATAATCCTGTTTTCTTGGGTAGCAACAATCATAATAAAATTTCCTGGTTTGCAGATAGTGTGGTAGAAGAGATTGGTCTGCCTGAGCGATTCACATTCCCTTTTTATTACAATCCGCATCCGCTCACACTTTTGGCTGCAGAAGAGTTGCAACATTATCTTGAAACACAAACAGACCTTGAACATAATTTTGAAGTGTCTGAAGATGCAGATGAAATGGCTATCGGTAAAATGTTTGGTGTGTTGATTGTGGCTGATGCTGCAGGTAGGGTAGGTTATCTCTCTGCATTTTCCGGCAAGCTTGCGGGCACTAACGACCATTCAAGATTTGTGCCGCCTGTATTCGACATGCTTACTGAAACAGGTTTCTTTATTAAGGAAAAAGAAATAATAGATGCCATCAACAAGCAAATTGATAATGTGCTTACTGATGAAAACTATGAGCGCCATAAACGAGCGTTCGAGCAACTGTCTTTGCAGGCTGAAATAGAAATTGCCGCATTCAAAAAACAACTAAAGGATAATAAGGATAATAGGAAGATTCAGCGTGACGAACAGAAGAAAATCCTGAGTAAAGATGCGTATACTTTTTTTGAAGCAGAGATGGTAAAACAAAGCCAGTATGATAAGCGCTTACTGAAAGTCCTTACTGATAATTGGAAAGAAACATTAGATGGCATTGAGGCAATGCTGCAGCCGTTTGATGCAAGAATAGAAGCATTGAAAGAGGAGCGTAAAGATCGCTCTGTTAGTTTACAGCGTCAATTGTTCGAACAATATTTATTCCTGAATAAAGATGGCAAAAGCAGAAGCCTGCTATCCATTTTTGAAGCCACTGCTTTCGGTAAGCCACCGTCTGCTGCAGGGGAGTGCGCAACGCCTAAGCTATTGCAATACGCATTTGTCAATGGCTACAAGCCGCTGGCGATGGCAGAGTTCTGGTGGGGAGCATCGCCAAAGTCTGAGATAAGAAAACATAAACAGTTCTATCCTGCATGCACGGGCAAGTGCAAGCCTATTCTTGCACATATGCTGGCAGGTATGCCGATGGATGATAACCCGTTTATACAATCAGCACAGGAAAGCCTGCAGTTGGAGATAATATATGAGGATGATAGTTTGCTGGTGGTAAATAAGCCGTCAGGCTTAATGTCTGTACCTGGTATAGACGTAAAGGATTCTGTGTACACCAGGCTGAAAGCTATATTGGTAGATATAGAACCACTTATTATTCACAGGCTCGACATGGGAACCAGTGGATTGTTAGTAGTTGCTAAAACAAGAGAAGCACAGAAGCATATTCAACGTCAATTTCTGAATCGTACCGTCAGCAAACGGTACACCGCATTACTTTCAAAAGCTATTGATGGCATTGAGGGTGAGATAAGGCTTCCGCTCATTACAGATATATATAACAGACCGCTGCAAAAAGTTTGCTACAAAACAGGAAAGAAGAGCATCACAAAATGGAAGGCTGTAGAAGTAGTTGGTGATACTACGCGCATTCATTTCTTTCCACATACAGGCCGTACGCATCAGCTGCGTGTACACTCGGCACATGCCGACGGGCTGAATGTACCTATAGTAGGTGACGACTTGTACGGTACATCCGCAGACAGGCTATGCCTGCACGCTGCTCATCTTGAATTTGTGCACCCCGATACTAAACAACGCATGAGTTTTGATGTGCCGGAAGATTTTTAGTTGGTTTAGCTGTATGCTCCTATTTTAGAGAGATATACAAAATGAAAAAGCTCAACATTGCTGTTGAGCTTTTCTTTTCAAGTCGGGAAGACAGGATTCGAACCTGCGACCCCCTGGTCCCAAACCAGATGCGCTACCGTGCTACTCCCGAACAATAATTTTTTAGTGCATCACACCTTTTTCTTCTTTATTCTATATTCTTCTCCCCACTTCGCCATTGATTGCATTATTGGCGACAACGTAAGCCCAAACTCGGTTAAAGTGTATTCGACCCTTGGGGGAATTTCTGCATAAATTTTTCTGCTTATTAACCCATCATCTTCTAACTCTCTCAACTGCTGAGTAAGCATAGATTGAGTTATTCCCTTTACGCTTCGCTTCAATTCCCCAAACCTTGCAGGGGCAGTCAGGTAGATGGCATTAATGAGTATTGACTTCCATTTTCCACCCAAAACTTTCATAGTAGCCGTTACTGGACAAGAATTTTCATCAAAAACGACTTTTTTTTCGTCATTAACCATTTGATTTTCAACAATAGTATGTTTTTCCATACTTACGCTTATTTATTAGACTACTTGTTATAATAGATGTAACTCTAAATATTTGCAGTACAAAGATAAATAAAAAATTAAAATCGAAATAAAATGGAAAAATTGTATGAAGCCGAAGTAACCACATTGGCAGGTAGAAACGGTCACGCTAAATCATCTGATGGATTATTAGATCTAGATGTAAGATTCCCAAAAGAAATGGGCGGTACTGGGGGAGCAACTAACCCCGAACAATTATTTGCAGCAGCTTGGTCGGCTTGCTTTGGTACGAGTGTAACAGTTGCGGCAGGAATTGAAAAAATTAAAATTGGAGAAGTTACTGTAACAGCTAAAATTGGTGTTTTACATGATAACGGTAGTTTTGATATAGGTGCGCATCTTCTTGTCAAAATAAACGACGTGGATTACGATACTGCAAAAAAACTGGTAGAAGCTACTAAGTCAATTTGCTCGTATTCAAAAGCAACAAAGGGAAATATCAACACAGTTTATGAAGTTGTAGCTAATTAATTATAAACGATAATTAAGGTATTGATTTAGCGAATTGAATATTAATAACTAAAATAACAAAAACAAATAAATTTCAATAAACATGGTAAACACTCTCAATTGGTTTGAAATCCCGGCAACAGATTTCGCAAGAGCAACTGCATTTTATGCAAAAGTTTTAGATGCTCAAATTCACATAGACCCTAGTCCTAATATGCAATATGCATATTTGCCATCTGATACACAGAAAGGCGGATTTGGTGGAGCCATTGCTTGTGGCGAAAACTTTGTTCCTGCAATGACAGGTACAACTGTTTATTTAGATGGCGGCAATGACCTTTCTGTTCCATTAGGCAGAGTAGAAAGTGCAGGTGGAACAGTTATTCTGCCTAAAACTGCTATTGGTGAAAACAGGGGCTTTATTGCACTTTTTATCGATACAGAAGGAAACAAAGTTGGATTCCATTCAAAGGAGTAATACAAAGCTTTCGTGTATCTTAATAAAAGAGCAGAAAGAAGTGTTAGCATTGATATTTCTACTTTGAATACGTTACAATCCTGCAAAGCACTTCAGGCACTTCTATAAACGACAAAAGCACCAGAATGGTGCTTTTGTTTTGCTCGTCGGGAAGACAGGATTCGAACCTGCGACCCCCTGGTCCCAAACCAGATGCGCTACCGGCCTGCGCTACTTCCCGAGCTTTCAGGAATCAATCTTCGCTGAAAAAATCCAGCGGTGAGGGCGGGATTCGAACCCGCGGTACGGTTTGACCCGTACGACAGTTTAGCAAACTGTTGGTTTCGGCCTCTCACCCACCTCACCATTACCGTAAGCTAAGCCTACTAAGTATGTTAGCCGATTGATAATCCCTTTTTGGGGACTGCAAAGATAACTGTATTAGCGAAATAACAAAAGAAATTTTGACTGCTTCATATATGCCATTTCGTGCTATGATTGCTTGGGTGTATATTGGTTGGCACGTATGTTTTGCGCGGCTTTTTCAACGGTTTCTGCAATACGTTTATCCCTTGTTTCCGCCTTTTTAGCATTGCTTATCCACTCTAATATCCCGCGTTTTACAGATTTAGGGAATGCATCAAAATAGCCTTTGGCTGCTTTGTTCTTTTTCAATGCTGTAAACAGATCGTCTGGTATCTTTATGGCATCTATATCGTTCAGGGCATCCCAAGTGCCTGTGGCTTTAGCCAGTTCTACCATCTGCATACCGGCGGGCATCATCAGCCCTGCTTTCGTCAGCCTGTCAACACTTGCTTTGTTGATAGCGCTCCACTTGCTTTTGGGGTTGCGTTTGGAAAAGAATTGATAATAGCTCTGCTCATCCCTTTTATTAGGCTTGCTGTCTATCCAACCAAAGCATAATGCTTCCTCTACCGCTTCGGGGTAATACACACTCGGCACACCTGCATCTTTCTTATACATTATCAGCCATACAGATGCTTCTTTTGCATGATTTTTCTCGAGCCATTTGCGCCATGCGTTGCGCGATTTTGCATAGTATGTTTTGATGCCGTTTTTCAGTTCCATAACAGGCAGCGTTATTGCCTGTTAAATATATACTGCATTTGTATCAGAAAATAATTTCGTTGAATGTATGTTGTATTATTATCAGCCTTGCCAGCAAAGCTATTGCGGTAACTAATGCCTGCGCCTATGTTTTTGGTGAGAAGATAGCTCAGACTGACAGTTGCACCCACATCTGTTTTAGGTAGTTTTTTACCTGTTGTTGCAAGGTGTTCGTTGATAGTGTTGATGGTTGCATCATCCGTTATTACACGTTGTATATCTACACCAGCTACAACGTGCAACTTCTTATAAAGTTTCACTGAAACACCGGGGTTGAACTGTATGTATGGCAGGTTGCGGCTTTGTTGTTCGTATCGTTCAGTTACGGTGCGTTTGATACCAGGTGTTTGCGATGTGTCTGTAATGACAACAATAGGCTCTTCTGTTATATCTACATGCTTGATGGATACATCTTGCCTGCCTTGCACAAAGCCCAGCCCGGTTTGTATAGATACACGGCTGTCGAGCCTGTTATTGAGCATGATACCTGCCGCAAAGCTGTTGTAAGATTGATACACAGCCATACCTGTATTGATACCAAAAGTTGTTCTGGCATAGGTTTTATGGTCATGATAGGGTAGATACAAGGGGAGTGTGTTTTGTTTTTTGGTTGATGGTAGTTTTTCAGTGGGTTTATCTGTATGTGTAGCTTCTTCTTTAGCAACAGCATTGGGAGTGTTATCAGTTACTTGCTTTGCAACATCTTCGGGTTTGTTTTTTTGTAGTACAAGTACTTTTTCTGTATTGTGAAGTTTATTAGTTGTTGCAATCTGTACAGTAGCGGGTTGATGATTAACAGTAGATGACGGTTCATTAGTAGCAGGCGACTCTTGTTTGTTATTCGTTATCTGGCGAACAACAATATTTTCTTTGGGTGTGTACAATGATAAGATGGATATGACAGCGAATAATATGGTAGCCGCAGCAGCGTAAGACTTATACAACACAGGCAACAGCATCATTTTATGCATGTTTTCTTTGTTGCCGTCCAGCATAGCCTGCATACGTTCCCAGTTTGCTTCATTGAAAGCAACTGTTTCGTCTGCCACCACACGGGTTATTTCTTTATCAAACTCACTGTTATTCATATCACTTACGTTTACGTTGATAATGAGATATTTTTTCCTTCATCATTTCCCTTGCTTTGTTCAGGTACCAATAAGAGGTGCCTTCCTTAATGTCTAATTGCCTGGCAATTTCTTTATGTTCCAATCCATCAAATATGTGCAGGTTGAACACGGTACGATATGTTTCAGGTAGCTCCTGCAATGCGTGTATTATTTCTTTAAAGCCTATTTGTTGCAGGGCATCGTTGCCTGTTGGCGTTTGTATGGCAGAAAGGGTGTTTTCGCCTACTTCGGTAAAATGCAATGCTTTCAACTTTTTGCCTGCCCTCAACTGGTCGAGGCAAGTATTTACCAGCACACGTTTCATCCATCCTTCAAAAGACCCGTTCCCGTCAAACGAGTTTATTTTGGTGAATATTTTATAAAATCCGTCATTCAGCCATTGTTCAGCATCGTGTTGCGTGGGGGCATAGCGCATACATAGCTTCATAAAGTCGCTGTAGTATTTTTTGTATAAATACGCCTGCACTTTACGTTCCTGTGTTTTACAACCTTCTATCAGTTCAAAGTCTGTGTACGCCTGCACCACGTTGTTTTGGAATGCCAATAATACAATTGTGTCTGTAAACAATGCAGCAGCACTGTATTTTTTTACAATGCTGCTACATACTCATCATCCCTTTTCTATTTACGGTAATACTACCGCGTCTTTGCCTGCTGTTTTATCAATATGGCAGCAATCAGTAGCTATTGTATATACTTCGTCAACCACTTTGTTGCCGTTTTTGTAGCCTACAAAGCGTACCTGTGTTGTGGTGTTTTGATGGCCACGCACCCAAGAGTCGTTGAACACTACATAAGCCTGCCTGTAGTTATCGTATTCGTAAAGGCTGGCTGGTAGTTTGTTGCCTGCCATGTCTTCTGTATGAAAAGAAGATAACATCACGGTATTGCCCGAAGCATCGGTTACTTTCAGGTCTATCATCCGGAAGTCTGTTGTGCAAAAAATGTCTTCGCAATCAGGATGGTTTGAGTTGTCATCTCCGCCACGGTCTGATGTATCAACAGGTGGTTTGGTTGTGTCAACACCAGAACTGCTGCCGCTACCGCTTCCTGTACCGGTTTTAGATGAGCTATTGCTTCCTGTACCTGGCGAGGTGCCTGGTGTGTTGTTTTGCAGCTTTGAGCAACTGATAACGGTAATAGCCAGTGCCGCGCAAATCGTCATTAATTTGTACTTCATAAACTCTGCTTTTTAGGTTTTTAAAAAAATACTTGTCTGAAATAATAGACGTAAAGCCATGAACTAACCTTTGTTACCATGGTATCAAAAAAGAAAAAACCGACAAATAGTCGGTTTTATGTAATTGAGAGTTAATGGTTTTATATACTTGCCAGTTGCACTTTCTGCTGTAGCTCCAGCAAGTGCTCTTTGTATTCCGTATCGGTATCCATCAGGTTTTCCACCGTTTGGCAAGAGTGTATAACGGTTGTATGGTCGAAGCCGCCAAAATGTTCGCCTATGTTTTTGAGCGAGCTTTTGGTAAACTTCTTAGCAAGGTACATGGTTATCTGCCTTGCCTGTACCACTTCGCGTTTGCGGGTTTTTGCCAGCAACCTGTCGTACGGCAGGTGGAAGTAATCGCAAACCATTTTTTGTATATTCTCTATCGTCAATTCGCGGGCAGAAGTCTTTACAAAATTCTTCATCACACGCTTGGCGAGGTCAATGTCAATTTCTTTCTTGTTAAGTGTTGCTTGTGCAAACAGGGCTATCAGCGCACCTTCCAGTTCGCGTACATTGCTCTGTACATTATACGCCACGTACTTCACTACATCTTCAGGTATTTCCAAACCTTCCTGCCTCATTTTCACTTGCAGTATGTGCTGACGAGTTTCAAAGTCGGGCGATTGTATGTCTGCATTCAAGCCCCAACGGAAACGACTCAACAAACGCTCCTGCATACCTTCCAAGTCTTTGGGTGGGGTATCGCTTGTCAGGATGATTTGCTTGCCGCTTTGATGCAGGTGGTTGAAGATGGCAAAGAACACATCCTGCGTTTTGGCAGCAGGTACGAATAAATGAATATCATCTACTATCAACACATCTATCAATTGATAAAAGTGTATGAAGTCATTTACTTCGTTATTCTTAGAATGCTCTATGAATTGGTTGATGAATTTTTCGGCACTTACGTACAGCACCGCCTTATTAGGGTGTAGCCTTCTCACCTCATTACCTATTGCCTGTACCAAGTGCGTTTTACCCCAACCTACGCCGCCAAATACTACCAACGGATTGAAAGCAGTTGCGCCCGGCTTTTGCGCTACGTGCTGCCCTGCAGAGCGTGCTACACGATTGCAATCGCCCTCTACATAATTTTCAAATGTATAGTTGGCGTTTAGTTGAGGGTCTATCTGCATGCGCTTCAACCCCGGTATGGCATACGGTGTTTTAATATTATGCGGGTCGTCCCATTTCAGGGGCATATCCACATAGTTATTTTCTTTCGATGGTTTGTTGTACGTGCTGCCGGGCATATTGATAGATGCCGGGTTGCGTTGCGATGTACTGCCTTCCATCAGGATGCGGTACTCTAAGCGACCATCTTTACCCAATACACGTTTGATGGTTTTGCCTAGCAGTTCTACGAAATGCTCTTCCAGCCATTCGTAAAAAAACTGACTGGGTACTTGCAGGGTAAGAATATTGTTATCTAATGCTACAGCCTTTATAGGTTCGAACCAAGTTTGGTAGGTGCGCCAGTTCACATTATCCTTGATAATGTTCAGGCACTTATCCCAAGCTGATTCGGCTTCGTTCAAGATTTTATTAGAAGTATCGTAAAGGTTGTTATCCATATTTGGCTAAGCAATCATCAAGTTAATACCATTTTTTAATACTTAGGTAATTGTAGTGAGACGATTTTACTACCCGATAAAATAATTTCTTTTATGCGGATTCTGTCATCACTTGCCTTACCATCAATTTAATACATCAGACACCTCAAAATCCTGCTCTACTTCTTGTTTGGTTTGTCCCACCGATTATTTTTTCAGAGGGAGGACGAAGTTGCTAACAAATTGTTGAAAAAAAAAATTAATCGGCACTTGTTTCTTTGTTAATGTTTACAGAATTGGAATTGTGGAGTTTGGCACTGTTCTTTCTGTCAAAAGTATAATCGAGCCTACCGAGGCGTACACCGCCCCAACCTACCTGATTAATGACTACTTCTCTGTCAATAATATTTCGCTGTATGGCAGGGCTGTTAAGGAATGTATGAGTGTGACCGCCAATTATCAGGTCTATATATTTTGTTTCTTTAGCAATAATTTTATCACTTATTTTATTCGTTTCGTATTCGTACCCGAGGTGAGATAAGCAAATGACCATATCGCATTTCTCACCCTTTTTCAGCTTTTCAGAAACCGACTTGGCAACCTGTATCGGGTCATTATATTTTGTATTGCCAAAAGCCGCACGAGAAACCAACCCTTCCAACTCTATTCCTAATCCGAAAATGCCGATTTTTATCCCCCCTTTTTTGATGATTGTATTGGGCGGAATTTTATTTTCAAGCGACGTGTCTGTAAAATCGTAATTAGCAACCAAAACAGGGAATTGGAATAACGGCAACAAACGTGCAAAACCCTCAACCCCTGCGTCAAAATCGTGATTGCCCATTGTACAGGCATCATAGCCCATCATGCTCATGGCTTTTATTTCGGGTTCGCCCTTATACATATTGAAGTAGGGTGTGCCTTGTAGCATATCGCCAGCGTCTAACAATAGTACATGTTCATTTTCTGCCCTTATCTGCGATATTAAAGCAGCACGCGCTGCTACGCCACCCATGCCTGCAAGTTTGCCACCGTCATTGGGGAAAGGTTCCAACCTGCTGTGAACATCGTTGGTGTGCAGTATCGTCAGCCGTTTGGTTTCACTTGCAAAGCCATCAAACGGGAAAGCCCCTGCTGCCAGTAAGCCAGCACCTAATGATGTTTTTTTAATGAAACTTCTTCTATTCAGCATACCGAACCCTGTTTTCTATATACGGATGAAGTGGTTTGTTTGTATTGTTGAGTGCTTTTACATAATCAATCAGCACATCCCGAATGAACATATTGCAAGGTGTGGCTTTTAGAGGAATCAAGAAGCTGCATTTATCGCCGCCTGTAGCAAGGTAGTCGTTGGTTGCGATAAGATAGGTGGTTTTTTCGTCCAAACGTTCATGGTTTACTTGTATATCAACGGCTTTACCGTTTTTGATTACATAACTGATACCATTTACCGGCCAGCCCTTTGCAGCCGCCATGTGTTGGCACCATTGCATCAATACAGTGCCCGGCACTTCAACTATTGTAAGGGCGTTATCAAAAGGCATTAACTCGTACATTTTACCAATAGTGATACTGCCCGCCTGCAAATAAGGTATGCGCAAACCACCGTAGTTGCATACAGCAGCGCATACTTTGGGGTTCACTTGTTTGGCAGCTTGCAGCATGGCATCGGCAACAAAATTGCCCAGCGTACATTCTGGTTGTGCTTTGGTAAGGGTTGTGTCTGCCCTGCCAATCACTATTTGCATCGTGCTATCCATACGTGTTTTGTATGGTTGTAAGAATGTGGAATAGCTGCTGTCGTGCAGATTATTATTACCTACCGAATAATGCCGACTGCTATACGACTGTACATAATATGGCTTGTGGCAGGCAGTTATGACTGACAGCAAAACAAATATGTAAATGAGTGCAGCGCGCATTGTGCAGCAAAACTATATAGTATGAAGATAGCACGGTATTAAACTAATTTTATGCTTTCGGGAATAATTATTTTTGAAGTATGACAAGCCGTTTCAGGTTGAAGGAAAGAGTGGTATCGCCTATCATCGAGTTTATTCGGGATAGTCGTTCGGTAGGCATTGTATTGATTTGTGTTACTGTCTTTTCATTGATAGTAAGTAACACGGCATGGTCTGGCACATACATAGCTTTTTGGGAAAAAGAACTGAAAATGCCTGTGCCCCAACTGCACTTACCGCACAGCATCCTGCACATCATCAACGATGCGCTGATGGCACTATTCTTTTTGCTGGTGGGGCTGGAAATAAAACGAGAACTACTGGTTGGCGAACTGAATAGTATCAAAAAATCGCTGCTGCCCATCATCGGGGCAATGGGTGGCATGGTGGTGCCTGCACTTATATATATAGCATGGTGCGGTAATACGCCATACAGCAGTGGTTGGGGCATACCCATGGCTACAGACATTGCTTTTTCGTTGGGCATATTATCGCTATTAGGTACGCGTATACCCATATCTGTAAAGATATTTTTGATGGCATTGGCTATTATTGACGATTTAGGTGGCATACTTACCATTGCCATTTTTTATGCGGCAGACATACAATGGAATTACCTGTTGTATGCCGGCATCATTATGCTGGTACTTACTGTCATGAATCTGCTGAAAGTAAAGCGTTATTACCTTTACTTTCTGCTTGGTTTGCTGCTGTGGTATGTTGTTTTCAATTCGGGTGTACACGCTACGATAGCTGGTGTATTGCTGGCATTTACCATACCGTTGCATAAAATAGAAGAACTGGAACACGCGCTGCACGACCCTGTCAATTTCATCATCCTGCCGCTATTCGCACTTGCCAATACAGCTATTGTATTACCTACAGATTATGGCAGCATATTTACTTCTGCTGTGCATCACGGCATTGCTATGGGGCTGGTATTGGGTAAGCCGTTGGGTATATACCTGTTTAGTATGGCGGCTGTACACCTGAAAATCGCCTCTTTGCCGAGTGGCATGAAACGCCCGCAATTATTGGGTATGGGCATGATAGCTGGCATAGGATTTACCATGTCTATCTTCATGGCAACACTCGCTTTTGACGATGCACAAACGCAACTTGTAGCCAAAGTAGCCATCATCGGAGCATCTACTTTAGCCGGAATAATCGGGTTTGTATTTCTTCGCGCAAGTGTAAAAATAAAGCCCCTTTAGGTGTTGGGGGTAATACCAAACTGCCTGAGGTGGTGCAGGCTATGTTTGTACAACAATTGCACCCACATGTCGTAATTAAGCATCCCGAAAAATGGATTGATAAAACTGGCATCGGGCGTAGCTTGAAACACTGCAAAAAAATCATTGATTTCAGTTTGCAGTTCGTTTAATGCATCTGCTATGGTAGCATTCTTTTCGGGTATGGTATCATCGCCAATAATGGCGTTGGGTGTATTTTCTCTAAAGGTTTTGTCGCTCATCAGGAAAGCCTGCACTTTGGGTATATTCTCTTCGGGTGTTAGCAGAGGGTAGGTATCTTTACCACTCGCCTGCCGAAATGAAAAACTCATGTGTTCTACCATCTGGTGTGCATTCATCTTGCCCCACAAGCCCTTTGCAGACGGATTGAGGGTTGACAGCAAATTGACAAATTCATCTTTCAAAAAGGCAGCTTTTGCAGCAGTGTTTTCCATAACAAAACTTGGTTAATCCATTAATCAAAATAATTCCGGTTCAGCTTTACAATAACCCTTTAATCAATTTCTCCTGTGTTATGCCCTCTGCCTCTGCTTTATAATTGCGTACAACACGATGGCGTAATACGGCTAATGCCATTGCTTGTACATCTTCAATATCCGGAGAGTATTTGCCATTGAGCAGTGCGTGGCATTTTGCACCTAATATCAGGTATTGAGATGCGCGCGGCCCTGCACCGTACGATATGTATTGCTTCGCCGCATCGGGTGCTGTGCTGTTAGCAGGTCGTGTCTTCTGGACTAAACCGACAGCGTATTCCAGCACATTGTCTGGTACAGGTACACGGCGCACTAAGTCTTGAAAATAAAGTATGTCTTCAGCTGTCAATACTTTTGGTAGTTCAATATTTGCAGCACCTGTTGTATTACGCACTATCGTAACCTCTTCTGCAAAGCTGGGATAGTCGAGCCATATCTGAAACATAAAACGGTCGAGCTGTGCTTCTGGCAGGGGGTATGTACCTTCCTGCTCTATGGGGTTTTGCGTTGCCAATACAAAGAAAGGCGCAGGTAGTTTATACAACGTACCACCAGCCGTTACGTTGCGTTCCTGCATGGCTTCCAGCAGTGCCGATTGTGTTTTGGGTGGTGTACGGTTTATCTCATCTGCCAGTATGATGTTGGCAAACACAGGCCCTTTTACAAAACGAAACTGTCGGCTCTCGTCCAGTATCTCTGCACCTACTATGTCGCTTGGCATCAGGTCTGGTGTAAACTGTATGCGTTTAAAGGATAAATCCATTACATCGGCTACCGTCTTTACCAGCAAGGTTTTTGCCAACCCTGGCACACCTACCAGCAGGCTGTGCCCGTTGCAGAGGATGGATATAATGAGTTTGTCAACCACTTCGTCTTGTCCGACGATGACTTTGCCGATGGCTTGTTTGATGACTGTAAATTTCTGTTGCAGGGCTTTGGCTGCGTCTATATCCGATGCGTAATTCATTTCGCTATTAAACCGTTTTCCCGACTGTGCTATATTACACAGTCTGCTATTCTCTAAAAATAGACAGGTAATTTCTATTATTTTGTGAAAATTGACAAATAACGCCGAAAATCACCAATAATTCTTAAAAGCATAACGATGACGATAGAGCAAGCCCAGCAACAGGTAGATGCATGGATAAAAACAGTAGGTGTTCGCTATTTCAACGAGCTTACCAACTTGGGTATATTGATGGAAGAAACAGGCGAACTGGCAAGGCTGATGGTGCGCCAATATGGCGAGCAATCTTTTAAAGAAAGCGACAAAAACAAGGAACTGGCAGATGAAATGGCGGATGTGCTGTGGGTGCTGCTATGCCTTGCCAACCAAACAGGCATAAACCTGACCGAAGCCCTGCAAAAAAACTTTGAGAAGAAGAATATACGGGACGGAGAAAGGCACAAAGGGAACGAAAAACTATTTTGAGGTGTCACTGTCATGTAATGGTAATAAGGTAGATGATAGTTTAATGTTAAATTAAAAAACTATTTGTTTTTTATAATAACACTATTCGATGTGCTTTTTTGTCTCATTTTTTTCCTATCTTTATCCTTCACATAAAAACCTCAAAAAATGAAGCGTATTTACTTATTAATGACACTGCTGGTAGCTCTTACAGTATCAGCATATGCACAAAGAACTGCTAATCTGCGTCCATTACAGCTTGCTGGTACTACAACAAGTAACGAAACTTATATTACAACTGGTCAGAAGTTTTTAGCCGATGCAGGAGGAAACAGCAAGTACTATTTTATTTATGGGATAGTTAATGCTGGTCCTGACTCAATGATGCCTGGCGATACCATAATGATTAAAACGGCTGTAGGTACTAACTTAATGTTCAGGTTTAATGTAGGTGACCGTCTGTTGAGCAATGATACAATTTTTGTATTCCCTGTAGATGGCAGCGGCAACCAAACATCTACAACTTTGACTCCAGGTACTGCTATTACATCTTCTCAAACAAACACTAACTATAGCTGGTGCGATAGCGTGTATGCTAAAAAAGGTTCTGCTAATACAACTATTACTGATAACCAAACAGATAACAGGAAATGTACAACTGTTGAAGTGACATTTTGGGTAACTGGTATCAATACAGTTACAGGTCAGGAAGATGGTTTTATTGTATTCCCAAATCCGGCTAGTAACAATCTGAACGTTAAATTCGATTTCGGTGCAGGTGTAAATACATCTATCCAAATGCGTGACTTGACAGGTAAGGTTGTGTTGAATAGGAACATGGGCATGATGTATGGCAATCAACAATTCAGCTTAGATATCAGCCAGCTGTCAAAAGGGCTTTATACTGCAGAAATGACTTACGGAGATCAAAAACTTGTAAGTAAAATCAGTGTTCAGTAATAGTACATTACTATCAAGTATTAATAAAAAAGGGTGCGTTTAACGCACCCTTTTTTATTAATAGCTTTTAGAAGCACGAGCTGGTTGTGGGGAAGCATCTTCAGGCTTTCGTAGCTGATTATTATCGTTGCTTACTGAACTGTTATTTTCTTTACTGATATTACTGTTGTTTTGTGGTTGAGTAACAACAGTATTGTTACTTGCATCAACTGTATAGTTTCCGCAACTGCTACAAAATACCATTGTAATGAGCGTTCCGATGAATGGAGTAAAATATTTTCGCATAACTGTATTGTTTAAGCCAAAGTTAGATTATTTAATAAGTACAAATGTTAAATAGTATTTAAAGCCGTACTTTAGCAATAGAGATTAATTGCAATAATGATTTTTTCGTCAAAACTAATTGAAGATGCAGTGATGGCTTTTTCTAAACTGCCTGGAGTTGGTAAAAAAACAGCTTTGAGGATGGTTTTGCAGCTATTAAAGATGGATAAAGAAAGTGTTCTAACCTTTACAGATGCATTATCACGAATGAGGAACGAGATTACATTTTGCAAAACATGCCATAATGTTGCTGATAAAGAGATTTGTAATATTTGCGATAACCCATCAAGAAATCAAGGACTTATATGTATTGTAGAAAGCATAAGAGATGTAATAGCTATAGAAAGTACACAACAGTATAATGGTGTTTATCACTTGCTTGGTGGTATCTTGTCTCCACTAGATGGGATAGGGCCTGAGCAATTGACTATACAGTCGCTTGTAGATAGAGTAAAGCAGTATAAGGCTGATGAATTGATAATGGCGCTTAGCCCTACCATAGAAGGTGATACAACAGTATATTATATAGCAAAACAGCTACATGGACAAGCTGTAAATATTTCAACAATTGCAAGAGGTATAGCTTTTGGCGGTGAGCTAGAGTATGCTGATGAAATGACCTTGGCAAGGAGTATTGCCAAAAGACTGCCTATAGAAAACTATATTAGTGTTGCCAACATGCAGAATAAATAGTAGCTATAATATATTGATGTCGCCGTCAAACACGTAAGTGGCCATACCTTTTAATATTACCTGATGGTATTCATTGTTTTTTTTCTTATAGCTGACAGACAATTTGCCCCCCGGTGTTAGAATGGGAACAATATACATGCCATCTATATTTCCTGCATTTAAAGCAATAGCCGCAGCAGTAACGCCTGTGCCGCAACTCAGGGTTTCATCTTCCACTCCGCGTTCGTAAGTACGTACGCTCATCCCATCAGTTGTAGTTTGCACAAAGTTTACATTAATCCCTTTTGGTTGATACTGAATTAAGTTCCTGATCCTTCGACCCTCAGTTACCACATCAACTGATATTATATCCTCTACAAATTTTATATAATGTGGAGAGCCTGTATTTAATTGCACGAAACTGTCACCATGTATCACCTCGTCAACGTCTTGCATTTGCAAACTCACGTTTCCATCATCATGAATTGTAGCATGGTGCTGACCATCTGTTGCAATAAATAGTACATCATTTGTTACAATGCCCAATCTTTTTGCGAATGCTGTAATACACCTTCCACCATTGCCACACATTGTACTCTCATTACCGTCGGAGTTAAAATATACCATTCTAAAATCAAACCCTACAGCATTCTCAAGTAGCATTAACCCATCTGCACCGATACCTAATTTCCTGTTGCATAAAAATGCAATCTGCCTGGGCATTAATGCTAAGGTATTATCCCGATTGTCAATTAAGATAAAGTCATTACCAGTACCTTGATACTTGTAAAAATGTATCAGCATAATGCAAAGTTATGTTATTTATTTCCAGGAAAATATTGTTCAGCGCGTGCATTCAACCCTCCACTCCTTTGTCCATCTTTGTAAAGGGCACCTCTCCAATTAGTGTTTCTTAACTCTCCGCGTATATTTGAATGCAACACGCGAAAATCGCCTAACATAAATCCCGGACGATAAAAAAGTAACATACCCCCAGTGCTTTGGTGAGGCAGTGTATTATATGTCCATATTTCATAAGGTTCAGTGCCGGGATCATTCATAACAGTTACCATCTCGTCAGGCTTGCCATACTTGAGGTATATTATGCCTCTTTCCGTTTCATAGCCTGGCACTCTGGCATATCCGAATTGTTTGTTTACTTCTTTAATGGTTTGGGTATACTTTTCCCATTCTTGCTTTGGATTTACTGCGTTTCTTGCTTTCCAGAAGTTATAAATGAAATATCGTATATATGTTTCGTCAGGTCGTGTTATGAAGTTTTCAATAGTATTATTTTCTAAAGATGTACTTATAGGCTTTATCATTTTTAGTATTGCTTTCAATTGTGGTAAGGTATATTTAGATACGAAAGTGGTTGACAGATCCAGTACTTGTATATCTGTACTAATAGTATCAGACTGTTTGCTCTTTGTTGTAGTGTCTTTTTTCAAAGTTGTATTAATACATTGAAAAAATAGGTGTGCAGTAGAGAGTCTATTTCCATCTTGTGATACAGTAATATTGTAGTAATAGTTTCCGGAAGGTAGTTTTTCAATAGCAATATTATTGTAAACCGGTGTAATGTTCGCAATATCAAGCGTATCATGATAATCTAATTTATAAATAGGACTGCCGAGTTGCTTTTTAGATATATAAGCGTGTACAATTAATTTCTCTGTGCTTAATTTTTGTTTGTCTGGTATAAATATTTCAGTATACGTACGCATTACACCTCTTGATGCATCAACAAAATCGGCGCACAGGGGTATTTGGATGTTGCCGTTTTTGGTGAATATATTTTGCCCGTTAAACTTATAGTTGGTATCTAATAGTTGGGGTTGACTAATTATTGCCTGATTATTAATTTTTGTAACGATAAAAGAATCCTGATATTGATAGCTGTTGTCTTCATTCAGCATGTCTTTCAATTGTATTGTAATGCGTATTTTACCTTCAGGAAGAATATAACGCTGCATCTCTATTATTTTTTGAGAATAGGCATCATTAATATTTCTTGCAGCATTTGTTTGTAATAGGTAATCATCTTTTTTGATAGTTTTACCAGTGCTATCTGTTATTGTGATGGTGGTTTTTATTTTTGCAATAATATTATTACTATCAGCAGTAGAGAATTGAACGCTGGCAGGAGCAATTTGCCAATATAATTCTATATATGGGTTGTATAATTGACTTTGCTTTGTGTAAAAAAGACGATACCCGGTAACAGCTTCTATGCCCATACATTTGTTTGTATAGTGAGTAGTAAGTAATATTAACAGTAACCATCTTAACATTTTTTCTTTTTTTGCAAAGCTAAAGTAAATGCAGTTTGCTTGTTGTCAACTCATTGATAAAACAATTTAAGTAACATGTTATTAAGTGCCTACATTCCATTCCCAAATATTGCATGGTGGGGTCGTGCTTTGTCTGCCGGTTCGGTTATGCTTGATGGGGGAGAGCATTTTGAAAAAATGACCTACAGAAATAAGTATTTTATTGCAGGTTCTAATGGTATGATAAAGCTTAGTATACCACTATCCAAGGGCCGAGATCAACGCAATTTAATGACAGAAGTATTGATTGACGACAAGCAGCAATGGCAAAAGCAACATTGGAGAACAATTGAATCTGTTTATAAAAGAACCCCTTATTTTGAATATTATGAACCTTCCCTGAAAAACTTATATATAAATCCTTTTACTCAGCTTATTAACTTTAACTTATCTTCAATAATATGGTTATCAGAACATCTCAAAACTAGTATACAGATTTTTACTGCGGAACATTATACTCATAGTTATGAAATGGCTACTGATATCAGAAAAAGGTTAAAGCCTTCTGTAGGCTCACTACCTCAAAAGTCGATTATTCCGTACCATCAGATTTTTTCTGAAAGAAATGGGTTTATTGCCAATCTTAGCATGTTAGATTTATTATTCGCTGAGGGGCCATCTTCTAAAATATGGCTCATTAATAATAATGATTGTATCAAAGATTGGATTTAATATTTTAGCAATGAAATGTAATAGTGTGTTACCTGTAGACATTGTTTATTTTTCGCTCCTTTAAGTATATAGGTTAGTCTGTAATTGAATAAATATGCAAATAATGTTTGAGAAAGCTTATTCAAAAGTTGAATCCTTTGCTACAGCAATCAGCACCCGTAAATATTGGCGTTGGTACTTGGCCATTTTTTGCAGTATTTACTGCATTGTTACAAATATTCCTACTTATAAAACACTATTGGATGGTAATCCACGCAACCCGGCAATATGGAATAGGATTAACAGGCAAATTGATAACCCCTTAGCCAAAGATAATAGCAATATGGCTTGGGAGCATGAAGCGAAACTGACATTCAGGATAACTCCGCCAATGATAGGCAAATTAGTGCCATCATCAAATATAAAATATCGTTTAGGATCTTTGTTTTTATTACAAAATATTGCTGGGGTGATATTTTTCTATTTATTAATAATTTTTGCCGAAGTAAACCTCAATGATAAACTATCTAGAATGTTATTGCCATTGTGTTTTGCGATGCTATATAATGGAAAGACTTTTTTTTCCGACATGGCTTTTTTCTTTGATGGGCTTGGTTACTTATTTCTTTTGATAGCAGTATCTACACGTAACCCTATACTTATCTTTGGTAGTCTATTCCTTGCATATTACACAGACGAGCGTTGTATTATAGGTAGTGGGTTTGTTTTTCTGTATCATTTTGTTGCCAATAAAGACTTGCGCCCCAACTATAGGGCTATTGTTGGTATTATTATAGCAGTGCTTGCATACGGAGTTACAAGATATTATTTACAATCAGTATTAGGGATGAGTACCCCTAAAGAAGGTACCGGGATATTAACCGTGTTTTCGAATATGAAAGTAAGTAACATCCTATTAGGGCAATTCACGGCGTTCAAGGGGTGTTGGCTATTCTTAATTATAGGTATGTTTTATTTTAAGAATAAGCTACATAAGCTGTTGTATATATCTGTATTAATTGTAATCATTACAGGGGGTATGTACGTATTTGATTTTTCAAGAACCGTTGCATACGGATTTGTTGGTCTTTTGTTATCCTTACATCAGATATATAAAAATGAGAATGCAACCAGTGCTGTAAATAAATTATTATTAATTGTACTGTTTTTTAATTTCATTAACCCATTGTACGATGTGCATGGAGAAGAACTTTTCTTAAGTCGGTCTGTGATAGCAAGGTTTATTGAGGCTTCTGTATTAAAGCTACCTTCTTAAAAAAAGGAAAAAGGTTCTGAAATCAGAACCTTTTTCCTTTTTTGCTCCCCCTTCAGGACTTGAACCTGAGACCCCCTGATTAACAGTCAGGTGCTCTAACCAACTGAGCTAAGGAGGAATTTCCCGCTATGGGATTGCAAAAATAATCGTTTTCTTAGTTCTGCAAAATCTTTTTTGGACCGCCCCCCAGATATTTAAAATTCTTAAGTATCAATGTTAAATCTGCACCGGCACTATATTGCTGTGCATAGATATTATCTAACTGAACAGCTACTTCTGTAGATGGTTTGTAGTCTTCAGCAATAAAATATGGGGGTATAATGCCAGTGCGTACAAAGGGCAAAGATGGTTGTGCTTGAGAGTAGCCTACCCATGTATTGCGGCCTGTTAACACAAGCAAAGAATTAATCCAGAATTGCAGGCCATTTTTTACAAAAAACAATAAGAGTGGCCATAGTAACAGGAACATAATAGCCAAGCCTGCATCAACAATTCGTTTGTTGCGTAATTGAGAAAACTTAGCAAGGTTGTAGCGTTTGTCAAGTGTATATAAATCGCCGGCAGTATGGCTGCTGTTACTTCCTACAAAGCTTTCGCTGCCTTGCAAGTGTATTTTATATTCGTAATTGCTACCGCACTCAGACATTTTGCCCAATATCTGTGAGTAAGTAAGCCCGTTAACACAAAATATTACTTCATTAATGCCCGCAGTAAACAAGTAGGGTTTTAATTCTTGCAATATAGCAAGCGCATTTTCTTTGTCATTATCTGTTGCAATACGCCCGTTTACTTCAGGTGCGTAGTGTACACGCCTCAATGTGTTAGCTGTATCAGTAAAATTTTTTTCGTCTGCAACTATTACAGCTTTACGAGGTAGTTTATCGTAAGGGATAAACTTGAAAATGCCAAGGCGAAACAATAGTTCGTGCAATGCCAGCATAATGACTGTGCCGGATATGCCGCTGAATATGATGATGGCACGCGAATAGCGTAGCCCCGGTTGCAACAAGCCATAGTAAGCCAGTATAAGTGTAGTGCCTATTACCATGCCACGTATTACCCGCAGCCCGCGATACGATTGGTCGTACACCCCATTGATATAAAGACTTGCCACCCATAAAGCAATATAAACAGGGAATGTAGCCAATACAGAGTGTAGCGGTATCGGCTCTATGTTTTTTACATGCACTACCCAAAACTCTTTCATAAACCACAGCGTACCCAACATTATCAGTGCATCGAACATTGGCATACGCAACACCTTCAATACCTGCTTTGCCGCACTGAGTATGGCGCGCAATACTATACCCACGTTTATGAACAGTATAAACAGTCTTGCATTGCCTTTGCTGTAATGCTTTTTTACAAATGTGGAAAGTGCCTCGTTGAATATGCGTACATAAGAAAGTGTTGCTTTGCGTGTACTTTCACCTTTGTAATGAATCAACGTAGCTTCGGGGTAGTAGATGTTTTTATAGCCTGCTTTTTGTATGCGGTAAGACAAGTCAACATCTTCGCAATACATAAAATAATCCTCGTCAAATGCACCACCTATCTTGGGTAGTATGTTTGACCGCACCAACATACAGCAGCCAGATAGTACATCAACGGCTGCTGTTTCGTTTTCGCCTATGTGTACAGCATAATATTTATTGAAGTAGGGCGATTTGCTGAAAACTTTATTGATGCCCGTTGTTTTGAATATGGCAACGGATAGAGATGGGAAGGATTTTTTACCATCAGGTGCATATTGTCCTTTGCCATCAAGTAGTTTGGGGCCAATGCTGCCCACTTCGGGGTGTGCGTCCATATATGGCAGCATCTTGCCGAAGAAGTCTTCAGGCATTACCGTATCTGGGTTCAGGAAGAGGATGTATTCGCCTTTAGCAATTTCTACCCCTTGGTTATTGGCTTTGCCAAACCCTGCATTGTGTTTATTTTCTATACGGATGACGGTTGGAAACTTGTCCGCCACCATCTGCATACTGCCATCTGTACTATTGTTATCAACCACAATCACCTCTGCTGCAATACCCTCTGTAGCACGCAGCACACTGTGCAGGCATACTTCCAGAAAGTACTTCACATTATAATTGACAATGATAACTGATAGCTTCATCAGGCAATGGTAGAATTTGCGAATATAAGCGAGCTAACCTTAATAACGAAAAAAACGCATCAGGATTGCATCTGTAGGAGTTAATCTGATTTTTCCAATACAAATAAGTCTTCTACTCGCTTTCGTAAATAGTCGGCTATTTTAAGTCCAATTACAACACTTGGTATGTATTTGCCTGTTTCGATAGCAAAAATTGTTTGTCTTGATACAGATATGGCATCTGCTAATTGTTGTTGCGTAATCTCTTGTTGCAACCTTATTTCTCTTACATTATTCTTCATGCATCTTATTTTTCATGCGTAGCATTGTTAGGTTAAAGTGAGATATATACCATATCCAAAAGAAGAAAATTGATAAAATCAGAAATAACTCAAGCTGTCCGTCATTTGCAGGTTCATTTCCCGAAACAGCCATGTAAGTGAAAGCCAGAATGAAAAATACTAATTGTCCGAAGGCTGCTGTTTGAAAAGATTTCAACCGCAGATTGTTGATATATTCATCCTCGTTGCGCTCTTTAGAGAACACCAGCAGATAAAGACCAATAAGAAAGCCGAAGAATGAAACAGCTAATATGGTAGTTCTTTGCCAACTACCACCATTTGGCAATACATTATCAAAAAGGCCTGATTGGGTAACAGCCCAGTTGACAAACCCTAGGGGAGTCATCCATACACCTGCCATTTTGTACTTGTGCGGCAATAGCATTTTCTGTATCATAACATCATTTTTATATAGATAACGCATAAATGGAGTGTAAAGTATACTTTACACTTGATGTTTTGTTAATTCTATGTAATGTAAACTGAAGCTGCAAGCATTTCACTACTTTCACACATCAAGAAAACGGTATGCAGACAATCAGTAAAATAGGTATAATGACATCGGGTGGCGATAGTCCTGGTATGAATGCTGCCGTACGCGCGGCGGTGCGTACAGCCGTATATCATGGGTTGGAAGTATATGGCATACGCCGCGGGTATCAGGGTATGATAGAGGGGGATATATACCGAATGGAAGCTACAGACGTGTCAAACATTATCCAACGAGGTGGCACAATACTGAAAACAGCTCGCAGCAAAGAGTTTATGACTGATGAGGGTATGCATAAGGCATACGAACAGTTACAGTCGCACGGTATAAATGGCTTAGTGCTTATTGGTGGTGATGGTACATTTCGCGGCGCGGTTGAGTTCTTTAAAAGATACACCATACCTGCAGTAGGCTTGCCGGGTACTATTGATAAAGACCTGGCAGGTACAGACTATACAATAGGTTTTGATACTGCCGTGAATACGGCTGTAGAAGCAATAGATAAAATACGCGATACGGCAGAGGCGCACAACAGGTTGTTTATTATAGAAGTGATGGGGCGCGATGCGGGTTATATAGCATTGCATAGTGGCATAGCTTGCGGTGCTGAAGATATACTGATACCCGAAACCAATACTGATATAGATGCGGTTTTGAAACGTATTGATATGGATGAACGCCGTAAGAAAAATGTACACATTATAGTAGTGGCAGAGGGCGATGATTTTGGCGGTGCGAAAGAACTATATGCAGCTGTGCAAAGCAGGTTTCCGATGCTGGATGTGCGTAGTGCTATACTGGGGCATATACAGCGTGGTGGTAGCCCCACTTGTGCCGACAGGGTATTGGCAAGCCGACTGGGATATGCAGCTGTCGATGCATTGCGTACCGGTAAAACACAGGTAATGGCCGGCATTGTGAATGGTGAGCTAGTATATACTCCTTTTGAAAACTGTGTAAAACAGCACGCAGTCATCAGCAAGGATATGATTGAAATGATAAGAGTGCTGGCGGTGTAATGGTATAAATTCTAAAAACTAATTTCTAAATCCTACTTGTTTGGTATCTCTTCAGCGCATCATTTTTACTTTTTTAGTTTTTCTTTTTGCTTTTTCTGCTAATGCGCAGCAAGCATACCCTGTTGTGTTTTATAATCTTGAAAATCTGTTTGATACTGCTAATGACCCATTGACGGATGATGATGAATTTACGCCAACAGGCAACTATCGTTATACAGACAAAATATATACGCAGAAGCTACACAACATGGCTTATGCTTTGCAACGAGCAGGTACAGACAAAAACGCTAAAGGTGCAGTTTTGATAGGCTTGGCAGAGGTAGAAAACAGTAAAGTGTTAAATGCACTTGTTAATACACAAGAACTGAAAGCAAGAGGCTATAAATATATATGGTATAACAGTACCGACCCGCGCGGCATTGATGTAGCACTACTTTACAACCCTGCATTATTCAAAGTTGTTTCATCAAAGCAATTGGATGTACGAAAAGGCGCGCGCGAACCTTTGTATGTAAAAGGCATACTGGCAGGCGATACGGTACACATATTGGTAAATCACTGGCCATCTCGCAGGGATGGTGCAGATGAAACTGAAAACAAACGTAAAGAGATGGCGGCTGCCAATCGTAAAATGATAGATGAAATACGCCGATACAATCATCTTGCGCGCATTATACTAATGGGCGACCTGAACGATAACCCCAATAATGAAAGCCTGACAATAGTATTAGGCGCAAATGCCAATGCAGCAAATGTTGGCAATAACACCTTGTACAATCCCTTTGCTGCCATGTATGCTGACGGTAAGGGTACTGCCGTTTTCCAACGCAGATGGGATTTGTTCGACCAAATTATCCTGTCTGCAGGCTTTGTAAAAGGCAAGGGCTTGCAATATACAGGTGCAGAAATATACGACCGTCCTTTTCTACGGCAGGAAACAGGTAAATTTCGCAACTATCCTTACCGCAGTTTTCGTGGTACATATTGGAATAACGGCTACAGCGACCACTTTCCCGTAGTCGTGTACCTCAAAAAATAGCAGGCAATTAAAGCGTTACTAATCCCGTCTTCAGGCTGAACAATACCAAATCTGCACGGTTTGTAAGGTTATACCTTTCAAACATTAAATCGCGATACCAATCTACAGTACGATGGCTCACTTTCATTTTCTCAGCCATTTCGTAGTAGTTCATATCTGTACAGCAGTATTCAAGAAATGCTATTTGCTTTTTTGTGATTTGCAGTACAGGTATTTCAGCCATTTCAGCCATTTCTCTACGACCTAATGTTTTGCTGGAATGATATCCTTTTACATGTACGTCTTTAATGGCATTCGCTACGGACGTTTCATCAGCATCGCTACCTAAAAAACCATTGATGCCATGGTAAGCCATGTAGCTGATAGCGTAAGGGTGTGTGTAGTCAGATACTACCAATACTTTCAGCTTAGGGGTTATCTTTTTTATTTCTCTGATGACAACATAAGCACTCAAGTCTTTTAACGGAATATCCATTATCAGAATCTCGATGCTTTTGTCCTGCTTCAGTTTGGTCAAAAGGGTTCTGCCCGAAGTTACTTCAAACATTACCTTACAACCGTTTTTACTTGCAATAGTGCTTAACGCAACATTGGTTAGCTTGCTGCTATGTGCAACAGCTACTTTAATAGGGGATTTTGAACTCATAATTTTTGATAGTTTAGCTTGTTTGTCTGTGTTTTCCGGAGCTAAAGTATATAGGTATTATATATTGAGTATTGTTATTAACGGTGTTTAACAAACATACTGCATTTAGGATAACAAACTGTTATGATAAATGTTGTAAATCAAACTGTGGTTATCATCTTTTAGTAGCTTTCGCAAATGCTATCTGTTCTTGCATCATGGCTATATCTTTAGCTAAAACGATTGAGTGCATATCAGGCGATATTGTCCAGCTAAAACGCCCTGCACTATAACCCCAACCAAATTCTTCTTTACAAATTGAGTAATACTTTTCCTTTTGCTCTGGCGATAAGCGTTTGTCATTTACATAAAACCCTTCCTTTCCAAAATTGAGCTTTAGTGGTTGGTTTAGGTCTGCTAATTTATCTTTCACTAATTCTTCTTTAAAGCGCAATTCACCCCTTATGTTTAAGTCGAGTGTAGTCAATTCTTGTTTTGATATTTGCCATATTTTTGATTCCTTGTTGGTAATATCTTTACAGAGTATACCATTGTGCAAATGCAGATTATACTCGCCGCTTTTAGTTATTGGTTCTTTGATGTGTTGTAAAAAAGCCAGCCATTTATCTACATACTTCTTTTGTACATCAGGGGGTATTTTCAGGTTGCCACCTTCTTCAGTTTTGTTTGTACGGAGATATACATAGTAGCCAATGCCATCACTTGCATTTACATACCCATCATCTACAAGGTCTATCCATATATACTTAGGGTTGCCGGCATTAAATAATTCATCGCTTATTGCTTGCAGGGTTTCGTGTGTAAAGCACACTGGCAGGTCAGTAACTGTATTATAAGGTGATGGTTTGCTCATTTTCGTAACCATCATGCTCTGTGCTTTTATTGTAGCAATAGGTAAGCAGAGCAAAATACAACACAGGCTTATATGTATAGTTCTCATACAAAGAGTTTGTATAAAAATAAAAACATATTCGGCTTAAACAAAGAGAGCAGCAGCAATATTGTCTGCAAATAATTTGCCTGCATTGGTAAGCATCAGTTTATCACCCACTTGCAGCATCTTACCATTCTCTAAAAAAGCTTGTGCGTTTTTCAAAACAGACTGGTAGTACGCATCGCTATATGTCGTAGCAATTTTTTGCAGGTTGCATCCCCACATGGTACGCAGCGATGTCATAATGTATTCATTCAGTTGTTGTTCGGGTGTCAGTATCTCTTCCTCAAAAGGTGTTTTTTTGTCTTGCAATACACTTGTCATGTACTGCGTATTATTGGCAATATTCCATCGCCTCGCTTGGCCGTTGTAAGAGTGTGCAGAGGGACCGATTCCCAAATAAGGTACGCCCATCCAATAGTTGGTATTGTGTATGGCGTGCATGTCGGGTAGGGCAAAGTTGGATATTTCGTAATGGTCGTACCCATGTACAGCTACATAGTCCATCAACATTTCAAATTGTGCAGCTGATTGCGCATTATCAACAGGTGTTGTCTTCTTTTTTTTGATATTGTGGTGCAGTACAGTACCTTCTTCTACCGTCAGTGCATAGGCACTGAAGTGCGGTATGCCAAATTCCTTTACACGGTCAAGGTTGTGTTTCCAGTCATTATCAGTAAGCCCTGGTGTGCCATATATCAGGTCAATGGTAATGTTCTCGAAACCCGCATCTTGTGTGGCTTTTACTGCCGCTTCTGCCTGTTTTGCATTGTGCGCTCGGTTCATGTATTGCAGGTCGTTATCTCTGAAAGATTGTATGCCGATGCTGAACCTGTTGATGGCTGTTGATGTAAGCGATTTGATGTATGAATAAGACAGGTCGTCGGGGTTGGCCTCTAAAGTAAACTCGCGTATGGAACCTACGTTGTAATGCTCCTGTATTGCATCAGTTATCCGCTCTATTTCATCTGCGCTCAACAGGCTGGGTGTGCCGCCACCGAAGTAAATGGTTTCTACTTCTTGCCCGTTCAGGTACGGAGCCTGCATGGTAAGTTCTGCCAGTATAGCAGCCAGCATATCATCTTTATGCCTTAACGAGGTGGAAAAATGAAAATTGCAATAGGTACAAGCCTGCCTGCAAAAAGGTATATGAATATATATGCCTGCCAAATGAGAAATTGTATATGCTGCAAAGCTAAGGGCTGGTTTCGGTAATATATAATTGCAAAAAATCTGAGGTGTGTATTATAGATTTTCATGGGCTAATACTATTTTTATTAGCACGTTAATGAAAAGATAATGCGTAACCTGCTATGCCTCATAGGGTGTTTGTTAGCCTTAACCTCTCAAGGCCAAGAGTTGAAACCTACTGTTTACTATATGGGGCTGCCACACGTGTCTAAAGCGGCAAAAGACATACATGCAGGCATCGTTAAGCCTGCAGATGATGATGTGATGGCAAGCATTATGGACAGCATGAGTACTGAAAACAGCGATACAAGACCTTTTTATATTTTTTTAGTATCGAAGACACTGTACCTGACGAGAGATAAAGAATTAAAGCAATCTCTTGGTAGTGCCTGCCGCAGGTATATTCAAAACCGTCCAGACGATGCAGTATTGCTGCTGTTTTCAAAAACCGTGAAACCTGTTTACAAAGACGCTTGGGCCAAAGCCATAGCCGAAGATATTGATGCTAATTGCGAAACAACGCTCAAAGAATGTTTCAGGCAATCGCGACTGCTGGCACTTGAAATGTGCAAAACGGATAATAAAGACAAACTGGAAATTATCTACAACCAAATAAGGGCAAATCTTCAATTATCTGTCAGGTAATGCTGTTAATGCGCCGTTGTAATATTAGTTTTGCATAGGGTTATTATGTTCAAGTTCGTACACCTATTCTTATTGTGTTGCATAACTAATGTGTTCAGTGCTTCTGCCAAAATAGAAGCGAGCAGTTTGCCTTTTGCAGTGCCATCAGTTTCTGCTATTACAAACAAGCAGTACGATAGCTTATTGCTCCAGCATCCCATGATGTCATCGCGTGTGGTTATCAATGCTGTGGAGTCGCCTAGATACTTTACAAACAAGACAACAGATTTTTATATCCTGCTCGCTATTTGTGTTTTTCTTGGCATTATCAGATATATGAATGCAAGATATTTTGACAATTTGTGGGCTGTATTCAAAAGTCCCTCTTATTCAAGCGCATCTAGAGAGCAGTTAGAAACTGCTGGTATATCTAATCTGCTGATGAACTTATTGTTTTGCATGGTTGGGGGTATGTTTATGTACTATGTGGTAAAAATATACTCGCCCATAACTGCTAGTAATATTAACCCATTATTATTAATGCTGTCTATGATGGGTGGCTTAGCGGTAATCTATTCGGGTAAATACATAGCAGTAAGGTTTGGTGGTTGGGCATTCAGGCTCGATAATATATCGGATGCTTACATTTTTAATATTTTTCTCATAAACAAGGTTTTAGCTGTTATTCTACTGCCATTTGTCTTATTTCTAGCCTTTGCAGATGCTGTATATATCGGCCCTATCCTCATCATTGCATCCATAACCATCAGCCTTTTGTTTATCAGCAGGTATTTACGCTCTTGGCAGGTATTCAGCTCATTCTTCCAACACAGTAAATTCCATTTTTTTACGTACCTTTGCGCCTCGGAAATATTGCCATTGGCAGTATTGATGAAGTTATTGGTAAGGATGTTGCTGTATTAACGGCATCGTTTTTGCTGATAATAATCAGGCTAAAACACCCGTTTTTAACCCAAATATGGCAAAAGCTGAACGTTCGCAGAGCAAAAGCACTGGTAAGAAAGAAACGACGCATCAAGTAGGGTCTATTCTCATCACACAACCACGCCCGGAAACGGAGAAGTCGCCTTATTTTGACTTAGCTAAAAAATACAATGTACAGTTAGCTTTCCATCCTTTTATTCGTGTGGAAGGGCTTGCCGGTAAAGATTTCAGGAAACAACGGATAGATATAGCTGAGCATACGGCCATTATCTTCACCAGCCGCAATGCGGTCGACCATTTCTTTCGTATTTGCGAAGAATTGAAAGTAAAAGTGTCGCAAGACATGAAGTACTTCTGCATTACAGAGGCGGTGGCATTATACCTGCAAAAGTTCATTCTGTATCGAAAACGCAAGGTTTTCTTTTCTGCCGATGGTAGTACTGACGGATTGCTTGAAGTGATTGGTAAACATAAACACAACGAAAAGTTCATACTGCCTACAGCAGATAACGGCAAAAACGATATAGCGCAGTTTTTGTCAGCTAATAATATACAGTATGCTGAGGCCACGTTGTACCGCACTGTTTCAAACGAGATAAGTCAGGTAATGAAAGACAAGTACGATATGATTGTCTTTTTCAGCCCCTTCAGCGTACAAACATTGTTTGAACACGACCCTGCTTTTAAGCAAAATGGCACTTTGATAGGTGCTTTCGGTCCGACAACATCAAAAGCTATTGAAGATGCAGGCTTGAGACTCGACGTGAAAGCACCCGCACCCAATGCCCCATCAATGGTGTCAGCATTGGAAAGATACCTCATAGACATAAAGAAGTAATAAGATTCTTCGATATTCATAAATGGCTCAACTATGTTAGTTGAGCCATTTTTAATGATGCTGACTATGTGTACTTTATCATATAGTTTTACACTATGGCAAACAGATTAATCAATGAGTTAAGCCCCTATTTACTGCAACACGCCCATAATCCGGTAGATTGGTATGCATGGGGCGATGAACCCTTTGAGAGGGCAAAGCGGGAAAATAAGCCTGTATTAGTGAGCATTGGCTATGCTGCTTGTCATTGGTGCCATGTCATGGAGCGGGAGAGCTTTGAAAATGCTGATGTAGCAGCCTACATGAATGAACATTTTGTATGCATAAAAGTAGATAGAGAAGAGCACCCCGATGTTGACCACCTGTACATGGATGCCGTACAAGCTATTTCGGGTAGCGGTGGATGGCCACTCAATGCATTTGCTACGCCCGACAGGGTGCCGTTTTACGGGGGCACTTATTTCCCGCCAAAACCCATGTACAGCCGTATGTCTTGGATGCAGGTATTGGAACGTATGCATACTATATGGCAACAACAGCAAGACGAAGTGCAAGCACAAAGCAAGCAGATGGTGCAATACCTGCAAAACGCCTCTAAATACGCTACGGCAGCCAGTAGAGAGGCTTGGACGAAAGATACCTGCAATGAGATGGCAAATACATTGCTGCAACAAGCAGACCATGCACATGGCGGGTTTGGCAGAGTACCTAAATTTCCGGGTACTATGGCTATCAGTTATTTGCTGCAACATTATGCACTAACAGGTAGTGCCGCGGCAAAAGAACATGCTTTGAAAAGCCTTGACGGAATGATCGCAGGCGGCATATACGACCAGCTTAGCGGGGGCTTTGCCCGCTATGCAACGGACGAAAAATGGTTAGTACCACATTTTGAGAAGATGCTGTACGACAATGCGTTGCTGATAATGGCTTTGTGCGATGCATATGCATTGACAAAAAAAGAACGATACAAAGAAGTGATTGAAGAAACAATCGCATTTGTAGAAAGGGAATTGAAAGATGCTACTGGCGGTTATTACAGTGCCATAGATGCCGATAGCGAGGGTATAGAGGGTAAGTACTACACTTTTACATGGCAAGACTGGCAGCAGATAATAGGAGAAGATGCTTTATTGCAAGCCTATTTCGGTATAGAAGAAGCAGGCAATTGGGAGCATACCAACATATTGCACGTAGCAAAAACAGTACAGGAAATCACTACAGAGTTTGCATTAACCAAAAGCTTGGTGATTGAGAAGATTGAAGAGGCAAAACAAGAATTATTAACTGAAAGAAATAAGCGTATAAGGCCACTGACAGACGATAAGTGTCTGTTGTCTTGGAATGCCTTAATGAACCTTGCACTCAGTAGAGCAGGTGCTGTGTTGGGGAATGATAAGTATTTACAGACATCAACAGCACATATGCGGTGGATGGACACACACTTTATGGCAGATGATACATGGATGCATACTTGGAAGGCAGGCAAGGCAAGGATTATAGCCAATCTGGATGATTATGCGTACCTGATACAGGCCATGCTGCAACTGGCATCTGCAACTGGCAATAGTGAGTGGATAGTACGTGCAAATAAGCTGTTTGATGAGGTTGCAGCGCGCTTTATAGATGATAATCAATGCTTTTTTTACTACACTGCCACAGGCAGAAACGACATGCCAGTACGGAAAATAGATAATTACGATGGTGCAACCCCCTCTGCCAATGCAGTAATGGCGCATAATATGTTGTTATTAGGGCTTTGTATGGAGCGTACAGGGCTGATTGAACAAGCCTATGGTATGTTGCAGCGTATGGTAGGCTCAGCGCAGCGTTACACCTATTCATTTGGCTATTGGGCATGCCTTTTACAGCAATATGCCTACGATGTAAAAACCGTTGTTTGTAATGCTGAAGATGCTGGATTATTGAATACATACCTAATGCCGGGGGCGTTTATTGTCACTTCACAAAAAGAAATATCTGACAACGGCCTGCCTTTAATAAAAAAAGCAGTTGCCGGAAATGGAATTTTGATATGTACACAAGATGCGTGTTTGCCGCCAATGCAAAGCCCGGCGGCTGTTTTGCAGTACTTGCAATTATCAAAAGAATAGTTTATATTCAGAAATTCTTTTGGGCCGAAAGCCTGAAAAAAATCTTAACAAATTTTTTGTGATGCTTGCATTTTTGGAAAAAACTTCAAATATTGTGCAACAGTTTTGCAGGAAAACTACCTGCAATGACAAAAAATTACTTTATTTGCCTAATAGCAAAAACAACAATAATAGTAGTATGAAACAACTTTCCCTGAAGATCTCGGCTGTAGCGTTACTAGCATTGGCTGCCAGCTGCGGAAAACCAGGCAACGGTGGTCAGCTTGTAGGAGAGCCTAACATGATGACGTACAAGCCGCCTGTTCCGATTGGTATGGTGTATGTTCCGTCTGGCATATTAAAAATGGGAGCTAGTGATGAGGATGTTCGTGGTAAAAACGATGCCTTGATACGCACTGCACAGATGACAGGTTACTACATGGATGCTACCGAGATAACTACTGCGGAGTATCGTCAGTTTACAAATTGGGTGCGCGACTCTATGGCGCATGCACAACTGGGTGATTATATAGACGACCCCAATGGTGCACAGCGTTTGGATATGCGTAAAAAAATTAACTGGAAAGATCCTGATTTGCAAGAGCAACTCAGCAGTTTCTTCATACCTGCCGAACAAAGTGGATGGGGTAAAAAAGAATTTGATAATTCTAAGTTGATATATACATATGAAACGTATGATTATCAGGAGAATGTGAAAAATCCGACAGCGGCTAAAAATACATTCAATAAAAAATATGCGATTAACGTATACCCTGATACTACGGTATGGGTTCGTCAGTTGACATATTCTTACAATGAACCAATTGCATTGCAATACAACTGGTTCCCTGCTTTCAATAACTACCCAGTTGTAGGTGTTAACTGGCATCAAGCCAACGCATTCTGTAATTGGCGTACAATGTTATGGAAGCAAGACCGCGAGAAGAACAAGATGTATTTTGAAGGCGAATTTATGCTGCCAAATGAAATGCAGTGGGAATGGGCAGCTCGTGGCGGTCGTACAGAATCTCCGTATCCTTGGGGTGGACCTTACTTGGTTAACAAGAAAGGTTGTTACTTAGCTAACTTTAAGCCTCAGCGTGGTAACTATGCCGCCGATGGTGGTTTGTATACTGTGCCTGTTGATCGTTATTGGCCTAATGATTATGGTTTATATAATATGGCTGGTAACGTAGCTGAATGGACACGCGATTCTTACTTCGGTACTGCATATCAAACTGTTGCAGATTTAAATCCGGAAGTTGGTTATAAAATGCGTGATAACGATCCTCAGTGGATGAAACGTAAAGTATTGCGTGGTGGCAGCTGGAGAGATGTGTCTTTCTATCTGCAAAATGGTACACGCGATTTTGAATATGCAGATACTGCAAAAGCGTACATAGGATTCCGTTGTGTATATCAGCAAATTGGACCCGCATTAACAAATAGAAGATAATAAACAATAATATTTGTAACTAAGCGTTAATAATTAAACAGCTTTTTTAAACCTTTTAGATAAAATAATAAGAAATGAATTCAATAGCACTGTTTTTCGAGACCAAACAGGGTAAATACATCAAAAACCTCATCATCGGTTTTGGTGCATCGGTAGTATTGATGGGTGCGTTGTTTAAGATACAACACTGGCCAGGTGCCGGTCCGATGTTGACAGCTGGTATGTTGACAGAAGCATTCATTTTCGCATTATTAGGTATTCTGCCACCGCATAAGGATTACTATTGGGAGCGTTTTTATCCGAATATTGATGAGAACCCACATGTAGAAGCTTATCGCAAGGGTACTAAATTTGACTCGGCTGCAGGTAAAATTTCTCCGGGTGCATCATTGGATAAAATGATGGAAGATGCACAGATTACACCTGCTAACATCCGCAAACTGGGTGAAAACTTCCAACGCTTCGGTGTAGTCGTAGAGCAGATAAAAGATATATCAGACGTTACATCTGCAACATCTGAATATTCTCAAAGCGCACGTGAAGCTGCCAGTGCATTGGGCGAAATGAAAAATACGTTCGTTGGTGCATCTAACACAATGGCTTCATTCAACAATGCTGCTGACGATACAGCTAAGTTCCACGAGCAAGTAGTCGTATTATCTCGTAACCTAGGTTCTTTGAATCAGATATATGAAGTGGAATTGCAAGATGCTAATAACCACCTTAAAGCTATGAATAAGTTCTATAGCAATCTGGTAAGTGCATCTGATGCTATGGCTTCAAGTGCTACAGATGCGGTAGCTGCTAAAGAGCAAATATCGCTGCTGTCTAAGAACCTGACAACATTGAACTCTATATACGGAAATATGCTTGCTGCTATGCAAGGTCGTTAATAGATAGATAGTTAGATATATTAATTAGTAAAGAAACATTTTAGATAACTCGTAAATTTTTTGCAGCATGTCAATGCCTAAAGAGCCACGGCAGTTAATGATCAACCTCATGTACTTGGTGTTGACTGCTATGCTGGCGCTTAATGTGTCTTCAGAAATTCTGCACGCCTTCCAGACGATTAATCAGAGTATTACATCGTCAAACCAAGCTATTGAAGATAAAAACAACAAGCTGTACAAGGGGTTGGATGATCAGGAAGCACAGGAAGCATCACGCGACCGCGTTAAGCCTTATAATGACAAAGCCAAGCAAGTAAAAAAAGCTTCGGCTGATATGATAAAATATCTGGAAGAATGGAAAGAAAAAGTAGTACAGGAATCAGGTGGTCGTGAGGAAGATGGCGACATCAAACGAAAAGACAATATTGATGCAAGTACACTTTTATTAGTTGAAAAGAAAGGTGGTGATGAGATAAAGCAAAAATTAACTGATTTGCGTAACATGATGTTGGGTGTTATTAAACCTCAACTGAAAGAGCAATTTTCAAATGATTTGCCTATCAAAGTAAAAGATCCTGAAAAAACAGATAACAATCCTCAGGCAGACTGGGCTACAGGTTATTTCTACAATATGCCTACAATGGCTGTAGTTACGCTGCTGTCTAAATTTCAAAATGACATCCGTAATAGCGAAGCGCTTATTATTAATGAGTTGGCGCTGGAAGCTGGCGACGTACAGGTTAAATTTGATGAAATACAGGCTATAGCAGTTCCTAAAAATAGTTATGTATTAGCAGGCCAAAAAGTAGAAGCAAGCATTATGCTTGCAGCTTACAACAAAGCTGTAAATCCGCAAGTTACATCAAGTGGTGGACGTGTAGTAAAGGTAGAAAATGGTTTAGCTAGTTGGGAAACTACAGCATCAGGTGTAGGTGAACAGAAAGTACGCGGTACTGTAACGCTTGATATGGGTGGCCGTATCGAAAAACGTGATTATGAGTTTAACTACATGGTTGGTTCAGAAGGTGCCTCTATGCAGTTAGATAAGATGAACGTATTCTATATTGGTGTGCCAAACCCAATAACAGTATCAGCAGCAGGTTACTCATTGGAAGATGTGTTTGTAAGTATCGAAGGCGCATCCGTTAGCGCTGGTGGAGGTAAAGGAAAGTTCAGCATTGAGGTTTCTAAACCAGGTACTGTTATTGCCAAAATAATGGCAAAAACACAGGGTGGCGGCTCTAAACAAGTGGGTGCCCAAGAAATACGTGTTAAACGTATTCCCAATCCTATACCAAAAGTTGGTAGTTCTAATGGTGGTAGTGTACCCGTTAATATTTTCAAGGCACAACTTGGTGTACTCGCTGTTTTAGAAAATTTCGACTTTGAAGCTAAATACGTTGTTACTTATTTTGAATTCAGTGTTGTACCCAAAAGAGGTGAACCAATAGGTCCATATCAGGTAAGAGGTGCTAAGTTTGATATCAACAAACAAGTTTCTGATGCTATCAATAGGTTGAAACCGGGAGATAAGGTATTTATTGAAGAGATTCAGGCTATTGGTCCGGATAAGCAGACACGTAAATTAGGCTCATTGGTATTTAATTTAAGATAATTATAGTATTTTCATCATTAGCAAATAGTTCTAGGATTATGAGTATCCTCAAAACATACAAATTAGCTGCAACTGCCGCGTTTCTCTTTATCAATGCTGTAGCAAATGCTCAGACAGATCCAAACGCTTTCAAGAGTGTTGAGCGTGTAAAGCCTGATTGGGAGCCAACTTTAGTAAGAGATGGAGTTTATGACAGGGTAGACCACATAAATACACCGCTCGTACAGCAAGCAGTTCGTGAAAACGACATCATGTGGAAAAAGCGTGTATGGCGTGAAATAGACATACGTGAAAAACAGAATATGGCTTTCCGTTATCCTGGTGATGACTATACTGGTGGCGGCTATTTTATTGAGATAGTATTGGACGCTATCAAAAAGGGTAAAGTAAAAGCATATTCAAATATTGACGATCGTTTTACAGCTACACTTAGCAAGCAGAATATTGACGATATGCTGTTAGGCCCGCCGGATACGCAATATATCGTTGACCCTGTTACACAATTGGAAACAATGAAAGTAGTACGTAAGGAATTCAACCCAGACGATGTTACTAAATATCGTTTGAAAGAAGATTGGTACATCGACCGTAATACAGGCAGGTTGCACAGGCAGATAATCGGCATCGCACCAATTATAGATAAGTACAATGATGATGGTTCTTATCGTGCATCTCAAGCCTTATTTTGGTTATACTACCCCGAAGCATCAGGTATGTTTGCTCAGTATGAAGTGTTTAATCCTGATAACGATATGGCAAGGCTGACATGGTATGAATTCTTTGAAGGTCGTTATTTTGCAAGCCGCATTATAAAAGTTAGCAATCCATTCGATGTATCCTTCAGGGAAAGGGGCATGAGTCCTCTTGAGGCTTTATACGAAGGTCAGAAAGCTACGGAAATGCTCTTCAACAAAGAACATGACATGTGGGTTTATTAATCACATTCATTAATATATTTTAAAACGCTGCCTAATGGCAGCGTTTTGTTTTTGAAGAAACGCTTGTTGCCTTATCTTGCACGGAATATAAATGATACTTAATGGATACCAATCTGCCTAAGTTGGAAGTTTGTTTATCACCTGCGTTGTTGCATCTCTACAACACAAAAGGCGTAGTAGTTGTAATTATTGATGTATTCAGAGCAACATCTACAATAGCTGCCGCATTGCACAATGGTGCTAAAAGTGTAATACCCGTAGCACAAGTACAAGAATGTATAGATTTAGGCAAGCAAATACCAGATAGCATTACAGCTGGGGAAAGGGATGGCAAAGTAGCTGAGGGATTACAGTATGGCAATTCTCCGTCAGAATATCCGCGCAGCTTTATTGAGAATAAGACACTGGTACTCACAACCACTAACGGCACACGTTTGCTACACATGGTGCAGGATGCCGATACAATCATTACTGGCTCGTTTCTCAACCTTTCAGCAGTTTGCGATTTTTTAATACGGCAAAATAAGCCCGTTCTGTTAGGTTGCGCTGCATGGAAAGACAGGTTCAATCTGGAAGATACCCTCTTTTCAGGTGCAGTGGTTAATAAGGTAAAGGAGCACTTTACTATTAACTGTGATAGCGCGCGTGCTGCAAACTATCTATACGAACATGCTAAAGAATCTACATTTATTGACTTTTTAAGAGATAGCTCGCATTACAAAAGGCTATCTGCTTATGGGCTTTCTGCTGATATGGAGTATTGTGCCACACCCGATTTGCACCCTGTAGTGCCAATATTAAGAGGTAATGAATTAGTTATACATCAATAAAAATGTTGGTGTGCTTAACCCCTTACAAAGGGATTATACTGCTTCTCATGCCCTATGGTTGTTACGACCCCATGTCCACTATATACAACAGTATCTTCGGGTAGCGTGTATAGTTCGGTAGCAATGCTTTTTAGTAGAGTATTGTGGTTGCCGCCTGGCAGGTCTGTCCTGCCGATGCTGCCGTAAAAAAGTACGTCGCCACCTATTACCCATTTACCTTCCTGATGATAAAAAATGATACTACCTGGTGAGTGTCCCGGTGCCAATCGTGTTTCTATACCTTCTGGACCATTAGGTATTGGTTGGTGTTCCTGGATATAAAAATCCACGGTTGGGATATTCGGAAAATTAAAACCGAAAAGCATGGCAGCGCCTGCAGCACCGTTTAAAACAGGTACATCACCTGTATGAATACCAAAAGGAATATTGTATAGGTTTTTAAGGGCATTAACGCCAAATATATGGTCGAGGTGAGTGTGTGTATTAATAATGGCTTTTGGCAGCAATCTGTGGTTTTCTAGATAGTTTGTTAGCATGCTTACTTCAGCATTATCATACATGCCTGGGTCTACAACCCAGCACTCTTTTTTATCATCGATAATTAGGTAAGTATTCTCCTGAAAGGCATTAAACGTAAAACACTCAACTTGTAGCATTACTTGCGTATTTTTTCATTAATTTAGAACACAAACTTAAAACATACGTGTCAGTATCCGGCATTTATAGCCTGATAATGTTGCGTGGATATACTGTATGAAAAATATGCTTAGAAAAGCAGCAGTGGTAATACTGGCATTAATTACTTGTATAGTAAACGTTAATGCACAAACCAACGTAGAAGTGTTTGGCCAAAATCGGCTGCAATACCGCAAATTCGACTGGAAGTTTTTCGATACCAAACACTTTCGTATATACCACTATGATGCTGCTGGCAGGCAATTGGCACGTTACGTGGCAGAGCAAGTAGAGAATGATATACGTGTTGTAGAACGTAAGATGGGTGGTAAGTTCCCACACCGCTTCAAGATAGTAGTTTATAATACTTACGATGAATATCGCCAAACTAATATTGGTCGAAAATACGATTCGCAATTACAGGATATACCAGCAGGTACAGTTGATTTGGTTGGAGACAAATTAGTGGTGTACTATACGGGTGTACATACAGATTTGAGAAGACAAACGCGCGCAGGTATGTCGCGTGTTATTATGGAGCGTATGCTGTTTGGAGATAATTTCAGAGAGATGGTGCGTAATGCTGTTATGATGAATTTGCCTAACTGGACTGTATACGGTTTTATCTCTTACTTGGTTGACGGCTGGGATACAAAAAGCAATAGCGATTGGAAAAACCTACTTGAAGCAAAACCCCAAGCAGGCTTTTACGAATTAGCAGAAAAGCAACCTGAATTGGCTGGGAAAGCTTTCTGGAAATATATAACTGATAAATACGGGGAAACTACTACAAAGAATGTGCTGTATACAATGCAGATGAAAAGTAATCTGAACCAAGGGGTAAAAACCACATTAGGTATTAATATCAAGCAGGCTTACGATTCTGTTATTTCATACTATAAAAAAGTTTATGGTAAAGATGAGCTGATGCAAGAGAAACCTGCTGATAGCAACATATTGACCAATATAAAAGTGCCAAAAGATGGCACAGTACTAAGAAATATATTGGTAGCACCAAGAGGTACCGATGTGGCTTATGTGACTTGGAAAAATGGTGAGTACAAAGTGTACATGAAAAAAACTGCCGGAGAGCAGGTTGAAAGTGTAATACTACAAGGGGGTAGACTAGATTATAATGAATTGCCAGACCCTGACTACCCTTTGCTTGCTTGGTCTAACAACGGATATAAACTTGCAGTTTTGTATAAAAGGGGTAAGTATACAAACCTTCGAATATATAATTCTTACAAAGGTAAAATTGAAAACTATAACATACCCTCTAACAGATTTGACCGTGCATTGGGTATGACATTTAATGAAGACGATGATAAGATAGTATTCTCAGCTATTAAAAAAAGTCAAACAGATTTATTTGAATTTATCATTCGTGGGGCAAAGCTGAAAAATATTACTAATGATGCCTGGGATGATGTACAACCAGCATTTGTAAGCGGTGGCTCCAGAAGAGGTATATTGTTTCTGTCAAACCGTACAAAGCCAAATCTTGATGTGTCATTACAGGTAAACGAACTTCCTAACGGGCCAATGAATGTTTTTTTCTATAACACCAAAACAAAACGAAAAGAGCTGCTACAACTGTCTTACTTTAAGACAGGCAATGCATCACAACCTATACAGTACGGCAGCGACAACTACGCTTTCTTATATGACAGTAATGGTATCCAAAATCAGTACATAGTACAAATTAAGCGTACGGCAAATAATATGGATTCTGCAGTTGCAATACCTGTCACCAATCATGCTCGCAACGTCATTCATCACCAATACATACCTGCCGGCAATCTTGTATCAGATGTATTGCAGGTGGGTGATAAATATCGCGTGTATTATAAGCCACAACTGGTGCCAGGTAAAAATGTAGAGGCAAAACAATTGTATCCTACGATATTGAAACAAACAGAGCAAAATAAAATTGCTGCAAAAACAACAAGTATAAACGACGATGGAGAATCCGCAATGATGAAGAGTGGCAATACATTTCAGAGCGACTTTAAAGAAGAAGAAACAAAAACTAAACGTAAGAAGCTTAGCGGTATCATAGAGGATTCTGAAACCGAAATAAATACAGTACATGCAGCAGATAGCGAATACCTTAAAATGAAAGCACAACCATATAGATTGGCTTTCAAACCCGATTTTTTTACCATCAGGTTAGACAATAATGTATTATTTAACAGATATCAACCCGCATCGCAAACAGGTGGTAGGTTCGTTAATCCACCACTCGGTGGTTTGATTAGCGTAAGCCTAAATGACCTGATGGAAGATTATCGTATCACAGGCGGCTTCAGGTTACCACTCAATTTTTCAGGGACTACTTATTTTTTGCAGTACGATAATGCTAAGAAACTCGTTGACTGGAGTCTGATATACCTTAGGTCGTCTTTGAATAACGGATACACAGTAGCTTACGTCGACTCTGCAACAAGAGCAGTACAGGTTAGAGAGCAAATAGGTAAAAACGTAACTAATATGTTGCAAGGTTCTGCAACATACCCATTTAACCGTTTGAGCAGCGTACGTATGCATCTGGCATTGCGTGCTGATGCTTTACGCTTTAAAGCACAAGAGCCATTTGGCTTAGTTGATATTCCTGAGAAAAACCAGTATTGGGCAATGAGTAGGGTAGAATACGTTTTTGATAATACCATCAGGCCAACTTTGAATATATTGAACGGGATGCGCTATAAGTTTTTTGCAGAATACATGTATAAAATGAATCAAAAAACGGGTGGGTTCTATAATCTTGGGACAGATATTAGGCATTATACCAAATTGTATAAAAATTTTATTTGGGCAAACAGGTTCGCAGGAGCCCATTCCGGTGGCGATATGAAAATTTTATACCACTTAGGCGGTGTAGATAACTGGCTCAATGCTCAGTATAGTGAATATACTCCTGTGAGGGGTACAGAAAACTATGCGTTTGATGCACTTGCAAACAATTTAAGAGGTTATGAGCAAAACTCGAAAAATGGCAATACATATGCATTGTTCAATACAGAATTAAGATTTCCTATAGTTGCTACGTTTATGAAAAGGCCTATACAATCGCAGCTGATAAAAAATCTGCAATTAGTTGCTTTTGCAGATATTGGCTCTGCTTGGCAAGGATTGCTTCCTACTGTTGAAAAAATGCAGAATAACCGATTTATACCAAGTGCTAATAACCCGGCTGCTAACAATCAGGTTACTATCATGATTGTAGATGAAAGTGCTGGTGTAGGTTTTGGGTACGGTGCTGGTTTGCGTACTATGATTTTCGGTTATTTCATGCGTTTAGATGCCGGTTGGAATATGGAAAACCGTAAAACCACCCCGCTGATACACTTCTCGATAGGCACAGACTTTTAAACATATACTCAAACTCCCCATTCCGGGGAGTTTGTTTTTTAACAGCATATATAACTGTATTGCACCCCCTTTTTATTACTTTTGCCCGTGTACACCGCAATATATACGCACCTGTATGAAGTTTAGTAAAGAAGCCAGAATAGGACTGTTAGTAGCTGCCGCCTTATTGATATTTTTCGCGGGTTTTTATTTTCTGAAAGGTGCCAACATCTTTTCCGGAGAAAATGAATACTATGCTTACTTCGACGATGTGCAGGGCTTACAGACATCTTCTGCCGTGCAGGTAAAAGGACTGTCAGTAGGCAGAGTGGTACAAATATCCCTCAATGAAGAAAATGGTAAGGTAAAAGTATTACTGGCAGTCAACAAGAAGATTGCCGTAACGCAAGGCTCTGCCGTAAAACTGGCTTCTGCCGATTTGTTGGGTACTAAAGTGTTGAAATTGGAAATAGCAGATGGTGGTAAACAGATAGAAGACGGCGCAACGCTGCCTGCAAAAATTGAAGGCGGCATCATTGATAACTTATCAGGTGAGATTGCCCCACTGATAAAAGACATACGCCATGTAGTAGCATCGCTCGATACGGTGTTATTAGGTGTAAACAATTTGCTTAATGAGGAAACGCGCAAACATCTGTCAAACAGTGTAGCTTCGTTGGATGTTACTTTGAAAAACTTTTCTACCCTTTCGCAAAAACTGAGTAATGAAAGCAATCAACTGGCTTCGGTAATACGCAATGCAAATAGCATTACTACCAATCTTGCTAATAGCAATCAGCAGATAACCAACATCATGAAAAATGCTGATGATATCAGCAATCAGTTGGCACATGCGCCGATAGAGCAAACAGTAAAAGACCTACAGGCTACCATAGCCCAGTTGAATGGGATTATGGCTAAGATTAATAACAATGAGGGCTCGTTGGGTATGTTGGTAAATGACAAGGCATTGCACGATAATCTGGCAGAGTCGTTAAAAACGCTCAATGCGCTGATGGCAGATATGAAAGCTCACCCATCTCGCTATATCAACGTTACCATCTTCGGACGAAAAAACAAGAATAACTAAGCGTTGACGCAATACTTTACAGGCACTACATTCAATACACTCATGTCAAAAATATTTTTTTTGACCTGCCTGTTGTGTGCTGTTACGTTGCAGGTAAATGCGCAAAAAAAAGCTGATTCTACTACTAAAGTAGAAATAATAGGTGCGGGTACGTTGGTGCATTTAGTTACAGATACGGGTGAGATTGATAAACTGGTAGATACTGTAAGAATAAAGCAAGGAGAAACGCTGATGTTTTGCGATAGTGCGTACTTCAGCTTAGCTAAAAATATGGTAGAAGCCTTTGGTAATGTGCGTGTAGTACAGCCTGGCAGCGAGGCACAGAGCGACTATATGCGCTACATAGGCAACCAGAAAACAGCCTATATGAAGGGTAATGTAATGCTGACAGACGGCAAGAGTAATCTGTGGTCGGAAGACCTGACGTACAATACATCTACTAAAGTAGGGGTATATACACAAGGCGGAACATTGCAAGATAGCACCACCACATTATCCAGCAATGCAGGTACATACAATACCAAAACAAAAGACGCACGTTTTACAGGCGAAGTGATAGTGATAGACCCTCAATACGAAATCGTATCAGACGATATGGGCTATAATACCGAAACGAAAGTGGTGGTGTTCTATGCTCCATCTGTTGTTACCAGCGATAGCTCTGTATTGCGCACTACTTGCGGCAGGTACGATACGAAAAATGAAATTGCGCATTTCACTTGTCGTTCTTCCATACTTACAAAAGAGCAGTATGTAGAAGCTGATAGTATAGACCATAATCGCAAATCAGGTATTGGTAATGCAAGGGGTAATGTAATAGCGATAGACACTACACAGCATACCACACTGTATTGTGGCAGGACAGACTTCAACGAAAAGAAAAAAACAACACTCGCTACCATCAAACCGGTACTGAAACAGGTGAGCGATAATGACAGCCTTTTCATTCGTGCTGATACATTCTTTTCATTCCCTGCTTTGAAGAAAAAAGATACAATAGCAAAGCAGCAACCCATTGCAAAGGGTAAGAAGAAACCAAAACAACAGCCACCAGTTGCAGACACTACAGAGATTGATAGCAAAGCCCCACGCAGCTTTATTGGCTACCATCATGTGCTGATATTTTCAGACTCTATGCAAGGCAAGTGTGATAGTATCAGTTATTCTCAACAAGACTCTGTTATGCGTTTGATGTACGACCCGATAGTATGGTCGCGCAAAAGCCAGATAACAGGTGATACGATACTACTGTATATGGATAGCAGTAAAATCCGTAAGATATATGTACCGAATAATGGGTTTATGGTATCGCAATCGGGGCCTGATAAAGCAAAATTGTATGACCAGGTGCAAGGCAAAACCATCACAGGTTATTTTAAAGACGGGCAGATGGACTATATGCTGGTAAAGCCTGATGCACAAACTATATGGTATGGTAAGGATGAATCTGACGCATATTTAGGCGTGAATGAAGCAAACGGTACGCGTATGAAAGTGTATTTCAAAGACCAGAAAATCCATAAGATAATTTTTGAGCAAGACGTGAAAACCAAAATGACACCACTTGATAAGGCCGACCTACCCAATATGAAACTATCGCGTTTCCGTTGGTTGAATGAGCTCCGCCCTAAGTCGAGAGAGCAGCTATTTGAGTAGCACCATTTTGTAATGTTGAAAATATCCTTAGTTTTGCACCCACAATGATGAACAATAAGCCATATAAGAAAGACAAAAAACGCATACCACAGAGGTAAGCCACTTTCTTATGTAGCTACAACATAGTTTACAAGGGCTTACCGCAAAAGGTGAGCCCTTTTTTTATATCTTTTAGGTAAAATTAAACGAGATGAGTAAGCTGAGCCAATTGGCCGAAACATTGATAGGTTCTGAAATAGTGCGCTTGGGCAATGAGATAGCTGTGCGTGTAAATCGTGGTGAGAAAATATATAACTATACCATCGGCGATTTCGACCCGCAGATATTTCCAATACCACAGGCATTGGAAGATGCGATTGTTGATGCCTATCAAGATAAACAAACAAACTATCCCCCGGGCGATGGCATCCTTGAATTAAGGCAGGCAGTGGCATCATTTATTAAAGACAGAGAGGGGATTGAATATGCACCCAACGAAGTGCTGATAGCAGGTGGTGGCCGTCCGTTGATATACTCCATATTCCGTACTATAGTAGATGCAGGCGATAAAGTAATATACACAGTGCCGTCTTGGAACAACAACCATTATACCCACATGAATGGTGGTGAGCATTGTGTTATAGAGGCGACGGTAGAAAACGACTTTATGCCAACGGCTGCTGATATTGCCCCACATATAAAAGGTGCAGCATTGCTATGCCTATGTACGCCGCAAAACCCAACAGGCACTACACTTGCAAAAGCAGAACTGCAAAAAATATGTGACCTCGTGCTGGCAGAAAACGCAAGCCGTGGTGCAGACGAAAAGAAACTCTATGTGATGTTCGACCAGATGTATTTTACCCTTACATATGGAGAAACGCAACACTACAATCCGGTATCATTGAAAGCTGACATGAAGCAATACACTGTTTTTGTAGATGGTATATCAAAAGCGTTTGCTGCAACGGGTGTGCGTGTAGGTTGGTCGCTGGGGCCTGCACATCTTATTGGTAAGATGAAAGCCTTGCTTAGTCATATAGGCGCATGGGCACCAATGGCAGAGCAAAAAGCTACTGCAAAATTCCTATTGCAGAAAGATGCAGTAGAAACATACCTTACATCATTCAAAAAAGAACTGGAAGAAAGATTGTGGGCTATATACAATGGTATCATTGCATTGAAAGATAAGGGTTATCCTGTTGATGCGGTTGCCCCACAAGCTGCAATCTATCTCACTATCAAGATAGACCTGAAAGGTTTACAAGCAGGCGATAAGCAACTGCAAACACAAGCAGACGTTACAGATTATTTATTGAGCGAGGCAAAGTTGGCAATTGTACCATTTTATGCTTTTGGTGCAGACCGTACATCGCCTTGGTACAGGTTGAGCATAGGTACATGCAAGAAAGAAGAAATAACAGAAATGCTGAGCACACTCGAAGCAGCACTACAAAAACTGATGGTACTTAGCTAAGACTTTTTTTGAATTTTTATTTTTGAATTATACAGAATGCAGGTTTACAAATTTGGTGGTGCTTCTATAGCAAGCCCAGAGCGAATGACGGCACTATTGCCGATTATTAAAGATGCACAACACCCCATCATTATGGTGGTGTCTGCTTATGGTAAAACAACCAATGCGTTGGAAGCTATCGTCAACAACGCCTGCAAGGGAAAGAAACAAGAAGCACAAGAACTGGTAAAAGCATTGGAGCAAGCGCATCTTGAATATTGCAGAGCCTTGCTGAATGACGACTATTATTCACAGGCTTTAAAAGCACTCAATGTTTTTTTTACAGAACTGCAATGGGCGGTAGATGATGCTACGGCTGATAAATACGATTATTCGTACGACCAGATAGTATGTATGGGCGAGCTGCTCTCTACGCGCATATTTGGTTTCTATTTGCAGCAAAGTGGTTTGGCTTTTGAGTGGGCAGACGTGCGCGATGTGATACGCACAGACGATACCTACCGCGATGCGCGGGTAGATTGGGACTACTCCAAGGCGAAAGCCGAAGAACTATTTTCCCCCGTACTTACTTCAGGTAAAAGCATCATAACACAAGGTTTTATCGGTGCTACACAAGACAACGCATCTGTAACACTCGGTCGTGAGGGTTCTGACTATACAGCCGCTATGTTGGCGGCTATGTTGGGTGCCAACGGCGTTACGATATGGAAGGATGTGGAAGGGTTGCAGAATGCAGACCCCAAACTGTTCCCTAATACCGTAAAGATTGAAGCAATTACGTATCACGAAGTAATTGAGATGGCCTATTACGGCGCGCAGGTTATCCACCCGAAAACCATCAAGCCATTGCAGAACAACAATATACCGTTGTATGTAAAATGCTTCCTTGATAAAGACCTGAAAGGCACGGTGATACAAAACGAGGTGAACAGTATTTTCTATCCGCCGTTGATTGTATTGAAGAAAGACCAAGTATTGCTACAGGTTACGACAAAAGATTTTTCTTTCATAACGGAAGATAACCTGAGTGAACTCTACAGTATACTGCACGATTTGAAAATAAAAGTAAACCTGATACAAAACGCAGCCATCAGCTTTGTGGCTTGTATAGACAATAAAGAAGATAATGTAACAAGGCTGGTAGATGTGCTAAGCAAAAACTATAAAGTACTCCGCAACGATGATGTGAGCCTGCTCACCATCCGCCACTACACACCTGAGATTGTATTTGAACTAACGAAAGGACGCTACACACTCCTTGAACAAAAAACAAGGCATACGGTACAGGTGGTGATGAAGTAGTTGATTGGTTGACTGGTTGATTAGTTAATTGTTAACATACAAGAACGCCTAATCAACCAGTCAACAGATAAACCATTCAACTACACAATCTTCTTCCCTTTCATGGCATCTTTCAGTGCGGCATCCATTACGCGCTCTGCAAACGGGCGGCTTACATCATTTAGCTGTTCGGTTTCTTTTTGTACCAGGTCTTTGTCTTTGGCAGCAATGGCATTGCGCAGTTGCTGCATGTGTTGTTGGGTAAGGGCTATTTCTTCTTCCGTCAGCAGTGCGCGGTGTTTTTGTATAAACTTCACTGTGGTTTCCAGCATTTGCTCTGCTTCGGTGCTTGCCTCTACCAATGCGCGTGTTTGTATATCTTCTTTAGCGTGTGTCAATGAGTCCAGCAGCATTTTTTCAACTTCCTCATCTGTCAGCCCGTATTGTGGTTTTACTTCTACGCTGGTTTCTACACCGCTACGCAATTCTTTCGCAGTCACTTTCAGTATGCCATCCGCATCTATCAAAAAACTCACCTCCACTTTCGGCAAGCCCGCAGGCATAGCAGGTATGCCCGTCAGGTTAAATTCTGCCAGCTTACGGTTGTCTTTCACCAAGTCGCGTTCCCCCTGATATACTGCAATGCGCATACCGCTTTGCCCGTCTTTGTGTGTAGTGTATTGCCTGCCTGCACGTACGGGTATTTTGCCATTGCGGGGTATCAAGACATCCATCAGTCCGCCCATCGTTTCAATACCTAAGCTAAGGGGGGTAATGTCCAGCAGCAACATATCAGTATTGTTGCCCGCCAATATATCTGCCTGTACAGCCGCACCCAATGCCACCACCTCGTCCGGGTTCAGGTTGTCATAAACCTCTCTGCCAAAGAACTGGCTCACGCTTTCTTTTACCAATGGTACACGCGTACTGCCACCAACCATTACTACTGCGTCTATAGCACTTGTTTGAAGTCCTGCATCGCGCATGGCATTTTTGCAGCAGTCAATAGTGCGGTCTATCAATGGTTGTATTAGTTGGTTGAAAACAGCTTTGGTAATACTCACTTTCTCACCACCAACTATCCCTTCAAAGCTATCGTTGCTGCTGAGGTGTTTTTTTGCTTCTTCTGCTGTCAGCCTCAGTTCCTGAGCCAGCGATTTATCTTGTTGCAATGCTTCGTTAGTAATACCCAATGCCTGTTGCCAATGTATAGCTAAAGCACGGTCAAAGTCATCTCCGCCTAAATAAGTATCACCATTGGTAGATAATACTTCAAAAATACCATTCGTTATTTTCAGTATGGATATATCAAATGTACCACCACCCAAGTCATATACAGCAATTGTTTTTTCTTCATCCGGATTCACACCCATACCATAAGCAAGGCTGGCAGCAGTAGGCTCGTTTACAATACGCAACACATCCAACCCTGCTAACCTGCCCGCATCGCGGGTTGCCTGTCTTTGTGCATCATTAAAGTAGGCAGGCACGGTTATCACCGCTTTGTTCACAGGTGTTTTCAGTATATGCTCTGCCCGTTGCTTTAGTTCTTTCAGTATGTAAGACGATAACTCTATCGGCGAATAAAACGTATCGCCCACCTGCACTTTCACCAAAGAGTCTGTATTGTCGTCTATCACTTTGTAGGCAAAAAAGCCCGCATCGTTGCTGATGTCTTTATACGATTTCCCCATCAGGCGTTTGGCACTGTATATGGTGCGGTGGGGTTCTGCAATCAGCTTTTCTCTGGCAGGGTTACCAACTGTTACGCCGCCATATTCGTCAAAGTGTACTATAGATGGCACAAGTGTCAGCCCGTCAATCTCGCGCAGCGCCAATGGCTGGCGGGTATCTTCGCGTACAATGGCTATCAGGCTGTTGGTGGTGCCAAGGTCTATACCTACTATCGTTTCTTTTTGTTGCAGGCTGCCTGTGGCTATGTTGATGGCTACTTTGCCCATAAAAATGCGTTATTTCAAGAGGCACAAAGTTAGCTTAACTAAGGCAGTTGCATAGCTGTTATTGCTTATCAGCCCATAAAGGGGATAATATTCATGTAACTTTCACGTTTCTTAAACGATTGAATAGATAGATTTGAGTTACTTTGATGCCATATATGCGTTCTTTTGCATACATATCTCTCTTTATATTGGCTATTTCGCTGGTTTCCTGCAACTGGAATAAGCGCGAAGATGCCATGAAAATATGCCATGAAATCACCCAGATAAACGACTCGCTCAACTATATGGGCAAAGTATGGGGCGATGAGTTCCGTATTGCTGTCAACACCAAAGATTTCAGCCATCTGCCGCCATACCGCAAACAAATAGAGGACTACATCCGCAATAAAACAGAACATGTAAAAGGAATGAAAGACGTGGGTGGTTCAGAAAAATTGAGGGGTTCGATGCTCGATATTTTACGATATGAAAATGACAGCATTGTTACCAAAATGATGATATTCGAATCATACAACGGAGATACACCAGACGATGCCATCCAGTTATCTATGAATAATCTGTTTTCTACCACCAAAGCAGATTTGGAAAAACACGATGTAATGTACAGGCATATTCAGGAATATGCTGATAAGAACGAGTTTCCCCGCCCGATAGAGTAAACAAACAAGCTACAGGAATTTTTCCTTCAACCGCAGGCAAGGCTTTTCTATTGCGTAGTAAGATATATTGGCAACTGCAAAGAGGAGAATGATATTCAATGGCAAACTGCTTGCCATACCCATTTGTGGTGAGAAGAATAACTGTTGCCATATATACAGGCTGTAAGACAGTTTCCCCAAATAGTCCATTGGCTTGTTATTCAAGATTTTGAAAACACCTGTTTGCTGATAATGTATGCAGATGAGTACTATAAAACCAATGGCAATATCGGCTATAGTACCTGTTGTATTGCCGAAAGGTACAATCAATGCACCCATGTGTAAGTCGAGCTGATGGTTGATGAGTGTAAAAGCTGAAAGGGCAGGTATTGCCAGAAACGGCAACCATATTATCCATTTATACTTAGCAATATAATTTTGGCATAACGCCAATAACTTATCATGGTACATGGCAAAAACACAACCCCACATAATGGCATCTACACGTTGAAACAAGGTCAACTCATCCATCCATTGGTACTGGGTTTTGATGTACAACATCCGTAGAGCGGGTACTATGAGTATAATGCCGAATGCAAAATGCTTTCTGTACTTTTTGGCAAACCTGAAGACAAAAGGCCAGACCAAATAAAACTGCTCTTCGATAGATAAAGACCATAAGTGTCCGGTTTCCCAATCTTCATGCCAATTCAGGTATTTGGTATAGGTAAGGGATGTAAGCCAAGATGCATCGCTGAAGTATAATACTCCCGCCAATTGGAATAGCAGATAAACTGCTAAGAGAGTATAATAAACAGGAAAAATGCGGAATGCCCTTTTTATATAAAATCCATTCAGCGAAATAGTTTCTTTGGCTTTTTCTTCTTGCAGCAACAGGGTAGTAATAAGAAAACCCGATAAAACGAAAAACACATTTACGCCCAACTGACCATCTATTAACATGGGCCAATTGTTATGAAAATATTCATCAAAGTTCTTTTGGTCTATATGGGCAATGATTACTAATAATATGCTTATTGCCCTTAGTCCGTTTAAGCTGGGTATTTGCTTATGCATTCGCTTCAAAAGTACTGTTTGGCAACACAATATGTATGTGTTGTTATGTTAATGGGTTGTAAAAGACGACAAATAGACTATTGAAACGTACAATAAGTTTATAATTTGTGCTAACTATCTGTTGGTCAGTTTATTGTATTTGAATTGAGGAATATTATACCATTGATAATTGTATTTATTGTGTTGTTGCTGTCTGCTGTTTTTGCAGAGTGGCAATACGACGAAGCATGGACGTACCAAAGTGTGGTTGATATTTCAGTAGTAGATGTGCTGTTGTATCACAAGTACAATATTGCCAATAACCATGTTATCAATTCACTGTACTTTCAGTTGCTGCAATGGTTGGGGGTAAAACACGTATTTTTCTACAGGCTCATCAGCCTTTTCAGCTACTGGTTCTACAGTTATTATGTATTCCGCTTATTAGGTATCAATAAGGATAATAAATTGAAGTGGTATCATTTGTTATTATTCCTGATGCCCTACATGATTTTTTTCGCTTCGGGCAGGGGTTATGGATTAGCCATTGCAGCTTTTATGGCATCCTTATTTTATTGCAGGCAGTTTATGAATAGCCGTTTGCCCAAAAATTTGTTTCTTTTTATGCTGTTCGGCTCACTGGCAAGTGTGGCTATTTTCAGTTTTGTGCTGCCTTTTATGGCTATGTTATTGATAATGGCTTGGATAGTAGGTAAGCAGCTATTAAACAAACCTATCAATCTGCTTGCATTAGCAATAGCATTTTTCACAATACTGTATGTCTATGTACATGGTAAAATAATCAACACGGCAGATACACATATTGTAGGCACAGACTATTTTTTTAAGAATGGTATGTTATCGGGTATTGTAACATTTATATGCCTATACGATTACCTGCCACACACGGTTTTCATCGCTTACAAATATGCATATCTCATAACTTTTGCGTTGGCTGTAGTTACTATCTTATACAGACATGACATTCACCATAAAATAACCATTGCAGCATGGACTATCGCTATTATGATTGTGCTGCATTTTTCATTAGGGGCTAAATATCCGCTATACCGTAGTGTCAGTTATTTATTACCGCTACTCTATTTGCCCATATGCCACGCGTACCATAGGCATAAGAATAAGTTGGTAGCACTGCATCTGTGTGTAATGCTCATCATAGGGTTCACCAACATATACATGATTATCAAAAACAGTACATCTGCAGACACCGAAGATGTGATGGCTTATGCTGCAAAAAACAGGCTACAGTTGGTAGTATCAGACAACTTCAACCCCAATATAGATCTGTATAACAAGCTATATCACAACGATAGTATAAAAATAATACGTTTCGAAACCCCCGATACCGACAGCTTGTTTTTACAATCTCTCAAAACACAACCATTAGTTTTTTGCGATACGTTTACCATTGCAGGTACTAATACATCGCAAAACTTTGAACCTGTTTACACTTTTGGCACTAAAATACTCTTGAGAAATAGGGAATAAATAATATATGTTGCCAAGCAAAGGGGTAGCTTCTTTATTCAGGTTAAATATATTCCACTTATTACCCACAAAAGCTGCCCGAGCCTATAATAAGCCATTGACAAACGGGCGAATTGTATAAATTTGTCGTCCCCACAAAACTTGAAATTTTGCGCTTAAAATCGTTGGATATAAAAGGCTTTAAGTCCTTTGCAGATAAGACCCATGTGTTGCTCGATCACCCCATTACAGGTATCGTTGGCCCGAATGGTTGCGGTAAGTCGAATATCGTTGATGCTATACGTTGGGTTATTGGCGAACACAAGATAAAAGCCTTGCGTTCTGATAACCTCGAAGACCTGATATTTAATGGTTCGCGTACGCGTGCCGGTTCGGGTATGGCAGAGGTATCGCTGACGTTTGAGAATACGAGGAATTTACTGCCTACCGAGTTTACAACTGTTACCATCACGCGTAAGTTTTACAAGAATGGTGAAAGTGAGTATCGCCTTAATGATGTTACTTGTCGTTTGAAAGACATCCACAATCTGTTTTTAGATACAGGTGTTAGTAACGACTCGTATGCCATCATTGAACTTGGTATGGTGGACGACATCATCAAAGACAAAGACAATTCTCGTCGCCGTATGTTGGAGCAGGCAGCAGGTATCTCTATCTACAAAACACGCAAGAAAGAGGCCAAGCTGAAACTGGACGCTACAGAACAAGACCTGGCACGTATCGAAGACCTGTTGTTTGAGATTGGCAACAACCTGCGCACACTCGAAAGTCAGGCTAAGAAAGCAGAACGTTATTTTCAGATAAAGGGTGAGTATAAAGAAGTAAGCGTTGAATTGGCAAAAGCATCGCTGGAGCATTTCAACGAACAATATAAAACCCTCAACGAGCAACACGATACGGAAACAGACCGCCGCACACAACTGGAAGCGATTGTAGCTACAGAAGAAGCGGTTGTTGAGCAAGACAAAGTAAAGCTGATAGAAAAAGAGCAGGAGTTGAATGGCTTGCAGAAACAGTTTAATGAATTGCTGAACCGTGTGCGTCAGTTGGAAAGTGATAAACGCCTTGCAGCGCAACGCCTCGACCATCTGAAAGAGCGTGAAAAAAGCCTGAGTGAATTTTTATCGGGTGCGGGTATGCAGTTGCAAAGCCTCGAAGAGTCTATCACCTTTGCAGAGAAGCAAATAGATGATGACAATGCGGTGCTGGAAAAACTACGCGACGAACTGGAAAGTATGCGCGGCATAGTAGATGAAAAACGCGATGCGTTTGACGCTAAGAAAAAAGTGCTGGAACAACTACGTGCCGAATACCAGAACAAACAACGCATACAGTTTGATGCCGAAAAGAAAGTAGCCATAGCAGATACCTCTGTTATGAACTTGCAGCGCAGCATCCAGCAGATACAGGATGAAAAAGCGCAGCGTACAAACCAAATAGCGCAACTCACGAATGAACGTACAGATGCAGAGGGTGGTTTGCAAGAGCAAAATGATGCATTGCAGGCACTCATTACCCGTCAGGAAGAAGTGAAAGCTAAAATCCTGCAAAGCCAGGAGCAGTTAGAAACACTACGCGCACAGTCGGTTGACGAAAATCGTAAATTAGATAGCCGCCGCAATGAGCACGACTTATTAAAGTCGCTGGTTGAGAGCCTTGAGGGCTATCCTGATAGTATCAAGTTCTTGAAAAAGAATAAAGACTGGAACAGCGAAGCGCCGTTATTGTCAGATGTATTTGTAGTGCAGAACGAATACCGTACCGCATTAGAAAACGTGCTTGACAACTACCTCAACTATTATATAGTTGAGAATATTGGCGAGGCAGCAAAAGCCGTTCACCTGCTGGAAAGCAACAAAAAAGGTAAGGCCAATTTCTTTGTTACCAACCAGTTTCAACAATACCAAGCTGCACAACACAATGCACCTGTGGGGTTGACACCCGCATTGAGCGTAGTGAATGTGGATGAACAATACATGCCACTGGCACAACACCTTTTAGGTCATGTGTACATTGCCGATAATGAAGCTGCCATTACCGGTATTGACATGACGAATGGCAATGTGATAGTTGAGAAGAGTGGTAAAGTGGTGCGTGGTAAATACACACTGGGCGGCGGTTCTGTGGGTTTGTTTGAAGGCAATAAAATAGGCCGTGCCAAAAATCTGGAACGCCTTGCAAAAGAAATCGAAGAGCTGACGGCAACAACAACACAGCTAAAACAACACATCAGCGACACCCAAACGCAAATAACAGGTTTCAATCAGGAATTGAACGACAGGGCGATAGAGCAAACACGTAACGAAATCAACCGCCTGCAAAACCATACTGTAAACCTTAGCAACCGTATTGAAAACTTTGAACACCTGAACCAAAACGGTGAACAACGCTTGCAAGACCTGCAAGGCCAGTTGGAAGATACACACGCCAGTATTGCCGATACCCGTGCAGAGTTGGAGTCTATCAACGAGCAACTGCAATCGCTGCAACAGGATATACAAAACGCCGAAGCCGAATTTCACAGCGTAGAGCAGGAATTCAATATGGCAACGCAGCAATACAACAACCACAACATCCTGTACACACGCCAGCAAAGCAAGCTGGAAGGTTTGAAGCAGGAACTTAGCTTCCGCAGCAACCAACTGAACGACCTGAAACGCCAGATAGCCAGCAACAGCGAGCAATTGCAACAAATAGCTGGGCAGCTTGGCGAAACGGAAACACAACTGCATGCAGGTGATAACGAACTGTACGAATTGCTGACACGCAAGGAAACAGAAGAAAAGACGCTGAATGAGAAAGACCGCCTGTACTACGAAATGCGCAACACCATTTCAGCACAGGAAAGCCAGCTAAACCAAAAACGCCGCGAAAAAGAATATGCTGAAACATTGCTCAATAGCATCAAAGACCAGCTAAACGATATGAAGCTGAAGCTGGCTGGTATGAAAGAGCGTTTGAGCGTGGAGTTTAAGGTAAATCTGGATGAAATACTTGATCAGGCACGTGCAAACGAACTGACGGTTGATGAACTGAATGCCGAAGCTGAACGTATGAAGAAACGCCTTGAAAACATGGGCGAAATAAACCCCACGGCTATTGAGGCATATACGGAAATGAAAGCCCGTCACGATTTTATCGTTGAGCAGAAGACCGATTTGGTGAACGCGAAAGAATCGCTGATGGCTACGATAGAAGAAGTGGAGCAAACAGCCAATGCAAAATTCCGCGAAACATTTGATAAAGTGCGCGAGAACTTTGTAGAAGTATTTAAAGCACTCTTTACAGCAGAAGATAATTGCGACCTGCGCCTGACAGACCCTGATAATATTGCAGACAGCGGCATAGAGATATACGCACAGCCCAAAGGTAAAAAGCCAAGTACGCTTACCCAGCTTTCGGGTGGTGAAAAAACACTTACCTCTACGGCGTTCCTCTTTGCTATCTATCTGATAAAGCCTGCACCGTTCTGTATTCTCGATGAGGTGGATGCACCGCTCGATGATGCCAACGTAGGCAAGTTCACACAGATGATACGCAAGTTCAGTGACAACTCACAGTTCATCATCGTAACGCACAATAAGCAGACAATGGCTGCGGTTGACGTGATATATGGTGTAACCATGCAAGAGCCGGGCGTTAGTAAATTAGTACCGGTTGACTTCCGTAGTTTGAGTAATTAGTAAGGATTATTAATCAATAGTAAATAGCCGCATTGCGGCTATTTTTATTTATGTTAATATTAACCAAAACCATACTGTGTGTACTTGCACCAAGCTTTCACAGGATAGTATTTTTAGCATTCACGCTTTCAATGTCTATCTATGCAAAAAGTTCTCTCAGTTGCAATTGTATTGCTGCTTGTTATTACTACCAAGCTTTCCGCACAACAAATATCGCTGAATGGTATTGTGTATGACGCGCAGGGTAAACCCGCAGCAGCGGCAACCGTTTCGCTGCTCAATGCAGATTCTGCTTGGGTGCAATCTGAATTGACCGATGATAATGGTGCATTTGAAATGCATATTGCCAAAACAGGCAATTATATAATAGCCATCAATGCTGTAGGATATACAAAACTTATGCAGCAAGTAGCAGTAAAGGAAAAAAATGAAACATTGAAACTGCATATAACATCCACCACTACGTTGCAAGACGTAGTAGTAAGCAGTAAATCGCCTCGTATAGAATCAGGGTTAGGGAAGACTGTATTGAATTTCCAGGAGGTAAATACGCTTGGTAATTCTGTATGGGATTTATTGCAAAAATCTCCCGGTGTTAATGCCAATAATGGCAACATAACCTTACAAGGTACTGGTGTTACGCTGTTGATAGACGATAAACAAACCTACCTATCCGGCAAAGAGTTGGAAGATTATCTGAAAACACTATCAGGTGCTGATGTGGCTGCATTAGAACTCATAACACAACCATCCAGCAAATACGATGCAGAAGGTAGTGGCGGCATCATCAACATAAAAACGAAAAGAATAAAAAAGAAAGGGTTGAATGGTAATATAGCACTTGAAGCAGGGCAGGGTGTGTACCCTAATACTCACAATAGCGGCAGCCTGACATATAGGAATAATAGGCTGACCTTATACACAAACATAGGGCAAATGGCGGCTACAAGCTTTTTGGATAGGGTAGATAACCGAAAAGCTACCAACCCGCAAACAGGTGAGTTGATAAATGAAACAGACCAGTCTATTTTCATGAAAGAAACTTTCGCTGACTATAACATCAAATTGGGGACAGATTATGCAGTAACTGATAAAACTACATTTGGTTGCAGTGCCAAAGGTATTTATCACCCCAATGTGCAGCGAGATGAGGCCTCGGCAACAGTAAAAGATGCGGCAAACAATACAATCTATAATACAACCATAAACAACCACAACTTTGAACGCAACCATTATCTGTGCAACGCATACATAAAATATGAACCAGCAAAAAACCAAAAAATATCTGTTGATGCAGACTACATCTACCGCAATCAGCGCGAAAAACACAATACTGTTGGCAGAAATTATGACGAGCAGTACAATCCGATAGCCGGTAATCTTGATTTAGATAATCAATCGCTTTCTGTTGTTGATGTAATGACAGCAAGAGTAGATTATAGTGGCGAATTAATAAAAGGCTGGCAAACAGAAGCTGGTGTGAAAACAAGTAATGCTTTGGTAGATAATGGAGCGTATTTTCAAACTCTGCAGAATGGGAGTTGGATAAATGATACAACACGCACAAATCATTTCATCTACAAAGAAAATATTAATGCAGCTTATGTAAATGTTACAAAAGCCATAGGCAGTAAATGCAATGTGCAAGTGGGTACGCGTATTGAGAACATGAATAATGACGGTAAAGAAACACAGCAAGGTGGCACATTTCAGCGTAGCAATACAGGGCTATTCCCAACGGCATTTGTAAGCTACAAAATAGATGAGAAGAACAGTATGGAAGTAAGTTGTGGCAGGCGTATAAACCGTCCTGCTTATACCATGATGAGTCCGTTTGTTACTTATTTTTCACAATACTATTACCAAAAAGGAAATCCCGACTTGTCGCCGGCATACAGAAACTATATTGAGTTGAAGTATAACAATCGTAATGAATTATTTGTATCTGTCGGCTATAGATACATAACAGGCCTTATTACGCCTGTTCTGGGTTATGATGCGCGCAACAGTGCAGTTTTTGCAACATGGGGCAATTATGCAAATAATAATGTACTGCATGGTTCATGCAGCTACAACAAACAAGTATCTAAGCCTTTGTTGCTGACTATGGCCGGAGATGTATATTATAACAGCTTCCTCAGTTTTAGGGGACATGAATTATTAGGAACGTCATTAGGAGCATCAGGGCATCTGCATGCAACATGCAATCTCAATAAAGGTTGGACGATTGATACTACATTTTATGCCAGTACCGGCGATTTGCAAAATGTAATAGACCGCTACGGTCCATATTATTGGTTCGATTTTAGTGTAGCAAAGAAAGTAATGAAAGATACGGGTACTATTAAGTTAGGCATAGATGACCCTTTTCGTATGGCTGGTGTGCGTAGCACAGCCAATTGGAATGGTATTGAAACTGCCTCTTCTTTGCGTTTTGCCACACAATCTGTGTCTTTAGGGTTCAGTTACAATTTCGGAAAGAAACTTGAGGGTACACAACAGCGTAATGGTGCGGAAGAGGCAAGCAGGATGTAATTGTCTATCTTTATAGCTCAATCTGCTCTTTTGTCCGATACCGCTTACGAAACCAATCTGCAAACCATTGCAGATGCAGCTTCTCGCAAAGAAGAAGAAAACGATCACTTTATGCGTTCGCTACGCCACCACGATGCCGCCCTGCTCGATGAAATGGCGCACCGTGTGTACGAAGATGTAAACGATGCCATAGACTGTACTGCCTGTGGCAATTGCTGCAAAACACTTGTAGTAAACATTACCCAACCCGAAATTGAAAGGCTGGCTGTGTTTATGAATATGCCCGAAGAAGCACTGCGCGATAAATATATTGAAGAAAGCCTGGCAGGTAATTGTTTTATTAACAGCATTCCATGCCACTTTCTGTCTGGCACCAGTTGCAGTATATATACAGAACGCTTTACTGAGTGCAGAGATTTCCCACACTTGCATAAGCCGGGTTTCAGAGAGCGTTTTTTAGGTACACTGCTACACTATGGTAGTTGCCCCATCATCTACAATACGGTAGAGCAAATGAAAAAAGAATTGAAGTTTATAGAATAAGAAAAGCAGCCAATAGGCTGCTTTTTCACTATATATCTTTTGGCAGAAACTAAGCCATGCGCATAGCAGGATTTCTGTTGATGAAGTATTGTTTTTCGCCTTCGTTCAGCAATACACGTACGCTGCGCAATCCGTTATCGTCATAGTCCAGCAATGCTTGCAGGGGTTCGTCTTCGTTGGGTTTGTAAATATATTCCAGCCCGTCTATTAGTACTGTTTTGTTGGTGATAATGATGCTGCCGTTGGTAGATTCGTGTATCACGTTTTCAGAACCATCGTTCAGGAAAGTAAGCATCTGTGTACGGTCGTAAGCATAGGTTTTGCCACCACGGCTTAGCATCCTGTACAGGATGACAGATAAAATACCCGCAATGACTAATAATACCGTGCGAACCATCCGCTTTCTTAATTAGCTCTAATATAATAATCTTCGCCTGAAATCAAACTCACAATTTCAGCACATGATGTTGATAACCTTTCGGTTATCATATCGGGGGTATGGTTTGCAGAACATCCTCTACATGCATGCTTTGTTGCCATGCCCCTTTCCTCTTGGCAAAAGTAAGCACAATTCCTGCTAAGTAAAAACAAAAAATATCAACAGTTGTCAGATTAAAAAAGCAGCCGTCAGGCTGCTTTGCTATGAGGGGTTAAATGAACTTATTGTCTTTAGCGGTTTTAATAGCATCTGCCTTGCTATGTACATTCAGCTTGTGGTATATGTTTTTGATGTGCGATTTTACTGTTTCAAGGTCAATAAAAAGCTCTTGTGCTATCCGTTTACGGCTTTTGCCTGTGGCTATCTGCTCCAGTATCTCGGTTTCTCTACGGGTGAGGGGCGATGCCTCATTGCGCTGAAACGAGGTGATAACCATGCGGGCTATATGGGCACTCATCGGTCCGCCACCTTCCATTACTTCCTGTATAGCACTGATTATTTTTTCGGGTGGGGTGTTTTTGGTCAAGTAGCCCGATGCACCATTGCCCAACGCGCGGAAAATCAGCATATCCTGTTCATACACTGTCAGTATCAGTATATAAGCCTCAGGTACTAATTTTTTTATTTTGGGCAGTGCGTCTATGCCCGATATGCCGGGGAGTTCTACATCCAGTAACACTACATCGGGGTCTTCGGCGGCTATTCGTTTAGCGGCATCTTCAAAAGATGCGTGGCTGCCTGCAATTTTATAACCCGGCGTATTGCCTATCAGGTACACATACCCCTCTCTGATGGTTTCATCATCTTCTATAATGCATACACGTATGTCAAGGTCGCGGCTCATTTACTAATACTTTGCTTAAAGGTCTAAAGTTTGTTCAATCCGATACTCCCCCCAATCAGGTTATTTTTAAATATTAACATAGCTATGACATTTGCTTCGGCAGTTTGAAGCTCAGGCTTATCACCGTGCCTCTATCCGAATTGGCATCTATATACAGCCTGCCATCCAATCGCTTGGCGCGGGTGTTCATATTGTCTATGCCATGCCCGCGTTTCACAGTGTCCATGTCAAACCCCTTGCCATTATCTCTTAGCTCCAGATGCAGGATGCCTTGCTCTTTCAACTCGACATGAAGCATTACTTTGGTAGCACCCGCATATTTCAGGCAGTTGTTCAGTGCTTCTTTAAATATCATTATCAGGTTGCGGCTGCTATCTAAGGGCATTCTGTAATCGCGCCATTTCTCATCCGTACCTGTAAACTCAAAATCTATTTCCGTATCCTGAAACAGTTCTCCGCCAAAATCTCTGATGCGGTGAAGTATCTCATACAGATTGTCGTTTGCAGGCTTTAGCGACCAAAGTATATCGCGTGTGCCACTGTATAGCTGTCCTGTATTGTCTTGTATCTGCTCCAGTATGCGTTTGGTATCGGGTGTCAGGTCGCCCATTTTGTTTTTCAGTACATTGGTCAGTACGTTGATGCGTGTCAGTTTATTGCCCACTTCATCATGAAAATCCTCTGCTGTACGCTGGCGCACTTTTCCTTGCTCTTCGCGGCGCAAGCGCTCCATCAATGCCAACCTGTTTTGTTTACGTTTATTAACGATGTACTGTATCGTTATGCCCAGTAAAATACATCCTGCCAGTATCACTAACCTGAACCAGCTTGTTTTGTGAAACGGTGTGATGATTTCAAACGGGTAGCTCATTTTCTTTATCCCACTACTATCGCCTGTCATACACTCTACCTGCAATGTATAATTGCCCGGTGGCAAGGCAGAGTAGGTGATGGTATTCACGGCAGACCAATCGCTCCATTGTGCCTCAAGCCCTGTAATGCGGTAGCGATAGCTGATTTGTTCTGTCCCGCTCAGCGTCAGTGCCTGAAAGGTAAATGTGATATTGTTTTTCTTGTATGGCAAGCGTAGTCCTGTAGGCACATTATACCACATATCTGTACCTGTATAGTAGCTGCTGTCATTTATATTTTCACCAAATACTTTTACCGATTGCAGTACGATGCTGGTAGGTAAAGGCGTTACGGTTTTCGATTTGGGATTGTAGCGTACTGCCCCATTGGTGGTACCAAACCAAATACTGCCGTCCTCTGCTTTGAAGACCGCATTGTGGTTGCTTTCCATGCCTGTGATGCCCTGTTCCTTGCCGTAAAACTGCACTTTATATTTTCCACGCGATGCAGTTATTTTATGAATGCCAAAGCCTGTACCCACCCACACATTGCCCGTATCGTCTGCTATAATATTGTAGATGAAGTCAGATTTCAGCCCGTTGTTTTTATTGATAACCGTCGTTTTTTTGCTGTCCATATTATAGCAGATAACGCCGTTGTCGCTGCTGCCTATCCATAGCTCTCTGCCCCTTGTCATGAGGCATTGCGGCGACGAGCTGTCTGCCGCACCGTTGGTTGACAGCTTTACTGTTTCATCGTTATGATACAATTGCAGCCCATCTGTAGTAGCAAATACAATACTATCTGCACCAATGCTCACAACATCTTGCACCGTTGTGTTGATGTTGACGGTGTGAAAAGTGTCTTGCCTGTAGTACGTTGCGCCATTGCCGGTACCAATCCATATACGCCCTTCATTGTCTTTGTAGATATTCGTTACGAGGTTGGATGATATGGTAGGCGTAGTATATTGTTTGAAGCTGCTGCCATTGTATTTCCACAAGCCACGGTTGCGTGTGCCCAGCCATATCTCGTTTGTGCTGTTGATGTAGATGGCAGTAATGGCCGTCATGGGTTGCAGGGGGATGGGTATGGTGCGTACCTGCCCGTTTTCATATACAAACAAGCCCGCGTCAAATGTACCCAGATACACTTTGCCACCTTTGGCTGCTATACTCATTATCTGTGCGCTGGGCAGGCCTGCTGTTTCGTCTAATACAGAAAACTGCGCACCCGAAAAACGATACAATCCCCGCCCGTCAGTTGCCATCCACACATTGCCTTCTTTATCTGTCAGCATACGGTTGATGATATTATCGGTCAATCCGTTTTTCTTATTGCAATAGACAAGGCTGCTGTCGTTCAGTCTGTATGCGCCGCTACTGGTGCCAAGCCATATATTTTTTTGCTTGTCTTCCGTAATGCTCAGGATAGGTGGCAGCGCGTAGAGTGATGTGCTTTTTAGTTTGGCTATTGTTATTTTGTTGTCAACAATATTGTATAGCCCGCCGTTTGTTGTAGCCCACATGCGGTTGCGGCTGTCTTTGAAAAGTGAAAATGTAGTAGGTATTCCATTCAGTTGCGGCTCGTTGAAAGCCATGCTATCCCACTGGTTGTTTTGCTGTCTGTAGATGATGCCGTTATTGCAAGCCACCCACAGTTGCTTGCCATCTGGCAGTATGGCGGTAACGTTTGCATTTTTATCAGGCAATGCATAGCTGCTGCTCTTACCATCTTTTATCTTATAGAGTTTACCGCCTGCAATACACCATATATTTCCGTCACTTGCTATCTCTACATTGCTCACAGCATTAGCGGCAGGGTTTTCGGGTGAGTTAAAAACAAAATGCTGAAACTTTTTACCATCATATTTTGAAATGCCCTTGCGCGTACCCAACCATATATTGCCTTGTTTGTCAGTAGCCAATGCGTTGACGGTATTGTCTGTCATGCCATCGCGTACGGTGAAGTTGGTAAACGTATTGCCATCGTAGCGAGATAAACCGCCGAGTGTGCCTATCCACAAATGTCCGTAGGTGTCTTGCACCATAGATGTTGCTTGCGATTGTATCAAGCCGTTTTCTACGTTCAGGTTGTAGAATGGGTAACGCTGTGCAAATGCAATTTGTGTGTAGCAAAGCAAGCAAATACCTATAATGATTTTCAAACCCTTTTTCACAGCAATGAAATTACATTTTTAACTGCATTTATTGTTTTCATTCATAGAGCAAGATGCTTTTCAACATAAATCCCCCGTTTGGGGTGGTGTTAAAAAATGCAAATCCCCCGCGATGGGTGAAAGCCTGTATGCACGCTACTGCTACATTTGAAACATAAACATTCCCTCATGTTCTGCAACAGATTATTACCCATTATTGCCATATTGATGATATGCCCGCTTTGGTTGATGGCAAAGCCAAGTGATGTAAAGGGGAAAGTTACTGGTAGCGATGACAAACCCCTTGTGGCTGCCAATATAGTATTACTGAAAACGGATAATAAAACACTGGTAAAAGCAGATATGTCTGCGGAAGACGGCAGCTTTATGCTTGATAATATACCTGATGGTGCGTACATACTGAAGATAACGGCTGCAGGATATGAAACGTATAGCTCAGATACTATACAGGTAGTTGGTGAACACATTGCGCTGCCCGTCATCAAAATGAAACCCAAAGCTGGTACGCTGAAAGAGGTAACGGTGCGTACACAAAAGCCACTGATAGAAATTAAAGCAGATAAATTAGTGGTGAATGTGGAAAACAGCATTGTCAATGCAGGTTCTTCTGTGCTCGATGTGATAGCACGCTCACCCGGTGTACGTGTTGACCAGAACGATAACATCAGCCTGAAAGGTAAAGCAGGTGTGAATGTGATGATAGACGGACGTAGAACAGTAATGAGTGGTGCAGACCTTGCCAATATGCTGAAAAGTATGCCATCGAGCGCGGTAGAGCAGATAGAAATAATAACCAACCCATCATCTCGCTACGATGCCGCGGGTACGGCAGGCATCATCAACATCAAAACCAAGAAAGATAAACGCTTTGGTGTAAATGGCTCTGCAACTGGTTTCTATGCGCAAGGTGTATATCCCAAATACGGTGGTGGTTTTAATGTCAACTATCGAAACAAAAAATTCAACCTGAATGCAAGCTACAACTATGCGCACCGCAGGGCATTCAATCATCTTATCTTATACCGTAGCTTTTACGAAAAAGGTGTTTTCAAAAATGCTTTTGATCAGGACAATATGGGCAAGTTTGCTGTTAGTAGTCATAATAGTGCTGTAGGCATGGATTATGCCATTTCAAAGAAAACAAGCATTGGGTTGAATATGAGTGCGGACATAACTGGCTTTGAAACAGAGGGTAACAACTATTCTAAAATCCTGAATGAAAATCGTGCAACACAATCTTATTTCACAACAGTCAATCGTTCTACTAACTCCAATCAAAATTATGCTGCTAACCTCAACCTGCGTCACAAATTTGATAGTACAGGTAAGGAGTTGAGTATAGATGCCGACTATGGTACTTTCACTGCTGGTCGCGACCAGAATTTTACCACGCGCTACATCAATACAGACGGACAAGATTACCTGCCACAATATTTATTGCTGGGCGATTTGAATGGTACTACAACTATACGCTCCATAAAAGCAGACTATGTGCATCCACTGCAAAACAACTTGCGATTAGAAGTTGGTGCTAAATGGAGCTATGTAACGCAAGATAACAATGTTCAATTCTTTGACCGCAGCAATGGTGGTAACATCTTCGATACTACTAAGAGCAATCACTTCATCTACAACGAAATTATCAACGCGGTATATCTAAACAGCACGAAAGATTGGGAGAAGTGGAGTACACAAGTAGGCTTGCGGCTGGAACAAACTTTGGCAACGGGCGAACAAAAAATATATGCACAAAGCTTTGACCGTAATTATGCACAACTCTTCCCAAGTATTGCTGTACAAAGGCATGTAAACGATAAACATGATATAGGGCTTACCCTTAGCCGCCGTATTACGCGCCCTAATTACGAACAGCTAAATCCCTTCAAATACTACCTCGACCCGAGTACTTACAGAACTGGCTATCCTTTCCTGATGCCAGAACTGATATATGTAGCCGAGGTGTCGCATACATATAAGCAACGCTTTGTTACATCCTTCAACTACAGCATACTCGACCAGCCCATAACAGAAGTAATACAGCCCAGTGATGATACAACCCAGAAACGGGTAACGGTGCAAATGCACAAAAATCTGAGCAAACAATATTTCACTGCACTCAGCGGCTCTTACCAGTTTCAGTTTTTCAAATGGTGGACGAATGTTACCAATACCAATATTTACTATAGCAAGTTTCAGGGCAATATTGCCAACTCACAACTCAATCGCGGGCAGTTAACGTTTGATGTCTATTCAACAAACAGCTTTTTACTGCCCAAAAACTGGTCGGGCGAGTTGACGTTCTTCTATCAATCCGAACAGATACATGGTTATATGCTTATACATCCGTTGTGGTCGTTAAGTGCTGGTGTACAAAAGCATTTGTTCGACAAACGATTGACTATGCGCCTCAACTGTTCCGATATATTCTGGCGCAGCTTTCCGCGCGCCACATCTACTTATACAGATTATAATGAACGCTTTACGGCAAGGCGAGAAACAAGACAGCTAAACCTGACAGTAACATACAGATTTGGTAAAAGAACGGTTGCGCCCGTACAACGGCGCAGAGGCGGTGCGGAAGATGAAAAGCGCCGCGCTGCAACAGGGAATGCTTAATTAATATAGCCCCATTGTCATGAAACACGTTGAGCTCGGCTCATACAGTTGAAGTACATCCCCTCGGTTCATATCCTGCAAGCAAGTGGCCGGGGGGACTTCAATCATTTAGAGAAATGATTTTCTTTTAATGCCATCCAGTCCATCGCGTTTTTGTACAGCAGTTGTTCTGTTTGTGTGGCGGTAAAGCTCTCCATACTTTCTATCAGCTTACCGGGGTGGTGCTCACCTAACGGAAAGGGATAGTCGCTACCCATACAAACTTTGTCATGCCCCATCACATCTGTTACATACTGCAGTGCTTTGGGGTCGTGTACCAATGCGTCTATCCAGAATTTGCCGATATATGCTCTGGGGTTCACATTATTATCTATCGCACACAGGTCGGGGCGTACATCAAATCCATGTTCAATCCTGCCTATAGTAAACGGGAAAGAACCACCACCATGCGCGAATGCTACGCGCAGTTTAGGAAAGCGTTCAAAAACACCACCGAATATCATCGAGCTGATAGCGCGTGCAGTTTCAGCAGGCATGCCCACTAACCATGGCAGCCAGTATTTCTGCATATCATTTTCGCCCATCATCTCCCAGGGGTGCACAAAAATGCAACAACCCAATTCTTCAGCAGCTTTCCAAAACGGGTCGAACGATGAATCGCTCAGGTTTTTATTATTGATGTTAGAGCCAATTTCAAGCCCCGGCATTTTCAGTTCCGTTACACAACGCTCCATCTCTTTGATGGCAAAGTACATATCCTGCATCGGTACTGTACCAAGCCCTACAAAGCGGTTGGGATTATCGGCTACACATTGTGCTATATGGTCGTTGAAAAAGCGCGATGTTTCATGCCCGTGTTCGGGTTTTGCCCAATAGTTGAAAAGTACGGGTATAGTAGATAGCACCTGCACGCTCACATCAGTCATATCCATTTCTTTCATCCGCGCGTTGGGGCTCCAGCAGTTTTCTTCTATCTCGCGGAAAACCTTATCGCCTTTTATCATCTTGGCACAGCAAGGTTTATGATGCTCCAGCCTGATGAAATCGCCATACCCAAATTTCTGAAACCAGTTAGGTATGTTTTCGGGCATGATGTGTGTATGTATGTCAATCTTTCTCATAGGTATCAATAACCAATCTACTGCACTAAGATACGAAAGGCTATCAATCTTTGTTATCGGTACATTACACCCTGTTTAACATATCCTTAAACATAAATTGCAGTTTCTAAACTAAATTGCGCTCGCAAATCTCCCCCCTTAATTAAAAATGAACACAAACTCAATCGTAGATGATACGAAAACTATGTTTATTGCTTTTATTGGTTGATTGCACAACAGGTTTTGCTCAACAAAACCTGTTCAACATACCGTCTGCCGACATCACACCGAAAAACAAATTCTTCTATCAGCATCAACTGAATGTTTATACCAACAAAGTAGAATCAAAATCGCATTTGGTATATGGTTTGGGTAAGGGTTGGGATGCAGGTTTAAATCTGGTAGGCAAAGGTGCTTATTTTACACCCGAATGGAATGGCTTGTATAACAGCGATGCAGGGCGCGGCTCATTATATCCTGTGCTGATGGTGACGTTGCAAAAACAAATACCCTTGTTCAAAAAAGTGAACCTGAACGTGGGTACACAAATGGGCCTGAACCTTAGTAATAAAGTGCATAATAAGAAGATAAATTACTTCAACTACGCGCTGGCAAGCTACCAGATAGGCGAGGGGCGCAGGATAGTAGCAGGTGGTTATTTATCCAACCGTATGTTTACAGGCACGGGCAATGTAGCGGGCGCATTGATAGGGTTTGAGTATAAGCTCACCAAACATTTTTACCTGATGGGCGACTGGGTATCCGGTCGCAACGATGCGGGTGTGGGCGTATTAGGCGGTATGTTTGTACTCAGCAAACGCATACAGCTATGCGGTGGCTACGCAATTGCCAACCCTAACACACCAAAACCCAATGCCTTTGTATTTGAGCTAAACTGGCTTGGGTGGGATTATCATTAGTGCTGTCGTTAGATTTACTTTTGCGTGTACTTTTTGTAGTCTTTATAAAGATTTAAGAGGCTATTCCAAAGGTCTGCAATAGCCCCATCAAAAGGGCCTAATTTTTCTTTAACCGAAAGGAAACAGGCTTCAGCTTCAATACTCCCAGATACAAAAGCACAAAATAACTTATCTGCAATTTCAATATTCTCTTCAGTATTGGCAGCACGTCCGGCTTTGAATAATTGAATTGCTTTATTAATCTCAGTGTTTGAATACTTTAATAATGATGGCTGGTAATAGCTGATTTTGCGCAATGAAGCGTTATTGTAATAAAATTTTACCACGTAAAAAGGAACTTGTTTATATACGCCTTTGATAGGAAACAAATACAACTCCTCAATCTTCAATGTGTCATTTGAGAACTTAACAGTACAATTTTCAGTTGCATCCCACTCAGCTATTATTTTATTGGTTGTGCAATTAAAAAGTGCAAACTCTGAATAGGTTAAGCCCTTATCTTCCGTAAAGCCACACAAGCCTATCACTTGCCCGCTTTTAAATCTATAAGTTTTGTCAGCTATAGATTTTTCATTGTTGTATTTTTCGGGACATGCACATTTCTGTTGTCCATACACCAACGCAGGTAACCACATCAAAACTATCAGGGCAACCAGTTTCATCAGCCTAATCTTGGTTCACCATTTCATAAATAATTGCCGAGCCTTGTCCTACGCCAATACACATCGTTGCCAATCCGTACTTACCACCCCGGCGTTTCAGCTCGTGTAGCAGGGTAGTAGATATGCGCGCGCCGCTGCAACCCAACGGGTGGCCTATTGCTATCGCACCACCGTTTACATTTGTCTTTTCAGGGTCTAATCCAAGCTCTTGCATACAAGGTATGCCCTGTGCCGCAAAAGCCTCGTTCAGTTCGGCAAGGTCAAGGTCTTTCACATCAAGCCCTCCGCGTTGCAGTGCCTTGCGTGTAGCAGGTACAGGGCCAATGCCCATGTATGCGGGGTCAACACCCGCTATGGCCATGCTCTTTATTTTGGCAATGGGTTTCAGCCCGTATTTTTTTACTGCATCTTCACTTGCCAGCAGCAATGCAGATGCACCATCATTAATACCACTTGAATTGCCTGCCGTTACCGTACCATCTTTTTTGAAGGCAGGTTTCAGTGTAGCCATTTTCTCCAGCGTTGTTTCGCGCGGGTGTTCGTCTGTATCAAATACTATCATCTTGCCTTTGCCAAGGTCTATCGTCAATGGCGCAATCTCATCTGTAAACTTACCTGCTGCCTGCGCGGCAAAATAACGCTGCTGGCTTTGCAGCCCGAATGCGTCTTGCGCTTCGCGACTCACGTTATATTTAGAAGCAACATTTTCCGCCGTTTCGCCCATAGTATATGGGTAGTAATTGTCTTTATTGAATTTCTTGTTGATGAAACGCCAACCCATTGTAGTATCATACATCTCCGGCGCCCGCCCGAAAGCACTCTCCGACTTTGCCATTACAAAAGGTGCGCGTGTCATGCTTTCCACACCACCTGCTATATATATATCGCCGTCGCCGCACATAATGGCGCGCGATGCATCCATAATAGCCTGCAAACCAGATGCACACAAGCGGTTGACTGTGCAACCACCAATCGTTTCAGGTAGCCCTGCCAGCAACACAGCCATACGTGCCACGTTGCGGTTATCTTCGCCCGCCTGATTAGCTGCACCTGCTATCACGTCTTCTATCGCATTCACATCTACAGACGGATTGCGCTCTACTAATGATTTCAACACATGCGCCAGTAAATCGTCCGGGCGCACTGTAGCTAATGTTCCGCCGTATTTACCAATCGCTGTTCTTACGGCATCTATAACATATACTTCTTTCATCTTTCTTATTTGATGATTTGATAATTTGATAATGTGATGATTAATTTGTTTTTGATGTAGCGATTATCTTATTTAAGACTTTGCATACAGTTTGTGTTTTATTATGTAATTCTTTGCAATCAGGAAGATTTGCCACCGCAATGCAAACTTCAAAATAATATTCTAATTCTTCAGCCTCTTTTACCGCTATCTTCATTTTATGAATAAAATCATTTTTGCTTTCAGCATTTTGTGCTTCTTTCACATTTGCACCAATTGATAAAGCAGAACGGAAAATCTGGTCAGCCAACGACCATTTTTTCTTTTCATTTAATAAATCACAGAAACTGCTGGTTTCAACAGCCAATTCAAAACTAAGTTTGACGATTAAATTTTCTTTTTTTAGGCTTTCATGCATTTTACAACCATTATCAAATCATCACATTATCAAATAGAAAGTGCTTGTTTTAAATCATTGATTATATCGTCCTCTGTTTCGATGCCCACGCTCATTCTGATAAGTCCATCTGTTATCCCGAATTTGATTCTGTCTTCTGGTTTCACACCTGTGTGCGTCGTAGATGCAGGATGAGAAATAAGCGTATCGCAAGTGCCGAGTGATACGGCACTGATGCAAAGTTGCAGGTTGTTGATGAAGCGTATGCCCGCATCAAAGCCACCTTTCAATTCAAAACTCAGCATAGCACCTGCATGTTTCATCTGCTTCTTGGCAATGGCTTGGTCGGGGTGAGAAGCCAATCCCAAATAGTTGACCTTTGCTACGGCAGGGTGCTGCTCCAGAAACTGTGCTACTTTTTCTGCATTGCCGCAATGCCTTTCCATACGTAACGAGAATGTGCGCAAACCGTTATTCAGCAAAAAAGCCTCAAACGAATTACTGTTGCCACCCAGCAGCCTGTGCGTTTTAGTAACAACCGTATTCATCTTTACAAGGTCTTTGCCTATCAATATGCCACCTACAGCCGTACCATGTCCGTTCAGAAATTTGGTGGTTGAGTGCATTACAAAATCAACACCGTACTTAAATGGTTGTTGCAGATAGGGTGTTGCAAACGTATTGTCTGCACACACTATCAGGTTGTTTGCCTTGCCTATAGCAGTCAGCACTTCCATATCCACACATTGCAGCGTAGGGTTAGCAGGTGTTTCTATATACATCAGTTTGATGCTGCTATCTGCTTTAATAGCTGCATCTACGGCATCTGGTTGGTGAAAGTCAACAATCTTTGCGTGGATGTTGAGGTTGGGCAATATCTTATCAATCATCTCTTGCGTACCACCGTATAGCGAGTGATGGGTGATGATGGTATCACCCGCTTTCAGGTTGGCAAGCAGCATGGTAGTAATAGCTGCCATGCCCGATGCATGGAGTATAGCTTTCAGTTGCAATGGCTTGCCTGTTTCGTCTTGCAGTTGATAGGCTTCCAACAGGGCTATTTTTTCTTCCACCTCGTTGGTAGTGGGGCTGCCGAAGCGGCCATATATATATCCTTGTTCCTCTCCCTTAAATACGGCTATACCCTGCTCTGCACTATCGAAAGTGTAGGTGCTGGTGGCATAAATAGGGGTGAGGTGCGCTCTGTTGTTTTCGGCTTTGTGCCCGCCATGAATACAGAGGGTATCAAAACCATTTGAATTATTTGCTTCGCTCATTGCAGCGGATGATTAATTTAGCAGTGCAAAGGTACATTTATAGTATGAAACAGGCATTATTACAGTCGGCACAATATAATCTGTGGGCAAACAAGCTGATGCTCGATGCCATTCAGCAGCTAACCCCAGAACAGCTTGATATGATCATCACCAGCAGTTTCGACAGCATCCGTAAAACGGTACAGCATTGCTACGCGGCAGAATATATATGGCTACAACGCCTGCAACTGGCAGAGCATCCCGTATGGGCAGGCAATGACAACAGCCAACCCATTGCCGAAGTGTGTGCCGCATGGCTGAATGTAAGCGAAGAATTGGTGCGCTTTGTAGAAAAGCAGTTTGACGATAAGGCGTTGGAACATGTAGTGCAATACTACAACCTGCAAAAACAGTTGTTTAAAACACCCGTGTATCAGGTATTGATACACGTTTTCAACCATGCTACCTACCACAGGGGGCAGCTGGTAACCATGCTACGCCAGGCAGGTTTTACCAAAATACCTGCTACAGACTACATCAAAATGATTTGGAAAAACTGATTTAATAATACCGTTCCTTCATCAACGGTATGTTTATCTGGTATGTAACAAGGAATTGCAGCAATTTGCCTTGCAAGGCATAGGGGCCGGTATTATTGATACCATCCACCCCATACTTAACAGGTTCAGGAAAAATATCTGTCGGTGTGTACAAAGCACGTACATTGATGGCCGACCTTGCCACCAAGCGAAACCCATACTCGAACCCCGCACCACACACAGCCACTACACGAGCACTGTTATAATCGCTCTGCACGCCTATGTAGCCATTAGGTACTTTTTCTGTCATGTCGCTGAACTCGTAATACGCTGCACCTAACTGCAAGTAGGGCATAAAGCTTTGCTCCTCGTCTATCTCTACATAATAACCACTGCCAAGTGTAACGAGTGAGCGTATATGCTCGTAATAAAACTTTTGTACATCGGGTTGTTTAGTAGGCATGTTGAAACTAGATATACCCAATGTTGCATCAATCATGATATTAAAGCGTTGAGTAGTATAGTACCGCAGCCCTGCTATAAATTGAGGGGACAGCAATACACGCCCGTCAGTTTTGTATGTAGTGACCTGCTTATTGCGCATAAACAAATCGTAACTGAAACCGCCACCCAGATAGGTATATAAAGACTGGGCACTTGCTATCGGCGCAATGAATAACGCAGTAAACAATAAGAAAGCTATTCTACGCATACACCTTAAACGTACACAAGGCAATAATATTTTACTGCACATAAATAAAACGGCAGTACTTATAAGTACCGCCGTTTAAACATCATCAACTTATTCAAGCCCCTTTAGGGGTTGGGGTTGTTACTTTGTTTCTTCCACTACTTCCGCATCTACTACATCATTATCATTGCTGTTGGCCTGGCCTTGTTCTGCACCACCTTCAGCACCTGCTTGTTGCTGTGCATTGTAGATGTGCTGGCTGGCTGCTTGCCATGCGGTATTCAATTCTTCGGCTGCTTTGTCTATACCATCCATGTCTTCTGCTTTGTGGGCTTCTTTTAGCTTGGTTACAGCAGCTTCAATAGTTGTTTTTTCAGCATCTGGTATTTTATCGCCGTAGTCTTTCAGTTGTTTTTCAGAGTTGAAGACAAGTCCATCAGCCATGTTCAGCTTTTCTACACGCTCACGCACTGCTTTATCAGCTTCTTCATTGGCTTTAGCTTCATTCTTCATTTTTTCAATCTCTTCTTTGCTCAGGCCACTACCTGCTTCTATGCGTATGTTCTGTTGCTTACCTGTGCCTTTGTCTTTAGCCGTTACATGCAATATACCATTCGCATCTATATCGAAGATAACTTCTACCTGAGGTACACCACGTGGTGCAGGCGGAATACCATCCAGGATAAAGCGTCCCAGTGATTTGTTTTGGTTGGCCATCGGGCGTTCGCCTTGCAGTACGTTTATTTCTACACTTGGCTGGTTGTCGCTGGCGGTAGAGAATACTTCGCTCTTTTTAGTAGGTATGGTTGTGTTAGATTCAATCAACTTAGTCATTACACCACCCATTGTTTCAATACCTAAGCTCAGCGGTGTTACGTCCAGCAACAGTACATCTTTTACATCACCCGTCAACACACCACCTTGTATAGCAGCACCTATTGCTACTACCTCATCAGGGTTTACGCTGCGGTTTGGTTTTTTACCAAAGAATTTCTCAACTACTTCCTGCACTTTAGGTATGCGTGTGCTACCACCTACCAATATCACCTCATCTATTTCGTTTGGGTTCATACCTGCATCTTTCAACGCTTTGCGGCATGGTTCCAGTGTGCGCTCTATCAGGCTGTCAGCCAGTTGTTCAAATTTTGCACGGCTCAGTTTGCGTACCAAGTGTTTTGGCACACCATCTACTGCTGTGATGTATGGTAGGTTGATTTCTGTTTCCTGAGAAGATGAAAGCTCTATTTTCGCTTTTTCCGAACCTTCTTTCAAACGCTGCCAAGCCATCGGGTCTTTGCGCAGGTCTATCGCTTCGTCTTTCTTAAACTCATCAGCCAGCCAGTCCATGATAACTTTATCAAAGTCATCACCGCCAAGGTGTGTATCACCATTGGTTGATTTTACTTCAAATACACCATCACCCAGTTCCAGTACAGATACGTCAAACGTACCACCACCAAGGTCGAACACGGCTATCTTGCTGTCTTTGTGTTGTTTATCCAAGCCATAAGCCAATGCTGCTGCTGTAGGCTCGTTGATGATACGACGTACATTAAGGCCTGCAATCTCACCTGCTTCTTTAGTAGCCTGGCGTTGCGCATCGTTGAAGTAGGCAGGTACGGTGATAACCGCTTCTTTTACTTCCTGTCCCAGAAAGTCTTCAGCCGTTTTCTTCATTTTCTGCAATATCATCGCGCTTATTTCCTGCGGCGTGTACATGCGGCCTTCAATCTCTACACGTGGCGTATTGTTGTCGCCTTTCACAATCTTGTAGGAATTGTGGGACATCTCGCCCGTTACCTCATCGTAACGGCGACCCATATATCGCTTGATGGACATGATGGTATTCATGGGGTTGGTGATAGCCTGGCGTTTGGCAGGGTCGCCTACTTTTCGTTCACCGTTTTTCAAAAAAGCTACTACCGATGGGGTGGTGCGGCGACCTTCGTCGTTCGCAATCACCACTGGTTCGTTGCCTTCCATTACAGAAACACAAGAGTTGGTAGTACCTAAGTCAATGCCGATAATCTTACTCATAGTCTTTTTTTATTATATCGTTTTGTTATTTACGCTTGTTAAGAAATTATTGTCAATAGATATGCCAGTCGCGCATTGTCGGCAATATTGGCAGTTGGTATGACAGCATGAAAGAAAAATGCCCTAATGAACTAACATTAAGGCATTTTTGAATAATTATATGTGAAATATTGTCAATTAATCAGTTGTCCGACCTACAATATTAAGGGATTTGGTTATAGAGTTTAGTTTTATAGAATCTAAAGTTACCTCATCAATAGCAGCGTTGCGATATGTGGCCAATGCACGAGATGCGATGATACCATACGCATTACTACCTATCATGTTTGAGTAAATAGGTTTGATCTGGTCGCCCAAGAGGCTACTATTTTGTACTTGTGCTATATTGGTATATGTATACAATTCATTGCTGCCTGCATATACAAATATGTCACAACTGTCTATCAAACGTTGCGTATTTGCAGGTGCAGGACCAAAAGCATCATACAGAAAGCCATAAAAACCTGTATTCAACGTCTCGAGCTTGAACTCTTGTGATCCGTTTTTTACATCTTTGGCAAACGTATAGTCTGCACTGCGCCTTTTTCTTTCACCTGTACCGATGTTTACTTCAACAATGTTAAAACGTAAGATGCCTTCTATCATACGAGCATTACGTGGTGTAGTACCGTAGAGTGTATATTTTGCCTGAAAAGCAGTTCTTGCAAACGAGAGTTTCAGGTCGCCTTTAGTAAAGTCATCTATGTAGAAATTTTGTGCATTCTTGCTTCTGGCACCGTTTACTACCATAAAGAAGTGGCTTGAGTCAACAGCACCTGTGTTGTTATTTTTTACAACCAGTCTGTATTTATAATAAGGGTTCAACGAGTCAATTTTTAGTTTATAAGCCTTAGAAGGGTTATTGAAAAAGCCCTGGCTTCCCGCGGCATCTTTGGGATAGCCTTGAGCAGACATATCCTGAATGAATTCGAGGCTCACACTACGTCGGAATGTATTATTATCATTATATTCTTTTATCACTACATCCAGATTTTTAAAATAGCTACTATCCGGCTCTTTGGCCATATCAATAGAGCTTTTGTTATTGTCAAGAAAAGCCTTTTGTATGCGTATATAATGTGCAGTATCTGCACTATTCAGCATACCATATGCCACCATAATATCCTGGTATGGTGCAGCTATTTCAAAGTCTTCTTTACAGGATGTAGTGCCAAGTATACCGGCAACCAAAATTAAATAAATTATTTTTTTCATATACGTGAGCCTGAAACAGGCACTCAAAGATAGGGCTTTAGCCGATAGTTTGATGATTGTTCATATTTATGATATTAGATTGACAATCCACAAGCTGATATTTACCATTTATCTGCTTATCGAAATTGTTTCTATAGATGCCATATAACATGATTTATCAATTATTTTATGTATATTTGTAATAATAAAAAAGTCATCCTTGAAAACCAACTACCGATACAAACAACTATTCTACAACGTTGCCCAGGATTTTGTCATCTTCTTTCCGCTGGCAGCAACAAAATTTTGAAAAAACCGATTTTTTGCAACAAAACGCAACAAATAACATTTCGGCTAATATTATCGCCATCTTATAAAAATGTACATTTACACCCTTAATTATGACACAGGAATACCTGAAAGAGATGCGCGAGCGGGTACAGCACCTGCATCGCTTTTTGAAAGTGGATGACCGCAATGCCAAGGTAGAAAACGACCGTACCCTCACCCTCGCCCCCGGCTTTTGGGACGATAATACGCGTGCTACGGGCATACTTAAAGAAATAAAAATCAATAAATACTGGATAGATCTTTGGACATCTGTCAATACAGCCGTTGAAGATTTTTCCATCCTCTTCGATTTTTGGAAAGAAGGTGCTGCCAGTGAGGAAGAAACACAAGAAGCATACAATAAAGCACTGAAAGCCATAGACGACCTCGAATTCAAATCTACCCTCAACCAGCCTGAAGACGAAATGCCTGCCGTGATGGTAATAAACAGTGGTGCAGGGGGTACAGAAAGTCAGGACTGGGCAGAGATGTTGCTACGTATGTACCGTATGTATGGCGAAAAACAAGGCTGGAAACTGGCTGAGATTGATGTACAGTACGGCGATGGAGCAGGCATCAAACAAGCTACAATAGAGTTTGACGGTGAATTTGCTTATGGGTTACTGAAAGCTGAAAGTGGTGTCCACCGCTTGGTGCGCATATCGCCATTTGATAGCAATGCACGCAGGCATACATCATTCGCATCTGTGTTTGTTTACCCGTTGGTAGATGATAGTATAGAGATAGAAGTGAGCCCGGCAGATTTGGAATGGGAGTTTTACCGTGCAGGTGGTAAGGGCGGGCAAAACGTAAATAAGGTGGAAACTGCCGTGCGCCTGAAACACATACCAAGCGGCATCATCGTAGAGTGTCAGCAGGCACGTACACAGGGCGAAAACCGCGAGAAAGCACTCACTATGTTGAAAAGCCGCTTGTACGAAGAAGAACTACGCAAGCGCGAAGAGCTGAAAAACGCCACTAACAGCAGCAAGAAAAAAATTGAATGGGGTTCACAGATACGCTCTTATGTGTTCCACCCGTATAAGATGATAAAAGACCACCGTACAGACTATGAAGTAGGCAACGTAGGCCCTGTGATGGATGGTGAAATTGACGACTTCATCAAAGCATACCTGATGAGTTTTAAAGAAGAGGTGTGAGTAACGACGCTAAAAAAATATTCGACCTAAGTCTTTTACGACGCATCTTTTCTTTTGCGTCGCCCTACAAGCGTAGCCTGTACATATCTATGGCTATGTCTGTAGTCTTGGCAGGATTATCTCCACTACGCCCTTACCTCATACAGCTATCGGTTGATAAGTATATTGCCAACCACATGCTGCAAATGCTCATCAATATCAGCATCATACAGTTGGTGGTGTTATTGATTGAAAACGGTCTTAGATTTTGGTTTTTGTATCGTATCAACTGGTTGGGGCAGGCTGTCATCAACGATATGCGCAAAACAGTGTTTCAAAAAATACTGTTTCAAAATATTGGTTACTACGACCGCACGCCCATAGGTACACTTACTACCCGTACAATAAACGATGTAGAAGCCGTAAATGATGTGTTCTCTGAGGGTATAATATCAATCATAGCAGATGTACTCACCATTATTGCCATCATGGTTATTATGTTTGTAACAGACTGGCGACTGACACTGGTATGTCTTGCTCCATTTCCCATACTGATACTTGCCACTTACTGGTTTAAAGAAGCAGTGAATAAGTCTTTCCAACGAGTGCGGAATGCTGTTGCAGCACTCAATGCTTTCGTGCAGGAACATATTGTAGGTATGTACATTGTGCAGGCTTTTGCTGCAGAGAAACATGAGATGGATAAATTCAAAACCATCAACAAAGAACACCGTGACGCCAACATAAAAGCCATCTTTGCATACTCCGTTTTCTTCCCTGTGGTAGAGATAATACTTGCCATGTCAATGGGCTTACTGGTATGGTGGGGTGCACACCGTATGCTCGATTATAGCGTTACGCCCGGGGTGGTAATTGCATTTGTCATGTACCTTAACCTGCTCTTCCGTCCACTCCGGATGATGGCTGATAAATTTAATGTACTGCAAATGGGTATGATTGCAGGTGAACGTGTATTTACTGTGCTTGACAGCAATGAACACCTCGCATCAAACGGCGATGTACAAGCCGACAGCATACAGGGGGCGGTCAGTTTCCAAAACGTACACTTCAGCTACAAGCAAGGTACACCTGTATTGAAAGGTGTTTCGTTTGATATACCTGCCGGTAAAACATTAGCTGTGGTAGGCCATACAGGTGCTGGCAAAACATCCATCATCAGCATCCTCAACAGGCTCTACGAAACAGAAAGTGGTAACATACTGATTGATGGTATAGACCTGAAAGAATATGACATATACAGTTTACGCAATCATATTGGTATAGTACTGCAAGATGTATTCCTATTTTCGGGTACTATTGTGGATAACATCACACTCCGCAATGCGGATATACCTAGAGAAAAAGTAGAGGCTGTATGTAAGCTATTAGGCATACACAACTTCATCATGAGCCTGCCTGATGGTTACGACTTCAATGTAATGGAGCGTGGCAATACCTTATCGCAAGGGCAAAGACAACTATTATCATTCGCAAGGGCATTGTTGTACAATCCGTCTATTTTGATATTGGACGAAGCCACTTCTTCTGTTGATAGTGAAAGCGAACAACTGATACAACAGGCTATTGATAAGATGATTACAGGGCGCACATCCATTGTCATTGCACACCGTCTTTCCACCATCCGTCGTGCACATGAAATCATCGTAATGGACAAAGGCCAAATCATAGAGCGTGGCAACCACCAATCGCTGATTGCAGGACAAGGCGAATACTACAAGCTATATACTGCTGTAGAGAGGCAGAAAGTCCCTGTTTAAGGGTGCAGTAAAATAATTTGTATAAAAATTTGCGTAACTGAATGGTTACACATATATTTGTAACCGAATAGTTACGCAATATATGAGACGAGATGTTTTCCAGGCTATAGCCGACCCCACAAGGCGTGAGATAATAACACTGCTGGCGCATGACACAATGAACCTGAATGCAGTGGCAGACAACTTCAACATCAGCCGCCCTGCCATATCCAAGCACATCAAAATACTGACGGAGTGTGGTTTGATAATGATTGAGCAGGAAGGACGTGAAAGATATTGCCATGCAAACCTGAAAAAGCTGCAAGAGGTGTATGATTGGACATCACATTTCAGTGCATTCTGGGATAAGAAACTGAGTGCTTTAAAATCGTTTGTAGAAGACGACTATAATAAGATTAAAAAAAGAAAATAAATAAATTAAAAAAACAATTAATTATGACAACGACACAGCAAGTTACAGGTACGCCTCTCATCAAAGAGGTTGTAATCAATGCGCCCGCATCAAAAGTATGGGAAGCCATTACAGACAAAAAGAAAATGAAAGAGTGGTATTTCGACATGTCTGACTTCAAACCCGAAGTAGGCTTTGAATTTACTTTTACTGGCTGCGACAAAGAAGATGTAAAGTTTGTTCACTTGTGCCAAATTACTGAAGTGATACCTAACAAAAAACTATCGCATAGCTGGCGATATGAAGATTACCCGGGAGATTCTATCGTAACATGGGAGTTGCAGGAAGAAGATGGTAAAACACATGTGAAGCTGACGCACACAGGACTTGATAGCATTAGTGGTCACCCAAGTTTGGCACGTAATAGCTTCGATGAGGGTTGGACATCATTGGTACAAACAGCTTTAAAGAATTATGCAGAAAGAGCATAGATTGATAAGAGCCTCGTAATTACGAGGCTCTTATCTACTTCACCCGCTTATCCAACCAATCACTAACCGTCTGCAAAGCAAGGGGTGATATTGTTTCTTCAAGTGTACCGTATTCTTGTACTGTACATTTATTGCAGGTTTGGAAGAGGTGGTTGAGACCGGGTAGTTCTTTCACGTCGTATTGTTTCGTTTTGCTCTTAGCTAACGATTGTTTTATTCCTTCAAGGTTCGATTTTGGTAGTACTTGCAAATCTTTTTCGCCATTTAGTGCCAGCACCTTGCAGCTTAGTTTTTGCAGGGTGGGTTGCGGGTCGTATTTGAGGAAGTAGTTGAACCATGCATCATGGTATATTTTCATGAACTCGTTTACAAATTTCTTTTCACTCTCAAAGTCAGCAATATCTACCAAGGCTATGGCTTCTTTCGATGCCGTACTCTTCCAAGCTGTTGTTACCTGTATCATTTTGTTTTGCGCTTCCTCACCGGTTGATGCAGATATGATAGACTGCTCTATACCTCTGTACAACTTACGGTATTCGGCTACTACATTTTCGCCCACACCACCTGCCTGCATCACGGCTGCACTCTGGTCTTCCATCAGTTCATAAATCTTAACACCAGGCCCCGCCATCAGTACTATGAAGTCAATGTCTTTTCTCTCTGCAGCTACCATGGGAGCTATCATACCACCCTCGCTATGCCCCATCATGCCTATCTTTTTTGTGTTTACCTCTTTGCGGGTTTTCAGATAGTCAATAGCTGCATGTGCATCTTTAGCAAAGTCGGCACTGGTAGCTTTTTTTCTGTCACCAGTTGTTTGTGCTACGCCTCTATCATCCACACGCAATACCACATAACCTTTTTTCGTCAGATAGTCGGCTATCACTGCAAATGGTTTATGCCCCATCAGTTCTTCATCCCTGTTTTGCGGACCAGAGCCGCTGATGAGCAGCACAGCAGGATATGTTTTACCACCAGCTGGTATGGTAATAGTAGCACCATAGCTGATGCTGCCGTCCGCATTTTTAAATGTTACATCTTCGCTCAGATAGCCATACGGTGGCTTGGGTGTTTGCGGCCTGCTCAGTTCAGTTGGTTTAGCGGTACGCTTCATTACTAATGGCAGTTTCATACCACCTTGTTTCCATACGCCTTTTATCTCATTATCTTTCAGTAAGCCAGCGTATTGTATGCCAGCATTGCTCAGGTCGAACAGCACACTATCGCCACTCATACTGGTATTGGCAACGGGTATGCCTGTAACACCTTGGTCGGGGCTATCCATTGTTGCAGATAATTTACCATCTGCTTGTTTTACACGAAATACCAAACGCACTTTCTGCCCTACGTTCATTTCACCTTCCCAACTTCCTATTAGGGTGTTTTGTGCGAATGCACTGTATGTGATCAACTGCAATAAGAGGAGTGCTAAGGATTTTTTCATTGTATTGTATTAACACACAATATTAATGCTTGTTTTTTTCAATACTAAAAAAGGCTCACCATAAGCGAGCCTTTTAACAATATATGTGTTGTACTATGCTACGGGCGTGGCTGCATTTTCAAACTCCAATGCTTTCTCTACCATATTTTTTGACCCTATGTAGATGGGAACACGTTGGTGTAATTCCGTAGGCGTTACTTCCAACACAGTGCTATAACCTGTGCTAGCCAAACCACCTGCTGCCTCTACAAGGAAAGCCATCGGGTTGCACTCGTATTGTAAACGTAGCTTGCCGTTGGGGTTGCTCTTATCTGCCGGATACATAAAGATGCCCCCTTTGATGAGGGTGCGGTGCATATCGGCTACCATACTGCCTATATAGCGTTGAGAATACGGGCGGCCTTCTTCCTTGTTGTTTTCCATACAGTAGTTCAGGAAGTTTTTAGTGCCATCATGATACTTCACTGTATTACCCTGATTGATAGAATATATCTTTCCTTTTTCAGGGCATTTCATATTAGGATGACTCAGGCAAAACTCACCAATAGACGGCTCGAGTGTAAAGCCGTTAATACTTGCTTTAGTAGCATATACCAGCATGGTGCTGCTGCCATATATCACATAACCTGCTGCCATCAGTTTATTGCCCGGTTGCAGAAAATCTGCTGCAGTACATGGTTTGCCTAATTCGCTAGCACGACGGTAGATAGAAAATATGGTGCCTATCGGCGCATTCACATCTATATTAGAAGAGCCATCCAGCGGGTCGAACAGTACAACGTATTTTGAATTGACAGACCACTCATCGTTGAAACTGATGAAGTCGTCATTTTCTTCAGATGCTATACCTGCGCAGTCGGCACTGTTTTGTAGTACGTTTATCAGTGTTTCGTCTGCATATATATCCAGCTTCATTTGTTCCTCGCCCTGCACATTGGTAGCACCGTGCTTGCCCAGTATGTCAACAAGGCCAGCCTTCAGTACTTGTTTATTTATCAGTTTGCAGGCAAGGCCTATATCCCTCAACAAGGCAGAGAGTTCGCCCGTAGCTTGCGGAAATTTTCTTGTTTCGCGGATGGTGAACTCATCCAACGTCATCAATTTTTTCGGATTCATGCAGCAAAGATAAAGCCCATGTGCGCACCCTCAAAGCATAAGAAAATATATTTTATTATATGTATCTCTTGCAGAAAAGACCTAGCATTTACAGCCTGCTACAGGCAGGGATTTATAAGGGGCTTTTATTACCTTTGAAATACATTTTTAAACACCCCCTGCCGGAGCAATGGTTCAATACTTCAAAAACATCAACCGCCAGACGCTGGAAATACAGCAACCAGAGGGTGCCAACTGGATAAATGTTACGCCGCCCTTTCAGGAAAACGAGATTGACAACCTCTCTCGCTCCCTTACTATACCGCGCGATTTACTGACCGATACACTGGATATTGAAGAGCGTGCCCGTTACGAAATTGAAGACGGTGTAAAACTCATCATCCTTAAAACACCTGTTGACAATAAATCGCTCAACGAGGGCGATGCTGATTATGTTACCATCCCCATATCCATCATCATCAATGAGCGCAATCAGGTAGTAACGGTCAACTCTTTTGAAAATGTAGCCATCCGCCGCTTCTTGAATACGTTTGCCAAACGCCACCCCGAACGCCCCAACATGATGGTGCTGAAGATTTTTGAGAAAGTGGTGATGGACTTTATGGAGGTGTTGAAAGAAATAAACCACAGCCGCAATATACTGGAGCAAAAACTATACGACAGCAACCGTAACGAGGAATTGCTGTACCTGATGCGTGTGCAAAAAAGCCTTGTATATTTTGTTACCGCATTGCGTAGTAATGAGTTGCTGCTGATGAAAATGGAACGTACCAACTTTCTGCATTGCGATGAAGAAGAGCGTGAGTTTTTGGGCGATTTGATAGTAGAGTTTTCGCAAGCCTTGGAGATGGCAAATACATATACCAACATCCTTAGCAGTACGATGGATGCTTTTGCCAGCATCATCAACAATAACATGAACCTTGTTATTAAACGCCTCACCAGCATCACGATTATGATTTCAATACCTACGCTTATAGCCAGTTTGTTTGGTATGAACGTAGAGATACCTTTCGCGCATGGTACGTACAGCTTCTACCTGCCTATACTGATAGCCCTGCTGGTATCTGTACTGGTGGTATTTTACTTCAATAAGAAGCGCTGGTTTTGATGCAGGTCGCCAAACGTTTCAATATACGGGTCTATGGTTTGTGGCTGCACAACGGGCAGGTGCTGGTAAATGAAGAACTGATACGTGGGCGAAAAGTCATTAAGTTTCCAGGTGGTGGGTTGGATTGGGGCGAGGGTACTATAGCCTGCCTGCAACGCGAATGGATGGAAGAACTGAATCTTGAGATTGAAGTTCTTTCACATTTTTATACAACAGACTTTTTTCAGCCATCTGCTTTTGATGATTCGCAAGTCATCAGTATTTACTACCTCGTTCGTAGCGATGCAACGGCTGCCATCACCAACAACGTACCCGAAGAACGCACCTACTGGCTATCCTTAAGCGATATTAATGATGATACTTTTACCCTGCCGATAGATAAAGTGGTGGGGAAGATGCTGATAGGTAAGTAACCTTTAAGGCATAGCAGCTATTAATCGTTTAGTATAATCGTGATGCGGTTGTTGTAATACTTGTGTAGCATCGCCCGCTTCTACAATATGCCCTGCCTGCATCACCATTACTCGGTGGCTGATGTAGTGTACTACGTTCAGGTCGTGAGAGATGAAGAGGTAGGTTAGGTTGAATTCTCTTTGCAAGTCTTTCAGCAGATTCAGTATCTGTGCTTGTACACTTACGTCCAGTGCAGATACACTCTCATCACATATCAGCAGTTGCGGGCGTAGCGCCAATGCACGCGCAATTCCTATGCGCTGTCGTTGCCCCCCGCTAAACTGGTGGGCATAACGCTTCATACTATCGGCAGGTAGCTGCACCATATCCAGCAGGCGTTGTGCTTCTTTTTTCAATTCGCTGTGTGGTACTATACTGTGCGTACGCATAGGTTCCATCAGCATATCACCAACCGTCATGCGTGGATTGAGTGATGCGTAGGGGTCTTGAAATATCATCTGTATCTGCCTGCGTATGCGCACCCATTCTTTTTGCGGTAGGGTGGCAAGGTCTTCGTTATTGAAGACGATTTGCCCCTCGTGTACAGGCAATAAACCCATCAGGCTGCGGCTGATGGTACTTTTGCCGCAACCGCTTTCGCCTACCAAGCCCAGTACTTCGCCACGCTTCAGTTCAAAGCTTACATCATCCACTGCTTTGAAATAGTTGACAGGTCTGCCCAGCCAGTCTTTGTTTTCGGTGAACCATACGCGCAGGTTGTTTACTTGCAGCATCGTATTGCCAATGGGGGCATCTGTATTATAAATAGTTGCAGGTGGTTCGTCCTGCAAAAAATCTGCTACTATGGGCAGGCGTTTTCCTTTATTATTTGCGTTGGGCTTGCAAGCCAGCAGTGCTTTGGTATAAGCATGTTGCGGGTTGTGCAATACATGGGCAGCGTTACCATATTCCATCACTTCCCCTTTGTACATCACAAGCACATCATCTGCTATTTGTGCTGCGAGCGACAGGTCGTGCGTAATGAATATCATGGCAGTGTGGTGTTCTGCCTGTAGTTCTTTCATCAACGCTATCACTTCTTGCTGCACAGTAACATCTAATGCGGTAGTAGGCTCATCTGCAATCAATAGCACAGGGTTGTTGCACATAGCCATCGCAATCATCACCCGCTGTTTCTGACCGCCCGATAGTTGGTGCGGATAGCGCTCGTACAGTTTTTCGGGGTTGGGTAGCTGCACTTTGCACAGCCAGTCTATGGCTTGTTGTTTGGCAGTGGCTTTGTCTATTGACTGGTGTGTAAGCATGGCTTCTGCCAGTTGCTTGCCTATTTTCATTACAGGGTTCAGCGAGCTCATAGGCTCTTGAAAGACCATGCCCATCGCTTTGCCACGTAGCTGCTGCCACAATGCATTGTTGGCATCAGAAAGGTTATGTTCTTGTAATTGCAAATTGCCTTGCACTCTCGCCTCTTTGGGCAATAAGCCCATCAACGATAATGCAGTAAGCGATTTGCCACTACCACTCTCGCCCACAATAGCCAACGTTTTGCCCTGCTCAATAGCAAATGAAATGCCATTGACGGCGATAAAATCGCCAAAGGATATTTTGAGGTTAGCGGCTTGTATGATGTGGTTTGTGTTCAATATTTAAAACTTCAAATGCTTTACTGTATGCCCGTTGTTGATGAGTTGTTTCAGTGAGTCTATGCCTATGCTCAGGTGGGCATCTACGTATTTTTTGGTAACGCGCGTATCGCTAGCGGCTGTTTTTACACCCTCGGGTATCATCGGTTGGTCGGACACGAGGAGCAATGCACCTGTTGGTATTTTGTTGTAAAAGCCAACTGAAAAAATAGTGGCGGTTTCCATATCTATAGCCATAGCGCGTATGCGGCGCAGGTATTCTTTAAAGTCTTCATCATGCTCCCACACGCGGCGGTTGGTAGTATATACACTACCCGTCCAGTAGTCGCGGGCATGGTCGCGGATGGTGGTAGATATGGCTTTCTGCAAGGCAAATGCAGGTAGGGCAGGTACTTCGGGCGGAAAGTAATCGTTGCTCGTACCCTCGCCCCGTATAGCGGCAATGGGCAGTATCAGGTCGCCCACTTTATTTTTCTTCTTCAATCCGCCACACTTACCGAGAAACAACACTGCTTTGGGCTCAATGGCTTTCAGTAAGTCCATCATGGTAGCGGCACTGGCACTACCCATACCAAAGTTGATGATGGTAATACCGTCGGCAGTAGCGCAGGGCATCGGCTTATCAGCACCCACAACTTTTACATTGTGCATCTCTGCAAAGCGGGTAACATAATTGCTGAAATTGCAGAGCAGTATATATTGCCCGAAGTCTTTCAACGCCATGCCCGTATAGCGTGGCAGCCAGTTCCGTACAATCTCGTCTTTCGTCTTCATCTTACTTAAAGTTACGAAATATGCCACAGACAAGACAGCTATGGATTTGTTATAAAATTGTAGTGATATTTGGCAGCATTGCATGAAAGCAGGGCTATTTTGTATTTTGCCGCACTATGCTGATGAAGATTATCAATGGTTTTTTCGCGCTGCTGTTTATACTATCCGCCGCATTGCAGTACAACGACCCCGACCCGTATGTATGGATGCCTTTGTACCTGACGGGTGCCTATTTGTGCATACAGGCCATTAGGGGGCGTTACCCACGTGTGTTGTATGTGGTAGCTATGTGTGTGTATGCAGTATATGCATTGTACCTGATGTTTGACACTACGGGTGTGCTGAACTGGTTTAATAAGCATGACGCGGAAAATATTGCACAAAGCATGAAGGCTACGAAGCCCTATATAGAGGAAACCCGAGAATTCTTCGGGCTGGTATTGCTGATGCTGGTATTGGGTTTGAATATGCTAATGTTCGGGTGGAAGAGTAAGAGAAAAAAACATGCGTAAAGCGTATATACATACATAAAAAACACCTATCCGTCAACTAAACCATCTACCAACTGTTATCATTAGATTTGCTTTCTCTCTTATGGCAAAGAAAGTAACCACATTAAGCAACGAATTATATACTTCTATGCAAGCGTCCTTGCTTGCACAAGATGACAGCATCTTCATCAAAGGGGCGCGTATGCACAACCTGAAGAATGTAGATGTAGCCATCCCGCGCAACAAATTGGTAGTGGTAACAGGTGTGAGTGGCAGTGGCAAAAGCAGCCTGACGATGGATACCCTCTTTGCGGAAGGGCAACGCCGCTATGCAGAGAGCCTGAGTGCATACGCCCGTCAGTTTCTGATGCGGATGGACAAACCCGATGTAGATTATATACGCGGTATATGCCCTGCCATTGCCATAGAGCAGAAAGTTACCACCCGCACACCACGCAGCACCGTCGGTAGTATGACGGAGATATACGATTATCTGCGCCTGCTTTTTGCTCGTGTGGGTAAAACCTATTCGCCAGTAAGTGGCAACGAAGTGAAGAAAGACAGTGTAAGTGATGTGGTGGATTATGTGCAGAAACTGGCACACGGAGCTAAAGTACAAATCATAGTACCACTCGTAACCCGCTATGGGCGTAGCGTGAATGAGGAACTGAACATACTGCTGCAAAAAGGTTTCAGCCGTGTACATGCCAAAGGCGAAGACAAACCGATACGCATAGAAGAAGTACTGAGTGGGGATGTAACATTGCCCAAGAAAGATATTTATCTGCTGATAGACCGCATCGTTACCAAAGAATTTGATGAAGACGACCTGCACCGCTTGGCGGATAGTATCCAAACCGCTTTTTACGAAAGTGAGGGGGAATGTACGCTGGAAATAGATGGTAAGAAGATGATGCACTTCAACAACCGCTTTGAGGCGGATGGTATGGTGTTTGAAGAGCCAACGCCCAACCTGTTTTCGTTCAACAATCCGTATGGTGCATGCCCGCAATGCGAGGGCTTTGGTATGGTGTTGGGGTTGGACGAAGACTTGGTAATACCCGACAAGCGATTGAGCGTGTATGAAGGAGCAGTAGCCCCTTGGAAAGGGGAGAAGATGGGCGAGTGGTTGCAATCTTTTATACGCACGGCAGTGAAGTATGATTTCCCTATCCACAAACCCATCATGGAATTGAACGAGAGCGAACTGGAACTATTGTGGCAAGGAAACAGTAAAGTAAACGGCATCCGCGATTTCTTTACGATGGTAGAGCAGAACCTTTACAAAGTACAGTATCGGGTATTGCAGGCACGTTACAGAGGGCGTACTACCTGCCCCAGTTGCAGGGGTATGCGCTTGCGCAAAGAAGCGTTTTATGTAAAGATAGCGGACCATCACATCGGCAACCTGATGCTGATGCCATCTGCCGACCTGGCACAGTGGTTTGATAAACTGAAGCTGAACGAACATGATGCGCAAATAGCCAAACGCATACTGATAGAAATACACCAACGCCTGAAAACATTGCTGGATGTAGGGCTAGGCTACCTGACGCTGAACCGCCTTGCCAATACGCTGAGTGGTGGCGAGAGCCAGCGCATACAGCTTACTAAGTTTTTGGGCAGCAACCTGACTGACTCGCTCTACATACTTGACGAGCCCAGTATTGGCTTGCACAGCCGCGATACAGAGCGTTTGATAAACGTGCTGAAACACCTGCGCGACCTTGGCAATACAGTAGTAGTAGTAGAGCACGATGAGATGATGATGCGCGAGGCAGACTATATAATAGACATGGGTCCACTTGCCAGTCACTTGGGTGGAGAGGTGGTAGCTGCCGGTCCATACAAGGAATTGATAAAAAATAAGATGAGCCTTACCGGGCTATACCTGAGTGGTGCTATGCAGATAGAAACTCCTGCTACTAAACGCCAGCCCAAAGGCAGCATACGATTAGAGGGCTGCCGACAGCACAATCTGAAAGATGTGAATGTAGATTTTCCACTGAATGTGATGTGTGTGGTAACCGGGGTGAGTGGTAGCGGTAAAACAACGCTGGTAAAATCTACCTTGTACCCTGCGCTGATGAAACATTTTGGCGAGGGGGTAGAGCGACCGGGCATACACAAATTCTTAGGTGGCGATATTAATAAGATAGCCCATGTAGAAATGATAGACCAGAACCCGATTGGTAAATCATCGCGCAGCAACCCTGTTACCTATATCAAAGCATGGGACGAAGTGCGCAAGCTGTTTGCCAAACAACAGCTATCAAAAATGCGTGGCTTTGCGGAGAAACATTTTTCTTTCAATACAGATGGCGGGCGTTGCGATACCTGCAAGGGTGAGGGTGAGGTGATTGTGGAGATGCAGTTTCTGGCAGATGTACACCTGCTATGCGAAAGCTGCAAGGGCAAACGTTTTAAAGACGAAGTGCTGGAAGTAACCTACCGCACCAAGAGTGTATTTGATGTACTGGAAATGAGTGTGGACGAAGCCATCGAATTTTTTAAAGACGAAAAGAAAATAGCATCTGCCCTGCAACCGTTGAGCGATGTGGGTTTAGGATATGTAAAACTAGGGCAGAGTAGCGATACCCTGAGTGGTGGTGAGGCACAGCGTGTAAAACTGGCATCGTTCCTAGGTAAGGGAGCAGCGAAAGAAAAAGTCTTGTTCATATTCGACGAGCCTACAACGGGTTTGCATTTTCACGACATCAAAAAACTGCTCGGCTCTTTTGATGCACTGATAGAACAAGGGCATAGCATCCTGGTAATAGAACACAACACCGATGTAATAAAATGTGCCGACTGGGTAATAGATATGGGCCCGGAAGGTGGTGCAGGCGGCGGCCAACTACTCTATGCAGGCCCACCCGAAGGCTTGAAGAAAGTAAAGGAAAGCTATACGGGGAAGTATATTTAATTTTTTTAATACAATATGGAAACACTTAATAATAATAAAGACTCTCCATAAACATTTCTATTATGACAGTATTATTCTTTTACAAAAACAAGGGTATACTTATACCTGTGTATTTTATATTGTGCTTTATTTTTTCATTAATTGTCTTTGCTAATCTTCTAAGAATTAATGCAGGATTTACTTCTTGTATTGGTTTTTTGTTGACTGCTGGCTGGACTTATGCAACTCGCAACGATTATTATAAAAATAAAGAAGGTGTTAAAGTAAAAGTTGACATTAAAAATGAATTTTTCTGGATATCGATGAACATTTGGTATAAAATATTCCTGGTTGGGTCACTAATATGCTTTATCATAGGTATTCGTCAAATTTTTCAATAAGAAAACTTCATACTCATGCACAAAATAAACCTCTCTGAAAAACTGGCGTTGTTTTCAGAACACTGGAGCCCGAAGATAGTGGGTGAGCTGAATGGGCAGCACGTAAAGCTTGTCAAGTTCAAAGGCGAATTTGTATGGCACAAGCATGATGATGAAGATGAATTATTTTATGTGTTACAGGGTAGTTTCCGTATGGAGTTCAGGGATAAAACCGTAGTGCTGCATGAGGGTGATATGCTGATAGTACCCAAAGGAATAGAACACCGTCCCGTAGCAGACGAAGAAGTAAGCGTAATGCTCTTTGAACCTGCGACTACACTCAACACAGGCGATGCAGAAAGTACACTGACAAAAGAGAAACTGGATTGGATATGATAATCCTACTCTACCACAGCCGTATCTGGCTTTACCTTAAAGGTAAAGTTCCGCTGCGATACGTAGCTGAAAATGGCTACTAATCCGGTAGTGAGAATTTTTGATGGGGTGGCAAACCATCCAAAGCCATCTACAAACAACTTCAGGAATACATAGTTGAGTACTATGCACATAGCTACTAATACCGCGTAGCGAAATAGCTGGATGCGACCTTTGATGTTCGATTCGGGGAAAACAAGGTATTTAGAAAGCGCAAACCCAAGCGGGAAGCTGATGGAAAACGAAATGATGAAAGCGAAAATATGCGCTGCAATATGCAGGTCGGCTATGTGTACCGTCTGCTTATGCAGTACAAAATTGTAGCTAAACCAGTAGATGATAATATCCAATGAGGTATTAGAGCCCCCGCAGGCAAGGTAGCGGAAGGTTTGCTTATTTATCCACCGAGAGAAGGGGGGATGAAAAAAGTCAATAAAGTTTAATATGGCACGCCTGTTATTGCCGTTCACACAGAGGACAATTAGCTGACAAAAATAGCGATAATTTTTTACTCAGGTATTAAATGATATTATGTTACCACTTGATTTTCTGCATACGACCAAATAAATCGCGCTCTTTTTCGCCGCAAACACGTAGTAGGTCGCTGAGTTCGTCATAAGAAACAAGGTCAGACTTACGGTCTTTCATCAAGCGGGCAGCATGGTAGGCAAAATTGCGCCAGTCGTCGCCTATTTTAGTTAGTTCGGCTGAAAACGATTGTAAATCATCTCTTCGCAGCATTGCACCTGCTTCCTGCAAAAAAGCAGCGTACAGAAAACGGAAACCCGCACCGCCCGTACCTATTTCTTCCTGCATACGTATTACGTTGCCCAAATAAAGGGATGCTTTGCGTGGAGTTAGTTTTTGCGGGTATTTCTTTATCTGCTTAGCCAGTAAAAAAATGGCTTTGTTGCCAAACCAGGGTAAGGGTGGCGATAACATGAAAAAGCAGGTTTGCTTAATGCCGGCCTGTATGGCTTTGGTGAAATCTACCTGTTGTGGTACGTTTTTTACATAATACATAAAGCCCTTAGGCTCCGGTGTGCCTTTTGCAAAGCGGGCTTTGGCAAGGTCTTCGGGTAGTATCGTTGTTACATCTTCCAGTATCGGATCGCTGACAAGGTATTGGTTGTTTTCTTTGCCATATACTACCAGATTGTGCGCATTAAAGTGGAAACGAAACGCCTCAGGCAAATAAGGCAGATAATACACACTGCTAAGCATACCAGCGGGTTTGCCACTTGCCAATACTTCATCTAATGCCTGATTGGCACGTTCGGGGGTACGGAAACGCTGCGTGTGCATATCAACACCCAAGCGTTGTGTAGTACGTTTGAAGATAGCACCTGGCCAAGTGCGGAAAGTAGTACCAGGTGTGCCACTCACTTTTACAAATGGCAGATGGGCAAAGAATAAACCAGCACCTATGCCAAATGCCATAGGCTCGCTGATGTTGATGCCAGCATGCCTTAATAGATTGGCTGTAACCCCACTCTCGCAATGGGCATGTTGGTAATGCTTGTATGGTAAAGTACTCATGTAGTTTGTGTAAGAATGGGGTAAACGATTATTTTCCGAAGTTTTTCAATTCATCAACCGAGATGTTGAATACAGCAGCATATTTAGCCAGCATAGCAGGGCTCAGGTTACTAAATACAGATGGCTTGAAGTGGCGTTTCACCTGCCATTGCCATTTGCCAACATATTTTGCCAACAACGATACTTCCATCAGGTTCTTTTGCATATAGTATGCAATCGGGCTCAGTTCGCCACGCTTTACTTTTTCTTCGGTTTCTGCCAGTTCTTCATCTACCGCATCCCAAGCCTGTTTGGTGGCTATGTTTTCTGCTTCCCAACCTGCAGAGGTGATGCCAGTGTACTTGCCATCGTTATCAACGGCATACATCAGCTTGTGTATTTTATCGCCCTCTTTAAAGTCGCGTTTATCCTGCGGTACTTCGTTTGCTTTCATTGCAAAATATTTGCTGACAGTGAAATTAGTATAATTATGATAAAGCATCCAGCAGCACTTCCATCTTACTACCGCGTGAACCTTTAATGAGGATGGCAGCATTGGCTGGTAGGTGTTGCTTTACATAAGCTGCAGCATCTGCAGATGTTTGAAAGTGCGGGTAGCTATGCGTAATGCCATCAAACTCTTTGCCTACCAGTATCACATTGCTCCAATTGTATTGTTGCACCAGTTGCACCAGTTCTGCATGTTCTTTAGCTTCTTCTGTTCCCATTTCTTTCATACCGCCTATCCATAGCATTTTGTTAGAGAGTTGTGTACCTGCAAAGTTGGTAATAGCAGCGCGCATACTGGTGGGGTTGGCATTGTACGCATCCAGTATAATTTTATTGCTGCCTTTTTGTACCCATTGAGAACGGCTATTGTCGGGGTTGTATGTTTCGATAGCTTGTTTTATTAAATCAATATCAATACCAAAATGTAAACCAACTGCTATAGCTACCATAGCATTGGGGAAGTTGTAATCGCCAACTAATTGTGTGTCTATTGTAGTACTAACAGGTTTATTAACTGCTACGGATAAGAATACGTCTTTCATTACGGCTTGCCCTACATAGTCTGCATCTGCACTTCCATAGCTTACTTGATTGCTAATGCCCGCACTCATGCCTATAAGGTAATCGAGGTCTGTATTGCGAAAGATGATGCCATTATTATCGCGAATGAAATCGTACAGCTCACCCTTGCCTTTGCGTACACCTTCTATACCACCAAAGCCTTCTATATGTGCTTTGCCGCAATTGGTGATGATGGCGTGTGTTGGTAGCGCTATCTTACAATAGCTTTGAATTTCTTTCTGGTGATTCGCGCCCATTTCTATCACTGCCATCTGTGCATCTGGCTTTATTTTCAGCAGTGTCAGCGGCACACCTATGTGGTTGTTCAGGTTGCCCTCTGTAGCATAAGTTATATACTGCTGTTGCAACACAGTAGTTACCAATTCTTTGGTGGTTGTTTTGCCGTTAGAGCCTGTGATGGCTATGAAGGGTATATTTAATTGTAGGCGATGATATTTTGCTAATTGTTGTAATGCTGTCAATACATCCTCTACTAGTAAATAGCGCTCGTCAATAGCATATTCATGTTCGTCAATTACAGCATAGGCAGCACCGGCATCTAATGCGTGTTTGGCAAAAGCATTGCCGTTAAAATTGGGGCCTTTCAGTGCAAAGAATATATCACCCTGCTTTAGTTTGCGGGTATCTGTTTGTACAGAAGGATGTTGTTTGTAAATATTGTATAAAGCTGGTGTTTCCAAAGCCTGCTTGTTTAGGGTATAAAAATAACAAACCCCTTCGGAAGAAGGGGTTTGTTATTATGAAAAGAAACTATAATTATTTGCGAGGAGGACGACCACCTTTTTTACCGAAGTAGTTACCAGCTCTTTCGTCATTGCGACCGTTAGGAGAACCGAGACGATCCATTACACAACGGAAACCAATAGAGGCACTTGATTGCTTAGCCTGCATAAAGCGGCGAGTGCCCGGAGACATCCAATAAGCACGGTCGTTCCAAGAAGCACCTTTGTATATTTTAGAATCGTTGTTTACCAACGTATTCATACCGTAATTGTAAACAAACTGAGAAGCACTGTCACCGTCCTGATAGTTACGCAAGTCTGCCGTATTACCATCAAAAATTTCTTTTGCCATTACTTCATCATCAGTCAATATGCGTTTCGATAAATGACCCAAGCTGTCTTTTTCATCCAGTTGATTGTCTTCTGCTATACGCTTGTAAGTGTCGTATACATTACCACGATAAGGACGGAAATCGTTCAAATCGCTTGTATATGGACGATAAGTATCCAATACCCACTCAGAAACGTTGCCTGCCATATTGTACAAGCCGTAAGAGTTTGGCTGATATGAATAGATAGGAGCAGGAATGTCTGCATTATCATTCAAACCACCTGCAAGACCCATTGCATCACCTTTGCCGCGTTTGAAGTTGCCAAGGAACTGACCTTGATAAGAGTTGCGGATGCCATAACGAGTAGTATAAGCATCACCCCAAGGATATACGTTACGGTCTGTAATTACTTCTTCACCACGACGACGCCCTGTTTCGCGTTCCGGGTTGTTGCCTATGTTTGCAACGGCAGCATATTCCCATTCAGCTTCTGTCGGGAGGCGGTAGTTTGGCAGCAGATAGCCGTCAGAATATCGCATATTACGTTTGCCTGCACCCTGAGGGTCAAGGTCGCGCTTGCGATTTCTGCCTGGTGTACCATCGTACTGACCATTGGTGTATGTTTCAGAGTCGAAGATATCTTCGTTCACCTGAGTTGGATTCTTTTTCAGGAAACCGTTTTTGATGAGGATATACTCATTAACACGGTCACTGCGCCATTTAGCAAATTCATTTGCCTGATTCCAACTAACACCTACTACAGGATAGTAGTTGTAAGCCGCATGGCGGAAATAATATTGAACCAATGGTTCGTTGTAAGACAGAGCCTTGCGCCAGCAAGTAGTGTCGGGCAATGCCTTGGCTATAACTTCGGGATAGTCAGAACCGTAAGAACGATACATCCAGTAGATGTACTCACGGTAGTGAACGTTTGCCACCTCTGTTTCGTCCATATAGAACGAAGAAACAGAAACGGTACGCGGGATGTTGTTGCGTTCTACGGTCAGGTCTTCTTCAGTTTGACCCATTGTAAAGCGTCCACCTTCAACGAAGGTAAGGCCGGGGCCTGTTTGCTGGCCAGGATAATTGGCCACATCAAAACCACCGAGGCGCGGGTCATTATAATCCCAGCCGGTTGTCTGCGAAACACCGACATTTTGTTTAGAAGAGCAAGCTGTAAGAAAGGTAGCTGTCCCGATGCAAAGCAAGCTCACGCCGATGAGAGTTCTTTTCATAATCAGAGAAAAATATTTACGACGAATTGGTTCAACAATTTGTTAAAAGTTGTTACAATGATAGAGCATTCTTTTCATAAAGTCAAGCATCCGAAACTTATAATCTTAAAATAATCCTTTTTGAGTAAATAATTCGTATTTTATAATATCTTATCAGGTTTTACGTTAAGATTACATTATTGTGGCTTTTTACGCCGTCAAAAGCTGTCAAACCCTTAAATTTGAGTAATATATGAATAGCCCAATCCAGTGTGTTTATAGAATGAAAAAACTACTTATAACTACAACGTGCATTTTAAGTTTTGTAAGTGCTTTTGCAGGTGCAAAATATGATGTAAATGTGTTGCCGTCGAACATTAGTAATGGCTACATTGTAAAAAAGATATGGCTGGATTCATATTCCGTTCCTACTATAGAAGTAGAACGTCTGATATATAAGCCTGTAGCACAGTTGCCAGCAGACGCTTTGCCGGTAACTGACCCACAATGCGATATCGTTTTAGGGAAAGAACGCAAACGCCCATTTGCACTAATAAGAATACCTGTATATAAAAATGAAGCTGATGGTATCAAGCAGTTAGTATCTGCAACGTTGGACGTAACTGAAAGTACTGAGACACTTCCGGCAACAGCATTAAAAACTACATCGGCAAATTCTCCATTAGCATCAGGAGATTGGTATAAGGTAGCAATAGCAGATGACGGACTATACAAGATTGATTATGCCTTTCTCAGCACAAAAGCCGGTATTAGCGGCACTATCCCATCTGCACAGATAAGGGTGTTTGGTAATGGTGGCAATATGTTGCCAGAAGATAATGCCAAGCCACGTAAAGACGACCTTACAGAAACAGCCATTTGGATGAATGACGGGGGGGATGGCTCGTTCGGTCCAGGCGATTATTTCATGTTTTATGCTGTAGGCCCGACAGGTTGGGTTTTAGATGCACCTAATGGCATTTTTACACACATTAAAAACCTGTATGAAGACAAAGGTTATTACTTCATTAATCTGAATGGTGCTAATGGCAAACGCATAGGTAAGCAAGGTACACCGCCAGCACCCAATGCATTTGTAAGTAGTTATAATGATTACAAACTACATGAACAAGACCTCTTCAACCCAGCAAAGTATGGTAAAAACTGGGTAGGTGAAGATATGAGCAATAAGCCAGGCGCATCGCTCACCAGAAGTTTTGAGTTTGATTTAGGAACATTGGCTGGAGACGCCGGATACCGAATAGCTCTTGCTTCAAGGTGTACGGAAGCACCGAATAACTTTACGATAACGCGTAATGGTGCTAACATTGGCAACTATACGCTCGACAGGGCAGCTTATAATGATGATGTCGCACCTTTGACATATGAAGTAAAATTAGTGAAACTGCAAGGTGCGGGAGGTAAAAATACCATCAGCATTACATATAACCCTGCAAACAACGAAGGCACAGGTTATGTAGACTTTATTGAAATTAATACCCGCAGGCAATTAATGTTTGAAGCAGACGCTTTTACTTTCAGAGACATTAACAGCGTAGCAGCAGGTAATGCTGCATCTTTCAGCATTGGCAATGCTGATGGTGCTACACAAGTGTGGGATGTTACTGATATGCATGAACCAATACAGATGAGTGGCAATTTGTCTGGTAATACATATACTTTCAGTAATAACGCACAGTCTTTGAGGCAATATGCAGCAACGAAAGGGGGGAATGCACCTGCACCGGAATTTGTTGGTAAAATACCCAATCAAAACCTGCACGGCGAGGCTCAGACAGATTATATTATCGTATCCAACAGCAATTTTCTGCAAGCAGCCAATGAATTAGCAGATTTTCATAAACAACGTAGCAAACTGCGAGTATTGGTTACAACGCCGGAGCTCATATATAACGAGTTTTCTTCGGGTGGACAAGACATCAGTGCTATACGCGATTTTGTAAAGATGTTTTATGACAGGGCTGGTACAGATACTACCCAAATGCCCAAATATCTATTATTACTTGGAGATGCATCGTATGATTATAGAAACAGGCTCAGCAACAATACCAATTACGTGCCTACGTTTGAGTCGGCACAATCTTTTGACAAAATAGGCAGCTATAGTGGTGATGATTTTTTTGGGTTTCTTGACGACAATGAAAATATAGAAGCTACAAACATTGCTAATACGCTGGATGTTGGTATGGGAAGGTTTCCGGTAAAATCGCTTGATGAAGCACTTGCTATGGTGAATAAGATAAAAGCGTATAAAAGCCCTGCATCACTTGGTGCATGGCGTTTAAGTACCACTTTCGTAACTGATAATGAAGATATTGCTGGTGAACATATGGATGATGGTGAAATTATGGAGGCAATAATAGAAAAACGTAGTAATCTGTATAACAGCACCAAAGTATATCAGGATGCAATCCCATTTATCTCTACACCAGGTGGGTTGCGTGCACCGCAAGCAAATAAAATGATAAATGATCAGGTATTTAAAGGTACGCTGTTGCTAAACTATAGCGGCCATGGCAACATAGACGTATTGTCTGCAGAACGTATTGTGACGCAAGATGATTATAACAAATGGGATAACCTACACAAGATGCCTGTAATGATAACAGCAACCTGCGATTTTGGTCAATTTGACCAGCCTCAGTTTGTGTCTGCAGGTGAGCAATTGGTGCTTAAAAAAGACGGTGGTGCAATAGGCTCACTCACTACAACACAATTAGTGTATCAGGCACCTAATCGAATAATCAATAAAGACTTTCTCGAAGCACAGTTTAGTAGGGTAAACGGCAAGTGGAATACGTTTGGTGATGCGTTGCGTATTGGTAAAAACAAAACATATAGTGATGCATCCACTTCATCATCTTATATTGTAAACTTCAGGAAATTTGCTTTGTTGGGAGACCCCGCATTGACACCCAACTTCCCTGAATATTACATACAATTGGAAAGTATTAATGATGGCGTTACGGGGTTGGCGGTTAACACAATATCTGCTTTGGGTAGTTACGCATTGCATGGCAAAGTAACAAATGCTTCCGGCGCACTGCTAAGTAGCTTTACGGGCAGGCTGAATGTGGTGATTTTTGACAAGCCACGCACTGTTAAAACACTTACAGACATCAATAAAACTTTCAAACAGCGCAATAACATTATATACAGAGGGCGTGCAACTGTTACGAATGGCAAATTCTCTGTTTACTTTATTGCTCCCAAGGATATTAACTACGAAATAGGTAAAGGCAAAATCAGTCTCTATGCAGAGAATGGTGAAACAGATGCTGCAGGTGCAGATACATCCTATAATATTGGTGGTTATTCAGACAATCCGATATTGGAGAATAATCCACCTGTAGTGCGCCCCTATATTGGCGACAGTTTGTTTAAAAATGGCGGACTGACAGGTAGCAACCCATTGCTCTTTGCAATACTTGAAGACGAAACAGGCATCAACGTATCGGGCAATGCCGTAGGGCACGATTTGGTGGGTATACTGGATGATAATGCAGAAGCGCCTTATGTGATGAATGACTATTATGAAACGGAATCAAACACATATAAAAGAGGCTATGTAAACTTCCCATTGTATGATATACCTGAAGGCAGACACAGGATGCGTGTCAAAGCTTGGGATGTAAACAACAATTCGGGAGAGGGTACAGTTGATTTTGAGGTGGCAAATGGCAGTATAATGAAGGTAAGGAAACTTATGAATTACCCCAATCCATTCAAACATAGAACGACCTTTGTTTTTGAGCACAATCACCCAGACGAAAGCCTGTATGCAGAAATAAATATATACGCTATGGATGGCAGGTTGGTTAAAACACTGCGTCAACAATTTGATGCAGGCAATGGTGCCAGCAGGGAGTTGACCTGGGATGGTGCAGATAATAACGGTGCTTTGCTTCAATCAGGCGTATACCTATATAAAATATCTATAGCATCAGAGAATGGAGCCAGAGATATGGCATACCAAAAACTGGTGATAACCCGTTAATAATCATGTTAAGTATCTTATCTTAGCATTTTACAGGTAATTTTTATATAATTTGCCCGAAACACGAAATAAGATACCTTTGCAAAACTTTAAAATAAATTGTAATTAGAATGGCAAAACGCTTTGCTTTAATTGGATTAGGTTTGGCATTAACCCTTAATGCTTCAGCACAGACAAGCCTTAGCGGACAAAGTACCGTAAACACCGTAACTACTGCAGTACCTTTCTTACGTATTTCGCCAGATGCGCGCGCAGGTGCGATGGGTGATGTTGGTATTGCAACTACTGCAGATGCAAACGCACAATACTGGAATGTTGCCAAGTTGCCTTTCGCAGAAAGAAAATATGGTATTTCAGCTACGTATACACCTTGGCTAAAGGATATAGTACCTGATATATTTCTGGCTTACATTTCAGGTTATTCAAAATTCGGAGAGAAGACACCACAAGCTATAAGTTTTGGTTTTCGTTACTTTTCGTTGGGAGAGATTAACTACACTAACAACTTAGGCGACCCTGTAGGTACGGGCAAGCCAAACGAATTTGCATTTGATCTTGGTTATTCTCGTCAGTTATCTCCTAATTTGTCAACAGGTCTTAGCTTCCGATACATACATTCTGCCATCGCATCGGGTTTAGTAACCAACTCTGTAGGTATAGACTACAAACCAGGTAATGCATTTGGTGCAGACTTGGGTGTGTACTATAACAAAACAAAAGATATAGATGATTTTCGTAGTGGTACCTTCAGCTTCGGTGCTGTATTGAGCAATGTAGGTTCTAAAATAGCGTACAGCTCTACCCGTCGCGATTTCATTCCTATCAACTTAGGTTTGGGTGCTGCTTATACTTACAAAATGGATGAGTATAATAAAATCACAGCCGCGCTGGATTTGAATAAATTATTGGTACCTACACCACAGGATACTTCTACAACACCAGGTGTAAAGAAGTATGCAATACCTGAAAAAACTGTAGTGTCTGGTATGATTGGCTCATTTGGTGACGCACCGGGTGGCTTTAGCGAAGAGCTTAAAGAATGGCAAGCATCTTTAGGACTTGAGTATTGGTATCAAAACCAGTTTGCAGTACGTGCCGGTTACTTTTACGAAAATAAAGACAAAGGCGACCGTAGGTATTTTACATGCGGCTTGGGTGTACGTTACAATGTATTTAATCTGAACTTTGCATACCTGATACCATCTGGTAGTGGTATAAACAGAAACCCACTCTCAAACACATTGCGCTTCTCGCTGATGTTTGAGTTTGATAAACTGAAAAAAGAAGAAACAACTACTACTGAATAAACTTCGGGGTAAAAATACATAATAAATAGCCACGCAATGCGTGGCTATTTATTATTGTGCCAGTTCGCTAAGTTCTAACCAGCGCATTTCTTTTTCTTCAAGTAGGTTTGTTATTTCCGTAATGCGTTTGCTGAGTTTGTCAAGTTCTACATACGCTATTGTACCAATACTCATCTTCTCAGTTATCTCGGCTTTCTCTTTTTCCAATGCCGGAATATCTTTTTCTAACTGTTCAAACTCGCGTTTTTCGTTAAAGGATAGTTTCTTTTTTTCTTTAGGTTTAACAGCTTCAGTTGATGTGGTTTGTACAATTTGCTCCTGTTGTTTTTTCTTTTGTTCTTCTTCTTTTTGTGCAATGCGGTAGAGTGTGTAATTGCCGGGGAAGTCGCGTATCAAACCATCACCTTCAAAAACAAAGAGGTGGTCAACAAGCCTGTCCATAAAATACCTGTCGTGCGATACGATGAGCAGGCAGCCCTGATATTCGCTCAAAAACTGCTCTAGTACCGAAAGTGTTGGTAGGTCTAGGTCGTTGGTTGGTTCATCGAGTATCAAAAAGTTTGGGTTGCGGAACAGTATGGATAATAGTTGCAGGCGTTTCTTTTCGCCACCGCTTAGCTTGCTCAGGTATGTGTATTGCTGCTCTGGCGGAAAGAGGAATAGTTGCAGAAACTGTGCGGCAGTGATGGTACCACCACCAGCCAACGGAAAACTTTCGGCAATGTTTTTTACATACTCTATCACGCGCATATCTTCTTTTATCTCCAACCATTGCTGAGAGAAGTTGCCGAATATGACCGTATCGCCAATGTTTATTTTACCGCTATCTGCAGGCTCTAATCCTTGCAGCATTTGCAGAAAGGTAGATTTACCAGCTCCGTTTTTACCCACCACACCAATACGGTCACCTTTTTTGAAAGTATAATCAAAACCCTTTAGCAATACTTTATCGCCATAGCTTTTATATACTTTTTTCAGTTCTGCAATTTTACCACCCAAGCGGTTCATCTTCATTTGCAGTTCTACCTTACTGTCTTCAATGCGCTGTTTGGCTCGTGCTTCCACATCGTAGAAGTTATCTATTCGGCTACGTGCTTTGGTGTTGCGTGCTTTGGGTTGCTTGCGCATCCACTCCAGTTCTTTGCGGTATTCGTTGCGAGCTTTGTCTATGCTTGCCTGCTGGCTTTCTACACGGGCTGCTTTTTTCTCAATATAGTTTTCGTAGTCGCCTTTGTATTCAAACAGTGTGCTGCCGTCCAGTTCCCAAATCTCTTCGCATACAGCATCCAGAAAGTAGCGGTCGTGGCTTACCATCAGCAGGGTTACATTTTCCTGATTCAGGTAATGCTCCAGCCACTCTACCATTTCTACATCCAGATGGTTGGTAGGTTCGTCCATTATCAGCAATACGTGCTTGTGTTCAAAGCCGATGTCTATAAGTGTTTGTGCCAATGCTACGCGCTTCCGTTGCCCACCAGACAGGGTTTTTACAGGCTGGTCGAGGTGGTGGATATTCAGTTTGCCTAGTATCTGTTTTACTTTGGCTTCAAAGTCCCACGCACCCAGTTCATCAATCTTACCTAATGCTTCCGATAGTGCCACGGGGTCTTTGTCTTCACTATCGAGTACGCGTTCATAATCTCGCAGAGCTTCTGCTACAGGGTGTTTGAAGTGAAATATATTGTCAACAACCGATAGCTCTTCATTGAATTTTGGTTCTTGTTCAAACAATGCAACTGTTACGTCTTTGTGTATCCATACAGTGCCGCCATCGGGTTGGTCTTTGCCTGCCAAGATTTTCAGCAAGGTAGATTTGCCGCTGCCGTTTTTGGCAACCAGTGCAATCTTATCGCCCTCGCTGATGTGGAAAGTGATGTTTTGAAAAAGTGGTTTTACGCCGAAGGATTTACTGATACCCTCTGCCGAAACATAATGCATGGCGCAAAATTAACCTCAATAGCCGAACTGCCATTATTTTATTTGCAATATTGATGCCGTTGCTTGTAGGTGTGATATAAAAAAATTATTTTCATGCATCTAAAAAATGAATCCTGAAATAATATGGTAATAGGCGTATTGAAGGAACAGGCACCCGAAACCCGTGTTTCGTTAGTGCCCGAGGTGGTAGCCGCATTGGTAAAGATGAATGTGCAGGTGTATGTAGAAACAGGTGCCGGAGAAACAGCGTTTCACAACGACAAGAGCTATACAGATGCAGGTGCGGTGATAAAGGATAAGGCCAACGTTGCAGCAGAAGCTGATTTATTATTGTCTATCCATGCTGATAACCTGCCAGATAACACAAAACAAGGTGCCGTGTTGATGGGTGTTTATCAACCACTATTCAATGCACAGCAGATGCAGCAATGGGCAGCAAAAGGTTATTCGGTTTTTAGTATGGATACTATACCACGTACTACCCGTGCGCAAGCTATGGACGTATTAAGCTCTCAGGCAAACATAGCGGGGTATAAAGCCGTATTGTTGGCAGCCTTTCAGTATTGCAGGTATTTCCCCATGTTTATGACGGCAGCAGGCAGCATACCGCCAGCCAAAGTATTGATATTGGGTGCGGGTGTAGCCGGCTTGCAGGCAATAGCTACATCACGCAGGCTGGGTGCTGTGGTAGAGGTGTTTGATACACGCCCTGCTGTGAAGGAAGAAGTAATGAGTCTGGGTGCAAAATTTGTAGAGGTAGAAGGTGCTGCAGATGCATCTAAAGCGGGTGGCTATGCCGTAGAGCAAAGCGAAGACTTCCAGCGCAGGCAGAAGGAAAAAATACACGAGCATGCAAAGAAGGCAGATATCATCATCACAACAGCACAAATACCTGGAAAGAAAGCCCCAATACTCATAACCAAAGAAATGATAGAAGATATGCGTGCAGGGTCGGTGATAATAGATATAGCTTCTGTAACAGGTGGTAATACAGACCTGACAAAAGATAAAGAAACCGTCATGCACAATGGTGTAAGCATTATCGGTAATTCGGCATTGGCAGCAACAGCTTCTGCAGATGCCAGTAAAGTATATGCTAAAAACGTACTGAATTTTCTGAAACTGATAATAGATAAAGAGGGCAATATGAACCTGAATTTTGAAGATGATATTGTGAAAGGAACCTGTATAGCAACAGGCGGCAACATCACCAACGAAAGAATACAATCATTATTAAGTCCACAAACAGCAAACGCATAAATAGACTATGGAATTTATTATACAATTATTTGCAGACCCTGCAACCTACAGGTTGCTGACGATTGTCATACTATCTATTTTTCTAGGTATAGAAGTGATATCGCGTGTGCCATCTGTACTGCACACACCGCTAATGAGTGGCGCGAATGCGATACACGGTGTGGTAATCATCGGTGCCATCATAGTAATGGGACAAGCGCATAGCGATGATTACTTGGCACTTATACTTGGCTTCTTGTCGGTAGTATTAGGCACATTGAATGTGGTAGGTGGCTTTGTAGTTACAGACAGGATGCTTGAAATGTTTGATAAGAAGAAAAAAATGAAGAAAGGTTAATTCCAATATTGTTTTGGAGTTTGGTATTTAAAATTTGGAATTTTTAAGACATGCTAGATATATTATTACCACTTAGTTATCTGATAGGTTCGATAACATTTATCATAGGCCTGAAGATGCTTTCTCACCCAGATAGCGCACGCAAGGGTAATCTTGTGGCGGCTGTTGGTATGACGATTGCCATACTGGCAACTATCTTTTTGTACACCGACGAGAATGGGAATAAACTTGGCAACTATGTATGGATATTTGGTGGGCTGATAATAGGTACTGTAGTTGGTACGTTGGCAGCTAAGAAAGTACAGATGACTGCCATGCCCGAAATGGTGAGCCTTTTCAATGGTATGGGTGGTGCGTGTGCAATGCTCATTTCTATTATTGAATTCAAACACCACACTTCTATACCTGTTGATTTGTATGAAGAAGCAGGCACATCTGTATTGAAAATGATACCGGGTACATTGTTTATCACCATCATTGTAGGTATGGTGATAGGTAGTGTGTCATTTGCAGGTAGTATTATAGCATGGGGTAAACTGAATGGTAAAATCAAAGATTTTTCTTTCAACGGGCAGCATATAGTAAACCTGTTGTTGTTAGGTGTCATTACCGCACTTACTGTATATGTGGTAGCTGTTCGTCCTGAAACAACTATTATGTTGTTTTATGTTATACTGGTCATATCGTTGCTGTATGGTGTGATGTTTGTATTCCCCATCGGTGGTGCGGATATGCCTGTGGTGATATCATTGCTCAATTCATTTACAGGTGTAGCTGCCGCGTTTGGTGGGTTTCTTTACAATAATCCTGTAATGCTGACAGGTGGTATATTAGTTGGTTCGGCAGGTACGATACTGACCATCCTGATGTGTAAAGCCATGAACCGTTCGCTAAAGAATGTATTGATTGGTTCGTTTGGCGGTGGTGCAAAAGCTGGTCCTGCCGGTGCAAAAGAACAAGGCAATTACAAAGAAATTTCGCTGAATGATACCGCTGTGCTGATGGCCTATGCATCGAAAGTGATGATAATACCTGGCTATGGATTGGCGGTAGCACAAGCACAGCACGTGTGCCATGAGTTGGAAAAAATATTACAAGAAAAAGGTGTAGAGGTAGCGTATGGTATCCATCCCGTTGCAGGGCGTATGCCAGGACACATGAACGTATTGCTGGCAGAGGCAGATGTGCCGTATGAAAAACTGCTGGAAATGGAAGATGCTAACGACCAAATGGCAAGTACAAGTGTAGTAATGATATTAGGTGCTAACGACGTGGTAAACCCTGCTGCCAAAGAAGACCCGAGCAGCCCGATATATGGTATGCCAATACTGGAAGTAGAAAAGGCAGAGCATGTGATAGTAAATAAACGCAGTATGAAGCCGGGCTATGCGGGTATAGAAAACGAACTATTCTTCCGCCCGAAAACGTCTATGCTGTTTGGTGATGCCAAAAAAGTGCTACAGGATTTGGTGTCTGAATTGAAACAGGTATAATATAAGCCCAAGTACAGCAAATACTAAATGACGTTGTTGCTATCATTTTGGGGGATGGTTTAATCTTTGCTGATTACCAACCCTAAACACACAAATATTTGTGTAGTTTAGTAATGTCTTATTAAAACAACAGGCTGTCTTAATATTTTTAAGACAGCCTGTATTATCATGATAATAAAATGAAACAAGTAATATTATTTTTCTGTGGCATTCTAAGCATTGCAAATACAGGTTTGGCACAATGTTTTGTGTTAAAAGCAAATATGAATGACTGTGCATTATGCGTATCAGGCAGTGCAAATTTTAGTCCTGCGAAAACAGGATTGCCGGCTTTTGCTGTTTTCCCCATATCAAGCAGGGAAGATAGTGCAGACATTGAGTATGCGGGTAAGTTTTCTGTACGTGGCATAAAGCTTTTGTTCAACGATAGCTGGAATGAAAAACTACAGTGCGACCAAAGCCTGTCTTGCATTTTTGGGCTAAATAAAGAGGGTAAAACAGTTTATACATCATCACTTAAATCAATAGACTCTGTACAACTTAATACCTTCCTGCTAAACAATGCACCTGAAAAGAGTACAACTCTTGTACAGAGGGATTCTTTATTATATACAAAAAATGAGCTTGGTACTATTAAGATATTGAATGCCGCGGACAAACAGTTAATAAAAACCTTGCGCTTTGCAGATTTCGACCTTCAATTGCTTGCCAACAAGATGTCTATAGCAGAAAAGCAAAGGTTTGAGCAATACGGCAACATCATTAATAAAAAAACAAGCACTTTTCTAGGTAAATTTCAAAATTTCAGGATTAATAATAACGGTGATTTATTTGTAAAGGTATTATTTCACAATACCAGAGATAGCCTGACTACAAATATTACAGACGAGCACGCTATTGCGCATTATGATGGAAGGGGCAATATTAAAGATGTTTACCTGATAGAATTGACTGAAGGTGTATCTTTAAATGACATTGATTTTTTAATGGCTAATGATGATACCTTCTATGCAGTAACTTACGATTATAAGAAGCGTATTGACCGTCAAGAGCCAACAAGCGAAATTAATTTTATTGGCCGCTATGTGAAAAAAAAGGGGAATTATCGGTTCTCAGGCTTTCTGCCGTATAAGATACCCTATATATACCAGTTGAAATTCGGGTATTCTTATTTAGGTTCTGGCACTTCCACATACCCTTTGTTTACCGCTAAATTTTCTAATGAAATATATAATGTAAAAACAAACCAATCGGTATTTATTATAGATAGTGCAAAATACATGGCAGGTATAGATACATCATCTTTCGACCCTGAAAAATCTATTGAAACACATGAAAAGTTGGATGTGCGTGGTGTAAGACCAGTATTTGGTCAGGCAGATTTATATTCGTTACCTTATTTATACGACGGCAAACTGTATATTAATTATTACACAACTAACCTTACAAAAAAACATACTTATTATTGGGGGAAAGCAACGGTAGCTGGCAAGCCCATTGTATCTGTGTCTGCAAGGACAGGACTTAATATGTTTTCTGTTATCTATGCTGAAAAAGATAAAACATGGAAATCGATAGCTATACCTATGAGTCTTTTCTATCCTGAGAAATGAGGCTAGTTCTTGAAAGCATTTACATATTGAAGCGTTGCTATTCAACGCTTTTTTTGTGTAAAACTGAATAGGCTATATTTGTTGTGATGAAGCAAAGGGTATTCACGGTTTTGATGAGTTGTATGATAGCATGGCTGGTGCTGCACGATGCTTGTGTGAAAGATAAATGCAGGGTGGTAGTGTGTGATAATGGTGGCGTTTGTGTAGGTGGCGTTTGTGCCTGCCCCGGCGGGTATGAGGGAACAACATGCAGCAAAACATGGAATGAAAAATTTGCAGGTAGATGGCAAGTGGCCGATAGTGTTGCCAGAGATAATATTGTTAGGTATAAATACGAGATAACAAACAATATCGGCAATAGCAGGGATAGCTTTTATATAACAGGATTTGCAGACACCGCTTCCATACAGATAATGTGTACAAGACAAGCTTACAGAATATTCAAAATACCAGAGCAGAAAATTGACACGTTTTTAATATTGAAAAGCGGTACAGGAACACTTGATTCTGTAACCGGGCAGATAAAAGGGAGCTATGCCTACTTACGCAAAACACCCATCAGCAATACAGCAACTAAAGACACAACCGTGACGGTGTTTTTTTCGTGGCGCAGGCAATAAGATGTAAATTTGAAATAACGAAGAAATAGAAATGAAAGGTATATTGAAGTTAAGCGGTACGGTTTTTACAACTATATTATGCTTTTTGCTGGTGGCTTATACGGCCTGTAAGAAAAAAACTACCAGCAGCCCCTCAGGGCCATGTACAGGTATTGTGTGCCAAAACAACGGTACGTGTTTGAATGGTGAATGTCAATGCATACCCGGGTATGAAGGGTTGTCTTGCGAGAAAGCATCCAATAGCCGCTATCTTGGTAAATGGAATGTTACGGAAAAGATTATCGGCAGCAGTAAAAACGACAATAAAAACAAAACAAAGAATTATGTACTTACCATTGCAAAGGGGGAGTATAATCTCGATTTACTTTTCAATAACCTTAGTAATGTTTACAATGGTGTAAAAGCCGTATTCAGCCGTAAGTATAATGGTACGCAGGTAGAATACGATAGTAACCTGAAGTTTATTTTAAACATCAACCAACCTGTTGAAGGCTCAGCGAATAATGCCATCATTTCGATAGGTGCAGGCAGTGTAAATGATTTTGGTACTGATTTGACAGCTACTTTCCATGTATCATATAAAGAAGGCAGCATAGTAGTTGTTGATACTATTGATTTGTCTGCAACCATTGTGCCTTAATACAAGCGGCACAAAGCAAAAAGTTTTATATTTATCATATACCCTAAAAAAATTTGCAAAAATCATTTTGTTACCTACTTTTGCAATCCCGATTTCGGTCGGAAATGTTCTTTGATAATTTTTTTACAGAAAATTATAAGCCGCTTTAGCTCAGATGGTAGAGCAACTGATTTGTAATCAGTAGGTCGCTGGTTCGATTCCGGCAAGCGGCTCTAAAGTAGTTCTTTACGATATTTAGTGAAATTGGGCAGATGGCCGAGTGGCTAAAGGCGACAGACTGTAAATCTGTTCTCTCACGAGTACGGAGGTTCGAATCCTTCTCTGCCCACTCTAGTTGAAACAGTATGCAATTCACATTGCATACTGTCAAAACTTGTATTAGCGGGAGTAGCTCAGCTGGTAGAGCGACAGTCTTCCAAACTGTAGGTCGCGGGTTCGAATCTCGTCTCCCGCTCTCATTAGCATCTTTGATTTGATTGCAGCTGTTGTAGCTCAGTGGTAGAGCACTTCCTTGGTAAGGAAGAGGTCGGCAGTTCAATCCTGCTCAACAGCTCTCTTTATTTTTTCCTTTTTATTTTATTGTTTATATATGTTTGCTCTGTATGCAAGCATTACGTCGTTTCTTATTCAGGGAGCATAATCTGGTTTTTGCATTTTGCATGGCCATTATAGTTGGTCCAGCAATTAATATATTATTTGCTTACGACCTTGCCTTGTACCCGGATACAGATACATATCTGGGGTTAGCAGAATTTGATTTTGCCCAAAGTCCTGTAAGGCGTTTCAGGATATTGGTTCCTATAGCGGCAACGTGCATTCATAAAGTAACGCTGGGATTGTTTAACAAATTGGCACCTGCATATTTTACTGGAGATTTCAGTTTGCCTTTTTCTTTTTTCCTTATTAACACATCATTAATGGCATACTTCGGTGTGCTGATATACAAGTATTGCAGGGCTTATGGTTTATCTGTAGTGTTATCACTACTGTCATTGCTCGTAATGCTCTCATGCAGATACACGCCCTATTTTGCTGCCTTGCCGATAGTGGACTCGTTGTTCTTTATTACAGTAGCTATGACTCTTGCAGGTATCAAACTACGAAATACCCGCATGTTGTTAGTAGCTATATTTTTAGGGCCGTTTGCAAAGGAGTCATTCATTTTTATCGCGCCACTGATTTTCTTTTATAGCCATTTGCCCAAAAGAAAATCGGCGATATACTTATTATTGTCAGGGGCTATTGTCGTTTTATTCAGGTATGTTTATGAACAGCTTGCACCATTACCAGGCAATGCGTTTGCAACAGATGTGAGTCATTTGAATAATATACCGATATACTTAAAAACATTGCTGTGTTTTAATGGTTTATATAAAGTAGTATCAAATCTTTTTTTGTGGTTGGCAGTACCCATAGTAGCATACTTGTGCATACCGGGTTATTTTAAAAGGTTTTTCAGCAAGGTGGATTGGCTGATTTTTTGGTTCATGGTATCGATACTGTTGCAGATGCTATTATCCGGCTCGCTGGAGCGGATGTTTTACGTAGCCATGCCTGTCTTGTGCTTGTGGGTGGGGCTTTCAGCAAACGAATTGAAAAAACAATATATGAGCGTGGAAAAATAAATTTATTTGAATCAAAAATAACTTATATTTGCACACTTTTTAGAAAAAGAGAAATTCAAATTTTTAAACAACAATAACAATGGCAAAAGAGACGTTCAAGCGGGAAAAACCCCACGTAAACATTGGTACCATTGGCCACGTGGACCATGGTAAAACTACATTGACTGCGGCTATAACTACTATCCTGGCAAACAAGGGTTTGGCAGAGAAAAAAGGTTACGACGAGATTGATGCTGCTCCTGAAGAAAAAGAGCGCGGTATCACTATTAATACGGCACACGTAGAGTATCAGACTGCTAATCGCCACTATGCGCACGTTGACTGTCCTGGTCACGCTGACTATGTGAAGAACATGATTACAGGTGCTGCTCAGATGGACGGTGCTATCCTGGTGGTTGCTGCTACGGATGGTCCTATGCCACAAACTAAAGAACACATACTGTTGGCTCGTCAGGTAGGCGTTCCTCGTATCGTTGTTTTCATGAACAAAGTTGACTTGGTTGATGATGCTGAAATCCTTGACCTGGTTGAAATGGAAATCCGCGAATTGCTGAGCAAATACGAATACGATGGTGATAACACACCAATCATCAAAGGTTCTGCTACAGGTGCATTGGCTGGTGAAGACAAATGGGTTGCTGCAGTTGACGAACTGATGAATGCAGTTGACGAATACATCCCATTGCCTCCTCGTCCGGTTGATCAAGCGTTCCTGATGTCTGTAGAAGACGTATTTACGATCACTGGTCGTGGTACAGTTGCTACAGGCCGTATCGAGCGTGGTATCATCAAAGTAGGTGAGAACGTAGAAATCGTTGGTTTCAACGATGCTCCTCTGTCTTCTACTTGTACTGGTGTTGAGATGTTCAAAAAACTACTTGACCAAGGTCAGGCTGGCGATAACGCCGGTATCCTGTTGCGTGGTATTGAGAAGAAAGATATCCGTCGTGGTATGGTTATCTGCGCTCCTAAGAGCATCACTCCGCACACAGAATTCAAAGGTGAAGTGTACGTACTGAGCAAAGAAGAAGGTGGTCGTCACACGCCATTCTTTAACAAATACCGTCCTCAGTTCTATTTCCGTACTACAGACGTTACAGGTGAGTGTAAACTGCCTGACGGTGTAGAAATGGTAATGCCTGGCGATAACGTGAACATGCACGTACAGCTCATTGCTCCTATAGCGATGGAAAAAGGTCTGAAATTCGCGATACGCGAAGGTGGCCGTACAGTAGGTGCCGGACAGGTAACTGAAATTATCAAGTAATCAACTTACATTGATATAAAATTGAAACAGCCCCGATATTCGGGGCTGTTTTGTTGTTGTAATAATTCGATATTTGCCTGAAGTAATAAATGATATGGCTGATAACACGCAAACAATCTACCTCAACACTGCCGCTTGCGGCCTTGTGCCAGCCACTACTGTAGCTGCTGCTAATGAGCTATACAAAGTGCTGGAAACAAATAGCAGTACACGTGCTGAGCAATGGCGTTTTGAAGAGGAGCAGGCCATCAGGCAGCAGATAGCTGATTTTCTGCATACAGAGGTAGAAACTATTGCGATGGTACACAATTTTTCCTGGGCTATGAATGCCGTTGTGCAATCGCTGAAAGGGTATTGCTCTATAAGCACGATTACCCTTCGCTGCTGGAGCCTTTCCGCATTAATGGGTTTGATATAACATGGGTAGATGCCCCAGATGGGTTTAATATTGATGTAGAAGCAATTGAGCAAGCGGTTAATAAGAGATTGGTTGATATTGTCGCCATCAGCCATGTGCAGTGGACATCGGGCTATCTGCTCGATTTGCAGCGCATCAGCGATGTGTGTAAGGCAAATGGGGTATTGTTTTTTGTAGATGCTACCCAAAGTATGGGTGCGCAATCAATAGACCTGAGCCAAGTGCATATAGATGTATTTGCAGCCAGTAATTATAAATGGATGAATGCGGGCTTTGGTACTGGGGTGTTGAGTATTAAAAGCAGCTTCCTGCAACGATACCTGCCCGTAGTAGCTGGTAACAATAGCTATAGGATGATAGACGGTTTAATGCAATACCGCCCCTCTATCCTTAGCTACGAACCCGGACACCCAAATATGTTTGGGCTAACGGTACTACGTGCTGCCATACAGCATAAAATGGAAATGGGGGTTGAAAATATTACTCGCCACAATGCCGCACTAATGGATATGCTGCTGAAAGGGCTGCACAACCTGCCAGTAAACCCTGTAGGCAAACTAACAATGGAAAACAGGGCAGCTTTTGTATTGCTGAAAGACGAGAACGGATTGGGAGATTGGCTAAAACAGCATGGCATCATCGTAACACAACGCAACGGGCTATTGCGCATCAGTACCCATTATTATAATACGGAGGGTGATGTGATGACGTTTATAGAATGTATTAATAAGTTTTACAATTCTTAATATCTAATATGTAGTGTGCAACCTATTATTTTTGGGAAAATTGAACGGAATTTCCTTATTTTTGCATTCGCCCCTCTCAAGGGGGCTTTTTTTTACGGGCATAGTTCAACGGTAGAATAGAGGTCTCCAAAACCTTAGATCGTGGTTCGAATCCGCGTGCCCGTGCTGAAATTTTGGTTAATTGGTTGACTTGTTAACTCGTTAATCAGTATTAATAACATTAAAAACACCGGGTAATCTGGATAATCAGGCAAATCCCGGTTGAGTATTATGGCAAAATTCGGTACTTATATTCAGGAAGCGTATGATGAGCTGGTACACAAAGTGAGCTGGCCATCGTGGAGCGAATTGCAGCAGACTACCGCCATCGTGTTGGTGGGTTTGCTCATTACTACCGCCATCATTTGGGGTATGGACAAGGCTTCTGAAGCTTTGTTGTCTGTTTTATACGGAATTTTAGGTAAGTAAAGCACTATATAAAAATGGCTGAAACTACTATACAGCAGGAATCGAAGTGGTATGTACTGCGCGTTATCAGCGGCAAAGAGAAAAAAGCCAAAGAATACGTAGATAAAGAGGTAAAGATACATGGTTGGGGTGCCGCCATACATCAGGTATTGTGTCCTGTTGAAAAAGTCTTCAAAGTGCAGGCAGGCAAAAAAGTGTTGCGCGAAAAGATACTGTATCCGGGTTATCTGATGCTGGAAGCAGCTGACGGTAAACTGACAGATGATATGATACAGACTATCAAAAATGTATCGGGTGTTATACACTTCCTTGGCAAAGACCATCCAACATCATTACGCAAAAGCGAGGTGAACAAGATGTTTGGTAAGATGGACGAAGTGAGCGAGCAAGGAATAGGTTATGCAGAGCCATACATTGTTGGCGAAACAGTACGCATAACAGATGGTCCGTTCAACGACTTTAATGGTACGGTAGAAGAAGTAAACGAAGAGAAGAAGAAACTGAAAGTAGTTGTAAAGATATTTGGCCGTGCTACGCCTGTAGAGCTCAACTACATGCAGGTAGAGAAAATAGCATAAGGCTACTTATAAGATATATGTACAAAGCGCTGTAACAATGTTACAGCGCTTTTTTATGTAAAATTGTTAGCTGTATTTTATTACTATCGCCTCGATAGTATCTACCAGGTTCTCACATTTTTCGAGCAGTACCTGTAGTATGTCGTAGTGTTCCATCCATTTAATGATGTCAACAACATTGGTATTAGTGGGGAATAATCCTGTAATGGCAGCATCTATACGATTGTCGCAAGTATTGATGATTTTACGCATTTCCCTGCAAGGAGCTTCCAGTTTAGAAAGGTTGCTTTTATTACTAAGCGATTTCACAGCATCAGTAAGTAATAAAATCAAACGCTTGTATTCGCCCGCCACATATTGGGTAGTATTGCCGGGGTTGGTAAGCCCGTAATTATTCAGTTGCCTAACTGTGCCATAAGTAAGGTCGGCTACATCATCAAGATTAGTAGCCAGCATGTGTATGTCTTCCCTGTCGAACGGTGTAATGAAATTCCTACCCAATTCATGAAACAGCTTGCGGGTAGAAACATCTATGCTTTTCTCAAGTTCATCCAGCTTCGCAAGGTTTTGCTGCATAAGGCCGTTGCCAGCGCAGATGGTTTCATAAAAGACTTTACCCATCACCACAAGGTTGTCTGATGCTTCATTAAACAACTTGTAAAACTTTTGCCCGTCGGGCATAAATAACTTTTGCAGCATAGCCTTATCACAATCTTTGCAACAAAAATATCGTGCATACTGCCTTTAAAATATAGCAGGACAGAGGCTTAATATTAACTTAATACTGTGTTAACACAACAAAAGTCTGCATATAATGCAGACTTTTGCTATTTGAATAGTGTCTCCAATAAGTTATTTGATGCTTTTCAGCTTGGCAATCATATCTTCACGGCTTACATAACCAACATTGTGCCAGACTAATTGTTTGTTTTTGTAGATAAATAGGGTGGGTAGTGCATCTACATGCAGTTGTGTGGCTAAAGTTGAGTGAATATCTGCATCAATGCGAACTACATTAACGGTTGCAGCCATATCTTTTGAAATCTCATTCAGATAAGGTTCCATTTTTTTGCATGGACCACACCATGTAGCAAAGAAGTCAATCAATACAATCTTGTCAGTATTAAGCAATGCCTCAAATTCCTGTTGAGTCATACCTGCCGCTTTTGCTGTACCACCTTCTTCAGGCAAACCTTCTGCTCTCCATTTCAGTATGCCACCTTTCATTTCATACACCTGTTTGAAACCGTTTTTGCGCATCACGTTTGCTGCAGAAGCACTACGGCTACCTGCAAGGCAATAAACATATACAGGTTTCGATTTGTTGAGCTTAGCAATTTCAGTATCAAAATTACCACCGTTCCAGTCTATATTCATTGCCCCTGCCAGGTGCCCTTCGGCATACTCGGCTGGTGTACGCACATCCAGCAGTATCTTGTTTGTTTCAGCTTCCATTTTTTGTTTAAACTCAGTTGCAGTCAACTCATTGTTAGCAACAGCCTGTTGGCATGATGTGGTTGTAAGAATGCTGATTATAGCTATTATTATTGCAAATACTTTTTTCATATTATACTGTTGATACAACTGCTAATTCGGACGTAAAGATAATCTTTGATTTGATAGAGTTTGGTATTGGGCTATCGTTACAGACTTTTTAATGGTGCACATTTTATAAAGCTATCTCAATCTAATAGTCTTATTATTGATATTGCTCAATTATCTCTATTAGTTTATTGGCATGTAACACACCACTTTGTCTCCATTTTACTTGACCGTTTTTAAACAACATCAATGTAGGTACGCCCGATATGTTGTAACTATTTGCAATGGATGGATTTTTATCTACGTCTATCTTAATGATGGTGGCAGTATTACCAATAGCATGTTTTAATTCATGCAGTATGGGAGCCATCATTTTGCAAGGGCCGCACCACTCAGCATAAAAGTCTATTAATACAGGCTTTTCTGAATTGATTAATGTTGAAAATTTTGTTGACATGGTTCTTGTTATTTCACTTCTTTAGAAATTATTTTATCTGATGGAGTGTTTGTTTTAAGATTATTATGTTTTGGCACACAACTTTCACCGTAACATCCAGTATTTGTAATGACCTGATATAAGAATAGTAACGATAACATACCTATTAAGTAGTCTTTCATTATTGCTGCTTGCACAGCAAATACAATGCTGAAAAATAGCCGTAGTATTCTAATAAAATGCCATCCTGATGATAGCTTTTCCTTTAAATTGGTAAGCATTATTGTTTGTATTTTTTATGGCTAGACCCGGACGAATGTAGTAAAGCAATATCTTACGTTCTTCGTCGGCACGCATTACACGTATGTACGGTAAGCATTATTGGAATAGCGCGTTTGTAAGCGTTCTCATTCATTATCATCTCACCTTCCTGGTACGATTTTATAGTGCCTATTTCATACAATGCATCGCTGGTTTTTTTTACATAGCAGTAAGTCCTGCGGCCCATTTATTAATTCCTGCATCTTGTTTCTCAGCCTTTTCTGCTTAATAGAATATTTATTGATTTACCTTCTTCAAGATAATCGGTTACAATTTTCAGTATGGCTACAAATGGTATAAATAATACCATGCCTGCAATACCCCAGATAATGCCCCCCAATATGATGGCAACTAATGTAGCCCATGTGCTGACATTAAGCTGAGCACCTACTACACGTGGGAATATTACATTGGCTTCAAGGTATTGTACAAAAGAAAAAACAGCTATTACCGCTAAAGGATAAAATATGGAGTCTTTTGTAAGGAATGCAATGGAAATAGGCAGCAAGGCACTAATGATGATGCCGATATATGGTACTATTGTCATAATAGCGGTAAGCATGCCAAATAATATGGCGTGTTTGATGCCAAGGGCTAATAGACCAACACTATTTAACACTCCGACAATGATGTATACCATTATCATCCCTTTGATGTATTTATAATAGGTTTGTGTTGTTTCGGCGAGTATATTATCCAGTTTGTTATACCTTTCTTTGCCTGCTACACTTTTTACAAACTGTACGAATGTATGTCTGTGGTATAAAAACAGTGCAGCATATATGGGTATTATAAATAAGGAAAAAAAAGTAGATGCTGTAGCTGAAAAAGTAGATGCAATATAGCCACCAATACCTTTCTTAATATTTGATAAAAACATCTCTATCCACTCATTTTGCATGGCAATAGAAATGCTCCATTTATCTTCCATCCAGCTTTGTAGTTGAGGAAGTAGCAGTTGTAGTTTGTCAATGATGAAAGGCATGTCTTGCCTGAAGAGGCTTAGCTGCCAAAACAATAACCATACTAATGTGAGAAAAGAAAGAATCACCAAAGACAGACTGATACCAATAGCCAATCCTTTGCCTACACCTTTTCTTTCCATATTTACACAAACCGGAAACATAACCATAGCAATCAGCAAGCCCATAAACATGGGTACAAACAGGCTTTTGCCCCAGTATAATACTAAGCTACAGCCTAATACGACTACAGTGTATTTATACAATCTATCAATTATCCTAACTGGTTCTTTAATCATAACTATCCATTTTCGGTTATTATGCGCTCAAGAATAGTATATTAAAATTACATCTTTCAGGACTTTTTACCCTAACTATTACTCTGTTTGCTCGTATTAAATTCAGTCGGTAACTTTCCATTCAGCCTGAAATTTGAATTATGAGTTTAACACAACAGAAATGCTATTTGTTAGGGTTGATATGTGGTAGGGGACACATATACATAAAAGACATGAAAGTAATAGTAGAGTTTGTAGATAAAAATTCAACTATATCAGGAATAGCACATTGCCCAAAATGTGGCTGGCTTGCAACGGAAAAAAGACAGGTAACCCCGATAAAGAGCTTTTTTGCAAGAGTTGTGAAAGTATTGTTACTAAGTCTGTTAAAAAGATATATGAACAGAAAAACTCAACAATTCAGTCAATCAGAATTGTAATTATACCATATTTAGAAAGTTACTATCAACTATGCTCATTCGAATTAGTTGGTAACGACCATATGACTAGAAATAGGTTATTGGAATAACGACAATTTAGAAATTCAAAAACTATAACAAGTGAATAAAGTAGAATTTACAGCGCGATTAAGTCAATGGTTGTTAGAATTTATGAATACAAACTATTCCAGCGACTATAATATAGAAGTATTATCACCAGCTTCTAACATATCAAAAATAGCTAACGAATGGCTAAAACGAATTGATGGTTATACATCATTTGATTTTAGTGTTGATTTGTTAGGGCTCTTGGAAAATAAATACACCATGGCTGTAGAAGTAATATTACTTAATAGGTCTGTTTCGGCAATTAGTTTGAAAGAGATTGGAGTTATGAATTGTTATAGCAAACTTGTTAAGCCCAAACATGCTTTTATAGTATCATTAAAAGGGTTGCCAGAGGAAATCAATCTAATATTATTGAATAGTGAATTAGAGAAAAAACTATTAAAGATTTCGGATGGATTAAACATAAATGTTTTCAAGTGGAATGAAGAACACGATTGCGTTGATTTAATGACAGTATTTCCAATTAATCTTAGGGGCATTTTTATATGAGTTTCAAAGAAAGACTTGAATTAGCTCAACGAATGGATAAGGGTATTATTTCCTTATTTAAAAGAAATGGGTTCATTGTAGAAAAAACCGGCTATGAGCAATTTGTCTCTGATGCTACGAAAGCACGTTTTAGGTCTGTTCATAATAACCCAACAGTAACCTTTCTTCGTTATTTACCTGATTGGTTTGTTTGGCAAAATGATCAATACTTTTTCGTTGAATTAAAAGTTATGGACTCCCCAATTAAACATGTTGGTAGGGTAAAGGAGATGCAAGTAAAAAGCGGCTACACTGATTTGAGTAGCGAAAATATTGGAGCAGTAGAAACTGCTGCAATTAACAACTATAATAGATTAAGTTCTCTTGGAATTCAAATACTCGTTGTTGTTTACTGTACATTTAACCCTCGACTATTATTTGCAGAATGGGAACAAAATCTTGTAAAATTTCACAATGATAATGTTAGAATTGGTGAGGGAAATGCAAGTTTTACCCCATACACAAATATTCATGTAGATAGAATGAGGACATTGTATGACTTTTTTGCAGAAGAACTTAACATTACAATCCCAGAAGAGACAAAAAATGGATTGATAGAATACTTAAAAAGCTAACTAAACATGGATGCTAATTACTGGAAAGACGGTTACAAGGATTCATGGCCTATTAGTGCCAAGAAAGAGGAGTTTATTAAAAATTTAATTGAAATGGGAACAGGATATACCGTCCATCTTATAGGGATGGGGGCGGGAACTACATCATACATTCCCGGAAATGCTGCCGATAATAAGTTTATTAAAGGAGATGCAGACCTGTACGTTGAATATGCAGACTCTTTTGTTGAAGTAACAGGGCCAAACATAAAAATGCCAGCACAAGCAACTCTCTGGATACGACCTGACAAAATTGAAAATAGCATAAAAAAATTAAGTGAGGGAAAGGGCAAACTACACGTTGTTACCCATGTTCAAGATATAAAGGAAAGTGGAGAAAAGTCGGTTCGCGGAGTAATAATTGATAGCCATTTTGCAGAACGATATAGAAATGGAGAATTCAAAATCGTTAAGCCCTTCATTAATGGGAGAACAGAGACTTATGCTGAAATCCAATATAATGATCCTGCTGTAATAAGCTTTGAGACTGTAATTGCCGAGCTAAAAAAAGCAGCGTCTACTTAACTTTGCCATTTTTGACCTTTTTCTCGGTGTGTTCTCTCTTCCAAAATATGCAAAGAAACTCATGAACTTTATTTACCCTAAAAACCCATGGATAACCAAGAGTTTTCATGTTGTTATACTCATGTTGCCTGTCCCAGATAATAATATCCTCTAATTCAAATCCAATTTCAGTCATCATTCTTGAAATGTCAATGTGTAATGGGTAAAACTTGTCTTTTTTTCGTAGGTCCATTACATTAATTACACAACGCTTATTGGTTTTGAGTACTCTATACACTTCACTATAAACCTCTTTAAGATTATCTATAAATTCATTATAATCTGAAATATTGCCTATATCAGTTTTTGAGTCTGAATAATTCCTTACTTCTTTGTTATCAACAGTTCTTTTTTGATTGAGTATATCCCAATACGGGGGAGAACTCACAGACAAGTCAACACTTTCTGATGGTAGTTTTTTCAGTGTTTTTCTGTTGTCGCCAACTAAAATCTTTTGCTTATAACCTTTACTAACATTTAATTCTTTCAGTTGATTTTTTAAACGACCTTCTGCTATGGATACGTATTCTTCATTTAATTCGCATCCAATACCTGCTCTCTTTGTATTATTACAAGCTATTAGTGATGTGCCTATGCCCAAAAATGGGTCAAGCATTGTTTCGCCATCTTCTTTCGTATAAATATTAATAAGTCGCTCAACCAATTGAGCAGGAAATAAAGCAGGATGTTTTAAGCTATTCTCCTGTTTAGATTTTCTAATGTCTCTCCAAATTGAAAAAGAATAGTTTAACCATTCCTTTCCTGTTAAGTTATTCATTTTCTGAGCCATAATAATTCTTACTACTTAATGTTTCTTTTAAACAATTCTCTATGATTTTAATTTCTTCATTATTTAATCCATAAACCTCATATACTACCTTATTTAAGTCGATAAATAAATTCTGATAATCTATTCCCCTGTCTCCATTAAGTTTTAATATAGCATCAACAATTTTTGAAACTTTCTTAATTATTTCTGCGTTCGGTAATACAATTGGTAGTTGACCAATGTATTGCCTGTCAGTATGCATCGTAAAATTTGAGCTCAAAAAAATAATATGAAGTAAGAAAAAATTTGAAAAGTTAGAATTGATAATCCCCAATAGAAACTTCAAATCGACTTTTGTTGATATGATATTTGTTACTGTATCAATATTTAACTCATCAGCATCACTGATAGTTGCAGTTATACCACCTTCCTTTGAACATAGATTTTGAAGAATAATTTTCTCATTTCTTAGCCGATGTATTTTATTGTTGTCTTTTATTTTTCTTAAATCAAGATACAGAGGATACTTAATTTTAAATTTACCAATTGAGTCCCCTCTATAGGTTGTTATAAAACCTTTTTGAGGCTCCTTACTAATCGCCTTATCTTTTGAACTAACATTTATTCCTCTGAATATATTGCCATCACATATCGAGTCAAGAGTTGTTTTAATGTTTAAAAACTTGTTAGCTAGTTTAATTATTGATTTCTCACGATAAACGGGATAAATATCACTACCGATAAGCGTTTGTTGTTTTATCTGATAAGTAGTTTTATTTTCTAAAGGTTGGTTATTTTTATGTATGCCTATTGAAATATTATTTTGATAATTTGATGGCTTAGATTTTTGAATTATCAAAATAACTTGATCACCTCTAACATCCTTGAAATAGTGTCCTAAATCGAATATTTCTTTAATTGTAAAATTAGCTGCGAGATACGTTCTCAAATTCAAAAATGAGTCGACTCTCAAAATTCCTTTTGGTAATACGAAACCAAGATATCCCCCCCCTTTTAAGTATTGTAATCCCTTGACAATAATCAATGATGCAGAATTTACAATTCCATTTAATATTGGTTTAAATGTTTCGTAACTGGGGTTATAATCTTTCTTTGCTAATAAATGTTGGTATGGGGGGTTGCCGATTACTATGTCAAATCCACCCTCTGAATATATTTCTGGAAATAATTCCCATAGTTCTGAATTAATTGTATTAGCGCAGATAAAATTGCGTTCATTAACGTAATCTGAATTTGATGAGATATTTTCTACACATAGTTTTAGGGCATTTGGATCTATATCTATCCCATAAATATTCTTGCAGTTATTATTATTAAATGACAAGGCTGAAATTAAAAAGGCACCAGCACCGGATGTAGGGTCAAGTATTTTTGAATTTTCGTTTATTGGAATTTTATTGAAAATATATTTTACTAACTCTTGGTGTGTATAAAACTGACCAAGTTTTTTTCTTTCATGATGCTTTACATTTTTCTCGAAAAAATTACTAAAAGGATCTTTTATCCCATTAATATGAATGGAATACGATATATCCTCTTGAATGGTTTGAGGAAATTTAACATCTATTGCTTTTTTCGACATGCTAGTGAAATCAAAACTAACTATAATAATTTATAACGTTTCAATCGAAATTTTTGGTTGGTATATTCACTGGACTATAGAGTTGTAATAAATTATTAAGGTATATTGAATAGTAAAAAATACACTCGTCTTGAAGTTTGTTTCCACATAGAAACTGTGTCAATATTTTAGCTTTGTAACCTGCTAATATTTTTTGCTTTCTCTATCTCTTTTTTCTCTACAGCAATTTTACCATGGTTTGATACCACTTTTGTGGACGGGTACTATAAAAGCTAGCCTGTATTTCTTCTATTTGAGGGAACCAATTAGTTAGCCTGACATTTGGCCTACCATAAGTTTTAGCTCACAAATTTTATACGCTTTGGAAGTAGAGTTTTCTCTCCTCATAATCAGTTGTAACGGTAAGGTTATTGGTCAGGTGAAATTTATAAAGCAACAAGAACCAATAAAGTTGATATTAATACGCACAAACAATACAAACTTGTTAGTGCTCACACTGCAAGAAGGTCATTTTGCACGAACATGTATTTAAGAGATATACCTATCCCGACTATCATGGCATTATCAGGTCAGATGACACAAGAAAACTTCCTAAAATATATCAAAGCAGATAATCAGAAACACGCTGAAATTTTAAAAAGGAAATACGAAGAAGGGAATAAAAAAGATTAATCAATTATTGTCCTGTTCTAAAAAATTTAAACGTCAATAGGTAACTCCTATTGACGTTTAAATTTTTAATATCTTCCCTTCGGTTTCGGAGAACTTGGTTTTGGAGTAGATGGAGGGTTATTCCCTCTACCGCCGCCTGATGGTTTTCCAGTAGTGCTTGGAGCATTAGATGGTTTTGAACCTTTTGCCATAGTGTAAATTTTATATACTGAATTTACTGAAATATGAGCAATCTGCCACTTATTCTGCCACCTCAAAAGCTACTAAAACAAAAAAGTCGCTCTGGGAGCGACTTTTAAACTTTATTCTGTGGAAGCACACGGGATCGAACCGCGGACCCTCTGCTTGTAAGGCAGATGCTCTGAACCAGCTGAGCTATGCTTCCTTATCTTGTTCCCCTATTCGGAAACGGAGTGCAAATATAGCAGAGCTTTCCTTTTTCTCCAAAGGCTTTTTCAAAAAAAAATCATTCATATATGTTGTGCAGCCTGTGTAATAGGCTTTGCTTTAGTATTTTCGCAGCCTGATAAACAGATACGATATGCAAACACAATGGCAGACAATGATTGAGGCGGCTTACCAAAACCGCGAATTGTTGAAAGAAGAAACATATAAAGATGCCGTTCGCGCTGTGATAGAAGAGGTAGATAAAGGTCGCTTGCGTGTTGCATCTCCTACAGAGAGTGGTTGGCAAGTAAACCAATGGGTGAAGCAGGCGATACTCTTATACTTCGGCATACAGCCCATGCAAACATGGAATGTAGAACCATTTGAGTTTTATGATAAAATGCTGCTGAAGAAAGATTATGCATCGCTGGGTGTACGGGCTGTGCCACATGCAGTGGCGCGCTATGGCGCGTATGTAGCCAGGAATGTGGTGTTGATGCCATCGTATGTAAACATCGGCGCGTTTGTAGATGAGGGTACAATGGTAGATACATGGGCTACTGTAGGCTCTTGTGCACAGATAGGTAAGGGTGTTCACCTGAGTGGTGGTGTAGGTATTGGTGGTGTATTAGAGCCGTTACAGGCATCGCCAGTGGTTATCGAAGACGGCTGCTTTATTGGTTCGCGCTGTATAGTGGTAGAGGGTGTTATAGTTGAGAAAGAAGCGGTGCTGGGTGCTAATGTAGTTTTAACGCAATCAACCAAAATAATAGACGTTAGCGGCAGCGAACCTATAGAATACAAAGGCCGTGTACCTGCACGTAGCGTGGTGATACCCGGCAGCTATACTAAAAAGTTCCCTGCAGGCGAATATCAGGTAAGCTGTGCGTTAATAATCGGGCAACGCAAAGCATCAACAGATCTGAAAACGAGCCTGAACGATGCATTGCGCGAGTTTAACGTTTCCGTGTAATATAAATAGCGAAATTAGCCACCATGTACCTGATGCTACTTGCCATCAACTGGCAGAATATAGAATCGAAAATAGGGGGTGAGAAAATATCTGACCTGCTATGGTGTGCAGGTATTATTCTGGCTACTCTGTTAGTAAAAAAGCCACTCGCAAGGTTTATAGCTAAGCTCATATCGTCTGTTACCAACAGATTTACTGACAAGAAGCACGGGGCTGTTTTTTGCAGGCTGATACAAAACCCATTGGAAGCATTGCTGCAAACCGTGTTGTTTTATATAGCCATCAGCCAGTTGCATGTGTTGCTAAACAGCCTGTTGCTGCACCGCATGAAAGGCAAGAGCGAGGCATTGTCTATACACTTCGGTGATATTGTTGACCATGTATTCCTTTTATTAGTTATTCTGTTTGCTACACTCACACTATCGCGCATACTCGATTTTATATACCATGTGCAGATGGACGAAGCACATGAAATAGAAAATAAAGAGCGGCAGCAACTATTGCCTATACTAAAAGATGTACTGAAAGTAGTATTGTGGACGATTGGCGCATTTTGGGTATTAGGTACCGTGTTTCATGTCAACATCCCTGCACTCATTACAGGCTTGGGTATTGGTGGTGTGGCTATTGCACTTGCGGCTAAAGAAAGTATTGAAAATCTGTTTGGTGCATTTACGATACTTACCGACAAGCCATTCAAGGTTGGGGATATCATAAAGCTGGGTAATGCAGAAGGCACGGTAGAGCGTATTGGTTTCCGTAGTACACGGTTGCGCACTACAGATGGTTCTGCTATTATTATACCTAACAAAAAGTTGGTGTACGAAAACCTTGAAAACCTGTCGAACAGGTATAGCCGTAGGGTGAAGCTGGTGATAAATGTTAAGTATGGCGTGGGGCACGATACCTTGCAGCAAATAGTAAAAGACATCAGGGCATCGCTACAACATACATTATATGTTACAGCACCGTTAGAGATATTAATTGATGGTTTTTCTGAAAATGTATTTCAGTTAGTAATATCATACGGGTTGCCTGCACCATTACCTGATGGTGCAGAGTTACAAGACATCAAGCATCAGGTGAATATGAATATATATGCTGTTTTGGTAAAGCATAAAGCCTATCCCATAGGCGAAACGGATAATATTACCATTAACAATGTGCTGGATGAAGAAACCGAAGACAAACCTGCCGAAGAATAGTTAAAGTATTGATTGCCATTACTTTGTATCTATTATCAAACAGTTACTCTTTCCAATTTTGAGCTATATGTTAACTGCTCGTTAACCGCTTGTCAATACGGGGTTAACAAGGCTTGTTTATTTGGTCATCGGGCGCTGATGATAGCACCTTTGTGTCATCAAAAGCAAATAACTAAATCAAACAACTAACAAACAAAAACGAATTAAAATGAAAAAAGTAATCGCAATCATCGCTCTGGGTATCACTGGTTTTGCTGCTAACGCACAAGCTCCATCTTCTACTGCTACACAGACAGTTAACCTGAATCTAAGCAACGCAATCGAATTGACATTCACAGGGTCTGGTACTGCTACAGGTGCTGCTGTTAACCTGGCTTTCAACACTGTAAACGATTATGCAAACGGTGTTACTTCTTCTGAACAAATGTTGCGTGTACGTTCAAACCGCCGTTTCGGTGTAACAGTTCGTACCAATAATGCAAACTTTACGTATAGTGGTGCTGTATCTCCTGCCCCTGTAATGCCTGTTTCTGGTGTTTTAGGGCTGATGGTATCTGCCAACAGCACAGGCGGTGCTATCGCTTCACCTTTCAGCAACACTGCTTATGCAGGTCTTACATCAGCAGCTCAAAACCTGATAACAAATGCTGCAAATGGTGGCAACCAAACTTTCGGTGTACGTTATGAAGCTGAACCTGGTTTTGCTTACCCTGCAGGTACATATACTGTGGATGTGGTGTATACTGCTACACAGCTTTAATTTGTCTCTCTCTTATCCCTTATACAGAAGGGCCCTTTATAGGGCTCTTTTTTTTAATTCACAATATGTAGAATAATGTGTATTACTGCATATACACCTGCTAATCATTGCCCGCTTTTCCGTATTTTGGCGCAACAGAGGACTGTATTGTTGCATGTATTACCAGAAAATGCTTTTTGGTTAATGCTACAACCCATTTAATGACAGCAAGCAAAACATACAAATTGCATAAGGCATTATTGATAATGTCTTTATTAGTGTCGCTTTGCTGCTATCGTGCAACAGCCCAATTAAGTAAAACCATCTACAAAACAGCTATACTGAATGATACGCTCGTTGCAAAAGGCAATCGCGATTTCATGTTCAACACTATTAATATCACCAACCTTACGGATAAAAAAATCAGTATAATCGTAAATGTATTTGCCCCTGAAGGGTGGGACATGGTGACGCAAAAGCTGATTACCATAAGCCTCAATGAGAATGAGCAAACCAGTATACCCATAAGGCTGGTACCCGCAAAATCAAAAACTGCTGTATGGCAAACGGTGCGTATAGAATACAGGCTGAACGATGGTTTGGAAAAACTGATTGATACTTTCAGGGTACGGGTAAAGGAGTTTACAAAATTCAAAGCCGACTTGCCATTATCAAACTATGCATTAGCAGGCTATGAAAAAAACATAAAATTTCCTGTGTACCTGAAAAACTCTGGTAATACGATAAATAAATATATACTCACCTTTTCCAATCATTTTCTGAGCCTCGATTATAAAAAAGATATCAGTCTGGAACCAGGCAAGGATACCACCTTCATGCTACCTATACACATTACCGAAAGGCAGTGGTCGCAATTGCGTAGAGAAGATATAAAAGTACAGGTAGGTGTAGAGGGTGGCGAAACAATGAACCTGAACCAAGTCATTACGCGCGTGGGTAGTACGTTGAAAGATAATAAATCTGCTTATCTCGATATGCCATTGCAGGTAGAGGTAGGCTCTACTTATCAGGGAGAAGAAGATTTTCAATACTATGGCGCATTACACGGCTCGCTGGATTTGGGCAATCAGGATAAGGTGTCATTAGACCTGAGGAGCAAAACGCTGACACAAGGACAGGCAATAGACAACAGCATCATTAAGGTAGATTATACAGGTTATAAATGGAGTGCATCCGCAGGTAACATCAACGAGTTGACAGATTTCTATATGGACGGCTACGGAGCGAAAGTTGGCAGAAACTGGAAAGACAGGGATAGGGTAGATGTGTATGGTTTGCTGAAAAGCCGTGCAGGTAACAGCAAGCTGGGTGGTATGAATTATATATATGGCGGGCTGAGGCATAACATCATTGCTAATGGTGGGCTGAGTGCCAATTTTGATGTTGACAGAAAACTCAATAGCTACTTAGTAAAGCAAGGTGGCGAATGGAAATTTGCAGAGAATGGTAAGCTATTGGTAAATGCAGGTGTTGGTATGGAGCAATCTACTGCTAAACTGGTAGCTGGCGCAAAAAATACACAAATAGGTACATCTGCAGGCTACACATTGCAATGGGAAACAAAGCATTTAGGGCTTACGTCTACAGTGTTGTTAAACAGCAATACTTACCCCGGCATCTTCAAAGGGCAGCGTATGCAGAGCCACGATGCTCGTTACATTATGGGCAAGAGTTTTGTGGGTGGCTTTTATGATTATAGCTTACGCAAATCAAATTTTTATCAGGATACCGCTTTGTTTGAAAATGTCTTTAATCTGCAAACACAAACCTATGGTGCGCGTGTTGGTACAGGCTTTAAAGGTGCCAATTTTGTTGTGTCAGCAGCAGACCAATTGCAAATACAAAGCGATACAGGCGATTTTGCACAATACAGGTTTCGGTATCTGAACCTGAATGCTTCTTTTTTGTTGTTCAAGCGTTTGTTCCTTACAATGAATAGCTACTACGGACAAGGTACCATAGTGGGTAAAGAAGCACAAACTGCTACTATCATCAGTAGCAACCAGGGCAATATACAATACCGTTGGGTAGGTGCAGCCTTGCGGTACGATAAAGGTCCGTATTACTACCACGAGTTTACTGCATACATAAAAGCACCCGAACAATATGAACGTATTATCATCAGTCCTTTTTTAGAGTTGGGGTTATTTAAAAATTCACTGAACATCCGTTCGCAACTCAACTATGCCAAAACACTCCCTGGTGGTATTGAAACATCCAACCTGCTTACCAATATATTGTATGCCAATGCCAAGCACGGCTTCGACTTCAACATTATAGGCATACTACCCATCAAGCAATTAGACAGGCGGCCATTCATTACCACATCGTTAAGGGTTCGATTGCATACACCCTTTGTTGCTATGCGCAAGTATTACAACCTGAAGATGGTATTGTTTAAGGATACCGATAACGATGCTGAAATGGATCCGGGAGAAGAACCTATTGAAGGGCAGATGTTATCCATAAAAGGAAGCAGGTTTATTACAGATGATAAAGGAACTATCTTATTCAAAAACGTAGATAAAGGAGAGTATAAAATAGACTTCGGATTTGCCAGCAAAGTGCGTGGTTGGGTACCGAGTGGTGGGCCTGTACAGATGTTTCAGTTAACTGGTAATAAGACATTCTTTATACCCTACAAAGCCAGTAAAATATTAAACGGTAAGTTGAACCTTGAGATGGACGATAAATCAAATCTGTCGTTTAAGCTGTCTAATATTAAGGTAACGGCGCGCATAGTAAACAAAGCAGACACAATTGAGTATTCAACACTTACCAGTGAAAATGGAGATTTCTATTTCAATCTGCCCGGTGGCGTATATACTGTATCGCTAAGCCAGGTGGCCTTCGATGACAACTTCCGCCCAACAGAATTCTCTCAACAGGTAGACCTTGCTATTAATAACGAGAAAACTATTTACTTCTACATCAAGCAGCGCAAGCGTAGCATCAACATCAAAAAGCGCGATTAACAATACCACAATCTCAATCAATGTTAATTGCTTGTTAACCGCTTGCAAAACGGGCGTTAACAAAGGCATGTTTTTTGCACTATAGAGGTTGTATAAAGCATATTTGTATCATCAAACAAACAACAAAACATTTTTTTATGAACAACCAAGAGAGAAAAATTGCAGCATTTGCCCGTATGGCGCAATTTGTTGTAAAAAAACAAGTAAGGGAACATGCCCTCAATTCGTACGATTATCTGGGTAGTATGATTAACAACATGCAGTACATCAACGTTACATTGATGACAGCTGCCATCAACATCATCAAAAAAATACGCGATGATAAAGATGTTGATATGGATAACGTTACCAGCGAGTTTCGTAAAATTATACATACATCTGTAGAACAGTATACTTTGAAAGTATAATCTGCAACATGTAATTCATAAAACTAAAGCCCTGCAACAGCAGGGCTTTAGTTTTATAGCTATGTAAAGATTATTATTGGTTGTAAGCTTTCAACGCCATTTCAAGGCAATCCATCGCACCGTTAATATCATCGGTATTCAGTACATAAGCCAGCCTCACCTCATTACGGCCTTTGCCCGGTGTTGCATAGAAGCCTGCTGCTGGTGCCATCATTACAGTTGCACCATTATGTGCAAACTCTTCCAACAACCACTGGCAAAATTTTTCACTATCATCAACAGGTAGTTGGGCTATAGCATAAAATGCACCGCCCGGCATAGGGCATTTTACACCTTGCATAGCTTGCAGGCGGGTTACTAACAAGTCGCGGCGTTTGTTATATTCTGCATGTACTTCGTTGAAATAATCGGCGGGTAAATCAACGGCCGCCTCGCCCAGTATTTGTGCAAACGAAGGCGGGCTCAGGCGTGCTTGTGCAAATTTCATGGCAGCATCCAGTACTTGCTGATTTTTGGTTACAAAAGCACCTATGCGGCCACCACATGCGCTATATCTTTTAGATATCGTATCCATCAATATAGCGTGTTCTTCCAGCCCTTCCAGCGATAAAGCTGAAATATGTTGTTTGCCATCATAACAAAATTCGCGGTATGCTTCATCGCTAAAAAGAAACAAATCGTGCTTCAGGCATATTTCTTTCAGTATTTCCAATTCTGCACGGCTATACAAGTAGCCTGTAGGGTTATTCGGGTTACATATCATGATGGCTTTTGTCTTGGTTGTAACCGCTTTCTCAAAAGCCTCAATAGGCGGTAATGCAAAGCCATCGTCAATAGTAGATGGTATGGGTACAACTTTTACACCAGCACTGGTTGCAAAGCCATTGTAGTTGGCATAAAAAGGCTCGGGAATAATTATTTCATCACCCGGATCCATACAACTCATAATAGCAAACAAAATAGCTTCAGAGCCACCAGTGGTTACTATTACCTGATTATGATTGATGTGCACGTCATTGCGTTGATAATATTCTACCAGCTTTTTGCGATAGCTTTCAAAGCCTGCACTATGGCTGTATTCCAGCACCTTCATATCCACATGGCGCACAGCATCCAGTATAGCTTTGGGTGTTTCTATATCGGGCTGCCCAATGTTTAGGTGGTACACTTTAGTACCTCTTTTTTTAGCAGTTTCTGCAAATGGCACCAACTTTCTGATGGGCGAAGGGGGCATCAATGCCCCGCGATGTGAAATTACCGGCATGCCGCAAAAATAGAAAACAACACGCGTATTTGGCTATGTAGCTAATAAAATAGCCACACAATTTGTGTGGCTATTTTTTATCTGAGTGATTAATTCTAAAACCTAACTTTTTGGTTCTGGTTCTTTAGCATTCACCACGGTACCTTTTATCTTCAGTTCAAAGCGTTCTTTACCACCTTGTCCAGGCGCGTTCGATTTAATGTAGATATACTTACTGAAGGGCGAAACACGGCCTTGTGTGTTATATTCTACTGTTATCTTGCCATTTTGCCCCGGCAATATTGGTTGCTTGGGCCAGCTTGGCTTTGTACAGCCACAGTCTGCCGTTGCATCATATATTATCAAAGGCTCTTTACCGGTATTGGTAAATTCAAAATCATATTTCACGGTAGGGCCTTCTTTAATAGTGCCGAAGTCGTGTGCTTCTGTTTTGAATTTAAATTGCGGCCCATTCTGTGCATTTACTGCAAATGCAGCAAACACAAACATCACCAAAGCTAAAACCTGTTTCATATCAATCCTTATTCAGTCTTATTATTCAATTAGTTTGCTTTCATCATAGACTTGTTGGCAGGCACAGAAGACTCAGGTGCTTTTTCAACAGTGCCTTTGATAGTCAATACTTTTACACCAGCATTTGATGTAACTGTGATAGCCTTGTTAAATGCACCCGGGCGGCCTGCAGAGTGATATACTGCTTTGATGACACTCTTTTTGCCTGGCAATACTGGCTCTTTAGACCATTCAGGAGCGGTACAACCGCAGGAGGCTGTTACAGCACTCAATATAATTGGCTCTTTACCAGTGTTCTTAAATTCGAATTTATATTCCGCATCTGGCCCTTCAGCTATAGTACCGAAGTCGTGTAATTCTTTTTTGAATTCCAGATTTTCGGGTTTTAGTGAGGTTGCAGGTGCTGCAGCTTGTACAGCTGTTGGTTGTTGGTTTGCCGGCGAAGCAACAGTTGTTGCAGCAGCTGTACCATGATTATGACCGGCATGGTTATCTTGTGCTACTGCAAAACCACATGCCAATACTACGAAACCAAAAGAAAGTAATATCTTTTTCATTTTAATTAATTGTTTTAAATGACTAATACAAATATAGTACCTAAGACGTAAATATGGGGGTAGAAAGTTTGTTAAAACACGTTAAAACACAGTTAAACAGTATTTCAATCGTATTTTTGCAGGGTTTTTATGAAATTTTTGATAATCCAGACGGCTTTTATAGGGGATGTGGTATTGGCTACAGCCCTTGTAGAAAAGCTGCGGATACAATTTCCGAATGCCCAGATTGACTTTATGCTGCGCAAAGACAATGACGGGCTGCTGAAAAACCATCCTTATATCCACAAACTATACGTTTGGGATAAAAAGCAAGGCAAATACAAACACCTTTGGCAAATAGCCCGTATGGTGAGGAAAGAACGATATGATTATATCATCAACCCGCATCGTTTTGCAGCCTCGGGTTTTGTAACATGGTTTTCGGGTGCGAGCAACAAAATAGGATTTGATAAAAACCCATTCTCATTTACCTACAAGCGTAGCCTGCCTCATGCTGTGGCTACAGACGACACCAGTCCCATACACGAAATAGCACGCAACCAGCAACTGATAGCCGACATCACAGACGACAAACCTGCAATGCCTGCCATGTATCCTTCGGCAGAAGACTACAACATTGTTGCGCCTTACCAATCCGTACAATATATATGCATGGCACCATCGTCAGTATGGTTCAGCAAGCGTATGCCGATAGATAAATGGGTGGCATTGGCGGATAAACTGCCACATAGTTATCGGATATACTTGATAGCAGGCCCGGAAGATAAAATCCTGTGCGATGACATCATCCGCCAGTCTGCCAACCCGAATATGGAAAACCTGGCGGGTAAACTGAGTTTCCTGCAATCGGCAGCTTTGATGCAAAAAGCTGTTATGAATTACAGCAACGACTCTGCACCCATACATTTTGCCTCTGCCGTTAATGCACCTGTTACCGCTATATTCTGTTCTACTTCCCCGCGTTACGGTTTCGGCCCGTTGAGTGACGTAAATAAGGTGGTAGAAGTGGAAGGGCTGGATTGTAAACCTTGTTCTTTGCATGGATTGGCAGTATGTCCGAAAGGACATTTTAAATGCGGAAAAGATTTGGACGTTGATACATTACTATGGTGGAATTTGAAGCAGATATAAAAGCATGTGTGCGCGTTTTGCAGCAAGGGGGTACCATATTGTACCCTACAGATACGGTATGGGGTATAGGCTGTAGTGCAGTTGACGAAGCGGCAGTTGATAAGGTTTTTAACCTGAAACTACGCCCCAAAGAAAAAAGCCTGATAGTGTTGTTGGCAGAAGCCAAAGACATTGTAGAATACGTAGCCGCACCACCGCCTGATATTATAGCTATTGTTGAGAGCTTCGAAACACCAACTACAGTAATATATGATGGTGCCATTGGCTTTGCAGATAACGTGGTGAATGAAAATGGCAGCATTGCCATACGCGTTACACACGACCCGTTTTGTAAAGCACTCATCAAACGTTTGCAACAACCTTTAGTATCAACATCTGCCAACATCAGCGGGCAACCAACACCTGCTACTTATAGTATGGTAGGTGCTGCCATCATACAAGGTGTAGATTATGTCGTACAATACAAACAAGCAGATGCCAGCATCAAGCAACCATCGCGCTTAGTGAAAATAGATGACGATGGAAACCTCACCATCATTCGACCTTAAAATTAATAGTAGCTTTGCCAGCCTGTATGGATATTCATTGCACACCCGAAGAGCTTGATTTGCTGCACCGCATAGGCGATGCGGCTGATGCTATGCGGGTGCCTTGTTACTTAGTTGGGGGCTTTGTGAGGGACAAACTATTGGGCAGAAACACAAAAGACGCCGACTTTGTATGTGTGGGCAATGGCATAGAACTGGCATATGCTGTAGCGGCGACCTATCCACACAACCCACAGGTAAACTTCTTTAAAAACTTCGGCACAGCTCATTTCAACCTTAATGGTTTTGATATAGAGTTTGTTGGCGCAAGGCGAGAGTCTTATAACAGAGATAGCCGCAAGCCAGATGTAGAACCCGGTACCATAGACGATGACCAGAAGCGTAGAGACTTTACCATTAATGCACTTGCCATCAGCCTGAATAAAAATGACTTTGGTACATTAATAGACCCTTTTGGTGGTGTTGAAGATTTGCATAATAAAATATTACGTACACCTTTAGACCCCGACATTACATTTTCTGACGACCCGTTGCGGATGATGCGTTGCATACGCTTTGCCAATCAGTTAGGCTTCAGCATACTGCCCGAAACTTTCGAAGCAATCATACGCAATAAAGAACGTATCAAAATCATATCGGGCGAACGTATTGCAGATGAGTTGAATAAAATAATGCTGACGGATAAACCATCTGTTGGGTTAGACCTTTTGTACCGTAGCGGCTTGCTCAAAGAATTCTTTTGGCAATTTACCGAGTTGGCAGGTACGGAGATGATAGATGGCAAAGGGCATAAAGATAATTTTTACCACACACTACAAGTGATAGACAATGTAGCAGAACGCAGCAACGATTTATGGTTACGTTGGGCAGCCCTGTTGCACGATATTGCCAAGCCTGCTACCAAACGTTTCGAGCTGGGGCATGGATGGACGTTTCACGGACACGATGCGGTAGGTGAGCGTATGGTGCCGCGCATCTTCAAACAACTGAAACTGCCGCAGAACGAGAAGATGAAGTATGTGGCAAAATTGGTTGGCTTGCACTTACGCCCCATCAGCCTTACGAAAGAGGATATAACTGACGCTGCCATGCGCAGGTTGTTGTTTGATGCGGGTGATGACCTTGATGATTTGATGAAGCTATGCGAAAGCGACATCACATCCAAAAACAAACAAAAAGTAAAGCGCTATCTGGAAAACTTTGAGTTGGTAAAAAAACGACTGAAAGAAGTAGAAGAAGCAGATAAAATACGCAATTGGCAACCACCCATAACAGGTGAGGAAATTATGAAGTTATTCAACCTGCAACCATCTCGCGATGTAGGTACTTTGAAGACTGCCATACGAGAAGCTATACTGGATGGGGAGATTCCTAATACTTACGAGGCAGCTTATGATTACCTGATTGCAAAAGCAGCATCTTTAGGCTTGCATCCTGTATCTTAATATAATATTTGAAGCATGGATACCCGTAGTTTGTTTCTGAGGCACGTTGCACAAACATCTGATGCGCCTATAGGTTTGCATATAGATCGTGCAGCCGGTTGTTATCTGTACGATGCGGATGGTAATGAGTACCTTGACTTGATTGGCGGTATCAGCGTATGTAACATAGGGCATGGACATCAGGCAGTAAAAGATGCCGTACATGCACAGGTAGAAAAATACATGCACGTGATGGTGTATGGGGAAGTAGTGCAAAGTCCGCAAGTGCAGTACGCAGCGTTGCTGACTAGTAATTTACCCCCTACGCTGGATTGTGTGTACTTCACCAACTCTGGCACAGAAGCTACTGAAGGAGCCATCAAACTGGCACGCCGGGCTACGGGTAAAACAGATATAGTTGCTTGCAATAAAAGTTATCACGGTGCCACACTCGGCGCACTTAGTGTGATGGGTGATGAATATTGGCGTAATGCTTTTCGTCCGTTGATGCCCGGTGTGTGGCATCACGATTATAACAGCGATGCTTTTATCAATGCCATCAACCAACATACTGCATGCGTAATCATTGAAACAATACAGGCAGAATCGGGGATTACCCCTGCATCTGCAGATTGGTTGCAGCGCATCCGTGCGAAGTGCGATGAAACAGGTGCATTGCTCATAATGGACGAAATACAATGCGGTTTCGGGCGCACTGGTAAGTTGTGGGCTTTTGAGCATTATAGTGTTGTGCCGGATATATTATTGCTAGGTAAAGCATTAGGGGGTGGTATGCCGCTTGGCGCTTTTGTTGCTGCTCATAGCACCATGCAGCTTTTTACACATCAGCCAGTGTTGGGGCATATTACTACGTTTGGCGGGCATCCGGTAAGCTGTGCTGCCGGCATGGCTGCTATGCAGGTATTATTGCAAGACGGTATTGTAGGTACTGTTGCAGAAAAAGAAAAACTATTCAGGCAGTTATTAGTACATCAGGCTATAAAATCTGTAAGGAGTAAAGGACTGTTGATGGCAGTGGAACTTGAAAATCAACAGACTGTTTTAGATACCCTGCAACGTTGTCTGCAAAACGGACTTTTTTCAGATTGGTTTCTTTTTGCGGCCAACTGCATACGCATTGCACCGCCGCTAACTATTACAGAAGATGAAATAAGGAAAGCAGTTTCTATATTCTTGAAATGCCTATAAATAAACAAAGGGGCTGTAAGCCCCTTTGTTTTCGATGTATAATCTGTTTAGTCTAAAGTTATTGTTTTTGTTTCATCGTCTACACGTAGTGTTGCTTTATTATCGCAACCGATACCACCATAGCTAAAAACGCGTGCAGGCCCTTCAACTTGTGTTATTTCAACAACACCTTGCAGCGGCCAGTCGCAACTTGCATTTACTATCAACCCCTGTTCTATACTGTATCCGTATTTCCCACCATTTGGCATTGTCAGTGCCCCCCATCCTTGGATAGTGTAGGCATCATCATAGACGTCTGCCGTTGCACCACCAGCAGTTACTACACGCATACCTTCCGTATTTCTGGTAGTTGTTTCGCCTGTGCCACTATGTGTGTAAGAAAGCGATGCTGTAAGCATATAATATGGCGCTCCTTGTGTGTTACCACCTTTATAGGTAGATAGTATGGTACCATCTACTTTATATTCATTTACATAATAATTATCAAAAACGATGTTTTGTGTTTTACCAGTGTCTGCAAAACTACCTGTATATCGTCTGATGATTTTGCCTTTGCGCCTGCGGCTGTCTTTACATAAACAGTAGTCTGTACCAAAATCTACTATAACAGTACGATTTATAGTATCAACAGTAACAGTAGCACAACTGAAGGCTGTGTTTTTCATATTGAGCTGACCTGCTGCAAATGCCTGTTGGGTAAAAGTCTGTGCATCGTTCATTATCTGCTCCATTCTGGCGTTGTTAATGCCATAGTTGGTATCTTCTACCTTTATTAAATCGTCGTTATTATCATCGTCCTTTTTACATGCTGATATAACAACCAATAATGCAACACTCAGCGCTGCTATTCCTGAAAATAGCTTTTTGCTATTCATAAACGTTATATTTTATTTTAATATAAAAACTACTTGTCGATAAGTTACTGTAATGCTAATAAAAATTTTCAGAATATGCTAATACACCACCTGTTAATAAGAGGCAGACAGACCAAAATAATGAGTACATTTGCGCAAATTTTTACAAACAATCCGTTATGCAGGTAGCAATTGTCGGTACAGGGTACGTAGGTCTGGTTTCAGGTACATGTTTTGCCGAAACAGGTAATAATGTAGTATGTATAGATGTAAATGAAGAGAAAATTGCCCAACTGAAAAGTGGCAAGTCTCCTATTTACGAACCTGGTCTGGATGTGCTGCTGGAGCGCAACATTAAAGAAAAGCGTATCACGTTTACTACGTCATTGGCAGAAGGTATAAAAAATGCACAGATTGTATTTTTGGCATTGCCTACCCCGCCGGGTGAGGATGGTGCAGCAGACCTGCGCTACGTATTGGGCGTGGCAGACGACCTGAGCAAAATAATAGATAAATACACCGTAATAGTTAATAAAAGCACTGTACCTGTAGGTACGGCTGAAAAAGTGGCTGCTGTATTGGCAAAAAATCTGGATAAGAGCCTGTACGATGTGGTTTCAAATCCTGAGTTTTTGCGTGAAGGTGTAGCGGTTGAAGATTTTTTGAAGCCAGACCGTGTAGTAGTTGGCACATCGTCTGACAAAGCAAGGAAACTGATGGAAGAACTGTACCAACCTTATGTACGTCAGGGCAATCCGATATATTTTATGGACGAGCGTTCTTCTGAAATGACGAAATATGCTGCCAACTCTTATTTGGCAATGCGTATCTCTTTCATGAACGAGATGGCAAATCTTTGTGAAAAAGCAGGTGCTAATGTAGATATGGTGCGCATAGGTATGGGTAGCGATGCTCGTATCGGCAAACGCTTCCTATTTCCTGGTGTGGGTTATGGTGGTAGCTGCTTTCCTAAAGACGTACAGGCATTGGCACTGACAGCTCGCGAATTGGAATATGATTTCCGACTTGTGAATACAGTAATGGATGTGAACGACAAACAAAAACTGCGCCTCGGTAAAAAGATACGCGAAGCATTTGGTACAAACCTTACAGGCCGCACATTCGCTGTTTGGGGCTTGGCTTTCAAACCCGAAACAGATGATATACGCGAAGCACCGGCATTGGAGTTGATACGTGAAATACTTGAGGCTGGTGGACAGGTGCGCACCTACGACCCTGAAGCAATGGCAAATGTGAAGAAAATACTTGGCGATAAAATATACTTTGCAGAAGACCAGTATGATGCACTGACAGGTGCCGATGCATTGGTGATAGTAACGGAATGGAGCGAGTTCCGCAACCCTAACTTCGAGCAGATAAATAATACGCTGAAATTCCCTGCCATCTTCGACGGGCGTAATGTGTATAGCCTTGAGAAAATGGAAGAGCTTGGCTTCTACTACGAAAGCATAGGACGTAAAACAGTACACGAGGGCTTGCGCAATAAAATAACAGTTAATAACGGTACGGGCATCAGAGAGCGCGGCGTGCTTGACTAATCCATTACAACATACTTAACAGCATACAAATACATGAGTACTAAGAAACGCATATTAATAACGGGTGCTGCGGGTTTTCTCGGCTCTCACCTGTGCGACAGGTTTCTGAAAGAAGGATATACCGTAGTAGGTATGGACAACCTGCTGACGGGTAATATCCAGAACATCGAACACCTGTTTCCTAATAAAGATTTCGATTTTTATCACCACGACGTTACCAAGTTTGTACACGTACCGGGGCATATAGATTACATACTACATTTTGCATCGCCAGCCAGCCCTATAGACTACCTGAAAATGCCCATCCAAACACTGAAAGTAGGTGCTATGGGTACACACAATCTGTTGGGGCTTGCTAAAGCAAAAGGCGCGCGCATATTAGTCGCTTCAACATCAGAAGTATATGGCGACCCGCTGGTACACCCGCAAACGGAAGAATACTGGGGCAATGTAAACCCTATAGGTCCGCGTGGTGTGTATGATGAAGCAAAACGCTACATGGAAAGCATTACGATGGCGTACCACAACTTTCATGGTGTGGAAACGCGCATCATCCGCATATTCAACACATACGGTCCGCGTATGCGCCTCGATGATGGTCGTGCGTTGCCAACATTTATGAGCCAGGCATTGCGTGGCGAAGATGTAACAGTTTTCGGAGATGGCTCGCAAACACGTTCTTTCTGCTATTGCGATGATTTGGTAGAAGGTATTTATCGTTTGTTGTTGAGTGACTATCACATGCCAGTAAACATCGGCAATCCGGTAGAGATAAGCCTGTTGCAGTTTGCAGAGGAAGTGATTGCACTGACAGGTTCTAAATCTAAGATAGTGTACGAAGCATTACCAAAAGACGACCCAAAACAACGCCAGCCAAACATTACCAAAGCAAAAGAAATACTTGGATGGCAACCTACCATAGACCGTAGCGAAGGTCTGAAACGTACGCTTGAATATTTTAAGCAGCATATTTAATAATAAAGCCCCTAATTGAGGGGCTTTATTATTTTACTAAGTTTCCTTCCAATTCCAGCACCCTCGTTTCACTCACTTTCAAGTTAAAGGCTGCATTGTATAAACGCTGCAAAGCAAGTACATAGCTGTTTTCAGCCTCGCGTGTTTCCAGTGTGTTGGCAATACCTACTCGGAAGCGAGCTTTCTGTATATCAAGGTTTTCTTTGGCGTAGCCAATATTTTCCTGTTCCAGTTTGTATGCTGCCAATGCCATTTCATAATTGCGCCAAGCGGTGCGGTATTGCCTGCTTAGCTCCGTATTCTGCCAATCGTACAGTAGCTGGTCGCGGGTAGCTTGCAGCGATGCTACTTTGGCCTGTCTGCGTATATTACCACCACGAAACAAAGGTACACTCAGGTTGGCACTGCCGCTTGGCCCATAGCTCTGGTTGAACAATGCGAAGCCTGCCTGGCTCTGTGTGCGGCTATACGAATATGCACCATTCACGCCAAGTGTAGGCAGCATAAATGTATTGGCAATTTTTGCGTTCAGGGCAGAAGCCTCTGCATTTTGTTTAGCTACCAACAGCGATGGGCTTAGTTGTTGCAATCTGTTTTTATCAGTTGGTTGCAGTAAAGTGTTCAGTTGCAAATCTTCATCCAGTTCATATAACTTATCTGCGTCTTCGCCCATCAGTATATTCAGCGTGGCCAAAGATGCTACCTGTTGTGCTTCTCTGCTCAACGAGTCCGACTGTCTTGTGTTATAGTCCACACGTGCCTGCAGGTAATCTACTTTGGCAGATGCGCCTGTTTCAAATTTCACCCGCGATAAAAGCATTCTTGTTTTTGCCAGTATCAATGCAGTATCAATGGCTATGCCTTGCTGCTTTTGCAGCACAGCCGCTGCATAAGCCTGTATGGTTTGTGATACTACTGCCTGTACACGTTCTTTCAGTTGTGCATTGGCAATGGCTTCCTGTGTGTTCAGCAGTTGTTTGTTCAGAAACATCCTGCCACCATCAAACAGCGTCCACCCAAGCGATACAGAACCATTATACCCCAACGATGCCGCGTTGGCTACTTCCTGCACACGTCCGTCAGCAAATTCTATTCTTGTATTGGCACTACCTGTTGTCAGCCCCGCGTTGGCATTAATATCCGGCGCAAAGCCCGCGTTGCCCAATGTATTATTTCTTGCTGCTTGTTCTGCAGCTACATTGGCTATGCGTATATCAAAATTATATGCCAGTGCTTTGGCAATAGCATCACCAAGCGATAGCCTCTGTTGCGCAATGGCTGTTGCAGATGATATACATAATATGACAGTTAACAGGCGTTTCATCAATCGTTCAGTTTTTCAATAGCAGTAGCCGTTGTAGGTTTTCTGCGAGAGAAGAATGTGTATATAACAGGCACTATAAATAATGACAACACTAAAGAAAATAATAGCCCGCCAACAATTACAATGCCCAACGGCATACGGCTGGTAGATGCAGCACCCAAAGATAGTGCCAGTGGCAACGCGCCAAACATCATGGCAAGGCTCGTCATCAGTATAGGGCGCAGGCGCATAGATGCAGCCTCTATGGCGGCGTTCAGTTTAGTTGCACCCCTGTCGCGTATATGATTGGCATACTCTACTATCAATATGCCGTTTTTGGTAACAAGCCCTATCAGCATAATCATGCCTATCTGCGAAAAAATATTCAGCGTTTGCCCGAATAGCCACAGTGATAATACCGCACCTGCAATGGCAAGCGGTACAGTGAGCATAATAATGAATGGGTCTATAAAACTTTCAAACTGCGCTGCCAGTATCAGGTATATCAGTACCAATGCCAGTAAAAATGCAAACAGTGTGTTCGATGAGCTTTCTTCATAGTCTTTAGATGCACCACCCAGCGAAGTGGTAAACGATTCGTCTACCGTTTTATCCTGCTTTAGCTTGTCGTATATTTTTTGCATTTCAGCAATACCGTCGCCAATTGTTTTGCCGGGTGCAAGCCCTGTAGATATATTAGCAGACTTGTACCTGTTGTAGTGATATATCTGCGATGGGCTGGTGGTTTCTTCTACCGTTATAAAATTATCAATAGACATTACCTGCCCTGCACTGTTCCGTACATAAAATGTTTTCAGGTCGGCAGGTGCTTCGCGGTTCTCTCTCGATACCTGCCCCAATACCTGATACTGCTTGCCGTTTTTGGTAAAATAACCCAACCTGCGGTTGCTAAGTGCCAGTTGCAGTGTTTGTGCTATGTCTTGTATAGATACACCAGCCTGCGATGCTTTTGCACGGTTGATGCTGACAGTTAGTTCGGGTTTGTTGAATTTCAAATCTACATCTGCACCCTGAAAGATGGGGTTCTGATTTACCTCATCCAGAAATTTTGGTACGGCTTTTGCCAGCTTTTCAAAATTGATGTTTTGCAGTATAAATACTACAGGGTAGGCGCTACCACCGCGTTGCACGGATATGGTTTGCTCCTGTATAGCAAATGCACGGCCGAAGTTTTGCTTTTGCAGATTGCGGTTTACCACTTGCACTATTTCATCTTGTGTACGTGTGCGTTTATCCGCGTCACTCAGGCGTATGTTCATGAAACCCGTATTCACAGCGCCCGAACCTGTAAAGCCAGGCGCGGTAACAGATAGTGCTACTTCTCTTTCGGGCACAGAGTCTATTACTACGTTTACCAATTGTTCCATGTATTTATCCATCGCGTCGTACGATGTGCCTTCGGGTGCCGACACCTGCGCGCGAAAACGCCCCCTGTCTTCCAGCGGTGCCAATTCACTTTGCAAACCATTACCTATAAAAAATATAAGCGCGAAGCTCACTACCACACCTGCTACCGCCACCCATTTATGACGCATAATCCACACCAGTCCTTTTTTGTAGGTATGTTCCATCCATTGAAAGAATGGCTCTGATTTTACATAAAACTTGGAAGGCTTATGCTCTTTTCGTGTCATCAGCACATTCAGCACAGGTGTAAGCGATAACGATACAAAAGCAGAAATGAGTACCGCACCTGCTACCACTATACCAAACTCCCTGAACAGCCTACCCGTAAAACCCTGTAAGAATACAATGGGTAAAAACACCACCGCCAGCGTGATGGATGTGGAGATGACGGCAAAGTATATTTCTTCACTGCCCTCTTTAGCGGCACGGTTTTTCTCCATGCCTTGCTCTATCTTTTTATAAATATTCTCAGTTACTACAATGCCATCATCTACCACCAGCCCTGTAGCCAGCACAATAGCCAGCAGCGTAAGTATATTGATGGTAAAGCCCATGGTGTACATGATGAAGAACGCGCCTATCAAGCTCACGGGTATATCTATCAACGGGCGGAAGGCTATCAGCCAATCGCGGAAGAAGAGGTAGATAATCAATATCACCAATGCGAAGGCTATGAATAATGTTTCCTCTACCTCGCTGATGGATTTTTTGATGTAGGCAGTAGTATCCAGCGCTATGTTTACTTTAAAGTCGGCAGGGATGTCTTTTTTCAGCGCATCAAAGCGTTTGTAAAATTCATCGGCAATGGCTACATAGTTAGAGCCCGGTTGCGGGGTGATGGCTAAGGCAATCATCGGTACATTGCTTTCCTTCAATATGGTTTCTTCATTTTCTGGGCCCAGTACTGCTTCGCCCACATCGTGCAGGTGTATATCTGTTCCGTTTACATTGCGGATAATCAGGTTATTAAAATCTTCTTCGGTAAACAGCCTGCCGAATGTGCGTACAGACAGTTCGGTATTAGCGCCCGATAGTTTACCCGATGGCAGCTCTACATTTTGTTTTGCCAATGCCTGCTCTATATCAAGAAAGGTAATACCGAAGCCAGCCATCTTCAACGGGTCGAGCCACAGGCGCATGGCGTAGCGCTTCTGCCCCCATATCTGTATACTGCTCACACCCGGGATGGTTTGCAGACGCTCTACCAATACGTTCTCTGCATACTCCGTCAGTTCCAGTTGGTTTTTGGTATCGCTCTGCACCGTCATCGATATGATGGGTTGCGAGTTGGCATCAGCCTTCGATACTACGGGTGGTGCATCAATATCCTGTGGCAGGTTTCGGATGGCTTGCGATACTTTGTCGCGCACGTCATTGGCGGCCGCTTCCAGGTCTATACCAAGGTCAAACTCTACAGTAATATTACTATTGCCCTGTGCGCTGGTAGATGATATACTTTTGATACCTGCAATGCCATTAACTGATTTTTCGAGCGGCTCGGTTATCTGCGATTCTATAATATCCGGATTAGCACCTGCATACGATGTGCGTACGTTGATGATGGGCGGGTCGATAGACGGATAGTCGCGTACACCGAGGGAGTTGAACCCGATGAACCCGAAAACCACTATCAGTATGTTCAGTACGATGGCTAATACGGGCCGCCGTAACGATAACGAGGGAAGACTCATGCGTGGTAGTTCTGAATATCATTCAAATATACAGACTATACACCTGTTTGCTGTATATACAATATATGCCCGGTTGAGATATGTATATGATAACAAACAATTCATGCTATTGATGAAAGGCCTGTAAATACCTACTGATATTGATATGTAGCCGATAATAAAGATGCAGAAAGCTAATATCCGTATTTGTCCTTATACACCTATTTTAAATAACTATTAAATAGCCTTGTCATTTTGGGCTTTCCCTAATCAAGTTTAACTTTGAAGTCCATTATTAATTTTTAAAATCAACAAGATTATGGCACATACACTTCCCGCATTAAGCTATGCATTCGACGCACTGGAACCGCACATAGATGCACTGACTATGCAGATACACCACGACAGGCACCATCAGGCCTATGTTGACAACCTGAACAAAGCACTGGCTGGTACAGATGGCGAAGGCAAATCGCTCGAAGAGCTGATGGCGAATATCAGTGCTTACCCTGCTGCTGTACGCAACAATGGCGGCGGACATTGGAACCACAGCCTGTTCTGGGAAATACTGGGTGCTAATGGCAGCCAACCAACAGGTGCATTGGCAGATGCCATCAACACTGCTTTCGGCTCTTTGGATGCACTGAAAGAAAAAATGAACACAACAGGCACTACACGCTTTGGTAGCGGATGGGCATGGCTAATAGTAAAAGACGGTAAACTGGAAGTAACATCTACACCCAATCAGGACAATCCGCTGATGGATATTGCAGAAGTAAAAGGCACACCTATACTGGGTATTGATGTGTGGGAACATGCCTACTACCTGAAGTACCAGAACAAACGCCCCGACTACCTCGGTGCTATCTGGAATGTGATAAACTGGGATGTTGTAGCTGCAAAGTACAGCGCAGCAGTTTAATTGAAGATTAATCAAAAAAGCTTAATTATAGCCTTAGGTTTTGCCTAAGGCTTTTTTAATGCGATTTTCATACCGCTATTGCAATAACAAAACCACATGTACGTTTTCATTGTCAACAAATACCTGCAAAAAAATGAAAAAACTGATACTGGCACTGCTGATAGCAGGCAATTATGCAGCTACTGCACAAGAGGCAGAACAAGTGGTAACAAAGCCATTGTATGTACGTAAAAATGAACTGGGCCTGATGGCAGAAACCCATTTCAATAATAATTTAAACAACCGCGATATGAGTTTTGGTGGCTTGCAGTACAAGCGTTGGGTAAAACCACACATGGGCTATCGGCTGATGATGGCGTATGGGGAATTTTTTGAAAACAACAATCGTATAGTACAAGGCAAGTTGGGAGATACAGTGTTTGAGAGAAGTACAGTAACAAGAATACCAAATATTATCGTTGGCTTAGGTGTTGAGATGCAAAGAAAGTTTTACAAGCGTGTATATCTGTTTGCTGCTGTTGAGGCACGTGCAAGCTATGGGAAGGGCGAGTATTATTATGAGTTATCCGAAAGAGTGGAAACTGCTCAATATAGTCAATACACAAGCACTACTGTTGGTACAGGTTTGGATGCGAGTATGTTTACTTTAAATGTTGCACCATCAATAGGTGCCAAAATACAATTCAGGCATTTGTGTTTCGGTACAGAGTTGTCGGCTATACAAATGGGCTACAAGCGTGTGCGGTACGAAATGATGTATCCTCAATACATGTCTGTCGGCGGTTTTGATGCAGGCACATTCAGGCAAAGGTTCTTTTTGCACTACCGTTTTTAATATAATAAAGGGCTGCCATGGCAGCCCTTTATTATATAGTATATAGTCATGCAGATTATCGCAGCACACCGAAAGACATACCGAAGCCAATCATAAAACCACCTGGCGCAGCCAGCTTCATCGCGGCATCAGCATCAGAAGTTAGTTGTGAGCCATCAGTAATAGTATATACAGGGTCTGTAAACCTGTAAGAGTACCCAATGTTGGTGTGTATCCTGTGTCCGCGCCTGCCGAGATTCCAGAAATAATACAGCGATAGAAAAGCGTTTGTAGATGGCTCTAATACCATACTTACATTTCTTTCGCCCGTAGTTGTAGCCAGAGTAAAGTCGAACGAGCTAAGCCCTGTATTGTAGGTAGCACCTAAACCTATTGCCGGGCCACGGTTACAATCTTTAAAATAAACTCTACCTTCGCCAAAAGCTTTTAATCCCCATGAACTGAGGCCAGCACCCGTTCCTAAAGAAAAGCGTTGCGTAACAGGTACATCAAAATTGAAGCCGATTAGGCCATTAGGATTTTCCAGGCCTATACTAAAGCCTGTGTACAGTTTAGGGCAACTTTCATTGTAGCCCCGTTGAGCGAATGAAGTAGTAGTTGCAAAAAATGCCAGAATAAGGGTTAACTTTTTCATTTGTTTATTTATTGTGGATTTTGATAAGTGACTATTGTATAGTAGCAAGCATAGCTTTTGCTTGTTCGTTTTGCGGAAGTTTCTTTAATAAATGTTGTAAGTGTTTTTTGGCATTACCATCATTGCCATTATTGTGATGCCACACTGCCAGATTGATGAGTGTTTGCTCATAATCGGGGTTTAGCTGCAATGCCCGCATCAGGTAGTTGTAAGACATCGTCTTATTGCCTTGCTGCATATAGATGTATCCGAGGTTTACGTTCGCGCTCAAATGGTCTGCGTTTTCACTTAATATGTACATAAACACTTCCTGTGCATGTTTTGTTTGCTTCAGTGTCAGCAAACAATTTGCATACTTATTTTGAAAGTCGAGCGAGTGTGGCCATACGGTTACAGCCTGCTTGTACCAAGGCAATGCTTTGGTTGCTTGCTGTGTATTAGTATAAGCCTCGCCAATGCGGTAGCAAGCCCACGCATCTGTAATATTTTCCGGTTGTAGTGCAGATGCATATTGCAGCACTTTAGTGTAATCATTCAGCAGAAAGTACGCACGTATATAATCTCTGTTTTGCTTTTCATTTGCTTCCCTCGTTTGTTCTTTATTCAGGTATTTCAATGCAGAGTCTATCAGCCCTTTGTTGGGGTTATACCTTTCATAAAACTCCATAAACGCTCGAGCGGTAGTAATAGCATCGGGGTTGTCGTTATTAAACGATTGCATACCAAGAAACGCGGTGATTTTACTTTTAGTCGCGGCATCTATAGGGCGTTTGCGTATGTAGTGGTCTGTAACTGCCACGTGCGGTATATCTATACTGCCATTGCGTGGCATATGGCAGGTGATGCAGTCGTTATTTTTTGCATTGCGTACAGTTTCTTTCTCGGTACACTGTTGCTTGCCGGCACCGTGGCAATTATTACATGCATTGATATACTGTGTCTTTGGGGTGAACTTCACGCTAACATGCGGGTTGTGGCAAGTTATACAACTCATCTTGCCGGAGCTTACATAACAATCACTCTTCTTCATCCGCTCTACATGCGATGCCATTATCATTTTATCTTCCCCCCCCTCGTACTGTGGCATAAATACATTCATTACTTCAGATAAATGCATACCCGGGCGAAAGTCAAAAAATGTTTTGCCGTCATTCAGTACGGCTATGCCTTGCAAGTGGCAACGCTGGCAGATGTTGTTTTGCAATTCGGTAGATAATCTTCTCGGGTTTACGATGGTATAGTCTGGCCCTTTGGAAGTATCTACAATATTACCTGCCATTTTTTCTTTTACGTGCAGTGCTCCCGGTCCGTGGCAGCGTTCGCAATCAATGCCCGTTTTCAGACTCACGTATTTATTCTGACTTGTTTTTACAAAATCAGGATAACCATTGTGGCAGGTCATACATTCAGACTCTATCAATCGTGTAAAACGGCTGCTGGAGCCTTTTTCAAAACCGGGTGCTAAATCCCATTGTTTTTTCTGTGTGTAAAATGTAACAGGTGCCTGGTATAAATAACCATTCTTGCTGAAGATATGTGAGTTGGTATGCTGCCCCGAACCAACGATATAGTCTATCTTTTGCACCAGCAGGTGGCTGGTATCTCCATCTGTGATGCGGTATTCTTTTATATAGAGCGAATCGCTCTGCCAGTATGGTTTGTAATAAAAATCAAGGTCTTTGTCGTATATAGGTGCATGTGTAAAATCGGCTGCTGATTTTTGTTTTGTTGCATGGTCGAAAGATTGCCCCATACCTGTTTGTATATAGGTGTTATATACTTCCGCATGGCAGCTACGGCAGGTTTCCATACCTACATACTGTATGGTAGTATCGTACACATTATGCCATGCCGATACGTTGGTTGATGCACTTGTTGGCTCGCTGGGGCTACTGCAATAAAAGGCAGGCAGCGTTACTGCCGCCATTGCTAGTATTATTAATATTGTCCGTACAATGCGAGAAGACATGCCCTTCAAAAATAATCAATTAAGAGCAGCTACAATTAATTGAATATAGCAAGTGTGTAGTTTGATTTACCTTTTTGTATCAGCAGGTATTTATCGTTCAACAACTGTTCAGTAGTGAGTTTGTGGTCGGCAGCGGTTACTTTTTCTTTATTGATGCTCACACCACCCGCTTGCACCATCTTACGCGCTTCCCCTTTCGATGGAAACACTTTATTATCTGCCAGGAATGTAAGAAAATCTGCACCTTCACCAACAAGCGTTTCTTTTGTTGTTACTACCTGTGGCACACCGTCCATCACTTCCAGCAGTTGTTTTTCGTTCAGCGAACGTAGCGCGTCAACGGTGCTTTGTCCGAATAGTATATCAGATGCTTTTTGCGCGAATGCCAAATCTTCCTGGCTATGCACCAGTATGGTCAGTTCCTCTGCCAATGCTTTTTGCAGTTTGCGTTGGTGTAGTGCTTGCTGGTGTTCTGCAATCAAGGCTTTTATTTCTTCTACGGTTTTGAAAGAGAAAGTAAACGCCATACGCTCCGCATCTGCATCGGGCAGTTTCAACCAGAATTGGTAAAACTGATACGGAGAAGTTTTTTCAGGGTCGAGCCACACGTTGCCACCTTCACTTTTGCCAAATTTGCTACCATCGCTTTTCGTGATAAGCGGACAGGTAGCTGCAAAAGCTTCTGTACCACCTTTGCGGCGTATCAGTTCTGTACCTGTTACAATATTGCCCCACTGGTCTGCACCGCCCATTTGAAGTTTTATGTTGTGGTGTTGGTTCAGGTAGTAGAAGTCATAACCCTGTATCAGTTGGTAAGAAAACTCTGTAAACGACAACCCTGTTTCCAAACGCTTTTGTACGGAGTCTTTTGCCATCATATAGCTAACGGTTATGTGCTTACCCACATCGCGTATAAAATCGAGAAAGCCATAATCTTTAAACCAGTCATAATTATTCACCATTACGGCGGCATTAGGTAGCTTGTCGTCAAAGTCCAGAAATTTCTCTAACTGCTTGCGGATGCCATCACAGTTTTTTTGCAGGGTATCTTTATCCAGCAGGTTGCGTTCAGCAGATTTACCCGATGGGTCGCCTATCATACCCGTAGCACCACCTACCAATGCATAGGGTTTATGACCAGCCCTTTGCATACGCATTAATATAGTTATTGGCAATAAGCTACCAATATGCAGGCTGTCTGCTGTAGGGTCGAAGCCTACGTAGCCCGATGTCATTTCCTTATTTAGTTGTGCTTGTGTACCGGGCATTATGTCCTGTATCAAGCCCCTTTCTTCTAAGTCTTTTATTAAATCCATTGTGTATATATAGCAAAGTCAGCAAAAATAAGGTTTCCCTTTCAGCCTGCCACCATCATTAAAGACCGATTAAAAAAACACTCGTTTAAAATATATCACTTGCTTTTAATGCGTAGAAATGCAAGCCTGTAAAGCAATATATTGCATTATACCTATTTTTAATAAATTACATTGGTAGCAACCTTTTGTTTTTCAGAAATTGTTTTTATCTTTCGTGTTGTATCCTTTAACAAAACTTTCAGGCTTTGAAACGTATTATACTATCGTTGGCTTTGGTTATACCCTTTTTAGCTTCAGCACAGTCTCACCACGAGTTTGGTTTGTCTGCAGGTGCAGCTAATTATTATGGCGACTTACAAAACAAATTATATCCCAAATATGGCTTCAGGCCAATGGGGGGCTTGATGTATAAGTATTTCTTCAATCCTAACCTCGGTATTCGTGTAGGTGCTGCGTATTCTAATATTACGGCTGCAGATAGCTTATCAGACGTTCCTGTTAAAAGGGCGCGTAACCTGCGTTTTGCATCTAATATATTTGAGGTACATGGTGGTTTTGAATTGAACCTCTTCCGTGTAGAAAAAGAGCGCATGAAGTTCAGCCCGTACATTTTCGGTGGTTTGGCTTTGTTCCATTACAATCCGTACACAGATGGTATGCGTGGCGAAAAAGTATATCTCCGTCCATTGGCTACCGAAGGGCAGGGTATTCCTAACTATCCTGACCGTAAAGAATACAAACTCACTAATATGGCATTCCCTATAGGTGGTGGTTTGAAATTGTTTGTAGGTAAAACATTCTTTATAGCTGCTGAAGCAGGGTTTCGTTATACGAATACTGATTATCTGGATGACGTGAGCAAATCTTATGTAAATCTGGATGTACTGAAAGCTTACAAAGGCCAACAGTCTGTAGACCTTGCTTTCCGTGGAGATGAAGTAAACAAAATTTATCACAGCAGCGATCAGATACCTACAACACCAAGCACGATACACAATCAGCAATATCCTGATTATAAATATCAGCGTGGCGATAGTAAAGCAAACGATTGGTACTATTTCACCAGTGTTACTGTTACGGTGTATTTAGATGCATTCGGTAATGTGAAAAAATACTGGCAAGCTACTTGTCCTGCTTTCCGCCGTTAATTAAAACTTTTAAGTGTTTAGAAATATTAAACCCCGCCATTAGCGGGGTTTTTACTTTTATTGCTGTAAGGTATTAGCCTAACAAACTAATAGCTTCTGCAATAGTTACAGACTGTTGTTCACCAGTATTGAAGTTTTTGATACTTACTTTATTTTGCGCGCGTTCATCATCGCCGGGCAAAAGCACATAATTAATGCCACGTTTGTTGGCATACTTCATTTGCTTGTCAAACTTAGCAGCTTCAGGATATATTTCAGCAGCAATACCGTTTGCTCGTAGCTTTTGCAATATCTGCAACGCATAAGCTTCGTTATCGCCACCAAAATTGGCTATCATAATATTAGCACCCGTAGCCAGTGTTTGTGGAAAGAGGTTTAATTCTTCCATCACATCATATATCCTGTCTATACCGAAAGACACACCAACACCCGATAAATTCTTCAGACCAAATAAGCCTGTAAGGTCATCGTAACGACCACCACCGCCTATGCTACCCATTTGTACGGCACGGCATACTACTTCTACTATCACACCCGTGTAGTAATTCAAACCGCGTGCAAGGCTTATATCTACTTCTATAACCGACTGCCAATCACTATTCCTTATTTGCTTGTGGTATGCTAATGTTTGCCTTAACTCTTTAATGCCTTCTAATCCTGTTGCACTATTTGCCATGATAGTACTTAACGCATTTAGCTTTTCTTCATTAGTACCTGCAATGTTTATTACTTTCTCTATTTGTGCAATGCCTTTTTCTGCAATACCTCTTTGTTGCAATTCTTTTACAACACCGTCCCAGCCTATTTTATCCAACTTATCCAGCGCAATGGTTATATCCATCATCAATTCAGGCGAACCACATATTTCTGCAAGCCCTGCCAGCAACTTGCGGCTGTTTATTTTGATGGCAACTTGCGGTAAGCCTAATTGCTGAAAAGCACTTTGATAAATACACAACAGTTCAGCCTCGTTAATGAGCGATGTACTACCTACCACGTCAGCATCGCACTGCCAAAACTCTCGATAGCGACCTTTTTGTGGGCGGTCTGCACGCCATACAGGTTGCATTTGGTAGCGGCGGAAAGGGAAAGCCAATTCGTTTTGATGCATTACTACATAGCGTGCAAAAGGTATGGTAAGGTCGTAGCGCAATGCACGTTCTGTAACAACGGGAGATGATACAGGCTTGTCTAATAGCCTTGCCCACTCTGTGTTTAATTTTTCTTTGTCAGCATCTTTCTTTTCGTGCAGCCCGTTGTTGAGTATTTTAAATATCAGCCTGTCGCCCTCTTCGCCATACTTACCTGTTAGTGTCGTCAGGTTTTCCATGGCAGGTGTTTCCAATGGCTGGAAACCATACAGCTCAAATATATTACGCAGTGTATTAAATATATATTGTCGCTTGCGTACTTCGGCAGGCGAAAAATCTCTTGTTCCTTGTGGTATTGCTGGTTTCGACATAATTCTCTTTACTTATACTTTGCTATAATAGCATCACAGGTTTGGTTTATCAATTCAAATACAGGTAGGTACCCATCTTCATTGCCATACCAAGGGTCTGGTACTGATTGATTGCTGGCAGGATGAAGTTCATTTACAAACAACGCTACCTTACTCATATCTGCACCACGTCTGCCGATAGTTGCTATTTCATTATACACGTCACTTGCCATTGCATATATCTTATCAAATCGTTCAAAGTCTTTTGCACTAAACTTGCGTGCCCTTTGTGCCGATATATCTATACCATGCGCAAGACATACTTTTTGCGAATACTTATGTGGGGCTTCACCAATATGGTAAGACTCTGTACCTGCAGAGTCTACCATCCAGTCAAGTCCGTGCTGTTCTATCTTACGCTGCATTAAACCCTCAGCTATCGGCGATCTGCAGATATTGCCAAGACATACCATTAATATACGCATACTGCCTAAAGTGTGCAAAAATACCGTATTTACAGGCTATAACAAATACATGTGTTTATGCCAGCACATCAGTAAATCTGAATTGTGAGCCGTCAAACAATCCTTTGTCGCTCAGTTTTAGTGATGGTATTACCAACAGTGCCATGAACGATAATGTCATAAATGGTGCCTTCAGGTTTGTTCCAAGCGCTTTTGCCTCTGCATCCAGCATGGCATATTGAGCGGCTACTTCATACCCGTCAGCATCGGTCATTAATCCGGCAATGGGTAATGGCATTACCGATGTTGCTTGCCCGTTGCATACTGCAATACCACCTTTGCAATCTATAAGCGCATTTACGGTATTACAGATTGCATCATCATCAACACCCACAGCAATTATGTTATGGCAATCGTGCGCTACAGTAGATGCCAACGCACCATTTTGTAAACCAAAGTTTTTGATGAAAGCAACGGCAACAGGTGCATCAGGTTTGTAACGGTTTACCACGGCAATTTTTAACACATCGTTTGCCACGTTACTCACTACCATGCCATCTGCTACTGTTTTAGGCACTATCAATTCGTTGGTTACTAATTGTCCCTCTATAGCTTCTATTACCCTGATGTTGGCCTGGTCGGCCATATCAGCTACGGCAAAGTCAGTTGGAGCTTTATGGTTGGTGTTGAAGTTGTTAATAGGTTCAACACCAATATGTGGCAAAAGCGATTTGCCTTTTTCAGCTACTAATTTGCCACCTATGTATGTTTGCAGTACATCAAAATCATGCATATTATTGATGACGATAAAATCGGCAGAATCGCCAACACGCAACTGCCCTACGGGTATTTTATAATGTGCAACAGGGTTTACGCAAGCGGCGCGTAAAACATCGTATAGGTTGTAGCCTTTTGCCAAAGAACGTTTCACCAAGCCGTTTATATGGTGCAGTACCAAGTCGTCGGGGTGTTTATCATCACTGCAAAACATCACTTGTTCAGGGTGTGTTTGTAGCAAAGGGAGCAGTGCATCAAAATTCTTAGCAGCACTTCCTTCCCGTATTATGATGCGCATACCTGCAGCTATCTTATCCAATGCTTCTTCAAAGGTAGAGCATTCATGGTCGGTACTGATGCCTGCACTTGCATACAAGGTAGCCTGTTCTCCTCGCAAGCCGGGGGCATGACCGTCAATAGGTTTGTTGGCAGCATGTGCTGCTGCAATCTTTGCCAATACCTCAGCATCTTTGTGCAACACACCCGGGTAATTCATCATTTCAGCCAGATACCATATATCAGGGTTGGCAAGCAGTTGGGCAATGGCAACGGCATCTATATGCGCCCCTGCAGTTTCAAAAAAAGTAGCAGGCACACAAGATGGTGCGCCAAAGAATATTTTAAAGGGTGTTTGTTTGCTGTTGTCTATCATATACTGCACACCTGCTATGCCACTAACATTCGCTATTTCGTGCGGGTCTGAAACGGTAGCCACGGTACCATGCACTACTGCCATACGTGCAAAAGCTGTAGGTATTAGCATAGAGCTTTCTATATGTACATGTGCATCTACAAAACCGGGGAGTATGTAGTGACCTTCTGCATTGTCAGTTTCTTCAATAGTTGTAATGATGCCATTGCTCACTTTTACAATAGCGGGATAGGTACGCTTGTTATGGATGTCAATTAGTTGCCCTGATAGTGTAAGTGTATTCATAGCGGAAAGTATTCATTGTTTGCCATACAAGTATGTTATAAAATAGATTTGCCTTCTCTGGCAAGTTCCACCTTCATGCTGATGAGTTGCAGCATGGCTTTTGCCCGTTCTTTTGCCCTGTCAGCTATCTCGCCTTTGTACATATTGTCAACAGTTGCTGTCCATAGTTCCAGCCATCGGTTGTAGTGCTGTTCTTCCAGCCTTATTTGTTTATCGAGTGCTATATGTGTACGTATAGGGTTGCCATAGTAGCCTGCTTCGCCAAACAATACCGTATTCCAGAAGCTATACATAACAGGCAGGTGGTGACTCCAATCATCGCCGATTATCTGCTGAAAGATGTGGCCGATGGTATCGTCCTTCCTTACCTTATTGTAGAAAGCATCTACCAATAATTCTATATCATCTTTGTTACCGATGTCCCTCATTTTTGCAATTTTTTGCCATTCGTAGAACCAAACATACCATTCGTAAGATGGATTAGGATTGTATGCGCTTTGTGCACGTACTTTACGGCAGTTAATAGAGCTGATTTATATTATTAACTATCAATTAATTGCGCTTTTACCAGCCCCTTTGTGCCCTTAGTTGATGTACCCAATTACGGTTCGCTATAAACATCTTAATTGAGACGGGATGCAGAAAAATAATACACCCCTTATTCTGCTTCCCGTTTTCTTTTTTTTCTAAGCATTTACAAGAAAGCAAAATACCTCTCCAGGCCCGTGTACACCTACTACCAGCGTTTTTTCAATGTCGGCGGTTCGGCTGGGGCCTGTGTTCAGGTTTATCATTGACGGCAGGTCATTACCGTATTTCTTTGCCAATAGCTCGAAGCTCTGTTGCACATCTGCTACTACCTGATTGGTATAGGCTACAATAATATGCACGGGATAAAAGACAGTAGCTGTACGCCCCATATACTGCTTACTGCTGAGTAGTACAGAGCCTGTGCGCGCTATCAGGCATTCACAACCTGTAATGCAGGCATCTGCTTTATCATTGTTAATATCTACGGGTTCTACAACGCTTATCTTATTGTTTTGGAATAGCTGCATCAGGCGTGGCTCTGCACAGTATAGCTGTTGCCAGCCTCGGTTGTCATACAGGTCGGTCAGTTGCTCCAGTACCTGCTGCTCGTTATCGCAAAACACAAACTTGCCACCGAGCTTGATGAACGCCTCTGCAAAGGCTTCTTCGTGGCTGAGGCCACTGTCTGCATATATGGGGCTATTGTCCTGCTCGGCTTCTGGAAAAGGCATGGGCAAGGGTTCTTTGCTCAGTGCCTTGCGGATTTTGCCCAGTATGTTTTCTCGCGCTTTAGATGTCTTGAATGTCTGCATAACTTATAAAGTCAAAAGTAGAAAGTAAAAAGTAAAAATGCGCTTTTGTGTTTTTTGATATGAAAATTATTTTGTTTTGTTGCGTTTTGTTGCAGTTTTCAGGAAAAGTGCATTTTGAAACAATTTACCGAATAGAGCTGTCATCCTGACGGTAGGAAGGATCTCCTGAAGTGAAGCGATGTTGCTAGGTGTATAGTTGTGAGTTTTCATTATGGTTTTGTTGTCTTGAACCACTAAGACGCTGAGGCGCAAAGTGTATATTGATAGGCTTATCGTCTTTGCTGTAAAAAATTTACACTATAATTTTATTACAACAAATATACGCTTTTTATTATAAATAATAAAACTCGATTGCCATAGCAGGTGTGGTTGATTATACAATAAACGGTATCTTGTGCATAGTAAATAACTGCCTTGTGAAAGCAATAGTATATACTCAATATGGCGCGCCAGAGGTGCAGCAACTGAAAGATGTACCACAGCCTGTACCCAACGACAATGAGGTGCTGGTAAAAATACACGCCACTACGCTCAACAGAACAGACATCGGGTTTCGGAAGCCGGAGTACCCCGTCATCATCCGCCCGATGCATGGGTTGCTGCGCCCTAAGAGAACGATATTGGGCAGTGAGTTTGCGGGTGAGGTGGCAGCCATAGGCAAAGATGTAACACTTTTTAAAACGGGTGATGCAGTCTTTGGGTTGAGTACCTATAAATTTGGTACACATGCCGAATACATATGCATTGCAGAGGGGGCATCTATAGTGCACAAACCCCATAACATGAGCTTTGAAGAAGCTGCTGCGGTGTGCGACGGGTTGATGCTGGGCACAAACATCATTCGCATGGTGGACTTTGCTACCAAGCCCCGTGTACTGATAAACGGTGCCACAGGCTCTATAGGCTCTGCCTGTGTGCAGCTTGCTAAGTATTATGGTGCGCATATAACGGCGGTGTGCAAGGGCGAGCATACCGCATTGGTAAAGGCGCTGGGGGCAGATGAGGTGATAGACTATACCTCAGCAGATTTTACCAAAGGCACAGAACCGTATGATGCGGTACTGGATGCGGTGGGCAAAAGTTCTTATTTTAAATGTAAAAGCATACTGAAACCCCAGGGGCTGTATATATCTACAGAACTGGGTTATATGGCGCAAAATGTTTTCCTGACATTGGCAAAGCCGCTGCTGGGTGGTAAAAAAGTGGCCTTCCCCATACCCACAGACAGTAAGAAAGATATATTGTTTTACAAAGAGCTGATAGAGGGCGGGCATTATAAAGCGGTAATAGACCGCACCTACCCGCTAACGGATATTGTAGCTGCCACCAAGTATGTAGAAACAGGCGAGAAGATTGGTAATGTGGTGCTGAGAGTGGTGTAATGCCCGTTACTGCTCTTGTACGGGTGGGGTGGAGTTGGTAACTTGGGGGCTGTTCCGCTAACCTGTATGATAATCGAATTATTATACAGGTTATCACCAAAAATATGCATATGAAACTTTCTGAAATACTCAAAGACTCCAATTACAGCACAGATATATTTAACAATGCAGAGATAACAGCTATAGAGGCAAACATTACTGCTGAAGAAGGAAAGAAAGGATTGGTGTATTACATACAATGCCTTGTGAGAGATAAGAAAATAAAACTAACACCGGAAGAAGCAGTAAGGCAATTATATACATACAAGCTGATACATCAATACGGCTATCCTGTAAGTCGTTTGCGTATGGAGTATGCTGTAAACTTCGGGCGTGAAGTGAAACGTGCTGATATAGTGATAATGGATAAGACAGACCCTACCGTAGCCTATATCATGGTAGAGGTAAAGAAGCCGAAAGCAAAAGACGGCAGGGAGCAATTGAAAAGCTATTGCCATGGTTCAGGGGCTACAATGGGTGTATGGACAAATGGCGAAAAAATAACGTATCACCACCGCAAAAATCCCAACTTTTTTGAAGATATACCCGGCATACCTACTGCCCACGAAAAACTGGCAGATATACTCAACAAGCCCTTTAAAATGGCCGACCTTATAGCAGAGGATAAACTGAAAGAATCGGGTAAATCACTGCGCGACCTTGTAGAAGAAATGGAAGATGAGGTATTAGCTAATGCAGGGGTTGATGTATTTGAAGAAGTATTCAAACTGATTTTTGCCAAACTGTATGATGAGTATTTGGGGGCTAATGATGAAAGCCGTAATCTGGAATTTAGGAATACGGGATTGAGCGACCCAGAACTGAAAGAGAAAATACAAAAGCTGTTTGATAAGGCCAACAGCAAATGGGATGGGGTATTTGGCGAGAATGAAAAAATAACCCTAACGCCTACACACCTTGCCGTATGTGTGGGCTCACTGGAAAAAGTGAAGCTGTTTAACAGTAACCTGGATGTAGTAGATGAGGCTTTTGAATACCTTATAAACAAAAGCAGCAAGGGCGAAAAGGGACAATATTTTACACCGCGCTATGTGATAGATATGTGTGTAAAGATGCTGAACCCTACCGAGGAAGATTATATGATAGATACGGCTGCGGGCAGCTCCGGTTTTCCTGTACACGCAGCCATGCATGTATGGAGAAATATGTTCCGTAAAAAGAAAATGAAGATTAGCCATCTTTTTACGGCGCAGGACAAACCGCAGTTTTGTAAAGACTATGTAGTGGACAAAGTATTTGCCATAGACTTTGACGAAAAGGCTGTGCGTGTAGGGCGTACGCTAAACCTGATAGCGGGGGATGGGCAAACCAATGTACTGCACCTGAATACACTTGATTTCTCTCGTTGGGAAAATACCACCAGCGAGGAAAGCTGGGAGCATTACCTCGACGGCTTTAAACGCCTGAAAAAACTAAGGCGTAAGAATAGTAAAGAAGGACAGGACTTTATGTTCTTTAATATGGATGTGCTGATGGCAAACCCGCCATTTGCGGGAGAGGTGAAAGAGGGGACTATACTGAACAGATACGAACTGGCAACTAAAAACGGCAAAGCAGCCAAGTCTGTAGGGCGCGATATATTGTTTATAGAGCGCAACCTGAATTTTTTGAAACCCGGCGGCCGTATGGCTATAGTGCGCCACAAGGCAGGTTTAACAACAGCAGCGATAAATATATACGCGAGTATATAGCCGAGCACTGCCGCATACTGGCTGTAGTGGGGCTACATGGCAATACTTTTAAACCACACACAGGCACTAAAACCAGTGTACTGTTTGCACAGAAATGGGACGATGAAAAATGCCCCAAAACCGAAGACTATAATATCTTCTTTGCCACACAGCAAATGGAGGGTAAGAATAACAGCGGCGATAAACTATACTGGAAGGAAACCTTTAAGCTGGAAGACTATGTAGCGGGTAAGATAGACATACAAACCACTACCGATGAAAAACACGCGCTGACCGACCAGCACGGACACCCCATAGTGTACCACGACCTGTTTGCTACCGAAAATGAATATGATGATGGTACAACAAAGCAGCTAACACCCGATGGCATAGCCGAAGCCTTTATAGAATTTGCAGCCAAAGAACGATTAAGTTTTTTTTAAACCGCCCCTTTAATAAAGCAAAATATGATGCTTTGTTGGAGGGGCTGGAAGTAACAGAAATTAGTTTTATAGAACTTGCAAAAACTTCAAGAATTGATGCTGAGTTTTTTAATAAGATTGGAATTATAACTGAAAAAAAAATATTATCACTACCCCATTATTTTTTAAGAACTGATGAAGTAGTTAGTGGCCCATTTGGCTCTACACTCAAAAGTCACAGTTATTTAAAGTCGGGTATTCCCTTTATTAGAATTGAGAATATCAGAGGAGGCTTTATTATTAATCAAAATGAGATTGTATATATATCAGACGAAGACAATCAATTATTGTTAAATTCACAATTATTTGTGAACGATTTAGTCCTCTCTAAGGTAGGGAATACGATTGGGTATTTTGCCAGAGTGGATGAAGAAATTAAACATTGCAATATTAGTGAGAATAATATTGGAATTAAATTGAAAAACTACGATGTTGCTCAAAGACATTTTATACTCACTTATCTTAATTCAAAACATGCTCAAATATTAGTATTAAAACGTAGGAGTGGTAATGCGCAACCAAAATTAAATGTGTCTGATTTAAACAAAATCCCTATCCCAATTTACAATAATAAATTATATGATATAGTTAGTAGTGCTATTCTTGAATCAAAAAAACTGATTGATAATGCCCAAAAACATTATTCTCATGCAGAAGATATTTTAATAAAAGAATTGGGAGGCGTTAGGTTCGAATCCAGATCGGACTCGGACAAGGTTGTTACTGCTGTAAAAACACTGAAAGACAGTTTTGAAGATCGCGGACGATTGGATGCAGAATACTATCAACCTAAGTATGACAAGGTTGTTGAATTAATAAAATCTAAACCTCATAAGAAATTAGGGGAGCTAGTATATATCAAAAAATCAATAGAGCCAGGCTCTGATGCTTACGATACAAACGGTATTCCATTTATTCGTGTAAGTGATGTATCTAAGTTTGAAATATCAAGCCCTGAAATTCATTTAAACCTTGAAAGTTTTGACGTAGAAGGACTTCAACCTAAGAAAAATACCATTCTATTCTCAAAAGATGGCAGTATAGGTATAGCGCATAAAGTAGAAGAAGATTTGCGAGTTATAACATCAAGTGCATTACTTCATCTAACTGTAAAAGATGATGAAGTACTACCAGATTATTTAACACTTGTGCTGAATTCAATTACAACACAGATGCAAGCTGAACGAGATGCAGGAGGTTCAATTATTCAGCATTGGCGTATTGATGAGATTAGAAATGTACTTATTCCTGTTTTAGCTAAAGAGTTACAAAAGGAAATATCTGAAAAAGTACAGGAAAGTTTCAGGCTTCGTAAACAAAGTAAAATGCTATTAGAAGCAGCTAAAAAAGCTGTTGAGATTGCTATAGAGCAAAATGAGGAGGAGGCAATAAAGTATTTGGAGAACTTGCATTAAAACTTATATTGTAATAATTTTCTGTAAATGCTTATTTATGAGAAATCCTGAATTGTTATCTCTCGAAAGAAAAGAACGTGCTACTTGGAATGCCATTAAACATAGGTCAATGTGGGTGGGTGAAAAGGAAGCTGAATATCTGATGAGCGGGGATGCTACAGAATTAATTCAATCAGTTTTTATGCCGGATAACGAATATCATTCACATGCAAAAGTGTATGGTGTTATTGCTGCTGACACATCACGGTCTCGTTATCTTTGGGTTTATTTGTTTTATTGGAATCATTTATGGAGGTGTGGAGATTTGGAAACTGCATATAAACTAATTGAGCGCATAAAACAGTATAATACTTTAAGAAAAAGTATTAAGAAGCTTGAAAGAACGATAGAAAGACAACAAAAATTATTATTGCAAAGTGTAAATAATTAACCAGTATTGTCGCGAGATTGCTTCGTAGCTCGCAATGACGGATAATAAAAAAACAAAAGGGCAGCTATTAGCTGCCCTTTTGTTGTGTGTTATGTATGTCGTTATACTGTTTCTGTTGCGGGTGCTATAACGGGTGCGGGTGCTTCTTCCTCGCTGTTATCGGGGAAGGGGCGGGGGCCTATCAGGCGTACCAGGTCGTCTTTATACAGCACTTCTTTTTTCAGCAGTTCTTCGGCTATGGTTTTTACGGCTTCTATCTTATCTACCAGCAGGGCTTTGGTGCGTACATACACCGTATCTACCAGTTTGCGTACTTCTTCGTCTATCAGCTTGCCTGTTTCTTCGCTGTATGGTTTAGAGAAGTTGTTTTCGCTCTGCGGGTCGTAGAAAGATATGTTACCTATCTTATCGTTCATACCATATACGCTCACCATAGCATACGCCATGCGGGTTACTTTCTGCAAGTCGCTCAGTGCGCCCGTACTTATTTTACCAAATACTATTTCTTCTACCGCGCGTCCGCCGAGGCTCATACACATATCATCGGCCAGGTGGTCGGTGTTTTGTATGTACATTTCTTTGGGCAAGTATTGCGCGTAGCCCAGTGCTGCTACACCACGTGGTACAATTGTAACTTTTACCAACGGGTGTGCGTGTTCTAAAAACCATCCGCTAACGGCGTGGCCTGCTTCGTGGTAGGCTATCACTTTCTTTTCTTCCGGAGATATGATTTTGTTCTTCTTCTCCAAGCCACCAATCACACGGTCTATAGCATCGTTAAAGTCGCTCAGTTCCACCTCGCTCTTGCCTTTGCGCGCAGCTATCAGGGCAGCCTCGTTGCATATATTGGCTATGTCTGCACCTGCAAAGCCGGGGGTTTGCACCGCCAGTTTGTGTATATCAAGGTCTTTCGAGCGCTTGATGGGCATCAGGTGTACTTCAAATATTTTTTCGCGTCCTTTTACATCGGGTATGTCAATAGATATCTGCCTGTCGAAGCGGCCGGGGCGCAGCAGGGCGGTATCGAGTACATCGGGGCGGTTGGTAGCCGCCAGTATGATGATGCCACTATCGCCACCAAAACCATCCATCTCTACCAGCAGTTGATTCAGCGTGTTCTCGCGTTCATCGTTGCTCATCACCATGTTTTTACCACGGGCACGGCCTATGGCATCTATCTCGTCTATAAACACAATACAAGGTGCTTTTTCGCGGGCTTGCTTAAAGAGGTCGCGTACACGGCTGGCACCTACACCTACAAACAGCTCTACGAAGTCTGAACCAGACATAGAGAAAAAAGGTACTTGCGCCTCTCCCGCCATGGCTTTTGCCAGCAGGGTTTTACCTGTGCCGGGAGGGCCTACCAGCAATGCGCCTTTGGGTATCTTACCACCGAGTGCGGTATATTTTTTGGGGTTCTTGAGGAAGTCCACAATTTCCATCACCTCTACTTTCGCTTCATCAAGTCCGGCAACGTCATTAAATGTTATGTTGACACGTGTGCCTTTTTCAAACAGTTGCGCTTTCGATTTGCCGATGTTGAAAATACCACCTGTGCCACCGCCACCACCTGCACCACCACTCATTTTGCGCATGATGAGGAACCATACGGCTATCATCAGCAAAGCGGGGATGAGGAAACCTGAAATTTCGCGTAGGAAACTTACACGGTCTTCGTACTTAACACGTACGCGCTGTTCTTGTGGTACGTTGGCTTGTGCTTCTCTCAGGTTGTTTTCAAACTGCTCTACACTACCGATGGTGAAACGTACTTTGGGTTCTTTGCTACGGCTGGCGAAGGGCGATTTTTTATTGGGGGTAGCGTTGGTTTGCTTGGTGTAAACTTCTGCTTCGCTTTTGTTTACAATCACTACTTCTTCTACAATGCCTTTGTCAAGATAGTCGCGTTTGAAATCCTGAAAACCAATGGCTTGTGTGCCGGTTGACAGGTTGCTGCCGAATATCTGTAAACCCAGCAGTATCACCACCATGATGCCATACACCCAGTATATATTAAACCTCGGGCCTTTTCTCGGTGCCTTTCCATCGCCGCCCGGTATCGGTTTTTTATTATTCTCTTCCATTGTTCTTTTTAAAAATCTTAGGTAATCTCTGTTATTAAACGTTTTATCAGCTATTATGTTCTTGTTGTTCGGCATCTGCCCATAAGCCCTCGAGGTCGTAAAACTTGCGGTAGTCTTTCTGAAAGACGTGCACTACGATGTTTACATAGTCCACCAACGTCCACAAATCGCTCTTTTCTATATGGTACGGGCGTTCTTCACACTCCTTGCCAACTATATCATCAATAGAGTTAGCAATGGCATTTATTTGTATGTTAGATTGCGCCTCGCAGAGGATAAAGAAATCGGCAACAGCCTCGTCAATCTTCCTCAAATCGAGCGATACGATGTTTTCACCCTTTTTTTCCTGTATGGCTTTAATGACAGCTTTGAAGAGTTTGCTGTTTTTTGTAAGGCGAGTAGTGGATTTTTTCCTGCCCTGCAGCGCGTTAATGATTTTATCCAAATTGCTAAAAGTCTATTTTTGTTGGCAATATCCGTAATTCATTCAAAATTAAATAATCTTTTTGGCACTCAGCTTACAAACCGCACAGGATGCCCCGATCATAGAACTTGATACCATTGACAGTACCAATAACTATGCCATGCGGCTGATAGATGCCGATACGGCACAGCCAGGGCTGACAATCACCGCCCGCGAGCAGACGCAAGGCAAGGGGCAGCGGGGCAGGGTATGGCAATCTAACCCGGGCGAGAGTCTGTCGATGAGCATTATTGCCGAGCCGATACATGGCTTGGAGCGTCAATTCCTGTTTAACGTAGCGGCTACGCTGGGGATAGCTGAGGTTTTGCAAAAATTGTGTGAAAACTGCGATATACGCATCAAGTGGCCTAACGATATAATTGTTAATGACAAAAAGGCAGGGGGTGTATTGATAGAAAACGTGATACGTGGCAGCCGATGGGCATATAGCATCATAGGTTTGGGGCTGAACGTGTTGCAAAACGATATGCCTGCCGAACTGCCCTACGCAACATCGCTGAAGATGGCAAGCGGCAGGGGGTATGATGTAAAAGTGGTGCTGGATATGATTAGAAAACAGGTGCTGCACAACGTCTATAATGCCGATGACGGGGCTATGATGCAGCTATATAACCAGTATTTGTATCGCAAAGGACAAATGCAGCGATTTGAAGAAGAGGGCATAATGTGGGAAGCATTGATAAACGGGGTAACGGCAGACGGGCAATTAGTGGTTCAGCGCACGGATGGCAGTATGCAACGCTATACACACGGTGTGGTAAACTGGCAATGGTAATAGACCGAAAAGGATTAGTTTTATCATAAGAAAACGGATGAACGCACCACAACAACAAAAATTAACAGGTGTATGGCAGATGGCTATGCTGATAGCTGCTGTGGTGTTGGCGTACATCAATATACCAAACGCGGGCTTCATCAGTTGGGATGATGCGGATTATGTAACCAATAACCCCGACATACACAGCTTTGCTAATATCGGCAAATGGTTTTCGTCATTTTATATAGGTAACTATCACCCGCTTACAATGGCATCGTATGCCATTGACTATATGATAGGCGGCAATGCACCCATGCAATACCATATTACAAATCTCATATTACATGGTGGTACTACAATGTTGATCTATGTGTTTGTAAATAATATACAAGGCAATAAACGGGTAGCGTTTTTTGTGGCATTGTTGTTTGCGATACATCCTGTGCAGACAGAGAGTGTATCGTGGGTAGCGGAGCGTAAAAATGTACTATCAGGCTTCTTTTTCGTGTGGGCGATGCTCGTATATACCCGTTATGCGGGCGAGGAAAAAAAACTCACCATGCTGTGGGTGGTGTTGCTGGGTATAGCTGCCATGCTATCAAAAGCTACGGCAGTGGCATTGCCGTTGTCGCTATTGGCGATAGATATATGGTTGCACCGCCCGCTGAAGCAAGTGAAAGTATGGGTAGAAAAGTTGCCTTTGTTATTAATAGCATTGGCGGTAGGTATTGTAGCCATCAAAGCGCAGGCAGCAGGTGAGTTTCTGAATGAACATCCAACAAACAGTTTTATAGAAACGATTGCTTTTGCAGGCTATGCCTATGTGCAATACATCTTGCAACTATTAGTACCCGCAAAGCTATCGGTACTGTACCCATACCCCACACTATCTGCATTGCAGTGGATATATACATTGATAGCAGCAGGTATCATAATATTGGCAGTAGTGGCGTACAGGAAACAGTGGTATGTATTATGCGGGGGTATTGTATTCTATACGGTGAACATAGTATTGGTATTGCAGTTTGTGCAGTTTGGCGAGGTGTTGCGTGCCGACAGGTATTTGTACATAGCCTGCATAGGCGTATGGGTGCCTGTGGTGCAATATGTGTTCGACTGGCTGGGGCTGAAACTGAAAGAGATAACACCGATTGTGGTGTTGACGGTGGTGTCACTCATCTTTATTGTACTGACGTATCAGCGCAATGATATTTGGCAATCTGAAAAACAATTCTGGCAGGCTATAACGGTTACATTCCCCAACTCTGCCATAGCACAAAGCAGCCTTGGTGGTGTGTATATGAAAGAGGGCAACTACACCACCGCACAACCTTATATAGACGAAGCTGTGCGCCTTGATGCCAACAATTACAAAGCATGGTATAACAAAGGCGTACTGCACCTACGCAAAGGTGAGCTACAAGAAGCTGCAACAGCATTGGATAAGAGTATAGCCATTAATGAATACCCCAAAGCATTGTTTTCTCGCGCATTGCTGCATCAGCAGGCAGGGCATCCGTTGCAAGCATTGGAAGATGTAGAAAAAGTATTAGCGGCAGAGCCGAATAATGCAAGGGCGCATTTTATAAAAGGCAACTGTCTTGTGCAAAACGGCAATTACGAAACAGCTATTGCCAGCTACAACAAAGCCATAGCATACGGCGATGGCGACCCGCTGTTTTACCTGAAACGTGGCGAAGCGCACACACAAACAAGGGCATACGAAGCAGCGATACATGACTTCAGCCTGGTGATAGAAAAGAAAGCAGATAACGGTGAAGCATGGTACTGGCGGGGTATGGCAAAACAATTAGCAGGGCAGATGCCTTGCCACGACCTTAATAAAGCACGTAACCTTGGTTATAAAGATGCCGAACAAGCATTGGTGAAATTTTGTAATAGTTATTGATGGACAAGTTTACAAAAACACCGATACTGATAACCATTGCCGTTATTTTCCACCTGATAGGGTTTGTGGGGATAGGCGTGTTGCATAATGGATTAGTAAGCAGCCTGACACCGTTTCACTTGTTGCTGATGTTTGGTTTGTTGTTGCTTTCTTACAAGGATGATTTCAAAGCATTTATTGGGTGGGCAGGCATTGCCTATCTGGTGGGTTTTACGGCTGAGGCTACAGGGGTGCATACAGGTTTGTTGTTCGGGGAATATAGTTATGGCAACGCGCTTGGCTTTAAACTGGCAGAAGTACCGCCCCTTATAGGCATTAACTGGATATTAGTGATGGCAGGTGCGTTTGTTATAGCCAGCAAGGTATATACAGACCCATTGAAAAACAGTTTGTTAGCCGCTACCATAGCCACTGCTTACGATTGGGTGCTGGAGCCAGTGGCCATAAAATTGGGTTACTGGCAGTGGGAAGGCGGGTATATACCTGCGTACAACTATGTCTGCTGGTTTGGCGTTAGCTTTTTGATAGCACGACATGCCAACAGGCTTAAATTACCTGCGAACAAATTCAGCTTTTGGTTGTTTGTTATACAATTGCTCTTCTTTATTCTATTGAGAATTGTATTATGATGTGGGTTGTTTACATATTGATAGCGGCTGCTACATTCCTGTTTATGGAATTTGTAGCATGGTTTACCCATAAGTATGTGATGCACGGTGTTTTGTGGTTTTTGCATGAAGACCACCACGACGGGGGCTATCACCCATTCCAGAAAAACGACGCTTTCTTCCTGATTTTTGCCATACCCTGCTGGTTGAGTACCATGTTCGGGCTGATGTACGAAATGTATTGGTTAGTGTCTATAGGTGCAGGCATTTTCCTGTATGGGTGGTGTTATTTCCTGGTGCACGATGTTGTAATCCATCAACGGTTTAAATGGTTTACCCGCAGCAATAATCACTATATAAAAGTGATACGCTGGGCGCATAAAATGCACCATAAGCACCGCAACAAATTTGGTGGAGAATCGTTTGGCTTGCTGATAGTGCCCATTAAGTATTGGGACAAAGTGAAGCAGGATGAACGCGACTCATACAAAGCTAAAATCACTATATTCGAGGATGAGCGAAGAACAATTCAACACAGAAATACTATCAATTAAAAGTGATGTAGTTGATTTATTTGCAACAACTAATGAATTGTTTTACGAAATTCTATTAAAAAAACTATCATCAATTACATTTCAAAATGCTGGTAGTAAAGTTGAGCAGCTTTTTCAGTTCGTAAGAGATAGTATTCCTAATTTCGAGGATGAAAGGTTTCTTTATAAAAGGCTATATAATCTATTCGAGCCTTTTCTGCAACAACAAAGACTAGGTAATAGAATGTAAGCTAATCTTGAAAATTCAAAACTGAGAGTTGCATAGTGTATATTTATGCTGTCTAATGAATCCCCATTATACTTATCTGCTGATAGACGTACTGACGGTTTTGTTTCCGTTTATATTGAGCTTCGATAAAAAAGTAGCTTTCTATAAACAATGGAAAAACTTGTGGGTAGGCTTGCTGCTCACAGGGGCTTTCTTTATAGCATGGGATATGTGGTTTACCGCTATGGGTGTATGGAGCTTTAACGATGCCTATATAACGGGTGCGAAGCTGTCAGGCTTGCCGTTGGAAGAGTGGGCATTTTTTTTAGTAGTGCCGTATAGCTGCGTGTTTATTTACGAATGTTTGTTGTGTTATTTTCCTTTTAGGCAAAAGAAAGATTGGGGGTGGAATGTGTTATTGATAACAGGCATTGTTGTACTGATAGCAGGATTTATGAACAGCTATCGGGCATATACATTCAGCGCATTCAGCTTGTGCGGGTTTGCATTGATATTGTTGTATATATTAAGAGCTAGATTTCCTACGTTTCATGCAGGTGCTTTTGTGCTTTGTTATCTGATTAGTTTATTGCCTTTCTTGATAGTTAATGGTTTCCTTACCGCCTTACCTGTAGTTATATACAACGATGCCGAAAACTTAGGCATACGTATTTACACCATTCCTTTTGAAGATTGTTTTTACGGTATGCTGCTGATGTTGGGTAATGTGTGGGGTATGGAGTGGATGCGCGGCAGACGTGCTAAAACAGCGTAGCCCAATTCTTCAGTATTTGTAAACCATCTGCAGTACCTACACTTTCCGGATGAAACTGTATGCCAATGCAAGGCAGCGTTTCATGTGCCAGTGCCATGATGCAGCCATCATCGTCTGCCACAGCAATGCTTTGTAAACCTGTACCATCTAAATGGCTGATGGCGAGTGAGTGGTAGCGCATGACCGTCAAAGGATTGCTGATGCCATGGAATAATGGATGTGATGTATGTGTAACGCTGCTTGTTTTGCCATGCATGGGGTAGGGTGCATGTACCAATTGCGCACCGAAGTGCATACCCAATGCCTGATGCCCGAGGCATACACCCAATACAGGAATTTTATCTGCAAAATGTGCTACTGCCTGCATAGTAATACCCGCATGGCGTGGCGTTTCCGGCCCAGGAGAAATGATAAGGCGTGTTGGGTTGAGGGCAATCAATTCGTCGAGGGTTATTGCATCATTGCGGTACACAATACATTCATTACTGACCTGCCTGCCGGACAGGCAGGTCTGCAACAGGTAATGGTGCAGTATATAGGTAAACGAATCGTAGTTATCTATCAGTACCCACATAGTCGTTTACTTTTTTGAAAAATACTTCGAGGTCGGCAAAGATATTTTTAGCAAATGGCAACAACCCGCCAATATGTTCAAACACCCAAGGGGCGAGCTTTGCGAAGTAAGGATACGTGATGGATGTGGTAATAGTAGCAGCACTGATAAGCTGCATTTTTTCAGCAATCCAAAGTAGTGAACTCCATACCATAGCAATCATAAAGCTATATAATAATCCGCCAGCCAGTTTGTTGAGCCAGCCAATCATTACCATATCAAAAGAAGTTTCGATGGCTTTTGCCAGCAGGCGTACCAACAATACCACGCCGAGGAAGATGGCAATATAACTGACAGGCATTGCCCATGCAGTGGTAACGATGTGCCTGTCGAGCAGGTAGGTAGCCAGTTTTTCTGACAACTTTAATGATAGGATGATGCCTAATACAATAGATATAACAGCGAACGCGGCTACGATGAGTCCCTTCATGTAGCCGCGTATAAAAAACAGTATGAGCAATATGATGCCTATTGCGTCGAGTATCATATCAGCCTTGTGCCAACAGTTGTTTCACCGTTTCAGAAATCAGCTTGCCATCGGCTTTGCCAGCCAGTTGTTTGGTAGCCACGCCCATTACCTTGCCCATATCGGCAGGCGATGTAGCACCTACCTGTGCAATGATTTCTTTAACCACTTTTTGCAATTCTTCCGCACCCATTTGTGCAGGCAGGAAGCGTTCTATAATGGCCAACTCCTCGCGCTCTTTGGCTGCAAGGTCTTCGCGGTTTTGCTGTACGAATATATCCAGCGAATCGCGGCGCTGTTTGGCCATTTTTTGCAGCATCTTGGTTTCATCAGCTTCGGTTATTTCCGCACCGCTGCCCGATGTTTTTTCGATGAGTATAGCGGCTTTGATGGCGCGCAAAGTGCGCAATGCTGCTTCGTCTTTTGCACGCATGGCACCTTTCATTTCTTCCATTACTTTTTGTTCCAGTGACATCTTAGTTATTTGTGATTTAAGATTTGTGATTGGCGATTTGGGATTTAGATATTAGCATTTGGATTTTCCTATCATGCATTTTCTTGTTCCAGCGCGTCACTCGCTTTTTTCAAAAACTCTTTGGCAAAAGTTTTCAGTTCGTTTGCCAACTCCGTGTTTTTTGTAGCGCGTACATAAGTGTCTGCCATACCAAATAGTGTCTGGTAGAAAAAATCATTCATTTCGTCCACCATCATTTTGCTTGTCCACAAGTCTATGCGCAGGGCAGATTTTTCTTGCCCGTCCCAAAGACCAAGCAATATGGCTTTAGCCTGTTGCATATCGTCAACACCACCACCGGGTGCATTCCACTCAATAGTTGCAGGCATTTTTTCTTCGTCCAGTTCTACCTGTATGTTTATGTTCGATTTCATATTGCAAATTCAAAAGTAAAAATTCAAAATTCAAAGGAATGCAAAGGTACGAAGCTTAATGGTTTTTGTTTAATTTTACATTAATCATTCATACATACATTGAATAAGCAAAAACCGAACATAGCACAACGCCTGTTTTGGGATGTGGATGCTAGCAGCATAGACTACGACAGGGATAGCCTGTTGGTGATGGAACGTGTGCTGAATTTTGGTAATTGGGAAGATGTAACAGCCATTATCAGGTACTACGGGCGTGCCAAAATGAAAGAAGAAGTTGTAAAAATGGCTGATTTAAAGAAAGACGTGCTAAGCTTTTTGTGTGTATTATTACAATTAAGCCCACAGGATTTTACATGTTACAATCGCAGACAGTTTCAACCGCACTACTGGCATTACTAAGACAACTGATGTCGCTTGACTGCCTTAATGATTTTGTATTGGTGGGCGGTACAAACCTTGCATTACGCAAAGGGCATAGAGTATCTGTTGATATTGATTTGTTTACAAATAAGGTTTTCAACACCAACGATGTATTACCTACACTGCAAACAATATTTCCTACACTAACAATCACAGAGCAAAGGCAAACATCATTACTGTGTTGGATAAACGAAATAAAAACTGACCTGATACTACATAATTACCCATCTGTAGCTGAACCTGAAATAATGGACGGCATACGAATGGCATCTGTACAAGATATTATTGCCATGAAGCTGAATGCAATAGCGCAAAGAGGTGCCAGAAAAGATTTTTGGGATATTGCTTTGTTGCTCAATGACTATCCGCTTGCAACAATGCTGACTTATTACAAAGCTAAATACAATGCCAACGATGTGTATTTTGTAGTGCGTTCGCTCACTTATTTTGATGATGCTGAAAGCAAAACGCACGAAACGATACAATCGCTAATGGATATAAGTTGGGAGCAGGTAAAACAAAAAATCAGTGATGCTGTAGCTGATTATCTCAGTATTATTTAGACCACTTATTCAACTGATTTACACAGGCTGCCATGTCTTTGGGTAGTGGGGCTTGTGCATCTACCAAAGTGCCGTCTTCTTTGTGCAGTGCCAGCCTGTAGGCGTGCAGTGCTAAACGGCTAAGGATGGGGCGTTCTGTTTCTTCTTTGTCAGACAGCTTGTATTTCTTTTTGATGGCAGATAACAGAAAGGGTTTACCATCGCCGTAGAGTTCGTCGCACACAATGGGGTGGCCTATAGACTGCATGTGTACACGTATCTGGTGGGTGCGCCCGGTATGTATTTGAAATTGTACCAATGAATGTAATGCCCATTGTTCAGCTACCTTATAATCAGTAACGGATAACTTTCCTTTTTTAGCTACCATCATTTTGCCCTTGGTAGCAGGGTGTTCGGTAATGGGTGCTTCAATGCGTCCTTCTTCGGGTATCACACGGCCTTGTACAATGCCTGCATAAAATTTACCAACCTCATGCGCTTCAAACAGTTTGGAGAGATAGCGGTGTGTTTGTTCGTTTTTAGCAAAGCATATTACGCCGCTTGTATCACGGTCAAGACGGTGAACAACCCATACCTGTTGCCCCATTTTTGTTTCCAGAATACGGTTCAGCGATGGCAGGTCGCTGTTAAAACGGTCGGGGATGACAAGCACACCGGCAGGTTTGTTTACCACCAGCATATCATCGTCCTGATAAAGTATTTCTATTTGCATTCGTTATCCTTTAAAGTATTGTTTCAGGCACAGGTCTTCTTTACGGCGCATTTCTTCACGGTCGGCAGTGGTTTTGTCTTTAAAGCCACACAGGTGCAAAGCCCCGTGAAATATAACACGGTGCAACTCGTCTGCATAGCTTTTCCCAAACTTGGCAGCATTTTCAGCCACGCGCTCGGTGCTTATGTATATTTCGCCCGTCAGGGTATCGGCAGTTTCGCTCAGGTCGAAGGTAATGATGTCTGTCAGGGTGTTGTGTTGTAGAAACTGCTGGTTGATTTGCAACAAATAAGCATCTGTACAAAAGATATAGGTAAGCTGTGCTTTATGCAGCTTTTTGCGATGCTTGTGTACAAGCGCATCCAAAAAAGCACTCAGCTTGCGTTTATCCTTTAGTTTGGCACTTACTTCCTGTTCGTAAAACCTGGCAGGCATGGTAAAAATTTGTGCAAAGGTCGCATATTTTTCAGGTGTAGCGGCTATTTACCGTATTTTTGTGCCAATGAGTGTTGCAGAAGCAAAAACATTGCGCCTTTCTGAACTGCCAACTGGTACAAGGGCGGTGATAAAAGAGCACGGGCAGACCGACTTTAAGCTAACCCTGATGGAAATGGGCTGCATACCCGGTGAGCCTGTGTGGATAGAGATGATAGCCCCCATGGGCGACCCGATGGCCATACAGATAGCGGGCTACTACCTGAGCATCCGCAAGCAGGATGCAGAGCATATTTGGGTGACGGTGAACCCCTAAATCCCCTTTCAGGGGACTTTTTCTTGTAGTGTATTGTAACCCCTAAATCCCCTTTCAGGGGACTTTCTTTTTTGTGTGGTGTAACTTTAACCCGTAAATCTCCTTTCAGGGGACTTTCTTTTTTGTGTGGTGTAATTGTAACCCGTAAATCTCCTTTCAGGGGACTTTTTTGTATAGTTACTTTTCTTAGTTAATTAATATTTATATCAATTAAGCCCCTTTAGGGGTATGGGGTTTTATTTACCTTTGCGCCCATGCATATCGGGTTGTATTTCGGCAGTTTTAATCCTATTCATATCGGACATTTAATAGTTGCCAATCATGTTGTTGAGAATGTGGATATAGACAAGGTTTGGTTTGTACTGTCGCCACACAACCCGCTGAAAGATGCAGACTCGCTGCTGAATGAATATGACAGGCTGCATCTGGTAGAGCTTGCCATCAAAGACAATAATAAATTTCGCGCCAGCAATGTAGAATTTCACCTGCCGAAGCCGTCTTACACCATAGATACGCTTACGTACCTGAAAGAGAAATTTCCGTTGGAGCAGTTTTCGGTTATTATGGGTTCAGACAGTTTTAGTAATATACAACGATGGAAGAATTACGAAGCCCTGCTTGCTAACTACAACATCATTGTGTACGATCGCCCGGGTTTTGACATAACAGATACATACGGAGCAAAGCTGACAAGGCTACAAGCCCCCCTGCTGGAAATATCGTCCACCTTCATACGCAAACAGGTAAAAGCCAATAAGAGCATACAATACTTGATGCCCGATGCTGTATGTAAATACATAGAAGATAACCGCTACTATAAGTAACTGATTGGTTACTATTCCTGTCTGTCTGGAAATTCTACACGGTATATTTTGATGAGCAACAACAGATAAGAGATAAGTAATGGCCCGAATATCAGCCCCATAAAACCAAAGATGGGCAAACCGACTATAATACCAAGCGTGGTGATAATGGGGTGTACATCGCCCAGCCTTTTGAGGATGGTAAAACGCAATACATTATCTATGCCGCCCGTAAGTATAAACGAATATATAGCCAACCCTATGGCAGCGGCAGGGTGTGCGGTGGCAAAGAGGTAGATACATAATGGCCCCCATATAAGCATACAACCCACCACAGGTACTAAAGATGCCACACCAGTAAAAATGCCCCACAGCACCCACGATTCTATACCGAAAAGTAAATACCCTATCATGGCTATTACTGCCTGGCAGGCTGCCAGTACAGGTATGCCTATAGCGTTGGATATAACCATAGTACGGGTGGCTTCCCATATATTATCAACATTGCTGTCTTTCAGCGGCAGGTATTTATTAATGGCCATTTCCATTTTACGTCCGTCAACCAGCATAAAATAGAGCAGGAAAAAAGCCAGTACGGCATTGGTGAGCATATTGGCGGTGGCCCCCAACACATCGGGTATGGCAGCAGTTATTTTTTGTATTACCTGCATTACCTGCTGCTGGTTTATTTGCAGTTGCGGCGATATTTTCCGCATTTTATAAGCAAGGTCTTGCAAGGTTTGGGCTACAGCCTGCTGATTATCAATAAGTGCCGTGAACTTGGGCAGTATCACTTGTATCATACCCACAATGGGCAGCACTATTACTACAATAGCTGTAAGGATAAACAAGCCTGCCGTCCAGCCCTTGCGCCAATGTTTTATCACTGTTAGCTTGAAGTAGTATTCGCGCATCAGAATATATAGCGTAACAGCACCCAGCAAGCCCGGAAAGAAAGCGAATAGCTGTGCGCCCAGCGTGTAAGCAAGGGCAAGGATAACGCCAATCAGTATATATTGCTTTACGTTGGTATTGTTCATTGCCATAGCTGTATGAAGTTAGTGCAAGATGTCAATATTTTATTAAATTATAAAAATCATGCCACATAAAAGGGGATGCAGGTAGGATATTTAGTAATTTTGCAACATAAACTGATTGATAACTCGAATAAACACGGAATTATGGCAAAAACAGGGAAAACAGTCGCTACATTACTGATCGGTGCTGCCATCGGTGCGGCAGTAGGTTACTTACTGGCAACAGACAAAGAAAAACGTCAGGAAGACATGGCTAAAATCAAAGACCGTTTCAGCAATCTGAAAGACAAATTGGCTAAGAAAACGGAAGATTTTGAACACGAAATCTATAACAGCTAATAACTGCTGATGCTGGGATTTGTAAGTAAGTGGAAAGATAAGCTGGCCGACTACGTAGATATGCGGGTGCGCCTTGTGAAGCTCGACTTCATAGAGCGGACATCGCAAGTGCTTAGCTTTTTTACATTTACCATCGTATGCTTTTTGCTGGTGCTGCCGATACTGCTATTTATGGGCATCGGCGTGGCAGAGTTTTTTGCCAATCTGGTGGGCTCTCGTGGTGGCGGCTACCTCATCATCACGGGTATATATATGCTGATGCTTGGGTTGCTGTTTATATACAGGAAGAAATTCATCAGCAAGTTTACAGGCTTATTCATCAGGGTGATGACCGAGAGTGAGGATGAAGAAGATGATGAAGATGGCGTGAATGGAAAAAAATAAACAGCCGTCTATGAAGCTCTACAACAAACAACTGAACAGCATTGAAGAACTACGCCGCGAGAAGCAGAAGCTAAAAGCGGACCTGAATAGTGCTGACAAGCAAGGTTTGTTTTCGCTGGATGATGTATTGCCCGGCAAAAACAAAAATAATGGTAAGGCAGACAATGATGGTGGTGGTTTAGATATTGCAGGCATAGCAACAGGTTTGCTTTCTTCATTGGGTAACAAAGACACATTGCTGAGTGTGGGCTTACCATTACTGAAAGTAGCAGGCAATCAGTTAGAAAAAGGTGTAGTGAAAAAAATACTGAAAGAAGTGGGGCTGGGCTATATTAAATGGAAGGCCATAGAGCTAAGCATAAAAGGCATTAAGCACTTAGTAGATAAGAAAGTGCAGGAACGCGCTAAGAACAGGTAAAGCACATAGTGATGATATAAAAGCAAAGCCCCACTATACAGTGGGGCTTTGCTTTTATAATGTACTAACGTATTAGATTTTGTATTTAATGAGCTTCAGAATTTCCAGCATCATATCGGGGCTGAAGAGTTTCTTTTTGCAGTGCAGTATGCGGCTCAGTATCTGTTGGTCGGTTTTTAAATGATGAGCCAACTCTGCCTGTGTTACTTTCTTAGCTTCCATATAGTCGGTAAGGCCTTCGGCTATTACCTCGTACATATTCTTTGGTGGTTTTTTGCTGGCAATGATTTCGTTGATGCTGCCGGAGCGTGCATACTTCAGAAACTTATCCAGAAAAGCCTGTGTAAGCGGGGTTTCACCGTTAATCACTTTAGAGTAATAGTATGGCGTTACTTTTATTTTTTCGGCCATCTCGCCCTTTGTAGATACGTTGCGGCGCTTCATTAATATGGCGGCAGCTTTCTTTAATTCTACAGGCTTTACGCTTTTTATGTGATTAGCTTTTGGAGGCATAATTTTTAATTGAGCATTAAAGATAATAAAATATTGATGAAACCAACATTTAATGTAAAATTGATGCTGTTTCTGATATAATACGTTTTACTTGACGTAGCGTATCTCCGATTGTTCAAAATGCTGTGGTGCTGCTGGTTTGGTTTCTTTGTCGGTTGTTTTTTGTTCTGTTGCAGCGGTGGGAGCCATACTGGTATTGCCTGTATCGGTTGTTTTTTTGCTGCTGCTACATGCGGCCATCAATAAGATTATCCCTGTTATTGTTAGTAGTGATTGTACGTATCTCATTGTTTAACAGTTTTTTGTTTGTATCCTTTTATAGTCATTACTGCATTGACAGGCAGAGTTGTTTCCAGTTCTACTGCTGTCAATTCGCCTACATCGCCGTTGTAAAGCGTATACTTCATGCCGCCACCAAAGCTGTAAGTTTCGCCGTTTTTAATGTGCGGCAATATGCTTACCTGCTTATCTCCGTTTTTCCTTTTAATGGTAAATGCTACACCGGGGTTACTGGCTTTGGAGATATATACCACCATGCTTTGTATAAAGATAGTGGTACCTGTATCAGGAGCAATAGGTATAAGCGATGCAGCCGTATCTATCAGCAGATTTTCGCTGACAAGTATCGGGTATTTGATAGCTGTGTCTGCATTGTTTTTTTTACTTGCAGAGCAAGCCGTAAAAAAATACCAAAGTACTAGAACCGGTATGCTTTGAAAAAAGAATCTGTTTTGCATCCGTATTAGTAGCGCACCATCATGAAATAATAATCGCTCTGTGGCAGCAAAGCCATTACGGTATCTTTGCTTGATGATTTATAGTCCGGAGCCTTGCCTGTGGGCAGTGTACCACTTACGATTGAGCCTAATGTACTGTCGCCCGATTTCAACTCAATAAAAGCATCATCAGTGCGCATTACTTTAAAGCTGAGTGTTTCTGTAGCTGCTGCTCCTGCTGTGTTTTTGTAATTATGTACGGCAGTGAAGTTTTTATTGATTGTTATCTCGTGCAGTTTTTGTGCATCACTCAGGCTGCCCCAAAATGATACATACCCTGTGCTGCTGCTGAATAAAAAGGCATCAACCGCACGCCATTTGCTTGATGTGCCACTTGCAGAAAGGAATATGATACGCCCGTTGCCTTTCAGGTCTGAATTGCAATAATAATCGTGGCTGCTTTGTGATGGTTTGATGGTAACCTGCGCGCCTGCTTGAGGGTACGCATCATTATACCAGTTGTTTTGATAGTAATTATCTGTATGCCAGTCTATATAGTATGTTTTGCCATAGCTGAGTGTTGTTGCAGATATGCGCTCAATAGCTCCGGGTTTTATTACTTTTCTCAGCAAGGCATTGGTGCCGTTGCTGTAATCGTCCATAGAGTTGTAAACGGTAAGGGTTACATCTTTATCCAAACGGTTGTTGAAATTTACTTCATCAGGTGCAGCATTTTTCTTTTTACATGCTGCAACCGTCAGTAATATACAAGCTGCACATATCCATAGTTTTTTCATTTCTTCGGATTGTTTTATATGACTAAAGTACAAAAAAAATGCCGATATACTTTCTTAATCATCCTGCGCTTGTGCTTTTAGCAGTTAGTTAATAAAAGACATTGGTATGTATATTTGCAGCTATGTTAATCAGATTGTTGATGGTTTTGTGTTTGGGCGTATGTAGCATTACTACTGATGCTCAAAGCAAAATAAAGCTGCAAGAAGGCGACCTGTTGTTTCAAAACCTTGATTGCGGCCCGTTATGCGATGCTATAGAAAAGGTAACTACAGGCTACAAGGGTTTAGCTTTCTCTCATATAGGCTTTGTAGTAAATGAAAAAGACAGCCTGTATGTGTTAGAGGCTATTGGTAAAGATGTGCATCTGACACCCGTACATATTTTCTTTCAACGCAGCCATCACGCTGTGTATATAGGTAGGGTGAAAAGTAAATACAGCAGCTTGCTAAAAGATGCAGTTGCATTTGCAAAACATCAAACAGGGGTGTTGTATGATGATGTGTTTTTGTACAACAATGGTAAATACTATTGCTCTGAACTGATATACGATGCGTTTAAGTATGCCAATGAAGGGCTGCCATTTTTTTCGCTGGAACCTATGACGTTTTGTGAACCTGCCACATCAGTATTTTTTCCTGCTTGGGTAGATTATTATAATGAGTTGAACATAAAGATACCTGAAGGCGAAGCAGGCATCAACCCAGGTGGTATATCCACATCGCGAAAAATCAGCATCTTAGGTACAGTACAATAAAAAACAGGATAGCATGCTATCCTGTTTTTTGAAACTATACAAAAATGTCAATTAATGCACAATGGCTACACGTTGTGTATATGCGCCTGCGGCATGTTGAACTTGTAAAATATAAGTGCCTGCTGCTAATTGTGTTGTATTCAGTTGGTATGTACGGTTGTTATCGTTCATATTCAACTGAATCAGTATACGGCCCGCAATATCTTGCAATGTAATTGTACCCGTCGCTGCGTTTTTCAATGTTATGGTTACTTCATTATTAGCAGGGTTGGGGTATATGGCTATGCGGTTATTGTTTTCTACCGTTGTGATGCCTGTTGTCCATGCATCATATACCGAGAAGTCATCTATCGCTGCTTCTACAACATTCTCACCGTTGTTGGTAAGCGATGATATAACAGCATCAGTAGCTATAAAGCGTATTTGTATCTGGTTGCTGGTAGCAAGATAATCGCGAACATGGAAAATGCGCCTGCGCCAGTTATAGTCTGACTGATAGGTATAGTCAACATTATTCCAAAGCGGAGAGTTAGCATCGCGCACCTGCACCTGCCACATATCTGTGCGTGGGTTAGAACTGCGGCCGCCCTGATCGTTTCCATACCACCTGTAATATTCTACTATCGGGTTTTTGGCACCTGTTATGTCAATAAGGGGAGATATTGCCGTTGTTCTGCCACCATCTACATCGGCACTTGCATAGTCTGTAGATGTGCTGATGGCATTGCCAGTAACTAAACAGCTACCTGTGCCACTTGTTTTGTCGCTGCCGGGCTGTTGTATGTAAGGGCTAACGCCGGATGGGCGCCAGAAAGAGGCTACCGGAACAGCCTGTGTCCATTTGCCTGCAGTAGCATTGTCGCCCGTTGCGTTGCCTATCGTCCACCCTGTAGCTGGTGTTTCAAAATCAGTACCGTCAAACCTGCGCAGGCCAACAGCAAACTGATAAGGTAAGGTTACCTCATTACCACTGCCTACTGTGCTAAAGCCACGTGGAAAGCTATATGCAGGGTTGTTCAACACATCGTACGTAAGGAAGAAGTAATCTACAATAGAGCCTGATGGCTGTGCGGGTATTGTGCCGCTGTAGTCAACTCCGCCTGTTGCACCGGCACCTACATTATTCAGAGTTACAGTATCCCATGCAGCAGCTGTACGGTTTTTGTATATCAGCTTCAGGTGCTTGAAGTAAGCAGGCTCTGAAACGGTAATATTCGCTTTTACTTCTATGGCTTCCGATTCTGTTTTTCTGTGTGCAATCTCTGTATGTTCTACTTCTGCATCCATCATCAGGTATATACCGTGTATGGCAAAAGCCTCTACTAATTGCTGAAAGTGTGGTGTGCCGTTAGTCAGGTCGTTGTCATCATCATCATTCACCACAGCAGATGCCAGTACTTCATGATATACTTCACCTTCTGTTCCTTCAGGTCCATCGGGTACGTCATACAGTGTTTTTGCAAATAATACAGCCATGGTATCAACACTACCCACTTTGGTACCATAGTCCCACCATGCACCTGCAACGATTTCGCCATTGGCATGCACTTCGCTGTTACGGTCTTTAGGGAATACTTTTGCAGGTGTATTGTAGGTGCGGATACTGCCACCACCTGATTTGAATGCGCCACCACCAAGTACGGGGTTTTGGGTCAAGCTAAGTGCCCAAACATCCGCATAGCCTTCATTGAGCCCGCCATTTTGCATACCACCACCACCTTTGATGTATGAATAGAACCTGCCATTGATGCCATGCCCGTATTCGTGATACACGATGTCGTTTACATTTGCAAAAGAATTACAAGAAGCATTTTCTGTAAAGAAGTTGATAGACGTACCATTGTAAAATGCATTGCAGCCTGTACTGCTGGTAACATCTACATTGGTAGATAATGAAACGTCCAAGCCTGTGAAGCCAGAACCATTGGGGTAGAACTGCTTCATGAAATCGTGCATACGGTTTGTATGATAGTATGCGTTTACAAACTGGTCGCCCGAGGGGCTTGTGTTTGGGTATGTGTATGTAGTGCCGTTGGCGGCAATGTTGTGTGTGAAAGATGGTATGCTACCACTGCTGCCGCCCGTGCGTACGGTAGACCAACGGCCCTGTAAGCGCAACGTTGCCGATTGTGGTACATTCAGTGCAGTGTTTACATAATAACCATTAGCATCTGTATAGCCGGTATTGCTACCTATGGTAACGGCAAGATTTGACAAAGGCTCGATGGTAGCAGGGGTACTGATATTTGTTTTGTAAACACTACCATTGATGGTGAGATTTACTTCTTCTTTTACATTATTGGTTCGGTATAATACTGTACCGTCTGTTGCATCAATATATCCTTCCAGTTCTACAGGCATAGCCTCATCGTGCTTGTCTGTACCACTAATTGTAAAGGGCCATGAGGGGCGTAATACATAACCGTTTTGTGTTGGCACAGGAAACCAAACCCAATTTGTGCCAATTGTCTTTGCCTGAATATTCATATCCTGCAAACCGGCTATGAGCGTTGGTGCATTTTCGGCCTGTGTTGCAGACATTGCAGGTTGTGTGCCCGGTTGTGGTTGGCCATACGTTTTCAGCGTTACACGCTGCAGCAGTCCCGTTATTGTGAATCTGAAACTGAGTTGAGAGAATACTACCTCTCTGCCATCTATCACCTGTTTGTAGTGCACAAAAGATGCGTGTGGTGCATTCAGTGCATTGGTGCGCTGCCACTGTGCAGCTTCTACACCAAGCTGCTGCAGTTGATTGGCAAGCAAATAAGCTGATTTTTCGGTGGTATTGCCCCCAGGTACCTGCAACGTTTTGCCATACACGATACGTGGCATACCCGTTAGCTTGTCTGTTGTAACATAAAAGCCGGGGAACATAGCCTTTGCTTTTTGTTGCGACTGTGTTGCTACACGCTTGCCGGCGTGGGGCAGGCGGTCGTAATTATCAAACACAGACACCCCAAAGTCGTGCTTGTGTGCAAATGTATTGGTAGCAGTAACTGCCGTTAACCCCAACAATGCAATAAACTTCTTCATCAGCAGATTTTATAAAATTTTAGAAGCAAGCAAAATACTCAGATTAAAGTTTAATTAAAAATATAATCCATCAAAATGAAGATAATATGACAATAGGGGGATTGACAAAATCGATGAAAATGGTTAAATGAAAAGCATTTCTATGCATTAATAAGCAAGTGTGTAAAGGCTTTGGGGCTTGCGGGTAAAAAAACTATGAAAAAGATTTTGCAAAAATTGATGGATGTGTATCTTTGCGCTCCCTAAGGGGATGATTCCGTAGCTCAGTTGGTAGAGCAATACACTTTTAATGTATGGGTCTTGGGTTCGAGTCCCAACGGGATCACTTCATTGGACAGACTAACTAAATCGTTAGTCTGTCTTTTTTTATGCCCTTTCAATGCCTTGTCCAGCTTATATATCATAAGTACGGCTTCATTCACGCGTGCGGTTCGATAAGCATTATTTTCAAACTGTAGTTTTTCAGGGTATATCGAACCAATTATTTCACGCTTACCCTTGATATCTGCTTTCTCGTAGCGTTCATCAATATGAGCAAGGTTATATAATGCTTTCTCTAATAACTTTTCGATATTCTCTTGCGGCGGAGTAGTGGCAGACAATTTAGCTTCCAGTAGGTTTATATGTCTTTCGCATTCGGTTTTGATAGCCTTGTAATCTACGGTGTCTATCGCTTCCGATAGTAAGAGTTCCCTTGCCTTTGCAAGACGGCTATTTTGCTCGTTTATTTGTCTTAAAAGGTCTTTCTTATCGCTGTGTTTACCTACCTGCGAGGTGTTATAAACGTCTAAAATGACCTGTTTATATAACTCTATATAGCCAAGATGGGGCTTGTACTTCCGTAACTCCTGTATAAAGGTCTCATTTATATGTTCTGCCTTATATCGCCAGCCACAAGATGAAGTACAATGATAATAGTTATAATAGCTTGTACGCCCCTTAGAACGGCTTGCTGTAATTAGTTTTCCGCATTGAGGACATATTAAATAGTTCCGTAGTGGAAACTCCTCACGTATCGCCTGTTTAATTGTTGCAGGTTTTCTTCTACCGTGCAATACATCCTGTGCAGTATAAAAAAGCTCCTCTGTTATCAATGCCTCATGTGTTCCATCTACTAAATAACTTTCCTCTTGCTGATACTCTGGCACTAACACTTTACCACAATAGACAGGGTTTTGGATTAAGTGCCAAAAATTGTTCTTGCAACAACCTAATCCTTTTGCCTTTGCCTGTTGCCATAACTCTAACACGCTCCATTTCCCTGTAGCCAGTTCGGCAAATGCCCAACGTATTATGTCGGCTTCGGGCTGTTTGGGAGCAATACATTTTCTGCCTGTTTCATAGACCTTGTTACTATAACCAATCGGAGCGGTTCCCATGTGCCGCCCTTCTTTTCTAGCCCTACGCATACCATGTGTAACATTTAAAGCTCGTCTTGCGTTCTCTACTTCGGGGGCAGCTAAATAAAAAGCAAGCATCATCTTATTTTCTGGGATGGATAAGTCTAATGGTTGCTCTATCGCTTGTGCCTCTATTCCTAGTTTATGAAGGGTTGCTATCATTGCGTAGCTATCGCCAGCGTTACGGCTAAACCTATCCCACTTCAAAAACATTATACAATCAATAAGCCCCTTATGCTTTTTGTATTCAGTAAGCATCTTTTTCCATTCTGGGCGTTCAAAGGATTTAGCAGAGTGGTCTTCAAAAATAACCTTGCGCACTTGTATAGCATTTATCTCGCAATATTTGCGCAGCATTTCTTCCTGATGCCGTTGTGAATAGCCTGAATTAGCCTGTTCATCAGTGCTTACCCTTATGTATAAATCAGCTACTTTTTTCATTTTGCTTTATTGAATTGCTCTACTTCTAAGATAGCCATTTTGTACATGAAATCCAATACCACAGCGGCTTTCGAGGTAGGAATATTTATCCCCATTTCTGCTAGCATTGCCTGTGCTTTTTCAGGGGTAACACTGCGTATTATATCGTTTGGTTTCATGTCTTGGTTGTTTTTACGTTATCATATAACTAATGATTATTCATTCAGTGATTATCTAAAAAATAAGGCGTTACCATTTATGTCTTTCCACGCATTCGCACAATCCTGTGTTACTTCGTCTACGGTAGCGAAGTAGAACAAGTCTGCAAAGGGCTTAAACGCTATATCCTTTTGTAGTTTCTCAATTACCTTTAGTTTGATGGTCGGACTTTCAAAGGCTGATAAAACAAACGGGTTTGCTGATAATCCAAACTTGTCCCCTGGACTGCCTTGTGCAATAGCAGGAATATGCTTTGTGTAGTATTGCTCTATAGGTCTGCCTATAGTAGCATCACAAAACATCTCTATCAAATAGAGAGTGGTTTTTTCTTCGCTCTTGGTGAGCATGATGCAATCAGGAATGAAGAAAGCATTACCAACAGGTATTTTAGTAAGTGCTTCTAAGTTACCCGCCTTGCGGTTATTGCCCGATTTATCGAAGTAGCATAAGAAATCAGTTATGGTAATCCCCAACGCCAAAAGATGATAGTACAGTGATACGTGTAGCTGTATTGTTTGCTTCCTGTGTGAGTAATCCCTCACAAAAAAAGGCACACCTACAACTAACCTTATATCATCAGCAAAAATCTTACTGTTACTAATTAACAGATCTTTCCCCTGTTCTGTCAGGTAGTACATGCTCTCTGATTTGATGGGTTTTTCAAGGTTGTATGAATCAATCAAGCCATTGCCTTTGAGACTTGAGAGTTGAGCCCTCATATATGAAGTGCTTTTCACTACTAATGGTCTTAGCATTGATAGCGTCATAAACTTAAAACGAGCCAAAAGCTCTAAGATGTTGCTCTGTGTATTGCTTACTATCATACGTCATATTTTTAAGGGTTAAAAACGAGGTTTTAATCCGCTATCTGTTGGTTTGTTCTTTGTCTGTTTCTTTTGCTCTTTCGGTATATAGTTAACAGGTGTTGAGGAAGTAAGAGGGGGTGCAGGGGGAGGTACAAGACGGTATTGCCCGCTTTCATACACGATATAGTCCAAAAGTTCTTTCTTGCTTTTCTTAGAGAGAAAGAATGCTTTTGATAGTATCGGTACATCAAACTTAAAAGCCTGATGCCTGCCATCGTTACGCTTTAGGTAAAATTGTAAGGGTCTTAATTTCTCTATATCTTCTGGTGTTACACTACTACCTAACTCACGAGCAAACGTTACCCTGTCCTGATAATCGGTTAACGAAACAGCTTTAATCCCTGTGTTTACCATGATGGTTTTACGAATGACAGCGTTTTCAATCTGCATAAGGCTCTGTGTAGCTAAAATGACAGATAAGCCGTATTTCCTTGTTTCTGCCAAACTCGAAGCCAGCGAAGCAGTTAGCATCGTTTGGAACTCATCTACTACCAAAAAACAAGGCTTGCGCAAATGCGGCTCTATGGTATCACGGCGAAGCATAAGAGCGTGGATATAAGCAAGCAGCAACTTACCCATGACTTTACTGGTAAAAGCCCCGCTACCTTTTGGCAGGTTTACTATGATAACAGCACCGTCATTGAGTGCCTGTTCAATGTTCACTGTAGATGTACCATTGAGCATATTTGCCAGTCTTGGGTCTGAAAGAAAGTAAGACAGCTTTACTCTGATACTTTTTTTACTTATTGTCAAATTATCACCATACCAATCGTGTGTAAAAAAGATACGGTGTTGTTCTACTTCGCTTGTTTTTCCTAAAGCAATCAAATCTTCATTCTGTCCTTCGAGGAAAAAACGGTTCAGTTCTCCCATGCTTGGTACCTTCCCTATCTCATGCAACCTTAGTATTGTAGCTATGCAAGGTCTAATTACAGACAACATTTGCACCGTCAAATTGGCATCAACCAACAATTCGCAGAGGCTATCCGTCAAGGTTTCCGTTAGGAGGTAACGCATTTCAGGCGTACCGTCCGACATGAAGGGATTAAACACGCAAGTATAATCTTGCCCTTGCGGGGTATTTGCTTCCCGATTGATGGCAGAGGATAGGTAGATAAGCCTTGTCTTATCCTGATTGACGAAGGACATACAAGCCCTCCCCAAATCGCCGTGCGGGTCTATTACACAAACTGCATATTGTCGGCGGCTATTACTTTTGCGGATTAAGTCATATAAATGCGTTTGCATGAGCATAGATTTACCACTACCCGTTTTCCCAGCTATAATCATGTGTTGGCTAAGGTCTTTTTTTGCTGATATTTTAGTGCTAACCCTCATCTGTAAATAGATATGAAAAAATGGAAGGATTAGTATTCTGTAACATCTTTTCCAAAAGAGAGAGGTAGTCATTGTGGCTATCACGGTTATAGTGATAAATAACCTTTTCTTTGCGTTCCTTATCAGAGGAAAAGAAGAAGCACCGTAATGCAGGGTATTTACCAAAATCTTTCTCGTGGATAGTCAAATCAAACAGTACTGTTCTGTATTCGTGGAATGTAAAACCACGCATACTTAAAAGTTCAACGGTCTGTAATGCGGATAGCTTCGGCAATTCCAGTAAGCTATCTATAACTGCGGTATTATAGAGCATGATTTGTTCCACCCCACTTGGGGAATAACAAGGGAGCATTGACCCGATGCAGATACTATCTTCATCATCGTCATGCAATAAGTCTGTACCTAAGGAAAATATATGGTGTAATATTTTTATATTCATAAATCTGTCATTTTTATAGTAGATTTTTAACAGTAGTCAAGTCCAATATTTTTGCCAGTACCACGTTTACGAGGAAATCCTTTACAGGCAAAGGGTTTCAGGGGATTTTCCAATAGAACTATTTAGTATTACCCCTTATTTGTTTCATTCGTTCACTATAAAACGTTCACTCATTCAACATGCTAAGGGGTAATACATTTTTTATTGTCCTTTAATTGTTTTTAGTATTGTTTCTAATTTTTCCTTTTCTCCTTCTTTCATATTTTCTTTATTCTGGTTTTGAAGTAGTGTTACAATTGAGTTTAATGTTTGGCTTAGATTACTGTTATGATTTACTATTGTTGCATTGTGTATTTCTTTATTATACGCTGCTTGATTTTGCCAGTATGAAATAGTAACCTTTAAGTCTTCCACATATAGTCTTAGAAACTCGTTTTCTTCTTCTCTTTTTTTATTAGTCAGGTGCACCCCGACCCGCCAGCCGCCGACCCCGCCGACCACCAAAACGATTAGTATTACAAGTATCATAGTATCTGTTTTTAAATGTTATGAATGATGACCGTTATTAGCTGCCAGCATTATAGAACTCCCGTGCTGCCTTAATTGCATCAGTTTCTGCTTGTGGTGCAATACCACCTGCCTGGCAGTCAAATATGTAACGCTGCCAGTATTCTTCTGTCTGACGTGCAAGCTTGCTCATGGTGCGCATAACCGATTTTGTACGCAGGTTATTAATAAAGAGGGTTATCATCTGGAAGCTCTGGCGCAGGAACAAAACGCCAAAGACTACTTCGATAACTGCTATGATCGAAATAAAGGCCGTAGTGGTGTTTACTGTTTCCTGCAATTCTTCCGCTACTCCCAATGCTGCACGTTGTGCGATATATACCTGCCCGAATACGTAAATAGCAGTAAGGAATAATGCAAGATAGAACCGTGGTGTAGGCTTCTTTTTGCCTGTAAACTCATCAACCTTGAAGCTACTCGGACTGCTAAGCATTTCACCTAATAACAAGCCTAAGCAACAAAAGCCCCATCCGACCAGTATAGCTAATTCTTCATTCATTCCAGTTGCACCAACTATGCCTGATTTGACATTGTTGGATTCTACAAAACCGAGCATTACACCTACAAAGATTGCTACGACTGATAGCATGGCTTTTACAGGTGTGGAGGGTGTCTTCATCTCTGATAAGATTGTTTCTTTTCTCTCCAGTAGTTTATCAAGCATTTTTTTTACTGTTCCAAACTCAAAGGCTGGTTTTGTAGCTCGCAGGTAGGCGTTGCTACTGCTGGGTACTGGTGCTTGTGGATACGTTGCTGTTTGCATAATTGAAATATATTATTGGTTAAGAAATGAGATTGCATTAGTAGATGTGGTAAAAGAAAAAACAGAGCTATTAGGGAATAATGACTGGAGCTTTTCAAGAGGTAATGACGGACGTATAAAAACCACTTGTGTATTTTGTAGCTGCACGGGTACTAAAGCATCATGCTCTTTCCCTTGCACGTCATTAATCATGTCAGTACATAACAGCAGTGTTTTTTTATACCCTTTATTATATATCGGTTCTGATAGTGTAGTCTGTGCTAAAGCAAGACTGCTCGATAAATCAGTAAACTTTGTGGTACATGGTTTCGATACCTGCGATATATATATGGCTAAGTCATTTGATGCTTGCTGCTCAAGTGCAGCAATAATCCGTTGGTTTTCTGCTTTGATACGTCCTGCCTGGTAGATGTTTTTGATACCCTCGGTAGTTTGAGTATCAACTTTTGGTATTTGCAGGGTATATATATCCTGTAAGTTTGAATTGTCGTACACCCCGATTACCTTGATGCAGCCACCGAACCGTGCGATAGTGTAGTATAGGTTTCGTGCGGCTACTGTATCAAAGTGATTAATGCGTATTGATTTACTGTAATCAACGATTTGAACAACAAGTAGTTTGTCCGTGTTGCTCCCGCTTGGGGTATGAGGTTGCTCCGTAGAACAACCCATACCGATGAATGATAAAATGATAATTAGCTTTTTCATTGTTGTATTTATTTAGATTGTTTAGAAATAACTGTGAAATCACAAAGGCAGTCCCAGCAGAGTAGTTCCAGTCCAGCTTTACCCCACACTTTATTGCCACATGTACATTCATAGCCCACTTTAACACCTGACCGTGATTCAGGTACTGGGCTATGGGGAGCTGCTGACGCAACTACTGCGGATGAAGTGGGTAACCCTATTAATGATTGATACGGTAAATTGTACTTAGCAATATCTTTTGCACTGATTTTATTGAATGCTTTTTCAAAAGCACCACCTTCTATGATGTAGTGGGTCACACGACGCCCAGTCTCTTTACCACCAGGCATACCGTTGTGGCTCGGATGCAAGCCAATATGCTTCATTTTTGCAGCCCAGCGTTTGCAATGGTAACCTCGACTTGTAGCTTTTCCGTTAACCTGAATGTATAGGTGTGCCATTTCATGTACAAGAGTGCTATGCCAAGCTTTATCTGGTCGCGTCATAGTATTAGCATTCAGTACTATCTCATGGATGGGTTGCGTATCACTATTTTTTTCAATCCATCTGTTAGGGGAAAATGCTCCGTGATATTCATACGCACGAACTAGGCTTACCATACATTCAGGTAGTTCCCCGAGAAAAAGCTTATGGTTGTAGTACTCATATAAATCGCTTAGTGCTGTAAACTGTTTTTTAGTAATTGACATTGTTATTGATTTACATTGTGTTAGAAAGATTTTTTTCGATGTACCTCGCAAAACGTATGTGCTTAACAGGCTATAATCTGTTAAGCACACTTGATTGATGCGTATAGAAAGTGATGAGATTAGCCACATGGCATTGGTAAACACCATTAGCCAGAAAATGTGAGAATGAACCCTGTAAGTCATGAATCATTTGCTCAATCCGACTAGTTAATAGTCCGATTTGTGCAGGGGACAATACTTTACGGTTTCTGATAATTTCGCGGTAGAGTCCGCTTTGTAAAGTGGCTTTGCTTAATGTGTACTGGTGCTTCATACATTGTCTTTTTAAAAGATTTTTGCAATTCGCACTAAAAGCCTTGATATTATGTGTTATTTACATATAATACTCGTAACTGTAAGGCATGAAGTGCTTTTCTTGTCTTTCGGCACGATTGTAAGGAGGTGTGAACTTCTTCCAATCGGGCTTCACCTGTATAGCTGGTGGGGCTTTTTTTGTTTTTAAAGAATGAGTGCAAAACTTTAAATCTGTGGGACATTGATTGTAATTTGTATCCTGACAGGATACTTATTCACTAAAAAAATGACAAATGCTGGAAACTTTCGCGCAGAAAATGAAGAAGTATAGAAAGCAGAAGAATTATTCTATTCGTGAGTTGGCAGGAAAAACAGCCTTATCAGAAAAGTATTTGTACAATATCGAAAGAGAGGGAGTTTTTAATCTTCAAGAAAAGAAAAATATATCCTTACGGAAATTACGCAATATCATTATTGCACTTTCTGTGGAATCAGATTTAGAGACTGTAGATTATGCAGTATTAAAAGACTTGCTTTTTTCAGCCATAGGACTTGATTATTATCAGGATGCATTTCTACATATTGAGACTGATAGATCTAAAATGATAATCAATAAGGGGGAAAATATATCTAGGCTATATCTAGATCAGATTAACGAGATAAATGGAGATAGAGTACACTTGTATGAGATATGGGCTTTGGGTTATCCTGCTACCGAAAGTGCTATTTCCAATCTATCCCGAAATGTCCTTGACTGTCATATAAAGCATTCATTTTTTCTTTATGAAACGGAAAATATAAAGCCAATTGTAAGTTTCATTAAATATACAATGAGTGAAGATTTGGATAATTCAAACGAAAAATCGAACTACTGGAGGACAGAAAACTGGAGAGACTATATTAAAATATATATTCTGCCTGAAATTATTTTTTTTAATGATTTTACATTGTATAATCCGAATGAATATTCTGTTAGCGGTATATTCCATTTAGATTCTTCACTTGAAAAACCGTTAAATATCAAAATGACTACAGAGGTAGCTAAAGGCTATACTCAAAAATTAAAAGATACATTAATGAATGTATTATTATTAGATTGGGGTTATGAATTAGCACTTTAAATAGACTGGCTATTTTTAGTCTTCCTCCCAATCCGTTTCTTCAATAAAGTTATCAGGAATAAAATCTTTAGGTGAGCAATCAAACTCTTTGGCTAACCTATTTAAGTGATTCAGATTATACTTACTGGGAATGGTAGGGCTTTCAATTTGCCCGATAAAACTTCTTTCCAGGCCAAGCAATCCTGCTATATATTCTTGAGTAAAACCTTTCTGCAGACGTATCTCCCGCACCCTATCAATTACGGCGATTTCAAACTTTGTCTTCTTAGGTGTGCTCATTAACAACTAAGTACACAAAAAAGATGCTCTAAAATGTTAGCTATAACTAACATTTGCTATATTCGCATACCATGTTAGCTATAACTAACATGGATTTTTCATCTCAAAACTATTTTATGAAAAGAATTATAGCCTTATGCATTATGGTTCTGGTAACAGTACAAGCATTTTCTCAAGACACCAAGAAACGTGAAAGGAAAAATAAGAGCAGTAAAGAAGTCTCAATTATTGAAGATATCCGACCTGATGACCGCACTAGTTATTTTATAGAAAATGTATTGCCGACTAATGATACTACTAAGATTATACAATTCATTGCTAGCGGTATTTCAGTAAATGCAAAGGCAGGGGAAGCAAGCAGTACACGATTTTATCAAACTGTATTAACTCGTGCTATTCATATTTGCAATATAACTACTGTAGAGTGTTTACTAAGACAAGGCGCAGACCCTAATCTAAGGATTAAACGAACCCTGACTCAAATGTTCTCTGGTAATACCTCTGCTGATTATTCGATGTACCCATTAGAGGCTGCTGCGCAGGAGAATGATGTAAATAAGATGGACTTACTTGTCCGTTATGGTGCAGATATGTCGAAGTGCTTAGATGATCTAAAAAAGATTGCTGCTAACAAAGGGAATACAAAAATGATGGAATATATCAGTGAAAAAACAGGTAAGGTAGCCGTAGAGCTAAATGCCCTGGCAGTAATGACAGAACATAGCTTTGAGCACGATGCTTCATTGGTAACTCCTGAATTGATTGAAAAAATGGTATCACAAGGTGCTGACGTAAACGCATACTCACCACAAGGCAGGACGGCACTTATCAACGTAATAAAGAACAATGATATAAGGAATAAACCAGCCTTGGTAAAAGCCTTACTAAATAAAGGGGCTAACCCAAACAAAAGTGATATTGATAACCCTACTAGGGTAGGTGCAATGAAGTTTTACAGTACTTCGCCTTTGAAAGCAGCAGTACGAACAAACAATTTAGAAGTGGTAAAGCTACTAGTTGAGAATGGCGCAGATGTTAATCAATCTAATGGGGGTGACACTCCATTAGGTGCATCAAAGCTTAATGCTATCAGCGAATATTTGATATTAAAAGGAGCAAAATAAGACATCTGAATAGACCCTCATAAAATACGACAGGGTTATTGTTATTCGTCGACAATACCATATTCCTTAGCATGATCTCGTAATGGCTTTAGGTAATCTTTTTTGACGGTAGTAAGTGTATTTACTATTTCTTTCAGATTCTCTACAGGTGTATCGAAGATATTACCTACATAGAATGTGGCCTCAAATATTTGATAGTAAATGTCACCAAATACTTTTTGTGCCGTTTCAATGAGAGCCTTGCCCTCAGCCATCGTAAAATTGCTAGGTGGCACTTTAGATTTTTTCCGAGCCTTGTGTGCAAAGGAAGTATGGCGCAATAATTTCACTTTATGGATAGAAGTCTCCAATGATAATATTTCGCTTTCCCATTTTGCTATATTATTCTCATCAACATTAAGTAAAGCAAAATAGCCTACAGGTTTCAACTTCTCTATAAACGACAAAATATTAAAATCATCAGCTTTAGATTGATTAAATAGTTTGTTCAATTCAATAATAACAATGCGTATGTACATATGCTTCGACCACCGAAAGAAAGTATTGCGCGATTTCACAATTTGACGATCCCTGTCTGTTTCAGCTTCTATCAAATGCTCCACTACTTTTAGACATTCCTGGGCTATATATAGCTGTTCACATATCTCAGTAATCTCTTCTTTTAACTCGTCCTTAAGCAATTCTTCAAGGGACTTAGTACTTTCTGCCTCCATATAATTATATTTAATCCAAAGTTACAGGATATATGAAAACTAAAGAGACGTCGCTTAATAATAGACAGCAACAGATACTTGAAAGTTTTATAGAAAAGTTTTTACCGCAGAGAGGTAATAAACGTAAGAACACTGGTAATGAACTAGAGTTTGTGCATAGCACCATAGATAGAATATTTAAAAAACATTTTGGATTCTCATTAAGTTTTGATGATATCCTTACTTGTTTTGAGAAGCTTAATTACACTGTATTTACAAAGCAAGGCGAGTGGGATTGGGAGAAAAAAGATTACAGGCCTTCAGACACAGGTGGAGGCACTAAGTTATTGATTAGGGGAAATGAGCGAATCGATATCTATGAACGAACTAATACAGCTTTTATTTACATAGATATTGATGCTTTTAAAGTACGTGATTTAAATAGAACATCTGTATGGCTTTCTCCTGAAACTAATGCAGAAAAAGTAATTGAACAACAAAGGCTATTACAGGAAATTGAGGTGTTTAAAAAAGCGCAAGTACTTTAATATGTCAATTGAACCTACACCTAACTTACGGATCATGGTTAATCAGGAAATACCGCAGATAGTAAAGGATCTTGAACAAAATGGCATTGTTTTACACAAAGGACAAAATGTCCTTTACAAATATGTAAGTGTAGAGATAGCCAAAAAGATACTTACTGAAGGGCATATTAGATTTAGCACACCTGGTGTATTTAATGATACCCAAGATATGTGCGTTGATTTATTAGATACAGAAATGACTGAGGAAGAAGTAAAATGGTTTATAGAAAAAAGTATAGATGGTCGTATAGACGAAAAAGAAAAGCCAAGGGTTCGTGAATGGGCACTAAAAAGTGATTGGAACAGTATATTCCAGTCATCAGTGAAAATAGAAAGAGATAGTTCATTAATATTTTGTAGTTCACAGAAGAACTCTATTGAAAAGTTGTGGACTTTTTATGCTGAACAAGGCGCTGGAGTTTGCATAGGATTGCGCCTGCCTATGTATTATGACAAGATGGGTATGATTACAGCTCATGTTAATTATGCGAATGAGATGACACCATTTAAATATGTCATTAGTGATGATAATAAAAAGTTCTTATCAATAATGAATTGGGTTTTTACAAAATCTAGTAAATATTCTGATGAAGAGGAGGTGCGTACTTATATTCCGCCATATCTAAATCATTTTACTTTAGAAGATGGTAAGTATTGGCATTTAGGATTGCAACCGTTTATGATTTGCGAAATCTATTATGGAAATAAAATCCTACCTATCCACATCGCAGAGATAGATTACATTTTGAAACATGGGAAATGGGAAATCGAAAAAAAAGGACAGATGTATTATCCAAGACTTAGCTATGACTTGGCTGTAAATTATCTATAACATACTTGCAAATGGTTATTCATTGTTGGATATATGCTCTTTAAATAATTGAACATTCTTAAAGATACTTCTTTTAGTATCTCGCGAATACTTAAAGAAATCGACAAATACGCCAATTGATTTTAATAAAAGAATATTGGAAAGACCTGTCATCATCATTGATTGATCGGTTGAATATAAATGATACTGGTAACCATCCGTATCGTCACCATTCTCCATTTCCATTCTATCGGATATGTCAGCTATATGCACAGTTGCTGAGGTTTCAGAAAAAACAGCGTTGTACAAATCTTCTATTTCAGCAGCGATAGCAATTTCTCTTTTGTTTTTTATAAAACTTTGTGATTTTTCTAATTCTTTAAATAACCCAGGATTATCTTTATACTTGTCCTTGAGAATTGAATAATTCTCCTCAACATTTTCTAAGTATGAACTATGACTTTTATGAAGTGTAAACAACTCATAAGTACTAGATTTCTTTGAGTTTAAGTACATTTTTATCATTACCCAGTCTTCATATAATACTACTCGTCTCTCTACTTCCTCCAAATCATCTCCAGGCATTGTGAGATAATATAGGATCAAAAATGCTTCAAGTTGTGACCTTACAAGTGTTGAAGAGTTTAATCCATGACCAGTCAAACATAAGAATGTAATAGCTTCCTGATAACTCATACCCACGCTAAACACTCCAATAAGGCTTGCCAAATAAAAGTCGAAGTCCTCTTCTAATAAGTCTGTACGCTCTGTCTTGTCGATATAATAAAGACACTTCTTAGCTGCGCTACTCATGTCCTTAGATAAACGGAAATCAAACCCGTACTTAAGGAAGGAGCGTTTAATAAACTGTATAATATAGTGAAGCTTAGGTTTCAATGATTATTCTATAGTTTAGTGTACTAATCGTTAAATCTATATCTTTCTAACGGCTTAAATTGTCCATCACCATAAAGATTCTCTTCCCCTGCAATTGCTTTTTCTAGTTCTTCATTGTATTCCCATTCGCTTTCAATGTATGCCCAATTTTGATCGTAATAATCTTGTGCTTTGAATAAGATTACTCCTAAACACTTCTTAAGTTGTCTTTTATACTTGTACATTTCTGTAAAATTGATTAAGGCATTCTCCCAATACTCAATTTTATCATGCATAAGTGGTATGAACACAAAACCACAACCAGTTCTTGATATGTTTATTCTGTAGGGCAATGAGAAACTGTTTGCTTTAACGTCTTCAATTGTTTTTAGGTAGCGTTGCTTAAACTCAGCTAACTCGTATCTCTTAAGTTTAGCTATTTCCCTAATGATGGGATAATACATCAATGTATTTTTTTGTTCATCAACTCGTATCTTATCATAAAAACTATTGATTAAAAAAGCTATATCATAGTCATCTGCATCGGCATTTAGATTCTTTAAAGTTTCTATATACTTCTCATCAATAGTGGTTTCATCATCAGTATTTAGAAAATGTGCTAAAACATACTGTTCAGGGAAGTTGTTGATAATCGTCTTATGTTTAATGTAAATCCTTTCCCTAAACTTCAGGTATTCATTTAGCTCTGCTGGAGTAATTAAGTATCTACATACCCAATGATAATCCTCTATATGGAACAAGTGAATGTTGCCGACTTCGCTACTCTCATAGAACTTCAAAAAATGGTTAGTCTCTGTCAATAAATCACTATTCGGGGCATAAATGATAATCTTATTTACATTAGCAAGCGTAGCCTTAGATACATCTATAGTATGTTCGCGTCTATTAGTAATTAGAATATGAGGGTGAGAATTAAAGAAATCAATGCTGTCCTTAATCTGCTTTTTTGCTTTTTTTAAAACGACATTGTTGAACCACTTATTTTCGTCAATTGCAGTTTTTATCTCGTCCTTATTCCTTTCCTTTATTTGTATTATAAACAATAAGTCATCTAAGAGTATGATATTATCAGCAAGTTCCTTTTGTTCTCCAGGGGTTGGATAAAACTCATTTTTATCAAAGGTAAACTCCTTGTAAAATACATTTTGGTTAATACTTGTTATGGCATGTTCTGATGCTGTACTCATGTTATTTCATATGACAATGCAAACTTCGTCTATTTGTAGTAATAATGTAAAGTAATTCAACACGGCAAAGACAAGTTTTCTCTTGAAAAACTAATCTGTATTTATATACTTGTATCTAGTCAAGCTATAGTAATGTGACTTCAAACATTATTGGCTTGTTTACGGCTATCAGGCTATATGATTGTATGTACTATGAGTTTTTGAGATTTGCTTATCTATAAAACGTGGTTCAATTCCCCGTGGGACCGTATGAGAGCAATGTTATACAGAAACTAGATACTTACAATATAACGCCTGACACCAATGGTCTGGGTGTTTTTTATTTTATAACATATCTTTTCAAAAGTCAACATCCTTTGCCTTGGTAAAGCCTAACAACATTATTTCAATTATCACTTGCAATAAGTCAAGCTATCAGTATTGTGCTGTTATATAAATTGATTGAGCAATGGTAATTGAGTTATTGTTATTTACTCTTTACCATTTGCAGATGCCTATCATCGAAAGAGCAAAGATGAAAGTATGCACCTTTTGTTGGGAGTTTCACGACCAATATATGAAAGGTGTAGATTTTAGTTATGCAAGAAAAGAAGCAATAACAGAATGTTGGCTTTGCCAACAGTATATGTGTGCCGACTGCCAGGCAAGTTCACAAAAGGAATTAAAAGAAGATGTTTTGAGCATCTATTGATTAATGATGTGCAAGCGTTGTATAACACAAGTGCGAAGATTAACTACTTGGCACAAAGAGTATGAGCAAATAGTAGAAAAATGACTAGATAAGTTTAAGACCGCTATCCGTAAAGAGATTTATATCCTAACCCAAGCAAAACATGCCGTTAGTGATAGACACCTATAGCGACTACTTTTTCTATCTTCAATACAGAAGACGTTCTGTTGAAACAACCGTCACGGCAAATAAACTTGCTCTTAAATACTTTTCATCCCTTTACGGAAACATGGAAACGCACAAGTTGACACCAATACACATGGTGAGATTTCATGAGAAGTTAATTCAGACCAAAAGGTTGCAAAGAAATAATAAGGGAGAATACGAACTCCTTAGTAGATACTCAATATACAAGATAATGGTGAAGCTAAGAGCTTATATAAGACGGTTGGAAAGTGATTGATTACTTTGAGACTTGAAACCGATTGATGTTCCTATAGGTAACGTTCCACGTCCTTTGCCTAAGCACATTGAAAAGGAAGACCTAAAGAGGATTTTACTGCATTTAGAGAAAAAGGTAAAGAACCTAAAAAGTACATCGAGTAAAAATGCAAAGTATAGTGCGTACTTGAATCGTGCGATTATCCGATTTTTATATACGACTGGGCTTCGTAATGCTGAATTAAGACTAATAAAACTACATGATATAAATCTAAACACGCTAACGGGACAAGTTTTAGGAAAGTGAAATAAGTTTGCGCCGATAACTTTTAGCCAAACAGCAATGCAGCATTTGGTTGAATATCTTGATGTGAAGAAAGAGACATTTCCAGGCGAGGCTATTGATTATGTTTTTACACCATACATACGCAGAAAAAATCAGTTTTATACTGAACATGGTTTGAATTGCTTGGTAAAAACTATTGGTATTTCAGCGGGTGTATGATTTACGAATTGTCATAGTTTTCGCCATTCATTGGCCACGCATCTTGTGCAAGATGGCGTTAATATAGTTCAGGTTAGAGATAAACTTCGCCATAGTTCGTTGACAGTAACAAATATGTACGTATGGAGTAACCCGACAGAACAGATGTCTTTAACACAGGGCATTGACGCAACGTTACTAAAAGAATAAAGGCAAGTTAGACGGCTAAAGATCTTTCTTTATCAACTTAAAAGATTATCAATAACTGATAATTTGGGAATGATAATTATCAATTTAATAGATTGGCTTGCATTCACCCCAAACTATCATAGGATAAGATATACAATGTCAATATAAAATCTTTCAAAAAGAGGAATCTGTAAAGATTCGAAAATGGCTTCGTAGGCGGTAACTATCTAGGCAAGACATTATTATTTTACCTCTTAACGAAACGCCATGACGAAAGAATACCAACTAGACATCTGCCTGAAAGAACTATCTGAATGAAAAAACACTTTTTTAGAAAGCTACAAAATTGCCTTGCGAGAGGATTTTGTGACTAACAACTCGCCTAAAGAGCACAATTTTCTAAACCATGTAACTAGTTTCTTAATGATGTTGAAAAGAAACAGTTACCCACTTGTAAAGAAGCCATTTAAGAAACGAGAAATTGTTGTTGTAAGCTTTTGATTAAATGTTGGTTCGGAAGTCTCTTTTGAAAGGCCATGTTTGATCTATAAAGATTCAAAGAGCACTCTTTGAGAGGATGTAATTGTAATCCCACTGACAACAGCAACGATTGACAAAAAGCAAGATGCATTTGATGTCTATGTGCCTAAAGACACTAAGAATTGTCTGTATGCCAACTCTTGGGCTCGTCTTCGTCAACTCCGTTCTGTATCCATTAAGAGACTAGGAAAGGTAGTGTGAATAATTGAAGATGATAAAGTGAAAGAAGCAATAAACACTAGGGTTAAAGAAATGCTTTGAACCGAAGCATAAGAAAACCCCTCACGAAGAGGGGTTATTCTTAAATGATCCTCAATGACATTTCTGTTGAGGCAACGCTCACTAATAGGTGAAACGTTAAATGAATGTACTGGCACTATAATCACTTTTTAAAGAAATACAAGCCCAAGTGGCTCCCATATTGTAAAACAAAAACACAATCAGATTATGGGACATTGGAAAAGACAACCCCAGGAACGAGACGGTAGCTACGAGTTCTCTGGACAGTTATACGCTACCAAAGGAGTGTCTAACGAACTATCTGCAGACGAAATCTTGTCTATCTATCAGGATGTACAAGCATTTGCAAAGAACAAACACGGCATTGATTACCTGCAAGTCTATAAAGACGAGAAAGGCAGAAAGCTGTTTTTCATAGACCAATTAAATAGGGAAATGATAAATAGTGGTGAGTATGCAGAAGAGGATAATCATTGCACTTTGATGTTTGCAAGCGAATACTAACTAAAGATGGTAAACGGGTATACCTGGTGCAGATAGCCTTCGGCGAGTAACTTGCTCCATTTACGCAGCTTAAAGCATGAAGCGTATATAGTCAAGACTTTGGGGAAAGGGCTGCATTCCGCGTTTGTACTTCAAGCCTCCTGTTCTCAGGGGGCTATTTGTAATGCGGACTTTGTATTACAAATATGCTATTTTTGAGTTGTGACAGACATTAATACATATCTCACATCTCTTGCTGAAAAACTTGTTCTTGATGATCCTCTTAAGGAGAAAATTGAGACTTCCATTGGACATCTACGTTCAAAAATATGGGGTCTGTTTCAAGAAAAGCTACTCAATATAACCGTTTTTGGTTCATATGACCGTGGGACGATTATTCCGATTGGAGCAGATATCGATGTTGATATACTTGTTGTGTTTAAGCAGAATGAACTTCAGCCAGATACTTATTTGAAACATATACGTGACTTCTGTGAAAAAAACTATCCTAAATCCGAAATATACCAAGATCATCCAACCATTGTCATAGAGTTGAATCATATAAAGTTTGAGATTGCACCCTCTTTTAGCCACTCAAATGGTAGCGTAAAAATACCTGCATCCAGAAGTGAGAAAGTATCTTGGATATCTACTTCACCAGCAGACTTTAAAAGTAAGCTACTGGCAAAAGATAAAGGCAATAAGGGATTGATAATACCGCTAGTAAAGTTATTTAAATATTGGAACAACCTGAATGGCAAACCTTTTACTTCTTATGAGTTAGAACGGTTTATTATAGGCAAAGAATATTTCTCATCAACATTACGTGAATATTATTTTGCTGTTTCAACTGGCTTAGATTCGTTAGCTAATACAGAGAAGCAAAAGGCAGCAGTTGCTAAATTGAAAGAATGTAACAGAAGAATAAAAGGCCTTGAGCAAATAAAGGTATTCGAGTATATAGAAAATGAATTGCAAACATTCCTGCCTCCAATATAGTCTATACATCTTATACACTGTAAACTTTATGTATCTTCAGTTTTCGAACAATAAGTATGGCAGCACTATATGCACCTCAATACAATCTTTATAAAATCATAGGCAAGATAAAACTAGCTTCAAATCTCGCTTTCTGGTTGATTTTTATACTGTCTATCATCCCAACGGGATTGAAGTTACTTAATTTCACTTGGGCTATCGATGATTTGCTGAATATTTTGAATATAATACTGATACTAGTTTACTTTGTTCTTGACGTAATAACTGATCAAATATTAATTCCACAAGCAGAACAAAAAAGGAGAGACGATTTTATTGACAATTCGTTCGATTCAAAGTTTTCAGTAAATAATTCAGTTCAGTATTATGATAATGAAGAAGTAAACTATGGACTTTATAAAGCAGCCACAAATCAATTTCAAAATTGTTTTACCACTTATTCTCTCATTAAATTAATAACTCCTCAAAAAATTGTAATTCCGTCTGTTATTGTAATTGTAATTTGGATAGTTGCTTATTTTGGCTTTAAAGAAGTGCCATTTTTCTTATCGTTACTACAAGTGTTATTTTCAGCAAGCATACTTGGAGGTTTAATAAAACATTTAATTCTGTTCAATAGGCTGTCAGTTATTTACGATGATTGGGTTAAGCTTTTCCAATATGAAGATTTTGACGATGCAAGCATCAAGTATAATAGCTCGATAATTAGGAATTGGTTACGCTATGAAACTTTGGTAGCTAAAATATCGGCGGATATTCCTGATACTTTTTTCAATAAACATAATTCACGTCTTACCCAGGACTGGATGGCTTTAAAAGTTAAGTATAATATACATTAATCATGGCTGTATCGATTGATAACTATTTAAGAACACTAGCATCCAGTTATTATTTGAAGAATGACTCAACTGAGGTTGAGAAAATAAGTAAATCTCTTGCAAATCTATTGTCCAATTTAGATAAGGAGTTAGGTGTACTTATTAAACGTAGATTTGTCTTTGGATCGTATGACCGTGATACCATTTTACCACGTTCTATTGATAGTAGATCTGATGTGGACATAATGGTAGTATTCAATCATACTGAATACGAACGTACTCCAGAAACATATCGTGCTTGGCTGAAGAACTTTGCAGACAAATATTACAAAGACAGATACGATTCTGAGGTTGTAAAATCTTTCCCGACTGTTACAATTAAGCTAAATCATATAAGGTATGACTTAGTTCCTGCGAAAGAAACGGAGTATCAGTATGTAACTAACACGCTATATATTCCCGATGGTGGTAGTAATTGGAGGACTACAGACCCTAATGATGTTAAAAAGAAATTGACAGAAGCGAATACACGCTACAACAATGTAGTGAGACCGATTATTAGACTTATGAAAGGTTGGAATAGTACCAATAGCTATCCATTTGATTCGTATGATTTAGAGATGAACATTATTGGCATGAACTTTCATGGTGACAATGTGCAATCAGGATTAATTTGGGCTGCAAGATATCTATCCATAGCTAATACACAGACACAAAATGATAAATTAGCTAGTTTGCAATACAATATTGGTAAAATGGAAGAATCGTTAAACGATAACGATTTGGAAAATGCGAAACGATGGCTTCATAGGGTATTTCCAAATGCTTAAAATCGACAAAAATGACTTCTGTTCCAAACGAGCTTTCATTATGGCTTAAGCATATATAGTTCCTGGCTACAGTTACTAACTAGTCCCTCCTCCAATTGCAGGTGGCAGCACCACAGATGGCAATATCACAGGAGTTCTAATAGAGTCTATAATGACCAAATAGTTCCCTATATGTGCTAATAGCTCATTTAGAGCAGAACTTGCTTCTTTATCTGCATGTAAAAAGTTTGCGTAATTACAGTACTTAAACACTTTTTCTATATTATCTAAATCCGAGTCTGAGAGCCTTCTAATCTTACTTTGAGTATCCTTAAGGTTAGTAGTTATAACAGAAAAGTTATCATCCTTATTCCACATTAAAAGTTCATTTTTTATAAATCTTTCTACAGACAATCTTAAAAGATGCCCATAGCGTAAGGCACATTCTTCAAGGTTTAACGTCCCAGCCATAGCAGAAGCCATTAAACCAGTATGGCAATTTTTTAGATCATTGTGTAAATCATAATCTCTAGCAGCATCAAAAAATATAAATGATCCCCCAAATGCAGGCACATTCTTTAATATTCCAAACTTATTAGGATTTGGATTTTCTTTTTTAGATAAATATTTAGAAAAAAGGGGATGGTGTGTAAACACAAAAACTTGCGAATAGGCTGGAACTTGCTCGAAAATTACATCTGACAGTATTTTTAGATTTGCGGCATCCAAGCTAGTTATTGGATCATCAAATAATAATACTTTATTTGCTTTATCTGCAACATTCTCGTTTATGGCAAAGAAAAAAGCCAACGAAATTAATTGTCTCTCTCCTTCTGAAAGACCAGCCTTAATATTTCTTTCTTGACCATTTGCATCCATAATCTTAAATGCAAAAGGTATATCAACAGTGGCATTAGTGACCCTATGAGGTTGAAGGGTAAACGAAAGATTAAATCTTCCAAGAAAGTGCATCATTTTATCCAACACAAGCGTTGGAGCATGAGTGTTAATATATGTTTCTAAATCTCTTTTGGCACTTGAATGTTCTTCTTTTAATGCTGCTTTCCTAGTTGCCAGATCGTTATATTCCGCTATTTTATTAAAAAGATCCTTTTCAAAGAATTGATAAGTAAAGTGTAAGTCAGATAATTGGGTTTGTTTTACTTCTATTTCCTGAACAATTGTCTCAATGTTTGAATATTTGGCTTTAAATAATTCAAACTTTTCTGCAAATGATTGAATATACCTATTAGCCTCATTTAAAGCACTAGTCATATTCACAAAATGCTCTTCAATTGCTTTATGCAATTGCATATAACTTGGAGTAGAATTATCAAGTTTTTTTAGCTCTTCCAATGCTAATTCTAGGGTTACAAGTTCTTCAGGATAAAGTGAGATTTGAACTAACTTATCATTAATATTTTTACGTTCCGTAAAAAATGTGAGGTTTTCATTTTCTGACTTTTCTTCTGAACCTGGTACTTTTTCAAAAAATACTTTAGAAAACTCATAATCGATCCACACTTTTTGAATGCTGTCCATTGTCTGATTGAAAACAATAGGTAGGTTGCGCGCTTCATCAACTAATGACTTTAATTGAGCTTTTAGAGCGTTGATATCATCAATAAATCTTTCCTTTTGCTGTTTATACTCTTGATTAAAGAAACTATTATAAGCAGCTATTACGTCATCCTGACCTTGTAGCGACTGTAAGCAGAATGGACAATTATCTTTTTGATCTGCATCTAATATTTGTAGCCCTTTCTCAATGAAATCTTTGTGCTTTTGTATATGTAGTGTAATTTGTTCAGAAGCTTTTAGAACTGTTTCATTTTCTATTTTCCTTTTGAAGATTTCCTCCAGGCTACTAATAGCGGGAACGCTGACATTTAAAGAAATACTGCTTGGTGTAGTTATTGTTGATACAGCAACAGTTTGTGTCCTACGAACTTTTAGCTCCTCAATTGTATCATTTGTGTTTTTATAATTGTCAACATTAGTTCTTCTAAACTGATTTCTTTGCTCATCATTCTGACCCTTTATTTGCGCGTATATTTCTAAGTCCTGAGGAAGAAATGATTGGTTTAATTTAGTATAGTTTGCTGTTTCAAAATCATCAAGTGCTTGTTTCTTAATTTCTTCAGTGCCTTTCTTTGTGATTGCTTCAGCATCTAATTCGACCAAAAGTTTACCAGCATTCTGGCTATGCTTATTTCTCTCGTTACTTCTTTCTCCATTAGTATGGACATTATCATCTATGAAGTTTTGGTCGAAAAAAAGAATAGAGTTTTGAGGGAGATAGTTATTCCAACTCGTACCATTATAAGTATGTATATTACTGTCGATCTTTAACTCAACGGAGGTAGGCTTACTACATAAATCACTAAATGGAGTATGCTTAGTTATGTCTTTTAAGATTTCTGATATCGAACTCTTACCGCATCCGTTTTCGCCAAATAACAAATTGAAGGGATTAAAAGACTGCTCACTTCCGTCGGCAGCCTTGCAGAAATCAGACCATTTGAAGTCATGAAAAGACTTATAACCTACAATTTTACTTATCTTCTTGATTTTCATAGGGATAAATTGACAATATTGCTAACTAAAACAAGATACGCTTTCGCATTAATAATTTCAATATTTCATTGTGGAAATGCAATGCATTATATATTTGTTTAGTATTTAAAGCAATAACATGAGTTTTACTAATGATCAAGTAGAGGCAGAAAGACTTAAAAACTTAATGACAAGTGCGGCTACCGATTTGGCAATATCAGAAAGCCACGATGCTGAGTATACACAATTAAGAAAATCATTACTAAGCAATGCCAAGACAAAAGCATTGCTGCCCAAATCTGTACTTACTTGTACTACACTCAAGGAGTTTAAAAGAGAAATGCAATCGATATCAGGGACGTACCAAGGAAGACGCACATATATTAGGGAGGCATTTTCACCTTTACTAGTGTCATTCTTTAGTGAGGGGAGTATGACGGATGCTATTGCTGATATTGTTCAACAAGTAGATTATGGCGAGCTAAACTTGTTGCCGCAAGATATTCAGGATAAGGGGAGAGAAATGTCAGAAGTATATCTGTATTTGTATTGCATTGAAAACTCATTAAGAATCTTTATTGCTGAAATAATGTCCCGTGATAATGTTGTTATCCCTACTAAAGTGAAAGAAACAATCGCAAGGCTAAAAAACAATGAAGCTGAAAGTAAATATTTGCCAGTTCGTGGTGATAATGACCTATTCTATTGTGATTTTATCCAGTTGGCTTATATAATGGTTGCGAATTGGGGTGTTTTTGGACAGTATTTTCCCGAAAAAAATGAACACTGGTTGAAAGTAATGGTAAATGAGTTGTATAAAATAAGATGTTTAGTAGCTCATAACAGCTATGTCAGTGATCATGAAAGACAAAGCTTAAAAGTGTATTATAAGAATATTACGCTCCAACTAAAAATAAAGTAATGCTACGAAGGAGAAGTACCAACTATATAGTAGTTCTTCTTTTCTTAAGCTTATCATATTGATCAACTAAGTGGTACAAGTAAGTTGTTAGCGCATCAAAAAAATCAATTGAATCTTTAGCATCTTGTTGAGTTACTATCTGCACATGAGAGTGCGCCCCATCATTTCCAATTAATCTAAGTTCGTTAGCCCAAGAATAAAAAGTGTCTTCCAATATTTTATTGTCATTGAGTTTTTTTAATTTTTCAGCAAGGTTTCCTTTAGCCTCTCCTTTGTCGACGCAAATTGCTTCGATACCCTTTCTACACATAATGACACAAGCATCATAAGCTTGAGCACGATAACATTTTATAGCTTCCTTATATGGATTAATAACTATTGCAGGGGCGTTTTTTAAAGCTACATTATCAGAGATGGGATAAAGTTGTATTTTATCGTTGGACCATGAATGTTCTTCAATATTTTGAAATTGCTCTTCCGTTAGTATCGGCCTTTCACAATTAAGACATTTACTTAAAATAATTGCTGTCCCTTCATTTTGTAATTCATCAGTATAAGTTACATTGTATGTATATGTAAATATCACACCAGTCTCTACGATTGAATTACATGTCGGACAATAGTTTGGTGTTTTATATTGTATCTTACTATCTGTCATCTCAGAAGTTAATAGATAGAACAAAAGTACCCAATACATTACTACATATTGGTCCTCTTAAATCCATACATAGTTTAAAAAATAGTTAAAGAGATTCTATTGCTGCAACCATATCTATCAAGTCCCAACTTCTTGGACCAACATTTGTATAAGCTTGTAAAACTTCACAAAGGTGACTAATGCCACCACCATATTGTTTCAAAGTTTCAGTACTTGTCCGTTCTGCTAGGTGTTCAGTAAAGCTGGTTCTCCAAATATGATTAAATGCTTTCGCTTTTTCTTTAAAAGCACCTACAGTTTCTGTTTGTAGCGTACCTTTTTTTATTTGTCTTGGCTGTAAAACTAGCCATGGAATATCAATTACTCCATCATGTGAAAATAGTTTGTTTTCTATGTCATTTCTCCATTTCTTATATAAGCCGTTTGTCTTAGTTTTACTATCTCCTGAGCTTGGTTTTTTAAAATCCTGAATGTAATTCTTGTCAACTGAAACCAATCCACCAGTTGTCTTCTTTTCTAAATAGTAAGCTTTAACTATGCCCTCGCCAGCGAGTAGTTCTTTGGGAGAAATCCCTGCAATTTTCTTTATTGAGGTAATATCAGACGCTGTTTTGAGCGTAAGTACATTACCCTTGGAGATTACAACTTTTGGCACAATCATTTGGTAAAACATCACATGTGGCAATTTCATCTGCTTGTAATTGTGTAATAAGCACTCGTTTTGGATGTTAGTCGCTACTATCAGGGCTGTTTTAGGATCCTTTGCTAAAATATAGCAAGCGTCCGTAAACTGATATTTAATAATGTCATCAATACCATTAACGGACTCGTTGATTGCACGGTGAAAACGAACGATATTGTTTAAAGTAATACCTGGACTTATCATACATCTTTGCGCAAATGCAATGAGGTCTGCGAAAATGACATAATATTCCTCCCAATTATCATTCCATTCAGTAGAGTTAACTGATAAGACATCTTTGTCCATTTGAGTGTTCGCTATTTCGATGAAATCCATATTATTATGCTTATCGCCTTTACACAGCTATATTTATTAATGATGAATATATATGTTTTTGCTTTGTAAGCCTACTATAGGGCAATTTTTTTCAAATCATCCACCTTATCGACTATTTTACACGTCTTATTTCACAGTCTAAACACAACGGAGTTTGGCTTTAAAGATAAATTATGGTAGCCAAGATAAACTACAACGATATTAAAGACTTAAAGCCAGAAGCAGCCTACTATTATATTAAAGGGATAAAGAAGGGACTGGTGACAGAGGTTGTGTTAAGGGACATTCTACATGAATGTGCACTTGACAAACAGGTTGCTGGCATGTCCTGGTGGGAGCTTTCGCCTCGTGGTGTTTATATGTTCTTTGATTCAGAAGACATTTGTAAGTATGTAGGGCAAACCCATAGGAGTTTTTATGACAGACTACTTACCCAATTTGACACTACGCATTATCCTGGCTTCGGGTGGAACTCCTTGTTAAGCATTTTAAGTTGTAAAAGGCTGAATAAGCCTCATGCGGAGATATGCGAAGAAGACCATGAGATAGACTTTGAAACGGTAGGTAACTACAAACTCTTATTGATCGAGGTTGATAGAATTGAGGAAATCACGCCTAAAAACATAGTGTGGATTGAAAAAGTGTTACTTAAGACTTATAGAGAAATGGAGGATGAGCAGTTGCTGAATGGCAATATCGGTTGGCTGGAAAGAGACTGGTGGGGAATGACAATAAACGAAATCGTATACTCCTGATATAGCTTTTATGGATAACCAAACAGAGACATACAAATACGAGATAGCATTCTCCCTATGCAAACAGGACGTACCGTTTGCAAGAGATCTGATTGCTCAATTAAACCCGAGCATCAATGTGTTCTTCTATGAGAATAATCAGGAGGAACTGATTGCTAAGTCGGGGCCTGAGGTCTTTGGACGGGTATTCAATAAGGAGGCAAGAATTGTAGTTATTCTATCTAGAAAGGAGTGGAGCGAGACCTACTACACGGACATTGAACGCAATGCCATCATAGACAGAACCTCGATACGAAATGAAGGTTATGACTTCCTTATGGTCATACCTATGGCACCAGGAGAAGTTCCCTCTTGGTACCCGAAAACTAAGATATATGCAGACCCTCAACACTGGTCTATAGATCGACTCGCCTCATTCGTAGAGTTTAAGTTAGCAGATGAAGGCGGCTTAATAAAAAAGCTGACGCTTGAAGACAGGTACAACAACCTGCAGCAGAGAGTTGCCGCAAAGAAATTACTGGTGCAAAGGCAATCATCTACAGAAGCCCTTCAAGCGGTAAGGAATGAGATAGATACCATAGATAAGATAGTCCAAAGCAAAATGGACGTATTCAATGACAATTTGCTTGGGTTAACAAGGAAGCAGTCATGGCCTCATCCATTGCCAGGGGCTTACTTTAGTATAAGGGGCATTATACTCGAAGTGAAGGTAATTGCTCCTGATGAAACGTATCAAAAAATCGTCTTGTGCCAAGATTACCTTTTGAGGGTAGCATTATATATATCGATGGGAGCACATAACGACCTCTGGAAGGAAATAGAGTCTAATCAGCCGTTCAAGGTAACTGAATATAGATTCCTGTATAACGGTGAGCAATTAGGATGGGCAGTTCCATTCATTTACGATAAACGCATACCCCAGCTCGACACGCAGGTACTATTTCGCCATAAAGAACCGAACGTAATGCAAAATCCAATGAGGTATTATGACCTCAAAGACCCTGTAAGCAGCACAGAAATAATTGACGAGTGGTTCCAGCATTTACTGGGTTTTGGCACAGAAACCATTGAAAACTATATCTAACAATGTGCACTACGAACATAATCCAGCATTTTAAATGAGAATTATGCAAGTGGGTAAAAAATGAATTACGTTTATAATCAATGAGTTAAGCAGCTAATAGCCTCAAATCCTCCAAAATCTGGTTCGAAAAAAGTCCAATAGGGATCACAGAAATAAACGCCACTCAATTTTGAGTGGCGTTTGTTGTTGGATTGTAAATAAAAGCTAGCGGAATAACCAGACAAAAGCACTAAACAGCTATCATAAACTATGTCTTTAGGATGCTGAATTACATTCGTGTTAGTTTTATCAAATGACTGAAACTATTTTATACAATTCCTCACATTATATCCTTAATACTCCTTTTTTCAAGAACTTTCAATGTGGCATCTCTAACTTCTGAAAAGACTCTATTCAGATTACAACTCACCTCATCACAATCATCACATTGCTTGTAGAAATACAGGCTTACACACGGCAACATGGAAATAGGCCCGTCTATTATCCGTATAATTTTTGCGATACTTACGTTTTTTGGGTCTTGTGCAAAGTAATATCCACCGCCTTTACCTTTTTTACTATCCAATACCTCGTTCTTCCTTAGTTCTAATAGTATATTCTCCAAAAATTTCAGCGGTATATTTTTCTCTTCTGCTATTTCGGCTATTTGTACAGGACCTTCTTTGTACTTACTGCCTAAATAGCTTAATGCCTTTAATGCATATTTAGCTTTATTTGATAGCATAATTTAGTAGTCTACTAATTTGGTAGGATAAAATGTCCGATATATCTTTGGACAAATTAACGTTATAATAGCCAAAAGTATGCACCTTAATATTATAGCCTTTGCCATACCGTTATTTGTAACGCTCATGTTAGTGGAGTATTTTCTTAGTATATACTTTAAGAAGCCAGTATTTACATTTGCTGAGGCAATAGCCAATATTAATGTGGGTATTGCAGAACGCCTGTCTGATGTTTTTACAACAGGAATATTTTATTTTATATTCTCTTACATATATGAGCATTATAGGCTTTTTACACTGACTGGTGGTTGGTGGCAGTGGCTATGTCTCTTTATTTTTACCGACTTTATATGGTATTGGTATCACCGGCTTGGTCATGAAGTGAATATACTATGGGCAGCGCACGTAGTTCATCATCAAAGCGATGATTTTAATTATACTGTTTCTGCACGCATTACTGTTTTTCAATCGCTTGCCCGTGGTATATTCTGGTGTTTGCTGCCTTTGATTGGGTTTTCACCTTCTGCCACATATATCATGTTATTGGTGCATGGTGCATACCCATTTTTTACACATACACAAATGATAGGCAAATTGGGCATACTTGAATATTTTTTTGTAACTCCATCGCATCATAGAGTTCATCATAGCAGTAACCCGGAATACCTTGATAAAAATTATGGTGATGTACTCATTATTTGGGATAAGCTATTCGGTACTTTTAGGGAAGAAAAAGCAATACCTGTTTATGGACTTACAAAGCCTTTGGAAAGCCATAGCTTTTTGTGGCAGCATTTTCATTTCCCGATGGAGATGTGGGTAGCTTTACGACGCAGTAATTCATTGGCTCAAAAACTAAGAATATTATTCGGAAAACCAGATGACATTGATCCTGCAATACGGCCATTTTTAGAAAAGAAACTGCTACGCAGGAACAGAAACATCAATTTAAACTCTTCACTTTCCCGTTATGTGATGCTTCAAACTATCATCATACTCATAGGATTATTCACTATTTTGTTATTTGAAAAATATATCAAACCAGAACATTTATTTGTCAGTTCTCTTTTTATCATTATTAGTTTAATATCATCTGGAGCCATGCTCGAACAGAAAAGGTGGATTTTCGAGTTGGATATTTTCCGCATCATTTTCCTAATGTCTTATTGCTGGATGTTTTTAGGGAATGTACAATGGTTGTTAATTTTTGTACCCTTAGTTGGCGTTATATCTGTCTATTACAAAGTAATAAAAGCTTCTTATCACTCACTCTTTTTAAGTAGCTATGAACAAAACTAATGTGCCTTTGTTTAAAGATATATTGTATTTGAATAAGCGATATGAAACATTAAATATTAAATAATTGTCATTTTGTAAAATTGTAGAAAACAAGTTATGCGCTTAACCTTAATTCCAATTTTAGTAATTCTCTTGTTAGCTTCCGCGTGTAAAAAAGAGAAAGTTGTTACCAATACTTATGTAACAAATAACGAAGTTACACCGCCGCAACAGGCAACTAAGTTTTATGCTAAAATAAACAACTTGCCTTGGGCTTCTGTCAGGTCAATTGTAGATACCGGTAAATATTTGGCAGCGCGAGTTGCAGATATGCAAAATGGTATTATGATTAAAGGCTTCGGTAAGTTTTTAAACAGTAGTAGTCAATTACAAGACGATGCTATTTTTATCAATTTAGAAAATGTTACTGATACCGGAGTATATAACTTATCATTCAATAGTTATATAGCATATAGTTTAGAAGATAGCACGGGTAAAGAATATTATTCTTCTCAATTAAACAATATTGGATTTGTACACATCACATATCTGGATGCTGATAAAATATCAGGCACTTTTGAATTTGAAGGGAATTCAACCAATGGTCGTAGTTCGATTATTGTAAAAGAAGGGCAGTTTAATAATATCTATTTTGAAAAATGATGATTCCCATTTACATACTACCAAGTTAAAATAATATCATGGTTATAACTGAGCAACATGATTATCTTATGACTAAATACGATATTGTTCGGTAATTTCTGATAAAGTTTACAGAAACAAACGCCACTCAATTTTGAGTGGCGTTTGTATTTTAAACATAATTCAGGTAACTAAATACTCATTTTACATAATGTTTAAGCCTGCCCATTTCGCCATTTGCTAATCGTTGTTGCGTATCCCGCATTTGCTCGTTAGTTGTCATCACAAACGGGCCGCCATATACAATGGGTTCGTTAATGGGCTTTCCTGTGGCGTACATAAACTCAAACCCTGTTGCATCTGCATTTACCTGCACCATGTTGCCTCCTTTGTTGAAATTAACAAGTGTTTGTGCTGTTACATCCGTTGATTCAATTTTCCCGTTTCCCTTCAGGCCATATACAAATGCCATTTCATCCGCATTTAACTCAATGGATGTGTGTGGATTCAGAAAGATGTGAAACAGGTGAACATCTGTTACTAATTTGTATGGAGAGTGTTTACCATTAAATGCCCCGTGTATTATTCTGAGTTTATAGTTGTCTGTTAGTACTTCAATAATTTCATCAGTATTAGCATGCATGGATTTCGGTGTTACATACCTATCCTCATTTTTGTGGTTTATCCAAATCTGAAAACCGTGCGTTTCAATTCCTGTTTCTTTCGGAAACTCATCATGAAACATGCCAGTACCCGTTTGTGAAATATGCAAGCCGCCCGGTTCAATGTGACTAAAGTCGCCAAGGCTATCGCGGTTAATGAAGCCTTGCTTGCTTTCAGGCAGCATATAGGTCATAACGGAAACACCAGCATGTGGGTGCGGCCCGAAAACAGGCCTATCCATCAAGAACTCTGTAAACACCAAAAAAGGTTCTATTGGGTAGTTGCGCTCCATGATATTAACACCACGTAAGCCGGGGAAATCATTCGTAAATGCCAGGTTCGATTTCTTTGAGATAGATTTGTTCATTGAGCCGTATGTTGAATAACTCAAAGTTATGCTGTTTGCACCGGGCATTTACAAAGACATTTTCTATTGCGTTATAAATGCTTTGCTTTTTTATACTGTACAGGAAGAGAATCTTATTTCCCAACCTATTTAGTCAATAGCAACTGTGCCTTTACTTTGGCATAGTAAGGGCGTACCCTGGAAGGGGCATAGTAGAGCAGGGTAGTAAAGAACAGCGCGCCATATACATCGTACGTGTAGTGTATGCGCATACTCAATACCATAAAGCCCATCAGTAGCGTAGCTATGCACATGTACGCTTTCAGGTATTTGTGCCTTGCACACAGGAAGTATATCCATATACTGGCTACATGCCCGCTGAAGAACAGGTCTTTGGTAAGAGGGGCGTTGTGTGGGTAAACGGTGTTTTCTAAAAACACATCGCGCAACACGATGATGCCTGTAGGCGGTTCTAAAGCTATGAGCAATATACATATCTGCCTTACAACGGCTACCATAAAGTGCATCTCTATTAGCCTGAAGATGGCTTTGGGCTTGTGTAAGTGAGTAAGTATCAGCGCGAATAAAGAAGTATATAGCAGTATGAAAATAAGGGTAGAAAAATCGTAACTGGGAAAGAAAGACAACATTTTATCTTCCAGCCTTACGCCTTTGCGGGCTTCAATATATGCGCCAAGTTTTTGAGTAATGGCCGAATATATGATGAACAAAGCAGGCATTACCAGCAGCTTCCATCTGAATGATTTATCCAGCAGTTCTGTACGCCAAGCCTGTATTAGTTGTATGAAATATATTTGTAAGCCCTGACTTTGTTGCATATAGGTTTTTAAAAAACAATCCGCTAAGATAATGCAAATTTAACATTGAAGTAATAAATATTTAATGATAATAAAATCAGTTGTATGTATTGCTACGGACTGTAGCGTATAGCAAAGTAAAAAAGCTGCCGATTAGGGCAGCTTTTACTTAGCAGTATTCTGTTATGCTATTTCTTTTCAGGAGCCTTCTCTATCAAATCCATAAACTGGTCGAGTTTAGGGGTGATGATGATTTCGGTACGGCGGTTGCGGGTTTTGCCTGCTTCTGTTGCGTTGTCGGCTAAGGGGTTAAATTCGCCACGTCCGCCTGCTGTCAGGCGTTTGGGGTCTACACCATAGTTATATTGCAGCGCCTGTACAACCGAAGATGCACGCAGTGCGCTCAGGTCCCAGTTGTTGCGGATGTTTGGGCGAGATATGGGTACATCGTCAGTATTGCCTTCTACCAATACTTCATACTCATTATAGTCTTTTATGATTTTGGCAATCTTAGCGAGTGTTTCGCCTGCACGTTCAGATATCTGATAGTCGCCTGTTTTATAAAGCATGTTATCTGCCAGAGATATATACACAACGCCTTTCAGCACCTTTACATCTACATCTTTCAACTCGTCACGGCTCAGCGATCGTGTCAGGTTATTGGTCAGCACCATGTTCAGCGAGTCGCTTTTGTTCTTCATGTTTACTAAGTGCTGTATATATTTGTTAGAAGCATTGATTTCATCAACCAACTTCGATATGTTGACATTGCCCTGTCCGCTTGCCGTAAGGCATTTGTCTAATGCGGCTTGCAAAGATGCAAGGTTCGCACGTTCTGCCAGTAGTTGATCGCTGAGCAATGTAGCGCGTGCCTGCATAGATGCCAGATTAGTTTGGCATTCCTGATTGGTTCCGTTCAGTTGGCTGTTTTTAGTTTGCAGCGCATTGTAATTAGCTTCCAGCGTTTTATATTTTTTACTGCTTACGCAACCGGTACTTAGTATTGTGAACGCAAGGGTTACTGCGAATATACTTTTCATGCTTTATACTTTTATATTGATGCTAAAATAAGAGTAATAATGATTGCTGTTTGTATGATTATTGTTAAAACACTATGCAGCTTTTTAATGTTTGTAATTGCTTAAAAACTCGTAGCTAGCATTAGTCCGTATTGGAATCCTGGCCCTGCTTGTCGTATGTTTGCGATTTTGCCTTCATACCAATATGCGCCTATCTCCGGCAAAACAGATATGTTTTGACGTATGTTCCACTTCCAGCCAGCTGATATACCTGAAATCATGACGAAATTGCCAACAGAACCTTCTTTGGCAGACGGTATGGATAGATATACGTATCTGCCCATCAGTGTCAGGTAGTTTTTTTGCTTGATTTTGAAGGATGTAAGTAGTGCCGCGTTCGGACTCCATGCAAGGCGAGTATTGCCTTGTATCAATACGTGTGCGCCGCCTAAGCCACCTACTAGGGCAAATTGTGTTTTGTCACTAGCGTTTGTTATGTGGTATTTAGCATCAATATTCATACCAAATCCCGGTCCTACGGTAGCAAATGGCAGTGGTACAGGTGCTAATCTTAAACCCGCATCCAGCTTTGGGGTAATTCCGTATCTGAATCCTGCATGTGGTATCATAAAGAAAGCATTCGTAGTGCGGGGGCTGCCTGTAAAAACCATTTGGCCACCCATACCTGCAGCAAAGCCAAATTTTTTATGTTGCAGTGTAGATGCTGTACCGAAATTGACAACCCAGAACGCAAAAGAATGTATTGGTATTAATAAAAGGCAACTGAATAATAATTTCTTCATAATAGTTGTAAAAATAGTATAACGTACTGATGGTGGATTATTTTGTTAGTTATCTTTTTGTTGTTAGTACCTTGTCGCATACAGCCTGTTTTCTGTCGCAAGTGTACCTCATGGCTTACAAAGTACTGTTGTAGGTTTGCAGTATCAATTACTAAAAAACAATTATTATGCAAAAGATAACACCATTTCTGTGGTTTAATGACAATGCAGAAGAAGCGGTCAACTTCTACACATCGGTATTTAAAGATGCCAAAATCAATAGTAAGAGCTACTACAGCGAAGGAATGCATATGCCAGCAGGTACTGCCTTTGTCATTGACTTTGAACTATTTGGCCAACGATTTACGGCTATGAATTCGGGGCCTGTATTTAAGTTTACGGAAGCCATATCGTTTGTTGTACGTTGTAAAGACCAGGAAGAAGTGGATTATTACTGGGATAAACTGACTGCTGATGGCGGCATGGAGCAGCCGTGCTCTTGGCTCAAAGACAAGTATGGCCTTTCTTGGCAAATAGTACCTGATGTTTTAATAGAACGCATGAACGATAAAGACCCAGTAAAAGCACAACGTGTAGCAATGGCGATGATGAAGATGACAAAAATAATAATAGCCGATATAGAAGCTGCCTATAACGGTTAGTATTGCTTATGCTTTTTTAGAGCGCATGCCTTTGGTGTGCGCTATTTTTTTGTCTGCCAGCAGCTTCTTGTACTCAGGGCTGTTGACAGCATAGATAGCTACTTTACCTTCGGCATTGCTATGTACGCCCCAACCATAGCGTTTGGTAAGTGGCGATGATCGTAAACATGGCTGACCCTTACTGAAGAACTTTTCACGCTCGGCTTTCTGCGCTGCTGTGCCTATGCCATTTCGCAGTGCGTGCACTTTAAATATCACATCGTCTGACGTGTACATGTACGGGTTGTCCATTATCATATCAAACTGCAGGTTGGCAACGGTTTTGTTGTCGCCTTTCAGTGGTGGTATCTCTGCTTTGGTTGCAGGGCAGTCTTCTGCTACGGCTATAAAACTGTTTGTGTAGTTAGTGGTATGCATAGAGCAAGTTAAGGATTTTCATATTTGTTGATAGTTTTTGATAGTAGTTGTTGTGTTTATCTTTTGTTGTAGTACTAAAGCATTGAAGATCAATATTGATGTTTAATGGTCTGTTGCTTTTTGTTGCTGTTGTGTTGTTGCATATTATTTTGTTGTCAAGGTAATATTGTCATATTTACTATTGCAAATATACGCTTTTTAATTGCAAATTATTAATATGCTTATATCTCTTCATCCTGTTTACGAATCAAACTTTGATGCATCCCATTCAACACCTTCGGGGAATAAGGCGGCTTTTCTTTTTTTCATCTCATCTGCTATCAATGCGCTGTTGCCGCCTTGCTCTTCCAGTTTCGATATGATGTTGAGGTAGCTTTTTTCATCCCTGTTCTGGCTTAGCTTAAAGACATTGTCTATTTTTTCGGCTTTTATTTCAAAGCCTACTATGGCAGGCATCATCTTGCTTAAAAACGTATCAGGCAGATTATCGTATATGGTCAGCGAGTCGGTATTCCCTTTTTCAAATTTCAGGGTAAAGGCACGCATAAACTGTGTCAATTCGTCGGGTGTCATAAAGTTGACGTGTCCGCTTATGTGTACGCTCATATAGTTCCATGTAGAGCCTATTTGCGGGTTGGTGTACCACGATGCACTAACATAAGTACTGGGCCCTGTAAATACTACCAATGCGTTGGGGTTTTCTATGAGTGCTTTGTGATGGTCTGTATTGCGCATGATGTGCCCTTGCAGGTATAGCTCACCATCTCTTTCCTCGAACAATACAGGAATTTGTGTAGCCACTTGCTTACCAGACGCGAAACTGCCTGTTAGGAAAGCAAAGGGATTGGCTTCCATAAAATCGCGTATCGTCTGCTTGTCCTGTTCTTTGAAGTAAGAGAAATGGTACATGGTTGTATTCTTTGCTGTAAAGGTATATTATGGATTTGTCTTTTATGGCGTTATAAACTTATTACTATGCTCTTTTGTAAGAATAGCTATCTAAAATTCACCCTTGAAAACTTCTCACCATCAAAGCGGTTTATGGCATCTCCGTTTGAAACGAACCATAGCTCACCTTTTTTATCCTTGTAAATTACATATACCGCATTGCCGGCAAGGCCATTTCGGGTGGTGTAATTGGTTAGTGTTGTGCCGTGAAATTTCCATACGCCTGCATCAACAGTACCAGCCCATATATTTCCATGCTTGTCTTCGTTGATTGCAAATACCCGAGCCAATGAACCTGCTTTGTCAACAGGCATTTTATGTTTTAAGAATTTGTCATTACCTAAGTTTCTTTCTTCTGTTATGTTACGGAGTGTTTTACCATCATAGCTATACAAGCCGCCACCATTGTTGCCAAACCATAGCATGCCTTTTTTATCCTGATATATACTTCTTACCGCAGGACCATCTAAATCTTTACCATCAATATATTTGAATGATTCTCCATCATAACAACACACGCCTTTTTCCTGTGTGCCGAACCATACCTTACCACTATTGTCAACAAGTGTACAGTACACCGAATATTCGCGATAGGCACTACTTATCTTTGGTTTGTATGTTGGTGGATGAATGGTGAAATTTGTGAATGTAGTGCCATCATAAAAGCACATTCCGTCTGCATGACCGAAGAAGAGCCCGCCTTTTTTGTAGGTTAGTTTGCCGAACGCAGCATTTTTAATGGTACTTGTATAGTCTGTAAACGTGTTTTCATCAAAACTACATATACCATCGCGGGTTGTAAACCATAGTTTGCCATTTACGTCTTGCTGTATTGCCCAAACATAGTCGCTGCATAAGCCGTGTTTAGTGGTATAGTGCAATATCTTTTTACCATCGTAACGGTAAGCACCTTCTCCGTTGCTGGCAAACCAATAATTGTTGTCCTTGTCTTGAAAAATGCAGTCAATGTTTTTGCCAATGTCAGCAGCCGTATCACCTAAAACAAAGGTGAAGAATGGGCTAAAGTTTGTTTTGGCAAAGTTATCATTTTGCCCGTTACAAGAACTAAGCATTATTAAATGACACCAAAGCAGAAAGGAGAATAGCTTCATGTAGTAGAACAACTATATGAGTATTGAAGTTAGTCTATTTTCAACGCAAATATTGTGATATGCTGGTGAATGGTTCGTTGATGAAGAATATTAACAAAGGCGAAACTTTCATTCAGCTTTAGAATAACGAATGACGTTCAGAGAACGGAGTGTTATTTATAATTCAATATGCCTTGCGGAACATTTTGAACAGCAAGTTATTCATTAAGTATTTTAGAGGTATATTCTGTTATATAATCGCGTAAAAACGAGTCAATATTTTCATCAGAACGTCCAACTTTTTGAATGTCAGTTTTTACTTTTTTGTACTCATCTGTTTTTTTAAATGCTTGAAACTGCCTGTCCTTGAATTTTTCGTATTCTTTGTGTGTATAATTAATTTCTTTTTTTAAATCTCCTTTGTTAATCTCCAATAAAATATACTCTGTATAAGTTAAGCTATACACCATTTCATCATTACCCAATGGCTCTCCTTGTGGCAATACTAAAAGTGCAGAAAACCAATCAATTTTTAGTGCTTTATCTTTTGGAAACACTTTGTCAATAACACTTCTCCATTTCAAATTATCTGCTTTTTTAGAAGTAGTGTCTTCATACAATATTTCGATATCATCTAAATACAATTGATTGTCAATTACTTCATATGTCGCAACGTACCCTCGTCACAATGCAGTAGTCATCATTCCATCTTGAGGTCTATTGCTAGGATTTTTTTCAAAGTAAGTTTCCATAGGATTACTATGTAAGCTATACTTTTTCCCTTTGTATATTATTACATCTGAAATCTGTGTTGTAGCAAAGACATTTAGTCCGAGAGATAATGTAAATATTACAGCAAATACTATTCTCATAACTTACAACATTTAGATAAAGGCTTTCCTAACTCAACCCATCTATCTCACCATTCACCAATTTAATGCGGAATGCTTGCGGGTCTTCGGGTAGGCCGGGCATACGCATGATGTCGCCTACTACGGCTACAATGAAGCCTGCCCCTGCATTGATTACCAAATCGCGGATGTTGATGGTAAAACCTTCGGGTGCGTTGATGCGGCTCTGGTCGTCTGTAAACGAATATTGTGTTTTGGCAATGCAGATAGGTAGTTTGTCCCACCCACGTTTGGCAAACGATTTCATTTTTGTTTCGGCAGCACCGCTGAAGGTTACATAAGCAGCACGGTACACTTTAGTAGCTATCTTCTCTATTTTTATTTTGATGCTATCGTCCAGTTCGTATGTAAAGTTGATGTCTTTAGACGGGTTGTTCTCGATGATGTCAACTAATTTCTGTGCCAGTTCAGCAGCACCCTCACCACCTTTGGTAAATGCATTGTTGATGGCAAATGCCACACCCTCGTGTATACACCAATCGCGCAGGTGGCTGATTTCTTCTTCCGTATCAAAATGGAATTTGTTGAAAGATACCACCACACTCTGCCCGAAGTTTTTCATGTTTTGTATATGGCGTTGCAGGTTGGGCAGCCCTGCTATCATGGCTTGCAAGTTTGGCTTTGAAATATCGGCAGCAGGTACGCCACCGTGCAGCTTCAAGGCTGCTGTGGTAACAACTATAATGGTTGCTTTCGGTCGCAAGCCACTGTATCGGCATTTGATGTCGAGAAATTTCTCTGCTCCCAAATCGCTACCAAAGCCCGATTCTGTAACCACGTAGTCGTTGCAACTCATCGCCATTTTGGTAGCCAGTATAGAGTTGCAGCCATGCGCTATATTGGCAAACGGCCCGCCGTGTATAAAGGCAGGTGTGTTTTCGGTTGTCTGCACCAAATTTGGCAGTATGGCGTCTTTCAGCAATACGGTAATGGCTTCTGCCACACCCAGGTCTTTTACCGTGAAAGGTGTTTTATCGTATTTGTAACCAAGTACGATGCGTTCTATCCGTGCCTGCAAATCTTCAAGGCTTGTAGCAAGGCATAACAGTGCCATGATTTCGGATGCGGGCGTAATATCGAAACCTGCTTCCTGCGGTATGCCATTGGCGTTACCACCCAGCCCGCTAACAATGTTGCGCAGTGAACGGTCGTTAACGTCCAACACACGCCGCCATACAATACGGTCGAGTACTTTATCCGTACCGCTATTTTGAAATTGATAATTATCGAGCAGTGCGCTTATCATGTTATTGGCGCAAGTAATGGCATGGAAATCGCCTGTAAAGTGCAGGTTGATATCTTCCATCGGCAACACTTGTGCATAGCCACCACCAGCTGCTCCACCCTTCATGCCGAAGCAGGGGCCGAGGCTCGGTTCGCGTAGGGCAACGGCTGCCTTCTTGCCAATGTAATTAAGCCCCAGTGAGGCAGATACACTTGTTACTGTTTTACCCACACCTGCTTTGTTGGGTGTGATGGCGGTAACCAATATCAAGTTGCTTTTTTTGATTTTTTCTTCATCAAGGTAGGTGAGGGGTACTTTGGCTTTGGTACGCCCGTAGGGTATAATATCATCCGGATTGATGCCGAGGTTGTTGGCAATTTCGCTGATGGGTTTTAGTTTGGCAGCCCTTGAGATTTCAATATCAGAAAGCATAAACGTTTCGTTTTTAGATAATTGAAGATAAAAAATCTTTTCAGAGTATTTTTCAGCATATCAATAAAAAAAGCCGCCCTGTTGTGCAGGGCGGCCATGTATTGTAACGGGATATTATCTTATTGTATAGATACCGATGTGGTGTAGAACTTACCTGAAATCTGCACCTTCACCCTGTACACACCAGACGATAGTTTGTTGCCGAGGTCTATAACGTGTTCCAGTTTTTTGTTGGTGGGTTTAGCGCTCTCTGTATCTACCAACTTACCATCTGAGCCAAAGATGTAGATAGGTACGTCCATATCATCGTCTGTACCTGCTATTAAAGTAAACTTGCCTTTGTTGGGGTTGGGGTAGGTGTACACCGTTTTGCCTACCTGTTCAGGCTTTTCTTTTACGTCTATTTTTATGCTGCTGGTTGCTTTACAATCTGCAATGCTGGCTGTAACGGTATAGATGCCTGCCATATTCAGTACCGTACTGGTAAGTATGGGCGATAAGAAGTCTGACTGATAATTATTAGGGCCAGTCCATAGGTATGCTACACCTGTTTGCGGATTGGTAATTTGCAGCTTCAATGTTTCGCCTATAAATAGCGGTGTGTTGGCAGTGAGTACTGGTGTGTCTGGGCTTTGGTTGACGGTAACATTGGTAGTGCTTTCTTTAGTACAACCATTTAGCGACACAGTGACTTTATACATGCCAGATGCTTGTGCAGTAGTGTTTGTAAGTAACGGATTTTGTAATGTGCTGCTAAAGCCTGCGGGCCCCGCCCAGCTATATGTTGTACCGCTAATATTATTGGTAGCAGATAATTGCAGTTCAGTTTTGCTGCATTTAGGACCATTGTTAGATGCAAAAACAGAGTCTGGAGATTGTTTTACAACAACTGTGATACTGGTATCTTCTTTACAGCCAAATACGTTTGTATTGGTTACAGTGTATACTCCATTCTGCACAAGTGTTATTTTGCTCATAACAGGAGATTTTACAGTGCTTGTAAAGCCTGTAGGCCCTACCCAGCTATAAGCTGTAACGGTAGCCGTATCGGTTACATCAAGCTTCAATGAGTCGCCACTGCACAGTTCTGGTACAGGGGCGATAACAGGACGTGGTAATGGCCTGATACGAACATTGACAGTGTCCTCTTCGCCCGGGCAATTGGCCATATTAGTTATTGCAGTTACCCGATACCTTCCTCTGTAAGAGGTATCAACAGGAGCTGCGAAGAAGGTGTCGTTTTGCGGTACAGTCAGTTTGGGGTCTACCCATTGGAAGTAGATATCGGGTGTAGGGCAGGATACGGTTAGTAAGAGTGTATCGCCTGTACATACAGACGTGTCGCCAGTAATGGTAGATTTGGCAGGGCTCTGCACTACACGCACATTCACGGTGTCTTTTGCTTTGCAACCATAATTATCGCATAGTAGTATATAATCGCCTGCTTTTGCCAGCGTGGCAGTAGGGACGAATGTATTGGCGAGATTGCTGGTAAAACCAGCTGGACCTGTCCAGCTAAAATTGCCAACTAATGGTAAATTACCATCGCCTATTGTAATGTTTGTATTCTCGCAAACAGGTTCTATGGCGTAGGCTTGTGGTTTGCGGTATTGAGATATACGGATTGGGATATCGTAATTATAGAACGTATCTGCAGGGGCAGAGCTTATAATACGTATTTTATATCCTCTGCCGTCAACAGTTGTCAGTGGCAAGTAACAAGCTATTGTGCCTTCTTGTGCAGCAGTAATACTGGCAATATTGACTGGTGTAGCAAAACTGCCAGCAATATTTGAAAGCTGTACTGTAAATGTATTGGTAGATCTGAACCTATTGGTTGTGTTGTATTTTACATATAGTGTATCTCCCGCACATAGCATCGTATCTGCAAACGGGTATTTGATAAAAACATTCGTATCCGCCTGAAACTGTGCAACAAATCCGCGTGGGCCAGGCAAGCCGGCGTGTTGTGGTTGGAAACCACCTGATGTAGCAACACCACCGCCATTTGTGGCACCACCAATATATATTTTACCAAACGAATAAGCACCTTCGCAATAGAATTCACTTCCGGTATCGCCATAGTAGGTTCCCCATTTGCGTTGCCCTTCAGGGGTAAAGCGCATCATAAAGGGGTCACATTCCGGTATGAAATAAGGGCTGGGTGCAGGGTTGGGTAATGGGCCGGAATTTACTACATCATAGTTGCCGGGTGTTGCTATGTTTGTGTAACTACCAGTGCGACCAAAGCAATATAATGCACTATTTGGCGCTATAGATAGTTCTGTAATACGGTCGTTGCCAAGAGAGTCGCCCACATAAGTACCCCATTGACGAACACCGTCTTTATTTAACTTAGCCAGAAATGCATCTGTAGCAACTGCCGGGTTAGGACCACTATAGCTTGGGCGAAAAGCACCTGTAGTGCCAATACCCGACTGGCTGAGTGTACTACCAGATATATATAAGTTGCGGAAGGAGTCAGTTACCATTGAAAGAATCTCATCGTAATCTAAACCACCATAGTAAGTACCCCATATGCGCGTGTTGCCGGTAGAGTCGAATTTGGCAATGTAGCCATCGCATGCACCACCGGCAAAACTGCCAAGATGTGCGGTACTGCTTGCAATATCTGCAGTAGCTGTAGTAAAGCCGCCGAAATACACATTCTTGTCACCATCGCAAGTGATTGTATTAACAGTACCCCTGTAGTATGTAGCCCATAATCTGCTACCATTAGGTGAGAATTTAGCCAAAAAGCCTGTAGACGGTGTAGTACGCCATGCACCGGAAGTGCTGATATTGTTGCTGCTGTTTGAGTTGCCACCAAAGTATATATTGTTGCTGGCATCGCAGGCTACAGCAAATCCCTCATCATAATAGCTGCCACCGTAAAATGTGCTCCACGCTAACGTGCCTGTATTGGTAAACTTTGCCAGAAATGCATCATAATCATAACCACCGGGTAATAGAAAGCTACCGTTGTATTGTTGGTGCATCCCGACAGCACTAATTTCCCAATAACTGGTACTATGGCCTGTAATGATAAGGTTGCCAAGCCTGTCGCAAGTAGCTGCGTTTATTTGTTCGGTGCCCATACCACCAAAAAAAGTTGCCCAGTCGCGCGTGCCGTCAGGCAGAAATCGTACGATAAACCCATCAAAATTTCCGCCACCATATAATGGCTGATGAACGCCAGCTGTTGATGCAATAGATGTAGAATACTGTGTGTGGCCGCAAAGAAACACGTTGCCGATGCTGTCTGCAGCAACACTGGTGCCCAAGCTAAACTCTATGTTGCCGTAATAACTGCCCCAATTGAGTATCGGGTCTATGATAATGGTTCCATCAGTGTTTGCAACATCGAATGATACTACATTGTTATTGAGTTTGTAAGAAGATGCAATCTCTTGTTTTGTTTCTTTGTTGTACGTATATGGTTTTTGCTCGGTAATGCTACCGTAAGGTGTGTTGATAGTTAATGAGCCATTTTGAAATCTGATATTGTCGGCTCCATCGTACTGTAATTTTATGTCGGCGGGGTTTCCACCAGGATGTACAACAAAGTCGTATTTCATGCCCAAATAGTCGTTGCCAGATGTATATAGTACCCAATCTATATCCGGGTATATGTCTTTATACACAATTTTTTTGCAACTCTTTGCTGATATGCCTTTGGGGTTGATAGAGGCATTGTAATAATTTTCTGTATAGTGTTCAATATCTTCCATCTCAACAACTGCGGCAGTATTTGCACCCACCAAGCGCATGTTGAGTATGTAATATGTGACATCTTTAGGTTTTGCGGGTTTGTCTGTGTTTGCATTGTTTTTAGTATTGTCTGCATCAGTTTGTTTTGCCCACATATACTGTAGCAAGCCGCTGCCCACATATACATTCACCATATTTGCACGAAGGCTGAAATCAAGGTCTTTTCTTGCTTTGCCGAACTCATCGAGCAACTGGCCATTATTTTGAATAAATAATGCTGATGCAGTTGATTGACTTAGTGTTTTCGAGTCGTTTTTTGCAAATAATATGACCTGCTGCATTAACAGCACAAAACAGCATACTATTACCCTGAGCCTGGTATTAAGCGATATCACAGATAAATACAGTTAGTTTGAATACTAAATTTAACAATTCCTATCGATAAATCAGGATTTGATGCAGTATGATTGAATTAAAATTGAATTAAACAGCTATGTTTTCATTTTTCCAAGATGTTATGTGCTTGTTAACAGGTTGTAAAACTGAAGTTAACCAGGTGCTATAATTTTAATATGCTATGCTGCTATGACGATATTTACATCATCAAACAAACAAACACAACAAAATGAAAAAGTACTTATTGCTGACCTTAATGATTGTAGCTGCGCAAAAGCTAGTAGCACAAACACCAACAGGTGACGCAACACAAACTACCAATCTTAACCTTACCAATGCAATAGACATTACTTTTACAGCAAATGCAAGTGCTACAGGTGCTACCCTCAATTTCAACTTCAATACTGTAAATGATTACGCAAATGGCTTGGAAAGTGCCCCTGTACAAATGAAAGTAAGGTCTAACAGGCGTTTTAACATTTCTGTAAAATCAAGCAGTGCCTATTTTACTTATGCAGGTTCTGCAAGTCCTGCACCACAAATGTATGTAGGTAATGTATTGTACTTTAAAATGACACAAAACAATACAGGTGGCTGGTCTTTGGTAAATAACAGGTATGATTATATTGATCATTACAACTGGAATTTTTTAATGAATGGTATAAACGGTGGTAATCAAAACTTTACAATTGTGTACAGGGTTACACCCGGGTTTGCTTATCCCGCGGGTACTTATACCACAGATGTAGTATACACAGCAACGCAACAATAATTGAAAGGCATATTTGTATAAATAAGGGAAGCAAGGCTTCCCTTATTTGATTTTTAACATTTTATAGTGTGAATACCGGCCTAAGATATCATGGGTAACAAGCAGGATTACTTATATTCGTACCCAAACATTGACATATGATAAAAAAAATAGCGTTGTGTCTGGCTTACTGTATCAGTACTACAATTCTACAAGCCCAAATACTGTCAATAGACTCCATAGAACTGAAGCAGTTTGAAGTAAAATCTTCTCCAAACAATGGTGGTGTACTAATCCATAACATTGTATCCGGAAAGAATACAGTACTGGAAATACTGTATGCCAAAAATGGCTATGCTACTTTGTCAAAAATAGAAACCCCGGTAAGTAAAACGGCTATAGTAGCTGACGCCTCTATTATGGACGAGGGTATATTGGTCTTAACCATTGACGCTGCACAGAAAAACAGTGTACTTACCTTATTTGGTTTTGAAGGAAAAATACTACAACAAAAGACTGAGCAGATTGCTGTATTGCCACCGGGCAATACAATGAAGCAATACTACACGGGCATCATGATGGGAACATACTACACCATAATGCCTGAGGCAGATAAAAGCGGTGGGTATAAGATAACAACCTATGATAATGAGTTGAAGGAGTTGTCAAAGCAATCGTATACTGGCAGGAAAGGTATGCTTGAGTTGATAACAGTGAAAAAGGAAATGGATAAATTATATCTATTAAGGAAAGAGGTGCTGGATGCTAAACAACAAAAGTATGCATACAGTATACATACATTCTCTCCCCACATGCCAGACGCTGCGGGTACTGTAAGTTTGGAAGATAATGAAGGTGATTATAGTATGCCTCTAAACATAAATGCCCGACATGGTATGTTGTTTGTTGCGGGAGCATACTATAAAAACGGCAAATACGAAGATGGTAAAGCGGCAGGTATCATGATACAACAAATGGCACCGGACGGCCAGGTGATACGTAAAGCAAAAATACCTGCTGACAGGCTCAATCAATTTTTGCCGGACACGTGGATAGCATCACTATCTAAAGATGCTTATTTGAGTGTGTTGGATGTGTATGACAACATGGGCAAAATAGTAGTAGTTGGCGAAATGTTGAAAAAAGAGGTAAAAGGAAAGGATACGCGATTGCAGATTTCTGATATGATTGTAATGCACATTAATCAGGAGAATGATATTGAAAAACTGCAGTTTGTTGAAAAAAGCCCTGCTATGAATATTAACCTTTCTGGTATTGCATCAACGTACAACCTGCATAATACCGCGGAATGGTTATGTTATAATAAGCTATATAATTATCAGTTTTCATTGAATATTAACGGGAAACAACACTTGTGCTATATGAATGCAGACACTGCACAGATTGCAGCTACAATGTCTGTAACTGATGCAGATAGTGTAGTTGGTGAAAATAGCGGTATTATACTTTTAAGCAGATTGCCAGACCCTAATAGGCACATGAGCAGAAAACTGAAGCTGTCATTGAATGCAGACAAACCTGAAACTACTATGAGGGCCGCAAGCAGGTACACATACGTGTTGCCGCTTGACGAAATAAGAATTTTAATTTGCAACTATAGCAGACCAAGACTACAGTTGATAGTAGACACTGCAAGAAAATAAAAAGCAAGAAGCCACCAGGAATGGTGGCATTCTTTTTTATCAAACAAAACAAACGAGGTATATGCCCGTAGGTCTAAATATTCTGATACTTCAAAACTTAACAAAAGTAATTATGAATATGACAATTAGTACAGTTTTAGACTAATTATTTATAAACGATATTACTGTATATACAACTTATAATAATAGCAATATTATCTTCTGAATGTCAGTACCCAATACCCGGGTTCATAATCGTCTGGCAATAAAGTATATTCATAATTTCTGCCATTGAATATTATTGGGGTGCCTGTAGTACTGCTGGTCATAACCCTATCTGCAGATAAATTTGCACTGAACAAGAAGTTGTAAATATTGGTAATGATTTGCAACTCACCACTTATGCTCTGATAATCTACTACAGCTTTTTTAGGTGTTTTATTTTCTTCATCCGGGCTTTGTATATCAAATGCATAATCTACCCGCAATGTTTCATTTTTCTCATTTTTATACACATAGCGCACATAATGCCTTTTTTCATTATCAATGAAGGCAAGTTTGTAACCCGGTGCAAATTCTACCATTTTTTCGCTAAAACGCTTAGCAATAATTACACTGGTATCTAATGCTAATACTCTTACTGCCAATGGTTCATAACCATCGGTTTGGGCATTTGCTTTAATGCCCAAACATACCAGCAAACAAGTAATAATCAGCTTCAACAGGTATATAAATTATTACTTACTAAAATAAACAAAACAATCAAAAATAGATAATGGGTTATAGAATTCTCTATAACCCATTGTTAATATTTACTGAGTTAATCTCTATTTTATGATGTTAAAAGGCTTGCTCAAAGTAATATCTCTGGAAGATACAGATAACAAATAAGTGCCTGCAGGCAAGTTGCTTACGTCTATTGGGTTACTATTTCCTGTTGAAAACCTATCATTCCACTGACGAATTACTGCACCGTTAGCATTGTATATAGAGAAAGTAGCGGCTGTAGATATATTTTGAGATAATTGGATATGCAGTTTATCTACCGCAGGCACTGGGTATAAAATAGCTTCAGTTGTATTAGAGGTAATACTCTCCAGGCCAGTCGGGGCATAATATTCATAGTAGTAAGATAGTTGTGTATTTCCAGACATCGGCTTCCAAGCACCTATTGCGGCATCCCAGCTATTTAATGTTATTGTTTCAATAAGATTGGTAGCATTATATATGTATACTTCTCTGGTGTGATTGATATAGGTGCTGCCATTCCAAAGCATAATTATTTCAGATGTAATGTCATTTAATGTATTATACGTTAAAAGGTGCTTGCTGTGCAAAGCCCAATTGCTGCCATCCCACCTGTATTCTTTACTCTCGCTGATGTTGCTTTGGGTGTATGTATATTCATAATATTTAGTCTTGGTCCATATACTGCTTGCTTTATCCCATAGTTCGAGTGTGTAGGTTTGCACCATGTTACTGTTATTGTAACTGTATGTTTTTCGTTCGTTATTCTCGAGCTGACCTGTTCCGTGTTCAGAAACTTTGTCTATTATAGATATTACGTTGTTATTAGCATCGTAATTGTAAGATGCGCTGTATGCTACGGAATTGATACTTGTAACAAAATTGCCGCTGTATGTGAGTGTAGAAGGTACATTATGTGCCCATGTACCACCTACCCATAGTTGAAAGAGAGATTCATCTATTTTGTTGGTTCCGCTAATGTATTTGTATAAATACCTTGCAGAGTCTTTCCATGCAATTGTATTGAAATTCCAGTATGAATATTTAAGGGATGCAATTTTATTATCTGTATCAAATACTTGTTTTCTGTTCAATCTGTTTTCGTATGTATTGGTAAAATTGTTGTAGAGGTATGTTGTTGCATCGTCAAACAATAATGTTTCGTCAAAATTCGGACGATCAATATCTATCAGGCTACCCCTGCCATTGTTATATTGATACCTGACAGAGTCTGATGCTTTGAAGTAATAACCATCATAACGAGCAAAAACTTTAGCCACTACCCTATAGTTTAAAGTACTGCCAGCCTTGCCGCTGTTATGACTAAAATGCGGGAATCCCCCACCGCCTATCACTACACCTGTTGTAAGGCTTTGTGAACCAGCAGCACTATAAGATATATATGCTGTGCATAATGCTATTATGAAGAGTAATGCTTTTTTCATATCACATAGCTTTATGAATGAATAATGTTTTTAATGTAGCCTCAACTTCTACAATAAATCTACACATATTATTTAATACGAATTGTCATATTTCACCGGTATGACAGAATTTTGACATATCCGTTACAATTACCACCAATTGTATGACAAATATTTACCTGAAGTAGCCTACCGGCTGACGGTTAATATTTCTTCGAGTGTGCTGCTCCCTTTTATGGTTATTTTATACTTACCATTTGGCAGTTGGGTAACATCCAACGCGTACTGATAGCTTTTGCGTGTACCTACTTTTATTTCGGTGAGTTGGCTGTTGTATTGCATATCATATACAACGATGCTGAATGGTTGTGCCTGTACCCAGTCTACATATATGTTGGTATATGTTTTGGCAGGGTTGGGGTATAGTTTCAGTTTGTCTGTAGTAGTTTCCTTTGTTGCTTTAGTATTTTCTTTTGTCGCAGACTGTGCTATAGCTGACGAAGCGGTAAGCAAACAGAAACAACAAGCAATAATATAGCTGCGCATAGTTTTTTTAGTATTTAGATATATAAATATACTAAGAAATGCGTGCAAATATTATTCTTTGATTATTGGCTGAAACTCTTTCCTGTAAATGGTTTCACATGTCGGTTAACAAATGCTTTGTAAACTGGTGGTTAATCGTTTGCAATGTTTTTGGTTAACTGATTTTAAAGCCATCGTTAACTGAGCTTTATTATTTGGCAAAGGGGGTGTGCGCGATGCATCTTTGTGTCATCAAAGCAAGAAATAAAAACACAAAACAAAAACACAAAATAAAACACACACAAATGAAAAACACTGCACACATCCACCAAGCTGAAGTTTCAAAGAAAATTATGTTGTTTGTATCTATCATCACATGCGTGGTGCTGGCAGTGAATTTCTAAAAAAGAAAACAGAAAGTGCCGCCTATGCGATTACAGGTTAGGTATTTTCTGTTTTTCAATTACGTTCTCTCTTATCCTCTATATGTAGAAAGCCCCTTTCCAGGGGCTTTGTTTTTATGTTGCAGGCGGCAGTTATTAGTTGATGCCGTCTTTGTAGTCGAGCTTGTCAGGGTCTGGCTCGTGCAGTTTTACAGGTGTTGCTTTTGCTTTGCGGCGCATACGCATATTCAGCAATTCTACTGTAAAGGAGAACGCCATAGCGAAGTACACATAGTTTTTCAGGTGCATTTCGTGGGCACGTTCGCTATCCCATCCTTCTATTATCAATACCACGCCTACCAATACAAGGAATGACAGTGCCAGCATTTTGAGGGTGGGGTGTTTGTGTATAAATGCCGCAATCTTATGACTGAAGAGGAACATGATAATCATGGCTATGATAACTGCTACAATCATTACCTCTACATGCTTAGCAATACCAACCGCAGTTATCATGCTATCGAAAGAGAATATCATGTCTACTAGTATCATTTCGCCAATAGCTGTAGCAAAGCCAATGGATTTACCGGATTTATTGCCGTTTAATTCTTCTTCCTCACCTTCCAGTTTGGCATGTATTTCTTTTACTGTTTTATAGAGCAGGAACAGACCACCACCTAACATTACCAGGCTGGCAAGGTCAAAGCCTTTATCGAATAATGTAAACAACGGTTTGCCTTTTTGTTGTACCAGCCAGCTAAGTGCCATCAATAGTATCACGCGTACAGATATGCCAGTCAGCATCCATATACGGCGTGCTGCCAGTTGCTTTTCTTTGGGCAGCCTGCCCATGATGATAGATACAAAGATAACATTGTCTATACCCAGTATTACTTCCAGTAGGGTTAGCGTTAGCAGGCTTATAAGGCCATCAATGGTTAATAGTTCTTGCATTATATTATGAGATTAATCCTTTACAAATATTTGTGGCAGTAGCAGGGCCTTCATAAACGAAGCCTGTATATACCTGCACCAACGATGCACCGGCATCTAATTTTTCTTTTGCATCGGCGGCAGTAAAAATACCACCTACTGCTATAACGGGTATGCTACCCTTGCTGTTGGTGTGTATATAACGTATCACTTCGGTAGCTCTGTTACGTACAGGTGCCCCACTAAGCCCACCTGCCCCAATAGCTTCTACTTCATTAGCAGGGGTGGTAAGTTGGCTGCGGTCTATAGTAGTATTGGTGGCTACAAGCCCTTGTATGCCTGTTTGCTGTACGATGCTGATGATGTCATCGAGTTGTTCATTGCTAAGGTCTGGAGCTATTTTTAAGAGCAATGGTTTAGGTGCACCGAGTGATTGGTTGAGTTGCATCAATGTGTTGAGTATGTGCATCAGCGGTTCTTTGTCTTGCAGGGCACGTAAGCCAGGCGTATTAGGGCTGCTTACATTCACTACAAAATAATCTACCACGTCATACAAGTCTCTAAAACAAGCCTCATAGTCTTTGATAGCATCTTCGTTTGGTGTGTCTTTGTTTTTACCGATGTTGCCGCCAATAACCAATTTTTCTTTGCGGAATTTCAGTCTTTCAGCTGCCGCGCCTGAGCCTTGATTGTTAAAGCCCATACGGTTGATGAGGGCTTTATCTGCAGGCAGGCGGAAAAGTCGTGGCTTAGGGTTGCCCTGTTGTGGGCGTGGCGTTACAGTGCCAATTTCTATAAAGCCAAAGCCGAGAGCAGCCAATGAATCCGTATAGCGGGCATCTTTATCGAAGCCGGCAGCAAGCCCTACAGGGTTTGGGAAATGGATACCCCATAATGTTTTGTGTAATGATGGGTGCTGTACTGTATATAGTTTTTTTAACAGGAAGCGGAGCGGGGCTATTGTGTACGCCCAATGCAGGCGTTTCATAACCATATAATGCACTTTTTCGGGGTCTATACCGAACAAAATCTTGCGAATGATACCGTACATGGGGTGCAAAGATACAATATGCCATTTGTATGTTTTTTAACATTTTGTAACGGTTCTGCCATCGCACCGTTATGTATCTTTAGCCAGTAATGGGCCGTATTTTTACTCAACTAAGTATGGCAGGCATATTAATTGTCTGGATAGCCAGTGGTGTGGCATATGGGCAAACTATGCAGGGACAGTTGACCGATTATGAAGAAAATAAGGCTGTATCAGAAGTCATAATCACCAATATACATACCAATGAAGTAACCACCAGCGACAAGGATGGCAAGTTTTCGATAGCTGTAACGGGCGGGCAACTGCTGGAGTTTAAGAAAGATGGCTATAAAGTAGTACGCTTCCGCCTGCCGCAGGGGCGCACAGTATCTTTTTACAAAGTGGGTATGCAACGCTATAACCCGTCTATACCACAATTTGAAAACATGGCTGCGCCCGATTATAAAACTGATAGCCTGAAGTATGCGCTGCTGTATAAGAAAGAATTGGAGTTTCAGCAAATGAGTACTATCCAGTCTATCCAGCACCCGTTCTCTGCCCTCAGCAAGAAAAACAGGCAGGTATGGGCTTTCCAGCAGGAATACGCTTGGTTTCAGGAGCAGAAGTATATAGACTACACCTTTAACGATAACCTGATAACATCACTCACAGGTCTTGCTGGTGATAGTCTGAGGGTTTATAAACAAATATTTCGCCCGTCATACGCCCAGTTACGCAATATGGATGAGTACACCTATTTCGGCTATATAAAACGTACTGTTACTGCTTACAGAAAGCGTGGTACAAGGGCTCGTACTTCGCCCGTACGTACATCTCACTAATTGTTGATTTTCAATTAATTACAAGGTTTTTTGTTTGGCAGGCAGTTCAGCTTGTTAATTGCTCGTTAACCGCTTGCAAAAACAGCGTTAAGGGGAGTCGTTTTTTTCGTTAACTGCTACCAGTACCCCCATCTTTGTATCATCAAACGAACAAGCAAACAAAAACATCAACAAACAAACATTAAAAATTAAGAAAATGAAAAAGATCGTATTATTCGCCGTTATCCTTTCTTGCATCAACTTTGCAGTAAAAGCACAAGCTCCGTCTTCTACTGCTACGCAAACTGTTAACTTGAATCTAAGCAACGCAATCGAATTGACATTCTCAGGGTCTGGTACTGCAACAGGTGCAGCGGTTAACCTGGCTTTCAATACTGTAAACGATTATGCAAACGGTGTTACTTCTTCTGAACAAACATTGCGTGTACGTTCAAACCGCCGCTTCGGTGTAACTGTTCGTACCAACAACGCTAACTTTACTTATACCGGTTCTGTATCTCCTGCTCCTGTAATGCCTGTAAGTGGCGTACTTGGTCTGATGGTTTCTGCTAACACCACAGGTGGTGCTATCGCTTCACCATTCAGCAACACTGCTTATGCAGGTTTGACTTCAGCTGCACAAAACCTGATAACAAATGCTGCAAACGGTGGTAACCAAACATTCGGTGTACGTTATGAAGCTGAACCTGGTTTCGCTTACCCTGCTGGTACTTATACGGTAGATGTAGTTTATACTGCAACACAACTGTAAGTATAGGGAATATGATTATCACCCCAAAAAACAATGAATATGAAACAAGAAATAGCTAACAAACTGTACGATGCCAAGTATAAGACGATATTGAGTAGGGAGCGTTTTGCAGAATTGTTAGAGCGCGGATTGAAATTGATAAAAGAAAAAGGACTTAATAATAAATACAAAGCAGTAGAACAAAATGCCCTGGAAATAGGCATAGACTACATAACGGCAGAGATGCTGCAACATTCGTAAAAAAGGTATTTCATAATGTATAAATAGTCAGAGAGAAGCAGGTTCGCCCTGCTTCTGTTTTTTTATAGGCATGTATTGTTTATCTTGCCCTATCTTCTATTGAACGTTATAAGGGGCGTTTAATCTTTTTTTAGTGCTACAATGAATTTGCGTCAGATAATATTATCGGGCATTGTTGTGTTTGTTTGCCTGTCGGTAAGCATGGGTATTTATTTGTACAGTCATCCAGCACTTGCAGCAAACAATACCACACTCCTTATTTCTGTAGCACTGCCTGTTGTGTTTAGTATTGGCTTGCTGTACGCGCTATATACCTTGCGCAAAATAGTATTGCGGAGATTGCGAGCAGAACAGACAGCGGCGGTATTGGAAAAGCGCTACCGCACCATGATTGAAGACTCTGGCATAACGATTATCAATACTGACGAAAAAGGTATTATTCGTTTTGTTAGTAAAAATACCATCCGCCTGTCGGGCTATACCCCGCAAGAGATGGTAGGGCTGCACGTAACACAATGTATGCCAAGAGATTTCAGAGATGAGGTAAATGAGTTGGTAGCGCGTGCAGTAAGTGGTGGCAATATTGATGAAACAATAGATATACAGATTTTTACAAAGCCCAGAATAGATATATGGATAGGCTGCAGGTTGTACGCAGTAAAAGATGAACTGGGTGAGGTAAAAGAGCTTCAGTTTATGATATGGGATAATAACAACCATAAAAAGTTGGAACTGGACCTGAGAGTGCTAGAAGAAGCAAGGCGAAAACAACAGTTGCTGTTGCAGGCTGTCGTTGACAACAATCCCAACGTTATTTACATTAAAAACATGAAGGGCGAATATGTACTCGTCAACCGTAGGTTGAGGGAATTGTTGCAGTTGCCTGATGATTTGAATGTAGCATCATTGAAAGAAGAAGCAGTTTTTAAAGGCAATCCCGAAAAACAAAATGCTTATAAAGAATATGACAGGCGGGTAATAGAAAAAGGCGAGATTATTTCGCTTGAAGAGTCGTTTTATCATCCTGATGGTGAGAAACACTTGTATGTGATGAAGTTCCCGATAAGAAGTGATGAGGGAGATATTGAATACCTATGCGGTATATCTGTTGATATTACAGAACTGAAAAACGCACAGATTGAAATGCGCGACGCGCGCGAAGAAGCATTGCAGGCTAAAGAAGCACAGGAAAACTTCCTTGCCAATATGAGCCATGAAATACGCACCCCCATGAATGGTGTAATGGGCATGAGCAACCTGCTGCTGGAAAGCCCGCTAAACGAAGTACAGAAAGAATATGTCCAATCCATTAAAGAGTCGGCAGAAAACCTGCTGAATATTATTAACGACCTGCTTGACTTCTCAAAAATAAAATCGGGCAAATTCCATATTGACGCGCAAGATTTTAACCTGGCAGATACAGTGCGCAAAGCCATTTACCCACTACAAGTAAAAGCACAGGAAAAAAACTTGTTGCTGAACTGCCTGATAGATACCAATGTGCCTGAAACCGTTACGGGCGATGCATTGCGATTGCAGCAAATGATTATCAACCTGACAGCCAACGCGGTAAAGTTTACACAGGATGGCAGCATCAGCATCAAACTATATCCTGTATCGCAAATAGGAGAAGATATGGTGTTGGGCGTTGATGTAGCAGATACAGGCATAGGCATTGCAGCAGAAAAATTGGATAAAGTTTTTGAACTCTATACCCAAAGTGATAAAAATACATCGCGTGTGTATGGTGGTACGGGTTTGGGTTTAGCAATTGTAAAACAACTGGCAGAGTTGCAACATGGTACAGTAACGGTGAAAAGTGAAGTAGGCAAAGGGTCTGTATTCACATTGCATATACCTTATAAGGTAAAAACACAAACCGTAAAGAAAGAAGTGAAACAGGATAGTGTGCAAAGTGGTTTGCTGGCAGGATTGAAAATATTAATTGCAGAAGATAACCTCATCAATCAGAAAGTAGTTGTGTACACGCTGAAAAATCAGGGTGCTGAAGTGTCTGTTGCTAATAATGGTAAAGAGGCGGTAGATATACTAAGCAATGACCTGCACCACCTGATATTGATGGACCTGCAAATGCCCGAAATGGACGGCTACCAAGCCACACGCCATATACGCGGCACTATGCAAAGCACAATACCCATCATAGCCATGACGGCCGATGCTATGAAAGGTGAGGCAGATAAATGCATAGATGCAGGTATGCAGGACTATATATCCAAACCATTTGAGCCTAAAGAACTATTTGATAAGATATTGCAATACGCATCAAAGCAGTAGTACGGACAATACATAGTCTCCCAGCAGTATCAGTATGCAGCTAACAACAACAGATGTTGTTGAAGCACGCCCTATCTCTAATGCGCCACCTTTTACATAATAACCATAGTAAGCGGGTATGATGGATATGATGAGGGAGAAAGTAAATGCCTTAGCCATAGCAAAGAACAGGTTGTATGGAAGAAAGCCCTGCGTGAGCCCTTGTATAAACTGTTCTTCGGTAATGATGCTGGAAAACATACCCGCTATATATCCACCCCAAATACAAATGGCGATGGACAATACAATCAAACTCGGCACCATAATCATCGCAGCAACAATTTTTGGCAATATCAGGTAGGTTTTGGTATTGATGCCCATTATCTCCAGCGCGTCTATCTGTTCGCTCACGCGCATATTACCAAGCTCTGATGCTATCTTAGAACCCACAACCCCTGCTAACACAATGCATATAACGGTGGGTGAGAGTTCGAGTATAGTAGAGTCACGGATGATTTGTGCAATAACCGGTTTGGCTACTAATGGGCTAATAAGCTGATAAGCTGTTTGTATAGTAAGCACCGCGCCAAGGAAGAAAGAGATAACTACAACGATGGGCAAAGAACGGATGCCGATGTCGTTGCATTGCTCCATAAATTCCTTCCAATAAACCCTTGTGTTCTCAGGCCTGCCAATGGATTCTTTCAGCATGATGGTGATACGCCCGATGTGCTCTAAAAATTCTTTCAGCATATAGTACAAATGTATAGCAATAATAGATGAATTGCTATGTGGTGGGCTTTGGGCTGGGTAGGTTTTAACAAAAAAATCCCGCTCTGTAATGAGCGGGATTTTGTATTGCGAAAAGAAACAATTTTATGCCAGTTTCTTCAATTCTTCAATTTGTGCTTCACGGTCTACTTCTTGCGACAGTTTTTCGCTCTTATCCATATCTACGAGGATGGGTGCTGCCACGAAGATAGAAGAGTAGGTACCTGTGATAACGCCTATCAGCATCGCGAATGCGAAACCACGTGTTACCTCTCCACCGAATATAAAGAGTATCAGCACAGACAGGAATACGGTAAGCGATGTCATAATAGTACGGCTTAGCGTATCGTTGATGGCACGGTTTATAACGCTGTGTTTACCTTCTTTCGGATTTTTGCGGAAGTATTCACGAATACGGTCGAACACGATAACGGTATCGTTCATTGAGAAACCGATAACGGTTAGTACCGCCGCAATAAAGTGCTGGTCTATTTCCAGTGCGAAAGGTACTACGCCGCGGAAGAACGAGAATACTGCAAGTGTTACGCAAACGTCGTGCAGCAAGGCTACGATAGTACCCAAAGAATACTGCCATTTGCGGAAACGGATGAGTATATAAATGAAGATGGCAATCAGCGAGAAGATAGTTGCCTGTACCGCACCTACTTTCAAGTCGTCTGATATAGTAGGTAATACTGTTTGAGAACTTTGTATGTATTTAGATACAAAAGTAGTTTCATCTGTAGTTGTTGGTATGAAACCTCCTGCCTTGAGCCCTTCGTACAGTTTGTTCTGCACTTTGGCTTCTACTTCTTGTCCGGGTTCTTTGATAAGGTAAGCTGTAGTAATGTTCAATTGATTGTCTTGTCCAATTGTTTTTACTACAGGGTATTCACCATCAAAGCTACCTTTCAGTTTTTCGCGTACTTCACTAACGGTGTATTTCTTGTCAAACTTTACTGTGTAGCTGCGTCCGCCGTCGAATTCGACACCGTAGTCGAAACCATTAACAAACGAGCCGATACCAGCCAATAAAACTACTACTGATATACCATACGCTATTTTGCGGGCACCCACAAAGTTGAAGTGTGCTTTGCGGAAGATAGCTTTTGAAAGGCCTGTGAAATATTTGAAGTGACGTTCGCGCTTGGTGTACATGTCTGTAATAAGACGAGATACCAATATGCCGCAATACAAAGAAAGCAGGATACTGATGATTTGCGTGGTAGCAAAACCAAGCACAGGGCCAAGACCAAATGCAAACAGGATGATAGATGTAATGAGGATAGTAACGTGACCATCTAACACAGGTGCCAATGAATTGTTGTAACCCTTTTTAATGGCATCGTCGTAGCTGCTGCCACCTGCCAGTTCTTCCTTAATACGCTCAAATATGATAACGTTGGTATCTACCGCCATACCAATACCCAACACCAAACCAGCTATACCAGGCATAGTAAGCGTAGCGCCCAATGCAGAGAGGAAGCCAATGGTAAAGAAGATATTCAGTATCAGCGATATGTTGGCAACAATACCACCCGTATTGTAGTACACCAGCATCAGCACAAATATGACAAGGAAAGAAATAATCAGCGAGTTCATACCTGCGTCTATAGATTCAGCACCCAGTGTAGGACCTACTACTTGCTCTTGTACTATACGTGCAGGTGCAGGTAGCTTACCAGATTTCAGGATGTTGGCAAGGTCGGTGGCGTCTTCAACCGTAAAGTTGCCGCTGATAGATGTATTACCATTAGGTATTTCGCCATTTACCAATGGGGCAGAATATACTTTGTCATCAAGCACTACAGCCACATACTTGCCTGCATTATCACCCGTCATTTTCTTCCATATACGTGCACCTGTAATATCCATACTCATAGATACTTCGGGCTTGCCTGTAAGTTGGTTGTAGTCCATACGGGCATCGGTAACATGGTCACCTTCCAGTTTCGATTCGCTTTCGCCAACAGCCGTTTTCAATGCATACAGCATTAATGGTGCATTGGGGTTTTTGCTTTCTTTTTTATCCTGTGCACCGTATACAAACTTCACATTGTTGGGAAACTTATTCTTCACAGCATCCAATGCCAGATAGCGATTCAGCTTGGCTGTATCTTTTTTAGCAACTATACCAACTACAGGGCCTTGGTTGATGTTGCCTTGCTGTGTGATGTTTGGATACCAAACAGCAAAAAGCGGATTTTTCTTTTGTGCATCTTGCTGAGCTATTGCGGCAGAATCTTTGCCACCTGTAGCTTTAGTGTTGTTGTCAGTTTTAGCGCCTGCTAATAAAGATGAAAGGCTTGCAGTATCTTCTGTTTTAGCAGTAGTGGTACTGTCTTTAGCAGATGTAGCAGCAGTAGCCGTGCTGTCTGCAACAGTAGTATCTTCTTTAGAGCCAGACAGATATGCAGCCAATGCGTCGTTTGCAGGTTGTATGCTGTTGATGATTTCTTCGTTGCTGTATGTTTCAAAGAATTGCAGCTTAGCGGTAGATTGCAGATATGCACGTACACGCTCAGGGTCGCGGACACCAGCCAGTTCTACCGTGATGATACCTTTATTATCATCGAGGTTGATGTTTGGTGAAGCAACGCCGAATTTGTCAATACGCGTCAGCAATACATTATACGTACGCTTGATGGCGTCTTTAGCCTCTTTGTTTATTTTTTTCAATACTTCTTCGTTGGTAGAAGTAATGGTAATTTCTTTTTCAGATGGTTTTGAAAACAGGTATGCCAGTTTGCCGTTGGGGTTTGCAGCAGCATATTGCTCACCGAATAGTTTTACAAAGCTTTCCTGACTGTTAGCTTTCGCTTTATTAGCATCAGCAATGGCTTTGTTCAGTGCAGGGTCTTTAGGGTTGTTCGACATAGAACGAACCAGTTCGTCAAGGCTTACTTCCAGAGTTACGTTCATACCACCTTGCAAGTCAAGCCCTAGATTCAGTTCCTGTTCTTTCGCCTCTAGCAAGGTAAATTTTTTAAGTAATGGAATGTTCATTACTGTAGTGCCCTGCATACTATCCGTCATTTCGTCGAAGCGAGCATCTACTAATTTACCTAATTCCTGCCCCGTAACTGTGGGGTTAGCCAGTTTCACTTGTTTTTCGGCCTTAGCCCGCGCTTTCTTCTCCACATTGCGCACCACGTATGTAAATGACAATTGGTACAGCGAGATAAGGATAAGCGCTACGGTAAAAAATTTTACCAAACCTTTTAATTGCATAGGTTTTGTTGATTAATTCTTATTATAATTTTTAAAACAGAGTGGGCAAAGATAGGATTTAATATAAATAATAAAAGTGCCATTAACTGTATGTTAAAACCTATATGTATGCGGTTAAAATATAATCTGTTATTTTTAAAATCTTTTAGTTTTTTATTAACGAAAATGTTATTTTTACCCATACAGTAATAAAAACATTGCGACAGATGATACGAAAAATTACGCTGTTATTCTTAGCGTTTCTGTTCATTAACCAATCGGCGAAGGCACAAAGGAGTTGCGGTAGCGACATAATACACCAACGCATGATGGCAACAGACCCTAATTATGCTACTGAGCAGGCTGCATTCAGGGCTAAATATCAGGCATTTCTGGCTGCAAATGCCAATTTACCACAAGCATTGAAGGTTTTAGTAGGTAGTGGCCCAGATACGGTATATGAGATACCTGTAGTGGTGCATATTATTCATACAGGTGGTGGCTCGGGTACTCAATACAACCCAAGTGACGCGATGGTGCAAGCATATATTGACTATGCGAATCAGGCCTTTGCTGCAGCATATACAGGTTATCCCACCCCTTCAACTGGTGGTACGCGTGTACCCTTGAAGTTTGTATTAGCTAAAAGAGATACAAACTGTAATAGTACTGGTGGTATAGTACGTGTAAATGGTTCGTCACTTGCGGGATACGCTTCTGATGGTATTAATCTGACAGGTTCGAGCGGTGCACCAGAGCTTTCTGTGAAAAACCTGAGCAGGTGGAATACTACATTATATTATAATATATGGATTGTTAACAAGATAGATGGTACTGATGGTTATGGCAGTGGTTCATTCACAGCCGGATATGCTTATTACCCGGGTTCTTCTGCTACGCTTGACGGTACAGTTTTGTTAGCATCGCGCGTTTACACAGGTTCTGGCGCTACCGGTGGTGGCCCTGGTGATATTACACTGCCACACGAATTAGGCCATGCGTTCAATCTTAAACACGTTTTTGACCCGTTCCCTGCTTCGTCAGGTTGCCCTTCTGCTACCAATTGTGCGTCAACAGGAGATGAAGTTTGTGATACGCAACCCATAGCATCGTCTGCATTTGGTTGTCCTGGCCCACCTACACTTACATGTAATGGTGTAGCTTATGACAATTCAACTCCCAAAAATTTCATGGATTATTCAAACTGTCAGGATAGATTCACAGCCGGGCAGTTGGTACGAATGATGTATGCGCTGAAATCAACAGTTCAACGTTCTACATATATGACATCATTAGGCGCTACTGCTACGAGTAGTGCGCCACCTGCTGCTTGTGCTATTAATACTGCCCCAAATTCTTTTAACCTTGGTGTGAGAGATGTTGTGGTTTCAACAAACAACGCACCAGCTCCAGGCTCAGATACTTTAATGCACGTAACCTCAGACGGTTACAATGGTGATGGTAATTTGGGGTATAGGGACCTTGCTTGTAAACACAGATTAACGCTTACAGCCGGCCAAACATACAAACTGGCAGTAAACGTAGGCCCGGGTACAACTACTTCTCGTGCCAAAGTATTCATTGATTATAATAATAATGGTGTATTTACTTCTGCTGAAATGGTTATGCCGAGGTCTTCGGCAGGTGCAGGGTACAAACAAGTTTCTTTTACTGTACCTACAACAGGTATCAGTTTCTGTACATCATTGCGTATGCGAGTAATAGTAGACGGCGGTTCCGGTGTAAACGTAGACTCTTGCGGTACGTTGGCATTCGGACAGGCAGAAGACTACTCAGTTTATATCATAGGTAGTGGCGGTTCTTCGGGTGCTTCTGTAACTATTAGCAACCCACCAATTGGTGGCAACCCTTCTTGCTTTGGTACTACATTGAAGTTTTATGGGGTAAAGAGTGCAGGAGCGACTGTACTGACATACCGGTGGTTGCGCAATGGTATTATTATGAGTGGTTTCAATACAGATACCATGCAATCAAATATTTTCCTGAATGGAGATCAGGTAAAAGTGCGTATGCTGTTTACGAGCCCTTGCGGAACAGATAGTGTAGAGTCTTCAGTTGTAACGGTTAACCGCCAGGTTACTATCCCACCAACAGTAACAGTAGGGATACAAAGAGGTACAATACCTGGTTGTATTGATGATACAGTAACATTTGCAGTAACCAATACTGTAAATCCCGGCGGTTCGCCTACTTACAGGTGGCAACAACGTATACCGCCTGCTGTTAGTTTTTCTGACATTGCAGGACAAACAGCCACAACGTTTAATTGTTTCAGCAAGCCTGTAAATACACAAATAAGGTGTATTATGAAATCTTCTGCTGCACCCCCATGTGCTATACCTGATTCTGCAATATCTAATGTGTTTACACTTACATACAATAATCAGGCACCAACTGTTAGCATTGCACTTACTACAGGTACCAATCCGGGTTGCGCAGGTCAAACACTTACATTTACGGCTACTCCAACTGTAGGAGGTACTGCTCCAACATATGTATGGCGCAGGAACGGTACACCGGTAGTTGGTGTTACAGGCCCTACTTACTCTGGTGTATTCGGTAATGGAGATAATATTAATTGTACATTGACTTCTAACTCTCCATGTGCTGTGCCAACCACAGCCAATTCTAATACTATTACTGTGCAGCATACACAAATAACAGCAGATGTATCTATTGCACAGGTAACACCCAGCCCATCTTGTAACGGCAGAAACGTAACATTTTCTGCAACTACCATAAACAGTGGTACAGGTCCCTTATATCAGTGGTTTGTAAATGGTGTGGCGATTGGTACACCTACAGGTCCTAACTTTACAACACCGTTAGTAAACAATGATACTGTACATACAATATTTATTGCTACAGACCCTTGTGTGTTGAATACTACAGATACATCAAATGAACTGGTAGTACAAACCAAGAAAAGTGATACTGCGTCAGTAACGATGAAAATTACAATAGGTAAAGACCCGGGCTGTATTGATTCATTGATTGAGTTTACAGCGGTACCGGTTAACAGCGGCACAAATCCTGAAATTACATGGTTGGTAAACGGTTTCCCTGCTGCTACAGGTCTTACTTTCAGTACTTCATCATTGCTTACTGGCGATATAGTACAGGTAAAAGACAGCCCTGCTGATGGTAGATGTTATATCCAAGACATTGTATTTTCTAAACCAGATACAATGCTACGCTCTATAACATTAGACCCGCCAGTAATACACTTAATAGGTAATATGATTGTAGTAGACCGTATAGGTTCATTTGTATGGTTTGGTCCTTCTGGGCAATTAAGCGGGGGTACAACAGGACAGTTGCATCCACAACAAATCGGTACTTACTATGCAGTGTCAGATAACAATGGTTGTTGGTCAAAACCATCTAACAAACTGAACATTACACTGCTGGATGTAAATACGGTTGACCTGAAGGGTATGAAAGTGTATCCTAATCCTAACAACGGAAAGATAACTATTGACTGGGGTAATAAGAATGTAGATATGGAAATAAACGTCTACAATCCGTTAGGTCAGTTAGTAATAAAAGATGAAATGCGTAATGCTACACGCAAAGTTGTGAATTTGGAATCATTGTCAAACGGTATTTACTACCTGATGATGAAAGACAGCGAAGGCAACAGCGGTACAGTGAAAATACAGGTGCAGAAGTAATTTTTCTGAGGATAATAATTAAAAAGAGCCATCGCATGATGGCTCTTTTTAATTATAAAAAAGTAAGCGTTTTTTAATTGCTGAATATATGTACACGGCAACCGTCTTTAGACAGGCTATTGATTTCTTTCTTGTGGTTTTGTATAGTGCTTAGCTTGTTTGCAAGGTCGTCAGGATAAATACTGGTAAAGATAAATGCGCAGGGCGATGCTGCATATTTGGCTGTTTTGTGATAGTCTGCATCCCAGTTCAGGTGATTGGCATTTTTTATGTCTGTCCATTTGTCTTTATGCGGATGGATAGTTGTATAGTAAATGAAAGAAGGATAAGCACCATTATGAATATACACCTGATTTCCGTTGCGGATATTATTGCTATGAATAAAATCGAGCGCGTCAGTTATTTCTTCTGTTTCATATCCTTTCCATATCATGCTAATGCTGCTTTGGTTGTATATACAAAAGACACAAAGGACGATAGTGGTATATGTAGGTATTTTGTTACGTAATGACATGATACTGTCTAGCCCTTTGGCTACCAATATCAGCAGCAATGGCATGGTGAACAATGATACACGAGGTATAAGAGAATATTGATTGAGTGAAGCGGCAATAAGCACAGCAACAAGTGGTACCAATAATAGTAAAAAAGAACTGTTACGGCTGCGAATAATTGCAACAATACCTGTGATAAGGCATAATAAATTGAAGTAAGCTGCAATAAAAGTGAAGCCTACAGCTTCTTTCAGCAGGCTGGTAGTTACATCCCAATTATGTTTCCATTCTTCCATGCTGCTTGGTGTACCGAAGAGGAAAAATTTAAAATGGAAATTTTGCAGGTATTCGGAGTTAGCTTGCTCTTTGAGTATGGTTAGGTAGTAAAACACAAACTGCCCTACCCAAATTGTGCTAATCAAAACTAATGAGATAATCTTACGATAGCTTTTGGTTGCGAAAGACTGTTGCAAGTAGTATGCACCAACACCTGCCAGAATAAATACTGATGGCATTGAAAGCCATATACCGATGCTGCCTGCTACAATCCATATCAGTAGAAACTTGCTTGCAGAAGTATTGTTGATATGATACCTGAGTGCAAATAGTATGAGCGACAGGCTGACAACAACATCGGTCATGTATTGTTTTAGCTCGGTACTGTAGCGTATGAAAAGCAGGCTAATGGCTACAATAAATAGTGCATACCATGCACTGCGTTGCAAATGCAATGCTTTGAGTAGCGCATGTAACAATAATAAAGCAAGGATGCCTGAAAGGAATACGGGTACACGCAAAGCCATTTCTCCGTAGTTGAAAAATATGGCACTCAGCTTTACAAGCCACAGCCATATTGGTGGGGCATATTGCTCATACATTAAAGGTTGGGTGAGTGCATCAAAACCCAGCTCGTAGATGTTGCGGGCAACATTAGCCTCGTCTATCATCAGGTTGCGGTTTTGCAGGTATACCACTATGCGGATGATGATGCCGACAGCAATGGCAGTATAAGCCAACCAGATATATACTTTTTCTCCTTTGGGGGATAAACGCATGGACTGCAAGATAATTATTGATAAACGAACCTGCGAGGGTATTTAGTACTTGTGTGGTACTTAAATCGTAAATTGCAGCCTCAAAACACAGGATATTGATATGTCTGTAACACAACTGAAAAACTATGCCGAGGGCAAATGGGTAGCTGCCAAAGATGGCGATGCACTGCACAATGCCGTAACGGGCGAAGCAATATATACTGCAAGTAGCGAGGGGCTCGATTTTGGTGCTATGATGCACTATGCCCGCAAAGTAGGCGGCCCTGCATTGCGCAAGCTCACTTTTCATCAGCGTGGGCGTATGCTCAAGGCATTGGCCTTTCACCTGCTCGAAAAGAAGGAATATTTTTATAAGATAAGTGCCTATACAGGTGCTACACGGGTAGATAGCTGGGTGGATATTGAGGGTGGTATCGGTAACCTGTTTGCTAACGCAAGCCTCCGCCGCCAGTTTCCTGATGAGCGTTTTTATGTAGATGGCGATGCAGCCAAGCTGTCTAAAAACGGTACGTTTATAGGTCACCACATCATGGTGCCGCGTGAGGGTGTTGCGATACACATCAACGCGTTCAACTTCCCTGTGTGGGGTATGCTTGAAAAAATTGCAGTGAATTTGCTGGCAGGTGTACCTGCCATTGTAAAGCCTGCTACACTTACCTCATTTCTTACAGAGGCGGTGTTTGAAGAAATCATCAAATCGAACATATTGCCCGAAGGTTCGTTGCAACTGATATGCGGCAGCGCGCGTGGCATACTCGACACCATAGAAACGCAAGATGTTGTAACGTTTACGGGTAGTGCCACAACTGGTCAGCAATTGAAATCGCACCCGCGTATAGTATCAGAAGCTGTTTCTTTTAATCTGGAAGCAGACTCGCTAAACTGTTGTGTGTTAGGGCCTGATGTTACGACTGATATGCCCGAATTTGACATCTTTATAAAAGAAGTAGTACGCGAAATAACCACCAAAGCAGGGCAGAAGTGTACGGCTGTGCGCCGCATAATGGTACCTGCCAACATGGTAGAAGATGTGCAGATAGCGTTGGGTAAACGCCTGCAAGGCACTACCATCGGCGACCCGAGTGTAGAGGGTGTGCGCATGGGGCCATTGGCAGGACAATCGCAACGCAAAGAAGTACGCGAAAAAGTGATGCAGCTTGCACAAAGCCAGCAGATAATCATTGGCGACTTGGAGAAGTTTGATGTTGTAGGGGCAGATAAAGAGAAAGGTGCATTCATCTCGCCTATCGTATTCTTTAACGATAATCCGTTTACCAAAACAGACTGTCATAATATTGAAGCATTTGGTCCCGTAAGTACCATCATGCCATACAATGGTATTGATGATGCAATAGCATTGGCTAAGATGGGTAAAGGCTCATTAGTATGCTCTGTGGTAACAGCAGATGATGATGTGGCTACAGAATTTGTACTGGGTGCTGCCAGTATGCACGGACGTATATTGGTGCTGAATGCAGACTGTGCTAAAGAAAGCACCGGGCATGGTTCACCAATGCCACTATTAGTACATGGTGGTCCGGGCCGTGCAGGTGGTGGCGAGGAGATGGGTGGTAAGCGTGGTGTACTGCACTATCTGCAACGCACAGCCATACAAGGTTCACCAACAACCATCAGCCGTATTACGAATGTGTATCAGCAGGGTGGTAAGCAAAACGAAACAGTTGTTCATCCTTTCCGTCAACATTTTGAAGACCTGAAAGTGGGCGATACACTTATAACTGCGAAACACACAGTTAGCGAAACAGACATCACCAATTTTGCCAACGTCAGTGGCGACAACTTCTATGCACACATGGATGCTACGTCGCTGGAAGGTACCATCTTTACAGGGCGTGTGGCACATGGATATTTTGTGCTGTCGAAAGCGGCAGGGTTGTTTGTAGATGCCAAGAAAGGCCCTGTATTGCTGAACTACGGTATTGACGAAGCCCGCTTCACCAAGCCCGTGTACCCCGGTATGACGATAGGCGTAAAACTGACTGTAAAAGAAAAAGTAGACCAGGAAAAGCGTGATGCAGAAGATATAGCCAAAGGCATTGTAAAATGGCTGGTAGATGTGTATGACGAAACAGGCGAAACAGTAGCCATTGCAACCATTCTGACGATGGTGAAGAAAAGAAATCAGGAATAAATAGTAATTTGATATTAGTAGCCCGACAGTAATTCTGTTGGGCTTTTTTTATGACAAATATATTGTAATAATAATAGGGTGAAATGATGGTGATATTATAGTTTTACAAAAAAAACCTATGTTCAAACTCTTATATTCTTTACTCTTAGTAATTGCATGTATTAATATTAGCCTTGCACAAAACAAGTGGATGTATCTACCTAATAATGGTTTTGTCAAAGGGCCGCTTCTATCAGATACATCCAGACGTGTAGAAGATATTTATTTTTGTGATAGCAACGTAGGATATGCAGTGACAATTACTAACAGGATACTAAAAACGGTAAACGGTGGTATTACGTGGAAAATAAAGAATGATACAACAACTACACTTCAATTGCCATCTTTCAGAAGCATTGAGTTTTTGGACGATGGTAAATACGGTGTTGCAGGGTGTTTAGGTGCGTATGCTAAAATTTTCAGGACAATAGATAGTGGTGAGACTTGGAACGATATAACATCATCAGTTAGTGACCCATCACCGAATTTTAAACATAACATTTGCGGGCTTGCGCATTATGGGAACAATTTCTATGGGGTTGGATATTGGAGCAGTGATACAGGGCGTTTATACAAGAGTGCAGATAAAGGTGCTACATGGCAGTTCAGTTATTTAGATACCTCATTAATCAGAAACTTGATAGACGTTGTTTTTACATCACTAGATACGGGATATATTGCCGGTGCTAATAAGGATAAGTCTGTAGTAATAAAAACAACTGATGGTGGTAATACATGGAAACGGGTTTTTACAGATAGTATAATAGGTGGTAGAATATGGAAACTACAAGTGTTGGGTAGCAATATATATGGTGCTATCGAACCGAGATACTTTAAGGATACCGTTTGCATTATACACTCTCCAGACTTGGGGAATAATTGGAAGATAATACCTGCAGGAAGTAAACCATCTCCTACATCAGGACGTATTGGTACACAAGGTGTAGGTTTTGTAACGCCTGCTAAAGGTTGGGTAGGCGGCTATTATGAAGGTGTTTTTGAAACAACCGACAGTGGCAAAACATGGAATTATTTGAATTTTGGGTATGATTTTAATAGGATATTTGTTATAGATAGTAGCCATGTATTTGCAGGCGGACACATGCCATATAAGTATGGCAGTGGTGTTTATTCAGGCGTAAAGGAAACTAAAGGCAATAGTAAGACAAGTCATTCTGCTCTTGTATCTCCCAATCCGGCAACAAGTGTAGTAAACATTACTTTGAATATCAAATCAGGCACTAATGTATTGTTAGAGGTATTTAATATTGAGAGTAAACAGACATATAGGGTTGCAAATTGCTATCTGGAAAAAGGTAAGCACAATTTCAGGTGGGATTGTACTAATGTACCCGCTGGTAATTATATTGTATGGTTTGATAACAATGAAATTCCTCAGGCAATCAAGTTGAGTATTATTAAATAGCAGTTTTTATCGCATATTTGCATTCTAAAAGTGCGATAAATATGCAACACGCAGACGGCTATGTACGCAGTGAGATAGATCACGGTATTGCTACGATAGAGTTTTTTCACCCGAGCAGCAACTCGTTACCGGGTGCAATACTGAACGATTTAGCTAAGACTATCAATGATATTGGTATAGACCATAACGTAAAAGTCATCATCCTGAAAAGTGCGGGTGATAAAGCATTTTGTGCAGGTGCATCTTTCGATGAGTTGGTTGCCATCAGCAACGAGGCACAGGGCAAAGAATTTTTCAGTGGGTTTGCCAAAGTGATAAATGCTATGCGCAAATGCCACAAACTGATAATTGGGCGCATACACGGCAAGGCAGTTGGTGGTGGTGTGGGGCTTGCATCGGCAGTAGATTATGCCATTGCTACAGAAGAAGCATCGGTAAAACTCAGTGAACTGGCAGTAGGTATTGGCCCTTTTGTAGTAGGCCCTGCTGTAGAGCGCAAAGTTGGTTTGTCTTGCTTCAGCCAGTTGGCCATTGATGCCAGCGAATGGCGCAGCGCGGAGTGGGCTAAGAAGCATGGGCTGTATGCAGAGCTATACAGCAACACATCTGAAATGGATGATGCTATACAGGCATTGGCTACAAGGCTTGCCCACAGTAGCCCTGATGCAATGGCACAATTGAAGAAAATCTTCTGGCATGGCACAGAACATTGGGATACATTGCTGATGGAGCGTGCCGGCATCAGCGGCAGGTTGGTATTGAGTGAGTTTACCCGTAACGCCATCAATAAATTTAAAGCTAAAAACGCAGCCAGTAAATAGACTGTTATTTTACTGCATCGAGCAGTACTTGCTCGTATAAATCTATAATACGCGCCCAACTATACTGGGTGCGTATTTTGTTTAGATTGTTTTGTATAAGCGTGTTGTAAGATGTTTTGTCGCTATTGTTGCGGATGATGTCGGCAACCTGTGCGGGAGTAGAGAAATAAAATGCATCTTGTTCCAATACGGTTTTATTAAACACATTATCGTGTGCGGCTATCAAGGCATTACTGCTCATAGCTTCTAATAGCGATGGGTTAGTGCCACCAACAGAATGTCCGTGAAAGTAGATACTTGAATAATAGCGTAAGTTGTTTACCGCTTTAATATCGTATATGCCGCCGAGGAATTTGATGCCTTTATGTTGCCCGTAGCGGTTAACCAACATGCTGCCAAACTCGTTGTTAGTTTTGCCGACTACCAATAACGGATTGTCTGCGCCGCTTTCTACGTAGCCTTGCAATATCATTTCTATATTGTTTTCAGGCTCCATACGCGCCATCAGCATGTAGTAGTTGTATGGTTCCACATCGTATTCACTAATAACGTTTGTATCAGGTTGGTCAAAAATGTCTGCACCGTAAGCTATAAAGTGAGAGTTCTTGTTGTATGTGTCTTTCAGATGTTGCTGTATGCCCTTACTGTCTGCTATCAATACATCGCCATGTTTGGCTGCCCAACGCTCGGCATGTTTCAAAAACCATTGTACTTTTTTGCTGTATTTACTCCGCTTCCATTCCAACCCATCCATATTTACCACATTAGGACAGTAGGCCGGCCAACGCCAAAACCACACGCTATTACTTGTATAGCCAAGTTGCAGCAGTACATCAAAGCCACGCTTGCGTGCATCGTTTATGCAGTTGAGGTCGTAGATAAATTGCCCTGCTGTACCCAATTTATCTTCAGGGTCGTTGCAGTGAATGATGTTTACACCATTCCATATACTTTCCTGATATTCGTGCGAATGAGAGTTGTACACCCATACCTGATGCCCGCGTTCTGTAAGCCCTGTAGCCAGGTATTCAGCACATTGTTCAAACCCACCATAGCGGTTGGGTATGCCACGTGTACCTAGTATGCCTATTTTCAGTGCTTTCTTCATTCAGTGTGCAAAAGTGCATCAAAGTTTTAATACATCCATATAGGCACTGTAAGTTTCTTCTGCCGCCCGTTGCCATGTATAGCTATCAAGTATACGTTTTTTGAACGATTGGCTGTAAGGCGCATTAAAAGCCTTGTCAACAGCAGCTTTTATAGATGCTACATCATCGGGCTCGCAATACCATGCATCATCTTTAAAATAGTCGTGTGTATCGCCTCTGTCTGTTACTACTATATTGCAACCCATAACTGCGGCCTCTAAAGAAGATAATCCTGTGGTTTCAAAATAGCTGGGTAGTACGTGTACTTTGGCATTTGCGTAGGCGGTGTACAGCATATCTTCATCTAGATGTTCGCCAATGTGTACATTGCTGGCAGCCTCTTGTTTGCATTGCTCAAAGTATGCTATGTTGTTGGGCGATGGCTTGCCGTGTATATATAGTTTGTAAGTTGTGTTGTTAAGTGCACGTATCAGGTTTAGTTGATTTTTACGGCTCTCTATCCGCCCCATGCAGATGATGGCATTTTTGTAATCAGCGTTTTCGGGATATTGCCTGTCAAGGTTTTTAGTGTTGATGCCATTGGGTACTACATGGTATGGTGTAGCAACGGGATATTTTGCCACAAATCTACGATACTCGCTTCCGGAGTTTGGTAGCAGCATCTTTGCATTACGTGCTGCATACATAGTAGATTTTGTATGCCCCCACAGCAGGTATTCTTTGCTTACAATCTGCTCGCCATTTTTTACAGCTCGTGCTATTGTTTTGATGTATTCAAAAGTACTTTCGGGTATCATTTTTTTGATGGTACTCACAATGCCACCACGCCCTTCTTCTTTTACAGTGCCATACTCTACGAATATGGTAGATATAACACAAGGCTTGCCAGAACGCCTGATGTGCTTAATGACATCTGCCGGGCGGATGATGTTGAAAAAATGTAAGAGGTCGTATTGTGTATAGTCTATCGGTTGGTGTGTCAGATAAACATCTACTGTAACGCCCATGGTGCGCAAGCCGGCAGCAGTTTCTTCCAGTTGCTTTGTGTCGCCACCGGGAGATATAAACAATGTTGCCCTAGATATGAAAGCTACCTTCATGCAGTTGCCTAATGTTTTTTGAATGTATTGTATATACCTACACGTAGAGCAGCAGGTACAAAAGAAAACAAGTAAAGTATATATGGCTCTATGTGTTTGGGGTAATGCTTGATAGCTTGTGCAAAATGCCAGCGTGCCTTTGCACCATCAGGATTATTCCAAAGATATTTTTTACCTACCATAGCATAATAAGAGGCATTTTTGTAAGCACTCAAATTCTGACTGCTGATGAGTTCTTTCAGTTTTTGTGCATCTTCATCGCTCACAAAGCCCTGTTCCAGTGCTTTTTTCCTGAGTTGTATAAACAAATCACCACGCCATTTTTCATCAATAGTAACCGATTCGGGGTTGAAACGGTATTGCAGCAATACGTCCTTTAGGTTATGCACCTTTCCTATTGTTGCCATTTTTTTCCATAGCAAATGGTCTTCAAACGTCAATGCGTTTTTAGGATAATAGCCCGCTTGTATCACAGCCTCTTTACGAAACATAACGCTGGGATGGTTGAAAGGACATTTTATATCAATATTTGCAACAATGTCTTCGTGCTCATATCCCACAGGATATAACGGCATCAAAAAGTTGCCGTCTTTGTCTACAATGTCAACAACAGAGCCAACCAATACATAGTCAGGGTTACTTTCAAGAAAATCAAACTCTACCTGCAAGCGGTTTGGCAAGCAAATATCATCTGCATCCATGCGGGCTATGTATTTGCCTTTTGCTTTGTCTATGCTTTCGTTTAGCGTGTCTATCAACCCTTTATTTGGCTGGTCTATTAACCTGATGCGTGTATCTGTAAATGATTTGATAAGAGCTAGTGTATTGTCTTCAGAACCATCGTTTATAATCAGTAATTCAAAATCGGCATAGGTTTGTGCCAACACACTTTCGATGGCTGTTTTTATATATGCACCGGCATTGTATGCGGGCATCAATACTGTTATCTGTGGGTTAGCTGTTGTCATCCGTTTTGCCGAAAAACTCAAGTAAGATTATTAATTCAAAAAATACAGTTACAGATAGCATTTCAAACCAATAGTCGAATGCAAGAAAAGGGAAAAAGAACATACAAATATACCAACCAACTTTTAAGCGTTTGATGTACTTTAATATAAACCCTACATAGAATATCATAAAGATAACAATACCTGCCAAGCCATACTCACCTGCTATTTGGTTGTACACGCTGTTGGGCATATTGATAACAGAGTGCTCGGATATGGGTAAGGAAAAGACATACATCAATGTATATAGGTGGTATTGAAGGAAATCTTTGCCGATGTAAATGTACTTTCTGGGGTACGTTCCCTGCCACCCTAACCCTGTTGATTTAATAGCTTGTTTAGATGAAAAATTACCCATGCCGGCACCGAATACAATATTCTTTTTGGCGGATTTCCAATACCACCAGATTTGTTTCATAGAGTATAGCTTAATGAAGCTTTTATAAGATGTTAGTGGTGTTTCTTCGTATGGTGTTCCATACCAGTAAGATATTGTTTTTTGCAGTTTGGCAGGTTCCAGCTTCAGATTGCTATTGGACGTTGATTTAAGACGTTCTTCTGCATTAATATACTTCAGGTTATCCTTATAGCTTATCAAAGCAGTATCATTAAGCATTAATTTATAGTGGCTTTCTTTTTGTACTGTATGCTTATCATTTATGGGGTATTTTTCATAGTCCAGATAATCTATATTATTTGACTTTGGCGTCAGGTTCTTTTTTTCTTTGTCCGATTCTGTAATGTTTGTACTATAGACATGCTGCACGTACTTTACATTATTAAGACTTAGGAAAGGATATACCATACCAATAGTTAACAAAACGTAGAAAGTATATCGTTTTACTAGTTTTTTGGTTGCGAACATAAGCATCGCAAGCAAGGTTAGTATCAGGAAAATGAGAGTCAGATTGCTTGTACATAACAACAAAACAACTGTACAAAAAATGGCAGTTTTTAAATAACGATGGTATGTAAAGTACAATATACCTATTGCATTGATGCCCGCATTTGTGATAGAAATATTTCCTGTTATGCCTTTGATATGGTCTCCTGTAGAGCCACCATAGTATTCGGTAGGCTCCCAATACCAATATGGAACTAATTGCCCGGATTCGATTATCATTATTATCAACTCTGATACACTTACAAGTGCATTAAGGAGAAAAAATAACTTTAGAGTTGTGATGACTGTTTCTTTGGCAAGCGTACCAACTGATTGCTGAAGAAGAACGGTTGTTGCGGCAGCCAGTAGCCATAACATGCAAGACATCGAGAAACTAAACCAATAACTGTCTTCAGCGAAAGAACCATGCCATACAGCTCCAATGCTACCTATGAGAGGCATCAGCAAGTAAAACTTTACGATGCCAGTGGTTTTTTGACGCGGGTATTGTTTATACAAAAGATAAATACTGTACAAAACAATAGCAGCCACTTTAATGTATAGCTTAACATTGGCCACACCTACGATAAAAAGCAACAGCGGGATGTCTGCTTTTTTGTACCAAGGTAGACGATATGTATTGTTGTCAGTCAATGTTTATGTAGCTTTAATAAATTGTGCAGTTGCTTTCATATTAGTGATGTTAACCTGCTTCATCAGGATGCATAATATAGAGTAGACCGCAAACGCTATGATAATCTGTAACCAAATAATTGCGGTAACATAAATTGCAATGAAATATGCTGTTAAGGCAACGATAGTGAAAATAATAATACTAGAAACCGGTACACGGGCGATATGTTTTTTAACAAGCATATAATAACCTATCAGTTGAGCAATACAGGTAATGACAAATGCAATAGCAGCACCAGTGCCAGATAGAAATGGTATAAGAGCCAGATTGAGTAGTATGTTTGCAATGGCTGTGATGCCGATGATGGCGCTAACTTGTTTGTATTTTCTGGCAGAGAAAGCTAATGTCCATAGTATATTGATGTAAAAGTGAATGGGTATGCACAAAGAAAGCAGCATGAATTCAACCGCATTTACTGAGCCGAATTTTTTATCAAAAAGCTGGTCGAGTACTGGTGCCCATAACAGGTTAAGAATTAAGGGGATGAGCATGGAAAAATAACCTTCTACAGCCACTATGTGTTTTATATTAGATACAGTTGCCTCTTCTGCTTTTATATTCATTGCAAGCATACGAGCAAACCTTGCTAGCAGTATAGGGCTTATAACTGTCAGTGGTAGCTTGGCAATTTCATATGCCCGATATGCCAATCCATATTCAGAGGTAATGACGTTGGTGCATAAAATGCCCAGAAGTATCATGTCTGCACGTGCAAGGCTCGAGTCGAACAATACTGCAACGTATTGTGGCAATGCTTCTTTTACCAATTTGGTGTACGCTACCCAACGTACTTTGAAACTGAATTGTGATGTGAAAATAATATAACCGAGCAGTGCTATTAATTCAAACATGGCACAAGCAATCAGCACTTGCATAGCAGCCCAAGACGTAAAAGTTCCAGTCTTAATAAGCCATATACCTATACCTAGTTTAGCAAGGTTGCTAGCGATAGCTATAATTGCATATGGTCTAAACTGTTGTTTGGCATTGAAATAAAATTTAAGTGGTCCGGCAGTAAATAGCAACCCCTGCACCAAAAACATCCAGGGCAATATCCTGAAGCCAGACATAAGTTTATCACCCCAAAACCATACTACAGAACTTAATACTAATAATGTGATGCTATTAAGTACTAACAGGTGAAAGAAATATGCAGGTGCTGCCCAGTCAGACCTGTCGGAAGCTGCAATACGGCGCACCACAACCTGGTCCATGCCAAAGCTAAGGGCCATTACTATCACTAGAGCCACAGAGTTTGCCCAAGCAATAGCCCCCGATTCTTCTTTTGAAAGAAATAGCAGTATTAATATAAAAAATACACCACCTAATACCTGTACCGCAATGGCCTGCAGGCCCGATGAAAATATTTTACTTAAGAGGCTGTTTTTCACTCAGGTGTTAAAAAATAGATATAGGCGTAAAAATAGTGTTTAATCAGCTACTTTTGTAATCTATGCAATGGGCAGACAAGATGCAGACAATGCAATATTATGCATTATGTTTACTGGCTTTTTTCATACCATTTCCTTTCTTGTTTGGTTCTTACACCATTGCATTGATAGCTGTATTATGGTTGCTGAGGGGTAATTACAGGCAGGGCTTAGCTAATCTTGTATCACGAAAATGGTTGTGGGTATGGATAGGTTTTTTTTTGCTAACAGCATTCAGTTATACATATAGTAGCAATAAAGACCAGTCTTTATTTGATATTGGAGCAAAGGCAAGCATTTTGCTCCTGCCACTGATAATAGGTGCAGGCCCACAAATACCCAGAAAGTGGTTAGAGCGCATATTGGTTTCTCTGAATTACAGTATATCATTCGTTGCATTATTTTGTGTTATACATGCTGTAGTACGTTGTTATCAAGAGGGGTATGTATATGTGCCATTCTTTTTTTACCATCGTTTGGTTGAGGGTTTTGATGCAAGCGCAGTATATATGGCATTATATACCTTATTTTCTATCAGCATTATGTTGCTAACTCCCTGGCAGCATTATTATAAAGGCAAGTGGCGTGTGTTGAAGGTTGTATTTATTGTATGGCAACTGATATTTTTTATCATGTTGTCTTCGAGGTTGCTGTTACTGCTATTTTTTTTATTGTTAGTGCCTTTTTACATACGCAAGGCTTTTAAGTATAAAAAATGGGGATGGGGGCGGTTGGTAATCATAGCATTGTTATTTGTATCGGCTGGTATAGTTGTTTTTGCAACAGATAATCCTGTAAAACAGCGTTATCATGATATTTTTCAGAAAGACCTGAGCATAGCCTGGTTGCCAGATTATAAAAACGTACCGCAAGAGTCTTTTAACAATGTAACCTTACGATTGATGCTTTGGCGGTTTGGGTACGAGATAATGCAAGAAAATAACCTGTGGTTGATGGGGGCTGGCAATGGAGACGCAACAGACCTGCAAAACCAAAAACTGGCTCAATACGGTTTTGATGTAGATGCCCAAGGAGACAACAAACGTAGCGAGTTTTATGACATCAACTTGCATAATATGTTTTTCGAGGCATTGTTAATGCTAGGTATTTTAGGCGCATTACTCTTTACTCTTATGGCATTTGTACCTGTCTTTTACCTTAGAGACATGGAGTATAGACATATTTTCTTTATTTTCCATGTGAGTGTGCTTTTCTTTATGTTTCAAGAAGCAATTCTACAAACACAAGCAGGAATTGTTTATTATTCATTGTTTAGTATGGTATTTTGGAATTTGATTTATAGCAATGATAAACAATTAATTAAGAAGTAATTTTTTATACATTTGTTAGAAATAGCAAAAAATCTTAAAAAATATTACTAAATCTTAAAGTTTGACACGATTTTTGCTGTAAAATATTAGTCATAATAGATTGATATTAGAGTAAATAGTAATGGAACACCCTTTTGTAGTAAAAATACCTCAAATACAGCCAACTCGCAGGCAACCCGCCCCGCAGTCGGATGTTGCTGATATTCGCGAAATGTTTCGCGAAATAAACCATCGTTATATGGTTTATCAGCCATCTGCCTACTACGCAGCCGTAAAGCGTGGGTTGGATATATTTGTTTCAATGACATTCATCCTGTTGGTGATGTCTTGGGTGTATCCAATCGTTGCATTGCTCATAAAACTCACCTCAAAAGGTCCTGTGTTCTTTGTGCAGAAACGCACAGGGTACAAGGGTGTAGAGTTTGATTGCTTCAAGTTCCGTACTATGTACGTAAATGCAGACTCTGATACCAAACAAGCTACTGACGGAGATAAACGCATCACACCCATCGGTAAAATTCTTCGCAAAACGCACTTAGACGAAATACCACAGTTTTTCAATGTATTGTTAGGTGATATGACCATTGTTGGTCCTCGCCCGCACATGTTGTATCATACAAGGTATTATTCTCAGTTTATTCCTTACTACAACCTTCGTCACGAGGCAGTACCCGGCATTACAGGTATGGCACAGGTTAAAGGTTTTAAAGGTGAGATTACAGCCGAGCGAGAACTACGCAAGCGCATTCAGTGGGATATTTACTACTTGAAAAATCGCAGTATATGGCTTGATGTTAACATCATAGCTACCACATTTGCACAAGTAGTATCAGAAGCTTTCAGTAGCATTTTCAAAAAATGACATTGTTATTTCTGACTTAATTTATTGACGAAGTACATATTCTACCCGTATTTAGTTTTAATTTTATATACCTAAATACGGGTTTTTTATGCCGAAAATTATTACAGCCACCGATTTTTCAGATGCAGCTAATTATGCGCTGGAGTACGCGTGTATGCTCGCCAATAATATGCAGGCAGATGTTGTAGTGTTGCATAGCTATACCGTACCCGTAAGCGTGGGCGACAACCCCATGCCTATGATGAGTGTGGAAGAATGCAGGTGCATAGCTGAGAAAGCTATGATGCAGCTTACGGATAAACTGACGGTAACTTTTAATGACATCAACGTTTCAGGCTTGGTGATGTTTGGTGATATTACTGATGTGATAAAAGAATATGCAGCGCAAAATAACCCTTGGCTGATAGTAGTTGGTAACAGCCTGCACAACGAAGATAGTATATGGTATAGCAGCAACCTGATGAATATGATGCGTAGCTTGCCACATCCTATATTAGCAGTACCGGAGGGTTGTCTGTACAGCCCGGTCAGTAAAATATGCTTTGCTTGCGACTATAAGAAAGAAACAGAAACCCTGCCATTGAACACTATCGTAAGTATAGCATCTGAACTGAAAAGTCAACTACATGTATTGAATATAGACCATGACAATAACAACTTCAATACAGATACGCCAGAAGTAAGTGAAATATTGCATCAGCAGTTGGCAGATGCCAAGCCTGAATACTATTATATTAACAGTACCGATACCGATGCTGCTATTAATGAGTTTGTAAATACACATCACATCAACTGGCTGATAGTTGCCCCGCACAAGCACGGTTTTTTTGAAAGCCTGTTTCGTAAAAGCCATACAAAAGAATTGGCAAAGCACGTCAACATACCAATGCTATCAGTGCATTAGCAGGCAATGCCTTATATTCGCCCTTATTTTTAATTACCAATGTATAAGAGCCGTATATATATAACACTACTCGCTTTGGGTATGTTGCTGCAATCCTGTAAGGATGAACCAACAACAAATACCGATGATAACACAGCTACCACAGATAGTACAAATGCAGTAAAACCACCAGCTCAAATACCATTTACAGTAGTAGCAGCATATCCGCACGATAATACTGCCTTTACAGAAGGATTACAATATGTAGATGGTGTGATGTATGAGAGTACAGGGCTGAGAGGTAAATCTGTATTGAAGAAAAACGACTTGCAAACAGGCAGAGAACTGCAACGCATACAGCTTGATGGTAAATATTTTGGCGAAGGCATTACGGTGCTGAATGGTAAAATATACCAACTGACATACGAAGAAAAAACAGGCTTTGTGTATGATGCCAAAACATTGAAGCAGTTGCAGACATTTACCTACGCCAATGAAGAAGGATGGGGTATGACCAACGACGGCACCAACCTGCTATACAGCGATGGCAGCGATGTACTCTATTTTATGAACCCAACCGATTTTTCTATAGTAAAGAAGATACAGGTAAAAGACCAATACGGCCCAATAACCGACATAAACGAATTGGAATACATTAAAGGGTACATCTATGCCAACCAATGGCGAGCTGATATGATTTATAAGATAGACCCCTCAACCGGCAATGTGGTGGGTATTGCTGATATGCGAAATCTACGCAGGCAAACGGGCATACCGCCATTGGAAGAGGCAACAGACGAAACTAAACCCGAAGTTTTGAATGGCATAGCCTACGATGCAGCTACCAACCGAATTTTCATAACAGGTAAAAACTGGCCGAAGATTTTTGAGGTGAAGCTGGATAACTAAGCTCCCTACCGTAATCCTGCAAATTAAAATACCCATTTCGGGGTATATGATGCTTACATGTAGGTTTGCAATTTTGTAAACTGCTATGGATAAGAACCTGACAGTTTACCCCATTTCTACAGGCGACCAGCTAAATGTATTTGCTACAGACGAGGTATCGTGCATACGTGTGATGGATATGAGTGGTAATGTATTGAGCATTGCAGACGATATACATAATAAACACAAAGTGCTTGACATCGGTAATCTACCCGGTGCTACATATATTGTAGAAGTTACTTTTCTCGACAAGCGTACCAGTCGTTCCGTTTTTGTAAAAATGTAGGTATCAACAAAAATTATTCTCAAAATTTGGCAGTGTAAATTTATTAATCGTAATATTGCAATGAATAGATAAAGAAATGGGTGCGACTAAAACAGATTTATTTACCAAAAAGCAGAATGAACTGGCAGCGATGGCCAAAGCGCTTGCTCACCCTGCACGGATAGCTATATTGCAGGTATTGGTAAAAACCAATGCTTGTGTATGCGGCAGTTTGGTAGAGGAACTGGGATTGGCACAAGCCACCATATCACAACACCTGAAAGAACTGAAACAAGTAGGGCTGATACAAGGCACCATAGATGGTACCAGTGTGTGTTATTGCATCAACCCCAAAGCGTGGCTGCAGTACAAAGAATTCTTCACGATGTTTTTTAAAGAGTTGCCGGACGGTAATAGTTGTTGTTAACTTTTTTTGTCTTTATTCATCGCAATATTGCAATAACACAATAAATTAGCGTTATGAAAAATCAAATGCAGGTTAGCAATTGCTGCGACACTACGAACGACTGCTGCGGTGGTAATACGGATTGTTGCGAGGGCATGGGTTGCTGCTAAGCTAAAAAGTCGGGTAGTGTGAGATGCTGCCCGACTATATATACTTTTCATACACAGTAAAAACAAGATAATATGCAAACGGAACAAGAATTGAAAGAATTAGTAAGGCAAAAGTATAGCGAAATAGCCTTACAGGATAAAGAAACGAATATGAGTAGCTGCTGTGGCAGTGGTGGGTGCAGTACAGAGGTATATAACATCATGAGCGATGACTATACCAAACTTGAAGGGTATAATGCCGATGCTGATTTAGGATTGGGCTGTGGGTTGCCAACAGAGTTTGCACAGATAAAAGAAGGTGATACGGTCATTGACTTAGGTAGCGGAGCAGGTAATGATTGTTTTGTAGCACGTAGGGCAACGGGTGAAAAGGGTAAAGTAATAGGCATAGACTTTACAGAGGCTATGGTAGAAAAAGCCAGGACAAACGCGGAGAAAGTAGGGTATAACAATGTTGAGTTCAGGCAGGGAGATATAGAGAAAATGCCTGTTACGGCTAATGTGGCCGATGTTGTAGTAAGTAATTGTGTACTGAACCTCGTACCGAATAAAAATGGGGTGTTCAAAGAAATATATCGTGTGCTGAAACCCAGCGGGCACTTTAGTATATCAGACGTAGTACTGGTAGGTCATTTGCCCAACAAGCTGCGCAATATCGCTGAAATGTATGCAGGTTGCATAAGTGGTGCAATACAAAAAGATGAGTATTTGGGCTTGATACAAGCTAATGGTTTTACTGACATTACACTGCAAAAAGAAAAAGCAATAGTTGTGCCTGATGATATTCTAAACCAATACCTGAGTGCGGAAGATATTGAAGCGTTTAAAAATAGTGGTACGGGCATTTACAGTATAACAGTATTTGCTAAAAAACCTCTTACAACAACCTGCGCACCAGGTAGTGGCTGTTGCTAAACTGATAAATATACCTGATATGAAAATTGCATTATTCTCCGATATTCATGCCAACTTGCCGGCACTTAACGCGGTACTTGCAGATATTAATAATCGCCAACCAGATGCTGTCTATTGTCTGGGAGACCTTGTAGGCTATAACATTTGGCCAAACGAAGTGATTGCTGAAATAAGAAAGCGTGGTATACCTACCATTGCAGGTAACTACGACTTTGGTATAGGGCGCAGCAGCGACGATTGTGGCTGTGCATACAAAACAGATGAAGACAAAGCACATGGCAAAGTGTCTATCAGCTATACCAACGAAATAGTGGGTATAGAGGAAAGGACATATCTCAGAACATTGCCGGCACACATAAGGGTGGAATATAAACTGAACGATGATATAGCAAACCTGCTACTGGTGCATGGCAGCCCCCGAAAAATAAACGAATATCTTTTTGAAGACAGAGATGAAAAAAGCATGCTTCGTATTATGAAAGATGCGGATGCAGACATCATGTGTTTTGGGCATACACACAAACCATACCATAGAGTAGTAAAAGTTGATACTGATGGAGTAATAAAATACAGGCATGCCATTAATATAGGTTCTGTAGGTAAACCAAAAGATGGAGATGTAAGAGCTTGCTATGCCATATTGCACATAGACGAAAATTATGGAACTGTCGGTGAAAAAGGCTTTGAGGTAGAATTTGTGCGGGTGGAATATGATGTGGAAACTGCAGCAAAAGCAGTAGAAAACAGTCCATTGCCCAATGCGTATGCAGATATGCTACGTAAAGCCTATTAGCAGTTTATGAAGAAGATATTACTTACAGTATTTGCTTTCTGCGGAGCAGTTATAGTACACGCACAAAGCCTTAATCACATTGGTGTTTTTCCAACTATAGACCATAGCGGTACTATAAATAATAAGCTGGATTATAGCTTCTATTATTTTGCACAACTACATGCATATAACGATGAGGTAAATAACCAAACAGAACCTACAGGGTTGTTTGTATTTTATAGCGAACAGGCACTGCATTATAAACTCAACAAGATGCTTACCCTGTCAGGCAGCTATGTGTATGAGCGACAATATCCGTTTGAGAATAATTACCGAAACGAGAATCGTTTTTATGTGCAGGCAACCTATAAATACCCACTGAATAAAGCGAGCATCAAGCATAGATTGCGTTTTGACGGACGCTTTGTACAAAACAGGCTTACAAGAGAAACACCTTTTACACATAGGATTCGTTATTTCGCAGGAGTCAGCTTGCCTGTTGGCAAAAAAGATAAATGCTATTTCACAGCATACAACGAGTTTTTCTTTAACACGTACAAAGGTGCGACCGTTAAATATGCAGAAAACTGGGCAGCAGCAGCTATAGGCATAAAGACAGGCAAGAATAGTAGCGTAGAGGCTGGGCCATTGTATATATTCTGGGTAAATGACAACATAGGTACGCTTAACAATTTTTATTATTTACAATTGGCGTGGGTATCACACATCAATTTCAATAAAAGACAACAGTAATGAAAAGATACATAGCAGAATTAACAGGCACATTTGCACTCGTGTTTTGTGGCACAGGGGCTATTGTTATTAATCAGCAATCGGGTGGTGCTATTACACACGTAGGTATCGCCATTACTTTCGGGTTTGTAGTGATGGCTATGATATATGCTTTAGGCAATGTATCTGGTGCGCACCTGAATCCCGCAGTTAGTATTGCATTTGCCGTAGCTAAAAAGTTTAAAGCCAAAGAAGTGCTGCCTTATACCATCAGTCAATTGATTGGTGCGATGCTGGCAAGTGGTGTATTGAAGTTGTTGTTTCCTGATAATGCTACATTAGGAGCTACATTGCCATCGGGCAGCGATATGCAATCCTTTGTATTGGAAATACTGTTAACATTCTTCCTGATGTTGGTAATACTGAATGTAGCACATGGCAGCAAAGAGCAGGGCATGTTTGCCGGCTTAGCTATTGGTGGGGTGGTATTGCTCGAAGCCATGTTTGCCGGCCCTATATGCGGTGCATCTATGAACCCAGCGCGTTCTATTGCTCCTGCATTGGTGAGCGGTAATTTACAATCTATCTGGATTTACATTGCAGCACCAGTTATCGGTGCTATAGCAGCAGTACCACTGCATCATTATTTTAACACAAAAGACGCATGAAGAAACTACTTTTTGTTTGTATTGAAAACAGTAACCGGAGCCAGATGGCGCAGGCGTTTGCTTTGATGAGCGGGCAAGTAGAGGCGTATAGCTCTGGCTCAAAACCATCAGGAATTGTAAACCCTAAAGCCATTGCAGCTATGCAGGAGTTGGGTTATGATTTGAGTACGCATACCAGCAAATCATTGGATGAAGTAAAGGGCTTTGCGCCTTTTGATGCGGTGGTAACAATGGGCTGCGGCGATGCCTGCCCGTGGATGCCGGCTAAGCAGCATATAGATTGGCAAATACCCGACCCGCGAAACATGGAACCTGAAGAATTTAATACAGTGCGCGATATGATACGCGATAAAGTAAATGAATTAATAGCAACATTGTAATAAAAGCAAAAGGCGCACCTTACTCGGAAGGTGCGCCAATCGCTAAACGTATGAAACACTAAATCGTAGCCTGAAACGCCATTTGTAATGAAAGAGCCTGAAAGAAAATGCAAGATTTCTGGGTTTGTTTAGTAAGCTTTTCATAAATCATCTTTTTTGCCATTATCAAATTCTTCATTGCCTGCTTCTACTAATATAGACGTAGCAATAACCATACCCGTTGGTATAGCTTTGTTATAATAATGTAAAAGAAAAAGCCCCTGTTACAGGGGCTTCGTTATAGTAAAAATATCAGTGTATCAATCACCTTCTGTTACAGGTATTATCAATTCGTAGCTTTGGTCGGCTGCAATAGTAATGGGTTTGCCGGCTTCTACTTTCATTTCTATACTGGGGTCCCAACCTACACCGTATATGTAGTATTTACCTTTTTTCAACTTTGTAAAATTAGCCGATGGCTTACCATCTGCAACGGTACATTTCAGCGAGTCGTCATACTGGTTGGGGTTGAAAGTGGGTGATGGTAAATCGTTGGTATTATACTTGATGTACATAGTACACTCGTTAATGAATTTACCGTGATGCTTTGGTACAGCAACGATATTGGCATTGCCACCTTTACCTGCAATCTCTACTGGTTCTTTTCGCTCGCAAGAAGAAAAGCTGATGGTGCTTATTACCGATGCTATTATTAATAATCTGCTGAAAGTCATATACAATGTTGTTATTCTAAAACTATTGAACTTACACTAATCATATTCGCATAGTTATCTGCCACTGTTTTAGATGTGGCGTTTACACTCATCAGGTTACTGTTAGCTGCAATAGTTACATTACCCGGGGCAAACCATTTTAATACATCTGCTTTCAGTTTGATGCTCAATTCTTTAGCAGACGATACTTCCATTGTTTGCGGGAAAGTAATGGTAACAGTGCGTAGTGAGCTATTAGCACCTGTAAAACCGCCAATATGATGTACAAATTTTTTGTCTGCCGTAGTAGCTGCAGGTGATGAGCCTTCCAGCTTTGCCATGATGTAGCCAGTAGTCCAGCTCCAGAACATTCCTTTAGCCGGGTCTAAAGCGCCCGTTTGTGCACCACTTGTATTGCGAGTTTCATCAACACCAATCATAAAGCTGGCACTTGTGTAGCTGCCTTTGGTAACATTCTTCAAGTGAAAGTGACGGGAAGCAGGCACATCGGCCTCAACCAAATGGTAGCTTTCTGGCTCAACATATTCAGTGCCATCCGCTTTTTTCAGTTTGATGTTGGTGATGTAATAATTGAACTTAGATACAGTAAATGATTCTCCGGCTGCGTTTGTATAATTACCGGTATTCAAAACCAAATCAGTACTACCTACCACGTTTGCAAATTCAAAGCCTACTTCGCCGTTTCCTGTAGTTGGGGTAGGTGTTGGTTGAGGGTCTGGTTTTCTTTCGCAAGAGCCTAAAGTCAATGCCGTTAACGTACTTAAAGCCAGTATTTTTAATCCGTTCATAAAACAATATTTTTCTGTAATAAAGACAGTTTTTTATACCTGAAAGTTGGCATATCAATATATAAATTTACTTATAAAAGCGCTTTATACATCACAGTATTGTCATAGAATATATAAAAAAAGCACCCACTATCAGGGTGCTTAATAAAAAAGTAGAATCATAATTATTTAGGAGCGTAGTGCATATCTATATCATTAAGGGCATTAATGTACACCTCATGAAACTGAACAGTAGTATCAACTATTCTGAAACTGCCGGTACCCATCAGGTCGTCATGTGGAGCAAGCTCTGTCAGGTCTTTAGCACGTACATAAAAGTAGTAGTTGCCGGCTTTCAGGCTGTCAAATATCACCATAGGCTTGCCGTTTTGTACTTTTATGTTACCACTGTCATCATACTTAGTATCAGTATAAGTAGTAGTATTGTTGTACTTAATATATACAGTGCCTGTATCTATCTGTTTGCTATAGCGCTTAACGATAACCCGCAAATCTGTTCTGCCACCAGTGCCGGCAACAGGGTTTGCCGGTGCAGCAATAAAATCGTTCTTCCTTGGTTTACAGCCAATGGCTATAGCCGCAATGGCAATACCGAATAAGAAATGTTTAGTACCCATAATGTTTAAAGATATAACTAGTTTGGGTTTTATAAAATAGGGAGCAATAAAAAGTTTTCGTATTTATATAGAAATAATGTAAATTAAATTTTCGGAGCTTAATGAAAGCAAGAAGGTATATGCGGTATTTTTTATTGTGGAGCATTTTCATCGGCATCATCCAGCCTGCCATTGCACAAACACCTGTTGTGCGGTTGGTAGGACAAAGTATATACGGGCATGATAGCCTGAGGTATGTATTGAATGATACTACAGGCTATACTTATAGTGGCAGCAGGGGTAGTAATATGGCTACAGCAACTCATTTATATGATACATCTACCCGATGGAAAGTGCAAGCTGCCGTAAAATCGCCATTACTGAAATGGCAGCGGATATATAACGGGGCAGACAGAATAAGCAGCCATACTGTACAAGAGTATGTAGGTAACGGGTGGAGAAACCGATTGAAATACGAATATAAGTACTTGTCATCAGGCAACTACGATAGCGTATCTGAATGGCGATGGGATACCGTTGCATTATCATGGTCTTTGCGCAGGGTGCAGGTATATGTGTACAAACCCGGCAATATCTTAGATACTATAAAATGGTTCAAACCAACACCCGGAGGGCTGATAGACGAGGGTAAAGATGTATATCAATACACATCGGGCAACTTAACTAACCATGCGCTCTATATCTGGAACGACAGCCTTACAAAATGGGATACATGGGAAGAGGAGTTTTTTAATTACAACCTTTCAGGCAAGTTAGATACTTACACAATACACAGAATAAATACTGCTACACTTATAACAAGCCCTTCTGTAAGAGAAGTGTATCAATATGGCGCAAATGGCAAAACATCATCTCATTGGTACTATTACTGGTATGCCCCTGCACAAAGATGGGAGGGTAGCTATTGGCATTACTATACTTATGATGCTAACAACTATACAGATGTTGAAACCATTAATTACTGGGATATAGCAGCACAACAATGGGGGCCGCAGAGCAGGATGCATTATTACTATGATATGAACAATAATGTAACAGACATCATTGAAAAGCGATTTGTATTCCCTAATTATGTAGAGTATAGAAAGCGTACATGGACGTACAATTTGCTGAATAACATAAAGTCTTACAGAAAATATGACTGGCTGGCTGCAACAGCATATTGGATGCCCGAACGTAGTAACGAATCGCAAGTTTTGTATTACTACGAGGGCGAGAATACATCAGTACCTATAGAGCAAACAAAGCTTGCTGGCAACATTAAATTATACCCCAATCCTGCAATGGGGAATATGATAAACATTGAAATAGAAAACCCTGCAGGCGATAGCGCAGATGTGATGATGTATGATATTACAGGACGTCTTATAAAAAGACAAACCCTCACGGTTAATAATGGTGTTATTCAGCTTCCAATAAATGAATTAGCAAGCGGACAATACTACGTCAGTATTAGCCATGCAGGGAAAGAAATGACAAAAACATTAAGCATTGCACGTTAATAAACAGTAGTTTTGCGCTTTCAGATAAAGTATATGAATAGTAGAATTTTGTCAATCATGGCATTAAGTGTTTTGGTTTTGATGACATCATCTTGCTGCAAGAAACGTAGGATTTGCGATGGCGAAACATTAAGGATTGCTTTCACCGGGTACGACCGTAGTGAGGTGCGCAATGTATTGCTGAAAAGATACTTGCGCGGCGATAAGATAAGAACTAAAGCGCTAGACTCAATACAATTAGTAAACAACAAGCCCATATCTACAGTTACAAATAAGCCAGATACCAGTTGGTTGTCTGACTATACAGCTACGGCAGTTGGTAATGGTACAAACGCAGTACGCTATGGGTACGATTGGGTATTGATAATAACATCTACTAACACAGGATACAAAATAGCTGATATATACGAAGGCGATAACCGCTATACTACTGTGCCTTGCAGAGATGGAGATACGAAATGTACCAATAGTATTAAGTCTTATTCCATTAATGATTTTTGGGTAGAAAGCAATACGCTATACATACCTAAAAAGAAGCCATAAACATTCAATAAAAAAACTCCCAGAACAGGGAGTTTTTTTATTATGCCTTATACAGAAGGGCTCTCTTATTGCAATATGTTTCAACTACAATTAAATGCCTGCATGTCGTGCATCTTTCATAGCTGCTAAAGCTATGCGGCGTTCATTACGGCGCTCTTTTTGTTTATGTATATATACCATAACAAAGGCAAATAGCAGATAGCTGCGAAGTAATAAACCGATGGGGGCGAGCATGAGCGATTTCATTATTTGTTTGTTGAATGTTTTAATAAATAGTTTGTTTTGCTTGAGTGTCCGTTTTTATATGTTTACGGCTGCTATGATGCATCCCAGTATAGCTACGAACATTGTTACTTTAGTCATTGCTTGTGTTTTTATTCTTTGTTTTAAAAGGCTGTGTTTTTGTTTTGTTTGTCGTTTGATGATGCAAATATGCGACCCGCAGCAAGGGGTTGCCAAATAAACAAGCCCGTTTAACGGCTCGTTTAAAACCGCTTAACGAGCAGCTTTGTTAAGCGTTAACCAACGGTTAAGAAACTAGCGTGCATAAATAATAAAACCCGCTACCGTAGCGGGTTTTATTGATATTATAAATGTATTGAATGGATGCTATTCTTTCGTAATCTTCATCTTAAAGCGATTACCCTTGTTGTCATCGAGCAGCAATATATAATTGCCGGGGATGAGGGATTGGGTGTTGACTGTTTCGTTGTTGCTGATGGCTGTTTTGCGGATGAGCATTCTGCCTGCTACATCGGTTAGTTGTATAATTGTGCCTGTTGGTATCCCCTCTATTATCAGTAAGTCTTTTACAGGGTTGGGGTAGATGCTTGGTTGCTTGCTTGCCCATGTGCCTTTGATGCCTGTTGTTTCGATGCTTACTTTAATGCAGTTGCTCTTAACCGTTTTAGGGTTGGGGCAGAGGTAGCTGCTGGTCATGTTCACACATATCTCATCGTTATTACTCAACGTAGGTGCACCCCATACGTTGCTCAATGCACCAACAATATTGCTGCCGTTGCGTGTCCATTGATAAGTTGGGCTGTTACCGCCGTTGGTAGGTGTGGCGGTAAAGTTGATTGTTGTACCGCTGGGTACGGTGGTGGTTGGGTTCGCGATGATGCTCACTTTTGGTGCTAACCAAGGGAATACCCTGATGGGTATCTGATTGCTTGTATCAGTAAATGGTTCAGCGCAGTTACCACCTGTCAGGGTTACAAAATACACATCATTATCGGCAGCAGTGGTAGTGCTGTAGCTAGCGCCTGTTGCAGTTGATATTAAAGTATTGTTTCTGTACCACTTACGTTGAAACACTGTACCAGCATTGTTTTGGTTGGATATTAAAGTGAGCATTGCGCCCTGACAGATGCTATCCTTAGGGCTCGGGTACATATTGATCATGGGTGCTGGGTTGACGGTAACCGTTACACTATCGATACCAGATGCACAACCATTGGCTGTAGCCTGTACATAGTATTTACCTGCCATAGCAGTTGTAGCAGTAGAGATAATTGGATTTTGCAAAGCAGATGAATAACCTGTTGTGCTTGTCCATGCATAGGTAGCACCAGCTACGTTGGTAGCTGTCAGATTCAAGTCTTGCCCAATACATACGGGTGTATTGGCAGATGGTACGGGTGTGGCGGTGATTCCAAATACCGTAGTATTAGTCGTGTCTTTTCTGCTGCAGCCGTTCAGCGTAGCGGTTACAATATAGTTACCTGCATCGGCGGTTGTCATACCCGTTCGCGATGGATTTTGTGCGGTGCTGTTGTAGCTGTTAGGCCCTGTCCATGCCCAATTTACACCTATGGTGGTAGTGGTAGCACTGAGGTGTAGCGTAGTATTTGGACATAGTGATGTGTCGCTATTCGCAACAGGTTTTTGTGGTAGGGGTTTAACCGTTACGGTAGTGGTATCTTTACTTATACAGCCTTGCGATGTAGTCATAGTAAGGATATACTGCCCGCTGTTGGCTGCAGTAGTATTCCCTGTTTGGGCATTGGCAGTATTAGCAATAAACGACAAGGGGCCTACCCAGCTATACATTGTGCCTGCTGTTGATGTGCTGCTAAACAGCCTTACAGTATCTGGCTCGCAAACCGGGCTGTTGTTGCTGATGGTACGGTTGGCAGCAAGTGCTTTTATCTGTATGTTGGTACCATTATCAAATGATATACTACTTGGGCTACTGCTGACAATGCGTATGCGGTAGCCACTTCCTCCCGTAGTAGTACGAGGTATTATACATCTGATAGTATCGCTCGTAGTATCTGTACGGCTGCCGATGTTTACGGGTGTGGCGAAGCTACCTGCTGCGTTGCTGAGTTGGGCGGTAAATATATTACCGCTATTAAAGGTATTGCTGACTTTGTAGGGTATTTTAATAGTATCGCCTGCACATACAGGTACTATAGTAAGGGGCTGATTGATATAAGCGAGGGTATCAGAAGCGAAAAATACTTCTCCACCAAAAGGATAGTTACAACCAATTGTTGCCGGAATACTTGTATTAGTAAATACAGTAAAGCTATCCATTGGTTGTGTTGGGAAGAAATCTATTTGATGATTAACATACAACCCTCCAGTACTACTACTTGTACAAGCATACATAGTATCGCCTTTCAAATCGCCTGACGCAGTTATCGATGTAGGTGTAAAAGAGAAGCCACAGCGGGCTAAGGGTACACTAAGCATAGAGTTATTTAGGATTTGCTTATTGTTGTTCACATAAAAAGAAGCGGTATCTCCCGTTCTCATTTGATAACTTACATAGCGTATGCGGGTTACTTTTCTTGAAAAAACAAATGACTTACCCTTAAGTGGAGGTATTGTACCTACTGCACCGCCTATAAAATGTACGGATATATAGGGTGGAGTAAAGCAAGTATGTGCAATACTCTGGTTCGCAGAAGATACTAAAAAATTAATAGTCACATTTGTAGCTCCATAAGCAACAGGACCTCCCATAAGATGGTTTATTGCAATAAACTGTGCTTTGCAGCATGTATTACTGTATACAATAGCAATAATGAGAAATAAGATGCGCATGGTATGTGTTGGTTGTTTTAAGAGGTCCGGTGTTCAGGATATTCAGCAGACAGTCTTGAACATCGCATAGCACTCTGTTCTCCAAAAGATATTCATAGTACTAAAGCTACATAAAAGCTGTAATTTCTAAAAGTGCTTTGCTACACAACTATTCGACAAGCCTCAACTACAGTATTTCAAATTCTGTTTATAAAACGGCTTGCTATTCATAGTTCAAGATGCTTAACAGAACATCTTGAACAGCGACGTAATAATTACTTAATCATTATTAAGTAACCATTAAAAAAGCGGCTCATAGAGCCGCTTTGTGTTTAATTGTTTTTACCATCATCCTTTTTCTTATCAGGCTTTTTGCGGCCTGCATCTTTCAGTGCCTTGTCTATAATCCATTCCAGTTGCCCATTGGCACTACGAAACTCATCGGCAGCCCATTTTTCAATGGCTTTAAATGTTTCTTCTTCTATCCGTAGTACAAAACTTTTTTTAGGCATGTTTTCAAATTCAAAAGTAAAAAGTCAAAATTCAAGGTTATTAGTTTTGAATTTCGACTTTTAAATTAATTACTGATGCAGCGTACCCGTGTTTAATACAGGTTGTGCGCCACGCTCACCGCATAGCACCACCATCAGGTTGCTTACCATAGTAGCTTTCTTGTCTTCGTCCAGCTCTACTATATTCTTTTTGCTCAGGTGTTCCAGTGCCATCTCTACCATGCCTACTGCACCCTCTACTATCTTGTAGCGTGCTGCTACGATAGCTGTTGCTTGTTGGCGTTGCAGCATAGCGCCTGCTATTTCCTGTGCATAAGCTAAGTGACTGATGCGTGCTTCGAGTATCGAAATACCCGAAGTAGATAAACGCTCGTTCAGTTCTTTTTCAAGCAATTCATTCACTTTCTGTCCGCCCTCGCGTAGGGTGATGGTGGCGGTTTCGTCCTCTATATTATCGTACGCAAAGCTGGTAGCCAGGTTGCGTAGCGCTGCCTCGCTTTGTGTTTTGATATAAGATGCATAGTCCGATACCTCGTAGGCAGCTTTATAAGTATCTGATATCTGCCATACTATCACCGCGCCTATTTCTATGGGGTTACCCATTTTGTCATTCACTTTTAGCGTAGGTGTGGCAAGGTTGGATGCCCTTTGCGAAATCTTAATAGTTGCATACAGCGGGTTGACGAAGAACATGCCGTTTTCTTTCACGCTGCCCACATACTTACCAAAAAAGTTGAGCACGCGCGCGTGGTTGGGCTGTATAATCATCAGCCCTTTCCAGATGAATATAGTAGTAGCTGCACACAGGATGCCAGGTACTACGATGACAGGCATTTCGGGTGCAAGGGTAAAGAGATAGATAGCAACACCCAGCAGTACAAGTGATAGTACTAATGCAAGGTAGCCGTTGGTTGGTTTTGTTATTTTTTCCATATCGCGTTGTTTTAGTTAATTCAGTATGATATTAAATTGATATCGTAAAGATATAACACATTTTATCAATCCACCAAAACATTAACAAAAAATCATGCGGAATTAATAGTAGAAGCCTCTTGCTTTTCTTCCTATTTTTGAAGCCATGCAATTCTCATCGGTAGTAGGACAATCGGGCGCGAAGCAAGGGCTTATCAACATGTACAGAAGCGGGCACTTTCCACATGCTTTGCTGCTTACGGGCAATGAGGGTACGGGTGGGCTGCCCTTTGCGCTGGCATTGGCACAATACATATTTTGCGAAGCACCAACGGCTACCGATAGTTGCGGGCAATGCCCTAACTGCCAAAAAGTGGGTAAGCTGGAACATGCAGACCTGCACCTTAGCTTCCCCAGCATACCACCCAAAAGCGGTACCAAAGCCATGAGCCGTCATTACATGACCGACTTCAGAGAGTTTGTAGCACAAACACCGTATGGTACTACGTACGATTGGTTGCAGTTCATCAATGCGGAAAACAAACAAGGCAACCTGACCGCCGAAGAGTGCCGAGAGATAATAGATACACTCAACCTGAAATCGTACGAAGGGGGAAAGAAAGTGCAAATCATCTGGCGGCCTGAATACCTCGGCAAAGAGGGTAACATACTACTGAAACTAATAGAAGAACCACCAGCCGATACGATACTGATACTGGTGGCAGAAGCACAGGAAGATATATTGCCTACCATATTATCCCGAACGCAGGATGTGAGGCTTGTACCATTGTCTGCACAAGATGTGGCGAGTGCATTATTGCAGCGCGGATTGGCAGACGAGCGCAATGCCATGCAGATAGGACACCTTGCCAATGGCAGTTTTACAGAAGCACTCCGCCTACTGCAACATACACAAAACGACCTCTTCCCCGATGTACGAAATTGGTTCAACGCATTGTTTACCAATAATGGTATAGCCATAGCTAAGTTTGCAGATGAATGGAGCAAAGCTGGCAGAGAGCAGCAAAAGAACTTTTTGCATTATGTGATAAGCCTGCTGGAACATACTATACGCAGCCGCTACCTGCCGCAGCAATCGCCCGCACTACCACAGGAAGAAGCGCAGTTTGCCCAAAAACTGGCTGCTATGAAGATAAGCTTTGATGTATTGGGGCAGATGACAGAGGCCATATCTAAGACGATATACTATATAGAGCGTAATGCACACAGCAAAACACAATTACATAGTTTGTCTGTAAAATTGGTGTATATGATACAGAGTAGAAAAATGCCTGTTTAGTTTAGCTCTACCATCAGTTCCATTAGGATGGCATCATATTCAGTGATTTGTACTGCCTCTATTGGGAAAGTGAAATCTAACATTGTTTGTTGTTTTAGTGTTTGATAGCACGAATATAAAAATGCCACTACCTGATATTAAAAAAATTGCAAGTCGTTAACGAGCGATTAACAAGTGAGCGTCAACTTATTGTAAGTAAAGTTGTTCAATAATGCTTAATTAGTTGATAATCAGTAGTTTTTTGCTGATTGTGGCTCTTGGAAAATAATATATGCTGTCTTTGTGTTTCTTTGAATGTTCATGCTGTAATTTAGACGTTGTATTACGCTACTAAGGCTTGAAAAACAATAGGATAGATGGAATTTACATACTACGGACATTCTTGCTTTTTAGTTAAATCGGACGGGTTGAAGTTTTTGTTTGACCCTTTTATAAGCGGTAACCCGTTAGCTACACACATCGACATCGCCAAAATAGAGGCAGACTATATATTAGTAAGCCACGCACACCGTGCGCATACCGAAGACCTTGACAGACTGGCAAAGCAAACAGGCGCAACAGTAATAGCCACTTATGAGGTGATAGCCAAAGCACAACAAGTACAGAAGTTTCATGCGATGAACTACGGAGCTACCAACTTCGACTTTGGCGAAGTGCGTATGGTGCCTGCCCTTCATAGCAGTGCCTTTCCTGATGGTACGTATGGAGGGGCTGCAGGTGGCTTTATACTTAAAATGGCATCCGGCAATTTTTACTACAGTGGAGATACCGGGCTGAATACTGATATGCAACTGATACCTAAATACTATGCCATGCTCGACTTTGCAGTACTACCCATTGGCGGCAATTTTACCATGAATGTTGATATGGCTATTGTAGCCAGCGACTTTATAGGGTGTAACAAGATAATAGGCGTACACTATAATACATTTGAGTACATAAAGATAGATACTAACCAAGCAGTAGAAAAGTTTGCTGCAGCAGGTAAAGAATTGATATTGTTGCAAGTTGGCGAAACAATAGAACTGTAACCTACTTTCTTATCAATGTATATTTAAGCGCACCTTTTTCTAAACGGGTGCGTTCTTCATTTTCTTTGGCAGCGTACAGGCGTGTAGTATCTCCGCTGATAGTGAAGACGAAAGGCTGCTGGTTTTTAGTTCTTTCGTCAAAGCATATTTCGTCTATTTTATATCCTTCTTCTTCTGTCATAAAATCGGTAAAAATGTAGAAAGTGTTGCTGCCTTCAAAACCCTGCAACAAACCATCTGCTGTAAACGATACATCGGCAACAATGCCCTGCTCGTTTGTTGCGGTATAGTTGCCTGCAAACAGTGTTTGGTTGACTATGCGTTGCAGGGCAGATGGTTCACCATCTTCGCTACTGGGTAGTGCTTGGGTGAAGCTCCGTTTATCTATCAGCTTGTTGCCAGCGCCGTAGTGGTAGAGTACAAGTACGGTATCTATGCCATTTACTTCATAGCCCAACTCGAATGTATTAATGCTGTTTTTGTAATCGGGTAGGGAAGTGAGTAGGGTATTGTCGCTATGCCCTCTGCGGAAGTAAACCATAAAGCCATCGCCCTCGTGGTTGTTCAGGCTGGCTTGTATATAGAGGCTATCGCCTGTGTAGTCTGTAGTGTTTATATCCATTGCAACAATGTCTTGCAACACACCGTATGATGCCAGTGGCGATTTGGTCTTTTGCAGTTGAGTGATGTAGTCTGTCATAACCCAACCACCATTGATGATAGGGCTGAAACGTGCTGCCAGTTCTTTGGCATCGTCTGCCTGTTGGGTAGCGGTGTCTTTGCAAGATGCCAGTAGTATTATGATTGCCGATATGCCGATTAGCTTTTTCATCGTATAAATATAGGTTTTTCTGTTTTGTTGCTGTTTGTTGCCGTTTTTTCGTGTTGTGTGTTTTGTTGCTTTTCATTTTTAACTGCAAATTCGATGAGGTACAAAACAAATTTACTACTACAAATATACGTTTAAAATAACAATTTATTCGCTATTCCGGGATGTTCTGTGTGGGATAGGGGCATTTATTGTACTACGGTTTAAAAATGAGCTTTAATAAAAACATCATTGCAAGTATTTCAAATTCCATTTGCAAAACGGCGTTATATTAATACTTTAAGGTGCCTTACACAACATCTTGAACAGTATAGGCAGATCCCTTATTTCGAGAGATGGCTTTGCTTCGTACCTCGCAACTCCTCGCCATAACTGGTAATGATGGCATACGTTTTAGTAACTCAAAAATAACACCCTATTTGGCGGATTCATTATTTATATACTATATTGCAGCCATAATTCCTCTATACTACCCGTCGTGTTGCATGTTTTGGCCGAGAGAGATAAATGATACAGTGTGTCATTTACAAAACAAACAACATCCTTATTTATGACAGTTATTATTAACGACACGCCCCTCGTACACAACGAAGCAGCGCAAAGGTTTGAAATGCACATAAACGGGCTGGTGCCTTTTATGGAATATAGCCGTAATGCCAATATGCTCATCATTGCACATACAGAAGTACCTGCCGAATTGGAAGGAAAAGGTATAGGTAAGATGTTGGCAGAAAAAACATTTGCCTATATAGAAGAGCAGGGCTGGAAGATTATCCCCCTGTGTCCGTTCGCCAGCTCTTACATCAAACGCCACCCAGAGTGGGATAGGATAGTGCACCATGTGCTGTAGAAACAACAGAAGCTAAGACGCTTCGCAAGAGGCTACAGATGCCTTTATGGCTTCTTCTATCATTGCAGATAGCTCTTTGTAGACAGCTTCTTCGCTTTTTTTAGCGTCTAAGAACATCACTTCAAGCCTCGCGTTTCTACGATTATTCTTACGGCATATATCTTTACCAAAGCGTACAAGGAATTGCCCTCTTTTGCCGGCAGATAGTATCTCTACATTCTGCCCCATTACAGCGCGGCTCAGGTCTATGTCGTAGATGGCAGGGTCTGTATCTTGCGCACCCCATACTTCTATTATCTCTGCAATGCGTAGTTTACATGCGGCATCGTCTGCTGCCCAAGCTTTGTATCTGAACTTTGATAACACGGCATCTGTACCTGCCTGTTTATTAATGGCATCCATTAGCTTCTGCACCCCTTCGTTGGCGTATGATGTTGTATGCATACATGCCATCATCAGTATAGAAAATAATATCCTTTTCATGCTGATATAACATCCGGGATTAAAGAAAGTTGTATTGTAAAAGAGGTGGATGGGGTGATTTTTGTCATGCAATGTTTGCAAGCATATCAATGTATTAACCAATTACTAATGCCTCATTCCTCACCACTCATTCCTTACTAGCAAATACCTAAACTTATCCACAATCACCTCATTGTTTCACAAAATACGGGCGTGGAACATTATTTTTGTATTGCAACATTCAGAGGGATTTTTTCATGCAGTTTACGTTTTACGGACATGCCTGTTTCAGCATAGCATCAGGGGGCAAACGCTTCCTATTCGACCCATTTATATCGGGCAATCCGCTAGCGAAGGATATAGACGTAAATAGTATTGAGGCAGACTATATATTGGTGAGCCATGCACATGTTGACCATACTGCCGACTTGCTAAGTATAGCCAAGCGAACAGGTGCTACCGTAATAGGCGCATGGGAAGTGGCAGAATGGGTGAAAAAGCATGGCTACGACAACGTACACCCCATGAATTTCGGCAGGTTTGGCTTTCCGTTTGGCGATGTAAGGTTTGTGCAGGCTGCGCACAGCAGTTCGTTTGCTGATGGTACATACGGTGGCGCGGCAGGTGGTTTCATCGTGAAGTTGGAAGAAGGTAGTTTTTACTATACAGGCGATACAGGATTGATGCTCGATTTTCAACTGATACCGCATTTTGCAAAGCCCGATTTTACCATTATGCCCATCGGCGGCAACTTTACTATGGATGTGGCAGATGCAGTAACAGCAGCAGGCTATATACAGTGCAATAAAATAATAGGCGTACACTACGATACCTTTGGGTATATAGTAATAGATAAGGAACAAGCGGTACAGCAGTTTGCCAATGCAGGCAAAGAATTGCTGCTGCCGCAAATAGGCGAAACCATCACATTATAACTATCAATCAAAAGGCGTACCTTTTGCTACGGTAAAAAGGGACTAAACAATAAGATATGGCTAAAGTAATAGCGATAGCAAACCAAAAGGGCGGAGTAGGAAAGACGACCACAGCCATCAATCTGGCGGCCAGCCTGGCGGTGCTGGAGTACAAAACGCTGCTGGTAGATGCCGACCCGCAGGCCAACAGCACAACGGGTAATGGCTTTGACCTGAAGAACATACAGCTAAGCCTGTATGACTGTATGGTGAACGACACACCTGCTGCACAGGTGATACTGGAAACGGAAACACCCAACCTGTACCTGCTGCCCAGTCATCTGGACTTGGTAGGTGCAGAGATAGAACTGATACACCACCCCAACCGCGAGCATGTAATGCGCAATGCGCTGGAAGAGCAAAGCAAGAAGTTTGATTTCATCATCATAGACTGTTCACCATCGCTGGGTTTGATAACCGTAAACGCGCTGACGGCTGCTCATAGCGTAGCCATACCCGTACAGTGCGAATACTTTGCCCTGGAAGGTTTGGGCAAATTGCTCAACACCATCAAAATAGTGCAAACACGCATTAATACAGATTTGCAGATAGAGGGCATACTGATGACGATGTATGATGGGCGTTTGCGACTGAGCAATCAGGTGGTAGAGGAAATCAAAAACCACTTTGGCGAGTTGGTGTTCAATACCATCGTACACCGCAACACAAGGCTGGGCGAAGCACCGAGCTTTGGTACACCCGCGCTGATGTATGACGCGGAGAGTACAGGTGCCATCAACTACCTGAATCTGGCAAAAGAGATTTTGCAGAAAAACAACCTGACCAAGATAAAGAACGAAGACAGAATATTTGAAACAGGAGACCATGTCGCAGATCAATAAGAAACAAGCATTGGGTAAAGGCATCCGCGCATTGCTCAATACCATTGACGAGGAGATGAAAACACCCGCAGAAGGTGCTACATCCGTGCCACCTGCCGTAAGCGGGCAAACACCGTCTGCCGGTTCTATTGTGCGCATACCTGTTGACCAGATAGAGGTAAACCCCAAGCAGCCACGCCGCGACTTTGACGAGCAGGCACTGAGAGAATTGTCAGACAGCATCAAACTGCACGATATTATACAGCCCATAACGGTGGTGAAACTGGGAGCAGCACAGTATCAACTGATTTCGGGTGAGCGCCGTTTGCGGGCATCAAAGCTGGCTGGGTTGAAGGATATACCTGCTTACATACGCACCGCAGACGACCAACAGATGCTGGAGATGGCATTGCTGGAAAACCTGCAACGTGAAGACCTGAACGCGATAGAAATATCACTGAGCTACAAGCGGTTGATGGATGAATGCGAACTGACACAAGAGCAAGTGGCAGAGCGCATGAAGAAAGACCGTAGTACGGTTACCAACTATCTGCGCTTGCTGAAGTTGCCACCTGATATACAAAAAAGCGTACGTGATGGTCACCTTAGTATGGGGCACGCACGCGCCATTATAGGGCTTGATAAAGTGGATGAGCAACTGTATGTGTACCGCGAAACGCTGGAGAAAGGACTATCTGTGCGTCAGGTAGAGCAGTTGGTGAAAAATATGCTGAGTGGTGGTAAGGCAATGCCAGTTGCAAGTGGGTTGCCAAACAAGCTGCCACCTGCATACAAACGTATAGAAGATAATATGGCTTCGCACTTTAGCACCAAAGTGAAATTGGAACGTAAGAAAAATGGTAAGGGGCAGGTAGTGATAGAGTTTTATAACGATAGCGACTTGGAGCGAATTATGGATAAGATGAATCTGTGATAATGGCTGAATGGCTTAATTGCGCAATGGCTCAATCTTAATTTGATAATTTGATGATGTGATAATGAGTAAGGTTATTCTTTGAAAATATCAGGCTGTGTAATGCAGCCTTTTTTAATAACAAAAATTCCTCTTACTTGTGAGGAAGCAGGGAGTAGGCAATGATACCTGATAATTGGGAAAAGGCTGCTAAAGAAAATCAGAAGGCATATAAGCGTATGCTGGAGAAAGGCAATAAGAATACCATGCTGAAAGCATTGCCCGACTTGCATGAAGAAGCTTTTAGTAAGATAGACTGCCTGCAGTGTGCTAATTGCTGCAAAAATTACTCCCCACGTTTTAAAACACCCGACATCAAACGTATAGCCAAGCTATTGCGGATGAAAGAGGGCGATTTTGTAGAAACTTATTTGCGGCTGGATGAGGATAACGATTATGTAGTAAGGCAATCGCCCTGCCCGTTTTTAGATACTGATAATACCTGTAAAATATACGACGACAGGCCGAGTGACTGTCGTCGTTATCCATATACCGATGAAGATGTATTAATAAAGCGTGTTCCACTAACCTTGAAGAACGCTACCGTTTGCCCTGCAACATACATGGTGCTGGAGCGGCTGCTGCAAGTAAGCAAATAGGATTTTATTCTTCTCCACTTGTCAAATCACAATCGTAAGCAGAGCCTACAGATGAGTTGCGTGTTTGGCATTGTGTCTTTGCCTTTTTCTCTGAAGTTTTGAGTACCAGAGAGTATACGGTATCATTTGTCTGGTAGTTGGTACACTTGCAAATAAACTCTTTATTGCTGCAAGAAGAGTAAGCAGTAAGGGTGGCTATTGCTGATAGTATCAGTAAAAATTGTTTCATTGCATTATAATGTTTGGATAAATTTATAAAAATCTTTCTATCTGTTTCCATACTTCGCCAATATTATCTGCAATGTCGCCTGCTACCATGCCTTGTTGCCCGTATTTTTCAGCAGCAGCATCGCCTGCTTTGGCATGGATGTACACCCCCAATATAGAGGCAGTATAGGCGTCGTATCCCTGTGCAAATAACCCTGTAATAATGCCTGTAAGTACATCGCCGCTACCTGCAGTAGCCATGCCTGCATTGCCATCTGTACAATACCAGCATTCACCCTCGGGGGTAGTAACAGCGGTATGGTGCCCTTTCAGGATGATGTATATGTTGTAGCGCATAGCCTGTGTACGGGCATGCTCCAGTTGTTGCATACTGTTGTGGGTTTTACCAAACAGCCTTTCGTACTCCTTTGAATGTGGCGTCAGTATACTGCCTGTAGGTATTTTATGTAGCAGTTCGGGTTGTTTTACCAGTATATTCAGGGCATCAGCATCCAGCACTAAAGGGTTTTTATACGTTTCAATAAAATCTGCAAACGCTTTAATGGTATAGTCGTGCATACCAATGCCCGGGCCAAGGGCCAAGGACTGCACATCAGCAGGGCAGTTGATTTTAGAAATATGATTCTCGCCGCTTACTGTACACATTGCCTCGGGTACGGCAGTCTGTACAATGCTGTAGCCAATTTGTGGTGTCAGCACTTTTACCTTGCCAGCTCCGCTACGCAAAGCAGCTTTGGCAGTTAATACAGCGGCTCCCATCATGCCATAGCTACCAGCAGCTATGAGTGCTGTGCCATAATCTCCTTTATGTGAAAATGGAGAACGCTTTTTGTAGAGGGATTTTATTTTTTCTTCGTCTATGGTTTGGTAGTTGCTGTGTGTAGATGCTATGAAAGTGGGGTGTAGCCCTATATCCAACAGTGATATACTACCTGCATGAATGCCCGTTTCGGGATGCAGAAAAGTACGCTTGTATAACTGAAAGCTGAGTGTATAATCAACTTTCAGTATGTCTGTATCATTGACAGGAATATTATCGGCAGGCATACCACTTGGTATGTCTATGGCTATTTTGGTATTGGGTAGTTGGTTGATGTGGTCTATGAATTGAGCTAACCACCCTTCAACAGCTCGGTTGAGCCCCGTGCCCACTATGGCATCTACGATGATGATATTGGGTGGTATATCGGTAATGAAAGCATCGGGCAGCAGTACGTCTACCAGATGGCTATCTATGCCCTGTAGCCTTTGCAGATTGGTTGCGCAATCTTCAGATAATGCATCTGTAAACTGCAGCAGAAATACTTTGACGTTGAAACCTGAGCGGTGCAGCATACGGGCGATGGCTAATCCATCGCCGCCATTGTTGCCACTGCCACACAATACTATATACACACTGTCTTTGGGCATGTTGCCTATCATCCATTCTGTACAAGCAGCAGCAGCACGCTCCATCAGGTCTATACTACTGATGCCGGATGCATGTATGGTATAAGCGTCGCAAGCTTTTATTTGTGAAGCACTGAAAATCTTCATACAAACAATATTACATAAATAGGCAACAGTATGGTATTATATTATGCAAATATGCTAAGTAAGGATGAAGGCAATTATGCTTTTGGTCACTGTTGTGTAATTCCTATCTTTGTTTCGCCCAACATATTGGAGAATAGATTATTTTTCGGGGCAATTTTAATTTTATTTTAATGAGAACAACCTGCCTGCAGAAGTTTGCTGCATTTTTTTTACTGATAGCCTGTGTCTTCATCCATGTTGAAGTAAATGCGCAACAAGCAACAACCGGTATCATCAAAGGTTTTGTGTACGATAAAGCATCCGGAGAACCCGTCATCTTTACCAACGTAATACTGGAAGGTACCAAAATAGGTGTACAGACAGATGTGAATGGCTATTTTACCATGACACAAGTGAAACCGGGAACATATACACTCTATACCAGTCTGATAGGTTACGATACGGTACGTGCTACTGTTACCGTAAAAGCGGGTGATGTAGTAAGCAAAAAGCTGTTTTTAGGGCAGCGCAGTCAAGAGTTGGGTAGTGTAGAAGTATCTGCTAGAAAAACGGAGAAGCAAACACAAGTGAATGCAGGTTCTATCACCGTAACGCCCAGAGAAATGAAACTGATGCCCAGCGCAGGTGGCGAACCTGATATAGCACAATACCTGCAGGTAGTGCCGGGTGTAGTTTTCACGGGCGACCAAGGCGGACAGTTATATATACGTGGTGGTGCGCCATCGCAAACTGGTATTTTGCTAGATGGTATTACTATTTATAACCCTTTTCACTCAATAGGTTTATACTCAGTTTTTGAAACAGATGCCATTCGAAATGTAGAAATACAAACGGCGGGTTTCAATGCACAGTATGGTAATCGTACATCGGCCATACTCGATGTGCGTACCAAGGATGGTAATAAAAACAGGCTGGCAGGCAAGGTGTCGGCATCACCCATAATGGCAAGGGCTATGTTGGAAGGTCCGCTATTGAAAGCTAAAACTGAGGGTGGCTCGTCTGCTACTTTCCTGCTTTCTGCCAAGCATAGTTACTTAGATAAAACATCCAAATCAATATACGGCAGCCTTGGCGAACCGTATAAATATGGTCTGCCTTATGCATTTACCGATTTGTATGGCAAGCTGACATACAATGGTGATAACGGTAGTAAGCTGAATGTATTCGGCTTCAGCTTTGACGACAGGGCACAGGTATTGAAACACAATACATCTACACCTAATGCAGACTTCAGGTGGAGAGCTTCGGGTGCAGGTACTAATTTTGTGGTAACACCCGGTACAAGTGCTGCGCTGATAAATGGTAAGTTCGCATATTCAAAATATGTGATAGACTATACAAACCTGAATGAAAACCCACAACGCCCGCGTAGCAGTGGTATAGACGGTTTTGAAGGAGCGATAGACTTTACGTACTTCCTGCCAAACTACAGCCAACTGAAATATGGTATAGAAGTTAGCGGTTTCCATACAACACTCGACTATAAAGACTACTTGGGTAATATCATAACACTTGATAGGCGCAATACGCTTGCAGCATTGTATATTATGTTCAGAAAGAATTTTGGTGAAAAATTTATCATCGAACCGGGTTTCAGGGGGCAATATTATTCTGCTATCAGCAGGTTTTCACCAGAGCCACGCCTTGGTATGAAGTACAATATAACCAATGCGGTGAGGCTGAAAGCGGCTACTGGTATGTATTCTCAAAACATCATCAGTACCAAGAGCGACAGAGATATTGTTAACTTCTTTACAGGGTTCCTACTGAGCCCAGACCAGTCGATTATTAATACAGACCAGCAACGCATAGACAATAACCTGCAAACGGCTTACCATATATTGGGTGGTATAGAAGTAGATGTACGCAATGTTGAATTCAACTTTGAGCCTTGGTACAAAAACTTTACACGCAATATAGAACTGAGCAGGATAAAGATAGAAACAAGTGATCCTGACTTTGTATCCGGTTCGGGTGTAGCCTACGGTATGGACTTGTCTGCCAGATATAACAAAAACAGGTGGTACTTGTGGGGTGTTGTGTCTTATCAACAGGTAACATACGAGGCGCTGGTGCTAAAAGATAATAAAGTAACTGCACCACCACCTAACTATACTTATGTAAAAGAAGTACAGAAGCAAACATACGCACCGCCATTCGATAGGCGTATCAACATCAATCTGCTGGCATCTTATACTTTTGGTAAGAAGCGTGATTTGGAAGTGTCGGGTAGGTTCAACTATGGTTCACCATTCCCCTTCACCCAAACACAAGGCTATTATGAAAATCTGAGCCCCACTGCAAACAGTATTGGGACGAATGTTAATCAGCAGAATGGCACAACAGGTTTATTTTATGCCAGCGATATCAATGGTGGTCGCTTATCGCACTACCACCGCCTTGACCTGTCAGTAAAAAAGCGTTTTTCGTTGAGCGAGTTCTCAATCGTAGAAACATCGCTGAGCCTGACGAATGTGTATGACAGGAACAACATATTTTATGTTGACAGGATAGACAATGTACGTGTGTACCAACTGCCTGTATTTCCCAGTCTGAATGTGACATGGAATTTTTAATGCAATCAACTGAATGACAAAAAGAAAGGAACAGTTTTATAAACGAAGCCTGATGTGTTTAGCAGTATCGCTGTTGAGCCATCAGGCTTCGGCTCAAATACACATACAGCATACAACACCCGACAAGTGGCTGGCACAAGCTGCTCAGCAATACGAAAGCGGTATGTATGCCAATGCATCGCAATCGGCAAAGCAATATTTAGATGCTGTTGGTAAGCAACTGCAAACAACGGACAAAGATGCTACAGACAGGGCTGGCTATTATCTTGCCACCGCTGCATTGAAGACAGGCGCACAAGGGTGTGATGAAGCGGCGATAGCCTATATCGCGACTACATCGAACCCTGCTTACAAACAACGCACTGCATTTGGGGTAGCACAATACTACTTTAAGCAGCAGCAACTGGCAAGTGCTATTTATTACTACGAGTTGGCAGGCATTAGCAACCTAAGTAATCAGGAGATAGCAGATGCGAAATTTGAATTGGCATATTGCTACTTCAACGTAAAGCAGTTTGACAGGGCGAGAGAATTGTTTCAGTCCATAAAAGAACTGGCAGATGGTAAGTATTATCTGGCAGGTAATTATTACTATGGTTTGCTTGCATACAACCAGAGTAATTATGAAGATGCATTGAAGTCGTTTGAACGTATAGCCAATGACAAGGACTATAAAATAATAGTGCCTTATTATGTAGCAGAGATACACTACTTCACAGGCAATAAAGCAAAAGCATTGCAGGAAGCGAAACGCCTGATAGAACTACCCGAAAAACTGTTTTACGATAACGAGCTGCACCTGCTGGCAGCACAGGTGTTGTTTGAGCAAAAGAAATACAAAGAGGCATTGCCTTACTTTGAACATTACTACGCCAATACCGAAAGGATACGCAAAGAAGACTTGTACGAGATGGCGTATTGCTACTACCACGAAAGACAATGGCAACTGGCGGTAGATAAATTCAGCCAATTGAGCGATACCCGCGACTCGTTGGCACAAACATCCATGTACCTACTGGGCGATTGTCATCTTAAAATGGACGATACCAAAAGCGCACGCAATGCATTTGGTCTATGTGCCGATATGCCTTTTAACCCCGCACAAAGAGAAGCAGCATTGTTACTAGCAGCAAAGCTATCGTACACGATGGGCTATAACGATGAAGCCCTGACACGTATTAATGACTTGCTCACATCATACCCTGCATCTGTATATAAGGATGAAGCAAAGACCATGCTGTCTGACCTGTTGATTAAAACCAACAATTATACAGAAGCATACGCCGCATTGGGCGATGTACAGGTGAAAGATGCCGCATATTGGGTAGTACAGCAAAAAGTAGCGTATGGCTATGCGATGGCACAGATGCAAGCTGGTAACCTTGCCATGGCAGATAGCCTGCTGAGTATATCGCTGCAACGTACACCCGATGAGAAGTATGAACAGGCTGCTAACTTTTGGAAAGGCGAACTGGCATATAAAACAAGAAAGTTTGCCGATGTAATAAACTACACCGAGCAATTTGTAACCAAAGCACTTGCCGGCAACAAGGCAGAGGCAATAGCACCCAATGCCACACTGCACAATGCCTATACCAATATGGGCTATGCGGCTATGGAGCAGAAAGATTTTGAAGCAGCGCAATGGTACTTTGCACAGGCGCAAATGAAAGCGGGCAACCATACTGCAATGGATGCTACACTGCGCGAGGCAGATGCTGTGTTTATGCAAAAGGGCTATGACAAAGCCATTGCCCTGTACGAAAAAGTAATAGCTGCAAACGGCGAAGATGCAGACTATGCACGCTACCAGAAAGGTATAGTGCTGGGTGTTATAGGTAAGCGTGCAGAGAAAGCTGCCATCATGCAGGGATTGATGAACGTGAAACCTGCATCGAAGTACGCGTATGACGCGCGTTACGAACTGGCATTGGTGCAGATAGAAGAAGATAAATATCAGCAAGCGATAGCTACACTCACACCACTCACTACTGCTTATGACAACGTGCGCTTTGCATCGAAAGCTTGGATGAAGATTGGTTTTTGCCACCAGCAACTGAAAGCAGATGAAAAAGCCATAGATGCCTATAAGCGTGTAGTAACCGATTACCCTGCTGCAGAGGAAAGAACGGCTGCATTGGACGCATTGCGTAGCTTGTATATAGACAACAACCAGCCACAGGCTTTTGCACAACTGCTGAAAGACAACAACATACGCTTGACGGATGACAATACAATGGACTCTACCTACTACAGTGCTGCTGAAGGGCAATATGCATCTGGTAATTGGACGAAAGCAAAACAGTCTTTAGGTGCGTACATCAAGCAATACCCTGATGGTGTGTTTGCTACGAAGGCGAACTATTACAAAGCAGAATCTCACTACCAGCTAAACGAAATGAAAGAGGCATTGGCATGTTATGACGTGGTGCTGCAAAAAGGCTGGAGCGATTTTGCAGAGCGTAGCGCGCTGAAAGCGGCAAGTATCGCTGCGTTTGCCAACAATCATGAAAATGCCTTCAGGTATTATGGTATGCTACGCAACTACGCGATGGGCAAAGACAACCTACAAGAAGCCTATATGGGTATGATGCGCACGGGCTATCATCAAAAAAAATACAATGAAGCGGCGGCGTATGCAGATACACTTCTGCAAATGCCCGCGCTGAACGATGCGTTGATAACGGAAGGCTCGTACATCAAAGCCAAATCGCTATACGAAGCGGGCAGGCAGGAAGAAGCATATGCACTGTTTGCGAAAATGACAGGTAATAAAAAATCGGTGATAGCAGCAGAGGCAAATTATTATACTGCAGAAGCTGCGTTGAAAAACAATAAGCTGAAGGAAGCGGAAGAACTTGCCAACAAAGCGGTGAAGTTGGCGGGCGGTAATGATGCCATCACGCTGAAGTCTTACTTAGTGATTGCCGATGTGCTGATAAAACAAGGAGATTTTTTCAATGCTAAAGCATTGTTGCAAAGCATGGTGAAGAATGCCAAAGTACCCGAACTGAAAGATGTGGCTGCAAAGAAACTGGAAGAAGTAAAAGCAAACGAAAAGAAACAAGGTAAACTGAAGCAAGACCAATAACGGCACAAACATGAAATTGAGAATAACATACATATTGCTACTGTTGTTGTCGCTGACGTTTACTGCCGATGCGCAACGCAAAAAGAATACTGCTAAAAAGCCAACCAAAACAGCTGCAAAAAAGAAAGAGGTGAAGAAGCCTGCTGCAAAGAAAGTAGTAAAACCCAAAACACAGGTAAAAGACAGTGCAGACCTGAAAGCAGCAACCATAGAAATCATTCAGTCTTACAGACCAGAGGTAAAGCAGGCAGTGAAGCCAGAAACCGCGCCCGATTTGCCACCTGTTGATACGGCTATACTACCCATGAGCTATGAAGTGCCTGCACAAAACCTGAATTATACATATAGCGCGTTGCCACTACGTCCGTTGGCATTGGGCAAGGATAGTGCGAAGAAACAATTTGCCAACTATGTGAGGCTGGCAGGCGGTAATCTTTCTACCTTGTTGCTGGATGCAGGTATTGGTGGATTGAAAGGACGGAATTATTACACGATGTTCAACATACGCCACCTATCGCAAGCAGGCAATTTGTTGTATCAAAAATCATCGCTCACAGGTTTTGATGCGGATGGGTATTATAAAACCAATAGTATGCTATGGCATGGTGGTGTGGGTGTGTTGTATAACAGGTTCAACCTGTTTGGGTATGACAATAACCTGCACAACTACAAAGAATCTGAAGTAGGCTTTAGCAACACAGGGTTTAATGTAACGATTGATGCCCAAAATATTGACGATGAGAAATGGGGCTATCATCCGTCTGTCAACATACGTTCTTATACATTGAACCGTATGTCGGGTATTGATGGTAGTGAGTATAACGTAATAGCGAAATTACCATTTACCTATACCATAGACACATCATTAAAAATAGGACTGGCTGTAAACGGAGTATTGTCTAATTATACTATCAATACCAAACCAGCAACACAGCAAGCCAATAACTATGTACAAATAGCACCATCTATGCAATACAGAAAAGGAGCGTTTGATGGCAGGGTGGGGCTTTATCCTACAATGGGTATATTGAATACTACTTATTTACTACCCGATGTGCAACTGAATGTAAGGCTAGCAAAAGCATCACAACTATTATTATCAGCGGGATGGAACGGGCAGTTGCAACAAAATACTTTTGAGCAGTTGGCTACTATTAATCCCTTTATTTCTGTTTTCAAAGGATTGGCACAAACCCATAGCAACGAAATATATGGCGGTCTGCAAACAAATATTGGCAACCATATAACAGTAGGTGGAAAGGTATCTTACTGGCAATATGGAAATATGCCACTGTTCGTTAATGATACGGCTACGGACAATAAACAGTTTATGGTGTCTTACGACAAGGTGAATGCCGTGTCGCTGCAAGGCTCGCTTCGCTATACCATAGGGCAAACAGTATCTGTTGGTGGTAGTATTATATACACTACTTACGATGCCGACCTGAATAAACATGCCTGGCATCTGCCAGCGTTGCGGTTGAATGCTGATGTGTCTATCCGCCCGATGCAGGACTTGTTGATAACAGGCTACCTGACTGTACTGGATGGTATCTATGCGGTAGATAAGGGTAACCGTACGATAGAACTACCCGCTGCCTTTGATTTGGGTGCAGGTGCTGAATATAGTTTTATACCGAGGTTGAGTGCATTTGCACAGGTTAATAATATATTTAATAATCAATATGAGCGTTGGTACGGATACAGGGCTTATGGTATGAATATATTCGGTGGGTTGCGACTGAAATTTTAAACCTATTTAGTTATTTTACAGCCGATTTAGGATAAGGCATTCATGGATATTGCTAAATATATAGGACTCTACCTGCTCAAAAACCAAACCTGCTACGTGCATGGCTTGGGTAATATTGAGATAAGAAGAAAACCTGCATCGTATGACGGGCGCAACCTTGTGCCGGGTGTCAGTGAGGTAGTGGTAGTGCCTGTGAATACTGTGGATGATTCCCTTTCCAACTTTATAGCCACTAACGAGCAGATAAGCATATCTAAAGCCAGCAACGCGCTGAAAGACTATGCAACCAATGCCATGGCAGATGTGCAGGCAGGCAGAGAAGTATTGATACCCGCTATCGGCAGCTTTTTTCAGGTGAATGATAAATTGCAGTTTGCTACTGCCCCACAACTGCTGCTGACACCACCACCCATACCTACGGAAAAAAACCTGCCGCGCCGCAATACAGGTGCTGCTGCCATGCAAGCACCATCGCTTGGCTATCAGCAAGAGCAGCAACAGGCACCTGCTTATATGGCACCGCCGCCACCTGCCGCTACCATGCAGGCACCCGCACAGCCATATCCGCAAATGGAAGAGGAGAAAAAAGGCGGGCTTAACTGGGGTAGGATAATATTGTTTATATTAATACTGTTGGCACTGATAGGTGGGGTAGCTTATGTAGCAAAAAATATACTGAAGATAGGTGGTGGCGCACCTGCACCCGCACAGCAACAACAGCCTATGACAATACCTGCACCTGCCGATACCATTGGTGCAACCCAACGTGCTACTGATACTACACAACTGATAGACACGGCAGAAACGATGGTGGTAGATGAAACCGTACCAGCACAACAGCCAGTGGTGAATAAAGGACCGATGCTGAACTTCAAAGTAATCATAAATACGTATGAAGAACGTGCAAGGGCAGAAAAACGGATCAGTCGCTTGCGTAGTTATGGGCATAGGGTAGAACTGGTTTCTGAAGATTCTAGCACCCATTATATATTGCTTCCACTATCTATTCCAAGGGCAGATTCTGCTAGAGCAATGGATTCTATCAGGAGAACGTATAATCCTGAAGGGGTCTTCGTTTACTAAACTACTTTATTGAAATTCGTACCCTATATCTCGGCGGTAATATTTGCCTTCGTAAGCAATCTTTGCTGCATTTTCGTAGCTTACTGCCAATGCATCCTCTATGGTATCGCCATAAGAAGTGATGGCTAATACACGCCCACCGTTGGTTACTATCTCACCCTCTTTATTAGCAGTACCTGCATGAAATAATATGCTGCCATGTACTTGGTCGAAGCCCGTCATTAGTTTGCCTTTGGGGTAAGAGCCCGGGTAGCCTTCAGATACCAGCATCACGTTACAGGCTGCGCGCTGGTCATGGGTTACAGTTACTTCGTTCAGCTTGCCTTCGCCCATTTTCACCATTAGTTCTACCAAATCGTTTTGCAGACGAGGCATTACTACTTCGGTTTCAGGATCGCCCATGCGGCAGTTATATTCTATCACATACGGGTTGCCATCTACATTTATTAGCCCGAAGAAAACAAAGCCATTATATACAATGTTTTCAGCAGCCAAGCCGTTGATTGTGGGGTTAACGATACGCTCCACTACTTTATCCATAAACGCGCCCTGTGCAAACGGTACAGGCGATATAGCACCCATGCCGCCAGTGTTCAATCCCGTATCGCCCTCGCCAATACGTTTGTAGTCTTTGGCTTCGGGGAGCAGCACATAGTTTTTGCCATCAGTAAATGCGAATACTGATAGTTCTATACCCGTCAAAAATTCTTCTACTACTACCTTCTTACTTGCATCGCCAAACAGTGCTTCTTTTATCATGGTAGTAAAAGCCTGTATAGCCTCGTCGTGGCTTTGTGCTATCACTACACCCTTGCCTGCTGCCAATCCGTCTGCTTTCAATACTATCGGCAGCTTGTGTTGTTGCAGGTAAGCAATGCCATTATCAAAATTAGCCTCAGTAAATTCCTGATAAGCGGCAGTAGGTATATTGTGGCGTTGCATGAATTTTTTAGAAAAAGCCTTACTGCCTTCTAACTGTGCACCATCTTTTGACGGCCCTGCAACGATGATGTGTTGCAGTTGCGCGTCGTTTTTGACATAATCGTAAATGCCAGCCACCAACGAGTCTTCTCCACCAGGCAACAACATGTCTATCTGGTATTCAATACATGCTTCTTTAATGCCCTCAAAATCTGTAATGCTGAGATTGAGGTTGCTACCAAGCTGTGCCGTGCCAGGGTTGCCAGGTGCTATAAACAATTCTTTGCATAGTTTGCTTTGGCGTAGCTTCCAAGCCAATGCATTTTCGCGACCACCTGAGCCGAGTAACAGTATATTGTAAGATGACATTGTGATGTGTGCTAATTTACTATCTTGAGGCTGCAAAAATATTGAAAGTATATGGAACATACGAATGAGAAAAAACACCCTAAGGGTTTGCCCTTTCTGTTTTTTACAGAAATGTGGGAGCGTTTCGGGTATTACCTGATGCTGGGCATCTTCGTGCTGTATATGATAGATGTGAAAAACGGGCTGGCAATACCCGATAAAATGGCGGATGATGTGTTTGGTACTTTCATAGCGTTTACCTACCTCACGCCGTTTTTGGGTGGTTTTCTTGCAGACAGGAAGTTTGGCTACGTCAAATCGGTATATGCGGGTGGGTTGCTGATGGCGTTGGGCTATCTGGGCTTGGCATTGCACAATATCAATACATTTTACATATCGGTTGCGCTGATAATAATAGGTAATGGATTCTTCAAGCCCAATATATCTACATTGCTAGGTAACATCTACTCTACAGATGCGTACAAGGCTAAAAAAGATAGTGGGTACAACCTATTTTATATGGGTATCAACATCGGGGCATTTCTTGGGCCAATACTGGCAGCTTTTATGCGCAACAAGTATAGCTGGCCTGCGGCATTTGCTACGGCAGGTGTGGGTATGCTAATTGGCTTGGTGGTTTTCAGCTTCGGGCTGAAACACATACGCCATGCAGACGTACTAAAGCCTGTAGAAAAAGGCGATGCCACTATGGGGCAGGTGTTTGGTGTGGTGTTTCTGCCTGCGATGGTAGCGGGTGTACTGGGCTGGATGATACCCGATAATATATTTGGCAGCGACAGTACAGATGCTTTTATTTCGGCGGCTATACCGGTGATCATTTTCTATGTATCGCTGTGGGTGCGGGCAAATGCTAACGACAAACGACCGATAGCGGCATTGTTGGTGATATTCGCGTTGAGTGCGGCATTTTGGGCAGTGTTTAAGCAAAATGGTACGGCACTTACAAGATGGGCAAAGTATTATACAGACCGCGAAGTACCTGCTGCGGTAGAAAAACCAGCAAGGGCATTGTATCAAGTAGAAACCATGCCAACCAAAATAGACTCTGTAACAAAATATGATGTGCAATACCAAGCTGTGAAAGTGGATGGCAAAGTGCAGAAAGAATGGGGCAGGGATGTGTACTTCCGCAATCAGGCACAGGATAAGTTGTCGAAAGATGATAAGCCTGTGTATCTGATAAGTACAGAACTGTTTCAGTCGATCAACCCAGCGTGGGTGGTATTGCTAACACCCCTTGTAGTAGGGTTCTTTGCCATGCTTAACAGGCGAAAGAAAGAGCCATCTACAGCTACGAAAATCGCATTCGGGTTGCTGATTTCAGGACTATCTACTTTAGTGATGGTGTGGGCTGTGTATGCTGGCAGCAATGGTGAGGTAAAAGTATCGCCTATGTGGTTGGTGGGTTGTTATGGAGTGATAACGGTGGGTGAGTTGCTTTTAAGCCCCATGGGGTTGTCATTGGTATCGAAACTTAGTCCGCCACGCTTGACTGCGTTGATGATGGGTGGATTCTTCTTGTCAACATCTATAGGTAATAAGATGTCGGGCGTATTGGCGAGTATGTGGTATGACTATACGGATAAGAAAGATTTCTTCCTGTTCAACTGTATGCTGCTGATGATTTCGAGCGCGTTGGCTTTTATGGTGCTGCGCTGGCTTAACCGTATTATGAAAGAGAAGAACCTGCATTGATATTCATTCTCAACAATTTATAAAATACCGCCCTGTGCGGTATTTTTCGTTTTTCGGGCTTTTATCACAGGCTTTTTTTACTATCTTTCGAGACTTAATACTATTCATAATATGAGTGATGTAAAACAATCTAAACACCCACAGGGTCTTTTTGTACTTTTTTTTACTGAGATGTGGGAACGTTTTAGCTATTATGGTATGCGTGCCATATTTGCCCTGTATATGACAAAAGCATTGATGATGGACAAGGCTGCTGCATCTAATATATATGGCAGCTTCACGGGTCTTGTTTATCTGACACCACTTATAGGCGGTTATGTTGCAGACAGATATTGGGGAAACAGACGTTCTATTCTTGTAGGTGGCTTGTTGATGGCTTTAGGACAGTTGTTGATGTTTTTCAGTGCATCGAATTATCAAAATGCAGACATGGCAACGGTGTTTATGTGGCTTGGTTTAACAGGTTTAATAGTAGGTAATGGTTTCTTTAAACCCAATATATCAACACTAGTAGGTCAATTATACCCAAGGGGTGATAGCAGATTAGATGCTGCATTTACTTTGTTTTATATGGGTATTAATCTGGGTGCATTTTTCTCACCGATAGTATGCGGCATACTCGGTGATACGGGTAATCCAGCGGACTTTAAGTGGGGTTTTATGGCAGCTTGTGTCGGCATGATTATCGGAGTAATATCATTTGAGGTGATGAAGAAGAAATACCTTGTAACACCGGAAGGAGAAGCTGTAGGGGCGATTGCAAATAAGAAGCGGGATGCCATATCTGCAAAAGAAAATGGCGAACAAGAAACAAAAAGCACCATGTCGGCAGGTAAATTGGGCATATGGGCTGTGGTGTTATTAGCTTTGATAGCAGTGTTTCATTTTGTAATGAGTCAAGACTGGATAGGGTCTTCTATATTTAGTGTATCTATTGTTGCTTTAGGTCTTATTATTACAGATAGTTCGCTTACAAAAGTTGAGAGAGAGCGTATTATTGTAATATTTGTTGCTGCATTCTTTGTGATATTCTTTTGGGCAGCATTTGAACAAGCAGGCGCGTCACTTACATTCTTTGCTGATGAGCAAATGAACAGAACTGTAAACATAAATACATCATATGGTATTGTTTATCTGGTAGTAACATTGCTAGCTTTTGTTTTGTATTATGTTTTACAAAGTATCATGAATATACCTCGTGAGTATAAGTTTATTTTCGGTGCGCTTGGAGTATATCTCTTATATCTCGTAGTTATGGGGTTTGTTAAAGGCGAGCAATTCAATCTGCCTGAAATACCTGCCTCAACATATAATAGTGTAAATGCAATATTTATTGTTGTGCTTGCACCATTGTTTGCTGAAATGTGGGGTAAACTCGGTAAGCGTGGTATGGAACCGCCATCTCCTTATAAACAAGCCCTTGGGCTATTGTTCCTATCGTTGGGATACGTTGTAATTGCGATTGCTGTAAAAGATTTAGGTTCTGTAAAAGTTAGTATGATGTGGTTGATAACATTGTATTTCCTGCATACAGTAGGGGAGCTCTGTTTATCGCCAATAGGTTTGTCTATGGTAAACAAACTAGCTCCGGCACGTTTTGCTTCATTATTAATGGGTACATGGTTTCTTGCTAATGCAACAGCAAATAAATTTGCAGGTACATTGAGTGCGTTCTATCCTGAAGCAGGAAAAACCACTTCATTTATGGGTTATGAAATGACTAATCTGTACGACTTCTTTGTACTATTTATTGTAATGTCAGGGGCAGCGTCTATTGTATTGTTCTTCTTGTCAAAAAAATTAGTAAAAATGATGCATGGCGTAAAGTAGTCTTTGCATATAACATATATGACAGCCCCGCAATTGCGGGGCTTTTTTAATATATGGGGGTGATAAAAAGTGTTAGTCGGAAATAAAGTTTTATTTTGGGTGTTATATCTAATCAACTAAAACAAGTATATGTCGCAAGAACTGACATTGGAACAGATACAGGATTTTAAAGGCAAGTACCCCAAACAGATATGGTACTTATTCCTGACCGAAATGTGGGAACGATTTTGTTTCTATGGCTTGCGTGGGATGCTTATGGTATTCATGATGACACAACTGACAATACCCGAAAAGGCTGCTAATAAACAATACGCAGCAATACAAGCATTTATTTATGCTTTTACATTCATAGGTGGTTTGTTTGCTGATAAGATACTGGGTTTCCGTAAGTCGTTGTTTTGGGGTGGCTTGTTGATGATAGCAGGTAGTTTCATTATTGCTGCTAACCCCAAAGAGTTCTTTTTTATTGGTACATGTTTTACAATAGTAGGTACGGGCTTCTTCAAACCCAATATATCTACGATGGTAGGCGAGCTATACCGCGCAGGTGATAGCCGCAGAGATGCAGGTTTTGGACTGTTTTATTCAGGTATCAATATTGGAGCGTTATTGGGGGGGTGGTTATGTGTAACATTAGGCAAACAATATTCTTGGAATTTAGCATTTGCATCAGCTGGGGTGGTAATGGTAATTGGTTTATTGACTTTCCTATTTACTCAGAAGAGCATGGGGCCAGTAGGTTTATCTCCATTACGAAATTATATGCCCGGTAAAAGAAAAATGTATGAAGTGGCTGTTTTTATTGGATCCTTGGCGATAATGCCATTGTTAATGATAATGGTAAAAAAGACAGACTACACTGATTATTTTATGTATACAGTAGGTCCACTAACCTTATTATACTTGTTTTACGAAATTTCAAAACTCAGTATTTCAGAAAGGAAGAAAATGGTCGCGGCATTAGTTTTTATTGTCTTTTCAATTTTGTTTTGGGCAATTTTTGAACAAAGTGGTGGGTCATTAAGTGCTTTTGCGCTGTATAACTTGAATGACTCATTGTTGGGTGTGCGTGCTGACCCCAATGCTGTCAATAATGCTGTAAATTCTTTTTTCGTAATAATATTTAGTGTAATTGTAGGTTTATTGTGGGTTTGGATGGCAAAGAAAAAGATTGAGCCAAACTCAGTAGTTAAGTTTGGACTAGGGTTTTTATTTCTAGCTGGTGCATATTTTGTATTCTTTTCTACCAGGTATTTTGCTGATTCGACAGGGAAAACTTCTTTAGAAATATTTACACTTGCTTATTTGGTTATTACATTGGGTGAATTGTGTCTTTCTCCGATAGGGTTGTCATTAATGACAAAGTTGTCGCCTAAAAAACTGTCAGGAGTGATGATGGGTATGTGGTTTTTGGCTAGTGCGTACGGACAGTATGTAGCAGGTATATTTGGATCTGAAATGGCAGAAGATGGCAATGCCTCGTTACTAGTTAAGCTAGAGTCATATACGGATGGCTATAAACAATTAGGCATCTACGCATTGGTAGCAGGTATTGCACTGATAGCGATAGCACCACTGGTTAGAAAGCTTATGCAGGAAGTGAAATAAGATAACTACAAAAATGAATAAGCCTCGCAAACGCGGGGCTTATTCTTTGCAGTATAGTTTTTATAGTGTTTTTTTGTACCCATATCTATGAAGAAATATGCTGTAATAGTAGCGGGTGGTAAGGGGGTGCGCATGGGTAGTGCTGTGCCTAAACAGTTTCTGCCGCTGAACGGGCAGCCAATACTGTATCATACCATCAAAGCATTTGCAGATGCTTTTGCAGATATGCAATTGGTATTGGTACTGCCGCAAGACCAGCTTAGCTATGCACAGATGGTGTTGCAGTCTTTTCCCGAAAGGATAGATATAACGATAGTAGCCGGTGGCGAAACACGCTACCATAGTGTGCAAAACGGATTGAAAGTGGTGGAGCAGGATAGTGTTGTGTTTGTACAAGACGGTGTGCGACCTTTGGTAACGACAGAGTTGATACAACGCTGCTACGTACAAGCAATCGAAAAGGGCAGTGCCATACCTGCCATACCCGTGGCAGACAGTATGCGTATACTGGAAGATGAAGACAGCCGCCCGATAGACCGTGAGCAAATGCGTATTATACAAACACCGCAAACCTTTAAGGCAGAAGTAATACTACCGGCTTTCAATCAGAAATATCAGGCAGCTTTTACAGACGAAGCTACAGTAGTAGAAGCTTATGGAGATGTGGTGTATTTAGTGGATGGCGAACGCAGCAATATAAAAGTAACTACGCCTGAAGATATGATTGTAGCGGAAGCATTGCTGAAAGCAAGAGAGAGTCATGCGTAAGGTTGTTGTACTGATATTATTTTTCACTTCTTATATTTCTTTTGCACAAACAAAAGACACCAGCATCTTTAAGCTGCCCATTAAGATGGATGATGTGGTTGTAAAAGCAGTACGCAAGGGTTGGGATGTGCAGGGCTTCATTAAGCGGGTGAAGAACGATACCACATTCTACAAAGCCTTTCGTAGCCTGCATCTGCTTACATGGAATGCTACCAACGATATACGCGTATATAATAACAAAGGTGGTGTACAGGCATCATTGTACAGCAAAACAAAACAAGTATATGCCAATGGCTGCCGTACCATGCAGGTACTGGAAGAAAAAACAACAGGTGATTTTTACAATCGAAAACGCCAGTACAATTATTACACGGCAGAGTTGTATGCTTATCTTTTCTTTACACAAGGCAAAAAATGTGGGGAGAATGATTATGTAACAGGTGGCATACGCAAAGTAGGCAGCAGCAAAAATGAAAGCAATAGTTATAAGCTAAAGCAACTAATGTTCAATCCGGGAAGTAAAGTAACGGGTGTACCGCTGATGGGTGATAAGAGCGCGATATTTGAACCTGAGATAGCCAAACTGTATGACTTCAAACTATCATCGCAAGAGTATGGTGGTGAGGAATGTTATGTGTTTCATGCAGTGCCCAAAAAAGGGTTTGAAAAAGATGTAGTGTATGATGACCTCACTACATGGTTTCGCAAATCGGACTATAGTATTGTTGCACGCGATTATTCATTATCGTACAGGGCAGGTTTATACGATTTTATAGTACGTATGAAAGTGCGGATGACACAAGCGCATGGTAAAATGGTACCATCGTATATTGAGTACGATGGTAACTGGCATGTATTTACCAAGAAGCGAGAAAGGGTGCGGTTTGTAACGCAACTCAGTTACTAATTGCGGCGATAATCAAGGTCTTTTTTGATTAAATTTGTATAAATCGTTTATAATGACAACCTCGGCAATCAGGAATAAACTGTATGACTATATCAGGATAGCAGACGATAAAAAGATAAAAGCTATCTATACCATGTTGGAAGAAGATATAGAGCAAAAACTTGATTGGTGGAAAGACAACAGTTTTGTACAAGAACTTGATGCGGAATACAATAGCTGGAAAGACGGTAAGGCAAAGGGTTATTCAATGGCAGAGGTTGAAAAGGAATTGAAAAAAGCAGCTACGAAGAAAACTAAGAAATGAGCTATACAATTGTCATTTCTGAGAGAGCAAAAAAGGAAATGCTTGATGCATGTGCTTGGTATAATGAGAGACTTCATGGTTTAGGAGATAAATTTGAACACATCATATTCGAGAAACTATATACTATAGCCAATAACCCTCACCTTATCAGGAAAAGAACACCCACCTATCATGAGGTATCTATAAAAACATTTCCTTATCTAATTATTTACAGGGTAGAAGAAGGCACGAAAGAGGTATATATTGCCTCTATTTTTCATACAAGCCAAAGCCCTAAGAAGAAGTACAGAAAGTAGCAACATAAGCTTTAGTACCCATTTAGTTTTGACTAACTTAGCAAGGTGATTTCCCCCGCATCCATACAGGAAGTAATGAACCGTGCCGACGTAGTAGAGGTCATCGGTCAGTTTTTGCGTTTGAAGAAACGTGGGGTAAATTATATTGCCAACTGTCCTTTTCACAACGAAAAAACACCCTCGTTTACTGTATCGGGTGCAAAGGGTTTGTATAAATGTTTTGGCTGCGGCAAGGGTGGCAATGTGGTGAGCTTTGTACAAGAGCATGAAAAACTAACCTACCCCGAAGCCATCCGCTGGCTGGCAGACTATTATAAGATAAAGCTGGAAGAAACCGAACGCTCGCCCGAACAGCAACAACAGCAATTAGCCGAAGAAGCCCTGCGCATACTGAATGAATATGCCGCGCAATACTTCAGCGAAACATTGTTGGATAGCGAAGAGGGGCAAACCGTAGGCGGCAGTTACTTTAAACAACGTGGCTTTTCAAAAGAAACGATAGAGAAATTCAGGCTGGGGTATAACCCTGAGGGTGGCGAGGCTTTTTATAATGCAGCCATCAAAAAAGGGCATGGTGCAGACTTGTTGGAGAAAGCAGGACTGGTAAAGAACAGCGGGCGCGGATATTACGATGTGTATCGGGGCAGGGTAGTATTCCCCATACAAAGTATGACGGGACGTGTGTTGGGCTTTGGCGCGCGCATACTGAAAACCAACGACCGTGCACCCAAATATATCAACACACCCGAAAATGAACTGTATAACAAGAGTCGTGTGCTGTATGGTATGTACCAGAGCCGTACAGCCATCAGCAAGCAGGATGAGTGTTTTCTGGTAGAGGGTTATACAGACGTTATATCGCTGCATCAGGGTGGGGTAGAAAATGTAGTAGCAAGTAGCGGTACATCCCTTACAGAGGGGCAGCTGCGCCTGATAGGGCAATTGACACACAACCTGACCATACTCTATGATGGCGATGCAGCAGGTGTTAAAGCAGCACTACGTGGGTTGGATATGGCACTGTCGCAAAGCTTTAATGTGAAGTTGGTATTGCTGCCCGAAGGAGAAGACCCCGATAGCTTTATACAAAAGAATGGTGAACTCGGCTTTCGTGAATATGTAAAAGCGCATAAGCAAGACATCATCAACTTCCGTATGGAAGTGGGCATGAAAGAAGTGGGTGATGACCCTGTGCGTAAATCGAAATTGGTAAATGAAATTGCGGAAAGTGTAGCCCGCATTAATAAAGCGGAAGACTTTGCCCTGCAAGATTATTATATACGCGAAGCTGCAAGGCGTTTGCAGGTGGACGAAACAAAACTGGTAAACCTTGTCAATAAGTATATACGCGACAGGGTAGATAACGACCGCAGGCAACAGGAGCGCGACAAAGCCGACGCAAAACCCACAACAGACCCTGAACAGATAACAGTAGAAACAGAGCTGACCGACTATGTGTCGAAGGTGAAGCCCAACGTGCAGCAAGAGTGGGAACTGATACGGGTACTGATAGAGCATGGTGCAAAAGCATTAGAAGGCCATAAGAACGTGGCAGAAAAAGTGTACAAAGATGTGGACCCCGACCTGATAGAGAACGAACTGGTACGCAGGATATACGACGACTATTATAAGTATGACGCGACACACGGCAACCCACCCGATTTGCAATATATAGTGAACAATACGGGTAGAGATGTATTGGAAATCATATCCAGCGTGTTGCACATCCGCAGCGACATCAGCCACAACTGGAAGGATATATATGGCATAGAAACGCTGAATGGTGAGATGAACTACGTAAATGAAGTAGAAAGCTCGCTGGCATATTTTGAGCTGAAACACCTGAAGATAATGCAGGGGCAATTGTTGAACAGGTTGCAAACTGAAACAGAGCTACCCCGTATATTGGCACTGGTAAAAAAGCAACTGGAACTAAAACGTACCGAAGCAGAGATAGTGAAGAAAATGGGTACAGTGATTTTAAAAATCTGGAAGCACCAACCGTAACGAGATGGGCAGGATACTGGCATTAGACTATGGCAAAAAGCGCACGGGTGTAGCCACTACAGACCCCTTGCAGATAATAGCAACGGCTGTGGATACGGTTGATAGCGGCGAACTGATAGGCTGGTTGAAAAAATACATAGCCGCCGAGCCTGTCGAAAAAATAGTCATCGGATATCCGCTGAACTTTGACGACACCCCTACGGATGCCACGCCACTGGTAGAAAAATTCATAGTAAAATTTAAAAATGTTTTCCCCGATATGCCTGTAGAGAAGTGGGATGAACGCATGACATCCAAGATGGCATCGCAGGCGATTGCAGAAATGGGACTGAAAAAGAAAATCCGTGAGCGGAAAGAACTCGTAGATAGTATCGCCGCAGTCATCATTTTACGAGAGTATCTTGAAAGCCGCGGCTAATTCGTATTTTTGGCGGATTATATAATAAAAGATTAAGATGGTTTTACCGATTGTCGCTTACGGGCATCCTGTATTGAGAAAAGTATGTGAAGATATTACCCCCGACTACCCTGAACTGAAAAAACTGATTGCCGATATGTGGGAGAGCATGTACCATACTAACGGTGTTGGCCTGGCTGCTCCGCAAATCAACCGCCCGATACGCCTGTTTGTAATTGATACTGTACAGATAGTTGAGAATTTTGACGATGAAGACAAAAAGGAGTACCCGAATGAAAAGCCTATAAAGCGGGTTTTCATTAATGCTCATAAAGTGGAAGAGAGTGGAGACCCTTGGGCATATAACGAAGGCTGCCTGAGCATCCCCAAAGTGCGTGAAGATGTATTGCGCCAACCAAAAGTAAAACTCCGCTATATGGATGAAAACTTTGTGGAGCATGAAGAAGAATTTCAGGGTATTACCGCGCGCGTTATACAGCACGAGTACGACCATATAGAAGGTAAGCTGTTTATAGATTACCTGCCGATGCTGAAACGCAGGTTGATTAAAAAAAGGCTTGACGATATAAGTAATGGTAAAATAAAGACTGACTATCGTATGGTGTTTAGCAAATAGTGTATATTTATTTCTGAAACTGATTTGGCACCCGTATTATCATATAGCGAAGAGGAACTGGTTTTGTTGCTGAAACAACAGAGCCAGGATGCTTTTAACTACCTGTATAAGAATTATGCAGGCGGGCTGTATGGTATTGTCCGCAAAGTAATAACTGACGAGCAAACAGCACAGGATGTATTGCAGGATGTATTTGTGAAAGTATGGAATAATATAGGGCAGTATAATACAGAGAAAGGCAGGATATATACGTGGATGATAAATATAGCCCGCAACGCAGCTATAGACAAGCTACGCTCGAAGGGTGAGATAATGAAGTCGAAAATCCATACGGGAGAAGATGCCGTATATAATGTGCAGAAGGGAATGAAAACGGAGCAGTCGACAGATACTATAGGACTGAAAGAAGCAGTAGGGGAGTTAAAACCCGAGCAGCAGACAATCGTCAGTCTGGCTTACTTTAAAGGTTTCACATTAGATGAGATTGCCAAAACCCTGGATATACCGTTGGGGACGGTAAAAACCCGTATGCGGGCAGCAATGCAGGCCTTGCGGACATATTATAACAGTAATTGAGTGAAGTGAATATAAAGGAATACATAGAATCGGGCATCTTGGAAGCTTATGTACTCGGCGCACTAACCGAAGGGGAACGTGCATCGGTAGAGGCAGACATGGTGATGTATCCTGAGCTTGCAAAAGAAGTAGCAGCCATAGAGGCGGCTATGGAGTCTTTTGCCCAAGCCAATGCCGAGCAGCCGCCTGCGCACATGCAGCAGCAGATATGGAATGCCATACAACAGCAAACGGTACAGTCAGCACCCGATGTGCAGTCTACTGAACAATCAACCCCGCAAGCTAAAGTAATAGCGTTGCCACAACCCGCACAACGCCCCGCTTGGCAGCGAGCAGCCGTATGGGCAGCCATCGTGGTAAGTGTGGTTACCAACTTCATGCTGCTGTCGCAACGCAACAAGAGCAAAGAAGAAATAGCTGCATTGTCATCGCAGATGGATTCTTTAAAAACATCGCAACAAGAAGTACTTGCCCAATACAAAAAAGGGCGCGATATGCTGGCAGATACCGCCATGAAGACGGTGGTGATGCGTAGTGTACAGCAGGGTAAGGATATGACGGGTATGGTATTCTGGAGCAAAACGACAGGCGAATCTTACCTTGCCATACACAATATGCCGATGCCCGAAAAAGGTAAGCAATACCAGCTATGGGTGATACAGGACGGCAAGCCCGTAAGCATGGGTGTGATAGATAACAACCTAGTAGCCAATGCAGGCAGTATGTACAAAGTGCCTATACAGATAAAAGCAGGCCAGGCATTCGCCATCTCTTTAGAAAAAGAAGGCGGCAACCCAACACCTACCGAGGTGTGTGTGGTAGGGGCGATATAACCAATGTCTAATGAATGTTAACCTAATTGATACTGATAATGCAGTAAATGATAATTACGCATCAGTTATCGATTTTATTATTGATGCAGTAGTTGATTATCCAGACAATAATTCTGATTTAGATTCTTATTTACAAGAAATCAAGAAAATACTTAATTCTGATATTATAACCGAAAAAGTTCTCACAGAATATCTAAACAATTCCCAACTTGACAACGAAAATGTAGTTTGGGTGGAAGTGTCTATATCTGCTATGCGTGAAGCGATTAAATTAATGGATTTTTTCAAGATAGATTTCACAGATGTCATTGCAGAAATGAATAGATTAGCTGTGAAAGCATAAGGTATATTTTATCGTCGCATTTTTAGGAGAACATGAGTTATTCAATAAAAAAATCCCGCTTGTATTACACAAGCGGGATTTTTATGTGATGTTATTTCTATAAATTATTGTTTCACAAAACGCCCTGTAGCCATCATACGGCCTTGTTCATCTTTCAGGGTGTAGAGATACACGCCTGCAGCGGCATTAGCCATTGGTATAGCTACTGTATTGCGACCAGTGCTATAAGCAGTATTGTTGTTTTGGTAAACGACACGACCAGCCATATCGGCAACAGTTACAGTAAGTGTTTGTGCTTTTTCAAGTGTTATGTCCATGTTTACATTAGCCGCAGTAGGGTTAGGATATACATTTACATTACCTGCGAAAGCGATGTTTTTTATGCTCAGTGTGCTATCCATCAGGCTGAACAGTTCGCTGCCATTTGCGCTGTCTGATGCACGGAAATAAATGGTTTTATCCATTTGCAGGAAATCTGTAGGGTTGCTGCTGATTGCGCCATTGTATATGTCTGCAACCATAGAAGGAGTAGCAACACCATTATACATCCACAGTTCGTTGCCGGCAACACCATTGTCTGCACCGAAGTACAGTTTGTTTTTTACACTAATAATAGAGCCTATGTTACTATTGCCTATCGGGTTGGTTCTATAAACCAGCATTGTATTGCCTGTTGCAGGGTCGTACGCATAGAGGTGGCCGAAGTTGGTGCCGTCGTTGCCTACGAAGTAAATTTTAGTACCAAGGCCTGCTATTATTTTAGTGCCCGTAACTGTTGTGTTGATGCTGTTGCTGCTACCAGTTACTACATCTGTAAGGCGCATTACATTCATACCATTGTAAGAATATAACTCTCGACCATTAGCAGTAGTAGATGCTGTAAAGTATAGTTTGCCACCAATAACAACTAGGTTGTTAGGGGTAGAACTACCAACACCCGCTTCTATATCAGATACCAGTGTTGTGCTATTAGTAGCAGGGTTGTAAGAATATAATTCTGTACCTGTAGTAGAGCCATTGTTTGCAGTGAAGTAAATCAGTGTATCATAAACTGTAATACTGCTAACAATGCTAGAGCCGAATGTGTTAACATCAGTAAGCCTAGTTGCTGTACCCGATGTTGTATCGTACGACCACAATTCTTCGCCGTTTGTACCGTCGTTAGCATCAAAATATATTTTGCCTTTGTGGCTCACAACCTCATCTACGCCCGAGCCTGTACCGCCTGTCCATACTTCTGCAGCCAGCATAGGTGGATTTGTACCATCCCAGCGATACAGTTCTGTACCCGATGTACCATTGTTGGCAGGGAAGTAAATGAATTTACCCAGTGTAGCCATAGAGCGTGAATTTGCAAACGCCATACTGCTTGCCGATGCGGGATTAATGTTGAATGCAAGATTTGTGCCGCTTGTGTCCTTTACCCAAAGCTCGTATCCGTTGGTGCCGTCGTTAGCAGTGAACACGAGTTTTTTGCCCATTGCTGCCAAGCGCGAAGGCAAACTGCCAGCTGTGCCCGGATTAATGTCTCTTACCAGCATGGTTTGTGCATCAGCAGTTGCAATGCCTGCCAGTAATGCGATACTAAGTATGCTACGCTTCATAATAAAGTTGTTTTATGTTATTGTGTTTTGGTTAGCTAAAATGTATATGTTATTGTTTCTGTATTTTCCCACTTGCCATCAAGCGTCCTTTTGCATCGTGCAGTTTGTATATGTATGTACCGGCGGCGGCTGCCTGCAAGTTGATTTCAATAATATTATTGCCTTTGGTATATTTGGCAACTGCACTATTATATACTAGCCTGCCACTGATATCGGCAACTGTGTAGCTCAGTTGTGTGTCTTTACCTACATCCAGCTTGATGTTGGTATTGCCCGTTGTAGGGTTAGGGAATACAGTAACGTTACCCTCAAAAGAAATGTTTTGTACACTTAAAGCTACAGAGTCTGTAAGACGATACAGTTCTGTGCCGCTTGTAACAGTATAAGCACTGAAGTATAGCCTTGTACCCCAACGCAACAAGTTGGCTGGTGAGCTACCCACGCCAATGTTAGTGTCAATGTCAGCTACCATAGCTGGTGCAAGATTGCCGTCAAACTTCCACAGTTCTTCGCCATGTGTACCATCGTCAGCAGTAAAGAATATTTTGCCACCATAGTAAGTAAAATGTTGCGGGTTGCTGCTGCCTGTAGGGTTGATGCTATATACTTTTGATGCAACGCCATTTGCAGGGTTATATTCATAGAACTCAGGTCCGCTAAGGCCATCATCACCGGCAAAGTATATTTTGTTTTTAAACCAAATGAGCTGCACTTGATTGATAGCTACAGGTGGAACACCGTCCAGGTTGCTGTTATCAATATTTGTAAGGCGCTGCAGGTTGATGCCGTCAAATACATACAACTCTCTGCCGAAAGAATTTGTATATGCAGAGAAGTATAGTTTGTTGTTGGCAACAATAAAGCCTTGCGGGCTGCTGCTGCCTAAGCCTGCATTAATATCCAACACATTGCTAACTGTGTTTGTAGTGGGATTGTAGCTGTAGAGTTCTGCACCCATTGTTGTGCTGGTGGCAGTAAAGTATATTTTGTCTTTATAAGCTATAAAGCCATAAGGGTTGCTGTTGCCTATGCCTGTGCTAATGTCTGTAAGCCTTTGCGTATATGCACTTGAGGTAGTATAAGACCACAACTCGCTACCGTTGGCAGGCGTAGTAGCAGAGAAATAAACTCTGCCATCGTGTGCATACACTTCAGATACTGACGATGAGCCTGAAGGTGTAACATCTGTGGCTAATTCGGGTGCATTTGTTCCATTCCATCTGAAAAGTTCCAGTCCGTTAGCGCCATTGTCGGCAGGGAAATATATATGGCTGCCTGATTGAGCCATTTTGCTGTTAAAAATCAGGAAACCACCAGATGCAGCACCTGGGTTGATGTTGTATTGCAAGCTTGCTGCTGTATCATAAGCCCATAATTCGTAGCCGTCTGTGCCATTGTCTGCAAAAAATACCACTTTGTTGCCGAAACCACTAACCCAACTCGGGTATGCATCGCCAGATGATGGATTGATGTCTTTAATAAGTGTTGGCTGTGCAGTTGCATACAGGCTTCCTGCAAGCAGTAATGTGCTGAGTAAACGAATTTTCATACGCGCTTAAGAATGTTAATCGTGAACAATTGGATATAATCAGTTAAAAATAAAAATTATTAAGGGAATATTAAATAATTATGACCGTTTTACTTGAAAAAATACGTACTAACACGTACTGGCAGGCATTTTCGCGTATTTGTACTGTAACTTATTGATTTTCAGTTGTTAATTGGTTGTTAATCGCTTGTCAATCAGGCGTTAACAAAGCCCGATAATTTGAACATCGGGCAGTGATGCCCCCATATTTGCATCATAAACAACAACAAAAACAATTTTTTAAACAAACAAACAACAAAAACAAACAACAATGAAAAAAGTAATCGCAATCATCGCTCTGGGTATCACTGGTTTTGCTGCAAAAGCACAGTCGCCATCTTCTACTGCTACACAAACAGTTAACCTGAACCTGAGCAACGCAATCGAATTGACTTTCACAGGGTCTGGTTCTGCAACTGGTGCAGCTGTTAACCTCGCTTTCAACACAGTAAATGATTATGCAAACGGTGTTACCTCTGCAAATCAGGAACTGCGTGTACGTTCAAACCGTCGTTTCGGTGTAACGGTTCGTACCAATAATGCAAACTTTACTTATACCGGTACTGTATCTCCTGCTCCTGTAATGCCTGTAAGTGGTGTATTAGGACTGAAAGTAGGAAGCAACAGCACAGGTGGTGCCATAGCTTCACCGTTCAGCACAACAGCATATGCAGGTTTGACATCAGCAGCACAAAATCTGTTGACAAATGCTAACAACGGCGGTAACCAACTGTTCAGCGTATCATACGAAGCACAACCTGGTTTCACTTACCCTGCAGGTACTTATACTGTAGATGTAGTGTACACGGCTACGCAGCTTTAATCAATCGGATCTTTTTCATCCAAATACGAGGGCTCCCCAATCGGGGAGCTTTCTTTTTTGTGTAGATTGCAGTCTTGTATAGAGTATGAAAAACAGCATTATTACATTATGTATTGCCTGTATGTGTATTACAGGGCTACAAGCACAAGACAACAGAGCTAAAACGATAGACTCAGTATTAAGCGTATACAATAGGCAGGGTATGTTTAATGGTACAGTATTGGTAACCCAATATAACAGGCCATTTTTCGCTAAAGGCTACGGATACAAAGACGCAGTTAAAAAACAAGTAAACGATACAAATACCATTTTCCAGATTGGTTCTATAACTAAAACATTCACAGCTACCATGATATTGATGCTGCAAGAGCAAGGTAAGCTGCATGTAAAAGACAAACTGGTAAAGTACTTGCCCGATTACCCTGATGCAGATAAAATAACTGTTGAAAATTTGCTAACCCATACTTCGGGTATATACAACTATACAGAAGATACTGTTTTCGCAAATAAAGGTATGTTTACTGCAAAAAGCCGTAAAGAAATGTTAGCAGTTTTTAAAGATAAGCTGACGGGGATTGAACCAGGCACTATATTCAGTTACAGCAACTCAAATTATATGTTGCTAGGCTATATTATTGAAGATATTACAGGGAAACCTTACTATACTGCCTTGCGTGAAATGATATTGCAACCACTCGGAATGCGCAATACAGGTTGCGATTTTGCTGTGTTGAAGAACAAAAACAAGGCAACAGGTTATTTTTCGATGGAAGATAATAATAGTATAAAAGCACCGTTGGTAGATTCTTCCGTGTCGTATGCGGCGGGCTGTATTTACACAACAGCAGGCGACTTGCTGAAATGGGCAGAAGCCGTACAAAAAGAACAGTTACTGAGCAAAACAAGTTGGCAAACCGCTACAACAGAGTACAAGCAACACTATGGATACGGGTGGATGATAGGAGAGGCATTATCTAAAAAAAGTATTGGACATAATGGTGGGGTGCATGGTTTTGTAGCCAATATGTTTATGACCAAAGAAGATGGGCACACAGTTATCCTGTTATCGAACGTAATGGATAATGACCTTGCTCCTATCAGGCGGAATATTACAGCTATTATAAATGATAAGCCTTATGAGCTGCCTGAATTTCGCAAAGAAGTAAAATTGCCTGTGACATTATTAAAAGAATACATCGGCAGTTATGAGTTGGCTCCTAATTTCTTAATTAATATCACGTTGGAAGGTGATAAGCTGTTTGCTCAGGCAACAGGGCAAACCAAATTGCGTATCTATGCAGAACGTAAAGACTTTTTCTTTTTGAAACTGGTAGATGCGCAAATATCATTTGGACGAGATGCAAGCGCCAAGGTAGAAAAGCTAAGCTTAAGACAAGGTGGTAGGATAGTACTAGGTATGAAGAAGTAGTAAAAACAATTTTTTCAATAGAAATATCAGCAGGCTATAGGCCTGCTTTTTTTATTGATAATCAATAGGTTGGTGGTTAGGTTGTTAATTGTCTGTTAGGTGCTTGCAAAGTGCGGGTTAAACGGGCTGTGATTTTAGGTTAAAGGTGATTTGTATGGACATATTTGCAGTAAGAAACAAACTGTAATGAAACAAACAATTTCCATCATCGGCATCCTTATCTGCAGCACAGGCGTATTTGCACAGCAAAGCAGCAATGGCTCTCAAACTGTACAGATGGGTGTGAGCAGCACCATAGAAATGGCTTTTACAGGTAGTGGTACGGCTACAGGTACAATTGTAAACCTGAACTTTAATACTGTAAATGATTATGCAAATGGTGTGGTGTCTGCCAATCAGGAATTGTCTGTAACATCTAACAGAAACTATACGGTAGCCATTAAAACAAATACATCCAATTTTACCTATACAGGTAGCACATCGCCTGCACCCACTATGCCGGTAAATGTACTGAGCCTGCTGATAGCTAGCAATGCAACAGGTGGTGCTATTGTGAGTCCTTTTTCTACAACAGCTTACAGTACACTTAGTAATAGCAGCCAAATGATGCTGAACACTTGTACGGCAGGCAGCAACAAATTATTTGCTATAAAATACAAAGCTACTCCGGGGTTTATTTATCCTGCAGGTACTTATACAGTAGATGTTCTTTTCACAGCAACCCAACTATAAACCTGCAAAGCAAACAAAAAATGAAAAGGACAAATAAGCAAATGAGCATAGTAATAAAAGCCATACTGGTTTTCGCTGCAGGTATGTTGTTGGCAGTTGGTGCTAATGCACAACAAGCCAATAGCAGTGCTACACAAACGGCTAATCTGAACCTTGCAGATGCTATAGAATTGTCATTCATCAACGGTGGTGGTGGTACAGTCAATCTTGGGTTTAATACCGCTTCAGAACTTATAAACGGTAAAGAGAGTATGATGCAAGACATCAGGGTACGTTCTAACAGAAAGTTTAAAGTAGCTGTGTCAAGCTCTACTGCCAACTTTACGTATTCGGGTACTTCTATTGTTAATAACATCATACCTGTAAGCACTGGTTTGAAAGTAATGGTAACGGCTAATAACACAGGTGGGTATATGACATTGTCTGCATTGCTTGGCTGGTTGGGCGTTAACTTTGGCAACAGTACTACCATACTTACCGCTTGCGACCCCGGTGGCAACCAGACATTTACTGTAAAATACAAAGCCACTCCGGGCATATTAGCAGCCCCCGGCACTTATACCACAGAGGTGATTTTTACCGCTACACAGATGTAAAACGTAGCATGGTTAAACGGCTGTTAAGTAGCACAGTATTTTTTGAAAGGGTAATACACTAACTGATATTTACACAAAACAAAAAAACATGAAAGCACACAGTCTTACATCTCGCCCAAAACCTTTTGGTAATAAAGTGCTGCATTACTTCACCAAGCTCAATCCGTTTCGCGGAGAGTTGGTAGAGGTGGAGATGAAAGTAGTAGGCAAGCGTATTGTGTATTCTTATACTAAAATCAGGGAAACGAATTAATCTATTCCGCAAGCAATAATATTATATTCATAGTCGTTAGTGATAAAGCCTATAAATAACGTCCGTATCTTTTTAGTATTCTTTTTAATGGCTATTGTAGGAACACTTGCTCATGAGTGCGGTCATGCAATAGCAGGTTCGTTGGTGGGGTTTCAAACATCCATTAGCTACGCATATACACATTGCTATAATTGTAAACACTTGTACGATTCCGCGGATGTGATGGGTAAATTGGCAGACTATGAGCACAAGCGTATGCTTTTTACATTAGGTGGACCGCTGCAAACTATGCTGACAGGTACTATTGGTGTTGCAGGTTTGTTGTATATCAGAATGCGCACCGCAGTAGATGCATACAAGCCTAAGCACCTGCTATGGCTTACATTGGCTTTTTTCTGGAGTAGGGCTGTGTTTAATGAGGTGCTGTTGTGGGGCAATTATCTTATTAATAATCAGTGGGCTCGTAGCGGAGATGAAACAAAACTGTTCACTTATTTTAACATGCCGCAAATCTACGGGCATCTAATACTTTTCTGTGTTAGTAGTGCTATACTGTTGTGGGTTACATTTGGCATACTGCAACAACACCGCAAACAATTCATTATTTGGGGTGCTGTTGGTAGCTTATGTGGGGGCTTGCTGTGGGTGTATATAGTGGGGAAGTATGTAATGCCGTAAAACAACACAGCCCCTCTTGTAGAGGGGCTGCTGAATATATCGAAACGGGCAATCAAAATATGGTTATGCCACCAGTGTTTCCAGTACGGCATTCATGCTGCGCACTGCTTCTGCGCTTTTGTTGAATGCGTCTTGTTCTTCGGCGTTCAGTTTGTAGTCTATTATTTTTTCCCAGCCGTTGCTGCCTATTACTACAGGTACGCCCAGACATATATCGCTCTGTCCGTATTCCCCATCTAACGCTACACAGCAAGGGAATACTTTTTTCTGATTACGGATGATGCTTTCTACAAGCAATGCTCCTGCCGCTCCTGGTGCATACCATGCACTTGTGCCAAGCAGTTTGGTAAGGGTAGCACCACCTACCATTGTATCGGCTGCTATTTGTTTCAGTTGCTCTTCGTTCAGGAAATTGCTAACCGGAGTGCTGTTCAGCGTTGCATGGCGTGTAAGCGGTATCATAGTAGTATCGCCGTGTCCACCTATTACTACTGCGTGCAGGTCGTTTTGCGAACAGTTGAGCGACATTTGCAGGTATGTTTTAAAACGCGCACTATCCAGTATGCCACCCATACCTATAATGCGGTTTTTTGGCAAGCCTGTAGCTTTCAGCGTCAGGTATGTCATGGTATCCATCGGGTTGCTTATCACCACGATGATGGTATTAGGAGAATGTTGTAACAGGTTTTTAGCAACTGTTTCTACTATTTTGGCATTGGTACCTATCAGTTCTTCGCGCGTCATACCCGGTTTGCGTGGTATGCCAGATGTGATAACACAAACATCTGAGTTGGCAGTTTTACTATAGTCGTTGGTGCTGCCGATAACACGTGTATCGAAGCCCAGCAGCGACGATGTCTGCATAATATCCAAAGCCTTGCCTTCCGCAAAACCTTCTTTAATGTCAACCAGTACCAGTTCTTCAACCAAACCCCTGCGGGCAATGTTGTCGGCACAAGTAGCGCCTACTGCGCCTGCACCCACTACAGTTACTTTCATTGTATGCTATTCTTTTTATTGTTAGGTAATTAATAATCGGGGCAAAGATAGGGGGTTTTGGGTATCAGGTACGATGATTTTACCCATTTTGGCATGATTTTTTCTTTACATACATTATAGGTTGCCCGTTACGCGATAGGTTAAAGAAAAAATTTCAGGTTATGGAAATGAAAAAGGAATACGAAGCACCTGCCAATGCACCGTCTGTAATAACTATGCTGGCATTACTTACGGGCTTGTCTTTATTTTTAGCTGCTGCTGTATTTATAGTTTTTTCGGTTTCGGAAGTACTCCCTTAGCGCGCGTATCTCTGGTCTGAAGAGTCTGAATGCTATGAGTAATGATAGTACAAAGCTACCCGCGCCTATTAATACAATAGCGTGATTCAGCCGTATCATATAGTAGCGTAGCGAGAACTTTTCAGTTTTCTCTTTACCCACAAAAAAGGCGGTTGCCCTGTATATCACTTTCGATACAAGACCAAGTTTGCCCCAGTTGGTGTATTTCCATCCGTATTGATAATTGTATAGTTTAGTATAACCAGTAGGTGTTTGTGCAGCGTAATACGTGTTCCAATATTTAGCCACAGTATCTATCTCCACCATTTCGTTATTAGCATTGCGATATACGATACCATAAAACGGATCAACAAGTAGTAGTTTATTATTTTGCTCCAGTACGATGGTGATGTGCATACCTTCTCTTCCCGGTCCGTTCATAATGACGAATTTGCTCCTGTAGCCTGCCCGCGCCATCAATCGTGCATAAAAACTTGCATATGCACCACATGCCCCTTTGCCAAAATAAAAATTACTGAACGAACTGTGTGTGAATAATGTTTTGGGAGAGGTGAATGTTTTATTGCCAAATAGGTTTTTCATAGGGTTTTGCATCAAGTGAGTATAGTACATTGCAGTATCTGCAAGGCAGCTTAAATCGTTGCTTTTGCAACGGGTAGTTACTTCTGCTGATATATGTTGTACCAATTCATCCTCATACTTCCAGTCGCTGTAACTCAGAATGGTAAACATTAACAGAAAACCGGCTAAAAAAATAAACCCGAATCCTGCAATTTTTCTAAATAACATGTGTGGTGTTTTTTGATAAGGTTACAGTAGAGAGGAAGCGCAAATGTAGAGTTTAGAATTAATTCTACAACACGGCTCGTCATATAATTATGCCCAAATGTATAACCTGTTCAAACTGTATGTTGATATTTACCTGAAGGTTAAACGAATGATAGTATTACTACTGGATACGATGAAAAATAATGTGCATAAGGATATACAAATGCAGCATCTGTACCAGAGAAAGAACGGTTTATAAGGTTATAAATCATTTCTTTACCTTCGCCATAAGATTATAGTTTATGAACGCAGCAAGACGCGTGTACGATAACGTACTGCAAACAATTGGTGATACACCGCTTATAAAACTAAACAGGGTAACGGCAGACTTGCCATGCCCGGTGTATGCCAAAGTTGACTTCTACAACCCCGGCAACAGCATTAAAGACCGTATGGCACTGAAGATGCTGGAAGTGGCAGAGAAAGAAGGCAAGATAAAACCCGGCGGCACTATTATAGAAGGTACAAGCGGCAACACAGGTATGGGGCTTGCTTTGGCTGCAATCATCAAAGGGTATAAGTGTATTTTCGCTACAACAGATAAGCAATCGAAAGAGAAAGTAGATATACTGAAAGCCGTAGGCGCAGAGGTAATAGTATGCCCTACAAATGTAGAACCCGAAGACCCTCGCTCTTACTACTCAGTATCAAAACGCTTGGCTACAGAGATACCTAATAGCTGGTACGTAAACCAATACGATAACCTCGCTAACAGATTGGCACACTACGAAAGTACTGCCCCCGAAATATGGGAACAGACAGAAGGCAAGGTAACGCATATAGTAGTAGCGAGTGGTACAGGCGGTACGATAACAGGTATAGGCATGTTCATGAAAGAAAAGAACCCGGATATAAAAATGTGGGCGATAGATACCTACGGCTCACTACTGAAAAAATGGTTTGACACAGGCGAACTGGACATGAACGAAGTACACCCTTATATATCCGAAGGTTTTGGTGAGGACTTTTTGCCGCAGAACTATATAAAAGAGGTAATAGACCATTTTGAAAAAGTAACTGATAAAGATGGTGCTGTGATGGCGCGCCGCATAGCCAAAGAAGAAGGTTTGTTTGTTGGATACTCTGCCGGCTCTGTAATAGCAGGCTTGAAGCAAATGAAGCAACACCTAAAACCAACCGACTTAGTAGTAGTTGTTTTTCACGACCATGGTAGCCGATATGTGGGTAAGATATATAATGATGAGTGGATGCTGGACCGTGGCTTCCTTGAAGTATCAACCGTGCGCGATTTGATAGGCGGGCTTGGTCGTCGCCGTTTGGTAACCATAGATGAAGATGCCAAAGTAAGCGACGCACTAGAACTGATGAAGAAGTATGACATAGAACAAATACCTGTGCTGAAAGGCACAGAGGTAACAGGTGCCATCACGCAGGCTGGCTTGTTCAAGCGGATGATAGAGAATGTGGATGTAAAAGATTTCAGCATTGGCGATGTAAAAGAAACAGCTATGCCGCTGGTAGAAATGGATATGCCGCTGGAACGCCTGAAACATTACATCAGCAAAGACAATGGCGCGGTGCTTTCAAAAGACGATAGCGGACAATATCACATCCTTACCAAATACGATGTGCTGAACGCCTTTAGTAAAGGGTAGCATTATTGTTGATTGGTTGAATAGTTGATTTGTTGCCATGCTTTTTTTTGACTTTTGAATTTTGACTTTTGAATTTCATTGACAAATACATCAAAAAGCCACCCGTGTTATTTCCACTGGTGGCTTTGTTTCATATCGGGTTGCTGGTGTTTAGCATATACAATGCAAGCACCGAGCCATTATCTTCATTGATATGGTTAGAGCCTCTATGGATGTTGGCATACACTATAGCATGGTTATTTGTATGTGGTATGCAGCGTTGGGCGGCATATACATACATTGCCATTACAACTTTTAATCTCGGGCTGCATTTTTTTATGAAGGATGGGCCGTATGACAGTAGTTTATTTTTGACAGATGCTATTTTTGCCATGATAGTGATGTCGTACATAAAAAGATTTCCCTAAATCCCCCAAAGGGTACTTTAATATGCTACAGTCTGTAAGAATAATAACCGATATGCTGGGTCGCGATGTGGAATTTTCTTTTCCGCCAAAACGCATTGTATCTGTTGTGCCGTCGCAAACGGAGTTGTTACATTATTTGGGTTTGGAAGATGAGGTAGCAGGCATTACCAAATTTTGTGTGCATCCCGAAAACTGGTTTCGTAATAAAACACGCATTGGGGGTACTAAAAAACTGAACATAGAAAAAATACGCGAACTGCGCCCCGACCTTATCATTGCCAACAAAGAAGAAAATGAGCGCGACCAGATAGAAGAGCTGGCAAAAGAATTTCCGGTATGGATAAGCGATATACAAAACATACCACAAGCCTTGCAGATGATACAGGTAGTAGGGCAGCTAACCGGCAAGGAAGCAAAAGCCAATGAACTGGTAGATGAAGTGGTGACTGGCTTTACTAACTTACAAAAAGCAACAACACCCAAGCGCGTAGCTTACTTTATATGGTACAATCCGTGGATGAGTGTGGGGCACGATACCTTCATCAGCAATATGATACACACCATAGGATGGCAGAATGTATTGCAACACGAAAGCCGCTACCCAGAGGTGAATTTCGAGCATCTGAAAGAGCTAAACCCCGAACTTGTATTACTATCGTCAGAGCCATTTCCGTTTAAAGAAAAACACTTGGACGAAATAAAAGCCATATTACCCAATGCTGAAGTGAAATTAGTGGACGGTGAAATGTTTAGCTGGTATGGTAGTAGAATGAAAGATGCGGTAGGGTATATGGATAATTTGGTAAAATAAATTACTTTCAATTTATGCAAACACCATTCCTCGGACTCCGAACACTTGTTTACAAAGTGCCAGATTTAGATGCAGCCAAAGCATGGTACACTAAAGTACTGGGTACTGCTCCGTATTTCGATATGCCTTTTTATGTAGGGTTCAATGTTGCTGGTTACGAACTTGGTTTACAACCGGCAGAAAGTGCAGTAAATGCAGGTGATAATACGTTCGTGTATATGGGTGTTGAAAATGTACAAGCTACTTATGATATGCTATTATCTGCCGGTGCTACAGAATACGAACAGCCACAAGATGTTGGTAGCGATATAGTTGTTGCAACCGCAAAAGACCCTTGGGGAAATATATTCGGTATAATTTACAATCCGCATTTTAAGTTAAACCCCTAAATTCCCTAAAGGGGACTTCATGTAATACTTGTAATTTAGATATTAGTATTTAGATTTTTCCATCAGGTACTTCATCTATATTGTAATACACACGTAAGCCTTTGCTTAATACATGGTCACGCTCCATATTCGCGCCACGGCTTTCAGCTATTAATAATAGTGCTTCACATTTGTCTATTACTGCCATAGATATATCCATGATGGCTTTATACTGGTCGGTAATGTTAGCAGCCTTTACAACAGGTAGTGCAGTATGAACACCTATCAGAGGTATATGCCCTTTTTCAAGCAATCGGGCGGCAGCATGGTTCAGTCTGTCAAGATTTAGTTGCCTTTGTTCTTCCGTATCGGCACTGTATGGTCCTGCAACGCCTATTATCATAAAAATGCTGTTTTGCTAAAGATAATAATTACAGCACCTTTCCCATCTTAAAACAATCATAATAAAACAAGGTTGACATCGTGGTATTACAGGTTATATTTGTATGTACATCACAGATGGCTCCATGTTTGTAAAACCCTCACGCGCTGATATTCGTTTTCTTGTATCGCTGATAGTGGTGCACTTGGTCTATTTCCTTGTGGCAACGCAGTACAAGTGCATCTACAACGGTGATTCGCTGGAGTATATCAACATGGCTATCAACTTCAATAAGGGTTGGTTTTATTCGGGCAGCCTGCTCGACCCTTTCGACCCGATGTATTATACATTGCGTCCGCCAGGTTATCCGTTTTTTTTATGGTTGGTATATGTTTTTGGTGTCAATAACTGGATAGTACTGTTATTACAAAATGCCTTGTCGGTTTTCAATTTGTTGTATTTGCGTAGCACCCTTAAACTGATGGGCTACAGTAGAAAGTACGATTGGGTACTGATGGCATTTATATTGCTGTACCCCTCTCAGTTCATCAATGCTAATCTGATACAGCCTGAGTTGCTATTGCAAACATCGGTGTTGTTTTATAGCAGGCATTTTCTTTTGCTGATGCAGACAAAAAGCTGGAAACATGGGTTTGTTATGAGCCTTGCAGTAATAGCGGGTATGATGATGAAACCCGTTCTATATCCTTTTGTCTTAATCCATTTTGTTTTGTTGATGCTTGTTGCCAGAAGATACAGGAACAGTATTGTAAGGGCCGCTGTGGCTTCTGTATTGCCCATATTAGTGGTGCTTGGTTATAGCTATTGGAATGGTAAGCGAACAGGGAAGATGCATTTTTCAAGCATCCAGTCTATTAATGCTTTGCTGTACAATCACGAATATTATATACGCGAAACACAGGGCGCACAGGCTGCTAGGCACTTTTACGAAAGTGAATTGGCAAAGTCTATGGCTATAAAAAGTTTTGCTGCCCGTTACGATTATCAATCGAAAAAAGCGCTGCACCTGTTGCAGGAAAACTTTTTGCCCTACATGGTGCTGCATACACAAAAAAGCCTGACGATGCTGATAGACCCCGGCAAGGGCGAAATGGATTTGTTTACCGCGCAAACAACACTGCAACAGATATACAGCCCGTCTACAAAACCTTTCAGGCAGGTGATACTGCAAGATGGTTTTTCGGGTATAGTAACCTATATCAGGTCAAACCCGTCCGCACCCATTGCATTGCTTGTTGTGCTGTTTAATATCTTTCGGTTGATTGGCATAGGATTATTTTTCTTTTCCCGAAATATAGAAGCCCGCTACAAATGGGCGATGGCTGTGTTGTTCTGTTATTTTGTATTCATTACAGGTCCAGTAGCATATGCGCGCTACCTGATGCCTGTATCACTGCTGCTGATGGGTTGTGCGGCATTGGGTTATCAATTCTTGTTGCAAAGGATGCGCAATACAGATAATATTGCAGAAGCAAATTAATACAGCTTGCAACGCATACGCAAATACATGCCGTTTATTGCATCGTCAGTCTTACTGGTTATGCTGGTGGTATTTTATTACCCGTATTGCAAATATTATATAGACCCCGATGCTACAGCATACCTTACCATATCTCAACGCTATGCAGATGGAGATTTCTTCAATGCTATCAATGGGTATTGGAGTCCGTGGAGTTGTTGGTTGACAGCACTATTCATCAAAGTAGGTACATCTGCTATGGCAGGGGCTATTACAGCTAATGCTATTGCGGGCGTATTGTTGTTATGGGTTACACAGTCTTTTTTTCTCAAATACAGCATTCGTACTTTTTCGCAATGGTGGTTGTGTATGGCATCAGCAATGTTTTTGTCTTATGCGGTCTATTGGCAAAATTTTGATGATTTGTGGGAATGCTTCTTTTTGTTGTATGCCTTACGCATGATGGTGAGCCATAAATTCAGGCATACACCTTGGTATTGGGTAGGTGCAGGTGTGTTGGGTGCATTGGCATACTTTGCCAAAGCCTATGCTTTCCCGTTTTTTATACTCAGTAGCCTATTCATCACTTTTTACATCACTAGGGCTTGGCGTAGTGCTAACAGGGTAGAGTGGTTGAAGATAGCAAGCGTTATGATTGTGGTGATGATAGCCTGCAGCTTGCCATGGTTGTATGCGCTGCATCACAAATATGGCATATGGACGACAGGTACGGCAGGGGCACTCAATATGTCTTGGTATCTGGTAGGTCATCCGTATTGGAAAGAGGGCATCCAGTTCCTTTTGCCGCCACCATATCCTCATTCCGTTTCTTATTGGGAAGACCCTTGGTTGGTAAACGGTGCTACTCCCAAGTTTTGGTCGTCAGTAGATTTGTTGATGCGCCAGTTGCTAAAGCTGCTGCAAAATGGCTATAAGTTCACCATCAGCAGTTTGCACATTGGTATTGGCTTTTTGCTGGTATGGATATACATGATATGGTTGTTTCTGTTTCGTAAAGCACGCAAGCAGCAGTACAGGGTATATTACTCTATTATCATTCCTTACCTGTTGTTTCCCTTTCCGTTTTTCTTAATCAATTTTGAGGCTCGTTATATCTGGTATATGCTGCCATTGAGCATGGTATTGGGTGCTAGCATCATGAAGCGAAACAGATTGTTCAATAAGCGGTGGGCGATGGTGTTATTCGCTATAAGCTATATAGTATGGCCGCTATATAGTATGCGTAGTATGTGGAATGTTGGCAAGCAGGAATATCAACTCGCACAGAAACTGAAACAAGAAAACATCATAGGGCGGTATACAAGCAATGTAATATTCGGTAATCCCGAAGCGGTTGCTATGCAACGGGTAGCATACTTTACCGGCAATGCATATTATATAATGCACAAAGTGCCTGCATCATTCCAAGAGCTATTACCCGAACTGCGTAAACACAATGTGAAATATTACTACTACTACCCCAAATACAACCCCGATTGGAAGATGATAGATGAAGCGGGAATACCTATGCGGGTAGTATATAAAGATACTATTCAGGGTTTTCAACTCCTGAATTTGCGAAGCAGTATTGCTGAGGGATTGATAAGCGATGTTTTGCAATCGTTGCGTAACGAAGATGATGAGGTTTTATTTCTGGTAAAGCAAACACCATTGCTGACGTTTGACATAGTTGGCAGAACATTACATATATTCTTTAGAGATGAAGGTGAAAATGATACTGTTACATCATTAAAGAAGCTAAAAGAATTTATGCCTTTAGAAACAGCGATAGATATTACTAGGCAGTTAAAAGTAAAAGACTCATTGATAATTTCAGATTACAGAAAATATCACGGGGTACAAATAATAGAAGACTCGTTAGGAGACAAAATATATTTCGCTAGAGAAGGATATTTTACTGATGAGAAGACATTAATATACAAAAAATACTTTGGTAAAACGTATAAATTATCCTTACCTGTATTTAGCAGCAGTAACGAGTATGCTATTATATTTATTTATGACTTTCGCAGACATGGCTATCATGGCGAAGGTAATAGAGTATGGATATATCGCAACGTCAGTGGTACATGGAAAAATTGTGGCTATGTGTTATAAGTGCTTTAAGGCTTAAAAATCCGTCTCCACAGGGTTCAGCTTTACTTGCTTTAGTTTGATGATACCTATTTTATTAAACAAGCGGATGATGTAATACACTGGGTCTATCTCATGCCAACGCACACCAAAATTGGGGTTAGATGCACGCATGTGGTGGTTGTTATGGTAGGACTCACCCAGCATCAATATATCTACATGGAAAAGATTATCAGCTGTGTTCTTCATTTCAAAATTCTTGTACCCGAATTTATGTGCATACCAGTTGATGATAGCACCATGTACTGGCCCCATGGTTGCATGTATGGGCAACAGCAGGTACATCCACCATGCGGTAGCAAACTGAACGTAGAAAGCAATGTATAAAGCCATCCATATCACACGCGGCATCCAGCCATGCGCAAACGAGTCAAACGAGCGCCATTCGGGTACATTCTTTTTAAAGCGGTCTTCTATCTCCACTTTTTCGTCATATATATCGGTATATACATTTTTGGTATGCCACATCATGCCAAATACATTTTTATGATGCAGCGGAGAGTGGGGGTCTTTATCGGTATCTGCAAACGCATGATGCATACGGTGCATCAGCGCGTAGGTGCGAGTGCTGAGGTACGATGAGCCTTGTGTAACGAAAGTGAAGATAAACCAAAAGCGTTCCCAGCCCTTGCTCATGCTATAAGAGCCATGTGCTGCATAGCGGTGTTGGAAAAATGTTTGCGAGAAAAGGGATAAATACCAATGCGCAATGAAAAATAATAATATAGCCATTTGTTTATTTCGCTCTGTAATGAGAGCCGCAAATCTAAGGCAATTATCCACATTATGGTGTTTGTGTTTAGGTATTATGCCCTTGGGTATCAACTTATCAGCTAAATATTTATCTTTGCACACTTTTTAAGGAAAACTATCATATATATATGGCATCGAAAAAAATACAGGAATTGCTGGGCGACCAGGCAGGTTTTTATCTGGAACACAGCTGTAACACTATTGACAAATCGGTACTGCACCTGCCTACTGGCAATGTGGTAGATGATGTTTGGCAAATGTCTAACCGCAACATACAAACGCTGAAAAGCATACAGGCACTAATGGGCAATGGCCGTCTGGCAAACACGGGTTATGTATCTATACTGCCGGTTGACCAAGGTATAGAGCACAGTGCAGGTGCGTCTTTCGCTCCCAATCCTATTTATTTCGATCCTGAAAATATTGTGAAACTGGCTATGGAAGGTGGTTGCAACGCGGTTGCTTCTACGTATGGTGTATTGGGTTCGGTAGCACGCAAGTACGCCCACAAAATACCTTTCATCGTTAAGATAAACCACAACGAGTTTATCTCTTACCCTAATAAGTTCGACCAAATCATGTTCGGCACCATCAAAGATGCTTGGAACATGGGTGCAACTGCTGTAGGTGCTACCATCTACTTTGGTAGTGATGAGAGTGCTCGCCAGATAGTAGAAGTGGCTAAAGCATTTGAATACGCGCACGAATTGGGCATGGCTACTGTATTATGGTGTTACCTGCGCAATAGCTCTTTCAAAAAAGATGGTGTTGACTACCATACAGCTGCCGACCTTACTGCACAGGCAAACCACTTGGGCGTAACAATACAGGCAGACATCATTAAGCAAAAATTACCAGTAGGCAATGGTGGCTACAATGCCATAGCTTTTGGTAAAACACACAAAAAAGTATACGAAAACCTGACTACCGACCACCCGATAGACCTGTGCCGTTACCAAGTGGCTAACTGCTATATGGGCCGTGCAGGTTTGATAAACTCTGGTGGCGAGTCGAAAGGTGCATCTGATATGGCAGAAGCCGTAATGACAGCAGTAGTAAACAAACGTGCAGGCGGTATGGGCCTCATCAGCGGCCGTAAAGCATTCCAAAAGCCAATGAATGAGGGTGTGGAACTGCTGAACACTATCCAAGATGTGTATCTGGATAAGGATATTACAGTGGCGTAGTAACTACGGGTTAATAAATAATTTTGTAATCTGCTTTGTATAAAAACAAGGCAGATTTTTTTTGTATAACGTTAAAAAAAGCTAACTTTAACATTATTAATTTAGCATAATATGAGATACCTTAACCATTCAATAATCGCATTGTTAGTATTTGTTTTCAGCATATTTTCTCAAAACAAACTTAATGCTCAAACTTACTGTGTACCATCTTATACTTTTGGTTGTACCTCAACTGACTACATCAGGTCTGTATCTACTACTGGAGCATTAACTAATATCTCTAATCTTAATACCAACTGTGCTTTTACCAACGGTATTAGTTTGTATTTAAGCCAGATCATGTCTGTAAATCCAGGTATGACTGTCAACTTCAGTTTAGTGAACAATCCTACATGGGGCGAATATTATACTATATGGGTAGACTGGAATGATGATGGAGATTTTGTTGATGCAGGTGAGCAAGTGACACCATTTACTTACGTTGTTGGTAATGCTACATACAATGGTAGTTTTACAGTACCTCTTAGCGCTACCCCAGGCCAAACACGTATGCGCGTTCAATGTGTGTTTAGTACAACTACTTTTACTGCTTGTGGTTCGTATACATTTGGTGAAATAGAAGACTATACTGTAGATATATCTTCTCCATGTCCTGTAAAACCTGCCTCTTTACCTGCCATCAACATTAGCTCTATGGCTGCTACCATACGTTGGAATGCCGTGCCGGGAGCATTGAAGTATGATTATATAGTAGATTCTGTTATTGCAGGAGCTCCTATAACAGCTATGGGTACAACTGTAGCTGGAACAAGTGCTAACGTATTTGGCTTGAAACCAAACTCAATGCACTACGCACGCGTACGCAGTTATTGTACAGCTACTGGCTTCTCTCAATGGGACACCATATCATTTATGACGCTTCCACCTTGTACTGTACCATCAGGTTTTATTGCTTCTAATACAGACTCTAATTCAACCGATGTACAATGGACGTTACAAACTAATGTACAACAGTATCAATACCTGATAGATACTTTCAGAAGTGCTCCTGCATTAAGTAATCCTAATATTAAAAACAGTCCGTTAAGTTTTCATCATATAGATAACCTGTTGGAAGGAAGATGGTGGTACATTCATGTTCGCTCAAAGTGTGTAGCAAATGATAGTTCAGGTTGGATGTTAGATTCATTCTACGTCCCTACTCCTTGTCGTAAACCTGTATTGCAGGTAAGTTATCTGTCGCCTAATAATTCAGTAGTATCATGGGGGCCTGTCAAGACAGCAGTGAATTATGAGTATTTCTTTGGTAAAACAGCACCAGCTTTAGGAACGCCAATCATTTTCACATCTGTGCAAACTCCGTATCTGCAACCTAATACAGAATACACCGTGTATGTAAGGTGCAATTGTTCTGATAATAATATCAAAACATCTTCCGGTTGGGCATCTGTAGACTTTACATCCAATCCGCCAGCAAGTGTAAATGGAACAGTAGGTAGTAATAATGCTATCAGTATTTACCCGAACCCCGCAAAGGATAAAATAGTTGTTGAAAATAAAGCAGGGTTTTCAAAGGACGCGTTGGTAGAAGTATTTGATATTACCGGTAAAAAAGTAATTGCAACAACAACGCCAAGCGGCAGTATTGTAGAAATCAATGTAAAGCATTTGTCATCCGGTATGTATATGCTTAAGTTAAATAATGATGGAAATGCACAAACTGTGCGATTTGATAAGCAGTAAGTTTGTTGATTATAAAAATAATAGGGTTGCAATTGCAACCCTATTATTTTTATAATCAAATGTAATGAATCTAATATAATGTAATTACTGCTGCAGTGCCGGAAGTAAAGGAAGCTTGTGTTTGAACGCCAGAAACACAAGAACCACAAGGATTTGGTGTTGAAATCATACAAGCAGTAGCAGAGTAACTACATGATGAATTGCCTAAATTCATAAAATCATCTGGACATGAGCTGCCTCCTGTGGGAATGAGTGTACATGATACAGGTGTGAAAATATCCGCCGCACCAATTTCCCAGCCTGGTGGCAAAGGCGGAAATAGTGCTGCTAATGCAGTTGTTGAGTAGGAAATAGTTGTGCTGCCAAATGGGATAGTAATTGTAGATGAAGATCCAACTACCGAACAAGTTATTGGATCAATAGCATACAATACCATTTCTAGAGAACCGCAAACCATGCTAGTGCGGTCAATGTCTAATGTCTGAGATTTTAAAGTATTGCAAAATAAAGCACATACTAAAACGAAAGTAACTTTAAGTGTTTTCATAATTTATTAGTTTTTTTAATTTTTTATAATAACTAAATATACAAATTTAAAATAATTTGAATGGATTAAAAATAGATTAAAATATTTTTTCTTGCTATTTAATATTCTAATAAAAACGTCTTAAATTGTTATATTGCAATAACGCAATAAAATAATATTAAATTTATAATAACTGAATAGATGAAAAGACTACTACTATTTGTAACATTATTTGCATTAACAATAAATCAGTTATTTGCACAAACGTATGTAAGGTCAGCTTCTGGGGCTAACAATGTTTTCCCGTTTGGTAGTACTATTGCAGATAGGGTACAATACCTATATATGCCATCTGATTTTATACCTGCAGTACCGATGGGTACAATAACTACAGTGTATTTCAGAGCGGCTAGTACTGGTACGTCATCGTTCACTAATCTGAATATATTAATAGGCACTACAACATTAACAGCCATGCCTACTGGCTCAAACCCTTGGATAACAGGACTAAACACTTGTTATACAGCATCGTCAGTTTCAGTATCACATGTAAATGGCAGTTGGTTTTCATTTACACTAAGTAGCCCGTTTTTTTGGGATGGTACTTCCAATTTAATCATAGACATTTATCGTAATAATTCATACACAGGTGGTATCACATTGCAGCAAGGTAGTGTAGGTGGTAACAGGCGTATGTGGGGATTATTCGGTAGTGGTACAAGTAACGGCGGTGGTGCAGGTAGTGCGGAATTGGCATTAGACATCATACCAGGTTCTCCATGTACAAAAGCTATCGCTACTGCTACAACAAATATCAACTCAACATCAGCAACCGTTAACTGGAATGCAGTACCCGGTTCATTTAAATATGAGTACCTGATAGATACTACAACTCCGGGCAAAGTATATCAACCAATAGTATCTACTACAGCTACCAGCGCATTTGTTACCGGTTTGATACCCAATAAAATGCACTATTTAAGAGTGCGTAATTATTGCAGTGCCATCAGTTATTCTATGTGGGATACGATGGCATTTATGACATTACCACCCTGTAATAAGCCAATAAGTTTTGCCGTTGGTTATGTGGATTCAAACTCTGCACAGATACAATGGGATACTGCCAATAATGTAGTATCATGGCGCTTCTTAGTAGATACAAACAGAGCTGACCCTTCAAATAGTAATCCGGGCATTATTAACACTACCAATAGATTCAGGTCGTTGACAGGTCTTGCAGAAGGCAGATGGCATTACGTACATATAAAGACAAAGTGTGTAATGAATGACAGCTCTGGTTGGTATCTTGATTCATTTTATACACCAACACCATGCCGCAAACCTGAATTGCAATTGTCTTACTTGAGTCCTAATAATGCGGTTATATATTGGAGTCCTGTAAAAACAGTTGTGAATTATGAGTACTTTTTTGGCAAGGACATGCCTACTTTAGGTACACCCATCAAATCGCCATCTATTCAAACCCCTTATATTCAGCCGAATAAAAGCTATACTGTATATGTAAAGTGTAATTGTTCTGACAATGGTATAAAAACTTCTTCTGGCTGGGCATCAATAGATTATACAACGCCTCCACCATTGAGTATTAATAATAACTCTTATCAAAAAACAAGTATTGAAACATATCCAAACCCAGTTAAGAATAGCCTTGTAATAAAGCTGAACGGGAATGCGAAGGGTAAAGCAACTGCAACAATAACTGATGTAAAAGGTGCTGTTGTTCGTAATATAAGTATAGATAATGCGACTACCAATGTAGACGTAGCAGGTTTAGCATCAGGCGTGTACATACTGCAATATTCAGATGCAGAGAATAATATGACAACTAAGTTTACGAAAGAGTAAGTACATTATTAATGTAAAACAACAAAGCCACACAATCTGTGTGGCTTTGTTATTTAGTACTATAATAGCAATCATACCCAGTGTGCAGATGCTTTTTGTAATGCTTCTGTATTATCTGTAAGTTCAGCCAGTCTTTCCATAACACGCTCTACCAACGCATCGGGGCAAGAAGCACCGGATGTTATCATAACGCGCAATGGTTGTTTAGCAGGCAGGTAAGTATTAGTTTCTTTTTCAGCATGTGTATGCAGGTCGAAGTGTTTGATATGGGTGCCGGATATAAGGCAGTTTTCATCTTTAATAAAATAGGTTGGTAATTTCAGTTCACACAACTCTACAAGATGCGATGTGTTGGAACTGTTATATCCGCCAATAACAATGGCAAGGTCTGCATCAGCTTCCAGCATACCTTGCACAGCACTTTGATTATCATTAGTAGCATAGCAAAGTGTATCTCGTGTATCGGCTACATAATCACCGATATTTTCGGCTGTTGGTTTGTAGTGGTTTATCATTACTTGTTTCAAGTAGTCTGCAATGCCCTGTGTTTCACTGGCGAGCATAGTGGTTTGGTTTACAACGCCAATGCGTTGCATATCTTTAGTAATATCAAACCCTTCTGAGTATTGCCCTTTGAAGTCGGTATAGAATTGTGCTGCGGTTAACTCTCCAGTAATGTATTTAGCAAGTTGCTCGGTTTGCGCCATGTCTTTTACAACAACAGTGTGTGTATTAGCTTGGCTATGCGAAAAAGTAGCCCTTGTTTCCTCGTGATTTGGCTTGCCGTGTACTACTATGGTATATCCATCCTTGCCTATTTTTTCGGCTCGGTTCCAAACTTTCTCTACAAAAGGACAGGTAGTTTCGTAGCGGCTGGGTTCTATTCCTTTATCCCGTAGTATTTTTTCAAGTTCAAGCGTGGTGCCGAAAGCAGGTATTACTACAATATCATCAGACGTTAATTCATCCCAACTCATCAGCATATTGCCTTTGGTATCCATGATGAATTGTACGCCCAGATTTTGAAGGTCAGCATTCACACCCGGGTTATGTATCATTTCGCTTAGCAGGAACACGCGCTTGTCAGGATTTTCTGAAACAGCCCTGAAAGCAATCTCTATGGCATTTTCTACCCCATAGCAAAAACCGAAATGTCGTGCAAGGATAATATGCAAAGACCCAGCCTCTAATATAGTAGGGGTGAAGTCTTTCTTCATTTTATCGGCCGCCTTGCGTTTTTGCTTAATGGCTGTAACAAGCGTACTACGATAATGTACGGGAACATCAAACGATTTCATTGCTTTGCAAAGTTACGTTTTAGGCTGTTATGAAATGTATAATGTGCAGCGTTACTCAGCTGCGTAGCTTGGTAACTTTTACTTCCATGCCTGGCTTTGCCTGCATCAGCCCGGTAAGGATAACCGTATCTCCTGTAGCAAGTCCATGTATTATCTCTACTTTGTCGCTGGTACGCTGGCCTAATTTTACAATCGCTAACTCTATTTTGCCATCCTTTATACGTGCTACTTTTTTGTCTTTGGTAGTTGGTATCACTGCTTGCGACGGTATGAGGATGGCATTTGCTTCACTCTTTAGCGGCATAGTAACATTGGCAAAAGAACCTGCTATCAACTTACCATCTGCATTGGGCACTACTGCCCTTAGTTTTATAGTACGTGTTCCTGCTTCTGCTCCTGCATCTATAGCTGCTATTTTACCCGTCAAAGTATCTGTTCTGCCAGTTACAGAAAAGTGTACGGTATTGCCCACTTGTATAGATTTCATGTATTGTTCAGGTACATTGAAGTCTATTTTGAGTTGTTGTACCTGTTGCAGGGTTGTAATGTTAGTAGTGGGCGAAACAACGGCACCCTCGCTTATGTTCCGAATACCAATAGTGCCGTCAAAGGGGGCTATAATACGTGTGCTTCTTAGTTGTGCTTCTGCAAATGCTATATCGGCATTAATAGAAGCTATCTGTGTTTCGGTAGTTTCGTAGTCTTGTTTACTGATGCCACCTATGTTTAATAATTCTTCCTGACGCTTTAGTATGCTTTGTTGGAGTTGGCGTTGCGACCGTAGCTTTTGCAGTTGTGCTTTTATCTCACCATCATATAGCTGCACCAATAGCTGTCCTTTGCGCACTTTGCTACCTTCTTTAAAGGTTATATCTGTTACCCTTCCAGATATTTCGGGGTGTATATCAATTTGCTCGTTAGCTAGTAAAGAGCCACTGGCTGCAAACTCGCTGCTGAAAGATTGTGCTGTTGCTATATAAGCCTCTGCTTGTAGTCCTTTGGGTTTATTTTTTGCACCTGCATTTTCATCTTCGCCGTTTTTACAGCCTGCTACAAACATAATCAATAGTAACAGTGCTGAAATGTGTTTTTGGTATGCCATGTGCGCTCCTTTCATGAATTATTCAGAAATTGTGTAGCAAATATATTGATAACCGCGCACGCAATATGCAGGAAACGCATCATAAATGGTATTGGCACTATAAGCAAAAACTAATCGTATTAGTCTTGCTGCTATTGCTGTCTATAGCAGGCACTTGGTATTTGTCTGATTGTCCGTGTCATGCAGATGTGTATAATGCGTATGTGTTTCAGCCTTTTCAGGTGTTTCGAAACATGGTTTTGGGGAATATACCATTCAGTATTGGCGATATAGTGTATATATCTTGGGCTATTGGCTTGTTACTGCTTGTAGTGCGTTGGGTATATTATCTTTTTAAAATACAATCTTATGCTGTGACCTTGCGATATGCTATAATAAAAGTATTGCTGAAAATCGGTGTGTTGTATATGTTCTTTATGATAGGCTGGGGTGGTAATTACTATCAACAACCATTAGCACAGTATTGGCAATTGGAAGACTGCAATTGGAATGACAGCTCTATCATTGTGTTTGACAGGTATTTGGTGCAACAGTTAAATGCTACAGCACCGTACTACAAGCAGTATAGTTTTAAAGATGTAACACGCAAGACCAAAGCGTATTATAAGCAACATACAGATTGCTACCGTAAAGCAAAAGGACTTGATGTAAAACCATCGCTATTCGGCAATTGGCTACAGTATATGGGTGTGCAGGGTTATTACAACCCTTTTACGGGTGAAGGGCAGGTAAATAAAGGAGAGTTGCACTTTATACTGCCATATATCATAAGTCATGAAATGGCGCATCAGGCAGGTGTGGGTGCAGAAGATGACGCCAATCTATTGGCGTATGCTTTAGCTATCAATACACAAGACAGTAGCTTTATGTATTCTGCGTATCTGAACTTGTGGTTATATACTCATATACAATTGCGTATGCGCGATACAGTAGTTGCCAATAACATAAAAAAAGAATTGAACCCGATTACGCTATCACACCTGACTGCATTGCGCGAACAACGAAAAAAATATCGTAGTAAACTGAGCGCATATACAGGCGATGTATATGACCAATACCTGAAACTGAATGGGCAGCAAGACGGTATTGAAAGTTACGATAAAGTAACCGTCAGTGCATGGCTGTGGGAGCAGCAAAGAAATGGAAAGTTGGTTAGGCTATATATACCTTAGCCCTTATATTCACCCCATACATCGCGCAGCGTATCAGCTATCTCACCCAATGTACATAGGTTTTCAACTGCTTCTATTACAGCAGGCATCAGGTTGTCTGTACCTTGTGCTTTCTCGCGGATGGTAGCCAGAGATGCAGATGCTTTGGCATTATCCCGTTTTGCACGTAGGGCCTTTAGCTTTTCACTTTGTACTACGCGGATGGAGTCGTCTATTTTTAATAGCGGGGTATCATTTGTTTCTTTGGTAGTAAACTTGTTTACGCCAACTATTATCTTTTCGCCAGTTTCTATGGCAGTATTGTATTTGTATGCACTACGGGCTATTTCTTCCTGTACAAAACCTTGTTCAATAGCTTTTACAGCGCCACCCATCGCGTCAATTTTCTCTATCAGTTTCCATGCAGCCGCTTCTACTTCATTCGTCAAATGTTCTACATAATAAGAGCCAGCTAAGGGGTCTGCTGTATCTGTTGCGCCACTTTCAAAAGCTATTATTTGTTGTGTGCGTAATGCGATAGTTGCTGCGGCTTCTGTTGGTAAAGACAAGGCTTCGTCATACCCGTTGGTATGCAACGACTGTGTACCGCCTAACACTGCACTCAATGCCTGTAGCGATACACGTACAATGTTGTTTTGTGGTTGTTGCGCAGTAAGTGTGCTGCCCCCTGTTTGTGTGTGGAAGCGGAGCATTTGTGCTTTGGGGTCTGCTGCGCCGAGTTCTTTGGTAATATGTGCCCACATACGTCGTGCAGCACGAAACTTAGCTACTTCTTCAAATATATTATTGTGCGCGTTGAAGAAGAAAGATAGGCGTTGCGCAAATACATTGATGTCAAGCCCTTTTTCAATAGCTGCTTTCAGATAGGCCTTGCCGTTGGCGAGTGTAAATGCTAATTCCTGCACAGCAGTAGAGCCTGCTTCACGTATGTGGTAACCGGATATGGAAATGGTATTCCATTTTGGTACTTCTTTACTGCAATACTCAAATATATCTGTGATGATACGCATGGATGGTGCAGGTGGATAAATGTATGTGCCACGCGCGGCGTACTCTTTCAGTATGTCGTTTTGTATGGTGCCCGATATCTTTTTAACATCAGCACCTTGTTTTTTGGCAAGGGCTATGTAGAGCGATAAGAGAATAAAACCTGTTGCGTTAATGGTCATGGACGTAGACACATCTTGTAGGTTGATGCCCTTAAAAAGTATCTCCATATCTTCCAGCGAATCTATGGCTACACCCACCTTACCCACTTCTCCCTCGCTCATGGCATGGTCGGAGTCGTAACCTATTTGTGTTGGCAAATCGAATGCTACCGACAAGCCCATCACGCCTTGACTCAATAAATAATGATAGCGCTTGTTGGATTCTTCAGCTGTACTGAAACCCGCGTACTGACGCATCGTCCAAAGCCTGTCGCGATACATGGCCGCGTGTACACCACGGGTAAAAGGAAATTCACCCGGCATTTCCGTCATGGCAACGGGTTTGCAATACACTTGTTTTATTTCAATACCCGAATCAGTAACAATCTTCTTGTCGCTCACTATCGTTGTTTTTGTTTGCAGTATATATATTATCCCATAGCACCCATATGCAGTATGCGTTTGGCTTCTTCATTAATGATTTGCAGGGCAACGCTGGTTGGCGGTTCGCTGGCATCTGTCAGTACAACGTCAACAATACGCATATGCAGTTCTTTGGCAGGCGCATCGGGTTTCAGTTGCTGTGCTATTACGCCCACCATGTTTATTTCCTGTTCCATCACGCCTTTCACTGTGTTCCACACATTGCTCGATACATATATCTGTTGAGATAGATTGTGTTCAAACTCGCTACGGATATTGAAAACCAATGCCTGTTGCAAATCTGTAACCGTCATGCCACTCATGTACACTCGTGGTATCAGTGAGCGCGGACTAATGCGTTCCACATATAGTGCCAGCCTTTCTAACGCCTGTAACCTCATACGCACTGTGTACTCCTGATTTTCGCTGAGCATAGCTATTTGCTTGCGTTGTGTATCTGTTACTAAAAACTTCTGCACTATCAGGTAGCACGCTATCAGCATAATGATGGATGGTAGCGTATATTTTAGTATTTCTAATGCTGTAATCATTTTCCGAAAAATAGAACCGCAAATTAAGTTCTTTTTGCGATGGTTGAGATGGGTTTTCTCCTTAATTTGTACGCATCATGCATGCAGAAGACAAATATATAGACGTAAACAGGGAACTATGGAATGCTAAAACACCATACCATATCCAATCGGCGTTTTATGACAACGACGCTTTTATAGCAGGTAATACTACTTTGAAAGAACCGGAATTGGCATTGTTGGGTGATGTAAAGGGTAAAGAAATACTCCATCTGCAATGCCATTTCGGGCAAGATACCATGTCGCTTGCAAGGATGGGGGCGAAATGTACAGGTATGGATTTATCGGACGTAGCAATAGACAAAGCAAAGAAATTGAACAGCCAACTGAGGCTTGATGCCGAATTTGTATGTTCGGATGTGTATAAACTGCTAGAGGTATTAGATAAGCAATTCGATATAGTATTTACCACCTATGGCGTATTGGGTTGGCTGCCCGATATGCAACGCTGGGCGAATGTAGTATCACATTTCCTAAAGCCCGGCGGCAAGTTGGTATTGGTAGAGTTTCACCCATTGGTTTGGGTGTTTGATAATGCATTTACGCATGTTCAGTATTCGTATTTTAACAAAGAAGCTATTGTAGAAGTATTGGATGGTACTTATGCCGATAAAGGGGCAGGGATTGCTATGGAAGAGATAGGTTGGAACCACCCCTTGAGTGATGTGTTGCAAGGGTTGATAAATGCAGGCTTGCGAATACATACGTTTAAAGAATACGATTATTCGCCCTACAACTGCTTTGCCAATATGGTAGATGTTGATGGGAAATTCTATATCAAAGGCATGGAAGGTAAACTTCCTATGATGTACGCTGTTGTAGCAGAAAAACCGTAGTGGTCAAGGGAAACGACATATCGCTTAACGGTTTTGATGTCATCAGGAATTGGCTGCATGAAAAAGACAGACAACCTTTTGCGTTTCAGGAAGAAACTTGGCAGCTATATGCCGAGGGATTGAGTGGCATTGTTAATGCACCAACTGGCTTCGGTAAAACATTTTCAGTATTTCTCGCTGTTGTTATCGACTGGATAAATCATAATCCTGACTACAAAACAAAAAAGAAAAACGGACTGCAATTATTATGGGTAACGCCACTGCGCGCTTTGGCAAAAGACGTAGGGCGAGCTATGGAAGAAGCGTTGTTTGAATTGGATATTCCCTGGAAAGTGGCAGTAAGAAACGGTGATACCACTACTGCAGAAAGGCAACGACAAAAGAATAATATGCCTGAGGTGCTGCTTATTACCCCAGAGAGCCTGCACTTGCTCATGGCAACTAAAAACAACAAAGAGCTTTTCAAAAACCTGCAATGTATAGCCGTAGATGAGTGGCACGAATTGCTAGGCTCTAAGCGAGGAGTGCAGGTTGAGCTTGCATTGTCTTACTTGAAAACATTAAGGCAACATACACAACTGCCAACTGCTTACTGCCCTTTGCGTATCTGGGGTATTTCTGCCACTATAGGCAATCTGAATGAAGCACTGCATGTGTTGTTGGGCGATAATCATAATGGCACTATTGTAAAAGCTGCTATAAAGAAAGAAGTAGCCATTCACACAATATTGCCCGAAACGGTAGAGTGTTTCCCTTGGGCAGGACATTTGGGAGTAAAGATGGTGCAGCATGTATTGCCAGTGATACATCATAGTAGGTCAACTTTGTTGTTTACGAATGTACGCTCGCAGGCTGAGATATGGTATCAGGCATTGCTTGATGCAGACCCCGACCTGGCTGGTGTAATAGCACTGCACCATAGTGCTATAGATGCAGATGTGCGTGTATGGGTAGAGGAGCAACTACATGCAGGTACGTTGAAAGTTGTGGTTTGTACTGCCAGTCTCGATTTGGGTGTTGATTTTCGCCCAGTAGATACCGTTATACAAGTAGGTAGCCCTAAGGGCATCGCGCGCTTTTTGCAAAGGGCAGGGCGTAGCGGGCATGACCCCGGCGCAGTTAGCAATATCTATTTCGTACCAACTCATTCACTGGAAATTGTAGAAGCGGCAGCCTTGCAGGATGCGTATGAAACACAAAGTATTGAGAGCCGATACCCTGTAGTGCTGGCGCACGATGCATTGGTGCAGTATATGGTTACCCGTGCTACTGGCGATGGGTTTGTGGCAGATGCTTTGTTTAAAGAAATAAGAAGTACATCATGCTATCGCGATATTACTGTTGGCGAATGGGAATGGCTGTTGTCATTCATAACAAATGGCGGCAGCTTGCTGAAAGAGTATGACGAGTACCATAGGGTAGTAAACATAGATGGGGTTTACAAGGTTGCCAACAGACGGGTAGCCATGCGTCATAGGCTGCACATTGGTACCATTGTTGGCGATGCGTTGATGCGGGTTAAGTATATGACAGGTGGTAATGTAGGTACTATCGAAGAGTATTTTATTTCTAAACTGGTGCCGGGCGATGTATTTGTGTTGGCCGGGCGAAAGCTGGAATTAGTGATGATACGTGATATGGTGGCGTATGTTCGCAAGTCGAATGCTAAGAAAGCGCAAGTGCCCGCATGGGCTGGCGGTAGGATGCCATTGTCGTCAAACTTGGGCGAAGTACTCAGGCGAACCTTTCAACGCGCTGCCTCAGAACCTCATACAAATGCATTGCTCACATTCATGAAGCCGTTATTCGATAAACAACAGGAATTGTCTGTCATTCCTAAAGAAGATGAGCTACTGATAGAACTTATTAATACCAAAGATGGTTTTCACCTTTTTGTCTATCCTTTCGAGGGGCGGCTTGTGCATCAGGCTATGGCATCGTTGTTGGCATACCGTTTATCGCGGCTCATGCCCATTACTTTTTCCATCGCCATGAACGATTATGGGTTTGAATTACTGAGCGACCAGCCCATACAGTTGGACGAACACAATGCCAAAGCCTTTTTCAGCCCCGATGGTTGGTACGCAGATTTGCAACGAAGTATAAATGCTGCCGAAATGGGCAGACGCAAATTCAGGGATATTGCTGTTATATCAGGTTTGGTGTTTCAGGGTATGCCCGGTGCCTATAAAAAACAACGCCACCTGCAAAACTCTACGTCGCTCATTTACGAAGTCATCACCCAAAACGAGCCATCCAATATCTTGTTGCAACAGGCATTTACCGAAGTGCTGACGTATGAGGTAGAGGCAACCCGACTCTATAATGCATTATTACGCATTGTATCGGGCAGTATAGTTATCTCTCGCCCTGCCAACCTTACACCCTTTTGTTTCCCTATCAAGGTCGATTCTCTACGCGAAGAATTGAGTAGTGAAAAG
>CP075895.1:1077500-1852500 GCA_018604165.1 Chitinophagaceae bacterium LGM1
TACCCGCCACGGGACGGAAAGACCCCGTGAACCTTCACTACAACTTTGCATTGATTTTGAGTAACAGATGTGTAGCATAGTTGGGAGACTATGAAGTAGCGGCGCCAGCCGTTGCGGAGTCAACGTTGAAATACCAACCTTCTGTTACTTAGAGTCTAATCCCGCGAGGGAGACATTGCATGGTGGGTAGTTTGACTGGGGTGGTCGCCTCCTAAAGTGTAACGGAGGCTCGCAAAGGTACCCTCAGTACGGTTGGTAATCGTACGAAGAGCGCATTAGTATAAGGGTGCTTGACTGTGAGGCTGACCAGCCGATCAGGTGCGAAAGCAGGCTAAAGTGATCCGGTGGTTCTGTATGGAAGGGCCATCGCTCAAAGGATAAAAGGTACTCCGGGGATAACAGGCTGATCTCCCCCAAGAGCTCATATCGACGGGGAGGTTTGGCACCTCGATGTCGGTTCGTCACATCCTGGGGCTGGAGAAGGTCCCAAGGGTTCGGCTGTTCGCCGATTAAAGTGGCACGTGAACTGGGTTCAGAACGTCGCAAGACAGTTCGGTCCCTATCTGTGGTGGGCGTTAGTAAATTGAGGGGACATGCTCTTAGTACGAGAGGACCGGAGCGTATGTACCGCTGGTGTATCTGTTGTGCCGCCAGGTGCAGTGCAGAGTAGCTACGTACAGCCAGGATAAGCGCTGAAAGCATCTAAGCGCGAAACCTTCCTCGAGATGAGTTTACTTTTAAGGGTCGTTATAGACGATAACGTTGATAGGCTACAGGTGTAAAGGTGGTAACATCAAAGCCGAGTAGTACTAATTGCCCGTAAGCTTTAACTTTATTTAGTCGTAAGTAATAAGTAATCAGTCGAAAGTCCGCAAGGTGTCTTTCTACTCAAGACTATGGACTAAGGCTATGCCGTAAAAATTGCTTTCTTGATATGTCACCTTATTAGTCGTAAGTGGTAAGTGGTAAGTCATGAGTTCGTGAGTTGTATAAAAGCAACTTCCTACTTTATACTAACTACTTTCTACTCCAAGACAAAGGTCTTATGGTGGTATTGCCGAGGGTGTTCACCTCTTCCCTTTCCGAACAGAGAAGTTAAGCCCCTCATGGCCGATGGTACTGCACCACAATGCGGGAGAGTAGGTAGCTGCCATATTTATTTACAAATCCCCGTTAGTATCACACTAACGGGGATTTTTTGTTTTAAGGATTTTTATATCCATACTTGTAAGTATTTCCAGAAATTGCAATTAAATTTCACAAGTATGGAATTCAATCTTCAGCAGTCTTTGCCAATATTAGAACGCACACCAGTCGTAATCAAATACTTACTTCAGGATTTGGATGATGAATGGATTATGAATAATGAAGGTGGTGATACTTGGAGTCCGTATGATGTAGTAGGACATCTTATTCATGGAGAAAATCATGATTGGATAGCTAGGGTGAAAATTACACTTCGCAATGATGGTAATAATCACTATGAACCATTTAATCGTACGGCGATGTTTGAAGAAAGCAAGGGTAAATCGCTTCGTCAGCTGTTGCAAGAATTTGAAGATTTAAGAGGAGTTAGCTTAGCTCAACTCAGACAATTAAATATACAACCACAAGACCTTGATAAAACAGCCATACACCCTTCATTTGGTGTTGTAACATTAAGACAATTATTGTCAACTTGGGTAGCACATGATTTAAGCCATATTGTACAGATCAGCAGAACTATGGCAAAACAATACAAAGAAGAAGTAGGTCCATGGAAAGAGTATCTATCTGTAATGAAATAGAAGATGTTTTTTCACCTAAAACTTATTCTTCTTCCTGAAATCGCCTCGCTTCCATGCTTCAAAAAACTCACCCCATGCAAGCGGGTTGAAAATATTAGACGGGCGCGCTTGTCCGTAGTAAACAGCGTTTTGTGATTGTATTTGTTGATAAGCTGCCTGATTTTCTCTGCCATCGCGCGGCATACTATAAGCCAGTGCACGTAGCATCAGGCTATTAGTATTACGGCGGGCTATTTCATATTTATCGTCAGGTATATTCCAGTGTTTGAACGCGTAGTCAAATTGTTCTCTCGATGGCAGCGGGCGAATGATAGTTTCAGGCAGGTAAAAAGTGTCTTGTGTCATTAATTGTATTAAGGAGAAATAATGACCTTTGATATCTCTAGGTATTACAAACTGTTTTGGGCGATAACCGATTTCAGAAAATTGCAACGTATCGCCCTTATATGCAACGATAGAAAAAACACCCATTTCACTTGATTCTACACCCCTGTTTTTGCCTTTCACTATTACTACAACATTTGGCACAGCACGCAAGCTGTCAGCTGTCATGGTTACACCATTTATTTGTATAATGTTTTCATCAGCATCTTGCGCAAATGCACTAATGGCTACAGAACAAATGCAGCTAAATAAAAAAAGTCTTAGCAGGGCTTGCTTCATCATACGTACCAAAGTTAGTTACTTTAACGGTATCAAGATATATATTGAGGCAATCTATATGCAATAACCATATCAGTATTATTATTTACAAAGAAAACTGTTATGGCTTATTTTTGCAGACTTCATTTCCACTATTAACAAAGGTTTAGTATGATAACGAAAGAGGCGGTAATTAAGGCATTGAGCAACGTGCAGGAACCCGATTTAGGGAAAGACCTTGTAACGCTTAATATGGTGCAGGATGTAGAAATTGATGGCAAAAATGTGACATTCACAGTAGTGCTTACTACGCCTGCCTGCCCGCTGAAAGAGATGATTGAAAAAGCCTGTATCAACGCTATCCATATACTGGTAGATAAAGAGGCGGTAGTAAAGGTAAATATGACTGCCAATGTTGGTTCTAACCGCAAGGATAATAAAGCGGTGCTGTCTGGTGTGAAGAATATCATCATGGTGGCATCTGGTAAGGGTGGTGTAGGTAAGTCAACCATTGCTGTAAACCTTGCCTTGGGTTTGGCGCAAGAGGGTGCGAAAGTAGGACTGCTTGATGCTGATATATACGGTCCGTCTGTACCCATCATGTTGGGCTTGCGCGATGAGCGTCCAAAGATGATAGATGTAAATGGCAAAGGTATGATAGTGCCGTTAGAGCGTTATGGTATCAAAGCTATGTCAATAGGTTTGTTAGTAGATGAAAAACAGGCTGTGATATGGCGTGGACCAATGGCAAGCTCTGCATTAAAGCAGTTTATTAGTGATGTACATTGGGGCGAGTTGGATTATCTCGTTATCGACCTGCCGCCTGGTACGGGCGATGTGCATTTGACTTTAGTACAAGCCGTACCAGTAACTGGTGCAGTTATTGTATCTACACCGCAAGCAGTTGCAGCAGCAGATGCTAAAAAAGCTATCATGATGTTTAAACAGCCTAATATTAATATACCAATATTGGGTATGGTTGAAAATATGGCATATTTCACACCTGCTGAATTGCCTGAAAATAAATACTACATCTTTGGCAAAGGTGGCGCGCAACAAATGGCAGAGCAATTTGAATTACCTTTCTTAGGAGAAGTGCCATTGGTGCAAAGCATACGCGAAGGTGGCGATAGAGGCATTCCAGCTATATTGGATGATGAATCTTTGACGAAAGAAATATTTACTACACTAACACAAAAAATAGCCAGAAATATTTCTATCCGTAATGCAGATTTAGAGCCAACTAAAGTAGTGGAGATAACTCATTATTAGTCAGGAAAATTGTACCGCACGCCGTTTGCTTCTATGTATTCGCCGATGCGTTGAATGATAAGTTCGTCATTGGCTCGGGCAATAATTAATACATCGTAGTCTGTGCCTGTATAGGTTGATAGTGCAGCATGCACATCATTTGTATTATTATATTTATCAATGAAAATATCACAGTCTTCTCTGCTAAAAGGTGCTACAGCAACGTGCAATACTTCACAGGGAAATGCTTCTTCGTCGGTATGTATTATCAATTCCGTACCCTCAAGGTCTTCAAAGTCTTCACAAATTTCGGTTGCCTGTTCGTGTGTAAATGCCTTCATCATTAAGCTATTCGTTTATTAATGTTTGTTTTTACAGGTATTATCAAACTAATAAGTATTACCAAGATTGCACCAATCACATTGAGCCATAAAAAAGAAACCACATCGGCTATGTAAATACCGATAATGACAGCTTCTGTAACAATGGCTGCTATAAATACACTGCTGCCTGCCACTCGTTTTATATAAAACGCAACAAGGAATATGCCTAGTATGGTGCCATAAAATAATGAGCCTAAAATGTTGACTGCCTCTATCAATGAACCCATGCGTGTTGCAAACATAGCTACTGCTATACAGAATACCCCCCAACCCAAGGTATGCAGCCTGCCAAGTAATAATTGTTTTTTTTCGCTTAACGGTTCTTTGTTATTAAGCAATTGCAAGTCAACAAGCGATGAGGAAGCCAGCGAGTTGATGGCGGCAGATATAGACCCCCAAGATGCTAAAAAAATGACTGCGAATAGCAAACCCACTAATCCCTTTGGCAAATTGTGCTTAATGAAATAGAGGAAAATATAGTTGGTGTCGTTTGCATCTTTGCTATATCCGTAGCGTGTTATTCTGTGCTGTATAGTATCTCTGATGGTTTTAATGCTTGCTTGTGTTTTTTTGAAGTTTTGCAACAGTGTAGCATCTGTTCTTTCAGTTTGCTTTTGTGCAGCTAATTTGGCGGCTTGTGTTTGGTATTGTGTATGCAGCAACGCATATTGCTCCTCAAACTGCATTGCTTCAACGGGCTGATTTTCTATGTAAGTATTGTAAGCTGCATCATTAAAGTATAAGGGGGCAGGCTTAAAACTATAAAGCGCAAATAACAATGCGCCTATTAATAGTATGCCAAACTGCATGGGTATTTTCACGATGCCGTTCATCAATAGTCCGTTACGGCTTTCTGTTGTGTCTTTAGCAGTAATATATCGTCCCACCTGGCTTTGGTCTGTACCGAAATAGGATAGTGCCAGAAAAAATCCGCCAATGATACCACTCCATATATTGTATTTATCTTTCCAGCTAAAGTCTATTGTTATGACATTCAACTTGCCCGACTTGCCTGCAACATACAATGCATCACTGATGCCTAAACCATCTGGCATATTTGCCACTACTAAATAGCCCGCCACAGCAATGGCTGAGAGTATTATAAGGAATTGTATTTTTTGTGTATGTGCTACTGCTTTCGCGCCGCCACTATAGGTGTAGATAATTAGTAGTCCGCCTGTAATGATGTTAGTAAGATAAATATTCCAACCCATAATGGACGACAGGATAATAGACGGAGCATATATACTGATACCTGTTGATAATCCACGAGATAAAAGAAACAATAAAGATGTAAGCCCCCTTGTCTTTCTGTCAAATCTGGTTTCAAGGTATTCGTAAGCGGTATATACATTCAGCTTTTGAAAAATGGGTATGAATGTTATGCTGATAACCACCATGGCTATAGGTAAGCCAAAGTAGTATTGCACAAAACGCATACCATCTGTATATGCCTGCCCCGGTGCTGAAAGAAAAGTGATGGCACTTGCCTGTGTCGCCATAATGCCCAGCAGCACTACATACCAGGGCATGTTTTTATCGGCCAGCAGATAGGTTTTACTGCCATGCTGCCCACGCCCTTTATACACCCCATAAGCTATCATGCCAATGAGTGTTGTAAATAATACTATCCAGTCGAGTGTGCTCATTGCCAGTATTGAGTGAACAGGTAATAACAAACAATCTGTAACAATAGTGCTATCAACACTACCGCATAACGCTTATTCCAGTTTTGTTTATTATCTGTCATATTTATTTTCCTGCATTCAGCATATTCAGCAGCAGGCGTATAGCACCCTTGTTGCCTGCCGGCAACTGCCTGAAAAATGCCAGCGATGTATAAATATAATGCCCTTTACCATACTGTGCATATAGCGTACCACCATCTAATGGTTTTTCGCCTGTGTCATTCATGCGGAAGAGCGGCTTGTATTTATCATCCCACTTACCTGCAAAGTATAGTCCACGCTCTTGTACCCAATCTGCAAAGTCCTCGTTTGTAATTTTGTTGGGACTGTTCAGTATTTTATGTTTCGCATCCAGTAGTGTAATAGTAGCGTCTTCTTCCGTTACACGTTGGTTGGCAAGTGTTATAGGGTATGGGCCAAGGTTAGTAGTTGCCATATCCTGTAGGGTATTGTATTGCATTACCAACGTACCCCCGTTTTGTACATATTGGTTTAGTATGTGCATCCAATAGTTCATGCGCTTTTCTGTATTAATAACACGAACACCTGTAAGGATGGCATCGTATTTTTTTAGGCGTTCAAGCGTCATGTCTTGCTCACTGAGTATATCTACCTGCAATCCTGCCAATCTCAATACTTCTGCCACATTATCGCCCGCACCTTCTATATAACCTATGCGTTTAACAGTACTCTTCCAGTTGCTACGCAATACTTTTGCATACGCTGGCGTAAAGTATTGTAACGTAGGCAGGTGCTCATATTTAATGATGTTTTGTTCTCTTGCACACAATCCGTTCTCTGTTTGCAGGTTGGCAAGCAGGTAAAAATCTTCTTTGGAAAATGCGTTCACTTCTTTGCTGCTGAATTTTGCTACTATCACAGTATCAATGCCTTTTTGCAGATTCAGTCCTTTTACTTCGTACACCATATCTTTACTATACACCACTAAGCTTGTATTGCTGATGTTTTTGTTGGGGTGAATACGCACAGTCGCTTGCACACTACCATCGGCAGCGGCAACTATCAGTCCTGAAGTAAATTCTACTGATGCATCCGGTACTATTCGCAATTGTTCAATAACATCACCATGTGTAGGGTCCAGTTTTTTGAATGACAGTGGTACATTCAATGCAAAGTTGCTACCGGCAATGCGTATGTTGGCAGTTACATATAATTGATGCGTTGTTGTAGGGTAGCCAATCAGGCTGTCAGCAGGTACTATAAAATGTCCGTTGTCGTTGTTGCCATCTATCAGCCAGTACGGTTCTGTATAAGCGGCATTGTTGGGTATTGTTATCTTTTTTTCAAAACTCAACAGGCTGTCTTTACCAAGTTGCACTTTTAAAGCAGTGTCAGTTTGCAGCCATTTTACACCATTCAGCAATACGGGTACATCACTACGTGCTATGATGCGCAAAGTAAAGGGTAGTGTTTCGCCTCTTGTGGCTTCTGCTTGTCTTGTATATACTTCTGCCATCAATCCGCTGCAATGCAATATCAGTGCGTCCAGTTCTTTTAGCTTTTGTGTACGCCAGTAGTTGTTCTTTACTGTTTCTATTTCTTTGCTTAACGCTAGCAGTGCTTTCAGCGACTTTTCGGGACGGTTGAAGTCGTAAGCATTTAGAATGTCTTGTATTTGTTCGCCAATCTCAGCCCTGCCAACACGCCCCCATGTTATATCTATCCCGTCAAACAAAGATGTTTTGATGCTATCGCCTGCAACTAACTTGAAATATTCTGTTTGTACGCCTGGTGTGCTGGGTGTGCCTGCTCCCTGGCTACGGTGTATGCTACGGCTGATGCCTGCTAACTCGCCATAACCCATGCCTATACCGGGGCTGTACTGTCCAACCGATAGTTTAAACTGATCTTCAGCTGTTGTGTTTCTGTCGCCGAAGCGAAATGAGTTGAATAATACACGCTTCGGTTGCCATGCTTTATAATACTTTAGTTGTTCCGGGTACATGGTTTTGTCGCCACTTACTTTGTAGGCTTCCTCTGCGAGTATTGCAGATGCCGCGTGTTGACCATGTCCCGCATTAGCATTGGGTGGGAAACGGCATATTACTACATCCGGGCGAAACTTGCGGTATATCCATGCCACGTCTTTCGTAAGCAATGCTTTATCCCAGTGTTTGAAAGTTTCATCAGCATTTTTAGAAAAACCAAAATCAATAGCACGGGTAAAGTATTGGCCTGCACCATCCATTTTACGAGCTTCCAGCAGCTCGTGTGTACGTATCAGCCCTAAAGCAGATCCTTGTTCATTTCCCAATATATTCTGCCCGCCATCACCACGCGTCAGCGACAGGTAGGCGGTATTGATATGCTGGTCGTTTACCAACCATGCCAGCAGACGAGTGTTTTCATCGTCAGGGTGGGCTGCAAGGTATAGTACATTCACCAGATTATTTAGTTGTGCTATCTCGTGATATATCTGTGTGCTGGATGCCGGTCGAACCTGCTGTGCCTCTGTGTGTATAGCAGATAATGCGAGTATACCGATGGTTAATAGTTTCTTCATATTGGTTTTCAAAAAAACAAACCCACAGTATATTGTTACTGTGGGTTATGTAAATTAATAAATCGAAATGAGTATCTGAGATACCCGCTTCAAACTTTAAGATTTTTTGTAGCTGTTTATCAGCTTTGTCATGTTATTTACATATTCAGCTTCAAAAGCAGAACCTTTTGCTACTTCCATAGCTTTGTTTGCTGCACTGATAGCTAAGTCTTTATTACCCATCTTTTGTGCAATACGTGCTTTCAAGCTCCACATCCAGAAAGCTTTGGGGTTAGCTTCCAATGCTTTGTCAAGATAGGTTGCTGCTTTGTCTAGGTGCTGGTTAGTTTCAAAATAGTAGTTAGCTGCCTGAAAATAAGGGATAGTAGGATTGTTGATGGCTTTATCTATAGATGCATTCAGGCGTTCTTCGTTATTCGCGATTACGGGTAAAACAACTTTTGTTTTTTCCCATGCCAGCTCAATATTGCAAGTGCTGTATGTAATATTGCTGATGTTGATGGTGAATGTTTGTACGTTTTTGTCTAATGCTTTGGGAGCTATTTTGAAGCGAGCAACATCATCTGCCTTGTCATAACCTGCATTGCCCCAATTACCAACACCTTTGTTCAGGATAATTTCCCATTCCGTTGCACCCGGTATTGTGTATAAAGCATACTCACCTGCTTTCACTGCTTGTCCGCCAATGGTTACATCTTCGCCAAACTTTACTTTGGTGGCAGAGTTGGCACCAGTGCGCCATACATTGCCAAAAGCTACCAGTTCGCCGAATATTTTACGTCCGCGCATAGACGGGCGACTGTAAGAAATCTCGATGCTTGAAGTTGAGAATTCCTGCGTCAGTTTAGATGTCGGGCTTAATGAAGGCAGTTTTAAATCCTGTGCCTGCACATTAGCCGTAAACAAAGCTGCAAATAATAAAAAAGAAAGATGTTTCATATGTATGTTTTTTTCAGAGTGCCAAAAATACGACTATTAGATTACACCCTGCACTAAAAATACAATAGGGCTATATCTATCACATATTACGTGTTTATGTCTTTATTTTCTTTGAGCATGGCAGTCATTCTTTCTATGGCTTTTTTGCTGTTGTCATCAGGTGCTTTTAGCTTCGCTTTCTCGCTGAAAGTCAATGCTTTTTTGTAATTGCCGATGGCTGAACAGCCACGCATCATGCCTACAAGCGTTGTAAAGTTGTCAGGGTTTTTCTTGTGGTTCATTTCAAATATCTCGTATGCTTTTTTAGCATCTTTCTCTCTTAATAATGTTCTTCCATAGCTATTCAATTCGCTCATGCTGAATTTGTTGATGTTGGCGGCCATCAGGCTATCGGCTTCCTTATTTCTGTTGAGTGCAATTAATGCCCTGCGATATGTGTTTACTCCAAAGAAAGTGGGTACTATCCTGCTGCCTTGTTTGGCATATTCAAGTGCTTTATCAAGCATAATTCCTTTTTCAAGGTAGTATCCCGCAGCCTCAAAATAAGAGTTTGGGTTAAATGTTTTTTGCCCGTTCATTTCCCTTTCAATGCTTGCTAATTGCAGCTTTTGCAGTTCTGTAGATACGGTAAACGGAATAGATAATTTTTCCCATGTTATGGCTATTTCGGCACTGCTATCTGTTTGATTGCGAAAATTGTATGTCAGCCTTTCCGTAGTGTGTTGTTCGGCAACTGGCTTTACATCTACACGCAGTGCATCTTCATTGGGGTCGTAAAAATAACTTCCCCAACCCTCAATACTATTCGAGAAGATGACAGTGCTGCTATTAGCACCATAAGCTACATGAAGCCCGTATTTCCCCGCTTTCAATGCCTTACCTTCAATCATCACATCTGTTGAAAATTCTATTACCGTATTTTCGTTTGCACCGGCACGCCAAGGCATATTTATCGGTTTACCAAAGCTTGCATCTTTCATAAATCCTTCGTGTACTACGCCGCCCCATATTTTCCCCTCTCTACCTCTAATGCCAGGCCTTCCATAGGTTATTTTTACGTCAGTGATGCCGATTGTTTCGCCCACCATTGCTTTGAGGCTGCCGCCATTTGCAGGCATTGTCAGTTGTGCATCAGTGTGTAATGCAGCAGTTATTAATAAAGTTGTTATAAATAATTTCATACAATGTATTTTATTGGTCAAAGCTATCAGTATGCTGTTTGCTTTATTTACCCCTTTGAGGGTGATTAGCTTTTTTTAAGTGTTTGCCAATTACTGGCTTATTTTGCGCTTCAAATACACAAAACATGAGCCATACCGTTAATCTTGCCATACAGGTTTTGCCAGTCCACTTACCACAACCCGAAGCCTACGCTATAGTAGATGCAGCTATTGATTGTATCAAAGCATCTGGGCTGCACTATGTAGTATGCCCTTTTGAAACCGTTATAGAGGGGCCGTACGAACAGGTGATGAAACTGGTGGATGACATACAAACTGCTTGTAATAATGCTGGGGCGCAATCATTGCTGATAAACATGAAACTGCAACGTAGTTTTGTAAAGGACATAGCTATAGACGATAAGATAGGTAAGTACAAATAATGACATTACATTTGCAGCCCAATCTGTTAGTAATATGAACCGTGCGCAACTTGTCAGCGAGATAAAAAGAAAAAAGTCTGTTTTATGTGTTGGGCTTGATACCGACCTGAAGAAAGTACCCGCCCATTTGTTTGCTGAAGAAGACTCTGTATTTGCTTTTAACAAAGCCATTATTGATGCTACAAAAGACTATACAGTAGCCTACAAAATAAATACAGCATTCTATGAAGCGCAAGGGCTGAAAGGTTGGCAAAGCCTTGAAAAAACGCTCAACTACATCCCCAAAGATATTTTTACTATAGCTGATGCCAAGCGTGGCGATATTGGTAATACGGCAGAGCAATACGCACATACATTTTTCAAAACATACCCATTTGATAGCGTCACGGTAGCACCCTATATGGGCAAAGACAGTGTGCAACCGTTTATGCAGTTCGACGGGCATTGGGCCATTGTGTTGGGGTTGACTTCTAACGCTGGCAGTGCCGATTTTCAGCTACAACCCAGTGGCGATGAATTGCTATATGAGAAAGTATTGAAAACAGTGGCAGGTTGGGGAACTCCAGATAACCTGATGTTTGTAATAGGAGCTACTCGTAAAGAACAGTTGCAGCATGTGCGCCAAATGCTGCCCGAACATTTCTTTCTGATACCCGGTGTAGGTGCACAGGGTGGTGATGTGCCAACCGTTTGCGAAAATGCTTTGAATAAAGACGGGGGCATACTCATCAACGTATCTCGCGCAGTGATATTTGCAAGTAGTGGTGAGGATTTTGCTGCTAAAGCTGGTGAAGCCGCAAAAGAATATCAGCAACAAATGGCTGCTTATTTGTAATTTGATGGTTGTATAACACCATCACAATGCAGGAAAAACTATTGCAGTTCATCTGGCAATACAGCCTCTACAATCCAGTACAGTTACAAACTACCGAGGGCGAGTCCGTTACTATAGTACATCCCGGCAGGTACAATACCAATGCAGGCCCCGATTTTTTGGATGCGCGCATTAGGGTAAACGATACCCTTTTGGCAGGGCATGTAGAATTACATATTAATAATAGCGATTGGCAAAAACACGGACATCAAAATGATGAAGCCTACAAGAATATTGTTTTGCATGTAGTCTATAACTACGATGGTGGTAAAGGGCCTGTCAATACGCCTGTACTTGAACTACGTAATTATATATTGCCAGATGTGTTAGCGAAACACGAGGCATTGATGGCACAACCACAACCTATTCCATGCGCCTCTCAACTACATACAGTAAAAGATATAACCAAAGAGAGCTGGCTGACGCGTGTGTTGGCAGAGCGTTGGGAAGAAAAACAGGCGTTGTGGAGAGAGTTGCTGAATAAAAGTGCGGGCGATTGGCGCAACTTGCTCTATTGGCGTATGGCCGCCAACTTCGGTTTCAAACTAAATGCGGATGCCTTTCTTGATTTGGCATTGTCAATCCCACACAATGTATTTGCCAAAGGTGGTACGCTATTGCAAACAGAAGCAGTATTATTCGGGCAGGCAGGTATGCTGGATGGAGATTTTATAGATGAGTACCCAAACCAACTCAAACAAGAGTACGCCTACCTGAAACAGAAGTACAAACTAACGCCATTGCCAGCACATAGGTGGAAGTACTTACGTTTACGCCCTGCTAATTTCCCTACCATACGCATTGCGCAATTTGCGGCTTTGGTTCATAAATCATTTCATCTGTTTGCACAGATTGCAGAAACCAATACGGTAAAAGAAATAATGCCCTTGCTCGGTGTAACAGCCAGCAGTTATTGGGATAACCATTATCGTTTTGATGAACTATCTGATGTAAGCACACCCAAGCATTTGGGTAAATCTTCCGTACAAAATATTATTATTAACACAATTGCACCTATCCGCTACTTGTATGCGCAAGCGCATTGTACTGATAAGGAGCAGGAACGCGCCTTGCAATTGCTTGATGAATTGCAAGCAGAGAAAAACCATATCATTGCATTGTATAATGATGCAGGTTGGAAAGCAATAAACGCCGCTCAAGGGCAGGCGTTTATACAGTTATATAACAACTATTGCAGTAAAAAGCGTTGTCTGGAATGTGCGGTAGGGCTTAGTTTGCTGAAATCAGCCCCAAACAAATGAAATAGTTTCTTTCAGGTCGGGGTGCAGGCTTTTAGCTACCGGGCAGGTATGTGCGGCGCGTTCTAATACCAACCTTTCTTTTTCGCTATAAGATTTGCCGGCAGGCATGGTAATATTCACTTTTATCTCGCCTATACGCCTCGGGTCGCTTATCATTATCTTCTCTACCTCGCACGCCGTGCCGTCAATATCTATGCCATGCGTATCGCCTGCAATACCCATAGTAGTAACAATACAGGCCGCTAAGGCAGTGGCCACCAGGTCTGTGGGCGAAAAGCGTTCTCCCTTGCCCCTGTTATCCGTTGGTGCGTCCGTTTCTATTACAGAGCCAGAACGCACATGGGTACATTCTGTCCTCAAATTGCCTGTATATACTACTTTCGATGTCATGTATCGTTTTTTGTGTTAAATTTACGATGTATCGTTCATAGAAAACCAATATGACAGGAAACATAAAATGGTTATTTGCTTCGGCAATGTTGTTAGCTACAAGCAATGCTTTTTCGCAGGGTAGCGGCTCTAATAGTTTAAACATCAATAGTAAGCCTGTTATAGATAAATCTAAGCTTATTAAAAAGCCTAAACCATTACGTACCGAATTGAGCGGGGGCGTAAGGCTTAACTCTGACGGGTGGGGCGTGTTTGTAGATAAAGGGTGGGTACGTAGCGAAGATCGCTATAGTGATTTGTTTTATAATATCCGTTTGTTGCAAATTGAGTTCGGAGAGCATAAACACCCTAAGGAAACAAAGCGAAACAGCAGGCTGTCAACCAATACCAATGCTAATCCCGCACCCTACATCTTTGGAAAAATTAATAATTTCTATACATTCAAAGTCGGTTATGGCAATAGAAAGTTAATTGCAGGTAAGCCCGAACCAGGTACTGTGTCTGTACATTGGGTTTATTTGGGCGGTATATGCCTTGGTATGGCAAAACCGTACTATATAGAAGTAGTGTCGCCTGCCACATCTGCTGTTGAAACGTTGAAGTATTCAGATGCACGGAAGAATGAGTTTATCAATGATAACAACATAATAGGTAGCGCAGGCTTCTCTCAGGGATTGGGCGAAATGCAGTATATCCCCGGCATACATTTCAAAACGGCACTGCATTTCGACTTTGCAGCCAATAAACATGGCAAAATAGCCATAGAAACAGGGGCTAATGTAGAATATTATACGAGTCCTATTGCGTTAATGGTAGAACAAAAAGATGTGCCATATTTTATTAATGTATATGCTGCCCTGCAATTTGGCAGACGATGGTGAGCATCGTAACTTGCAGCCCATAGACTACCTATATAGCCATTAACAGAAGTAAACAGTAGTATGCAGGAATTACCGGTAATAAGTGGTGTAGAAAATAGTACAGAAACAAGGGTGAAAAAACCTAATTGGTTGCGTGTAAAGCTACCAACAGGTGAGGGCTACAGGCATGTGCGCAGTCTGGTAGATACACACAAACTCCATACCATTTGTGAGAGTGGCAACTGCCCTAATATGGGTGAATGCTGGGGAGAGGGTACTGCTACTTTCATGATACTCGGTAATGTCTGTACACGCTCTTGTGGCTTTTGTGCGGTAGCCACAGGTCGCCCTGAGCCGGTTGATTGGGATGAACCGCAGCGAGTAGCAGAGGCTATACACCTGATGAGTGTAAAGCACGCGGTTATTACATCGGTTGATAGGGATGAACTGAAAGATGGCGGGTCCATTATCTGGGAAAATACTATCAAGGCAGTACGCTCACTCAACCCCGATACAACTCTGGAAACGCTGATACCCGACTTTAAAGGACAATGGGAAAACCTGCAACGCATTATAGATGTAGCGCCTGAAGTAGTATCGCATAACATGGAAACGGTAGAAAGTATGACACGCAAAGTGCGCATACAAGCTAAGTACCACCGTAGCCTCGAGGTACTTCGCCGACTGAAAGATGGTGGTATGCGTACCAAAAGCGGCCTGATGCTGGGCATTGGCGAAAAGCCGGAAGAAATACTACAAACCATGCGTCATCTGGCAGATAACGGGCTGGATGTACTGACATTGGGACAATACCTGCAACCTACACAAAAACACCTGCCTGTAATACGGTTTGTACACCCTGATGAGTTTGCTTACTACCGTGAGGAAGGCTATAAAATGGGCTTTGACTATGTAGAAAGCGGCCCCTTAGTGCGCTCATCTTACCACAGCGAACGCCACGTAATAAAAGGAGAGGGCAGGGGTAAATGGGAAGCTGAGAAAGACGGTATAATTTGATTTATCTTCTTTTACTTCTTCAACTTCTTTTTCTCGTTCTTGTACGTTTCGGCTATCAGATTCTTTAATACAGCAGTATCTATATCGTCCAGTTTGTTGATGTAGATGCAGGCTTTGCTTGTTTTGTGTTTTCCCAATTTGCTCAATAGTTTTTCGTATTTATCAAAGTCTTGGGTTAGGTAGAGTGTCAGGTTTTGTTTGCGGGGAGAGAAACCTATAAGGCACATATCTGCCTCATGTCCGCTTTCGTATTTATAATGGTATTGGTCGAAGCCTACAATAGCAGTACCCCACATCACAGGGTCTTGGCCCGTAGCTTCCCACATCATCTGCATAAGGGCAATAGCATCTTCGCGTTTACGCGCTTCGGGTATGGCTTGTAGAAATGCCATCACATCATTGTTGTTTTTCTTTGTTTTCAGTTCTGCCATTTGTAGTTATTTTTTTACGGATTGTTGAAGTAAGCATACCCGTTAAGTGATGTAGCAATCAGCAACCAAATAAAATAAGGTAGTATCAATGCTCCCCACAGCCCCATACTTTTCAGCCCCCACCAAACAAACCAGCCAACAAGTGCTGTTAATGCTATAATTATAACCAATCCACTACCCATCATGTGCCACCTGAAAAAAACAGGATTCCAAACTACATTCAGCACAAACTGTAGCCCGAACATTACATACAACATAGGATATGTTTGTACAGATACTACACCTGATGCCTTCCACATAAATACTGAAAAACAAAGCATGATGGTTGACCATGCCGCACCGAAAACCCAACCCGGTGGCGTCCACGGAGCTTTGTTAAGCGATTGGTACCATTCGTTGGTTGCAGGGTTGCCGAGCAGCAAGCCACCAATACCCAATGCGCCAAAATTGATAATGAGAAATAAAATGAGCCTGAGCATAGTAATGTGTATGCTACTAAATTAAGCTATTCTTTTTGTGGATAAAACTTATCTGATAATATACCCGATAGACATACCCGTGTTACGCATCTTTACAGAAGAACCCGGATTGTCAGGTTTTACACGAATATCATATAGGCTGTTTTCGTGAAATACAGATAGCGTGTATTTGTCTTTTACTACTATACGTAGTTGCATTTTCATGGCTACATCTAATGCGCTTACGTCATAAGAATTCTGCGTTTCGGTGTATTTGCTTGGTCCCATGCGGCCTACAATGCGATAACTAATGCCTTCTGCATCTGCCAGCTCATTGTTTTTATAATGCTTATAGTCGTAACGCATGCTGCCGCCTGCAAAAAAGTTGTACTGCATCCCTGCATCTAAGTGCAATAGCAGGTTCTTATGTTTCATGGTATTTACAGACAACATCAATGGTGCAGATATATAGTGCATCCTGTAGTTGCTTGTATAATACTGTTTGTCCTTTCCGTATTGTTCTTTCAATACGCTATTGTATCCTCTTATAGAATACATAAGCCCAGCACGCAATGCTACCCTTTTGTGAATTGGTACGTGTAGGTTAATGCCACCGTGCGGACGTGTAACAGGCAAGTATTTTGATGGTAAATTGGTTGCTTTTGCATAAGAAGTACCTGCACCTGCAAAGACTTCTACACCCACTTGTGCTATGGCAATAGCAGGAATGAATGCTGTTAGAAAAAATAAAAAGTATTTTATATTCATGGTTACACAATGTTAAATATATCAACGAAAAAGAAGTGTTAATATTTATAAGGCTCAATCAAATAACATTTATATGACATTGCATCAGTAGATAATATTGGCTTAACATTCAGATAATATTTGTCTTCTAATTTGTATTAGTAAATGTTACCTATATGAAAAAGTACCTGTTAGGCTTATTTTTCTTTTTAATGTGCTTACATACTAATGCTGCACTTGTTATAGTAAAGGACAGTATCAGCAGTAATACAACATGGGATGCTAGCAGTATATACCTATTGAAAGGCATTGTATATGTAACAAGCGGTACTATACTGACGATTGAGTCAGGCACTATTATTTATGGTGAGAAAGCTACTAAGGGTACTTTAGTAATAGAAAAAGGGGCAAAAATATTGGCACAAGGAACAGCAGACTTGCCAATCATTTTTACCTCTAATGAGCCAATTGGTAGCAGGGCTCATGGCGATTGGGGTGGTGTCGTAATATGTGGAAATGCCCCGACAAATTGGCTGTCAGGTCAAGCGCAATTTTCTGGTATACGCTCTTGGTACGGAGGCAGTAATATAAATGATAACAGTGGTGTACTGTCTTATGTATGTATATATTTTGGTGGTGCAACGAGTGTCGTCAATAATGAGATGGCAGGATTAACGCTGTGTGCAGTAGGCAAAGGCACTCAATTAGACCATATTCAATCTTCTTACAGTAGCAACGATGGCTTTTCATGGTTCGGTGGAAATGTTAATGCCAAATACCTGATATCGAATAGTAATACAGACGATGATTATGACGTAAGTAACGGGTATAATGGAATGGTACAATTTTGCGTCGCATCAAGAGACCCCTATTTGGCAGAAGTTGCTTCATATGCTTTTGAATGTGATAGCTACTGGGCAGGGAATACAGTAAGTGGTACTGCAAGTAATAGCCAATCCACAAGGCCAGTGTTTTCTAATGCTACTGTTATTGGTCCTGTTCTTACTCCTGCTTCTACTGCTTATAATACTTCCTGTATTGCAGCAGTTGGGGTTCGAAACGGTGGCTCATTGAGTTTGTTAAATAGTATAATTGCTAGTTTTCCTGCCGGGATTAGGTTGCAAGAGCCATCGGCTGCTATCGGCTCTACTGTAGCTAATATTGGCTCTAATACTTTACAGTTCAGCAATAATATTATAGTGGGTACATTTGCTGGCTTAGGTAAAAGAAATGAGATAATTGCCATCCCAACAGATACTACGATAACAGGTGTCAACTGGTTGGCACTTTCAGGTAGTATTGGTCCGTGGACTTGGTTGCAAAAACCATCAAACAATAACACTATCTATACAAATAGTGCTACTACTTCTGTACAATTGCAAGCCCCATTCACATTAAATCATCCGAACTTTACTCCCAAAACATCTTCACCAATCGTTTACAACAGCAGAGCATTGCCATCCTATATACCGTTAGGTACTTATCCGGGCAATGTATATCCTTTTGATTGTAATAAACCTATTAATACAGATACATCTGCATTATTTATCAACTACAATGCTCCCTCAGTAATACCTGATTTTGTAAACAATAATGCCAGCAACTCTTTTTTTACAAAAACCAATTTTGTTGGTGCCTTTGGTTGTAATGATAAGTGGATGGAAAAGTGGACAAATTTTGACCCTATAAATACCCTTTATCATGAAGGTTACGTGCCAGATTACGAATTCAATTCAATACTATCATTATCAGTATATCCTAACCCTGCAACTACAAATGCTTATGTTAATATATCTCTGAAAGAGAATACAGATGTGCAAATTTCTTTAGTTGATATGACTGGCCGCAAAGTACAGGACATATACACTGGTAAAACAGTAGGTTCTCAAACTTATCCTGTCAACCTGATGAATGTTACTGCAGGTATGTACTTCATCAATGTAGTAACTAACGATGCACACAAAACAATCAAATTGACGGTAGCTAAATAAGCTGTTCGTTCATACATACTGAAAAGGAGATTAGGCAACTAATCTCCTTTTTTAATTAGCAAATACCATTCTGTTTGTTTGTACTGGCTTCCCGTCAACTACAAGTGTGTAGGTATATACACCCGTGGCATTGTACCCATGTTCATATATCACTTCATTGATGCCTGGCTTTAATACTATGGGTAGTTGTTTTATTACTTTGCCCTGCAAGTCTGTAATGCTGATGTGTGCATTTCTGTAGCTGAATGTTTGTTGCACTTTTACACTTATCATCGTCTTTTCGTCAAACGGATTGGGGATGTTTTGCAGCAGTTCAATATTATTATTCTCTGGTGGTGTATTAGCTATTGATAGCTTGCCCATTTGCTCTATCGAAAACAGGCTTTCAACTCCGTTATTATCTACTGCTGCTACGCTTACAATATTGTTCACTTGTGGCAGGTTGGGTATAGTGCATAGTTTGGTGTTGAAAGTATATACAGAGTCCCAATCATTACCTGTGCTACGTACTGCTACACGGTAATTGTTGTAGCCTACAGGGTCAGTAATACTGATGCTGATGTCGTTATTGCCCTGTCCTGCCAAGTAGGTAAAGTTAAAGCTGGGCGTTTTTACACCTTGTGCAGCCATTGCTGCTGCATTACCGTTTATCACAGCATTGCGGGCAAGGTAGCGCAGGTTTACAAACAGGCTGTCAATAATCGTGTCACCATTTGTATCTACACCCAATATATCGCCTGTAGTATGCTGCCTGTCATCGTAGCCCGGCGCAGTTACATCTGCATTGCCATGCTCGTTGGCAGACGTAAAGCGCATCGCAGCAAATCCGTTGCGGCGAAAGGGTATATGGTCGCCACCACGCCCGGTACGGTCTTCGTCTGTCATTATATGTATTCCCATAGGTATGGTTGCAGTTGGCAACAGCATCTCTTTGTATTCCAGTTTTATATACCGCGTCAGTTGCTTGTGTGCCGAGTTGAAGCCACCAAATGAAAACAGGCGTACGTGTGTGCTGTCCACTTCATTAAAGCCGGGGCAGCTTGGTGGCGATGATGTTTTGCCACATAATACACCACCTATCACATCATTATTCAAAACCGCTTTTATTTTAATGCCTTTTTGTATGGCATAGTCTGCAAATGCTTCTGCACCTACCAGTCCTTGTTCTTCGCCTGTTATCGCTACAAACACAATGGTATTCTTGAATGTGTATTTGCTCATTACCCTTGCCAGTTCCATAACAAGTGCCGTGCCACTACCATTATCTTCCATGCCTTCCGCTATGCAGCTTGTATCACACAGTCCGGCACATCGGCTGTCAATATGTGCTTCTACTATGATGATGGATTTATCATTCGTATCGCTGCCCGGTAGTATCGCCATTGTGTTACGGTGGCGTGTTATGCCGCACACATCCAAGTCGAATTGCAGATAGCTAACAACAAGCCTGTTGTCGTTTTGTATGCTGAATTGCTGAAACTTATCAAACACCCATCTACGCGCCGCGCCTATCCCTTTGGTGGCAGATACCGTATCGCTACCCGTATTGCGGTTTTGAAAGCTACGTAAGCCATGCAGATAGGCGAGTAAAGAGTCTGTTGATACCCTGCTGTTTATTTCGGTACTGATGGTAGCAGGATTGGCGATGACGTTGGTGGCTGCATAGTTGGTAGGGTTATAATTGCCCAGCATTATTTGTTCAGCAACAGGATTGGTAGCCATCATGTTTGTTTGTGCCTTTGTACTTGCAGAGATGATGAGCGAAGTCATCAGAAAGTAAAGTGTACGCATACAACCTCATTATTTAATCCATAGTAATTTATGGAATATTTTTTAAATGAGTTTTTTGGTTACGTTTAGCTTATGTAACTGGTAGTGATATATAGAAGTTCGTCTGCACATCTGGCTCGCTATCAAACCATATATGGCCGTTTTGCAGTTCTATATATTCCTTACAAAGCACTAACCCAAGCCCTATGCCTTTTTCCTTATTCGTACCGTAGGTAGATTGTATTTTCAGTGAGAATATTTCTTTTTGCTGCTCTTCGGGTATCCCTTTACCACTGTCGCTAACGCATATTGTAATATTATCAGCATCTTGCTTAGTATAGATGCTTATTTTGCCAAAAGATGGGGTGAATTTGATGGCGTTATTCAGCAGATTGCGTACTACTAATTGCAGCATATCTTCATCACATACTGCAACCGCCTCTTTGTCAATACCATTACTGAAACTGATGTCTTTTTGCGATGCGATGGCGTGTTGGGTATTGATGGTACTTGCCAATATATTAAACAGGTTGTGTGTTTTTAGTTTGGTATTTACACCTTCCATCTGTGTCTTCGACCAAGATAGTAGGTTGAATAACAAGTCAGATGTGTTCTTAGTCAACGATACCAATTCTTTCTCTGCTATTTTACGTTCTTTCTCTTCCAGCACGTCAAAAGATAATAATTCCAGATAGCTCTGTATGGTATTCAGCGGGCTTCGCAAATCGTGCGATACGATAGAGAACAATTTATTCTTCTCCTCATTCACTTTTGCCAGTACTTTATTTTGTTCCTCAATTTCTATCGTCTTTTCAGTAGATGAGGCTTTCTCTGTTTCGTAGTTCGATTTGATAAAACCTAATGCTACATACGAAAAGAACAGCATCAATGTAAATGTAATAGTGATGTCAATACATCGTTCCGTTTCGCTGGTATAGCTATTTACAATCAGGCTGGGGTAGTAATAGTCAACCGTCAGCAGCAGCATAACGGTCAGGAAATGCATGATAGTCCATAGCCAGTAAGAGCTACGGTTGTATATAGCTATCAGGAAGATGTACGTAAGAAAGAACCCTAAAATAGTAGGGCCGTTAATACCCGAGTTGAAAAAATAATTGACCGATAAAAAAACATAAGACAAGATGGCAAATAGAATACGGCTGACATGAAAACGCTTTTTGAACCTTGATAGATAATACAGATAGATTTGCAGCAACATGATGCCTGCCGTAAATAACAACACGGAAGTAGGAAAGCCTAATAGAAAATTGATAGGCAAAGCGACACCTATAGCTACCAACGCAACAATGCTGATGATGTTGAACATCCTGTTCTCCATCGAAAAATCTTCATAGTTACCTGCCAGCCGCCACGCAAGGTCTTTTAGTTTATTTCTCAAAAGCTGCTTATTCTATATGTTTCAATATTTAAAGATAATACCTGCAAGTAAAAACTATATAGATTTTATTATCATCGTTCGCCTAAGATGCTTATAGGGCGTACTCGCCTGCGTTTTTTCAGCTTAAAGCCCTCTATGCCATACCTGTTGATGTGCGCAATGGCTTCTTCTACACTATCGGTATAAAGAAAGAGGTCGGTATCCATATCCGATATGGTTTTGTTCTTTACCATACCCTGTATATGGTTATACAGGTCTTTGTGGTATTCCTTACCCATCAGTACCACAGGAAATTTCTGAAACTTACCTGTCTGTATCAATGTAATGGCTTCAAAAAACTCATCGAGTGTGCCGTAGCCGCCCGGCATTACTACAAATCCGTAGGAATATTTGCTCAATAGCGTTTTGCGTACAAAGAAATAATCGAAATCCACCCAATGGTCGAGATAGGGGTTGGGTTGTTGCTCGTGTGGTAAAATAATATTGCAACCTACCGATACCCCGCCTGCCTCTTGTGCGCCTCTGTTGGCGGCTTCCATAATACCGGGGCCGCCACCCGTCATTACCGTAAAGCCGAGGCCCGCCAATTCACTGCCCATTTCTCGGGCTAATGTATAATATGGATGGTCTTCCTTGAACCTTGCCGAACCGAATACCGTTACGCAAGGGCCTACAAAATGCAGTTTGCGAAAACCGTATATAAACTGCCACATCACTTTCAGCAGAAAAGTAAATTCTTTCCACCTCGATTGTGGCCCTTCCAGAAACACAGCTTCTTTCATAGAGCCTACAGGTGTAAAATGCTTGCCTTGATTATTGTTTGCTTCGCCCATACATAACAAATCCTTGCAACTAAGTTACAAGGATTTGCCTTTACACCCACACCTATACTCATATCACTGTTTTACCACTGTACCGTCAAATAATCTGCATAGCCCGTAGTACCCGCCATTACTATATATCCTACCTGATTGCCCCTTAGCCCTTGCGCTGCAATCTCAAACAGTTTCGTACCGTTTACATATCCTATCCAATAATCGCCATCTTGTTCAAATTCTATGTTGTTCCATCCGTTTACTATCGCGCTGTTGTACTGCCAGTCCAATATTGTTTTCACAGGTGTGTTGGCATTGCCCTCTTTATACAATGCAAAATACCCTTGGTCGTCAAGAAAAAGCGAGTAGCCGTAATCGTTGTTCGACACGCCAAACACCAAGCCCATAGCATAGTTCGATTGTATGCGTGTTTGTATCAGAAAGTTTCTGTTTACATTCAGCCCTGTATTTACAGCTACCGTATTTGTGCCATCATCTTCAGGGTTGTACACATATTTCAGTTGCCCGTTTACCACTTTCACATATGCGTCATTCGCTACATCGTTGAACGACCAGTTGTGCGCATCTACATCAAAATTATCATCAAATATATTCTGATAACCTACGGGTGTAGTGGGGTTGGTATTATAGTATTCATTCTTCACGCACGATGAAAGAAGTACTACACTTGCCAAAATCAATCCTATGTATTGTAAGCGTTTCATATCGTTTAGTTGCTTGTTGTATGTAAGGCAACAAATATGCCTGATGTGTGCCATTTATATTGGCTGTTTGCCATTTAACATGGTTATAACATACCTTAGCGTAAACATTTGGTTATGCAAAACCCGCGTACAGCAAGCTATTGGAAAGAAAAACTACAAATGATAAGCCATGTAGAGGGCGGGGCATATAAAGAAACCTACCGTTCGGGTTTAACATTTTCCCAACAAGTTCTTACCTCTCTACACAATGGTACACGCAATGCGTCAACCGCTATTTATTTTCTGCTGGAGCATGGTGAGTTCTCTGCTTTTCATCGTATTGCATCCGATGAGATGTGGCACTATTACGATGGTGCAGGTTTGGTGGTATATGAAATTAAAACCGATGGTAGTTTACATACACACAGGTTGGGATTAAACATAGACGCAGGTGAACAACCACAGGTTTTGATACCTGCAGGTAGCTGGTTCGCGTCAAGGGTAGAGCTGCAGGATAGTTATTGCTTGTGTGGTTGTACGGTTTCGCCAGGGTTCGATTTTGAGGATTTTGAACTGGCATCAAAAAGCGTGTTGCAGCAACAATACTCGCAACACGCTGACATAATAGCGCAACTCACCCGTTAGTCTTTACTGCTGCCTTTAAATTGGTGGTGCGTTTCTTTAAATAACACATTGAATGTAGTAAGTGAGCCATAGATGGCAGTTATGTATTGCTGCATATCTACTTTGTCTTCGTCAGTCAATACTTTGTGCGCATTTATCTTTTGTTCTATCAATCTCAGTCTGTCGCGCACCATTACTATTTTATGAAAGAATGTTTCAATGGGGAGTTCTTTTTCTTGTAACCCTGCCTCGCCCGGTTTCAGTATCAGGGTACCATTGTTCCATTTGTTACCCATTGGTACCAACTGCATTTCGTGTAGTCGGCGTTCCAGTATATTATCCAATGCCTGCTCTATATCTGCCAATGTAATGCCCGATGCGGTGCTGTCTGCACCTGCTTCAGTAGCTTGCAGCACTTTAAGCTCATAATCTTTATTGATGCTCTTGGTGCTGTTTTGAGATTTAAACCATATCGTATAGGTTTCGCTTGCTATGTCTACTACTACACCTTTGCCAAAATGCGGATGCTCTATCCGTGAGCCGATGCCTAAGTTTGTTTCCATACGCTAATATACTATAAAACAGTATTTGCATTGGTTGTCAATGAATTGTTAGCTGTCGGTTAATGTCTTGTTAACCGCGCTGCATATCTGTGTTATGGTCTTACAAACGACCAGTTAAACACTTCATTTCATTTGTATATGGCTTTGCTCGTATCGCATATTTGTAACGTCTGTAAGACAAAAACCAATTCGTTTACCAATTAAAAAATGAAAAAATGAAAAAACAAATCATGCTTACGGCTGTTTTCGTAACTACGGCTGTTGCTGCAATGGCACAAACACCTGCCGATTGTGTGCCTGTTGATGGTGGACTTAGCTTGTTGGTAGCGGCAGGTGTTGCAGGTTACAGCGCAAAGAAGATTGCCGAAAAAAAGCAAGGTAAGGGTAACACTCAAACAAACGATAAGTAATTTGAGTATGGTCGCACAGACATCCAGATTATATCGCGAGCTGCCTGCAAGTGTTAGGCAGTTTTTACTGAAAGCCGGTATTATGCTTTCAGGCTGGCTTGCGGTATATCATTTACTGTTAAAGCCCATGCGCTTTCCCGATAAGCAGCTTACGCATCTTGTAATTGATAGTACCGTTTACTTACTCAATCTGCTTGGTTTAAACAGCATGAGCAAAGGGCAATGGGTGTATATTAATAACAAATTTACTGTAGGTGTGGCAGACCAGTGCAACGGGCTGGAATTGATGGTGCTGTATGTTGGCTTCCTGTTAGCTATTAATGGCAGCATCAAATCGAAGCTCAAGTATATATTGGGCGGTACGCTGCTCATCTACGCGCTCAATGTGCTTCGCTGTGCAGGCTTGGCGTACATGAACCACATCAATGCGCCGCTGATAGATTTTGCACATCACTATGCTTTCAAGTTAGCTATCTACGCTGTCATCTTTTTGATGTGGTATTTGTATAGTAAAAAAGAAAAGGCATTGTAATCATTCACTGCCCCTTAGCGAATTGAAAATTGCCCTGCTGACAAAAATCAGCAAAGCTACCGCGCTAACGATTAACGCAGCCCATACCCACATACCCGGCAGGTCGGGTAGTGTCAGGTTCATAGCTATTAGCTTTTTAGCGGCTATGCCTTGCAGCACGATGGCTATAATGGCTGCCATGCCAAGCGATACGAATATCAGTGGTACAAAACGCCTGAGCATAAACATAGCCAGGTAGCGCGGGCTATAACCCATCAGGAGCAATAACGATAATGATTGTTTGGCTTTGGCAATAGTGAGTTCTATAAAAAGAATAAACACCAATGTGCCGATGCCCATCAGTAATATAGCCAGCAAGCCTGTACCCGACGCTACGGCTTCTATAACACTTCGCATTTTGTTCCAGCGTAGCTGTTCGCTGTTGGTGGTGTAGTCGTTCTTTTTAAGGAAGTCGGCAAAGCGTTTGTCGCTGGGGTCTTTTACTTTTACTATCAGGCGAGATGGTGCAATGGGGGTGGTAGGGGCAAATGTTTTGTTGCCGTATTCTATAAACGATTGGGGTACAAGCACCGAACTGATACGGTCGCTGAAGCCTACTACGCGCCCTGTATAATGCTCTACATATATCCCACGCCCGATGGTAAGGTCGAATGCCAGTGCCTGTATGGTAGATTGTGATAATTGCGGCAGGTTTTGGCTGGGTGCAAAACCATAGTTATACATATTCAGAAAATCGGACGACAGTATGATGGGTACTTGCGTATTGCCCGGTTCCCACATCCACCCGAATGGTTTATTATCCATAAACCTTTCTGGCACAGCTTCCAGAAACATATCTGTTGCAAACCCTTGTGCAATACTCAGCGATGCATATACGGGAAACTTATTGGCTATCAACACCCCCACATCTTCTACTTGTGGTGCGGCATTTACAGCTTCAATTTCCCTCGGTGCAAACAACGTGGCATTTTTCTTACCCATCGTTTCGTTGGTTACATTTTTGCCAACGGTAAGGAATGTACTGCCGAGGCTGTCATTATTAGCACTGCCATTCAGTATCAGGCTGAAGTTCCACCAAATCATCACGGCTATCAGTAGTAGAGTAGTGCCAGCAAACAATGCTACTAATGATAGCCACAGTCTGTTATTGCTGCGATGACGCAGCAATAGTTTGCTCACAAGTTTCGATTGCTTCAATGGTTTCATAACAGCAGCTTGCGGGTATAGGTGAAGTAATCGTTATCGTCAAGATCGGCAAGCAATATGCCCGCTTTGTTCATCTCTGCCACTTCATTAATAAGTGCTATAGCGCGTTGCCTGTTCGCATGGTCCAGATGGCTAAAGGGTTCATCCATTACCAACCATTCAAAAGGTTGCAGCATGGCACGTACTATGGCAACACGCTGTTGTTCGCCATACGATAGCTTACTGGCAGGGCTATCCATTTTATGTTTGATGCCCAATTTGTCCATCCATTTCTCCGCATCATATTCGCTCACCGTATTAGTAAGCCTGCGCTTCACTTCCAGGTTTTCCCATGTAGTCAGTTCTGGAAAAAGGCGCATATCCTGAAAAATGACGCTTATAGATGCGGCACGTAGTTGCGATAGCTGTTCGTTGTCAATATCCTGCATTTTAAAAGAACCCCAACGTATGCTGCCCTCATAATCTTTTCGCAGCCCGTAGAGAAAATGTACCAACGTAGTTTTACCCGTGCCCGATGGGGCTTGTATAAACAGCTTTTCGCCGCTATTAAATTGCAGTTGCTGATTCCATACCCGAGAGTTGTACTCGTTTATCTTATCCTTCATCGGTATGGGTACAATATGGTCTATGCTCAGGCGCATGGCTCGTGTTCTATATGCAAGTAGCTAAATCCTAAGCAAATTCTAAAAAATACAGACAAATACCTAATCCCTGAAAAAATCAGTAAATTTAGGTATGATAACACGCCTATTCGATTTTGTCGCAAAACGGGTGTCGGAAGAGCCCGAAGCAGTTATGCTGGCCGGTAAAGAAAACGGAGTATATCGTACCTACTCTTGCCGCGAATGTTGGGATATGGCTGGCAAGCTTTGCGGCGGGTTGTTATCGCTTAGTATTCGCAATGAAGTATTAGAACCTGAACAACAGGAAAAAATAGCCCTCATATCGCCCAACCGCCCCGAATGGCTGATAACCGATTTGGCAGTACAGCAAACAGGTGCGGTGCTTACACCATTATACCCAACCATCAGCGCACACGACCTTGTGTATGTACTGAACGAGGCAGAGGTGCGCATCCTTTTTATTGCCAATGCAGATATGTACGAACGCTTTAAAGATGCATTTGCACAAGTGCCTACTTTGCAGCACGTATTTTCTTACGATGAAATTTCTGGGGTTACAAACTGGAAAGAACTGATTAATAAAAACCTGCAACCAGATAGCAGCATTGTCAATCGAATAACAGGCGATACATTAGCTACTATCATATACACGTCGGGTACTACTGGCAACCCCAAAGGCGTAATGCTACGCCACGACAATATTGTGAGCAATGTGCTGGATTGCGAATGTGAGTTTTGGTTTGCCATCAAAGGCGACAGGGCGTTGAGCTTTCTGCCACTCAACCATATTTTTGAAAAGATGGTGAGCTATATATACCTCAATGCAGGAGTATCTATTTACTATGCAGAGAGTATGGATACCATCGGCGACAACCTGAAAGAAGTAAAGCCCATCGTATTTACCACCGTGCCACGACTGCTGGAAAAAGTGTATGAAAAAATATTGGCAAAGGGTATGGAGTTGAAAGGCATTAAACGCGCGCTTTTCTTCTGGGCATTAAACCTCGGCTTTAAATACGATAATGTAAATCAGGGCAGCGTTGGGTATCGTATGCAGCTATGGCTTGCCAACAAGTTGATATTCAAAAAATGGCGAGAGGCATTGGGCGGCAATGTAAAAGCTATTGTAACAGGTGCTGCCGCCTGTCAGCAACGTTTGATACGCGTTTTTTCTTCCGCAAATATCACCATTATGGAAGGTTACGGGCTTACGGAAACATCGCCCGTAATATCGGTAAATAAATACCGTAGCGAAGACCGCCGTGTGGGTACTATTGGCCCTGTAATACAAAACGTAGCAGTGAAGTTGGCAGAAGATGGCGAAATAAGCTGTAAGGGCAGAAACGTGATGATGGGCTACTATAAAAACCCGCAACTGACGGCTGAGGTGCTGGATAAAGATGGATGGTTTAAAACAGGTGATATAGGCGAGTGGGTAGAGGGGCGTTTTCTGAAAATTACAGACCGCAAGAAAGAGATATTCAAAACTGCAGGTGGTAAATATGTAGCACCACAAGTGGTGGAAAATAAAATGAAAGAAAGTACTTTCATAGAGCAGATAATGGTGGTAGGCAGCGGACGAAAATTTGTAAGCGCGTTGATAGTGCCTGCATTTGTACACCTACGCAAATACCTCAAAAACCGCGACATCAACGCGCCTGATAGTAATGATGCCTTAATACAAATGCCCGAAGTAAAAGAACTGATACAAAAGCAGGTAGATAAATTCAACCCGCTTTTCAGCCATCCGGAGCAGATAAAGAAATTTGCCCTGCTACCCAACGAGTGGACAATAGACGGCGGCGAAATGACACCCACCATCAAACTGAAACGCAAAGTAATAGAGCAGAAATACGCAGGTGTGATTGAGGGGATTTATGGAGAGTAATAGGTAATATATTTAGGATGTTATTGTTGTGCTGTCAGGAGTTCCCTCCTGACAAAAACACCCTCACGTAAACCTTCACGGCTAAAGCCTCTTTCATTTTTTTATTCATTCCCCAAGCTAAAGCATGGGGTTCCTGATAATGCTAATAACCCCTGCCTTCAGGCAGGGGGATATATCTGCAAAAAGTGGCTTTAGCCATGATGTGTTTCTTGTTTTCATAACACCCCCTTTGCGCCTCAGCGTCTTTTTGGTTGAGAAAATACAGTTTTCACCCTATATTTTTCTGGTAGTAAAGAATAGAAATAAGTTACAAATTCTAGATTTTGTTTATAATTCTTCCTCCCAATCACTATTGCGCCTGTGCCAGTGATATATATCTTCATTCTTTTGCCCAATGGATAATAAACTATAACCATTGCCCTAAAATCTTTATACATCCAAGCAGATGTGTCCAATTGCAACGTTTCTATATAATGATTTGTACTATCATATGGATGATAAAAATTATGCTGTATAGCCTCAAATTCTTTGTCATGCTGTAAGCTTTTCTTGCTAATATTTGTAACATAGCATGCATGAAATAACTTTGCCCTGACTTTTACTTTTTTTACTTGTTGTTGCTTTGTGCGCTGAAGGTTAGTTACGTGACATCCTGATAAAAAGAACGCTGCGCATAACATAATGATTAATATCTTCATTGTTAAAATAAAAATTTTTCGTGCTGTCAGGAATTCCATGCTGAGAATAACAAATATGCACCCCTTTGCGCCTCAGCGTCTTTGCGGTTAAATAAACATTACATATTCACCACCCATACCGTCTTTTCACCTTTCTCCACCATCCTGCCAATAGGTTCTGTAAAAGCAGCTAAGCCATTTGCATTTAGCAATGCAATTACTTCGTCCACACTATCGGGAGCTATACTTATCAGCAGTCCGCCATTCGTTTGCGGGTCGGGGAGTATGTTAAAAGCCTGCATCACATCCACACCTGCCTCAAAGCCTACTTGCTGGCTATAGCTGTTCCAATTGCGGTAGGTAGCATCGGGTACTATGCGTTGTGCAAGATATTCTTTAGCACCGTCAAGTATGGGTAGTTTGTTGTAATACACCTCAGCACCCAGCCCGCTGCCGTCAGCCATTTCTATCAGGTGTCCCAACAAGCCAAAACCTGTTACATCCGTCATAGCGTGTACACCCTTTATTTTGCCCAAAGCCTTGCCAACGGTATTCAGTTGGCTCATCTGTTCTATCATCACAGGTAATAAATCAGCATTCAGCACACCCCGTTTTTGTGCGGTAGATAATATGCCCACACCCAATGGCTTGGTGAGAAACAACACATCGCCTGCTTGTGCAGTATTATTGCGTTTCAGGTTTTCTATCGGCACTATGCCCGTTACTGCCAACCCGAATATCGGCTCTGTACTATCTATACTATGCCCACCAGCTAAGGGTATGCCTGCCGCATCGCAAGTAGCCCTGCCGCCAGCTATCACACGTTGTGCTACTTCTGTTGGCAGCTTCTCTACCGGCCAGCCAAGTATGGCAATCGCTACCAACGGCTTGCCGCCCATGGCATACACATCACTAATGGCATTGGCAGCAGCTATCCGTCCGAAGTCGTATGCATCATCTACAATAGGCATAAAAAAGTCGGTAGTAGAAATCAGTGCAGTGCCATTGCCCAAATCATACACGGCAGCATCGTCTTTGCTCTCATTGCCTACCAATAGTTGTGCATTGCTGATAGGAGCAGCATGTCCTTTCAGTATCTCTTCCAGCACGGCAGGTGCTATTTTGCATCCGCAACCCGCGCCGTGGCTGTATTGTGTCAGTAATATATCAGTCGTTGTATGGCTCATGTTGTCTTATCATATTCGCTATGAGTATAGCGTTGTTGGCAGCGTTGGTATTGCTGCAGGTTATTTTATGTATCTGTTCGGGGTGGCGTTCTTGCAGTGCTTTGTTATATTGCTTGTCGTAGTATTTCAGCAATATGGCAAAGCTTTCTGTATAGTTATCTTCCAACAGATGGTTGATAGCTGTTTTCGTTTCCAACGGCCCTAATCTTTTCTGTATCCGCATGATGGCATTGACAAGCATTTCTTTATTCTTTTTACCATAGCCATCTACTATATGTTGCAACCTTTCTTCAAAAGGCACTTCCAGAAAATAGACCTGCGCTTGCCGCATTTGTTTCCATAGCGTGTGTGGTATGTTTACATGGCCTACGCGCTGGCTTTCATCTTCCAGCCATATCATTTTGCCCTCGTATTGCATCAAGGCCAAAGCCAGCTTGTTTTCAAACATCTCTTGTGTGGGCTGCTCTACACCCTCTATAGCCCCGAAAGCCGAACCCCGATGCCCTGCAATGGCTTCAAGGTCTATGATGTGTTTGCCTGTTTTATGCAATACTTCCGTTTTGCCGGAGCCTGTATATCCGCCAATGATGTTGAAAGTATAAGGCATTGCAAACTGTGCCAACACTTTATTACGAAACGCTTTATATCCGCCCGCTAAGGTGTACACACGAAATCCATACAAATCCAGCAGCCAGGCTACGCCCGCGCTGCGCATACCACCACGCCAGCAATGTACAAGTACCGTTTTGTCTTCTTTGCCATGCAGCCAAGCTTCTGCCTGCTCCACCATTGCACGCATTTTCGTGCCATAATAGTCAAGCCCTATTTTGATGGCTTCTTCCCTGCTTTGTTGTTTGTAGGTGGTGCCTACTACTTTTCTTTCTTCATCGGTAAACAATGGCAGGCTGTACGCGCCGGGTATATGTGCATGGCTATATTCACTTGGGCTACGCACATCTATCACTATATGCTGCTGTGCCAGTTGCAGAAAATCATCTATTGCCAGTTTCTGTATTGCCATTGTACCAAAGGTAGCTATTAGTGGCGGTTTCATCAATCAGCCAACAGACTTCTCTTCTGTCAGTTCCGCTTCCACTTTCTTTTTCACCCAGTCTTTGTAAGCAATGCGGTGCAGTTTGCTGTCTATCCATACAGGTACGTTAAACATACTGAACACAATCTGCTGTACAGGGTCTGTGGCAGTAATGGCAAGGCTGTCTTGCAGTTCTTTAAAGTTTGCCTGCAAATCTCTGAAACTTTTGGTATGGTATGTTTTGTGTAATGCTTGCAGGATGGCTTTCTCAAAAGGCAATGGTTTTTCCTGACGGTAGAAGTATGAATAAGTGCTTTTGTATTGCAGGTCGAACATATAATCGTCTTTCTGCTCAAAGCATATCAGCAATAAAAACAAATGGGCGAATGAATAATGTTCGGGGCGTGTATCGTCATTAAATAACAGTGTAGCGTTCTTTACATAAAAGAATGCATTTTCATAATCCTGCAACACAAAACAACTGATGCCCAACGATAGTCGTAGTGTTCGCTGCAGGTCTGTATTGATGTATTGTTCCCAACCTGCTATGTGGTCTTTCATCACCTTTGTAAGTACACCTACCTTCTCATAGTCTGCCAGTTTATTGTACACCCTGTTCAGTGCCAGGTGGCGGATGGTTTCAAAATAGGCTTTGTGTGTCGCGCCCCGTATCAGTTTATTGGCGCTATGCTGCATCACGTCTATAATGTGCTGATAATCTTTGGCAAGGATGGCTGTGTAGTAAAAAATATACAGCACTTCCGTATAGTTCTCGCAATCGTAGGCTACAAAATGTTCATTGTGCTGCCATGCGTGTATGTTGGTGTATGCATATTGATACGCATCGGGTTTGTTTTGCAGGTATAGCAATGTTGCCATGCTCATGCGGTAGTAGTGTTTATACCAGAAAGACGTTGCGTTTCCCCCTTCCTGCTGCAGTAAGGGATGTTGTAATATGCTGGCTATGGCATTTTTATCTTCTTTCGTCTGGCGAAAGTGTGTTTTCCTTCTCAGCAACAATGTATGGAAGTGTATATCCTGCAGTTGCAGCAGTTGTGTGTATTCTTCTACGCTGATGCTGTCGGCCTCGTAATCGGCCATCAGTTCTTTTTGCGATGCTTTGGGATTGCTGTACAGTTGCATCCGCCTGTATTCTTCTTTCAGTAATTGTATTAGCGGGTGCAGTTCGTATTTGTTCGCTTCTTTAATGGCATGTTCCCATATTTTCAGTGCTGCTTTGTACAAGCCCTTATCCCTGAATATGCGCACCAATGATAGCTGCTGAAAAATACGTGCGTTGGTGTCTTCATGGTTGCACAGGTACAGCATAGAGTCGCATAGCTGCTCGTACAGATAATTTTTGGTGTATGATATATTCTTTGTGTTGAGCGCGGGCGATAGTTGTTTCAGCAGTTTCGCTTCGTCATAGCTTGTCTGTTTGTTGATGATGTCAAACATCTTTACGTACAAGGGTTCATTACCTGCTTCCGCATAGCCTTTTGCATAGTCGCGCCTGAAGAATAGTTTCTCCTGTGCCGTCATGCTATGCACCAGTATCCATATATTGTTCGATGGTGTAGCCACTTTTTATTATCCTCTTTTGTCGGGTATATGCCCAAAACAGCCTCGTTCGTTGGTCTGTCGCAAAGCCCTTGTAGTCAAGGCTTTAATGCTTGTTTGTTTGATTGGATTCTCTTTAAATACTCCCAAAAGTTACGCTTTTTTTAAACAGTGTGCAAGCACGGGGCATCTACTTTTACATCGTCAATCGCGATAACGACAATTATTCTACAATCTTTAAAAACGAACGTGTATGAAAAAACTACTATTCAGCCTCTGCCTAATGATGATGGGTGTGTCTTTGTACGCACAATCATTGTCGCGGCAGGTATTGGCTTCTTCAGGCTGGCATTCGTCCAATAGTGCGGGTTCCCTCAGCAGCACGGTAGGCGAGCTTGTTATCAACACGGGTACATCAGGCAGCTTCCTGCTCACGCAAGGCTTTCAGCAACCCGATGCCAACCTGGTAACAGGTTCTGTAAAAGGGCAGCAAATAAGGGTAGATTATGAGTTGTACCCCAACCCCGCGCGCGATGTGATTACATTATCGCTCAACGCAACAGAAAACATCAGCATCAACCTGTATGTGTACGATGCGGCAGGTAAGCTGATGCAACAACCTGCCACATTGCAGGGTGCGGGCAACTACAAACACAACCTCAACATCACAGCGTACAGTGCGGGCAATTACTATGTAAAAATAGTAAACACCACAGGCAGCGATGTTAAAACAATCCCATTCACTAAATATTAAAAATCATCTAAATCATCTTTTTTAAAAAATATTGTTATGAAAAACGTATTCAAATCAACATTACTGGCAGCCGTGTATATATTCTTTGCAGTAGCTGCATTTGCACAAGGCCCGCAGGGTTTTAATTATCAGGCAGTGATGCGCAATGCTTCGGGTGCACTACTGGCAAATACCAATGTGGGCATGAGGCTCAGCATCATTAACGGTACAGCAGCCAGCAGTACGGTGTTGTATTCAGAAACAAGAACGGCTACTACGACTGCGCAAGGTTTGCTGAATATTCAGATAGGCGATGGCACTGCTACAGCCACAACAGGCAACTTGTCAACCGTCAACTGGTTGGACAGTAACAAATTTCTGAAAGTGGAGATAGACCCCGCTGGTGGTTCAAGCTATGCCGACTTTGGTACTACACAATTGCTGAATGTGCCTTACGCATTACAGTCAAAGCAGGCATCAACTATCATGACGTATGGTTCCGGTACTTCCAATGCAGATAAGATGGTTGTGCAACACTCTCCTGCATACCCTACATGGGGGTTACAGTATAGTGATGCTACAGATGATTTCAATTTCATAAGGTCGGGTAGTACAGTTATGCAGGTAGCATTAGGAAACTCAACAGTAAGCATTGGCCCTGTTACCTCTACTACAGCTGCCAAGCTGAATGTTGCAAGCAGTTCTACATCCATACCGGCAATAAGCATAGATGGTAGCGTGCGCGCAGCAGGTACCAATAAGTTTGCATTTATTCATACCAAAACCTCAACAAACGCTTACGGATCAAACGGCACAACAATAGATAACCCTCTCATCAACAACGATCCCAATGTTATTATTGTAGTTACACACAATCTGAGTGCTACATCCGGCTCTACATACCTCAATACGCCTGTTGGTGTGTATTATGATGGTGCTGCAGGCAGGTGGATAATATTTACTGAAAACACGACAGCCATTACCAATGGTATAGCATTTAATGTAATCGCTATTAAATATTAATTCCGCATTTTTTTAAGCAACTAAGGCATACCATACGGTATGCCTTAGTTGCTCTTGTAGTGTATATTCTGTACTAACTATTCATGGCTCCTATAACACCACCCATAATGGCAAATAAAAATATAAGGGCATACAGTGCTATTACTATTATCATTACTACACCCATGTATAAAAACATATTTTTCTTGTAGTTTATCGCCCTGTTGAATAAGGTGCTGTCATTAGCTCTAAGGGCTGGTTTTATTAATATTGAGTATTTGTATAATGCATAAGTGGGGTAAAAATACAATGCAGCAATTATTAGGTATACCAACGTAAAACCAATACCACTAAATACTCCTAATCCGCTTCCACCTAAAGCAGCAGACATAGCAGTGCCAAGAAATAAACCCATAACAATCATAATGCCGAGCATTACAAATCCCACAATTGCAAGAAATTTAGTCCACCTTGTCATTTCCAGATAGATGGCTTTTCCTGTTTCATCTATTGTCAATTGGTTGGTAGTGTCGTTATAATTTTCCATAGTTATATTTTCTGCAAAATATCATTATTCCCGAAACTATAAAAGCGTACAACAGTACGCTTTTATTAAAAAAGTAAAACTCAAAAATATCAATTACAAATGTAACCAGGCAATCAGCCTAATCAATTTAATCCCTGTTAAGTCTTAGTAAGCCCTTGCAAACAACACGTGCTGTGTAGATGGCTTGCCTGTCAGTACACACACACCTGCTTCTTGCTCATTGTTCAACGGTATGCAGCGTATGGTAGCTTTGGTCAGGTCTTTTATTTTGTCTTCCGTTTCGGCTGTGCCATCCCAGTGGGCAGCTACAAAGCCTGTTTTCTCGTCCAATGTTTTTACAAAATCATCCCAGTTATCCACTTTGGTAATGTGCTCATTACGGAAAGCCAATGCTTTGTTGTACATATTACTTTGTATCTCTTGCAGCAGGTTGTCAACGTGTGCAGTCAGTCCGTCCAGCGATACAGATGCTTTTGTTTTTTCATCCCTACGCGCTACTTCTGCTACATTGTTTTCCAAATCGCGCGCACCGAGTGCTATGCGCACAGGTACACCACGCAATTCGTATTCGGCAAATTTCCATCCCGGGCGTGTAGTATCATCGTTATCATATTTCACACGGATGCCTTGCGCACGTAGTTCTTTTACCAACGCGTTTGCTTTGTCATCTATCTTTTGCCTTGCATCCGCATCTTTATTGTAGATGGGTACTATTACCACTTGCAATGGTGCTATACGTGGCGGCATCACCAATCCCTCATCATCACTATGTGCCATTATCAGCGCGCCTATCAAGCGGGTAGATACACCCCACGATGTTGCCCATACGTATTCTATATTATTATTCTTATCTGCAAATTTCACATCAAATGCCTTCGCGAAGTTCTGTCCCAAAAAGTGCGATGTGCCTGCTTGCAATGCTTTGCCGTCTTGCATCAGTGCCTCAATACAATAAGTATCCTCTGCGCCTGCAAAACGCTCGTTGGCAGTCTTCACGCCTTTTATTACAGGCAGTGCCATGTACTCTTCTACAAACGTGGCATATACATCCAGCATCTGTACTGTTTCTGCAATAGCTTCTTCTTTAGTAGCGTGTGCAGTATGCCCTTCCTGCCACAGAAACTCTGCTGTGCGCAAAAACAGGCGTGTACGCATTTCCCAACGTACTACGTTTGCCCATTGGTTTACCAATATCGGTAAGTCGCGGTAAGACTGTACCCATCCTTTATAGGTGCTCCATATAATGGTTTCAGATGTAGGGCGCACTATCAGTTCTTCTTCCAGTTTGGCGTCGGGGTCAACAATTACGCCACTACCATCGGGTGCATTCTTCAGGCGATAGTGCGTTACCACGGCACATTCTTTGGCAAAGCCCTCTACGTGCGATGCTTCTTTGCTCAGATAGCTCTTGGGTATAAATAGTGGAAAGTATGCGTTCTGATGCCCTGTATCTTTAAACATTTTGTCCAGTACATCGCGCATGTTTTCCCATAGAGCGTAGCCATAAGGCTTTATTACCATGCACCCGCGCACGTCCGAATGTTCTGCCAATCCGCCCTTCAGTACCAGGTCGTTATACCATTGCGAGTAATCCTGTTTACGAGATGTTAAATTATCTGCCATAAGTCGTTTGGCACGTTTTTCGTTGCCTTTTTAGTGGCGCAAATGTACTAATTTCACTAAGCAAAATTCATATAAAGATGAAACGCTTTCTTTTAACAGGCCTTGTATTGATGAGTATGGCAGGTGCTACGGTGTATGCACAGCAGTACGATGATGACATATACACCACCAGCCGCGATGCACGCCGAAAAGCGAAAGCAGAGAAAAAAGCACAGGAAGAATACCAGCGCCAGCAAGAGGAAGAAGCTGCCGCCCGCCGTGCTGCTGAAGAGCGCAATGGTGGCGGTGTAGATAGCTATAATGACGGTTCTTATGCCGATGGCAATGATACGTATATAGATTACGACGACGACTCTTATTACAGCAATCGTTTCAACCGTTTTGGTACGGGCGCATTTTATAATCCTTATTGGTGGTACGACCCCTGGTACAATCCGTATTGGGGCTGGGGCCCAGGCTGGGGTTGGGGTATGCGTCCGGGTTGGTCTGTTGGTGTAGGCTGGGGTGGTGGCCCGTATTGGTCTTCTTATTGGGGTTGGAATAACTGGTATGGCTATGGCGGGTTCAACTGCTGGGGCGGTGGCTGGGGTGGTGCCGGCTGGGGTTGGAACAACTGTGGCTGGGGCGGTGGCTACTACAACGGCTACTGGGATGGCTACTACAGCGGACTATACAATGGTGGTGGCTTCCGCAATGTAACCTACGGCCCGCGTACATCTTTCAACAGAAATTACAGCAACCAGCGTATGGCAAATAATCTTCGCCAAGGTGGTGGTACCCAAATGGGGCAACAACGCTCTACCATGAATGTTGGTGGTCGTGGTATGCCGACACGTGGTAATACAGCAGTGCAGCGAAGCGCAGAGCCATCTACACGAGGTGGTAATATGAATACGCCATCGCGTAACATGCGCGGTAATGGTGCGGTGATGGAAAGAGGTAATGACAATAATAATATAGGTAATGCAGAAAGGCCGATGAGGTCTCGTGGCTCTTATAACGAGGGCAATGTACAAGAGGCAAGGCCTATGCGTGGCGAGCGCAACTATGGTAGCGGACAAGTGGCAGAAGAAGCAAGACCAATGCGTAGTGAGCCAAACCGCTTTGAGCAAAGCCGCCCACAACGTGCAGAACAGCCAACACGTAGTTATGAGCAACCGGCACGTAGCTACGAACAGCCACGTAGCCAACCATCTCGGAGTTATGAAAATAACAGTGGCGGACGCAGTTGGGGTGGTGGTAACAGTGGTGGCGGTGGCAGCCGTGGCGGTGGTGGATTTGGCGGTAGTTCCGGCGGCGGCGGTGGTGGCCGTAGCGGTGGCGGCGGATTTGGTGGCGGTGGTGGCCGCAGATAAGATGTTTTTATAATAAAGGCAGTAGCGATACTGCCTTTATTATGTTCGTTAAACCTATCTTAATATCACGCCCGCTTTTAACATAGGCATAGCATTTGATTGGAGATATTTGTTGTGTTTATATTAAACAATCACAATCTTTAATTGTCTTTTATTCAATCATAAGAAATCTGCTTTTATGAATATCCGCAGTTATCTGGTAGCAGGCACATTGCTCCTTACGGCTACAACCAATCAGGCATCCGCACAAGACGAAACAGATGCACTCCGCTTTTCTTACCTGCAACCGCAGGGTACGGCACGCTCTATGGCTATAGGTGGCGCACTGGGCGCATTGGGTGGCGATTTTACATCGCTGAGTGTAAACCCGGCAGGTATTGGTGTTTACAGGCGTTCGGAGTTTACATTCACTCCATCTATAAAAGTGAATAACATCAACGGTACATACCTCGGCACACAAGCAGACGATAGCCGTACTCGTTTTACTGTCAATAATCTTGGTGTGGTGTTTACCAACAGGCCCGAAGGCAAACGTTACGAACGTGCCAAATGGAAATCAGTTTCATTCGGTATCGGTGTTAACAGGTTGGCTGACTTCAACCAAAACTATACCTACGGTGGCAGAATGAACATTAACCCGAATGATAATAACTCATCCTCAGGCGCAGAGGTATTTTCGATAGATGCTAATTTGTTCCCGGGAGATGTGAGTAATGCAGATGCATCGGGTACACCTGCATATCTTGGCTATCAGAGTTACCTGCTCGATAGCCTTAATGGCAATTTCTTTCCTGTAACGTTTAATACATCTGCTGTTAATCAGCAACGCAGTGTAGTGCAGCGTGGCGGTATATCTGAAATGGCTATATCTCTTGGTGGCAATTATGAAGAAAAACTGATGTTAGGTGCTACGCTAGGTATACAGTCTTTGCGTTACAACCGAGAAATAACTTATCAGGAGAGTGATGCCACTAACAATGCTAATAACTACTTCGACAATTTCAGCTATCGCGAAACCTTAGATATACGTGGTAGCGGTCTGAACCTGAAGTTGGGTATGATATACAAACCGATAGATGCTATTCGTATTGGCGCTGCTATCCATACACCTACACTATACAATCTGAAAGACGAACTCAACAAGTCATTGACTACAAACACAGAAAACTTCAAGAACGAACTGGGCGTTGGCGGTTCATCTGTAACACGTGTAGATGCACCACTGAATGTGTACGAATATACGCTCGTTACACCTTGGCGTGCAGTATTAAGTGCGGCAGGTGTATTTGGCAAATATGGGTTTATTAGCGTGGATTATGAATATGTAGATTATGCATCTGCTCGTTTCACCTTTGAGGGTGCAGACCGCAGCTTGCAAAATGATATTAACCAATCTATCCGTAATACCTATACAGGTGCATCCAATCTACGCCTCGGCTTGGAGGGTAGGATAGACCAGATAGCGCTACGTGTAGGCTTTGGTTACTATGGCAGCCCGTACAAAAATGCCAACTTCAATGCCGACCGTATTGACATATCTGCCGGTATAGGCTTCCGTACTGATAATTGGTTTATAGACCTCGCCTTTATTAATAGCCAAAGTGAAGTAAGGGAACAACCATATACGCTGAATCCCCAGACAGCAGGCTATGCCAATGTAATAGTGCCAACAGCTACATTGAAAAACAGTTTCAACAATGCAGCACTTACATTTGGTGTAAGGTTTTAGAAAAATAATAGTAAGCGATATGCGAAACGGCAGGATTTTTAGTCCTGCCGTTTTGTTATTAGTACTTATTAACAGAGTAGTATCACCGTACCTTATACCGTCTTCAATATTATCTAATGCTTCTTAACATTCACTACTAGCTAATCTTATAACTTCATCATTAAATATCGTAATCATGACTACCACACAATTAGTAAGCAACACCCTTTCTTCCGAAGCTACAAAGTGGGCTATGGATAAATATAAAGCTGTTGATGCACGCAATCATGATGCTTATGCCGCATTTCTGGCAGACGATTGTAAACTGCAATTTGGCAATAACCCTGTTGTAGCGGGAGAGGCTGCCATGCTTGCGGGCGTAGATAATTTCTGGTATAGCATCCACGGCTTAAACCATAATTTTATAAACATGCTCGGCAACGATGACTTGATGGTTCTGGAAGCAATGATAGACTACACCCGTGCAGATGATAAAATAGTAACCGTGCCATGTGTTACTATTATAGAGCGAAACCAAGCAGGAGAAGCTACTTTTATACGCATCTTTATAGACCTTGCGCCTGTATTTGCATAGATAGGTACTTTTTTGTTTAAGAATTGTACTCTTCTTATTTATTGTTTTTTCTTGTAAAAATATTTTTACTGAATAGGTACATTTAATTGGTAAAACAGGGGTTGGCAACTATAAATAAAAAATATATTCTCTAAAGCATCCTGTTATATATTTGCTGAAGTGATAATTTTCAGTCAAAAGGAAATGAAATACCTATTAACTTTTGTATTCATTGCAATCTGCATCGCTACGCAAGCACAACAACAAAGAAGGGGAACATACACCCCCAAACCTAAACGAGAGAAGTCTGCCCCATTGACGCCCGCAAAAACAGAAGTGGGTTTTGATGCAGGTTACTGCCCGATAGAATATGGCGGTGGGCCTACAGCAAGGGTTGTAGCATCTGCACGTATGCAAAAGCATTTGCAGCTATTTGCAGGCGCTGATGTTGTACTAAGCGGCTTGCGCAATGATATTGGTTTTGGGGCGGGTCTCAATTTCCCGTTTGGTACACAACGCTCTTATTTTTATCCCGGCATTTATATAGGCCATTATATAGGCACATCATCGGTTTTTGGTGGGCAGATAGGCTATGTGGGCTATGTAAGCAAAGGGGTAGCACTGCATATAGAAGGTGGCTACAGATGGGGTGCGAATGGAAGTGTTGTTTCTAATGGTGTCAGCTATGTGCCTGTGGTAGTAGGTGTGCGTTTTGCTTTAGATTAAATTTTATTGAATTATTCTTTTTAGAATGCTGATAACTAAATATAGCTATTGGCAGATACCTTATAGACACCGTCTATGCAAACATACAAACTATCAGTTTGAACATTCGTTGCCGATTGCCCATTTTTGTGCTGCCCCGAAACAAAGCCGTTTACTGCCAAACTATGATGTTTGTCATATACCGCTTGCACATAGGGCTGTAATTTTGCTAAAACATACAATCTAAATACAACTAAAGAAATGGACAACAACGCATCAAACGGAGCAGGTAAATGCCCTTTTCATGGCAGTGTGCTGAAACACAGCGCGGGCAACGGTACGGGCAATCGCGACTGGTGGCCGAATCAATTAAAGCTGAATATTCTGCGCCAAAACTCAACACTCTCCAACCCTATGGACGAGTCGTTCGACTATGCCGAAGCATTTAAGAGCCTCGACCTCGATGCAGTGAAAAAAGACATTTTCGATGTCATGACCAACTCGCAAGACTGGTGGCCTGCCGACTACGGTCATTATGGCCCTTTCTTCATACGTATGGCATGGCATAGCGCGGGTACATACCGCATACACGACGGGCGTGGTGGTGCAGGCTCTGGTACATTGCGCTTTGCACCGCTTAACAGCTGGCCTGATAATACTAACCTTGATAAAGCACGCTTGCTGCTATGGCCTGTAAAGAAGAAATACGGCAACAAAATATCTTGGGCAGATTTGATGATACTGACAGGCAACTGTGCGTTGGAGTCTATGGGTTTTAAAACATTCGGTTTTGCAGGTGGCAGAGAAGATGTGTGGGAACCCGAAGAAGATATATACTGGGGTAGCGAAAAAGAATGGCTGGCAGATAACCGATATAGTGGCGACAGAGATTTGGAAAACCCGTTGGCAGCCGTACAGATGGGCTTGATATACGTAAACCCTGAAGGTCCTAACGGCAACCCCGACCCGATAGCTGCTGCCAGAGATATACGCGAAACATTCCGCCGCATGGCGATGAATGATGAAGAAACCGTAGCGCTGATAGCGGGCGGGCATACATTTGGTAAAACACACGGCGCAGCCAACCCGGGCGAGCATGTAGGTAAAGAACCTGCTGCTGCAAGCATAGCAGAGCAAGGTACGGGCTGGGCAAACAGCTATGGTACAGGTAGCGGTGCAGACACCATCACCAGTGGGCTGGAAGGTGCATGGACAACTACACCTACTAAATGGAGCAACAACTTTTTTGAAAACCTTTTTGGCTACGAATGGGAACTGACAAAAAGCCCTGCTGGTGCACACCAGTGGAAGCCGAAAGATGGTGCGGGTGCGGGCTTAGTACCAGATGCCCACGATGCTAATAAAAAGCATGCACCTTTCATGCTGACAACAGACTTGTCGCTGAGGATAGACCCTGCATATGAAAAAATATCACGTCGTTTCTTAGAAAATCCGGACCAGTTTGCCGATGCGTTTGCACGCGCATGGTTCAAACTCACCCACCGCGATATGGGGCCCATTGCCCGCTATTTGGGTAAAGAAGTACCAACAGAAGTATTAATATGGCAAGACCCTGTGCCTGCCGTTAATCATCCATTGATAGATGAGAACGATATAGCAGCACTGAAAGCACAGATATTGGCATCCGGATTAACCATATCTCAATTGGTATCTACCGCATGGGCATCTGCTTCTACATTCCGAGGCTCGGACAAGCGGGGTGGTGCTAATGGCGCACGCATACGCCTTGCTCCGCAGCGCGACTGGAAAGTAAACAACCCTGCACAACTGACACGTGTACTGACAGCGTTAGAAGGCATACAACAAACATTCAACACAGCTAATGCGGGTGGTAAGCAAGTATCGCTGGCAGATTTGATAGTGCTGGGTGGATGTGCTGCAGTAGAGCAGGCTGCTAAAAATGCAGGGCATACAGTGAAAGTACCTTTTGCACCGGGCCGTACCGATGCTACGCAAGAGCAAACAGATGTAGAGTCGTTTGAAGCATTGCGCCCCGTGGCAGATGGATTCCGCAACTATAGTGTACAAAGTTTAGGCGGCAAGGCAGAAGAATTGCTGATAGACAAAGCGCAGCTGCTGACACTGAATGCACCTGAAATGACTGTATTGCTGGGTGGTATGCGTGTACTGAATACCAACTACGACCATTCTCAACACGGCGTATTCACCAATCGTCCTGAAGCATTGACGACAGACTATTTTGTAAACTTGCTGGACTATGGTACGAAGTGGAATGCAACAAGCGATGCGCAGGAAACATTTGAGGGCCGCGACCGCAAAACAGGTGCTGTAAAATGGACGGCTACGAGGGTAGACCTCATATTCGGTTCTAACACTGAGCTACGCGCACTGGCAGAAGTATATGCTTGCGACGATGCACAAGCTAAGTTTGTACACGACTTTGTAAATGTGTGGAATAAAGTAATGAACCTAGACAGGTTTGATTTGAAAAAATAAGAGAAAGAAGAATAATCAGCATTGTTTAACAGCCTTGTCGTTTGACAGGGCTGTTATCATTTACACCAACCTATACTTATTCAGCACAGCCAACACTTGTTCTTTATATGTATTGCCAATAGATATGCTGTGGTCGCGTATGCGGAGTGTATGGTTATTGGCTTCTGTTATGTACTGTATATTAACGATGTACGATTTCTGCACACGGATGAATTGTGTGTATGGTGCAAGTGTTTCTTCAAGGCTCTTCATAGTGCAGTGTATCAGTTTTTTACCATCAGTGGTGTGTAGTTGTATATAGTCGCGCAGGGCTTCTGCATACAGTAGTTGTTGCAGGTCTATACGCACCAGTTTGCCATCTGCTTTTACAAACACGGTATTGTCTGGTGCTTTGCTTGCAGGCTGTTGGTGTTGCAGTATATCATTCGCTTTTTGTATCGCTTTCAAAAAACGTTCAAAGGATATGGGCTTTAGCAAATAGTCCACCGCATTCAGTTCATAGCTCTCAATCGCATATTCGGTATAGGCAGTTGTGAATATGACGAGTGGTGGTTTTTTCAACGATTTGATGAAGTCCATGCCCGTTACCTCAGGCATATTAATATCCAGCAACAATACATCTATCGGCTGGCTGTTGATGATGCGGAATGCTTCGGGTGCATTGCGGCATTTACCCACCAATACCAAGTCCGGTATTTTGCGGATGTAGGTCTCCAGTATGTCTTGCGCTATTGGTTCGTCGTCTGTTATCAGTATTCGCATCTTGCTTACAATTCTACAGTTATGTTTACTACAAAGGCATCGTCCTGTGGTGCAGTACTTATACTGTGCTTGTCGGGGTATAGTAGTGCCAGCCGCTTGCGTAGGTTGCTAAGCCCTATGCCGCCCTGCGCATCGTTTCCGTTGCTCTCTTTATAGTTGTTGCGAGAGCTGATGGTGAGTACATTCTCTTTTATCTCTACTGCAAAATCTATAAAATAAGTATCTGCTATTACACGAGTTGCATGTTTAAAAACATTCTCCAACACGGGCAACCATAGCAATGGTGGTACTAAGTATTCTTTATCTGCCAATATATGGAATGTAAAATCGTTGCCCCGTGGCAGGCGCAGCAGTTCAAGGTCTATATATGCCTGCATCACTTCTTTCTCTTTTTCAAAAGGTACACGCTCGCTATTACTTTCGTACAGCATATAGCGTAGTATAGATGACAGGCGAAGAATGGCATCGGGTGTATTATCTGCTTTCTTTAAAGACAAACCATAGAGGTTGTTCAGTGTATTGAAAAGAAAATGCGGGTTCACCTGATTTTTCAGGAAGTGCAGTTCTGTTTCCAGTTGTTTGTGTTGGGTGGCTTCCAGTATTTTGCGCTGGCGTGCATAGTCGTTCATATACCATGCCGTACTCATAATGAATAACCACACCAGTAAACCCAATGCACAGGTGCCTATCTCATACAATACCTGCTCGAGTGTACGTGAAGTATCCAGAACGGTAGAGAAAACACTGATATGGTGTATGCTCACTTGCGGATACCGCGTTATAAAAGCCTTAACGGATAATACAAAAACCGTAGCAGTAATGAGTGTAAGCAATGCTGCCCGCCATGCATAAGCCCCATATTTTTTAGGGCGCATATAGGCTGGCATCAACCACAGGTTATTGATATAGGTATATGTCATAAGGATAGAGGTAGTAATGGCAATACCTGTTATATAAACCGAAACGGGGAATATCTTATTCTTGCTATCATTGTTCCAGACGATATATATCATCGCCACCCAAAAGAGGATATTCCTCACAAGGCGGCTGTTGATGATGCTGATAATATTGCCGGACAACTTCATTGCTGCAAGTAATGAATATTATACCGATTGTAATAACATTTTCATGACAAAACCCCAGTTTCTTTCGACAAAATTGCCACCATCATTTTCATCGAAAAAACAAACAGGTTCGTCTAATAAATTTGCAGGGGTGATGCGCTATGTATTGCTTTGTACCAACAAATCGCTTCAACAATGAAAAAACTACTACTTGCTATTATCGTATTGCTACACAGCATAGGCAGCCAGGCGCAGATACCTGCCGCATTTGCCAACCACCTGCAATATCTGCTGGATAGTGCATGCACCAAAAACAAAGTAAAGGGCGTAACGGCTGCCGTATTAGTACCTGGCATGGGTGTGTGGAAGGGCAGCTACGGCGTGTCGCACGATGCGGTAAAGATAACACCCGATACATGGCAACCCATAGGTAGCAATACCAAAACATTTACCACAGCCATACTGCTGCAACTGCAAGAAGAAGGCAAGCTGGACCTTGATGACAGCATCGGTACTTGGCTGCAAGGCATAGCCAATGTTAGCGGTAAGATAACCATACGCCAGATGCTGAACCATACCAGTGGCATCTACAACTTTACCAACAACCCGGCATTCTCAGCTGCGCTGAATGCCGACTACACCAAAGTATGGAAGCCTGAAGATGCATTACAATACATTGCTGCACCAAGTTTTGCACCGGGTATGGGTTGGGAATACTGCAATTCGGGCTACATATTGGCAGGTATGATTATCAGCAAAGTACTGAACGTACCTTTTGAAACCGCGCTGCGTAACCGCATCCTCAACCCGCGCAACTACAACAAATCTATACTCTTTCCGCAAGAGGCAGCAACGGGCTATATACCGCATGGCTGGTCTGTAAACGCATCGGGTGGTACGAAGCTGGAAGATATACAAGTAGAATACAATTACGACAATACGGCTTTTCAAAGTATGGCAGGTGCGGCAGGTGGCATCATATCTACCGCCGAAGACAACGTACATTTTTGGGATGACCTGATGAACGGACGCATCGTCAACAACACATCGCTGCAAGAGCTGTACACAACCGTATCTATGGGGGGTGGTGCCAACCGTTACGGCCTAGGTGTTTTCAGGTATGCAGGTGTTAACGGGCGTGTGGGTTACTGTCATGGTGGTACGTGCTTTGGTTATATCAACGAAAACTTCCGCGACTCGCTGAGTGGTATATGTATTACATTGCTTTCAAATCAAGACAGCATCAACAACAGTTTATTGTTCAGCCGCATATTGCTACCCCTGCATCGCTATCTGATAAAACTGCCAACAGCAGCCATAGCAGGTGCTGAAAGCAAGCCTACCATCAGCATACACCCCAACCCCGTTGGCAAACAAATAACCATCAAAGGATTGAAAACAATGACAATAGCTACCGTGTATGATATGACGGGCAGGCAAGTATTGCAACAGGCAGTTAATAATAACATGATAAATGTAGAACAACTACCGCAGGGTAATTATGTGCTTAGCCTGATGACAGATGACGAGCGCATGACAATGAAATTTGTAAAAGAGTAAACCACTAACTTTATACAATAAATACATATTACCATGTACAAGACAAGCTATTGTTTATTAATGCTCTGCATCTGCTTACTGATGTTGAATAGTGCTTATGCACAAGGCATACTTATAAAAAAGAGGAATACTAGCGTGGTTGTAAACGGGGATACAATTACAGTAACACCCCAACTGACACAAAAACCACCTAAAACAGAAATAGACATATATCTGCATGTACAAAACAACAACAGCCACGCCATCGTACTAAAGGCGAAGAAGACGGAATTTGCAATAAGTAGTACGGCAGAGCATGGCATCTGCTTTGCCGGTATGTGCCATACGCCTGCTATATATGTGGCTACAGGTGCTGCCAACCTTGCCGACGGACAAACAGATAGTGGCTTCTCTGGGCATTATATATATCTGGAAAGTGCGCACACGCCTGTTAAAGACTTGGTAGCCTATACTTTTTACGACCAAAACAACCCCTCGGATAGTGCCATTGTATATGTGATATATAATTCTATCAAGCCAACAAGCATTGTTACACAAACAATGATAGATGTACGCATGTATCCCAACCCTGCTGATAAAGAACTGCATATAGCTGGGCTAAAGAGTACTGCAACAGCTACGGTATACGATATGACAGGCAAGCAGGTATTAACGCAAAGCATCAGCAATAACAACCTAAACGTAACACAACTACCAATGGGTAATTATATAGTGCGTATAGCTACTGATGAAGGACTTATAACATTAAAGTTCGAAAAGGGATAAGGAAACTTTCTACTTACATCATTAGATTGTAGGTTTATTAATAATAGTAATGCAAGATAGTCTGGACGAGGTGTAACATCATTCAGTCTAAACGCACGTATACTCTTCATGCCTATAGGCAGGATGATTGCAAAATGTGAACGCTTTGCAGCAGATATAGCAATCGCTATTCTGTATTCACGATATTATTATATTTTTTTTAACGATAGCTGCTTGCATTTAAACTCAGTTCTTGTGTAGATTTAACTAATAAAAAAATTACAATGCGTGGCTTTGTGCTTATTAGTATTATGCTGATGTATGCATATAAATCTGCTGCGCAGGCTCAGCTTCCCTCGTCTATTCCACCATATACAGATATCGTCATAGATTATGGCAGGCCATTACCTGTATGGCAAAATGGTGCGTTATCTGAGACTTTCCTTTTCAATGCAGGTTTTGACATTTATAGTTATAAAGGTAACAGCCCCATTAGTATCGTAATAGGTGGACGCATAGGCTCTATGAAAAATGATGGAATATTTACCCGCGAACTTTCTCAGCAGGTATGGGGTACAAAACTACAAGGAGCGTTTATCGCTGGAGTTAAAATGTACCGCCCTGTAGGTAATAGGGTAGTAGAGGGTAGTATTGTTGCTGGCCCTGTACATATGGCTAATATTGAAATTGGCAATCTGAATGAACCAATGAGCGGTATCATTACAGAAGCTGCTGCATATGCAGAACTATTTAGTGGCACATATATCGGCGCCAAGTTTATATATTATCCTGCTTTATTTACACATAAGCTACAACCCATCGGTGGTAGTTCCATCTCTGCTTTAGGTATATCATTGCGTGTAGCAATATAGGTACACGGCTGCTTTTGCATCTGCAGCCATACTTTCTATTCATAAATTATTTTTATCATTTTCATTGTAAACATAAATGAAAATAAATGAATTTGTTGCCGCAACTTTGTGCAACTAAAAGAAAGGAAATGAAAAAAATAACCATCGCAAAGGGTGACGGCATAGGCCCCGAAATTATGCAGGCAACATTGAATGTACTGCAAGCAGCAGGTGCTGCCATAGAGGTGGATGAAATAGAAGTGGGTGAAAAAGTATACCTCAGCGGCAATACATCCGGCATCTCCAAACATGCATGGGACAGTATACGCACCAACCGCGTATTACTGAAAGCGCCTATCACTACACCACAAGGCAGCGGCTACAAAAGCCTGAATGTAACCATGCGCAAAACGCTGGGCTTGTTTGCCAACGTGCGCCCGTGCAACAGCCTGCACCCCTTTGTGGCTACCAAACACCCCGTGATGGATATGGTCATCATCCGCGAAAATGAAGAAGACCTGTACGCTGGCATAGAACACCAGCAGACAGATGATGTGGTACAATGCCTGAAACTGATAAGCAAACCCGGATGCGAAAAAATAGTACGCTACGCTTTTGAATACGCCAAACAATACGGACGCAAAAAAGTAACCTGCCTTACCAAAGACAATATCATGAAGCAGACAGATGGTTTGTTTCACAAAATATTCAACGAGGTAGCAGCCGAATATCCGGAGATTGCAAACGAACACTGGATAGTAGATATAGGCGCGGCGAAGATTGCCGACACGCCCGAAAAATTTGATGTGGTGGTAATGCCCAACCTCTACGGCGACATACTATCTGACGTTGCAGCACAAATAACAGGCTCTGTAGGGCTGGCAGGTAGTGCCAACATTGCAGACGGATGCGCGATGTTCGAAGCCATACACGGCTCTGCCCCCGATATTGCAGGCAAAGATATAGCCAACCCGTCGGGTCTGCTGAATGCTGCCTGCCTGATGCTGGCACATATAGGCCAGGGAGATGTAGCGGAGAAAATACAGAACGCATGGCTCAAGACAATAGAAGACGGAATACATACACCGGATATATACAAAGAAGGCATCAGCAAACAGCAAGTAGGCACGCAAGCCTTTGCAGCAGCTGTGATAGCCAACCTGGGCAAGCAACCACAACAACTGAAGCCCGTAAGCTACAAACAGGGTATGGATTTCAAAATGCCGATATACAAACGCAAGGCTGCTACTAAAAAAGAGCTGAACGGTATTGACCTCTTTGCACACTGGGGCGGTACAAACCCTGAAGGGCTGGCAAACAAGCTGAAAGAAATAGAAACAAGCACCCTGAAACTGCAGATGATAACCAACCGCGGCGTAAAAGTGTGGCCCGAAGGCTTTGACGAAACCTTCTGCACAGACCACTGGCGTTGCAGGTTTACAGACGAGGCAGGTGGCAGCATCAGCAAAGACGATATACTGGCTCTGCTATCAGAAGCCAACAGGGTGAATATAGACATCATTAAAACAGAAAACCTGTACAGCTTCGATGGGGTACGTGGTTACTCACTCGGGCAGGGACAATAAGCAACAATGCAGCACAGCTTCTTCAAAGGTCGGAAACTACTTGTAGCCACCATGCACGGCAAAGAGCAGGTGATAGCACCACTGCTGGAAAAGCAGTTGGGCGTAGAGATAGTTGTGCCGCAAGATTTTGATACAGATGCATTCGGCACATTCAGCGGAGAGGTAGCCCGCTATGGCAGCCCGCTGGATGCTGCCAGGAACAAGTGCAGGGCAGCCGCCCACAAGTATGGCTGTAGCTTGGTAGTAGCCAGCGAAGGTTCTTTCGGGCCGCACCCTACGGCATTTTTTATACCTGCCGATGATGAGTTGTTGTTGCTTACAGATTTTGATAACGGTTTAGAAATAGCAGCAAGGGAAATAAGCACTGCTACCAACTTCGGCGGTGTGCGCTGCACATCGTGGGCAGATGCCGAGGCATTTGCAGTAAAAGCACAGTTTCCAACGCATAGGCTGATAGTGAAAAATGAACATGACAATAATACGCATATTGTAAAAGGTATTGGTGATTGGCAATCTTTACAGCAACACGTACTTGATGGCATAGCAAGCAACGGCAGCGTATTTATAGAAACAGATATGCGCGCTATGTACAACCCCATGCGCATGAAGGTGATAAAGAAAGCAGTATGGAAGCTGGCAGATAAAATAGCCTGTACCTGCCCTATATGCAATACGCCCGGCTTCGATGTGGTTGATGTGTTGACAGGCCTGCCTTGCGGGCTGTGCGGCACACCTACGCAAAGCATTGCATCGGTGCATTACAAATGCACACATTGCAGCCATACAGAGCAGAAGCAAAACCCGAAAGGCAAAAAACAGGAAGACCCCATGTATTGTGATGTTTGCAACCCATAATACATATAAAGACAGTATAAATGATATTAACACAAGAAGCTACGCTGCATAAAGAACAAACTGCCATAGGCCAGGATGTAGCGTACGCTGCGCGCTTACTGCAAAAAGGGCATGTGGTAGCCATACCTACCGAAACAGTGTATGGCCTGGCAGCTAATGCGCTGGATGCAGATGCGGTGAGAAAAATATTTGAAGTAAAAAACAGGCCTGCACACAACCCGCTTATAGTACATGTAGCCAGTATAGAGCAGGCTGCAAAGTTGGTAACACACATACCAGATAATGCGCTGAAACTGATGCAACGCTTTTGCCCAGGCCCGCTTACGGTGTTGTTGCCCAAGCAAGATGATGTACCCGCAGCCGTAACGGCAGGGTTGCCCAACGTAGCTATACGCATACCCAACCATCCGCTGACGCTGGAATTGATACAACAATCGGGCATGCCTTTGGCGGCACCCAGTGCCAATCCGTTTGGCTACATAAGCCCTACAAAAGCCAGCCATGTACATAGTATGCTAAAGGGAAGGGTGAAATATATATTGGATGGTGATGATTGTGTACATGGCATAGAATCTACCATCATTGGGTTTCCGTTTGGTATACCAACCATGTACAGAGCAGGTGCTATACCTGTAGAGGCTATAGAAGAAGTGATAGGCGAAGTAGCCATACACTACGGCCACAAAGCACTGGCACCCGGTATGCTGCCAAAGCACTACAGCCCGCATACAAAGCTGGTAGTGGTAGATGATGTGATGGAAACCATACGAGAACACAGGTTTATGCGCTATGGGGTGATAACCCACAATGCATACATACCCGAGATACCAGCCAACAGGCAGATACTACTATGCAGAGATAACGACTTTGCAGAGGCTGCCCACAATCTGTATGCTGCCATGCACGATATGGATGCACGCGGCTACGACCTGATAATTGTAAAAAAACTACCCGACACAGGCCTTGCTGCAGCTATAAACGACAGGCTGTATCGGGCAGCTAAAAAATAAAAACTGATTACAAAAATATTGCCGTCGCTTGGGGGAGTGGGCGTGCAATACTAAACAAACGGGGACTTTCGTTCCCGTTTTGTGTTTTTATATAATATAGGAAATACTTAGAAGACAACTCAAAAAAAACCGGGGGAAATATCCCCCGGCATCCCTTTATACACCACCAAAACCTCTTTCGAGGCCCTTATACAGACGTGTCTGTTTTGCTTACATTCTTTACAGCTTCCCGCCCCTCTCTATAAAGAGAGGTGGGCGGCTGTATGGTCAACTTTTTGTTTGTTTTGCCCGTAAAAAAGAATACCTACTCCTTTTCACTTGCTTGTTTTGTTGTTACTTATAGAGGATAGAATAATATCAATGCCAATATCAGCCCAAGTACAAATACTACCACTACCCACGACCATGTTGTATACTTGTTGATTGTCTTTTCCATAATTTCCATCAGTATGTAAATATGCATCAGACAACCACCTGTATGCAAGTTTTTCACGTTACATCTGCATTACAGAGGCGTTACAAAAGCGTTACAATTTTCGGAATGGAATATAATTTATTGAATATCAATTATTTAAAAAAACAGCGCTTATCAAATGCTATGCACGAAATCTTCCAGTTGGCTGTCCTCAGGTAGCTGTATTTTCTTCAGCAGGCGGTGCTTATTTACCCTTACAGCCTCCAGGCTTACCCCCAGCATAGCTGCCATTTCTTTGTTGGTAAGCCCCAGTTTGGTAAGCAGTATGGTACGTAGCTCGGCAGTAGTCAGCTCGGGCAGTTTCTGTTTTACCCTGCCTATATAGCCTGTATGCACTTTATTGAATAGTGATTGGAAATCGCTCCATTGTGCGTCATTTAATATTACAGATTGTTGCAATAGTTGCAATGAGTTGTCTTTTTCGGGTAGCTCGTTGCTGCAAGGCAGTGCCTGGTATTTGGCTATTTCTGTACCAAACTGTTCTATCAGCTCATTTTTCTCCTGTATGCTTTTGGTAAAATCGGCCAGTTGCTGGCGAGCCAGTTCTTCGGCACGCTGTTTTTCGGCCTCGGCAGTTTTGCGTTTTTGTATATGCTTCAGCTTTTGCCTGTTGATGAGCAGCAGGCTGATGATACCCGCCAGTGCTATCAGCAGAATGCCGCCATTACGTTCCAGCTTACTTTGTTTTATTTCTTTGTCCTTCAGGGCATTCAGGTAGTTGAGCGAGTCTGTCTGTGCGCGTACAAAAAACTGCGCTTCTATGCGGGCAAATTCTTTTTGCTTGTACATATTATCAAAGCTGTCGCTGACGTGTGCATGCATCGCCATGTAGGTAAATGCTTTTTTATAGTCGCCCTTCATCTCGTTAACGCTCGACAGGTTGTAGTATACTTCTTGTTTCATTTCCTGCAGGTCCAGCTTTTCTGCATACCGCATGGCTTCAGTTATGTAATGCTCTGCTTTTTGCAGGCATACATTTTTGTTTTGCAGGCTATCGGGTAGTGGTTTTTTGCTCTTGCCCTGCGCTATAAACATATATATAGCACCAATATTAGCTACAGACAGTGCATAGTTTTTATCGTGGCCTATCTGTGCTGCAATCTTTGCTCCTTCAAAATAGTTTTCAAGTGCCGGCACATAGTCGGGCATACGAATATAAGTACCCCCAAAATTAATGTACAGCGTGGCCAACTCTCCCAGACTTTCTTCACTGCCGTATGCCTTCTCCTGCCGCATGCCTTCTTGCAGGGCTTTCAGTGCATCGTCAAATTTCAATTGGTTAGCATACAGCATACCTATGTTTATCATCAGGCTCACCATATACTTCACCCCCGCGCGCTCATTTACGCTTTTAGCTTCCAGTGCGTACTGCAGTGCTTTTTCAAAATCATCATTACCGGTATATACCGCGCTGATGGATGATAACATAATAGCCTCGCGCATCGGGCTTTTCATCTTACGCGCCATCAGCAGCGCGCTCTGAAAATATTCTAATGCTTTCGAAAAAACACCCTGTACGGCATAACAACGGCCGGTAAGGTTGTTGCCACGCAATATGCCCAAGTTATATTGCTGCTTTTCCGACAGTTCCAACGCCTGCAAGCCATAAGCTTTGCTCCTCTCCAGGTCTGTATTAAAATATACGTCCGATAGTTTTACGAACAGGTTTACTTTATTGGTATCTTCTTTGGCTGTTTGCAATACAAGCAGCAAAGAGTCAGTATTTACCTGTGCCATTGCGCCGCTACATGCGCAGCATATATATAGGGTAATCAATAATCGCCTCATATCACATAATAAATATAAGGCAGCGGTTACCAAAAGACAATAGGGTAGGCTAAATAAAAGCTAAACTTAATATAAGAAAGCAACTATCAGATATTGGTTATTAGGTATAATAGTCAGTACCCCTCACTACCATCTATACCCCTTCGGCAATACACATTTTTGTGTTTCCTGCATTTTGTAAAGCGGTAGCAGTAAAAATTCTGTACGGCGTTTGTCAACATTTTCTATATCCGCAATATCGCGGTAGTGATATACATCGCCCACATAGTCAGCATGGTTGCCAAATTCTCCGTATAACTGTAAGCCCTTATTATATCCACTAAGGCGTTTGTCTATCAGAAATGGTCCGTAAATATTAGGCACCTCGCCTTTAAGTGTAGCTGTTTTCAGGTAAGCAACTAAGGTGTCTTGAGGCAGCAAATAGGCAAAATGCCCTAAAATATGCTTGAAGTTAGAATGAAAGGCACTACCCACATCCGAAATTCCGGGGAAGCGTTTATAGGTGCGCATTATCTTTTTCATTGCTTCTACATTCATCATATCGCTTTGATACTGCAAGCTATCTGCATATAATTGTTTTGTGCTGCCTGGCTCTGCCATCATAGCCAACCTACGTGTACGTGAGTCTGTATAATAAATCTCAAGACAATCTTGCAACATCGACAGGTTCAGTGTGCCAGTATATTTGCTAAATAGCTTGTCAAAATTCTTTACAAGTTCCTGATAAGCCTTATTATTGGATAGATTATAGTGTTCGTATTCATATTTCAGATTTTCAAGTGATTTGATGCTCTGATTTTCGATAGCTTTTGAGATATACAAAATGGCTTTGTTGGTATCACCCTTAGCTAGTAAGGCGTATGCCATATAACCTTCTGTGCCATACAGATACAGGCTATCCCTAAAAGGCAGTTTGCCTGCAATGGCAATGATCGAATCATATTTCTTTTCGTATAATAACCGTCTTAACGTATGATCCCTGTCTATACGTTCCAGCAGTTCTTTGCTTTGTGCCATACAAACCATAGGCAGCAACAAGCAAAAGGATAAAAGGTAGTGCTTCATCGATTAAAGATAAATTTTCCTAACAAATATCAAATCTTAAAATTCATACCATGCCCGCAAATCAGATAAATCCCAAAAATCCCAGTTCATTTTGCCCCTCCCCTTGGGGGAGGACGGGAGGGGCTCTATATTTGCACCGTATGGCAGAACAGAATCAATATACGGAAGATAGTATCCGCTCGCTCGACTGGCGCGAACATATACGCCTGCGCCCCGGTATGTACATCGGCAAGTTGGGCGATGGTAGTAGTGTGGACGATGGCATCTATGTATTGCTGAAAGAAGTAATAGACAACTGTATTGACGAGTACACGATGGGCTATGGCAAGCGGGTAGAGGTAACGATAGATAAAGGCACTGTTTCCGTGCGTGACTACGGGCGTGGTATTCCTTTAGGTAAAGTGGTAGATGTGGTAAGTAAGATAAATACGGGTGCTAAGTACGATAGTAAAGCATTCCAAAAATCTGTAGGCTTGAATGGTGTAGGTACAAAAGCCGTGAACGCGTTGAGTACCTACTTCAAAGTAACTGCCTTTCGTGATGGTAAGGTGAAAGTGGCAGAGTTTGAACGTGGTGTACTAACTAAAGAGCACAAAGAAGCCGCCACCACAGAAGCCAACGGTACACTCGTCAACTTTATACCCGACGATTCTGTTTTTAAGCATTACCATTTCATACACGACTATATCGAAAATCAGGTATGGAATTATTGTTTCCTCAATGCAGGATTGCAGATAAACCTGAACGGCAAAAACTATGTATCAAAAAATGGTCTGCTCGATTTGCTGCAACGCAAAACCAACCCCGAAAGCTGCCGTTATCCCATTATCCATCTGAAAGGAGAAGATATAGAAGTCGCACTGACACATACGGGCGATTATGGTGAGGATATATATTCATTCGTCAACGGGCAGCATACAACACAAGGCGGTACGCATCAGGCAGCTTTTCGTGAGGCATTTGTAAAAGTCATCCGCGATTTTTATAAAAAAGATTACGACGCGGCAGATGTCCGTCAAAGTATTTGTGCCGCAGTATCGGTACGTGTACAAGAGCCGGTATTCGAAAGCCAGACGAAAACCAAACTCGGTTCGCTCACCGTATCAGAAGGCGGGCAGAGCATGAAGGCTTTTGTGTTAGAGTTTCTTGCCAAAGAGTTGGATAACTTCCTGCATAAAAACCCCACTACTGCCGATGCGTTGAAGAAACGCATAGAGCAAAGCGAGCGCGAACGTAAAGAGTTATCGGGCATACGCAAGCTGGCAAACGAACGTGCGAAGAAAGCCAACCTGCACAATAAAAAACTCCGCGATTGCCGCATCCACCTCAACGATGATGTACCAAATAAAGGCAAAGAAGAGTTTCAGCAAAAGCAACTGGAAAGTACCATCTTCATTACCGAGGGCGATAGTGCCAGTGGCAGCATCACCAAGAGCCGTAGTGTAGAGTCGCAAGCAGTATTCAGCTTGCGTGGTAAACCGCTCAACTGTTACGGGCTTACTAAAAAAGTGGTGTACGAAAATGAAGAATTCAACCTGCTGCAGCACGCACTGAATATTGAAGAAGGTATGGACGGGCTGCGCTACAACAATATAGTAATAGCAACAGATGCCGATGTGGATGGTATGCATATCCGCCTGCTCATTATGACATTCTTCTTGCAATTCTTCCCCGACCTTGTAAAGAACGGACACGTATATATTTTAGAAACACCCCTCTTCCGTGTACGCAACAAGCAAAAAACTATCTATTGCTATACCGATGAAGAACGCCGCAAAGCTATTGCAGAGCTTGGTAACAAGCCCGAGATTACACGCTTCAAAGGCTTGGGTGAAATAAGCCCCGAAGAGTTTGCTCAGTTTATAGGTGAAGATATGCGCAAAGAACCTGTTTTGCTGGGGCAGGAAGCTCAGATACAGAAGCTGTTGGAATACTACATGGGCAAAAACACTCCGCAACGCCAACTGGATATTATTGCAGGCTTGCGTGTAGAAAAAGATTTGGCAGAAGAAGTAGGGGCTGTTGTGGAAGAATAAACACTCCTCGCCCTATGGAGAGGCAGCTTATATTTGCACCATGAACATAGAGCAACTTCGCGATTATGCCATCAGCCTGCCAGACACTACGGACGGCTTCCCTTTTGGTGAAACCGTATTGGTTTTTAAAGCCGGCGGCAAAATGTTTCTGCTTGTACCGCTTGATACCGAAACACTGCAATTCAACGTAAAATGCGACCCCGAGCGCGCCATACAGCTACGCGAAGAATATCCCTGCATACTGCCCGGCTACCACATGAGCAAAACACACTGGAACACAATCATAGTTGACGGCACACTCACCAACAAACAACTGAAAGAAATGGTACTGGATAGCTATAATTTGATAATGAAGAAAAAGAAGTGATTATTTTATGCGTATAATTTTATCTTCTCTGATAAGGTAGATATATATCCTGTTAAATTCAGATTTTACATTCAGATATTCATCGGTGTCAAATCCAAATGTAGATGATTCGTTTCCGAAGTTCGCAGTTAATACAAGCCAATTTTCATCAAACTTTTCATGATATTTTTTTAGTAATACTTCTTTCTTTTCAATACAGTTTATTACTAAAGCTTTGTCTACTTTTTCTACCAAAAATGCACCAAAAGGCTGCCAGTTAGAAAATGATAAATCACTATCAATACTTATACTATCAATGTATCCAGTAACATTGATTTTTTTTCTACGAGTAGAAATTCTAAATTCATAATTTTTATTGTTATTATATATCTTTTCGATAAACTCGAATATTTCTGTTGACAGAATCTTTGTTTCAGACTTTCTTATCACTATTGGTATATTATTGAAATTTATTAATACCCTCAAGTTTACTGAGTATTTATCTAAGAATATTTTTTCCGCGTCACTAACAATCAAATTTTGAATTTCTTCTCTTTTTTTCAATTCTGGATTGACAACATTAGTTAGTTCAACTGATATTTTTTGATTTATAGTTTCAATAATAAAGTCAGGAGTTTCGTTGTCTATCACATCAATAATAGGTAGACCTAATTCAATATTCGAAACAAATCTTGTAGTAATTATACGTTCAGTATCTTTCTTTTTTCTTTTTTGTAGCATTTGCATTGTTTAGGATAAAATTACTGGATAGCATCTTACAATATAAAGAGTAGAGGTATTAACAACAAAAATCTAACTCCATGCTTCAGCATTATGCAAAATAATAAAAGTCATTATACAGTTTGCTTTAGGGTAAGTAAGACATTCGCTTTCAAACAAACCAAAACTTATAGCACTACATATCTCGATATGTATTTACCTTTGCAGCATCACCCCGTTACAAGTTTTTTAAAACGCCAGTTTATGAAGCATTTAATTGTAGCGGCTATGTTATGGCCGTTTTGCTGCACAGCACAAAAAGCCACGCAGTTCTCCCACTGTTTTGGTAAAGACAATACCACAGCTATTGAAAAGAAGATGGATAAGCTGTTGACTAAAATCAGCAAAGAAAGCGGCTGCGCTAAAGACAAAATAACCTATAAAGTTACAGACAGCTATACAAAATTTTACAGCCAGCCCTGCAGGCACTTACCCCGCAAGATAGTGGTAGACGCCTGTGGCAAACAAACGAGCTATACACACAACGGTATATCGGGCGATGCAGGGCAGTGGCTCATCGGTAGTTGGAAGAAAGACTGAGATAAAAATGGTGCTGCCGTAATTATTAAGGAAGTAGTTTTTGTACTGCATCTATATACATATGCCCGCGTAGCTCGGCAAAGTAATCTGCAAACAGCATCAGTGCTGCTTGTATAAACATGCCACAACCTATCCCTTTTATAAAAGGGTTGCTGCTTACATAAAACATTAGCAACACACCAACTGCTATAAATACAAAATAGGTATATCGGTACACCACAAAGTTCTGCATCACTTTGTCCATACGTGGCAGTTCTTCGCTATACAGCTTTTGCGGTTCAGTTTGTATCAGTTGCTCTACACGCACTATGTCTTTAGGGCTGCGCATATATACAGTACTGCCCACAGTTATTTGTATCAGCCCTATTAGCAGCAGCGGGTATGCCATACCGTTGGTTAGCGGCCGCTTTACAGCCAACCAAAAATACAGCGCCAACCCTATAGCTATAATGCCCATTGCCGCAAATACAATACTCTCTGCCCGCTCTGCATTAAAATAATTACGTACAAACTCCATACTGCAAAATTTATCACATCAAGATAAACAAATTTCCCCTCTTGAAAGGCGCAAGGGGTGTGTTAACTCGCGCTGAGTAAAACATACCACGAAAAGAATTCCCCGCTTGAGAGGGGCAAGGGGTGTGTTTACTCGCGTTGAGCAAAACATACCGTAGTAGAGCATATCCCCTCTTCAAAAGGAGAGTTCCTGAATAAACATCTTATTAACCCGACAAATCAGCCTAATCTGTCAAGTCGTATTCTGATGTTTTATTTGTATATTTGCTATAGTAAATTAACCGTCAAAACCCTTCAGCATGACATCCGAAAATCACGCCTATTGGGCAGAGCTAAAACCCGCCCACAAAACATTCATCACCCAATATCTGCACACTAAAAACAGAAGGCAGGCATATAAAGCAGCCTACCCCCATGTTGCCGATGGCAATAGCCTGCGCTCTGCTGCCAACAGGCTCTATAAGCAGCTAAGCCCTTACATAGATAAATTGGAACAGCGCACCACTGAAATGGTATTGGAAGAACTGATGCTGGATGCCAAACAACGCATCAAAACAGAAATATGCAGCCTACAAAACAGACGTGAGAAACTGGCAGAAATGATAACGGGGCAAATGCTGGTGAAGCGCCACATCCGCCTGCGCGACCGCATTGTAGAAGTGTACGAGGATGTAAGCCCTGCCGTATTGGTACGCGCCATAGACCTCGATAGCCGCCTGGCTGCCAACAAATACAAAGAAAGAGTAGACACCCCCAAGCCTGCCATACCTGCCTACGTGCCACCACCACCGCCCAAAGAACCGGAACCGACACTTGAAGAACTACTGAAGAAATACCCCTACGACGACCCTTATTGGCGTGGCAAATGCATACGTGTATCGGCGCAAGATGTGAAACGCCTCGGCTTCGATACGCTGGATGACGGCGCACCTTATCTTAATAACAACCTGACGGATGAGTATCATAAACTACGCATACAGCGAGAAATGGATTACCTCAAAGAACACCAACCCGCAGTGTATCAAGACATTATCAACAACCCCATCAAAATAAAGTATGCAGACGAGCCTGAAGAAGAGCAACCACAAACACCACCCGAACCAACTGTTGACGAACTTTGGAAACAATACCTGGCTGCCGATAGCAACACACGCCGCTTGCACCCTGCAGACAGGGATGCCAAAGAACAGTGGTTCAGAGTCATACCCCGCAAACAACAATTAAGGCTGATAGAACTATATAGTAAAACAGGTTAATGAAACTTGAAATTCTAATTGCTAATATCTAAATCCTAATAAATGATTAAATAATCGTAGGAAGTCTATTAAACCCACGAATCCATGTTCATTACCTTAACTTTGCATTCCAAAACATACTACGATGGCAACATCCTCAATTCGCCAATCGGACAATGCCCCAAGGCTCGTAATACTTGGTGCCGGCTTTGCAGGCTTACAACTTGCTAAGAAATTAAGAAAATCTGCTTACCACATTACATTGATTGACCAGTACAATTATCATCAGTTTCAGCCACTGTTTTATCAGGTAGCTACTGCGCGCCTCGAGCCCAGTTCTATATCTTTTCCGCTACGCAAAATATTTCAGCGTAGCAATAATGTGCATGTACGCAATACCAAGGTAAAAGAGGTAGATACAAAAGCACAAACAGTAATAACAGAAAATGGTACTTTCAATTACGATGTTTTGGTAATAGCTACAGGTTGCACTACCAACTTCTTCGGCAACAAAAATCTGGAGCAGTATGCATTCCCGATGAAGTCTACTACAGAGGCTATTACGTTGCGCAATCGCATATTGCTAAATTTTGAAGATGCCCTCAATGCATCACCAGAAGAACTGGAAGAGATAATGAATATTGTAGTAGTAGGTGGTGGCCCTACGGGTGTAGAGTTATCAGGCTCTTTGGCAGAGTTGAAGAAGAACATCTTACCGCGCGATTATCCGGATATGGATTTCAGTAAACTGAACGTATATCTGTTAGAGGGCAGCCCCAACACACTTTCTGCTATGAGTCCCGTATCACAACGTACATCGCAGCTGTACCTTGAAAAAATGGGCGTGCAGGTTTGGACAAATGCTGTGGTACAAGATTACAATGGTCACACCGCTACGCTGAAAGACGGCAGGCAGATACAAACTCGCAATCTGATATGGGCGGCAGGTATTACGGGCAATGTACCTGCAGGCATAGCAAAAGATGTATTGGTACGTGGCAATCGCATAAGGGTAGATGAATACAGCAAAGTTGCAGATACAGAAAACGTATATGCCATCGGTGATATTGCTTATATGGAAACCAAAGACTGGCCAAACGGGCATCCGCAAATGGCAAACGTTGCTGGCAAGCAGGCTACGCATCTGGCAACAAATTTGAAGGCTTTACAAAACGGCAACAAACAGCAACATTTTAAGTACAAGTTGCCGGGTTCAATGGCTACCGTTGGCAAACGAAAGGCAGTGGTTGATTTGCCATTCATCAGTTTTCAGGGTGTCTTGGCTTGGTTTGTCTGGATGTTCCTGCACCTGATGCTGATACTGAATGCGAAGAACAAGCTGATAATCTTCATCAACTGGGCTATCAGTTACTTCACCAACGATACTACACTACGCCTGATACTGATGCCAACCCGAAAGCAAGTAGAGATGGCAAAGGAGCATCATACAATGGATAGTTAGTTCTTTATTTGTTGGCTACTCCCTGTTTGTTTGCATATAGGCTGATGCCGAATAACAGGGCGCAAAGAAACAACGGGCCTGCTATAGCAATAGCCCAGTCGGTGCGTGTACTGATGAACGCTATATAGGCTATACCCAGCAAGGCATACAGCAATATGCCCATACGGTCGCTACGCCACGATAGGGCTAATGATACCAGTAGTATGGCAGTGGGTATAAACTGCTTTACTGCCATTGGCGGATTGAATGCAAAGAGTGTGATGTAGATGGCTAAGACAGATGCCAGTATGCGTGGAGCATAATAAGCGAGCTTTTGTATTGTAGTCATAATGCTACTTTAGTCTGTAGCGAATGTACAAAAACAGTGTTAGCAGGTGTTGTTAAAATATCATGCTATACCTATCTGCCTTACCAAAGCGCGTTTGGCAACGGGCAGCAACGTTTCATCAAGCGGTAGTGGCAGTGGATACTCTATACTGAATACAGCAGGGTTGGGCAGGGTACGGATGGTTTTTATAATGTCACGTTTGATGCTCTCGTATGTATTGACAATGCTATTCTGCCATGTATCTACATAATGCAGGCGTATGCCACGATAACGGTCGCTCTTATGCTCAAACAGGGTGATGGTGTAATTGTAAGCACGGGTTTCGCTGTAGTTGCCATAGCGCATCAGTACATACCCCTCGTTTTTGTATAGGGGCATAATGCCAACGGGTTCTATACGTAGTTGCTTTTCAATATGCTCGTATAGCTCAGCGCCGTTGTCGAGGGTTGGCTTTATCTGAGTAAGGGCATACTGTACAATATTCTCCAGTTCTTGCATAATAGCATTGTCTTGCAGCATTTCATCATACACCAGTTCCAGCTTTTGCAGGTTTACGTTACTTAGCTGTTTAGGGAAGCTATCCTGCATCAGCTGTTTATGTTCTTTGAAAGACAGCAGGTTGTTGTAGTGAAATACTACATCTGCCAATTGGGGGTATAGCTTCTGCTCGTTGAAGTATTGATTCACTTCTTGCAGGTAGGCAAGGAGACGGTATTTTTGCAGTTCAAAGTCTATATACCCTTCCATAAACCATGTTTCATTCAGCTTCATGTCTTACAGCTTTACTTCTAAAATAGTAAATCAAAGACAATGCCACAATGGGTAGTAATTGTAATTGAGCTGTTAAAAGTGAATAAGTGGATAAATACAAATGCCCGGTTGTAGCCGGGCATTTGCAGATGTAATATCTATATAGTTTACCTTACCAGAGTAACATTACCTTGTTTGGTAAATCTGCGCCCGTTAGCATTTACCGCATCTATGGTATAGATGTACACACCCATCGGTTGCGGTTCACCATTGTAAGTACCATCCCATCCTTTGTCGATGTCGGCTGTTTCAAACACTTTCTGTCCCCAACGGTTGAAGATAGTGAAGCCTTTGAGTGTAGCATCGCCACGGCGTAGTATCTTGAAGGTACTGTTCCTGCTGCCGGGGCTGAAGGCATTCGGTACATCCAGGATGCTTTCTGATGATACCAGTACTGTGATAGAATCACTGGTACTGCAACCTGCTTCTGTGGTACCTGTTACCAGATACTTCGTATTCACATCCGGTTTTACTATCGGGTTTGATATATCAGCTTTGTTCAGGCCCAGTGGCGGGAACCATGCAAAGTAAGTACAGTTGCCCATCGGGTCTATCTGATAGCTTTCGCCGGGGTATACCCTTACAGAATCGGGCAGGAACAGGCGCGCTGCCGGATGTACAATTACTTTTACACTCGCCGTATCAAAACATGCATTGGTATCTACCGCATACACTGTATATATCTGTGTAGAGGTAGGGTTCACCAACGGATTGGCAGATTGCGCATTGCTGATTCTGAACTCAGGCGACCAACGGAAGGTGCGTACACCATTACCTGTCATCTGCAGTTGAGTAGTATTGCCCGGGCAGATAGCTGTATCACCGCTTACCGTTACGAAGGTAGCAGGGAATACGGTTATCATCATACTGTCTGATGCAGAACACTTAGCCTTGGGGCTCGATGCTGTCAGTGTCAGTTTGGTTGTCTGCTGTGCTTTGAATATCGGATTGCCGATGTTCGGATTATCTAATGAAGAACCGGGTGTCCATGCCAGGTCGAACTTGAAGTTGCCCGGGAATACCACACTCGATAGTTTAGCTGTGTCGTTTTCGCACATTGAGATATCGGCACCTACCGTTACGGTCGGGTTAGGTTCTACTTCCACATCAAACTCGGCTACACTGTCTTTAGGGCAGCTTGCGAATTTGGCCTTGATAACGTATGTATTAGGCCCCAATGGCGATGGTGTGATAACGGGGTTGATGATATTGGGGTTGCTGAACTGGCCGGTACCGGATAAAGCACTCCACTCATAAGTGTAGCGGCTGTCGCCGGTAATACGCGGATTGATTTGTGCGCCTTCGCACATAGCAGTATCTACATTCTCTAACCTGAAGCCTGAGAGTACATCTACCAATACCGTATCGAAAGCACGGCACTGGTTGCCGGTAGATGATATCACTACACGGTAGGTGATAGGTGCGGCAGGCGTTGTAGTAGGCCTGTGCAGGGTATCGCTGTCCAGATAAGTAGCAGGTGTCCACTTCGTAGTGTAGATAACGCCCGGTGGCGGGTTCAGCCCCAAATCCAGTTTGATACTGTTGCCCGGACAGGTAAGGGTATCCAGCATTTTGGTAAACTGCAAACCGGGTAGTACACCTACGGTTACGGTATCTTTATTGTTGCTGCAGAACGGATTGATAGTAGAGGTAACTACATAGCTGGTAATGATACCCGGTACTGCCACAGGGCTGGTACACGCTGTGCAGGACAGGCTGGTAATGGGTGAGCCGCCGGGCAGCACAGACCATTGATAATTACCACCACCGGTAGCTGTCAGGTAAGCCGTTTCATTAGGACATACACTGGTATCAGGTACCGTTTTGGTAGGGCCCCATATATATACAGGTACGATGTACGGATAGTATAACATGATACCGGGAGGGCGGCATGTAGAGTCTTTGACTGTTACAATCAGTGTCTTCAGGCCTATGTCTGTAGGGCCCGGTGTCCAAGAAAAGTTACCGATAACGGTATCGGTCTTCAGGCCGCTGTAGGTAATAGTAGCTGCGGGTATGGAGAAGAAGTGATTGTCTTCGGCTGTGAGGATGGCACCTGTATCGTTAGATGTCATCGCAAAATTGAATGACAGGGGCTGATTTGTACAACCTTCTACCCTGCCACCGGGGCCAGAAGCACCACCTAATATAGAAGCAGTATTGATAGTAAGCGCTGCGGGTGTTGTACTACAGTTAAGTACCTGTACCTGCACGTCTCGCATAATGTAGCCGATAAGTGTGCCATTGCGATATTCCTTAACACGGGTAGTAAGCGCATGTGCACCTACCTGGCCTGCTGTAAATGTCATTTGACCGGTAACGCCATTGGTAGCAAATGTATTATTTGTCTGGAACGGATTGCCCGGTATAGTCAATGCAGGAGTAGCGGTATTAAGGGTAATATTTACACCCGGTCCACAAGAGCCGCCATCCATTGGGTTGATAACTTCAGTATGTAAGGAGTCAGCATTAGGGTCAATAGCACCATTATTGAAAGAATAAGGCGTGTTTACACATACATACGGTATGGGCTTGATAGAGAAATAAGGGGATGAGTTACCTTGAAATAATGTGTTGTTGAAAGTCGTTTCAACATACAAATTCAATTGAGGAATATTCATACTTGGGTTTCTGACAACAACGTTGCCTGAAAAACGCCATTTAGTACATCTGCTAGGTAACTCTGCAACAACAGAATACCACCATTCCTGATAGCCGGGAAGGCTGGATGATGGGTTCTGGCATCTGTTGGGAAATGCAGAACAACCGGCAGATACCGGTGTACCATTTGTACCGCCACCAGGTAAGGCACCTGTCCACTTATTCATGGTGAGTGTAGTCTGGAAGCTGTTACAAGAGTCTGTCAAGCAAAATTGTATGTTTCCGGGCTCTGTTGCACCGCTACAATCGCGATAAAATTTAAAGAAGAACCTGTAGGTAGAATCTACAATGTGTTCATAAATAATTTCGGCACCTGCAGCGTGTGATGCTCTTGCACTGTCAGCCTTTAGAAAAGCCGCTAAGCACATGAGTACAATAAATAGATAACGCAAGTTTTTCATATTGGTTTTTTTTACGTAAGTCAGCATTATTTATGCTTCTTTACACAAGACAATATTTTATGTTAAAAAGTTGGGGTTTCTCAATGAACAAATATAATTAAACAAATGCTTAGTTCGGCATCATTTTAATACAGATACGTTATGAAAAAACTTTATGTTATAAAATTATTTACATTATGAAACTGACAATTAAAATGACAAGTTGGATAGCTTATATATACGTTTAACAGAAAGTTAGTTTATTCGTAAAAAATGTTGATAACTCATTTAATCTTCGGTTTCTAATTTACTTGGTTCATAAAATGAAAATTAACCGCAATTAATAATTTTTAGGATTTGTGTCGTAAGTAACTTATGCAAAAATATTGCCTCGTAGTTATTATTTGATTTTTTGCAAAAAAATATAAAAGTTGTTGAGTAGGGGTAAAATAAATGCTGGGCGTTTTGCTATAAAAAAATAACAGCATGAAAAAGATAACAACCATTTTAGCAACATTGTGTGTGTGCGCAACTGCGACAGTAAAAGCACAGATACCATACAATCTGACAATTAAACAAGAAACCTATACTGCACTTGCAGGTGGTACAAGTGTAAATGGTGCCAAGGCATGGACAGACAGCACTAACTATAAAATATCATTAGGCTTCAGTTTTAGTATGGGGGGTAAAACCATTTCTCATTTCAACATGATGGATATCGGGGGGGTATTTACAGATACAGCAGGCGTTGTTTCAGGCTTCACTTTTATGGGCACACCATTGATAGACAGGGGTATAAAAACAGGTACATCTAAATCTCCCATAAGATATACAACTACAGGTACGGCAGGTAGCAAAATATTTAAGCTGGAAATATTGAATGCAGGCTTTGCAGAAGAAAATAGTTTGTATAGCACATTAAATGATTCCATCAACCTGCAGATATGGCTTTATGAAGGAACTAACGTTGCAGAATTGAGGTATGGCGGATCAAAAGTTTCTAACTTCAACGATTACTTCTTTCTGGGTGGGCCAATGGTAGGCTATACAAAAAACCTTACAGCCGCCACCGGCGATTTTGATAAGCTATACTTGCTGAAAGGTGCACCTGCAACTGCCAAAGTAGATAGTGCGAATACATCTACGATGTACTATCCCACATTAACTGCGATGCCTGTAACGGGTACTGTATACAGATTTGCTCCTAAAAGCACCGGCACATCTGCAGGTAGTTTTATACACGCAGACAATATCAAAGTGTACCCTACAAGGTGTACAGATATGCTGACTGTTGAGAACAACAGTAACAAGGATATGAATTATCAGGTGCTGTCTTTATCGGGCAGCTTGATGAGCAAGGGTGCTTTAAACCCAGGGCGTAAAGCAATAGATGTAAGTAGCATGGCACAAGGTATGTATGTGCTGACGCTGATTGACGGCGAAGAACTGGCAACATACAAGTTTATCAAACTATAAATAAGGGCAGTTATCAGTAGTGTGTAATAAATGAATGGAAGAGGTTGCGGTCTTATCGTCAGGGGTGATGCGAATGCTGCAATATAGTGGACAAAGCTGCATGGATGTGCAGCTTTGTATTTTGCTGATACACGATGATTGTTCTGACAAATGATATATGTTAAGAATGCTAAAGATTTGTTTTATTTGCAATAATATTCAAGCCAAATAATGGCAACAGCTAACGCATTCAAAGAACTGTTTGACAGAGAGTATAATAACCTGTGCAGGTATGCTATGACATATATGCAAGACAGTCATCTGGCAGAGGATGTGGTACAGGAAACTTTTATAAAACTTTGGGAGCAAAAACAAAACCTGATAGCCTTGGCAGAGGTTAAGTATTACCTGATAACAGCAGTAAGAAATAATTGTATTACCGCATTACGAAAACAAAGTAAAGCAGGTGTACAGTTTGCAGAAAATACACCAGAGCCCGACCCTGAACCTTTCATTACAACCACACAAATACGGGAAGATGCTAATGAGCAAGCCAAGAAAATAGCTGATGCGCTTGATAGATTGCCACCCAAATGTAAAGAGGTGTTCCTGATGGTGAAACTACATGGAATGAGCTACAAACAAACTGCCGAAATGCTGAAATTGTCTGTAAAAACGGTAGAAAACCAAATGGGTAAGGCCATAAAAACCCTTCGGGAATATAGCAGCCAAACCGCAATAATTGCCGGTATTGGTATTTTAATAAAATATATGTTGTTGGCATGGGGGTATTTCATTAACCCTGCGTTATTATAAATGAGGTGATATGCAGATGGAAGAGCAAACAGACATATTAATAGCCAAAAAGCTGACAGGCGAAGCAACAACAGCAGAGTTGCAACGGCTGGATGAATGGTTGCAGGAAGATGGCAACAAGCAGCACTATGATAATATAGTAGCTGCGTGGAAAGAAGCTGATGACTTGCTTGGAGCGAAGCATTTTGACAAAACGCAGGCTTGGGCAACTATTGCTAAACATACAGTTGATAGAGCAACTATTAAACCAGCCCGTACTATAGCCATGCCGCTTTGGGCAAAATATGCAGCAGGTATTGCTGCCATTCTGCTGGTGGGCCTTATCATTATGCGGCCTGCAACTGATGCCGGTATGGTAACACTGATAGCGGATGCAGGTAATACATCTGTGGTACTGCCCGACAAATCGCGCATTACACTGCGTGAAGGCAGCAAACTGGTATATCCTGAAAACTTCAACGGAAGTGAACGTAACGTATCGCTTGAAGGTGAAGCCTTCTTTGAGGTAACGCGTGATACTGCGCATCCCTTTGTGGTAGATGCACAGTCTGTATCTGTTACGGTACTAGGTACATCGTTTGATGTGCGATGTAATGCCAGAGAAGCGGAAGTAATTGTAGCAACAGGCAAAGTGCGGGTAGAAAATAAGCAGGTAAAAGGCAGCGAAGTATTGCTGACACCGGGCGAATATGCCAGCCTGAAAGCGGACGTACTGACAGAAAATACTACAGAGGGAAGCAACTACCTTTTTTGGAAAACAGGTAAGCTGAGCTATGATAATAAAACATTGCAATACATCATAGGCGATATAGCACAGCATTATCATGTGCAAATAAAGGCAGATAGCACGATGGCTGAAGAGCGGAAGAGTCAGCTTATAACCATTAGTTTCCAAAATCAATCTATAGAAACCATATTGAACGAACTTTGCCTGATTGCTCAATGCAAATGGCAACAAACAGACGAAAACTACGTTATAATGGCAAAGTAAGTATGCGGCTTTTTATCACCCTGTTTGTTGTAATGATGACAGCCTGCTTGCACGTTGGTGCACAGCAGGTAAGTGCTTTGCAGCAAAAATACAAGCCATCTTTTGTGCAGGGCAGTATCAAAAAATACATCAGGGATATAGAGCGTCAAACTAATATCCCTGTTTCGTTCAGTGCAGCTTATGTAGATGTGCGGCATACGGTACAGTTGCCGCTTGCAGAGCAAACCTTGCAGGAAGCACTCACTACACTGCTTGCCGGGCAAGCTGTAAGCCTGCAGGAAAGTAATGGTAAAATACTCATCGTATCGGCAATGGTAAAAGAAAAGCCAGCAGCAAAACAAATCGTTAGTGGATATGTGAAAGAACTGCAGAATAGAGAAGTGCTGATAGGCTGTATTGTGTATGCACCCGAGTTGGGCATTGGGGCAACAACCAACAGCTATGGCTTTTACAGCCTGACACTGCCTGCAGGCAGACACAAAATAGTATGCACTTACATAGGATATACACCTGATACATTTTACACAGGCGATGCCGCTACAGGCAGAAGGGATGTGATGCTGAAAATACAAAGCACCCTGAAAGAAGTAAGTGTAACATCTGAAAAAGAGCTGAGTGCAGACCACCTGCACCTAACCTACAACGATATACATAAAAGACCTGCCATACTGGGCGAAAACGATGTGATGCGGGCATTGCAACATATTGCAGGCGTACAATCGGGTACGGATGCTACCAACACCGTAATGGTACGTGGCGGCGACCCGGGACAAAATCTGCACTTGCTGGATGGTGTGCCGCTTTATTATACCGACCACCTGTTTGGTTTTACATCTGTATATAACGCAGAAGCTATTAAGTCGGTAGATTTTCATAAAGGTGCATTCCCATCAAGGTATGGTGGCAGGCTGTCTTCTGTAATAGATGTAAATACTAAAGATGGCGATATGCAACGCTGGGGTGGCCAGTTTACCATGGGCTTGCTGAAGGGCAGCCTGAATGTGGAAGGGCCGTTGTTGAAAGATAAAGCATCCATCATGGTATCTGCCAGGCGTACCTGGCTGGATATGTTGTGGCGGCCTTTTACGAATGATTTGCTGTTTAATTTTTATGATATAAACGTAAAAACAAACTACATACTGAATCCTAACAACAGGTTATACATCAGCGTATACAACGGCAGAGATGTAATGGGGTTAGGGATTGGCAATGAAGGTACAAAAGCTAAATGGGGCAACCTTGTAGCCAGCGCCAAATGGAACAGCATTATTAATCCGAAATTTTTCCTGAACAGTATGGTTACTTTCAGCAGGTTTCAGTATTCGCTGGAAGATAAACGACAGTTGATAAACAATAATGGTATCTCAACCGACGGAGAGTATAAAGGTAATTCTCTCATCAGCGACCTTGCGCTGCGCCTGAAGGCAAACTGGTATGCTACAGCTACACAAAAAGTAGAATTCGGCATACACCTGAGCACTGCTAAGTTTGTGCCAGTAGAGTTGCTTTACTTAAATGTGCAGCAAATTTACAGCACATCTATTGTGCCGACAGATAAGTTTCAGTCGAACGAATTTGTATTGTTTTTTGAAGATGAAGTGCAGATAAATAAAAGATGGATGATAAGGCCGGGCATACATTTTGCCAATTGGTTCAGCAATCGTTTCAACTACTCTAGTGTGCAGCCGCGTTTTTATACATCTTACAGGCTGGCAGAGAAGCATAGCATTTATGCATCTTACACACAAATGGCGCAGTTTCTGCACATGATAAGTAACAACAGCTTCGGATTGCCGACAGACTTCTGGTTGCCTAGCTCATCAAGAATAGAACCCGAAGAAGCGGCACTGTACACAGCGGGCTACATGGGCAAACCAGGTAAGGGCTTTACTTACAATGTAGAAGGCTACTACAAGCATATTGATAACACGACTACCTACAATATGGGTAAGAACATATTTGATAACTCGCTGAAATGGGATGAGAAGATAATACAAGGCACAGGCTGGAGTTATGGCGGTGAGGTGTCTGTAAAAAAGGATATAGGAGATTTTGAATGGTCGGCAGCCTACACCTTATCATGGACGTGGCGAAAGTTTGCACAGCTTAATGGTGGCAAGCCCTTTCCATATCGGTTTGACAGGCGGCATAATGTGAAGACAACTTTGCGCTACCAGCCATCTGCCCGATTTGATGCTACAGCTACATGGTGCTATATGTCTGGTGAGGCAATAACATTGCCTGACCAGATATATCCTGATTTTGATAACAGCCTGCACATTAACCCGGGTGTAGGGCAAACAAGTGCAAACTATACCTACAACTTTGTGGAATGGAATAACTACAGGCTGCCTGCAATACACAGGTTGGACATAGGATTGAATTTTACTAAAAGGAAAGGTAAACGTATGGAGCGTATATGGTCGGTTGGGGTTTTTAATCTGTATGGCAGGCGAAACGTGATGTATGTAGAATTGGTAAACGAAACAGGTGATGGTGGTACAGGCGACTTTAAGTTGAGAGGTATGAGCTTTTTGCAATACATACCACATATAAGTTACAGGCTGAAGTTTTAAGAATGTATTATAAACATATCATACGGTTGGGTTTGTGTAGCATGGCTATTGCTGGCATGGCTGCATGTAGTAAAGAGCTTGACTTGCCAAATGTATCGGGCGAAAAGAAAATAGCGTTGATAGGGGAGTTTGTAGCAGGCGATAGTTTTTACCTGCGTGCCGGGCAGAGTGTTGCTATGAAGAGTGGCAGTGGGTTGCGCTTTCAGTTGCTGAACGGGTTGCAAATGACATTGCAGGACAGTAATGGTAGTTTCATCAACATATACGGCTATAACGATACGTTTTCGCAACGTATGTACACATTGCCATTCAGCAGTAGCCAATCTGCAAAGCATGGTAATGTATATGTGATAACGGCTACACACCCAGATTTGGGTACGGCATCTGCAAAGGTGAGCATACCATCGCCGATAGATGCGTTAGTGACAGATACCGTAACAGGGTTGTATAATACAGAGAGGGTGCTGAAAGTGAAAGTAATGTTGAAAGATAATGGAACTACTACTGACTATTATGTAATAGAAGCGCTAAAACAAAAAATGAATGTTACAGGTTACTTTATGAATAACGGCGCGTGGCAAAAAATAGAAGATAACAGACCGTTGTACGAAGAGCAAAAAGCTGCTGGTACTGCTGTTACAAAGTTTGATACCGCATATTACAGGGATTATGTAAGGCAACCCGTTTACACTGCCGATGTAAACGCTGAAAATATTAATGATGTAGGCCTTTTCAACAAAAGCCGCCGTGTATTGCTGAAAGATGTACGCTTTAGTGGTAGTGTGTACGAAACGGATGTGTATGTTACACAAACTGCCGATTCGCTATACGATTATGCCAAGGGCCGCGTTATAGTGTACATAAAATCAGTATCGGCAGATTATTTCAAATTCCTCAAAAGCTATGAAACCTACGACCCAGCGATAGGGTTTACTACATTTGGCCAGCCAGTGCAGATAGAAGGCAATGTAGTGAATGGTATGGGCATGATAGGTGGTGTATCTCAGGTAAAGTATACCTACCTGAAAGATAATTGGAATTATTAAGTTTCCTGCGTATAGGGGTAGCTGCCCGATGCTGCGTTTTACTATCATAAATACAAATAGTAAATGAAAGCAAGTATCCTTGCAGCGATTGCAACTATTATGCTGCCCCTATTTACATGGGCTCAACAAGTAACCATCAGCGGCTATATTACTGAAAAGAAAAGCGGCGAACGCCTGATAGGTGCTACTGTTTACATCCCCGAAAAAAATGCAGGTACTACAACCAATGCTTTTGGTTTTTATTCACTCACCATACCTGCAGATAGTGTTACGGTGAAGGTGTCTTATGTAGGTTATGCAGGTTTCAGTAAAGCATTATCGCTGCGTGGTAATGTAACACTGAATATGGAGATGGAACTATCCAAAGACATGAAAGAGGTAGTGGTAACAAGCAAAAAGGATGCGATACAGGAACGTACACAAATGAGTACCATAGACCTGCCCATTGAAACTATCAAATCATTACCCGCTTTTCTGGGTGAGGTAGATGTGCTGAAAGCGTTGCAACTGTTGCCCGGCGTGCAGGCAGGCAATGAAGGCTCTACAGGCATCTACGTACGCGGTGGCGGCCCCGACCAAAACCTGATATTGCTGGACGGTGTGCCTGTATATAATGCCAGCCACTTATTTGGATTTTTCAGTGTGTTCAATGCAGATGCCATACGTAGTGTAGAGTTGGTGAAGGGAGGCTTCCCTGCAAGGTATGGCGGAAGGTTATCGTCTATCATTGACATTAATATGAAAGAGGGTAATAAGAACAAACTGCATGGCGAAGGTGGTATAGGGTTGATAGCATCGAGGCTGACGTTGGAGGGGCCAATACAAAAGGGTAAATCTTCATTTATGATTTCGGGCAGGAGAACGTATTACGATATACTTGCCAAACCCTTTATTCGCGGCAATACAAAAGGGGGTTATTTCTTTTACGACCTGAACGGTAAAGTAAACTTTAAACTGAGTAAAAAAGACCACTTGTATGTAAGCGGTTACTTTGGTAACGATAAGTTTTATGCTAAGCAAAAACAAAGTGCCGACCAGACATACAGCAGTTCTTTTAATACCGACCTGAAGTGGGGTAATGCTACCGCTGTAGCGCGCTGGAATCACCAGTACAATAACAAGCTATTCGGCAACCTGACAAGCTACTACAGCCAATACAGGTTTGTTATTGCTGCACAAACAAAGAGTACATTTTCCGGTACAAACGAAGAATATTTACTGAAATACTCATCTGGTATAAATGATGTGGCTATGAAGTATGACTTTGATTATATACCACACCCCAATCATTATATAAAAACAGGTGTTGGATATATATACCATACCTACAAGCCGGGCGCACAACAAACAAAAGTGAGTGCTGCGGGTTACAAACAAGATACTACTGTAGGTACAAAAGATATTTATGCGGGAGAGATTGATGCATATGTAGAAGACGACATCAAAATATCCAACTCATTGAAAGCAAACATAGGTGTACACTGGACGGGGTTTGCGGTACAAAACAGTTTTTATCATGCCATACAGCCACGTGCAGCTCTGCGCTACCTGATAAATGAAAAGCTGAGTGCAAAAGCATCCTTCGTACAGATGAACCAATTTATACACCTGCTTACTAATTCGTCCATAGGCTTGCCAACAGATTTGTGGGTACCTGTAACGGCGCGCGTACCCATGCAGAAGTCTTACCAAGGGGCAGCAGGTATTGCTTACACGCATAATACAGGCATAGAGGTAACAGTGGAAGGGTACTACAAAACAATGGATAATGTGATAGAGTATAAAGAAGGTGCCAGCTTTTTTAATGCCAGCAACAACTGGGAAGATAAAGTAGAAGTAGGCAAAGGCAGGAGTTATGGTGCAGAGCTGTTTTTGCAAAAAAAGAAAGGCAGATTTACCGGATTAATGGGCTATACACTATCGTGGACAAACAGACAATTTGCCAACCTGAATGGTGGCAAAGAATACCCGTACCGATATGACAGAAGGCACGACTTTAAAATAGCAGGCATCTATCAGCTAGCTAAAAATATAGAAGTGAGCGCAGAGTGGGTGTATGGTACAGGTAATGCCATCACGTTGCCGATAGGTTATTACAACGGTCCGGATGGTGCGAGTATACAAGTATTCGGTTCAAGAAACGGTTACAGAATGCCGCCGTATCACAGGGCAGATGTGAGCATAAAATTCATGAAACGCAAACCGAATTGGGAACGCGCATGGGTGATTGCAGCTTATAACGCGTATAACCGATACAATCCGTTTTACATCTACAGCAGCACCAATAGCCAGGGAAATACAGTGTTTAAGCAGATGAGTTTATTCCCTATTATACCATCTATCAGTTACCAATTTAAGTTTTAATAAAACAACAAAATAGCATAAAGATGAACAGGAATTATATAGTAGCGGCTTTAGGTATAGTAATGCTGACAGCCTGCGAAAAAGAGATAAAAGTAAAAGTGCCGGAGTATCAATCGAAACTTGTTATAAACAGCAATACGGAAGTGGGTGATAGTTTTCGGGTAACGATAGGCAAGTCTATGGGCATACTGAAATATAAGGCAGGACAAGACTTGCAGATAAAAGATGCAACTGTACTATTGTATGAAGGAAATAAACTCGCTGATACGATGCGTTATGATATTTTTGCAGGTGTGTATACATCAAAAATATTGGCAAAGCAAGGGGTGTCTTATAGCATCAGTGCTAAGGTAGGTAATGGACAAGAAGCAACTGCCAATACAAAAGTACCGTCGTATGTACCCATACAAAGTGTGCAGCGTATAGCCAAAGCAAGGTTGGATATTGATGGTGTGCAACAGGATGAGCTACGGATAAAGTTTACAGACCCGCCAGGGCAGGGCGACTATTACGTATTGAGCATCATTAAACCTATGGATACCCTTGATGAATACGGATACACAGGTTGTATTAATACAGTTGATGCGAGTGTGGAAAGTATCTATAATGAAGAGATAGACCAGAATACATGCCTTGACGGTGGTGTTATATTTATAAGAGATGCACTGTTTAACGGTACCACAAAAGAGTTGAGGCTGTTTGTACAAAGCGCATATATAGAGCCGTATATAATAGATGGACAGACTGTGAATGCAATAGTAGTATTGCGCCATGTAACAGAAGACTACTTCAGGTTTAAAAAATCTTACAAGTTTGCATCTGCCAATGCAGGTAACCCTTTTTCAGAACCAACGAATGTATATACGAATGTAAAAAACGGGTATGGTGTTTTCAGCGTAATGAGCTATGACGAGAAAGAAGTGAAATAGGCGGGAAGTGTAACATAGAGAAAGGCAGCCTTCATCGCGTGGGCTGCTTTTTGTTTTTTTAGTGTGTGACCTGTATCGTTTTGTTGTAGAAATGATACGTACTTTTTATGGTAATGTAATATGTGCCGACAGGAAATGATGTGGTGCTGATGGTATTCTTCTTTGTCAGCAGCAGCTTTTGGTAAATGGGCTTGCCGCTAGTATTGTATACAGTAAGTAATGCCGGGAATAGTTGGTTAGTTTGAATATGTACGATTGCATCGGCAGGGTTGGGGTATATACTGATGTCAGGTTGCATAAAGGTGTTACCAATGCTTGTGCTTGTGTCTATGCCTGGGGGTATAGAATCTTGTAAAGTAATGGACATGGTATTACCTGCTTTGTCATTACTTGGCTTGCCGTCGTAGTCTACCGCATTCACGATGGCATACAGTGTCAACTTGCCCGACGATGTTTTGGGCGATTGCCATTCCAATACATCTTTAAACCATCCGGTAGTATCGGCAGGTATGCGGGTGTAGTGTTCTGCAATATTGGGGCTGGCTTGCGGATGCCCGTGCCCGTAGCTGCCGAATGATGTGAATTTTCCTTTTGGCGTATTATTGCTATCAAGCAACAGCATCTGGTAGCCGAAAGTAGTGTAGGTGCTGTGCCTGCCACGTATGGTAATGACGTATGTTTGAGAAGCTGTGTAGTAGCGGATGCTGTCACCAGATATCTGTACCTTTTTACGGATGCTGATGGTGCTGAAAGTTGTATCTGCACCACCATTATGACAGTTGCCGCAATTGCCTGCGCCAGGACTGCCTGTTTGGTTGCCGATGCCACCAGTAGCTGGCCCGCCATGATAAGCAGATAAGGTGAGGATGATGAATGCTGCCAACACTATGGTAGCTGCATAGTGTTTGGGTGCGGCTTTCATCGTGCGGTGTTTTTGAGTACAATGAATGGTATGCCAGCATTAACCCATTTATTCACCAATCCGTTGTCGGGTATCACTTCAAAAGCAAGTGAGCCGAGTATGATGTCTTCATCACCATCTTTGTCGTAGTCTGCCACATCCATTACTATCCACCTGCCAAGTGTAGGGTCGTTGATGGTGCTTGCTGTAAAGTTATTTTTACCATCGTTTTGCAAATAAACAAAACTTTCTTCGGGCTGGTGCTGATAATCGGGGAAGAATGAAATAGCTGCAATATCTATATCGCCGTCCTTGTCATAGTCGGCAGGCATAGCTGCATACGCGCCGTTCAGGTGGTAGAAGAAAGATTGTTTGAAATGATTTTGCCCGTCATTCATATATACATAGATGCCGTGATAGTGTTTAAGGATAGGTTTGAAATCGGCATTGTCACCAGCGGTGTATATAATGTCCTCATGCCCATCTCCGTTAAAGTCGTAGAGCTTAAAGAAACTGGAGCCGTTTGATGGTGGAAAACGCAAAGCGGCTTCTTCCCTGAACTTGCCCTTACCCTCATTGTAATAAATATATATTCCCTCGTCGCCTTGCCCGAAGAGTGCTATGATGTCTTGTAGCTTATCGCCATTCAGGTCTTTGATGTAGGCTTTTATAGCACCGGGTTTATTACGAAGTATATTTTTGGTAAAGCTGCCATCGCCGTTGTTGTGCCACCATGCCAGCTTACCTGTCCATTTAGCAAACTCACAGGTTACAATATCCATTTGTTGATCGCCATCAAGGTCCGCATAAGCACTGTGCACAGGGCGTTGCAATGAGTCAAGTACTTTGAAAGGTTGCCTGTTGGCTACTTTTGGTAAGGACATGATAAAGCCGCTATTCATATCGGTAGGAGAAAAAGAACCCATCACCGTCAGCAGTAATTCTTGCGGAAACTCCTCTGCCCATACAGCCCCTTCTTTTACTTTAGCAGCCTGTATCAGTTTCAGGTCATTACCTACTACATTCAGCGATTGAGAATTGGCATCACCTATATATATAGTATTATCGGGGTTGAACTTTACATAAGTTACGGATGGTGGTGATAGTTTGTATTCGGGTATCAGCACTTCAAACTGCTTCAAACCTTTGCTGATAGTCTTTGCAGGGGGTGCTTGCAGTTTTTCTGGAGCGTTTGATAGGTAGTAGTTTTTTATTTGTTCCCATTCTTCATTACTCAATATCGGTTTTTCAGGAAATACGCCTGTTTGTTTTACAATATCCCTGCCGGGGCCGTCTTCCAGCAATACATCTATCAGCGAGTCGTGTTCTACAATACCCAGAAAAACACCCATACGCGGCAACATGTACGTTTTCCATGAATATTTATCGAGTAAATCGGGGGTAGGTACTACGTGACAGCTACCGCAATAGGTTTCGGCAAGTTGCTTGCCATCATTGGTATTTGCCTGTTCGTTGTTACACCCGATAGCAATCATCAGGATAGCTACTGCCGATACGATTATTCTTTTCATAAGCCCGAAAACAAACCTGCAAGCTATATATATGCAAGTGGTAGGGCAATGTATGCTATGTTTCCTTTGTGTTATTTTTTTTAGCATGGTATTTGTTGTACCGTGTTTTGTTAGCTGTTTCTTATGATAGTTTAGAAGAACATTAGACAAAACAATGCAGTTACCGCAACATAGCGACAAATGTTCGCGGGTAACAATAAGATAATCCATTGTTTACAGATGCATTACACATCGCTAACATTGCCTAAACCATTAGTTAACACTGCCACCTGACATTTGCATCAAAATCAAAACTGCGATGAAGAAATTATTTTTACTAACAGCAATGACAGCTGCGGTATGTACTGTTGCAAATGCGCAATTGCAATTTCCTGTACACATCAGCGGCCAATGGGCAGCTCAAACAGTGTGGATGCCTAAATCTCCACTGAAACAACAAGTAATATTTGTGGGTGGTGTTGATACTGTACAGACTACTGCAGTATATGGCAATGCCGCTGGTAAAGCTGTTGCCAAACAATGGCATGACTATATCGGCTTTGTGAAAGACAGTACTGCACCCGGCGATTTGGGTTGGGTTATTGTAAACCATGAGATGACGACTAAAGATGACAAAAATGGTGATGGTGGTGGTATGACGACTTTCAAGCTGCGTAAGAAAGCTAATAAAGAATTGGAAGTTGTAACAACTACATTGCCAGACGGACGTACTGGTAAATTCTTTAACGTTGATTTTGCAGGTACTACAGGTGAAACAGGTATGAACTGTGGTGGTATAACAAAAGGCGGTCGTATATGGACTGCAGAAGAGTGGATGCAGAGCAGCAACCCAGGCATTTTTGCTGGTGGCAATGGTTACCGTGATACTTCTGATTTTGTTATCGGAACTACAACACCTGCAGGTTTTACTGGCTTTAATGGCAGGACTATTAAGCGTTTCCAAAACCTGAACTGGATGGTTGAGGTTGACATCAAAACAGGTAAAGCAATCCGTAAGCAATACAACTGGGGCCGTGCCGGTTGGGAAGGTGGTGTTATCATGGCTGATAACAAAACAGTATATCTTTTTGAAGATGCTTCTCCAGGTATCTTGGCTAAATTTGTAGCTACAAATGCAGGTGATTTTACCACAGGTCAGTTGTCTGTTTACAAGCATGATGGTACACCAAAATGGATAAACATAGAAAACAACCTTGATACTTTACTGAACCTGAATACTGTTGCTATTCGCCGTGGTGCGACAATGTTCAACCGTCTTGAGTGGGGCGCACAACACAATGGTAAAATATACATTTGCGAAACAGGTCGTGATGCGTTTAATTATAATTCAGGTATAGCTTTGAATGGGGTTATTTCACCATCGTTGGTTGATGGTTATAAAGCACGTTTTGCTATCGTAAACGGTACTTCATTTACAGGTACTAATGCAGCAGCAGCAGACTCTGTGCGAGTTGGTAAATTTTTCGATTATTATGGTCGTGTAATAGAATTTGATCCTGCTACTGACAATGTACGTTCTTTTATAGAAGGTGGTCCATTCAAATCAAGCTCTACTTCAGACCAATTGCCTCTGTATCCTGAAAAACATTTGTCTAACCCTGATGGTATTGATTTCTTTACTTTCGGTAGCAAAACATATATGATGATACAGGAAGACTTGAACGGTACCAGCTACAACCGCATGCCAAATGGCTTGACTGGTACAATATGCGAAACTTATTTATTAGACATGTCTATCCCTGGTCCAACCATCAACGATTTACAACGTTTGACAGCTTGTGCCCCGGGTGCTGAAATTACCGGTGGTATGCAGATAGATCATGAAACTATCCTGTTTAACTCTCAACACCCTAACACTAACAACGTTGCACCATACAACAATTCATTGACATATGCTATAACAGGTTTTGATACTACTAAGCCAGTTACAAGTGTTATGCCATTAGAAGTGAAATCTAAGAACTTTACTATCTATCCAAACCCTGTATCGCGCGAATTGCACATCAGCCAGCCTATGGATGTAGCTATCTACAACATGAACGGCCAACGTATGAAAGTGCTGCGTAATGTACAGAAAGTAGATGTTTCTGATATGGCAGCAGGTGTTTACTTCATCCGTAGTGCAGATGGAGAAACGCTGAAGTTTATTGTTGAATAAAGATTGATAATGATAATTTTACCGAAGCCCCTAAACAGGGCTTCGGTTTTTTGGTTTATATAGGAAACACAGTAATCAGAATGAAAAAAGTGTACGTGTTGTTGTTGTCGGTTGCACTGATCGGCTTGTCTTTTATGGCATTCAATAATGCTGAAAAACAAGCATCTGCTACAATTAAGCAAAGGCATTTGCAAAGAATGGATGCTTTTATTGGAAGCTTGCAACATTTTAGAGATGTTCTACAAAAAGCAGATACTAATAGTGGTGAGTATTTACAACAACAATTTCTGCTAGTAAGAAAATCATTTAAAGCATGGGAATATCTTGGTGAATACCTTGACGCTCAGTTTGTAAAAGATAATGTGAACGGAGCTCCATTACCAAAACTGGAGCGCAATACATTTGGTATAGTAGTGATGCAGCCCAGGGGCATGCAACAAATAGATGATATGCTATTTGGCGGTACTTTGGCAGAAAACAAAACAGAACTATTAGAACATACTGACAAGTTGCTGAATGCATTGCGCGATTATAAAAATCTACCTAATACTATATACGACAGGATAGTATTCGAGGCCGCACGTACTGAATTAATCAGAATACATACTTTGGGGCTGACTGGATTTGATGTGCCGGGTTCAGGTAATTCTATACAAGATGCAATAACAGTACTGCAAACGATTGAGCAGGATTTGCTACTGTATAAACCTTTGTTTGAAAAAACAGATAAAGCCAATACACAAATATTCTATACTAAGCTTGCAAGCAGCATCCAATATCTGCAACAACACAATGACTTTAATACATTGGACAGGCTTCATTTTCTCACAGATTATCTGAACCCGATGTTTGATAAGCTATTACTATTACATAAAGCATCGGGTGTAGAGATGCTGCATGAAACCACACAGGCATTCCTCTTACCACCTTATAATCACCAGGCAGACAATTTGTTTGCCAATGATTTCCTAAACCCTTTCAAATACATAGGATTGCCGCAAGAATTATACACGGCAGAACTTGTAGAGCTCGGCAAGACACTTTTCTACGACCCTGTATTGTCGTCAAAAAACAACAGGTCGTGTGCAAGCTGTCACAACCCCTCACTTGCATTTACAGACGGCAAAGAAAAAAGTACAGCACTTGATTTTGACGGAACAGTAGAGCGCAATGCACCAACATTGATAAACTGCGTGTACAGCGAGCGTTTTTTTCATGATATGCGTACTGAAGTGTTAGAAGCACAAATAGAGCATGTACTTACCAATCGTAAAGAATTTGATACAGATATGCTTGCTATTATTGACAAGTTGAAAGAAAGTAAAGAATACGTAGCGATGTTTGAGAAAGGCTTAAAAGACTATAAAGGTGAAAAGATAAGCGGGCAGGGTATCACGTTTGCTTTGTCAGCTTATGTTACTTCATTGCGTGGGTTCAATTCTTCTTTCGATAAATATGTACGGGGTGAAACAAAATCAGTAAGTGCAGATGTGCGCAGAGGGTACAATCTGTTTATGGGTAAGGCAGTATGCGGTACATGCCATTTTGCACCTGTTTTTAATGGCACTGTACCACCTCGATACGAAGAGAGCGAGAGTGAAGTGCTGGGTGTGCCTGCAAGCCCATATGTGAAACAACCCGTAATAGACCCTGACCTTGGCAGGGCAAAAGGTATGTTGAAAGACAATGTGTACTTCTACGAATACTCTTTCAAAACACCCACCGTGCGCAACATAGCTCTCACATCACCGTATATGCACAATGGTAGCTATAAAACACTGGAAGATGTGATGGATTTTTATAACAAAGGTGGTGGTGATGGTATTGGCATCAAACTGGAACACCAAACATTACCATTCGATAGCCTGAGCCTGAACAAGCAGGAGATAAAAGATATCATTGCTTTTATGCAGGCATTGACCGATACCACCAATATGACAAAAATGCCTGTCCGACTACCAAAATTTGAGAAACACTCAGCACTTAACAACAGAAAAGTGGGTGGCGACTATTAATTGAAACATAGGCCAGTAAAGGGCTTAACATTGCGGTAACATTCCGTTAATGTTAAGAAAATATTTTGATAACATTGCCTAAACGTACATGCGATAAAGCGATTTTACTTTTGCGCAACAAAATATATATATGCGTAATAAGTTACTCTTTACCTTCTTTTTAACGGCAATTTACAGTGCATTTTCAGTGGTTGCATTTGCTGCAAAAGTTAGCGGTATTGTTACAGATGAAAAAAATGAACCCCTGATTGGTGCGGTTGTAGTACTGAAAGGTGCTGAAAAAGGCACACAAACAGATGTAGACGGTAAGTTTGAAATAAATGGTGTGGAAGATGGTACGTACGAAGTACTGTTTACCATGATTACATACAAAAAAGTACTGAAAACAATTACTATTACTAAAGGCAAGGACGTAGAATTGACGGTGCAACTGAAAGAAGAAAGCGCCAGCAAAAACCTGACGGAAGTAACAGTAAAAAGTAACAAGCTGAGCAATACAGAAAACGCGGTATTGATGGAAATTCGCAAGAGCAATACCATAGTAAGTGGTATCAGCTCTCAGCAAATACAAAAGACGATGGATAGGAACGCTGCCGACGTAGTAAGGCGCGTACCCGGTGTTACCATCAATGATGATCGCTTTATCATGGTGCGTGGCCTGAATGACAGGTACAATAACGTATGGCTGAACGATGCGGCAGCACCAAGCAGCGAGGTAGATAAAAAATCATTCTCTTTCGACATTATACCAAGCGGACAGATAGACAGAATAATGGTGTATAAAACACCAGCACCCGAGTTGCCGGGCGACTTTGCAGGCGGTATGGTGAAACTATATACAACATCTATTCCCGATAAGAATACCTACACAGCAGGCTTCTCTATGTCTGCAAGGCAATATTCTACAGGTACTAATTTCAACTATAACGAACCATCTAAAACAGACTGGTTGGGTTATGACGACGGTGGCAGGTCTTTACCTGAAGGATTGCCAACTGAGAATATCAAGAAATCTAATCCAGATATTGCTAATATTACCAAGTCTTTTTCTAATGAAGGGTGGAAAATCAAACAAAGGACATTGTCGCCCGATATGCGCTTTAATGCATCGGCTTCTAATATCTTCAACCTGAAATCGGTACGTATAGGTAATACTTTTGCCGTTAACTATAGTAATACATCTACCAATTTTACAGTTAACCGTTATGACTGGGATTCTACTACATTCGGTAACCTATTCCATGATACTTTGTCAGTTAATAACCGCAATGTTGCATTACTTGAAAACGTTGCAGTAGGCTGGGGAAATAATAAAATAGAATTCAGAAACCTGTACAACCAGTTTGGCAGATCTGCATTAACAGTAAGGAATAGCCAAAATAATGATCTTGATACAACACAAGAGTATTTTAATGAGCGTATATACCTGATGGAATATGAAAGCCGTGCTATTTATAGTGGTCAGTTGAGCGGTACACATAAAAGTAGAGATGATAATAGGCGATATACATGGTCTTTAGGTTACACAAATCTATTTAGAAATCAGCCAGATCTGAAACGGATTAAGTATCAAAAAGCAAAAAATGATGATGATAGTTCTTATGCTGCTCCAATACCTCCCGGCTCACCAGATATAAATAATGGTGGTGGTCGAATATTCGCAAGGCTGAATGAAAATATATATAGTTTTAATCAGCAATATAATATGCAAAGTATACGTATTGGTAATTATAAGTTCGAAGGTTCTATAGGTAGTTATGTTGAATATAAACAAAGAAGTTACAGTTTAAGGCAATTTGGTTATACACTTAAAAAATCCGCTAACCCTAATTTTGGACAATTAACAAGGCTGCCGATTGGTGAAATGTTTGCCGAAGAAAATTTGGGTGGACCTAATCAATTCAGGATAGAGGAGTCAACAAATGACTATGATAAATACAGTGCAAATAACATGTTGATTGCTGGTTTTATAGCATTGAAATTGCCTGTTGGTAATAGGGTGACAGTGTATGGCGGTGCCAGATATGAGCATAATGATTATAAACTTACTACATCATTAAACCAAGTAGCACTTACACCGCAAATCGTTACAAAATATGTGTTGCCGTCAGTAAATGCAAGTTATAATATAACAGATAAAAGCCTTGTGCGTGTCGCTTATGGCATGACATTGAATAGACCTGAATTTAGGGAAAATTCTCCTTTCTACTTTTATGATATGGAAAACCGATGGGGTGTAAAAGGTGCAATGTTTCCTTCAATCATTAATAAAACAGGTGATACATTGGATGTGGCTGAAATACATAATATAGATGCAAGATGGGAGTGGTACCCTTCCTCAAGTGAAATGATACAGGCAGGTGTGTTTTACAAAGACATAACAAACCCAATACAACAAGTAATATCTGTAGAAGTTGGTGATGCGCGTGAATATACATTTGCAAATTACAAAAGTGGTTATACTTATGGCGTAGAATTTGATGTACGTAAAAACCTTGACTTTGCAGACAAATGGCTTAATACAAATTTCTTTAAGAATTTCAATTTCATAGGTAATGCTGCGTTTATGAAGAGCGAAGTAGTACCAATAGAAACAGCTTTTACTGGTAAAACACCATTGCAAGGTCAATCACCTTATATGTATAATGGTGGAATTTATTATCAGAATGACAGCATTAACCTACAGGCAACTTTGGTATATAATGTCTTCGGGCCAAGGATATTCGTCTTAGGCAAAACTAAAAGTAAAACAGGAAATGTATGGGAATTACCTTTCCATTCTTTAGATCTTATGGTGTCTAAAAGGTTCTTCAAGCACTATACATTCACGTTGGGTGTACAAAACTTGCTAAATTCTTACACAAGACAATACCAAGATACAAATCATGATAATAAAATTGATAGGCATAGTGATATAATAAATCCTTCTAAAAACGATAAGCCTATCAACGAATTCAGGATGGGTAGGTACTACACAATGGGTATCAAACTCCGCTTTTAGTAGTTTACAATTCCTTAATATACAGGTAACCCCAGATTAACACTACGCTAATCTGGGGTTAATATTTGGAGCCTACTTTCGCAATCAAATCATAGAATATGAAAAAACTTTTCTTCTTAACTATCCTCTTATTATCAGTAGTTGTACGTACGTACGCCTTTACTACTGTTACAGTACAAGGTGAGATTAATTCGAGTACAACATGGACCAAAGACAAACAATACCTAATAAAAGGGTATGTGTATGTAACAAGCGGAAACACTTTGACAATTGAGCCTGGTACAATCATTCGTGGCGACAAAGCAACTAAAGGTGCACTTATTATTGAGCGTGGGGCTAAAATTATGGCAAATGGTACTGCAGATAAGCCAGTAATATTTACATCTAATGAAGCACAAGGCAGTCGTTCTTATGGTGACTGGGGTGGTATTATCATTTGCGGTAAAGCACCTGTTAACTGGACTGCAGGCGAAGCACAGGTAGAAGGCGGTCCTCGCTCTTTCTATGGTGGTACAGATGCTGCTGATAACAGTGGTAAACTGTCTTATGTGCGTATAGAGTTTGGTGGTATCGCGTTTTCACCTAACAATGAAGTAAACAGCCTGACATTGGCCGGTGTAGGTAGCGGCACACAAATAGACCACATACAGGTAACAAGCGGTGGTGATGATGGTTTTGAGTGGTTTGGCGGTACAGTAGATGCAAAATATCTGGTATCTGTTGGGCACGTTGATGACGATTTTGATAGCGATAACGGTTGGAGCGGTAAAGTACAATTTTTCGTTGCGCAGAAAGACCCTAACGTTGCGGACGTTAGTGGTTCTAAAGCAATAGAAACTGACAGCTATCTGGCTGGTACTGTTGATGGTAAAACAGACAATACGAAAGCTACTAAAGCTGTAATGTCTAATGGTACACTGATAGGACCAGTTGTAACACCAACTTCTACTGCATTTGACGTAACGCAGCACACTGCTGGTGTACACATACGCCGCGGTAGTGCATTAAGTGTTATGAATACTGTAATTGCAGGTTTTGCTGCTGGTTTGTTGATAGATGAGTCTTCTTCTACTTTCGGTTCTACTACAGCAAATATCGGTAGCGGTTTGATGGAGTTTAAATCAAACATCATTGCAGGTACTTCAACTATTTGTACACCTGCAGGTGCTCCTAACAGAAATGTTGTATTTGTAATCAATGGTGCGCGTTCTTTGACACCAACTTGTACAAATGCAGACTCTGCTACAACAGGTAATACTAACTTCAGTCCTTTCGCTGGTCCGTTTACTTATATACAAGATCCGGCATCGCGTAACTTCCAATATGCTGCATTTACAAGCTCTGTACAGCTGCAAAATCCATTTGACCAAACAAATCCTAACTTCTTCCCTAAGAGTACATCACCTATCATTTATAACAACAGGGCTTTACCAAGCTATATTCCGGCAGGTACTTTCCCAGGCAATGTGTATCCTTTTGACTGTTCAAAAGCTATCAATACAGATACTTCAGCTCTTTTTGTAAACTATAATGCGCCAGTTGTTGTTCCTAATTTTACATCTCCAAAGACTAGCGATGCATTCTTTACTAAGACTAATTATGTAGGTGCATTTGGCTGCTCTGGTGACAACTGGATGAGCAAATGGGCTAACTTTGACCCTAACAATACTTTCTACGATTATACTGAATCAGTTTCAGAAGTAGCAAGTAATATTGAGTCTGCTGTTGTATATCCTAACCCAGCAACAACTAATGCTTATGTAAACATCTCTTTGAAAGAAAATGCAGATGTACAAATAGTATTGGTTGATGTAACCGGCCGCAAAGTACAAGACATATTCAGTGGTAAAGCTAAAGGTTCTCAAACTTACCCTGTTAACCTGATGACTGTAGGTGCAGGTATGTATTTTGTGAATGTAATAACTGCTGACGCTACTCAAACAGTGAAACTGGTTATTGCTAAATAATAACCTATTTCGCATAGCATAAGATAAGGCAGCGCAAGCTGCCTTATCTATTTGTATTAACTGTCAGGTTGATTTACTAATCTTCCAGATGCTGTTCCGTTTCGTACCAAGGGAATGAGCCAGCGTTTTTGCCCGACTGCCAGTAGAATGGACTGTGCTGTTTGTTGTAGTTGCCAATCTCGTTCATCATTTCCGCATCGTAGAGCCTGCCGTTTACCATCGTGTAGCGGATGCTTTCGGTGTTATAAATATTATCAAGAGGGTTTTTATCGAGCACAATCAGGTCGGCAAGTTTGCCCGCTTTCAGCGAACCGATATACTTATCGAAACCGAGACTGATGGCGGGATTGATGGTGGCAGTGCGCAAGGCTTCCATAGGTGTCATGCCGCCTTGTGCCATCATCCATGTTTCCCAATGCGCACCGATGCCCTGTATTTGTCCGTGCGCGCCCATATTTATTAATACGCCTGCATCATTCAACTTCTTGAGGCTTTTAGATACCAGTATGTGCCCGTTTTCATATTCTTCTTCGGGTGCCATAGTGCGGTGTCTGCTGCGTGTGTCTATTATTGGGCGTGGTGTAAAGTGCAAGAGCCTTTCTTTCTCCCATACATTGGTATGCTGATACCAATAGTATTCGCCAGATAGCCCACCATAGCATACAATGAGTGTAGGTGTGTTGGCAGTGCCTGCATGTTTCCAAAGTTGTATCACATCATCGTACAGCGGGGCTATGGGTATATTGTGCTCTATAGTAGTATGTCCGTCCAGTATCATGCTGATGTTGTGATAAAAGAACGAGCCACCCTCAGGTACTACTTCCATATTCAGTTCGCGGGCGGCTTCTATTACCATCTGCCGTTGCTCTCTACGTGGTTGGTTATAACTCTTTACACTAAACGCACCGAAAGCTTTGGTACGGAACAAGGCACTCTTAGCATCGTCGTAAGAATTGATGATGGCTTTGAAATCGCCATCGGCACCATAGAGTATAGTGCCTGTTGAAAACACGCGCGGGCCAACCATCTTGCCTGCTTTCACCAATTCGCTTTGCGCAAATACAAACTCGCTGTTAGCAGATGGGTCGTGCATGGTGGTAACACCATACGCAAGGTTGGCATAATACGCCCAATGTTTTTCGGGTATGATGCCTGTATTGAAGTGATTGGCGTGGGCATGTGCGTCTATCATGCCCGGCATGATGGTTTTGCCCTTGCAGTCTATACGTTTAGCATTGGCAGGTATAGCAACTTGCGCTGCATTACCAATGGCTTTGATGATATTTCCCTCTACCACGATTGTGCCGTTTTCTATTACTTCGTCGTTTTCCATCGTTATGATGCGTGCATTGGTGAATGCCAGTATGCCTTTTGGTTTATCTGTTTTTGCCTCAAGGTTGATGGCGATACCTTGTGATGGTATATTGAAAGTAGAGTCGGGCTTGCCACCTACAAACTGGAAAAGGTCTTTTAGCTGAATGGTATAGTATTGGTCATCGAGCGTGTAATGCAGTTTGCTGCCATCGCCACTCCAGTGCAGGTTGTAGCCTGCATGTTTCGATACTCGGCGAATGGGGAAGTCTGCTGAATCGCTACCAATGATAATAGTACGCCCTGTATGTGGCAACGCGGCAATATATACATGGTGCAGGTTGGTGTATGCCACCCACTCACCATCGGGCGATACAGTAAATTGCTTGCCATACGTGCTTTTGAAGATAGCTTGTACATCATTGCCATCTATGCCGCATTGGTTGAAAGTTTTTTCCGGTCCGCCACCTGCTTGGTAGTATATGCGTTTGCCATCATTGCTGAATGTGGGTGCTTCGCCTTTGTCTGTTGCAAAGCGTTCTTTGCCACCATTGGCAGGCATGATGTATATGCCCGGCTTGGCTGTGTATGCAGGGCCCAGTGTATTGCTGCCGCCTTCTCTTTCATACACTATCCATTTACCATCGTTCGAGTAGGATGGGGTGCGGAAGATGCCTTTCTTTGTATTCAGCTTTTCTATACCACCACCTGTCAGATTTGTTTTACAGATGCTGCCACTTGTGCTATCGTTCCAAGACACATATACAATGCTGTTACCATCGGGCGAAAATGATGGTTCGTACTCGTATTCTTTACTGTTAGTAACGCGTACAGGTTTGCCATCGGGTAGGGCTTTTTTATACAATTGCCCCAATGCGCTGAACACTAGCCACTTTCCATCGGGCGATGTGATGGCATGGCGAATGACATGTACGTTAAACTTATCAGCATTCAACTCTTGCGTATAGCGCAGCGTAGGCGATAACTTTTGCTTGACGTTGCAGGTAAAGGGTATATCTGTCGCTGTGTTGGTAAGGTTTACATCTATCTTTTTGATTTTACCACCTGCCCAAATGATGATGTGTTTATCATCGGGTGTCCAGCAATAGCCGGGGTAGATGCCGAATGTCGTCCATGCTTCCTGCTGGTCTTTCGATAGCATATCATACACCGGCCATTCTTCGCCTGTCTTCAGGTTGCGTATGTATAGCACTGTTTTGGTGCGCACACGTTTTACAAAAGCCATCAGCTTACCGCTACGCGATACCTGCGGACGAACAGCACCACCAGGGCCACCCGTTACATTTTCATTCGTACCTTTTTCTCGGTCGAAGCGTTTGATGACGAATATCTGCTCGTTGGGGTTTTTATTGTACTGGAAGTAGCCGCCGGGGTACACATCTTCGCTATAATACACGTACCTGCCATCGGGCGATGTGCACGGCTCGTTTACATCTTGTTGATCGTTTTTCTTTACCGTAAGTTGCAGCCCGTTGCCACCGTTGATGTGGTACATCCACATCTCGCCTGCACCTAACGAACGGGTGGATGTGAAGTGTTTGCGTGCAATCAGGTACTTACCATCGGGCGACCATACGGCATTATTCAGCAGGCGAAAGTTTTCTTTGGTTATCTGTTTGGCATTGCTACCATCGCGGTTCATTATCCATATATTATCGCCACCACCCGCATCAGATGTGAAAGATATTTTCTTGCCATCGGGGCTGAAACGTGGCTGCACTTCCATAGCCTTACCTTGCCGTAGAACCTTTGCCTGACCGCCTGTTGCGGGGATGGTATAGATGTCGCCCAGCAAGTCGAACACGATGTCTTTGCCATCGGGCGATATGTCCACATTCAGCCAAGTACCCTCATTAACGGTAAAGGAAACATCCTGCTGCGGGCTACCGGGGTTTTCTACATCCCATTTCTTTTTATCGCCAGCCTGTGCGGATAATGATAAGCACACCAACACCGGCAGCCATTGTATAAAACGCATATTATTATTCGATTTTATCTAAAGATAATAAAGTGGGTGTGGAAAGAAAATTAACATAGGGTGAAAGCAAGGGTGAGTTGATAGCTGAAAAGGCTGTATATTTATTTTAAGCACTTAGTGCTATGAAAAACTACAATCGTAAACAATTTATAAGAATGAGTGTTGGGGCAGGTGCTGCTGTATGGCTTGTTGCCTGTGGTGCTGATAGTAGTACAGAAGAAAAGCAAGATGATAGTTCGGCAAAAGCAAAGCCTGCAAATACGCCTGATAGAGGTGATTCAAAATCAACATTTGAGATAATTGATAAAAATGATGCCCGATATGATGCATTCCGCAAAGGGTTTAATACACGCATTGACAAACACCCGCTGATAATAGCACTGTGTAAAACTACTGAAGAAGTAGCTGAAGCTGTGCGCTATGCAAAAGCTAATAGTCTGCCTGTTGCAATAAAAAGTGGTGGGCATTGTATGGAGGGCTTTTCTTGCAATGATGATGGTATGGTTATCAATCTGTCGGCTATGAACAATATTACATGGCTTGATGACGAGACGATAAAGGCTGGACCGGGTTGTTTATTGAGCCAAGTGTATGATGAACTGCTGCCTAAAGGCCGCATACTGCCCGCAGGTTCTTGTGCAACAGTAGCTTTGGGTGGGCTTACGTTAGGTGGTGGCTATGGTTTATTCTCGCGAAAATATGGTCTTACCTGTGATCATTTAATGGAAGCTACGATGGTGGATGGTAATGGTAATATTGTGTCAACGAAAGATGATAAAGATTTGCAGTGGGCACTGCGAGGTGGTGGTACGGGAAATTTTGGCGTCGTGACTGAAATAGTGTACCGAACACAAAAAGCTCCTGAAACATTGCAGGCACATTATCTGAAAGCACGAGGGCTGGATGCAATACGTGCAGCATCTATCTTAAAGAAATGGATGGAAGTAACTGCACAACTGCCAGCAGAGTGTTTCTCTGGATACGTACTGAATGGCAGTACATTGAATATACTCATCACCAATTATGGTGAACACAACACTGCGTTTAATATATTACTGAACGAATTGAAAATCGTTACAGATAAATACAGCAGTAGTAAAGGGACATTGCAACGTATGCTACGCAACTATTATGGAGTAGCGAAACCACTGTATTTTCGGAATTCTTCTGCGGGTTTCTTTAAAGATTATCAGGATGTAGAGCCATTTATAGAAGAGGCTTTGGGTAAAGTGATTGCTACACCGGGTATGATATATCAGGTAAATACAATGGGCGGTAAGGTGAAGGATGCGGATGCTGCTACGGTTTCTTGTTTTGCGCATAGAGAATATAATTTTATATCTGAAATACAGGCGTATAGTACCAATAAACTACAACATGAACGAACGGCGGCTTGTACCACCGAGGTGTTGAGGCTTACTGCACAAAGTGGCATCAATACACAGTATGTAAACTATTGCAGCCTTGAGTTTAACGATTGGCAGCATGCCTACTATGGCGATAACTATAGCCGACTGCAAATTGTTAAAAAGAAATATGACCCTGACAACAACATCAGGCATCCGCACAGTATACGGATAGCATAAATAGTATGATTGTCATTTTCTGTTATTTAATAATGAGCGTTGTGTAATAACAAAAGCCCCAGATGGGGCTTTACAATTATCAGGCGGAGAGAAAGGGATTCGAACCCTTGATACCCTTTGACAGGCATACACACTTTCCAGGCGTGCCTCTTCAACCACTCGAGCATCTCTCCGTAAGGGCTGCAAAGCTAATCAAAAATCAGACACCGAACAGTTTTTCGGCATTAGCGGTAGTAATCTGTGCTACTAGTTCTTTGCTCATCTGCAGTATGTCGCCTATTTTCTCCGCCATCAGCGGTATGTAGCTGCTTTCGTTGCGTTTGCCACGGTATGGCATGGGGGCAAGATAGGGCGCGTCTGTTTCCAGTACTATATTGTTCAGCCCCACTTCTTTTATAATATCGGGCAGTGTGCTTTTCTTAAATGTTACTACACCACCTATGCCGAGGTAGAGCCCGAGGTCAATAATTTGCTTTGCTTCTTCCAACGTACCACCAAAGCAATGAAACACACCTTTCAGTTGTCCGTTTTGCTTACTGCGCACTGTGTCTATACAGTCTTGGGTTGACTCGCGGCTGTGTATTACTATTGGCAGGTTGTATTGCAATGCCCAATCTATCTGCGTAGCAAAAGCTTCTTTCTGTTGTGTGGTGTGGGTAAGGTCCCAATAATAATCAAGCCCAATTTCGCCAACTGCATAAAACTTTTCTTTGGCAAGCCATGCTTCAACGATAGCCAGTTCTTCTTCGTAATTATCTTTTACATAACAAGGGTGCAAACCCATCATAGGGTAGCAGTTGGCAGGCCATGTGGTTGCTATGCGCATCATATCGGCTATAGTGCTGCTATCGCAATTGGGCATATACATTTTGGTAACGCCTGCATCCACAGCGCGCTGTATCATTGCCTGTTCGTAAGTACGCAGTTGTTCGTCGTAGAGGTGTGTATGTGTATCTATGTACATGGTTATTCATGTTTGGGCAGGGCTTTCATATCCCAACCCTTTTGTTGGCAATGTGCTAATACTTTCGGCAATGCATAGCTCATCCTGTCCCATGCTTTTTCGCTATCGTGAAACACGATGATAGAACCCGGCTCAATATTATCAAGCACATTAGCAAGACATTGTTCGGGTGGCAACATGGTGTCGAAGTCGCCACTCAACACATCCCACATATATATGTAGTATGCAGGGCGTTTGCTCATTAACCTGTTTGCCTGACTGCGTTTGATACGCCCGTATGGCGGACGAAACAGTTTGCTGTTGATGTGTTTGGCTGCTTTGTCAACATCGTTGATGTATGTTTCCGTTTTGGTAAACCAGCCATTCATGTGGTTGTAAGTATGGTTACCAACCGTATGCCCTTCGGCAAGGGTGCGGTTATATACATCAGTATGCTTTACCACATTGTTGCCTATGCAAAAAAAACTGGCTTTGGCATTGTATTCTTTTAGCTGGTCAAGCACAAAGGGTGTGATGGTAGGGTGGGGGCCATCGTCGAACGTGAGGTACACAGATGGCTTTTCTCCCTGCGGCATCTTCCAGTTGAGATGACAGTAAAAAAGCCTGCTGAGCCACCATGGCGTTTTAACGAGGTAAGCCATAGTGCAAACAAACGAATTTAAAATCAGATTTCAATAAAGTCGGTTTTGAGCATCCAACCTGTTTTGCCATCGGGCAGGGTTACTTCCTGCCAATTGCCGCGCGCGTTGGTGGCAGATAGTTTTATGGTAGTTCCTTCGGGGATGCTTTGAGCTTTACCACTACCGGGTTTATCCATCATATTGCTGCTGCTCATCACTACTGCCAGTTGGCTATTTGCCTTGCGCATGGCTGCTGTAAAAGATATAATGACAAGCAGTATCAGCAACGCCCATCCACCAGCCCTTGCCTGAAAGGGCAGATTGACGGGCGATTTGCCAAGCCTGTTAAGGATGGCATATAACATCAGTAACAGAAACAAAACAAGACTAACGGTTGCCCATGTATTAGCAGACGATGCGGCTGTAAGCCCCTTCCACCAACGAACAAAGAAAATATCTTTTGCCTCTGGTATGCGATTGGGTATGCGGCTTTGTGCAAGGAGCAGATTGTCTAGTATGTTTTTATCGCTTGGGTTTAGCAACAATGCACGTTGATAGTTGAGGATGGCATTGCCAATTTTATTGAGCTTGTAGTATGCATTGCCGAGGTTGTAATAGATGGTAGCTTCAGTAGGTTTGTTGGCAGCTATTTTCTCGTAGTAGTAGGCAGCACTATCATAGTTTTTTTGCTGATAGGCACTGTTGGCTTTTTGCCAATAAGTGCCATAGTTGCCCGATGCAAATAATGCAACAGGTAGTAGCAGCGTACAAAAAACTAATAGCGTAATGGCTCTCATTTCTTAAAACAATCTTCCAATTTACTGATAATATCTATTGCTTCGTTGTAAGTATTCTGCATTTGTTGTGTGCCGCTATAGCCTGCGTAGAGTGCTGTTTCGCAATCGGTAACTATGCGCTCTGTACGTGCCATCAAATCGGCAGGTATGTGTTTACGGTTCATGGCATCGTTTGCCATTTCGTGCGATAGGGCAGATAATGGTATGTTCAGTTTGTCGCTTAGGTAGAGCCATACTGCTTTGGATATTTCTTCGTAGAAAGCTTTTTCCTGTTTGTTAGTTAAGTGGGTTTGTGCTGTAGCAAGGCGTTTGAGTGCTACTTTGTTGGCACGTCTGTTTTTTAGCAGTACAGTGTCTTTCGACAATTCTTCTTCTCTGCGTCGCCAGAAGGCAATACCCATAAATGCTAATAATGGTGTAGCATACAAAGACCAGTAACCTACGGTAAACAGTAGCGGCTTGCTATTGAAGCTGATATTGTTGCCGAGTGGCTTGGTGTTGATGCTATGTATATCGCCGATAGCAATGGCATTGTTGCCACCACCGCTCTTACCCTGTTTCACATTCAGTTTGATGGCATCTGTATTAAGGGTGATGTATTTGCCTGTTTGTGTATTGTAGAAAGTAAATGAAGTAGCAGGTATGGTGTATTCTCCTGCGGTATTGGGTGTTATGGGGTACGTAATGATTTTTGAACCACTGATGGTTGTGGTACGGCTTGTGATGGTATCAACCATTACAGGGTCAAGGTAAGTAAGCCCGTTGGGTAAGTTTAGTTTAGGGGCTTCTATCAACTTCAGGTTGCCGCTACCGGTAATGGTGAGTTTCAGATTGGCAACATCGTCCGTTGTCAGGTTGGTTTTGTCTATGCTGCTTTTGATGGTGAAATTGCCGACTGCACCAGTAAAGTCTGTTGGTTTGCCATCTTCGGGCAATGGAGTAACGGTTATTTTTACAGGCTTGCTTTTCAGATGCACTTTTACATCTTTATATGCCATGCCACCAAAAAAATCCTGATTGAAGAAAGGGTCGTCCATAAACAGGCTGCCGAATGCGTTTTGAAAAAACGGATCGTCGAACGGATTGTTTTGCGTTCGCCTAGCTTGCTGTACCACACGCGCTACGCCCTCAGCTTCAGCAGGGTCTAGCTCGAGTGTACCTGTTTGCTGTGGGAAGAGAGCAGATTTCTTTAGTGTGAATACCTGATATTTTTTTCCATCCAGTATTTCTTCCACTGGCTTCATATTGCCGTCTTTCGGCAATTCAAAATCCTGTGTCCAAAATCCATTGAGTGATGGTAGTTTGGATATAGCGCAATTCATGGGTATGCGCGCATACAATTTGTAAGTAGCGGTAACCTGCTCGCCGATGCGCACTTTATCTTTATCCACCGTTACGCGGATGAAGAGGTCTTTGTCCAGATTTATTTTTGCGTCTTCTACAGGTTGCTGTTGTGCCTGCTGCTGGCGCAGTGCCTGTAGTTGTTGCTGCCTGCGGCGTTGCATGGCTGCAAAGGGGTCGTCGTAAAAGTCTGCAAAAGGGTCTTGGCTTTGTTGCTGCCGCCTTTGTTGCATAACAGAGCCTTGTATTACCTGTATGTTCAGTTGGTTGGACTGGTAAGTATGCCCTGCAGCATCTTTGGCTACTGCTGGCCCCAATATGAAATTGCCCGTTTTGCGTGGTTGAATAACATAGGTAACATTGATACCCTGCGTACTGGTTACTTTACCGTTAACATTGGAATAATTAGAGAATGTAGAAGAAATAGGCCCCTGTACAATAATGAAATCTTTTGTAAGAGAAGCGGGCGGATTGAGTGCTTGCAAATCGCCCGCATTCTGGATGGTATATACAATCTCCATCCTGTCTTCCGTACCTATTTTATCGGTAGCTGCCTGCGCAACAAAAACTACGTTTTGCGCTAATGTAACATGGCAACCAACCATCGCCAACAAGCCAACAATACAATATCGCCACATATTATTAATGCGTGTCATTTGGGGTAGTACAAAAATATACGTTAGCCCTGCCCGATGGATATAATAAACTGTGAAAGCGGTGTTAAAATACCGTTATAAATCGCCGAGTTGCGGGCGGATGAGGATGGTTTCCACACAGGCCTGTGGCGACAGGTTGTAAGCAGCCCAAACCATGTCTGCAATATCCGTAGCCTGCATAATACGCTCCTTTGGCACACCGCTGCCATCCCACGAACGGCTGTACACTGCCCCTGGCGATACGGATGTTACTTTTATCAGGTCGGTTTTCAATTCTTCGCGCAGGTTTTCAGAAAAGCCGAGCATAGCATACTTAGTAATGCTGTATGCTCCACCATTGGGGTAGGCTTTGTGGCTGGCTACCGAGCACATATTGAAGATATGACCGTGTTGTTGCTTCTTCATAAGTGGCAGCAACCTGCGGGTGATGTGGTAGGCACTGAACAGGTTGAGGTTCATCAACGTTTCAAGCTGTCCGTCCGGCTCATCTGCCAACGAGCCGGGATAGTACGTGCCGGCGTTGTTTACCAACACATCAATAGTTGTAAAACTTTGTAATACTGCATCTGCAAAAGCGATGGCACCGTTTTTTGTTGCAACATCCGCAACAATAGTTAATACTGTACGTTGGGGGTATTGTGTTGCCCAAGCGGTTTTTACGGTATCTAAATCTTGCGCATTGCGGGCGCAAATGGCTATGTCAAAACCTTCAGACAAAAACTTTTCGGCAATGGCTTTACCTATACCTTGTGTAGCACCAGTAACAACAGCGTTTGGCATTTTGTATGCTTTATTGTCTGTAAAATACGTTGATTTGCAGAAATGAGCGGAATAAAAACGGTATTGAACTGGAGCAGCGGTAAGGATGCTGCACTGGCATACCACTTATTGCAACAGGGTGGGGATTATGACGTACAGATGCTGCTTACTACCATTAATGATGAGCACGACCGCATAGTAATGCATGGTGTACGGGAAGAACTGCTGGACGCGCAGGCGAATGCGATAGGTATTGCAAGTAGAAAAATACATTTACCTGCTGCACCCGATGATACTACTTACAAAAACGCCATGCGCGATAACCTGACTGCATTGAAAGAGCAGGGTATCGCAACTGCAGCATACGGCGATATATTTCTGGAAGACCTGAAAACGTATAGAGAAGATCAATTAAAAGAAGTAGGCTTTGACGCGGTGTTCCCTTTATGGAAGCGCGATACACGGGAACTGATAAGCGTACTGGAAACAACAGGCATACAAGCGATGGTAGTTTGTGTAAATGAAAAGTTTTTAGGTAAAGAGTTTTTGGGACGGACAGTCAATAGCGATTTTTTGAACGACCTGCCCGACGGAGTTGACCCATGTGGCGAGAATGGTGAATTTCATACCTATGTATATAATGCGCCCTACTTCAAAGCACCAATAGCTGTATTGCCGGGAGAGATTGTCTACAAAAACTACACCCCTGCAAAGGACGACAAGGATAATTGGAATACAGGTTTTTGGTTTTTAGATTTATTCCGTAAAATATGAGTCTTGTTTGAAATCAGTACGTTCATCTCTATACGTCAAAGCATCTTTCATAAACGAGCACACACAATCTGCTTTTAATGAGCGATGTGGGAATAGTAGTGTGTAATACTTGGGACGGTCTAAGCCTGTAAACGGGTACGCAAGCCGTTGAAAAGGGAAGTACGATTCTCCATACAACCATAAGCCGATATTAAGAAACGGGTGGTGGATAGGTGGCCGCCAGCCATCGTATATGTATTCAATTTTTGTATGGTATTTGTAACCTATGCCTAATAGCTGCTCAGTAATTGTTGTTGGTTGTATTTGTGATACGGTATTGGTTGCATAAGCCTTGGCTAATGCATTATAATCTTTCCTGAAGTCTGATAGATAAGTTGATAAGAATAAAAATGGCATTACTAACCCTATGTAGAACAGTGCTTTTTGTACTTTGCTTGCTTGTTGGTAATACTGAATAATATGCCAGAGCAAATAGACGGGTATGTATGCTATAAGCCCGATACCAAAGAATAAAATAGCCACAGTAGGTAGTATATACCCCGTACAGTATGCCCAAGGGTCTGCTATAAATAGAATACAATACAGGCAAACTGGTACACTTGCACCTAATATTACATAGAGTATGTTTGTGAGAAATTTATGTTTTATAAAGGGGGCAATAAGAATAGCAAACAAAGCAATGCAACTATAAATAGCTGCCCACTGTACAGGTACACAAAATACCTGTAACAAAAAGTAGTTGACATACAAACCTGTAGCTACATATAGCATACTGATGATAGTACGTATAAGCGGATTGGGATGAAACGCCCACAGCTTCAGGATATGTAGGATGTACATATCAAAGAAACGGTGCTTGTAATGCTTTATTATATGCCTTATATTTTTAAGCGGGGCTTAGTATGCTTTTATTAACTTTGCAAGCGTTTAGAAAAAACGAATCCATTTGTCGGGTACTATAAAATATGTTTGTTTGTTGATGGTGGTATGCTTGCTGGCAAGTAATACCCATGCACAGCAGGATAGCATCAACATCAGTATAGTGTCACCTGCAGATACCACTAAAATTGTGAATAGTGGGGTAGTGGCTGATAGTGCAAAGGCAATGGCAAAGGCTGATACGTTATTGAAAAAGAAAAAAGTATTTGAACCAAAGCCCAAGAAAGCGGGTATGTATTCTGCCATACTACCAGGCAGCGGGCAGTTTTATAACAGGCAGTATTGGAAAGTGCCCGTAATATATGCCGGAGTAGCAGCAACAGGTTATTTTTTTATTGACAACCGCAACAAATATCAGCTATATCGCAAAGCCTATTTTGCACGTATAGATAACGACCCGAATACAATAGACACGGATATTGAAACTACTCGCTACACCACCGATAATCTGAAGACACTACAGGATGAATATCGTCGTTATCTAGACCTGACGGTACTTTTTACTGCGCTTGGTTATACCATTCAGGTGATAGATGCCATTGCCGCAGCACACTTAAAAAACTTTGATATATCGCGCGATATCTCTTTTCGTGTACAGCCTGTTTTGCATCCCAACTATATTGGTATGGGGTTGGCGGTCAACTTCAAATAGTGTACATATAGTTTCCGTATTAACAAGTTTTATTTCACGGGCGATGGGTGTAACTTTACTCCTATGCTGCACAGCAAACCGAAAGACGATAATTATTTACATAAAGGATTACGCAGAGAACTGATAAACACCCTGCGAGAGAAAGGCATAACTGACGAGCGTGTGCTGGAAGCTATCAACAATATACCACGCCATTTTTTTTTAGACCCTGCTTTTGAGCGCATAGCCTACGAAGACCGCGCTTTCCCTATTACGGCCAATCAAACCATATCGCAACCCTATACGGTAGCATACCAGTCGCAACTGTTGGAGATAAAGAAGTTTGACAAAGTGCTGGAGATAGGTACGGGTAGTGCTTATCAGGCTTGTGTACTGGCAGAACTGGGCGCGATGGTTTACAGCGTAGAAAGGCAAAAGGCCTTATACGATTTTGTAGGTGAGTTTTTCTTCATCAAGAACTACCCTAAGATAAAACGCTTTTACGGCGATGGTTTTCAGGGACTGCCTACTTTTGCACCTTTTGATAAAGTGATAGTAACCGCCGCCGCGCCGTTTGTACCACCTAAGCTGATTGAGCAACTAAAGCCCAATGGCATAGCCGTAATACCCGTAGGCGATGATAACGGACAGAAGATGATGCGCATAACCAAAGATGCAGACGGCAATGTGAAAGAAGAAACCCTCGGCGACTTCAGTTTTGTACCCATGCTGGAAGGGAAGAATAAGTAAGGAGTTAATCTAAGTAATCTTTTACATTCTGTTCTGCTTTTGCTATGGCGTCATCTAAGGTTGTCGTTATGATTACATTCCCGATATTAAAAGTGGTTAAGATTGATTGAAATGATTCAACATCTTCTTTAAGACACAGGATAACCATTATTTTTTGTTTTTCTTCAATGTTCCTGCCAATTAAGTCAAAAAAATTTAAGCTATCGAAAATGGTATTTCCCCATTGATAATTTAATCTCGTTAAATCTAGAATTATAGTTATTGGTTCAGGTTGAAATGCAAAATAATACGAAGCTAACATTGATCGCATGAAGGAACCATCGTTATTACCGTTACTTCCATATCCATAAACACCGCTAAATTTTGCAATCAATATTGATCCTTCAGTGTTGAAACTGAAAGAACATTCTAATTTGCTTATGTCTTGTAATTCACATTTTGTAAACATTGCCATATGGTTTTTTAGTTTATCTTTATCATCTTCAAATTCCTTTGCACACCCTGCCATTTGGTTCGTTTTATAGGTGAGTTTTTGAAGACGTTTTTAAAACTTTCTTCGCTCATAGCTCCCCATTCAGCAAGCGATAAATTCAATACTTCCGGTATAGGCGTGAAATGCGCTTCTGTATTGGGTTTTGAGAATCTGTTCCACGGGCATACATCCTGGCATACATCACAGCCAAACATCCATCCGTTCATCTTGCCCTCAAAGCCCTGTGGCATTAATGCGTCTTTCAATTCTATTGTAAGATAAGATATACACTTGCTGCCGTCCACTACTGTTGGAGATATAATAGCATCTGTAGGGCAGGCATCTATGCACTTGGTACAAGTGCCACAATAGTCGGTACTGAAAGGGACATCGGGTTGCAAGTCAAGGTCTGTTATCAGTGTAGCGATGAAAAAGAAAGAGCCTACCTGTTTGGTAAGCAGGTTGCCGTTTTTGCCAACCCAACCCAGTCCGCTGCGTACTGCCCAACTACGCTCCAGTACAGGCGCGCTATCAACAAATCCACGTCCGTCCACATCGCCAATATTCGCTTTAATGAAAGCAAGTAAGTGGTTTAGCTTTTCGCGTATTACGTAGTGGTAATCGGTGCCATAAGCGTATTTGGCAATTTTGGGTGCGGTGGGTTGTTGCTGCTGTTCGGGATAATAGTTGAGTAATAATGTAATGACAGATTTTGCACCGGGTACTAATTTGCGCGGGTCTGTTCGTAAGTCAAAATGATTTTCCATGTATTGCATCGTACCATGAAAGCCATTTTTCAACCAGCTTTCCAATCTACGAGCATCATCATCCAACTGCACGGCAGCAGCAATGCCACATGCATCAAAGCCCAATCGCCGGGCTTCTTCTTTTATTAGTATGTTACACTGTGCTTGCGACATTAGAATGCGATGAGTAAGATGGATATGACTGCCAGCAGCAACCCAACCAATCTGAATATAGTCATTTTCTCTTTTAAAAATAGTGCTGCTGCCAATGCACTTACTAATACAATTCCGATATTATTCAGCGCGATAGCTGTGGCACTTTGCATGGTTTTGTCGTTCAACAAGCGAATGAGGTAGTAAATGGAAAAATAATTAGGCACACCCAGTACGACGCCTGCTACGATGTGTCGGTAATGTAACTGTGTTTTTTTAGTAAGCACCAATACACTAACCAACACCACGCCTATCGATGCAGCTACTGCAAATACATGAATAGGAAATACTGCTTGCAGCCTTACATCTTGCAAGTGATGGTGTTCTACATATTTGGTAATAGTATCGAGAGTGCCACTGAAAAGGAATAATAGTGCAGGTAATAGCAATCCATGTTTTGCAGTAGGTTCATCTTTATTACTTACAGATAAATACACGGCAGGCAAGGCAATGACGATGCCTATGATATTGATAGTGCGCAACTGTTCGTTGTACAACAATACGGCAGCAACAACGGGTATTACTAAAGACAACTTATTGGCTACAGATGCTGTTGCCACACCATATTGCCTTGTGCAATATGCAATGAAGTTGAATAAGCCAATATACATACAGCCCATAGCCAATGCCCAGCCCGCCCACGGTTGTGATGCGCTTTGTGTGCTGATAGGCAACTCGCCCAGAAAAAGGCTGCCTGTTACTACGCAGGTAATGTAATTGACTACAATGGTTTGCAGCGTATCTATTTTGTATTGGGGAAATATTTTGAAGAGTATAAAGAGAATGGCATTGAGCAATACCGTCAGCATTAAGTAAATCATAGCTCCATCCCCCCCGTGTACTGATATTTACTATGCTTATTGATGTAGAGTTGCATCGCATCGCCTGCTAAGTCTGTTTCAAAAGCCAGTGATGCATTGTTAAGTTGTGGTGCAGCAATGCCTTGCGCTATGGTTTTGTCGGCTGTAAATACACGCGCTTCATCCCATAAACCTTTTGCTATGTATGTGTTCAGCAATTTTGCACCACCCTCTACTATCAATGATTGTATGCCCGCATGGTACAGGCGTTGCAAGATGTTTTCTAATAGTTGGTCGTCAAATGCAAGCTGTACATATTGCAGGTTGTTCGTCTGTTCTTCTTTCTTGTCATTGATTATCCATGTAGCAGATTCGCCATTAAACAACGCAAGATTATCAGGTAGTATCAGCGAACGGTCTATTACAATACGTAGCGGGTTTTTGCCTTGCCAAAGCCTTGTTGTCAGTTGCGGGTTGTCTGCCAATGCCGTGTTTGTACCCACCATGATGGCATCTTCTTCGGTACGCCATTTATGTACCAATTGGTTGCTGTATGGATTGCTTATCTGGTAACGTTTGTTGCCATAAGGAGCAAATATGTCATTAGTAGATTGCGCCCATTTCAGGATGATGTATGGGCGTTTATTTTCCTGCACACAAAAGAAACGGCGGTTTAGCCATTGCCCCTGTTGCTCCAGTATGCCTGTTGTAGTAGCAATACCGTTGTCTTTCAGTATTTGTATGCCACGCCCGCCTACTTGCTCGTAAGGGTCGGTATTGCAGATGACTACTTCTTTTACTCTTTCCTGCACCAGCCTGTTGGCACATGGTGGTGTTTTGCCATGATGCGCGCACGGCTCCAGGCTTACATACATGGTGCTTTGGGGTATCAGGTGTTTATCTGCTGCTGCTACATTTTCTATGCAATTCACCTCGGCATGTGCCTGTCCGTATGCTTTGTGCCAACCCTCGCCAATGATGCGGCCATTATGCACAAGCACCGCACCCACCATCGGGTTGGGCGATGTGCTGCCCTTGCCCCTTTGTGCCAGTTCCAAACAACGGTGCATATACTGCTCGTGCATCATGCAGCAAATATATCAAATTAGTTGCCCTTTAGGGTTTGGGTTATCTTTGCCCGATGCTTACATACGGACAGGCTTATTACGATTTGAGAGGCTCTTTACAACCACTATACGATGAGGGAGAAGCGACTGCCATTGCCCATGCTATTATGGAGCATATCACAGGGGCGGATAAACTGGAACGCCTGACTGAAAAAGATGTACCGTTTACAGATGCACAACAGCAACAATACACACATACCAAAGAGCTGCTGCTCAAAGCAACACCCGTACAATATATTGTAGGCAAAACATGGTTTTTGGGTAGGGAGTTTATGGTAAATGACAGTGTATTGATACCACGCCCCGAAACCGAGGAACTTGTAGAATGGATTATAAGCGATAATAAAGACAAGCAGCCAACTATATTGGATATTGGCACTGGTAGTGGCTGCATAGCGATTTCATTAAAACTTGGCTTGCCGCAATCAACCGTTACAGCTTGCGATGTAAGCAGCGGGGCATTGCTGGTAGCGCGTATGAATGCCAGCAACCTTGATGCGCAAGTAGAGGTAAAGCATATTGACTTTCTGAACCCAGAACAAGTAGCTACACTTGGTAAGTACAACATCATCGCATCTAACCCGCCGTATATACCTGAGAGTGATAAAGAAACGATACACGCAAACGTGTTGGCGCATGAGCCACACGTAGCCTTATTTGTACCAACGGATGATGCACTATTGTTCTACCGTATCATTGCAGACTTTGGTTTGCAGCACCTGACAGATAACGGGCTTGTGTATTGCGAGCTTGACAGGGACTATGCCATGCAAACAAAAGAACTGTTTGAAGCAAAAGGGTATAGTGATGTGGAAGTACGCAAAGACATGGCAGGCAATACGCGTATGCTGAAGGCTGTACTCAAAAAATAAGTCCCGCCAATAAAGGCGGGACTCAGTTATTAAACACTACAACAAACTATTCTTTAATTAAGCTTTCTTGCTTTTGCTTTTTGCTGTTTCTTCAGCACCTTCAGTAGTTGCGTTAGCATCCAGTGCTTTTTCCAATTGACGCACTTGCTTTTTCAGGTCGTAGATGGTTTTGTACATCTCGTCCATTTCGCTACGTGTAGCAACAGGTATAGAAACCATCATTTGCTCCATCTGTGCTTCTACATCTTTGCGCAACTTCATTTGCAGTGAGCTAACTTCTGCCATCAGCTTGCTGTACTCTTCGCTTTCAAACAAAGAAACATATACTTTATCGCTGATGTTCAACCACTCTTGATAAAGAGCCATCATGTTGTTTACTTCTTCACCTTTTTCGATTTTAGAAGCAACGTTTTCAGCCAGGCTATCCATCACTTTCACGCCTTGGTTGTATATCATGTATTGCATTTCTGCATTCTTGATATTGTACACCATCATGCGGTTAGATATTTCGTTCCATTCCAGCATAGCTTTAGTATACTGGTTAGGTGTCATCATTTTTGTAATAGGTGACATTGCATTGTTGAGGTTGCTGTACCAAGTGTTGTAACCATTGAGCATACCGGCGAACATATCTGATGTGTTAGGCATCATATTGTTAACCATACCACGCATTTGCTGATAGTTGCCCATACCCATTTGGTTCATTTGGCCCATACCTTTCTGCATCATGTCAGTCATGTTTTGCAAGTACTGGCGGCTTTGTTCCGGCATGAAACCGAAATATTTATCCATCAGCTCTTTGTACATAGCTGGGTTCATATATTGCTTGTACATTTCAGTATTGAATGTTTTTTCCTGAATAGACTTCATGAAAGGCATCCACATTTCAGCAAAGCGACTGAAACCTTCCGTTACATTCACCATGTTACGGTAAGCATCCTGAGCAGTGCCATTCTGCATATTCTTTTGCATATCAGCAAAAGTATTGTTCAGCATAGCGTAGTATTGATTGAAAACTGAAGTCCAGTTTTCGCCTGCTTTTTTCCATGCATCCATGCTGAATGGATTATTGTTTTGGAACTGGCCTTGAAACTGGTTCATCATATTGTTCCAGTTGTTCATCATATTCATGCCGTTCATCCAGTTGTTCCAGTTTGCTGTTTGTGTGTTCCACATGTTGCTGAACTGTTCCATTGGGTTTGATGCAGTAACTTGTTGTTGTTGCGTAGCATTTTTCATGTAGTCCATGTTCATTTCCCACATTTGCTTAGCCCAACCCATTTGCGTATTGAACCAGTTTTGGTAGAACTCGTTCATTTTAGCCATATTGTCTTGAGCAGTAGCAGTAGCGTTGTTTGCTTTATCTGTAGTTGCAGAAAAAACAGACTTTTGTCCATCAAGCCAGTTTTTGTACCATTCACTGCCTTTCGCCATTGTCTCATTTACCAACGCATTACCGTTAGCAAATTTCTTAGTGTTTTCCACTACTGTGTCAACAGCTTGTTTCTGTGCGTCCAGTACGCTCTCTACAAAGTTTTTGCTGTCTTGGTTAGCCATAGTTTTTTAGTTTTTATAACTATTAAAAATCATTTCTTATTAATACTGCACAAAAGAACACTACTTGTATTAGCAATCTATTACCTTCGGGTTATACTTTTCCTACATTTTCAGGCAGGTTGCTTTTGGCGGCGCAAAGATAGAGAATATCCATTAGAAAAAAGTACATTTTAAAGGAAAATATCCCGAAAAACGCAACAGGGATGTGAATATCGCCTGAAATGAGCCACTCTAAAGGATATCAGCTAATTGTTAATATTTGAATATTTTTTGAAAAAGGGCAGTTTTTTCAAAATTCTCTTATCTTAATGCCGTTTAAAAACATTTTATATGCTAAAAATCGGAGACGAATTCCGCCACAAGTTCAGCTACACACAAGATGATGTAGATACCTACGCCCGCGTAAGCGGCGATGTTAACCCATTGCACATTGATGCAGAAGCAGGCAAGGCCAGTATGTTTGGCCGTAATATTATACATGGCTTCCTCGGTGCCAGTGTGTTTACCAAAATATTCGGTGCGCTGTGGTATGCAGATGGCCATGTATATATGAGTCAGAGCATGAAGTGGATGAAGCCTATGTTTGTAGATACGGAGTACGAAGCGGTGATAACTGTAAAAGAGATTGTTGCAGAAAAGAACCGCATACTGTATGACTGTGCCGTATATGAAACAAGCACAGGCGATAAAACTATTGCAGGCGAAGCACTGCTGCTGAATAAGAAGCAGTATGTGTGGTAGACTAAATTAAAAAGTAAAAATTAAAAAAGCACCTCTGTTGGGGTGCTTTTGTTATTATAGATAGTATCGTTATTTTAGTTACATCATGATTGCAGAGTTTAAACATATTCAATCAACTTGGGGAATTGCAATTACAATAACAATATTTCAAAAGCCTGCGAGAGATTTTAATGATAGTACTTTGATACAGTTGTCTGATAAGATTGCTTTATCATGCAAGGTTTCAAATATAACCGTGGCTGGCAAAGAGTATTTATGTAAAGCCATTAGAGATAACGTAGATATTCTTAATGGTATTATTAAGCCAAGCATTTTAGAAGTGGTTAATGTTGATTATACCTTGTCTGATTATCAGGAAGAAGGCATGTATTGTGCAATGGTTTGCTGGCTTAACAAGAAATACAATCTATGCCTAAATATGCCTCAAATTTCATTTAACAAGCAATCAAACAAATATGAATTTAGGTTTGATTAGCATATTATACCAAATAGAGTATTTCACTACAAATTAAAAAACGCCCAGCTATAGCTGGGCGTTTTTACTTCATTCAAGTCCCCTTTAGGGCCTGCCTGCCGCAGGCAGGGATTTAGGGGTTATTTAATCTCACCTACCATATCCTCTGGGCGTACCCATTCGTCAAACTCTTCGGCTGTAACGTAGCCTAAGTCTATAGCTGTTTGTTTCAGTGTTTTGCCCTGCTTGTGTGCTGTCTGTGCTATCTCTGCTGCCTTGTAATAGCCTATTTTAGTATTAAGTGATGTTACCAGCATCAGTGAGTTGTGCAGGTTGTTGTCAATATTCGCCTGTATGGGTTCTATACCTTCCGCGCATTTATTGTTGAACGATACACAACCATCACCTATCAGGCGCGCGCTGTGCAGGAAGTTGAATATCATTACAGGTTTAAACACATTCAGTTCAAAATGCCCGTTAGAACCACCAATGCTGATGGCAACATCGTTACCCATTACCTGTGCGGCAATCATAGTGAGAGCCTCGCACTGTGTTGGGTTTACTTTGCCCGGCATGATGGAAGAACCGGGCTCGTTGTCTGGTATAAATATTTCACCAATACCACAACGTGGGCCAGAGCTGAGCATACGGATGTCGTTGGCTATTTTCATCAGGCTTACGGCCACTGTCTTTAGTGCGCCATGTGCCTCAACAATCGCATCGTGCGCGGCAAGGCTTTCAAATTTGTTTTCAGCCGTTACAAATGGCAAACCTGTAAGTTTGGCAATGTTGCCAGCAACGTGTTCTGCATATCCTTTTGGTGTATTGATGCCTGTACCCACAGCTGTGCCGCCCAATGCCAATTCGCTCAGGTGTGCAAGCGTATTGTTGATGGCGCGTAAGCCATGGTCGAGTTGAGATACATAACCACTTATCTCTTGTCCCAGCGTCAGCGGAGTAGCATCCATAAAGTGGGTACGGCCAATCTTTACGATATGCATATACTCTTTCGCTTTCCTGTCAAGCGTATCGCGTAGCTTTTTGATGCCCGGTATCGTTACATCCACCAGCATTTTATATGCAGCAATGTGCATGGCAGTAGGGAATGTATCGTTGGATGATTGCGATTTGTTTACATCATCGTTAGGATGTACGAATTTGTCTTTATCCGTCAGTTGCCCACCATTAATAACGTGTGCACGGTACGCAACCACTTCATTCACATTCATATTAGACTGTGTACCCGACCCCGTTTGCCATACTACTAATGGAAACTCATTATCTAATTTTCCTTCCAGTATCTCGTCGCACACCTGTGCTATCAGTTTCGATTTTTCGGCTGGTAGTGCGCCGAGGTCTGTATTGGTAAGCGCGGCTGCTTTTTTCAGGTAGGCAAAAGCGCGGATGATTTCCTTAGGCATTTTATTAATGTCCTGTGCAATTTTGAAATTGTCTATAGAGCGCTGTGTTTGTGCGCCGAAGTAGGCGTTAACAGGTACTTTTACCTCGCCCATCGTGTCTTTCTCAATACGGTATTCCATTATTTTTGATTTGTAATTTGAGATTTGTGATTGCATTTTAAACTTATGCTTTAAGCCTAAAAATGCGTCGCAAAGATAATTAATATTAATTTTGCAATCAGTGAAGCAAGGTATCATTATTGCTGCATTGGCAGCTATTGTCATATTAGGTTTTTCTTTCAGCAAAACGCCGCAGAAGATCACTAAAGAGCGTTTGGGCGAAATGCTGTTTTTTGACCCTATACTGTCTGAAGACAGTAGCATCAGTTGTGCGTCTTGCCACAAACCACAGTTTGCGTTTGCCGATACTTCCATTTTCAGCAAAGGGGTACATGGTTTACTTGGCAATCGTAATACACCAAGTGCCATGAACATGAGCGCACGAGGGGCGTTCTTTTGGGATGGGCGTGCTGCTACACTGGAAGAGCAGGCATTGGGCCCCATTGAAAACCCGGTAGAGATGAACCTGCCAATAGCAGAAGCTGTAAAACGACTGAACCGAAGTAAAAAATACCGACATCTGTTTTTCAGCATTTTCAAGTCTGTACCCAACAAACAAAACCTTGCGCAAGCAATAGCGGCTTACGAACGTACATTGGAAACATCTGCCACCCCCAACGACCGCTGGCTGAATGATGAAGCCAACGGTATGACGGAACAACAAGTGCGTGGCAGGGATATATTTCGTGTAAAGGCAAAATGTTTTGAATGCCATTTTACGCCAGATTTTACAGCAGATGAATTTCGCAGCATAGGCTTATTTAACGGCTCAACTCACAATGACTCGGGCAGGTACTTGGTAACAAAAAACATTGCAGACATCGGCAAGATGAAAGTACCCGGCTTACGCAATGTAGCCATAACGGCACCCTATATGCACGATGGTAGCTTTAAAACCCTACGCGATGTAATAGACTACTACGATAATCCACATGCAAAAATGCCCGATGGCATTAACAGAGATACAGTATTACGCCAACCGCTTGGGCTTACAGAGCAAGACAAGCAAGACCTGGAAGCCTTTCTACACGCGCTGACAGATGACAAGTTTTTGAAAAAGAAGTAGAAATACTTGATTTTAATTGAGCTTTAATAATGTTGCCAAACTATATATTATTAATATAATGTAATTTACAATGATATATAGATTGAACCCTTGCGATTCTGCTTACTCATATTAACGCTTTTATGTACTGTTTGTGTCACAGCAATGGCGCAAACTTATAATCAAGTAACACATACTTCCGGCTCTCAGGTAGTGGGTAATGTACAAGTCACAGTAACTGCTTCAATGGGTGCAACCACATATCCTGGTGGTAACTGTGGTACTGGACCATACCACATAGGTAACGGATCTTCTTCAGGGGGGAGTTCTACAAGTAGTGGATATACATATGTATTTAATACTCCGGTAAGGAAAGTAAGGTTTCAATTGACAGCTAGTAATACAGGGGAAGAAATATCATTTTTTGTAAATGGGTCTGCTTATCCTCTTACCTCGGCTAACTTGAGCAATTTTGCGGGTACATGTGGCAGCAATGGTAACAGCTTGATATCATTAAGAGGTACTCTTGTATTTACGGGTAGTACAGATAATAATACCACAATCACGTTAGGAGATAGTATTAGTTCGGTTTCAATATTTGCGCAAGATACCATCGCTGGCAGTGTATTTAATATGCATTTTGTAATGGATACAACTATCACCATGTCGTCTGTTGATGACACACTATTATGTGTTGGTGATACTTTAGAAATACCCTACCAGGTATCAGGAACGTTCGCATCAAATAACCAGTTTATTTTTCAATTGTCAGATAAGCATGGAAGTTTTGTAAGCCCAAAAATACTGGCAACCATAAATGGTACAGCACGTGGCTTGTGCAAGGCTCCCATACCATACGTAACTTCAGATACCGGATATAGGATAAGAGTAGTTGCTACTAACCCTGTTTACGTATCTGCTCCATTGCCAAAATCTTACTCAATAGGAAATAAGCCCATTGCCCTTATCAGTAATACAGGTCCAGCCTGTAATGGGTCTTATGCACAATTGGCTTATCGTAATTTTACCCATTTTACCGAAGTGCGTTGGAGCCGCCAAGGGAAGCCAGCTTTCTCCAAACTACAGTACTATGGGTTTTCTGCAGTAACTATGGCAGATTCGGGGATGTATATTGCCGAAATGGATGATTATGGCTGCCATATATTTGACAGTACCAGATTGATAGTGAAACCCAATCCATTGAATGCCATCAGTACTAATAACAGCCCTGTATGTATGGATGATACATTGTTATTGAGCAGTAGTGTTGATACACCAGGTGCATTGAACGTTTGGGTTCACCCCGATGGTAATCGTACCGATAGTACTTCCAGGTACATCATACCATCTGCAACATACAATGATACAGGTAAATATGTGCTCATCACGATGTTGGATGGTTGTATTGCATTTGATACTACATTGGTAGCGGTACACCACAAGCCTGTAACTGATTTAGAAGATATTAATACCTGTATTGAAAATAAATTACACTTGCAAATAGGCGATACAAATAAAAATGTAAGTTGTATTTGGAAGGGGCCTAATGATTTTGTTTCTTACTCAAGAGATACGGTAATAATGCCTGTGAATGTTGCAATGAATGGTAGTTATGTGGTAACAGCAAGTATACACAACTGTATTACTATTGATACCATGGAAGTATTAATAAAGCTTATGCCACCAAAACCTATTGCACCTGCTGATACTACCATATGCACAGGAAAGGCTGTGAGGCTTTCTGCTACAAACATCGTAAAGAGTGTAGATTATTCTTGGAAGGGGCCCTCTGGTTTTTTTGCTGATACTGCAATGGTAAGCTTAATTGGTGTTACAACAAGCTCAGAAGGCTATTACAGTATTGTTGCGGATATGGATGGATGTATACAGAAAGACAGCTTTTATTTGAAAGTGATAAAAACGCCTGATGCGCCTATTGTAACATCTAATAGCCCAGTAATAAAAGGGGGTTTACTACAGTTGAGATTACAAAATAAAGAAGCGGATGTATACTATAGGTGGCAAGGACCCGGAGGTTTTTTATCGGGGTTATTAAATCCTGATATATCTTCTTTCACACAAAAAAATACCGGTACTTATACATTATTAGCTGAACGAAATGGATGTATTAATTCGGGAATTTTACAAGTACAATTAAAGGATATAGCTGATACGGGATATGTGTTATTATACCCTAATCCAAACAATGGCAACTTTACATTAAAAGGCTTATTTTGGCAAGAACAAAAAATACAAGCTCGAATAACAAATGCAATCGGACAAGAAGTTTATTGGACTACATTATATACAACAAACAAGCAATTATTGGATGATATCAGACTGTCTGGTTTATTAGCAAATGGGGCATATCAGTTGCAAATAACAATTGACGGGAGCGTTTTAAACTTGCGGTTCGTAGTTTCTTATTAATATTTAATTAATATCTACATTAATATCCAATTAAAATGCTGGTTCTACAAGGTATAAAAACCATTTAAATTATTAATTTTAAGAATATAGTGTGTAATTTTCATATATTAGAATGAACAACTCTTATCGTTTGTTGATGATATTGTTATTGCCTTTATTTATGGGTAATGACATTGTACAAGCCAAAAATGCAGTGCTTTATGATAACAATAACCTGTGTTTTATTGAAAATAAGGGCCAAGTTAGAAACCAACAAGGCATTAGCCGCACAGATATTGATTTTGTATTGAAGGGGAAAGAGTTTAGTGTGTTTGTTGGTTGCAACGGGCTGCATTATCAGTGGAATAAATCACACGTAAATAACGAAACAAAGGATGTTGATTACATAGAGTCTTATCGTATTGATGCTGTTTTAACTGGTGCAAATAAGTATATTATACCGCAAAAGCTGGATGTTGCCCGATATACTGAACGTTGTTATGGTCCATCTTTCAGTAAGGATGGAATGATTGCAAATGCATACAAGAAAATTGTGTACCCTAATGTTTATCCCCAAATAGATTGGGTAATATATATAGATGAAAAAAGCAATAATGTCAAGTATGATTTTGTAGTTCATAATGGTGGTGACGCAAGAAATATTAAGGTTGTATATAATGGTGCCGAGCAATTGAGAATTGAAAAAGGAGCACTGCATATTCAAAGCCCTATGGGCACAATTACAGAACATACACCTTATAGCTACTATGCTGCTAGTAATGAAAAGATAAAAAGTTCATATTCGCTTGATGGTAATCAACTGTCTTTTTCATTAGAAGATTATACTCCAACGAAAAAAATGATAATTGACCCATCGTTGGAATGGAGTACTTATTTTGGAGGCAGTGATATTGAATGTGCATATGCTGTATCGTCTGATACAGCAGGTAATTCTTATCTGGTTGGTCATACTACTAGTAATAGTTCTATTGCTACTACTGGAGCATATCAAAGTACTTATGCAGCTAATAAAGACGCATATATAGCTTGTTTTGATAGTGCAGGTATCTTGCAATGGGCTACATATTATGGTGGTAACAGCAGCGATAACTTTTTCTATGTTGCAACTGATACTTTGGGGGGGATTTATGCTGCTGGCATCACAGCTACAACGAGCGGAATGACCACTACAGGCGCACATCAAACTACATATGGTGGCGGTGTAAGTGACGCGTATTTGGTGAAGTTTAGTTCTACAGGCGCAAGAGTTTGGGCAACTTACTTCGGTGGTGCAGGAGATGAAGCAACTGTAGCTTCTTTTGACGACTATATGGTGAGTGTTACATGGGATAAATCAGGTAACAAAGTGTATTTATGTGGGATGACAACCAGTAGCAGCGGTATAGCAACAAGTGGAGTATATCAGACTGCTCCAGGGGGGGGGAAGGATGGATATCTTGCACAATTTACTACTTCGGGTGCATTGCAATGGGCTACCTATTTTGGCGACACAGGCGATGATAAAATTGTGAAGATGAGTGCAGATGCTACAGGAAACCTGTACGTTACAGGCGTTACGAATAGTACCAGCAATATTGCAACAAGTGGCTCTCACCTACCAGTTCCTGCAGGCGGAGTAGATGCTTTCATAGCAAAATTCAGTCAATCAGGTAGCAGGCTTTGGGCTACTTACTATGGCGGTAGTAATGATGATGGAAGTAGCGGCATAGCAAATGATAATGCAGGTAGTGTATATATTGCTGGTTCAACTACAAGTACCAGCGGTATTTCTACAACAGGTAGTTTCCAGCCAGCAATAGCAGGTACTGGCCCTTCTGATGCTTTTTTAGTAAAATTTGATGCTAATGGCAGCAGGCAATGGGGGACTTATCTTGGGGGTATGGCACCGGATAATACAGCAGATATAGCCATAGATGCCAATAATAATATCTGCTTTAGCGGAACAACAGGCAGTACTGGTATTTCAACACCAGGCTCTTACCAGCCTTCATTTGGAGGAAATAGTGATGGTTACTTGGCTGTGTTTGGTCCGCAAGGTACACGGACATGGGTTTCTTACTTTGGTGGCAGCGGAGCAGATAATAGTTTTGGGATAAGTTACAGCCGCACCGGTGATTTGTATGTAGCAGGTAATACTGGTAGTTCGTCAGGCATATCTACGATAGGTTCTTACCAAATGGTACTTAATGGTGCGCAGGATGGTTACGTTGCAAAATTTAAAGCTGATACATCTGCGTATATAACATCAGTCAGCCCGATGTCGATTTGCCAAGGCGATTCTGTAACAGTACACTATGCAATTACAAACCCTTTTCTGAGTACAAATACATTCAGTATTCACTTATCAGACGCTTTCGGCTCTTTTGGTACATATACCGTGTTGGGCAGCATTGCAGCTAACACTGCAGGTAGTATACGTGTAAGGATACCGTTGACGACAACTGCAGGAACGCAATACAGGATGCGTGTAGCATATACTGCACCAGCAGGTGTGGGCTATGATAATGGGCAGAATATAACCGTTAAATTGAAGCCAGTTGCACCTGCAATCAGCACTAACAGTCCGATATGTAGTGGCAATATGTTAGCATTTACAGCGAGCAGTACTACCCCCAATGTTACATATAATTGGATTGGGCCAAATGGGTTTTTAAGTACTTCACAGACAGAAATGATTACTCCTGCGCCAACAAACGTTTCAGGTAAGTATGTTGCTACAGCCACGCTGAATGGTTGTATAACAAAAGATAGTTTTACTGCTGTGGTAGATAGTACCCCAGTAAAACCGATCATTATAGCTAATGGTCCCACAATTTGCAGCGGTAATACTATATTGCTGAATGCATCAAGCACAACTAATGGTGTAACATACGAATGGAAAGGCCCTGCAAGCTTTAGCAGCACTTTGCAAAATCCTTCAATATCAAGCGCTACTGCAGCACAAACAGGCTACTATGTTGTTACAGCCAAGTTCGCTAATTGTTCATCAAAAGACAGTACGCAAATGAATGTGTTTACCACCTTAACGCCCGATATAAATGCGATAGCTACACCTGTGGGTAATATTTGTCAGGGAGATTTGGTTAGCTTCACAACTACAGTATCAGGGGGTGGAAGTACACCTACTTATCAATGGTATATTAATAATAATCCCGTTAATGGTGCAACAACTGGTGTTTGGGGTAGTAATACCTTGACAACCGGAGATGTAGTGTATTGTATTTATACTGCAAATGGTTGGCCGTGTCTTACAAAGCCAGCAGATACAAGTACTAAATTTACAATCAATGCATTAGGCAATGTACCACCTACTGTGTCTATACAGGCATCGCCAGGATTAACAGTACCCACCGGCACGGCTATTACTTTTACAGCAACACATACCAATATGGGCGCTACGCCAAGCTATCGATGGTTGAAAAATGGAGTAACAGTGCAAAATGGTAAAACACCTGTATACATTGCTGTTGTCGACAGGGATGTTGTTGTAGGAGATCAGATAGCACTGATAATGACGAGCAGTTTGGTATGCGCCGACCCCGATACTGCATTGAGTAATGTATTGACTATGGGGAAGAATATTATTTTAAGTGTTGCAGGTGTTGGGGCAGATAATGATTGGCAACTATACCCTAACCCAAATATTGGCAAATTCGTGGTTAGTGGCTATACTAAAGAAAAAACTGTGTTGATTGATATTGTTGATGCTGTAGGAAGGATAGTATATAGCGAACAATTAGCACCCGTTAATGGAAATATCAATCACAATGTGCTGGCAACTAATATGTCGTCAGGTGCTTATATATTGCGAATCCATCAGGGAGATAAAAATAGTTACTTGAGATTCAGTGTAGTGAACTAAAATATACTCTTCGCCGTTTACCTACTTTGCCGTAACAATTGTTGCGGCAATTTTTCTATTATTATTTTCAAAGTTTAAGTGTGGGTTATTAAATGCAAGAAAGGCGGTAGAAACCGCCTTTCGAAATCTAGAATTGATTACCCATTACAAACTTTAGTATCGTAGAATACAGTGTGCGAAAACTGTATGTATCATCGCTTGTTGTATAGTAAGACGAAGAACAGAGATAAAAGGTTGGAATGAACAGCAGAAAAATTGTCATGGAAATTTCATTAATATAAAAAGCCTTTACGGACCAGCATTACAGGCTACTTATAAGATAATTACCTATTTACCCGATTTAACCTTATTTTTGCCCACGTTATTTAAAAAAAACAATATTCCGATGGCTGTTTTAGTCAATAAAAATTCTAAAGTAATAGTACAGGGTTTTACGGGTACGGAAGGTACTTTCCATGCAGGGCAAATGATTGAGTATGGTACCAACGTAGTAGGCGGTATCACACCGGGTAAGGGTGGCACTACACATCTTGACCGTCCGGTATTCAACACTGTGCTGGATGCTGTAAACGCTACAGGTGCAGATGTATCTATCATATTTGTACCGCCAGCCTTTGCTGCCGATGCGGTAATGGAAGCTGCTGATGCAGGCATCAAAGTAATCATCTGTATTACTGAAGGTATACCTGTACAGGATATGGTAAAAGCACGCGATTACTTGCGTGGTAAAGACTGCCGCCTGATAGGTCCTAACTGCCCGGGTGTTATTACTGCAGATGAAGCAAAAGTTGGTATCATGCCCGGCTTTATCTTCAAAAAAGGTACAATAGGTATCGTTTCTAAAAGCGGTACACTGACTTATGAAGCTGCAGACCAAGCCGTGAAAGCAGGATTTGGTATAACAACTGCCATAGGTATTGGTGGCGACCCCATTATAGGTACTACCACCAAAGAAGCGGTTGAAATGCTGATGAATGACCACGAAACGGAAGGCATCATCATGATTGGTGAAATAGGTGGCGGTATGGAAGCAGAAGCTGCCCGTTGGCTGAAAGACAATATGCGTAAGCCTGTTGTAGGTTTTATTGCTGGTCAAACTGCGCCCCCTGGTCGTCGTATGGGGCACGCTGGTGCTATAGTTGGTGGTGCGGAAGATACTGCTGCCGCAAAAATGAAGATAATGGCAGAATGTGGCATACACGTAGTAGCCAGCCCAGCCGACATAGGCAAAACAATGGCTGCAGCTATGAAGAAAGAAATGGCATAAGCTATATATACTTAAAACACACACATACAAAGGCTGCTACTATTAGCAGTCTTTTTTGTTTATATATAAAATGTATAGAATGCAATGTATGCATCAATCACATAAAAAGGTTATTTTCGCAAATCCTGCCAAAGATGGGTGCTGTGGTTTGAACGGATAATTTATAATGACAGATGCGCCCGGGTTGATGGCAGTCAACATAAATAATATATAAATGGGATGTGGCAACTGTGGCACAGGTGCTAATGGAAAACCTGGTGGTTGCAAAGGAAATGGTGGATGTAGTAGTGGTGGGTGCAACCGCATGAATGTTTTCGATTGGCTTAGTTCCTTGCCCTTGTACGATAGTGCAAAACCTTACCCGATAGTAGAGGTAAGTTTTAATAAAGGCAGCAGAAAAGACTTTTACCGCAATAGCAGCAATCATATACTTGAAAAAGGCGACTGGATTGCTGTAGAGGGTACGGGTGGCTACGATGTAGGGCAGGTAAGCCTTACGGGCGAACTTGTAAAGCTGCAAATGAAGAAATACGGCGTGTCTGAAAACGCCGAGATGAAACGCATACTGCGCAAAGCTACCCATGAGGATATAGCACAATACCAAAAAAGCAAAGACAGAGAGCCTGACATGCTCACACAATCGCGTGTGATAGCTCGTACCCACAAACTGGAAATGAAGCTATGTGAGGTGGAACTACAGGCAGATGGTAAAAAAGCTACATTCTTTTATACAGCCGATGCGCGCGTTGACTTTCGTGAATTGATAAAATCTTACGCGGGAGACTTCAAAGTACGTGTAGAGATGAAGCAGATAGGTGCGCGCCAGGAAAGTGCTAAAGTAGGCGGCATAGGTAGCTGTGGGAGAGAACTTTGTTGCAGCACGTGGCTCAGCGATTTTAAGAGTGTAAATACTACAGCTGCTAGGTATCAAAACCTGTCTATCAATCAGGCAAAACTGAGTGGGCAATGCGGCAGGTTGAAGTGTTGCCTCAACTACGAATTGGATACTTATATGGATGCACTTCGTGTGTTCCCGGACAGTGCAGAAGTACTTGAAACCATCAAAGGTAGAGCAACGCTGCAAAAGCGCGATATATTTAAGAGTCTTATGTGGTATAGCTTCAGCGATAGTAATAAGCAATACCCGCTATCTATAGAGCGAGTAAAAGAAATACAGAAAGCCAATCAGCAAGGTATAAAGCCCGAAGAACTGCAACCTGTGGAGCTGGAAACTATTACCACTTCTAAAACAGCGGTGAAGGTGGAAATGGGTTTTGTGAACGATGTAGGGCAGATAAGCCTGAAAACGCTTGAAAAAGGCAATAAGAAAAAAAGAAGTAATAACGACCGCCGTAATAACGACAACCGAGGCGGACAGCAAGGTAACAGGCAACAACAAACAGGTGCTGCCAGGCCACAACAAAGCGGCAACCGCCCGCAACAGCAAGGGGGTGGCAATAATAAACCACCACAGCAAAATAGGCCACCGCAACAAGGTGGTAGCGGTAACCGCCCGCAACAGCAACCCCGTCCTAACAACCCGAATAACAATAATAGAAGCGGTAACAGTGGCAATAATAACAACCGCAACCGCCCCCAAGGTAGTAACAGACCACAAGGCGGCGGACAACAAAGCGATAGACCTACACCACCATCAGCGCAATAATTTTATCATATTAATAGAACAAAGCCACACTACTTGTGTGGCTTTGTTATTTTGCAGCCTTCAACTCTACATATACCATACTACCTACTATTATTTTCTCAAAAATAAAATATAACATGCCGAGTATAGTAAGTTGTTGATAGAAAACGAATAGCAATACCAATGTGATGCAGCAATAAAGCAGGTTGGCGGCTGCTATGATGAGTAGGTAGGGTTTGTAGTTGCCGCGTAACAAAAAATGGCAAGAGAGAGAATACACCGCAAACGCAGTTGCCAGTATAGCCAATTTATACAACACATGCTGTGGCATACCAAACACATCTACATGCTGCCCCAACAGCAGCGATAATAATAAGGCAGTAACAATAGCCCCAATGCCATCTATTAAAAAGATACGCTTGGGGTTGGCGGTGAGGGTGGAGGTGAGATTCGTCATTGCTAATATTCTATGTGTGCAATAATAAATCATTACTTGTTATCAAAAACAAAAAACACCCACTCTAAGAGCGGGTGTTTTTTCAAAGGACTCAGTGCCCAGAACAGGAATCGAACCTGCACTCCCTTGCTGAAATATCAAAGTTCTCGAAGGAATTTTGGTTAAACGTATTGTATTTTTAGTCAATTATTTTAAATCAACAAAATCAAATAATAGTGTGTATGCGTTATATTTATATGACAGTATATTATTATAAATATTATTAAGTGGCTGATTTTCTCACCATATTTAATAAGTTATCTGAACTTACTAAGTCAGCAGAAGATGACTTGCACTATTGTTTGCAGAATAAGTCAGTAAACAAAGGCGACTATTTATTAAGACGGCGAGAGGTTTGCAAGAAATTATACTTCATTGAAGAAGGGCTAACAAAAACCTTCTTTTCAAATGAAGAAAAAGAATTCATTATGCAGTTTTTTGCTGAACATGCATTATTTACTGTTGTCGATAGTTTCGTTAGTCAAACTCCATCTACGTATGAAATAATGGCACTCGAAAATACTACAGTAACTTATATTACATGGAAAGATTTACAAATACTATGCAAAAAACATCATTGTATTGAAGCTGCCTTTAGCAAATTACTATCAATAGCTACTATCAACATGATGAAACGTATAAGTGAAATGCTGGAAGAAAGTGCTACAGAACGATACAATCACTTCCTCGATGATAATGGGAAATTGCTTCAACGTATTAGCTTGGGTGACCTATCCAACTATTTAGGCATTACACAGGGTTCATTAAGCAGAATAAGAGCGAACAAGTAAGTTTTATCAATTGTAAAAAACATGATTGGATAGCTGTAGTAGTTTTGTGATAAAATATTATCTCAAACGAAATTTCAAGACATGCTACAACTCAGACCTGTATGTGAACACTGTGGGAAGAGCCTTCCAGCAGATGATGCTGAAGCAATGATATGCTCTTTTGAATGTACATTTTGTGCAGACTGTGTAAATGACATACTCTATAATGTTTGTCCAAATTGTGGTGGAGGTTTTGAACAAAGACCCGTTAGGACTGACGAAATGTTGGCACAATATCCACCCACTAAGTTGAAAATTCATAATCCTGTAAAGTCGGAACAATTTAAGGGAATACTATCCAGGTATAAAAACATTCCACCGTCAAAGCGATGACCGGATATTGCATTGTATAATTTCCTTCACTCATTTATTACAACGCTTTAGCTTTTTATCATTTGTAAAAAAATAAGCCATATTCTCAAAATAGTTTTGCATCATAAAATCAATATAATATGCAAAACTTCACACTTTCTCAAAAAGCAAGCTTATTTGTAGCTATCGCAGTCTGTATTATTGCCCCTACAATAGGGTATATAAAAATCGGTTGGCCTCCTGTTATTATAGTTGGTGGGTCGGCAATTATCGGTTTTTTCTTTTGGTACTTCACCTATCTGAAAAAGCCAAACGACCCTAAACTGATACTGCCAATATTTATCTTAACGGTTGCGGCACTCCAAACTCATATGGTTGAAGAGTATTTTACAGGATTCGGTCCGGCCGTATCAAGAATATTTGACGTACCTTGGACAGAGCAGAGCTTTCTGATGGTGTTTATGATGATAGGCCCCATTATCTATACACTAACAACGCTTGGTTTGTATTATCGTGTTCCGCTTGCTGGCTTTGTGGCTTGGTTTATATTCATTGGCCCTGGCTTTGCAGAATTTACCCATTTTATATTTCCGTTAATAGAGCCAAATATTCAACCAGAGAACATTAACCATGTTACCCAAGCTGTTAAAGGCATTGAAGTTGCAGACATGCCTAACTATTATTACAAAACTACTGGAGAATACTACTTCTCAGGTATGTGGACTGCAATATTGCCAATGATACCCGGCTCTTATGCTATTTACAAGCTAACAAAGACATACCTGCAAAGCAGAGCGCAAAATAAATAGGTTATGCCCATTGGGAATTTCAAACTATTTCTGATATTCTTGGCAGCATTCTTTGTTATGCATCTTTCAGGCATGTGGTTTGCGCAACTACCATATATATTAAGTGCATTATTAGTTAGTATTACAGTGGTATCTATCCTATTGTTACTAAACAAATGGCTTTATAACAAAACTACAAAGAATGCTGCCACAGATATTGGACTAAAATCAGTTACCATCAATAGTTTAATACCCGGATTACTATTGAGCATTTTGCTGTTATTGATGTACCCGTTTTTAGGGTGTATTCTCGATACTTCAATTTCTATTCAAAAAAACTGGTTGTGGAACACAATAGGGTTGCTCCTAACTGCAGGTGTAACAGAAGAGGTTCTATTTCGTGGCTTTCTTTTTGCTAAGCTTAGAGCAACAATGAACTTTAGAAAAGCAGCTGTTATATCTATAGCCGCATTTTCTTTGGCACATTTACCGATGTTTACTTATATGGACTGGAAAATAGCTTTGCCATCTACCTTGCTGGCAATAGGATTGTCAGTACCCTTCGCTTATTTATACGAAAAAGCTGAAAATTCAGTTTGGAGTGCCGCACTTGTCCATACCTCTATTCGTACCATCGGTATGGTGTTTTTTACGGAAGATAAAAACTATACAGTCTTGGTATTGTCCTGGATGAGTGTGTCGTTACTAATTCCCAATATTCTATTGTTGTGCAGTAAGCAATTCAGAAAATTATGGACAATGAAGTAATTATTAATAATCAATACATTAGAACACTACAATGAAAAATATTATTATAGCAATAAGTGTCCTTTGTTCGACTATTACAAAGGCGCAATCTAAAACTGACACTGTACAATCATCAATGTCCATCGGCTTTGAAGCTGATGTATTGCCATTTGCGACTGGTGGATATTATGGGTCTATATGGCTTTCGCATAATCATTTCAGATATAGGGCTGTCGTGACAAAGGTTTCAGTGCCACAGTTTATGATATCAGATGGTTTTACAAACAACAATATGATGGTATATGCGCTAATTACAGATTATTTTATAGGAACAGGGGTAAACAAATGGTGGGTTGGAGCCGGAATAGAATATTGGGATGCAGAAATTCAGACTGATTTAAAAAAACAAACAACAAGGTATGAAAGCTATATCGCTACAATAGGAGGTGGATATGTACTTAAAATATACAAGAATTTATACATCAACCCGTGGGTAGCGTTGCATGCTACCATTGCAACAGATGATAACATAATTGTTGATGATTTAGCATATGAGCCTGCGTTTTTTATACCCGAAGGCTCTTTAAAAATTGGCTGGTACTTCAATGCCAAACAAAAATATTAGTATGAACCGGAGGGGGTTTCTTAAAATAGCGGGAGGTACAGCTGCAGCTACACTGTTAGCTACCTATGCCTTCAGCGACAAACAGAATATTATGCGCGACGATGTTGCTGATATTCCTATATCGTCAGAAAAACTTTACCCTGATGAGAGGAAAATACTGTACCTCGCATCGCTTGCACCGAGCGGTCATAATACCCAACCTTGGATGATAAAATATCTTGCTCCCTATCACTGGATTGTATGCAATGATAAAATGAAATGGCTTCCTGCAGTAGACCCCTCACAACGAGAAACAATTCTTTCAATAGGTGCATTTATCCAGAATATCGATTACGCTGCGGACTCCCTTGGCTATATTGCTGAGTATAAACTTTTGGCTAATAGTAATCAGGATGAAGATATGGTAGAGATAAGGCTGAATAAAACCAGTAATAAAAGCAACTATAATCTTGAAAACATTAAACTACGTAGAACAATACGTTCAGGCTTTTTGAATGACATTATTTCAGCAAACGACATGCATTTTATTTGTAGCGGAGATAATAATCATTTTCATTACATACCCAATAAAACAAAGGAACAACAATGGCTTAGCGAACTAACAGTTGACGCAAACCATCAACAGATATACAGAGATGATGCACAGAATGAGCTTGCAAATTGGATGAGATTATCGACAGATGATGCTCTGAAATACAAAGATGGTCTAACGACTGCGAGCATGGAAATAAGTGGTTTATCTGGTTGGATTGTAAGGAATCTTTACAAGAAAGAAAATGTGCTAAGTGTAAAGTTTAGAGAGCAAAGTTTAGCTAAAGTTAAGAATCAGGCAACGAATCTTGGTGGTTGGCTGCTTATGACAAGTGAAAATGGTGACACTGCATCACTGTTGGAAACAGGAAAAAGACTTCAAAGAATGTTGTTGAAGACAAGAGTGAAAAAAATTGGCGTACACCCAATGACTCAGATACTGGAGGAGGACATATATAAGGCTGAACTTCAAAGTAGAATGAAAATTACTAACAGTATTCAATTTGTGTTACGATTAGGTTATGTGCAAAACTATCCCAAGCCAGTTTCTCTCAGAAGACCTATCGAAAGTTTTATTCAACTTATATGAAATGTAGATTATGACGATGGTAATACTGTTGAAAGGCAAATCAAAGAAGGTAAATTTACATCTGCATTCTTTTGTTCACTTGGCCCAAGCAAATAATAACAACAACACTGTTGTTCAGAATAAAGTTTAGTGCACATTTTAGTGCACATGAATTTCAGACAAAAAAATAAGGAGTTACAATTGTATGTAACTCCTTGATAATCAGCGTGCCCAGAACAGGAATCGAACCTGCACTCCCTTGCGAAAACCAGATTTTGAGTCTAGCGCGTCTACCAATTCCGCCATCTGGGCGTGCTTGTTCAGCGAGGGGCTGCAAATGTATTTATTCTTTCCGAAATCCGCAACAGGTATTTTTTACGGAAATAGCTGTCTTTTATTTGTAATAATAATGGGGTAGAGGTATCGCCGCTATTAAATTTTTCTGTCAATGGTTTAGCCAACAGCAGCCAGTCCTGCATTTGCGATGCCAGCATGTCTTCGGCCTGTTTTTTTAATATTTCGTTATCCGGTTCCATTTCATATTCACTGATGATTTCATTCAGGTCCATCATCTCCATCAAAAAATCGTGCGGCAGGTTATATTTTTCCTCATCTTCCAGCACCCCGTGCAGCTTTAGTATATATGCCATCAGGGCATCTTCGTTTTGTAGCGTTTTATATGCATCGTTATTCAATGCGGCCATGCGTAGTGCTTCCGCCTGTTCGGTATTATTTGCCAGTGTATATCTGTCGGGGTGGTAGCGGCGGCTCAGCTCATAGTATTTCTTTTTTACCAAAGCAGCATCGGGCGCAAAGCTGACGGGTATTTCATATAATTCAAAATAGTTGTCCATACGGCAAATGAGAGTAGCTTATCTTTACGCGTACAAATGTAAGTAAGATGATTCGTATAGGTTTGATTCGTGAAAGAAAGTCACCACCAGATACCCGTGTTGCCCTCACACCGCAACAATGTGTGCAGATAATGCAGAAATACCACGGATTGCAGATAGTTGCAGAGCCATCGCCAGACAGGTGCGTACCCGATGCAGACTATACAGCCGCTGGTATACCCCTACAAGCAGACCTGAGAGATTGTGATGTGTTACTTGGCATCAAAGAAGTGCGTGTTGATGACCTGATACCCGATAAAACCTATTTCTTCTTCTCGCATACCAAAAAGAAACAACCCTACAACCAAAAACTGATGCATGCGTTGATTGAAAAACGCATTCGCATGATAGACTATGAATGCCTGACGCATATAGATGAACAGCGCATACTTGGCTTTGGTTACTATGCAGGTGTGGTAGGTGCGCATAATGGCTTGCTGGCTTATGGCAAAAAGTTTGGGTTGTATGATTTGCCGCCAGCGCATCATGTAGCAGGCTTTGCAGATTTGCTACGTGCATACGAGCAGGTAAAACTGCCCAACATAAAAATCGTTGTAACAGGCTCCGGTAAAGTAGCAAGTGGTATTATTGAGGTGATGACGCATTTTGATATTGAATCGGTAGAGCCGGAAGATTATCTGACACACCAATACGACTACCCGGTATATACCCACCTGAAAGGTGGCGACCTCTATGCCCGAAAAGATAACGACCTCTTTTCACGTGATGATTTTCACGCGCACCCCGAAGCCTATAAATGTTTGTTCACCAAATACATTCCGCAAACAGATGTACTGATGAATGGCATTTATTGGGATGCCAAGATTGCACGCCTGTTTGAGAAACAAGATATACTACGTAATGATTGGCGGGTGCGTGTGATAGCCGACATAACTTGCGATATTGATGGTTCCGTCCCCATCAACATCGGTGCATCTACCATTGCCAACCCTGTGTATGGTATAGACCGTAAAACAGGTGGGCAGGCAGCACCATATCAAAACAGCAACAACGTTATAGATGTAATGGCGGTAGATAATCTGCCCAATGAATTACCTCGCGATGCATCACAATACTTTGGAGCGCACTTCGAAAAGTTTGTGTTGAAAGAATTGCTAAGTGATAGCAGCGACATCATTCGCCGAGCTACGATATGCGAAGGCGGGAAACTAACTCCCGATTACGAGTACCTGAGCGACTATGCGTACAAGTAATCAACGCATCAACTGCTCAACAGCTTTGCCGATAGTAGGGTAGCGAAATGGGAAGCCTGTATCTTCTATTTTTTGGCTGTTTACGGTTGCACTTTTCAATACTTCAATACTCATTTCGCCCAGCATCAGTTGTAATACAAATGATGGGACAGGCAGGGGAATACTAAAGCCTTTTGCATAATGCCTGATGGTGAACATTAATAAACGTTGCGATACGGGTGCGGGTGCTACGGCATTGTATGTGCCTTGCAGCAATTCATTTTCAAGCGCATATACAAACATGGCAGCTACATCATCTATATGTACCCAGCTAACTGTTTGCTGCCCGCCGCCTAATAGCGGCGCAATGCCAAATTTTACAGGTTTGGCAAATTCTTTGAATGCGCCACCATCATTACTCAGTACGATGCCTATGCGTAATAGTACCCTGCGCATCTTACCCTCAAGTGGCAAGCTTGCGTCTTCCCATGCCTTACAGGTACTGCCAAGGAAGTCGGCAGACGGATTGTCTGTTTCTGTAAATGGTGTACCACCATTATCTGCACCATAATACCCAATAGCTGATGATGATATGAACGCTTTGCAATGTGGGGCATGTTGCAATATTTGAGAAGCTATAAACGATGTACCGATGGTACGGCTTTCCAATATTTCTCGTTTACGTTGGGTAGTCCACCGTTTATCGGCAACACCCTCGCCGGCTAAGTGTAGTATGGCATCAACTGCTTGCAGGGCGGCGGTGTCTATGGCTTGTTTGTAAGCATCCCAATAAGCATAGCTGATATTGCCAATGCTATCCTTTGGCTTTCGGGTAAAGATGATGACTTTGTGTCCTCTGTCTGTCAATAGTTTAGTGAGCGTTCTGCCTATCAACCCCGTACCACCTGTTATGCCTATGGTTTTCATATTGTTACAACAACTATTGCAGGTAAAAGTTATTGCCTGACGATGATTGCGGTAGAAAAGTTAGTTAATAGATGTTAAAAAAACTTTTAGCAGATACAATAAAAGGAATAATCATGCGTTTTATTTGCAAAAGCCGTTTTTTAATGAGGAAAACTTTACTTAAACATTTTACAGAGAAAATACCCGAAAAACCAATAGTGATGCAGATGGAAGACGCGAAAAGCGATGTGTTGACGGATTTGGTACAAGACATGAAGCCATACCTGCAAGAGGCAGCGGCAGACTTACTGTCTCCACGCCCCGAACTGATGGCACAGCTTTTCAAAAGGGTGTTAAACTAATTCTACCACCGTTATTTCGGGTAGTATGCCCAACCTGCCAGGGTAACCGAGGAAGCCAAATCCTCGGTTGACGTACAGGTATTGTTCGCCCTCTTGGTAGAGGCCAGCCCATTTTTTATAAACATATTGCACGGGGCTCCATTTCAGCCCCGGTATTTCTACGCCAAGCTGCATACCATGCGTATGCCCACTGAATGTGATGTCTATATCGGTATATGTTTTGCGTACTTCCGCATCCCAATGAGATGGGTCGTGCGATAGTAGCATCTTGAACGGAATGTTCTTTTCTGCCAGTCCTGCATAGGCTTCGTTCATTTTGCCATATTTGGGAAAGCCTGCCTTTGCACCCCAGTTTTCTATACCCACTACGGCTATTTTATCATTGCCTTTTTCTATTACTACATGCTCGTTCATCAGCAATCGCCAGCCCATTTTGCCATGCGTGTCTTTCAGCCATTGCAGGTTTGTAGCTTTGGCTTCAGGGTTGGGCCATTGCACATAGTCGCCATAGTCGTGGTTGCCTAAAATGCTGTACACACCAAGCGGTGCGCTTAGTTTCGCAAATATGTCGGTATAGGGTTGTATTTCGTCTGCTTTGTTGTTTACAAGGTCGCCGGTAAAGAAAATCATATCGGGTTTTTCTTCCAATACTTTTTCTACCCCGCGCTGCACAGCATGGTGACTATCAAAACTACCGCTGTGTATGTCCGAAATCTGCACAATCTTCATGCCCCTGAAAGCAGCAGGCAGGTTTTTGAGCGATAGCTGTATGCGACGTATTTTATAATTGTATCGGTTGGTGATACCGTACATAAAGCCGCCCAATGCCGTACCACCCAATATCAATGCCACACGCTGTATAAACACCGACCTTGTGATGCCATTACCCGTTACCTCGGCGGCAGTGGTAGCAGCTATTGCCGGCTTGCTGAATATACTCCATATCCATACAAAAAAGCGGCGCACTTCATCGCCCAGCATTACTATCAGTATCAGTGCTTTGCCCACAATAAAACCAAGCGTGAAAGCCACATAAATATTGCGCAGCAAATGCGGCACTTTTGCCCAGTCTATAAACCTGAAAGAGAAGAAGCCTGCCCATGTGATGATGGTGAGCAATACGTATACTACCGTCAGTATGGTTTTAATATTAGATGGCAGGGTGCGCATAGCGCTACGTACTACGGTATACGCATAATACTCTGCCAGTAAAAAAATGCCTAAGAATATGAGCAATCTTGTCATCTGCTAAAACTTCAAAAATTCGTCTATTTGTGTTTCTATCGTCTTTAATGTGGCGGGTTTCAGCACCTCGCCGTTTTCGCCTATCTCTTCGGTTATGCGGCTGATGGGTATTTTATTGTACAGTATGTTTACACGCAGGTAGTTCAGTATGTTCGTCATATGGTCCAGACCGCGCAGGTTGCCTGCCCGCCCGTCTGCAACACCTACCAGCATGGCTTTTTTGTACCACCATGCTTTTTTGATGTCGCTGTTATCCATCATTAGCTTCAGTATGCCGGGGAAACTGCCATTGTATTCGGGCATTACCAACACAAACTTTTCGGTAGGTATCAGCAGGTCTTTCTCTATTTGTTTCATCTCGTCGCCACGCTCCCATACAGCTTTGCCCTCTAAGTTCAGCAAGTGTACGTTGGGGTGGTGTGCTGCCAGCATGGTATGGTAGAGGCTTGCCACTTTCAGCGTCATGCTGTCTGTACGATTGGTGCCTGCTATTACTGTAATCATATTTTTATGCGAAAGCGCAAAGGTACAGGGCTTTAGGTATAGGTTGATTAGTTTATTTGTTGATGTGTTGATTGCTGGAAACTATGCAACAATTATTATAGGTACATAATTGGTTCACGTCAACTAAATCTTTAGTTTTGAACTATATGAGAGTGTATTGGCTGATTTTTTCTTTTGTAATACTATGTGCTGTGTCCAACGCACAAAAACCAGCATACCAATTTTCGGCAATCATAGACAGTACATTGCAGGCAGATACTACACCTTACAAATACCAAATGGCAGCTACCGCTTATTCCTATATTGGCGAGTATAAGCTTGGCTTGGAAACAAGGGATAGAGAGTATAAAAACCCTTCCGGCGAACCATCAGCATCGTACAAGGCGGTATTAGCACCATTCAATAACAAGGTACATGCAGCGTCTTATATTCTGGAACAAGCAGCCAAAACAAGTATAGTCATCTTTAATGAGGCCCACCACAATCCACGCCATCGGGTATTTGTAGCTACATTGCTGCCCGAACTAAAAAAACTGGGCTATACATATATAGGGCTTGAGGCATTACCTTATTCCGATTCCAATATCAACTTGAATAAATACCCACTAATAAACGTGAGTAGTTATACCAACGAACCTTGCTTTGGTAATATGCTTCGCGAAGCCTTGCAACTTGGCTACACTGTCTTTCCCTACGAGGCAGATTGGGAATTGCAAAGCAAAGGCGAAAGCAGAGAAGAATTGCAGGCACGCAACATCAAAGCCATGATGGACAAACACCTCAATAAGAAATTTGTCATCTATTGCGGATACGACCATGCCATAGAAGACTCAACTAGAAACTTTATGGTATTGCCAATGGCTGGCAGGTTGAAGAAAATGACAGGCATTGACCCCTTTACAATAGACCAGGTGCAGCTAACGGAAAGCAGCAGTAAAGATTATGGTAATCGTTATCGAAAATTGATAAGCCACAACGAAAGCATTGTATTAAAGGATAGCGCAGGCAATGTATTTAACAAAGCCAAAAACAACTTGGTGACTTTTGATTGTAATGTATATCATCCTGACACGAAATATATCAATGGCCGCCCCGATTGGTTATATGCCAAGGGCAAAAAAGCCATTTATGTACACGATAAAATAAACATTGCCTACCCCTGCCTTGTAAAAGTGTATCGCAAAAAAGATAGTGAAAGTGCTGTGCCTATAGATGTGGTAGAGCTACTACACGCTTATGATGATAAGGTAATCATTGTGCCTGCTAAAGGTAAGAGGCGTGTAGTAGTTATCAATAGATTGGGCGAATCGTTAGTGTTTTTTGAATAAGTGATACCCCATTTTCCAACAATCTTACACCCGCCCTTGCAAATTCAAGCAATAATTACCATTTTTATAACGAAATAGGGTTTTATATATGAAAAATACATTATGGTTGTGCGCACTTATTGTGGCAGGTGCTTTATTTACAGGCTCTTGCACCAAAGTGTACGACTGCAATTGCATTACCGAAATAACCGATACCGTTACCAAAGAAATGTATAAAACCAGCTCAGCATCTAAAAAGAGAGAAAACAGTAAAGGGCTTGCCAAGGCAAAATGTGAAGAAGAGAGTGCCAAATATTACTTAGGTAGAGAAAGGTACAGCACCACTTGCGCATTAGAGAATAAAAAATAATTTACAGTCAAATAATATTCAGAACACCCCAACGCTGGGGTGTTTTTTATTGTGATGCCCTATGGTTTTCTACCTGTAGCATTGCCACTACTAACAAGTCAACAAATCAACTAATTTCGCAGCCATGGTTTATAAGGTTATCGGCCTGATGTCGGGCAGTTCGTTGGATGGATTGGATATTGCATTTGTGCAACTGGAAGAAATACGCGGGCAATGGACGTATGAGATACTGGCGGCAGACTGCATACCCTATACCGACGAATGGGCGCATAATCTGAAACATGCCCAACACTTGTCTGTGCCGGAATTTCTACGATTACATACTGCTTATGGCAGATGGATGGGTGAGGCTGTCAATCAATTCATAACCGATAAACAAATAGAACTACAGGTACAGTATATAGCCTCTCACGGGCATACGGTACTGCACGAACCTGCTAACCATACTACTACACAAATAGGCGATGGAGCAACGATAGCTGCTATTACGGGGTTGCCCGTCATCAGCGATTTGCGGGCGTTGGATGTGGCATTGGGCGGACAAGGCGCGCCGATAGTACCTATTGGCGATAAGCTACTCTTCGGGCAGTACGATTACCACCTGAATATTGGTGGTATTGCCAACATCACCGTACCTCACGAAGGCAAACCGCTTGCATTTGATGTATGCCCCGCCAACCAAGTACTGAATACATTGGCACAAAAAGCAGGCAAAGCATACGATGAAAACGGCAGTCTTGCTGCAAGCGGCAGACTGCAAACGGATGTGTTGCTACACCTGAATAAGAATGAATACTATACAAGAGAAGCCCCGAAGTCATTAAGCAATGAGGCGGCGGTGAATATGGCTTTCCCTGCATTGCTGGAGAGCGAACATGATACGAACGACTTGCTGCATACGATGGTGTTGCATATTGCAGAGCAGGTAGCCAACGCAGTAAGGCAATACCCAAGTGACAAAGAACAACCACAAATGCTGGTAACAGGTGGGGGTGCATTCAATAGTTTTTTGATAGAAAAACTGCTGCAGGCTTTAGCACAACAACATATAAACTTAATAGTGCCCGATGCCAATACGGTAATGTATAAAGAAGCCGTAGTAATGGCGCTGATAGGCGCACTACGTTGGCGCGAAGAAACAAATGTACTAAGCAGTGTAACTGGTGCTACGCGAGATAGCATCAGCGGTGCGCTGTGGATGGGGCATAGTTATTAATAAGCGCCTTTCTCTATTTCTTCGCTTGTGATGATGCGGGTGTTACCTTCAAGTAGTAGAGGGACTTTATAATCTTGTATTTCGAGAATCATTAAGCCATATACACTAGTGTTTAGTTCTAACTGAATATTTTTTGTTGTATTGTTATTTGAGGTTATTGATATTTTTTGATACTTATAACTGGGATACTTTACAGATAATAACAAGTTAGTAGTTTCATTTTGACGAATCGTTAGTGAATATTCGCCATCTTCATTTGTAATAGTGCCAGCAATAGCTAATGTGTCATTATATATTTGAACAACCGCCCCATAAACAGCCTCTTTATTTTCATCAATAACTCTTCCTTTTATAATAACACTATCTCCACTTGTATTTTCTTCTTGTAGAGAGTTGTTATTGATAATTGATGTGAAAGAGTAAGGTGCTCTTGCCTTAGCTTCCTCTGATGGTATTTGTGCTAATATCAACGTAAGCCCTAAACCAATAAAATACCTGTATAATGCACTGTGTGGTTGTGGTGGTATGTGTATAGTGCGGTTGAGCTGGGTATCATAAAATCTGCCGCATACCTGTTTTGTTTTATTTGCTAGTAGGTATTCATACAACTGCCTATCACTAAACCCTGTAAAATCCACAACGCATTTTTGGCAACTGCTGCAAAACCGCCCCTGCTCTGCAGGTGTCATTTTACTCCAATCCTCTGTACAAGGGTTGCGTATAGATATTTGTATGGGTTGTGGTTTAGGCATCTTACCTCTAAGATACAACAAACCCATAACTCAATTGCCATGGGTTTATCAAAAAAAGAATATGAATCTCAATAATCCCTTAATCCTAAAATCCAGGTTCGCTAATACTGCCCCGTACTCAACAACACTAATGTACATGCTTCCATCGTCTTGCCACCTTGCGCCTCGACCATCGTTTCCAGTTCTTCGTTTTCAGTACCAGGGTTGAAGATAACACGCTTGGGTTTGAGAGATAATATATAGTCGTAATAAGGTTGTTGATTAGCAGGGTTCAGGTAGAGTGTTACGGTATCTACATCATCCATAGCAGGATGTTCTTTGATGATGTTCACATCGCCAATCTTACCCTCACGGTTGCCGATGGCCACTACGGGATGCCCATTGGCTCTCAACCTTTGTGTAGCCATATTGCTGTATCGTGCAGGGTTTTCAGATGCGCCTAAAACTACTGTCTTTTTCATGGTGTAAAATTACACCATTCTGTAAGGATGCTGCTTATACATCTATTATCACTGCTTATGGATAGTTTAACAAGGCATTCACCGGTATATTTGGTAACTTTAGTAAAGCAGTTTTTTGATTTTTGACTTTTAAATTTTGACTTTACATGCAGCAAGCATACATCATAGCTGGCTACCGTACAGCAGTAACAAAATCTAAGCGGGGTGCGTTTCGCAATTATCGTCCTGATGACTTGGCAGTAGATGTGATACGTGGCTTGCTGGCAAGCGTTCCGCAATTAGATGCCAAACTGATAGACGATGTGATAGTAGGCAATGCCGTACCCGAGGCAGAGCAGGGTTTGCAGGTGGGGCGCATTATTGCCAACCGTGCAGTGGGCGAACATGCTCCTGGTGTTACAGTCAACCGTTATTGTGCGTCGGGGTTAGAGAGCATTGCAATAGCTACTGCAAAAATACAAACAGGGCAGGCGGAGTGCATTATAGCAGGCGGTACGGAAAGCATGAGCCTTGTACCAACGGCCGGCTGGCGAACCATGCCCAACTACGATATTGTAAAAGAGAACGGCGACTATTACCTGAGCATGGGGCTGACGGCAGAACAGGTAGCTAAAGACTACAATGTGCCACGCGATATGCAGGATGCGTTTTCTTATTACTCGCATCAAAAAGCTATCACAGCCATCAAAGGGGGGTATTTCAAAAAAGGCATACTTCCTGTAACGGTAAAAGAAGTGTACCTGAATGAAAAGAATAAACGTAAGGAAAGAGATATAATAGTTGACACGGACGAAGGGCCGCGCGCAGATACCAGCGTGGAAGCATTAGCCAAACTGACTGCCGTGTTTGCACAAGGTGGTACGGTAACGGCTGGCAACTCTTCTCAAACATCAGATGGAGCAGCATTTGTGATAGTGATGAGTGAAAGACTGATGAACCAACTCGGCTTGCAGCCATGGGGTAGGTTAGTGGGTTGTGCAGTAGCAGGGGTAGAGCCGCGCATCATGGGTATAGGCCCGGTTGCCGCTGTGCCAAAAGTATTGCAACAAACAGGCATGAACTTGGGGCAGATAGATTTAATAGAACTGAACGAGGCGTTCGCATCACAATCGCTGGCAGTGATACGCGAACTGGAACTGAACCCTGATATAGTAAATATAAACGGTGGAGCCATAGCATTAGGGCATCCGTTAGGGTGCAGTGGTGCAAAGCTCACCATACAAATGCTGCACGATATGGAAAGGCTCGGGAAAAAGTACGGCATCGTTACCGCATGTGTGGGTGGCGGACAAGGTATAGCAGGCGTTATAGAAAAACTATAACGTAATATACGCGTTCATTATCAACCCGCTATTGTATTGATACACTTGCCTGCCACCAACTAACGATGACTGTTGCAAGGTCTGGTTAAAAGCACCCAACTCTGCACGAAACATTTTGTTGTACTGATAACCTGCCAATAAACTGATTCGGTTTTGGTCGAATACGTTTTGATTTACATTCTTACCGAAGCCAATAAATATCTCATCAAAAGAAGCAATGTACCATGTATTATCTTCCATCTTTTTGCGGTTGATGGCTATAGTAGCGCGTAGCTGATAGCGTACACGGTTCAGGTACACCCAATCTGTTATAGTATGTTCGGGTGCAGCTTGGTTCACCCTGCCTATAAAGCGTTGCTCCAAACGTAAACGGTGGTTGATAGCTATACGCCCCACGTTACCATTCCATACCAATTGTTGCCATATTCTGTGTTCGGGTATATGGTATCTGCCTGCCGGGTAGTCGCCGTATGGAAAAGTGATGATGTAGCCATAGCCCAGCAATGCACTTACATTGTTTTTGAAGTGGTATTGCAGCCCTACACGCGTCAGCGATTGTTGCCAGTTGGTTATTACATTGTCCCTACGCCATTGGTACTCCAGCCATACAGACATTTTTTGTTTTTTGCCCGTGTATATAGTGCCAAAAGTATTGTACCAGCCAATGGTATTGGGGTCGTTGAGGCGTTGGGCATATATGGCGTTGCCCATAAAACATATACAGATAAACAGGGCAAAATGCCTTTTCAAGCTTGTCATAAGCAGTCTTAATTTGGATTACCTATCTTTGCTGGTCAGTTTTCGGCTGCTAATATACTTTGATAAAAAGAACGGGACATATAATTCTTTCTGCATGGCTTGCCATACTGCTGTTGTTTGGCAGTACGCCCAAAGAATACATACACCTGTTTGCCGACCACCACGATACCGTACACACCCATAGCGATGCAGACGGGCTGGTGATAGAACCCCAGCACCACCACTGTAGTTTTCTCAGCTACGCGCTGCCCTTATTCATTAATGATGTACAGATAATAAAGCTGCATATACCCCGATTGGTGTATCCTGTTTACAATAGCTTTATCAGCATTACATATCTACATGCAGATGTATCTACCGCTTATTTGCGTGGTCCGCCTGCTTTTCTTTCCTGATGAATGCTATCGTATGTACAGCCCTTACTGGCAAGTGCATCAATCTTTATTTATAAGCATACAATATGTATCGGATTTTAATAGCCGTATGTATATGGCTATTCGCACACTTGCCATTTGCAAGCGCGCAAGACAATTGTAATATAATCGTTCAGTGCAGGGTGGTGGAAACACATAATAACCAGCCTCTGTTTCCTGTATCGGTGTACATAGACGAAATGAAGCGTGAATTTGAAACCGACGAAGACGGCAGGTTTCAGATAACGAATGCCTGTGCGGGTATATATCATATACATTTTCATGCGACGGGGTACGAGCATTTGGTAAAAGAGTTGAAGATTGAGGGGAACACAACACTCAAATTCAGTCTGGCGCATATAGATAAAGAACTGGATGAAGTGGTGGTAGCAGATGAGCACACCAAAACCATTATACAAAGTAAGAGCCAGCTAAGGCGCATGGATATAACCGCCAACAGCGGCAAAACGCTGGGCGATATGTTGCAGGCAGTAAATGGTGTTTCTGTATTATCGAACGGGGCAACAATTGCCAAGCCGGTGATACATGGTTTGTATGGCAACCGCATCATCATCCTCAACAACGGCATCAGACAGGAAGACCAGCAATGGGGCAGCGAACACGCACCGAATATTGACCCGTTTCTTGCCAATAACATTACCGTACTGAAAGGCGCGGCAGGTGTGCGATATGGTACAGATGCCATAGGTGGTGTGGTATTGGTAGAGCCAGCTGCTGTGCGTACCATGCAAGGCTGGGGCGGTGAGGTAAATCTGGCAGGGTTCAGTAACAACCGCATGGGTGTTGCATCTGCTTTATTAGAGCATGGCTTTAAATACATCAAAGGTTTGGGTATTCGTGTACAGGGTACATTAAAGCAAGGTGGTAATTATCGCATCCCCGGTCATTGGGCTGCCAATACCGGTACACGGGAAAGTAATTACTCTGCTACACTGGCATATAAGAAAGCCCATTTTGGTGCAGAGGTATTTTACAGCCATTTTAATACAGAATTGGGGGTGTATCGGGGAGCGCATACGGGCAATGAAAAAGACCTGTTGTTTGCCATCAATAGCGATACGCCTACCATCCGTGCAGGGTTTACTTACAACATTGCCCGCCCCATGCAGCACATACGCCACGATTTGTGGAAACTAAAGCTGAATGCGGATAACAGGGCAGGTGCTTTCAGCCTTGTGTATGCTTATCAGCACAATTTCAGACAAGAGTTTGATGTGATAAGGGGCAATACTGATAAGGCACAGCTAAACCTTACACTTAATACGCAAACACTTAATCTGAACTTTGACCACAAAGCCATCGGGCACATAACAGGACAAATAGGTATTGACGGCATCTATCAGGAAAACTATATGCAGGACGGCGACAGGTTATTTATACCCAACTACCGAAGCCCGGGCGTGGCAGCCTATGCTATAGAGCGATACAGGTGGAACAAACTGACGCTGGAAGCAGGCTTGCGTTACGACTACAGGCATTATGAGGTGTACAACCCCGAGGGCAATAATCAAGCAATAGTACGCTACGATTTTGATTACAGTAATGCATCAGGTACTATTGGTATCAAGCATAAAATAAAGCCAAATTGGGAATGGACTGCGACGCTTGCCAATGCATGGCGCGCACCGCAAGCTAATGAACTGTTTAGCGCGGGGCTGCATCATAGTGCGGCACGTATAGAACTGGGCGATAAAAACCTGCAACCCGAAAAAGCGTATAGCCTGAATCTTGAAACGGTTTACAATGTGCCAGATAAGTTGCACCTTGAAGCATCGCTATATACACAGTATATCAATGACTTCATCTACCTGAGCCCCGGTGCCGATATACTGACTATAAGGGGTTACTTCAAAAGCTTCGGGTATAAACAAACCAATGCATGGCTCAACGGTGCAGATATTGCATTCAGATACAATATTGTAAAACCGCTGGAAGCAAACCTTAAAGCTTCTTTTCTGTTCGCAAGAGATGTAACGCAACAAGACTGGCTGATACTGATGCCTGCAGACCGTGTGTCAGCTGGAATAAAGTACACATTCAACATCAGTAAATCTCTAAAAGATGTATTTGTAGGTGTGGATGGTAGATATATTTTCAATCAATGGCGTATCCCTGCCAACTTCGATGCCATCGACAATCCACGCCCACCTGCTGCATATACAGTGCTTGATGCCCAATGTGGTGTAACTATTTACGTTAATGGCCAGCCCTTATACACAAGTATCACCATTATGAATGCCCTCAATCAGCAATACCGCGATTACATGGATGCATTCAGGTATTTTATTAATCAACCGGGGACAAACGTAGTTGTAAGATTTCGTGTCCCTTTCAACTTTTACGGATTAAAATCTAAAAATTAAAAAGAACAATAAAACATTCATTAGTATGAAAAACAATATTATTCGATTGACTGCTCTCACTGCATTTGCTGCAATATCTTTCACAGCTTGTAAAAAAGACAAGGTAACAACACCAGAACCTGTAGAGCAAGAACTAATAACAACCGTCAGGCTAAAAGTTACAAAGCTGGACGATATGAGCATCAAAACCTTTACCTACAAAGTAGAAAACGGATTTGGCAGCACTAGACAGGGAACGGTAACCATAGACTCTGTAAAACTGGCAGCCAACAAAGAGTATAGTGTGGAAGTAGAACTGCTGAACGAAAAAGAAACACCCGCAGAAGATGTAACAAAAGAAGTAAAAGAAGAAAGCAATGAGCACTTATTTGTTTATCAGTCGAGCCCAACTACAGGTAATGGTTCTATTGGCTTTGGCATGGGTAATAAAGACGGAAACGGAAATCCATTCAATCAAACCATCAGATTCCTGACAGCAGGGGCGGGTAAAGGAGCCATAACGGTTACGCTTAAACATGAGCCAACCAACAAAGCGGCTACCACTCCTGATGCCACAGGCGGAGAAACAGACGTGGAAGCTACCTTTCCCGTTGTGCTTCAATAGTTAAACAAACTATATAGGCTTTGTTAATCATAAATACCCGTGAAAAACTTTTTTCGCGGGTATTTGTTTTATAAGAAATATGTATATTTAAGTAAAGATTAAAAGTGTATGATGGCAACCCTGATAGAAAAAGAGGAAGTATCTAACTATGTGATTGTGCCTGCATTTGTAGATAATACAGAGCATTGGCAGAAGGAATTGCAGTACGCAACCCGCCTGGGCAACGAGTTTAAGGGCAAGACGACCATAAGTTTTGAAACCACACAAGGGCCGCGAAGTATTAGTACAACGGTATGGTCTGTTACAGATAAGTTTTTGCAGATAAAAGGCGGGCAAAATATCCCCCTGAACAGCATAATAGAAGTGCATTTTTGAACAGGGCTTTTTACCGCTAATCCGAATAAGTTTTCGTAGATTTGCTCACTGTTATTTATAACAGTAAAACTTTTAATTTGAAACGTAAAACCCCGACGTTTTTAATACTAATATGGATCAGCAGGAAATAATTAGCCGTATAAAGGCATTTATGGTAGAAGACTTCGAGGTGGATGAAGATGCCATAGTGCCTGAAGCTGACTTGAAAAGCACACTCGACTTAGATAGTCTTGACTACATAGATCTGGTAGTGGTCATTGAGCAAAACTTCGGCTTCAAAGTGAAACCCGAGGATTTTCAGACAATGAGTACCATGCAGGATTTCTACGATTACGTTTCAAACAGGTTAGAAGCTGCCAATGCCTGATACTGCAACCTGGCAGGGACGCTCGCGGGGTACTCCTTTAGGTTACAGAATATTTGTATGGCTGCTGAAAACCGGCGGCCTAAGGTCTGCATACGCACTACTGCATTTCGTTACACTTTATTACAGGTTGTTTGTTAAATCGGCAACAGAGCCTTTGCGCTACCTGTACACCCAACGTATGGGTTATAACCCTGCCCAGGCATCGTCTCTTATCAAGAAAAATCTAATGGTTTTCGGGCAAACGCTGATTGATAAAATAGCAGTATTGTCTGGACTTGGAAAGGAATTGAGCTTTACACATGAGGGCATAGAGCATATTGAACAATTAGTGAAAAATGGCAAGGGGGGCATATTGGTGAGTGCACACCTCGGCAACTGGGAAACAGCGGGGCATTTGTTAAAGCGTGTAGAAGCAAAGATAAATATTGTGATGTATGACGGCGAGGGCGAGCAGATGAAAGCCTACATGGAGCAATATGACAGCCAGCGCTCATTTAACATTATCTACATCAAAGAAGACCAATCGCATATTTATGAAATGTCTGCCGCGCTGAACAGGAACGAACTCATTTGCCTTCATGCAGACCGCTACCGCCCGGGCAATCGTACTATGCAACATGATTTTTGGGGCGAGGAAGCACTTTTTCCTGCAGGGCCATTTATACTGGCATCTAAACTAAAAGCTCCAGTTTGCTTTGTTTTTGCTTTTAAAGAAACTAATTTCCATTATCATTTTTATGCTTTCAAGAGTAAGACTTATGAGGGTAGGGGTACGGCAGGTATGGAAATAATGCTGGATGATTACACTGCATTGGTAGAAAAAATGCTGGAGCAGTACCCTGAACAATGGTTTAATTATTTTGATTTCTGGAAGAAATGAGTGAACAAGCTATTTTACAATATATACCCCAGCGTCCGCCATTTGTAATGGTTGATAATATTGTACAGGCAGACGGTACAGTGTCTGTTACCGATTTTACGGTTAGGGACGGGCATTTGTTTGTTGAAGATGGAAAGTTCACCGAGTATGGGCTGGTTGAAAATATGGCACAAACAGCCGCAGCAGGTACTGGCTATAGTTTGCAAAATGCTGGTAAGCAAGTGCCGGTTGGGTACATCGGGGCGTTGAAAGCATTAAATATCATAGCTTTGCCACAAGTAGGCGATACTATTACCACTGAAGTGAGTTTCAAAACACAGGTGTTGAATGTACATATAGTGCAAGGCAGGGTATTGAACAACGGTCAGGAAATTGCGAATTGCGAATTGAAAATATTTTTGCAGGAGTCTTAAAAAAATTTCGCGTCATGAAAAATATACTCTTCTTAACAGCCATGCTGTTTTCTTTCGGTGCCTTTGCCCAAAACAAAGCAGATGTATTTAACGACAACACACCCGTAACATGGTTAGGGCTTGATTTCTCACAACTGAAATTTATTGGTGATGCCGCACAATGGCAGGATGCGGGCGAAATAACCAATAGCCAAATGCGCGACAAGTATTTCCCTGCATGGAATAGCTTGTTTGTGAATGAGAAAGATAGATATAAAGTAGCAGATGCTATCAGGCGTACGGAAGTGGCGTATGCCATTGATGTTACTGAAAAAGCCAACAACAGCCTGAAAGGTAATTTCTTTGAAAGTGATGCCAATAAGTATCAGTTGCTGGACGAACAAAAAGTAGCTGCTCTTGTTAAAAAGTATGATTTCAAAGGTAATGCAGGGGTTGGTATGCTGTTTTTTGTAGAGGGTATGAGCAAGGGTAGAGAGCAGGCATCTATGTGGGTAACGTTTGTGGATATGAAATCAAAAACAGTATTGCTTACAAAACGTGTTGAGGGCAAATCGGGCGGTTTTGGTTTCCGCAACTATTGGGCAAAAACATTTGTAAACGTACTGAAAGAAATAAAATCGGACTGGAAAAGCTGGAGTAAATAAACACCCATTTGAAAAAAACACTTACACACACTACAGAATTAGAGGTAAAATTCAGCGAGGCAGACCCTTTGGGTATTGTTTGGCATGGTCATTTTATACGTTATTTTGAAGATGGCAGAGAAGCATTTGGTAATGCGTATGGGCTGAAATACCTTGATTTTTATCGTAGTGATATAGTAGTGCCTATTATTAAGATAGACTGTAATTACAAGCGCATACTCCGCTACGGACATAAGATAAGGCTTGAAACAACGTATGAAGATTGTGCTGCAGCCAAGTTACTGTTTCACTACGCTATATACGATGCACATACCAACGAGCAAGTAGCTACCGGTAGCTCGATGCAGGTATTTATGTACCGTGAAAGCCTTGAATTGATGTGGACACTACCACAGTTTATGATTGACTGGAAGAAAAAATGGCTTGCTGAATAATGTATCCCGTTTACGCCATTGCTACCAATACTACCTCTTCTTTAGGGCTTGATACAAAAGCTCACTGGACTGCCGCGATGCATGGTAAAACAGGTATCAGGCAACATACAGATATTGCATTAAGCAACACACCGTTTTGGGCTGCAAAGCTCGATGCATCGCAATGGCAGTATATACAAGTCAATACTAAAACGAACACACCACTATCTCCTTTTGAACAACTGGCATTGTTTTCTGCGAAGCAGGCACTGCAAAATTGTAATCAAGAATTATTGGCGGAAGATACGCTTGTGGTATTATCTACTACAAAAGGTAATATTGAATGGCTGGAAACGCATAGCGATGACAGGCTGGCTTTACATACCAGTGCGCAACTGATAGCCAATGAATTGGGCTTATCTCACAACAAACCTGTAGTAGTTTCTCATGCTTGTGTATCGGGCGTGTTGGCTTTGGTGTATGCAATGCGAAGATTGCAGCAGGGTACACACAAACACGCCGTAGTAATAGGTTGCGACAGGTTTACGAAGTTTGTACTGAATGGGTTTCAATCTTTTCAGGCAGTAGCAGACGAACCATGCAAGCCGTTTGATGCTGACAGAAAGGGCATTAACCTCGGTGAATGTGGTGCAACAATCGTGTTGACTACACAGCCTGAAGATGTGTCATTAGCAAGGCTTTATTCAGGTGCCAGTTCAAACGACGCTAATCATATATCAGGTCCATCGCGTACGGGCGAAGAATTGGCTTTGGCTATTAATAATGCTATAAGTCAGGCAGGCATTGAAGCAACAGATATTGATATGGTTTCTGCACATGGTACGGCTACATTGTACAATGATGAGATGGAAGCGAAAGCGTTTCATCTTTGCGGATTGTCTGACGTGCCTGTGCATAGTTTTAAAGGCTATACGGGTCATACGCTTGGCGCGGCAGGCGTTTTAGAAAGTGCTATGATAATTGAAAGCCTGCAACAACAGCAACTAATACCTTCTTTTGGTTTTAAAGAGTTGGGTGTATCCGTTGCTTTAAATGTAACCAAGGAGACCCAAGCTGCGGATATACAATACGTTCTGAAAACCTCATCTGGTTTTGGTGGTTGCAATGCCACTGCTATATGGGGCAAAGTGTAGCTTACTTACTCAAAGCATTTATGGCTATCCAGCTAAACAGGCCCATGCCTGTTTCCATTGCTTGTTCGTGTATATCAAACTTGGCATTATGTACAGGAGCGGTAAACTGTTCGTTATTGAAGTTAGTACCTATACGGAAGAAGCAACCGGGAATGTGCTGCACATAGAAGCTAAAATCTTCGGCTGCCATGCGCATATCAAGAGTGTGTACATTCTCCGCACCAATATAATCTCTTGCCCAGTCTTCAGCGAAAGTAGTGAGTGCAGGGTCGTTATATAATGCGGGATAACCCTTTGGTATTTCAACCGTCGCTTTTGCACCGTATGCCTCACAAGTTTTGTGTATGATGTCTTCAATCCATTTATGCGCGTCATACCGCCATTTTTCATCCATCGTGCGGAGCGTACCCAGTATCTCTACTTTGTCGGGTATTACGTTGGTAGCAAATCCGCCGGCTATCTTGCCAAATGTCAATACAGTAGGTATCAGCGGATTGGCTTTGCGAGCTACTACTTGTTGCAGTGCTACAATAACCTGTGCCGCAGTAGCAATAGGGTCAATAGTTTGGTGGGGTAGTGCGGCATGTCCGCCTTTGCCCTCTATGGTTATGTATATTTCATCAGCACTCGCCATATACTTCCCAGCACGGAAACCTGCAGAGCCGCTTGGTAAATGCGGATACACATGCAATGCATAAATGGCTTCAGGCTTAGGATTTTCGAGTACACCAGCCGCAATCAGCAAACTTGCGCCGCCGGGGTGTTTTTCTTCTCCTTGCTGAAATATTAGTTTGATAGTTCCTTCAAATTCCTCTTTCAACTCACTCAATATCTTTGCAGCCCCCAACAAGCAACTGCTATGTACATCATGCCCGCAAGCGTGCATTACACCATCGTTTTGAGAACGGTAAGTAGTGTCATTTGCTTCTTGTATCGGCAATGCATCCATATCTGCACGCAGGGCTATACATCGTTTGGTTGGGTTTTTACCTTTTATTAAAGCTACAACACCAGTACCTGCAACACCTGTTTGATGTTCTATGCCCCATTCAGATAGTTTCTCAGCAATAAAAGCGGCAGTTTTATGTTCCTCAAAAGATAATTCGGGGGTGGCATGTATATGATGCCGTATAGCCTGTATAGCAGGATAATACTGTGCTGCTTTTTCGCGGATAATATTAATCATCGTTCATTGTATTAATAACAACAATATCGGGTACTATCATGCAAGGTGTATATATGGCTGTTACCTGATCGTACAATTGTTGCGCATCTCCTCTTGTCCGAAAGTCACCCACCTTTACACGAAACTGTGGTTGCACATACGTAAGGTACGTGCGCACACCTGGGAAACGGCGAATGAAGTCAACACGTATATCATTGGCTTTTACACGGTCGTTGCCGTTGTATATCTGCACCCTGTATCCCTGCCCCGAACGGATAACACCCAACTGTACATTACGGTATTTTTTCAGCAACACATCCAGCCTCGGGTCTGCATGTAGTGTTACACCCGTAGCCATTGCCGTTGTATCATCATCGTCCTCTGCATTTTCGTTGACGATAATCTGTGCATTTGCCATATTGAGGTGGACGATGCAAACAATAAATAGGATATAGTATATAAAAGCTTTCATTGCAGGTGCTAATCTACGCAGGTTTATCTTCTTTTACTATAGCTACACTGGCAGAGCAACCCAATCTGGTAGCTCCTGCAGCTATCAGTTCTTTTGCAAATGAGGCGGTTTTGATGCCGCCCGATGCCTTAATGCCTATATTGGCAGGGATGTTTTGTTTAATTAGCTGTACCGCTTGGATGCTGGCACCTTTCTCGGCAAAGCCAGTTGAAGTTTTTATGAAATCTACATTAAGTGAAGCATAGGCTTTGCAGCAGCTAATAATTTCTGCGTCTGTTAATACGCCGCTTTCTATGATGATTTTTATAATGCCACCCTTGTTGTGTACCAATTGGGTGCATGCTTTTACTTCAGCTACTGCATATTCCAAGTGGTTGTTTTTGATGGCAGCAATATTGTGTACTAAATCTATTTCGGTAGCACCATGCGTCATGGCATCTTCTATTTCTGCAAGTTTTGTAGGCAGGCTGCAATAGCCCAACGGAAAACCCGCTACAGTGGCTATTTTTATAGCTGTACCAGCTAATAGCTTGCGGGCATAATCAACGTATACCGGTGGTACACAAACAGCTGCAAACCCATAAGCAATCGCCTCATTACACAAAACCACTACGTCCTGTTCGGTAGTAGTGGCTTTCAATATAGTATGGTCAATGTATTTTGCTAATACTGACATCATAGGTTCTTTATCATTTCTAATGCAAATTCGCTTGTTTTTAGCAAAGTGGCATCGTGCATCAGGTTGTAAAAGTCTATCGTTACACGTTTGCGTTTGATGGTATCGCCCAGTGCTTTGGTAATACTGTCTGCAGCTTCTTTCCAACCGATGTATTCCAGCATCATTACACCACTCAGCAGCAATGATGATGGGTTCATCGTATTGGTGTTCGCAAAACGTGGTGCGGTGCCATGTGTAGCTTCAAATACAGCGTATCCGGTGATGTAGTTGATATTTGCTCCAGGTGCAATGCCTATACCACCCACTGCTGCAGCTGTAGCATCTGATATATAATCACCATTCAAGTTGAGTGTAGCTACTACTGAATAATCTTGTGGTGCAAGCAATATCTGTTGCAGGAAGTTGTCTGCAATAACATCTTTAATGATGACTTTGCCACTGGCTTTTGCCAGTTTCATTTCATTGTTAGCAGCTTCTTCGCCTTGTTCTTTCTTTGTTTTCTCCCACTGTTCCCATGTGTATACCTTATCGCCAAATTCACGTTCTGCCAACTCATATCCCCACATTTTGAAGCCCCCTTCGGTAAACTTCATAATGTTTCCTTTATGAACTAATGATACAGATGTACGGCGGTTTTCTACTGCATATTTTATAGCAGCGCGAACAAGGCGTTCACTACCATCTTTCGATACGGGTTTGATGCCGAATGAGGTTGTTTCAGGAAAGCGTATTTTTTTGCCTGCACCCATTTCGTTTGTCAGGAAGTCAAGCATCTTTTGTGCCTCTGGTGTGCCTGTCTTAAACTCTATTCCTGCATATATGTCTTCGGTATTTTCGCGGAAAATTACCATGTCCACATTTTCAGGGTGTAGAATGGGAGAGGGTACGCCTTTAAACCACTTTACAGGGCGCAAGCACACATATAAGTCAAGCTCCTGACGCATAGCTACATTCAGCGAGCGTATGCCCCCACCTACGGGCGTTGTTAGTGGTCCTTTAATAGATACAATATATTCTTTGGCAATTTCTAGGGTTTCGGCAGGTAGCCATTCGCCTGTTTGGTTAAATGCTTTTTCACCCGCTAGCATTTCTTTCCATTCTATTTTGCGCTTGCCGTTGTATGCTTTTTCAATGGCCGCATCCATAACCATTTGGCTGGCAGACCATACATCTGGGCCTATGCCATCGCCTTCAATGAATGGGATAATCGGGTTATCGGGTACTGATAGTTTACCGTCAGTGCCCATTGTTATTTTTTGGGGAGTCATTATTACTGTGTTTTGGAAGATTTACGCGCGCGAAGATAAAGCAAAACGGGCTTACAGCCTTAGATGTAAGTGTATAATACAGGTATAGATATTTTTATTATTCTTTACCTTTCTCTAACGAAAAGCCAAATGATGAGCCAACACCCAACGTACTACGCACAGTAACCGACTGTCCGTGCGCTTCTATGATGTGTTTTACGATGGCAAGTCCCAACCCCGTGCCACCGATTTCCCGGCTACGGCTACGGTCTGCACGATAAAAGCGTTCAAATATGCGCGATAGATGTTCTTCGCCAATGCCAGGTCCGTCGTCCGATATTTCAGTGTAGATATGTGTATCGTCAACTTCGTAAAAACCTGCTGTGATGGTGCCACCCTCATTGCCGTATTTCACACCATTTTCTATCAGGTTCACCAATACTTGTTTAATTTTGGGTTTGTCTGCATACACTTCAAGTGGGCGTTCCGTACCTTTTTTTATCAGCAGCTCTATATTTTTCTTTTTGGCTTTTAAGGATAGTTCTTCATATACATCTTTTACCAACTCCTGTATTACAAATGACTCTTGTATAATGGGTATGCGCCCCGATTCAAGTTTCGATATTTCATCCAAATCGTCCAGCAACTGCACAAGGCGGTCTATTCCTTTGTTGGCATTGCTAAGAAATTTACGGTTTACATTGGCATCGTCCAGCGCACCGTTCAGCAGGGTATCAACATAACCTTGTATGGTAAATACAGGTGTACGTAATTCATGCGCAAGGTTCATCAAAAATTCCTTACGAAACTGTTCGTTGGCGCGTAGCACTTCTACTTCATCGCGTTTTTGTATAGCCCAGCGTTCCACATCGTCACGTACTTCCTCTATAGATTTTTGCGGCAGGATGTTGTTGTAAAAAAACTCTTCTTTCTTGGTTGCTTTGGTTTGATAGATGAGTTTGTAGATGAGTTTTATTTTTCGGTAGATGAACCGCTGTAGTGTGTAGTAATATATCCAATAAGTAATGACAAATGTAACACCGAACACAATGAGCGATACCTGCCAATCGAACCGGAGAAACAGGCTAAACAGCGCGTTGATGGTGGACATCACCGCGGCCGATATAAATGAAAGCAGCCTTGGAGTTAGATTTTTGGTATTCAGTACCGATGACATAGTTACTAAACTACACCATTTCAAACTTATAACCTACGCCTTTTACGGTGGTTATAAGGTCAATACCTATCTTCTGGCGTATTTTGCGGATGTGTACGTCAATAGTTCTGTCGCCCACTATCACATCAGTACCCCATACACGCTGCAATATTTCGTTGCGTAGAAAGACACGGCCTGGTTTTGATGCCAGTAGCGATAAGAGTTCAAATTCTTTTTTAGCCAGTATTATTTCGTTGCCTTTGTAGGTAACGGTAAATTTTGTTTTGTTGATTTCCAGTTCGCCAAAAGTCAACTTCTGGTCTTGGTCATCGTCTTTGCGGAAACGGCGTAGTGCGGTACGAATGCGGGTAGCTAATAGTTCTGGTTTGATGGGTTTGGCTATATAATCGTCAGCACCAATTTTCAAACCTTCTATTTCCGATTTTTCGTCGCTCAATGCTGTGAGGAATATGATGGCGGTTTCTTCAAACTCAGGCATCAATCGCAATTCCTTAATAGTTTGGATGCCGTCTTTGTTGGGCATCATGATGTCGAGCAGTATCAGGTCGGGACGGAAGTCCTTCGCTTTTCTGATAGCCTCTATACCATCTCTTGCTGTTGAGATGAGGTAGCCTTTACCTTTCAGATTGTAGCTGATAAACTCAACTATATCCGGTTCATCATCTACTATCAGAATTTTGCCTGGTAATACTTCCATATGTTCTTCTAAATCAGGCACAATATTATATCAGCTTATGTGAACAAAAAACAACTGCTGCATTATCAAATTGTTACCAAAAACAAGATAATGCAGCAGTGTGTAATGAGCGTTAATTATTGATTATCAGGCTATTTCAGCGTTACTGAACCACCGCCTATTTTATAACCATCATTATATAGTTCTATGTTGTAAGTACCCTTCAGATAATCACTGTCTTGTTTCCAGTCTGCATTGATATCTTTTACGGGTTTGTTTGTTTCCAAAGGTATCTCTTTCAGGAATGTATAATTCACATCATTGCCTTCTGCATCAGTCATAACACCAGAACCGTATGCAGCATTGCTCAGCAGGTTGCCACTAGGGTCTGTAATGCGTAGATATATTTGTTTGTTACCGCTTTCTGCAATACGGTTTTCATCTATGTCAAATGTTACACGCATTACATCTACACGCCCTGCACGCCCTGTTTCTTTTTCTTTCTTGCCGCCGCGTCGCAAATCTATTGGTGTCAGCCTGATGTTGGATGCGTGTAGTACAGCACCCAATCTTGCTTTTTGTTGCAAGCCTACATTTTCTGTTACTGCCTGGTCACGCTCTACAGTCAGCACTGTGTTTTGGTCGGATAAGTCTGCGTTTTGTTTTTCCAGTTCAGCAATACGTTCCTGATATGTTCTCACCCTGCCATTAAGTTGGGCTATGAGTTTTTTAGCCTTGCCAAGTTCTGCTTTGGTAGCATTGCCATTGCGTACAATGGCATTGATTTGACTTTTAAGTTTGGCAATCTCACCATTCTGGTCATTTATCAGGCTATCCATCTTAGTGTTTTTAGACACTAATTCATCAAGCCTTACCAATGCAGCCTGATAGTCGGACTCTACAGCTCTACGAGAAGAATCGGCCTCGTTAAACTGGTATTGAGCTGCCGATAATCTGTCTGATAGTTTGTTGTTGTTGACAAATAAGTAAATAACAACTGCCAGTAATGCTACAATAATGCCTATGAAAAGCATATTGTTGTTTTTCTTAGGCTGTTGCGGTTGCATAGGCTGCAACGGAGTAGCAGAAGTGGGATTATTCATTTCCTGGCTCATACTGTATAGTTTTAAATTATTACTTTAGTTATCGGTTACAAATATAATAACCGTTTTTGTGGAGTTTCTTAAACAAATCTTATTTCTTGATATTGAAACCGTGCCTTTAGTGCCGCACTTCGATGGTTTAACAAGTGTTTTGCAAACGGAATGGGCCAAAAAAGCAAAGCATCTGAAAAGTAATATAGCAGAAAATACTGAGCCTGCTATGCTTTTTGCTGAAAAAGCTGGTGTTTTTTCTGAGTTTGCCAAAGTGGTATGCATAGTAGTAGGCAGTTTGCAACAGCAGGGCAACAACTGGAGCATCAGGTTGAAAGCCATTGCAAACGATGATGAAAAACAGTTGTTGCTCGATTTTAAAGATATTGTACAACGCTTTGCAGGCTATTATCCTAATCTGCAGTTTTGCGGGCATAACATCAAAGAATTTGATGTGCCTTTTCTTTGCAGGCGTATGCTGATAAGCGGTATTCAATTGCCTGAATGTATGAACCTCAGCGGTAAAAAGCCTTGGGAAGTAACGCACCACGATACACTTGAAATGTGGAAATTTGGCGACTATAAGCATTTCACTTCTTTGGCTTTGCTCGCCGAAATTTTAGGGATACCTTCGCCGAAAGATGATATGGACGGCAGCATGGTAGGGCAGGTATACTGGCAGGATAAAGACCTGCAAAGAATAATCAAATACTGTATGCAGGATGTGGTGACAAGCGCGAAAGTTTTTTTGCGGTTGAAAGGCATTACAGACATCCACCCCGAACCTGTTTACGTGAACGAATAGTATGACACCGGATTTCAAGAAATTATTAAAATCGCTGCAAAGCAAAGAATACGCACCCGTTTATCTGATAGATGGCGAAGAACCCTATTATCTTGACATCATTACAAATTACTTTGAAGAAAAAATATTAGAGCCGCACGAGCGCGACTTCAATTTGATGGTATTGTATGGTAAAGATGTGGAATGGGCAGATGTTGTGAACGCTTGCCGCAGGTTTCCCATGTTTGCAGAACGGCAGGTGGTAATACTAAAAGATGCAGCACAGATGCGTACGCTTGGTGAGTTGGCTTCTTATATAGAAAACCCTGCACCTACCACGATTTTTTTAATAGAGCACCGATTTAAGAAAGCAGATGGACGTAGCAAGTTGGTGAAGTTTGCAAAAGACAAAGGCATACATTTTACTTCCGATAAAATAAAGGACGACCTTGTACCGACATGGATACAGAACTATGGTATGGAAATCGGCTTTCATGTTGGTGAGCGCGAATCGCAAATACTGGCAACGTATCTGGGGAATGACTTACAAAAAATAGCCAACGAGATAGAGAAAGTACGCATCAATGTACCTGATGAAAAGCAACTGACGGCAGAACAGATACAGAAATATATAGGCATCAGTAGGGAGTATAATGTATTTGAATTTCCTGAAGCACTAACATCGGGCGATAAAGACAAGTTGTACAGAATGTTAGCTTACTTCATAGCCAATCCTAAAGTAGCCCCGATGGTATTGATTGTAGGTTCTTTCTACAATCAGTTCAATAGATTATATCAGGCTCACTTTCTGCATGGTAAACCAGATAAAGATGTGGCTACGGCATTGGGTACATGGCCGTCGAAAGTCAGAGAAATTATGGGGATGGCTGCAAAGTGGCAGTTACCCAAAGTAGAACACGCACTCATGTTGCTTGGTGAATATAGCAATAAGGCAGTAGGTATTGATAGTAATACGGATGGTACAGAATTGCTCAAAGAAATGGTTGGCAGGCTGGAAGCACTACAGTATAGCTAACGCTCCTTTGGCATTGATTGCATCTTGCCCGAGTTGTTCTTTCAATGCATCTAATGAGGGGAAACGTTGTTCGTCACGCAATCGCTCAATGAATATTATCTCAATTTCAGAATCGTAAATATCCTTATCGAAATCGAATAAATGGGCTTCTATATGCAGCGTTAGCTCATTGCTCACAGTAGGGCGTATGCCTATATTCATCATACCCTTGTATATATTATGCGCTACAATAGCTTGTATGGCATATACTCCGTTTTGTGGTACTATTTGTTCCGCATCCGCCGGGCTGATGTTAGCAGTAGGATAGCCCAACTGTCTGCCTATTTTAGCCCCTGCTATTACTGTGCCTTTCAGGCTATAGTGCCTGCCCAGCATATTAGCTGCATCAGCTACATGCCCTACGGTTAGGGCGTTTCGTATTTTGGTAGAACTGATGGCGGCATCTTCAATTTGTTTGGCGGGTATCTCATATACTTTAAAGCCACCCTCATTTTCGTATGCTTGTAGCAGGTTTATATTCCCTGCCCTGTCGTGCCCGAATTGGTGGTCATAACCAATCACAATGCCTTTTGGGTGCAGGTGTTTTACTAAAAAGTCTTGTATGTATGCCTCTGCCGACAAAGCTGCAAATTCTTTTGTAAACGGTGCAACAAACACATGGTTGATGCCCGCTTGGGTTATTAGGTCAATTTTCTCTTGTAGCGGGGTGATGATTTTTACAGGCTGGTCGGGGAAAAGCAATTTACGTGGATGCGGTTCAAACGTTAGTACAATACTTTCTCCATTCAGTTCTTGAGCGTGAGATACTACTTGTTGTAAAATGGCATGATGCCCCAAATGCACCCCGTCGAAAGTGCCGATGGTAATTACTGCATTATTGAAATCTCTTAGCTCGTCTGTGTTGTAAAATACTGCCATGCTATGTCGTAAAGATAGGGATAAGCATAAAAAAAGGGGCATTGCCCCTTTTTTTATTTACTGTTTTATAACCCGTAGCATGTGGAAGTTATCGCCTGAGTGCACTTTAATTATGTATATGCCTGCAGACAATTCAGTGTTGTATTGACTTAAACCATTCCATGTATATAGATTGATGCGGCTGTCTAATTTTCTGTAGTAGATTTTCTTGCCCATTATATCATACACCTCAATTTCATCAATGCCATATATACATTCAATATTAATGCTGCCTGAGAATGGGTTAGGGTAAGCTTTTACAGTAATACCCTGCTCAACCCTAGGTTCGGATATAGTTAGCGTGTTTTCATTTTTGCTCTCGTTTATTGTATCTCCGGTTTCTAATGCAAGGAAGGCTGTATAATTGCATAGTACTCTATTGTTGATACTGGAATCAATAATCTCTGTTGTATTGATGTTATTGGCATTATTTGCCTCAAGGTTTATCAGATGTTTGTTTATCCACGACTTTGATGCTTGTTCTGTGGCAATATATTGTGTAATCGCTGGTTGATATGTTTGCACCCCGGTACCGGTTAATATTTGCACATTCATATTGGCATTATTAATAGTGCCTACATATTTACCCACTTCAAGGTAGTAAGAGGTTGTATTTAAACGCCTACTCCCGTTTATGTCGTAAGCAGAATGGGTGAAGCCGCCGGATACAGGTAGCGAAATAGAATACGCGGTTGTGCTATAACCTAAGTTGGGTAGGATGTATTTTAACTGTGTTTTCACATCAATTGTAGCAGGTTGTCCAAAGGTGGTGTAAGTGTTTTCGAAATAGCTACCTGATGACGCTAAGGTTAGCTTATTGAATAATAGCTCGTTACCTGTAAAGCTGGTGCCTGAAATATAATTAACAAATGAACAATTGTTGATAATGTGAATTTTATTTTTGATACCGCCAATAAGGCTGTCTATGTTCTTATACATGGCATCTACAACGGCTTGGTTTTTAAGGTGGTTGCCATTGCTGATGATGATGGTATTGCCAATATTTACAGATTGTGTTTGTGTATATGCCAGGGCTGTTTTAAGCAAGTCCTCGTACTGTCCTGCATCGCTTGAAATACTGGCTGGCATGGCATTAATATACGCCGTCGCATTAGCAGAGTCAGCAGATATCCAGTTGCTATTAGCTTGTATTACAGTGTTTGCATTGGTATAAAAAATATTGAAATAGTCGTTGCTACCAAGGTGGTTAATGATAAAACGTTTCAATTGATGTTTTACCTGCGAAAATGAAACAATAGCGTTTGATGCGGGTGCGTCTATTACAAATGTAATACGCCTGCCACTGTTGCCCATAAGTGTAGTAGGGCTTATGGCTATTTGATAAGTGCCTGCGTTAGCGGTATTTTGGTAAGTAGATATAAACACGCCATTATTGGCAGGTATTGTATATGCCAGGTTGAAATCATTATTATGTGTGCCATACAGCAAGTTGGGTATAGTTACCACTGTTTCAAAGGCAGAGTTTGAAGTTGTGTAGCTATTGATGTCATGTGTTTCGGTAAATACAGGATTAGAGAAAGTAGCATCTTTTTTGATTTTTATTGTGATGTCAGGTTTAGCAAACGATGCGTCGAAAATATGCAAGGGTAATTCACAGTTAACTCTGTTGTTTTGCCAATTGAACGGTACTGAATAGCTGATTTTTACTTTGCGCGGATAGGTGGTTTTTAACGGATATACATTTAGCTTGTAGCTTGTAGCACTTGTTTTGATGAGTAAGGACGGGTCGCGCCTTCTTTTTACAATGCCTTCATATATCTGTATAGCACGCCCTTTATCTATAATAGCTGCCTTAATGATGTTAGTTTCATCTAACCACAGCCATGAGTCGTGAATGAAAGAATGTTCGGGTAGATCGAAGTACAATATAGCTTCCATTGTATCGCTGCTACTATAAGTGGTTTGTGCATTGATTTTGAAAGTCATGTCAATCTGCGCATAAAGACCGTTAGGAGTTACTTCAATTACAGGTTCGGTTATAATGCCTTTTGTTGTAGACCAAGTATTTACGTGAGGTCTGAGTATGTCAATTTTTGTTTGACAAAATGCTGAACACGCAGTGACTACGCTCAACACAAGGGTAATTAAGAGCTTTTGCATAAATCAAGAGGTATAATGATAAGTTAAATTTAATACAATTGACGCCTGACAATGTATAAATGTTAGGTTGGATTGTCATTAAATTATCATTATCACTTAATCCCCATCAAAATCTCGTAGAAACGGTAGCAATCCTCGTAAGTATTGTACAGTGGTACCGGCGCAATGCGTATCACATTCGGTTCACGCCAGTCGGCTACTACACCATTAGCAGTTAATGTGTCAAATACCTCTCTGCCTCTATCGCTGAATAATAGCGATAACTGACAGCCCCTGCGAGTAGGATGAGATGGTGTGATGATAACAAATGGCAGGTGCGTTACCTGTTTCAGCAACCATTCCAGATAGCCTGTCATGTTCAGACTTTTTTCACGAAGTGCTACGATACCTGCTTTATCAAATATGTCAAGCGATGCATTGTGTGCCACCATGTTGAATACAGGCGCGTTGCTCATTTGCCAGCTACCTGCATTGTTTTGAGGTACAAAGCCTTTCTTCATCTGGAAGCGTTCTTTTTCGTCGTTGCCCCACCAACCACCAAGTCGGAAAATCTTTGGATTGCTGTAATGATGCTCGTGCACAAATAAACCACCCACGCCGCCAGGCCCCGAATTCAGGTATTTATAAGAGCACCAGCAGGCAAAGTCAACTGCCCAGTCGTGCAGGTTCAGCGGTACATTGCCTACCGCATGTGCCAAATCGTACCCAGCGTACGCACCCACTTTATGTGCAGCTTCGGTAATACGTTTCATGTCGAACAACTGGCCAGTATAATAATTTACACCGCCCAGTATCACCAATGCAAGTGATTCCCCGGCATCCGCTATCGCTTTTACGATGTCGTCTTCTTCTATTATGTGCGCGCCTTCTTTATGTGTTAATTCTATAATGGCATCCGCAGGGTCGTAGCCATACATACGCACTTGTGTTTCCACAGCATATTGGTCTGATGGAAAAGCACCTGCTTCCATTATTATTTTATATCGCTTTCCTTCAGGGCGGTAGAAAGAAATCATCAACAGGTGCAGGTTTACTGTCAAAGTGTTTGTAGCAACTACTTCATCTTTTTTTGCCCCTAAAATCTTTGCAAGCCTTTCGCTAAATAAGTGGTGATACGAAAACCAGGGGTTACGCGCTTGAAAATGCCCTTCTACACCATAGCGTGCCCAGTCTTCCAACTCTTGTTGCATCAGGTAGCTGACACTTTTGGGTTGTAAACCCAATGAGTTGCCACAGAAATAACGTACATCTTTATCATCGTGTTGCGGAAACCTGAATCGTTCACGATATGAAAAAAGTGTATCCGTATTATCCATTCCTTGGGCAAACTCCAGTGTAGCTTCGTATGATTGCATGGTCGTTTTTTGAAAATTTTAGCAAAAATAGCGTTCACCCGTTAAACTTCTTTAAAAAAGAAAATAACTACTTCCGCTTATCGAACATTGGTTTCATTATTGTGTTTCATTTCGTTGAACCAAAACACTGATTGTATGAAAAAGCTATTGTTTTCCATCGGGCTTGCATTGGCAGGCGTTCTTGCAACACAAGAAACATTCGCAAAAGACGGTAAAGTTGGTTTAGGGCTACGTGCCACACCAGATGGCGGCGGCTTTGTTGCCAAGCTGTTTATGAACAAACACCTTGCATTTGAAGGACAGCTAAATGCGGGTGGCTTGACTGGCGGTTGGGGTGGTCCCAGTTTCAATGCGGTTGGGTTACTTACCTACCACATCATCCTACCAGACCCCTCTTGGCGTATATTTATGGGTGGTGGCCTTCATGCCGGTGTATGGGACAGGGGATGGCGTTATGTAAACAGTGAGGGCAGATTTATAGACGATAACCGCGCTATATTGGGTATAGATGGCATAGGTGGTGTAGAATATGTATTTAAGAAAATACCGCTTGGTTTGAGTGCAGATGTGAAGCCGGCTGTCAACTTCCTGAGCGAAGCGGATTTCTTTACACATAATATGGTAGGCGTATCAGCCAGGTTCTACCTTCGGTAAAGACATATTTACCGACAGAAAACAGATGTTCACATTTTGATAAATGGCAATGGCCGAAACCATTGCCATTTATTTATGGGTAAATACTACTTTTGGTTAAAATTCGTAAACAATGAAAAAAGGTTCACTGCTATTAGTCGTTTTACTTGGTTTGTTGCTTATAGGCGGTTGTATGACCTGCAATGTGCAAAAATCATTAGTAACGTTGGATGAAAATGCCAAAAGCAAATGGGCAGAAGTACAAAACCAATATCAACGCCGTGCCGACCTGGTACCTAATTTGGTAAACACAGTAAAAGGTGCAGCTAACTTCGAGCAAAAGACTTTGACCGATGTCATTAACGCACGTGCCAAAGCAACATCTATACAGGTAAACCCTGAAAATCTGACACCCGAAAAACTTCGGGAATTCCAAAGTGCACAAGGTGAATTGAGCCAGGCTCTTGGTAGGTTGATGGTAGTGTCTGAGGCATATCCTGAATTGAAAGCCAACCAAAATTTCCTTGCTCTGCAAGACCAGTTGGAAGGGACGGAAAACCGCATAACGGTTGCTCGTAAAAACTTCAACGATGCGGTGCAGGAATACAATACCAAGCTTCGCATATTCCCCAATAACATATTTGCAGGGATGATGGGCTTCAGCACAAAAGGTATGTTTGAGGCAGATGCTGCAGCACAAAAAGCACCAACAGTGCAATTTTAACTATCAGGATGTTTCTTTTCAATAAAAAAAAGCCGCTACTTACTGCTGACGAACAGCAGCAGGTAGTGGCTTGTATTCGCGAGGCTGAGGGTAATACAACAGGTGAACTACGCGTGTTTGTAGAAAGCAATTGCAGTTATGTAGATGCTATAGACAAGGCATGGGAACTGTTTCATAAGTTGGGTATGCACGCTACAGAAAGGCGAAATGCGGTATTGGTATACCTTGCTATAGACGACCATCAATATGCCATAGTGGGTGATAAAGAGATATATGAAAAAGCAGGCGGCGCATTGTTTTGGGAAAGCGCAGCAGCCAAGCTACGCCAACATCTGAAACAGGGCGAGATAGCTACTGGCTTGGCAAATTGTGTAAAAGAACTGGGCGTTGCTATGGCTACCCATTTCCCGTACGACCCGACGATAACAAAGAATGAATTGCCCGACGAAATAGTATTTGGTAAATAATGAACCGCTTCAAATCATCTACCCGAATAATCGTTACGCTGCTGTTGAGTGTATTGTCTTTTACATACACTTGGGCAGGTGATGGCGATTTTCCGCCTAAGCCCAACCCGCCGAGGCTGGTAAACGATTTGGCAGGTATGATGTCCGGCACAGAAGCAGCACAATTAGAAGCCAAATTGCTGGAGTACGAAAAAACATCCTCTACACAAATAACGGTAGTAACTGTTAAAAGTATTGGGCTATATGATGTAGCTGAATATGCCATAGAATTGGGCAATCGTTGGGGGGTAGGACAGAAAGGAAAAGATAATGGTGTGCTTATACTCGCATCTCGCGACGACAGGAAAGTAAACATATCAGTAGGCTACGGGCTTGAGGGTGCATTAACCGATGCACTGAGCGGGCGCATCATCCGCAACGAAATAGTACCTTATTTCAAAGCTGCCGATTATTATGGTGGTTTTGCAAAAGCTGCTGATGCCATCATATTGGCTACAAAAGGGGAGTACACAGCAGATGATAAACCCGCTAAGGGTGGTAAACCTGGTCCGTTGGTTATTATATTGCTGATCGTATTGGTCTATGTCATACTATGGATTATCAGCAAAATAGGTGGCGGTGGTGGTGGCTCTTATATGAGTGGGCGTGGCTACCGTGGCTGGGGCAATAGCGGTTGGGGTGGTTTTACAGGTGGTGGCCTCGGCGGTGGTAGTTGGGGTGGCGGCGGACGTAGTAGTGGTGGCGGTGGTTTTGGGGGCTTTGGTGGTGGTAGTTTTGGCGGCGGCGGAGCAAGCGGCAGTTGGTAAATATCAGGTAAATAATAATGTGGCTAAATATGAAAGCATCAGTGTACGCATTGATGCTTTTTGCATTACCTTTGTGCCACTTTTTTCATTAAGCCACTGTTAAATTTTAATGTTGCAGGAAGCGCCTATAAAGGCTAAAAAGCAAATGCTGCTCGGCGGTAAGTTCAAAGACTACAGTCAGCTATTGAAGCCCAACCTCAGCTTCATGGTGGTTTTTTCCAGTGTTATAGGTTATTTATTGGCTCCGGGCATCAGTTTCGAGTGGGATAAGGTGCTCATTTTGTTTGCAGGTGGCATACTCGTTACAGGTGGTGCCAACACCATCAACCAGATATTGGAGCGCGAGGGAGATGCCCAAATGAAGCGTACTATGATACGCCCCCTGCCAGATGGACGCATGGGTACTACCGAGGCTTGGATTGTAGCTGCCATAGCAGGCTTCAGCGGTGCATTGTTATTGGGTTATTTCTTCAACCCGCTTACTGGCTTTTTGAGTTTTACTTCTTTAATACTTTATGGTTTTGCTTATACGCCCATGAAGCGTGTACACCCCGTTGCGGTACTGATAGGTGCTATACCTGGCGCATTACCTCCACTATTAGGTTGGGTTGCAGCGACTGGCAGCCTTGGTGTAGGCGGATGGGTATTGTTTCTTATACAATTCTTCTGGCAGTTTCCTCACTACTGGGCTATTGGCTGGGTAGGGTACGATGAGTATATAAAAGCAGGCATCAGTATGTTGCCATCGCAAGAGCGTGGCTCGCGCTTTACGGCTTTGCAATGTATGTTTTACAGTATTGTATTGATACCATTAGCTATTGTACCTCGAGTAGTGGGCATGACGGATAACATCGGCATGTGGGTAACGATACTGGCAGGTGCTTTTTACTTTGCTGCTTCAGTAAGGTTCTATATTAAAAACGATTATAAAACGGCTAAGGGCGTCATGTTTGCCTCATTCATATACCTGCCAACCGTTTTGCTTGCTTTGTTGTTTGATAAGATGTAAAAACGAGTAAAATGATGGAAAGAACAATGCAACAAAACACAGAAAGAAAGAAGATACACCCCCATAAATTTGCCCTGTGGGTAGCTATGGGCAGCATTATCATGATGTTTGCAGGGTTGACGAGTGCATATATAGTACGTAAATCGCAAGGAAATTGGGTAGAATACCACTTACCGCCTGTATTTTGGGTATCAACCATTGCTATATTACTGAGCAGCATTACTATGATTTTGGGCATCCGTGCATTCAAAAACCGTGCAATGGCAAAGTTCAAAGCCATGATGTGGCTTACGATAATATTAGGTGTTGCATTTGCCATATTGCAATATGTAGGTTTTAAGATATTGTATGCTCAAAACATACGTGTTGATGGTAATCCGAGCGAATCTTTTGTGTTTATTATAGCAGGTTTGCACCTTTTGCACATTTTGGGTGGGATAATTGCTTTATTGATTGTATTTTTCAGGGCCAGTAGAACAAGGGTAAAGGTTTACAATGCAGTGGGTTTGGAAATAGCTGGTGCATATTGGCACTTTGTAGATGTATTGTGGATTTATTTATTTGTGTTCTTTCTGGCAAATCAATAAAATTGTTTCGAAATTTGCGCACGATTCACAACTAACTGATTAAAAAAATAGTAATTCAATCTATCTATGTCACAAGCTACAACAGCAGAAACTAAAGTATGGGGCGGCGGGCGTTCACCGTTCAACGTGAGCTACGGAAAAATGATGATGTGGTTCTTCCTGCTTTCCGATGCTTTTACTTTCAGCGCGTTCCTTATTTCTTACGGTACAAAACGCTTTTTCAGCGAGGTATGGCCAGATGCCAATAGCGTATTCCACGCTTTCCCATTCATGGGCCATGCAGACCTACCATTGTTGTTTGTGAGTTTGATGACCTTTATACTCATCATGAGTTCGGTAACGATGGTACTGGCTGTACACTGTGGCCACTATGGCGACCGTCAGGGTGTTACTAAATGGTTGTTGTGGACGATAGTGGGCGGTATATGCTTCCTTAGCTGTCAGGCTTGGGAGTGGACGCACCTAGCACACCAGACAGGTGGCCTATGGGGAACATTTGTTGACCCTGCTACACCTGTAGATAAATTTGAACACTTTTTCAAACATGGAACAATAACGGCTGCTAATACAACTGCAGCCCTTGAAGCATCGCACAGCTTCTATAACTACTTCTTCACAATTACCGGCTTCCACGGCGGGCACGTTGCCAGTGGTGTAGTATTGCTAATTATGGCATTGATAAACACAGTCAATGGTACGTACGATAATCGTGGTCACTACGAGATGATAGAAAAAGTAGGTCTTTACTGGCACTTTGTAGATTTGGTATGGGTATTCGTATTCACTTGCTTCTACTTGCTATAATCGTCAACAACAAAACTAATATCACAATATTAAAAATATTATACTAATGTCAGCTCATCATACAAGCGATAACATACAACACCTGTACGAAGGCGATCAGTCGAAACTGTACTCTGGTGTTATGGCACATCACACAGACATCAACTCTACCGAAAGTAAAAAACAAGTAGGCCGTATCTGGAAAGTGTTTTGGATACTGCTGGTTATAACGGTAGTAGAGGTAGTAGTAGGTATGTTCTTCAGCCACTCTATGCCGCGTGCATTGGTTAATTTCTTCTTCCTTGCATTGACCATACTGAAAGCGGGTTACATCGTATCAGTTTTCATGCACTTGGGCGATGAGGTGAAGAGTTTTATGATTACGGTATTGATACCATTGGCGTTGTTTATATGGTTCATCATAGCGTTCCTGTACGATGGTGGTTTTTGGTTGGAAATGAATACTACAGTGCCTATCAGGTAAACAATATGCCTGCACAGGTGTTTTAGATAACGAGATGAAACAAAAAAAGACAGGTTCAAGATTCATTATAGGTATAGCGGTAGCATTATTGTTACCGCTATCTTTTTGGTTAGTCATCAATATGCTATCCAAAGAGAAAATGCCTAAGCTGCCCAAATACTACATAGCAGAGGGGTATGATACACAAGCTGAAGACAGCATATACCATCGGGTAGAAGAACTGACACTGACCAACCAGTTTGGCGAGCAGGTGTCGCTTAATAAAGACCTGAAAGGAAAGATGGTATTGGTAAATTTCTTTTTTACCAACTGCCCCAGCATCTGCCCGCAAATAAGCAGCAACATAGAAATGTTGCAGGATGCATTCAAAAAAGACCCGAAGAAGAAAACCACTTTAGATACTGCCATACATTTTGTGTCAATAAGTGTAGACCCTGAGCGCGATTCTTTCCCTGCGTTGCGTGCCTATGCGGACAAGTACAAAGCCAACCCCGACCATTGGTGGTTTTTGACAGGCAACAGGCAAACTATCTATAACTTTGCCCGCAAACAGCTATTTGTTACCATGCAAGAGGGGAGTGGGGGTATAGATGACTTCATCCATTCAGAAAAACTGGTACTGCTAGATAGTAACAGGTACATACGGGGCTACTATAATGGTAGGGATACAGCAGACATCATCCGCTGTGCAGACGATATAGTAATACTGACAAGACAAAAGAGAAAAAAGAAACAATCATAGGTTTATGCTGACACCGATACTTAAAAAGAACGATAAGCAGGCAAGGTTACTGATACTCACCGTTTCATTCGTGGTTTTTGCCGCGGTGGTATCGTTGAAGTATATTAAAGTTGATGTGAACCTCGGCTTTGATGTACACGTCTTTGCCATGATAAATGCTATCATCAACTCTGCTGTATCTATACTGCTGGTAGCAGGATTAATAGCAGTAAAGCAAAAGAAATATGTACAGCACAAAAACATCATGTTGGCAGCCATTGTATTGTCGGTGTTGTTTTTAGTGTCTTATATAGCACATCATTTACTGGCTGGCGATACTAAATTTGGTGGTGAGGGTACTATCAGGTTGGTGTACTTTATCATCCTTATTACACACATTTTCCTTGCGGCAGTTATTTTGCCATTTATCCTGTTTACTGCCTATCGCTCGCTGACTGGAGAATATGATAAACACAAGAAGCTGGCAAGGTACACTTGGCCTTTGTGGCTCTATGTAAGTGTTACGGGTGTTATTGTGTACCTAATGATTTCGCCTTACTACACCTGATTTTGAGATTAGATAAAAGTCGTAACTTTAGTATATGAAAAAGTGGTTGTTGATAGCGTTGTTGTTATTTGCCGTAAATCAATCTGCAAAAGCACAAGGTTGTGCCATGTGTACTAAAACAGCAGCAGGGTTGGATGAAAAAAGTGCACGTGGGCTGAATGGTGGTATCTTGTACTTAGCCATGTTGCCATTAGGTATATTAGGTACGGTAGGCTTCATTTGGTGGAAGCACAACAGGGCAGAAGTATAATTCTTAATTCTCCAATCTAACATAATGTTTGCCGTATGAAGAATGTATCATTGTTATTATTTGTACTGGCAACAACATTTGTTTCCTGCAAAAGAAGTGAGGAAAAGGATAGTGGCGAAGTTGTAACGAAAGATTACAGCGTTACAGCTTTCACATCTATAGACATCAGCGCACCTATAGACGCCGAAATAAAGATAGCCAATGTAGCACAGCCTACTGTTACCATCAAAGGCTATGGCAATCTTGTAAAAAAGATAAAGTGCGAAGTAAAGAACGGCGTGCTTGAAATATCAAAAGAGCGCATCATCAGTTTCGTTACAGATAAAGATATTGTTGCAGAAATAACTATGCCTTCGCTCACCGCGCTTACCATCAAGGGTGCTGCCGATGCGGTAATAACCGGTAAGCTAACGGGCAGTTCGTTTCGCTTGCAGGTAAAAGGTGCCGGCGATGTAGATATAGAAGATTTGCAGGTTGCCAATTTCGAAAGCACTGTCTCCGGCGCAGGCGATTTGAAAGTAAAAGCGGGTGCTGTTAATGTAGCTAACATAAGCGTGGCAGGTGCGGGCGATGTAGATGCATATGGTTTGCAGATAAAGCAGCTAAGAGCTAGAATATCGGGTGCGGGCGATATTGAAGCCAGCGTAACAGAAAGTATGGATGCTACTATTAATGGAGCGGGTTCTATCAGTTACAAAGGAAACCCATCTGTAAAGTCCGACATCAATGGGATAGGTTCTGTTGATAAGGCAGATTAATTAAAATAAATCAGTATATTCGGTATAAATAAAATTACCCGATATGCTTAAGTTTTTCTCTTCAAAATTATTGTTGCTGACAGTTTTGTTTATGGGTTTTAACCTTGCCGCTAACGCACAGGCCGACCCCATAGAAAAAGTGTGGTACAATCAGGAAAAAACAGCCAAAATACAAGTGTATAAGGCTAAAGACGGCAAGTTCTATGGCAAAATGGTATGGCTGAAAGAACCATTGGAAAATGGCAAACCTAAAGTTGATAAAGAAAACCCGGATGAAAAGAAGCGCAATACACCACTGATTGGTTTAATACTGCTGCGTGGGTTAGAAAAAGATGGCGATAAAGAGTATGACGGCGGCAAAATATATGACCCCAAAAATGGTAAGACCTACTCTTGTAAAATAACCCACAAAGGCAATACGCTCGATTTGCGGGGTTTTGTAGGTATTTCTTTAATTGGCAGAACATCCACCTGGACATTGGCAGATTAACTGTATCCATAACATGATTTTATAAGCAAAAAGGCACTCTCGGGTGTCTTTTGTCTTTGTTGCTAAAAGTTATTCACATATACAGATGTCAGTTGGGATTGTATATCAATTCATCACCAAAAAATCACACCAAATTGTTAGCTTTGCACAATTTGTTTTTTTATGCCTGCAACACAAGCTATTATTGTACCCGCGTATTTATTGTTGGAAGACGGCACTTTCCTGAAAGGAAAAGCTTTTGGAGCCAAAGGAACCAGTGGGGGGGAATTATGTTTTAATACTGGGATGACCGGTTATCAAGAGGTGTTTACAGACCCTTCATATACTGGTCAAACGCTGATAATGAATACCGTTTATATAGGCAACTATGGTGTGAAAGCGGAAGATGTAGAGAGCGACTCGGTGAAAGTAAAAGGCGTTATATGCAAAAACATATCGCACCGATACAGCCGTATGACGGCAGATGATAGCCTTGAAAATTACTTTGTTAAAAACAATATTGTAGCCATCTACGATGTAGATACCCGTGCATTGGTACAACATGTACGCAATAAGGGAGCTATGAACTGCATCATCAGTACTGAAATAAGCGACCCTGCATTGCTGAAAGCTGAACTGGCAAAAGTACCATCTATGGATGGGCTTGAATTGTCATCTGTCATCAGCACCAAAGAGCCATATACATTTGGCAACCCTGATGCAAGCATGCGCATAGCCGTGATGGATTTTGGTGTAAAACGCCACATCCTGCAATGTATGGCAGATAGAGGTGCATACTTGAAAGTCTTTCCCGCTAAGACATCATACGCTACTGTAAAAGAGTTTCAACCGCATGGCGTGTTCATCAGCAACGGCCCGGGCGACCCTGCTTCTATGGACTATGCAGTAAATACAGTAAGAGAAGCTGTTGAAGATAATAAGCCACTGTTTGGTATATGCCTCGGGCACCAATTACTGGCACGTGCTAATGACATACCCACATTCAAAATGCACCACGGACACAGGGGATTGAACCATCCTGTAAAGAACCTGATAACAGGCAGGAGCGAAATCACTACCCAAAACCACGGCTTTGGTGTTGTGCCGGAAGCAGCGCAAAATTCTGATAAAGTAGAAGTAACGCACATTAACCTGAACGACGGTTCAATAGAGGGCATACGCATGAAAAACAGGCCTGCTTTTTCTGTGCAATACCACCCGGAAAGTACACCCGGCCCGCACGATTCACGCTATCTTTTTGATGATTTCATCGCATTGATAAAGAAAGAGAACAACCTCAACTAAATACGATAAGTATTATATTGTACGCAAATAACTAAAGCCTTTTGATGAAACAGGAAAAAGTTCTGATAATGGGTGCCGGCGGGCAGATAGGTGTTGAGCTGACGATGGCACTACGCGCTATATATGGCGAAGCCAATGTAATAGCCAGCGACATCCGAGAGGCGCATCCGTTACTGGCAGGCAAAGGCCCTTATGTAGTGCTAAACGCTATGGATGCCAATGCCACATTGGAACTTGTAAAGAAAGAAGGCATTACACAGATATACCTGTTGGCAGCGCTGCTCTCTGCAACAGGTGAGAAAGACCCTAAACGTGCATGGGATATCAATATGCAAAGCCTGTTGCAAGTATTGGATATGGCAGTACAGGAAAAACTGACGAAGGTTTACTGGCCCAGTTCTATAGCTGTGTTTGGTTCTACAACAGCAAAACAAGACACTCCTCAAAAAACAATCGTTGAGCCACGCACAGTATATGGTATTAGTAAATATGCTGGCGAATTATGGTGCCAATACTACAACCAACGATGGGGGCTTGACGTACGTAGCATACGCTATCCGGGTTTGATAAGTTGGAAGTCTGAACCCGGTGGCGGTACTACAGACTATGCAGTAGAGATATATCACGAAGCATTGAAGCATGGCAAATACACCAGCTTTTTGTCAGAGCATACATACCTGCCCATGATGTATATGGACGATGCCATCCGTGGGACGATAGAGTTGATGGAAGCATCTGCTGAAAAGATACAATCGCGTATGGCGTATAATTTAAGTGCAATGAGTTTTTCGCCTAAAGAAATAGCGGCATCTATTCAAAAGCACATCCCGTCTTTCGAGATAAGCTATGCCCCAGATTTCCGTCAGCAAATAGCAGATGGCTGGCCGCAAAGTATAGATGATAGTGCTGCCAGAGCTGACTGGGGTTGGCAACATCGCTTCGATTTAGATAAAATGACGGCCGATATGCTACATCATTTAAAAGGATAGTTTTGGTATTAATACATTGAAAAGCAGGCTTTTAGCCCGCTTTTTTTGTTAAACATCGGTTAATCAATAACAATAATTTGTTTAACGTGATGTGGATTTGCATTTTTATTCCGTGAAACAAAAACGTACAAAATCAGATAGGCAGCGCAGGCTCGATAAGCATCACGGCTTTCGACGCAGGAAGAAGTTGCATAAGTATGTTGCCATACTTGTTTCTGCATTGGTATTGTGTATTCCCATCTATATTAAATTCTTCGCAGAATAATCGTGTTGGCATAACTTAGTAAAGAATTATGACTAAGTATGTCTAAACCAAAAATTGTAGTGCTGACAGGTGCGGGCATCAGTGCCGAAAGCGGTCTTAAAACTTTTCGTGATAGTGATGGATTGTGGGAAGGTTACAATATAGAAGATGTTGCAACACCTCGCGCTTGGCGAAAAAATCCGCAGTTAGTTTTAGACTTTTATAATATGCGCCGCAAAGCGGTGATAGAAGCACAACCCAATGCAGCGCACAAAGCACTTGCTGCATTAGAGGTAGATTTTGATGTCCGCATCATTACCCAAAATATAGATGACCTACACGAACGTGCGGGCAGTACAAACGTACTGCACTTGCATGGCGAAATATTAAAAATGCGAAGTGAGCGTACCCCACACCTTGTTTACGATATTAACACAGACATAGAGTTAGGCGATACTGCGGGAGATGGTGCTCAACTACGCCCGCATATAGTATGGTTTGAAGAGCCGGTGCCAATGATAGAGCAGGCTGTATCTATCATGTACGATGCTGATGTCTTTATATTAATAGGGACTTCGTTAGCAGTGTACCCCGCAGCAGGGTTGGTAGATTATGTACCAGACCGTATAACCAAATACGTGATTGACAAAAATATACCGCCTGTTAGCAGGTATAGCAATGTTGTAAGGATAGAAAAAGCAGCTACAGAAGGTGTTAAGGATTTGCAGCAAATGCTGTACGGAAGCGGAAATTGATAGTGTCTGCATACACCATAATCAACGCATAAGTGGTAACAGGTATGAGTTGATGCACCAACCTGTTGAGCGAAGTAAACAAATGCCATTCTAAGTCTTGCGGTGTGATGATGTACACTATAAAATAAGATAAGCATACTGCCAATATAAACAATACACGTCTATCGGGCATTCGTTTCATGATGATGCGTATTAGTAAATGCAATGCCACAAGGCATGTAAGCGTGTAATAATTATCAAGTACTAATTTTTTCAAAGCAGCATATACTACATCATATCGTTGTGCAGATAATAGCTTTTGTATTGTATGACCACCTTGTGCAGAAACAATATCATTTGACGGGGCATAAGCTAACTTAAAAACCAATAATGCTATCAAGGGTAATGCAATTCCAATAATGCTATATTTTACATTTTGCTTTTGCAGCAAGGGTTTATAGTAGAAAGCTATAAACAAGGCCGATAGTAAAATCCCTTCATTCTTCGTCCACATACACAAGCCAAACATAGCTGTGGAAAGGCTTATATAACGTTTGTCAGCCGTTGCATTGTCTGCACATATCATAGCGCAAAGTAGCAGGAAGCCAATCAGGTTATCTGCAAGCTGGTATGCTGCAATGCCTAAGAAATAATCATTAGTACTGAGCCAGAATAATCCGATAGCTGCAAATAATATATTCCTGTTGTGTGTTTGCAGAAAAATAACGACAGGTATACATATAGTAATGATAAGATGAAAGGCGTAAGAGGTAATGAGCATATCACCACTCAACCTGCTAAAGAAAGCAATGTTAGCAGGCAATAGCAATGGATAGTCTGTATGTGTAGCAGTTGTGTTTTTAAATAATGTTGCCCAATGCTGGCTATCCATCAGGTATTTTGCGTGCATATTCCACATAGCCCATGTATCCCATACACCATGCTTTTCAGATAGCAGTACGAATTTTTGCCCCACAAGGCTAATGACTAATAACAGTAAAGCTAAGGGTAGTAAAGTAAGTGGCTTGTCTTCTGTTGCTATTTTATGTAGTGAATATCTTAATGGTGCTAGTGAGCCTGACAACATTAATATCATCACCAATACAGGTAGCCCTGTCATCAACCCGAAAAAATATACGATGCTGATAATGCCAAGCAATAAAGGCCAAAACAATATGTATAATGTTGTTTTCTGCATTATCTCGGTACGCTTAGGGTGTATGTATATAAACTATCAGATGTTCGCCATATTGGTAGCCTGCTATATTCTATTGCATTAATCGTGCTATCGGCTACATCATTTTTTTGTATGGTTAGCAGGGTGTCTTTCGAGTCGGGAGTATGTGGTAAGATAAGTACAGGTGCTAGCACATAGCGTGCTATTGAAAATAACTGCACCATATCTTTCTGCCCTGCAAAGCTGATGGTGCTGTTGGGTTGTATAAATGGTTTTGTGCCCGATAGGCTACGCTCTATTATATCTACTTCATCTGTTTGAGCATTTATCCGCTTACTGAAATAATAAGAAGATATAGCAGCCGATATAACAATAAACGATATGATAACAACAGCCTTCATCAATGTTATAAAGTAACATCAATTTTTGTTGCCGTAAAAGCGTTACTATTATCCTTCGAGGCTGAAGAGGCTGTCAACAAACTCTGCTTTATTGAAAATTTGCAAGTCTTCCATACGCTCACCAACGCCAATGTATTTTACGGGTATCTTAAATTGGTTGGCTATCGCCAGTACTACGCCGCCTTTGGCAGTGCCATCCAACTTGGTAATGGCTAATGAAGTAACATCTGTAGCAGCGGTAAATTGTTTGGCTTGTTCCAGCGCGTTTTGTCCTGTGCTGCCATCCAATACCAATAATACTTCGTGTGGTGCATCAGGCATTTTCTTGCTTACTACACGGCGTATCTTACCCAATTCATCCATCAGGTAAGCTTTATTATGCAGCCTGCCAGCCGTATCTATGATAATGACATCGGCATCTTTTGCAAGCCCGCTTTGTACGGTATCAAAAGCAACTGAACCTGGGTCGCTGCCCATTTCTTTTTTCACAATATCAACACCCACACGTTCACTCCATATTGTCAATTGGTCAACCGCTGCTGCTCTGAAAGTATCTGCTGCACCTAATACTACTTTTTTCCCATTCTTCTTGAAGTTATATGCCAGTTTGCCTATTGTGGTTGTTTTACCAACACCGTTTACGCCAACTACTAATAATACATAAGGCTTTTTGCCTGCGGGTATGTCAAAAGTTTCAAACTCATTGCTGGGTGCTGCCGTCAGCATACCCATAATTTCTTCCTGTAGTATGCGGTTCAGTTCTGATGTACCTAAGAATTTATCTTTTGCCACACGCTCCTCAATACGGTTGATGATGGCAACGGTAGTATCAATACCCACATCAGCACCCACCAATGCTTCTTCAAGCTGGTCTAGCACTTCTTCATCAACCTTGTCTTTACCTGCTATGGCTTTGGTGATGCGTGAAAAAAAACCTTCTTTGGTTTTCTTCAAACCCTCATCTAATGCTTCTTTCTGTTCCTGTTGTTCTTTATTGCGTTTAAAGAGTTTGTCGAATAAACCCATAAGTATGTTCTAAATGTAAAAAGGTAAACAAGCCGTTGCGAAGTTAGCGTTTATAGCATCATATAGTTTGTTAAATAAGCAACGGGGCAATTTAGCCCCGTTATATACTCATACATACTTTTATGGGTCTATCGCCCCTTCAAGTATGTCTATTTTCTCTACAAAGTTCATTGATTTTGCCATGTACACATCTGCAGGTTCAGAGTTGTCAATGCCTACATCCTGCAACAGGCGGGTATTATCAAACACATGCCCCAGTTCCATAAAATCGAGATAAGGGTCTAAGCCAGCAAATAACACACGTAGTTTGCTTTTGTCTTCAAATGTATCCTTCCAATAGTCGAGGTATTTGCGGTAGGCATACAATTCACTTTCCGGTTGCAGCCTGCCTTTTGTCCAATGCTTCACTTGGTTCAGCATGTCTTTGTTGATGAAATTGAACGGTGGCATTTCATCAAAATAGGCTTCCAGTGTTTTTGATAATCGCAATGCAGTAGTGGAGCCGGCCTCACCAGCCGATATATGGTACACGCTATGTTTACGGTCAGCAAACAATAGTTTTACAATCGCTTCTGCAGCATAATCAACAGGTATAATGTCTAGCTGTGCATGTTCGTTAACGGGTATCAGGCGCAGGTGGTTAATAGTAGCCATAGCCCACAATATTACCGGGCTTCGTGGCATGATGGGCCTGCTATCGCCCATGATGATGGACGGGCGGGCTATCAGTATTTTCTCTACAGGCAAATGCTCGCGTATCAGCAATTCGCCCTTCATTTTGGTATATGTGTATTTTACCAAATGGGTAGCATCCAGATTGGGTGATTCGTCTTCATGTACCACACGGTCTTTCACATCTTTGCCGCATATAGTAGCTGTACCTATGTACAGGAATGTTTTGAGGTGGGGTAGTTGCTTTGCCCAGTGTAGTATTTTGGTAAGACCGCCAATATTGGCTTTCTCTACCAAATCATCATTAAACCTAGAAAAAGAAGTATTAGCAGCAGAGTGAAGTACTACATTTACATCGTTTAGGGCTTGGTTCGCTTTCAGCGCGTCAGTTAGGTTATCGTCAAACAGGTTGCCTAGTACTGGTACTATTTTGTCAGCATCGTACTGGTCGTCGTGTAGGCAAAACACTTTTTGGAGCCTTGCTTCTGCCTCTTCAATAGTTGCAGAACGCAGCAGGCAGTATATTTTCTCTACCTCATTGCGTTTAGCAAGCGTTACCAGCAGTTCGCCACCCACAAGCCCTGTAGCTCCCGTCAGAAAAACATTCATAATAGTGTATCATCAATTACAATGTAAGCCAACGCTTATATTATAATTATTATAAATTTAGTTGTATTGAGGGGCAAAGTTAGTCATTTACAGCCATTTTCTTAAACAGACTGAAACGTTAAAGGCCAACGTATGTCGGCCTTTAACAAGTATTGGTAGTTCTTTTTACTTACCCAGCTTTGCTTGCAGATTCTGGTCAAGCGCATCAAGGAACTCCTCTGTGTACAGATAGTGTTCGCCGTGATTCACTTTATTGCCATGTATGCACACCGCTAGGTCTTTAGTCATTTTACCACTTTCTACGGTTTCTATACATACCGCTTCCAGCGCATTACAGAAGTCTATCAATGCTTGGTTGCCATCCAACTTTCCACGGAAAGCCAAACCGCGCGTCCATGCAAAGATAGATGCAATAGGGTTGGTAGATGTTGGCTTACCTTTCTGATGCTCGCGATAGTGTCGTGTTACTGTGCCGTGCGCTGCTTCCGCTTCCATCGTTTTACCATCGGGGGTAATGAGTACAGAAGTCATCAAACCAAGCGAACCGAAGCCTTGCGCTACCGTATCGCTCTGCACATCGCCATCGTAGTTTTTACAAGCCCATACAAAATTACCGTTCCACTTCAGCGCGCTCGCAACCATGTCGTCTATCAGACGGTGTTCGTACACCAATCCGTTAGCGTCAAATTGTGCTTTGAATTCATTTTGGTAGATGTCTTCAAAAATATCTTTGAAGCGACCATCATATTTTTTCAGGATAGTGTTTTTAGATGACAAATACAAAGGCCATTTCTTTTGCAATGCCATGTTGAAACATGCACGGGCAAAGCCTTTGATAGACTCATCTGTATTGTACATAGCCATTGCTACGCCATCTCCTTTGAAGTTGAACACTTCATGCTCTATCACCTCGCCGTTTTCACCTTCAAACTTTATAGTCAGTTTGCCTTTACCCTTTGTTACAAAGTCGGTAGCGCGATACTGGTCGCCAAACGCATGACGGCCAACGATGATGGGCGCATCCCATGTAGTTACCAAGCGTGGTATATTTTTTATAACAATCGGCTCACGAAAAACAGTGCCATCCAGTATGTTGCGGATAGTACCATTCGGGCTCTTCCACATTTGTTTCAGGTTGAACTCCGTTACACGTGCTTCATCAGGTGTAATCGTAGCGCATTTAATGCCTACTCCATATTCTCTGATGGCGTTGGCAGCATCAACGGTTACTTGGTCGTTTGTCTGGTCGCGGTATTCTACGCCCAGGTCGTAGTATTTAATATCAACGTCTATATAAGGCGTTATCAGTTTATCTTTAATAAATTTCCAGATGATGCGTGTCATTTCATCACCATCCAGTTCCACTACGGGATTCGCTACTTTTATTTTATTCATATAATTGTCTTGAGGGTTCGCAAAAATAGCTAAATAGACAGTATATCAAAGAACCCGAAAAAAATGGATGCTTAATAATGTAAATAAGCACTATATAAACATAAAAGCCACTCATTGAGCGGCTTTTTATTATCTGTAGTCCCGCCAAGAATCGAACTTGGATCTAAAGTTTAGGAAACTTCTATTCTATCCATTGAACTACGGGACCAACGGGGTGCGAAAATAAGGAATATTGTATTATCATACACTGCTTGCAACAAAAAATGCAGGCTTTGTGCCTGCATCTAATAATGAAAATACGTAAACTATTTCTTCTTTAAATCGGCGTTTTGCTTGTTCACCTTCGCTACATTTTCCTTCTTTAGTTTTGCCAGTTTTTGCTTCAAGCTGCTATCTGCAATGGCCAGCATCTCTACTGCCAACAAACCCGCATTATGTGCACCATTTACAGCAACAGTTGCTACAGGTATATCATTAGGCATTTGTACGATGGATAACAACGAATCCCAACCGTCTAATGAATTGGAAGATTTGATGGGTACACCAATAACAGGTACAGTGCTTAATGCGGCTACCATGCCAGGTAAGTGTGCAGCACCACCTGCGCCTGCTATTATTATTTTAATACCTTTTTTGTCTACAGATTTTGCATAGTCGAACATGGCATCGGGTGTGCGGTGTGCCGATACTACGGCAAATTCATGATCCACGCCAAACTTTGTCAGCACATCTGCCGCTGCCTGCATAATGTGTGCGTCTGAGCTGCTGCCCATTATTATGCCAACCTTAGCTTTTTTCATATAAACTATTGAAAGTGTTTCGTGTTTTGTTTGCCAAAGTTACTGCTTCTTCATGGGTTTTTGCGGTGATGTTAATGTGGCCCATTTTTCTGCCCGGCCGCCCCTCGCTTTTGCCATACCAGTGTATATGCACACCAGGTATGCGCCCTATGGCTTTCAGCACATCTTCCGTATTCCCTTTTTTATCTTTTGCAGGCTCTATTATATTTATCATAATAGTGTGCGCGGTTGATGAAGTGTCACCTAACGGCATACCTGTTATCACGCGCAGCAGTTGCTCGTATTGAGATGTGTTGCAGCCCTCAATAGTGTGATGGCCGCTATTATGCGGGCGTGGTGCCAATTCATTTACTAATACTTTATTTTCAGCAGTTACAAACATTTCCACCGCCAGTATGCCTTTTAATTGCAATGCTTCAGCTATTTTGGTAGCAATAGTTATGGCTTGGTTGGTAATGTCTGCTCCTATATCGCATGGACTTATCTGGTAGTCGAGCAGCAGTTTTACTTTGTCAAACTCCATCAGTATCGGGTCGTAGCATTTCACCTCTCCCGCTTCGTTTCTGGATACTATTACAGATATTTCATGCTTTATTTGTACCAAGTCTTCTAATATTGACGGGCTGTCAAAAGCATTAGCAATATCATCGACAGTTTTTAATATCATCACGCCTTTGCCATCGTAGCCATCGCGGCGCATTTTCAGGCAGGCAGGTAATTTATTTTTATGCTGCTTCAGTTCTTCTCGATTAGCTATTTCTATAGCAGGCACTACGGGTATATTGTGTGCTTCTAAAAATCGTTTTTGTGTAAGTTTATCTTGTATGGTTTCTACCGTTTCAGGGGCAGGGTATACTTTTACTCCTTTTTCTTGCAAGGCTCTTAATGCTTTGGTATTAACCGCTTCTTTTTCTATGGTAATAATATCCAGCCCTTCTCCAAATTTCATGACGTCATCATAGCTAAGGGTATCACCCAATTGAAAACCGGATGAATAATTAGCGCATGGAGCAGCTTTATCTGCATCCAATACTGATATGTGCAGACCGAAGTCAACGGCATGCCTTATCAGCATCGCCCCAAGCTGCCCGCCACCCAATACACCTATCTTTTTCTGAAAAAACATCTTAATATTTTGCGCAAATGTAATACAACAGTATTAAAAGCTGCCTACCTCGTCCACCTCAGCGACTTCAGCATATATTCTATATCCGTCCTCAAAAACTCGTTCACTGGTTTCAGCGAGTCGGCATTGGGGGTAACATCAAAATACAATGCGCCCCTCAAAAAATGCTTTTCGTAGTCGGTAGCATAAAACTGATAAGCCGAAGCTGCATTGCCACCCACATTGTAAAACAAGCCATGCACTTTTACGCTGTCTATATGAAAATTGATGGGTTCTATGTAATCTGCGCGTTTGTTATGTACTGTTTCAGTCATTCTGTAGGCATCTTCCATCAGTTTTTCTATGGGTTGTGTAGCATTTACCGCTTTATAACTCAGGTACACCCGCCCGCCCAAATCAGGAAAATCTATATTTATCCAATACGGGTTCTCTGGTTTCTCGCCAAAAAAGGTAGTGTCTTTTACAATTTTGCCATATACCGGGTACTTGAAACGATAGGGGAAAGAAGGGTCGTTAAACTCTGTATAGGCATGTTCCGGAAAATTAATAAGGAAATAACCGCGCGGCTTCGGTGTGTAGGTTTCGGGCTTGCAGGCTACCACCATGCTAAGTAATAATGCGGCAATCAAGTATCTCATACACCCTCAAAACTATAATAAAATCACTAATTCTGCTTATGGCTTTAAGCTCTGCCTTTCTTTTGCTAATTTTGCATCTCATTTCTAAAAATGTCTTAATAAGATGGAAGACCCACAAGTAGAACAGCAACTCAATATAGAACTCTCTGAAGAAATGGCGGACGGTACGTATGCCAATCTGGTTATTATAACTCATTCGTTTGCAGAATTCGTATTCGATTTTGTAAATGTAATGCCCAATGTGCCTAAAGCAAAGGTAAAATCTAGGGTAGTGATGACACCGCACCATGCCAAACGCTTAATGCGTGCCTTAGTAGATAATGTTAAGCGTTTTGAAGCACAAAACGGCGTTATCAAAGAGCAGGAGTCGGTAAACGTACCGTTCAATTTTGGTGGTACTACAGGGCAGGCGTAATATTTTTTGAAAAACAAGTACATGAATAATAAAATACTGATACTGGACTTCGGCTCGCAATACACACAGCTTATTGCACGTAGTATTCGCGAACTGAATGTTTATTGTGAAATACAACCCTGCACCAAACCTATACAATACGAGCCTTCGCTGAAAGGTGTTATACTTTCGGGTAGCCCGTTTTCGGTAAATGATGCCAATGCACCCAAGCCCGATATTAAAGCCATTGCAGATAAGCTGCCTGTATTGGCAGTATGTTATGGCGCACAATTATTAGCCCAACAAGCCGGTGGAGAAGTAGGCAAATCTACCCACCGCGAATATGGCAGGGCGCATCTGCAAAACATTGTACACGACCCATTGCTCGCTACCATCAGCAATGGCTCACAAGTATGGATGAGCCACAGCGATACCATCAAGCAACTACCTGTTGGCTTTGAGGTAATAGCAACTACGGAAAGCATACCTGTAGCGGCGTTTAAAGCTGCGGCTTCTTATGCAGCCAATCCGTTGTATGCCATACAGTTTCACCCCGAAGTAACACATAGTACAGATGGTCGCCAGTTACTTAAAAACTTTGTGTACGACATCTGTGATTGCGAGGCTGACTGGACACCTGCATCGTTTGTACACGAAACGGTTGAGCGTATAAAGAATGAAGTAGGCGATAAGAAAGTAGTAATGGCACTCAGCGGTGGGGTTGACTCAACCGTAGCTGCCACCCTTATACACAAAGCTATTGGCGATAAACTCTATTGCATATTTGTTGATAACGGACTGCTTCGCAAAAACGAATTTGAACAAGTGCTGGACGGCTACAAGCATCTGGGATTGAATACAAAAGGTGTAGATGCCAAAGCACTTTTCTATAGAGAGCTGGACGGTGTTAGCGACCCCGAACAAAAGCGTAAAATAATAGGCCGCCTGTTTATTGAGGTGTTTCAGGAAGAAGCCCAATTTTTGACAGACGTTTCATTCCTCGGGCAAGGCACTATTTATCCGGATGTGATAGAATCTGTATCTGTACACGGCCCATCTGTTACCATCAAATCTCACCATAATGTAGGTGGCCTGCCAGAGAAGATGAATATGAAATTGGTGGAGCCATTGCGTTTCCTCTTTAAAGACGAGGTACGCAAGATTGGTAAGGAAATGGGTATTGATGATATTTTCCTGCAACGCCACCCTTTCCCCGGCCCGGGTTTGGGCATCAGAGTATTGGGCGCAATTTCTCCTGAAAAAGTAGCTATGCTGCAAGAAGCTGATGCCATATATATCCAACAACTGCGCGATAGCGGATTGTATAGTGAAGTATGGCAGGCGGGTGCTATGTTGTTGCCTGTGCAGAGTGTGGGTGTAATGGGCGATGAACGTACGTATGAGTACACCGTTGCGCTACGTGCGGTAACATCGGTAGATGGTATGACGGCAGACTGGGCACATTTGCCATACAGCTTCCTTAGCAAAGTGTCAAACGATATTATCAATCATGTAAAAGGGATTAACCGTGTGGTGTACGACATCAGCTCGAAACCACCTGCCACTATTGAGTGGGAATAAAACTTGGCTATGAAGCGTTTGCTGAATCTGTGTTTATTGTTTACCCTCTTGTTGTCTGCTACATCGTATCAGGCAGACGCTCAGTTTTTTAAAAAACTGTTTGGTGGCGGTAAGAAAACACAGAAAAAAACAGAGCCGGTTAAGAAAAAGCCGGCTACATCACCCAAGCCAAAACAAAAGCCTGTAGTAAAAAAGCTGGAGCCTGATTATCCGCCATCTCAAATAAAAACTAAATACAGGATAGATGTACTTGCTCACCTTTATTTGGATGAGTTAGTGAAAGATGGCAAACCTGTTTTCAAAGGTAAACTTCCTGATAAGGCTACAGGTGGGCTCGATTTTTATGAGGGTATCAAACTGGCAGCAGATACGCTCAATAAGCGTGGCTATAATATTGAAGTGTATATACACGATGTGGTAAATGCTAATCATACACCTGCTTCGCTCATCACCCGAAAAATACTTGACTCTACCGACCTGATAATAGGCGCTGTGAACACCAGTTATGTAAAAGTGCTGGCCGACTATGCCGCCAAACGAAATATCAATTTTGTATCAGCACTTTCACCGTCTGATGCGGGCGTGAAGAACAATCCTTACTTCATATTGCTGCAACCAACCCTGCAAACACATTGCGAGTGGTTAATGGCAGCTATAGCCAAGAAGCATAAAAACAAAACACCGCTTGTATTGTACCGCACTACTGTACCCGTAGATAGCAATGCGTTTTCTTATATGAAACTGACAGATGGTATGGCAAACAAACTATTGTGCAACGCCATGCCTACTAAAGAAAAACTAAAGCCTTATCTTGATAGTACGCGTACCAATTTGCTGGTAGTACCTGTAATGGATGGCGCATTTGCAGAGAGCCTGTTGGGGCAGTTGCACCAATGGTTCCCCAATTACAACTTTGATGTATATGGTATGCCAACTTGGAAAGGTGTTGCGGCATTGAAAAAAGCAGATGCTTTCCCGAATGTTGCTGTGTATTTCACGGCTCCGTTTTATTTCGATATGTCAACTGGCATTGGGCAGGCAGTAGCCAATGGGTATAAAAAAGATGTGGGTGGCTCAAAGCCAAGTGATATGGTATATCGTGGTTATGAAACCATGTATTGGTACACCTACCTGCTGCATAAATACGGTACAATATTCAATGAGAAATTCAGCGATAATGCAGCTGCCCCATTTACAAGGTTTGAAGTAGTGCTGAAAAAAGATAAAGACGAAAAATTACTCTATCAGGAAAATAAACACATCGTCTTGTACCGCTACCAGAGCAGTTCGTACATGGTAGAGCAATAAAGCCTTAATTGTGGTAGATGCCTGTGGCAGAAACCTTACTGTTGCCAATCATCGGTTTCATCTTCTCTTTCATTTCGTTGATGCGTTGCATACGGCGTTTGCGCATGTAGTATAGTACGGCATACAACCCGAAAGATACGCTCACAATACCCAATATGCCTATGTTAGGGTTGAAGTCTTGCAATAGCAACGCAATGGTTATCAGCAATATGTTGGATATGATAAGTATGGTAACCGTCATAGAGTGTGTAAAGCCTGCATCCAACAGGTAATGGTGCAGGTGTGTACGGTCTGCCTTAAAAGGCGATACACCACGCATCAGGCGGGTAGAAAATACACGGAATGAATCGAATGTAGGTACAAAAAGTATTGACAATCCCACCACCAATGCGCCCGATGGGCCATGAATAATGGTAGCAACTGTCTTCATCTCATTAAACGAGTTGACAAACAATACGCATAATACAGATATGATATAACCTATCAGCAACGCGCCTGTATCGCCCATAAAAATGCGTGCAGGGGCAATGTTGAAACGCAGAAAACCTGCAATAGCACCCATCAGGCAGAAAGCCATGCTGGCAGCCCCCGGATTGTCGCTTGCAGCAAGGCACACACCTAAAGAAAAGCTGCTGAGAATACCGATAGAACCCGCCAAGCCGTCAATACCATCTATAAGGTTAAAGGCATTGATAACGAATATGATGCCCACTATACTGAATATGATGCTGTACCAATAAGTAAGCTGGTACACACCGCATATACCATGCAATGAAGTGAGGCGTATATCTGCAATACAAACCGTAATAGCCGCCGCGGCAAACTGTGCAACAAATTTATTGGATGGGCTCAGCGACACAAGGTCGTCCATAATACCTGTCAGGAAAAGTATCAGCGATGAAGCTATAATATAATTCCAGTTGCTGAAACTATCGTGGTTGAGGAATAAAGAACAGGTAGTAATGAAGGCGAAGAAGATACCAACACCGCCAAGATTTGGCACTATGCGCAAATGTATCTTACGGTCGTTATCGGGTATATCAAACAAACGCTTCTTTGCCGATATGAGCATGATTTGGGGAATAGACACCAGGCTTATTATAAGCGCACTTATAAAAGTCAACAAATAAATAAGATGTGGCGGTAGTTGCGGCATTTTCTAGATTGCTAAGCTAAGTTGAGAACTAAAAAGAAAATATTATCATTTTGTTACTCCATTAACAATTCGTTTATATATGATGTATAACTCCTTTTATAGTCTTTTTAGTACGGCCAATACACGTTCGGCAGCTTTTCCATCCCACAGGTAAGGTATGTTCCCTTTGTTTTTACCTGTATGTATGTCGCCTATCGCTTTTTCAATATCAAACAATTCTTCACCTGCCAGCCTGTTTGTGCCTGCCTCTATGGTTTCGGGGCATTCACAATACGGATATAACGTAAGCGTGGGTGTCATTAGTACAGCACACTGCTCTTGTATGGTAGTACTGTCTGTAAGCACGGCTCTTGCATTTTGCAGCAAATATCCCAACTGCCTGAAGCCCAAACGCTTTACTATGTGCAAATTATGTGCCTGAATTGCCAGTTTTTGTAATGCCTTCTCTGTTTCAGGGTTCACAACCATAATGATGGGCGTGTTCTTCAACTGTTTCAGGCAGGTAACTATCAGGTTTTTCAGGTTAGGAGCATGACCAGTGTTATATGGCTTGTTAAGTATCAGCATGGCATAGCCATCTTTACGCAGCCCTAACGTGTCCCAAAATTCAGGTGCTGCAAATTGCTTTTTTACTTTTTGCACAGCATCTACATACGTATTGCCTGTAAAAAATATGTTTTCATCAGGCACACCGTTTATGCGTAGGTTCTCATTCGCTATTTGCGATGCAGTAAAATAAAAGTCAGCCACCGCCTCGCTGATAATTCTGTTCAGCTCGGCAGTATATTCACGGTTATTGGTGCGTATGCCTGCATGTAGTATAGCGAGTTTTATGTCGGGTAGTTTTCTTGCTGCAATAGCGCATCCGGCCGTAGTTGCTGTTTGTCCTGTCAACAATACCAGGTCAGGTTTGTTTTTTGTCAGTACACGTGCATATCTGGAAATAGCCGATGCCATCTGAACGCTTTCGTCATTACTGTCAATATCCAGATAAATATTGGGTCGGCTGATGGCTAATTGGCTGAACAGGTCTTTATCAAGATTGATGTCTATATCCTTGCCTGTATAAATAAATCTGTACCCTAAGCGAGTACCTTTTTTTTGCTCATACTGAATAGCTTCCAGTACAGATGCTATTCGCACAATATCTGTCCTGCTTCCTGCTATTATATCAACCAGCATATATGGTGTAATCAGTTATCCTCTTCGTTGTGCCGTACAACGATGCTAAGTGTAAATATAAGAAAGCAATCTCGTGATATTATCTGTTGTTTTCCACAACGGTATTGGCAAAGCTATATAGGTTGAACGATGGAGATTGTATGGCATCTTGCAGGTGTAGCAATAGTTTCGCCTTACTGTAGCCACTCATACGTCTGTGTTGTATTATCTGCCAGCAGCGCTCTGTTAATAACTGTAACTTCTTTTCGGGTACATTATTACGTGTTGTCAGATAACTTTCTACAGCTGCTGCCAACGCTACAACACCATTGCTTTCGGTAGCTATTGTTTTGATGACGGGTGTTTCATCTTCACCATGGCTTCGCTCGTGTGCCAGTACGCGTAGTGTGCGGTACAACGTATCTGCATTATCTCTGTCGGCTTTGTTCACAACAAATACATCGGCTATTTCCATGATGCCTGCTTTCAGTGTCTGCACTTCGTCGCCTGCCTCGGGCACAAGTGCTACTACGGTGCAGTCTGCCAGTCCTGCTATCTCTACCTCGCTTTGCCCTACGCCTACAGTTTCTACCAATATATAATCGAATGGGGCGTGTTTCACCACATCTGTTATCTCTATGATTTTAGCATGCAACCCGCCAAGTGCGCCCCTTGTTGCCAGCGAGCGTATATATACAGATGGGTGGTTGTAAAAATCTGCCATACGTATCCTGTCGCCCAGCAATGCCCCATAGTTGAAGGGCGATGAAGGATCAACCGCTATCACGGCTATTTTCTTACCTGCAGTTATCCAATGGTGTAGCAGTGCATTTACGAGGGTGCTTTTACCCGCACCGGGCGGGCCTGTTATGCCTACAACCCTTGCGGTTTCTGTGTTCTGTAGCTGTTGCAGCAGTTGTTCATATCCATCCAAATCATTTTCGGCCATCGTAATGCCCCTTGCCAGTGCCTTGTAGCTGCCTGCTTGTATCTCTGCCAAAAGTTGTGTTATCTTGTCCTGCACTAAAAATGGTTTACACCCGTTATAGAGTAATTATATTACCCATTGATGGACAAAAATAATCCTCTTAGCCAATTTATTACTGTAAAAAGCAATCTGGCTTTGACATGTTGCATTGGTATGTTAGCCAGTTTCTTTTTATCGAGAGTTTGGTTGTCAAGTTTCATGGCTGCTTTTGGTTTGGTTGCTCTAGCAGGTATTCATCCTAAAAAATGGTTTTCGGACAAATGGTGGCTCATTGGTTTTGCGTGGTTAGGTATGTATGGTATTTCATTTTTCTGGTCGGATAACAAAGCAGATTGGCTGAACGCCTATACTGTAAAATCTCCAGTCTTACTGTTACCATTGGCATTTGCCTTATTGCATGCATTCTCTGCCAAGCAGTTGCGCATATTCACCATGAGTGGTTGTATCATTATGTTGCTAGTAGTTGGCTACAGCCTGCATTTTTATCTTGAAAATCCCACCTACTATGCCGAGCAATACGTGTACTCGCATATATTCCCTACACTGCCAGATAACGACCATATACGCCATAGCCTATCCATCAGCCTGTTTGTAGTATGGTGTGTGTATGCATGGGTGTTTTTAGATAATCGTTTGCAGCGATGGTTGGTAGGTGTTACAGTACTGGCGTTGAGTGTATACCTGCATATATTGGCTGCCCGCACAGGTTTGGTGGTGTGGTATCTCTTTGTGTTTTTGTGGGTAATGCGTTATGCCATGAAGAAGAGTTTTGTTGCAGGGGTGGGTTTGCTGGCAGTTTTATGCATCTCAGCATTCGTTGCGGTAAAAACAATACCCACATTGGAAAAGAAAGTATGGTATGTTACCCACAGCATAGAGTTATACAAGCAAGGTAATATGCAGTCGGGTTATAGCGATATTGGCAGGCTTATATCTTACAAAGTAGCGGGTGGTGTTATTGCCGCTAATCCCGCATTGGGTGTTGGCAGTGGTGATATGCGTACTGAAATGCTGAAAGGTTATGATGCTAAATTCAAAGAAGTACCCCAAGAATACCGCCTACTGCCGCACAACCAATTTTTTATTGTCATGTTGGCTACTGGTTTGATTGGTGTTGTATTATTTACCATCTGGGTTATCATGCCGCTTAGCTGGCTTAAAGATGGCAAGCGTACTTTCTACCTTTTTGTAACCTGGTTTGTGCTAGTACTTACGCTGCTTATAGAGCCGATGCTGGAAGTACAATACGGTGTATTCGTATATTTGTTTTTCCTGCTGTGGATAAGGCACGCCATCCGCACAGGCGAAAACATTTACAGGCATGACTAATTTTATACCCGTTTTTCCTCTCGAAATAGTAGTGTTCCCAGGCGAGAAGCTGAACCTGCACATTTTTGAACCTCGCTACAAACAAATGATAAAAGACTGTGTTGAACTCAAAAAGCCATTTGGCTTACCACCTGTCTTTGGCAACAAACCATCAGAGTATGGCACACTGATGGAAATATTAGAAGTAGCCAATGTATATGATAATGGCGAGATGGACATCCGCACACAAGGTGTTAGTGTATTCAACGTATTGGAGTATGTAAAGCAAATACCCGATAAGCTATATGCAGGGGCTATTGTAAGCTATCCTGATAATGTAATGGCACATGGCGATACGCAGCTTTCAAAACTGCTGATGAACGAGGTAAAACGCCTGTACACATTAGTAAACCTTGAACATAAATTTCCTGCCGACAAAACAGCAATGGTATCATACGAAATAGCTCATCTTGTGGGTATGACCAAAGAACAGGAATACGAAATGCTGCAACTGATGACTGAACTGCAAAGGTTGGAATACATCAGGCGGCACTTGAAAAACGTAATACCTGTTGTGCAGGAACTGGAAGCCATGAAAGAAAGGGTGCAGCGAAATGGTCATTTCCGCAACCTGAACCCCGGCGACTTTAATTTGTAATGCCTTGATTAATAAATCGTACAAGCTGTGATTTTATCAATGTTTTTACTATTTTAGCCTACTCTCAAATAAAAAATAATAGTTATGTCTGTAAATCTTTGTATTGATTGGGGTAACAGCAGGATAAAAGTAGGTGTAATGAATGCCGAAGACCATCTGCTGGACTTGCACCGCTTTTCTGAAGAAGGCATCAGAGAGGGCATAGCACACATCATTAACGAATACAAGCCATCTAAAGCTATTGTATGCTCTGTTACAGAAAAGTCGGCCGCTATAGAGCCATTGTTAAAAGAAAGCCTTCGTGCTGTTATAGTATTGAATAACAATACACCCGTACCTATTATGAATGCTTACAGCTCTCCGGGTACGTTGGGTGCAGACAGGGTAGCATTGGCAGTAGGGGCTTATATGGCAAACCCCGGTAACAACAATCTGGTAGTATGTCTTGGTAGCTGCATCACATACAATTTTGTTCAAAAGAATAAAACATTCCGTGGCGGAGCTATCTCTCCGGGTTTACATATGCGTTTGCAGGCTATGCATCACTTTACAGATAAATTGCCCGATGTAAAGCCGGAAGGCGATTTATTACTATTGGGCTATGATACTGAAACAGGTATGCGTAGCGGTGCAGTATACGGTATGTCGGCAGAAATTGACGGTATCATCAGCGAATATGCCGCTCAATACGCCGATTTTAACGCCATATTAACCGGCGGCGATGCACCTTTCTTTGAAGGCAAGCTGAAAAGTAAGATATTTGCAGACCCTAATCTGTTGATGAAAGGGCTAAATATAATACTGAAGCATAATGCGCCACATATTCGCTAAGCGTCTGCCCGTTGCAATACTTTTTTTTACTGCTATCACCACACAGGCACAAAACTCAAATAAAGAGAACTCGCCCTATTCTAGGTTTGGCATAGGAGAGTTGCGCAACAGCAATAACGTAATGCTGAAAGGTATGGGTAGTATTTCATCTGCCTATGCCAGTCCTGTAAACGTTAATACTGCCAATCCGGCATCCTACGCCTCTCTCATACTAACTTCATTTGAAGCCGCAGGAGAGGGCAACAGGCGTACAGTAAAAGCGGCAAATGACAAGTATCAGACAGGGATGGCAACATTGTCATATATGCATGTAGGTATACCTATGGGTAAATATGCAGGTATGGCACTGGGTTTGAGGCCTGTATCTCGTGTGTATTACAAACTGAATGATACCACCAATGTAGATAGCTTCGGCAAAGCCATCAAAGGCTATACAGGTGATGGGTCGCTCAATCAGGGTTTTATAGGTTTTGCAGGCAAATATGGTGGCTTAAGCCTCGGCTTTAACTTTGGCTATATTTTCGGTACAATAGAACATATCAGCACGCTGGACCCTTATGATGAAAGTAGCAAAGTGCTGGGTGCAGGCTTCCTAAAACGCACAGAAATTGGTGGAATCAATTGGGATGCAGGTGCTATGTACGATGATAAGCTAACTGATAAATTATCTATCAGAGGTGGTGTAACTATGAGTGCATCACAATCGCTGAAAGCAAACAGAAGTGAGCATTGGATAGCATACCGTAATGTACAGGATACAATTCTTAGCCAGGGAACATCAGGCAAAATTATCCTCCCGACAAACTATAGTGCAGGTATACAGCTCTATAGTGGCAGCAAATGGGTAGCAGGTATAAACTATGCAGGTGCCAGTTGGAGCCAATACCGTTATTTAGGTTCAACAGACTCATTAGCGGCTGCTACCTACAAGCTAAGTGCAGGCGCAGAGTACACACCAGACATTAATGCCATGAGAAAATATTTTCAACGTGTTACCTACAGGCTAGGTGGGTATTACGGTACAGACCCTGTAATGCTGAGGGGTACACAGCTGAACTATTACGCGGTGACAGCAGGTTTGAGTTTACCTTTCAAAAAAAATGTAGCACGTATACACACATCTTTTGAGTTTGGTAGCAGGGGTACATTAACCAATGGCTTGCTACGCGAAAACTTTGTACGATTCGGGCTTGGGTTGTCGTTTAATGATAAATGGTTTATCAAACGCAAGTATGAATAGTAACAGATATATCAATACACTATTACAATATGCCCGTGCATTCGTGCCGGGTATTTTGTTATCAGTATATATCTCGTCTTGTACCAACGACCCCAAAGAAATTGATTCATTAGTAAAAAAAGGTGCAGCACAGGAAGATAAAGCAGAGGATGTAACCATCTATTACAGTAACGATGGTAATGTAAAGATGCGCCTCTTTGCCAAAGAGTTTGTGAAGAACGATGCTGCCAAACCACCATATACCGATATGCGCAAGGGGTTACGTGTGGAGTTTTACGACGACAGTGCAAGGGTAGAGAGTACACTGACGGCCCGCTACGCACGCTATTATGAGCAGCAGGGCAACATTCTGATACGCGATAGCATTGTAGTGGTAAACAAAAAAGGAGAGCAACTGAATACGGAAGAGCTGGTTTGGAATCAAAGTGCTAAGAAGCTATATACTGAGAAATTTGTAAAAATAACCACCCCTACGCAGGTCATGTATGGCGATGGCCTTGAAGCAAACGAGGACTTTACCTGGTATAAAATACTTAACCCTAAAGGTATAGTAGAGGTAAAAAAAAGCGAACTGCCTGAATAGGCTTTTTTACACGATAAATATCCCCCCATTAATAACCCCTGCATACTAACGAAGGTTTTACTATTTTTGCGGCTCTTATATTATAAATCTTGATAACAAAAGACAAATGAAGAAATTACTGTTATCGCTCGTTGCTGCCGTTACGCTGTTTTCGGTACGTGCCGACGAGGGGATGTGGATACCCATGCTGATAGGCAAGAACTACGAGGAAATGGTGCGTAAGGGCTTGAAGCTGTCAAAAGAAGACTTGTATAGCATCAACAATGCCAGCATGAAGGATGCCATCGTGCAATTTGGTGGCGGCTGCACGGGCGAAATGATTTCGTCTGCCGGGTTGCTCATTACAAACCACCACTGCGGTTATGGAAATATTGCACAGCTTAGTACGGTAGAAAAAAACTATCTGGACAATGGCTTTTGGGCATACAGCAAAGAGCAGGAACTGCCTGCTAAAGACTTATCTGTAATATTCCTTGAAAGGGTAGAGGATGTAACGGCACAGATAGAAAAAGCTACCCGCAAACTGAAAGGCGACAAACTTGCCAAGAAGCTAGACGAAATAAAGAAAGAGATAGAAAAGAAAGCTGAGCAGAAAGACAAGTATGTAGCCAATGTAAAAGAATACTTCAACGGCAACCAATACCTGTTGTTGGTGTATAAGAAATATACAGACGTACGCCTTGTGGGTACACCGCCTAAGTCTTTGGGTAAATACGGTGGCGATACCGACAACTGGATGTGGCCACGCCATACGGCAGATTTCTCAATGTTCCGCGTATATGCCAACAAAGACAACGAACCTGCAGAATATGCAAAAGACAATGTCCCTTATAAGCCCAAAAAATACCTGCCTATCAATATAGGTGGTGTGCAAGAGGGTGATTATACGATGATATTCGGTTATCCTGGTCGTACTAACCGCTACGAAGTATCGGAAGGTGTAAAGCTGGCAATAGAAACGGTTAACCCATCTATCGTTAAGATACGCACCAAGCGTCTTGCCATTATGAAAGACCACATGGACAAAGACAAATCTGTGTATCTGAAACTCACTTCTTCTTACGCAAGCATTTCAAATTACTGGAAGTACTTTATAGGCCAAACAGAACAACTGAAACGCCTGAAAGTAGTAGAAGAAAAAGCGCAGAAAGAAGCTGCTTTCAGCAAATGGGCATACAAAGAAGCACCAGAATATAAAGGATTGATGCGCGACTTTGGTAAAATATACAATGGCTACGCGCCGTATGCCAAACACTCAACTTATTATACGGAATGCTTCCGCGCGCCTGCATTGTCTAAGTTAGGTGGTGGTATAGAACTGCTGTATAAAGAACTGGAAAAGAAAGAACCAAACCAAGATACCATCAAAAAACACGTAGACGATTTAAAGAAAGGCCGCAAAGCTATTATGCGCACTTTCGATAAATCAACCGAACTGGAATTGATGGCCGAAATGCTTAAGATGTTCTACAACGATATACCTAAGGCACAACACCCTGATGTGTATCAGAACGTAGTATTCAAAAAATTTGGTGGTCAGGGTATTGATAAAACCTTTACAGACTATGCTGCTTATGTAATGAACAATAATATGTTTATTGACAGCAATGTTTTCAATGCTTTCTGCAAAGAGCCGACTATAGAAAAAATAAACAACGATGCTGCTTGCCAAATGGGTATGAGTTTCCTGAAAAACTATAAAGACCACTACGAACCAACTATTGATAAATTCAGTAAAACGAAGAAAGAGCTTAGTAAGAAATATGTTCGTGGCCTCATGGAAATGAATGAAGACAGACTCTTCTACCCGGATGCTAACTCTACTATGCGCATCACTTACGGACAGGTATTGGGCTATGAGCCGCAGGATGCTGTACACTTCGATTACTTCACTACGCTGGATGGCTTTGTAGCTAAGTACAAACCAAACGACGAAGAATTTGACGCTCCCAAAGAATTGATAGACTTGTATAACAAGAAAGACTACGGCCAGTATGTAGATAAAGATGGTACACTACACACTTGCTTTATTACCAACAACGATATTACAGGTGGTAATTCCGGTAGCCCTATCATCAACGCGAAAGGCGAATGGATAGGTATAGCTTTTGATGGCAACTGGGAAGCTATGAGCGGCGATATAGCTTTTGATAAAAACTACAAACGCACCATCTGTACCGATGCTCGTTTTATACTATTCATCATCGAGAAGATGGGTAAAGCTAATAACCTGATTGAAGAAATGGACGTACGTAAATAGTACTGCATTATCTGATAATACTAAAAAGAGCCTCTTTATAGAGGCTTTTTTGTTATTTCGATATAATGAATCTTTCAGTTGCTTCGGCATCATGTGTATGCAGCTTTAGTAAATAGGCACCGGGAGGTAGTTCAGCCACTGGTATTTGTTTTTGTATGGTTTGGGTTGCTTGCTCATTCCATGTCTTTAGTACACGCCCGTTTAGGTCTGTTACTTGAATTGTATATGGTTCGCTTTGCTTAAGTTGTGCTAGTACATACAGAAAATCGGTAGTAGGGTTGGGGTATATCGTAGTTTGAATACTAAGCTTGTTTTTTGTAGTAATATTTGTTGGAAAGTATGGTTCATAAGAGAAACTGTATTTATGGCAGCCGCTAATAGCACTAGTATCAAAAAAAAGAGCCCATTTAGTTCCATCCCATCGGTCTGTTACTAAACTATCAATATACATAGATGCGTTGTAGTAAAAACGGTGACGCATATCATTTCGCCAGCCAATGCCTGACCAGTGGCGCTTTTGATATATCGAGTCTATGATGTTTCGTTTCCCGTAGTATGTTATGAACTCTTCAAAGGTATATCTTACGCCACCAGAAGCTGTTGCGTTGTACCGGTATATTGTTTCAATGGTAGGCATTCTTCTTGAGTTGTATGTATAAACAGTTACTTTATTATTGTGCCAAACGCCGGAACTATAGCTTTGTTCTACTACAGAATCAGGCTCATTATTAGAACTGTAATAATATATTTTCTTGCTTAGGGGGGTAGACGATATTGTGTAGATCAGTAGCTCTGTAAGTAATTGCTTTCCATTATACACATAAATAATATTTGGTAACCCATTTGAAAAAAATACAGTATCAGGTTGCTTGAAGAAATTGTATTTGTGTGAATAAGTGTGTGGGGTTTTATCAGTTGATTGAATTAGTAATTTTCCGCTATAAGAATAGAACGAGGAATCATAATATTGGGATATAGTTGGATAGTTCACTTTTTTTCTTTGCGATATTACATTGTTGTTTATATCGAATCCCTGAAAGGTGTTAAACCTTGGGATTGACATATTAGTCCATTTGTATTGCTGAGAACTATCATATTTCATGAAGTTGTAGTATTTATGAAAGAATGTGTAATCGTATTTGTCTGTTTGGCGTAAATAACTAGCTAATTCTTTATCTGTAAAAATGCCCCCTCTGCCATTACTGTAATGGTAAATTGAAGAATCTCGCATAACATAATCCTGATTAAAATACTCTTGAATAAGTAGCTTTTTTAGTCGGTAATGCTGTGCCTCTGTCAAGTGAGAAATACTAATAGCTAGTAGTGTTAGAAAGAGTGTAACGTAACGCATAAAAAAAGGTATTAAAGGTTAATAAATCAAATACTACAATGAAGGTAAGCTACACTATAAGCAATATGCAATAGCTGGAAGCTGATATTACACTCTGCTGACGGTGTTATTGCAGTTCTGTGATAATAACCCTGTAATGCTCTGCTGTAAAGCCTTTCAGCTATCGGTTAACAAATGCTTTGTAAACAGGTGGTTAACCGTTTGCAATGTTTTTGGTTAACTGATTTTAAAGCTGTGGTTAAGCGGGGCGTATTATTTGGCAAAGGGGTTGTACGCGATGCATCTTTGTATCATCAAAGCAAGAAATAAAAAACACACAAAATGAAAAACACTGCACACATCCGCCAAGCTGAAGTTTCAAAGAAAATTATGTTGTTTGTATCTATCATCACATGCGTGGTGCTGGCAGTGAATTTCTAAAAAAGATAGAAAGTACTGCCTATGCGATTACAGGTTTAGTACTTTCTGTTTTTCAATTATGTTCTCTCTTATCCTCTATATGTAAATAGCCTCTTTTCAGAGGCTATTTTGTTATGTTGATATTCTTATTTGTTTTATGGCATATATTGCCATACGGAATACGGAGAACGAATTGAAAAAATGAAGCCAATATTTATATCAACACTTATATCCATTTTGCTACTCAATAAATGCTATGCTCAGCAGTTCGACTTAGGTAGCTGGAATATTGTAAACCTGAAATACAATGTAGCCGAAAAATGGAGTGTATTCGGAGAAGCTCAATTACGTTCATTAAAGTTCTACAACCATTTTCACTATTACGAATATAAGGGTGGTTTTAACTACAAGGCCTATAAAACGGTTACGGTATCGCTGGGGGCAGGTAGCTACCAAACCTATAAAGAAGGGGGCGATTTTGTATTGCCCAAAAACAACGACGAGTTCAGGTTGTGGCCGCAGATAATACTGTTTCAATCTGTTGGCAAGCTGAAAATAGAGCAACGCTACAGAGCAGAGTTCAGGTTTACGAGTAATGGTTATCGCAATCGTTTCAGGTACAGGTTGGGCCTGTCTTATCCGTTTGGTAAAGAGAGGGACGGGTACAAGCCTTATCAGGTAAGTGCCAGTAACGAATTGTTTTTTACAGACAAAGAACCCTACTTTGAAAGAAACAGGATGCTGGTTGCTTTCAATTACAAACCCTCTAGGTCAACCACTTTACAAATTGGTTATTTGCATCAATTTGACTACAAGATAAACGATGAAACAGGTCGCGACTTTTTACAGGTAGGTTATTTCACCGAGTTGTTTAAAAAACAATCGCCCAACAGAAACTATGATATAGACCTGAAAGATAATTAGGTAAAGACGTGATTTAACGTAATATTGTAAAGAGCATCTACTAAGGGCAAAAAACTAATCATCAATTATGCAAAAGGATAACATAAGAAAAGTACAAGTTCAAGACATACCAGGACTGAAAGAAGTTTTAGACTCAAGCGAACTTTTTCCATCTGAATATCTTGATGATATGATATCGGACTACTTCAATAACAACGACAGCACAGACATTTGGTTTACATGCATTGATAATAATACTCCCATTGCCCTTGGTTATTGTGCACCGGAAAAGTTAACGAACGGTACATATAATCTCTATGCAATTGCAGTACGTAAAGATTTGCAAGGACAAGGTGTTGGAGAAAGAATGATGAATTTCATTGAAAAACTGTTAACAGACAGTGGCAACAGAATTTTGATTGTTGAAACTTCAAGTATTGACCATTATACCCTTACGCGTAAGTTTTACAATAAACTTGGCTACAGACAAGAAGCTGTAATCAAAGACTTTTGGAATGAAGGTGAAGACAAAGTGATTTTTTGGAAAAAACTAAACAAATAAAAAGACACCAAAAGCAGAAGTTATAATATATATATATAAAAGATAATTAAGTAAATGATATTTTGTTATGTCGCTGAACGAGGAAAGATGTATTTGTAAAAAAACAAAACAATGAACAACATACTAACCATGGCGTTATATGTTCCGTTCCAATAATTTAATTGAGAATCTAACCAAGTATAAAGCACATATTCAGCTAGTATAAGAAACAGTATTAATACTTTTAAAGGTCTACTGTTTGATTTCAATAAGTAATATAACGGGGCCGATAACAGGAAGAAACACAAAAAGGGAAGAAATAACAGCATAAAGAAGTAATAAAATGCATCCCCAATACTTCTTATCTGGTCAACCCTAAGAAAGAAATAGTTTTTGTTTTTAACCATAAGCAGCACATAAAAGGCAATATATTTCACTACCCAAAAAGTTAAAAGCCTTGATGTAGTTAATCTAAACATAACCGCTAATCAAGACGTTCTGCAAGGCATCTTGAACAACAAATATACAACTTTTTTATAAATGGAATATGAAATATAAATATAGTATATTTTTCAATAATGCTATGAATCTCTTTCATAGAATAGCATCATCAATAACTATTAAGAAAGCCGCTTTGCAAGCACCTCAAACATATCGGCGGGTGGGGTGTTGCCCCAGAGTACATTGTATATGCTGCTGGCTATGGGGTGGTCTATACCCAACTGTACAGATATGGTTTCCATACCGCGAGAGGCAAAATAGCCTTCTGCTACCATGTTCATTTCAAGTTGTGCGTTCTTAACGCTATAACCCTTGCCCAGCATATTGCCAAACATGCGGTTGCGGCTGTGTAAAGAGTAGCAGGTTACCAGTAAATCGCCCAAATAGGCACTGGTATGAAAGTCGGGTCTTTCGTTGGATGGATGTACTTTATCAAAATGCGCTTCCAGAAAGCGGTACATTTCTCTATAGCAATTGGTAATGTAAACACTCAGGAAGTTATCACCGTAATCCAGCCCATGTGCCATGCCTGCACCAATGGCATATATGTTCTTTAACACAGCAGCAAATTGCGCCCCCCATATATCATGATTGTATGTTGTATAGATATACGGACTATGAAATGCTTCGGCTATAGCACTGGTAAACGCATCATTCAATCCAGAAAAAGTAAGGTAGGAGAGCCTTTCCTGCGCTACTTCTTCTGCATGGCATGGTCCTGTAATGGCTGCGTAATTTTGTAAATCAAACCATTCGTATCGGGCAATGTAATCGTTCAGCAGTAGATTGCTTTCGGGCAGTATGCCTTTTATGGCAGATACTATCTTTTTGCCTTTCAGCAGGTTGCTGTCTATACTTTCCAGTACTTGTTGTGCGTAGGCAGATGGTACAGCTACTATCAGCGTATCGCACTGGCTTACTACATCGTGCAGGTTGTCGGTAGGTAGTATGGTATCAGGCGAAAAGTGAACAGCCGTAAGGTATTGCGGGTTGTTGTGCCTTGTTTTCAGATGGTTCATAGCATGGGTGTTGCGTATCCACCAATGTATCTGTATGCCTTTGTCAGTCAGTATTTTGGCAAGGGCAGTACCCCAACTGCCGTTGCCTATTATGCCTATATTGCCAAGTATATGGTTACTCAATACCGTATTGCGTTTGTAGAATAAATGTAGTGAAAGGCTTACGGATATGCAATGTGTTACTCGTCCTCTTTCTTCGCATCAAACAGTTTGTCTTTATCCGTAACCGTTACGCTCGATTTGTCTTTTAGCGTACGGGCAATAGCACCGTAAGGGGCAATCACCACTTCTTCACCATCTTTCAATCCGTCTGTTATCTGTATATACTCGTTATCTTGTATGCCTGTCTTTACATCGAGTATCTTCACTTTCTTTTCCTTGCTATCATACACAAACACTACTTGGCGAATATCGCTTTCTGCCCCTGTACCTTTGTTCTTTTTCTTAACGCTGTCCGACCAGTCGCGGGTTGTTACTGCATTTACGGGTACAGACAATATGTTTCTTTCACGTCTTGTTTGTATCTCTACACTCGCGCTCATGCCGGGCTTAAATACAAACCTGCCTTTTTGCAAATTAGCACTCAGGTCTGCATAGCTGGATGGCAGTATCAGTATGTGAACTGTGTAATTCGTTACCTGGTCGGTACTAACTTGCGATGCACCACCTGTTTTGCTCGATACACTCACTTTAGATACCACACCTGTAAACTTACGGTTGCGGTAAGCATCCGCTTCTATAATGGTAGTATCGCCAATCTTCACTTTGGCAATGTCTGTTTCGCTTACATCTACACGCACTTCAATGCGGCTCATGTCTGCTATGGTCAGCATTTCAGTACCTGCCATCTGAGCAGTACCTACCACACGCTCACCAAGCTTTACATTCAGTGCAGAAACTACGCCAGAACGTGGTGCTACAATAGTAGTACGCTTCAGGTTTTCGCGAGATTGTGAAAGCCCTGCCGATGCAGCCGTTACGCTATAGTTGCCACCCGATACATTGGCACGAGAAGCCTCAAAGCTTGCTTTAGCACTCAGGTAATTGGCTTTTACCTGCTCGTATTCCATAGCAGATATTACTTTGTCTTCATACAGTTTTTTATTTCTGTCGTAGTTGTTCTGTGCCTGCTCGAAAGTGGCTTTTGCCTGCTCCATCATTTCTTTCGAGTTCATTACTCGGGCACGTGTTTCTTGCACATTCGCTTCAGACTGTGTAACCAATGAGCTATAAATAGCAGGGTTGATGCGTACCATCAGTTCACCTTTGTTTACGCTATCGCCCTCGGCTACGTTCAGTTCTATTATCTCGCCACTTACTTCGGGGCTTATTTTCACTTCCGTTTCAGGGTAGATTTTACCACTGGCTGTAACCGTTTCCGTAATGGTATGTGCACCGGCTTTCTCTATCGCTACTTTTGTACCATCATCCCCAGTTGACTTGCCAATGATAACAAGCAGCAAGATTAAGGCTGTACCCCCACCAATTATCCACCAAAGTGTCTTCTTTTTCATTTGTGATGCTATTTATTATTTCACCTCACTGCCGTTCATAGCGGCATCCAAAGGTGATACGAATATAAGTTTTCCTTCTTCGTTTTGCGCCATCAATATCATGCCTTTGCTTTCAATGCCCCTCATCTTGCGTGGTGCAAGGTTCGCCACTACTGTTACCCTTTTGCCAATAATCTCTTCCGGAGTAAAATGCATAGCTATACCAGACAATACAGTGCGTTTTTCATAGCCGAGGTCTATTTCCAGTTTCAGCAGTTTGTCTGCTTTTTCTACTTTTTCGGCATGGAGTATAGTACCTGCACGCAAGTCTATTTTGGCAAAGTCGTCTATGGTTATTTCAGTTTTTTGTTCGGGTAGGGTAGTGGCCTCATTTGTTGCATTTTGTTGCATTTTTTGCTCATTTGTGTTTTTTACAAGATTGGCATGCAGCTTTTCAACCTGTGCCTTTATCTCATCATCCTCAATTTTCCTGAATAGCAATTCCGGGGCTTTGAGGGGGTAGCCTACATTCAGCAGGTTCATCTTGCCGACGTTTTCCCATTCCAACATACGGTCAACGACTTTCATCATGCCGCACATTTTCTTGGCTGTAAATGGTAAGAAAGGATTAGCCAGTATAGCAAGGTTAGCAGTTAGTTGTAAACAAACATGCAAACAGTTGTCTATTAGTTTTTGATTATCAGGGGTTTCTGCCAGTGACTTAGCCACAATCCAGGGCTCTTTGTCTTGCATATACTTGTTGCCTTTGCGGGCAAGGTCTATCACCTCGTATAGTGCATCGCGGAATTTATAGTTTTCGATGGCTGTTTCGATGGCTGTTTTGGCTTTTTGTATTTCTGCTATCAGCGTGTTATCTGCCTCATCCATTACATCTGTATGCAGCTTGGGTACTTTGCCATTGCATAGCTTGTGCATCAATACAAATGCACGGTTGACGAAGTTGCCGAATACAGATACTAATTCATTATTCGTCCTGTCCTGAAAGTCTTTCCAGGTAAAATCGTTGTCTTTTGCTTCCGGGGCGTTGGCGCATAGTACATAGCGCAACACATCCTGTTGCTCGGGGAAGTCTTTGATGTATTCATGCACCCATACCGCCCAGTTGCGCGATGTAGATACTTTATCGCCCTCAATATTCAGGAACTCGTTGGCTGGCACATTGTCGGGAAGCACATACCCGCCATGCGCTTTCAGCATAGCAGGGAATATGATGCAGTGGAATACGATATTGTCTTTGCCAATGAAGTGTACCAGCTTTGTATCTTCTTTTTGCCAGTAATCGCTCCACATAGGTGTCAGCTCTTTGGTGGCGCTTATATAGCCAATGGGCGCGTCAAACCACACATACATTACCTTACCCTCTGCACCCTCTACAGGTACGGGTACGCCCCAATTGCTGTCGCGCGTCATGGCGCGGGGGTGCAGGCCGCTATCAATCCAGCTCTTGCATTGGCCATATACATTGGCTTTCCATTCATCTTTTTTGCCTGCTACTATCCATTCATTCAGCCATTGCTCATATTTGTTCAGCGGAAAGTACCAGTGTTTTGTAACGCGCTTCACGGGTACTGCATTGCTCAATGCACTACGTGGATTAATCAGTTGTTCGGGAGAAAGGGAAGTGCCGCATTTTTCGCACTGGTCGCCATAGGCATTTTCATTACCACAAACGGGGCAAGTGCCTGTAATATATCGGTCTGCCAAAAACACTTTGGCTTCTTCGTCGTAATATTGCTCGGTTTCTTTTTCTTCAAACACACCATCGTCGTATAGTTTTTTGAAGAAAGATTGTGCTGTTTCGTGGTGGGTTTTGTTGCTGGTACGCGAATAAATATCGAAAGAAATGCCCATTTGCTCAAAGCTCTCTTTGATGATGGCATGGTATTTATCTACTACTTGTTGCGGGGTGATGCCTTCCTTCATAGCACGAATAGTGATGGGAACGCCATGCTCATCGCTGCCGCAAACAAATTTTACATCCCTTTTTTGCGCCCTTTGGTAGCGCACGTATATATCCGATGGCAGAAAGCACCCTGCCAGATGCCCTATATGTACGGGGCCGTTGGCGTAGGGCAATGCTGCCGTTACTAATATCCTTTTATAATCCATGCTGAAAACGTCCTGTATATCAGGCTGCAAGATAAGCCGAATAAGGGATTGATTAGGCAGGCTTTAGCAGCGATTTACGATTTATTTAAGGGTTGGGGTAAATGTATTAATATAAATTAAACTATGATTATTTTAACCTCTTAAAGGTATAGGGATAATACATAAGTTTTATTACAGCAAATATACAATAAAATATGTAAATATATATGCAGGGACATTGCCCCTGCATATATATTTTATTTGGTTGTGCTACTTACTGATGATGATGCGGTAGGGTTCTTCGTTTATTTTCAGTGTATACGTGCCGACAGGCAAGTGGTTAAGATTTAGGTAATGGCTTGCTTTAGCATTGAATATTACATCTTGTTTTTTATACACTTCCTGCCCAAGGCTATTGACCACCTGTAGGTTATACTTACCATTGGTTGCAGATTGGTTGGTAATTGTAAATATGCCATTGTTGGGGTTGGGCGATATGGTAAAATGCCCGTTTTGCTGCATCGATGCAATGCCCGATGTTACATTCATTGTCAGTTGTTGCGATTGCACTTTAGGGTTGGGGCAACTGTCATTGCAGGTAAGTTCGCAACTGATGATATTGCCGTTTGCCAATGCAGATGTAGTGTATGTGCTGGTGGTAACTCCACTAATAACAGTGCCATTCTTTCTCCATAGATATTGAGCGTTGGTACAATTTGTAGTGTTGGCGGTAAACGTAACGCTTGTACCCGAACTGATTGTTGTACCAGGATTGGCAGATAGTGTGAGCGTTGGTATAGTTACAGGTTTTACATCTATTGTTATTGTGTCATTTAGAGAAGGGCAAGCTGGTACGCTAATACGGTAAACAGATTTGGTTGTTGGTGTAGCAACCGGGTTAGTACAGGTAGTACAACTGAGGCTACCAGGTGTACCTGATATGATAGACCAGTTGTTGCCACCGGACAGTACAATGGACTTGCCTTGACAAATGAAAGTGTCCGGAAATGTTTTTGGCAAGAAGTGCACGCTGATAGGGACGCTGAAACTATTGTATGTGATGATGCCTGGCGGGCGGCATGTAGAATCTTTAATAGTGAAAATAACGTTGCGCATCATAGTGCTGGATAAAGTCCAACTATAAGTTACCCTCACAGAATCAGTATTCTGAACATTATATGTAACGACAGCACCCGGTGTACTGAAACTACTATTGTCTGAAATAGATAGAATAGCACTCGTGTCAGTAGATTTTACATCGAATCCAAAGCTGAAAGGAACGCCGATACACGCTGTGATACCACTTGTGCCTGCCCCGCAATTAGTTAATGCAAGAAAAGGTGATGTAGTTGTTGTAGAAGATGTAGAGCAAGAAAGCATAACGAAACGAAGATCACGAAAAACTGAGCTTATCAGATTGCCGCTTCTGTATTCTCTGACGCGTAATGCACTAATATTTTCCCCGAGTACGGCAGGTGTGCAGCTAAGTTGTCCTGTAGTTGCATTCACTACAGTTGTGTTGTTTGTTTGAAATGGATTGGTTGGTACAGACAAGCTTGGTGAAGCAGTATTAAATGCTACTGATGAAGGGGTGCCACCGCATATGGTGCTGGTACGGATATTTACAATATCTGTCACTAATGAATCTCCATTTGGGTCTATGGCACTTGAATTGTAGGTGAATGGATTGTTGATGCAAGCATACATAATAGGTTTGTTAATAAACCAAGGTGATGAATTACCCTGGTAGGAACCAGTATTGTTAAATGTTGTTTCTGTGTAGAATGTAGAACTCATCAGGTTTGCACATAATGCCCTGTTTGCGTTAGACACAGAAAACTTCCATGCATTGCATCTGTAAGGCAATGTTAGCATGACTGAATATATTACCTCCTTATATCCTGGTATGGACGATGATGGTTGTGTACACTTAGTAGGGTATGCGGTGCATGAAGGGGGTAAGTTGACAGCAGATGTTTTTGCCATGGATACAGTAGATACTGATGTTGTACATGCATTACTAAGGCATAGCTGCATGGTACTTGGCTCTGTAGCACCGGAACATTCAAAATAAGATTTGAGTATTATCCTGTACGTAGAATCGGAAATCCATTCATACAATACCTCGCCTGCCGCTATATTTTGTGCTTTGGTAAGTTGAGATGAGAAAATAGATGCAGATAACACTATTAATAGCTTCAGGTATTGTTTCATAGATTGCGTTTCAAACAAAGACAGTAAGTATTTTAACTTTCGTTTGCTTTTTGAAAAATTATTTCAACTCTTACTTGGCGATTGTTATCATATATGGCACATCGTTGATTAACAATGTATAAATACCATCAGGATATTTAGATAAGTTAACAGAAACTATTTGTTTATTATCTTTTAGCTTATTTTTATATACAACAGTGCCCAGCATATTGATGACTTGTACCGTAAAGTTGTTTGTCGTAGTTTCTGGGGTGTAGATATTAAAAATACCATTTGACGGGTTGGGGTAGATGGAAAAATTTTTGCTTTCAGGAATCTGAGCAATACCGGTACCATACACATACATCTTAAGGATATTGCTGAATCCTGCGGCGGTAGTAAGGCAACTGTCACGGCATATCAAATCGCAAGTTACCCTATCGCCCATCAGTAGTGTATTAGGTGTAAATATAGTATCAACACCTAATGTGCTTCCACCGTTAATGCGCCAACGAAGAAGAGCGTTAATGCAGCCTGTTACATTGGCTTTAAAAGTGACAGGCGTACCAGTAGTAATATATGTGCCCGGATTAGCAGTAATTGAAATAAGTGGTGTTTTGCGAGTAGTGACGGTCACAGACATGGTATCTGCAAACGTTGGGCAAAACTTGCGTGTACAGATATATGTAGTATTGTATAATGGTGAAGCAGTAGTATTAATGCATGTGTCGCAAGAAATGCTGTTTATATGCCCTCCGGGTAATACTGTCCATACGTTTGCATCTGCATATGTATAAGGACCAGCAGATTTAAGAATAATTTGTTTCCCGTGACAAATGGTTGTGTCCGGGCCTATGTATGGTTTATCCCATGTAGTTATTTGTATTGTATGATATTGCGTTGTTACTATACCGGTAGTTTTACATGAAGAATCCCTGATTTGCAATATGAGGTTTTGTACACCTGTTTTCATGAAATTAAACGGCATGTAAAAATTAATACGAACAGAATCTGTACGTTGATTTTGATAGGACATAACAGCACCGGGCAGCAAAGAATCATTTGCTGAAACAACTAATATTGCTGAAGGGTCAGCACTTACAGCACTTATACTAAAACTGTATGAGTTGTTAAGACAGGCCTGTATTCGCATTGCATTGCCAATTATAGAACTATTAATACTCGTGCAGTTTGTTACGTTTACGGGACCTTTCATGTTGATGGTTGCATTATTGCAGTTATTATTATTAACACAAATGTTTCTCTTTACAGAACCTATCCATATACCATTTCTGTATTCATTTATCAACTGACTAAAAATATTACTACCAGTATCAACAGGCTTATAAGATGTATACCCTGTAAGTGGAATACAAGTAAAGGTGTTATTTGTTTGAAATGGGTTGAATACTACGGTAAGCATCGGTATTTTCGTTACAAACGGTACAGGTAGTGCCGTAGTGCAACTACCTGATTTTACTGTATCCTGTTTTATGGTTATGGAATCATTATTCACATCATACGCTGTATTAGTATAGTGTGTTAGGACGTTCGCACAAGTTATCTGTATGGCAGGTATAGGAAAAGTAGGAGAAGAGTTTGCTTGGAAACTACCTGTATTATTAAGCTTAGTTTCAAAATACATAGTATTTGCGGATAGGTTAACAGCTACTACTTGAGGTGTATATGCATATGAAAATATCCAGTAGTTGCATTTGAAGGGCAAGCGCATTTGGGTATGGTAAACAACTTTTTTATAACCGGGGATAGTAGCAGTAGGGCTCGTGCATGTGTTGGCTTTAGACGGGCATGTTGAAAATATTGTATCAGTTGATATTTTGTTGAGTATGATGGTTGTAGCATAGGTGTTGCATGTATTTCTTGCACAAATACCTACTGTGGATGTTTCTGAAACAGCTGAACATTGAAAATATCCGGTAAAGTAAAAGCTATATAGAGAGTCTTCAATATGTTTATAGGTTATTTCTCCACCAACAATAGCGGGTTGTGCTGCTGATACATAAGGTTGCAACAATATCAACAGTATTAATAGCAGTATCTTTTTTGTAAGGGTAGTAAGAGGCTTCATTACTATGAGGGATTACATAGTAAATATAAGATTATTCTATATAAATAGCAAGGATGTGCGTTATTGAGGCCACTCCTTTTCCAGCCTCTTCATCATCTCATAATCGGTAAAATCAATCTTAACAGGTACTACGGAAGCATAACCTTCTTCCAAAGCCTGCACATCGGTATCGGGGTGTTCGTCCATATTGATGAATTTGCCTGTCATCCAGTAATAGTCTTTGCCGCGAGGGTCTGTGCGGTGGTCGAATTCCTCTTTCCATTTGGCATATGCCTGCCTGCATATTTTTATGCCACGGTATAGCTCGTTGGGCAGTTTAGGTATGTTTACGTTCAGCAAAGTATGTTCTGGCATGGGGTGGGCGAGCATACGTTGTGCAATAGTTCTTGCCACTTCTTTAGCCAAAGAAAAATCTGCCTCGTGCCTAAAATCAAGTAATGATAAACCAGCAGATGGTATGCCCTCTATGGCAGCTTCCATAGCTGCACTCATGGTGCCGCTATATATAATATTGATGGAGTGGTTGGCTCCATGATTAATACCACTGAGGCAGAGGTCGGCTTTGCGGTGCAGTATTTTATCGCGCGCCAGCTTTACGCAGTCAGCAGGTGTGCCGCTACATTCCCACGCTTCTATATCGCCAAATATGTAAGACCGCTTCAGTCGCAATGGCTCACCAATGGTAATGGCGTGCCCCATGCCCGACTGTGGCTTGTCCGGTGCTACAACTACTACCTGCCCCAAGTCTTTTACCGCATCTATAAGGTTACCAATGCCCGGGGCGGTAATACCATCATCGTTTGTTATCAGTATCAGTGGTCGGCTATCATTCGTCATGCTGCAAATTTACCAATCGCTACGCATCAAAATCCGCCTGCCGATAAGATAATATAAACATATCCATACAAATGATACAATGAGGTATGACAGCGTTGGGGGCGCATCTTTGATGTTCAGCATGGCTTTTGCCATATCCATCAACGGAAAGGGTAGTAGTTCGTCGCTGGCTTGCAAGGGCAGGTAGTTGCCTGCTTTAAAGTCGAGCTTCCAGTTGATGAGGTTTTTCAACAGGGTTTCTATAATCATATTGTATAGAAAGAAAATGCCAATGCTGATACCACTACGCTTAAAGAGCACTGCTACTAATAAGCTAAAACCGAAGTAATTGAGTGCGGTTACAAATGTGTAAAACAACTTTTCGATATTGCCCGGAAAGTCGCTAATGCTACCGTAACTGGCACCAAAAATAATACCTAAGATAAATACATAGACAGTAGTGAGTATTGACAGTGTAAATACTACCAGCCATTTTGCATGATAAAACTGTATGCGGCTCCAGCCATCAATGATGTTTTGCCTGTTGGTACGAAACTGGTATTCGTTGGTAGTAATGATGATTATGAGTATGGAAAGAAATATGACAAAAAAGCTTGTCCAAAAACCGAGGTTTTCCCATACTTGCGAGAAGGTGTAGGCTTGATTAAGGATGTTGACATCGCCGGCACCTAACTTTAGTACACCGCCGCTGATGCCATAATTCCATGCGGCGAGTAAAAATATAAAGAACCCAACCAGTATCCAAAATGTACGGTAGCGTTTCAGTTTCAGCCATTCTATTGCGAGTAGTGATTGCATACGTTTTAGTTGTTTGTAAGTTCCATGAATTTTGTTTCGAGGCTTTTCTTTTTCAGCAACAGGTGCGACAGGGTAATGCCTTTGTCAGTACAATAGCTGTTGATACTTTCGGGTGTTATGCCGGCATCGCAAGAAAGCGTAATGGTGTTTAGTTGTTGCTTGGCACTTATTATGCCCGGCATGGTTTGTATCAACGATAACAGTTGTGCGACGTTCGATGCGCTAATCTCTATCTGGTCTTCGCTGCGCAATACTTCGTCAACAGGGCCACTTAGTAGCAAGTCGCCTTTTTTCAAGATGGCAACGTGTGTGCATACTTTTTCTACCTCGTCGAGCAGGTGGCTTGCCATGATGATGGTATGCCCTTCGGTGTTCAGTTGGCGTATCAGGTCGCGTATCTCGGCAATACCTGCGGGGTCAAGCCCATTTGTTGGCTCATCAAACACCAATACTTTCGGACTTCCCAATAGGGTAGATGCAATTGCGAGGCGTTGCTTCATGCCCAGCGAATAGGTTTGAAACTTACTGTCTTTGCGTTGCAGCAGGTTTACTTTTTCCAGTACCCGTAGCCTGTCTTCATCGCCATGCTGCTTGATGGCAGCAGCTATTTTCAGGTTGTCCATTGCAGACAAGTAGTGGTAGAAGTTGGGTGTTTCGAGCAATGAGCCTATTTTCTTACGCGCATCATGCGGGTTGTCATTGCCGAGCCATGTATAGTTGCCTGCATCCGCTTTTAGCACATCAAGCAGTATGCCCAACAGCGTAGTTTTGCCACTACCATTCGGCCCCAGTATGCCGAACACGCAACCCTGTGGCACATCGAACGACACATTTTTCAGTGCCTGTATAGGCCCGTAAGCTTTTGAAATGTTGTTGATTGAGAGGATGGTTTCCAAAGTATGTTATGTTTAGAATTAATCGAGAAATAAGTCTTTTTGCAGTGGTCCGTTGGGTGTAATGGCATAGGCATCGAAGTTGTTGATGCCTGCACTTCTTAGCACATCTTCATCTATGAGAGTTTTCCCAGTATAGTTGGTGGATGGTTGTTGTACGATATAGTAAACTGCATCTGCAACTATATCGGGCTTACGGCTGCGGGCTATCAGCATATCGCCACCCAACAGGTTTTTGACGGCAGCAGTGGCTATTGTGGTAGCAGGCCATAGTGCATTTGATGCTATTTTGTATTGTACTAATTCTGCTGCCCAACCAAGTGCCATCATGCTCATATTGTACTTGCTGAGGGTGTAGGCTACGTGGTGTTTTAACCATTGTATGTTCATATTCAACGGCGGTGATAATGTAATGATGTGCGGATTAGTTGATTTCTTCAGGTATGGTATACAGTGTTTGGTAACGATGTATGTACCGCGCACATTGATGTCATGCATCAAGTCGAAACGTTTTGTTTCTGTTTGCTCTGTATTGGTAAGCGATATGGCCGATGCGTTGTTGATAAGTATATCTATACCGCCAAACGCCTCAACAGTCTTTACCACAGCATTTATTACTTGTTCTTCATCTCGCACATCGCAAGGAATAGCCAATGCTTTGCCGCCTACGGCTTCTATTTCCGTGGCTGAACTATATATCGTGCCACCTAACTTGGGGTTTTCTTCAATTGACTTGCCTAAGACGGCAATATTAGCCTCTTCCTTAGCTAACCGCAACGCAATGGCTTTGCCTATGCCCCTGCTTGCACCTGTTATGAAAACTGTCTTGCCCTGTAGCTGCATACCAATATATCGTTGATGTTTGAGAAAAGTTACAACGAATATGTTGTATAACGCAAAAAGGTTGCTACAAGTGTAGCAACCCAGTCTTTTTTATTATGTGGCTAGCTTATGCTTTTACAAACTCTACCGCAGCGTGTATCTTCACGTCGTCGCTTACAACTAAGCCACCAGCCTCTGTTAAGGCACTCCAGTTAAGGCCATAATCCTTGCGGTTTATTTTGCCCTCTACCACAAAGCCTGCACGTATATTTCCCCAAGGGTCTTTAATAGTGCCGCCGTATTCAACATCCAATACCACAGGCAGGGTAGTAGCACGGATGGTAAGGTTGCCATGCAGCTTGTAGTTTTCGTCATCCAGTTTTTCTAACTGAGTGCTTTCAAAACTCAATTGTGGGTGGCTTGCAGCATCAAAAAAATCTGGCGACTTGAGGTGTCCGTCCCTTTGTTCGTTTTTGGTAGTAATGGAGTTTACATCTGCCGTAAAGCTGATTTTTGCAGTTGTAAATTCATCACCTTCCGTTGTTACAGTTGCATTGAATTGTTGAAATTCGCCAGTAACGTTTGAAATCATCATGTGGCGCACTTTAAATTGCAGCTCTGAGTGAGATGCGTCTAACGCCCAATTGGTTGTTGCCATAATAGTTGTTGTTTTAGTCGTTTTTTCTAAGTTTTTCGAGTAATGTATTTAGTTGTAATGCTTCTTCGTTGCTGATGCCGATGATGGAAGATTGTGTAGATTCAAGCATCTGGTTAGCTTTCATCAGCATAGCCATACCATTGTCTGTAAGTGCTATCAGCGTTTCACGCTTGTCTTCTTTCGATGTGGTACGGTTTACTAATTCCTTTGCTACCAATCTGTCTATAATGCGTGGCACGTTCGAACTTTTTTCAATCATCCTGCCTGCTATATCTTTTACACACATAGCTTCAGGGTGTTTGCCTTTCAGTATTCGCAGTATATTGAACTGCTCGGATGTTATGCCCAGTTCTTTCATTGAACCACTTATATGGTCGCGCATCCAATAGGATGTATATAATATATTCAATGTTGCCTTGTGGACTTCGTTATTGAATTTGCTGGTTTTCAGTACTTCTTCCAGTTTCATAACACAAAGGTATTGATGTATGTACATCAATTAAAATAGATAGTGCCTATCCATGTATATACATCAATGTGAAACAAGCATAAAAAAGCCGCTCAAAAGAGCGGCTTAGTAATATTGTAAATTGATATTAGAATTTAGGACAAGCGAAGTTGTAAGTAGGTCTGTTTTCGCGTTTGTTGATACAACCATTGAATATCAGCGATATTTCATAACCACCATTACTACGCGTTGCTGGTGCAAAACCAGACATATTGAGGTCATAGCTAACGCCCAATTTTACTTTAGACCACTCCAAACCTACATAAGGACAAATAGCATCGTTGTAACGATACCAACCACCTAAATACAGGATAGTGCTTTTTGCATATTCCGCATCGTGCCCTGGGTTCAAAATAAAACCTACAGCTGCACCACCCAATATTTCAGAAGCACCAGCTTGAGATTGTAATAATGCGCTGGCATACAATACAAGGTTTTCGTTCATATCGAAAGAACCACCTAAATAACCAGTGTAGCGAGAGTTGATTTTATTATTACCATTCAGGAAAGTTTCAACTGGTTGCGTAAGATGATAGTAAGAGAAACCTGCATACATAGTAGCGTTTTCGCTCATTCTGCCAGAGTACATCAAACCTAAATTGAAGTCGGGATAAGTAACATCCGCGTTACCTACATTTTCGCTAGTTGCATATTCTGCAACACCTGAACCTGGATTGTATTGATCTTCAAATTTTATCTTGCTGAAATCGAGACTTTTCTGAACCAATACACCTTGCAAGCCAAGCGATAGTGTGTGCTGTTTTTCATGACCTATAGCTTTGTGATAAGCAAGTGATAAGCCTACACTTGTATTCTGATAACCACCAAGGCCAGACCTGTCGAAGAGGCCTAAAACACCAATACCAACAGCATCGCCATTGCCAAGTGCTCCTTTCATGGCGGCCATATCGTAAGACACAGTACCTGTAATGTAGGGATTAGGAGATACGCTGCCCCATTGAGAACGGTAGTTGGCAGCAAGGCGCAAATCGCAATTTACTAAGCCTGTCAGGGCAGGGTTAAGGGTAAGCGGTGATGCAAAATATTGAGTAAAGTGCGGATCTTGTGCCATTGCAGAGCTTGCTAACATCAATGATGCACCCACTCCTAATAATATTTTCTTCATCTGGGTATCGTTTATAAAATGTTTAATTATTACTTCCAAAAGCCAAAATAAGCCAATTTCTTATATTATCCAAGACAGGATGATATATTATTTTAGTTGGGTTATGATTGTTTTTTAGGGCCAAAGGCCAAATCGCCTGCGTCGCCTAGCCCCGGAACGATATAACCACGTGCCGTAAGTTCTTCGTCAATGGCGCCAGCCCATATAAAAGCATCGGGCAATTTACGTTTTAAAAGCTCAATGCCTTCTGTACATGCTATAGCACAAACTATGTGTATTTGTGCTGGTTTGCCTGTTTCCAGCAGTGTTTCTATTGCCAGATGCAGCGATGCACCTGTTGCCAGCATCGGGTCTGCTATTATCAAAGCTCTGCCGTTAATGTCTGGGCTGGTATAATACTGTTGTTCTATATTAAAACTACCATCTCTGTGGTGCTTGCGGTAGCCGGCAATAAAGGCATTGTCTGCTTTGTCAAAATAGTTGAGTAAGCCTTGGTGCAAAGGAATGCCTGCCCTTAAAATGGTAGCTAAAACAGGCTGTTGCTCTAATACACTGCATACAGATTCTCCCATTGGGGTTTCTATGGTAACCATGCTGTAGGGAAGATGTTTACTGATTTCGTAAGCAGCTACCTCACCAATCCTTTCCATATTGCGGCGAAATCGCATTTTATCGGTCTGCATATCTACATCCCTTATCTCACGCATCCACTCGCTGAAAACAGAGTTATATTGGCTGAGGTTCGTTATCATAGGTAGTAAAAGTAGCCTAAACGGGTTTAAAAAGAAAGGTTATCAGCCTAAATCTAAAAGATGCGCAATTTGTTAATGTAATCTGAAAGAAATGTGCTGGTTGGGGAGTTTGCAGTTAAAGTGGCGTTAAACCATTGATGCCGATTTTGATGGATGCAGCAAGCAGCTATTTTTGTACCTTTGCACACCTTTTTGAAATAAGGGTACACTAAAATGGATTTACTTCATACGCTTGACCGTACAAAATTGCCTAGGCATATAGCCATCATTATGGATGGCAATGGCCGATGGGCGAAAGAGCAGGGGCAAGACAGAGTGTATGGCCATCATGAAGGTGTTTTAAGTGTGCGAGAGATAGTAAACGGCTGTGCAGAAGTAGGCATATCTTACCTGACACTGTATGCATTTTCTACCGAAAACTGGAACAGGCCTAAAGAAGAAGTAGATGCTTTAATGGAGCTTTTGGTTAATACCATTCGCAAAGAGGTAGATGAGCTGAAAAAAAATAATGTACGGCTACATGTGATAGGTGACTTTGAAAGCCTGCCCGATATATGCAAACAAGAATTGAACGAGGCAAAAGAATTAACGGCAGATAATACCGGGCTGAACCTGATATTGGCATTGAGCTACAGCTCTCGCTGGGAGATGGTGAACGCTGCCAAACATATGGTAGCAGATGCTGCTGCCGGAAAGTTGCTGCCGGAAAATGTGACGGACGAAACTTTTCATCAGTATTTGAATACAGCCCCGTTTCCTGACCCGGAGCTTATGATACGCACTAGCGGAGAATACAGGATAAGCAATTTCTTATTATATCAATTGGCGTATGCCGAGTTGTACTTTACCCCTGTGCATTGGCCCGCATTCAGAAAGCAAAACCTTTACGAGGCATTATCAGACTATCAAAAACGCGAACGAAGGTTCGGAAAAACAAGTGAACAAATCCAAAAGACGCTCCCCGGGCATGCATAATCCTCTCTGCCATTTATCTCTGTTATTCAGTTGCCTGTTGCTGACTGCCACTACAGGCAGGGCACAACTATCGATGCAAAGTGATACGAGTACAAGGCTGGGGATGAGGCGAAATACAACAGATAACAATGCTGCTGTCATCAAACAATATGAAATAGGCGGCATTACTGTTAGCGGCACTAAATATCTGGATGAAGACTTGCTGATTGCCGTTACCGGACTTACAATAGGTAACAAAATACGCTTGCAAAATGACGAGAGTATTGCGAAGGCAATAGTGAACCTGTGGAAACAGGAATTGTTTTCTGATATATCAATTAATGTATCAAAGACTGTTGGTACGCGTGTGTTTCTGGATATTAAAGTAGAAGAACGTCCGCGCCTGTCACGATACAACTTTAAAGGTATTAAAAAGGGCGAGGCTACAGAGTTGAAAGATAAAGCCGGCTTGGTGAAGGGAAGGGTAGTGACCGAGGCCATAAAAAAAGAAGCAATAGTTCGTATTCAAAAATACTTCTCTGAAAAGGGGTATGGCAATGTCTCTGTTAATATCAGAGAGCGTATAGATACACTTTCTGTAAACTCTGTGGTACTCACCTTCGATATAGATAAAGGGTATAAAACCCGCATCAATCAGGTAAATATATCGGGTAACGAAAGTGCAGGAGAGCTAAAGCTGAAACGCATAATGCGCTCTACCAAAGAGATGTCAAGAATATCCTTATACCCTGCAGATAAGGTAAGTGTCTATGAAAAAAATGAAAGGTCCTTTGGTAATTATTTATCTGGTGCGGGTTTCTTATCATTATCAAAAACGTTAGAAGCATTAGACCCTTATTTCAGATACAACTTTTTTAGCTCTTCCAAGTTCAATATCAATAAGTATGAGGAAGACAAAATGTCGCTTATAGAATACTATAACACGCTTGGCTATAGAGATGCATCTATTGAAAAAGACACTACATACAAAGTAGAAAACGGCAATATAAACATAGACCTGCAGGTAAAGGAAGGGCGCAAGTATTATTTTGGTAACATAGAATGGAAAGGCAATACCAAGTATTCAAGCGAAACGCTCAGTAAGCTGCTTGGTATAAAAAAGGGAGATGTATATAGCCAACAGTTGCTGGATACAAGATTGGGTAAGCAACTAAGCCCTGAAGGTGGTGAGGATGTGAGTAGCCTTTACATGGATGATGGATACCTGTTTTTTAATGTGGATGCCGTAGAAGTATCTATCGTAGCAGATACCATCAACTACGAAATGCGTATTACAGAAGGTCCGCAAGCTACTATACGAAATGTGACAATAGCTGGGAACGACCGTACGAATGAACACGTAATACGCCGTGAGTTGCGCACATTGCCGGGCAATAAATTCAGCCGTGCTGATCTCATACGTACCCAGCGCGAGATTGCTAACCTAGGTTTCTTTGATCAGGAAAAAATTGGTATACAACCGAAACCCAATCAGGAAGATGGTACGGTAGATATAGGATATACGGTTGTTGAAAAATCAAGTGACCAGTTGCAGCTATCAGCAGGCTTTGGTGGGGGTGTCAATTTTTATGGTAATGTAGGTGTGGTATTCAGCAACTTTTCATTGCGCAACATCTTCAAACTGAAAACATGGGACCCATTGCCTATGGGCGATGGACAACGATTATCGCTCAACTACCAATCGAACGGGCGTTTCTTCAACTCATTAAATTTCTCTTTTACAGAGCCTTGGCTGGGTGGTAAAAAGCCTAACTCACTTACTACCAATTTGCTTTACAGCCGTTTTGCACAACCTACCAGTACGAACAGTGCCAGCGAATCATATATGCGTGTATTGGGTGGTGGTGTGTCGCTTAGTAAACGCATCAAATGGCCGGACGACAACTTTGTATTTACCTATGGTATCAACTATCAGAATTTTAAACTCAAGAATTATACACTATTAGAGGGTGTGTCTGACGGGTATAGCAACAATTTATTCTTCAGGTTGGTATTGGCAAGGTACTCTGTAGATAAACCATTGTATCCTACAAGCGGGTCTAACTTCAGTTTTACATTCCAGTTTACCCCACCATACAGCAGTATCAGCGGTAGGGATTATACAAATGCCACATCTTCTGAAAAATATAAGTGGGTAGAATACCACAAGTACCGTTTTACAGTAGAGTGGTATCAGAAGATAGTGGGGAATATGGTATTTAAGCTCGCTACCAAGTATGGTTTTATGGGCTATTATAATAATAGTATCGGCTATTCACCATTTGAACGCTTTCAGTTAGGTGGTGATGGTTTATCGGGCCGCAACTTCTTTGTAGGTAAAGACATTATAGCACATAGAGGATTCAGAGAACCTTACCAGAATAATGCTGTAATATTCAATAAGTATACTGCAGAGGTAAGGTATCCGTTCTCACTAAGCCCAACATCTACTATATATGGTTTGGCGTTTGTAGAGGCGGCTAATGCTTGGAATGATTTTAAAGACTACAACCCAGCTAAGCTGAACCGCTCTGCAGGTTTGGGTGTGCGTATCTTCCTGCCAATGTTTGGTTTGTTGGGGCTTGACTATGGTATTGGTTTCGATAGGTTCTCTCGTGCCAACGGTACTACCAGGATGGGTGATATTGCAAACTTTACATTTATGTTAGGTTTTGAACCTGATTGATGTGCATATTGTTAGGTATTTTTACAACATCAAAAAACTATGGGTATGAAAAAACTGTTTTTGGCTATTGCCTTATTAGGTGCTTTTGCTGCTAATGCGCAACGCTATTGCATCATCGACTCTAAATACTTGCTTGATAAATTGATAGAGTATAAAGATGCACAAACCCGCCTTGACCAAATGTCTAAAACATGGCAGACAGAGATAGATAATAAAATGAACGAGGTAGATAAACTATACAAAGCCTATCAGGCAGAGCGTGCTATTTTATCCGATGAACTGCGTAAAAAACGTGAGGACGAAATAGTCTTAAAAGAGAAATCTGCAAAAGATCTGCAAAAACAACGATTTGGCTATGAGGGTGACTTATTTAAAGAACGCCAGAAACTGGTAAAGCCTATTCAGGACAAAGTATATAATGCTGTACAGAAATACGCACAAACAAAAGGCTACGAGATGGTATTGGACAAATCTGGTGGCGTTACGCTGTTTTATGCAGACCCCAAGCTGGATAAAAGCGATGATGTGTTAAAATTACTTGGAATAAACAAATAATGGCATTTACTTTGCACAACTTAAAATAACTAAAGTTATATATATCTGATGAAAAAAATCTTGTTATTCGTTGCCTGTGGCTTCTTTGCTCTAAATGTAGCTACAGCACAAACTACCAAATTTGGCCATATAGACTCTCGCGAACTATTGAAAGCCATGCCTGAAATGACTAAAGCCGAAAATGACATACAGGCTTATGCAAAAACGTTTCAGGATCAATTGCAAACTATGAGTGCTGAGTATGAAAAGAAAGTGAAAGAATATCAGGCAGGTGAAAAGACAATGACTGATGCGGTGAAAGAGGTGAAAGTAAAAGAAATACAGGATCTGGAAGGCCGCATACAAAGCACTAACCAAAGCGCACAGGAAAAAGTAGAGAAGAAGAGACAAGAATTGTTGCAACCTATTCTTGATAAAGCGGAGAAAGCTATAAAAGACGTAGCTAAAGAGAAGGCGTTTGATTATGTTTTTGACTCGAGCAATGGTAGTTTGCTACATGCACGTGATGCAGATAACTTGTTGCCATTAGTGAAAGCAAAGTTGGGAATTAAATAACTCGCTGCTATTATAAAAATATCTTCAGCCCTGCATATTGCGGGGCTGAATTGTTTCAGGCAAAGTAAAAAAATAATAAAGGGTGAACATCGTGTTCACCCTTTATCATGTAGGTCAATATTTTGAGTTATTACTTCATTCCTGTACCCATATTTACTTTCATGCTAGGCTTCATCATATCGTTGATAATGTTTACAGTTTCAGATAGATAGATGTCTTTCTTGAGTCCCTTCATCCAGTCTTCATTCTTTTTGATGCTTGAGCTGTCAAGATTTATTCTGGTAAGGTCGGCTTGTGGGTTTACGATATTCAATGGGGTTGTCTTTTTCTCTAATTCATCTATTTTTTTGCCAATGCTGTTTGCCTCTTCCAATTCTTTACGGTAGCCAGTTTCACTAAGAGAAGCAGTGTTATTTTCTTCCATCTTTTTAATCCGCTCTGCATTTTCTTTTACAAGAGAGAAGGTTGGATTTCCTTCAGTACGTTTTTTACTATTAGCAGCCAGTTCTTTTACATTCACAGGATTGCTAACGGGTGCATAGCGGACTGCTGGTATTTCATCCCACTTCATGGCAGCTTTGTCACGGCGTTCGCCGAGGTCTAAATGATAATAGTTGTCGGGCAATACAATGTCCGGTGTTACACCTTTTAGTTGTGTAGAGCCACCATTGATGCGGTAAAATTTTTGTATGGTCAACTTTAGTGAACCTATGGTGTCTTGCGATACGATGCGCTTGCCTGCTGCAATGCTAGCTAACCAACTATTATACTCATCAAGCGAAATAACTTTTTGCACCGTACCCTTACCAAATGTGGTAGAACCTACAATCACGGCACGCTTATAGTCTTGCATAGCGGCTGCCAATATCTCAGATGCTGATGCACTACCCACATTTACCATTATAGCCAACGGGCCATCATATAAAGTGCCACTTTGCGGATCGTCTAATTGGGTAGCACCATTGCCATTTGTTTTTACTTGTACCATAGGGCCTTTGTCAATAAATAAACCTCCCATATTCACAACATCGCTCAATGAACCGCCACCATTACCACGAAGGTCGAGAATGATGCCTGATACGCCTTCGTTTTTTAGTTTGGCAATTTCTAGTGCTACGTCATCTGCACACCTGCGCCCACCTGCCTGTTGAAAGTCTGCATAAAACTCCGGTAAGTATATATAACCTACTTTACCTGCAGGGCTGTTGATGATGGCAGACTTGGCAAATGTTTCTTCTTTCTCTACAATATCGCGGATGATGGGTATAACCTTTATCACTCCGCTTACTTGTTTTACTGTAAGCCTTACTTCAGTACCTCTCTTACCACGTATTATTTTTACAACATCGTCTATGTCATAGCCTTGCACATCTACAGGTTCTGCAGTGCCTTGTGCTACTTTCAGTATTTCATCTCCGGCTTTCAGCTCACCTTGTTTCCAGCAGGGGCTACCGGGTATTATCTGTACTATTTTTACTTTACCATCTTCATCGCGCAACTGTGCACCTATACCAAAGAAAGTGCCCGACATTTGTTCGTCGAACAGTGCTTTATCAACAGGTGGGAAGTAATCGGTATGCGGGTCATGCGTACCGGCAAGGCTGTTGACGAAGAAAGTGAACCTGTCATCGCTTTTCAACTTGCGCATACGCTTGAAGTAAAAATCCATGTTCTTTTTTACAGATGCACGGGCTGCAGAGTCAAGTTGTTTATCGTTAAGCACCAGTTTTAGCGTTGTGTCTTTGTTCTCAACTTTCTTTTTCTGGTCGTCTTTCAGTTCTACATACTTAGCTAATACACGGTATTTCATATACTTCACCCAACGGCTTTGCAACTCTTTGGCATCTTTGGCATAAGGTGTTTTTTCACCATTCAGGTTGATGGCTTCTTCTGTATTGAAGTTGAATGGCTCTTTTATAGCAGCCTGATAATATTTTTCAGCCTCGTTGATGCGGGTTTTATACAGTTCTTCAAACTCATTGAAAAAAGCTACGACATTTTCACCTTCGTTATCGTCCAGTATCAATTCATATTTCTTCAAAGTGTTAACATCGGCCTGTGTAATAATCCTCTTTTCATAATCCATTGCCGATAGTATTTTATGGAAGGCAGTGTATGAAAAAGAATCATCCATCTTACGGGGTTCGTAGTGGTTTTGCGATATGGCTTTCAATACTGTCTTTATAGCCGTTTTGCGCTTTTCGTCTTCTGTATTGGCATTGGTAGTATATGTAAATGAAAAGAACGCTGCTAAGGCAGACAACACTAATAATGGTATTAAAATCTTATTCTTCATGAATCGTAACATAATCCTCAATTAAATTAAGCTATTATAACAAATGTAACTGATTTAGCGTTAATAAAAAGCTAATGAAAACACACGCTGAACGCCCTAAAAGGGGGATTTTTGATAGTATAACGTAAATTGCATAACTATTGTTGGTATGAAGCAGGTGTACTTTAAAGATATAGGGCTGGTAGAATACGGCGATGCATGGCAGATGCAGGAAGCCCTGATGAAAAAAGGGTTGGACATAAAAGCATCGTGGTATAATGATGCCACTACTGATAGTACACGCAGTGAGCGTATTGATAATTATTTGCTGCTATGCAATCATCCGCATGTATATACGCTTGGTAAAAGCGGACATATTGAAAACCTATTGGTGAACGACAGCAGGCTGCAACAGATAGGGGCTACATTTTACAAAACAAATCGTGGCGGCGATATTACCTATCATGGGCCCGGACAATTAGTAGGCTACCCGATACTGGACCTAGAACAGTTTTACACCGACTTGGGTAAATACATGCGCAATCTGGAAGAGGTAATTATACAAACATTGGATGCATTTGGCATTGCAGGTGGTAGGCTGCAAGGCTCAACAGGTGTGTGGCTGGATGCGGATGATGCATACAAAGCACGCAAGATATGCGCTATGGGTGTGAGGAGCAGCCGATGGATAACAATGCATGGCTTTGCACTGAATGTGAATGCTGATTTACAATATTTTGACAACATAGTGCCTTGTGGCATCAGCGATAAAAAAGTAACATCTATGCATAAAGAATTGGGTAGTAGTGTAGATGAGGATAAAGTAAAAGAAGTATTGAAAAAATATTTTGAGCAAGTGTTTGAATGTGAGTTGGTTAATAATTTGGTAACACAAGATGTAACGAGCTGATATTATATTAGTAATCCGTTTTTAGTAATAGGGTAGTACCCGATGCACGATAAGATAACATACCACTGGGGCGATAGCCATTTGCAGATAGTGCTGGGCAACCGCATTGCGCCGCGCATCAAAGCGTTGTATTGGGGAGAGTTTTTGCTGACATTGGGTATGGCTACCATCTTTTTGTTGCAGTCGCTGCCATTGTTGTCCGGCATCGTCCATTTTATATCGGGTATGGGTGCAGCATTTTTGTACGCGTTGGCGGCATACAGGTTTGTATCGCGTATGATGTATAAAGAAGAAGTATGGCTGGATGAAGAATGCCTGATGGTGGTTAACGCTACACCCTTCAAACGGAAAGTGAAGAAATACCAGTGGGCTTTTATGGGGCCATTGCATTATGCCGGTAAGCTCCCCAAAACCGACCATCCGCTAAAGGGGCAGTGCTACGATTATTTTGGCTTTGAAACACAAGAACAACTGATACAGGATATACACGATGAGGGCAACCTGTACTTTAATTACGAAGGATATGCAGTACGCTTTGCCAGGGCTGTGTACAGCTGGGATGCTGAAGAAATGGTACGCATCATGAAGCTGCATGCCGGACGTAACCTGAAGTTAGCACCAGAATGGAAACAACTGATGCAACAAACATCGTACGATGTGGAAGACGAGGCTTAGTAAATAGTAATAAAGCCTGTTTCCAATACTTTCCTGTCTTGCCTTAGCTCGAATTTAAAGATGCCTTTCTTTTGAAAATTGCGCTTGTCTATAATTATCATTTCTTCCGTAACACGGTTTATCTCTAGTATTCTTTTTTCGTCTTGATTGAAGAAAAAGACAGAATAATGATGCGAGCGGTAGTCTGGTAAATCTAATGTTACGTGCCCGGTAAAAGGGTTGGTGAATACGTACTGGGATTTGATGTATGCCAACCCATCTTCACTTTCTTCTTCGGGTATGTCAAGTGTTATTTTGGGTGGCGGAATGGGTTGAGGTGGTGTTTCAGTATTGTTAGCTTCTGTTGTATTATTTGTTGTATTGGTTGTGTTTATATCAGACTTTGTTTCTTCTATCTTAATATTTGCTACCAGTTTCTGTAACGAGTCGTTGGGTGCTAATACACGTGCGTTTAATATATCGGCACTATCCACCATTATTTTAAAGCGGTTGCTATACCATGTAAGGTCTGAATTGAAAACGATATAAAGGCGATACCAGTTTTTCCCCGGTTTGGGATGGCCATCTATATATGCTTGCGCTCCTTTTTTTACATTTCTTACCAGCCCGAGGGTGACGAAATTATAAACACTGTCGGACGAGCGCTGAACGGCAATAGATTTAATACCATCATACTGGCAGTTCCAGCTTATGACATTGATGCCTTTATCTGTAGAGCCTGTTATATCGGGTAGCATGGGTTGTGCCCAAGCAGTAGTAGTTATAAACAGCAGGAAAAGAAACGATACAAACCGAAACATCCGCCAAACCTACGCTAAAATCGGTTTCGGTAAAAATCATACAACAAGATTTTATTTTCTCTAACATTTGCCATAATTCAGCCATATCAGCGTATTGCATTTGTACAAACAACAAATTCTTTATAGGTTTGAAAGCATATCTACTATTCTATGGGTTTATTTGTAAGGAAACCAATTCAAAGTCTGATAGCGGAAGCTACAAATGAAGAAAAGGGATTAAAACGTACGCTTGGTGCCACAAACTTGGTTGCATTGGGTATTGGTGCTATTATTGGTGCTGGCTTGTTTGTTAGAACTGCTGCTGCTGCTGCAAACAATGCTGGTCCGTCAGTTACTATCGGCTTTATAGTAGCGGCTATTGGTTGTGCATTTGCCGGGCTATGCTATGCTGAATTCGCGTCTATGATACCTATTGCTGGTAGCGCATATACATACAGCTATGCTACAATGGGTGAGTTTGTTGCTTGGATAATTGGTTGGGATTTGGTGCTGGAATACGCTGTTGGTGCTGCAACTGTAGGTATTGCATGGAGTGAATACTTAAATAAGTTACTGGAAACAATAAACCCTGGTTGGCGGATACCGTATGAATGGTCACACTCGCCTTTTGAAGTATTGAAAGATGCAGCCGGAGTGGAGATAGCACATGGTATCATGAACATACCTGCATTATTTATCATTCTCCTCATATCATTATTGCTTATTAGAGGTACCAAAGAGTCTGCAATTTTTAATGGTGTTATCGTAATAACAAAAGTATCAATTGTAGTGCTTTTTATTGTTTTAGGCTGGTCTTACATCAACCCGGTAAACCATGCAACGTATATACCAACTCCATCAGTATTTACAGATAGCCAAGGCGTTGACCACAACTTTGGTGGCATTATGGGAATATTAGGAGCTGCAGGTGTTGTGTTCTTTGCATTTATTGGCTTTGACGCAGTATCTACAGCAGCTCAAGAAGCTAAGAATCCAAAAAAAGACATGCCAATTGGCATATTAGGTTCGCTGGTGGTATGTACTATTCTTTATATACTATTTGCACACGTATTAACAGGTGTCGCAAGTATTGAAGATTTCAGAACAACAGGTAAGGAAGCTTCTGTTGCATACGCTATTAAAACCTATATGCATGAATATAAGTGGTTGGCAGATTTAGTAACTGTAGCCATATTAGCAGGCTTTTCGTCTGTAATATTAGTGATGCTAATGGGGCAATCTCGTGTGTTTTACTCAATGAGTGTTGATGGCTTGGTGCCAAAAATATTCTCTGATTTACACCCTAAGTTCAAAACACCATACAAATCAAATTTAATATTCTTTGTTTTAGTTGGTGGTTTTGCTGCATTTGTACCTGGCGATATAGTTGGTGATATGACAAGTATTGGTACATTATTCGCGTTTATATTGGTATGCATAGGTGTGTGGATGCTAAGAGTAAAACATCCCGAAATTCAAAGACAATTTAAGACACCATTAGTACCACTTGTTCCGATACTAGGGGTATTAGTATGCGGTGCAATGATTTTTGGTTTAGGCTGGACTAACTGGGCTAGATTACTAGGTTGGCTTGCAATAGGCTTTGTTATATATTTCTTCTATAGCAGAAAGCATAGTAAGCTTAATAATCCTTAACCTCACTTCCCCGAACGGATAATATTATTATTTCTCAGGTGCTCCAATGTTAAGGGGGCACCTGTTTTATTGTTGCTGTATGCAATAACGGTTGCATTGAGTAAGTCATGGTCGCCACCAGTAGTTATAAATGCCTGCTTTTGCAACAGGATGTAAGCTGCCGCTTCACTCAGCACAGGATAATCCTGCCATTGGCTGATGAGGTTTTTAGATAGCAGGTGTTTTAGTTTATCGGTGTTATTGCCCGAGCGTTTGCCCAAATAGTTGACGATTTTGTATTGGCTTTCGAGCAGCAGTTGCAGTACAAACCTGTCTGTATGCTGCACATAGTTGTGTGTACAGGTATTGTGATACACGGCTATTGCATACATTTTGGGTTGCATACTGACTGGGCTAACATAGGTGCAGATGTTCATATTTGCCCTGCCATCGTGCATGGTTACAAGACTATAGACAGCCTCTGCAGTTCGGTTCCAGGGCTTTGTTTTTATTGTTGCCATAGTAGTAATTACAAACAAACCGGCCATAAGTTGCAGCCCCGCCTTTTTCCTTTTAACTCTACTATTTATTACCTACATTTGTCCGTTCAATTTTCAGAATACATTTTAATATTTTAAAATATTTCTTTATGGCGTATGATGTTATAGTTGTAGGTAGTGGCCCCGGTGGTTATGTAGCTGCTATCCGTGCTACACAATTGGGTTATAAAACGGCTATCGTAGAAAAAGAAAGCCTTGGCGGTATATGCCTCAACTGGGGTTGTATCCCTACCAAAGCACTCATCAAGTCGGCACAGGTATTGGAGTATCTTTCTCATGCACAAGACTATGGTATCATAGCGGGCGAATCAAAAGCAGATTTCAATGCAGTCATTAAACGCAGCCGTGGTGTTGCCGATAAAATGAGCAAGGGCATCCAGTTTTTGATGAAGAAGAACAAGATAGATGTGCTGATGGGTATGGGTAAACTGAATGCTAAGAAAGAAGTAGAAGTAACAGGTGCAGATGGCAAGACAACTGCCTACGCTGCTAAGCACGTAATACTGGCAACAGGTGGCCGCGCACGCCAACTGCCCAACCTGCCTATAGATGGTAAGAAAATAATAGGCTACCGCGAGGCGATGAACCTGCCGACACAACCTAAGTCTATGATAGTAGTAGGTAGCGGTGCGATAGGTGTTGAGTTTGCGTACGTGTACAACAGCATGGGTACAAAAGTGACCATTGTAGAGTTTATGCCACGCATAGTGCCGGTAGAAGATGAAGATATATCGAAAGAACTGGAGAAGATATACAAGAAGAAAGGCATGACCATCATGACCAATGCTTCTGTAGAAAAAGTAGAAGCTAAAGGTGCAGGCGTGGTTGCCCATGTAAAAACGGCTGATGGCATGACTACGCTGGAAGCGGATGTAGTACTGAGCGCGGTGGGTGTATCTGCCAACATCGAAAACATAGGGCTGGAAACATTGGGTATCAAAACAGAAAAAGATAGGATAGTAGTAGATAAATACTACAATACCAATGTAGGTGGCGTCTATGCCATCGGCGACATAGTGCCCGGGCAGGCACTGGCGCACGTAGCTATGAAAGAAGCGGTGATTTGCATTGAAGCCATTGCCAATAAAGAAGGTAAGTACCACCATGCACCAGAAGCGTTGGATTATAACAACGTACCGGGCTGTACATACTGCTCACCAGAAATAGCTTCTGTTGGTATGACAGAAAAGCAAGCTAAGGAAGCTGGTTACGAACTGAAAGTAGGTAAGTTCCCTTTCAGCGCATCGGGTAAGGCAAGTGCTGCAGGTGCCAACGAGGGTTTTGTAAAAGTAATTTTTGACGCTAAATATGGTGAATGGTTAGGCACACACATGATAGGTGCAAACGTTACCGAAATCATAGCACAAACAGTGGCAAGCCGCAAGCTGGAAACTACATGGCAGGAGCAGTTAGATACCATCTTCCCGCACCCGACTATGAGCGAAGCGGTGAAAGATGCTATAGAAGTAGCACTGGGTGAGGCGATACATTTATAGTAGAAAGTAGTAAGTAATAAGTAGTAAGATATAGGAATACAAACGGCTGTCATTTGGCAGCCGTTTTATTTTCAATGGGTGTTTGCATACATTCGTGTTTTACAATTGAATATGCGCTCTATCTTTTTATTCATTCCTTTTTTATTATTGGTGAGTTGTGTTGATGAACAAACAGCTAACCAAACGGCTACTGTTGAATTACCGACAATATCAGCACTACAAACATCTATAGACAGCATTGCCAAATCTGTTAAAGCTAAAATTGCTGTTGCAAGTATTAATATACAAACAGGCGATACATTTTATTACAATGCTACGGACAGTGTGCCTACGCAAAGCACTATTAAGTTTCCGCTGGCATTGATGATAATGCGGCAGGTTGATAGCGGCGGGCTGTCGCTTGAGGAATCGTTTACGCTTACAAAAGAGGAGTTGGCAACACCCAGTGGTAAGTCTTTATTAGAGGCATTGAATGGCAAAACAAGTATGAGAGTACACACATTGCTTGAATATATGACGCATGTAAGCGACAACATCAGCTGCAGTGGTTTTACAAGGCAGGTAGGTGGTGCAAAGCAAATAGAGGCATACATAAAAAGTACAGGATTGCAGGGCATTGTTGTGTCGCAAATAGAAGGTAAGCCTTATATAGACTTTAGTAACCCGTATGGTACATGGTGTACGGCAAAAGATATGGCTATGTTGTTGGTTAAGTTTTACAAGGGTGAGTTGTTGAGCAAAACATCTACAGATACACTATGCAGCATTATGGAAAGAACAACTGGCGGTACAAAACGTATAAAAGGATTGTTGCCTGCCAACACAGTTGTAGCACATAAAACAGGTAGCAGTGCTACGCAAAATGGCAAAACAGATGCCATAAACGATATAGGTGTTATTACATTACCTAACGGACAACACCTTGCTATAGCAGTATATGTACACAATATAACGGGTGATATGGAATATGGTGAAAGCATCATTGCCACAGTAGCAAAAGCAGTGTATGATGATGCAATAGCCAAGTGATGGCATAATTGTTTATATTACAATATGCGACCAACATTTATACCCAAAGACGATAAGTTTGCCCTTAGGGTAAAAGAAAGTTTTGAAAGGCAAAAATTCATGGCGCATATTGGTGCTGTGCTGGCTATAATTGAGCCAGGTTTTTGTGAGATACAAGTCCCGTATCATGTCAGCCTCACTCAGCAACATGGTTTTTTTCATGCAGGTGTTGTAGGTACATTGGCAGATAATGCAGGTGGTTATGCAGCATACTCATTGATGGCAGAGGATTCGTCTATTCTTACTGTAGAATATAAGTTGAATTTAGTTTCGCCTGCTAAAGGTGAAGTCTTAATTGGCCGTTCGTGGGTTGAGAAATATGGTAAAACACTTACTATTTGCCGTTCAGAAGTATATGTTAAGACCGAACAACAAGAAACTTTGTGTGCGCTATCTCAAATGACGTTGATAGAGTTGAAAAACACTGCTGATACTTAATATGAAAAATGCCGCTGTATAGTCCAGCGGCATTTCATTTATATGTTAGTAGTAATCAATTCACTACTGTCATTCTTCTGGTAGCTTTATTACTGCCGTTTATTAATGTCATAAAGTATTGCCCCGGTGCAAGGCTGCCTCGGTCTATGGTTATTTGGTGGCTGCCTCGGTCGTATTGCTTATTGGTTATTTCGCGTACCATACGCCCTGTAGCGTCAAACATCTGTATGTGCACATTACCACCATCTGAATTGAATGTAAATGTTGTATTGTTGCTGAATGGATTAGGGAAGTTTTGCTGAAGTATCTCTATGCTGCCATTTTCTTCGGTATTTTTTACGTTGTTATAGTTTTTGAAGATTGGCAATACTGGGAAGCTGTCCATCAACAGGTTATTTACATCATTGATGTCTAACTGGAACCAGTCTGCTAAAATTGCTGCGTATACCGCACGGAAATCGTGCTGCATAGCCACATTATCATTCACAGTAGCGTTGGTTGGTATGATGGGGTTGGTGCCTAACAAGCCCGGATTTACATGCGGACTGAATACCATCACCGGTGCGCCTGAACCGTGGTCTGTACCACCGCTTGCGTTTGATTTGATGCGGCGGCCAAACTCGCTGAATGTCATAGCAGCAACACGGCTTTGGATATCTAAGAGTTTAGCATCGTCAAAGAATGCATATACTGCTTCAGAAATTCTTTGCATAAGCGTAGCATGTGCGCCGATACTATGGTCGGCAGCATCTACCTGATCCGAGTGTGTATCAAAGCCGCCCATGCTGACAACATAAATGGGCGTCTGTAATCCGCCTGCTATCAAACGCGCTACAATTTTCAATTGGTCTGCCAGTGAGTTGCCGGTAGGGTAGAGTGTAGAAAGGTTGGTTGCCTTGGCAGCAGCATCTTTTATTACTTTATTGTAGGTTTCTGTTTGTTGAGATATGTAACGTATAAATGTTAGCTCATGACCTGCAGGGGTTGCGGGCGCTGGGTCTACATAGCTGTTTACAATATTATAAAAGCTGTTGATGTTGGATATAGCCATGCCCACATTCACATTGCCGCCCTGCAATACGGTAGATACGCCCGAGCCTATTTGTATAGCCAAGGGGTCGGGCATAGCAGTACTCGGATAGCCGTTAGGGTAGCCGGGGTATTTATTATCGAGATAACGGCCAAGCCAACCAGTATCTATGTATTGATTAGAGTCTGAAGCTGTCAGCCAAATATCTGTAGCACGAAAGTGTGAAAAGTTGGGGTTAGGATAGCACACGCCTTGTGTTATGTTTACCATACCATTGTCATACATGTCCCTTATCCTGGTCATAGAAGGGTGCAAGCCTGTAAGGGTTGTGTTATTAAGTGCCAGTACTTTATTTTGGGGTATCAACACATTGCTGCGAGAGTTTGACAGATTGTTGTATTGGTCTATGGGTATCACCATATTCAGGCCGTCATTACCACCATTTAGCTGTATTACTACCAATACACGCCCTGTTGCAGCTGTTTGCTTTGCAAGCATTTGCAATAGCGGATGGCTTGCATACGTGCTTATAGGCATTCCATTTATCATAAATGCCAGGCTTGCTGCAGCTGGGGTAGCTTTTATAAAATCTCTGCGTTTCATTGTTCTGTTATTTATGCAATGAAGTGTATTAACACAAATGATGTTCAGGTAAACGGAGTATTTCGTTCAGTGTGCTTACCAATCTTGTTTTTACCGTATTTGTATTGGCAGTTGTAGGATTGGATGCATAGTTTGTCCAGGCAACAGTCCAGTAGTAGTCAGACGTTTGTCCGGACAATAAACCATTTTCTTTAATTGCCTTTTTCGTATTAGCAGTTAAAGGTAACCCCAAACAATATTTCACAAAGAAGTCAACCAGCGAATTAGGATCTCCTACGTTCGCACATAGCTTGGCAAATTCTATAACATCTATTTTGATAGCTGTACCCGTACCCGCAGAGAAGCCTGAATTCAGCATCATATCTGCAAAGGACATGCGTTTGGGTAGCGTATTGGAGTTAATCCATGTTTCGTAAAAATCTGGTTCCTGATAATATGCCGGCCATCCTGCAACATTTGGCGGGTCGCCCAAATCTAATGTAAGTGTATTGCCATAGCTGCGTATATAATTCCAAATAGCGTATGTTTTATCTACACTCAGGGTTGTTGGTATGTCAATCTTCATGGTGCGGAACATACCCACCAGATAGTCTAATGGATTGCGTATGTAACAAGAGCGGCTGTTCATGTCAAAGAAATGCTCACTCTTGAATAATTCTTCCAATACCGGTTTGATAGCAAAATTATTATTAATCAAAGTCTGCGCCATAGGCACTATTATGTTGGCTTCTGTGGTGCTGTCTATGATGTAATAAACAAAATACCTGTACAGTTTACGGCATATATGCAAAGCTGTATCTTGTTTGCTAAAAATCATATTTATTAAGTCGTCTACTTCATTTGCTCCATTCGCGCCTGTTTTACCAACTACAACATAGTAATTATAGTATGAAGAGAATACCTTGTTTGTTGTGTCGTGTCTGGTTGCATCAAAATAACTGGCGATGGTTGTGTTGTTAATTCGCCAGCCAGTCAATACCTTAGCTGCAGCTTTTATATCGTCTTCATCATATATCGGTGTAAAACCTTTGCCGATTGTAAATAATTCCTGTAACTCACGTGCATAGTTCTCGTCAGGTGCAGTCTTTGTATTCAGATAGCCGTTTAGATACACGAGCATTGAGGGGTCAAGTGTTACATTTTTTACCAGTGTCTTGAAGTTACCCAAAGCATTTGCCCTGAACATAGCGTTGAGCTTGTATGATTTACGGGCATCACCTGTTGTCAATACCTCTGTTGCAAAATGGTTGTGCCAGAACATAACCATCTTTTCCTGTATGCTCATGTTCTGGTTTATCATCTGTCCTATCCACCAAGACTTAAAAGAATAATAGCGTTGTCCTGTTGTAGCACTATCGTAAGGAGCATTTACCCATGTTTGTCCTAAAGGTATTGTTGGGTCTGCTACTACTGCTTGATAGTTGTTGAGAGGAGGTGTAGGTGCTGTTGTCGGCACATTAAGAATGGCATCAACTGCCTGGCTCATATTCATAGCCAGCATAGTTTGTACGTCTGCAGGTTTTACTCCAAAAGTTGTCCTTCGCAGCAAATGCACTATTTCATCTTCTGTCCACGCTCCTGTATACGGGTTGAGTGTAGAAGTTGTTTTTTGTAGCCCTTTAGGTATCTCTTTATTCGCATATTGTTTATATACGAGGTCTGGCGCATTAGCAACAACAGTTTGCTCTTCTCTGTTAGCAATTACGTCTTCAAAAAATTCGCGACGGTTTACTTTACCCATAACCGTATAGTTTTTATTAAATTGACTGAATTTGTTTTATTCGGTTTAATGAAAAGTTAAAATGTTTTTGTGGTAATACATAGTAATTAACCAAATTTTAATGTTGGTGATTTTCATTATGTTAAGTCTTGTATTGTGAAATGCCAATTAGCTTTATTATTTTCAGCTATATATGTACGCACGCATCATCCTCATACTTTGTTCAATAGTTCCATTAAGTGTTTTTGCCCAGCTTACACAAAACATAAGGGGATTTGTGTATGATAAGGAATCGAAAACACCCTTAATTGGTGTTGCTCTAATACTGAATGAAATGGGTAGTAATGGCGGAACTGTAACAGATGAGCAGGGGGCTTACGTTCTCCAAAATGTGCCGATTGGGAAAGTTTCAATTACGGTTAGCTACGTAGGGTATCAAAACATTACGCTTTCCAATATTTTAGTTACATCTGCAAAAGAGGTATTGCTGAATATTGAGATGGAAGAGTCTGCCAACAAGATGCAAGAGGTGGAAGTGAAGGCAAAGAAAGAACACATCAATGAAATGGCTCTGGTAAGTGCTAAAACATTTGATGTGCAAGAAACCGAAAGGTACGCAGGAAGCCGGGCCGACCCTGCAAGGATGGCGTCTAACTTCGCCGGTGTGCAAGGTGCTGATGATTCGAGAAACGATATCATTATCCGTGGCAACTCGCCGCAAGGTGTTTTGTGGCGGCTGGAAGAGGCAGATATTCCGAACCCCAACCACTTTTCTATACCTGGCACTACAGGTGGCCCCGTAAGTATGCTGAACAACAAAACATTGGCAAACAGCGACTTCTTTACAGGTGCTTTTCCGGCTGAATATGGTAACTCTACTGCAGGTATTTTTGATTTAAAAATGCGCAATGGTAATAACAAACGCCACGAATTGACAGGCCAGCTTGGTTTTTTGGGTACAGAGCTTGCGGCAGAGGGACCATTGTCGAAGAAAAGTGGTGCTTCTTATCTTTTTACTTACAGGTATTCTACACTCAAATTATTTGAAGGGCTGAATATCAAAATAGGTACTAACTCAGTTCCCAACTATCAGGATGCGGCACTGAAAGTAAACCTGCCTGTAGGCAAAAAATCGAACATAGCCGTATTTGGTATTGGCGGGCTTAGTAAGATAGACTTGATAGTTAGCAAGCTGACAGAGCAACCCGAAGAGTTGTATGGGGAAAGTGATAGGGACCAATACTTCTATTCGCGTACTGGTGTTGGCGGTGTTTCTTTTCATCATCTGATAGACAAGAATACCTATACCAAAGTAGTGATAGTACAAAGTGTGAATGAAGTAGGCTCAAGGCACGATAAAGTATTTCGCGATGCCAATTACATGGTAGATTCTTTGAAGCATGTATTGGGTTACACATTCAATATTAAAACCACTACATCTCACTGGTATATCAATAAAAAATTATCTGCACGTTCAGTCATCAAAGCAGGCATCATCAATAACTACTTCAGGGTGAATATGACGGATAGCAGCAGGCAATTTCCCGTATCAAGGCAAGACTGGCAGCATAGGCTTGACTATGAAGGCAGGACATCTTTATTGCAGTTGTATACACAGTATAAATATCGCCCTACAGACGCACTTACATTTACCGCAGGTTTGCATGGTCAGTACCTGACGCATAACAAAGAAGCAGTAGTAGAACCTCGCTTAGGTATGCGCTGGCGTACCTCGCCTAAGGGTGTAATAACGGCAGGCTATGGCTTGCACAGCCAGATGCAACCTATGTATCAATACTTTGCTCATCTGCCGCAAAATAGTGCTGCTAATATGCACAACTACAACCTTGGCTTTACCAGAAGCCATCATGCTGTTGCAGGGTATGAGCATGTATTCTCTAATGTATTAAGATTAAGGAGTGAGGTGTACTATCAATACCTTTTCAATGTGCCGATAGAAATGAAAGCAGGCTCTTCTTTTTCAGGATTGAATCAGGGAGCTTCTTTTTCCCGTCTATTTCCCGATACGTTGGTAAATAAAGGCACAGGGTATAATTACGGTATAGAGCTAACCATAGAAAGGTCATTTCATCGCAATTTCTATGTGTTGGCAACAGCTTCATTGTTCGATTCCAAAGCAAAGGGTAATGATGGCGTATACAGAAATACAGATTATAATACCCGATTTGCCACCAACTTGCTTGCAGGTTATGAGCCAAAACTGGGTAAGAACAGTGTACTACTTACAGGCGTAAAAATTACCTATGCAGGCGGCAGATTGTATTCTCCGCCCGATGTGGCAGCATCTAACACAACAGGCGATTTAGTAGTAGTAGAGCAACAAAGAAATACGCAAAAGTTTCCAGACTACTTCAGGGCAGATGTACGTTTGGGTGTACGCATCAATGCACGCAGGTTTACACACGAGATAGCTGCTGATTTGGTAAATATTTTCGGCATTAAAAATGTGCTATCACTCAGCTACAATGCCGACCTTGCTGCACAGGGTGCTTACCCGTTTGTGAAAAATTATCAGCTCGGTTTCCTGCCTTTGTTTTATTATCGCATAGATTTTGGAAGCGGTAAAAAATAAGGAGTTAAAGAGCAGGCTGGATGCATTGACAGCCACACGCGGCATTGCAGCCATGCTGATAGTCATCTTCCACTTCGGGTTAGAGGTATTTCCGTTTAGCGAAGCACAGCGTTTATTCTCGAAGGGTAATATGGCTGTCAGTTATTTCTTTACAATGTCGGGTTTTATCATGTGTTATACCTACTACAATCACCCTATTAGTTTCAAAACATTCATTACCAAAAGGCTGGCAAGGATTGGACCTGTATATTGGTTGGCTATATTGTCATCGCTGTTCACCATTGCAGATAAAACAAATCTGGTTGCTGCATTAGGGTTGAACGTGTTATTCTTGCAATCGTACATTCCAGGTTATGCATTAACTATCAATAGCCCTGGATGGTCATTGTCTGTTGAGGTGTTTTTTTATCTTTTATTTCCATTCTTGCTCAAGCTATATAAGCTACACCCAAAGCGGTTTGTGATAGCCTCTATCTTGTTTTACATTGCTTCACAAATCATTCATTTGTATTTAGTAAAAGATACAACAGGCACTAACGCGTTGCACGAATTGGTATATTATCATCCCTTAGGACACCTGAATAGTTTTGTAATAGGTATGGCTGGCTATTACGTATTCAATAACATGTATACATGGCGTAGTGCTTACACTGTACTATTAATAGTTTGTGCAACAGCTGCATTGGTTTGGCTGCCATATAGTAAACATAATGGTTTATTGGCTCCATTATTTATTTTGTTAATCATAGGTTTGGCAAAACAGCCTGTTGGTTGGCTTACATGGAAGCCCTTAGTATGGCTTGGAGAGATTAGCTATGGCTTGTATATACTACAGATGCCAGTTTTTATATTGCTTGCTGATGCAAACAATGCCTATCTGCATATTGGGTATAGCGTGTTCTTTTTTGTTTATGTAGTATTATTAATTGCTAGCGCCGGTATTATATTTTACACTATTGAGATGCCTGCTAAAGCTGTGTTAACCAGGTACTTCAAGGCACAAAAAAAATAGCACCGTTAAGTGCTATTTTTTTAAGAACTATACTAAATAGTTATTAGTCGATATTGCAAGCTACAGTGTAAGTAACAGTACCTACAGTGTAAGTCCTGTCACCTGTGTTACAACTTGCTTCTGCATCTTTCTTCTTCATTTTAGCAGTTTTACCAGATACTGTAGTGCTAGGGCCACCTGTATAAGAAGTAGTACAAGTACAAGTGTACTCTTTCTTACAAGATGTCATACCAGCTACAATGAGTAGCGCTACTGCAATTGGGGCGATTTTTTTCATAATTGTATTTTTTTAAGATTTAATGAAAACAAATATAATGGGCTGTTTTTAAAAATCATATAGTTCAATAAGATTTTTTTATTGCCTTTATAAATACAAACGTACTTACACTCCATAGTGAATAAAATACCCTTTCATTGGTAATTTACATCCGTACTGGCACGGATGTGTATCCCATTTTAATAATATGACAATTTTATATGTGAATAACATTTTCATCTTTTTTCAGCATTTCGCTCATTTTTGGAATATTTTTTGCTTAATACCTAAAGCTTATCTATATTTGCACTCCCAATTTTATTGGGAAATCGTACGTGCGTTTATTTATTGATCAATTTATTGTTACAGTTTAAGACCTGTACTGATAGCTAAGGCTATACGGTATGGGGATTTTTTGTTTCGTAAAAAGGAGTTTTTTAACATACTATGGCTATACCGCAAAAACGAACTGCATCCGGCCGCGTTAACTTCGCGAAGATTCATGATGTTGCCGAAACACCTGATCTGCTGGGCATTCAGCTTCAATCGTTCCAGGATTTCTTCCAACTCGAAACCACGCCCGATAAGCGTGATAACGAGGGCTTGTTCCGTGTGTTTCAGGAAAACTTTCCTATTACAGACACACGCAACATCTTTGTGTTGGAATTTCTCGACTACTTTATTGACCCCCCACGCTACACCATCGAGGAGTGTATGGAGCGCGGCCTTACGTATTCAGTACCGCTGAAAGCAAAACTGAAACTAAGTTGTAATGATGAAGAACACGTTGACTTTGAAACCATCATACAAGATGTGTTTTTGGGCAACATCCCGTACATGACACCACGTGGTACATTCGTTATCAACGGTGCTGAGCGTGTGGTTGTATCACAGCTTCACCGTTCACCAGGTGTATTCTTCGGGCAGAGTGTTCACCCCAACGGTACTAAAATATACAGTGCCCGCGTGATACCTTTCAAAGGTGCATGGATGGAATTTGCTACGGACATCAACAATGTGATGTACGCTTACATCGACCGTAAGAAAAAATTCCCTGTAACAACATTGCTCCGCGCCATAGGCTTTGAAACAGATAAGGACATCCTTGAACTGTTTGGCATGGCAGACGAAGTGAAAACAGATAAGAAAACATTAGCTAATCACATAGGTCGCCGTTTGGCTGCCCGTGTATTGCGTACATGGACGGAAGACTTCGTAGATGAAGATACAGGCGAGGTAGTAACCATCGAACGTAACGAGGTGGTGCTTGACCGTGATAATGTATTGGATGAAGAAAACGCGTCTATGATACAGGAAATGGGTATCCCTACCGTGTTCCTGCAAAAAGAAGAAGTAAGCGGCGATTTCTCTATCATCTACAACACTTTAAATAAAGATACTTCAAACAGTGAACTGGAAGCCGTTCAGCACATCTACCGCCAATTGCGTGGTTCGGATGCGCCGGATGATGAAACAGCGCGCGGTATCATAGAGAAATTGTTCTTTAGTGATAAGCGTTATGATTTGGGCGAAGTAGGCCGTTACAAAATCAATCGCAAATTAGGGTTGGATATCAACCTCAATACAAAAGTATTGAGCAAAGAAGATATCATCTCTATTATTAAATATCTGGTTCGCCTTACAAATGGTAAAGCAGAGATTGATGATATTGACCACTTGAGCAACCGCCGTGTACGTACGGTAGGCGAGCAGTTGTTCGCACAGTTTGGTGTAGGTTTGGCACGTATGGCACGTACCATCCGCGAGCGTATGAATGTGCGTGACAATGAGGTGTTTACACCAATAGACCTGATTAACGCACGTACACTGTCTTCAGTTATCAACTCGTTCTTCGGTACATCGCAACTGTCTCAGTTCCTCGACCAAACCAATCCGTTGTCGGAAATAACGCACAAGCGTCGTATATCTGCCCTCGGCCCTGGCGGTCTTAGCCGTGAGCGTGCAGGCTTTGAGGTGCGCGACGTACACTATAGCCACTATGGTCGTTTGTGTACTATCGAAACACCGGAAGGTCCGAACATCGGTCTTATATCTACACTTTGCGTACACGCCAAGATTAATGATATGGGCTTTATCGAAACGCCTTACCGTAAGGTGAAAGAAGGTAAAGTTGACCTGAAACATCATCACTACCTGAGTGCGGAAGAAGAAGACGAAGCGAAGATTGCACAGGCAAACGTGCCACTGGATGAGAAAGGACACTTTGTAGAAGATAAAATCAAATCGCGCCAAACGGGTGATTTCCCGATACTGGAGCGTGAAGATGTAGAATTCATGGACGTAGCACCTAACCAGATTGTTGGTTTGAGTGCGTCACTGATTCCGTTCCTTGAGCATGACGATGCCAACCGTGCCCTGATGGGTTCGAACATGCAACGTCAGGCAGTACCGCTTATCCGTCCGCAAGTGCCTATAGTAGGTACAGGTTTGGAAGCGAAAGCAGCACGCGATGCACGTATTCAGATACATGCAGAAGGTAATGGTGTGGTAGAGTATGTAGATGCCAACCAGATACATGTACGCTACGACAGGAGCGAAACGGCTCGCCTTGTATCGTTTGAAGACGACCTGAAAGTATATACACTTACTAAGTATAAGAAAACCAACCAAAGCACCAGCATCACACTAAGGCCAAGCGTAAAAGTAGGACAGAAAGTGAAAGAGGGCGACTTCCTGACAGAAGGCTACGCTACGAAAGATGGTGAATTGGCACTGGGCAGAAACCTGAAAGTGGCATTCATGCCTTGGAAGGGTTACAACTTTGAGGATGCCATTGTTATCAACGAGAAAGTAGTACGCGATGACCTGTTTACATCAATCCACATTGATGAATATGAACTGGAAGTACGTGATACAAAATTAGGCGAAGAAGAGCTGACACCGGATATACCAAACGTATCGGAAGAGGCTACAAAAGACCTTGACGAGAACGGTATCATACGCATAGGTGCACACGTAGGCGAGGGCGACATACTGATAGGTAAAATAACACCTAAAGGTGAAACAGACCCGACACCAGAAGAAAAACTGTTGCGCGCCATATTTGGTGATAAAGCAGGTGATGCAAAAGATGCATCGCTGAAAGCACCAAGCGGAACGGAAGGTATCGTTATTGACAAGCAATTATTCCAACGTGCTAAGAAGGACAAGAATTCTAAAGTTCGTGAAAAAGCACAACTGGAAAAAATAGACAAGGTACACGAGAAAAACCTCGAAGACCTGAAGACTTTGTTGATGGATAAGTTGATGACTTTGTTGAAAGACAAAACATCTACAGGTATCACCAACAACTTCGGCGAACTGGTACTGAGCAAAGGCGGTAAATTCAATTCAAAAACATTGGGTTCTCTCGACTTCCAGAACGTTAACCCGTTGAACTGGACAGGCGATAAGTCAACCGATGATTTGATAAACCAACTGTTGCACAACTACAATATCAAATTCAACGAAGAGCTGGGACGCTACAAGCGCGAGAAGTTCAACCTGAGCATTGGTGATGAATTGCCTGCAGGTGTGTTGAAGCTGGCTAAAGTATATCTGGCAAGTAAGCGTAAGCTGAAAGTGGGTGATAAGATGGCGGGTCGCCACGGTAACAAAGGTATCGTAGCGAAGATAGTGCGTGATGAAGACATGCCGTTCCTGGAAGATGGTACGCCTGTTGACATCGTACTGAACCCGCTGGGTGTACCGAGCCGTATGAACCTCGGACAGATTTATGAAACCATCCTCGGTTGGGCAGGTGAGAAGTTGGGTGTGAAGTTTGCAACGCCAATCTTTGACGGTGCTGCGGTAAGCGAAATAGATGAACTGATTAACAAAGCAGAGTTACCAAGCTTCGGGCATACTTATTTGTATGACGGTGAAACGGGCGAACGCTTCCACCAGAAAGCTACCGTTGGTATCATCTATATGATTAAGCTGCACCACATGGTAGATGATAAGATGCACGCACGTTCTATCGGGCCATACAGCCTCATAACGCAACAGCCATTGGGTGGTAAAGCCCAGTTTGGTGGTCAGCGTTTCGGTGAGATGGAAGTATGGGCGTTGGAAGCATACGGCGCATCAAACATTCTGCAAGAGTTGCTGACACTGAAGTCGGATGATATTATGGGACGTGCTAAGACGTACGAAGCCATCGTAAAAGGTGACAACGTACCTAAGCCTGGCATACCGGAATCATTCAACGTATTGGTGAATGAACTTCGCGGGTTGGGTCTTGAGTTGAAATTTGAATAGCAGTTCAGTAGATAGTCTATAGTAGAAAGTAGAAAGTTCTTTGAATGAATAATTTTAGGGAGTTGGTGGTTTGGCAAAAATCGGTAGCACTTGTTACAGAAATTTACAAAGGCACCAAACTATTCCCTGATAACGAAAAGTTTAATCTTGTAACACAAATGCAACGTGCAGCTACATCAATAGCCAGCAATATTGCAGAGGGTTCAGGAAGAAACTCTTCAGCTATGTTCAAACAGTTTCTTACAATCTCGTTAGGCTCTGCTTATGAATTGGAAACACAAATAATTATTAGTAACAAACTTTTTTATATAAACGATGAATATTGTAGTGAATTAATAAAGTCAGTTCAGGAAATACAAAAGATGATTTACGGACTGTATAATTCAATATGACTTTCTACTTTATACTAAAGACTTAATACTATTTATAATATTATGGCAATAAAGAAAGATAACCGCCCAAAAGCGGGATTCGGAAAGATCACCATCAGTCTTGCTTCTCCTGATACGATACTTGACCGTTCGTATGGCGAAGTGTTGAAGCCTGAAACCATTAACTACCGTACTTACAAACCAGAACGTGATGGTTTGTTTTGCGAAAAAATATTCGGCCCTGTAAAGGATTACGAATGTTATTGCGGTAAGTATAAGCGTATCCGTTACAAGGGTATTGTGTGCGATCGTTGCGGTGTGGAAGTAACAGAAAAGAAAGTACGCCGTGAGCGTTTAGGCCACATCAAATTAGTGGTGCCTATCGTACATATATGGTACTTCAAGAGCTTGCCAAACAAAATAGGTTATTTGTTGGGTAGCAGCTCTAAAAAGCTGGAAAGCATCGTGTACTACGAGCGTTATGTAGTAGTACAGGCTGGTGAGGCAGAAGACCTGATACGTCAGAAGCTGAACCTGAAAGATTCAGAAAACACGTATCTGCAACTGCTGACGGAAGATGAGTATCTGGAAATATTGGATAGTATATCTAAAGATAACCATCACCTGTCTGATGAAGACCCGAATAAATTCATCGCTAAGATGGGTGCAGAGGCTGTACACTCACTGTTGAGCCGTATAGACCTCGACCAGTTGTCTTACGACTTGCGTAATGCTGCTGCCAACGAAACATCTCAACAACGTAAGCAGGAAGCCCTGAAACGCCTGAGCGTAGTAGAAGCTTTCCGCGATGCGAATACAAGGGTAGAGAACAGGCTGGAATGGACTGTAATGCAGTACATACCTGTAATACCACCAGAGTTGCGCCCGTTAGTGCCATTGGATGGCGGACGTTTCGCATCTTCTGACTTGAACGATTTGTATCGTCGTGTTATTATACGTAACAACCGTTTGAAACGCCTGATAGAAATTAAAGCACCGGAAGTTATCCTGCGTAACGAAAAACGTATGTTGCAGGAAGCGGTTGACTCGCTGTTTGATAACAGCCGTAAGTCGAACGCGGTGAAGGCTGAGGGTGGACGTGCGCTGAAATCACTATCAGACGTACTGAAAGGTAAGCAAGGTCGTTTCCGTCAGAACCTGTTGGGTAAACGTGTTGACTATTCTGGTCGTTCGGTTATCGTGGTAGGTCCTGAAATGAAATTGCATGAGTGTGGTTTGCCAAAAGATATGGCGGCAGAATTGTTCAAGCCGTTCATCATCCGCAAACTGATAGAAAGAGGTATCGTAAAAACAGTAAAGAGCGCGAAGAAATTAGTAGAGCGCAAAGAAGCTGTTGTTTGGGATATATTGGAGAATGTACTGAAAGGACACCCCGTATTACTAAACCGTGCCCCAACGCTCCACCGTCTGTCAATACAGGCATTCCAGCCTAAGCTGATAGAAGGTAAAGCGATACAACTGCACCCGTTGGTGTGTTCTGCCTTCAACGCCGACTTTGACGGTGACCAGATGGCGGTACACGTACCACTAAGCAGTGCTGCTATATTGGAAGCACAGGTACTGATGCTGGCTTCTCACAACATTCTGAATCCGCAAAACGGTACACCCATCACCCTGCCTTCACAGGACATGGTACTTGGCCTGTACTACATCAGCAAGGGTAAACGCAACCTGCCAAACGACCCTGTAAAGGGTGAAGGCATGGCGTTCTACAGCCCCGAAGAAGTAATGATTGCCTACAACGAAGGCCGTGTTGATTTGCATGCGTACATCAAAGTGAAAGTGGATACACTGAACAAAGAAGGACAATTGCAAAAACAACTGTTGGAAACAACGGTAGGCCGTGTCATATTCAACCAGTTTGTACCGAAAGAAAGTGGTTTCGTAAACGCATTGCTGACTAAAAAGTCTTTGCGCGAAATCATCGGCGATATCCTGAAAAATGCAGGTATCCCTAAAACGGTACAATTCCTCGACGATATTAAAACACTTGGTTTCCGTACTGCCTTCCGTGGTGGTTTGTCGTTCAACATCAACGACCTGACAGTACCTGATGTGAAAGAAGCATTGGTAGAAGCAGCACAGGGCGAAGTGGACGAAGTGTGGGAAAACTACAACATGGGCTTGATTACCAACAACGAGCGTTACAACCAGATAATTGACATCTGGTCGCGCGTGGATACCCGTGTTACAGAAACGCTGATACGCGAGATGGCAAGTGATAAACAAGGTTTCAACTCTGTTTACATGATGCTGGACTCTGGTGCGCGTGGTTCTAAACAACAGGTAAAACAGTTGGCTGGTTTGAGGGGCTTGATGGCTAAACCACGCCGTAGTGGTTCTTCAGGTTCTGAAATCATTGAAAACCCAATCTTGTCAAACTTCAAAACAGGTTTGTCGGTATTGGAATACTTCATATCTACGCACGGTGCGCGTAAAGGTCTGGCAGATACCGCCCTTAAAACAGCGGATGCGGGTTACCTGACACGCCGTCTGGTAGACGTGGCGCAAGATGTGGTTATCAATGAAGAAGATTGCGGTACACTGCGTGGTATTGCAACATCTGCCCTGAAAGACAACGAAGAAATAGTAGAGCCGTTGTATGACCGTATCCTCGGCCGTACTTCTCTGCACGATGTGTACGACCCCATAAGCGACGAGCTGTTGGTGTCTGCAGGTGGAGAAATAACACAAGATGTAGCACAACGTATAGAAGACAGCGCGATAGATACGGTAGAAATACGCTCGGTACTTACTTGCGAAGCCCGCCGTGGTGTATGCTCTAAGTGCTATGGTAAAAACCTTGCTACTGGCTATATGACACAGAAAGGTGATGCGGTAGGTATCATCGCTGCACAGTCTATCGGTGAGCCGGGTACACAGCTTACGCTCCGTACCTTCCACGTGGGTGGTGTGGCTGGTTCTTCTGCTATCGAATCTATGTTGGCTGCTAAGTTTGACGGTACAGTACAGTTCGACGGTTTGCGTACTACAACATTTACAGATGCTGAAGGCGAAACCATCAATGTGGTAATAGGCCGTACGGGCGAAATGCGTATTGTGGACGTTGCCAACGACCGCTTGCTGATAACTAACAATATACCTTACGGTTCTCACCTGAAAGTGAAGAACGGACAGAAAGTAACCAAAGGTGATGTTATCTGTACTTGGGACCCGTTCAACGCCGTTATCGTTTCTGAACTGAATGGTAAAATACGCCTTGAGAACGTAATAGAAGGTATCACGTACCGCGAAGAAGCCGACGAACAAACAGGCCATCGCGAAAAAGTGGTTATTGAAACCAAAGACAAAACAAAAATACCTGCCATCGGTGTAGTTGGTAAGGAAGAAAAATCATACAACCTGCCTGTAGGCTCGCACATCATCGTTGCAGATGGTGATGCTGTAAACAGCGGACAGGTGATAGTGAAGATACCACGTATCATGGGCCGTAGCCGAGATATCACGGGTGGTCTGCCGCGTGTAACGGAACTGTTTGAAGCACGTAACCCGAGCAACCCTGCTATAGTAGCAGAGATAGACGGTGTGGTAACATTCGGTAACGTAAAACGTGGTAACCGCGAAATAATCGTAGAATCTCGCGAAGGTTTGGTGAAGAAATACTTAGTGCCACTTACGCGCCACATCATGGTGCAGGATGGCGACTTTGTGAAAGCAGGTACTTCACTGTCTGACGGTGCAGTAACACCGGGCGACATCCTTGCCATCAAAGGTCCGTTTGCCGTACAGGAATACTTGGTGAACGAGATACAAGAGGTATATCGCTTGCAGGGTGTGAAGATAAATGACAAACACATTGAGGTGATAGTACGCCAGATGATGCGTAAAGTAACTATTGTTGACCCGGGTGATACTAAATTCCTGGAAGATGATACAGTTGATAAATTCGACTTCATGGTTGAAAACGACTGGATATTTGACAAGAAAGTAGTAACCGAAGCGGGCGACTCTGACAAGCTGCACCCTGGTCAAATCGTTACCCTGCGCGAGATACGTGAAGAAAACAGTATGCTGCGCCGTAATGATAAGAAAGTAGTAGAGTATCGCGATGCCGCGCCTGCTACCTCTGCGCCATTGCTGTTGGGTATTACCAAAGCATCGTTGGGTACACAAAGCTGGATATCTGCCGCGTCTTTCCAGGAAACTACGAAGGTACTTTCTCAAGCCGCTATCAACGGTAAGAGCGATAACCTGATGGGCTTGAAGGAGAACGTTATCACAGGTAATCTGATACCAGCGGGTACGGGTATGCGCGACTTTGAAGACATTGTAGTAGGCTCTAAAGAAGAGTTCGACCTGCTGATGGCTAACCGCGATGTACTACAGTTTGACGAAGAAGAATAGACCGCAGATTTTCATGATTTAGTCATGATGATAATGATTGAATATTCAACGCCTCGCATGTAGCGGGGCGTTGTTGTTTGTAGTCCATTTTGTGTTTCAATTTAACGCGTGTTGTCAGCAGTTCCCTCCTGACAATGATAACACACAACCCTGCGCGAACCGTCAGGAAGCAATTCCTGACGGCATGGTAAAGAAGATAGTTAACAACAATAATTAAACACCGCACCCCGTGAGATGGCTTCATACTTCGCCATGACTGGTGCTGTAACAACACTTCCACTTAATGAAACTCAACTCTGTATGCAAGGTTGGGGATGAATCCTGTTTGGTACACGGTTTTTACTATGCCGCTGCGCCTGTCGAAGAAGGAGTAGAAATAGTTTTTTCGGTTGAAGATGTTTTGCGCGTCAAACTGTATGCTGTGGGTAGCCCGCTTACGGTTGAACTTGATATACGCACTACCATCTACACGCTGGTAGGGGCTGCTTTGCCTTGTATAATATTGCCCTGTGTAGTACACCGTTTTGCGCTCTGCCATAGAGGTGGCAACGTCTATTACACTCTCTCGCAAACCGCCGCTATACAAAAACTTGCCATTGATGCCTAGTATGGTTTTGCCCGTATTATTCAGCCTGAATTCTTTACCACCCAAAACGTTTAGCTGGTAGCCCCTGTTAAAGAGTGTGTTATATTCCTCTCCCTTGTAGGTAGTGTATAGCGAGCGAAACAGAGAGCCTGTAGCCAGCACGTAGTACCCGTTATTAAACGGGCGTTCTATGCACATATCTATACCATAGTTGCGCCCTGTGCCATCGCTTACCAAAGGCTTAGTGTCCAGCAGCGAATAAATATTTTCTGCATTGATGACAGAGAAACCACTGGCACTGTCTGCCTCTACGGGTATGCTATACAGGTGTTGGTAATATGCCTCTACCTTCAGCCTTGTTTTAAAAGGCAGCGGACGGTCGAAGCCCAAGACTATATGTGCGGCACGTAGCAGGTCGAGGTTTTTGTTGGGGTAGGTGATGGTAGTGCCTTGTGTGGCATTGCTGTACAGGTAGGTAGATATATGTTCTGGTTTGCTGTGCAGCCCCGCCGCCAGTGTAAAGGTATTTTTCTTTGCATTGTAGCTTACAGATGCACGAGGCTCTATGCTATATTTTTCGTTGAGCGCGTAGTAAGAGCCATGCAAGCCGCCCGTAGCAGTTATGTGTTGGCTCACCCTCGTCTTCCATTGTGCATACGCCTGATAGTATTGGGTACTGCCATTGCTGCGTATCAGTGTCTTCCACAGTTTAGCTCCTTGGTCAAAAAGATTTTCGTCAATATCAAAAGACAACAACTGCACCACTACACCAGTGCGGAATGTATTGCGGCTGTTTATTTTATTATTGTACATCATCGTTGCACGTATGGCTGTGTTGCTCGATAATGATTTTTGCGTAGGTATCTCGGCGTAGTTATTAGATGGGTTCAGCGTATCTACATTGGTCTTACCATCGTCGTACGATGCTGATACGATGGTTTTGATATAGGCATGGCTGTTTACAAAGTATTGATGCGTAACACCACCTACACCCAGCATACCATCTGCCCGTAGTTTGAAGTTGGGGTTATCGTCCGTCCATTGGGTACTGTCTTTATCGGGGTCTTTGGTAGCGGTGTTGTAGCCCCACAAGCCAAATACCGAAAACGTACCTGCCTTCTTGGTAGGGAAGTTGAGTTTGAAAGAAGCATCCTGATAAGCGGGTAAGACACCCCCCAAATCGAAATAAGGCTCGAGCAATGCAAGTGTAGAATAACGATAGTTGACAAGGTAAGAAGCTTTGCCACCTGTTTTGAACGGTCCTTCCGTAGCTACCTCTGCACCCAATGTACCAAGCTGAAAAGTATGCTCTCTGCGGGTAGTATTACCATTGCGAAACTGTAAATCGAAAGCACCCGAAAGGGCATTACCTATCTCGGCAGGGAAAGCACCTGTGTAGAAGTCGGACGTACCGAGCATACTGGCATTCAGCATACTCACCGCCCCGCCCGATGTGCTGAGGCTGCCAAAGTGGTTGGGGTTGGGTATCTCTATACCTTCCAGCCGCCATAGTATGCCTTTGGGCGAATTGCCACGTACTACAATACCGTTTTCCAAATCATCGTTGTTCGATACGCCCATAAAATTTTGCGCCATACGTGCAGGGTCTGATACCGATGCTGCAAAGCGTTTGGTTTCCTCTACCGAAAAAGAACGTGCGCTGACGGTGGCAAACTCGTTCATGGCTTTGTTGCGGTCTTTATTGGCACTTACGTTTACCTCTTGCAGGCTGGTGTAGTTTTCGGTAAGCGATACATTCAGTTCCAACTCCTTGCCCGATGTTACCAATACCTCTGCCACTGTGCGTGGTTCATACCCAACGATGCTGAATTGAAACGATTGCCTGCCTACTGGTATGTTTTGCAGTAGGTAGTAGCCATTGCTATCGGTCATGGCGTTTTTTTGTTTGTCTGCCATCAGCAATACCACCACACCCTCTATCGGCTTTTTAGACTCTGCATCCAGCACCTGCCCGCGTATGTTTTGGGTAAGCACCCCCGTTTGTGCTACTGATAGCACTGGAAACAGGGTAATGAAAAACAGTATCAGTGTATAAAAACTTCTGTGCATGAAAACAATGTATGAGCCTTATTCTTCAAAAATAAGACATTGCAGGATGCGAGGGGTTTAATTGTGTGGGGTAAAAAGTCCGACTCTCACGTCATTGCGAGGAAGTATCTGCGAATGCAGATATGTACGTGGCAACTTTTCTCATGTAGCGAAGCTGAATAATCTCACGATATCATGAGCTTTGTCCCAACCTTGTCCCACTGTCCCAAAATATACCAACTGGTACGGTGGGACACTGGGACAGGGATATAAACACTCGCTACCCGTCATTGCGAGGTACGAAGCAATCTCACGACAACACAAGGTTTGTCCCACTGTCCCAAAATATACTAACTGGTACGGTGGGACACTGGAACAGGGATATAAACACTCGCTACCCGTCATTGCGAGGTACGAAGCAATCTCACGACAACACAAGGTTTGTCCCACTGTCCCAAAATATAGTAACTGGTACGGTGGGACACTGGGACAGGGATATAAACACTCGCTACCCGTCATTGCGAGGTACGAAGCAATCTCACGACAACACAAGGTTTGTCCCACTGTCCCAAAATATTGTAACTGGTACGGTGGGACACTGGGACAGGGATATAAACACTCGCTACCCATCATTGAAAGGGACGAAGCAAATTAGCGAAAATGAGTCTGGTTATCGTACTTTCGAAGTTTATACGAATTATAATATAATTATCAAAACGCTCCTATATTTTGTTTAGCACATAGAAATACTTGTAAATACTTTTTAACATAAATTCCATAGGTTACATCTATTCAGTTTTAACCTACATCACAGAGAGATGGAATGAATAAAATTTTAGTTATGCGAAATACTGTAAATGGATTTTGGATATATTACCTGAATATAGAATCAGACTTAAATAATACTCTCAGGTACGTCGAATTAGATGAGAGTAACTATAACACTTATTCTATAGAGTATGTAAAGTGTCTGCTTACTATTTGTTCCGAAGTAGATGTGTTATGCAAAGAGTTGTGCAAAGTAGCTACACCAAATGCAAAAGCAGAAAACATTAAGGATTATATAGATAATTTAAAAGAAGTTTATCCTAAACTATGCGAATATTCAGTTATAGTTACTCCCAAAATAAATCTCACTCCTTGGTATAGAATATCAGAACAATATGCTCCTGAATGGTGGATAATGCATAACAAGGTTAAACATGAGCGGAGTGAAAATTTTACAAATGCAAATTTGAAAAATTGTATTAATGCTTTGGCTGGATTATACATTTTAAATATTTATTATTGTTGTGCAGTCTATGGTAGTTGTCCAAATACGTACAGCATTTTGTTTGATAAGCAAGTTCAACCTCAAACCTTAATAAATGAAAATTCAGACCCAAGACTCCCAGCAGATTTCAAAATTCAAATGACCAATCTTTAAGTAACCTCATTACGTGAGATTGCTTCGTGCCTCGCAATGACGCGAGAGATACAATGAAGTGAGCGTTGTAGATATGTCACATTTGTCCCAGAAAACCAGTTAGTATATTTTGGGACAGTGGGACACGTCTGGGACAGGCTCATAGTAAAGTAGAATTGCTTGTTTCTCAACTTTATAATATCGGTACCTATAACTTTCCATACTTCCATCCCGTTTTTATCGTTATATTTATAACAACACATTTGTTACATACATGCAGTTGAAGCTGAAACCCATATTATATTTTACTGTAGGGCTGGCAGTTGGTGTCGGTGCTTTCTTTATGCTCTCTTTCCGCGAAACGGGTAAAGACGAGGGAACTGTGAAGGTGAAAGAGGATGGCAAGCTGCAATACAAATGGTATCAGCCGGAGTTGCCTAAGACACTGGCATTTGCACAAGAGCGTGTACCGCTGGAGCGTTGGGAAGTACGTGAGCGACTGGAGCGTGAAATGATTATCAACTACTACATGCACGGCACTACGCTGTATATATGCAAGCTCACCACGCGCTACTTCCCCATGATAGAGCAGAAACTGAAAGCCAACGGTGTGCCGGATGATTTTAAGTACCTGTGTGTGGCAGAGAGTGCGTTACAAAATCAGGTATCGGCAGTAGGGGCTTCGGGTTTTTGGCAGTTTATGAAAGAAACAGGTCCGCGATATGGATTGGAGATAAACAACGAGGTGGACGAACGCTACCACCCCGCCAAAGCTACAGACGCGGCATGTGCTTACCTGAAAGAAGCCTACGGCAAATTTTATAGCTGGACGGCTGCGGCAGCATCGTACAACTGCGGTATGGGTGGCTATAACAAGCAGATAGAGTATCAGCACAAAAGCAACTATTACGACCTCGCTTTTCCCGAAGAAACCAATCGTTACATCTTCCGCATACTGGCATTGAAGATACTGTTGAGCGATGCACAGTCGCATGGATATATACTGAACGGCAACGAAGCATGGCGACCAATAAAAACACGCACCGTATCTGTTGATACTACCGTGAAAGACCTTGCACAGTTTGCCTTAGACAATGGCAGCAGCTACAAAATGCTGAAACTGCTGAACCCCTGGCTACGCGCCCATACACTCACCGTCAAGCCCGGTAAAGTGTATCAGATAGAGTTCCCGATGGATAATTAAAATTCTAAAACCTAATTTCTAAATGCTGATAAGGGTTCTATATAATATTGGCAAAATAATTTTTACCGCAAAGTCGCTAAGATGCAAAGCCTTAGGATTTAGTGCTTAGAATTTAGATTTTCCCCAACGTTTCATTAGCTTTAGTTAAAACCATAGGCTATGCGAAAACTCATTGGCGTATTGCCCATCGTATCGACTGCTGTATTGGTAGCACTGCTATCAAAACCCATAGGTGGACTACCCGCATTGGGTAAACTGTTAGACCCTGTTACGGGTTGTTGGGCAAGTGCAGAGTCTGTATCAAAAAACTACAATCATAAACTGAAGCTCGACGGGCTGAAAGGAGATGTTACTGTTAAGTTCGACGAAAGGCTTGTACCACACATCGCTGCCAATAACGATTACGATTTGTATTACACACAGGGTTATATTCACGCATACTTTCGCCTTTGGCAGATGGATTTGCAAACCCGTGCAGCAGCAGGCAGGGTGAGCGAGGTGTTGGGCGATAAGGCTTTGAAATTTGACCGTACACAACGCCGCAAGGGTATGGTGTATGGTGCAGAGCAATCATTAAAAGCAATGGAAGCAGACCCGCGTAGCAAACAGATGATGGATGCTTATACGGCAGGTGTTAATGCGTATATCAATACACTCAATTATAAACGATACCCACTCGAATATAAATTGGCAGGCTTTGAACCCGAAGCATGGACGAATCTGAAAAGTGCATTGCTGCTAAAGTATATGGCTGATGACCTGACAGGCAGTACAGACGATATAGCACTCACTGTACTAAGAGATGCATTAAGCCCCGAAGCATTTGTAGCACTATACCCCGAGCGTTTGCAAGGTGTTAATACCGTCATACCACGAGATACAATTATACAAACACCCACGCTTAGTACACCCACAGCACCTGCCGATAGCATAGCATTTGCACACCTGAAAGCTACCGATTTTGAAACAAGCGAAGAAGGCAAGGGTAGTAACAATTGGGCATTGAGTGGTAGCCGTACCAAGAGCGGTAAACCCATATTATGCAACGACCCGCATTTAGGGCTCAACCTGCCATCTTTGTGGTACGAGGTACAGATGACAGCCCCTGGTGTTAATGTGTATGGTGTATCATTACCCGGTGCGCCTGGTGTTATTATAGGCTTCAACGAAAATATATCATGGGGCTTTACCAACAACTACCGCGATGTAAAAGATTTTTACCTCATCAAGCCTGCAACTGCTAACACCTATTGGTTTGCAGGTAAAGAGCATGGATATACCAACAGGGTAGAGAAAATAAGTATTAAGGGTAAACCCGATTATTATGATACGGTCAGGTACACCATACACGGCCCTGTTATATACGACCAAACATTTCATGGCCCGGGTGGATTGAACAAACCACTTGCCGTAACATGGATGGCGCATCGCCCCAGTAACGAGGTGTTGGCACTGTATCTGCTGAACCGTAGTAATCAGTACGATGAATATGTAAAAGCCATTCATTACTTCTTATGTCCTGCACAGAATATGTTGTATGCCGATAAGCATGGAGAGATAGCATTGTGGGGGCAGGGGCAGTTCATCAACAAATGGAAAGGGCAAGGTAGGTATGTAATGAACGGTGCAGATAGCAGTACGCTATGGGGCGATAATATACCTGTGGCAGAAAACCCTCATACCCGCAACCCGAGGCAGGGTTATATAGCATCTGCCAATCAAACAGTAACTGATACTACTTATCCGTATTGGTACAATGGTACGTTTCACGAGTTCAGGGCATGGCGCATAAACGATGTGTTACGCAATACCAAAGCAGCTACGGTTGAAGATATGTTTGCCCTGCAAAACGATGTGTATAGTGTGCTGGCTGCCAATGTGCTGCCCGTGATGTTGCAATACGTTTCACCATCTGCCATATCAGACAAAGAGCGAAATTATATGGAGTTATTAAATAACTGGGACTATAAGTTGACGGCTGAAAGCAAAGCAGCTACAGTATTTCAGCTATGGTGGACTAACATGTATAACACGTTTTGGGCTAAGTTGTACACACAATCTCCCGACCCGTTGCGCCCAACACCAGAGCGTACCATGCAACTACTGAAAGAGGGTAGCCCTTATCTTGGCAATATAAAAGATGCCGTAATAGCCAGCTTGCGCAATAGTATGGATAGCCTTGATAAGCTAAAGAAAGCCGACAGGCTGCAATGGTATCGTGCCAAAAATACATCGGTTAGGCACTTAACCAAACTTGCCCCATTTAGTTTTACTAACCTGAAAATGGGCGGATGGGGCAATACGGTGAATGCTACCAAAACAGACCATGGTCCATCTTGGCGTATGGTGGTGCAAATGGGCGATGAGGTGGAAGCTTATGGCGTGTATCCTGGTGGGCAATCGGGCAATGTGGGTAGTAAATACTATGCTACGTTTTTAGATAAATGGGTAAAAGGTGAGTACTACAGGCTGAACTTCTACACAGCCAAAACAAAACCTGCTGCAAAATATACATGGACTATCAACCCCAAAAACAAATAAGCGTATGAAAAAGACAATCATTGTTGCTTGTGTGATGGCATTTTTGGGTGGTATATTTTCACTATTCATGTCGGGCTTGTGGATAGCAGCCGTGTTGCCATTTATTGTTACCGTTAGTATGCAGGTAAAAGGCAGGCAAGGATTTGGTTTGGGCTTTTTGGGTATAGCACTATTATGGCTTGTGTTGATACTATTGAAAGACGTACCCAACCATCATATACTATCAACCCGTATGGCTGGGCTGTTAAGTTTGCCCAATGCTGCATTGTTTATACTCGTCAATGTATTTTTAGGTGGATTGATTGGCGGACTATCAGGGTGGAGTGGAGCAGTAATGAACAAGGCGTTTAGGAAATCATGATTTTTCTTTTTTACTTTTTACTTTTGAATTTGCAGTGCCAATACGCATCCAACGATACATAGCTATACTTTCCGTAGCACTCTTTTTGGGTAAGCTATGGGCTTGGTATCTTACCCACTCTGTAACGGTACTGACAGATGCGCTGGAAAGTACTGTGAACGTAATAGCAGGCTTCATAGGTTTGTACAGCATTATACTGGCTGCAAAGCCAAGAGATATAGACCATCCCTATGGGCATGGCAAGGCAGAGTTTATATCAAGCGCGGTAGAGGGTGCGCTGATATTTATTGCAGGGCTGATGATTGTGTACGAAGCCATAGACCAACTGATACATCCCAAAGCACTCTACAAACTGGATGTGGGTATGTACATCATCGGTGCTACGGGTGTGCTCAATTTTATCATAGGTAGCTATGCGGTATCACAGGGTAAAAAACAACGCTCACTGATATTAGAGAGTGCAGGCAAACACCTGCGGGTAGATGCGTATTCTACCTTTGCCATTGTAGCAGGGTTGGCGCTCATTATGCTAACAAATATACAGTGGTTGGATAGTGCTGTAGCTATTGTTATTGCAATCATCATCATCTTTACAGGCTATAAATTGGTACGCCGTAGCCTTGCAGGCATTATGGACGAGGCAGATATGCAACTGCTGAACGATGTAATAGCTTACCTGCAACAACACCGCAAAGCACAATGGATAGACCTGCACAATATGCGTGTAATGCAATATGGCGATGTAATGCACTTAGATGCCCACATGACACTGCCTTGGTACTACAATGTAAAAGATGCCGATGCGGAAATACACCTGCTGGAAGATATGATAAAACAACACTTTGCCAACAAGGTAGAAGTGTTCATACATCTAGATGCCTGCCAACCCTACCAATGCAAGCTATGCGCCATAGCCGACTGCCCCCAACGGCAAGCTCCCTTTACCGCCCAACACCAATGGACACTGGACAATGTGTGGTACGACTCCAAGCACGGAAAAGAATAGTGTTAAAAATCCTAATATCTAATAGCGAAATCCTAAATTTTGTTTCAGTCCGTTTCATGCGTTTCACAGTTTGTGAAATGAAATGGTGAAACAGGAGTGTATCAGGTGTATCACCTGTATCATCATTTTTTTGGTGATACACTTGGTACAAGTGATACAATGACTTTATTGAATTTCACATGTAGTTATATTTGTAGTATGAAATACTTATTAGCCTTATTTTTTTCTTGTAGTCTTTATGGTTCTTTTGCTCAGTTACCTATAGATTCAATCTTACATCTAGATATGAATTCGTTGAGTGGCTCAATGCTTTATATTAATAGAGATAGTACTTATTATATTGGTTGGTCTGGCTGTTCTTCTACGCATATTGCTTTTGGTAAATGGTATGTAAGTAAGGATACTTTTATTATGAAGCCTGCAACAGATACTAATTGGCAAATAATACGTTCATTTTCTTATAAACCTAAAGTGCGTAATGATACTGCATATGTATCATTTATTGATAATTATGGAAATCCTGTTAACACGAATCAATTAGGATTTTTTGATGAAAAAGGTAACGACATTGATGAGTATAACAGATATTGTGGTAGTGAGCTTTTTGTAGAATCTAAAAAAGCAGTGTACTTCTATATATATTATAATAGGTTCAATAAAAGTGCTAAAGAATATATACCCATTTTATATAATGATATTGATATTGTATTTAACCCGCCCTCAGGTATGTTAGATAGAGGTATAGAGCAAGTTACAACAACACAGATAAAGAAGTACTTAATAAAAAGTGATGGGTTGTACGATATAGATAATGTGGGGTGGATATACAGATAGTTTCCAACATCTACTGAAGTAGATAATAAAATCATTTTACTGTATCATCTGTACCAAGTGTATCATCATTTTATTTAGTGATACAGGTGATACACTACACTCACGTTTCACTCATTTCACCATTTCAGATATGCAACACTGAAACGAGTGAAACGGTATTTAGCTTAACACAAATCCTTACATTTACTTAAGCTATGAAGTGTCTGATATATACAACTATATTATTATTACTTTTCTCATATAGTGCTTTTGCAAAAGATAAAGTATTAGCAGTATATGCAGATGGTATTACTAAACTTACTTTGTATTCAGATAACAGTTTTCTTTTAGAACACATAGACCCGATATTCCCATATAACTTTCAATCATTTACCAATAAAGGAAAGTGGGTACAATCTGGCAATAAGGTTATACTAAACCCTGATAAAAAGAAAATGCCAGCTATTGTTGATATGGTTGAGAAGCAAACGAGTGCTGACTCTATACGTATTAAAGTAAACTATCGTGTTGCATGGTATGATAACGGCGTATTTACTAAATATGAAGATTATCCTTTCGATATGATTACAGTTTGTATAAACAATAAGAGAAAAGGGTATCATCATTTAGTACATAAAAAGCACATCTCACGCTGTCTTAATCAACCTAATATTAAAAGACAAATAGTTGTTGATTCAACAAATACTATATCATTGACAAAAGAGCAGGTACAATACCTGTATGTTAAAACATGGGGCTTCGATGATTTTATTAAATTGACCACTAACAATCCTAAGTCTGATTATTTTGAAATCAATATTACTCATCCAATAGACATAAATCGTAACCTTGCGAGTAAAGTAGTGATATTAAAGAAGAAAGCCGCTCTGTATTATGAGCATAATGGTAAAGTCTCGAAAAATATATTTATCAATAGATTGAACAAACAAAAAGACTAACACTCCCGTTTCACCTGTTTCACCATTTCAGATATGCAACACTGAAACGCGTGAAAAAAAATCGTAGCATACCCCTATATCCCCATGCAGGGGACTTTGTTTCAACCACTAATAGAAATAATCGAAGCCCGATAGTTTGGCAGCACAGTAGTAACGGAGTCTAATAGATAGCCCCCATTGACCTTTCTGTCATTGGTCTATGGCAGCTTTTCTTTGTTTCTTTCTTTTGCTGCCAAAAGAAAGAAAGGAAGCGCAGGCAAGAGGGTGGCAAATAACTCGCATAGAGTCAACACTCATTTCGTGAGATTGCTTCGTTCCTCGCAAAGACGAGAGAGGGTATTTGTTTCACCATTTCAGTTATGCAACACTGAAACGTGTGAAACAACAAACCTGGTAAATCCCTTAATCTCCCCTAATCCTGGTTCAAACTTTCGTAACCAGTATCCACCAACCAATCTCTGCTATCGGCAGCAGCAGTAGCCAGTTCATCGCAGCGGTTGTTCATAGGGTTGTTGGCATGGCCTTTTACCCATACAAATTTTATACGGTGCTTGCTGTGGTGTTTCAGGTATTCTTGCCACAAGTCGGTATTCTTTACATCTTTCCAACCCTTTTTTATCCATCCCCATATCCACCCCTTGTCTATGGCATTTACCACATAGCTACTGTCGCTGTATATAACCACGTCCAGCCCCTCACGTGTCAGCATTTGCAGCGCTACTATTACAGCCATCAGTTCCATACGGTTGTTGGTCGTCTTACGGAAGCCTTGCGAAAACTCCTTGCGTGTTTGTCCCCATTGCATCACAATGCCATAGCCACCGGGGCCGGGGTTGCCGCGAGAGGCTCCGTCTGTATAAATTATCAGTTGTTGCGACATGAATTGGCTTGCTTCCGCTATCTTTGCGCCCAAATTTAGTCTGTTGAACGCCAAAATAAAAGTTGCACCTGTCAGTTATTTGAATACCAAGCCATTGCTCTACGGCATAGAGCGTAGCAGCGTGATGGATAGTATTGAAATAGTGGCAGATTATCCTGCCAATGTAGCGGGTGCATTGCAGCGTGGCGATATAGACCTTGCACTGCTGCCCGTTGCAGCTATACCAACCATCCCCAATGCCAATATCGTATCAGACTACGGGATAGCAGCCGATGGTAAGGTAGCATCGGTGTGTATCTTCAGCATGGTGCCGATGGAAGCGATAGAAACCGTGTATCTCGACTATCAGAGCCGCACATCTGTAAAGCTGGCACAACTGCTGCTGGAAAAACTATGGAAGAAAACAGTAGTGTATAAACCCGCTACGGAAAATTACATAGACTACATCAACGATACTACAGCAGGTGTTATCATTGGCGACAGGGCATTGAAGCAGCTCACTAATTTCGAGTACATCTACGACCTTGCCGATGGGTGGAAGCAACTAACAGGTTTACCCTTTGTGTTTGCCGCATGGGTAGCCAACAAGCAACTACCCGAAGATTTTAGGGCTGCTTTTAATGCTGCGAATGCAGAGGGTTTGCTGCATGTAGATGAAGTAGTAGCTGCCAATCCGTTTCCGTACTACAACCTGTACACCTACTATACTCAAAACATACACTACCTGCTGGATGCTGATAAGAAGAAAGGGATGGAGCTATTTTTGGAGATGATAGCGGGATAAGTTGTGTTGATAGTATATAGCAAACAGTAATAGTATCTTTGTAAAAGACTCACGCCTCATGACTCAAACCTCACGACTTAGTTTAATAGAATGCCCCCGCGATGCCATGCAGGGTTGGAAGCACCACATACCTACCGAGGTAAAGGTGAAATACCTGAATGCGCTCTTGCAGGTAGGTTTTGATGTGTTGGATTTTGGTTCTTTTGTGTCTGCCAAAGCCATACCACAACTGGCAGATACCAAAGATGTAATACCCCAACTGCAATTGGACGGGGTAGCTACAAAACTGCTTGCCATCATAGCCAATACGCGTGGGGCGGAAGAAGCGGTAGGGTATGAGCAGATACGCTATCTGGGTTTCCCGTTTTCCATATCAGAAACATTTCAGTTGAGAAATACCAATAAAACAATTGCCGAATCGCTGAAACAGGTACAGGAGATACAAAACCTCTGTGTGCAAAACGGTAAAGAACTCGTAGTATATATATCTATGGGTTTTGGCAATCCGTATGGCGATGAATATAGTGCAGAGGTAGCCATTAAATGGGTAGGGCAGTTGGCACAGATGGGTATAAAAACCATTGCGATGTCTGACACTGTAGGCGTAGCCAGGCCCGATAATATCGAGTATATATTCAAGACATTAGTGCCCGAGTTTAAGGATGTACATATTGGCGCACACTTCCACAGCACAGCAGATGCTTGGGAAGAAAAAATACAAACCGCCTACGATAATGGTTGTATACGTTTCGACAGTGCCATGAAAGGCATAGGCGGCTGCCCGATGGCAGAAGACGAACTGGTAGGCAACATAGCCACCGAAAACATTGTACAGTGGGCAGATAAAAACAACATTCTACTCCCCATCAACCGCGAAGCATTTAACAAAGCATGGCTGATGGCGGCGGAGGTGTTTGTGTAGTGTTGTTCTGCCCCGATGGGGCAGGTGTTATTTTGTTTCTGTGTTCTACAAAGCTTGCAGTCCTACGGACTGACTTTAATATTTAATACACAAAATGTTAATACATAAGCATACCCCGTAGGGGTAAAAGCTTTGTAGGTTGTTCTGCCCCCAATGGGGCAAGTGTTATTTTGTTGCTGTATTCTACAAAGCTTACAGTCCTACGGACTGACTTGAATATTTAATACACAAAATGCTAATGCATAAGCATACCCCGTAGGGGTAAAAGCTTTGTAGCATCACGCCACAAAACGATATTTGTCCCATCGGGACAAAACACCCAACGTAACATGATAATTGCATAAATTGAATGTTAATTGATATGCCAAACACATATACACAACTATACATCCACTTTGTATTTGCTGTAAAATACCGTTCAGCAATGCTCAAGCCTGAATGGGATGAAAGATTACGATTATACATTACCGCAATTGTGCAAAACCATAAACATAAAATGTTGGCAATAAATAACATGCCCGACCATTTGCACATGCTCATTGGTTTGCACCCTGCACAATCTGTTGCAGAACTGATGCGAATAGTAAAAGGGGAATCATCTGAATGGATAAATAAAGAAAAACTGACAACTTACAAGTTTAGCTGGCAAGAAGGTTATGGGGCATTTTCTTATGCCAAATCGCAAATAGATAATGTAATAAGCTACATTGCGAACCAACAAGAACACCACAGAAAAACAAGCTTTTTAGAAGAATACATTGATATGCTCAAAAAGTTTGAGATAGATTATAATGAAGCATATATCTTCAAGCTGCCTGAATAGTGACTACTATTGTATTCAAATACTATCTCTATCTTTACAATTCTTATCTAATCTGTAAAAGCCCCTTTAGGGTTTCGGGTTTATGTCTGTACACAAAGAAATAACAAAAGTTACCACCAATACGCTGCAAGTAATGAAGCAGCAGGGGGAAAAAATATCCATGCTTACAGCCTACGATTTTTCGATGGCGGGCATATTGGACGATGCATGCATAGATGTATTGCTGGTGGGCGATAGTGCATCCAACGTAATGGCAGGACACGAAACCACACTCCCCATCACGCTCGACCAGATGATATACCATGCCCAAAGCGTAGTACGTGCCATCAGCCGTTGCTTGGTGGTGGTAGATTTACCTTTTGGTACGTATCAGGGCAATAGTAAAGAAGCCCTTAACTCTGCCATCCGCATCATGAAGGAAACGGGCGCACATGCCATTAAATTAGAGGGTGGGGAAGAAGTAATTGAGTCTGTTAAGCGCATCATTAGCGCGGGTGTACCTGTCATGGGGCATTTGGGGCTTACGCCACAGTCTATCTACAAATTCGGTACCTATGTAGTACGTGCCAGAGAAGAGGCAGAGGCAGAACAATTGGTAAAGAATGCACACTTGTTGCAAGAGGCAGGCTGTTTCTCTATAGTATTAGAAAAGATACCCGCATCGCTCGGCAAGCGTGTGGCAGATGAAGTGAAAATACCCATTATAGGTATAGGCGCGGGTGGTGGTGTTGACGGGCAAGTATTGGTAATGCATGATATGTTGGGTATCAACAAAGAGTTTTCTCCGCGCTTTCTGCGCCGCTACCTCAATATGTACGACCAGATAAAGACAGCTACCGAACAATACATCAGCGATGTAAAGAGTAAAGATTTCCCCAACGAAAAGGAACAATACTAAGGCAGTATGGTGAATGCAGGAGTTTGGCAATCGCTAACAGAAGAATTAAAGGCTAAGGGTGTAACATTAGTTGCAGTATCTAAAACAAAACCCGCAAGTGATGTGCAGGCGTTGTACGATTTAGGGCAAAGAGATTTTGGCGAGAACTATGTACAGGAACTGGTAGATAAACAACCTGTGTTACCGCAAGACATCCGCTGGCATTATATAGGTCATCTGCAAAGCAATAAAGTAAAATACATAGCACCCTACGTACACCTGATACATGCGGTGGATAGCTTCAAACTACTACAAGAGATAAACAAGCAAGCCGCAAAACACAACCGCACCATCCATGTACTGTTGCAACTACAGATAGCAGACGAGGAAACCAAACACGGCCTTAACGAGCATGGCATTACAGAACTGATGGAATACTACGAAGCACAAAGAGACAGTCTGCAAAACATACAGATATGCGGCCTCATGGGCATGGCTACTTTTACAGATGATGAAGAACAGGTACGTACAGAGTTTGCAAGGCTGCATAATTTCTACAAACACATCAAGGCTACTTATTTCATAGCCAAGCCCTACTTCAATACCTGTAGCATGGGTATGAGTGGTGACTATAATATAGCAATTGCCGAGGGCAGCACAATGGTACGTATAGGTAGTATGCTGTTCGGTGCAAGGGGGTAGAGAGACATTTCCTTATTATTGCACCCTTTTTTTTCGTATTGATAATCAACGTGTTATGCGTTATTTGTTAACCGCCTGTTAACCGCTTGCTAAACGGGGGTTAAGCAAGTCGGTTTATTTGGTTAAGGGGTGCTTGCCGATGCATCTTTGCATTACAAACGAACAAAAACAAACAATCTAACAACAAAACAAACAACAAAAATTATGAAAAAGGTAATCGCAATCATCGCTCTGGGTATCACTGGTTTTGCTGCTAACGCACAAGCGCCGTCTTCAACTGCTACACAAACAGTTAATCTGAATCTGAGCAACGCAATCGAATTGACATTCACAGGGTCTGGTACTGCAACAGGTGCAGCTGTTAACCTGGCTTTCAATACAGTTAATGATTACGCAAACGGTGTAGCATCATCTGAACAAACATTGCGTGTACGTTCTAACCGCCGTTTCGGTGTAACAGTTCGTACCAACAACGCAAACTTTACTTATTCTGGTTCTGTATCTCCTGCTCCTGTAATGCCTGTTTCTGGTGTATTGAGCTTGAGGGTAGGTGGTAACAGCACAGGTGGTGCTATCGCTTCACCATTCAGCAACACAGCATATAGCGGTCTTACTAACACAGCAGCAAACCTGATAACAAACGCATCAAACGGTGGCAACCAAACATTTGGTGTATTGTACCAAGCTACTCCCGGTTTTGCTTACCCTGCAGGTACTTATACTGTAGATGTTGTTTACACTGCTACACAACTATAATCAAATAACTGATAAGATATAAAGAGAAAGCGTCCCCGTAAGGACGCTTTTCTTGTTTTGTACTATTTGCATATTCCTTGCACTATTTGCACCCTGTGCAATAAATGCAAAGATTGGTGCATTCTTTGAAAGCCATAGGCAGGTTCTTAACGGAATATTGTGTCAAAATTCAAAAATTATGAAAAAGGCAATATTACTATGTACGCTGCTGGCAAGTTTAGCAGCAAATGCACAGGTTCCCGGCACTTTAGATAGTGCTTTTGGCAAAAATGGTATAATGCGTTGGGCAGCAACCTCAGGGGTTTCTAATGGTGGAAGAGATTTAAAACTACTACCGGATGGTAAGTTTCTGATGGCAGGTGAGGTAAGTGGTTCTAATCAAGATATGATATTATCAAAATTCAAAGCCAATGGAACACCTGACAGTAGTCTGCAAGGACAAAACTTCTCTATGTACGACCCATTCCTCGGTGCAGATGATAACCTGTATTGTATGGAAGTATTAGCAGATGGTAAAATACTATTGGGTGGTTATCAGCAAGGTGTAAATGACAATGACGTAATTATATACAAAATAAATGCGGACGGTTCAATAGACTATACATGGGGCAATAATGGCAGGGTGATGGTAGATGCGGGTGGAAATGAGTCTGCCATGAAAATTAAAGTTATGCCCGACGGCAAAATTCTTATTGGCTGCACAAAGTATGGCAATAACAGCAGTAATATGTTCGTAGTGCGCATGTTGGCTGATGGTACTTTAGATAACAGCTTTTCGGCAGACGGTATATCTCCTGTAATATTTGTAGGGCAGACACAAGGAAACTTTGTAGATATGGAAGTGTTGCCCGGTGGTAATATTATTGTATGCGGTACAGTATCTGATGGTGTGCTTGCGCAAGTAGGTATGGCTAAGTTGAATAATACAGGTATGGTGTTGCCATCGTTTGGCGTGGGCTCAAAGTTTAAGTTTGCTATGGATGGCAAAGCTTCTCAGGCACATAATATGATACGTACTTCAACTAATAAATTACTAATATGTGGTACGTACAAAAAAGCAAATAATGACGAATCAGGCATATTGCTGATGGTAGATACAAACGGAGTAATAGATAATGTTTTCGGTAGTGGTAAAGGTGTGATTGCCTATGATAAAACAGCATTGGCAGAAGATGAGGGTTTTGCAGATTTGATGGAATTAAAGAATGGCCACTTTTTCGTACTGGCAAACTATACCGATATTGATAATAATAAACACATACTAGGCATCATGTTTGGCGAAACTGGTAATCTTCGTTTAGATTTTGGCAATAGTAGTATCGTGCAGTATTCGGCAACAGCAGACTTTACCATTGCAGGCTTAGCGGTTATTGTTCCGCAACCTGACGGAAAAATACTGATAGGCGGTAATGCAAAAAATGCTATTACAAATAAAACAGAGTTTTTAGTTTACAGAATGAACCTTGAAAACAAAAACACTTCGGGCATACAGGCATTGCGTACGCAGCAAGTAACAATATATCCCAATCCCGCTACCTCATATTTCAATATCACTACTGGCACTAAGGTAGATGGTGTTTGGATGTTTGACGCATCGGGTAGGGTTGTAGGTGAGTGGAACAATACGAATGCTACTTATACTATTCCGCAAAACGTATCAAATGGTTTATATTACATAAAAGTAAAAACAACGGATACGTATTCGGTCACACCAATTAATATCAACAGATAGTATTTGTGTTTAAAAGCGTACAGGCATATTTAAAGAAAACGGTCAACCCGGGTGGCACACCACAACGTATGAAGGAGTGGATGGGTGCGGTACTGTTATTTCATGCATGTGGCAACTTGCTGCCGGGTAAATCAATATTGAATATGAATACGGCAGATGGCATAGTGCTGTCTGCCGTATTTGCTATTGTTATAGTTTGCTGGTCTTTACTGAAGGCAAACTGGCAAATGCCTTTGTGTTGGGTGTTAATGTTTGCAGGCTTGTCGCTGCACATCTATTCTGCCAACTATCACAACATCAATCGTGCAGATGTCATTACCATTTGCGCGTGGGCTATGAGTATGCTGATATGCGAACGGCGAGGCTACATGAATTTTGTGTACCTGATGCTCAGTATTTCATTGTGCCTTGGTTCATTGGGTGTCAGTACCATTTACAATTCGGGTAAGGCGGCTGGCCTTACAGAGATGCTTGTACCCCTGGTAGTAGGCATTGTAGTGGCTGGTTGCAATACATACTTGCTGATAATTGACTTCAAATTCGGAGAGCAGAAAATGAAGTTTTTTGAAAGGCATTTCGATAAGATTGAAGAATTGAGTCAAAGGCTTTCGCGCATATTGCTGGAAGAAAAACCTTTGCAGGAAGTGCTGTGGAATGTTACCAAAGAGTGCATCCCGCTGCTGGGGCTCGATGATTTTGTGATATATCTGTACGATGAGCAAAAAAATAAACTGGTGCAGGTAGCTGCCTATGGCGGAAAATCTACAAATACACAGCATATCGTTAATCCTATAGAGATACCATCCGGCAAAGGTATTGTAGGTAAAGTGTACCTGACTAATGAACCTATACTTATTGAAGATACTACACAAAGCAAAGACTATATTGTTGATGACCAATTCAGAATGTCTGAATTAGCAGTACCCATATCTATAGGCGATGAAGTGCTAGGTGTTATTGATTCTGAACATCCACAGAAAAGATATTATCAACACAACCATCTGCAAGTCTTCCGGCTGATTGCTGCTTTCTGCAGTATTAAGATAGCCAAGCAACGTGTTGAACAGAAGATATTGGAAGCTGAAAAGCAGGAACTGGAAGCTAACAAAGCCCGTGAGTTGGAAGCATTGAAAAGTAAATTCATCACTAATATTTCGCACGATCTAAAGACGCCGCTATCCCTGATACTCGGCCCTGCTACACAAATCAATAACATTGCCAAAGACCCGCATATAAAGCAACAGACAGCCTATATTCTGAAAAATACAAACCACCTGATGACGATGGTGGAGCAGCTATTGCAGTTAAACCATGTTGACCAAGGTATTGGCAAGGTGAAACCTGAAAGCATAGACGTGTCTGCAATGATAAAAGGCATTTACGAACAATACGAACCACTTGCTATAGAAACAGGTATCACTTTCACGTTGGATGTACCACAACAATTAAGCATTGTGTCCGACCATTTCAGGCTCTCACAATCTGTACACAACCTGTTGCAAAATGCTTTCAAGCATACACCAAAAGACGAACTGATAGGTATTCGCGTATCAAACGGTGCAGGGTTAATAACCATAGAAATAAAAGACACAGGTGTTGGTATTCCTGAAGAAGAGCAGGAGAAAATATTTGAACGTTTCTACAAAATAGATGTCAATAATCATAAAGGCACTGGTATAGGTTTGTCATTGGTGAAAGAATACATTACACAATTAAGTGGTAAGGTTGCTGTAAGGTCCGAAGCTGGGAAGGGAACTGTATTTAGCATCATAATTCCAGTTGCTATGCCCGATGTTAGTATCTCTGATATGAGCAATGTCATAGTGAAAGCAGAAATGCCAAATGAAGACAAGCTACCGCTAATGGTGGTTGCAGAAGACCATGCAGAGCTCAATGCATTTGTATCGCAGGCATTTGAAAGCAATGGTTTTAAAGTAATGACGGCTTTTGATGGTAAACACGCATTGCAACTGATAGAAAACAACCTGCCCGATATTGTTATTACCGACCTGATGATGCCTAATATGAACGGCGAAGACTTGGTAAATGCCATTAAAAACTCTGATACACTGGGGCATATACCCGTAATAGTATTAAGTGCCAAAGGACAGTTGAATAGTAAAGTGGATTTGTACCAACTTGGTGCAGACAACTATCTAACCAAACCTTTTCAGTTAGAGGAATTATTGGCTATTGCGGATAGTACGCTGAAACAACGTAAACGCCTGCGCGACAGCTTTGTAGCCGAATATCTGAATAAACCACTTGAGATAGTAAATGAAGCAACAGATGAAGTTCAACCTGCTGATAATCAGGTACAGCAATATATAGATTACATATTGGAGCATTTGGATGACGACGACCTGAATGTAAATACGATGGGTAAACACTTCAATATGGGTCGCAACAGGCTACAACGAGAGATAAAAGTTGCAACAGGACTAACACCGGTTGAGTTTATTCGCTCTGTAAGGCTGAACGAAGCACAGAAAATGCTGAAAGCAGGTAAGCACAATATTTCGGAGATAGCCTACATGACGGGTTTTAGCAACCTGTCATATTTCAGCCGTTCTTACAAATTGCAATTCGGTATTGCACCATCCGAAGTACAAGTAACTGCACTACGATAAATACTTGCCAACTATAGGTACTCTACGCCCTATACCAAATGCTTTGGGCGATACGCGAATGATAGGGCAAAACTGGTTGCGTTTATATTCATTCATATTCACCAGGCGTAGTATGCGGTTTACCAATGCAGCATCGTAGCCCATCGTTATTATTTCTTTCGGCCCTTTGCGGCGTTCTATGTATTGGTATAGTATGGGGTCAAGTATATCATATTCGGGCAGGCTGTCGCTGTCTTTCTGGTCGGGGCGTAGCTCTGCAGATGGGGCTTTGTCTATAATGTTTTGCGGTATGATTTCGCCATTTCGGTTGATGTATCGAGCAAGGGCATACACTTGTACTTTATACAAATCGCCAAGAACACCAAGCCCGCCAGCCATATCTCCATATAGTGTGCCATAACCTGTTGCAAGTTCGCTTTTGTTAGATGTATTAAGCAATATAGAGCCAAACTTGTTGGATAATGCCATCACTAATGCACCCCTTATGCGCGATTGCAGATTTTCTTCCGCTACGTTGAAAGGTAAATCTTTGAAGACAGGCTCCAGTGTTTTGTCGTAGCTGTAGAAAATATCTTTAATGGGTAGTATATCGTATTGATTATTTAGATTTTTAGATAACTGCTCCGCGTCGCTTACAGAGTGGCCGGTTGAGTATTGTGATGGCATCAATAGCGCACGTACATTCTCAGCCCCCAATGCCTCGCAAGCGAGTGCCAATACCACAGCACTGTCTATACCACCCGACGATGCCACAATAGCCTTACTGAAACCCATCTTACCAAAATAGTCCCTGATGCCCATTATCAGTGCGCTGTGTATCTCATCTATGTCGTAATCGTCATCAAGTGTATCAGGTAGCAATTCTGCAATAGGTATATCGGCTGCCAATTTCAATACAGGCTCAGTAAATATATTCCCGTCAAGTGTTACAGATTGCAGGGCTTCTTCAAAATAGGGTAGTTGAGCTATCAGGTTTTGGTGCGCATCCATCACCATCGAGCCACCGTCAAATACAATCTCTGTTTGCGAGCCAACCGTATTGCAATACACCATCGGCAGTTTGTATTTGGCTACGTTCTGCTTTACCATGCTTATGCGCCCCTCAGCGTGCAGGTAATCAAACGGCGATGCGCTGATGTTTATCATCAGGTCGGGTTGCTGTTCCATCAGCCTGTCCATAGGGCATATTTTGTATAGCGGATTGTTGCCGAGGTTCCATATATCCTCACATATTGTAAGGGCTATTTTTCTGCCTTTAAATTCAATCACATTCCAACTGTCGGCAGGTTCGAAATAGCGGTACTCGTCAAATATATCGTAGGTAGGTAGTAGGGTTTTATGTGCTATGCCAACTACTTCTTCATTGTACAACAAATACGCACTGTTGTGCAGGTCTTTACCCTCAATAATTGTATTGCGTGTAGGTGCACCTATTATCACTCCTATTACATCCGCCTCTTTGCGTATGGCATCAACTGCTCTGTCGCATTGCTCTATAAAGTCGTTGAACTCCAGAAAATCGCGCGGTGGATAACCGCAAACCGATAGCTCCGAAAACACAATCAAATCGCCACCCTGCATCTTAGCCTGCCTGATGGCATCTATGATTTTTGCCGTATTCGCCTCGAAATTGCCTATATGATAATTCTGTTGTGCAAGAAATATTTTCATCCTGTATCAAAAGTAATAATCGTAATGTTAAGAGCGTACAAAAACAAATCCCGCATCAAACAAGACGCGGGACTTTTCTATGTTTTGGTTAAATAGAAACTTGTTTAGAAAAACATACCTATACGCAATGCAATATTATTCATCCGCACATTGCCATCACTGAATTTGCCTTTAAAGTCAAGGTCTAATTCTTTAGGGTTCGTCACATCAGGTGTAAAACCATTATTGAACAATAACGCGGCATAAATGCTCATCTTCTCGCTGATGGCATATTCTATACCACCACCCACATTCATCTGGAAGAGGATAGGCGTAATGCCTAAGCCCGATATTTTCTCGTTCTCACCTGCGGCTCTTTTCTCTATTGTTGCACCCGATACGGTATCAGTAAACACCACATCGTATGTCGCTTTCTTACTCAATGTAATACCAGCCGATACTCCTATCTGCCCGAACACGCGCACACCACCCAAATCATCGCTCCGCAACTTCAACCCGAAGGGTATTTCAAGATATTGCAGCTTGTAGGTAAAGTCTGCCGTGCGTACCATGTTAGCAGTTACGGGTTGTGTAACGGCTGGGTTTTGTGCTACCGATATACCACCGCCCATCCTGTTCAGTTGAAAGCCCGTAGCAATACCATAGTTTTCTGCAAAATAATAGTCCATCATCAGCCCCCATGTAAAACCTATTTGCGAGCTGCCTTTTTCTACTGTATAAAGTTTATCATCGCTTTTATTGGCAGTTGGCTTCATCCAGCCCGAGTTGGGCGCGATAAATGCACCGAAGCGTACTTTCTTCAGTTCTACATCGCCGCCACCCTTGTTGCGTTTCTTTCCTTCGTTGATGGGTACTGGTTCACCGTATTCATATCGTTGTGCAGTTGCAGTTATTGCCAGTGTGCATAATAAAACCAGTACAGATATTATTTTCATATATACTTTGGGTTAGCCTGTTTATACTTTAGTGAGGGCAAAAAATAAGCCGTATTTTTGCCGCCGTAAAAATAAAGCGCATTTACCTATGTTCAGTTCGTTATCCACAGGGATGCCTGCAAATGTTAATAAAAGGCTTGTTAAATCATCGCTTTGGGCTATCCCGATGGTCTTATTGGCAAGTTGTGGCGGCAACGACAAAGCCCCCGATGTGTCTGATGTAAAAATATCGTTGAATACAAGGCGATTGGACAAAGACATAACAGCCATCGATACCAACAACATAGCGGCTGGTTTGCAGCAATTACAAAGCAAATACCCCGATTTCCTGCCTTTCTTCCTGGATACACTCATGGGGCTTGGCATTCAGGGCAATTACAACGATACAGTACAGGGCATAGGCCTCGGTATGCGTAGCTTCCTGACGCACCCCGATTATCGTGGCCTGCTCGATACAGTTGCCAAGCATTACCCCGATACCAAAGATGTGGATGAATGGTTGCAAAAAGGTTTTCAGTACCGTAAACATTACTTCCCTGATGCTGGCGAGCGCAAAGTGGTGTATATGATTTCATGGCTCAATAACTGGGGTGCTTTTACTTATGACAGTACGATACTTGGTGTAGGGCTCGATATGTTTCTCGGTGCATCTTACCCTTACTACAAGGCGGTAGGCGTACCCGAATACTGGAGCGCGCAGTTGCAGAAAGAATATATACCTGTTGCCGCTTTCAAAGCCTTGTACCGCGATGAAACAGCTTTTGAAATGGATGGCAAGACTTTGCTGCACATGATGATACAACGTGGTAAAGAAGCCTACTATCTTGAAAAACTGTTGCCATTTGTACCTAAGCACGTGAGGCTGGCTTATACCGAAAAACAACTGACGTGGTGCGAAGAAAATGAATCGGGTATTTATAATTTCTTCATCGCGCAAAATTTCCTCTACGAAACCAGCCTGCAAAAAGTAGTGCGTTATGTAATGGAAGGCCCCTCTGCTGCGGGTATGAGCGATGAAAGCCCCGGCGAAGTAGGCACATGGGTTGGCTTGCAGATAGTAAAAGCATACATGGCACAACATCCGGACATGACGCTGGATAAACTGATTGCCCAACCAATAGACGAACAACGTTTCCTGCAAGAATCTAAATACAAACCGAAATAATCGAACAAGTACAAATAAGGATATGAAAAAACAATTACTACTACTGGTATTGACATTTAGTGTATTGCAGACAAATGCACAACTGGGTAAAACGGAAGACATGAAAAAATCTATGGCTTCTCAAAATAAAGATACCGTAGCATGGATGAAAGGCGGCTTGCTGAATGTGGGCATTAACCAAGGGTTTCTGCACAACTGGGCTGCGGGTGGTGAGTTGGCATCTATGACGGTGAATGGTTTGTTTAATGGCTATGTAACACGCCTCTATCACAGGCAGGTATGGACTAACAACCTCGACCTGAACTATGCTTTGTTTTATGCGTACTCCAACAATTTTGTACCACGCAAAATGGACGACCGTATAGACTTCACGTCCAAATACGGTGTGCGCCTTGATACAGCTAAAGATTTTTACCTGACAGGTTTGCTCAACTTCAAATCACAATTTTCAAAAGGTTACGATTATAAATCTAACAGTTGGGATACATTCTCTGTTTCAAATTTTCTGTCGCCCGCATACATAACGCTTGCAGCAGGTATTGAATACCGAAAAGGGAATAACCTTAGTTTATTCTTTTCGCCCGCCGCTGCCCGTATGACGTTGGTTGATTTGTACTATACACTCCGCGACCCCGCAGGCGCGTATGGCGTAGAAAATGGCAAGACATCGCGTTTTGAATTGGGTGCATACTTTACAGGACGATACAATACCAACCTTGATAAGCCATTGGCATACCGCACAAGGCTCGATTTCTACCTGAACTACCTTGCCAAAGATGCGGTAGATGCTACGGGTAAAGTGGTAAAGAAAGACAACCCTGGCAATGTTGACTGGCTGTGGGACAACCTGCTGCTGTATAAAGCCAATAAATTCCTGACAGTATCTTTTGGACTTACCATGATGTATGATAACGACCTGCCATATAGTAATAAAATTGTAGATGCTACGGGTAAAGAAGTAAGCAGGGATGAACCTGGTGAGTTTTTGGGCTGGATGCAAACCAAACAGATATTCACATTAGGATTTGCTTATAAGTTTTAATAGGTAATTTTTGCACTGAAAAGATTACATTTGAAGCGCACCTGTAAGGGTGCGCTTATTTAATTACAGATATAATAAATGTCCACCTCATACCAAATAAAATTACCCCAGTTTGAAGGCCCTTTCGACCTGTTGCTGTTCTTCATAGAGCGCGATGAACTGGATATATACAATATACCCATTCACAACATCACCAAAGACTTTCTGAAGTACATCCACGAACTGGAGAACCTGAATATAGAACTGGCAAGCGAGTTTATCCTGTTCATATCCACGCTCATGCGCATCAAAGCCAAGATGCTGCTGCCACGCCGAGAACTGGATGCACAAGGCAATGAAATAGACCCACGACAAGAGTTGGTGGATAAGATACTGGAGTACAAACGCTTCAAAGAAGCATCTGAACAGATGGTGATAATGGAAGCGGAGCGTTTGTTGCAACAAAAACGTGGTAACATCAGGCAGGAACTGGAAGCACTCGGCGAAACATACAGCGAGGGAACAGAGATACAGACCGTAACGATGTTCAAACTGATGCAGGCTTTTGAGAAAGTGATGAAGCGTTTTCAGGACAGGGAAAACAAGCCGCAGCACGTTGTAGTAAAATATAACTACAGCCTCGAAGGGCAGCGCATACACTTGCTCGACTATATGAAAACCAACGGTCGTGTAGCGTTTGAAACTGTATTCTCTCAATGCGAAAACAGGATACATGCCATTTTTACATTCCTTGCTTTGTTGGAGCTGGCTCAGCAACGTTACCTCGGTTTGTTGATAGGTACAGGCCGCAATAACTTCATCATAGAGTGGAACCAAAACAGGGAAGAAGAAACCATACAAAATGGTGAAGGTAACCCTGACAAAAACGCTGATTTACAAGCAGATGACAATGCCGAAGACGGTATGGCACAGTAATTGCAATATACTTATTGAAGGCGCGACAATCGCCCCGAGAATTTTCCCCAAATCGCTGTCGGACAGAGGATAGGGGAAATTTTGATTTATGGCAGTTGCTTACCCGTCAGGGTGATTTCAGAAGACGCGCTTACCTCATTTGTTTTACCGCTGTTGGTTATTTTCCCGTTCAGGTGTTGCGATATTTTCCCAATCATTATCAGCCCCGTTTTGATGTCAACATCCAGGCCGCCCGATTGTATGCCGCTGAATACCATCGCGCCTGTGCTGTCTTCAGGGCTTATTTTTCCTTGCAGTTCTATATGGGCTATGTTGCCGTCAATGCTTTTCAGCGTATAGGTATTTTCCAGCCGCATGTGTATGAAACCGTTAGACGTATGGAAATTCTTTTTCCATGTATCATCGGGCTGTATCTCGTCAGTAGGGTAGATGCTCAAAAATTGCAGCATCGCTTTTCGTAGCGAGCTATCGCCATAGCTAACGGTGCTGTCTTGCAGTTGTTCCTCGTCATACAGGCTTTGAATGCCCGAAATACCGCTTTTAGATACAGAAATATTAAACGTTCGGTTCATCATGGCTGCTATGCTGGCAAACAACTCGTTTGTATTGTTAGTATCACCTGAGTCGTATTCATTACTCGTAATTCCATTGCCCGAACTGATAGTAATGCGGTTGTACGTAACGGCTACATTTTTATCTCCCGCATTGGCTGTCGTTACTTTATAGGTAGATGTTAATTTCATTTGCTGGGTGATACTGAGGGTTTTGCCGTTTACCATCGGCTCTAGTGTCATACGGCTGTCTAATACATACTGATAGCTACTGTCTTGTGCAAAATTGAATTGCAGGGCAATGGGTGCGTTTTCATTTTGTGATAACCAATTACCATCACAACCGTATACTGCAACGGCAACAAATAACAAGACAAAAACAATATGGTTTTTCAGAAATGGCAATATATGCGCTTGTACGGCAAAAATATGAATCATTCGATGGTCTCAAAGCATTATCCCTGCTGTTTTATACCCGAATGTGGATTATTTGATATTCAGCCGCCGATTAACGATTTTTGCAGCCTGCTATGACTAAGGTAAATATATTGGCTATAGAATCGTCTTGCGATGATACCAGCGCGGCTGTAATACAGGATGGTGTAGTACTGAGCAACTTGATAGCTACCCAGAAAGTACATGAGTTGTACGGTGGTGTAGTGCCTGAGATGGCATCGCGTGCACACATGCAAAAAATAGTGCCTGTTGTAGATGTAGCACTCAAGCAGGCTGGTGTAGATAAAAAAGACATCCACGCAGTTGCCTTTACCCAAGCCCCTGGTTTGATAGGCTCTTTGCTGGTTGGCGCATGTTTTGCCAAGTCTTTTGCACAGGCGTTGAATGTGCCTCTCATATCCGTACATCATATGCAGGCACATGTATTGGCGCATTTTATAGAAGAACCAAAACCACAGTTCCCACTTTTATGCCTTACTGTATCGGGTGGACACACGCAGATAGTATTGTGCCGTAGTCATTTGGACATGGAAGTATTAGGTGAAACCATAGATGATGCGGCAGGCGAGGCGTTTGATAAAGTAGCTAAGATGTTAGGGTTGCCATACCCTGGTGGCCCTATGGTAGATAAACTGGCCAAAGAAGGTAATCCAAGACGTTTCAGTTTTCCATTGAGCGATATGAAAGGATATGATTTCAGTTTTAGTGGTTTGAAAACAGCCGTACTTTACTTTCTGCAAAACGAAAAAAAGAAAGATCCGGACTTTATAGCTAACAATCTAGACGATATTTGCGCTTCCGTACAGCATACCATCATCACGATGCTGATGAAGAAACTGGCTAAGGCAGCCAAAGAACTTAAGATAAACCATATAGGCATTGCAGGTGGTGTATCTGCCAATAGCGGATTACGTGCTGCTTTGACTGAAACAGGCGAAAAGCTGGGCTGGCAAGTGTACATACCTAAGTTTGAATACTGTACCGACAACGCTGCTATGATAGGCATTACAGGTTACTATAAATACCTGCAAGGCCAGTTTGCCGATTTAAGCGTCAGTCCCACTGCAAGGGCTGCATGGTCATGAGCAATTCTTATTTTCAATTCAAGCAATTCACTATTCGTCAGGAAAGGTGTGCTATGAAAGTATCTACCGATGCTTGCATACAAGGGGCGTGGGTGCCTGTAGCAGATAATGTAAAAACAGTGTTGGATATAGGCACTGGCACAGGGCTACTATCACTAATGCTGGCACAACGATACAGCCATATACAGATAGATGCCATAGAGATAGATACTGATGCCGCTGCACAAGCACAAGAAAACATTGCAGCCTCTCCGTGGGCAGATAGAATAACAGTAATACAAGCAGATGCAACAAATCATACTTTCGGCAAGCAGTATGATATGGTGATATGCAACCCGCCCTTTTTCAATAATAGCTTATTGGGCGACGATGTGCAACGTAACCAGGTACGCCATACACTCACACTTACCTATAATGCTTTATTCAACATCATACAAAAAGTATTGAAGCCCGATGGCTATGCTTCAATTTTATTGCCAGCCGCAGAGCATGATGTGTGGCTGCAAATATTGTATAGCAATGGATGGGGTGTAAGTAAACAGTTGCAGGTTTTTCCTAAAGATGGTAGCAACTATAATCGGGTAGTGAGTATTAGCACTGCTGATGCACAAACAACAAATACCGAACACTTACAGATATATGCTGCAGGTGGGGGATATACAGATGCCTTTACAGCCTTGCTGCAACTATTTTACTTAAAGCTCTAAGGCTTTATTTCTTTCGGCTTGCTGATGATGAAGTGCAGGTTGATAACTATCCACCCCAGCCAGAATAAATAAAACCCTAGATGAAAACGCTCGCCTGCTATACGGTGCGAAAAATCAGTACGAAAATCATGGTAGGTATAATACAACCCGGCAATAGCAATGAGCATACTTACTGTATTGATAACAATGACCCTACCGCGCCCTTTGTCTTTTGATATGAAATAATGAACAAGATACAGCACTACATATATGCCAAACACCAGCAGCGAACTTTTCCACCAGCTTTTGAATATTTCGTATTCATGATACGCTACATTGATACCCAGTCGCCCGATCCACGATATTTTATGAAACAGGTAACCGCACAAAACCGCTATGGCTGCCAATAACAGAAAAACAGGAATTCGCTTTTTCATATTGCAAATCTATGTTGCTGCATTTACTCTGCCGTTATCTTTTTACCCTCTTTGTTCCAGTGTATTTTTATCTTACCATCCTCGCCATCTTCGGCTTTTAGGTATAGTACTATGCCCCTACGGCTACGTTTTTCTTTCAGCTCTTTGTCTTCAATCAGCTCATCTTTTTGTGGATTGCGAATAGGTATTTCCATTTCTATATTAGTACCTGTTGTTAGGCTATACACCCCTTGCAGAAAAATATTCAACACACTACTCTCTATAGCCATCGGCTTAATGTATATCTTGCTGCCCTGTACTTGCAGGTTGTTCGCTATTTTCTTAAAGCTGATGTTGGATAAATTTCTTCGCCTGAAAACGATTTTGCCTACACGCTCTAATGGCTCAAAGTTTACCAATGCACCATTCACAAGATGAAAATCACAGTTGCCGTTCAGCGAATAAGGCGTTAACCCGCCCTTGTTGCTGAGGCTGCCTTTCATATTGATGGCGGCACTCAATATGCCCCGTATGTTATTTTCTTCAATGGCCTTCTGCCCGAAGTTTTCAAATGCATGAAATAGTTGTTGCACATTTACGTGTGCTATATCTGCTGTCATGTTGAAGGGAGTACCGTTATTATGCGGAAACAATTCGGCCTTTACCTGCAATACACCATTGGCATGGTTCAGTTTTATATTGTTCACCAATATGTCAGCTTTTTTCAACAGGATATCTGCTTTAACTGCCGATGCCCGAAATTGCCTGAATCCCAACTGTGCAATGTTTACATCCAAATGCGCGCTGCTCTGCTCAAGAAAGCGGTTCAGCCTCGATATATAGCGGGTAGTAGTGCCTCGCTTTTTAGGCAGGCTCATCGCATATTTCGATTTAGCAACGAATGGCAGGTAATCGTTTACGTCCACATAGTTGCTGGTAATATGCCAGTCTATCAAAGCCTTATCGGGCGTTGTGTAGAAGAAGTTGAGGAAATCTTTCACACCACCTTTCATTTTCACAGTGCTTTTGTTGCGTGTCAGTTGCAGGTTGTTTACCAGCAGGTCGTTACCATTAAAGAATAAAGCGCCATTACAATTGGTAAAAGAAATGTTTTTGGGTGTGTAGGCTACCGATGCTTTTTGCAGCGTAATGTGTCCGTAGATGTATGGTATGGTAGTGTCGTTTTCGCTCAGCCCGCCTTTGTATATCAGGTCAACATCTGCCATACCACTGCTAAAGTCGAACGTATTGCCTGCTGTCAGTGCATTGATTTTGGGTAATTCAAATTTGCTACGGATATGTCCGCTGAGTACGGGGCGTTTCAGGTTGGTAACGGCTATGGAGTCGAACCTGAAAGGGATTTCGTATATACTGCCCTTCATGTTGTAAACATAAATGGCCGAGTTCTCATCGCCGAATGTCTGCCCGTGTACCACCTGATTAGTGTACGCTCCGTTGAAACTGGTTTGTGTAACGCTGCCTGCCGGTGTATGCAGCGTATTGTTTTTCACCGTCCAGTAAGCGCGTACCCAGGGCGTATCGCGGTATTGCATTTTGCCAATGATGATAGCTTTAGCACCGATTGGTTTGTCAAGGTTTACAAGGTTTATTTTGGATGATATAGGTTTGGTAAGCATGGCTGTTGCCTCACGTAGCAATACTTTTTCGGTACTGATGGTGAGTTGAAAATGAGATGGCTTGGTTGAAAAATCAAACTCGCCCGATATGGCAACAACTGTTTCATCAATATACAACGCCTGCTTCTGCAGCGATAGTAATTGTTTCGCTTTATCATAATGGGCTACAATAACCCCTTTAATGTCTTTGCCTTGCAGAAAGCTACCCCTTGCAGTATTGAAGCAAAACTGTTTTACGGACAAATCTGTTTGCATCCGCACTTTCCATCCGTCTTGCTTGTTTTTCCATTTGCCCTGTACCTCATGCAGTTGCAATGAAAAATATTTGAACTTGGCTTTGTTTTCTATCACCAAACCCACATCGTGCAGCGACAGGTTTTCAATTTCAGCCTCTTTTTTCTTCTTTTTCTCTTTCTTTTCTTTCATCTGCAATGCCCATGTATTGCTATAGCCGTTGCTGTCGGTATATACATGCACTTTGCCATCGTTCACCCGTAGTTGGTGTATCACGGCATGGCCTTTTACTATAGATAGTATGCCGAGGTCAACATAAATACGTTCTGCCTGTAGCAGGTCGTGGCGGTGTTGTTGCCACAGGCTGTCGCGCAGCGTTACCCCTTCCAGCGATACGGAAATATCAGGGAAATTGCTAAACAGCACCAAATCCATTTCTTTGATTTGCAGGTCGCCTTTCAGTTGGTTGTTTATCTGCTCTGCCACCTTGCCAAGCAGTTCTTTTTTGTTCCTGCTGATGTAGATACCCAACACTACCCATGCGCATACAAATACCGCCATTAAAACAGTCAGTATCTTCAAGCCAAGTTTCAACCAACGAGGGAATGTTTTCTTAGTGCGCATTCGTAATAAATATACAAAGGGTAGGGGGATAATCCATAAAATATAACCTTATTAAAGGTTGAACGACATTTTTAGAAATTACGTAGTTTCAATACTGAATAATTAATACTAATGGTAGCAATAAAATGCCTTATTACAAAGTTTATTGATGAACATCAACCAGGATTTGTCGAATGTAAACTTAATGATGCATGGAATAAGCAGCATATTTTTCATGAAAAAGTTCCAATAGTTACTATTGAGAATATCTGGAACAATACAACATACCCTGTTAATGGTGTTATTGGTTGCGAAATAACAAGAGAATGGATTGATGAAAATGGACGAAGAATTGTAACTGTTACAACAAGTGCTCCATGGGGTATAGAAACAATAGAAGGCATAATTGAGCTTGATGTGTTAAGAAGTCAAATCATTAATATAGAATGAAAATAAAACGCCGCTGAATATTCAGCGGCGTTTTAAGTAGTAGCCTCGTCAAGAATCGAACTTGAATCTGGAGCTTCGGAAACTCTTATACTATCCATTGTACTACGAGGCCATTCACGCGCAAAGATAAGTTTATGCTACTAATGTGTTGTAATTTATGGGAAGGCAAACTCATAATTATCGCAGCCTACAATATCTACTTCTTTTGTCCTTATTGTAGGATTGCTGCTTGTTACTTGTTCTGCCTTTAATATATGTTTACCTATTTCAAAAGGTTTATCTGAGCTTTCATTTGGCTGAATATTGCCAATGAGTTGTCCGTCTATGTACATCTTATAGGTATCGTTGCTCAGGTTTCTGAAGAGTACAGTGCCCGTCATACAGGGTCCTGAATTATCTGCATCTTTTGAACAACCTGCAAGGGTGCTGATGGCTATTGCTGCGAGGAGTAGTTTTTTCATATCTGTACAATAACGTAATAACAAAACTACTTATTTTGTTTTCTTCTGCAGTGGGTGGAGATGTTGACTAAATTGAAATAAAAAAGGCAACCGTAACAGTTGCCTTTTTCTTTTACCGCGTACCACGTACGGGAGTCGAACCCGTCATTCCTCCGTGAAAGGGAGGCGTCTTAGCCGATTGACCAACGCGGCATTTCCCTTTTGGGATTGCAAAGATAAGTGTATTTTAATTTTCAGCAAAGAAATCTGCAAGTTTTTTATGCCTGCATCATAGCATTGATAATACCCAAAAACTCATCTGCTTTCAGCGATGCGCCACCAATCAGTCCGCCATCTACGTCAGCACAGGCAAATAACTCTGCCGCATTGCTTGGTTTGCAGCTACCACCGTACAGTATTGTCAGGTTGTCTGCTATGGCTTGTCCGTATTGTGTGGCAAATACGCTGCGTATATGTGCATGCATATCTTGTGCCTGCTGGCTGCTGGCAGTGCGCCCTGTGCCTATCGCCCATATCGGTTCGTAAGCTATTACAATGTTTGCCAGTTGGTGTTTGTGTAAGTGAAACACACTTGCTTTCAGTTGTGCTTCCACATATTCGTTTTGCGTACCTGCATCACGCACTTCAAGCGGTTCGCCACAGCAAAAGATAACTTTCAAGCCATTATCCAATGCAGTATCTGTTTTCTTTGCCAGCACGGCATCTGTTTCATTATAGTATTCACGGCGTTCAGAGTGGCCTATTATTACATACGTTGCTCCCGCATGGCTTATCATAGAGGCTGCTACTTCGCCGGTATAAGCACCTGCATTTTCGGTACTGCAATTTTGCGCGGCTACGTGTACATGGTTCACATCCTCTACCTGATACACGGTGTGTTGTATATTGATGAAGGGTGGGGCAATAACTACTTGTTTGTCAGCATTCAGTTCGGGCAACCCTTTCAGGATGCCAGCCACTAATGCATGGCCCTCGTCAAGGTTCATATTCATTTTCCAGTTGCCCGCTACAATTTTCTTACGCATTTTCTTGTCTTGTTATTTATGTTGATGTTTTATTTAGCAAATAAATCTCTTTGATAGGTGGTATTGTCAAAAACGTATTGGTACATAACCCGTTCTACCTCGCTCATTTTCTTACCTCGCCGAGCCATCATTCTGTCGGCAGTTTCCATAGCCCGTTCAAAGCTGTAAGTAGTCATACCATCGCTGCCACCCCAGCAAAAGGATGGAATAAATTTTTCAGGAAACCCTGCCCCGAACACATTAGCCGACATACCTACCACTGTACCAGTATTGAACATAGTATTAATACCACATTTAGAATGGTCGCCCATCAACAGTCCACAAAACGTAAGCCCTGTTTTTACAGATTTGTTGATGTGTTCATCCCATATCTTCACTTCGTCGTAATTGTTTTTGAGGTTGCTGCAATTGGTATCAGCACCCAGGTTGCACCATTCACCTATTACGGCATTGCCCAAGTAGCCATCGTGCCCCTTATTGCTGTTGGCAAAAAATACCACATTGCTCACCTCACCGCCTACTTTGCAGCCCGGCCCTATGGTGGTGTCGCTGTATATCTTCGCGCCCATTTTTACAACGCCTTGCTCACATAGTGCTATCGGCCCGCGTAGTATGCTGCCCTCCAGTATCTCTGCTCCTTTGCCTATATACACCGGCCCTGTACTTGCATTGATGATGCAGCCTGCATTGATGGTAGCACCTTCTTCTATAAACAGGTTTTCGCTTCCTGTTACTGTAATATTTTCGGGTATGGGAGCGCTTTGTTTGTTGTAAGTAAGTAGTTTATAATCGCCTCGTATGGCGTTGCCGTTGTTGGCAAATATATCCCAGATGTGTTGCAGCGCGTGTGCATCTGTATCGTATTCCACATTACCAGTATCAGGCAATGCTGCTATTGTATCAATCTGTTTATCGGTTCTGATGGCGATGATAAGATTGCCTTTTGCCAATACATCACCGTTGTTTAGTTTCAGTATTGCTTCCGTTATGTTGGGGTTGGCAAATACCGCACCGTTTATGTAGAGATTGTCATTTGTGGTGGTTTGTGGAAAAACCGCTTGCAGATAAGGTACTGTAAGTGTAGAGGTAGGTGTATTCAGAAAACGTTCCCAACGCTCGCGCATGGTCAGTATGCCGCAACGTATATCCGCAACAGGACGTGTATGGGTAAAGGGAAGTAAACTGTTGCGTACCTTAGTATCGAATAGGATGACCTGCATAAAGGAAAAATCCCGACAAAAGTCGGGATTTTTCGTGCGTAATGCAAATGATATACGTTATTATTACTTCTTCTTTTCGTAACGCTTGTTGAACTTGTCGATACGACCTGCAGTATCTACAAACATAGACTTACCTGTATAGAAAGGGTGAGATGTGTTAGAAATCTCCACTTTCACCAACGGGTATTCGTTGCCGTCTTCCCAAGTGATGGTTTCTTTAGTAGCTGCTGTAGAGCGTGTAAGGAAAGTATGCTCGTTTGACATGTCTTTGAAAACAACTAAACGGTAGCTTTCGGGATGTATTCCTTTTTTCATTGTATTCTATGTTTTAATGCATGGATTTTGCCATGCCGTTTTTATTTAGAGTGTGCAAAGATAGCTATTTATTGTTTTCAGACAAAAAGATTTATACAATTTATTATTTATCGCAATGCGACAGGCGGTTAGCTTTTAGATTGTTTTTCTTTCTTATACCCCTCTTTTACAAGGCGTTCCAAATCGGCCTCTGCCTGTTCTGCAGATGTATATACGGCTATTATCTTGCCATCGGGCCCTACAAGGCAGGCTTGGGGTATAAAGTTGACACCATACGCCTCTGCTGCTTTCGATTTCCAGCCCCCCAAGTCGCTGATGTGGTATTTCCAATACAGATTGTCTTTTGCTATAGCTTTTATCCATGGGTCTTTTTCCTTGTCAAGCGATACACTCACAATATCAAAGCCTTTTTTTGCACCTTTTATCTTTTGCGGCTCGTATTTCTGATACATGGCTACCAATCTGGGATTTGCCCTACGACATGGCCCGCACCACGATGCCCAGAAGTCTATGAGTATAATACGTTTTTTATATACGTCCGATAGTTTTACAACATTGCCTGCCGTATCTGCCAGTTCCAGTTCGGGTGCTATTTGCCCTACTTTTATCTTTTCGTTGGCGTATTGGGCACTGGCAACGGTATATGTGGCTGCAAGTAGTAAGGTGGCTAATATCTTTCTCATAAAATCTTGTTGCTAATAATTTAGACGGTCAAATGTAGTACTTATATAGGTATCAAAATGTCAGGGTTAAGCCATCATAAGCAAGGTGCATACCTTGTGGCAGGGTTTTATCCACTTCTTCGTGCAGGCCCAGTTGGTGGCTGATGTGTGTAAAATAAGCATCGTCTGCACCAATAGCTGTTGCTACGTCTATAGCTTGTGGCAGGGTAAAGTGTGATGGGTGTTCCTGATAGCGCAAGGCATTTAAAACCAATGCTTTACTCCCCTTTGCTTTATCCATTTCTGCAGGTTCTATATAGTTGGCATCTGTTATATAGGTAAAGTCGCCGATACGAAAGCCTAATACTTCCATTTTATAGTGAAGTACCCGTATAGGTATAAATTCTAAGTCGTTTATTTTGAATGAATTGTGTCCATCTATATTATTTAGATCAACTTGCGGTATGCCGGGGTAGTTTTGGTTTTGAAATACATATTGAAATTCACGTTTCAACACCTCTTGTGTCTGCAGGTCGGCATATACCTGCATAGCTTTTCCCTGATGAAAGTTATATGCCCTCACATCATCCATACCCGCTACATGGTCTTTATGCCCGTGTGTAAAAACGATCGCATCCAAGTGCTTAACATGATGCCGTAGCATCTGCTGTCTAAAGTCGGGGCCGCTGTCTATTACAACTGTTGTATTAGCCGTTTGTATCAGTACCGATGTGCGTAGCCTGTTATTACGCGCATCGGGCGATGTGCATACGGCGCAGTCGCAACCTATAAAAGGAACGCCCTGAGATGTACCTGTACCTAAAAATGTAACTTTCACGCTCAGATGTCTATTTCGCTTTGTACAGTATCATCACCTTTAGGGGCAATAGGTGCTTGCTTTAGTTGTTGATACCATTTCAGCATTTCACCACTCAGGTCTTGTTCGTTTACGTCAATAGTTGGTAAAATTTCTATCAGCGCGTTGATGCGCCCCTCTACACTCAAAAACTTATTGATAACGGCAACGCGCCTGTCTTCCAATACACAGTAGCCCGAATTGAAATTGCCCTTTTCGTAACGTATGATGTATTTGGCTTCTTCAAAAAGCTGTTCCAGTTTTTTAAGGGTGTTTGCCGTATATTTGAAGCTCATTCTTGCTATGGTGGTTTCGATGGCTAAAATTAGAAAATTCGGGCGATTATCAGGTGCGTTACTCATTTTAATATTCCACACCTATACTGCACAAGGGCAGGCTTATTATGTAGAAGAAACTAATACGTTTTACGGTGGTCCTGTAATTGGTGCCAACTTCGCGCAGGTTGATGGTGATTATTTTGCCGGTTATTATAAAACTGGGCTGAATGTGGGCGGCATCGTTTATACAAGGCTCGGCGGTAGTTTTTTGGCGAGTATGGAGATACTGTATAGCCAAAAGGGTAGTAGAGCGCATAAAGAACAGTTGTCTAAAACAAAAGCAGGTTTGCTAATAAGGGAATATGGTATATCGCTCGACTATGCCGAAATACCCCTGATGGTGCACCTTATGGATAAACGCAAAAGCCATATAGGTATCGGCGTTTCTTATTCACAATTAGTATCATCTCGAGAAACAGTGGTTACCAACCGTCAGGGTTACAATGATTCGCTGGATGTAGGCAAATTCCCCTTTAAAAGTTCGGATGTAAACATACTGGCGGGTTTCAACCTTCGTTTATACAAAGGCTTGTTCTTCAACGTCAGGTATCAATATTCACTCTTCCCCATACGTAGCAATGTAAATATGGACTATTCGCGCGCCAAGCAGTACAACAACCTGTATGTGGTGCGTTTGGCATATATATTCGGTCAAAAATACTAAGTCATGAAGCATCCCGTACAACTACACCTACGCCTCGACTGGAGCGAAATGGATATGTTCGGGCATATAAACAATGTTTCATTCTTCAAGTACATACAGGCATCGAGGGTAAACTATTGGGAAGTATGTGGCTTCAGCAAGACGTTTAAGGAAACAGGTATTGGTCCTATGCTATTATCAACGGGTTGCAGGTTTGTACAGCCTTTGTTTTATCCTGGCAATATTACCATAGAGGCATCCGTTACGTTTATTAAGAATACCAGCTTTGGCATCAGCCACCGTATATTGAATGATAAAGGGGAACTGGCAGCCGAAGCAGAAGATGTAATAGTGGTGTTTGATTTTAATAAAAATGAAAAAGTACCCATATCGGCAGCGTTAAAAGAAAGTATTGCTGCGATAGAGGGTAAAGTATTCTAAGCACAAGCTAAATGAAGTACATGAAATACCGTTTGTTGTTTTGTTTATTGCTGATAGCTTGCACTGCCAATGCGCAGAGCAATTATTATGTTGAAGACGCTAATCTGTTTCGCGGTATGGTAACGGCCGGTGCCAACTTTACGCAGATAGACGGTGACAACTATGCAGGCTACCATAAAGCGGGCATCAACGCGGGTGCAGGGGTATATACTATGTTCAGCAACGAGATAGGCGCAGGGCTTGAGATGCTCTACACGCGCAAGGGAAGCCGTGGCAATTTTAAACAAAACTCCAGCAATCAGTCTTTTCAGATACTGGCATACAAGGCTATTCTTAATTATGTTGACCTGCCGATACAATTATACTATTTCGACCAGCGAGGCGACCATTTTGGTGCAGGCTTTTCGTATAGCCGCCTCATCAACCAATCAGAAACTTTTGATACTGACCCCAAGCAAAACTTGAAATCGGAAGACTATCCTTTCCGCAAAAGCGATTATTGCATGGTACTGAGCGCGAATGTCAAAGTGGTTGGTAAGTTTTACATCACCGGTAGGTTTCAGTATTCTTTGGTAAAAGTGCGTACAAATGTGCCGCCCGGCTTTGGGCGTACGGAGCAATACAATAATATGGTCACTTTACGGTTAATGTATTTATTCAACTGATGTTTTCTTGAAGCGTGTATTACTCATACTATCAGCCATCCTGATTGGCCATCTTGCCCATGCGCAAGGCAGGGGCTTTTTTACCAACAATCCGGACAGGAAATTTTATGGTGGGGTAGTAGGTGGCTTTAACTTCTCTGCATTGCGGGGCGATATATATGAAGGCTACCGAAAAGCAGGGCTCAACGTGGGCGGTACGGTGTTTGTTCGTCTTTTGCCAAAATTGTTTACAAGTATTGAGTTGATATACACACAAAAAGGTTGCAGAGGCATACGTGTATTTGAGTCTTACTATACAGGTACGTTTATTGAGAAATATATTGTCAACCTCAATTATGTTGAATTACCACTCATGCTGCATTTTCAGATAAACGATAAATGGAATGTGGGGGCAGGTGCTGCTTATGCAGGATTGGTAAATTATAAAGAAGAAATCTATACCGACCAGCCTTTTATCTTCACTGCAGACAAGTATTCATTTAATAACAATGAGCTTTCTTTTATCATCAATGCAAATATGCAGTTTTATAAAGGTTGGTTCGTGGGGATGCGTTATCAACAATCGTTGGGTACTATTCGCGAAGAAAGGAATTTACCGATACCTTTCAGTACAGGTGCGGCGCAGTTGAACCAACTGTTTTCACTCCGCCTTATGTATCTGATAGACTGATTATTTTTTCTTCTTACTCTTACCAAAAATGCTGAAAACAGGTGGGTTGTCTTTCAAAGCCTGCATACTATTATTGGCAGTATCTAATTGGGCACTGGCATTTCGGTAAGTGGTTTTATCTGTAGCCATTCTGCCAATGCTACTATCGGGGTGTGCAATATCTGAAACACTACTACGTAGGCTCTTGATATTATTGCTAATGCTCGTCATACTGGCTTTCATGTCTTTATCGGCAAGGCTTTTGGTTTGGTTATCTATCCCTTGCAGGTTTTGCTTCCAAGACTGGCTGTTGCGTGTCATATCTGCACTGCTATTGTTTGCTGAGCGAACAGTTTCGGCAATGCTTTCAGCCTGCTTATTGTAATCTGCTGAAGCTGTTTCGTATTTTTTAATACTGATTTCAAAACTTGTAAGGGGCTTTATAAAACTATACAACAATCCGTGCTGAATAATTTTATTTATGCCTCGTAGCGTTGTGTCTGCACTATACAGCAGGTATTTGGCAGTTTCCATAAAGGGGGTTACCTGCATAGATGCAGCCATACTGTTATCCGCATCCGATAGCAAGGTATCACCTGGTTGCATATAGCTTTTAGTTTTACCCTCAATAATGGTGATAGACTTATCTGCTATCAATCCGCCCGATGTCAGCAAGGCTTTCGAGCTATCGGGTATCGTTATGCCCTCATGCAGTAGTATGTGTACTTTCACCAAGCCATCAGGCATAATGGTTATATCTTTTATCTTGCCCACCCGCACACCCCGTATGGTAACAGGCGATGATGCCTGCAAACCTTTAACTGTGTTGTAAAAAGTTACGTACTCATTCGGCTGGCTACGAAAGTAGTTGTAATACACCCATACAGATGCTACAATCACAGCTAATACGATGACTGTTCCTATCCAACTATTGCTTTGCTTTTTTTCCATGCTGCCTGCTCAAAAATAGGTTATTTCGCCCAGCAACAAGTGGCTATGCATTACCGGCCCTTTTTGCTCGACCTGAAACTTTTATGCCCGCTGCTACGTGGTGGCTTATTCGTACCGCCACAACTCTCGGCTATCATGGCAGTTATTATCAGGCACGCTATGATTGGAAACAGTTTTTTCATAATAATATCCTATACTTAAATATACTGTATTTTTTGAGAATATTAGGGCAAAAATGCTGTAATCACGCCATACAAAGTATTATATTTGTGTTCTCAATCTTTTTTATGAATTTATTTATTGGAAATCTAAACCCTGAAACCACCGAAGCATCTTTAGAAAAAATATTTTCAGAGTTCGGAGAGATAGTATCACTGAAAGTGATACGCGATAATGAAACAGGCCTTTCAAAAGGTTTCGGTTTTGTAGAAATGGCAGATAAGTTTCATGCTTACGATGCTATTGATAACATAGACATGACTTACTTTGAAGGACAGGTTATTTCTGTAAAAGAAGCCAAAGCGAAAACAGGCGGTGCGCCTCAGCGTGGCGGCGGCAACCGTTTCGGCAACAACCGTGGTGGTGGTGGTAACCGTTTCGGCGGTGGCGATCGTTACAACAACGGTGGTGATCGTGGTGGCGACCGTTATAGCGGTGGTGGTAATCGCCCAAGTGGCGGACAACGTTTTACTGGTGGCGGCAGCCGTCCACAAAGTGGTGGTGGTCACAGAGATCCATTCAATACCTCTGGCCCGCGCCGAAATGATGTAAACGACGATGACAGGTTCAACCGTTTGTAAACAATCTTAGGTTAACAATAACATACTTTAGCCGATGCATGAATAGTGCATCGGCTAATCTTATTTTATAAAAGCAGTACGCTCAAAAAACCATAATCAGAAACCTACTCCTATCTGTACACCGCCCCACCTGTATGGGGTACCTAGTTTGAATTCTCTTGTAATATCCGTTTGTGTGTACTCAAAGTATAACCAACTATAGCGTAATACAAAACCGTAGGTATTTTGGACAACAACCCGTTCTATATCGCTGGTAGGTATGGTATACATGCTACGGCTGAACAACCCACCTTGCAATGAGCCATCATAACCAATAGCATTTACTTGCGGGTGTATGTAAATGTATGCGCCAAATTTCCTCTGCCATTGTGGGGTGTAAGGGCTTTCAAAATAACCAATCATGATGTTGGCACCTGCACTGGCTTTGGTTAGTAATGTACCAGCATTGGCAGCACCTGTAGCATTTACTGATAGTATATTGTTCATGCCAATTATCTGCTTTTCAAATTGTATTTTGTAGTTAACAACTGCGTCGTTGGCTATTTGGTATTTCCATCCTTCGGGCATTACATTACCCGTGTAGCGGTGTATAGTTTCCTGCATCCATTGCCCGCCTGCTATTTGCCCCGTTACACCAATGCTCATCATGGTAGCTATGCGTTGTTTCTTTTCTTCATTAATAGCTACAGCAAAGGGTTGCAGCATCAGTGCGGCGGCATAAGGCCTGTCGCCATAGCGTATGGCAGGGTCTTGTATACTGGCTGGTGTGTAGGCATTATGTTGCAGCGATAACCCGTATTGCACATTATACCTCCGTGGGCGTACAAGCAAGTGTCTTGTCGGCAACTTACCTAATCCAGGTGTTACACATTCCATATTGATGCCTTGTGTATAAAATGCATCACTGGCTGTAAAGAAATCGTTTTCGTAAAAATGCCGCACATGGCTTTCTGTTTTTTGTATGGCTCTATAACCCCATTGGTTATTGATGGCTTGCCCCTGTACTGTAAAAGGCAGCAGGGCAGCGCATAGTAGTATAATACGTTTCACATTTGTATATACGCAGCAGGCTCAGCTACGGATTATTTTTCTTTAACACAGTTTTGGCAACATATTGCAGTTACCTTTTAGTGGATAGTGGTATCAATTCTTAATAAAACAACTACTATATGCGTTACAACAAACTACTGTTGCTGCCCCTGTGTGCAGCGATGTTGGCATCTTGTGCCAATAATGCCGAGTCGTATGTTCAGTCTGCCGACTCTGTTGTTATGTCCAGCGACCTGACGGCTATTAATTCCCCATCCCGCAAAATCATCCATACAGCCGATATGCGCTGTCGGGTATCTGATGTGTACACCGCTGTTGACAGTTTGGAAAGAATGGTGAATGCGCTGGATGGCTTGATAGCCGAAAGCCAGATGGAAAATGAAATAACATCATCGCGCAGCATACGCTACAAGCCCGACTCTCAAAAGACTGTACGCGCCTACACCACCACAGCGCACCTCACATTGCGAGTACCACTATTGTACTTAGATACTGTCATCAGACAAGTGCCGAAATTGGCAACGTTTATTGATAGTCGCACTATGCAGCGCGAAGATGTAACCCTGCAATATCTATCCAATGCCATGAAGAACGAAGCAGCAGGCGTAGCACCACCCGTAGTAGCAGATAAGAAGAAAGGCGGCATCAAAGAGAACCCGAAACAAACCGCTATTGCACCCAAAAAGATTGACACTGTTATAGACCGCCGAATAGCCAACCTGCAAATACTTGACAACGTAAACTACGCCACACTACGAATAGACCTTTACCAAGCGGAAAGAACGGACATACAAGTAACAGCAGATACAGACAATGCATCCATCGTACCATTTGGTACACGTATTGGGCTTGCATTGGCAGACGGCTGGCAATTTTTTAAACACATACTCATTCTCTGGTTTACCTTGTGGCCTTTATGGCTGATAGTTGTAATTGGATGGCTCATCTACACCACCCACAAAAAGAAGAAGCAACCGATATTGAAAGCATAACAACAACGCCCTCGTAAAGAGGGCGTTTGTAATTTATCTTACACAATATCCGTATAATGATATTGATTATATTTGTGTAGCAAGTTTATTAAGTATTATGAAAACATTGAGTATTAATATTTCAGATGTGGAGTTTAGTAAATTCGGTTTGAAAAAAGAGAAATTGTCTTTTTCAGACCTGATTGAAATTATCAGCAAAGAACTCACCAAAAAAAATCTGAATGACAGTATTGAATTAGCTGAAAAATATGGTCTTTCAAAAATGACGATGAAAGATATTTCTAAGGAAGTTAATGCAATCAGGAAAAATGCAAAAAGTCATTCTTGATACAAACGTTGTAGTTTCATCGTTGATACAAAAGAGCTTTCCGTATTACATATTGAAAGATTTAGTGTTGGAAAAACATGTGCAGCTTTGTCTTTCCATAGAGCTAATGTCTGAATATTATGAGGTGCTGAACAGAGATAAATTTGCAAAATATCCGGATTTTAAAGCAAAGGCAGACAGCATATTGGTAGATATTGAACGAATTGTAAATTTTTATACACCCAAAGTGAAAATCAGTAAAATTAAAGATGAAAGTGACAATATGCTTTTAGAACTTGCAGAAGAAGCACAAGCAGACTTTCTCATAACAGGTAATACAAATGATTTTACCATGAAGAAGCAGAAGAAAACAAAGATTATTACTCCAAGAGAATATTGGGAAGATTATATGCCTCAGTAAAGATTTATTGTATTTATACCACTATACATTCATACAATACAGACCTGCTTATAATGAATATTAATCCCACTTTCTTTCCATTCGATTCAAAACTAAGGTATAAATAATGCCTTAGCCTGTTTGATGTAGAGTAGGCTTTAGTAGTTACGGTTAGTTGTTGCCCATTAAAAACTGATAGCACTTCTTTATTTATATTACTTAAAGAATATGGTGTCAATCGAAATATATATTTCACGTGGTAAAAACTGATAATGTTTAATAAGGGTTTCCCGACAGTATTATATATATTCACCGTTTCTCTTTTTCGAAATCCTTTTCGTTTTACACTATCCGTAAAACTTACATAAAAGCGATTGTCATTTGGTGGATAGTTAGCAATGAAAAATTTTTCATTGCCCTTGGTTTTATAACTATGTAAATAAGTAGTATTTACTGAATCTTGAATAATAGATATAATCTCGCTTTTTATAGTGCTGTCTTGTAAATCTTGTAACCGTTTTGGCACTACAATTTTATTATACTCACCACCTCTTACAATTATACTTGAAAGAAGTAGTACTAATATCAACAGTCTATACATCATAGTTATCTGCGGTTTGAGAATACATCTAACGCAAAACATCACTGAAATAGTATGTAGTCAACTCTATCCCTTCAATCCCTCCCATCTCTTCAATCCCTTCCAATCATCATTTCTTCTCTTCCTGCTTTTTAGGCAGTGGCTTGCGTGGTAGCATTTCTTCGCGCATAGCAGTATGATACACTACCGATGCCATGATGATAGAAGCCTGCATCAAATCATTTTCATTTACACGGTCGTAACTATCCATATTGGTATGGTGTGTGCGGCTGCCATACTCCAGCGGGTCTTGTATAAACTGAAAGCCCGGCACGCCAATCGCGTCAAAAGCTATATGGTCTGTAGAGCCGGTGTTGCGGTTGGTAACCGTATGCGCGTCAAGGTCTTTGAAAGGTGCTAACCATGTGCGGAAGATGGGTACAACAGCATCATTGCTCTGTGCATAGATGCCGCGTATTTTACCCGCGCCGTTGTCTAAGTTGTAGTATGCGGCAATCTTACCATGTGCAGGTTTCAGTTTCATTGTTTTTCTGTCGCCTATATGTTTTTTCACATACCCGCTCGAGCCTAATAAACCTTGTTCCTCACCACTCCATAATGCTATGCGTATAGTTCGGCGTGGCTTTGCACCAATGGCTTTCAGTATACGTACAGCTTCCATGCATACTACCGTACCTGTGCCATTGTCGGTAGTGCCTGTGCTGCCATGCCAAGAGTCCATGTGCGCACCCAGCATCACCACCTCGTCTGCCAAATCTGTACCCGGTATTTCAGCTATCACATTATACTCGGTACTGTCGTTTGTCAGAAACTGGTTGCGTACATTCAGTTCTATCTTCACCTCTTTCTTTTCTTTCAGCAGGCGTTCTATACGGTTCAGGTGTTCTATGCCCAATTCCAGTTCGGGCAGCACGGGTGGCGCGTTCCAAGCACGGCTGGCACCATTACTGGTAAACACCGTACCCATTGTACTCCTGCGTACACAGCTAAGCACCGCTAATGCCTTTTGTGCATACAAAAAGCTGTCTATCGCTTGCCTTGATGCGCGTACAGTTCTGTTATTGCTTGGTGCGGCTTTTTCATCAACACCTTTGGCAACATGCGGGTCTTGTTCTATATCGCACAGGTCTTCGTGCGTCAGACGTTTGGCATCTGCTGTAAAGTTGGGCATCGCCAGTTGGTTGGTAGCTTTTACTACTATCTTACCTGCCAGCTTGCCTGCGTATTGTGCCATGTCTTCTTTGGTTTCTATGTTTACCACTATGGCGTTGGCTTCTATCGTTCCGTTGGTGCTTGGAGTCCATGCTTTAGGTACAGCTATCAGTTGTTGATAGTAGGGGGCTGTCATGGCCACGTAGCAATGCTGTGTTTCCCATCCTTTACCAAACGTACCCCAACGCTCTATCTGTACATTTTTCAAGCCCCAGTCTTCCAACTGCTGCTTTGCCCATGCCTCTGCTTTCTTCATGCCCGTAGAGCCAGTCATACGTGGACCAATTACATCCGTTAGCTGAAACAGTGTACTCATGGCTTTAGAATTATTAAAGCCTTCTTGTTTTATCTTGGTAATCGTTTTCAGATATACTTTTTCGTCATCGCCCGTAAACGATACACAAACTATAGCCGCAAACACCAGCAACGGCAGGAAACGTTTTTTCATTACCTATTTATTTTTTAGCGACAGGTAAGATAATGAAAGAATATAGAAAATACAGGGTGGGGAATAGGGGTAGATTATTTGCTCAGATACAAAACAAAACAGCAACCTTTAAGTAAGGTTGCTGTCGTATAAAAAAATGCTTAGGCAAATTGTTTTTCTAAAACGCTTCTCAGGCTGTTGGGTTTTCGTCCTGTAATCAGTTCTATATCGTTTGTTACCTTATTGGCATGGCCATCTCTTATAAGTGCATATACACTATTCATATAATCTGCGATGAAAGGTGGCGCGCCGGCAGCAGCCAATGCTGCAGCATAGTCGGTATTGCTAGGGGCAGGGTATGCTATTGGTTCTTGCAAAATGTCTGACAGCATACCGGCTACATCATCATAAGAATACGTTTCACTTCCGGTAATTGTATATACTTTTTGAGAGTGCCCGTCAGCACTTAATACTACTGAAGCAACTTCTGCTATATCGTTTACGTCTACAAATGCAGCCTTGCCATTGCCAGCAGGAGAGAATAATACCTTACGTTCCTTGATATTATCACCTTCGTAGTTTTTAAAGTTTTGTGCAAAGAATGTAGGTCGCAGTATAGTGTAGTCAAATCCCAGTTCAGATAATTTTTGCTCTATGTTATTATGAAAAGGCAAAGCATCTGACATTACATCTACCCCCATAGCCGATAAATAGACTACCTTGTTGATAGATGTTGTTTTTAAGTGGTGCAAGAACGGAGTAAGCAATGCATCCAGAGAATAATCAAGTGGTGGCCCTAACAGGAATACGGCACTTACACCTTCTGTGGCTTGCTGATAGGTACTTGTATCTGAAAAGTCAAAGTGAACGATGGCTGCGTCTGTACCTAGTTTTTGATATGCCTTTTCCGTATCTCTTACGGCTGCAATATAAGGTAAGCCTTTCCTGATCAAGGTTTGTACTATAGCACTACCTAATGTGCCGTTTGCTCCTGTAACTAAAATTTTTCCTGTCATAAAGAATTGTATTTTTGTGAAGCGAAATTAGATGGTACTATACGCTGTAACAAGTAGATACTAAATAGTTGTATAGCCACTAAATAGATACTAATATTGAAAATCAGTATTTTATATGGATAACAGTACTAATAACATTTCTCAATCAGACTATAGTAATTGTCCTGTTACAGAAACAATCAGGGTATTAGGTGGTAAATGGAAGCCCATCATTTTATGGGAAATGAATAGAGGTGTGTTGCGTTTCGGTGAGCTAAAGCGTGCTATACCTGGCATTACACAAAAAATGTTGACTCAGCAATTACGTGAATTAGAAGAAGATGAGATTATATGGCGTACAGTATATGCAGAAGTGCCACCTAGGGTAGAGTACGGCATTACCTCTTATGGACAATCACTACAGGCAATTTTGGAAGCTATGGCCATATGGGGGGCAAAACACCTTGCACAGAAAACAGTGCAGGCATAGCCTGTAAGATTTTTTATAAAACTGTACCTTTTGTATTCATATCATCTCCTATTATTCAACCAATATACGGGTAGTAGAACATGTTTTTTCAGTAGTAACAATAAGGTTGTAAACACCATGTGCTAATGCGGGTATCTTCAATGTAGTTTGCAAGTTGTTGTTTACTATTTCTTTTAGAGTACTGTACACTATTTGTCCCATGCTGTTATACAATGCAATTTTAGCTTCCTTGCCAGCAATGCTTCCTTTCAGATTGATTGTATTACTTACTGGGTTGGGGAATACGGTCAGCTTTGCAGGTAAAGCAGGCTCGGTAGTATTCAGCATGTTGATATCATAGCAGTTTTCAAGCAAGTACCAGTTTAGTAAATTATGAGGGTCTTCAGCACCGGATTTATAAGACATGTTACCTGATTCATAACATAGATTAATGTTTCCACAAGTAGGTCCGGGTCCATAACGAATCATAGCAGAACCTAGGAACCCATACGCACTTCCTATTCCTTCTAATATATAGCTTGAGTAGTAATTGTATTTTTTGATTTTATGCCCACTAATTGTAGTGATAGTATCTATTGAGGTTATTGTTCTTCCACCCACAAGTGTATCACCAACTGTTAATCCGAAATCATAAATCATTTTTTCTTGACCTATTGTGTAGGGTGACCACACACCATATCTGTCATCTGTAAAAAATACTTTTGTATTATGGTCTGTTCGCAGCCTGCCTATATACATAAATGTATCTGAAGTATAGGTATTGCCACTACTGCTTTTACCGTATATATCTCTTCGGTATATTTTTTTGTATGAAACTGTGTTTAATACAGTATCTCCAATTATTTTATACTCGTATGCTGTAGTAGATTTCGTAGTGCTACTTGAAGAACTACTCCATGCGCAATAATATAAATCCGCCCATCTGGTATTGTCTTTATAAAAACTATCTAAAGGAATTTGTCCGTTTGATTGGTAAAAAAAGAAGAGCAAAAAAGAAATAAATATAGGTTTCATAAGAAAGGTATTTTATCAAATATAACTAATTACATCAGATGTTATTATACCTGTATTGTCATATTATTGTAAGAATGATAATTACGTATTATTTTGTATTTTTGCTATAATAAAGTTATTGCATTATACCATATCATAACACCCCCTTTGCGTCTCCGCGCCTTTGCGGTTAAAAAACAACAGCAACAAAACGTCACTCAATAAAAATCAGCAACAAACGGCAACAAAACACAGATTTTTATAATGGTATGTCTTTGATTATCAAGCCCAGTAAATTGTTGCGCATAAAAACAACGCATATTCTATCAATAACTATCAACAAATATGAAAACCTATCAACTATTTATTTTCATTATTAAGTCAGATGGTAACAGCAAAGACGCGGAGACGCAAAGTTATCGCAAGGCAAACCCGCTCAATAACAAGCTAACACAAAAAAGTCCCCTGAAAGGGGATTTAGGGGTTTATTTTACTTTCTACTTTCTACTCCCTACTTTTGACTTAACAAGATGTCAGACCAATATATAGTATCGGCACGTAAGTATCGCCCGCAAACATTTGATACCGTTGTGGGGCAAGAGCATATTACCACTACGCTCAAAAACGCCATTCGCCACAATCATCTGGCACATGCGTATTTGTTTTGCGGTCCGCGTGGTGTGGGCAAAACTACCTGCGCCCGTATATTGGCAAAGACTATCAATTGCGAGAACCCAACCGCAGATATAGAAGCCTGCGGTACTTGCCCTACCTGTCAGAGTTTCAGCAACAATACATCATTCAACGTATTTGAACTGGATGCTGCCAGCAACAACTCGGTGGACGATATCCGCAACCTGACAGACCAAGTACGTTTTGCACCACAACAAGGCAAGTACAAAATATACATCATAGACGAGGTACACATGCTGAGTGCTGCTGCCTTCAACGCCTTTTTGAAGACGCTGGAAGAGCCGCCGCCTTATGCCATCTTCATCCTTGCTACTACCGAAAAACATAAGATACTACCCACCATCCTCAGCCGTTGCCAGATATTCGATTTCAAGCGTATTACTACCAACGATATTGTAGCACACCTGCATGGTATAGCTACCAAAGAGGGTGTAGTAGCACAGGAAGCGGGACTGCACGTAATAGCCCAAAAGAGTGAGGGCTGTATGCGCGATGCTCTGAGTATGCTGGACAGGATAGTGAGTTTTACCAACGGTATGCTCACCTATCAAAGCACCATGGAGCATCTGAACCTGCTCGATGCCGATTACTACTTCAAGCTGACAGACCATATACTGGCACAAGACGTAAGCGGTACGCTGCTGCAATTGGATGCCGCGCTTGAGCGTGGTTTTGAGGGCGATGTGATACTGGAAGGTATGGCAGAGCATTTGCGCAATCTGCTGTTGTGCAAAGACCCGCGTATGGCAAAACTACTGGATGTACCTGCCGACCACAAACCCATCTTTCACGAAAAAGCAAACCAGACACCACCGTCCTTTATCATATCTGCATTGAATGTGGTAAACGATAGTGAGATTAATTATAAAAATGCTACTAACAAACGCCTGCACGTAGAGATGTGCCTCATAAGGCTTTGTTATGTGTTGCAAGTAACATCGGTCACGGCTGATGATGTAAAAAAAAACTCTGATGGGGTAGGTAGTGCTGCAACTGCTATTACAGCAAGCATACCACCGCCACCACCTGTACCAAAGCCAGTTGCTGAGCAACCCAAAGTAATAGAACTGGCACCACCACCGCACGATATGTTGCCAGCCAGTATAGTTGCAGAGCCCGAACCTGAAATGCAACCTGCCAAGCCAGTAGCACCTAAACAACCAACTACTGAGTTTGTGTACAAGAGCTACGGCCCGCCGCCAGCCGATGCAGTAGCTACCACAGGCAGGCGCATCAGCAAGAGTGTGATAGACCTGGACGCGGTGATAGACGAAGAGCTACGCAAGCAGCAGCAAGAGCAAAAGGAAGTCACTGCCGAGATGGTAGAATATATATGGACGCACTATAGAAATGGCATACCTGTCAACCGCAGTACATATCGTGCCAGCCTTACCATGATGGAAGCGGAGTTTATAGCACCAGACGAGGTAGTTATTGTTTGTAAAGACCAGTTTGCCCAACTAAATGCTAATAACGAGCGCAATGTGTTGATAGACTACTTCCGTAAGCATTCGGGTTTTCCGCTAAGGGTAAGGGTAGAACTACGTGAAGATATGGTGCTGAAACAAGAAGCACCTAAACAACTTAGCAAGCAAGATATGCTGGACGAGATGGTGAAAAAGAACCCATCGCTGGGCAAGCTAAAAGATGCGCTGAATATGCAAATAGACTGGTAGATAGTTTTGTATAAACTAATACTTGTATATGACGGGCTTGTTAGGCAATAATTAGCCATCGGGGTGCTGCAACAAACCAACATTTGTGTTACTTTTGACACTCAAAAACCAATAACTAAGACACGACTTATGGCCGAAGCGATACGAATGCCGTTGCTGAGCGATACGATGAAAGAGGGTGTGATAGCGGAATGGCACAAAAAAGTAGGGGATAAGGTAAAAAGTGATGATGTATTAGCCGAAGTAGAAACAGACAAAGCTACTATGGAAGTAATGCCGTATGTAGATGGTACGCTGCTGTATATAGGTGTAGAGAAAGGCAAAGCCGCCAAAGTAAATGATATTATAGCCATTGTGGGCAAAGCTGGTGAAGATTACAAAGCATTATTGGATAGTGCCCCGGTACAGGTTGCCGATGCTGCACCTGTACCAGTTGTCGAAGCACCCAAAGCAGCCGCACCAACCCCTAAAGCGGGCGATGCAACCGTCATCCGTATGCCGCTGCTGAGCGATACGATGAAAGAGGGAAAGATAGTAGTATGGAACAAGCAAGTAGGTGATAAGATAAAGAGTGATGATGTAATGGCAGAGGTAGAAACCGACAAGGCAACCATGGAAGTAATGCCTTATGTGGACGGTACGCTGCTGTATATTGGTGTAGAAGCTGGCAATGCTGCAAAAGTAAACGATATCATAGCTATTGTAGGTAAAGCAGGTACGGATGTAACCCCTTACCTGAATGAAGCACCACCTGCACCAACACAAGCAGCTGCATCAACGCCTGCGCCCCTTGCAGCCAGTGCAGCACCTGTAGCTGCAAGTACTGCTACAAATACTACCGATGAAAGAGTGAAAGCATCGCCATTGGCTAAGAGCCTTGCCAAGAGCAAGGGTATAGACCTGCACAGTGTTAGCGGTACGGGACCTAATGGCCGCATCGTAAAAGATGATATAGAAAACTATAAGCCGTCTGCTACTGCACCTGCTAAGGCTGCTGCTACATATATACAAGCTGCACCTGTAGGGCAAGAGGGACATACAGACAAGCCACTGTCGCAAATGCGTAAGGTGATAGCCCAACGCCTGAGTGATAGTATGTTTACCGCACCACACTTCTACCTGCGTATGACGGTAACGATGGATAAAGCGATGGAAGCCCGCAAAGCCATCAACGATGTATCGCCTGTTAAAGTATCTTTCAACGACCTGATAATAAAAGCCTGCGCGATGGCTCTGCGCCAGCACCCCGATGTAAACAGCAGCTGGATGGGCGATTTCATCCGTCACAATCAGCACATACATATTGGTAGCGCGGTGGCTATTGAAGATGGATTGATAGTGCCTGTTGTAAAGTTTGCCGATCAGAAGTCATTATCGCAAATAGCGGCTGAGGCTAAAGAACTGGCAGACAAAGCAAAGGCTAAAAAGCTGCAACCACAAGAGTTTACAGGCAATACGTTTACTATCTCCAACCTCGGCATGATGGATATAGATGAGTTTACAGCCATCATCAACCCGCCCGATAGTTGCATACTGGCTGTGGGTAAAATAGTGCCAACGCCCGTAGTAGAAAACAATCAGGTAGTAGTACGCCAGTTGTTGAAACTAACCCTTAGCTGCGACCACAGGGTGGTGGACGGTGCAGTAGGCGCACGTTTCCTGCAAACACTAAAAGCACATTTAGAGAATCCCGTAACGATGCTGGTGTAAGGTATCAACTAAGTAAGTATGCTAAATATTAAAGAAACTTACTTGGATTATATTTTAGGTTTTCAAAGTTTTTTAGTTTAATTTTATTATTCACTAAAAAAATTCAAATCATGAAGAATTCATTTAAGTTTTTGACAATTGTATCGTTAGTCAGCGTACCTTTTTTTGTGTCAGCTAAAAAAATTAGTCTAACAATGGAAGCTAAAAATGGTGGACCAAGTGGCTATGCAGATGTTGATTATAAAGTAACGAAAAATAATCCCACTGAGTTGGCAATGACAGTTGAATGTAATGAACCTGGTAGTTATGCGTGCGCACTAAGTGTCACACAACCTATAATTGTGCAAGGAGATGTTGGTGGTCCTACTTATGAAGCAAACCAACTTTTTGATATTGCTAAGAGTAGTATTATTGGAGGTACACTTTCAGGCTCAAATAACGTTGATGGTATAATAATAACATGGAATGCAACTAATCAGTACAATTATGATATTCTAGTTGAAGGTAATGAACCAGTTGAAGATTAATTATTATACCTTATTTAAATGATCAACCCCTACACATTAGGGGTTGTTTATTTTAATGAATTTAATTTCAAATGAAAATTATGACTAACCATTATTTTAAGCTACACATTACATATTTTTTTATTCTATGTATATCCATTTTCACTACCCCAAAGTCTTTAAATGCTAAAGACAAGAAATTTAATACAGTTTATTCAAAACGTATTGAATTATTATTGCCAATAACTGAAGGCATTACTGCTACAATTTATGACAATAAGGTATATTATTTTTCAAAGCAAATTGATATTAATAGTCATATAAATAATGGTAGAAGAGATTCTTTCGGAATAGTAGTTTATGTTACCAATATTAATACAGAAACTATTGACAGCTTTTACCTCTACTTCCCTAATGATAATGAAATACAAAGATGGCAATTCAAGTCAATTGCCATTAGTAATAAATATATAGCAGTTCGCGGAGATAAAGTCTATTTTTTTGATTATGAAAGTAAGCGTATACTCTCTACATACAATGAAAAAAGGGTGAGAGACGTTTTTTTCGTAAATCCCAAAGTTGTTGTTATGACTGATAGTTACAATTACCATCCCTTAGATGACTCAATTAACAATAAAATAATATTTTATGATGTAAATGCAAAAAAGACATTGTACTATGTTCAACCTACAATTGATAATATTATTTTTACTCATTTTGATGTAAAGAATATTGATTGTAGTGAAGATTTTGTAGCTATTTCTAATTTTTTGAATTATAAAATTAATATGTATTCGACAGGCGATTATTCTATTACCAACAATATTGACAACGGCACTTTGACGAATAAAGAATATGTTGTCAATAAAATTAATAAGCTATACAATGGTATGTTTATAAATAATGCTCCCAAAGAAACTATAGTAAATGTTTCTTATTTAGATACTCTATTGTACCGTTTAGAGAGTATATATTTTCTGAACAACAACAAAATATTAGTTAATAAAAAGAATCGTACCTGTCAGCGTTCTTGTTCACTAATTGATGTTTGGGAAAAGAAAAAACAAAGCTGGGTTAAAGTTATATCTGATCAGCGATACGAAACTAATTTGGCACAATTTGATACCATTATTGAAAGCAATAATATTCCAGTATATTTTAAGTTCTCCCATTTTGTAGATTTCATTAGTGATAACGTTTATCTGATAACAGGCTTTGTAATACCAGAAATAGGCATGAAACATTCTGATTTCAATAAATATCAAGATATTTATTTTTCAAATCATAATATAAATTATCAATTAAATGTATATAAATGGTCGATTGATTAATTATTATTGTGGGATAGTTCTACTTTTTTTTTTAGAATCTAATGCACAAAGCCCCTATCACTTGTATGATATTAATAATAATTTGGTAAAACTAGATACTTCAGACTACATAATAATTTTGATGAATAACAAAAATTGTATAACCTGTTTTTCCGAACTTTCAAAATCCATAGAGAATTTTAGTGATATGAAACAGTATTGTATAGTAAGTATAGATTCTTCTGTGTTATCAAGAAAAAAAGCAAATATAGAAGTTAGAAGACTAATGCCAAATATACACAATGTAATTTTCGATTACAGGGATAATATTATTTCCTATGGATATTCTGATAATATGAATAAAAATTCTATTTTTTATAAATATAAGGTCGATATAACACCAGCATTAATAATTTCAAAAAAAAGTAGACATAATTATATTCCGTATCGATTATTATTTACAAATGGTAAGCTTGATACTAACAAATTATTCAAATTTATTGTAGAGTAGACAATATTTTCTATTGTTTATAGTTTTATATCTTTTAGATAGAAAGTTTATTGTTTAAGACTATTGATGATTAAGATAATCATTAGTACCTCGTCTCCATAATACTGCGGATGATGAGCATACATACCTCGCGTTGGTAAGCGGGGTCTTTTGCCAGTTTTACATCTTGCGGGTTGGTAACATGGCCGTAGTATACCATTACAGAGGGTACACTGTTACGCTTCAGTATTACGGCTTCTTTATCTTCTATTTGCGATTTATTGCCATTTACTCTCTCTAGCCCTTTTGCAATTCTCTCTGCAAGTGTTTTACTAATACCAGAGCTTACTGCTCTGCTATAATAATAAAGTTTGTTGCCTCTTGTTGATGCAGTCTTGTCCTTATCCATGTGCAGTGATACGTAGTAGTATTTTATGTTTTTATCAGTCTTAAAGCCACTACGTTGCTCGTGGGTGAGTGTTTGTTCTTTCTTTGTCCGCGTCATTATGGTTTCCATACCATTTTCCTGTGCGTACTTTTGTAAAGCTTCTGCCATTAGTAAGCAAAGGTCGCTCTCCTTTTCACCTGCTTTGTTTTTAGCACCAAAATCTTTGCCGCCATGCCCCGCGTCTATTATCAACTTTATCTTTTGGCTGTAAGTATTGGTACCTGTCAGTATCAATGCCAATAATGCTATCAGTATCTTTTTCATATCAATTTATTACAATGCATTAGCAGGAGTAAAAGTACAGGTTCTTTTAAAAACAAAAGAAGCTGCCATGTAAGACAGCCTCGCTTGTTATATCGTTGGTTATTATTCTGTTATAGACTTCACAATTAGCATAGCTACTTCTTTTTGTATGCCTTTGTCTTTCAGCTTTTTCAGGTCGCGCTCATTGGTTATATAACCCGGCTCTACCAACACAGCAGGTATTACACTATTGCGCAATACGGCTACACTACCTTTATCAGATACCGTAGTGCCAATGTCGTTTATCAGGTTGAAACCGTCCTTCAACTTCTCAGCCAACCTACGCGATGCGCTCGCTTCTTTGCTTTTGCTGTAATAGATAATGCGTGCACCACGAGCCTTACCTGTATTATCCGCATTCATGTGAAATGAGATGTAATACGATTTGATGCCTTTTTCGGGCTGATAATTATTGCGGTCTTGCAGTGCTACGTACTCATCTTGGTTGCGCACCATCACTACTTCTATATCCTTTTGTGCAGCATACTGTTGCAACACCTGTGCAAATTGCAGGCACAATTCACTTTCCGTTTCGCCGTTTTGTGCTTTAGCACCGGCATCCTGCCCGCCATGTGCAGCGTCTATAATAAGTTTCAGTTTTTCGGCATGTGCGTTGTATGTAAGTGCAGATGTCAGTAATAATGCAAATAATTTCTTCATATTATTTCGGGTTTTGTTAATTATGAATTTAAACAAAAAACAGAAGTCTTACTTCTTTTTCTTACCAAACTCTAAGGTAGTGCTACTGCCTTGCACTCGACCACTATTATCGTAGTTGACGGTATTGGTAGCTTTTGTGCCACCGTTGCCTATATTGTATTGCTGCGATTGTTGGTTGAGCATACCACCCTCGCCATATTGCCTGCCGTTGGGCGATGTGGTGATGTTGTTGGCTTTGTAGTTGTTGGGGTTGATGCTATCTGTAACTTGCGTTTGTGTTGGCTGTTGCGATTCTTTCAATAACTGGGCATTGCTTTTTTTGGCTGGCAATGCAGGTTTGCCCGGGTCTTTGCTAAGGTCAACCTGCGCTGATGCAATGTGTACACTGCCTATTGCTAATAATGTAAAGAGAGCTTTCATACGCTTGCGATGTATGTATATAAAGTTATACTAATTGGCTGTAATAAGTGAGGGTATTCTACTATTTAGAAAATTTTATGATTTAGATGTTTGGATTGTTTATTGAGATGTATTTACTTTGTATCTCAAAGTGCTTTATATGCAGGACGATAAAGTTGCATCGTTAGAAACCCTAAAGGATATACATGGTATCATGGAACGCTCCAGCAGGTTCTTATCACTCAGCGGATGGAGTGGGGTATGGGCAGGTTGCACTGCCTTAGCAGGCGCAGGTGTTGCCAGGTGGTGGCTCAACGATATTCCGTATTTCTACACCAGTGTATATAAAGACTCTGCACCGTTCACTGAAATGTCTGCAGATTATCGAAGCATCCTATACAAGTTTGTGTTACTGGCAATCGGGGTGTTAGTGGTAGCATTGGCTGGTGGTTATTACTTCACGTACCGCAAAGCAAAGAAAGACGGTGTGGCTATGTTGAATAGCTCATCAAGGAGAATGTTTATAGAGTTGGCCATACCACTGTGTGCAGGTGGTATATTCGCATCTGCGTTTTTGTGGCATGGGTTGGAATTGTATGTAGCTCCTATATGCCTTGCATTTTACGGGCTTGCACTGATAAATGGCAGTAAATACACGCTTTCAGACATACGGTATCTGGGTATAGCAGAGGTAGCATTGGGCTGTCTTTCCTTATTTGTGAGAGGGTACGGATTGTTATTATGGGCAATAGGCTTTGGCGTGCTGCATATACTATATGGCATCATCATGTGGCGGAAATACGATACTAAATAAAGACAGGCTATAGTGATAGAACACCTGAATAAATTATTTGACAGCAGGATACGCATAGGTATCATGAGTGCGTTGATGGTGAATGACACCATCAGCTTCAACGACCTTAAAACCCTGCTGGATGTAACTGACGGCAACCTCGCTACACACCTGAAAACATTGGAAGAAAATAACTACATCAAAGTGCAAAAAGGATTCATTGGCAAAAAGACAAACACAACCTACACGATAACACGTGTAGGAGAAACTGCTTTCAGAAACCATTTGCAGGCATTGGAAAAGATTATCAACGGATTGGGCTGATATATTTTTTTGCCTTTTTACTTTTAAATACAAAGTACTTTTTAAAAATAGAATATATGCAAACACCAGACACAGAAAGGCCAGCAGGCTTTTACGACAGAAACAGAAACCTCATCAAAGGCTTCCTCATTGGTTTTTTGATACTACTGATGCTGATACCCACACTATTGGTATCGGACTTGGTAGGTGAAAGAAAGATGCGACAACAACAGGTAGTAAATGAGGTGAGTGATAAATGGGCAAACGAACAAACTCTAACGGGACCCATATTGCAGATACCCTACAAACTGGCAGTAGTGCAGGATGGCAAAACCGTTATGCAAACATCGCTCATCTACCTAATGCCCGAAACGTTGAGCATCAACGGCAAAGCTATACCCGAAGTAAGGCATAGAAGCCTGTACACCGTAACGCTATACAGGGCAGATATGAAGCTGGATGGACATTTCAATTTTGCAGAGGTAGAGAAGCTGCACATAGCCCCCGAAAATATTATGTGGGGCGATGCCAAGTTGGTAGTTGGTATTGACGATGCTCGTGGGTTGGAAGAAGAAGTAGTGCTGCAATGGGATAGTACCAAGAAACCAATGGAAGCGGGTACTGCCAATACAAAAATATTGCAAACGGGGCTGAACACAGCAGTGAGCATTAACCCTGCGGTCAACAGCCGTTTTGCCATCAACCTGAAACTGAAAGGCTCATCAAGATTGTATTTTACACCGGTAGGTAAAACGACCGAAGTAGCATTACAATCTACCTGGAAAGCACCAGCGTTTGACGGTCAATACCTGCCCGATAAGACGGCGAATATTACAGAGAAAGGCTTTGATGCACACTGGAAAGTATTGCAAGTATCGAGAAGTTACCCGCAATGCTGGACAGATGGCAACAACCATGAAATAGATAATTCGTCGTTTGGTGTGAAGCTGATACAACCTGCAGATGGCTATGCTAAAACAGAGCGAAGCGTTAAGTACGCTATCTTGTTTATAGCACTCACATTTACCGTGTTTTTCTTTATAGAGATATTGCAGAAAAAGCAAGTACACCCGTTGCAATACCTGTTGGTTGGTTTTGCTTTGTGTATTTTCTACACACTGCTGTTATCAATATCCGAATACACAGGCTTCAACCCTGCTTATGCCATTGCAGCTACAGCCACTGTTACGTTGATAGGCACGTATGTGTGGGGTATATTCAAAGCATTTAAAATTGCAACAGGTTTTATAGTATCGCTGGCAGGTTTGTATGGCTACATCTTTGTGCTGATACAACTGGAAGATTATGCATTGCTATTCGGCAGCATTGGTTTGTTTGTGATACTGGCTGTTATCATGTACTACTCTCGTAAGATAGACTGGTACGGCACACATAAATCCCCAACAACTCATCATGAATAAGATAGTGAAAGTGCTTACAGGCAGGTTGCGCAGCTTTGGTTATGCATTCAACGGATTGCAGTATCTGCTGCAAGAACCCAATGCAATGATACACTTGGTGGCTACAGTACTGGTAGTGTCGGCAGGGGTGTATGTTGGTTTAGATAAAACTGACTGGGTGTACATCATCATTGCCATAAGTATGGTGTGGGTAACAGAAGCTATTAATACTGCTATAGAACGATTATGCGATTTTGTAAGTGGCGGGGTGCAACACCCAGCCATCAAAATCATCAAAGACGTTTCAGCAGCAGCGGTGCTGATAGCTGCTATGGCAAGTGTGGGTATCGGGTTGTTTGTTTTTATTCCTTATGTAAAATTGTAAAAATCATGTCGTTTAGTCGTAAATACAGGTGGCTGTTACCATCTTCGTTTTTCTGTGTGGCGTTGCTGATAGCAAGGGTTGTATATACAGGGCATATCACATTCGCCTTTCTCATCTGGAATTTGTTTCTGGCAGTATTGCCCTTGTATTTTTCGTACAAAGTGTTGGTAGCAGGCAATAAAAAAGCCGTGCTGGCATACGTTGCTATGTGGTTGCTCTTCTTCCCCAATGCCATGTACATAACAACCGACCTCTTTCACTTGCGTGAGCGGCCAGAATGCCCTCTGTGGTTAGATATGCTGATACTATTATCGTTTGCGCTGAACGGGTTGCTGTATGGCTTCCTCTCATTATCCAACATAGAAAAACTGATGAATGGCTACATCCGCAAGCAATACATTATGCCCATGATATTTCTGTTCCTCTGCCTGAGTGGTTATGGTATATACTTAGGCAGATATTTGCGATGGAATAGTTGGGATGTAGTTACCGCACCATTCGGGCTGTTTGCAGATATGGCAAACCATGTAGTGCATCCTTTCCGCAATGTGGAAGTATGGACACTGAGCCTGCTATTTGGTACATGGTTGTTTGTGCTGTACAGGTACATCAGGCGCGTAGCTGCCTGATGTATAGAATGAAAGTTGCCCTTAATAGAAGAGATAGGAGCAAATAGATAAAAGGAATAGTTTGAGAAGTAACAGATTTTGTATAACTATGTTGCGATAAATAATGTATTTGAAAATGCGATTTTTGAATCGATATTATTGTTTAGTAATAAGTGTACTATTGTTATCATGCAAAGAAGGGTATGTATGTGAGTGTACCACAGTTATCAACGGGGTATATAAATCTAAAGAAACGGCTGAAAAGTACAAGATCAAAAATAATGAAGAAGACCTAAAAACAATATGTGAGGGTAAAAGCAAGGTTACCGTCAATAATGGTGACTCGGTTGTTTATGATTGTAGTTTAAGTATGTATCAATTTAAATAGTAAATGTGACTGAAGTTTTTTCTACAATATAACAAAAGCCGCCCTCGGTTGAGAGCGGCTTTCTAAATATGGTTAAATAAGTACTAAGGCTATAAGAACTGATAAGTCTTAGTCTATAGAGGCTGTGTTATTTTGCAGCAAGAAAATCTTTTACTTTATCCTTGTGCATCATTTGCTCCTTAAAAGTATAAGCACCCGTCTTCGGGCTGCGTACAGCTTTTATCACTTTCGTATAGTTCTTAGCTTCCGCTGCCAGCTTCGGGTCTTTCTTAATCGCGGTTTTAGCTGCTTTTGCCATAACTCAATAAATATTTTAGAATAAGATTATTTAATTTCTTTGTGAACAGTTACCTTTTTCAGTATATCGTTGTATTTCTTCAACTCTATACGCTCTGGTGTGTTCTTTTTGTTTTTAGAGGTAATATAACGGCTTGTGCCGGGCATACCGCTGTTTTTATGCTCTGTGCATTCCAATATTACCTGAACGCGGTTTCCTTTTTTAGCCATTGCTGTGTGCGTTTATTACTTTACTTACTTTATTACTTAGATTTTCTGACCCTGCGCGCGCAATTCTTTAACAACAGTCAACAGACCGTTTTTATTGATAGTGCGGATAGCATCAGTAGTCAATTTCAATGTAACCCAACGGTCTTCTTCGGCAAGGAAGAAACGCTTTACCTGCAAGTTGGGCAGGAAGCGGCGTTTAGCCTTCTTGTTAGAGAAAGATATTTTGTGACCTGTTACGGGTTTTCTGCCTGTTACCTGACAAACGCGTGCCATTCTTTTAAAATTTAGGACTGCAAAGGTAGTAAAAATTCAATATTAAAAAGCCAAAATTCAAAAAATAAATTTGAAAAACAGGTAGTAAAATCAAAATTCAAAAGTCAAAATTCAAAAATCAGTCGAAAAATGACCTAATAATATCGCTATTGTCTAAATAATTATGCCAAATCGGGCAGCAAAAGCGCATCCAGGCTCGATAAACCGAGGGTGGTTTCGCTCACAAAGCCCTCGCCATAAGCCACGCCAATACGCTTGCCCAGCAACATAGCGCGTGCCTCTATACTCTCTAAAAAGCCGCTTTGGGATATATACGTCAGCGGTTCGGCAGAGGTGGGGTCGTGAAACTGGCTTTTGTAGGCTTTGATGGCTTCCATTTTGGTGGTATGGGCATCGCTTACGTCCACAATAAAAGTAGGCTCGGTAAACCTGTCTTGTATCATGTGATACACCCTTTTTGGTCGCCAAGCGGCTTGTGTTGTGCCATCGTGCATGGTTTCTATTTTGCGTAGCCCAGACAGGAAGCAGGCATCCGCAATCAGCTTACCCGCCCTGCCATGGTCTGGGTGGCGGTCTGCCAGCGCATTGGCTATTACCACTTCGGGTTGGTATTTGCGTATGTATTGTATCAGTTTCAGTTGGTGGGCTTCGTCGTTTACAATAAAGCCATCGCGCATACCGAGGTTTTCGCGTACTGCCATACCCATTATACGGGCTGCATCTGCTGCTTCTTGCAGGCGTAGCTGTGGTGTGCCGCGTGTACCCAGTTCGCCGGCCGTAAGGTCTATAATACCTACTTGCTGCCCTATACGGGCGTGTTTGATGAGTGTGCCTGCTGCACTTAGTTCAATGTCGTCTGGGTGGACGGCAATAGCAAGAATATGAAGCTTCACAATTGTTTATTTAACTGTGCGCAAAGTTAGGTTTTTTAAGTTCTGCTGTTGATACATTGATAAATCTACAGCGTTATTATTCGCAATAACAGTAGGTTCTACCTTATCCCTCTCTCATTCAATGCTTGCTGGTAGCGTTTGGCGTTCTGCAGGTGGTCTGTAAGGTTGGTGGCAAAGTTGCTGTAGCCGCTAAAATCTTCTCGGGCGCAGAAGTACAGGTATTTGGTATCGGGGGCGTTCAGTACGGCATCAATGGTTTTTTTAGATGGTGTGCAGATAGGGCCGGGGGGCAAGCCAGTGTTTGTATATGTGTTGTAGGGCGATGCTACTTGCAGGTGTACACCCGTTACACGGCGGATGCTGAAATCGCCGATGGCAAACTTTACGGTAGGGTCGGCTTGCAGTGGCATACCTATCTTCATCCTGTTGATGTACACACTGGCTATCTTGCCCTTGTCATCGGGCATATTGGTTTCTTCTTCTACAATAGATGCCATGATGATAACCTCGTTGGGTGTCAGGTTTTTAGCAGTGGCTTTGCGTAGGCGTTCATCGTTCCAGTAGCGGTGGTAGTTGGCGGCTATTTTGTTCAATACTTTAGTAGCCGTTGTATTCCAGTAAAACTCGTAGGTATCGGGCAGTATCAGGCACATAGCGGTGTTGGTGTCTGTACCGTGTGCTTTAGTAAAGGCAGTATCGCCCAACAGGTACAAAATACTATCTGCTTTTACCTCAAGGTTAGCAGCTACAAAGCGGGCAAAGTCTTGTTTGGTACGTAGTTTGTTTATGACCAGTTTTATAGGCTCTTGCCTGCCTGCCCGCAGCATACGCACCAGTTGGTAGTTGCCCATGCCACGGGTTATTTTATACCTGCCAGCTTTCACCTTGTCAGGGTAGCCTGCCAGCTTTGCCACGGCATCAAAGCCAGTATAGTTTACAAGCATATCTTCCCGCTTCAGGATGGCTTGTACGGTGTTGTAGGTAGCACCAGTGGGTATGTAGAGATACTGTATAGCGCGCTTGCTGTTGTTGCCCAACAACTGCCATGCAGCTACCAATGCAAACAGCAATAAACCAAGCAATACGATGTATATACCACGCTTTGTTTTCATACAAAAAAATACCTGCCCAATATTACAGAGCAGGTACGGTATTTTGAAATGATTTGTTCTTTAAATTATTTCTGTGCAGGGGCTTTTTGGCTGGTACCTTGTTTTTTAGCGTCTTTTATTTCTTTAGGTGTTTCGTACATGGTAACAGCTATTAAGCACAGCGCAGCAATAACAGCCATAGAACCCCATGTGCCTTTTTCCATTACATCGGTAGATTGCTTAACGCCCATTACCTGATTGCCGAGGCTACCGAAGTTGCCGGCCAAACCACCGCCTTTGGGGTTTTGAACCAGTACAAAAAATGCCAGTACTACACAAGCCAATATTATCAGTATCGTTACAAATGCTATCATGATTGTTTATCCTTTAAGAGAACCTCAATTTTGCGGGCAAAGTACGCCTTTTTTTGCGGATTGCGCAAACTTAATTTGCGGTACATTTCTATCGCTTTGTCGTATTTGCCCTGCATGGCGTGTATTTCGGCAAGGCTTTCGCTGGCAAGGTCATCCTCTTTGGTAATAGAGTTGACCGCCATTTCAAATACTTTTTCGGGTATTTCCTCGTTTTCTTCTTCCAGTGCGGCAGCAAGCTTTTCTTTTTGCCACATGGTTTTTACGGCTTTTTGCCCCTCTACCTCTTCCTGTTCCTGCTCTTTGCGTTTTTTGAAGTACACCAGCCATTCAGAGAAACTCATCACCACCATAAGCGATTTTGCCTCCTCGGCAGGGCTCATGTCTTTGCCGGGCAGGTTGGTTGGCAAGTCGCTCGATACCTGCATACCTTGATGCAGGAAGTAATCTTCGGTATATACAGGTAGTATAAACGATTCGTCCGTTTCGGGTTGGTAATCGTCTTCTTCTTTAGCGGTTTTCTTTTGGGTGTAGAGGGGTTGTGGTTCGGGTTGTATAAATGCCTCGCTTTCTACTTCAATATCTGTTTCTGCAGGTATGGGTTCGTCAGCTATTACAGTTATTGCTTCCTCTCCTTCTACCAGTGTTATGATTGGTTCTTCTGCCAATAGTTCTTCGGTAGTGTCGGTTACTATTTGTTCTGCTACAGGTGGGGTAGCGGGTTCTGCAATTGTGTTGGGTGCAGGTACAGATGCGTCATTGCCATTCATAGCTGTTGTCAGAAACTGGCAATACATCAGCCAGTTGCTCATGTACAACTGCATGGCCGACATCATCGGGTTGTTGTATGGTTCGTTCTTATGTTTATTAGCCGCATCCATATATCTGGCAGGTACAAAGTAAGGATAAGTTTCTATCAAAGCCGCTATGCTTTCGGCATCTGTATCCGAAATGTTTTGCGGCTCTGCCAGTACCTGCGATATATACTGTATGGAAGAAGATGTAATCATGTCTTAGCGTAAAACTACTACCAATTTACAAATGCTTTATTAAAAATATCATCTGCCAGCTGATTTCCTATTTTTTCTATCAATGCTGTTTCTACAGATTGCACGGTTTGGTTGGCAGGAAAGTCTTCGAAACGAGTAAAAGTCTGTGTAAAATCGCCCTTGTCGTTCAGCTTGTTTTTAAATATTACTGATACCGAAATGGTGAGCCTGTTTTGGCTTGCCTGCTGTGTGTTGGTAACGCCCGATACGGTAACCTCGTACGCGGTGATGGTGCCTGTCATATCATAATCGGCCTTGTCGGTATTAACGGGTGTAAGGCCTGTTTGCGATAATATGCGGGTACGTATTTTGGCAGTAAGGCTGGGGCTGACGGTAGGCACAACGTTGCGTGCACGGTTTTCTAAAGTATGTATGTTGATGGTTTTACCCTCTACGGTAGCACCTGTAAAGCTATACACGCCACAGCCACTGCATAGTAACAGGACAGGGAGTAAGAGCATTAAAAAACTACGCTTAATAGCCACCATGTAAAATTAATCTTTGATGTCGTATTCTTTTATCTTTCTGTAAAGGGTACGTTCGGATATGCCGAGTTCATTAGCAGCATCGCGGCGGCGGCCTTTATGTTTTTTCAGCGACTTAACGATGAATTCTTTTTCCCTGTCTGTCAGCATCAGCGACTCTTCCACATCTTCATGATGGTCTACCGTAGGATTATTATTTGATGGCTGGTGCAGTACAATGGGTGTACTGACAGGGGTTACCATACTATCGGCAGCAGGCATATTGTATGCAGGCATTACGGGTGCAGCATCGGGCATAGCAACGGGTGAGAAGCCGCCGGACGAGTGCCCCATTTCGTAGAGCATTTGTTTTATCTCTGTCATGTCTTTCTTTAACTCGAAAAACAGCTTGTATAGTATGTCGCGCTCGGTGGTATTAAAGTCGTTGGCTGTTTGTGCATGGGGGCTGTGTATGGGTACGCCTGCAGGTTGCAGCAATGCCAGCCCACGGTTGCCCGTAGCATTGGGCAAAAACTTTTGCAGGGCTTCTGCGCTCAGTACCTTCTCGGTACTCAATACAGAAATCTGCTCGGCTATGTTTTTAAGTTCCCGCACATTACCCGGCCAAGGGTAGTTCATCAGCACTTGTTGCGCGTTGGCATCAAGCTGTACAGATTGTGTTTTGTATCGCTCTGCAAAGTCGCCCGTAAACTTGCGGAAGAGCAGGGGTATATCTTCTTTCCTGTCGCGGAGTGCAGGTACGCGGATGGGTACAGTGCTGAGGCGGTAATACAAATCTTCACGAAACTTACCGTTTTGTGCATGCTCCAGCAAATCGCGGTTGGTAGCAGCTATCACACGTACATCCGTCTTCTGCACTTTCGATGAACCAACACGTATAAACTCTCCGCTCTCCAACACACGCAACAGGCGAGCTTGCGTACCCAATGGCATTTCACCTATTTCATCCAAAAATATCGTACCGCCGTTAACCGTTTCAAAATAACCTTTACGAGCATCTACCGCACCTGTAAAAGAACCTTTTTCGTGGCCGAAGAGTTCACTATCAATAGTACCCTCTGGTATAGCACCACAGTTTACAGCAATAAAAGGATTGTGCTTGCGCGATGACAGGGCATGTATGATGTTTGAAAAAGCCTCTTTACCAACACCGCTTTCGCCGGCTATCAGTACCGACAAGTCGGTTGCAGCTACCTGCACAGCAGTATCGAGGGCATGGTTTAGCGCAGGCGTATTGCCTATAATGCCAAACCTGTTTTTTATGTTTTGGTTATCCATTGTGTCAAGTCAAAAGTCAAAAGTCAAAAGTCAAAAATGTGTTTTTTGAATTTTCACTTTTTAATTAATCTACTATTTCTCCAATCAACGTAGCGGATGTAGCTGTGTTGATTTGTACGTTTACGTAATCACCTTTTTTCAGTTGGTAATTGCCTTTGGGGAATACTACCATTTTGTTTTGTGTGTTGCGCCCGCACCAGTCGGCATCGCTTCGTTTGCTATCGCCCTCTATCAGTACTTTGAATGTTTTGCCGATGTCGTTCTGATAGCTCTCGCGTGAGTGTTTGTTTTGCAGTTTGATGATTTCTTCGAGCCTGCGTTTTTTTACATCTTCAGGTACATCATCTTCGTAGCGGCGGGCTGCAAGTGTACCGGGGCGTTCGCTGTAAGAGAACATATACGCCATATCAAACCTGCACATTTCCATCAGGCTCAGTGTGTCTTGGTGTTCTTCTTCCGTTTCGCTGCAAAAACCACTTATAACGTCTGTACTCAAACCGCAATCGGGCATTATCTCGCGTATGCGCTTCACTTTTGCCAGATACCACTCGCGTGTATAAGTACGGTTCATGTGTTGCAGTATGCGGGTATTGCCGCTTTGTACGGGCAGGTGTATGTATTCGCAAATATTATCGTACTGTGCCATGGTATGCAGCACATCGTCTGTAATGTCTTTAGGGTGAGAGGTGCTGAAACGTATGCGGAGTAGGGGAGATATGAAGGCAACTTGTTCTAACAACTTATCGAAAGTAACTTCTTCACCTGACGGAGTAGTGTGATAATAACTATCCACATTCTGCCCTAAAAGGGTAACCTCTCTGAAACCACGATTGAATAAATCCTGACACTCTGCTACGATGCTCAGGTTATCTCTGCTACGTTCACGACCGCGTGTAAATGGCACTACACAAAACGTACACATATTATTGCACCCGCGCATGATGCTGACAAATGCCGTAACACCATTACTGTCCAAACGCACGGGCGATATATCGGCATACGTTTCCTCACGGCTCAGTAACACGTTTACTGTTTTTTGTCCACCCTCAGCTTCGGTTATCAGACCGGGCAGGCTACGATAAGCATCGGGACCTACTACTATATCTACCAGTTTTTCTTCTTCCAGAAACTTAGCTTTCAGACGTTCTGCCATGCAGCCCAGCACACCTATCAGCATACCTGGCTTTTCGTCTTTTATCTTTTTGAAAGTTTGCAGACGATTGCGTACGGTTTGCTCTGCCTTCTCTCGTATAGAGCAGGTGTTGATGAACACCAGATTGGCCTCATCTATATTGCGGGTAGCACCAAAGCCTTCTTCGTGCAGGATGGATGCCACAATCTCGCTATCGCTGAAGTTCATCTGGCAGCCATAGCTTTCTATATAGAATTTCTTGTTATATCCATTGGGGTCTTCGGCAAAAGGGGCGAATGCCTCACCTTGCCTGTTTTCTTCAATCACCTTGTGCAGAATCTCTGCCATATTTTCAGTTTCGGTTTGTGCAAAGGTAATATAAAGGCAGTTATGGGCATGCTAAACAGGGGTTAAAAATGTTGATAGGCTTATAATATAAACAACAAAGCCATCCCGTATAGAGATGGCTTTGTATATGAAGTTTGTTTAATGATTAATTAAACTCGCTGTCAGGTATGTTTTTGTTTATTTCTACGGTTTCTACTTTGCCAGGTATTACCATGCCATTCGCATCCAATTTTACACTGTATGGTATTTTATAGCCATTACCGCCCGGTACTTCTTTATAGTCGCCGTATTCCATTGATTGGCTTCCTTGTTCGCTGGTTTCTACTTTCTTCAGCAACAATCCAGATGCTACATCATAGTATTCCATCTTTTTATCACCTTTTGCATTCACTGCCTCTACTACATATGCATCTGCCGCGCCTACTTTATCCATACCTTTTACGCTACGTTTCAGGCCATATTGTTGCGGGTGCAGTTCAGCGGCAATGTCGGCTTGCTCTTTCATATCTGCAGCTTCATCACCCTCTATGTTTTGCTTTTGTCCGCCAGCTTCCATATAACCTTTAGTGCCATCAAATACTTGCTTTTGCTGCACCATACCCATTACAGATACTTCAGACTTCAGTTTATTGCCCGCTTTTTTCATTTCTAATATTGAAATAGGCAATTCTTGTCCTTGCATGCTGAGTGTGCCTTTAGTTACTGTCTTAATATCCTTAATGCTGGTGATAGCTTTTTCACCACCAATAGCGTTTACATATTTTTTCAGGATGTCGTCGGCAGTAATGCTGGCAGGAGCAGCTTTTGTTTCAGCAGCTTTCAGCGGATTGCCATAGTTGTCGTAATAATCCAGTTTGCCATCGCTGTCAAAACGTGTCAATGATTTGTCAACATCGCCTTTTGCACCTACCACTACTATGTGCGCATTGCTGGCAGTGATGTATTTGCGGGCTACTGTCTGTATATCATCTGCCGTTACCGCATTCAGATTTTTCAGGTAATTCTGATAATAATCTTTCGGCATTTTATAACGCTCAATATTGATAGCGTACTGTGCAATTGTTTGTGCATTTTCTAAACCAATAGCAAAGCTGCCAGACAGGTAGTTGAGGTGGTTTTGCAGTTCTTCCGCACCTACTTTTTCTGTTTGCAGGCGGTTCATCTCTGCCAGTATTTCTGCCACCGCGCTATCGCTCACCGCATTGCGGCATTTTGCATAAGCTGTGAAGTTTCCTTTCAGATGGTCTTGCGTAATTGAAGAATAAGAACCGTACGTCCATGCGTGTTTCTCGCGCAGGTTCAGGAACAAACGGCCGTTAGAACCACCACCCAGTATTGAGTTAGCTACACGTGTTTTGATAACATCGGGTACGCCGGGTTTCAAATCTATTGGGTAAGTAACGTTGATAACACTCTGCACGGCCGCCTCGCGTGGTACGAAAGCAACATTGGTTTTTGCAGGTGCAGTAGGGTTGCTGTAAGTAGCAACAGGTACTTCTGCTTTCTGCCATTTGCCAAAGTGTTTTTCAATCAGTTCTTTTGCCTCGCCAACAGTTATGTCGCCGATAACAGCCATGTATGCTACGTTGGGGCGGAAGTAAGTGCTGTAAAATTTCTTACAATCGTCCAGCGTTACTTTAGCGGCTGTTACATCTGTTACTACCTCGCCATACGGGTGTTGCTTACCGAAGTTGAGTGATGCGCTCACATTATTCAGCATATCATCCGGCTCATTCTTGTTTGCTTCAAGGCCGGAGAGTGTACGCTTCATTAATTTATCCAGTTCGTCTTGTTTGAAGTCTGAATTGATAGTAATATCTGATGTCAGCTCCATTATTTTGCCTACGTGCTTCTTCAATCCTGATGCATATACGCTGCTGCTGGATGCATTGATGTTGGCACCTATGTAGTCTATTTCTTTAGCCAGTTGTTCGTTGCTACGTGTTTTAGTGCCGCTTGTCAGCAGTTCGCCCACCATGCTGGTGTAGCCAGCTTTTTCGCCCTCTAAAGCGGGGTCTATATCCAGTTGGATGCTGATGCTTACTACGGGTAGCTTGTGTTTTTCTACAACAAATACACGCAAGCCATTTGCCAATGTAAAGCTTTGTGGTTCGCCGAGTTTCACCTCGGGTGCAGGCCCTGCTTTGGGGCGTATGCTACGGTCTAACTTCTGTGCAGATGCACTGAGTGCTACTGCCAGCGATAATATAGATAGTGTTAACTTTTTCATTTTATAATACAGTTGAAGCTTGTTGTTTTAGAAAAATGGATTATCCTTTCTTTTGTTGCGCTTTTGGTAAATAATGTACTATCAGCCTGTTTTCTTTGGTAAAGTATTTGTTGGCAACACGCTTCAGGTCTTCTTTAGTTATTTTGGTGTAGTTCTTCAACTCTGTGTTGATGAGGTCTGCATTGCGGAAATAAGTATAGTACGTAGCCAGGTTTTCTGCAATACCCGCTACACGCTGGTTTTGAGAAACGAAATCATTTTCAGCCTGGTTCATCAGCTTTTGGTATTCTTCGTCAGACACGAGGGCTGTTTTTACTTTCTCTACTTCTGCAATCATTGACTTTTCCAACTCTTCGGGTTTAACACCTGCATTTGTTATACCGTACATGAAGGCAACACCCGGGTCTTCGTTAGGTATCATAAACGCACCCACCGCAAGGCCTTTCTGTTGTTTTTCTACTATCTCTTTCTGAAAGCGAGAGCTCTTACCCTGCGACAGCATTTGCGTAAGCAGTTGCATTGCATACCAATCTTCTGTACCCATTTTTGGTGTGTGATATGCTACGATGGTAGCTGGCAGTTGCACATTGTCAAAAAACTCAACACGCTTTTCGGCTGTTTGTGCAGGCTCTATATCTGTAGGGCGTGGTATAGCTTTTGTGCCTTTAGGTATCTCGCCAAAGTATTTGGTAATCAGTTCTTTTGTTTTAGCAACATCCAAATCGCCCGCAATAGACAGTACTGCATTATTGGGTACGTAGAATGTTTTGTAGAAATCCATAAACTCTTCCAGCTTGGCTTGGTCTATGTATTGCTCTTTACCTATCGGGCTCCAGCGGTATGGGTGCTTGGTGTATGCATTTTCGTACACACAATTCAGCAACTGGCCGTAGGGGGTATTATCGTAGCGTTGTTTCTTTTCTTCTTTCACTACTTTGCGTTGTGTTTCCACACCTACCATGTCAATCTTTGCTTGGAACATACGCTCACTTTCCATCCACAGTGCCAGTTCCAGTTGGTTTGATGGCAACACCTCGTAATAATAAGTACGGTCTTGCGATGTGTTGGCGTTAAGCTGTCCACCGGCTGCTTGTACCATTTTCATATACTCACCACGTCCAATATTGGTACTACCCTCAAACAACAGGTGCTCGAAGAAGTGAGCGAAACCTGTGCGCTGCGGGTCTTCGTTTTTAGAACCTACGTGATACATAACCGATACGCACACAATAGGCGTGGCGTGGTCTTCGTGCAGGATGACGTGCAGCCCGTTGGGCAGGTCGAACTCGGTAAACTTGATGTTTCCTTCTGCTTTTGCTGTGTTAGCGAGCAACGATGCTCCCAACATCATGGCATAGAAAGCTTTGCGCTTCATAATTAAAAAGATTTGCAGCAAAAATAACCGATAGAATGGTATTACAAGATGTTAATTAACCGTAATAGATATAATTTCCCCCGAAATATCACCCGCAGAGCAGATATTTGCGGCTAAATAAGGCATATATGATTAATACCGTGTTGTTTGACATGGATGGTTTATTGTTTGATACCGAGCCACTTTGGGGTGTTAGCATGTTGCGCGTGGCAGAGCAGCATGGCATACCTGTAACCAAAGAACGCTTTAAAGACACACGTGGTTTTCATATATATGAGGTGACGGCATATTGGGCGGTAAAATACCCCTGGCAGGGAAAATCATCGGAAGAAGTAGCGGAAGAAATACTGGACGACATCATAGCCCTGACGATAGAGCAGGGGAGTGTAATGCCAGGCGTGCTGAATGCATTGGAACTGCTGAAAACAAACGGCTACAAAATAGGCTTGGCATCCTCATCGCCCATACGGATGATAAACGCATTGGTAGAACATTTTGACATCAAGCATTATTTCGATTGCATAACATCTGCCGACGAGGTGGAACTTGGTAAGCCGCACCCAGCAGTGTTTCTGCACTGTGCCAATCAACTTGGTGCATTGCCGCTGCAATGTTTGGTATTGGAAGATTCCATCAACGGTGTAATAGCAGGCAAAGCAGCCCGCATGAAGGTAATAGCCATACCCGAACCTGCCCACTACGACGATGCCCGATTTGCAATAGCAGATGCTAAGCTGCGGAGTATGGAAGCGTTTGGGTTTGGGATGATGGAAAAGCTTTAAAACGGTATTTATATGTTGGAACGCACGGAAGATATAGTTATCAGAACAGCTTATGTGATAAGTGTAGTGTTGCTTATTATGGGTGCTTTGTTTAAGATACAACATTGGCCTTATGCTATGCCGATATTGATAGCTGGCGGTATAGCAGGCTTTGTTTTTTCTATATTGTCAATGGCAGAGATTTTTAATAGTGTAAAACCTATGTGGTACAAAGTTTCTTGGATTATTGCATTTATTCTGCCGATGCTTGTTTCCAACACTATACTTTACTTAATAGTATCAGTAATATATATTCAGCATAGAAGAAAAAGGGTTATGAAATAATTATTTCAAATGCACATACGATGTTCTATTCAGGTAGTCAATCTTTTCTTTAATAGGATGTAATCCAATTTGTTTTCTGCGGCTGTCAACATTTATTGAGTCTATTAATGGTCTAGGTTCGTATGTTTTCTTTTTAGCATTTGGCTGAAATTGTGTGCCAAAATACTGTTTGCCGATTGTATTTAGCATAACACGGTCGTACAAGTATGCATAATCAATCGGCGATGCATTGTTTTTCAACATGGCATCATGCATCAAATTCAAAACCTTTAACTGAAAAGCGGTATCATGGTCTTGATGCTGTACTAAATTCCAAAAGTTTTTTGAACCCTCTTTCCCCAATACGTTGTAGCCTGGATACTTCTTTGTTTGTTTGATAATCCGTTTTAAAACAGCATTGTGCAGGTTGTCAACAGAGTCAATGCTACGCCATAGTTGTTTTCTCTCTGCACTATTATTGCCAAAACGTGCAGTAATACTATCTATTTGATACCTGAAATAGAAGTCTTCGCCCAGCATGGTTTTGATGACCTTGTTCAGCGAGTCATTTACCTGTGCTGTTGCATTGAGGCTTACAGATAATGAGATGATATAAAGTACGGACTTGTACAATTATGTTGGTTTTCAGGTGTTATCTTTTAATTGCTGTATTCTTTTTCTGCTACTCAACCATCGTTCTGCCAATAACAGTAATAGTATGATGTTGATAGCAATAATATACAGGCTGATGTTTTTAGGCAGGGTGATGTTTTTGAGTGATATGGTATAGTTAGGTACAGGTTTGGCAGTAGTAAAGACGATGTATATAGATACAAGCATACACAATACTAATACTGCTGCAATAGTTTTTATCACCAATGGGTTGATATAGTGTTTGGTAACACGCGCTACTTCCAATCCTTCGATGTTGTCCATCACGTTTTTAGTGAACCGCATAGAAGGTTGCTCCACTTCCAGCGATTTCATCAAATCATTGTATGTATTATCGTCCTGTTTCATTTCTGTTGATTATTAAAATTACATCAATTGCGGTATAATAAAGTCTTTTCATGCCCGTAAGTTCGCTCTACAATCTCTTTCAGTTTTTGCCTTGCACGGTGCAGTTTTACTTTAGCGTTATTTGTTTCTATCTGCATAATGGCTGCTATTTCTTCAATAGACTGCTCTGCCAGATAGAATAAGGTAATGATTTCCGCATCTTCTGGCGGCAGGCGTTTGATGCAATCGTTCACGGCAGTGCGTAGTGAGTTGTATTGCGGGTGTTGTGTGCTCGCCTTACCATCTGCATAAACAGCCATCACATTTTCTTCTGCAAAAACAGTGCTGACCCTCGATTTGCGAAGATGTGACAGTGCCGTAGTATGAGCTATGGTATATAACCACGTGCTGAATTTACTACTACCCTTAAAACCTGCTAACGATAAGTATGCTTTTACAAATACTTCCTGCGATACGTCTTCAGCTTCTTCCCGTTGCGGTATCAGCCTGCAGATGATGGTAAATACAAAAGACTGGTATCGCTCAACCAATACCGCATAGGCAGCTTTATTGCCCTGCAATACCGATTGTATGATAGCAGCATCCTGTATTTGTTGCATAGTATGTGTATAAGACGCAATAAACAGATGTAAGGTTACAGAAAAATATTTCAGCTATTTTGTAACCTTAGCAAACTGTGCAGCGTCATAGATACATCAACAAATTAATAACTTTTAAAAAAAGCATATGGAAGCAACGGAAGCAATGGTACCTATCGTATTGTTTATTAGCATGGCAATAACACTGTTTGGTATTGCATATATGCGCAACAAAGAAAATATGGCATTGATAGAGCGTGGCATCAACCCGAGAGAGGGTTTCAGAAAATTCGGCTCGCTTACATATTTAAAATACGGACTGCTGATGGTAGGCGTAGGTGTAGGCTTATTAATGGCTTATTTCATTGATAATGCAATGCCCCCCGTGCGTTTCCCGAGCGACCCTGACCGCCCTGCTTTGTATTTTTCTTTGATAGGCATTTGCGGTGGTATTGGATTGGTTATTTCTTATTTCATTGAGAAGAAAGAGATGAGTAAACACACAAATAAAGATGAATAGATAATAGCCCCGCTAATTGGGGCTGTTTTACCCCTTCTTCAACCAGTCATCCGTAAAATGTCTTGTCCCTTTTTCTTCGCTGAATTTTTTGTTGTTGTATTCGTTTGATTGGTTGCGTGGGATGGAGAGGCTATTCCATCCATTGTTTTTATACATCTTGGCTATGTAAACTATCTGTCCTACGTGATAAGAATAGTGCGCTATCTGCCTGTTGATAGCCTCTAGTATGGTATGCCCTTCGTTGCGGATATAGATGATTTTTTCAAGGTCTTCATCAGTAATACTATGTAGTGCATTGAATAAGCATTGCCAGCCCTCTTCCCATTTTTGCATCAATGCTTCGCGGGTATTGATGTTGTTTTCAAATTCAGCATCACGTTGCCGCCATGGTTTTTCTCCATCCGTTGTCAGGAAATCAGTCCAGCGGCTGAGCATATTGCCCCACAAGTGTTGTACAATGATGGCAACGCTGTTGCTTTCTTCATTGGGCATAGCAAATAACTGTTCATCTGTTATCTGTTGCATAGCACCCTCGCCCAGTTGTTTGTACATCTGAAACTGTCTTATAGCACTTTTGAGATATGGTATTGCCATCTTATTATTATTTACACGGATTACTGTTATCTCCATAAATAGCAGGGCGGGTTATCTCCATCAGCCTTTCTGGTAGTGCGGGTTGTTTGAAGCCAAACTGCTCATACAACCCATGTGCATCAAGGGTAGCAAGCGTTAGGCGGCGGAGTGTTTTCACCCAATCAAGATTCATCAATACTTCCATCATCTTCTTACTAAGTCCCAAGCCACGGTGCGCTTCTTCTACATATACATCTGCCAAATAAGCAAATACCGCATAGTCTGTTATGAAACGTGCATAACCCACCTGTCTGCCATCTTTCAGAATGCCTATGCAATACGAGTTATCAAAAGCGGTCTTCACTACATCAAAAGGTATGTTCTTACACCAGTACGCCTCTGTTGATAGCCAATGATGTACATCGTTGATGTTCATTAATTGCTTATCAGTAGTAATGGTATATCCGTTGTAGCTGATAGTTACGGGTTGCATATTGTTATATTATGTAGTTCCAGTTGTGGTTGTCAGGTGCTATACCTTTTCTTATATCATACAATGCACGCTGTAGTTTATACATCGTTGCATCTTCGGCTATATAGCAGTTGTAATCTTTACCTTGAATGGCAATGATTTCTATTGGAGCTATAACGGCTGCTGTACCTGCACCAAATGCTTCAACACGTTTGCCAGCTTCTAATGCTTCTTGTATTTCTTTATAGCTTACAGGGCGTACATCGGTTGGTATACCGAGTTCTTTAGCTAATGTCAGTAACGAATCTCGAGTAACACCATCCAATATAGTACCCGATAGCGGTGGGGTGATGAGTGTATCATCTATTACAAACATCAGGTTCATTGTGCCCGATTCTTCAATCATTTCGTGCGTGTTGCTATCCGTCCATATCACTTGGTCGTAGCCAGCCTCACGTGCCAGTTTGGTAGGATAGAAAGCTCCACCATAATTACCACCGCATTTGGCAAAACCCGTACCGCCATCTGCAGCACGAGAATAAGTTTCTTCTACCCTCACTTTCAATGGTTGTGCATAGTATTGATACGCAGGCGTACATACAATCATAAACAAGTATTCGTCTGCTACTTTTACACCCAGCCTTTCTTCAGATGCTATTACAAACGGGCGTAGGTACAGTGAACCATGCTCGGCATCGGGTACCCAACTCGCATCGAGTTGTACAAGTTGATGCAATGCTTCGGTAAACAAACCTTTTGGTACGACAGGTATACACATACGCTCCAGCGATTTTGCAAAACGCTCATAGTGTTTATCTACACGAAATATATTGATATGCCCGTCGTTCATCAAAAATGCTTTCATGCCCTCAAACACTGTTTGCCCGTAGTGCAGGCATAGTGCAAAGGGGCTCATGCTGAGGTTGGTGAATGGTACGATACGGCTGTTGTGCCATTGTCCGTCTTTGTATTCGGCTACAAACATATGCTCCGTTGGCTGTACACCAAAAGGTATGCTGGTGGTATCTTTTACGGTTCTTTCTGCCTGTGGCGAAATTGAAATAGCATATTCCATAACAGTTGAATTTTATATTATTCCGCATCGGGAATGGTTAATAATGCCGCCTGCTTTGCCGCGGTTTGTTTATGTTTTCGGCGATAGCCGTAGTTTACGATATATACACCACCCGCGATGGTGGCAAATGCCAATGCAGTGTACCAAGTGAGTTGTTCGTTGAGTACAAGATAGCCAAGCACTACGGCCACTAATGGGTTTACGTACGCATACAGCGTAGTAATGCCAACAGGCAGTTCTTTCAGTGCGTACATATATAATGTATATGCCAGTACCGAACCGAAAATGACGAGATAAGCAAGATTCCAGATGACTTTGGGTTGAAATAAATCTACATGGCTGTAATCATCTGCCAACAGGCTGCCTATAAATAAACCTATGCTGCCAAACATCAGTTGCAAGCCTGAGTTGAAGATGGGATTGGTAGTAGATACATGCTTCTTATTCAACACACTGCCAAGCGACCAACATGTAGTAGCAATAAACGTTGCTATGATGCCAAACAGGTATTTACTATCTCCTATCAGCGCAAAATTGTCTTTAAATATCAGTACAATGCCTGCAAAACCAGTGAGCATGCCTAATATTATCAACCCGTTGATGCGCTCTTTGGTGAGGGCAATATTTATCAGCACAGCGTTCAGTGGCATCAGCCCGCATATCAGCGCTGCTACACCGCTTGGTATAAAACGTACACCCCACATCACCAACCCGTTGCCTATGGTAATGAGCAGGAAGCCAATTTTTATTTGATGCAGTATATTTTTCTTTGACAAATCGGCTTTGCGGTTGATGGCTAAGGCAATGCCGAAGATGATAAGGGCAGAGATAATTTGCCTGATGGCTGCAAATAAGAAAGACGGAAACAACTGCACAACAATACGTCCCGACAAATATGTAGTACCCCAGATGATACAGATATAGATAAGCGCAAGAATAGCTTTTGAGTGCCTCGACATTGTGTGCGATGATTAAATTGTTGTAAAACAACATTGCAAAAATCTACAGATTATTTGAAACAAAACAGATACAATTTTTGTAATTTCGACCATAACAGTTTTTTTAACACAGCTACTATATGAAGAAAACCATCAAAGGCAAAGACGGACATATATACCTGCACATAGCAGATGGTATAGAGCAGCAGATAATGGACAAAGTGCTGAATATAGGCGACAAGCTGCCATCAGTAAGGGTTTTGAGCGAACAGAACAGCGTGAGTGTAAGTACCATACTGCAAGCATATTATCACCTTGAGGGTAAGGGGTTGATAGAATCTCGCCCACAAAGCGGGTACTATGTGCGCTTCAACCCATCTCGGTTTCCGCAGCCTTTACAAAAAAGTAACCCGACCTTAACCATAAAAAACAAAAATGTAGAAGCCATCATCAGTGAGGTGTATGACGATTTTGTGATGCCCGGCATTGTAAAATTTTCGCTCAGTGTACCTGCCCCAGAAATATTACCACTTGCCAAACTGAACAAAGCAATGGTACAAGCCATGAGAGATTTGCCTGCCAACGGCACATCTTACGAGTCTGTACAAGGCAATGCACTGCTACGCACACAAGTAGCAAGGTGGACGAGGCAATGGAACGGCAACCTGAAAGCTGAAGACCTTGTAACCACTGCCGGCTGCATGAATGCCATATCTTACTGCCTGATGGCTATAACCAAGCCCGGCGATACCATTGCGGTAGAAAGCCCTGTGTACTTTGGTACGCTACGCTTTGCCAAAAGCATCGGGTTGAAAGTGGTAGAACTACCCACGCACCCCGATACAGGTGTTGACCCCGACGATGTAAAACATGCACTGCAAAAACACAATATTAAAGCGTGTTTTTTCGTAACCAATTTCAGCAACCCGCTGGGCTATACCATGCCCGACGAGCAGAAAGAGGCATTGGTAAAACTACTTTCCCGCCACGGTGTACCGCTGATAGAAGACGACCTGTATGGCGATGTGTATTTTGGTAAAACCCGCCCGCTATCTTGCAAGAGCTTTGATGAAGAGGGCAATGTATTATGGTGCAGTTCTGTATCTAAAACACTGGCACCGGGCTATAGAGTGGGTTGGGTAGCAGCAGGCAAATACACAGAAAAAGTAAAACGCCTGAAACTATACCACAGCATCACCAGTGCTACGGCACAGCAGGCAGCTATTGCCAACTTTCTGGCTACGGGCAGGTACGAATACCACCTGCGCAAGCTAAGGCAAACACTCCATGCCAACAGCCTGCAATTCAGCCGAGCCATCGGCGAATATTTTCCTGACGGTACAAAGATGAGCAGCCCCAAGGGTGGCTTTATACAATGGCTGGAATTGGATAAACGAATAGACACCTACGAACTGTACCGAGAAGCCATGCTGCATAAAATAAGCATAGCACCGGGCAGCATGTTTACCCTACAAGACCGTTACCGAAATTGCCTGCGCCTTAGCTACGGTATGCAATGGACACCACAGGTAGAACGTGCCTTAAAGAAACTCGGTGGGTTGGCAAGACAGTTGATTAGTTAATAATGAAAGACATTTATATAAGGTCTAGCATTAAAATCGCCACAAAATGAATAATCTTTACTTCCTTGCCGTTACTTCATAATGCCCGCCTTTCCAGCCTTTGTCTTCGCTTATATAGTTTTCTATATCGTAGTTTGTAAAGGGCGATGCGGTCATGAGGGTTTTTAGTTGTTGCAGTGTCAGGTAGTTGCTTTTCCAGCGTTCGTCCAGTACTTGTTTCACACGTTGCGGCATCATGGGGTAGGCTGTCTCTGCCAGTTTGCGTTTCAGGTTTTTGCGTGCATCAAGGTTTACAACGGTAGTAAACAGTACGCCTCCATCATTCAGCAATTGGTGCAGTTTTACCAGCATAGCAGGTGTTAGCGGTACATGCTCTCCTAATACGCCTATGCAATAGATAAAGTCGAATTGTTGATTGCCAAAGTCATATTCGTAAACACTACCTGCTATCAGGCGTATATCGGGTATGTTCACCTCATTTTCTTTCAATGGGTGGCGAGCCAGTTCCAGCATGTGTTCAGAAATATCTATGCCTGTAAGATGGGCAGTATTTTGCAGCGTATGGAAATATCTGCCTGTGCCGCAACCAACTTCAAGCACCGATATAGGCCTGCCGAATGATGCAGACAGCTTGCGTATGATGCCCCCAAAGTGCGGATAAGAAGGCTCGTTGATAAACTGCTCGTCGTATGCACGATAATTTTCGGAATATGCCTTGTTGTATAGGTTGATGGTTTTTTCTTCAGATGTTTTTAATTGCTGATTGTCCATGGCTCTAAAATAAGAAACCGCAAGTAATAATACCTGCGGCTCTGTTATGTTTAGTAAGTAATTAACATGGGGTATTAACCCAAATATACTTTCAGCGCATTGCTGTAGCGTGCTTTTTGCAAACGCTTGATAGCACGTTCTTTTATCTGGCGGATGCGCTCTTTCGTCAGGTCGTATTTTTCACCTATTTCTTCAATGGTAGGACCATGGTCGCCTTCCAATCCGAAATATGCACCCAATATTTCTGCCTCGCGTGTGCTGAGCGATTTCAATATGCGCTTTATTTCATTGCGCAATGAATCTTTCATCACATCATCATCTGTATCGTTAGCACCTTCAAGCAGGTCGCCCATTGCCACGTCTTCTGCCTCGTGTACCGGTGCGTCTAATGATGTATGGCGGGTATTGCTGGTGAATATGTTAGTGATTTCTGTTTCACTCATATCCAGTATCTCTGCCAATTCTTCGGTAGATGGCTCACGCTCGTTTTCCTGCTCAAAAGCGATGAATGCTTTGTTGGCTTTGTTGTATGTGCCTATCTTGTTTTGCGGCAAGCGCACCAAACGACCCTGCTCAGCCAATGCCTGCAATATAGATTGGCGTATCCACCATACGGCATAAGAGATGAATTTGAAACCTTTGGTTTCGTCAAAGCGTTGTGCGGCTTTTATCAAACCGAGGTTACCCTCGTTGATAAGGTCGCTCAAAGACAAGCCCTGATGTTGGTATTGCTTAGCTACCGATACCACGAAACGCAAGTTGGCTTTTACCAGTTTTTCCAATGCGCGCTGGTCGCCCATGTGGATTTTCTGTGCAAGCGTAGTTTCCTCTTCAGGTGTAATCATCGAAATTTTGCTGATTTCCTGCAGGTACTTTTCAACAGCTTGAGAGTCGCGGTTGGTAATCTGGGTGGCAATCTTTAACTGCCTCATAAAATATAAAATTTAATAATTAACTGTTCCGTATAAAGCGATGTGTATATAATAGACGATTGAACTGCCAAAAAAGTTTGATGGTTTCAACGTTTTCCTATAATTTTAGTATGCCGCAAATTCTGTTCCGTTTTATACCCTGTCTGCAATCAAATTGTCATAAAAACAAATACAATAACGCGAAATCCGTTATCAGATTGTCTTTGCGGTAGTATGTTTTTTACTTATACCGCAATAGTTGAATGCATTGAGGAGTAGAAAAGGCAGATTTTGCACAAAGCTATATCGCATCTGTCAAAAATGCTACCTTTGCGCCACATTTAACAAATGCTATGCAGAAAGACTTGTATCAACATCCGGATTACTACCTCGTTGATGAACTTTTGACAGACGAACACAAACTGATACGCGATACAGTACGCGCTTACGTAAAAAAAGAAATCAGCCCCATAATAGAGGACTATGCACAACGTGCCGAGTTTCCTAAGCAAATCATCAAGGGTTTGGGCGAAACAGGCTGTTTTGGTCCGTTTATACCCCAAAAATACGGTGGTGCAGGGCTCGACTATATCTCTTACGGCATTATGATGCAGGAACTGGAGCGTGGCGATAGCGGCATCCGTTCTACAGCATCGGTGCAGGGCTCTTTGGTGATGTTCCCGATATATAAGTTTGGTACAGAGGAGCAGAAGATGAAATTCCTGCCCAAACTGGCAACAGGCGAAATGATGGGCTGCTTCGGGTTGACAGAACCCAATCATGGCTCTAACCCCGCTGGTATGCTTACCAACTATAAAGATGCAGGCGACCATGTGATACTCAACGGCTCAAAGATGTGGATTTCAAATGCGCCATTTGCAGATGTGGCAGTGGTATGGGCAAAAGACGAAACGGGTGAGATACGCGGATTGATAGTAGAGCGTGGTATGGAAGGCTTCAGCACACCGGAAACGCATGGCAAATGGTCGCTGAGGGCATCTGCAACAGGCGAACTGGTGTTTGATAATGTAAAAGTACCTAAGGCAAATATATTCCCCGACATCAAAGGGTTGAAAGGACCGTTGACTTGCCTGTCGAGCGCACGCTACGGTATAGCCTGGGGTGCTTTGGGTTGTGCTATGGATTGCTATGATACGGCACTCCGTTATGCACAACAACGTGTACAGTTCGACCGTGCTATTGCAGGCTTTCAACTGACACAGAAGAAACTGGCAGAAATGATTACGGAAATAACCAAGAGCCAACTGATGAACTGGCGATTGGGTGTGCTGCGCGACCAAGACCGTGCAACACCGGCGCAAATATCTATGGCAAAACGCAACAGTTGCGATATAGCCCTCAAAGTATCGCGCGAGGCAAGGCAGATATTAGGTGGTATGGGCATAACAGGCGAGTTCAGCATTATGCGCCACATGATGAATTTGGAATCTGTTGTTACCTACGAGGGTACACACGACATACACCTGCTGATAACGGGTATGGATGTAACAGGACTGAATGCGTTTAAGTAAGGGCTGTGATTGTTATGATGACTGTGATTAAATGATTATAATTAGCCAACCTATGGGTTGGCTTTTTTCATGCTTTTCAGCCATGCTTCCATTTGTTCTTTTTCATTGATGGATATGGCGGTTTCTATTTCCCACCTATTGTGTTTATTGGCTTTCAGTATATACTCATAGTCGCAATGGTAGAGTAGGGTATTGTCTGTATTGTAATAATGCCAACGTAGTTTTATATGTGCTATGTTGGTTGCCACTGCACGTTTGTGGCGTACATCTGCAACAGCCATTGTTATACCAAACTGTTTGTAGAACCCGATGCCTTGATTGAATAACCCTTCCAACTTGCTGGCTTCGTTGAAAGTAGTTGTCTTTTCTGTAGAAAGAAACGTGCAGGGGATAGCAAAATGATGTGCCATGCCCTTGGTATCGAAATTGGTAATAGCTGCCGCGTATGTATCGAAATGCCCGTTGATAAGCTGAAATAATTCCATTGTGCCGTATGTAACGATGCAAAATTACGGTACTGACCATTCAGAAATCAGATATTATTTATTTGCTTTTTTATGCCCCATCTTATATCCCCATATAGCAAAGAACAGTATGAACAGATAGCAGGGTATCATCATCCAATATGCAGCACGATTGCCTGAAATGTCCACATGCCAACCGTACAGTAATGGTAGTATAGCACCACCTGCTATACCCATTATCAGCAGTGCAGAACCTGTTTTAGTAAACTTGCCTAAACCTTTTAGCGACATAGGCCAGATGGCAGGCCACATAATAGCATGTGCAAACCCAAGTGATGCAAGAAAATAAACAGATGTTTTACCTGTTGTAGTGAGTACACCGATAGTAAGCATAATACCAAGAACAGCACATATACGCAAAAATGTTTCTTGTGATATAAAGCGGGGTGTAAGAATGATACCTGCTACATAACCTGCTACCATACAACCCAGCGTAAAGGATGTAAACCATTTAGCATCGTCAATAGGTATGTTCATAGATGTACCGTAGCTGATGATGGAGTCGCCCGCTATTACTTCTACACCTACATAAAAGAAAATTGCCAATGCACCCAACAGCAAGTATGTATGATGCCATATACTGGGGTGGGTAGATGTATCTGTATCAGGATTTTCTTCTTCGTCATTCACATCGGGTAATGGGGATACGCGTATTAATAGTGCCAATACCACTAAAACAATAGTAAGTACCACATACGGATTGATGATGCGTTGTGCCAATTCATTCAGTAGTTGTTCTTTAGCTGCAACATCAGTAACGGCTTTCACCTGTTCGTTAATACCATCTATACCTTTCAGCAATATACCCGCCATATACGCAGGCAATATCATACCCGCTGCTTTATTGGCAATACCCATCATACTGATGCGGCTTGCAGCACTTTCTGCGGGTCCTAATATGGTTACATAAGGGTTAACAGCTGTTTGTAATATCGCTAAACCCAAACCCTCGGTAAATAAACCTGCCAGAAAGAAGTAGTAATTGCGTTGCATAGCAGCAGGTATAAACATTACTGCACCAACAGCCATTATAAGCAAACCGAGGCTCATACCTTTTTTAAAACCTGTCTTGCGTAATATGGCAGAAGATGGGAGTGCCATTACGAAATAAGATATGAAGAATGCAAATGTTACAAAGTAAGACTGGAAGTTATTGAGCTGGCAAACCGCTTTCAGAAATGGTATGAGTGTGCCATTCAGCCATGTTATAAAGCCGAATATGAAGTATAAAAAGCCTACCAGTATCAGCGATGTGGTATATGATTGTTTTTTCTCTACCTGCATTTTCTGTTGTTATTCAACTAATATATACCGCAAATTGCTAAAAACTAAATCCTAAACTTTTTATTTTAGGGGTTTAATTCATATTGAATACATACAATCAACAAGATGGAGCAACAACCACTGGCACTGGGCATTGATATAGGGGGTACCAATACGGCCTTTGGTATTGTTGACAGGCGAGGGCAGATATTGGCTAAAGGCAATATGCCTACCAAAGGGTACAGCACCGCCGCGCTTTATGTAAAGGCATTAGCTAAAGAGATAACACCGCTCATCAAAAAAGTGAAACGCCAGCATATAACAGGTATAGGCGTGGGTGCACCTAACGGTAATTTTTATACAGGTGAGATAGTGAATGCTGCCAACTTGGAATGGTATGGTAAGATACCCATTGCCGATATGCTGAGTGATGCATTTGGCTTACCGGTGCGCATTACCAACGATGCCAATGCGGCTGCTATAGGCGAGATGCAATACGGTGTGGCACGTGGCATGAAAGACTTCATCATGATAACGCTGGGTACGGGTGTGGGTAGTGGTATAGTAGCCAACGGACAGTTGGTGTACGGGCATGATGGCTTTGCAGGCGAAGTAGGGCATATAATAGCCGTGCGCGATGGCAGGGAGTGTGGTTGTGGCAGAATGGGTTGCCTTGAAAAATATTGCTCTGCACCGGGTGTTGCTTACACGGCAGAGAAGTGGCTGGATGTACGCACCGACAAAAGCCTGCTGCGCGACTTTAAAGGCAAGATAACATCTAAGACTGTTTATGATGTAGCTCTGACTGGTGATAAATTGGCATTAGACGTGTTTGACTATACGGGTATGTTGCTTGGGCAAACACTGGCAGATGTAGCTGCCATTACATCTCCACAGGCTATTGTGTTTTTTGGTGGCTTGGCAAAGGCAGGCGATGTATTACTAAAACCAGTAAAGAAGTATCTTGAAAACAATCTGCTGCATATATACAAGGGCAAGATAGAGATACTGCAATCTGCACTGCCTGATACGGATGCTGCTATATTAGGTGCAAGTGCTTTGGTGTGGTAGTATAATATGAAAGGGCTCCACGAGGGAGCCCCATTCACCATTAACCAACAAACCAACTATTTATCTGCCCCTGCCCATACGCTCGCTCCTTTCTGCGGGTGCTGCACGTTCTTCGCGGGCGGGTGCTTGTCTTTCAAAGTTTCTTTCAGCACGTTGCGGTTGTTCCATACGCTGTGGTCTTTCAGCACGTTCCATGCGTTGTGGTTGCTCCATACGTTGCGGTCTTTCAGCACGTTGCGGCTGTTGCCATTCTGTTCGTTCTGCTCTTTCAGTACGCTGTGGCCTTTCAGCACGTTCCATGCGTTGTGGTTCTGCAGGGCGGGCTTGCTGCTGCCTGTTTTCCCATTGCTGTTGCCTGCGGCGTTCTATATCCTGTTGTTGTCCGCGTTGTGCTTCCATTTGTCTGCGTTCTCTCCATTCATTTCTTGGCTCGGCGGCAACTTGCGCCTCATCCCTACGGTTCATATCGCGCATCGGCCTTTCAGCTACTGCCACTTCATCACGTCCGCGCATATCTCTGTTGCGTACTTCACCATTTCTAAATACATGTCCTCTTTCTTGTCGTGCTTCATTATTGCCACGCGCTGTTTCCGTTCTGCCAGTGTTGTTATTTTCCATAGCACGTCCACGCCTTTCTGCCTGTACAAACCTTTCTGGCCTTGCATTGCTACCTCGGGGGCTGTTGCTTACCTGCGGGCGATACATATTCACTGTATTGTTTTGTATGCTGGTACGTTGCGCACGGTTTACATTGTTTACATTATACACATTCACACGTTGCCCAGTACGACGTTGAAACTCGCTGCTACGCGGGCCGTAAACATAGGTGTTACGGTTATTGACGTAGGTATTATTAATAATAGTCGTGTTATTGATAATAGTGGTATTGTATTGCGGGCCACGCCAATAGCTTTGAAACCTGGGGCTATACATCTGCCTGCAGGGTACAAACACCCACCAGTCGTTTGGTACATAATACCTTGGCCCGAATGATATGTTGATACTGACACGTGGTGCCATCGGCGCCCAGCCATAGTGTTGGTTACCATCTCGCCAGCTAACCCATGCAGGTCCCCATTCGGTATCGGGTACCCATATCCAGCCATAGTAGTCATCAAACGTCCAGCGTCCGTAGTGGAAAGGAGCCCAGCCCCAATCGTAGTCAGATACCCATGTGTTACCATATTCCGTCATTGCCCATCGGCCGTTGGTATAATACGGACGGAAATCGCCACGTACTGATGGACGCCACACATAACCATAATCCTGATAGTCTATCCATTGTCCGTAAGGTGAAAGCTCGTCGTAGAAAGTTTGCATGGAAACAGATACGCCAGGCTGTGCTTTAGTATATGTAGGTGCTGTAATGGCTATTACCAGTAGTGCCACACTCATTATCGTAATCAATCCCGTTTTCATTTTATTTAATTTTTAATCGTTTGGTATGTATAGTTCAAATGCAGTTCCTGTTTTTCACAAGGAAATGTTAAGTTGCCATAGGGTAGCTGAAAACCTTTGTTGTAAAGGATTTCAAGGCATATTTGATATGTTAAAGCTTGTTAACCGCTTGTTAACCGCTTGTCAATACGGGGTTAACAAAGCCCATTTTTTTGGCAATGGAGTGTTGGTGATAGCATATTTGCATCATAAACAACAACAAAAACAATTTTTTAAACAAACAAACAACAAAAACAAACAACAATGAAAAAAGTAATCGCAATCATCGCTCTGGGTATCACTGGTTTTGCTGCAAAAGCACAGTCGCCATCTTCTACTGCTACACAAACAGTTAACCTGAATCTGAGCAACGCAATCGAATTGACTTTCACAGGGTCTGGTTCTGCAACTGGTGCAGCTGTTAACCTGGCTTTCAATACAGTAAACGATTATGCAAATGGTGTTACCTCTGCAAATCAGGAACTGCGTGTACGTTCAAACCGCCGTTTCGGTGTAACAGTTCGTACCAACAATGCAAACTTTACTTATACCGGTTCTGTATCTCCTGCTCCTGTAATGCCGGTAAGTGGTGTACTAGGACTGAAAGTAGGAAGCAACAGCACAGGTGGTGCCATAGCTTCACCGTTCAGCACAACAGCGTATGCTGGTTTAACATCAGCAGCACAAAACCTGTTGACAAACGCTAACAACGGTGGTAATCAACTGTTCAGCGTGTCTTACGAAGCACAGCCTGGCTTTACTTACCCTGCAGGTACTTATACTGTAGATGTAGTTTATACTGCTACACAGCTTTAATCTGAATTAGTACATACATTATAAAGAGAAGCGTCCCCGTAAGGACGCTTCTCTTGTTTTATAGCCACTGCAGTTAGTTTTTTATATTTTAGCTGTTATATGAAACCACTCATCTTACTGCATGGGGCGATAGGTACTAAAGACCAACTTGTACCATTAGCAGATGCATTGAAAACAGATTATGATATACATACCCTCTCTTTTTCAGGGCATGGCGGAGAGGTGTACCCAACAAATGGTTTTTCAATAGCCAGTTTTGCTGTAGATGTATTGCGTTATATGGATGCCCATAACATAGGGCAGGCAGATATTTTTGGCTATAGCATGGGTGGATATGTAGCCATGTATGTGGCAAAGCATTATGCAGACAGAGTGGGTAAAATTGTAACGCTTGCTACCAAATTCCATTGGGATGAGCCTACAGCAACGAAAGAAACCGCCATGCTAGACGCTGACAAGATAGAAGCAAAACTACCAGCTTTTGCTGCAACATTAGCCAACAGACATAACCCTAATGATTGGAAAGAAGTATTGCATCGTACTGCTACGATGCTGCATAACATGGGACTAGACAATCCCCTGAAAATAGAAGACTATGCTACCATCCAACATCCATCGTTAGTATTGCTGGGCGATAGAGATAAGATGATAACCCTTGAAGAAACATTGGCTGTATATAAGACATTGCCTAATGCACAAATGGGTATGTTGCCATCAACACCACACCCTATAGAGCAAGTAGATGTCCCTATGCTTGGGTGGATGATAAAGCGGTTTATTGCATAGCTTTTTTCAGAAAGTCATTCATTTTTTTGCCAGCCATATAGTATTCCATCAGTACATCGGGTAGGGTATCGTCTGTTATCGCTTTTGGTTTTAGCGTAGCACTGTAATAAAACTGTTTGTTGGCTATCAGTGGCTCTTTGGCTACTGCTGCTTTAAACTCATCGGGTATTTTCTTGTTTTTCTCGCCTTGTATGTTGCCAAATTTATCTTTAAACACTTTGTCGTTGTACAATGCTGCAAAGGCTTTGCCATTGGCTGCTATATAGCTTCGTATTTTTTGCAGGTTGGCAGGCTCTACAATATATGCACCACCAAATATCATAATACTCTCATGCGATAACTGAAAGTAAAAGCCGGGCTCTTCTTTCGACTTGCGCCCTTGCGAAGATATATTGGCAGATACATGGGTATTGTAGGGTGTTTTGTCTTTTGAAAAGCGTATGTCTTTGTTGATACGGAAAATTGCATCGGAAGATGTAATAGTTATTTCGGGTTGGTGTTTTTTGATAAGGGTTATCATTTCATCCACCAACTTTTTGAAAGGCTGCTTTACGGCTCCTTCGTAGGTTTTCCTGTTTTCGTCAAACCAAGCTGTGGTGTTATTGGCTGCTAATCCTTTGAAGAAACTGATAAAGTCTTTGCTGAGGTATGTCATAGCTCTATTGTTTGATGACAAATGTATTGATAATGTACATTTCAATTCTTAATAAATCTTAATGGTTGTTTGATAATTTGTACTTACATGCATTATATTAGCATATCGTTCTCAACCATAACTCTTGTATATGTATTTCAAACCGTTCATTGCCATGCTTATATGTTGGCTATGTGTAAAGCCCGCTACCGCACAATACAGTGCCTACAAAGAAGAAGAAACAACTATTCCTGCCGCAGAATTTGGTATTAACGGCGGTGTATTCAGTGTTGCGAATCAGGCATCAAGACCGTATGCAAGATTACAGGGTGTGGGATTGGTAGCAAATGCCATTCAGTTAGCGCCTACATTAGGTTTTTGGTTTGGTAATGCACTGCATTTGGGTTTGTATGTAAACGTGCCTATTCCCATTGGCCGTTCGTACATATATTTTGGCCCGCATGGTGGTACATTATTTGGTAGTGGTACAGGCTTTTCTTATGGTGTACAGTTGGGGGCTAATATCAGAATTAGCGAGCGGGTGTATTTCAATGCAGAAGGTAGCTTGATGTTTTTCAGTCAATCTGCAAGGCAAAATACCATCAGGCCGATACTGGGCGGGTTGCGGTTCAGGATTGATTAATCAGGTATACGTAATACTCACAGATATGGCAAACAGCGTGTCTATTTTTTAACAAGTTAATTATAGCATCCGTCTTTTTTCTTTTACCTTTGAAACCTACACCCGTAGTAAATAATACATGAAGAAAAATATTGCTTTATTGGCAGGGGGCTATTCGGGAGAGTATGTAATATCCATACAAACGGCTCGTACGATAGAAAAAAACCTTGACAGCGAAAAATACAATACTTACAAAATAATAGTTGACCGTGATGGTTGGTGGCACGAAACGGCAGACGGCAGGCAGGTAGCTGTAGACCGTAACGATTTCTCGTTGCAGATAGACGGGGATAAAATAACTTTCCACTGTGTCTTTATTGCTATACACGGTACACCGGGCGAAGACGGGCGCATACAGGGCTACCTAGACATGCTGAATATCCCCTATACAACTTGCAATGCAATTGTATCGGCACTTACATTCAATAAGAGTTATTGCAACAAGGTTGTAAAATCTTTCAACGTAGTAAATATTGCCAACTCTGTACACCTGATAAAAGGTGAACCATATTCTGTGGGTAATATATTGGAAGAGCTGCAGTTGCCTATGTTTGTAAAACCTAATGAAAGCGGTTCTAGCCTTGGTGTGAGCAAAGTAAAGGCAGTAGAAGATTTACTGCCTGCGATTGAAAAGGCATTTAAGGAAGATAATCAGGTACTGATAGAAGAGTTTATAGAGGGTAGGGAGCTAACCATCGGTGTTTACAAAGTAGATGGCTACCTGAAAACATTACCCGCAACGGAGATAGTAAGCAAAAATGAGTTTTTCGACTACGAGGCTAAATATACCCCAGGCGTTACTAGCGAAATAACACCTGCACCCATAGACGATAAAATACGTGAACAATTAGAGCATAAAGCAGCCTATATATATCGGCACCTCAACTGCAGGGGCATAGTGCGGATGGACTTTATATTGCAAAAGAGTACCAACAAGCTCTTTTTTCTGGAAGTGAATACCATGCCTGGGCAGAGCGAGAACAGCATTGTACCGCAACAGGTAAGGGCTGCCAATATAAGTTTGGTAGATTTTTACGGTTCTATCATAGAAGACTGTCTGAAAACAGCTAATGCATAATTTTTCGTACTTTCATCTACAGCACGTATGGCATTCAATATTTCGGCAGAAACAAAGCGTTCATTCAGGTTCAATCTTCTGATTGTACTGTTGCTTTGCGGCTTGCTGTACATTGTCTTTTTTCTAAGCCTTAGTTTCATTACACGTCATGGTGCCGAAGCCAAAGTGCCGCTTGTGATAGATAGAGATATTCGAATGGCTGTCAATCAGTTAGAAAGTCTTGGGTTTGAAGTGGATATAGATTCGGCATACGACCCCAACAAGAAAGCCCACATCGTAATTGCCCAAATGCCTGAAGTCAATTCAACTGTAAAAACAGGCAGAACAATATTCATTACCGTCAACAAAGCGCAGCCACCACTTACCCCGATGCCCAATCTGCAAAACCTATCTTTCAGGAGTGCAGAGATGATACTGAAAAGTAATAACCTGATATTGGGTGATACTACCTACCGTCCTGATATTGCCAATGGAGCGATACTCGAACAGTTGTACAAAGGGCAGCAAATACGCCCCGGTACCATGTTGCCACAGGGCAGTCGTATAGATTTGGTAATAGGCGATGGGTTGGGTAATACCCAGTTTAACGTACCCGACGTGGTAGGCATGACATATAACGAAGCTATTGCTATGTTAAGCGGCAATGGTCTAACTATTACTGCTCTATGGGAAGGAGATATTACAGACTCTGCCAACGCTGTGATATACAGCCAAATGCCCGGCTCTCTGAATGAGTTAGGTGCACCCAACCGCATACGTCAGGGTGATATTGTGGATATAAGGATTAAGCAAAACCCTACACCCGAAGAATTGGAGCGCAATAAAAAAGCAGGTGGAGATGTTAATGTAAATAAGGAAGAGGGAGCGAGCAATAACGAAACCCCTGAATTCGAATAGTGAATAATAACAAAGTATACATCTATATCATAGCATGCATTTGCATGGCTAGCAACCTGTATGCGCAGGAAAATATTGCCCCGCTGACACAAAATAGTATGCGTGCTGCACAAACGCCGCAAAAACAAAGTGCTTCTAAAACCACCGCACTAACATTGCCTTTTTTTGAAGATTTTACAAGGGTATCTACATGGCCTGATGAACTGAAATGGGTTGACAGGCATGTATATATTAATAATACAATGGGTGTTAATCCAATCAGCCGTGGTGTGGCAACATTAGACGGGCTGAATGCGGGCGGCACACCATACGAACCAAACAATGTAAATGCACTTGTATTTGGTGATAGCCTTACGTCAAGAGATTTTGATTTGAGTACCTACACACCTGCCGATAGTATTTACTTCAGCTTCTTTTACCAGCCACAAGGCAATGGTTTCAGCCCAGAGGTGCAAGACTCGCTGATGTTGTTCTTTAAAAAGAAAAACCAGGCTTGGGTAAAAGTATGGTCAAGGCAGGGTTCTGCGCTCGATACCTTCAGGCAGATAATGGTGCCTGTTACAGATACAGTATATCTTAATGATACGTTCCAGTTCAGGTTTGTAAACAAAGCATCTGTAAACACCAACGATGATGTTTGGAATATAGACTACATAAGGATGAACACAGGCAGAAACCTGTACGATACACTCATTAATGACGCGGCGCTGAATATACAGCCTACTTATATCCTGAACGATTATACGTACATGACGTATAAGCAGTTTCTGGCAGACCCTAACAAAGAAAGAGCATCGCAACACAGTGCCTATATCCGCAATAATTATAACAACAGCAACAGCTTCAACTATTCGTATCGTGCAAGGGTAAAATCAACTGGTGTAGGGTTGTTTACTGCAGGTACCAACAACATTAATATACCCGCCAACGCTACATCAACCGTTACATTTCCTACGTATACCAATACGATCCCTTTCATCACACCACGCGACAATTATATTTTTGAAAACAAATATTATATCGAATCTCTCAATCCGCAAGACAATAAGGACAACGACACGATTGTGTTGGATCAGGAGTTTTACAACTTCCTTGCTTACGACGACTGGACTGCTGAGAAATCTTATTACCTCAACCTGTTCCCGACACTGCCTGGTAAAACAGCCATAGAGTATCACCTGAACGAACCAGATACCATTACGGGTGTGCAGATATACTTTGGCAGGCAGGTGCCGATGGCATACACAAAATATTTTTCCATTACCATATACAATAATATAGGGCTATCAGGTGGTTCAGACCAAATAGCGTATCAGCAGGATTTTCTCTTTCCGCAATACCTACGCAACGATTTTTTCTGGACGTATAAATTCGACCAACCTGTAGTGCTGCCGGCAGGTACTTTTTACATTGGCACCATTCAGCCAGCACTTGCCAACAGCGATAGTTTATATATAGGTTTAGATGCCAACAGGCAAGGAGCAAACCATTTGTATTATAATGTTGTAGGTTATTGGCAGCCATCCACCGTTACAGGTGCATTAATGATACGCCCGGTAATAGGTCCTATTATTGCCAGTGGGGTAAATGATGTTATAGTAAATAAACAAGCTGCTTTCGGCATATCGCCCAATCCTTCACAAGATTATGTTACAGTAAAGTTTGACGATTATAAACCTGCCGATTACCAACTGACAGATATGCAAGGCAAAGTGCTGATGGCAGGCAAAATAACATCGGGCAAAAAACTGGACATAAGACATTTGCAAGCAGGCATGTATGTCATCAGGCTTATATCTGAAGACAAGCGCATTGCACCACAAAAATTAATTAAATACTAACTTTGCAGTATGCAGGAAATAAGTGTAGAACAACTGAAACAAAGGGTAGCAGCAGGCGAAAAACTGAACGTAATTGACGTCCGCGAACCTGATGAATATAAAGAATACAATATTGGTGCAAAGCTGATACCACTTGGTAATATACTGAGTATGCAGGTGGATGAGTTGGAAGACCTGAAAAATGAAGAGTTGATAATCCATTGCCGTTCGGGGAAGCGTAGTATGCAGGCGTGTATGGTGCTGGAGCAAATAGGCTTTACCAATACGGTGAACGTTGTGGGTGGTGTGCTGGCATGGCAAGAGAAGTATGGTAATGAACAATTGTAGTAATGCATGAAATAGAGCCATATTACAACTGGCGGCATCTCTATACCGCTGAAGAAGATGAAAGTTCTCCGTTTTACGGAAGGGAATACAGCGAGTTTGAATTTTCCAATACTGTTTACAATTATTATATACATCCGCAATGGGATGAGTTTGGCTCTCGTACATTGTACATGAAGTTGTTATTTGCCGACTATGAACAAAACTATGCCATCATAGAATTGATAGGCGAGTGGAACGATGCAGTGGAAAACGACATCATGCAGCTAAAGCGTGAGATCATAGACCTGATGATACCGAAAGGTATTTACAAGTTCATTATCATTACAGAAAACGTACTCAACTTTCATAGCAGCGATTTGGATTACTACGAAGAGTGGTACGACGATATAAAAGATAATGGCGGATGGATAGTATCTATCAATATGCCTGAACAAACACAGTACGATTTTCAGCGTTCTCATATAGACAGATACATCAAACTGCTCGAAAACCCTAACTGGCGTACCTACCAACCACAGCATTTTTTCCAAATGGTTGACAACAGTATGTTGAGGCTGGACAGGATATAAACTGGTAAAAATTATACAGCCAAACTTTTGCCCGAATGGCTTGTTAAATCAATAGTTTTCAGGTATTTTATAAAAACATTATGTGTAGAAAAATACATTGTGTTTTAGCAGCCTGAATCTTATATTTGCCTGATTTTACAAAAACATTACAATTTTAATTCAGACGGTTATTATGTCTTGGAAAAACGCTTTCAGCAGCTCGGTGGGTAAAAAGATACAGATGGCACTCACGGGGTTATTTCTGGTTCTGTTCCTTGTTGTCCATTGTTATGTCAACGCCATGATTTTCTGGGACGATAATGGTGCAAAATTTACAGAGGCCGCGCATTTCATGGGTACAAACGTTGTTATCCGCATTACTGAAATAGGCCTTTTTGCTTTTCTAATACTTCACATAGTACAGGGGTTGAAGCTGTGGGCACAAAACCGTTCTCGTCGCAATACCCGCTATGCAGTATCGGCGGGCAATGCTACCAGCAAATGGTATAGCCGCTCTATGGGCATACTCGGTACACTGATATTGCTGTTTCTGATATTACACATCTCCGCTTTCTGGGCTCCCAACCGTGCATCGCAAACAATGGGCAATGGCGAATTGGATTTATATGCCATGATGCGCGATGCTTTCCAAAGCCTGTTTGTTGTAGTTATTTATGTGTTGGGCTGCATATCGTTAGCTTGGCACTTAGTGCATGGGTTTTACAGTGCATTCCAAACACTTGGTTTAGCAATGAACAAATACAAGGGTATCATCAATGTGGTTGGTGTGGCTTTTTCCATCATTGTACCATTGATATTCGCGTTGATGCCGATAGCATTTTACCTGCATTGGATAGAGTAGTTTTATAATCGTTTATTCTAAAATATTTCCATAGATACGTATGGCACTTAATTCAAAAATACCCGCCGGTTCACTCGAAGAAAAGTGGGAAAAATATAAATCAACTTGTAAGCTTGTAAATCCTGCCAACAAACGTCAACTCGAAGTGATCATCATTGGTACCGGTTTGGCCGGTGCATCTGCTGCTGCATCACTGGGTGAGTTGGGCTACAAGGTGAAAACATTCTGCTTTCAGGATAGCCCACGTCGTGCGCACTCTATTGCTGCACAAGGTGGTATAAACGCTGCAAAAAACTATCAGAATGATGGTGACAGCACCTATCGTTTGTTTTATGATACAGTAAAGGGTGGTGACTATCGTGCACGTGAAGCTAATGTGTATCGTTTGGCAAGTGTCAGTGCTAATATCATTGACCAATGTGTAGCACAGGGTGTACCCTTTGCACGTGAGTACGGTGGCTTGCTAAGTAACCGTTCATTCGGTGGTACACAGGTACAACGTACATTCTATGCTGCAGGACAGACAGGACAGCAATTGTTGATAGGTGCATATCAGGCATTGGAAAGGCAGGTAGCATTGGGTAATGTAACCCAATACAGCCGCCATGAAATGCTGGATGTGGTAATGATAGACGGCAAAGCGCGCGGTGTGATAGTTCGTAACCTTGTAACAGGTGAGTTGGAACGTCACTTCGGCCATGCGGTATTACTGTGTAGTGGTGGTTATGGTAACGTATTCTACCTGTCAACCAACGCAATGGGTAGTAACGTAACGGCTGCATGGAAGGCACACAAGAAAGGTGCTTATTTCGGTAATCCTTGTTATACACAAATACACCCTACATGTATTCCAGTTAGTGGCGACCATCAGTCTAAACTGACGCTGATGTCAGAATCACTGCGTAATGACGGACGCATATGGGTACCAAAAGCAAAAGGCGACAATCGTAAACCAAACGATATACCGGAAGAAGAAAGAGACTACTATCTGGAACGCAGATATCCTGCGTTCGGTAATCTGGTACCTCGCGACGTTGCCAGCCGTGCTGCTAAAGAGCGTTGTGACGCGGGTTATGGTGTAGGTGCTTCTAAGCAGGCTGTATATCTCGATTATGCATCCGCTATACAGCGTTATGGTAAAATAGAAGTAAATAAGCAAGGCTTAAGTAATGCCGATGCGGATACGATAACTAAACTGGGTAAAGAAGTAGTAAAAGAGAAGTATGGCAACCTGTTTGAGATGTATGAAAAGATAACAGGTGAAAACCCATACGAAGTACCAATGCGTATATACCCTGCTGTACACTATACAATGGGCGGCTTGTGGGTTGACTACGAATTGCAAACGACTGTACCTGGTTTATATGCACTGGGCGAGGCAAACTTCAGCGACCATGGTGCAAACCGCTTAGGTGCATCTGCACTGATGCAAGGCCTTGCAGATGGTTATTTTGTAATACCATATACATTGGGTAATTATCTGGCTGACGACATCAGAACAAAGTCTATACCAACAGACCATCCTGCTTTTGTCGAAGCTGAAAAGGCTGTGAGTGACCGCATCAATCAACTGATGAACATTAAGGGTACAGAAAGTGTTGAAAGTTTTCATAAGCGCTTGGGTAAGATAATGTGGGACAAGTGTGGTATGGCACGTAATGAAAAGGGATTGAAAGAAGCGATAGCAGAAATACAGGCTTTGCGTAAAGAATTCTGGAGCAATGTACGTATACCCGGTGATGTGAATGAATACAACCCGGAACTGGATAAAGCAAACCGTGTGGCAGACTTTATAGAACTGGGCGAACTGATGTGTATAGACGCGCTGAACCGTAACGAGAGCTGTGGTGGCCACTTCCGTGAAGAATTCCAGACAGAAGATGGTGAAGCACTACGCCAGGATGATAAATATATGTATGTAGCAGCATGGGAGTATAAAGGTGAAAGTAATTTTGAGCTTCATAAAGAAGACTTGAATTACGAAGTGGTACATCCTAGTGCAAGGAGCTATAAGTAATTATTAATAGATAGTATAATAGAACGAAAAATATTCCACAATGGAACATTATACAATGAATTTAACGCTCAAGGTTTGGAAGCAAAAGAATAAAAACGAAAAAGGTCGTTTTGAAACTTATCAGGTAAAGAATGTTTCTTCTGAAATGTCTTTCCTTGAAATGTTTGACGTACTGAACGAACAACTGATAGCTGAGGGTAAAGAACCTATTGCTTTCGACCACGATTGCCGTGAGGGTATTTGCGGTATGTGTAGTATGTACATCAACGGCCGTGCACACGGACCTTGGCATCATACAACTACTTGTCAGCTACACATGCGCGAGTATAAAGATGGCGATACTATAGTAGTAGAACCTTGGCGCGCCAGTGCATTCCCTGTTATCAAAGATTTGGTGGTTGATCGTCAGTCTTTCGACCGTATTATACAAGCAGGTGGTTATGTATCTGTAAATACTGGTAATGCGGTAGATGCCAATGCACTGCCTATTGAAAAGCATATGGCTGATGAGGCATTCGCCTCTGCTGCCTGTATAGGTTGTGGTGCTTGTGTGGCTGCTTGTCCTAATGCATCTGCTATGCTGTTTGTATCTGCAAAAGTATCTCATCTGGCTATGCTGCCACAAGGTTCACCGGAGCGTAAAGAGCGTGTTACGAATATGATTAACCAAATGGATAAAGAAGGCTTTGGTAGCTGTACCAATATTGGTGCTTGCGAGGCTGAATGTCCTAAAGGTATATCATTGGAAAACATTGCCCGCTTGAATCGAGAGTACATCGGCGCTATGTTCGATGGTGGTTCTCAGAACGCTAAATAATCTTTCTTACATGATGATATAAGTAAGGCGGCTCAATGGCCGCCTTTACTATTTTTATGTCTTAACTATAATTAATTTATCAGCAGGATATTGACACTACGTTGCAGGATGTTGAAAGCTATTTCAGCCATCAGGTTTTCCTTATCAAGTGTTGGGTTTACTTCTGTTACTTCAAAGCAGCATATCTTATGGTTTTGCATGAATGATGCCATTAAATCTTCTGCTTCACGCTCTTTCAGTCCGTTGCTTACCGGTGTACCTGTACCACGGGATATTGAACTATCAAGGCTATCCACATCAAACGATACATAAATATCATCACATCCACTGAGGTGGAGTAGTGCCTGCCTTACTACATTTTCTACACCCTTACGGCGTACTTCTTGTACAGGTATTACTTTGATGCCATATTTCTTTATAATATAGTCTTCTTCCTTTTCAAAGTCACGAAGGGCAATATATACGATATCTTCAGGGTTTATCTTGGGTGTTATTTTGCCTATGTTTTTTAGTTTATTCCAGATGTCTATGGTTGCAGCATCGGGTTGGTGTACTTGATTTTCAGTATTATCAATACCAAGCGCGGTAGCCAATGGCATACCATGCATATTACCACTTGGTGTGGTATAAGGCGTATGTATATCAGCATGGGCATCTATCCATATTACACCCAACTTGTTTTTTGGCTTAGCCATTTTTATGCCGGCTATTGTGCCACCAGCAGTACTATGGTCGCCTGCCAATATCAATGGAAACAAGCCAGACTTTAATGTTTCTGATACCGACTTGGCAACACGCTCGTACATAGTATGCACACCTTGTATCCTCTTAGCGTAGGGCGATGCTACTGGCTCATATAAGAGCTTGTTTTCATTCTCTACCTGTTCGGAAGGGAAGTTGACAAAGAAGCTGCTCATAAAGTCGAGTGCGGCTACTTTAATGGCATCTATACCCAAGCTTGCACCCCTAGTACCTGCACCAATTTCAGAACGTACTTCAATTATCTTGATGTTTCGCATAACACCTCAAAGGTATTAAATGCAGGCATGATGCCCAAACAAGGCTATATTAACTTAGAAAGGATAACCGATGGCGAAGTTGACAACCCAGGGGTTGCGGCGTATATCGTTCCAAACATTGTCTAAACGTGTAAACATCCAATTGCCTGTACCATCGTTATAAAGTGGTTTCTTAACAGGGGTTGCAAAATCAAATCGAACAACAAGGAAACCAGCATCGAGGCGTATACCTACACCACCATCTATAGCCAAGTCGTTGCCCATTTTATTAAATGCAAATTCACCTTCCGGATAACTTGGAGATGGGCGTGCCAACCAAATGTTACCTGCATCTGCAAACAATGCCCCATTCAGTTTGATGGCACCGGCGAATAGCTTAACAATATCAAAACGGTATTCTGTCGTAAACTCCATTTTCATATCGCCCGTACGGTCTATGACATTGCCTGCCAGTAAAGTGCCTGTATCTTTGAAGCTACCCGGCCCCAGTGTGCGTATCCTGAACCCTCTAAGGCTATATGCGCCACCAACAAAGTACTGTTTGATATATGGCAGCGTTTTATTATCAGCACCGTATGGAATACCTACACCTGCTTGTAAACGCAACGCTACTGTTGAGTGTCTTCGGTTAAAAAATTTCTGTCCGTCAAGGTCGAATTTCAGGTATTGTGCATAGCTCGATTGCAAGGCAGGGAAAAGTCCATTAAGTCCTTGCATTACAATGCCTGCTTCCTCTCCGCTTACTTTAATATAGTTGTAGTTAAGGCCTTTTTTCTTTTCCTTGTCACTGTATGTAAACGTAACATTTTCGCCTTCTATAAATGTTGGCCTATACGTGTTTTGCAGGTATTCATTGTTTTTGAGCAATGCTTCAAACTGAGGATAAATTGTTGGTAATATTTTATTAATAAACGCGGGAGATACTTCCCAGAATTTTGTTTTTGTTTCACGCCATTTATAGCTGATACTTGTTGATATATTAATCATGTTGAAGTAGTTGATACGCTCTACTAAACCAACACCCGCACTGAGGATGGTTCTGGGAGCATTTGCACTACTTAGTTTGCTTTGCCGTATAGGGAACAAGAACTTAGGGAAATCTAAGCTTGTATTAAAGCCCCCACTACGCGACAGCAACTGAATACTTTTTTTAGTACTGTCGTAGAAAGACTCAAGCCCCCCTGTTAGCGACAGCGTAAGCAGATTGGCACCTTTTGCAAGGTTCTTATTCCGAAGGCTCAGTGTCAGGTTTGTACCAGCCAGATATGTGTTGCCGTTAGATAATTCAAGGCTTGTGTTATAGTCATACTTTTCGGCAGGTGTCATTACAATATAGCAGGTAAGCCAGTGCCCGTTGTAGTATGAGTTGACAGTATCGTCTTTGAAAAAGATATTAACTGTCTGAAAAACGCCCAACTCATTCATACGATTGATGGTTTCATCATACCATTGTTGTGAGTAATAACCACCCTCAAAAATTACCAGATGGTTTTTGATTACTTTTTCGCGTATGTAATAGTTGTGATACTTAAAATCTACATTATCGAATGTAGTCTGTATCAATCCGCTCGTATCGCTGATGTCCCCGCGTTTAAAATCAGGATGCACTACTATACGCCTGATGCCGAAACGGCGATAACCTTCTTTTCTTTCATCATCAGCACGAATGATGACCTTAATATCGAGCGTTGGCTTTTTGTTGTTTTTTTGCAGGGCAATAAAATTGACAGCACTCTCAAATGGGTTTTCAGCATCTTTGAAATACTGTTTGTTCAGTGTATCTAATTCAAAGCTTACATTGTCTTGCGTAAAGCGGTAATAGCCATTGTTGCGCAATGCGGTTGTGATGCGGTTTTTCTCTGCTTCGAGCAAGGCATAGTCAAAGTCCATGCCTTTTTTTAATAAAGTATTATGTTGGTTTTCATTCACCACATCGCTCACCATATTGTCATCTATATCAAGGCTGATGTTATTTATCAGATAATTGGTACCTGTTTCTACCCTGTAGGTAACATATGCATTCTTGCCCTTGTACACAGTAGTGTCTGATACTTTGGCATAAAAAAATCCTTTATTGAAGAGATAGGTACGAATGTTAGTAGCCGATTTTTTCTTCAGCGTACTGTCGTAGATTACAGGTGGCTCTACCGATTTTGTTTTCAGTTGAAAGTTTTTGGGGTCTTTCTGGTATTTATCATATCGCAGATTATAACGATATAGCTTTAGGGGCATATTGCCTATGAGCGAGTAGGTGTTTGGTTTTTGAGCTACAAGGCTGCTGAGGTTTTCTTTTAATTCACCTTTTTGAGTAAGGGGTACGGTGGCTTTCAGCTTTATTTCGTTGCTACGCAGCAGGTATTTGTCTTTCGGTACATGTCTGGTGGAGTCGCAGCTTGCAAGCAGTAAAAAAACAATGCATGTCCCTAATGCAAATATGGTGTTTACAATTCTTCTGCAATGCATATATCAGGTTGGGACAATTAATTAGTTTTGCCGTGTATGTTATCCAAGGCGCAAAATAAATATATTCGGTCATTATCGCAGCAAAAATATAGGGCAGAACATGGTGTTTTTGTGGTAGAGGGCGACAAAATAGCTCGCGAATGGCTGGCTTCTGCTGCTGCCATACAGCATATAGCGGCTACTGCCGCATGGTTGCAAAGCCATGTTAATCTTGTTAATGAGCACAGCGAAGCTATTGTAACAGAGGTTTCACAGGATGAATTGCAAAGCATATCGCAACTGCAAACAGCCAATGATGTGCTGTTGGTAGTGTATAAAAATAAAACGAATACAAGCCTGCCTGCCGATGAATGGTGTATAGCATTAGATACCCTGCAAGACCCCGGCAATATGGGTACTATCATCCGCATAGCTGATTGGTTTGGTATTAAGCATATTGTTGCTACACCGGATAGTGTAGATTACTACAATCCAAAAGTAATACAGGCTGCTATGGGCGGACATCTAAGGGTACAGTTGCATATAACAGATGTATTGTCTTTTGTAAGCCAGACGAATATGCCTGTATATGCAGCAGCGTTGGATGGTGAAGATGTATATGCGTTGAAAGACGTACAACGAGGTGTATTGGTAATAGGCAACGAATCGAAAGGAATATCTGCACCTGTATTGCAAAAAGCCACCCGAAAAATAACGATACCGCGTAGGGGTGGGGCAGAAAGCCTGAATGCGGCAGTGAGTGCCGGCATACTCTGTGCCTTGTTAATAAAGCCTTAAAGTAAAATACCTTTCACAACAATCCGTAGTTTTGGCATAGCTGTTGAATTGGGTATAACAACAATCTAATCTGTTTTTTATGAAAAGACTATTACTAATTATGTTGCTGGCAGTACTGGGTATTACACAAGTAGCTGCACAGGCAAGACGCAGCATCATCCGTGTACGGTTGAGCGATGATGCAAGACTGGCGGTATCTCTCAACGACAGGTATTACGACAAGCAAGGACGCTCAATTACGATTGGCGATTTACCCGCAGGTCGTCATTTCATCAAGATTTACAGATACACGCCCTATAGCAATGGCAGGGGGGGTAAGGCAAGGGTGATATACTCTGGTGGCATACGCATATCGGCAGGTACTATTACCGACCTTGAATATGACGTACGCAACAATCAGCTATATACACAAGTAGAGTTTATAGACGATAGCTACGATGACCGTAGGGACGACAGACGTGACGATAGGCGCGATGACAGATGGGACGACCGAAGAGATGATAGACGTGATGACCGTGATGATGTATATGACAGACACAGAAACAGCCGTAGTTGGACACAACAGGATATGAACGACCTGAAAAGGCGTGTAGATGACCGCATTGGCGACAGCGACAAACAAAAGCTGATACAAAACGTATTGCAAGACAGGCGATATACTACCGAGCAGATGCGTTCTATACTATCGTGGTTGAGCTTTGAAAGCACGAAACTGGAAGTAGCTAAATGGGGATATGATAACGTAACGGACAAGCGCGACTACTGGAAACTGGAAAGTGAGTTTTCTTTCAATAGTAGTAAGGATGAGTTTAATAACTACATTAATGGACGGAAGCAATAGCTTCCGTTTTTTCTTTGTGCAGCCCGTACACTTTGTTATATACCTTGCCTGTAACAATGCCTGCCAATGCGCCTAATATGCCACCGCACACCACATCCAACGGAAAGTGTACGCCCACATATACCTGTGCATACGCTACACTGGCAGCCCATAGCAGCGATGCAGGCCATATCCATTTGCCATGCCGCTGCCAGGTGATAGAGCCAAACACGGCTAACGCGAAATGATTGGCAGCATGAGATGATGGAAAACTATAACCACTGCCACAAGGCACTAACAGGTGTACAAACTGTTGCAGATATGGATTATTGCAAGGGCGCAGACGATGTACATACGGTTTTATAAGGGTAGCACTCAACTGGTCGGCAATGGCAAAAGTTAGCAGGAAGAACACACACCACATCCACCCCTTGCGCCCGAAGTTGATGGTCATAAACAAGAGCAAAAACAGGTAGAGCGGTGCCCATGTCCATTGGTTGCGTAGGTAGGGTACAATGGCATCGAGCACATCGTTTTGCCACACGGTATTGAGGTAGTACCATGCCGCGTAATCCCAACCTATCAATGTTTCCAGCAGTTTCTGCACGTTTATTTTTTAAATGCCATTATCAGCCTCGGCGATGTGTTGGCATCAAAAGCCTGTAGTTTATAATCGCCGAAAGTAGCTGTTAAAGATAAGCCAGCCGTATTAAAAATCTTTTCAAAATCTGCCAGTTCAAAAGCAGCTACGCTTTCGGTGAAATGGCGTGGCTTGTTATCGGCATCGGTAAAGCGGATGTCTTTTATAAAATGCTTACGCTCTACATGGCGGTTGATGTGGAATGTATAGCTACCCCTTGTTATGGTATCTTGCGGTACTAAGTTGCGCGTTACGTTTACCGCATTCATATAGTCTATTACCAGTGTGCCGCCTTTCTTCAAAGCCCTTGCAAAAGACTTGGCAGCTAGTAGGTGGTCTCTGTCGTGTGCAAAGTAGCCAAAGCTAGTGAAGAAATTGAAAGCATAATCGAAGTAGTTGATGTAGGCAGGCATCCGCATATCGTGTACAAAGAAATGCAGGTTATCGGCCTCGTGTTCTTTGGCTATTTCTATATGGTGCAGCGACAGGTCTATACCCGTAACATCAAAGCCATGCTCTGCCAGTTGGCGTGCATAGCGGCCATCGCCACAGGCAATATCCAGCATCTTGCAGCCATCGGGTGGTTGTAAGTGTTGTAGTAGTTTTTCTATAAAGGCTTGGGCTTCGGGTTCGTCTCGATGCTTATATAATATTTTGTAATAAGGCGAGCCAAACCATGTTTCAAACCAATCTTTCTGTTCCATAAACGCGTGGGGCAAAGGTAGGCGATAATGGGGCAATAGTGTAATATACAGTTGGGCAATATACTGTCTGCTACTTAACTGGCTTTTTCAGTATTACATAAAACATCATTCTATCCCATTTGCGTTCAGTAGGTATTAACGTAATTCTCCAATAATTTTCACCAATATATTTAGGGCATACATCTCTCAATTCAGCAAAAAACATCTGCATAGTATTTCCTTTATCTCTACCTCTCAGTACAGCTTCTTTATCAAGCCAGCCTACATGATTATCATTTTTTGCTGCTTTTTCGTACAACAGAATCAGTTCGATGTCTGGATAATACTTCTTTATTACTTTACGTATTTTATCAATATTATTCGGCGTTTCATGATTCAGCATTTGGTTCACATTAAACGTAAACTTTATTGAAGTATCAAGCTTCCGTTGTACATCTAATATTCCATTTCTTTTTTTCGCAAATATGAGTTGTAAAGGGTCAAAGGGTAATTTGCCATCTATTGTTGCCTGCTTAATAATGGGTATATAATAATCAGCCCTTATACCGTCGTGTATGGCTATTAATGCTGCATACATAGAGCCGTTTGCTAAGTCAGGCCATCCTTTTTCTTGTACATATTTATAGAGCGTTTCAAAATGCAAAGAATCCGTTCGCATCATTTTTATTCTTAATAAGGAACAAGTAAAGCTATCACCACAATTTTCCAGTTTTCTTCTTACATCTTGGTCTTCGTCCCTCATTTGTTTCATTAGTAAATAATCTTCCGTTCTGGGTGTAGCTATTACGGTTTGATACTTCTCTCTGTAGGCAGCTTTTACCTCTTCAGATAGCCTGTATCGGTTCAGGAAACTATCTGCATGGCTGGCATTTGAAAAGCCTGTAAGAAAATAATAAGGGTCAATCTTCATAAACCATTCTCCACAGCGTACCGTATCTCGTTTACGCGAAAAGCTATCTGCCATGTAAAATGCATAAAAAGTACTTTTTTTAAAGCCTGCCTCTATTTGTAGTATTTCAGCTTTTGTTAGCGTATCGGCTACTTTGGCGTAACAATGGAGAGTGCCCGTAAACAATAGAATAAGAAGAAGAAAGGGCTTCATAATGGGTTTAGTTATAATGAAATATTAAGTTATGTGTTTTTTGATTGAATTGCAAGGAAAGCCACACCCCATTAGCGGATAATATTTAACTTCGCACCCTCTATACAGAAACAGATATGAAGAGTACATTGCGCCGTTTTGTTGTGAACAACCGCCTGCTGCTGGCAGTGCTATTGATTGGCTTGGGTATATGGGTAGGCATGGAAGTAACGTGGTGGATAGGCTGGATACCGTTTTTGGTAGCTATACTAATGGTAGTTGCCCACTTTATGATAGGCCCCATGACGCTGATACAGGGCTATGTAGAAAGCGGCGATATGGATGGTGCGCAAAAATTGCTGGATAAGGTGAAGTACCCCAACCTGCTGTATAAACCCGTGCGCTCGTCTTACTACATGCTACGTGCCAACTTCAGCACCATGGGCGATGACCTTGACAAAGCAGAGGCAGACTTGAAAAAAGGCTTAGCAGCCGGTATGCCCGAAAAAGAATATGAGGGTACTGCCTACCTGCAACTGGGTAGCATAGCCTACAAAAAAGGCAATAAGAAAGAGGCGATGGAAAATATGCGCAAAGCCATAAAAGTAGGATTGCCTGATGAAGACAGCAAAGCCACTGCCTACCTGCAACTAAGCAGCCTGCTACTGGAACGCCGCGACTTTAAGAGTGCTAAGATGTACTTTGCCAAAGCCAAAGCCTGCAAAGCCACCAACGAGCAAATAGTAAGTCAGGTGAAAGAAATGGCTAAGTATATGGCAAGAATACCCGGATAATTATTACAGATATTTTATAACAAAGAACCACGCTGAAAAGGGTGGTTTTTTTGTTTACCTGTTCAACTACTTGAACAAACTGAACAAGTGAACATGTTCGCGGTGTTCGTATATCCTGTACGCGAACAAACAAACAGAAAATACAAATTCCCCTTTTGAAAGGGGATGTCGCCACGAAGAGAAGCGTAGTGGTGACAGGGGTATGTTCTACTCGTGCTGTGTCACTCTCGGTAAGTGGACACACCCCTAACCCCTCTCGGAGAGGGCAAGTATTTTGTCCCACTGTCCCAAAGAATAGTAACTGAAACGGTGGGACACTTGGGACAGTACAAACTACTCGCGTCATTACGAGGCACGAAGCAATCTCACGATAACAAGGGAATTGTAACGGGTGTTAAACAGGCCTATTGCAGAATTTCATAGTAGTCTCGCTGTTCAAGATGTTCTATAAGGCATCATGAACTATTAAATGGAACACCGTTCTCCGAACGGTATTTGAAATACTAATGTTGATGATTTTACACTGCTTGTTTCTATTCAGCGGCTGGATGATGAATGCCATTCAGAGAACGGAGTTTATCTTTAGTTCCAAATGCCCTTTGGAACAGCAGGAGTCTTACTATTCTTCGCACAACATTTCAAATTATGATTGCGGCACCAACTGTATTGTCATACCCGGTGTGAGGCCGATGCAGATGTCTATATTGCTGAATTTGAAACTGCCGAGTTTTAGTTTCTCCCGATACTCGTCTGTTGTTACCAGCATCTTTACAATAGTACCTAACAGGGCTTTGTCTTTATGTTGTTCCAGTATTTCTTTTCTACGTTCGGGCGATACATCGCTCGATTTGAGGAAGTGAAATGTAATATCGGGTGGTAGCCCCATGGTTACAGATATGCCTGTAGTTTTAAAACCTACTTCTTCAATAATAGGTGTGAGACCTATTACTTCATTGGCCGTATTGATGGTTTTTTCTTTTGCTGCCTCGCCAATGCTGGTAAGTTTTTCTGCCAGCTTATCCATACTCAGGGTATCAGCTACTGCGTCTTTGGCTTCGGTTACTTTTTCGGTTACTTTATTCAGAAAGTCTTTCATTACCTGTTGGTTTTATTACAGCAATTTACGAAAAAAATAAAGCTACCCCGTATGGAGTAGCTTTAATGAAATAAGAAAGAGCGCAAATTAAGCTATCTCAACTTCAGCACCAGCTTCAGCCAGTTTAGCTTTCAGGTCTTCAGCTTCAGCTTTGCTAACGCCTTCTTTCACGTTCTTAGGAGCACCGTCTACCAGTTCTTTAGCTTCTTTCAAGCCAAGGCCAGTCAGTTCTTTTACAGCTTTAACAACGTTCAGTTTGTTAGGACCAGCTGCTTTCAGGATAACATCGAAAGATGTTTTCTCTGCTGCTGCTGCGCCACCACCGTCGCCACCTGCTGCAACTACAACTGCTGCTGCTGCTGGTTCGATACCGTAGTCTGCTTTCAATACGTCAGCCAATTCCTGTACTTCTTTAACTGTCAGGTTTACTAATGATTCGGCTAATGCTTTAACGTCTGCCATTTTATTATCTTTTTAAATTGTTTTAAAAAATTGTTGTTTTATAATATAGCTTGGAAGCCAATGTTGTTGCGCCGTTTTATACCCGGCGAGGTAATTATTCTGCAGCTGGTGCATCTGTTGCAGGAGCGTCTGCAGCAGGTGCTTCAGGAGCCTGTGGTGCTTCGGCAGCAGGTGCCTCTGGGGCAGCAGCTTCAGCAGCAGGTGTTTCTGTAGCAGTTGCTTCAACAGCAGGTACGCCACCGCCTTTTTCTGCATTATGCAGCAATGCAGCGATAACACGTTTTGCAGGTGATTGCAACAAGCCGATAACTTCGCCAATAAGCTCGTTCTTCGTCTTGATGTTGGTAAGCGCAGTCAGTTGGTTGTCGCCAACAAATATGTCGCCGTTGATGAACGCTGCTTTCAGCAATGGTTTTTCGCCGTTGCTTGCCTTGCGGAAAGAGCTGATTATCAGAGCAGGCTCTTTAGGGCTCTCGCTGAACATCAGGGCTGTAACATTGTGCAAAGAATCGTAGATGCCTGCATACTTTTCGCTGTCAAGGCTTTCCAACGCTTTGCGGATGAGGGTGTTTTTAGCCACCGTCATTTCTACTTGCTTATCAAAGCAATGCCTGCGCAGGGTGCTAGTTTGTCCTGCATCGAGGCTTTCTGTATCTGTTATGTAGAAGTTGTTGTACTGAGAGAATTTCTCTTTCAATACTTCAATCACTTCTTGTTTTTGAGCTGGTGTCATTTCAAATGTTTTTTAAGGATAAAAAATACCTTTTTCGTTCACGCTTAATTAGGATACGCTTTTAGTATCGATTGTGATACCGGGGCTCATCGTAGATGCCATGCTGATGCCACGCAGGTAAGTACCTTTTGCGGTAGCAGGCTTCATGCGCACCAATGTGTTGATGAGTTCCTGAGCGTTTTCGGCTATCTTCTTAGGTTCAAAAGATACACGGCCGATGGAAGCATGTATGATACCGGCTTTGTCTATCTTAAAAGCTATTTTACCACCTTTAACGTCGTTTACAGCTGCAGCTACATCGTTAGTAACTGTACCTGTTTTCGGGTTTGGCATCAGGTTACGAGGGCCTAATACTTTACCCAGCTTGCCTATTTTAGGCATTACAGATGGTGTGGCGATGATAACATCCACATCAGTCCATCCACCTTCTATCTTCTGTACAAATTCGTCGAGGCCTACGAAATCAGCACCTGCGGCTTTCGCTTCGGCTTCTTTGTCTGGTGTACAAAGTACCAGTACGCGCTTAGTTTTACCTGTACCGTGTGGCAGGCTTACTGTACCGCGTATAGCTTGGTCTGCTTTCTTAGGGTCTACACCCAAGCGGATGTGTACGTCAACCGAGCTATCGAATTTGGTAGTGTTGATAGATTTTACCAACGCTGCCGCATCGCCCAGCGAGTATTCTTTGTTCTTATCTATTTTAGCTTCTACAGCTTTTCTTTTTTTAGTAATTGTTGCCATTGTTGCAATGTTTTAAGTAAGGTGAAGCAATGGATTAATTGGCCCAGGGAGCTGCGCCGTCAACGTTGAGGCCCATGCTGCGTGCTGTACCGGCTACCATTTTCATGGCGCTTTCAAGCGTAAAGCAGTTCAGGTCGCTCATTTTGTCTTTAGCGATTTCTTCTACTTGTGCCCAGCTTACTTTACCTACTTTGTTACGGTTAGATTCTTTAGAACCTTTCTGAATCTTAGCCGCTTCCATCAACTGTACGGCAGCAGGTGGCGTTTTGATAACAAAGTCGAAAGACTTGTCTGCATAAACTGTTAGGAGAACGGGTAATACTTTACCCATTTTGTCTTGTGTGCGAGCATTGAACTGCTTGCAGAATTCCATAATGTTGACACCCTTAGAACCCAGTGCAGGGCCGATTGGTGGTGCTGGATTGGCTTGGCCGCCTTTACATTGCAGCTTTACATAGCCAGTGATTTCTTTAGCCATTTTCCTTTCTTTTGGTTTTAACGAATTGTATTAAACAACTCTCCCAAATACCGTCATTATAAGAGCAATATCGAGAATTGGACGGCAAAGGTAAGGATATTTTTAATTCAAAAGTCAAAAATCAAAATAAATTGGTAAATATGTTAATGGGTTGATAAGTTAATCGTTATTGTCATATTGTGCGAAGTGAATACGAAGCGAAATATCTGTTGGGCTTTAGTGCTGTAGATAGGTCATAGCTAAATACCAATATCCATGAGATTTCTCCCATTGGTCGAAATGACGATGTGGTTACACCTTGTTACAAAATGCACTAATGTTTCTCTTGCTTATCGGCGGGTATGGCAGCGGGTTCTTTTTTACTAAGCCATTTGCGGAGCGAGAAGCGGTTGGTGTCAACTAATTTATGCTCTATCAGGTAGTGTATTACTTTATGCTCCAGCCAGTGGTGGAAGGGTAGCAGAAAGCTGATGATGAGTATTTTGATGCCCAGCATCTTCCACGGTTCGTGGTGGGTTATCTCCATTATCTTATGGTCGGCCAGTAGTATGATGAACTCGAAGAAGAAGATAAACGAAAAGAAGCCCAGCGATTTAATAATAATCTTCGGCACTTTGAAAGAGCCCAGCATGGTAAGCATGATGAAACACAACACAATGCCTATGATGATACCCATGTATTGCAGGTTGTGGCGGCGTTCGGTTTGCTTTTGCTCATGTTCTGCAATTATCTGCCGTTGCTTGGTTTCGTTGTCTATCTCCATTTGCAGTAGGGCATCTTGCTTGGTAACAGCCAGTTGCTCATCGGCATACTGCTTGTTCAGCTTGGCATAGGTATAGGCTTTGGCGGTGTTGCCTGCGGCGTAGTACAGGCTATCGAGGTACTGGCTGGTTTCTATCATATAGGGCAGGTAGGCGGCATCTTTGGCAGCCATAAAAGCCTGTTCCATTTTTTGGGTAGCAAGGGTAGTGTTGCTATTGCGCAGCAAAAACTGTGCATACCGCTTCTCGAAGTTGGAAAGAAAGAATTTGATGTGCGCTATTTTTTTCCATACCATCTCATCGGCCTTGGCATACATATACAGGGCACTGTCTTTTATGCCACGGTTTTCGTACACATACGCCATCACACGGTAGTAAGATATGGTGTCTTTACGATGCATAACAGCCAACTCTTCAGGAAACTTTTTGGTATAAAAATCTGCCAGTTCGTTGAACAGTCCGTTTTGCATCAGGTAGGTGCTGTGGTTGCCGATGGCGTTTCTCAGCAATACGGTATCGTTGTGTTCCTTAGCGTATGCTACCAGTCGGTAGGTTATTTTTTCGGCGTTGTGGGGTTCTTTGTTGTAGTAATATTTCTCGGCAAGGTCGGCATATATTTTATTGATAGCGAGGGAGTCTGTTATGCCCAGCTTAGGCATCAGGGCTATCTGTTTTTTCTTATAGTCTCTTGCCTGCGGGTAGTTGCCTATCAGCAGGTAGAAGTAAGAGAGGTGGTCGTAGCAGTTATAAATCTCCAGATGGTTTTGCTGCTCTTGTGCCAGCGTCAGTGCATTCAGGTAGTTGCGGAAAGCATCCAGTTTATTATTAGTCAGCTCTAGGCATTTACCCCATTGCAAAAAGCACTCTGCTTTAAAAGTGTCATTGTCTGTAAGCCCTATGTAGTAGTATGCTTTGCTGATGTAGTCTATTGCTTGTTTGGTATTGTTCTCTGCCATACATACGGCACTCTGCGCTGCGTAGGCATGGTAATGCCACAGGTTGTTGCTGTGCGCTTTGGCAAGTGCCAGCATATTGTTGGCATACTCTCTGCCTTTGCTTGCATTGGCACTGTTGAAGTCGGTTAGGGAAAAATAACCACGAAAGGCGATGAGGGAAAGCGTATCGTTGCCCGTAAGTGTGGCCATATCAATGGCAGCTTCCAGCGTGCTGTCTTTCTTTGGTTGTTCGCCTGTCAGGTCGTATATCTTAGCTATTTGCAGCAGGTAGTCTATTTTCTGCTCGTTGGTTTCAGCCTTTTGGTAAGACTCCCAAATTGATGCCTCATCTGTATGATGTGCGTATGATGTACGGGGTAGCCAAAGAGCCATCATCCCGATAAAAAGGAATAACAAGGTGCGCGACATAGAGGATGCTGATATGCCCTGACAAGATATGAAAAAAATATCTGCCATGTATTATTACATTGGCTGTGAAATTTATATATTTAGGGATTGTTCATTTAAAATTCATCCTCTATGAAGCGTTTACATCTCAAATTTCTGAGCATATTACTCGTGCTCCTATGTAACACACAATTAAGCCGTGCAGGTGGTATCAGTGGTTTTTTGGTTGATGCATCAGTTATCAATCTTATGTTTCACAATGGTGCCGCATCTGTAAAAATCTACATGGCACAGGGTAGTGATGGTACTATCAACTATGTAGTAGTACCAGCCGATGGCTCTTTCCGTACGATGAGCGGGCAGGTGTACAGGCAGGTAGGTTCGGGCGTTTGTCCACCGTCTTGCGAGTTTCCACCAGCCAGTTTAGCAGGTAAAGGCTCTTTTGTAGATGCCGGCACAGGTAGCGGAGAAATCAGTAATTATATGAACTCGCATAGTGGTAATGCCAATTGTGTACAACTATGTAAGGGTACACTTGATAAAGTACGTAGCGATTATCCGTACATCAAAATAGTATTTGATAGTAGTGTTACTGTAAGCGGTATTAATGATGATGGCTCAGTTGGCAGAAGAGCTACTTATTCAGAGAGTTGTAATACAGTAGCTACAACTGGTATGTAAGATGGTGTTTGAAATACAGCAGAGAGGGTGGCATTGCCGCCCTTTTTGTTTTAGTTGAAAATCTTCATCAACCCTATGAAAACGATGATGATGCCAATAGTTGTAATGCCATAGAGTATTAAAGAAAAGTTGCTGTTTGAATAAGAAGATGTCATAGTCAATATACAACTGAGTAAACAGGTAACAGCACCTATCAGTATGTATATAAGACCGTTGGCCGTTTTGCGCGCGTTGCGTAGCTTTTTTATTTCTGTGAGCATGGCAATAACATGTCTTTCATCCGCACCTGTTGCCAACAACTCGGCTTCTATCTGTGTATCACTCATGCCATTATCCAGCCATGTTTTAGCACGTTGTTCAATGCTTATTGGTTTTTCCATGCTGCAACTTTTGTTTAAACAATATAACGTATTGTTATTATGTATGCAATGATAGAAATTGTTGTATTGTACTTGTCTGTGTACATGGCTGATAATTTCTGCAGAATGTGTTATTGCTTTTTAACATAAATGTTTTGCATCTGTGTATGCATGGTACTAACTTACAGTAGAAACCATATTCTAAACTATCTAAAATCACAATGTATGAAAAAGCAAATCATGAGTATAGCGGGTTGTGTAAGCCTGCTGTTAGCCATCGCATCTTGTGGCGGAGAAGCAAAGAATTCTGTCAGCAGTACACCGATAGACTCTACCAACCTGACGGGCGAAGCACCTGTGCAGTATGGTGGGGTAAACCCTGCCAACCCCGACTCTCCACGCTACGAGGGAGCACACGATACAGGCAAGCGTGCCAATACGATGAGTGGCGAGGATAGCATCAAAGCAGGACTGAAAAAATAGAGTGTTCTACAGCATCGGGTTTTTTATGCCCGATGTTTTTTTGTGTCTATGCATGATGATGGATGATTATAACCTTCAAACTCAAAAAAATAATTTATGAAATGTAATGCCTTTATTCCCGCATTTTTATTTTCCCTGATTGCTTTTTCGTGTTGTGCTAAAGATTTCACTCGCTACTACACGCTCATTAATCAGGCGGAAGAAGAATTTGTAATGAACAATTCGAAACGCAGCCTTGATTTGTACAACAAAGCCTTTCGGGAATATGATAAACCCTTTGTCAAAGATTGCTACATAGCCACGCAAATAGCGTATAGTTTGGGCGATACCGTCAATTTCTATAAATATGTAGCCTTAGCATTTAGAAACGGAATGCCTTTGACGGCTTACCCAGCCGCACCAATACTTAGAGCAAGCTATACAGACGTAATAACCAATAAGCGCATTACAGAGCTATACGAACAGAATAAAGGGTATTTTTCTATAGACACAGTTGCTACTGATAAAATACACTTGTTATGTTATGCAAAAGATAGTATGCGTAAAATAATGACGCGCATTGTAAATGGGAAACCCTTTGACGATACCGTACTAATGCTTAAGAATATTGAATTGGAAGAAAAAATCATAAAGTACATTGATGATAATTACTTGCGTAAAGGGGTTTTCCCATCTGAAAAAATATTGGGAATTAATTCTGAAGAATTACGTGCAGATTTTTTACTAAGGCATAATAAGGCAGGGCATTATGATAAAACAGAACTAAATGCAGTAGGCAATGTTACTAAGTTGGAATATGATTTTTTTAATAATACTATTTTTTCAGTTTTTATCCATAGCACCTGTACTTGGCAAGACTATAATGATAAACTATGGAAATGTGTAATGAACGGATACCTGACACCTAAAGACTATGGCTTGCTGCATGAAACAAGCGCTACATGGAATAGAAGTAACACTATTCACAAGCTGCGGAAAATATGCGATTACCCGCAACAGGATAGCTACTATAATATCCTTGCATTCAACCCTACTCATCAACAACAATCATACACAAGCAACCCGGAACTGATAAAAGAAGTAGAGAAAACAAGAGCAAAATATTTCATGCAAAAATTCTCTGTTGACCAACAGAAGAAAAAGCTGGAAAAAGAGCAGGGGTTCAAGTTTTTTACAGGTTTTTCAAAAGCCCGGTGATGGTACTAAGAAAAGTATTGGTTGATTACCTATAATGAAGCACGGTGTATGTACATACATTGATAAAGAATACTGATATAGTAGGGCTGCAAACTACTGTAACTTTACTATGCGTATGAGGCGTAACACATTTCTGAAACTGGGCGCGGCAACCATATTGACACCACTGGCAATGAAACTGAACACACTAAAAAGCTGGGCAGACGAACTGCCACATAGCGAATTGATGCCTGCCTTGTTTGTAGGGCATGGCAACCCTATGAATGCGATATTGCAAAACGAATTTACCCGCAACTGGCAGCAGCTTGGCAAAGAGCTACCCAAGCCCAAAGCTATACTGTCTGTATCGGCACACTGGCTTACCAATGGTACATACGTTACGGCTATGCAAAAGCCGAGAACAATACATGACTTTGGTGGTTTCCCCAAGCAGCTGTTCGAGCAGCAATACCCAGCACCCGGTGCGCCCGAAGTAGCCAAACAAGTAGGGATGGTAGTGAAAACAACCGATGTGAAAGACGACCACCAATGGGGGCTCGACCACGGTACATGGTCGGTACTGTTGCCCATGTATCCACAAGCAGATATACCTGTGCTGCAAATGAGCATAGACTATACCAAGCCGCCGCAATACCATTACGAGCTGGCCAAAGAGCTACAAGCATTGCGCAGCAAAGGCATTATGATAATGGGTAGCGGCAATATTGTACACAATCTGGGGATGGTAGATTTTGAAAACAAAACCCGCTACGACTGGGCTTACGAGTTTGACGAGAAGATAAAAAACTATATAGACAAGGGCGACCATGAAAGCATTGTGAGGTACGATAAGCTGGGCAGCATAGCCCGTATGGCCGTACCTACTAACGAGCATTACCTGCCACTGATGTATACATTAGGTTTGCAAAACAAGCGAGATAATATTACTTACTTCAACGATAAAATGGATGCAGGCTCTATCAGTATGCGCTCTATACTTATAAACCAATAGTTGAAAATTGGATTTTTTCTGTTTTGTTACAATGGAGAAATTGTAACATTGTGTATCTTAGTACAATGCAACGTTTAGTGCTACAGACTATGAATGCAAGAATAATACTTATAAGCCTGTTATTGATTACAGCATGGGGATGCAAACGCACATCGCCCACACCAGAGCCTTATTACGAACCTGACTACGGCGAGCTTAAATACATTATACAAGGTTTAAAAGACGTATCGCTTGAAAGGAGTGGGGAAGTGAAGTTGAGTGTGTACATCAACCGTACCGAAGGGCGTATAGAAGATGTAATGCTTTCTGTACTGAACTTGCCACAAGGGATGAGTGCCAGTTTTTCACCATCCATCAGCAAGCCATCTTTCAATACTACGCTTACCATCAAAACAACCCGGGCTAAAGAAGGTACCTATGCCATCACCATCCGTGGTAGCAGCCAGACATCGGGCTTTACTGAAAAGAAAATTAATGTAACCGTACTGCCATACAGCAATGCGGCAATAGGTTTGGAAGGATTGTTTAAAGAAAGCGGACAATGCACACCCGGTGGCAACCTGAACCACGATGTAGAAATAGTAGCTGCCGAAACAGATAATAAAATAAACATCAAAGGTTTTTGGAGCAGTGTGTGGACGCATGTTGTATCAGCCAACCTCAATGCATCTAATAAAACACTCACTATTCCATCTCAAACGGTAAACGGGGTAACTATAACGGGTAATGGTACCTACGATGATAATCTGATAATAATAGGCTATCGGGTAAAAGGACTGACGGTAGATGATACTTGTACCTCGTCTTTCTCAAGGTTGTAATCTATGTTATATTATGGGTGTGTAGCTGTGTACACTACAGCAGCATCTGTTTTTGTTTTGTAGTTCACAGCAAAGCTCTGTGTACCACCGCAGCAAGATTTTACTAATTCTTTCATAGTGTTGTCTGCAGCTACATTATTATTAACCGTAGCCATAGACGCTTTTTCAGTTACAGCTATCTGTACTTTCGATTCTTTAGCAGCCGTTACGGTTACTTTAAATTCTTTATTTGATTTAACGCGTAGGTTAACGTCGTTGTTGTTAGAGGTATTTTTGTTAGAAGTGCCTATCTCGATGATTGGCATCAGTTGCAGATTTACACCTTGTTGTGCTGTGTTTGATGATGCAAAAGAAACTGCAGCATACAATACGATGATTAATGTGGTGGTTATCCTCTTCATTTGATGGTGGTTTTAGCTCTCTCTTCTGTCCCTCACCATCGGCAGATGCTCTCATACATCTGACACAAATATAATAACGAGCCGTTAACGAATGCAAACGTTTGGTTAACGATTAACACTGTTTTTTGTTAACGGACTTTTTTAGTGTTGATAATCAACAACTTATAAGCCTAAGTCTGACATCAAAAAAATGTTAACGCAGAAATGAAAAAAGCCCACCATATTGCAGGTAGGCTATGTAATTATTTGATTATCAATTATTTTACTTCAATAATACTCTCTACTGCTTCCAGCGACATATCTTCACCACCATCAGCCACTGCAAGCACCGAATATTTGCCTTTTGATATGTTTTTGGGTAGCTCGAAAGTAACATAACGCTTCTGGCTGGGGAACATCGGAAACTCAACCGGGTCAAGTTTTGTTTTGCTACCATCAGCCATATTCGATAGCTCGAGGTATGATTTACATTCCAATTGCAAATCGCCCGTATTTTGGCAAATCAGGTTGAATGTATTGACAGATTCGGTTGATGGTTTCAGGTCAAGTACTTTAATTTCTTTATTGGTGAGTGTGGGTGGTGTTTGGTAGATGTGTACACCTATGCGTAGCAGGTTGTTTACGCTGGCTTGGGTAGCATTGTTTTTAGCCGCATTCGCTTCCTCAACCGTTTCGATGAATAGCATCGCCCATTTCATTTCTTTAGAAAGATTAGCATCGTCAGGCAACTGCAGCTTAACTGTAAGCTGTGCAAACTGTCCGGGTTCTAATTCAAGGAAGTTTTTATCAAATGTTACCCATTTGGCGCAAGAGCGAGAGAGGGTATCGGCACGGTAATAGTTATGCCCGCCCATGCTGTCGCGCACCCAGTCGTTGAGATAAACACGAAACTGTACTTTTTTGGCAGAGCCGTTAGAGATGTTGATGACTTGCGACTCACCTTGTCCCGGGATAAGTTTGAAGTCTAAGGTTGTAGGATAAGCACCAAGATTTTGTGCCGATGCTAAGAAAGGCATACAAAACATGAATGCTGCGAATACGATGGGTAAGTAATATCGCCTCATATATGTATAAATAGTTACGCAAAAAAACTAATTTTACTTTACAAAGCAAAACAAACAATCAAATAAACTCACCACAATGCGGATTTTTTTACTGACGACGCTAATACTATTTCCGCTATCCTCATTGTTCGCCCAGAATGGTAATAACTATTTAGAGGTGATAACGAATACATCGCTCAACTTTACTTGCGATGCACCCGAAGATTTGGAAACCGACCAAACCATCAATAGTGCCATCACAGTAAGGGTAAGGTCGAGAAATAACAACTGTACTATATCTGCCAAACTGAGTACTTTTTTAGGTCCATCAGGTTTCAGCACCACTACCTACCCTTTACAGTTAGACTATACTTCTACCAATTCTACAAGGGCATATAATGTGAATACAAACCCTGTTACGCTTACCATGTCAAACCAGACATTGTTTAATCAATACAGTTCCAATTCCGTATTCAACTACTATTACAACCTGATACTGAAAGCCCCTGGCTACACATACCCCTTAGGGCAATACAATTTTGTTATTCTATTTACAATGACACAGCCATGAAGTATATCTATATAGCCATATTGTGTTTTTTGTCTGCATCTGTTTATGCACAACCTAAGTCCTTCAATGGTAATGCATCGGGTACTATCAGTGTTTTTTCGGTTATGAGCCTCAACTTTACCAACCTAACTGGCGTAGTATCATTCAATACTCCCGATGACTACTTCAGCGGTATAACACTTAACAATGCAGCAACCATTGCCGTGAAAAGTAATGTCAATTGGCAATTGAGTGTATCTGCACAAAGTGCTTTTTTTATGCCCATGTCGCAAGGGGCAAGCAGTGATATGCCATCAACTGTATTGGGTATCAGGCGAAATGGTAATACAACCTTTCTGCAAATGAACACTAGTAGCCAGACCCTGAAAACAGGCAACAAAGGTGCGGCCACCGCTACTGGCAATACATTTGATATTGATACAAGAATAAACCCTGGCTTTGGGTACAGTGGTGGCTCGTACAATATCGGCGTACTTTTCACCCTTAGCCAACAGTAGTTTTTGGGCTACAAACTGTATATTTACTGTCTTTCAAATTCAATCTTTCTTATTCAGCTATTATGAAGCGTATTCTGTTATCGTTATATGCCATCAGCATGTTGGGCATACAACAAGTAGCCGCTCAGGCAAAACTGGTGGAAACCGTTACTAAAAAAGGTGGTGAGGTAGTAATACCCTACAAGAAATTTGTATTGCCCAACGGGCTTACTGTGATAGTACACGAAGACCATTCAGACCCCATAGTGCATGTGGACGTAACCTACCACGTAGGTAGTGCAAGGGAAGAAATCGGCAAATCGGGTTTTGCACACTTCTTCGAGCACATGATGTTTCAAGGCTCTGATAACGTAGCCGACGAGCAACACTTCAAAATAATAACCGAAGCAGGTGGTACACTCAATGGCACTACCAACCGCGACCGTACCAACTATTTTGAAACAGTGCCCAGCAACCAGTTGGAGAAAATGCTGTGGCTGGAAGCAGACCGTATGGGCTTTTTGCTCGATGCCGTTACACAAAAGAAATTTGAAGTGCAACGCGCAACGGTTAAGAATGAACGTGGGCAGAACTATGACAACAGGCCGTATGGCTTGGTGGGCGAGTTCAGCTCTAAAAATCTATATCCATACGGGCATCCATACTCTTGGCTAACGATAGGGTATATTGAAGATCTGAACGCAGTAAATGTTGGCGATCTGAAAAACTTCTTCCTGCGCTGGTACGGCCCTAACAATGCGGTAGTAACTGTAGGTGGCGACGTGAATACGGAAGACGTAGTGAAACTGGTGGAAAAATACTTTGGCAGCATACCACGTGGCCCTGAAGTAAAGCCTGTAACAGTACCTGCCGTGAAGCTGGATAAGAAAAGGTATGTGTCTATGATAGACAACTACGCTAAATCGCCCATGTTGCGTATCTCTTACCCAACTGTGCCATCTTATCACAAAGATGAAGCAGCATTGGATTGTCTTGCAGAGATAATAGGACAAGGTAAAAACTCGCTGTTGTACAAAAACATGATTAAAACACAAAAAGCTGTTAGTGCATCTGCATTCAACTCTACCAGCGAGCTTGCAGGCGAATTCAGCTTTAGTGTAATGCCATTCCCCGGTGGGCAGTTGGCAGATATGGAGAAGATGGTAAACGAATCGCTCACAGAATTTGAGAAACGTGGCGTAACGGATGAAGACATTGAGAAGTTCAGAAACAGTGCAGAGGCATCTACAATCAATGGTTTGGAAAACGTATCGCGCAAAGTATCTCAACTTGCAGCATATTACACTTTTACAGGCGATGCCAACTACATAGGCAAAGAACTGAAACGCTATACCAGTGTTACTAAGGAAGATGTAATGCGTGTGTATAACCAATACATAAAAGGTAAAAACTCGCTGGTAGTAAGTGTATTGACCAAAGGACAAGAAAACAACAAAGCGGCTGCTGATAATTACGAAGCGAAAGCAGACCCGAATTACAAATCGCCAGACTATGGTTATGCAGGGTTGAAGTATAACAAAGCCAAAGACAATTTTGACAGAAGCAAGATGCCATCGAACGGGCCAAGCCCTGTGGTGAAAGCACCAGACTATTGGGAAGAAACACTACCAGGCAATATGAAAGTGATAGGTGCAAAATCGGACGAAATACCTGTTGTAAGCATACTGATGCACTTTGACGGTGGTAGGATGCTGGAAATGAAAAATGCAGACAAAGCAGGCATCACAGCCATGTTTGCCGCAATGATGAATGAGGATACGAAGAACTACACAGCAGAAGCATTCAGCGTAGCGCTTGATAAGCTCGGTAGCAGTGTAGATGTGAATGCAGATTTTGATGGTATCAGTGTAAGTGTGCGTTCACTTAAAAAGAACCTTGATAAAACACTGGCATTAGTTGAAGAACGCATACTAAACCCTAAGTTTACCGAAGAGGCATTTAACACCAACAAAAAGCGCACCATAGAGGGTATTAAAAATGCGATGGTACGCCCTAACTATATAGCCAGTGTGGTGTACGATAAAATAACCTACGGCGATAAGCACGTAGCAGGTTGGCCATCAGAGGGCAACGAGGCTACATTGGGCAACATCAAGCTGGAAGATATGCAGGAGTACTACGATGCTTACCTATCAAGAAACGGTGCAGAGATAATTGTAGTAGGCGACATCAACAAAGACGAAGTATTGAGCAAAATAGGCTTCCTCAACAAGATGAAAGATGTGCAAATACCATTGGTGCAGCTACCGCAAACACCAACAGTAGAGAAAACAAAAATATACTTTGTAGATGTGCCTAAGGCAGCGCAAACAGAGTTCAGGATAGGTACGTTTACAGGATTGTTTTACGATGCGTTTGATACCTATTACAAATCAACCATCATGAACTATCCGCTAGGTGGTGCTTTCAATAGCCGCCTGAACCTACAACTACGCGAAGAGCGTGGCTGGACGTATGGTGCAAGGTCTTCTTTCAGTGCAGACAAATACACAGGTACTTACACTTTCAGTGCGGGCATCAGGGCAAATGCAACAGACAGTGCATTGATGGATATTGTTAAAATATGGAACGACTACAGAAAAGCAGGTCCTTCGCAAGAGGAGCTGAACTTTACTAAAAACGCATTGGTACAAAGCGAAGCCCGCAAGTACGAAGCTGCCTTGCAGAAAGCATCATTCCTGTCGCGCATTATAGAATACAACCTGCCTGCAGATTATACCAAACGCCAAAACGATATACTGAATGGCATGACACTGGAGCAGTTGGCTAAATTCTATAAAACAACCCTACCGTCTATGGACAAAGTAAACATCGTATTGGTTGGCGATAAAGCCAAAGTATGGGATGGCATTAACAAACTGGGTTATGAAGTAATAGAGTTAAACAAAGAGGGTAACCCGATTAAATAGGAATAATTATCAATTAATACAGCCCTCGCTTGTCGGGGGCTTTTTTTATTGAACAAAGATTTTTCGGAAAGTGTTAACTTATTATATTGCAGGTTTACTATTACATTCGCATTCTAATTGATAAATATGCTACAGACAGATTATATACACGTTCCCTATGGCAAAGCGGTTTATGGAGAAAAAGAAATAGAGGCAGTGATGCAGGTATTGCGTACCAGCACCCAAATGGGCAAGCATGTACGCAGGATGGAAGAACGTGTAGCGGCGTTATATGCCAAGCAATATGGCATCATGGTTAATAGTGGTTCATCTGCCCTGTACCTTGCAGCCGATTTGCTTGATTTTGAACCCGGCAGCGAAATATTAACGCCTACACTTACATTCTCTACTACTGTAGCACCGATTGTAAAGAAAGGATGGATACCTGCTTTTGTAGATGTAGAAGAAGGAACATATAACGTAGATGTAAACAAGGTAGAGGAAATGATAACGCCCAAGACAAAGGCGATGATTATTCCCAACCTGATAGGTAATCTGCCCGACTGGCAAAAGCTCCGCGAGTTGGCAGACAAATATAACCTGTTTGTACTGGAAGACTCTGCCGATACATTGGGTGCGGAGATAGGTGGTGCATCATCAGGTAGGTTTACTGATATGAGCACTACCAGTTTTTATGGTTCGCACATCATTAACTGTGCAGGCAATGGTGGTATGCTTTGTGTAAATACGGAAGCGTTTTACAATCGTGGCCGTTTATTGCGTAGTTGGGGGCGTAGCTCATCTTTGTTTGTAGAAAGCGAAAAAATAGAAAACAGATTTAATGTAGAGATAGAGGGTATCCCTTATGATGCCAAGTTTGTGTTTGAAGAGCCGGGCTACAACATAGAGCCATCAGAAATGGGTGCTGCTTTCGGTAATGTACAGTTGGATGACCTTGCGCATAATATAGATACACGCACAGAGAACTTCCGCCGTATGCTTGAGTTCTTCAGCCAATACGAAGAGCATTTTATACTGCCTAAACAATTGCCAAACTCTCGCACAGGTTGGTTGGCATTTGCGGTAACGGTTCGCGATACGGCACCGTTCATCCGCAGGGATATGCAGATATTCCTTGAGAAGCGAAACATACAAACACGTACGGTATTTACTGGTAATATACTACGTCAGCCGGGCTTTAAGCATTACGAACATAAAGCAGCTAAAGGCGGCTACCCCGAAGCTGATAAAGTAATGCGCGGCGGTATGTTGCTGGCTTGCCACCACGGGCTGAACGATGCACAACTAAGCCATGTGATGGAAAGCGTAAGCGAGTTTATGAAGAATATCTAAGGGCTAATGTTAGATATAATCATCATAATCGTCTTTTGCTATATCAATGGCAATCTGGCTGTACGGAAAGGCTTAAACAGAACTACTTGGATATTGATAACCATTGCTGCCATTTTCGGTGGTATGTTTATTGGTTCTTTCTTTGCCATCATGGGCTATAAGGGTGGCATGAATATGACCAGCATCCAGCAATTTTTATTCGCCAATCCTTTGAAAGTAATTACATTCTACGCAATGGAAATTGGTGGAGGACTGTTGGTAAGGTATGTGCTTGACAGAAAAATAAACGCAAACAGCCAAGGATAATAACTACCACCCAAGTGTAGTCTTCAACTTTGCCATCCCGCTTTTACTGACAGGTATTTTCGCGCCACATTGCAGCAGTGCTATGTGGCTTTCTTTTTCATACGGCTCTATACGTACCAGTTGCGATACAGGTATGATGTAAGAGCGATGCACACGTATAAAATGTTGTGGGTTCAGGCTTTGCTCTACTTGGCTTAGCGTACTTTTTTTCAGATAGTTGCCGTCTTTGGTTACAATCTTAATATAGTCGTCATTTGCTTCTACAAATTCTATATCGTTGGCGGGTATAATGCGTATCAGCCCGTTGTCTTTTACCACTATGCGGTGCTGGTAGCCCTCATATACATTGCTTGCCTGTATGGTATCTATATTCTTTTTCTGCTCTGTAGCGGCAATGCCTACCCATTTTTGTATGGCTTTGTCAAACCGTTCTTTGGCTATGGGTTTCAACAGGTAGTCTATCGCGTTGGCTTCAAATGCTTTCATTGCATATTCATCAAATGCCGTTGTGAATATTACAGATGGCTTTTGGTCTAATAATTCCAGCATTTCAAAGCCATTCAGCTTAGGCATCTGTACATCCAGAAACACCAGTTGTGGTTCGTGTTCCTGTATGGCTTTAAAACCTTCAAAACCATCGCCACACTCTGCTACTACTTCAAAGCCCGTATGCTGTTGCAGCAAAGCCCGTATCAGTTGCCTTGCCAATGGTTCGTCGTCTATAATAATTACCTTATGCATAAGTTTGGGGGATGCTGAGTACGGTAGTAAATGTAGTATCTGTTTTGCTTACATCCAGTAAATCGGTTCTTGAAAACAAGAGGTAAAGCCTGCGCTTAATACCTTCCAGCCCAAAACCTGTGCCGCGTGTAGGCTGGTTGTCTTTATCATAAGGGTTGGTAACGCTTATTTGCAGCATGGTATCTTGCTGGGCTATGGCAACTTTTATATTCACCTCACCCGTTTTGCCATACAGCCCGAATTTGATGGCATTTTCCATCACTGGCTGTAAGATGAATGGCGGTATCTCTGCTTTAGGTTCATAGTTTTTCTCAAAGAGGATTTTCAACCTGTCGCCAAAGCGTACAGATTCAATACTCAGGTATGCTTCTATATATTGCAGCTCTTCGTCCAATAATATTTTTTCTTGCCCATCTCGTTTTACAGATGTGCGCAAAAAGTCTGACAGCTTGCTAATCATATCCTGTGCTTTGGCAGGCTCTATCATGGTCAGCGCGCTGATGGAGTTGAGGCTGTTGTATAAAAAGTGCGGTTGCAGTTGCTGGCGTAGTTTGTATAGCTCTGCTTCGCGGTGCAGGTTGGTCAGGTCGTTTTGTTTCAGAAATTTCTTTTCAATGGTTTCCGCTTCTTTTACAATGGCACTATAAGTGGCAATCCATCCGCATATCAGCCAGTCGGAAAAATAGCGGATAGGCATACTATATGCCAGCCAGTCTGTATAGCTATGGTCTTGATTGCGGAAGATAAATTTGAGTACTATCCATGTGACGAATCCCGCTGCTGTTGCAAAAAAGCTGCCTATCAACAGGGCATATATCGTTACACCCACACGGGTGGGGTAGGCATTTACAACTAACAGCATACCCCATATACACAAAGCCAACACCAGCATGTTAACAGAGCTATCGAGCATAGCAATATCAATGCCCAAGCCTTCGTAATAATGCAGGTAGCCCGCTTCCAGACACCATATTATTACAGCAAGTAATGGCAGCAGCCAGCGCAGGTGTTTGTAGATTAGTGCCAAGTATCCGCTTTTTTATTTTGCATTGTTTCAGGCTCCGTCCACAGAGGCGACGCGATGGGTTCTACTTCTTTAACAGCAGAAAACAACAGGCTGCCATGTGTGGTATTTATTTCCTGTATGTCTTTTACGGCTATCAGTTCCCACGCAACTGTACGTCCATGTCTGTCAACAAAAGTAGTTTCTTCTTCTTTGGCTACAACCCGCGCCTGGAAAAGTGCATCGCGCGTGTCTGTACCGAAGATGAGCCGCCATTGTTCTTCGTACTGTTCGGTACTGATGCCATCGCATTTTATTCTGTAAATAATTTGTGCTGAATAGGCTTTCATAAATTGTCAGATAGATATTAAAACACCCTGAAATGTTCAGGGTGCTGATAGATTATTAATATGATTTTATTTCGATGCTGCCAAAGTTGCAAGTACCTTTCAGTACCAGTACTTTCTTTTCTTCGGCAGTACTTGTATTCATGCGCATGGCACGGCGGTCTTCTACGCTACCTAGTGTTGGCTGCACTTCGTTCTGTATTTCCCAGTGCGATGGTACAATCAATTCCACACCACCAAAAGATACCCTGCAATTCAGCACCATAGGCCCTGTAGCATCTGCGTTTACCATATTCACCTCTACACCACCGAATGTTGCATTGATATTACCACCCTTAAAGTCTTTAGATGTTACTATTTCTTTCCTGCCTGCAAATGTTACATCTATATTCAGTTGATTTTCGTTGGTGGTAACAACTTGCAGGTTGTCCATACAGTTAGGGTTTTTCTTACGGCTGTTCAGTACCATAACAATACCGCCTATTATCAGCGCAATCGGCAATATCAGGCTCGAAGAGCGGGTATCGCCAATCGTAAACTCTGGTATCAGGTGTGCACCACCTATTAGCGTCAATATCCACCATGCATGGCCTGTAAAACGCTTCTTAACACCTATCAGCAAACCAACTGCTACCAGTACAATAGGCCATATCGTTTGCCAGTCAAACTCAAATCCTGTTATCTTTTTAGCAAACAGAAAAACACCAATAAGCACTATGCTCACACCAAACCAAACTTTGTCGCCACTATTGCGTGGGCGGCGGTACCGCGGTTGCTTCCAGCTATCTACATTATGTCTCATATCACTTTACCCATTTTGTAATGTAAAAGTATATGCACAGCATACAGGATAAAAGTGCGAATAGGCTAAGAAAGCCAGCCTGTCGGTAAACGGGGGAATACTGTCGGTAAAAGAATGAGGATAATTTACTGTAGCCTGTCGGGCTGCCAGTTCAGCTTGGTAAATACAAACTTGCGCAATACAAAGTATTGCCATACAATGCTCTTACGGTATATGCCGCTTTGGTTGCGGTGGGTTATCAGTTGCTTGGCATCTTTGCGGCGTTGCAGCCACTTGCCAAGGCTGCCATAGAAGTGAAAATGTGCTTTGATGATAGTGAATGTACCTTTGGGCTTACCCGAAAACAGCATCTGCAAGCCTGCAATGCCGTCTAATACCAGCCTAAGTGGAAAGAGCCAAAGCAACTTGCGGCTGCTTTCGTTTTTGGTAAGTAGTATCAGGCTGTTGCGGAAGTTGTAATACAGCTTTTGCGGGCTGCCGTAGCTGATGACGCTGCCGCCCACATGATAAACAGTAGATTGACCGATATAGCCAATCTTATAGCCCATATTCTTCAACCGCCAGCACAGGTCTACTTCTTCCATGTGTGCATACAGGTCGTGGTCGAGGCCGCCCGCTTTATGATACAGATCGGCACGTACCATAAAGCACCCGCCCGATGCCCAAAATACTTCTATATCGTCGTTGTACTGATTGGTATCTTTTTCAAGCGTATTGAAAACCCTGCCCCTGCAAAACAGGTAGCCCAGATTGTCCATAAAGCCACCACCTGCCCCTGCGTATTCAAAATATTCTCTATCTCTCCAGTAGCGTATTTTGGGCTGGCAAGCTGCAAGCCCCGTATAGCGTTGCATAGCCTGTATCAGCGGTGGGTACCAGCCTTTGGTAACTTCAAAGTCGGAACTAAGCAGTATGTAGTATTTGGCTTCAATCTGTTTTAAAGCCTCTGCATAGCCATTAGAAAAGCCCCTGTTGATGCCTATTTGTAAAGTCTTTACGGTAGGGAACTGCTCTTGCAGATACGCATAGGTATCATCTGTAGATGCATTGTCAACTACAATCACCTCGTAGCCTGTATGGGCTTCTTCAACAATGAGGGGAAGAAACTGCTCATGCCACTTCTTGCCATTATAGCTGAGTATGACGACGGCGGTATCTTGCTGGCAAACTATCATTACGGAAAGCTAAGCCTATTTGTACTTGGGGTCGTACAAAGAGCTTTCAGGGGCTTCAGCATCTTTATTGCTCTTATACTTGTGCTCGTACAGGTTGTAGCAACCAGCCCAAGAGAAGATGAATATGCCGAAGAAAAACAGCAGGAATAAAAAGCGCGATTTAGACGGTTTATTTAATTCAATATCTGCAGGATTGTCTAAATCTACGTGTGCGTCGTGAGTATGTTCCTGGTTGTGTTGCATTTTGAAAAGAAAATAAATTTTCGCTGACAAAAATAATAGTTATTCGTTCAAAATCATAATATTTTTACCTTGATTTCGTTTTTTGAAAGCCATCATGCGCCAATATTTTAACTGGAAAACATATCTTATAATAATTGCTATGTGTATAGTGGGCGCATCGCTATACTACACTAATAGCCTGGCAGCTAAACTGGCAGAAGAAGAACGCAAAAATATAGAGCAATTAGTTGAGGGTTTGAAGATATTGAGAACCACTGAAGACCCTTTGGCACTGCAACTGGCTGGTATGCTGGTTGACCAAAACAAAACCATCCCCCTGATACTGACCGATGAAACAAGCCTGATAAGCCCAGACGGTTTTATCAACTTCGATACGGTAAAGGCAAAAGACTCTACCTACTTAGCCGGGCAGCTCCGCGAATTAAAAGAGCTGCACCAGCCCATAGTGTTTGAATACCCGGGTGGCAGGCAATATGTATATTATGGAGAGTCGCATTTGCTGAGGCAGTTGCGTTACTACCCGTATGTGCAGCTAACAATTATTTTTCTCTTTCTTCTTATTGTACTCATAGCACTCACTTCGGCACACCGCTCGTTGCAAAATCAGGTGTGGGTGGGGCTTTCAAAAGAAACGGCACATCAGTTGGGTACGCCCCTTAGCTCTATGGAAGGCTGGTTGGAATTGCTGAAAGATAGCGATGGCAATAACGAAGCTGTAGCCGAAATGCAAAAAGATGTTGACAGACTAAAACTGATAGCAGACCGTTTCAGCAAAGTAGGCAGCGCACCACAACTTGAAGAAGAAGACCTGATAATAAGGCTGCAAGCCATGGTGGACTATATGCAGAAGCGTGCACCCAGTAAAGTATCCATCAGTTTACACAGCAGCGCTAACGAAATACCAGTAAACATCAGCGGGCCGTTATTTGATTGGGTGATAGAAAACCTGATGCGCAACGCATTGGATGCAATGGATGGCAAGGGGCGGATAGAAGTGAAAGTGCAGGATAATAAACAGCAGATAATTGTTGATGTTGCCGATACGGGCAAAGGCATAGCCAAGCACCAGTTGAATAAAGTATTCATCCCCGGGTTTACTACCAAAAAGCGAGGGTGGGGGTTAGGGCTTTCATTATCTAAACGAATAGTAGAAAAATACCATCATGGTTCGCTGTTTGTAAAACAATCGGAAGTAGGGAAGGGTACCACATTCCGCATTTTGCTCAGGCGTTGATATTTTTCAGCCTTTCATTTTTCAATATTGAGTTTTACGTTTACATTTGCAGTCCTTAAAAGCGGAGGTGGCGAAACTGGTAGACGCACTACTTTGAGGTGGTAGCGGGGTAACAGCCGTGGGAGTTCGAATCTCCTCTTCCGCACTAAAGCAAAAGGCTGTCATCAGACAGCCTTTTGTAATTATTTTTCTTTCGTTATTTACTGAACAGATTTTGCATCTTTCAAGAATTGTTCCAGACCTAAGTCTGTAAGCGGGTGCTTTAACAATCCTAATATGGAGCTAAGTGGGCAAGTACACACATCAGCCCCTGCTTCTGCACAGCGTACTATATGCAACGGATTGCGGATAGATGCAGCCAATACTTCGGTCATAAAACCTTGTGCATTGTATACACTTACTATTTGCTCTATAAGTTGTACACCATCCCAACTGCTATCATCTATACGGCCTATGAATGGAGAAACATATGTAGCACCGGCTTTTGCTGCCAGTATTGCCTGCCCTGCAGAGAATACAAGTGTACAGTTTGTACGGATACCATTGTCTGTAAACCATTTGATAGCTTTTATGCCGTCTTTAATCATCGGCACTTTCACCACAATGTTTTCGTGTAGGGCAGCCAGTTTCTTGCCTTCTGCAACAATACCTTCGAAGTCGGTACTGATTACCTCTGCACTTACTGGCCCATCAACAATATTACAAATGTCAACATAGTGCTGTAATTGCGCATCAATACCTTTGATGCCTTCTTTTGCCATTAGCGATGGATTGGTAGTAACACCATCAAGAATACCCAGTTCGTGTGCTTCTTTAATCTGAGCCAGATTCGCCGTATCAATAAAAAATTTCATAACAAATTTGTTTCAGCAGCAAATTTATATATTTCTGTTGCTGATGCCAGTTCTACTTTTAAAATGTGGGAAAATCTTGAAAAAAGAGAATAAAAAAACTGGCAAGTTACTCACATCGCGCCGCTACGACCGCCCACCCTTGCTACATTCCTGTCCTGGGGGATTCAGCAGGAGCTGGCCGTATAAGACTTGCCAGGGCGGCAAAGGTAATACTTTTATGTTCTTACACAAAAATGATTCTAAAAAAACAGCCCTGAATTTTTCAGGGCTAAATAATACGAACGAAATAGTCATATTATGATTTAGATAGCTCGCCTTTCAGAAAGTCAATTACTTTCACTTCCGTAGCATCTTGCTTGCGCATATCTGCCAGATAAACAGATACCCAATCGGTGAGGTGGATGAAGTAAAATACTTTCTCCCAATAGCTTTTACCTTTGCTGTTTATCTCTGTGATGTTGGATGTATATTTTTTGATGACTTTTTTATTGATGTCAATGCGCAATTTTACACGATCGTAGTCTGTTTCATTGCGAAGTATCACTACAGCTTTGCTGTTGTCTTTATCGCGCCACCCTACCAGTTCGTTATGGTTCATTTCGGGTATAGCATGGTGCCAACACAGCATTTTACTGTTTTCATTTATCTGTTGGCGGAAGCGTATGCCAACACCTTCAAAGTCTGATGCAGTATAGATGACAGGTGTTTTGCCATACAGTTTTTGAGCCAATACCTTAGCTCTTTTCTGTATGTCTTTTATATCATCTTTTATCAACTTAATAGATGTTTTTATGTCTTTTTCAAAATTGTCTTTTACAAGACCGAAGTACTGGAGTATAAAGAGTATCTGTGTCATAGAATAACCTATGCATGAGCGCGGCGGCATGCCAGCAGGTACCAATATGCAGTCTATTTTTTTCTTACGTGCTACTTCTGCCACCTTGCCACCAGATGTTATACAAACGATAGTAGCTTTAGCTTTAAGTGCTTGCTGCATTGCAGCAGTGGTTTCTTCTGTGTTGCCCGAATAAGAGGATACTATTACGAGAGAGTTGGCACTAACAAAAGCAGGCAATGAATAGTCTTTGTTAACGATAAACGGTACCTTCATTTTATCAAAAACATAGTTCTGCACGATAGAACCACCTATGCCGCTACCACCCAAACCAGTTAGAACTACGTTGCTGAATGCTTTTTTTGCTGTAGCAAAACGATAACTTTGTCCTATTATCAGGGCTTCCTGTAGCTGTATGGGGAAATCAGCAATTAACTGCTTCATTGACTTTTTTTTTTTAGATGGGCAAACATAAGGAAACAGGCATAAAAGGCGAACATATTGCTGAAAACTTTTTGCTAAAAAAGGGTTATAAAGTCTTGCATACCAACTGGCGCAGTGGTAAAAAAGAGGTAGATATTATAGCCGAAAACAACGGGGTAGTGGTGATAGTAGAGGTGAAAACACGCAGAAATTTTGATTTCGGCTTTCCTGAAGAGGCAGTAACCCCTGTCAAGCAAACCCACTTGAAAGCAGCCGCAGAGGCTTTTTTTGATGAAAACAGACAATACAACGATGTGCGGTTCGATATTATTAGTATACTACTGAAAGGCAATACAATAGCTGAAATCAGGCATTTTGAGGATGCTTTTTATTAGGGAACAAAAAAACCCCTCTGATTATGCAGAGAGGTTTATAGTTCTTGGTGCCCAGGAATGGATTCGAACCATCACACCCTTGCGAGCGCTGCGACCTGAACACAGTGCGTCTACCAATTTCGCCACCTGGGCATTTTTTAAGAACTTAGGGCTGCAAATATAGCCCAGTTTTACTTACAAACAAATCTCTTTTTCAGGCTGTCATCAGGCTGCAACCACGCAATGCCGCATAGTCTGTTCTGCCCAGCACTTTGAAACTTCCGTCAGGGTAGACAGTACCGATATCATCAGTTGCAATAAAACAACAAGAGTTAATGTTTGCCTGATCAATAATATTCAGACAGCCTGTGCCTGAAGAATTTACTTCAAAGGGATCGTTCAAATCTCTTATCAATACACGCATTGTTTTAGAAGGTGAAAATAGCCCCTCTTTTACAGCATATGCTTGCGATAGTAATTCGGTCATACCATATTCAGCATGAACTTCATTTATTTTCCACCTTTCTTTCAAAAAGCTATGCACTTGTTCTCTTGTCCATTCATCTCTACGCCCCTTCATGCCTCCGGTCTCCATTACTATAGTGTTATGTAAGTGCAAAGGATAGGCAGAAGCAAAGTCAAGTAGCGCAAACGTGACTCCCAACAATATTGTCTTTTGTTTATTTGTTTCCAGCTGCTGAATCGTCAATGCAAGTTGTTCCCATTCGTTGAGGTAAAACCCATTTGCCTTGTGTTTGCTTTTGGACATGAGTGTCTTCGCCATATACACCAGAGAGGCGTTTGATCGCTCGAGATAAGAGGGTAGAAGAGCTAAGATGGTATAGTTTTCAGTTGCTCCGTAATGGTATTCAAACCCCGCAATTAAGTTTGTTTCGTACAATAATTTATCTGTAATGAAGTGTTTGCTTGTGTTCTCTCCAGTTGTCCCGCTACTCTCAAATACTAACTGTACTTCTTCTTGTCCGGTTATAACTTTGTGTGTTTTAAAAAAAGAAATAGGTAAAAATGGTATATCCGCTACAATGCAGACATTTGACGGATTTCTGTTAATCCTGTCACAGTAAGCCTTGTAAATATTATTATTAGTATATTGGTGTACGAAAACCTCTAGCACCCTTTCCATGAAAGAAAAAGATTTAGCTTGCAAAGTACGGGCAATTTATGCTCTTTTTGTACGAGCGTTTTAATTAACTTTGAATAGTATGAATAATAAGAGTGTTTATATAATAGCTGTAGCCTTAATAACTGTATCCTGCAACAAGAAGGTAAATCGCGATCCTGTTCCATCAATCTTATACAATGGTATCTCGCCAAGGACAGTTACAAATGGCTTTGTTGGTGATACTGTGACAATAAAATTTGTAGTTAATGACGGTGATGCAGATTTGGGAAATGGTGTTGATGCTACTAACCACGATATTTTTGTAAAGGATAGCAGAAGTTCTACCGGAGAGGAGCAGAAATTTTATTTTCCCAACATACCCAAAGATGCTGTTTTAGAAAATAAAAGTATGCAGGTTTATACATCACTTAATTTAGATGCTCCGCAATATTTTGTCTTACGTCCTGACAGGCCTAACGGTGATACCCTTACTTTTGAGATATATGTAAAAGACAGAGCAGGTAATAAAAGTAATATTATTACTACCGAGCCGATATATATACAGCCTTAGTGTTTTAGGAGTTTATTGGCATCGGTTTCATTTCAATGAAACAATGCAATTTCCTTAAAAAAGCATATTTTGTACGCTGTCAGTATTATTTATTATAGCAATCCGATACTTTAATGGGAGTAACAATACAGCCGTGTAATACCATCAACGATTTAAAGAAGTTTGTACAATTTCCCTACGACTTATATAGTGGTAATGCTTATTGGGTACCCCCATTAAAAGCAGATGAATTGAAAGCACTTCAGTCTGCTACTAACCCTGCTTTTCTGGATTGTGAAGCACAGTTTTGGTTGGCTATTAAAGACGGTAAAGTAGCTGGTAGGGTAGCTGCCATCATCAATAAACCCTATAATACTAAAACAGGCGAGGCCATGTGCAGGGTGAGCCGTATTGAGTTTATTGATGATAAAGAAGTGAGTAAAGCACTGTTAGATACCGCAGAGGCATGGGCTAAGAAAAGAGGTATGACAGGCATACACGGGCCACTTGGTTTTACTAATCTTGACCATCAGGCAATACTCATTGAGGGTTTCGACCATCTGCCATCTATAGCATCAGAATATCATTTGCCATATTACAAGTCGCATCTTGAAGCGGCTGGGTACAGTAAAGAAATGGACTGGGTTGAATTCAGGCTGAAGTTGGAAAAAGAAATACCCGAAAAAGCACTGAAGCTGAATGATATGATTCAGAAACGCTACAGCCTTAAAGTGCTTCATTTTAATACAAAAACCGACATGAAAGCACATGCGTCACGCGTGTTGAAGCTGTTGAATACTGCATTCGGAGAGCTGTTCAGCTTTGCGGCTATGAGCGAGGATTTGCAAAGGTTCTACATTGATAAGTATTTCAATATCCTGAATCCTGAATTTGTAAAGCTGATAGAAGATAAAGATGAAAACCTGATTGGTTTTATCATCAGCCTGCCATCACTTAGCGAGGCTATGCAGAAGGCAAAGGGCAAGTTGTTTCCATTTGGCTGGTATCATATTTCTAACGCGTTGAAAAAACCTAAAGTGGTTGATTTATTGTTGACGGGTATTCACCCCGATTGGCAAGCACAAGGTGTAAGTGCTATACTGATAACCGAGTTGCAGAAAGTAATGCAGCGTTATGGTGTAGAGTATGTTGAAACGACGGGTATGATAGAAACAAATGAAAAAGCCATCAACCACTGGAAGAACTACGACCATATACAGCATAAGCGCAAACGCTGTTTCAGAAAGATGTTTTAAATAACAGAAAAGCGGTGTGGAAACACCGCTTTTTTACGCTATCATCTATCTGTCTATTATCATGCTACTGATATATCCTTGCTTGTTTTTTCTGTCGTTTCTTTTTTGGGCAGGGTGATGTTCAGTATGCCATCATTGTACTTTGCATTGATGCCATCTGTATTGATGCCATCATTCAGTGTGAAACTGCGTTTGAAAGAACGGAAGCGATATTCGTTCCTCAACCATTTGCCCTCAGTTGCTTTGTTTTCTTCTTTCTGTTCGAAAGAGATTTTCAAGATATTTTCATCCAGGCTTATTTTGAAATCTTCTTTTGTAAGCCCCGGAGCTACCACATGCAGTTCATATGCATTGTCTGTTTCTTTAATGTTGACTGGGGCAGTTGTGTTGCTCCAATTGTCGTCATAAAAAAACTTGTTCATGTCTTCAAGAATGCCACCAAATGAACGTGGAACCATGCCGTAACCTTTTTTGTAATTGTACATAACGTATTCGCTTTTAGTTGTTTTTTGAATAATTGTTTACATTAGTGTACATTCAAACTACATACCAACACATTTTTTAAGACAAAAGGACAGCTTTAAAATTAAATAAATGACATTTTGTCAAAATAAAGCTGATTTTATGGCAAGATGCTGCAAAAATGTAAGGAAAGAAGATAGCTATTCTATTAATGAGGTGGTGATAGTTAGTTGTTTGCGACACAACAGATTAGTGAAAAAATAATTTTCATTTACCAAACCTTTTTCAGATATTTGTTATGCTTACGATGGGTTAGTAAGTACAGTCCAATCCCGATGTATATCCTACATCGGGATTCTTTTTTGTACTTCGTATTGAATTAATAGGTAATTGTATACCTCGTATGCTAAAGAGCCCTTATGCGTGAGTTGTTTTCTTCTTTAGGTAATCGTCCACATTACTAAACATAAACTCCGGGTATTCGCTACTGAATTTCAACGTTACAAAGCCACCCAATAATGGTCTTGCTGCAGGTTGATTTAATTCAGTAGTACTCATTGGTATCAAATCATATTCCGCATCGGGGAAATATTTTAATACACGCATGGCAAGCTCAACACGGTTCAGGTAGTCGGTACTACCTATATGGTAAATGCCTTTTTTATTATCACGTAGCAATACATACATAGCACGGGCTATATCCCATGCATTGGCAGGAGATGCGTATTGGTCGTAAGGCAGTTTAAGCGTTAGCTTTTGTTTGTTTATACATTGTTCTATAATACGTGCTATAAAATTCTTGCCACGTACCTCATCGCCATATACATTCGTTATGCGTAATACAAGCGTATTGTCTATTTCTTTCAATGATAGTTGTTCTGCTTCCAGTTTATGGCGTGCATATACACTTAACGGGTTTACTGCTGCATCTTCTGTGTAGGGGCCATTCTTACCGTCAAAGACATAGTCGGTAGATATATATACAAAGCGTGCGTTGCAGTCTTTAGCTAATGTAATCAGGTTGATAGTACTTTGTACAGTTTGCTGGTAGCTTTGTTCAGGGTGTAGCTCGCAGTTGTCAACATGTGTCATGGCGCCACAATGCACAATCACATCTGGGTTGAATGCCTTCACATCAAAGTTATTGGTATCATTCGGTTCAAGCGTATTGTAATAAACTGTACCTGGTGACTGAAACGAGAAGTAAGAACCAGCTACTTTCCATCCCTGTTCTGCAAAATGCTGCATACAGTTACCGCCTACTAGACCCGATGCGCCTGCTATAAAAACTTTCATTATAAGTATATATGACTTTGTAAAAATAACTAAGCCATTCTGATATACAGAATGGCTTAGCAATATTATATGATAAAATTATACAGCAGCAATAGCCGATTTAATATCAGGCATTTCTTGCGGGTATGCTTTGTTTACAATTTTATCGCGCAATTCGCTAAATGCGTTAAGTGTCTGGTCAATATCTTCATCTGTATGCGCAGCAGTTGGTATCAGGCGCAATATGATTTGCCCTTTAGGTATTACAGGGTACACCACTACCGAACAGAATATATTGTAGTTCTCGCGCATGTCAAAAATCAACTGTGTAGCATCAAACAAGCCACCATGCATCAGTACGGGCGTAACGGGTGTGTTAGTAGTACCAATGTCAAAGCCACGTTCGCGCAAGCCATTTTGCAGACGATTTACATTATGCCAAAGTTTGGCTTTCAATTCGGGCATGCTACGCAGCATGTCAAGGCGTTTTTGGTTGCCTACCACTATTGCCATAGGCAGTGACTTGGCAAATACCTGAGAGCGCATATTGTAGCGCAAGAATTTAAGTACTTGTTTATCGGCAGCAAGGAAGCCGCCAATGCTTGCCATAGACTTAGCAAAGGTAGAGAAGTAGATGTCTATGCCTTCTGTACATCCTTGCTCTTCGCCTATACCTGCCCCTGTTTTTCCCATCGTGCCGAAGCCATGCGCATCGTCAACAAACAAGCGAAATTCATATTTGCTTTTCAGTGCTACTATTTCTTTAATGCGACCCTGGTTGCCACTCATGCCAAATACACCTTCCGTTATTACCAATATACCGCCACCAGTTTGTGCTGCCATATCAGTAGCACGTTGCAGTTGCTTTTCGCAATCATCTACATCATTATGCTTGAAAACATAGCGATGACCGGGGTGCATACGCAAACCGTCAATAATACAAGCATGAGATTCAGCATCATACACTATCACATCACGGCGGCTGCAAAGGCTGTCAATAGCCGATACCATGCCCTGATAACCGAAGTTAAACAGCATAGCATCTTCCGTACCTACAAATTCTGCCAAGTCTTTTTCCAGTTTCTCGTGGTTGTTAGAGTTGCCACTCATCATACGCGCACCCATAGGGTATGCTAAGCCATATTGCTCGGCTGCATCTTTATCAGCTTTGCGCACTTCCGGGTGGTTAGCTAATCCCAGATAGTTGTTCAAACTCCATACTATCTTTTCTTTACCGTTGAATTTCATACGGTTGCCTATCTCTCCTTCCAACTTAGGGAATGCGAAATATCCCGGTGCTTGTTCTGCATAATCGCCGATAGGTCCTAACCTTTTCTCAAACTTGGCAAATAAATCCATATATATCTACTATGTGTTTTATGAATAATCGGCAAAATTAATAAAATATTACGCTAAACATAAGCTGATATTGTCCATTTTTGTAGCCGTTTTAACCTTGTATTATGAAGTATAGCGTATTATCTGTTGTTTTCTTTCTATGTGTTTTCAATGCTTTTGCCAAAAAGGGAAAGGAACAGCCCAAATTAGTTGTAGGTATAGTGGTTGACCAAATGCGTTGGGATTTCTTGTACAGATACAACGACAGATATACAGATGGTGGCTTCAAGCGGCTCATGAAAGAGGGTTATAACTGCCAGCAAGCCATGATTAATTATGTCCCCACTTTCACAGCGCCGGGCCATGCTTGTGCATATACAGGCACAGTGCCATCTGTACATGGTATAGCAGCTAATGATTGGGTGGACATAAGAAATGAAAAGCAGGTTTACTGTACGGAAGATAAGACTGTACTGCCTGTTGGCGGTAGCTATAAAGCAGGTAGAAACAGCCCGAGAAATTTATTGACTACAACCGTTGGCGATGAGTTGAAACTGGCAACCAATATGCGCGCAAAAGTATTTGGCATTGCCATCAAAGATAGGGGAGCGATACTGCCAGCTGGGCATACTGCCAATGGTGCATATTGGTTTGACGACAGCACGGGTAACTTCATAAGCAGTAGTTTTTATGGCGAGCAATTACCTGTCTGGTTGAGTCGGTTCAATGGTAAACGTTATGCTGATAGTTTAATGCGTGAAGAATGGCACACACTTTACGATGCAGCAACATATACCAGTAGCATAACTGATAATAACAAATACGAGGGTAAACTAAAGGGTGAGAAAGAGCCTGTTTTTCCGCACAACACAAGTAAAGAAAAAGGCAAAGGTTATGGGTTGCTTCGCTACTTGCCGGGTGGTAATACTATCATATTCAAAGCTGCAAAGGCTTGTATCAGAGCAGAGGCATTGGGAGCGGATGATATAACAGATATACTTTGTCTGAGCTTGTCAACACCAGACTATGTAGGGCATATGTTTTCGCCCAATGCTATGGAAACAGAAGATATGTACTTGCGATTGGATATGGAACTGGCATCATTTTTCAACTATTTAGACAAGCAAGTAGGTAAAGGAAACTATACCGTATTCCTGACGGCAGACCACGGTGCAGCGCATAACAGCAATTACCTGAAAGACTTGAAAATACCTGCTGGTAATAAAGCCGAACACGAAGCATTAGCAGAGTTGAATGCCTATGTGAAAAAGGAAACAGGTAAGGATAGTATGGTGTTTGATTTAAGCAATTACCAAGTGTACTTAAACGAAAATAAGATAGATAAACAAAAGGCAGACAGAGAAGATGTAAAAGGAGCCGTTATTGCATGGTTTAAAATGCAAGATGGCATACAGTATGTGGTTGACATGGAAGACATGGATGATGTGGTATTGCCCGAACCGCTAAAAACGTTGGTAGTAAACGGCTACCATCACAAACGTAGCGGTTGTATACAAGTAATAACAGAGCCAGGGTGGTATAGTGGCTATGGACCAACAGGTACAACGCACGGCACATGGAATCCGTATGACACACACATACCCTTATTATTTTATGGTGCAGGCATCAAAAAAGGTGAAACACAACACAAGGTTCACATGACAGATATTGCGCCCACCATCAGCGCGTTGCTGAATATACAAATGCCCAATGGCTGTATCGGTGAAGTGATTGAAACTGCGCTTGAAAGATAAGACTACTATTTTGGGATATAGCCGGCACCTGCATAGCGTTTGCCCCAGTATATATCTTCAATGTTGCTAATCATAACACCGTGGCTGATGGAAGCATGTACAAAATACCCATTGATGAGGTAAACCCCTACGTGCGATATGCGTTTGCCCCTCACCCTGAAAAATACAAGGTCACCTTCCATCAAATCCTCTTTATTGGTAAAGAATTTACAAATGCCGTACTGTTCTATTGACGTACGCAACAGATTGATACCAAACACTTCTTCATACAGCCTGCGTGCAAAGGCAGAACAGTCAATGCCGTTTTTGTCATTGCCACCAAGACGGTAGCGCACACCATGCCATTCATCAATAAAAGAATAGAGCAAAAGGCTTTTTATTTCCTCTGGCATGACCTTTAAGTACTGGCTATACTTTTCTTGTAATCGTTCTGCCTCTTCAGGATTTACAGGCTTTCGAGTAGTGCCACTTGTTTTTATAGGAGAGGGGTAACTATTTACCTGTTGCTCAGTATTTTTTCTTGCCAGTACATACGATTTCGGGTGCAGCAATTCCTCACTGCTTTCGCAGCCTATGCAAAGCAGCATAGCAAGTATGGTATATGCTAATAACCTATTTTTCATCAGCCAGTGTAGCAGGGCAAATTTAATGTTTAGCTAATGTAGTGTAGCTTGGACTAAAAATATATCTGCCTATAATGTATAAAAAAACAGATACCACACGGTATCTGTTTTCAGTATCAATAATATCTTAACTGTATTATAGAGCCTTCAAGCGTATATTATATACGTATATCATACCATTAGCTTTTTCTACTGAACGTACATCAAGTGTTGTATAATCCATGCTTTCAATGCTCCATTCAGGGTTGTAGTTAGGCACACCAAAGTTTTTCATGTAAATAGCAAAACCATCTCCCGTCATAGACCATGTAAAGCCTGTGTATGTGGGTGTTGGTTCGCCTTCTTTCTGGTTAGATGTAGTATCGTTACCGCCACCGCCGTTACCACCACTACCTGTTGCAAAGCAGTTGTTGGCACCTTCTTCCCAGCGGCCTGTACCATTATCTTCAAACACGTAATAGTTATCTTTCTCGCAATCTTTCATAGAGGCTGGGCCACCATTCACTTCTTTACTGACAATAATCCATTTTTTGCCTAGTATCATCTGGTGGCGGTTCTTATGGTCGCCGTTTACGTTGATGCGTTTTTCGCATGATGCAAATACAACAAGTGTTACAATAGCGAGGAAGAAGACGTTTTTCATTATTTCTGTTTTTGCAGTGTAAAAATAGTTTCAGTTATTGTTAATTGTAGTTACTTGATTGTTTTTTGCTTGTTAACCTTTTGTCATAAACAAAGATTAAGCCACGTTTAGCAACCTATAACAGGCTACCGAACGTGGCTCTTTTCCTCTGCTTCAAATAATTGATAATGAAGCACTTATGTTTTTGTAGCGAGGACAGGGATCGAACCTGTGACCTTCGGGTTATGAGCCCGACGAGCTACCGCTGCTCTACCTCGCGATGTGGGGTGCAAAGATAGACGATGCCAACGAATAAACAAACTAAATCTGTTTTTATTTAGCACATAGTTGTAAATGATATACGCGATGTACTTTTACAGCCAATTATGTCGCAACAACACAAAGCGGGTTTTGTAAATATTTTCGGTGCACCCAATGCGGGTAAATCAACTTTGCTGAATGCTTTGCTCGGCGAACAGTTGGTGATAACATCGCATAAAGTACAAACCACACGACACCGTATATTAGGCATACTCACAGAACCCGATTATCAGATTGTGTTTTCAGACACACCAGGTATTATTGAGCCTAAATACAAACTGCATCAGAAAATGATGCTGCATGTAAAGAGTGCGTTGGAAGATGCAGACGTTGCTATTCTGATGCACGATATAACACAGCCTGTTGAAGAGTTTGATACCATAGCAGGTATGCTGAAATTGAAAGTGCCTGCCATCATCATATTAAACAAGACAGACCTAGTAAAAGACAAAAAACAAATAGCGGTAACTGTTGATGTCTTCAAAACCAAATACCCGCAAAGCGAAATACTAACTGTATCTGCACAAAAGAAAACAGACATAGACAAGATATTACCCACCATACTAAAACACCTGCCAGAAGCACCGCCATATTATCCTGAAGACAGTATATCTGACAGGCCCGTACGTTTTTTTGTTAGCGAATTGATACGCCAACAGATATACGAATTGTATCACGAAGAATTGCCTTACCATACAGCCGTCATCATACAGTCGTTTGAAGAAAAGCCAACACTTCAAGTCATAAAAGCTGAAATAATAGTAAGCCGCGAAACCCAGAAAGTGATAATGATAGGCAAGGGCGGTAGCATGATAAAAGAATTGGGCATACGCTCTCGCAAAACCATTGAAGAATTCCTGCAAGCTAAAGTGCATCTGGAGTTGTTTATTAAAGTACGCCCCAAGTGGCGCGATAATGATACATACCTCAGAGAATATGGCTACAATTCCTGAGCAGGAACCTTATATACAAGCCTTGCATACAAGTTGGTACAAACCTTTTGTATACACTGTAGATATGCTTCGGCTGGATGTTATACATCCCATAGTGTCGGGTAATAAATGGTATAAACTGCAACACTATCTAAGCGACGCAACAAAGAAAGGTGCAGATACAATTCTCACTTTTGGTGGTGCATACTCCAATCATCTGATGGCTACAGCCGCAGCTGCCAATCAACATGGTTTTAAATCAATAGGCATAGTGCGTGGCTTACATAGCAAAGCCAACCTAACCCAAACACTGCAAGACTGCATAGCATTGGGTATGCAGCTTCATTTTGTTGAGCGTAGTGATTACGATAAAAAAAACGATACGGATTATCTGCAATCACTCCAAGCACAATACCCCAATGCATATATCATCAGTGAGGGTGGGGCAGGTGAGTTGGGCGTTGTGGGTAGTAAAACAATTGCAGATTATATACCAAAGCACTACACACATATTTGTTTGTCTGTTGGTACAGGTACTACATTGGCAGGCATCAGGCTGGCATTATCCGAACACATAAAAGTACACGGATATGTACCCATGAAAGGCGGCAATTATGTACAAGAAACAATTAACGCCTATTTGCCCAACTCACTGCAACAATCATACACGCTCCACGACGATTGGCACATCGGGGGCTTTGGGAAGCACACAGAAGAACAGCTTGCATTTATGAACAGCTTTTATGAAACAAATAACATACCACTTGATATGGTGTACACTGCTAAAATGATGATGGGTATAGCAGTACAACTGAAAGCAGGCTGTTTCCCGCAAGAGGCTCAAATATTGTGCATACATACGGGCGGCTTGCAAGGCAACAGCAGCATACAACACAAGCTGATTTATTAATATTATCTTGCAATATCAATACACATCATGGCAGACATCAACACGTCCCAAAAAAGAAGCAAGCTCACTTTATATATTATTATAGCATTGGTATTGGGTATAGGCTTAGGCTTTGTACTCAATTCGGGTTATGTAAAAGAAGAGAATAAAAATATAGCCAAGTATGAAGCTGACATAAAAGCATTACAGCCGCAGATAACAGCTATTGCAGACACAAATACCGAAGCGTATAAAACCTTCATACAGCAGAAAGCGGGTATTGCTAAAGCCAAAGCCACTACTATGGAAGCCCGCGATAAAAAGCTGGAACCATTTTCACTTTTAGCAGATATTTTCTTACGGTTGATAAAAATGATTGTTGCTCCGCTTGTGTTTACAACACTGGTAGTAGGCGTAGCACGTTTGGGCGATTTGCAATCTGTAGGGCGTATAGGTGGTAAAACATTATTATGGTTTTTCAGCGCATCGTTCGTCAGTTTGTTATTGGGTATGATGCTGGTTAACTTTTTCAAACCTGGGCTTGCTATGAACTTGCCGTTGCCCGATGCAGGGATTGATACAGGCATCAAAAAAGCAGCCCTAACGCTTAAAGATTTTCTATACCATGTATTCCCATCCAGCATAATAGACGCGATGGCGAAGAATGAGATATTGCAGATAGTTGTTTTCTCACTCTTCTTTGGTGTAGCAACAGCGGCCATTGGCGAAAAAGGTGAAGTGGTAATAAAAGCGATGGATGCCATTGCCCATGTAATATTGAAAGTAACCGGTTATGTAATGAACTTTGCACCATTGGCAGTGTTCGGTGCTATGACGGCTATTATTGCCAAACAAGGCATAGGTATTCTTACTACCTATTCAATCTTTATTGGCGAGTTTTATTTTGGTTTATTCGTGTTGTGGTTGGTATTGATACTGGCAGGCGGTGTGTTTTTGAAGGGTAGGGTACTCACACTTATCAAGCGCGTGAAAGAACCCATCATCCTTGCATTCAGCACCAGCAGCAGCGAGGCTGCATTCCCAAAAACTATGTTGGAACTGGAGCGTTTCGGCTGCAAAAACAGGATAGTAAGTTTTGTATTACCATTGGGCTATTCTTTCAACCTCGATGGCTCTATGATGTACATGACATTCGCTTCGCTGTTCATTGCACAGTCATATGGTATACATCTTGATTTTGCAACGCAAATGAGCATGCTCATGGTACTGATGCTCACCAGTAAGGGTATAGCAGGTGTGCCACGTGCATCGCTTGTTGTAATAGCGGGTACATTGGCTACATTTAACATACCCGAAGCAGGGCTGGCATTATTGCTGGGCATAGACCCACTGCTGGATATGGGGCGTAGTGCTACAAACGTAGTTGGCAACAGTGTAGCTACCGCCGTTGTAAGTAAATGGGAAGGGGATTTAGAAAGTTGATAAGATTTCATTTAGTAATAATTGCCTATTTTCACGCCTCGAAAAGGAAATCATGCACGATATATTAGAGTTTTTGAAGCAATTGATGGATGCCGATAAGTTGGCAGAATTGGTAACATTGTATGGTGGTTTATACCTCGTTGCATTTATCATTTTTGCAGAAACGGGTTTGTTTGTTGGTTTCTTTTTACCGGGCGATTCTTTATTGTTCGTAACAGGGTTGATGATAGCCAATGCACCTATACCCAACCCTACTGAAAGTAGCTTGGTCAATTTATTTTATTGGATTGCGCTGATAACCGTTGCTGGTATCATAGGTAATGCGGTAGGGTATTGGTTCGGTAGAAAAACAGGACCGCTATTATTCGAGCGGAGAGATACCTTGCTCTTTAAGAAAAAGCACGTAATACAAGCGAAAGAGTTTTACGACAAGCGTGGTGGCAGTGCCATTATACTGGCACGCTTTCTGCCTATTGTACGCACATTCGCGCCTATAGTAGCGGGCGTAGTAGCTATGGACAGAAAAAAATTCTTTCTCTATAATGTTATCGGTTGTATAGCATGGGTTACCAGTATGACGGTAGCGGGCTATATACTGGGCGAAAACCTGTGGGTAAAACAGAATTTTGAAAAGATAGTAATAGGACTGATATTCGTTACAACAGCCCCTGTACTGTTCAAGATGTTTTTTGGTAAAAAGAAACAACCTATATTGGAAGTAGGTAAAGATATACTTGAGGAAACTTTTGATATCGACAACAACGCTTCCGATGACAAAAAACAAAGCAAGTAACAACGCTTCATTATTCAGCATTCCTGTACTTGTAGCCGCGCTCGGCTATTTTGTAGATATATACGATTTACTGCTATTCCTAATAGTGAGGGTACAGAGCCTGAAAAGCTTGGGGCTTAGTGAAGATATGATTTCCAACGACGGAATGGAAATCATCAGTCACCAAATGTGGGGACTTATGATTGGTGGTGTTCTTTGGGGCATGTTGGGCGATAAGAAAGGCAGGCTGAGTGTTTTGTTCGGTTCCATCTTATTATATTCCCTCGCCAACATGGCCAACGGTTTTGTCAATACCATAGAACAATACAGCATCTGCCGCTTTATAGCAGGTATAGGGCTTGCTGGCGAATTGGGTGCTGGCATTACATTGGTAAGCGAACTGATACCAAAAGAAAAACGAGGCATTGCAACTTCATTAGTTGCAGGCATTGGTTTGTCGGGTGCGGTATTGGCATATTTTATAGCGCAGCATTTTGATTGGCGTACTTGTTATTTTATTGGCGGTGGATTGGGGTTATGTTTATTACTATTACGCGTCAGCGTATTTGAGTCTGGTATGTTTAAAAACATACAACATGCTGAAGTAAGCAAAGGCAATTTTTTCATGTTCTTTACAAATGGTAAACGGTTCAAAAAGTATCTTTTAAGTATTCTTATAGGTCTCCCTACGTGGTATGTAATAGGCATACTGATAGGTTTTTCAGATAAATTCGGTGTTCAGTTTGGTATAGAAGAACCCGTCAATCCCGCTAAGGCAGTCATGTTTGCCTACGTAGCCATTTCCATCGGCGATATCGGTATTGGTTTTCTCAGTCAGGCACTAAAAAGTCGAAAGAAAGCACTGTATATATTTTATGCAATTACTGCTATAGCCATTGTATTATACTTCAATCAAAAAAATGGTAGTGCCAACCAGATGTATGCGTTATGTGCATTGTTAGGCTTTGGTACTGGCTTCTGGGCCATATTCGTAACGATGGCTGCCGAGCATTTTGGTACCAACCTGCGTGCTACTGCTGCTACTACTGTTCCTAACATGGTACGTGGTGCATTGCCATTAATGGTGATGCTGTTTAAAGGATTACAACCGCATTACAGCTTTTTGACAGCCGCTGCTATTACAGGCGCTGTCGTAATGTCTATAAGTATAATAGCTGCTGTATTCACAGAAGAAACTTTTGGTAAAGATTTGAATTTCTTAGAGCATTAAAAAAGCGGCATAACTGCCGCTTTTCTTTTATGCTGTTACTTCTTCGTAAATTTTTATTTCGTTGTAGAGCGTGTCTCTTTCTACAGGTATTTTACCAACAGCAGTAATCAGACTACAAAGTTCTTCGGTACTTAATGATGGCGATTGTTCTTCTGAGCCAGCCATAGAGTATATCTTGGTCGTATCGTCTATTGTACCGTCCAAATCATTAACACCAAATGATAGAGTTAATTGTGCCGACTGCCTGCCCAACATAGGCCAGTATGCTTTCAGGTTGCGGAAGTTGTCCATAAACAAACGTGCTATGGCATACATACGCATATCTTCTATCACGGTTGTTTCGGGAATATTCGACATGTCATTGTCCTGATTACGAAACTTCAACGGTATAAAGCAATTAAAACCGCCTGTTTCGTCCTGCAATGCACGCAATTTGCTCATATGATCAACCCGATGCCAATAGCTTTCTATATGTCCGTATAGCATAGTGGCATTGCTATGCATCCCAAGTTTATGGGCTGTTTTGTGTATATCCAACCATCCTGCACCATCTACCTTATCAGCGCATATTTGCTCACGTACTTCAGGATGAAAAATCTCTGCACCACCACCCGGCAGCGATTGTAAACCCGCTACTTGCATAGCTCTTAAACCTTCTTCGGTACTCACCTTAGCCTTACGAAACATATAGTCGAGCTCTACTGCCGTAAAGCCCTTGATGTGAATGTCTGGTCGTAATGCTTTTATCTTACTGATAACTTCACAGAAAAATTCAAGGTTCATCTTAGGATGCACACCGCCTACAATGTGTACTTCCGTTACAGGTTGCCCATCGTATTTGCGCACCATGTCCAGCATCTGCTCAATGCTTAGCTCCCAACCTTCATCTCTGTTTTTATACAAACGAGAGTAGGAGCAGAAATTGCAAGTAAACACACAAACGTTCGTAGGTTCTATATGGAAATTTCTGTTGAAATACACTTTATTACCATGCAGCTTATTAGCAACATGTGCAGCCAATGCACCAACAAAACCTAGCTCACCTTTTTCAAAAAGCAGAACGCCTTCCTCGTCGGTAAGGCGTTCTTGGTTTATTACTTTATGTGCAATGCGTTGTAAATCTTTATCCGCAGGCAAATTATTGAAAACGTCCTGGAGGTTTACCGTAGTTGTCATTATTGTACTATCACTTTTTTACTAACTATTCCCTCATTATACAGACATTGTATGGTGTACATGCCCTTGCCTGCATCTATAATATTAACACTCATTGTGCCTGATTGTTGATTAGTTACAGGTATTTGTTTTACCACTTGCCCCAGCATATTATTAATGGTTACTTGCTTCAAACCGTTGCCATATGTAATAGTAAATATACCATTTGAGGGATTTGGTACTACGTCAATTTCATTTGTCATACTCACGTTCTCAACACCGGAAGGCCAACTAAACAGGTTAATATTCTTAGGTAGATTTATAGAACCGCCACCCGTTACAAATTCTGACTGCATGCGTGTTACCTGTCCTTTACTAAACATGGCCATGCAAGCATCATAAACATAGTCCATATAGTTCATAAACATTTCACCAGGGTTTGCATTAATACAACTTGCTTTGGGAAATGTAGGGCAGTTACTTTGGTTAGCATCACTTTGACGCGGAGTGTCATCTACCCCATCGTCGTCATTGCAGTTGCCGTTTCCTACAGAAGTATTGCCCCATATATGATTAAGCGTAAAGAAGTGCCCGAATTCATGTACCATTGTACGCCCTTTATCGGCATTAACGAAAAATTGTTGGACTACACTGCTCCTTTTGCCGAAAGCCAAAAAGTCAACCACTACTCCCATTAATCCGGGATCTCCTAACATTACACTTGCTAATTTAGGATTGTAAGCATACCCAAGTATTTCACCGCCAGAGCTAGTAGTGATATTGGTAATCCATATATTCAGGTAACGTGAATTATCCCAAGGGTCTAATCCACCTGCAGAAGTCCTTTTTAAAGAGTTATCTGTTTGTTCATATCCGGTAAAGCCTGCAGGTTTTATCAGGATCTCAATACCAATAGTGCCAGAACCATCGGGCTTAGTGTGCGCTAATCCAAATGACATATCCGGGTTACCTTTCAAAGATGCAAAGGCAGATGGTATTGCATCTGTGTTTTGAGCATTAAAGTCAGTATTCAATACTTCTATCTGAGAAACAACACGGTTGTATAAACCCTGTGTGCCACCAATCTGGTCAAGTTGTGCTTGTGTCAACACCACGTGAAAAGCTAACGCAATTGAGTATTTGCTGGCAGTAGTTTTTTGTGTTGCATTATTTGCTTGCTCAGTGGCTAAGATAGCTGCACGCTGTTGTACGTCTTTTTCATATGCATCTAATTTTGCTTGGGCAGATGGGTCTTTTGCTATGATTGAATGTATCAACTCATCTGTCGCACACTTTTTTACATCCTGCGCCACAACTACTGTTGCTGCCATTAACAAACTGCAAAGGGCAGTACCTGCAAATAGTTTCTTCATGTAAGAATATTTATGCTTAATTAATATCACTTGTTTTCTCTGCTGTTTATTTCATCGCGTATGGTTATAGCACGTACATAGTCTTCTTGGTCAAGTACTTGTTGCAGTAACGTGTGCAATTCTTCCAGTTTCATGTTTTTCAGGTCGTGGTTGAAAGTATTAGCACCGGATGGCACTTTTTCTGCCCCTGCAATCGGTGTTGAGGTGCTGCTGTCTTCCGTATTCTCCAAAAACATACCTGCAGCATCCAGTATATTTTCGTATGTATATATTTTACAACCTGAACGTACAGCCAATGCCAATGCATCAGATGTACGGGAGTCTATTTCTATCGTATTCTCTTCAGAGCGGCACACCAGTTTAGCAAAAAAGATGCCTTCTTCCAGTTTGTATATGATAACCTCTGCCAACTCTATGCCAAAAGTTGTCATGAAATTGGCAAATAAATCGTGTGTAAGGGGGCGGCTGGGTTGCATACGCTCCAATGCTACTGCAATAGCCTGTGCTTCAAACCCACCAATGACAATGGGAAGCCTGCGTAGGCCATCTACTTCACCTAATACTACTGCATAAGAATGAGTCTGTGTAATACTGTGCGACAGGGCAACAATTTCCAGTTCTATTTTTTTCATTCGTTATCTACCTCTTGCACGGCAAAAAAGGCTGGTGAAGTTACTTATTTTTTGTCAATATCTAAGGTTATATTAAAAAAGTCTTGGTGCGTCTGTTTCGCCGTTGCTGTTTTCCAATACCAGTGATATTTCTTTCAAATCACTACCACCTATACGTGTGCCAATAGTCTTCCATCCGGTAACGTCAATTGTCTCATGTAGCGGTACAATTTCTTCACTCAATTCCGACTTTTTCTTGCCAGTCCGCAGTATAACAATCGGTTCCGTTTTAGTTGTAACCAATTCAAGATAATTACCATCACCTTCTTTGATGAAGCTGTATTTACTTTTCAAAGTTTGACTTTCAACCACAAAACGCTTGGCATAAAACTGTGCGCCTTTTTTATCGTAGTAGATGGCGGTTACAACTTTATCACGGGCAAATTTCTCAATGCGTATTACATCGTCTGCTTCAAATCGGTTGGTCAGCTCAAAATCGGTTATCTCGTAAGTGCCGTCTTTATAAAACGTTATAACACGGTCATTTTCATCAAAACTACCAAGCAACATGCCATTACCATCTTTGTTCAACCTGCCGATGGTATCATCGTACCATATTTTTTGTCCGGATAGGGTAGAGCGACCTTTTTCTTTTTGCTTAATGCCCTTGATAGGGTACTTTGTTACCTGATTACCTTGCGATGAACGGCCTTTGATTTCCAATTCCTCAAAATAATAATCCAGCACTTTTATCCTTGCTTTGCTGCCCGGCGATAAAGTGATGGTTACTACTTCTGCTTCACCATTAGCATTGGCAGTAAAATATGCTACTTTACTATTAGGGTTGCCTTTTGTAAGGTCATACTCCTTATCGCGGGTGATGCCCGTTACATTAAAGCGTTTACCATAGGCAATGCCTGTTTTGCCGTCCACGTATATCATATTATACGTAGTTCGTTCATCATTCTTCTGGAAGGCGGCAAGGTAAATGATGTCTTTACCAACAAAAGTTTTATCAGCAACTTTCGTTATCATCATTTTACCATCTTTTCGGAAGACGATGATGTTGTCAAGGTCAGAACATTCAAAAGCAAATTCATCTTTCTTCAACCCCGTACCAATGAAGCCCTCTTTGTAGTTGACGTACAGCTTGGCATTGGCAATGGCTATGTTTTGTACTTGTATGGTTTCAAATGGGCGTATTTCTGTTTTGCGCTCACGTCCTTTACCATGCTTTTTCAGCAAGCCCTCGTAGTAGGCTATAGCATAGTCATTCAGGTTGGCAATATTATTTTTTACTTCTTCAATATTAGCTTCTACACCTTTTATATGTTCATCGGCCTTGAAAGAGTCAAATTTTGAAATACGTTTGATTTTTATTTCCGTCAGCCTCACAATATCTTCCTGCGTTATCTCTCTGCGGAATTTCTTTTTATAAGGTTTCAGCCCCGTATCTATGGCATTCAGTACGCCTTCCCAAGTTGTTTCTTCCTCTATATTTCGGTAAATGCGTTTTTCAATGAATATCTTTTCGAGTGATGAATAGTGCCAGTCGTCTTCCAGTTCGCCCAACTTTATTTCAAGCTCCCTTAGCAGTAGCTTTTTGGTATGTTCTGCAGAATATTTCAGCAAGTCGGCAACACCTACAAACTGTGGTTTCTCGTCAATAATAACGCAGGCATTGGGCGATATAGATACCTCGCAATCGGTAAATGCATACAACGCGTCAATCGTTTGGTCGGTTGTAACGCCGGGGGCTAATTGTATAATAAGTTCTACGTCTTTGGCTGTATTGTCTGTTACGCTTTTTATTTTGATTTTACCATTGTCATTCGCTTTCAGTATGCTGTCAACCAATTGCGATGTGGTAACTCCATAGGGCACGTCTTTTATGGCAAGTGTCTTTTTATCTACTTCTTCTATATGCACCCTTACACGCACTTTGCCACCACGTCCACCATCATTGTAGTTGCTGACATCTATCATACCCCCCGTCAGGAAGTCGGGGTACAGTTCAAACTTTCTGCCTTTCAGGTATTTGATGGCGGCTTCGAGCAGTTCGCAAAAGTTATGTGGCAATATTTTAGTAGATAGTCCTACGGCTATACCCTCTGCGCCCTGCGCCAATAGCAGCGGAAACTTCATGGGCAGCGTTACGGGTTCGTTCTTCCTGCCATCATAGCTTAGTTGCCAGCCCGTTGTCTTGCCATTGAAAGCAACATCCAGCGCGAATTTTGACAAACGCCCCTCTATGTATCGTGGTGCAGCAGCACTATCGCCTGTGCGTACATCGCCCCAGTTACCTTGTGTATCTATCAATAGGTCTTTCTGCCCCATGTTGGTAATGGCATCGCCAATAGATGCATCGCCATGCGGGTGGTACTGCATGGTTTGTCCTATCACGTTGGCTATCTTGTTATACCTGCCATCGTCCATTTCCTTCATGGCGTGCAGTATACGGCGTTGCACGGGTTTTAGCCCGTCTTCAACCGCTGGTACGGCACGTTCCAATATTACATAGCTGGCATAATCAAGAAACCAGTTTTGATACATATGGTTTATCAAAACCGACTGCTGCTCCTCATGATTGTTGTATTCAGGCATTCCGCGCTATTTCTTTATGCGTGCAAATGTATTTTTTATACACGAAACGTTAAAATATGTATGATATTAATCTTTATTAAGGGTTGGGCAATATACCCAATATGTATTTTCTCCGTATTTTGCTCAAAATATTATTAGCTATGAAATTAATAAAAGCCTCTATTGCAGCTACTACATTTTTAATGCTTGCATTTTCTGCCGATGCGCAACGTGTGCGTGTACTTGATGGCAGTATTGATGTACTGAAAGGAGTTAAGAAACTGAATATACAGTTTGACTACAGTAAAATGGGTGTGGGTAAGTTTGAAACAGAAGAAGAATACATCAGCAAAAAGAAAGAGGATTATAACAAAAAAGAATCGGGCAAGGGCGATGAATGGTCAAAATCATGGAAGGCCGACCGTAAAAACCGCTTCGAACCACAATTCAAAGAGCTTTTTGCAAAACACAGCGATATAAACATAGGCGACCATCCGAATGAAAAGTACACGCTCATCTTCAAGACAACATTTACAGAGCCGGGTTTTAACGTATATATTACCCGAAAAAATGCAGAGATAGACGGTGAAGCCTGGATTGTTGAAACAGCTAATCCATCTAATGTGATTGCAAAAATATCTGTTCAGAATTGTCCCGGTCGCACGTTTGGTGGTAATGACTACGATACTGGCGAACGCATACAGGAAGCCTATGCTGTAGCAGGTAAAGGTTTAGGTAAGTTTTTAGATAAAGAATTGAAGTAATAGGTAGCGGCAACCCCAAAGAACAAATGCCACCTGTACAGGTGGCATTTGTTTATGAAGCAGTAGTAACCAGCCTGCTTGCCAGCCAGCTATCTTTCAGCGGTATCAGCCAATTGGTAAATAATTCTTTCTTTGTGTTTACGAGGTTGTTAAACAATGGTGTGTCCCAATTGATATAACCTTTCTCTAAAGCGTATTGTACTTGGTTCATGGGTAGCATTTCGGCTTTTTCTTTCACCAAAAATGTCAGCATCATACGGTCGAACATATTAACATCGTACTGTCGCTCTATGCTTTTCACAACCCTTACAGATGCATCGGTACTGCACCCGCTAACCTGTACATTTGTTTCGTCTGCTATTATTACTATAAACTGCCCGAAGAGCAATTTTGCCCATCCCTTTACAGGTGCGCCATGTGCCTGCCATTGTGTATAAAACTGTAGTAGCTGTTCGTTTACCTCTGCTTCCTCACGCTCTATAAACCGCCTGTTGCTTTGATACACCCATACTCGCGAATTGTCTGATAATTCAGCAGGTATTATAGTTTGTAAAACACTTATATCCATAAGGGCAAAGTTACGTCAGTTTGCGTTAACGATAATATGACTACGAGCCGGTAGGCTGTATGGTATTTGTTTCCACCATCAGCATAACGGTTTTCTTCGGGGCACGTGGTCTGTGCATCACACCTTTCGTTATTGTTACTCCCTGATTAGGGTTCAGTTCAATAGTCTGGTCTTCCAAATCTATCAGTAGCTGCCCTTCAAGCACAAAGAAAAATTCATCTTCATTTTCATGTTTATGCCAATGGTATTCGCCCTCTACTATACCAAGCCGCACTACGCTTTCATTCACCTGTGTCAGTGTTTGGTTGAACCATTTGTCGGTACAGTCTTTCACCATTTCTGTAACGTCCATGCGCTCCAAATGCTCGAACTTTATGTCAAGTTTAGTTATGTAATTGTATTCTTTTTCCATTGTTTGTATTGTATTACTTGCAAAACATTATGCCAGCGACTTTGCCACCATTTCAGCGATGTCAAGCACGGCAACACTGTCTTCTTTTTCTTTATTCTTCACACCATCTGTAAGCATGGTGGTACAAAACGGACAGTTAGCGGCTATAATCGTAGCGCCGGTTTCCAATGCCTCTGCCGAACGCTCAAAGTTGATACGTGTATCGCCAGCTTCTTCTTCCTTAAACATCTGCGCGCCACCTGCACCGCAGCACAAGCCATTGGTTTTGCAGCGTTTCATCTCTACCAGTTCTACATCCAATGCCTGCAATACGTCTCTGGGGGCTTCGTATATATTATTGCCACGCCCAAGATAGCAGCTATCGTGATAAGTGATTTTTTTGCCTTTAAACTCGCCACCTTCTTTCAGTCGCACACGACCGTCGTTTATCAGTTGTTGCAGGAAAGTTGTGTGGTGTATCACTTCATAGTCACCACCCAATGCGGGGTATTCGTTCTTCAACACATTAAAACAATGCGGGCAAGCGGTAACAATTTTCTTCACCCCATAAGCATTCATGGTCTGTATATTGTTATACGCCATCATTTGAAACAGAAACTCATTACCGCTTCGGCGTGCAGGGTCGCCCGTACACATTTCTTCTTTGCCCAGTATGGCAAACTTCACACCCACTTTATCTAATATTTGTGCAAATGCTTTGGTTATTTTTTGCGCTCTTTGGTCGAAGCTGCCGGCACATCCTACCCAAAACAACACCTCGGGTGTTTCGCCATTCGCAGCATATTCCGCCATTGATTTTATATGCATAATCTCTTAGTTCTGATTGTTAAATAATTAAGCTTCTGCCGACATCTCCTCTGCCCATTTATCTCTTTCGTCGGGGCTGAATTTCCATGGCGCCATATTGTTCTCTACATTGCCAAACATCAGGTTCCACTCTTGCGGGCTGTTACTTTCTTCCATCACCAAGTATCTGCGCAATTGGTTGATGATTGACAACGGCTCAATACCAACAGGGCAAGCCTCAACACAAGCCTGACATGTTGTACAAGCCCTCAACTCTTCTACACTTATATAATCGTGCACTAACGATTTGCCGTCATCCACAAACGATTTATTCGCATTGATGTTTTTGCCTACTTCTTCCAACCTGTCGCGCGTGTCCATCATTATTTTGCGTGGCGATAGCTTTTTGCCTGTAGCATTAGCAGGGCAAGCAGATGTACAACGTCCGCACTCCGTACACGAATATGCATCCAACAGATTCTTCCAGCTAAGGTCCATCACATCCCTTGCACCAAACCGTTGTTGTGCAGGTTGGCTACCGTCAGCAGGTGGTGCTAGTTCAGGTTGCATCATATACAGTACCTCGTTCTGTATTTCTTTCATGTTAGCCATTTCACCCTGTGGTCTCAACCTTGTATAGTATGCATTAGGGAAAGCCAGTACAATATGCAAGTGTTTGGAGTAGGGTAGATAGTTGAGGAAAAGGAATATGCCTATAATATGTAGCCACCATCCGCCACGCTCTATGGCTATCAATGCCCCGTCAGACAAGCCACTGAACATACCCGTGAAGTTGGATGTTATCCAAAACGGCTCTGTCAGTGTGTAGTGTTCTACACCACGGCTTTGTAATACTTGGTCTGCTGTGTTCATTATCAGGAACAGGCTCATCAGCACCACTTCAGTTATCAAAATCAGGTTGGCATCGTTGCGTGGCCATCCTTCCAGTTCACTTTGGTTCAGGCGTTTTACTTTCAGTACGTTTCTGCGTATCAGAAACACAACGCAAGCTATCAGCACAAGGGCTGCCAGCACCTCAAAAAAGCCTATCAGGTAGGCATACAAACCACCCAGCATAGGTGCAAACAAACGGTGTACACCAAATACACCATCCAGGAATATCTCTAATATCTCAACATTGATAATAACGAAACCCGCATACACAGCCAAGTGCAGCAAAGCAGGTATGGGCTTTTTAAACATCTTCTGTTGCCCAAGTGCCATCAGTACCATATTGCGCCAGCGGGCAGATGGGTTGTCTGTAAGGTCTTCGTCTTTGCCCAGTTTTATATTGCGCCTTATTTCGCCAACTTTTTTGCTGAAAAAATACACGGAAATACCCGCACATAGTATGAATAATATTTGTTGTACAAGATGCATGCAGCAACGGATTTGTGCATCGAAAATAATGGCTTTTAGGCGAAAAACATAGTTTAACACTCTATGCTACACTGTTTCGCAGAAATTGTTTAGGTTTGAAGCAAATGATGCCGCCCGATGTTGAATAAAGCAGTAACCATTTTACTTTTATCATTATTTGTTAGCACTGCCCGCGCACAAGACAGTAAGGCTATGCTAAAGGCAATAGAAGACTCGCTGGTAATAGCCATAGACTCTATGTATGAACGCCGTATACCAGATGAGATGCCGACTACTAACCAACGAATAGTAAAGCAATTGGTACGTGCGTTGAAGATAGAAGGCTCATATTATTACCCCTTTGATAGCCTTGCCAAACGCATTAATATTATATATCCGGACGATAAGAGTTTCCGCATCTTCAACTGGGCTATTGCACCCGAAGAAAATACACGCCGCTACTATGCCGCCATGCAGATGAAAAGCGAAACCCTGAAACTATACCCGCTGATAGATTGCTCTGGCGATTTGGGTAAGATGGCAGAAGATACGGTACTTACAAAAGGCAAATGGTTTGGTGTTATATATTACCGCATACTTACCAAAGAGGTGGACGGTAAGAAGATGTACACTATGTTTGGTGCCAACACGGCCAGCCCCATCATCAGCCGCAAGATTATGGAGCCGATGGAAATAACCGAAAATGGCCCTGTATTTGGTGCGCCCGTGTTCAATATCCGATCAAAAAACAATCCTGAACAACGCATCAGCAGGTTTATACTGGAATATAAAAAATTTGCGCAAGTAGCCCTTAATTGGGATGCGGATATGAATGCCGTGTATTACGACCATTTGGAGTCTGAAACCAACGACCCTAACCGCAAATATACATTTGTGCCATCAGGGCAATATAACGGCCTACGTTGGGCAGATGGCTATTGGAATATGGTACAAGACCTGATACCTATAGATGCGCTGAAAGACGGTGCTGCACCAGTGCCACAGCCATACAAGGGTAGGGGCGACAACTAAGGCATTTCTGTTCACACAATTTTCATTAGATTTGCACCGCATTTTGGTCCGGTAGCTCAGTTGGATAGAGCATCAGCCTTCTAAGCTGAGGGTCATTGGTTCGAATCCAATCCGGATCACAGGAAAATAACGCCACTCAAAAATGGGTGGCGTTCTTAATGTAATAACATCTGCTAAATATTACTCTATTACTATCAGTTTTATGTATCTTACTAAAGCAATAAAAAGTTATTACATGAAAAACTTATTGAAAATATGCCTGCTTGGGCTATGCTTTGTTTGCAGTAGTAAGGTTGATGCGCAAACAGAAGTTACCTTTTATACCAGTATGGGTAGCTTCAAGGTTAATCTTACAGATAACCTTACACCCATTACGGTAGATAGTTTTCTCGCGCGCGTTTCTCAAAAGTTTTATGATGGATTAACATTTCACCGTGTGATAGACAATTTTATGATACAGGGCGGAGACCCTAATGGTAATGGGACAGGCGGCCCAGGCTATACCATCCCGGATGAATTTCATCCTACATTGAAAAACGTACCGCAGGCTTTAGCAATGGCAAATGCGGGCCCTAATACCGGTGGCTGTCAGTTTTTCATTAATCTGGTTACTAATAATCACCTGAATAATAAGCATACTGTTTTTGGTATGGTTACTACCAATTTTATTGTTGTACAAAACATAGGTAAAGTGCCAAAGGATGCGAATGATAAACCGCTAACACCCGTTAAGATTGATAGCATCAGAATAACAAAGTTTCCGACAGCCATACACAATACTGCCAATAGTATTGCTATATCCGTTTATCCGAATCCCAACAACGGATTGTTTAGTATTGATTTACCTCATGTTGCCACAAAAGTAGAGATACTAAATATGAGTGGCCAAGTGATATACAGCAAAGAAGCCATAGGCCCACTAAAGGTTGATATACGAGAGCAACCGGCAGGTTTGTACACCCTGCGAATGTCTAATGTAAATGGCACATATCTTGGTAAGATGATGGTACAATAGTATTTGAATTGCTTCTTACTCATATTGCAATAGTTACAAATGTTCGGCAGGGCATTAAGAACTATTGATACTGTCTGTTGCTATTTAGCATAGTTAATCACTTAGCGTTTAAAATAAAGCACATTATTGCACCATTCACCCCATCTCCGTACCTTAACGTTATGGCAAGCAAAAAGAAATTAACTACAGCACAAAGCAAAGAGCTGATAGACATACTCAAAGCCCGCTTTGCAAAAAATATGCAACGGCATAAAGGTATGGATTGGGCTAAGGTACAGGCAAGGCTCGAGGCGAATACAGGTGCTTTATGGTCTCTCAATGAAATGGAAATAACAGGCGGCGAACCCGATGTTGTGGACTACGATAAAAAAACCGGAGAGTATATATTCTTTGATTGTGTGGCAGAAAGCCCTAAGCCACGCCGTAGTATCTGTTACGACCACGAGGCACTTGAGGCGCGTAAAGAACATAAACCCAAAGACAGTGCAGCAAACATGGCTGCCGATATGGGAATTGAAATAATAAATGAAGCACAGTACCGTTATCTGCAAACACTTGGTGAGTTCGACCTCAAAACATCCAGTTGGGTACTAACGCCACCCAACATCCGCAAGCTGGGCGGTGCCATTTTCTGCGACCGCCGTTTCGATACTGTCTTCACTTATCACAACGGCGCGGAGTCTTATTATGGTGGTAGAGGTTTCCGTGGGGTGTTGAAAGTGTGATAACTAAACGCTGTATGCTATCGGCTATCTTATTATTTTTGAGGCTATTACTGTATTGCCTGCATATGGTATTAAACACAACGGATGAAAAAAATTTACTTCTGCATATATTTTTTGCTATCGACTTGTATTGCTTACAGCCAATATGCTTTTAATGCATACATAACAGACAGTGCCACTAAGGAGCCACTAATAGGTGTAACTGCTGTCCTGAAAGGCACAACAAATGGTGCTGTAACGGATGAGAATGGCTTAGTGTCAATCGCCAACATACCTGCAGGTGAACAAGTGATACTTATCAGCCAAATGGGCTATGGGGCAAAAGAGTATTTGGTTGTTCTTCCGCAAACAGAAGCAGCAAATATAGTTTTGACGGCAGATAAAGCAGCATTAGGCGAGATAATAGTAGAGGGTACACGCAGCAATCGTAGTATTGCCAACACACCCACAAGGGTAGAGGTACTCACCGAAGAGATAGACGAAGCCAGCACGATGGACCCCAGTAAAGTAGCCCACCTGCTAACGCATAGCACAGGCATACAGGTGCAACAAACATCAGCAACATCCAACACTGCCAATGTACGCATACAGGGGCTCGACGGGCGATATACGCAGATATTGAAAGACGGCTTTCCCTTGTACGGTGGCTTTTCAGGCAGCCTCAGCATTATGCAGATACCCCCGTTAGACTTGCGACAGGTAGAATACATCAAAGGTTCTGCCTCTACGCTCTACGGCGGTGGTGCTATCGCAGGGCTTATCAACCTTATATCTAAAGAACCAACTAGCAACGAAACCCTGCTGCACCTCAACGCATCGCACATCGGCGCGCTGGATGTAAATGCTTTTATGAGCCGTAAGTTTGATAAGATGGGCGTAACCTTGTTGGCACAACGCAATACCCACCGACCTTTTGATGCAGATAAAGATGGTTATACAGATTGCCCCGAACTTACGAAATACAATTTCAACCCCAAGTTTTTTTACTACTTCTCATCTCGTACAAAACTATCCGTAGGCGGTACGCTTACCAACGAGGTGCGCGAGGGTGGTGATATGAAATTGATGAACAACGAGTATGCCACACCTGCCAATTTCTATAAAGAAACCAACGACATCAGTAGGGCTACAACGCAGTTAAAATTCGATCACCATATTACAGACCGTCATACCCTCACACTACGCAATAGTTTCAACATCTTCAACCGTAGCCTTGTCATTACGCCATCACCTACACTGGCACAATACCGTTTTGCTGGCAGGCAGGTTTCTTCTTTTTCCGAAGCGGCTTTTACATACACTAAAGAAAAGAATGTACTGATAACGGGTATCAATTATTATACAGACGACTTCAAAGAGCAACGCTTGCAAGCACCCGTATTGCGCAACGAAGGGTATAATACACTTGGCGGCTTCGCCAATTATACATTCGATATTGGTAGCCGAGTAGCCATAGAAAGTGGCTTGCGTGCAGATTATGTGTTTGATGAAAGGGTGTATGTATTGCCGCGTATATCTGCCCTGTTTAAATGGACAAGCAAGCTCACTACACGCATTGGTGGCGGTATGGGTTATCGCAACCCTACCATCTTCAACCAAGAGGCAGAACTTTTAGGCTATCAAAACGTATTGCCGATAGATAGGCTTACATCTGTGGCAGAACAGTCTTACGGTGGCAGTGCAGATATCGGGTATAAAACATTTCTCGGTAAGCGCATATTCATTGCTATCAACCAGATGTTTTTCTATACCTATTTGGATAAGCCAATGGTATTGAACAACGACCGTATTACGGGTTTGTACAGTTTCGCTAACGCCGCTGGCTACATGCAAAGCTATGGTGCTGAAACTTTCTTTAAATTCGGCTTCAACGACTTTACCATTTTTGTGGGTTATACCTATACCAATGCTACCACGCACGTAGTGGGTGTAGTAAGAGATGTGCCGCTAACACCCAACCACAGCATAAAAGGCGATGTGCTGTATAGCCTGCCGCACAAATGGCGCATTGGGTTCGATTACGAATACAAAAGTAGCCAGATGCTGAGTACAGGCATTATGACGCCAAGCTACTGGACTTATGGTGCTGTAGTAGAACGTATGTGGAAATACTTTACCCTCTTTGCCAATGTAGAAAACTTTACCAACGTAAGGCAAACACAATACAGCAGCCTGCGTAGCCAACCATATAATACACCCCAGCTTACAGAGGTATGGGCACCGTTAGATGGTATTGTTTTCAACTGGGGTTTCAAAGTCAGGTTGTAGTATTGATATTTATTTTGTAAATTTGTTATGTAAAATAGGGCTTAATATTGATGTTTGTTAAACCAATTTTACCCGATTAAAATTAAAGTTCTAATGAGTAGATAGGAAATTGTTGCTGTTGTAAAAAAATGATAAAACGGCAACAAAAAGCAACAAAACAAGATGTGTTACAATTGTATTGTGTTGATATTTAAATGATTAAGATTTTGTAGTTATGAGTATTTACAACAGTCAGCAACGTACGAAACAACACACATATCATAGCTCTGCAAGCGTATAAACTACAGGTATGAAAAAAATAGCTGCATCTCTTTTATTGCTGATAATTTGTTGCAAAGCACAAGGGCAACAATATATCTTCTTTCTGCACAATGCTTTTTTAGAGATACAAGGCGAGGCAGGTGTGCATCCTGAATATGGTAAGGCTGAGTACAGTGCTATTGTCAGTAGGTTTCGTGATGCGGGTTTTGTTGTAATAACTGAGCTACGCAAGCGGGGGACGGATGCGCATGAGTATGCAGAGAAAGTAAGTAAACAAGTTGATAGCTTATTGAAGCTGGGTGTAAAAGCAGCAAATATTACAGTAGTGGGCACATCAAAAGGCTCCTACATAGCTATGTGTGTATCAGGCTTGCAACGGAATACCAAACTCAATTTTGTATTCATTGCCTGTTGCGATGATGATATGATTGATAACCCACGCCTGCATTTTTGTGGTAATATCTTATCTATCTATGAGCAATCTGATATTATTGGCAAAAGCTGCGAGCCATTAAAATTGAAAGCCGGTAAAGATGTAGCACACTACAAAGAGATAGAATTGCATACGGGGCTCAAGCATGGTTTTCTCTTCAAGCCAATGGATGAATGGATACAACCCACCATCCGTTGGGCAAGGAAAGACTATAAATAAAAACAAGACAACCCGCAAAGGTTGCCTCGTAAGAGAAATGTATAATCAGTATAAAGTGCAGGCAATATCGTTACCCCCAGCGCAAGTGGCGGCTGTTGTGGCTACGCTGATGGTTTAGTTTGGTTTTGTGCTTTGAGCCATAACAACTGCTCAATAGTATAGCACCGAATACAAGTAGTAAAAATGAGGCAATTATTCTCTTCATTCTATCGGATTTAGTGGCATAATACTACGAAATATTTTAAATACTAGCATAATAAATTGCCTGATTTTCTTGTTATCTCTATGGTATACGTGATGCTATTGTGACTTTGATCTGAGAATAATGCCGTAAATTGTATAATACTTATATAAACACCCTTTTTATGCGTAACAAACCCGTACTAGCTTTTTTATTAATAACGCTTATTTGCACTACATCATGCAGTAGAAAAAAAACTGAGCCGCCGGTGTATAAATTTGATGCACATGGTCATTACGCTTGTCATGTGATGATGCATGATATAAGAGTAGCCGACCTGAATACTTGGCGCATATTAGACGATAGTTTATTTTATAAAGACACCATCCTTGTTGCAGCAGGCGAAGGGAGCGATGTAATACTATACGGAACATACCTGCCTAAGGCTATATGCAAACAGCAAGGAGATGGTAACTACATAGGCCACGGTATATCTGGCGGAGATACCTGTACATGGCAGCTGAATACATACCCCAAGCAAGATAGTATGGCACTGATGTTTGCTATGCAAAGAAGGTATAAGACAGTAACCTGGAATAGAACAGGAAAGCGGATAATGCAATAATACGGTACTACCTTATAGTTGTTTTTAGCGTGTATTTTTTTGTCACATTATTTTCTATTTTCACAACTGTAAGGTTCATTTCTATTGTTTTGTTGCTTCTGTTATAAGTGCCCTTACCTGAAACTTTATAGTCCTTGTATATATAAGTGTCTGTTTGCCCTAACACTTTTTGTTCAGGTATAGTGATTTCACTCGTATTGCAATCTGCATTTATATACACCTTGCTTCTTAAAATAACATGATAGCTATTGGGTGGCTCAGGGTCGTCTAAGAAGGAATATTCAAACCATAAACGATTATTATCAAAGTCTTTAATGAAAAAGCTATCAACTGTTTTCCCTGCCTCAGTTTTCATTATGTACTTATTCGTATTTTTTGCAAGAAATTCCACACAACTAGCAGATGGTGTAGTCAGCTTAAATTTTAATGACTTTGTTTTACCTGCTTCTGAAGTGCCTTTAACAACCATATCATAACTGCCAGCCTTAGCATAGTTGTTTTTGATGCTGAGTGTGCTGGTAAATGGTACGTTGCCGCTTCCAGGGTCAAAAGAAGCAGAAACATGTTCAGGCAAGCCTTCTACTGAAAGTGTAATACGCCCCTGCTGACTGCCGACTGGAGATAATGCAATCATCATGGTTTTATTTTCAGTGGCTCCGCCTAAGGATATATCACCAACACCCGCCATCAGGTAAGTGGTATCTTCGTTTGATGTGTTGGAATTATTGGTTGCAACAGTATCATCTTTTTTGCATCCGAAAAGTACTAAGCAGCATATTACTGCAAGGGAGGTAGTTTTTAACATATCAGTATATTGAACAGCGAAGATATGAAATTAATAAAAAAGCCACCCAATACAGGTGGCGTTATATTTCATATTAGTAAGTGCTAAAAAGGTGCATCTTCATCATGCCCGGGGTTGGGGCGTTTGATGAATGGAGATGAGGGTGGGGTATCATCGTCAAAATTGAAGTCGTTGGCTTTGGATGGCATGGTTTGGAAACCGCCGGGTATAAACATCTTGCTGCCACCAAAATCGCTGAGGTCGTTCCTATCTCTGCGGATGCCTGCACTCGGGTTGTCGCCCGGTGCGGGTGGGGTAAAGCCACCACCGCCGCCACCAAATCCGCCGAAGTTGCCACCACCAAAATCATCATCGGGCAGGTCAACAAACTTCTGGTACTCCTTTATGAAGCGTACTTTTACTGTATCGGTACTACCATTACGGTGCTTGGCTATGTGTACATGGGTTTCGCCCTCTATGGGTTGTCCCATCGCATCGTTATTAATACCGTAGTATTCCGGGCGGTAGAGGAACATTACCATGTCGGCATCCTGCTCTATGGCTCCCGATTCCCTCAGGTCGCTCAGTTGGGGTACTTTGCTTTCCTTACGGCTCTCTACAGAACGGTTCAATTGCGATAGGGCAATGATGGGTATTTCCAGTTCTTTTGCCAATGCTTTCAGGTCTCGGCTGATTTTAGAAATCTCCTGTTCGCGGTTGCCACCATTGTTAACAGACCCTTGCATCAACTGTAAGTAGTCTATCACAATCAGTTGAATATCATGCTTTTGTTTAAGTCGTCTTGCCTTGGCTCTTAATTCAAATATATTCAGCGCGGCCTGATCATCGAGGAAGATGGGGGCTTGCGCCAGCTTGTTCATGCGTTGTGTCATTTGCACAAACTCATGCTCTTCCATCCGCCCCTTGGTGATGGCGTCCATGCGTACCTCTGTAACGGCTGCCAGCATCCTTTTTACCAGCTGCCCTGCACCCATCTCCAACGAGAAAAAGGCTACCGGGAATGGCTTGCCTGTGTGCATGGCAGCATTCATGGCAAGGTTCAGACAGAAGGCCGTTTTACCCACAGCAGGGCGGGCAGCAAGGATAATGAGGTCGGTTTTTTGCCAGCCACTGGTCAGTTTATCGAGCGGTGCATAACCAGATGGTACACCCGTCAGGTCGTCTTTCTTATTTTTAGCTTCTTCTATCTCTTGTACGGTACGTACCAATACATCTTTAAGGCTGGTGAAGTTCTTGCGCAGGTGCTTATCTGTAATCTCATACAGGTTGCTCTCTGCCTTGTCCAGCAGGTCGAACACATCGGTGCTGTCTTCATACGCGTCGCCAATCACCTGGCCTGAAATCCGTATCAGTTCGCGTTGGATGAATTTCTCCATCACAATACGGGCGTGTGCCTCAACGTGCGCGCTTGATACTACACTCATTGTCAGGCGGGTAATGTAATAGGCTCCCCCTACTATTTCCAGTTCATTGCTCTTGCGTAGTTCTTCGGTAACGGTGAGCAAATCCACCGGCATACCTTTATCAAAAAGGCGGCGTACAGCAGCATATATTTTTTGGTGGGCATCTACATAAAAGCAGTCCTCACTCTGTATTATTTCAAGTACCTCAGCCAGCTTGTCTTTTTCAAGCATGATGGCACCGAGGACGGCTTCTTCCAGCTCGGGTGCTTGTGGAGGTACTTTGCCATATACCAGGTTGGTTATGTCCGGTTTCCTGTTCCTGGTATTTCCAAAGTCTTTTTTAATGTTTACGGCCATCTATTGGGTTAGTCTTTTTAGTCTTTATGTAATTCTGTTATCTTAAATCCGCGCCTGTATTTATTTACACTGTTTTAACCTTGAGGCAATTATTTATTAACAATTTCTTCATCTTTAAGCCCTGTTAGTTTAGCGTTTTTCCCGAGGCGGAGGACTAATGTAAACTTGAAAAACGACTCGTCAATAGGCCTTAGAATAAATAATTTTCAGCCCTTAATTAACGCGAAACCAACAGCTTACCCACCTGTGGAACATTAAACACTATGGTTACTAACAAAGTTACACTACTAATCACATCAATCCACAGGATATGCCCATATAAATGTTAATAAATGTTTTTTCAGTAGATATTTCATTAATGATGCGAATTACTTAAAACATTCTGCCGATAGGCTATCTTTACAACAAATTTTATACAAAACAGATGACCATTTCGTACCAGTGGCTGTTGCAATACCTGCCGGAACCCATACCGGTAGCTGAATTGAGTAAAATATTGACTTCCATAGGATTAGAAGTAGAAGCCGTAGAAAAAGCTGAATATATACCGGGAAGCCTTGCGGGGCTTGTTATCGGCGAAATAGTAAATTGTCATAAACACCCTAATGCCGATAAGCTAAGCCTGACAAAAGTGAATGTAGGCAACGGTTTGGAGCTAAGTATAGTATGTGGCGCGCCCAATGTAGCAGCAGGGCAAAGGGTAGTAGTAGCCCCCGTAGGCACTACTGCACACCCCAGTAACGGTGAGCCTTTCCAAATAAAAAGGGCGAAAATACGGGGCGAAGAAAGTGAGGGTATGATATGTGCAGAAGACGAAATAGGCCTCGGTAGCAGCCATGCAGGTATTATGGTATTGCCGCATGATGCACCCATAGGTATGCTTGCCAAAACATACTTCAACATACCCGATGCAGATGAAGTGATACATATAGGGCTTACCCCCAACCGCAGCGATGCCATGAGCCATATAGGTGTAGCGAGGGATGTATGTGCTTACCTGACACACCACCGTGGCAGTAAATATGAAGTATTGTTGCCACCCACTTTAGTACCAAATAAGGGTGCAGATTCGCTTGAAATAAAAGTAAACATCAAAGCACCCGAAGCCTGCCTGCGCTATACAGGCATCAGCATAAAAGGGGTGAAAGTAACTGCCAGCCCTGATTGGTTGCAACAAAGGTTGAAAGCGATTGGCGCGCGTAGCATCAATAACGTGGTAGATATTACCAACTATGTACTACACGAGTTCGGGCAACCACTCCACGCTTTTGATGCAGATAAGATAAAGGGTAATGAAATCAACGTACAGTTTTTGCCACAAAACAGCCCGTTTGTAACGCTGGATGAAAAAGAAAGGAAGCTGAACGATAACGATCTGATGATATGCAACAGTGCTGACGGTATGTGTATAGCAGGTGTTTTTGGTGGCGTTTATAGTGGTGTAAGCGACAATACCATGAATATATTTTTAGAGAGTGCTTATTTCCATCCTACCTATATACGCCGTACTTCTATGCATCATGGTTTGCGTACAGATGCTGCCACGCATTTTGAGAAAGGGGTGGATATGAACAATGTGATACCTGCCCTGCAACGTGCTGCTGCTTTGATAGTGGAGATAGCGGGCGGTGAGATAGCATCCGGCATAGTAGATGTATATGCCAAAGAACTGATACCTGTTGAAGTACATGCTACCTACGAATATATACGCAAGCTAAGCGGAAAAGATTATAGCAAGGATACAATCAAAAATATATTATCTGCATTGGGCTTTGTGATAGACAGAGAAGATGCTGATGGCCTGCTGCTGAAAGTGCCGAGTAATAAAACAGATGTAACACAGCCTGCTGATATTGTTGAAGAGATATTGCGTATTGATGGGCTTGATAATATAGAGATACCATCGAAACTGAATATATCGCTTACCAAACCGATGGAGAACGACCGCAAGCAGCGAGATAAAATAGCTGGCTTGCTGACGGGTATGGGCTTTAGCGAGATAGTGACCAATTCCATCGTCAACAGCAAGTACTACCCGGAACGTACAGACTTGGTGAAAATGCTAAACAGCCTGACGAGTGAACTGGATGTATTGCGCCCATCTATGCTGGAAAGTGGGCTGGAAGTATTGCAATACAATGTAAACCGCAAGAATACCAACCTTGCTATGTACGAGTTTGGTAAAGTATATACACAACACAATGGACAATATGCAGAAGCCAATCAACTGGCGCTGTATCTGACTGGCAACATCACTACCCAAAACTGGAATGCCAAGCCTGCACCTGCCGATTTGTATTACCTGAAAGGTGTATTGCAAAACCTGCTATTGCAAAGCGGTATCAGCAAAACATCGTTGGTGTATGACGAACACGGCACATCGTGGAAGTGGAAGAATGAAGTGTTGTGTACCATTACACAAGTAGATGGCAAACTGCTGAATAGTTTTGACATCAAACAAGATGTGTATTATGGTTACATCAATTGGGATGTATGGGTACGTGCCATAGCTGCCAACAAAATAAAGTATGCGGAAGTAGCTAAATACCCTGCTGTAGAAAGGGACTTGGCAATAGTGCTGGACAAGACGGTTTCTTACCACGATGTGCAGCAGATAACGGAACAACAAAAGATAGACGCGCTGAAAGGTTTTGGATTGTTTGATGTATTTGAAAGTGAGAAACTGGGTGCAGGAAAAAAATCTTACGCGTTGAGCTATACTTTTCAACTGCAAGACCGTACCTTAACAGATGCGGAAATAGAAGCCGTGATGCAACAGTTGATAAACGCATACAAAACCAAGCTACAGGCACAAATACGCGAATAATGCAGGAGCTATCGCTACTGAACGATAAACTGGATGCATTACTGAAAAAGTATGCATTGATGCAAGCCGAAAATAACAGGCTCCGCACAACCGTTGCAGACCAGAAAAAAGAAATAGAAGCATTAAGTGGTAAATTGACTTTGCTGGAAGAAAACCTGATGGCAGCGCAAATGTCAACCTCATTGCTGAATGAAACAGACAAAGAAGTGGTGAAGAAACAATTAGATACCGTACTCGGGGAAATAGATAAATTGCTGGCTACGCTGAATGACTAAGGGCTGTACATACGTTTCGCTTTTCATATTATTTACAGTAGTTGCCATGCAGGTGGCATGTCAGCGTATTGCCGACCCCTGCCTGCAACCCAAGAATGTGTATGTAAGAATAGGTACATTTCAGCCTGCAGATACAGGCTCTTTGGGTAAAGACAGCTTACTGCCCAACCCCATTGTAGGCTATGCGGAAACCAACCAGATAATATACATAGGCGGCAAGAAAGTGAAAGATTTTTATATGCAGGTGTCGCCCATGAAGGATAGTGTGAAATGGTTTATTACGCCAGACTCTACCTCGGCAGCACTCGATACCATTACGTTATATTATCAGCGCAATCTGGTTTTTCTCTCAAAGTCTTGCGGGTACACGTACAATTATGTAATCAACGATTTTAAATACACGTTTAACAGGATAGATTCCGTAAAACTAATGAACGGAAATATTGACGGTAAGGCCGATGTTCAGCATGTCAAAATATTTTACTAGCATATTATTTTTGTTGTTCAGCTTCAGCCTGTATGCGCAGGATGATGAGGACGAAACGGACAAGCCTGCCGCTATAGATTCGTTTTATCAGCTACGTGTGGGTTTTGACATCAGCAAGCCCATCATTACCAACTTTGTACCCGAAAGGCAGGCATACGAATTTGAACTGGACTTTTTCAGAAAGAAAGATATATACTATGTGCTGGATGCTGGCTGGGGCAGGGGTTATCAGGATTCTGCCTACCTTAACTACAGCAGCAGTAATACGTTTTTCAAAGCAGGCATCAATAAGGGTTTGTTTACACGGTTATTTCCTAATGATTGGGATCAGGCATTTGTAGGTGTGCGTTATGCATTGGCTTTTATAGAACGCTCTGAAGCGCGCTATACTATATTCGATAATTTCTGGGGTAATACCAGCGGCACAATACCCGGTAAAAACATGACGGCGCATTGGCTGGAACTGACAGGTGGCGTGAGGGTAGAACTGGCAAAAGGCTTGTTTACAGGTTGGACTATCAGGGGTAAATTTTTGCTGAATGGTAACCAGTTTAAAGACTTGCCGCCACCGTATGTAGCGGGTTATGGCAGGGGCGATAAGAACAGCATTTTCGATTTCAATTTTTATATCAGCTACGCTATCAGGTGGAAAAAGAAAGGGTTGTAATAGTACAACCCTTTCTTCTTATTACTTGCCGAATATTTTGGTTATGTCGCCAAAGTCCACATCGCCGTCTTTGTCTTTATCTAACCCGAACTGACCACCTACAGAGTTGAGGATGTTTTGCACACCACCACCATTTCCGCTGGTCAGCGAGCCTAAAATGCCTTGCAGGTCTATGCTTTTGTCGTTGGGGTCTTTCGCTTTGTTTACCAATGAGCCGAGTACCTGAGGTATTAATCCACCTGCTATGTTTTTTGCAGATTCGGCATTGATGCCGAATTTCTGTGCGATGCTGCCCGCAAAGTTTTCGGCAAGGCCATTGGCTGCGTTGTTGTTATTGCCTTGTAATAAGCCCGTCAGGTCTTCCATTTTGCCATTGCTTATCATTTGCTGCAAGCCACCGAAGATGGAGCTACCCGCTTCCTGCATTACGGCATCGTTGTGCTCATTGGGTACTTCATTGTTTTCAACTACGGCTTTTTGTCCGTGTTCTTTTATGATGTTCATTAATTGGTCGAGCATAGCATGTTGTTTTTTTAAATGAATAATAATTGAAAGTTACACCATTGCCAGCTGATGGCGTGTAGAATTATTGATTTGGTAATGATACTATAATATACCTGTAGTGGCATTTGCCTTATTCAGCATGGCTTCTATGGCTTTTTCACGCTTCAGCACCTGTAGCCTTAGTGGAGATAATATCCATGTGGCGCGTAGTTTGTTCAACCTGTCTTTGGGTGGAAGCAGTATCAGGCGTTTCAACCATGTCCATGCTGCGAATTGACGGAATACACCCGATAGTTTTACAAAATAGATAACCGTGCTGGCATCGCATTGGTGCAGCAACGTTTCCAGTTCATCCAAATCTGTTAAAGATGAAACGCACAGTACCGTACCATGCCTGGGGTTGAAGTATTGTTGCAAGGTCTTTTCATTATTCCACTCGCTGTTGCTGATGATGCGCGATGTTTTATCGGCATCGGGTAGGTGTTCGGGAATATTAAACTGCTGGTCGGGTATGTAGCGCAAAGCCCATTCTTTTTTGCTGAGGGCATCGTACACGGTCCATACATTGTTTTTATAGTAGTTCAGCATTTCTTTAAAATACCCCTCGTTCATCCATTGCGGTTGCAACACACTTTGGAATGAAGCATAGAAATACAGGTGTGATGCATAAGGCTCGTACAATTCGGGTACACGTACCACCAACTCCCCACTCTTGGCATATACTTTCCATACTATCCTACGCACATCATCACCCGACTCAAAATCTTTATAATTAAGGTATTCGCCCTCTACACGCCTTAGCTGCTCTATGCGCACATCCATGCTTTCTGTTTTCTTAGGGTACACCTCGCGGTCGTCATCTTCTTTCAGTACGGGAGGTTGCGAAAAATGACCGCCGATAGGTTGTGCCACAGCCAGCTTGCATATATGCAGCATGTCTTCAAAAAATACAAAGCCGCCTTTCAGTTCATATTCTTTTATGTCGGGTAGTTCTATGCGGCTACGCCCCGTAATGGCAGCGCGCCATAGGCTCTTTTCTTTTCGTTTATTGGATAACAGGCTGAAAGTTTCCGTCATTTGGTGATTGTCGTAAAACAGCCTGCCTTTAATAAAACCTAATAGCGGACGATACACACCATTGATGGCAGCTTGCAGGAAGAGTTTGTTCTTTTTGCCGTTTACCGTTTCGGTAGTGAAGCTGACTTCCAGTTTGTATTGTTTATTGTGCTTCAGCCATAGGTAGTAGAGCCAACTGGCAATGGTGCTGAGTATAGATAGTAATACCAACGCCACCAAAAACCAAAACACGATTTTGCCCATCAGTATCACAAAAGGGCGAAAAGGGGCTACCTCATCTTTTTGCAATGGCTGATAGAGTATGCGATACCCTATGTAGGCAGCCATGCCATAGAGCAAGGTGTTGATGGTAAATGGAATGTATTGCAGATAATACCGCAACAGCCGTTTCAGTTGTTTCCAACGCATATATCTGTGCATGAAAATAAGTAATCCTGTTGCAAGAATCTGTTAAATAGTATGTATAAATTATTAGTTTGACGAATAATCAGGTGCATGCATTTCCTTGATATAAAAGACTGCATCACAAATTTCGGGTATATTCATTGCTATTTCTTTTCTCCAAAAGAATTTTGTCTTCTTAATATGCTTGTATTTTTCATCATCGAAATTTATGTAGGATACTGGTAATAGAGCAAAATCACAATTGTAAGTTTTGGAAATATAGTCTTCAATACTGCCATTTGTCGCAACATCAAATTTATATGAGAATAAGCCTTTGTCTTTTACACCGCCTCTTCCATGGTGTGGAGTAAAAGCGATGAAGTAGTATTTGTCATGATATGTTTTCTTTAAATAATAACCCGTAGTTGGGCTGCTGTAAGCCTTATCGTTAATTGATGCATAATCTTTTGACAAATGGATACTTGCAGACCAAATCATCATTCTCTCTTTATAACGACTTTTCAAGTAACTAATATTTTCAGCCATCATTGAATCTCGAATTTGTATTTTTTTGTAATACTGTCTTCTATAGTCAGTGATTAAGTTTTGACATAACATTTTCCAAAACTGTAATTCAGGTGCATCACTGTCACTAATTGTATCAATTGACTTTATTATTTGTGTAAATGTTTTGTATAAAATAATGGTGTCCTTGATTGGTAGCTTTGCGAAAGTATTTGAGTATTTAATTGCTTTTTGTAAAGATTTAGAAAAGTCTTTCGATATCGTAATGTTGGTTTTGTACTTTTTATTTAAACCAATGACGAATTGTTTTAGAACACTATCTAAGAATTTGTCGGAATATCTTAATGATTGTATGTCCATTCCGGCAAACTTTATAGGGTTTGATGTTTTTTGTGTGCTAATTACATAGCGAAATAAATCGCTTACTTCTCTTGTCCACCACAAACTAAAAACTCCGTTTAGTAAAGTTTGTACTTGTGTATCGCCTTTCTTCATTAATTCATTAGCATATTCACAATCAAAAAGTCCTGACTCGAAAACTAATATATTGTACCCAAGACTGTCATGCAGATACTTGATAACTTTAGCTTTTGCATCAAATGTAGTACCTGCATTGTGTGTACTTTCACCTAAACCAATAATTTCAGCATTCTGTGTGGTGTATTTCAAAGAACTAAGGTTTAGTGGTTCTTTTGAATAAAACTTTGTACTGTCTATACAGTCAATTTCCTGAGCAGATACACATAAGGAGGCTATTAATGAGAGTATTATTATTGGTATTGCTCTATTCATAATAGTAACTTTTTTATCCTTTAATAAATTGGATTGTACCAAGTTTTTCAATTTAGTCCTCTGAAATAGCTATTAAAATTAGTTTTTATCCTCTTCATTAATTCTAATCTGTTAAATAGCATTTATAAATTAACGCCTACACATAGATGTTTTTACTAATTTTATATACAAATCTACACCGATATGAAAAAACTACTCTTTGCAACAGTATTGGTTGCTATCTGTAACACCATCTACGCACAGCCCGGTAGCGGCTACGCAAGGCGTGCTATAGAGAAGAAATACGAAAACGAACATGCTGCCGATAAGCAAAAAGGCATGGACTGGCTGAACAATGCCATGAATGGTAAGACGGAGGATGAGTACAAATTTCCTATGTCGCTACGGATGCGCATAACCAGCTATAAAGATGGCGAACCCAAAGATGAGAATGAGATAGACTACTACCTGAACGGTAATGAAAAATACTTTGCTGCGAGGATGGATGATAAGAATGCTAAACGCAAGCGTAGTGTGATGTTTATGATATATGACTATGACAATAACAGTACGGTGATGATAGACGAGAATGAGAAAACCTATATGGCAATGAACATCAACGCGTTTATGAGTGCAGAGGCGCAAGCCAACCGTGGCAAACAACAAACGGATGGCAAGTACAAAAACGACTGTAAGAAAACAGGCAAAACGAAAACTATAGAAGGGTATAGCTGTGAGGAATATGTGTGTATAGACGAAGACCGAAATCGCCGAAGCGAGATATGGATAGCCAACAAACTACCGATAGATAGATCACAGAGCTTTATGCGAAGCCCTTATGCCTATATGGGTACTAACAAAATGGCAGGTATGATGATGGAAGGCAGCTTTTACAAAAACGACCAGATAGAAAGTAAGATGCAGGTAGTAAATCTGAACCCAAGCGCCAACTACAATGTGAAAATGAGTGATTACAAGCAAGGGATGCGGTAGTTTTTTTGGTTGATAGGGTAATAAGGTAATAAGATGCATGTGCTGTAAGGTATTTTCTCTTGACAGTAATTGTATGAGAAACCCTGTGTGAACTGTCAGAAAGTAATTCCTGAAGGCACAGAAATAAAATAGGATAGGTTAATAAGCTTGCAGTATGGTCGTAATCTCCATCTGCTCACTTATTAACCTATTTATCTTTAAAGGATGTTGTCAGTCAGAGTTATCTCCAACCATCTCCATCCAGCATATTACCTATGCCGCCCAGTATGCTGCCTTCTTCTTTGCGGTTGTATGTACCATAAGCCAGTATGCGCCCTGCAAGCCTGCTGATGGGTAAAGTCTGTATCCATACTGTACCAGGTCCGCGCAGCGTTGCAAAGAATACACCCTCACCACCGAATAGTGTATTTTTAACACCACCTACAAATTGTATGTCGTAGTCTATACCACGAGTGAAAGCCACTACACAACCTGTGTCTATTTTCAGCATTTCGCCGGGTTGCAATTCTCTTTGTAATACGTGACCACCAGCGTGTACAAAGGCCATGCCATCACCTTCCAGCTTTTGCATAATAAAGCCTTCGCCACCAAACAAACCAGTACCCAGTTTCTTTTGAAATTCTATACCAATAGCCACCCCTTTTGCTGCACATAGGAAAGCATCTTTCTGACAAGTTATTTTACCACCCAACTGTTGTAAATCAAGCGGTATTATTTTGCCAGGGTAGGGCGATGCGAACGATACTCGCTTTTTCCCTTGCCCTATATTGGTATAGGTAGTCATAAACAGGCTCTCTCCTGTCAGCAAACGTTTACCAGCCGAAAACAATTTGCCCATGATGCCTTTGTTCTGCTGGTTGCCATCGCCAAAGATGGTTTCCATTTGTACGCCATCGTCCATCATCATAAAGCTGCCAGCCTCGGCAATGGCTGTTTCCTGCGGGTCGAGTTCTACCTCAACATATTGCATCTCTTCGCCAAAGATGCGGTAATCAATTTCGTGGTTGCTACGCATAAATTGCTATGTTAATAGTTGTCAAAGCTATAAGGAAAAAATGAAAGCTGTTTTATAAAGCTGTGTTAAATCAGGCGTTAATAACAGTATGTATCTGATAGCTGCTTGCGAATGTTTTCGTCCCAGTTATTTTGTAAGTCTTGTTTGATGCCGTGTGTGGTTTCCCTGTCGTAGTCGTTTTGCAATTTGCTGCCGTCTTTATCAGCCTCTTTAAGCAGGTTCTCCAGTTCAGCAGCATAGTTGTCTATGCTAAAGTTGAAAGCCTTTATTTTCTGCATCAAAGCACAGGCATTAAGCGCGGTAATGTCAAAATGTAGTTGTTCGTGGTTGAGAGTTTTTGCGCTTTTGCCGTTTTCCTTACACCAGGATTTCGATTTGTCGAAGTACACATACAGGCTTACATCCAGCTTTACGGTTCTGCCTTTTCTTTCATGGGTGTACTTCATGCCAATACCGCTGTATGTAGCAGCACTGCCTTTACTCATTTCATCCGGTTCTCCCTGAAAATCGTTGAGCTTCAGTTTGCGTGTGTTGTTGTAGAGTATCAAATCCTTATCATCTGTTGTTGCCAAAAAACGAACATTTGTTTGCACCCCAGCCGTAGTTTCGGTACGTGTATACCAGTTGTCAAAATCTTTCAGGCTACGCTCTATGCTGCTTTTTATCAGCTTTTCTAAATAAGCACCGGCATCAAAACCAGTTTGTATGTACGACGAGCCTGTATATTCTACGAGTTTATTGCCGTTTTGGTAAAATGCTACAACAAAAGCTACCTCTGCCTGCTGGCGCATATCTACATTCTTTTCCTCAATTTTCAGTTGTATGATGTGCATTTCCATCGCATCGTTCTCCTCATCCTGCTTTATACTGTTGTTGATGAATTGGTTGATGGCATAGGCCACGCCGCCATCCAGCGTTACTTGTACAGGTTTGTTCATAATGCCTGCCCGCATAATGCCGATATTCGTTGTGTCATCGCGCGCATCAATCACTTTACTCACATAATAGTTGTGTGGTTTATACAGATTCTTATTCGGTTTCAGCCTGATGGTTTTTACATCTTGAGCAAGCGATGTAAATGGTATAGCAAACAGCAGTATGGCAATCAAACTTCGCACAGTATTCATATTATGCTGCGAAAATACTTATTCTCTTGTTTGAACGATTGAGGCAGATTTCTATATATTGTAAAACTTATTGTAAAATATGCTGCCTGAAGAATTATTACAACACATAGCAAAAGGTGATAAAGACGCTTTCAGGCAGCTATATGAGTTGTTTAAGGCACGGGTGTACAATACCTGCTTGTCTTACCTGCAAAATGCAAGCGATGCCGAAGAAGCTACGCAAGATGTGTTTGTAGAGATACACCATGCCGCCGCCAAATATCAGGGCAATGCGGGTGCTGCTACCTGGATATACCGCATAACGGTAAACAAATGCCTTGACAGGCTTAGGTATAACAACAGGCAAAAACGCTTTTCTTTTTTAACCAGCATCTTTAACAGAGATACGGGTGTTTTGATGCACGACACCCCAACCTTTGAACACCCGGGTGTAAAGGCAGAGAACAGGGAGCAGTCCGTTATGCTCTTTCAAGCCATCCGCCAACTGCCCGAAAATCAGCAGACTGCTTTCATATTAAAACAAATTGAGGGGCTTTCGCAAAAGGAAATAGCAAACATCATGGGCTTAGGCGAAAAAGCGGTAGAATCACTTTTGCAGCGGGCTAAAGCTAATTTGAGAAAAATATTGTCAGATTATTACAAATCGGGCGAAGGATAATGTATAAGATAACGTCTAAAGAAATATACCAATGAAACGAAAAACGTTTAACGGGCAAACAGAGGACATACTGAACAGTATGGATGGAGCAACAAGGGCAGTGCCGAGTGATGCATTGTTCAGGCTTATAGAGCAACGTGTTGCCATACCCTATACCAAAGGTAAGACCATATCATTAGGCACACTATCGGCTGCTGCAGCCAGTGTAGCGATACTGATAATGCTTAATCTGACATTATTGTCTAAAAAACAAGATGCCATGCCATCTGGCGATGCAAGGTCTGTAGTAGAGTATTATGGTATTTTGGATAACGGAGAAATAACAGGACTATGAGCAGGGAAACGTTTTACAGGATAATAATTGTAGCCCTGCTATTGCTGAACCTTGGTGTATTGGCGTATTTGTGGCAAGGGAAAAATACAGAACCCAAAGACATGGGGCGATACCACAGGGGAGAACCTGCAGCATTTATTATTGAAAGCCTGCAACTGGACGAAGCACAGCAAGCGAAATTTGATGGATTGCGAGATAAGCACCAGCACGATAGCAGACAACTACGCGAAGAAAGTAAACAACTGCACGATGCACTCTTCAAACTGCTGCATGACGAAGTAGTTGACAGTGCTAAGACAGATAGCCTGATGGTATTGATTGCAGCTAATAACCGAGGGAAGGAAATGGTGAACTTCAACCACTTTCGTGAATTGAAGACGATATTGAAACCTGAACAATACAAACTATACGACGAATTTATAGAGGCCATAGCCAAAAGGTTTGGTCCACCGCAACCACCGCATGGGGGTAGAAGACATTAAAGAGCATGCAATAGGGGTGTTGCATTCTACAAGGCCGGTGCGTAAGCATCGGCTTTTTGCATTGGTGTTAACTTATTTTTGTGTTATTTTACAGCATATAAACGAAGAAAAATGGAAGATCGTAACACACCTATCAATTTTACAGACTATGCCGTAGCAGGTACAGGCAAGCGTACCATTGCCAAAAATTTTATGGCAAATGTTTTTCTGTGGATGTTTGCGGCATTGGCGATATCGACGTTCACAGCATTTTTGTTTGCGTCAAATAAGTCATTAATAGGTCTGCTTATTAACTCTACAGCGACCGGGCTTAATATGCTGGGGTGGATAGTAACTTTTGCACCACTTGCATTTGTACTTACCATGTCTTTCGCTTTCAACAGGCTTTCAGCTACCGCATTGGTATTGTTTTTTATCGCGTATGCGGCAGTAACAGGCATTAGTTTAAGTTTTATACTGCTGATATATACTACAAGCTCTGTAATAGGTTGTTTCGCTGCAGCATCGCTTATGTTCGGTATTATGGCGGTGATGGGCTATACAACTGATAAAGACCTGACATCTTTCGGCCGCATACTTACGATGGGTTTGATAGGCATTGTTATCGCATCACTCATCAACATGTTTTTGGGTAGCGACAGGATGGGGTATATCATCAGCATAGTAGGTGTGGCTGTATTTACAGGTCTTACTGCTTATGATGTACAAAAGCTGAAACGCATTGGCGAAGGTATTGAGTTTGAAGGCACTGCTGCATCTGATACAAAGAAACTCGCTATCATGGGCGCACTCAATCTTTATCTTGATTTTATCAACCTCTTCCTGATGTTGTTGCGTTTGTTTGGTGGTAGAAGAGATTAATGAACAGAATAAACTATTTTTAAGCATCCTTCGGGGTGCTTTTTTATTGCATGGATTTTAAGGATTACATACAAACGAGATGGGTATTGTGGTCGGTGGTATTAGCTTTTATAGTATTGAAGCTGCCCCACCTGCCATATGCATTTTATTGGGATGAGGCATGGCCCTATGCATCGGCAGTAAAAAACATGTACCAATCAGGGGCAAGTTTATCTCCTGCCGCTATTGATGCTGAATTATCCCGTGGGCATCCCTTGCTTTTCCATTTTGCCATGGTGTGCTGGATGAAACTGTTTGGCACATCTAATATTGCCATGCATAGCTTCCCGCTGTTTGTAACGGTGTTGTTTATTATAGCAGTATATGAAGTTGCTTTGCGGATATTTAATGTCAGAACAGCTATTGCCGCATTGTTGCTGGTAGCATTTCAGCAAATGTTTTTTGTACAGGCATCTTTTGTATTGCCCGAGGTGTTGCTGGCTTTTCTTGCATTTGTTTCGCTGTGGTGTTATGTAAACAACAGGTTTGTACTCACTTCAGTATTACTCACGCTACTTTTCTACACCAAAGAGAGTGGGCTCGTATTAGGCCTAGTATTAGGTGTTGATGCAGTCTTCAGATTGTTTGGAAATAAAGAAACGACGAAAGAAAAATGGATAAGGATAGCAGCTCTTATTGTACCCGCCATATTGACGGGATTATTTTTTTTATGGCAGCAGAAAGTAAGAGGCTGGTATGTTTTTCCGGGGCATACTGGATTGATTCATACACAATGGCAACCGATATACGATCAGTTTCGTGCTTGCACTAAAGTGTACTTCAGGGACGATTTCCGTAAATATTTTTATCTGCTGGCGGTATTGCTAATAGTAGTTACTGCTATTTACAGAAAGCAATACAAATTACTGTTGCCATTGATTGTGTTGCCTATAACGGTACTGTTATGTAGTGATGTGTATCATGGCATATTGCCAAGGTCTGTAAACGTTATTGCTTGGGTAATATTATATCCGCTAAGTGTTCATTATGTGTGTAAACATATCCGTTTTCAAAATAAACATACCGGATATAGGTTTGTAATGTTGTCGGCTTATTTGATAGTTTGTTTCAGCCTTTTTTCTGCCATCAATTTTTTATCCGTACGATACTTAATTATTGCATTGGTGCCGTCTTTGCTGATAGCGGCAGCATATACAGTGTGTTGCATCAACTTACTACAGCCGAAATTATACTATCCGTTATTGCTATGTATGCTGATGATAGAAGGGTATGCTTATATGAAGAATACAGCATTGTCTGATGTAACAATTGGTGCGTTTGATGGCTTATATGTACAACAAGCATCTGTGGACTTTCTGGAGCAAAATAACTGGCAAGACAGGCAGATATCTGTATATGAAAACCTGCAGATGCTGCGGTTGAAAGATTTTAATACTGGGTTCAGCAAAAAAAAGAAACCATACAAAACCGTGATATGGGGTGTAGACCCGCATACGGAGATAGTATTGCTAGAGAATATAGAGAACGCCCGTGCAGCTGACAGCAGTGCTAAGCTAAGATTAGACACAAGTTTTAAAATAGTATTCCGTGCAGAGAAAGGTACTGCATGGTGCGAGGTTATGGAACGGAAACGTTAACAGTTATTCATCCAGTTTCAGCACAGCTAAGAACGCTTCTTGTGGTATATCCACGCTACCTATCTGGCGCATACGTTTTTTACCTTCTTTTTGTTTTTCCAACAGCTTGCGTTTACGGCTGATATCGCCACCATAACACTTGGCGGTAACGTCTTTGCGCATGGCAGAGATGGTTTCGCGGGCTATTATCTTAGCACCTACTGCTGCCTGTATGGCTATCATAAATTGCTGGCGTGGCAATAGCTCTTTCAGTTTGGCACATAGCTTACGTCCGAAGTCTTGCGCACGGCTACGGTGTATCAATGCACTTAGGGCATCTACTTTATCACCATTCAGCAGGATGTCCATTTTTATGATGTCACTTTCACGATAATCAAGTGGTTGATAATCGAAAGATGCATAACCACGCGTGGATGATTTCAGTTTATCGTAAAAGTCAAACACGATTTCTGCCAATGGCAATTCAAATATCAACTCTACACGTGTAGGTGTCAGGTAGTGTTGGTTGATGAGTATGCCGCGCTTGCCGAGGCACAGGCTCATAATATTGCCAATATAGTCGGGTAGGGTAATTATTTGGGCACGTATAAAAGGTTCTTCAATCCTTTCGGTACGGCTTGGGTCGGGCATCTCCGTAGGATTGTTTACAACGATGGCAACATCCGGCTCGCGTGTTGTATATGCTTTGAAGCTAACGTTGGGTACGGTAGTTATAACCGTTTGGTTGAATTCGCGCTCCAATCGTTCTTGTATGATTTCCATGTGCAGCATACCGAGGAAGCCGCAACGGAAACCAAAACCAAGTGCTTGTGATGTTTCAGGTTCAAACGTCAGTGATGCATCGTTCAACTGTAATTTTTCCATACAGTCGCGCAATTCTTCAAAGTCATCCGTTTCTACGGGAAAGATACCTGCGAATACCATTGGCTTTACTTCCTCAAAACCTTTTACTACTTCCTGTGTAGGGTTGGCAGATGAGGTAATGGTATCGCCCACTTTTACATCTTTGGCATTCTTGATACCTGTTATGATGTAACCCACATCACCAGTCTTCACTTCTTGCTTTGGTGCAAGTCCCAGTTTTAGAATGCCTACCTCATCAGCAAAGTAGTCATTATCTGTATGTACGAATTTTACTTTTTCACCTTTTTTGATGCTGCCATTCTTGATGCGATAGTAGGCAATGATACCACGGAATGAGTTGAACACACTATCGAATATCAATGCTTGTAATGGAGCATCAGGGTCGCCTTTAGGGGCAGGGATGCGCTCTACAATAGCAGCCATGATGTCTTCAATACCTATACCACTTTTACCACTTGCCAAAATGATGTCTTCAGGCTTGCAGCCTATCAGGTCAACAATCTGGTCGGTTACTTCGGGTATCATGGCACCTTCCATGTCTATCTTGTTGATGACTGGAATGATTTCAAGGTCGTTTTCTAAAGCCAGATATAGGTTAGAGATAGTTTGTGCTTGAATACCTTGCGATGCATCTACCAACAGCAGTGCGCCCTCGCAAGCAGCCAACGCACGAGATACCTCATACGAAAAGTCAACGTGACCAGGGGTGTCTATCAGGTTCAGTACGTATTTTTTGCCTTTGAACTCATAGTCCATCTGTATAGCATGGCTCTTGATAGTGATGCCTTTCTCACGCTCCAAGTCCATATCATCCAGCACTTGTGCCTGCATATCACGGTCAGATATGGTTTTGGTAAACTCCAGTAACCTGTCTGCCAGCGTACTTTTGCCGTGGTCAATATGAGCTATAATACAGAAATTTCTTATGTGTTCCATGCTTCCGAAAACGAGGTGCAAATGTACGCCAAGTATTTGTGATTTGAGGATTTATTACAAACTGTTTTAAAACAGGAAAAGTGCCTGTTGCAGGCACTTTTCAAGCATATTACTGACATAAAGTATTTAGTACACATGCTGTCCGCCATTGATGGCATAGTTGGCACCCGTTATGAAGCTGGTATCTTTTGAAGCGAGGAAAGAAACAAGATGTGCTATCTCTTCCGTACCACCCATACGGCCTACGGGTATTTCGGCAATGATTTTGTTGCGGTGTTCTTCTGGTACTGCCATCACCATATCTGTAGCAATGTAGCCGGGAGAAATTGTATTAACTGTGATACCTTTTTTAGCTACTTCCATAGCCAGTGTTTTGGTGAAGCCATGCATACCTGCTTTTGCAGCAGAGTAGTTGGCTTGACCGAACTGCCCACGCTGTCCGTTTACAGATGATATGTTGATGATGCGGCCGTAGTTGCGTTCTATCATCTGATTGATAACATGGCGAGCGCAGTTAAAAACACTATACAAGTTTGTTTTCACAACAGCATCCCAGTTTTCGGGTGTCATTTTACGAAACTGTCCGTCGCGCGTTATACCGGCGTTGTTAACCAAGGCATCAATAGGGCCTATCTCTGTTTCTATGTGCTGTACCATATTGCCCACAGCTTCATAGTCGCACACATCGGCCTGATACATGTCTATGTTGTAGCCATCGGCTTGCATTTTCTCCTGCCACTTCAAGGCTTTTTCTTTGTTGCTATAATTGGCTACTACGTGGAAGCCATCATTTGCCAAACGCTTGCATATAGCAGTACCTAAGCCACCTGTACCACCTGTTACCAGCGCGACGTATTTTTTGTTTGTATCCATACCATGCAGAAATTAAAAAAGGTTATCATTTTGATATTTACTAAATATAATAGATAACCTTGTAGAAGTCAAGCCTCAGAATGGTTTTGTAGATTTAATTCTTTATTAAATCACATTTTCTGCAACAATACATTGGCTGTAGCAACAACACCTTCTTCGCGGCCAATAAAGCTCAGATGCTCTGTGGTAGTAGCTTTGATGGAAACATCATCAATAGTAAGCCCTGTTATGTTAGCAATGGCTTGCTGCATTTGCGCTACGTAGGGTTTTATTTTCGGAGCTTGTAATAATAGTGTACTGTCAATATTTACTAGCTGATAGCCTTTTCTTTTGATAAGCTCATAACATTCTTTCAAAAGAATCTTGCTATCAATGCCTTTGTACTTATTGTCTGTATCAGGAAAATGCTTGCCTATGTCGCCCAAAGCCAGTGCACCCAGCATAGCATCGCAAATAGCGTGCAGCAGCACGTCTGCATCAGAGTGTCCAACAGCGCCTTTTGTATGTGGAATCAATACACCACCTAACCAAAGCTCTCGCCCCTCTGCCAGTTGATGAAAATCTATGCCTTGTCCTATACGATACATACGCTTGGTATTAAGGAATGAATGGTTTTTTATGTGTGTTTAGTACGGCTGTTATGTAAATGTCATTCTCGCTGGTTTCATATATTACAACATAAGGGAAGGACTTTAATTTAACATCCCTGAACTGTGTTTTTTCCTTTACAGAAATAAAAGAATATAAAGCAGGATTGGATTGTATAGATTGATACACTTCAAAAAGTTCTTCAACAAAACGTGAACCCAATTTATAGGATATTAAATCATAATAATCTATGGCATTTAAAGTGTCATCTTCTGCACGGGCACTAATGTGTAGAGTATATAGCATTATTTTTTCCTGTGCGCCTTTATTCTATTTAAAGATTCTTCGACAGAAAACGTTTGTGATTTACCAGACAGGTATGCTTCGCTTCTTTCTTTTAGCATTGATAATGTAGTATCGTCGTAATCGTATGATGTATTTTCGATACCCTCTACTAAAGTGAGTAATGCAAATACTTCCTTTTCATTAGCATGGTCTATCACTTCATGCAATTTTTCCCTTGCCGCCTGCACTGTCATTGTATTCATATTTATACGCTAAAGTTACTTAATCAAAATGTTAAGTAACTACCAAATATCCAACCCAAACTTCTTGGCGTTTTCGTCTGCCAGTTCGTAGCCTGCATCAGTATGGCGCAATACACCCATAGCAGGGTCGTTGTGCAATACGCGGCGGAGGCGTTCTTCTGCATCCTGTGTACCGTCTGCCACTATCACCATACCTGCATGTAGCGAATAGCCCATACCCACACCACCACCATGGTGGAAGGATACCCAGCTTGCACCACCTGCCGTATTGATTAACGCATTCAGTATAGGCCAGTCTGCTACCGCATCACTGCCGTCTTTCATTGCTTCCGTTTCGCGGTTGGGCGATGCTACAGAGCCACAGTCAAGATGGTCGCGACCAATTACAATAGGTGCTTTTACCTTGCCCGTACGTACCAGTTCGTTGAATAGTAATCCCGCTTTCTCACGTTCGCCCATGCCCAGCCAGCAAATACGTGCAGGCAATCCTTGAAACGCTATTTTATCTTTTGCCATCGTAAGCCAACGTTGCAACCCTTTGTTTTCAGGGAAGAGCTCCATCAATGCTTTATCTGTGGTATAAATATCTTCTGGGTCGCCACTCAACGCTACCCAACGGAAAGGCCCTTTGCCCTCGCAAAACAAGGGGCGTATATATGCAGGCACAAAGCCGGGGAAGTTGAAAGCATCTTTTACATTGCGCTTATCGTGTGCTTGCCCGCGTAGGTTGTTGCCATAGTCGAAGGTGATAGCACCACGCTTTTGCAATTCCAGCATCAGGTGCACATGGTGTGCCATTGTGTCCAGCGAGCGAGATGAATATTCGTTAGGGTTGGCGGTACGTAAAGTATTCGCTTCTTCTACACTCATCCCTTCGGGGAAATAACCAATCAATTCATCGTGTGCAGATGTCTGGTCGGTAAGTGTATCGGGGGTGATGTCGCGGTCTATCAGGCGTTGCAGCAGGTCAACCACATTGCAGCATACACCAATAGATACTGCTTGCTTGTTGGTTTTAGCGGCCAATGCCCAATCTATAGCCTCGTCAATATTGTGTGTGTACTTATCAAGATAGCGGGTTTCTACCCGTTTTTGCATACGCCATTCTTCCACTTCAGCAGCAAGGCATACACCCTCGTTCATGGTAATGGCTAATGGCTGTGCGCCACCCATACCACCAAGTCCTGCTGTTACATTCAGCGTACCTTTTAGCGTACCGCCATAGTGCATATTCGCCAGCGACAGGTAGGTTTCGTATGTGCCTTGTACAATACCTTGAGAGCCTATGTATATCCAGCTACCGGCAGTCATCTGCCCGTACATCATCAGCCCTTTAGCTTCAAGTTCGCGAAAGTGCTCCCAAGTTGCCCAGCGGCCTACAAGGTTTGAGTTGGCTATGATAACACGCGGCGCATCTTTGTGAGAGCGCAACACACCCACGGGCTTGCCCGATTGTACCAGTAGCGTTTCGTCTTCGTTCAACCCTTTCAGTAGTTCCAGTATTTTATCAAAGCTTTCCCAGTTGCGGGCAGCTTTGCCTATGCCACCATATACTACCAAATCTTCGGGGCGTTCTGCTACTTCAGGGTCCAGATTGTTTTGCAGCATACGGTAGGCTGCTTCACTTACCCAATTCTTACAATTCAATTGATTGCCTTTTGGGGCGCGTATTGTTCTATGTGTTGTTGACATACTTGTTAATTCAAAAGTCAAAATTCAAAAAAATGATGAGTGGGTTATATACCCAATTTACCCAACTCATCTTCAATCCTTTTCACCGTATCTGCATCACTAACATCTTCTTTCACAAATTGTTTGCCTGTTACATTTTCATATAACTCTATATAACGGGCAGATATATTTTTTACCACTTCATCCGTCATGTCGGGTATTAGTTGCCCGTCTTTGCCCTGAAAGCCATTTGCCATCAACCACTCACGCACAAACTCTTTGGATAACTGTTTTTGTGCTTCATTATTTGCTTGCCTTTCTTCATAACCTTCAAGGTAGAAGTAGCGCGATGAATCGGGGGTATGTATTTCGTCTATCAGGTGTATCACACCATCGCGTTTGCCAAATTCGTATTTCGTGTCCACCAAAATTAAGCCACGCTCTCTGGCTATTTCCTGCCCGCGTTGATACAAAGCATGCGTGTATTTTTCAAGTTGTTCGTATTCTTCTTTTGTTACCAGCCCGCGGCTTATGATTTCTTCGCGCGATATATCTTCATCATGCCCCTCATGTGCTTTGGTTGTGGGTGTAATGATGGGGGTAGGGAAGCGTTCATTTTCTTTCATGCCATCCGGCAGTGCAACACCGCATAGTATGCGTCCGCCGCTTTTGTAGGTACGCCATGCATGACCTGTCAGGTAGCCACGTACTACCATTTCTACAGGATAGGTTTCGCATTTATAACCTATAGTAATGTTGGGCAGGGGAGCACTAATCATCCAGTTGGGTACTATGTCTCTGGTAGCTTGCAGAAACTGTGCTGCTATTTGGTTCAGTACTTGACCTTTGTACGGTATAGGGCGGGGTAGTACTACATCGAATGCCGAAATGCGGTCGCTTACCTGCATAACTAAGTATGTATCGGCAATGGTATAAACATCGCGTACTTTTCCTTTGTAAAAATTGGTTTGATGTGGTAAGCTAAGCATTGATATATGGGTGTTTGTACTTTATATAAACTGCCCTGAGGCAGACTACAAAAATAAAAAAGAAATGCCTCTCTTTTGAGAGGCATTTATATAAAAATCTGTTGTATTACAATCTCGCTTTTACATTGGCAATATCCATCAGGCGTTTTTCTGCCAGTTTCATAGCGGCAGCTTGTGCATGAATGTTCTCCGTTTCAGACAGTTTGTAGATTTCCAGCGTACGGTCATATATTTTTTCCACGTTGCCCATTACACGCTCGCGGTTGTAGCCATCCAATTCGGCACCCACATTTATTAAACCACCTGCATTTATCAGGAAGTCAGGCGCATAAATGATGCCTTTTTGCACCAGCATCGGGCCGTGTACATTTTCGTCTGCCAATTGGTTATTTGCGGCACCTGCTATAATGGGACATTTCATCTTTGCGATACTTTCTGTATTAACAGTTGCACCCAAAGCACATGGCGCATACACGTCCATTTCCAAGTCAAATATCTTATCGCCCGCTACTACTTCTACACTTCGGAATTTATCAACCGTTTCTTTGATTTTTGCTTCGTTGATGTCTGATATATATACTTTCGCGCCTTCTTCTATCAGATGTCCTACTAGATACTGGCCAACATGGCCTACACCCTGTACCAGTACTTTCTTACCACTCAGGCTGTCGTTACCCCATAGTTTCTTGGCAGATGCTTTCATGCCTATAAATACGCCATAAGCTGTGAAAGGCGATGGGTCGCCGCTACCACCCATATACTCAGGTACGCCTGTTACATGTTCCGTTTCCAGCGATATGTATTCCATGTCGCGGGCAGATGTGTTTACATCTTCGGCAGTGATGTATTTACCATTCAGGCTGTTTACAAACTTGCCATATCTGCGCCACAAACCTTCCGATTTTACAGTAGCCGCATCGCCAATGATAACCGCTTTACCACCACCTAAGTTTAGTCCGCTGATGGCAGCTTTATAGGTCATACCTCGGCTCAGGCGGAGGGCATCTACAACTGCATCCTGATGGCTGCTATAGTTCCACAAACGTGTACCGCCCAGAGCGGGACCAAGCGTAGTATTGTGTATGGCGATGATTGCGTTGAGTCCTGAATGAGGGTCGTGGCAGAAAACTACTTGCTCGTGCCCCATTTGCTGTACTAAATCGAAAACCGAAGGCTGCATGAATTATAAAATTAGGGTGCAAACTTACTAAAAAGGCTTAATTTATTTCCATTGTATTACCGCCGTGTCTGCCACTACATATATATGTTGAAAATTGTTCATTTCAAGTAGTTTAGAGCCGGTAAAGTCGCCAAAAGCAGGTAGTATCATTCTGTTTGCATCCATACAGAATGCAGGCAGGCGCAAGCCCATTCTGTTATTGTTATGTGCCACTTTTACGGCCGGGTGTATATGCCCATGCAGTACAAAATCGCTAGTAGTATCTGCAAAATCGTGGCTAATGATGAATGGGTGCTTGTGCATGGTATCTGTATGCAAACAAATCCCCCATTTGGTGTATTGCTCAACATCTAATATATCATGATTGCCCACAACAAGGCTTATTTGCAAATTGGGGTGTTTGCTACGCCAATAGTTGAAGTTTTCAACCTCATTATTGTGTACGCTATGAAACAAATCGCCTGCCACAATCAGGTGCTCTGCCCCATGCCGTCTGATGATGTCAGCAAGGCGTATTTCATCATTTACCTGTGTGTTAACGGGGACGGCAATACCATGTTTGCGAAAATGCCCTGTTTTGCCCCAATGCATATCTGCTACGATGATGGCTTTTTGTGCAGACCAATAAATAGCTTTTTCTGGCAGCAGGCAGATGGTTTCGCCTTGTAGATTGATTTCGAGCATCAGGACGCGCAAAATACAAAAGCTTACAGTAATGACTGCAAGCTTTTACACGACTATTAAGTGATTTATTACCCCTCTCTTTCCTGCTGCCACTGGTCGCGGTGCTTGCGTAGCGGGTGGTCTTTCGATTTGTTGAAAATTTTTTGCCCGTTTTCTCTACCTGCTCGGTGCGCACGTTGTTCTTCTTCGGGTAGGTTATGCTCGGTGCGGCAATCTATACTACAACAGCCATCCAGTTCTTTTGCGCAATCATCACACTGAATAAAGAGCAGGTGACATCCATCATTTTTACAATTGGTATGCGCATCGCATGGCTTACCACAAGTGTGGCATTGCGATAGTATATCGTCTGTAATACGTTCACCAAGCCTTTCGTCAAAAACAAAGTTTTTCCCTTTGAATTTCAGTTCCAAACCCTCTTCTTTAGCTTTCCGTGCGTACTCAATTATACCACCCTCTACATGGAAGACGTTTTTGAAACCATTATGCAGCATGTAGGCACTGGCTTTCTCGCAACGTATGCCGCCTGTGCAGTACATAATGATGTTCTTATCTTCTTTTCCTTTCAGCATATCAACCGCCATAGGCAGTTGCTCTCGAAAAGTGTCTGATGGTACTTCTATGGCGTTTTCAAAATGCCCCACTTCATACTCGTAGTGGTTGCGCATATCTACAATAATGGTATCCGGTTTTTCTGATAGCTCATTATATTCTTTCGCTTTCAGGTACTTACCCGTGTTCGATGGGTTGAATGTAGGGTCGTCAATACCATCTGCTACTACTTTGTTGCGCACTTTCATGCGCAATACCCAAAACGATTTGCCGTCGTCATCCACTGCAATATTCATACGGATGCCGTTCAGTTCAGGTGCTGCCCCATACAGCGCATCACGAAATGCGTCGTAATTACTTTCAGGTACACTTACTTGTCCGTTAATACCCTCTTGGGCTATATATATACGACCGAAAACTTTAAGCTTTTCAAATGCAATCCACAGGTCGTCGCGAAACTGTTGCGGGTTTTCAATGTTGAAATACTTGTAAAAAGAAACTGTCTTGCGAAATTCCGTTTCCGCCAGCATACGCTGCTTCAGTTCCTCGTTCGAGATGCGGTTGTGTAACACTGGCATGGTGTACCTTCCTTTTCTTTATAGAGGTTAAATAATGATTTGCGGTGCAAAGTTAAGCCAAATTGGTATTTTTAAACCTATGAAACGGCTGATTTTTATCATGTTTTTGCTGCTGCCTTGTGTGTTGAAAGCCCAACCACAGCCAGTACCTGTACGCTTTTTGCAGGATTACTACTACCTCGGTGCTGCTCCGCTAAACGAGGGAGTAAATGCGTTTGTAGTCACTTCCCGAAAAGATTTTAAAAAACTCTTCGGTATAACCCAACGTCCAGATACACCCGATTTCAGTAAAGAATGGATGATAGTGCTACTGATGCCCAAAACAAAATGGGATGCCAAAATAGACATCAAAGACGTATCTATGAAAGCGGGTTCGTTTATAGAAGTATATACTAAAGTATTTGAGGGCAGGCACAAACTCACCTACGACAATTATCCCATCCGTGTAGCTGTGATACCACGTTACAAAGGGATTAATAGAGTAAATTTTTACGATGGCAAGAGGCTGAAACCACTTGCAAATGTAGTGATAGAGTAGCTTTGGCTTTATCATAGTTTTTAGTACTTTGTACCAAACAGATTGAATTTCAATAAATACAATACATGAAAAAAATATTGTTGATAGCCACGTCCGTACTGTCATTACAACTGAATGCACAGGTAAGGCGTGTGGAACATAAAGAGTTGCAGAACTATTTTCTGAAAACGTACGATGAGGTCGCTAAAAAAGATATGACCTATATATGGGTGCAGGATAAAGAGGAGTTCGACTACCTTTTCGGTGTTGCCAAGACAATGAATAATACCATCGTTACCCCCGATTTCGAGAACAATTACATCGTCGCTTTAGCTACACCAGAAACAAGAATGGAAACCTATCTCGCCATCAAAAAAGTAGAGATAGAAAACGAGAAAGACCTGAAAATCCATTGCATAAAAATGGAGAGCAATAAGCTGGACTATTTTACGAAGCCGCTGGTTGTAGCATCTATTCCTAAAAACATGTTTGTTAAAAACCTTGTTTTTTGCAATGACGAGGGCAAGGAAGAAAAACGCATCAGCTTAGTAAAGGTTGATAAGGAGAAACAAAGACTTGCTGAAAAACAAGCAAAAGAGGAGAAAGAAGCAGCAGAGCGAGCAGCTAAAGAAGCTGAAATAGCTAAACTAAAAGCAGCAAAAGAAGGGCAAGCGGCAGCGGAACGTGCTGCCAAAGAGGCTGAGGAAGCTGCAGCCGCAGAACGCAAAGCCGCTTTAGCAGCACAAAAGCAACAAGAAAAAGAAGCGCGCGAACAAAAAAGAATAGCGCAAGAAGAAGCGGCGCGCAGACAAATGGAGGAAGAGGAAGAAGCAGCCATGAAAGAGAAGGCGCAAAAAGAAATAGAGCGCAAAGCCAGAGAACGTGCCATAGAAGCGGAAGTACAGGCAGAGGTAGAGCGCAAGCGTCAGGAAAAAATACGCAAACAACAAGAAGCCGAAGCGGCTGAAGCTGCCCGCATTGCTGCTGAAGAAGAAGCCGAAGCCAAAGAGGCTGCTCGTAAAGCGGAATTAGCAGCACAAAGAAAGCAAGAAAGAGAAGCGGCTGAAAAAGCAAGAATAGAAGAAGAAAAAGCAGAACAAGCCCGCATAGCTGCTGAGGAAAAAGCCATAGCGGAAGAAGCTAAACGCAAAGCTGCATTGGCTGCTCAAAAGCAGAAAGAAAGAGAAGCACAGGAGAAAGCAGAGCGCGCCCGCATGGCTGCTGAAGATGAAAAAACTAAAAAAGAGCGCGAAGCCAGAGAGTTTGAACGCCAAGCGCGTGAAAGAGTACTGCAAAGCCAGATGGATGCAGAAGTGAAAGCAGAAATGGAGCGTAGGAAACAAGAGAAGATAAAGCAACAAAAACAAGAGGAAGCAATAGAGGCAGCCCGCTTAGCATCAGAAGAAAGGCAAAGCAAACTGGAAAAAGCCCGTGAAGAGCGTGAAGCACAAAGGGAAAAAGAACGCTTAGCGAGAGAAAAGCGTGAGATTGAAGAGGAAGAAGCAGCCGCAGAAGAGCAACACATCCGTAAAGAATTAGAAAAAGAACGTGCTAAAAAAGAACGTCAGGAGAAAAGAGAACAACGTAAGGCAGAACGAGAGATGGAAGAAGAGGAATAATTACAACCACTTAATAGGATTGCGTCTACGCATCAGGATGTAGTTTTTCATGTTCATCCAAAATGCCAATATCATATATACAATGAGTGGCGAGCCAAGCGTAAGAAAAGAAATATAAATGAACCAAAGGCGTATGCGCGATGTCGCTACGCCTAATTTTTCGCCTATGGCAGAGCATACGCCAAAGGCTTTCCATTCTATAAAATTCTTGATGTCGTACAACGGCTTCATAATGACTGGTGTAAAAATAACGAAATAACACTTAATCAAACAATGTCATCTGTTATAATATTGATACATTAGCGGGTGCCAATGCCTTTTATTGACATACATACGCATAAGCAAGCAGATGGTGAGGCAACCATCATTACCAATCTGTACGAAGATTTTGAAAGTGCCGCCAGCCTGTCTTTGTGCACCTTGGGTATCCACCCCTGGTACGCAGACAGGATTTCTTTTGATGCACTTAGCAAACACGCCAAGCAATCAAATGTTATAGCCATAGGTGAGTGCGGGTTGGATAAACTGGCAACAACAACCGATTGGGCATTGCAACAAACCCTTTTTAGGCAGCAGATACTGCTGGCAAACACTTTGCAAAAACCGTTGATTATTCATTGCGTACGTGCGTACGATGAAGTATTGAAGACATTGGAAGAAGAAAATGCACAAGTACCTGTCATATTTCATGGCTTCAATAAAAACATACAATTGGCTGAAAGGATATGGAAGAAAGGTTATTATACATCATTCGGAATGGCTTTGTTTCATGAACAATCAGCCGTTGCAACGGTCTTAGAAAACTGCCCTGAAGAACGCTTTTTCCTCGAAACAGATAATGCAGATATTTCTATCAGTAAGATATACGAAAAAGCTGCCGAAATAAGGAAAACCAACACAGATGCCCTTATTTTGCAGCTTCAAAAAAACTTTCAAGCAGTCTTTAATATATGAAAGATATAAGCTGGCTATCGCGTACAGAACTGTTGGTTGGTAAAGAAAAACTGAACAAACTCGTTAATGCCAATGTACTTGTTGTAGGTATGGGTGGGGTAGGTTCTTTTGCAGCAGAGTTTATTTGCAGGGCGGGTGTTGGTAAAATGACAATTGTGGATGGCGATGTAGTGGACCCCAGCAATCGCAACAGACAACTACCCGCATTAGCCACAACACACGGACAATCTAAAGCAGACATCATGTCTGAAAGATTGCTTGCCATCAATCCTGAATTGCAGCTACGCAGTATCAAAGAGTTTATAACACCTGAAAAAGTAGAAGCTGTATTAGATACGCATTACGATTATGTGGTTGAAGCAATAGATAGCATAACACCCAAAGTTACTTTCATCAAAGCGGCACATGCTAAAGGCTTACGCATTGTAAGTTCTATGGGTGCAGGTGCCAAACTCGACCCGACACAACTACGTGTTGTAGATATTTCTAAAACATACAATTGCCCCTTTGCACAACAAATACGCAAGAAGCTAAAGGAGTCCAATATTCGTAAAGGCATCAAAGTAGTATTCTCGCCCGAAGAACCAATCAAAGAATCGTTGATGTTGACAGATGGCAGCAATTTCAAAAAATCAGCTTATGGTACTATCTCTTATCTGCCCGCTACATTCGGTGCATGTATTGCATCAGTCGCTATCAGAGATCTGATGGAAGGGTAGTTAGTCCCTTTTCCTTTTTGTAAATACTGTTCTATCCAAAGGAGTAGCGTTGGTAGTGCCATAGAATTGATTAATAAGATAGAAGCCCGCTTCCAATCTTTCACGCACACTTTTTGTCCGCCAATAAGCTACATGGTTATCCGCTTCTTTGGCTGTACTGGCTTTGAAAGCCGTTTTGTCAAGCCGAAACTTGTTTTCCATACATGCAAAATACAATAAAAAAGAGAGCCATAAAGCTCTCTTTTTTATAAACAAGTTGATAATTATTACTTAGCAAACTCAGCACGGATAACATTCAATGCGCCACCTGCTTTAAACCATTCAATTTGTTGTGCATTATATGTATGGTTCAGCATGATTTCATCTACACTACCATCTGTATGATGCAGTATCATACTAAGTGGTGTGCCTTCTTTGAAATCTGTAAGACCTAATATGTCTATGATATCATCTTCCTGCACTTTGTCATAGTCTGCTTTGTCTGCAAATGTCAGTGCAAGCATGCCTTGTTTTTTCAGGTTCGTTTCGTGTATGCGTGCGAAGCTCTTCACTACAATAGCACGTACACCCAAGTGGCGTGGCTCCATTGCAGCATGTTCGCGAGAGCTACCTTCACCATAGTTTTCATCACCAACTACTATACTGCCAATGCTTTGTGCTTTGTATGCACGTTGTACAGCTGGCACTTCACCATATTCACCAGTCAGTTGGTTTTTTACTTTATTGGTTTCGTTGTTATAAGCATTTATAGCACCAATCAACATATTGTTAGAGATATTGTCGAGGTGGCCACGGAACTTCAACCAAGGGCCTGCCATAGATATATGGTCGGTAGTACACTTACCGAATGCTTTTATCAACAGCTTCAAGCCATGCAGATTAGTACCTTCCCATGCAGCGAAAGGTGCTAACAGTTGCAGACGATTACTTTCAGGGCTTACTTTTACTTCTACTTTGCTGCCATCTTCTGCAGGTGCTTGATAGCCTGCATCTTCTACCGCAAATCCTTTCGACGGCAATTCAAAACCTGTTGGTTCTGCCAGCATCACTTCTTCACCTTTTTCGTTAACCAGTTTGTCTTTCAAAGGGTTGAAAGTCAGTTTGCCTGATATAGCAAATGCTGTAACGATTTCTGGAGAGGCAACGAATGCGTGTGTAGAGGCAAAGCCGTCGTTACGTTTTGCAAAGTTGCGGTTGAATGATGTAACGATGGTGTTCTTACGGTTAGGGTCGTCTATATGGCGAGCCCACTGGCCTATACAAGGACCACAGGCATTTGCCAATACCACGCCACCCATTTTATCAAACGTATTCAGGAAACCATCGCGCTCTATGGTAAAGCGTACCATTTCCGAACCTGGTGTAATGGTGTATTCACTTTTCGCTTTCAGGCCTTTTGCCATGGCATCTTCTGCAATAGAAGCCGCACGAGAAATATCTTCGTATGACGAGTTGGTACAAGAGCCAATCAAGGCAACTTCTACATCTTCAGGCCAGCCGTTTTGTTTAGCTACCTCAGCCATTTTGCTGATGGGGGTAGCCAAGTCTGGTGTGAATGGTCCGTTTACATAAGGCTCCAGTTCGTCCAGGTTTATTTCTATCAGTTGGTCGTAATATTTAGCTGGGTCTGCATATACTTCAGCATCCGGGCGCAGGTGTTCTTTCACACCATTTGCCAATTCTGCCACATCTGCACGGGCAGTGCCACGCAGGTAGTCTGCCATTTTCTCATCGTATGCAAATAGCGAGCAAGTAGCACCAATCTCTGCACCCATGTTACAGATAGTGCCTTTACCCGTTGCGCTGAGGCTATCCGCACCATCGCCAAAGTATTCAACAATAGCACCTGTACCACCTTTTACAGTAAGGATACCAGCCACTTTCAGGATAACGTCTTTAGCACTTGTCCAGCCATTCATACGTCCTGTCAGTTTCACGCCTATCAGTTTAGGCATTTTCAGTTCCCAAGGCAGGCCTGCCATTACATCCACCGCATCAGCACCACCTACACCAATAGCTATCATACCCAAACCACCCGCGTTAGGTGTATGGCTGTCTGTACCTATCATCATACCACCGGGAAAGGCATAGTTTTCCAACACAACCTGATGAATGATACCCGCACCCGGTTTCCAAAAACCGATACCGTATTTATCTGATATAGAAGCAAGAAAATCGTACACTTCTTTGTTTGTCTCATTAGCTGTGGCAAGGTCTTGTACCGCACCTGTCTTGGCTTGTATCAAGTGGTCGCAGTGAACAGAACTGGGTACGGCTACTTTCGCACGTCCGCAAGTCATAAACTGTAACAGTGCCATTTGCGCTGTAGCATCTTGCATGGCTACACGGTCTGGCGAAAAGTTTACGTAGTCTTTACCGCGTGTGTATGCATGGGCTGTTTTATCGTAAGCATGTGCATACAGTATTTTTTCTGCCAATGTAAGTGGGTGTCCCAACATGGTGCGCGCTGCTGCTACTTTACCGGGCAATTCGCTGTAAACACGTTGGATAAGATCAAGATCAAAAGCCATTGCTTAAACTATATTTTTGAATTGTTAGAGGTTAAAAAGACGTCGCGAAGTTACCGAAAATGACACATAATAGAAAGTGAAAAAATGCATTATCAGACAGGATGTATATATCGGATTATTTCATTTGTATATTGTCGACGAGGAATATTACAGGATATATCTGTATTTTCGGCAAAGTATAGAGATAGGGATTGAGTCTTAAAAGTATGGATATGAAAAAAATATTATTGGTTCTCTTGACTTTGGTATTTGTAGGCGATGTGGTATATGCACAGACGAGTAATCGGAAGGGTAGGCGTACTGTCATAAAAGCTAAACCAGTTGTACGGAAAGATACCGTAGTCGCCGCAGCGCCCGCCAAGTGGGATAGTACCATGTGTTTCCCATTAAGTGCTGATAAAAACTATAGCTTGTACGATTATGTAATATATCTGGACGATGAGCGAGTTATAAAACGTTTCAAGCCATTTTTCGACAAGCACAAATACAAATTCAGCGGCTATGTGTGGGAAGCCCTGCTGAAAGACATGCTGGCAGATGCCGATAAAGAAATAAGCAGTAATGCAGTAATACGAAGCGAAAGCAATGCAGTGATGATAAATATTACCAAGTATCAGAACATCAAGAAGTTTCCTGAGTATATGTGCCGTATTTTCTCCAACCTAACAAAATTCAACGAATACCTGCAAAAAGCCAATAGGGCTAAGATGCCCCAGTATTAGTACAGAATTACCCAAAACTAAAACGCCCCTGCAAGCAGCAGGGGCGTTTGTATGCAGTGTCTGTAATATCTGCTATGGGAAGATGCCCAGTTCTTCATAAGCAACGCCTACTTTGTTGATGGCAACGATGAAAGCAGCAGTACGCATATCATTCATCTTATGCTCACGCATGGTATCGCGTATCTCGTGGAAAGAACCAATCATGGTATCTTCCAAGCCAGAGTAAACCAAGTCAACCTCGTCTGGGCCATGTAATAATTGCCTGCGCTCTATTTCCGATACTTTCTTACCCGTCAGGCTTTCTACTGTTTCCAGTATGCTGGTATTCTGGTTTTCGCTGAAGCGTTTTTCCATACGGCCATAGCGCACGTGGCTCAGGTTTTTCAACCATTCAAAGTAAGATACCGTAACACCACCTGCGTTCAGGTACATATCAGGAACTATTATTACGCCTTTTGCTAACAGTATTTCGTCAGCTTCTGGTGTCAATGGACCATTCGCACCTTCGCCTATTATTTTAGCTTTTATGCGGTCTGCATTGTCTGCATTGATAACGTTTTCCAACGCGGCAGGTATCAGTATATCGCAGTCTTGTTCAATAACGTCAAAACCGTTTTTAAAATCTGTAGCACCCGGGAAGCCCAGTATAGAGCCTGTAGCTTTGCGATGAGCCACAACAGCTTCCAGATCTAGCCCGTTAGCATTGTAGATACCACCTTCGTATTCTGCCAAGCCTACTATTTTAGAACCACCCTCGTGGAAGAATTTAGCAGCATGGTAGCCCACGTTACCCAAACCTTGCACTATTACTTTTTTATCTTTCACACCTGTTGTTAGGCCCAAGCGGTCCATATCTTCTTTTACGTTGCACAGCTCGCGTATGCCGTAGAACACACCAAGACCTGTAGCTTCTGTACGGCCACGTACACCGCCTTGGCTCACTGGCTTACCAGTTACGCAACCCATAGCATCTACTTCGCCCGGCTTCAATGAAGCATAGGTATCTACTATCCAGCTCATTTCGCGCGCGCCTGTACCATAATCTGGTGCAGGTACGTCAATGCCGGGGCCTATAAAGTTTTTCTTCACCAGTTCAGAAGCATAACGGCGTGTTATCTTCTCCAGTTCAAATACAGTATAGTTTTTAGGATTGATTTTGATACCACCTTTACCACCACCAAATGGTACGTTTACGATGGCGCATTTGTACGTCATCAGCGCAGCCAATGCCATCACCTCATCCTGGTTTACATCCATGCTGTAACGGATACCACCCTTACATGGCAGCTTGTGGTGAGAGTGTTGCACACGGTAAGCTTCTATCACCTCTATTTTGTCGCCGATACGCACCGGGAACTTCATTTGATAAATAGAGTTACAAGCTTTGATTTGCTCCAATATACCTTTTTCAAATCGGGTGTATGTAGCCGCTTTGTCGAAGTTGCGTTCTACACCCTGAAAGAAGCTGTAATGCTTTGGCGTTGTCTCAGTAGCTGTTGCTGCCATATTGATGTTTAATTATTAATAAATAGGATAATATTAATTTTCTTTTTCCAGTTTGCTGATTTTGCGGTCGAGGCGCACCAAGTATGCAATAATCCCCGCAAAGATAGTGGCTAATACTAAAACCACAACGTATATTTTACCATCTGCGCGCATCTTATCAGCCATTTCAGGAGCGTTTTCCTGTGCTTGTGCAGCAAGCGTAGTAATGAGTAAAATAAATAATATAGATAGTTTCTGCATGTAGGATAATATTAGAATGTATTTTCCTTTTTATAGCGTAAAATATTGATACGGGCATGCAAAGTGCTCATCCACATACCTAATAAAAACCAACCGATAACGGCAGGGTAGAAGACAAGGCGCATACGGCTGTCAAGGTCATATGCATTGAAGCCGGGGTTGCCACCATTGCCGGGGTGCAGCGAATCTACCATGCGGGGTAGTACAAACAGCAGGGGTATCATCAAGGCAAAGGCGAAAATATTATATACCGCGGCTATCTTGGCACGTTTTTCTTCGTCCTTAATACCACCGCGCAATATCAGGTAGGCAAAGTAGCTGAGCATACAGATGGCGGTAGCCAATTGCTTAGGGTCGTTGCTCCATGCCTCTCCCCATGTGTAGGTAGCCCATTCCATACCTGTAACCATACCCAGGCAGCTAAAGAGTACACCTATTTTCAGGAATGCTACGGCTTTTATATCATACTCCATCTGCTGTTTGCGCAGGTACATCAATGAGTAGTAAAATGAATAGCCAAACAGCAGCATCATGCCAAACCACATGGGTACGTGGAAGTAGAGGTTGCGCACCGTTTCATTTAATATATGCCTGGCGGGTACGGGTAGTAGCATACCACCAATAATGGCATAAGCCAACAGTGCAACACTCAATACCTTCCACCAACTGCTACGCATGGGCAATCAGAAAATTTTCGCAAATGTAAGGGATAAATTGTCCGTTACACATTTTCGTTCAAGTATTTACTCCTGCCACAAAAACGGGAATAGAATTAACCCTAATATGACCACCATAACAGCCAATGCCAGCAACACCAGCATCAGCAGCCACCAACCCTCTTGGTACACAGGCGTAATGGCAGACAGTGCCAGGTTTTGTAGCATCATCAGCACAGGTATCACCAGCGGGAAGCCCAATATAGCCATCAGCGCGGCGTTTTGCTGCGCACGGGCTGCAATGGCAGAGAGGAACGTAAACACGGCAGACAGGCTGATGCTGCCCGCAGCCGTTACACCTATAAACACAGCCGTTTGGCTCACAGGGTTGCCCAGCATGATGGTAAATAATGCTAAACTGATGAGGCTGATGCCCAGCATCAACACGATGCTGTATATCATTTTCGCCAGCAGAAAAGTAGATGGTTTGACGATGGTAAAATAATACCTGAAGCGGTTGGGATGCTCTTGCAAAAAGCTTTTAGCTACTGAGTTGACGGCTACAAACAACTGTGTTATCCAAAACAGGGCGTTCCACACTTTCACCTCGGGCTGACCGTTCATTATATATACGGCAAATACGGTAGCACCCACATACAGCAACACGCCAAAGAGCGTATGCTTCTGCCGCAATTCTATCAGCAGGTCTTTTTGTATAAGTGTTGCGAGTTGCTTCATCTCTGTGTGCCAAAGGTAAGCGATGATTGGCGCATCGTGTATTTATTGTAAATATTTTGCTGTGGTGTGGTATGCCTACATTACAGCAGGGGCAAACAGTTTAGAGAAATTTTTTTTTGAAAATGAGTTTGGATATTCATTGTCGTCCCCTATCTTTGCACTCCCAAAGTTCTTAAAAACACATGCGGAAGTAGCTCAGTTGGTAGAGCATCACCTTGCCAAGGTGAGGGTCGCGGGTTCGAGTCTCGTCTTCCGCTCTAAGAATTCCAAGCCCTTTAGGTTTGGAATTTTTTTTGCTTACATCTACCGTATGCAAAAGCCCTGGTGGTGGAATTGGTAGACGCGCAGGACTTAAAATCCTGTATGCAGCAATGCGTGTGCGGGTTCAAGTCCCGCCCGGGGCACAAGCCATCCTTCAGGATGGCTTTTTTATTGAAGCTTGGTAAACAGCAATTAATAATCAACAATTACAGTTTTCCTTCATAAAGTAAATAAACAGTAATAGCTGTTATAAATACACGTAAAATTGCTGTTATTGTATTGATAAAAAATGACAGACGGGTAACGTATCGGGTTAAAAATCTGCCTATATTACACTTAAAGAAATGAGTATGCGGCTTTTTACATCTCTGTTGTTATTGTGCCTGCTTACTGCCATCACAGCCACTGCTGGCAAAAAAGTGAATGTGCTGTTCATTGGCAACAGCTATACCTACGGCAATAACTTGCCACAGATAGTAGCAGACATTGCAAATACATCGGGCGATACAGTTGTATGGGAAATGGAGGCACCTGGTGGCATGACACTAAAGGAACACTTTGAATCTAACCCTGCCACACTTACCAAAATAATGAAAGGAGGATGGGACTATGTAGTGCTGCAAGACCAAAGCCAGACACCTGCCCTGCCAAACGATTTTGTGGCTACAGGCTTCTTTCCCTTCGTACGCAAGCTGGATAGTGTGATTGATAAATACAATCCCTGCGCGCAAACTATCATGTACATGACGTGGGGCCGCAAATACAGCGACAACTTATTGTGCCAACAGTACACCATCAACTTTAACTGGCCACACTATTGTAGCTACACGGCTATGGATAGCGTGCTGCACTTGCGCTATATGATGGCTGCAGATAGTATAAAAGCTGCTGTATCGCCGGTTGGTGCGGTATGGAGATACATCCGCAAAAACCATACAGGCATTGAATTATACGATGCTGACGAAAGCCACCCTTCGGCAGCAGGCTCTTATGCAGGGGCGCTCAGCTTTTATACAGCCATGTTCAGGAAAGACCCGACACTCACAAACAGCTACAACTACACGCTGAATACAACCGATGCCGCCAATATACGGGCAGCAGCAAAAAAAGTAGTGTACGACAGTTTGCTGCACTGGCATATAGGGCAATATGAGTTGGCATCTCATTTCACGTATAGTAATGCAGGTCCATTCTTTACGTTTACCAACCTGTCGGTAAATGCAACGAGCTACAAATGGTATTTTGGCGATGGTGACTCATCAACATTGCAAAACCCGGTGCATAACTACAGCAAGGGTTTACATATTGCAATGCTGATTGCTACGAATGCTTCAACCAATTGCAAAGACACCAGTTACAGTAAAATATCCGTACCTCTATTAGTTGAGGGTAACAACCACGCAAAAATTGCGATAGATGTGTATCCCAATCCCACAAGTGGTTTATTGCATATCAAGAATAGCACACAAGAAAAAATAAAATCCATTCAACTCTATTCTATACAAGGAAGACTTGTGCAGGAATATCCCAATCCGCCTGCCGTCATTGATTTAAGGAGTTTATCATCTGGTACATATATGGTGCGCATTCAAACTGCTTCAGGGTTATCATACTATCATACAATCAGTATGCGCTAACGAATATATAATTGTACTAATTATAAAATTCCATCTCATAGTACAAAAGCAATTGCGAACATTAAATACTATAATCAGAGCAATGTGTGCAGGTTCGACTAACGCCAGAGCGTACTATAGCTATCACTTTTAGGTGACTTTTTTAATTTATTGTTAATGAGTAACATTCATATGTTATGCTTTGTTTATATTTAAAGCTAATTAGCACTAATAATCTTAACAAACGCTAAACATTTCTTATTTTTATACGTCTAATACAGGAAAGTTGCCGAGCATGCTGCATACAAACAAAACCATCCGCTCCCTATCTTTTTTTGTCGCGTTGTTTATCGGGGTATTATCACCTGCCGATAGCTTTGCTACGCATGCTGCTGGCGGAGAGATTGCGTATGAATGGATTAGCGACTCTACCTACAAAATCATATTCAAGTTCTACCGCGATTGCTCTGGTGCAGGCGAGCCTGCTACAGTACCGCTTTGTTATCGTAACACCTGCAATTCGCAAGGCGGTACAATCACACTAACAAAAATATCCAAGCTGCCGGATAGTACCACAAACGGTTCGCCCGTTACACTCGGCTGCCCGGGCAATGGTACACGTTGCAACAATACATCGTCAACAGTACCTGGGTATAGAGAGTGGTGGTATGCGGCTACGGTTACTTTGCCATCTCGTTGCAATTTTTGGCGTTTCAGCGTGTCTATCGGAAACCGAAATTCAAGTGGTAACCTAGTAGGTGCATCGGGTGTTATTTTCCATGCAGAGGCTACGTTGAATAACCTGACGGCTCAAGGCAATTCATCGCCTTATTTTTCTGTAAAACCGGTACCGTCTATTTGCATCAACCAACCATACACATACAATAATGGTGGTGTTGACCCCAATTCCGATTCATTGTCTTTCGACATATTGATGCCTTTGCAAACAAACGGAGCCTGTCCGCCCACTACCAGCAACATGACGTTTGCAACTGCTACACCATCATACAACTTGACAAATAACCCCTTACAAACAAATAATACTTTTTCAATCAGCCCATCAACAGGGCAAATGACTTTTACACCCGGTGTTACTGGTGCCGGTACGTTGACGGTGCGCATACGGGAGTATCGCAATGGTGTACTCATAGGCTATGTAATGCGCGATATACAGGTACAGGTTATCAACTGTAGTGTTACAGCACCTATTGTCAATACTGTCAATACAACTGTTACCGGTGGTGCACTAGCCAATGGACGTATTGAGGCTTGTGCTGGTGTGCAATTAGGTTTTTGTTTCGACCTCAAATCAACCGATACAGCTGCAATAATAGTTGCATCAGATAACTCTGCATCCGCAACACCTGGTGCTGTAGTAACATATACCGGGCAAAGAACAGACTCTGTACGTGGTTGTCTTACATGGACACCTAGCACTTTAGATACAGGGTTGCGTGTTTTCTCTGTAACAGCCAAAGATTCAACTTGTGTAAGTCCGGGTGTGATTGTAGCACAAACATTTGTATTGCCAATTTATATATGGCCTATCACAGATATCATTCGTGATACAACTATCTGTTATGGTGATTCTGTAACCTTACTGGCCGTTGGTGGTTCTGCTTTTACATGGTCAGTATTGCCAGGTGGGGCATCTATAAGTACGTTGAGTTGCACTACTTGTAAACAGCCTGTTGCAAGTCCGTTAGTAAATACACAATACATAGTAACCAATAGCGCCACTCAATATTGCAGTAAGAATAGTGATACGGTTACAGTAAATGTTTTAGATATAAGAAACGATACACTTGTTGGAACTGGTATAACACCTATTTGTCAGGGAGATACACTAAAGCTGTTTTCGTCTACAGCCATCAGCACGTATGGTTATAGGTGGACTGGCCCGAATAGCTTTGCATCAAGTTTACAAAATCCTATATTGGTAAACGCGCCTTTAGCCAATTCCGGCAATTATATTTTGCGTTCATTTAAACAAGGGTGTTTCTCTAAACCAGATACCGTACCTATACAAATAAAACCATTGCCTGGTACTCCAACAGTCACAAATAATGGACCGTTGTGTACGGGCACAGCACTCAACCTTACAGCTTCAACAATTTCCGGAGCAGGGTATTCATGGACTGGCCCCAATAGTTTTACATCTACAACTCAAAACCCAACAGTTGCTAATGTGCAATTGGTAAACGCAGGTACGTATACAGTATTTACCACGCTGGATGGTTGCAAATCGCCCAATGTTAATACAAATGTTGTTGTCAATGTAAAGCCAGTTATCAGCAGTTATTCATTTTCAAACCCAACTACTTGTGGTGGAACGAATGGTTTCATTGTTTTAAACGGATTAGCAGGTTCTACTTCATACACAGTTGAATATAAATTAAATGGTTCACCACAAACAACTACATCCACTTCGTCATCTACAGGTAGTGTAGTCCTTACTACGTTGGGGGCAGGTACATATTCTCAACTTACAGTGGCTACTGCTTTTTGCAGGTCTGATACTATTGCGCCCATAATACTTATTACGCCTATAGCGCCAGTAGTAACTGCAAGCAGCAATTCTCCTATATGTCAGGGAGATACACTAAAGTTATTTGCAACCAGCGACTCATCGGGCGTTACTTGGTTGTGGACAGGACCTTCTTCATTTACTTCAACTTCGCAAAACCCTATCATTGCAAGTGCAGCAACAACACGCACCGGTACATATAATGTTACAGCAACAAAGTACAATTGTACATCTGCTGTTGCTACAATAGCTGTAGTTGTAAATGCGAGGCCAACAGCGCCAACTGCTAGCAGCAATAGCCCTGTTTGTACAGGATCAACTTTAAATTTATCTGCTTCAACTATTAGTGGCACTACTTATTCGTGGACTGGCCCAAATAGTTTCACATCGACTGTACAAAATCCATCAGTTAACAATGCACAATTAGTAAATGCAGGTACGTATACTGTTACTAGCATTCAGAATGGATGTACGTCTGCAACAGCAGGTAGCACACTTGTAGTTGTTAATCCTAAACCTGCTATTGGAACAATAAGTTTTGTTAATCCAAGTACATGCTTAGGCAATAATGGTATTATCGTTCTTAACGGGTTGGCTTCATCTACAAGTTATACTGTTAATTATAGAAAGAACACTATAATACAAGCACCTTTAATTCTAACATCAAGCAGTACAGGTTCACTTGTAATAACGAACCTAACTGCAGGGGTATATTCTCAGATAAATGTTACGACGTTGGGTTGTACATCAGATACTATTGCTCCGATTACACTAACAGATCCTAAAGCACCCGTAGTAAGTGCAACGAGCAATACCCCAATATGCCAGAGTGATACATTGAAACTATTTGCCACAAGCGATTCTACTGGTGTAATATGGGCATGGAATGGGCCACTAAGTTTTACGAGTACTAATCAAAATCCGGTCATAATAAGTGCATTGCCAACAATGTCCGGTATTTACAAAGTTGTTGCGTCAAAAAATAATTGTACATCCGATACTGCAACTGTCAGCGTATTGGTAAAGCCCACACCAACAACACCTGTTGCGTCCAGTAATTCTCCGTTGTGCTCGGGTAGTACTTTACAATTGCAAGCTTCCGTTATTACAGGCGCAATCTATAGTTGGACGGGTCCATTGTTATTTTCTTCAACACTTCGTACACCAACCATCAGCAGTGTTGATACACCGAATGCAGGGGTATATACAGTTACAGCTTTCGTAAACGGGTGCGCTTCATTACCTGGTACAACTACTGTAATTATTTACCACGTACCTGAAATTGATACATTCAATTTTACACATCCAACTACTTGTGGAGGTAATAATGGTACAATTACTTTGACCGGATTGAAGCCCTCTACAGCACATATTGTTGAGTATAAGAAAAATGGTGTAACTCAGCCCCCAATATTCACCGCTTCAAATAGTATCGGCAATATTATTATTACAGGATTGACCGCAGGTGTGTATTCGAATATTGTTGTGTTGCTGAATGGCTGTACTTCAGATAGTATCTCTGCTATTACACTTCTTAACCCTAAAGCTCCGGTAATTACAGCATCAAACAACGGACCCATATGTCAGGGTGATACCCTGAAACTATTTGCAACGAGCGACTCAACAGGCGTAACATGGTCTTGGACCGGCCCTATGAGTTTTACAAGCGCTACACAAAATCCTGTGCTTGTAAATAGCTTGCCTGTAATGTCTGGCATATATCGTATTAATGCAATTAAAAACAACTGTGTTTCTGACACCGTTACAACAACTGTATTGGTGAAACCAACACCATCAACACCCGATGCCAGTAGCAACAGTCCGTTGTGTGCGGGTAGCACTTTGAATTTGAGTAGTAACTTCGTAACAGGTGCTACCTATAGCTGGACAGGGCCATTAGCTTTTACATCTGCATTACAAAATCCATCCATAACAAATGCTGATACTTTCCGTAGTGGTAATTATATCTTGACTGTTAGTGTGGCAGGCTGTTTGTCATTGCCAGATACTGCAGCTGTTGTAATCAATCACATACCAGCAATAGATAGCTTTTCGTTCGAACATCCTTCTACATGTTTTGGTACGGATGGTAACATAACACTGAAGGGGATGCGTGCTAATACTACCTATATTGTAAATTATCTTAAAAATGGAGCAACGCAACCGCCAGTATCAATAACATCTGGTAGTAATGGTAGGGTGGTTATGGTAGGGTTATCTGCTGGATTGTACAGTCGAATTAAAGTAACATTGAGTGGTTGTACATCGGATACGTTAGCTTCTATATTGCTAATTAATCCGCAGGCACCTGTTATTACAGCAACTAATAACGGTCCGATATGTCAGGGAGATACATTGAAGCTTTTCGGAACAAGCGACTCAACTGGAGTAATTTGGTCTTGGATAGGACCTCTTAGCTACACATCATCTCTGCAAAATCCGCAAATTATTAATGCAGCACCTACTGTGTCTGGTGTCTACACGCTCATTGCAACAAAAAATAATTGTCCTTCAATAGCTGTTGGTACTACTGTATTGGTAAAGCCAACACCTGTTACACCCAACGCTGGTAGCAATAGCCCAATATGCAGTGGAAGCACTTTGCAATTGACATCCACAACCGTTGCGGGAGCAACATATACATGGGTAGGGCCATCTTCATACACTGCTTCTGTTCAGAACCCTGCAAGGGTGAATGCAGATACATTTATGAGTGGTGACTATATAGTTGTTGCTACAGTAAATGGTTGCCCTTCATTGCCCGATACCGTAAGTGTCTTAATAAACCATTTGCCAGAAATTGACACTTTCTCGTACACACATCCTACTACTTGTTTCGGTACAGATGGTAGCATTATGTTATATGGGTTGAAGCCATCTACAACTTATACTGTATCATTTACTAAAAACGGTTTTGCACAGCCTTCTCAATGGCTCCTTACAAATACCTCAGGTAGAATTGTAATAAGTGGTCTTTCTGCTGGTACGTATTCGCACATTGCAGTAACACTTAATAACTGTACATCTGATAGCCTGAGCCCGATTACGCTCATAGACCCAACACCTCCTGTTATTACAGCAACATTTACCAATACCACTACTTGTTCAGGTGCACAAGGAACTATTACTATTTCCGGCTTGACAAATGCAATTACTTATACTGTTAACTATACAAAAAATACAATTGCTCAACCACCTTTATCTCTTACTGCCAATAGCTCAGGCAATGTGACGATAACAGGGCTTACTGCTGGCGTATACAATAACATTAGCGTTATTGTAAATAATTGTTTGTCTAATACGGTAGGACCATATACATTAGTAGATCCTATACCTCCTGTAATAGCTTTAGCTGATTCTGCTGATCCTGTTAGCTGTTCAGGTAGCCAGGGTTTTATTACTATCGGCGGACTCATTTCCGGTAATGTCTATTCAGTAGATTTCAGTAAAAATGCAATACCTCAAATCACACAACTATTAACTGCTGATATTTCAGGACGTATTACCATTAACGGCCTTGGTGCAGGTATTTATACAAACCTAAGAGTAACGTTTAACAACTGTATTTCAAATAGCGTTGGACCTGTAACCCTTTCAGATCCATTGCCACCTACTGTGTCCAACACAAATAATACACCTATTTGCCAGGGCGACACAATCAAGCTTTTTGCAAGTTCTGTTTCTGGTGTTACATATTCTTGGACTGGTCCGGGAGGCTTTTCAAGTAGTTTGCAAAATCCAATACTAATAAATGCATTACCATCACAAGCAGGTAACTACATAGTTACAGCTACATTGAATAATTGTGTTTCTGTTGCAGATACTACAGTAGTTATTGTTCATCCAACCCCTGGTATACCTACAGCAAGAAACAATGGGCCTTTGTGTACTGGTAACACATTGCTATTAACTGCAGATACCATTATTGGTGCCGGTTACTCATGGGTAGGCCCAGGTGGTTACACGTCACTAATACAAAACCCGATAAGGCTTAATGCACAGCCTTCTTTCTCGGGCACATATACCGTTGTTGCTACTGTTAATGGTTGTGTGTCGCCGTCATCAAGTACTGTAGTAACAATCTTTGCATTACCTGCTCCTATTGTATCAGGCTTTGCTATTACGCATCCTACTACTTGTTTTGGTAGCAATGGTAGTATTACTATTTCAGGCCTTGTTGCAAATACTAACTACACTGTGAATTACAAAAGGAATACAATTGTTCAACCTTTTCAATTATTAACCACCTCAGCTTTAGGTACTTTAACTATCTCAGGATTAACAGCAGGCGCATATACAGATGTAGTAGTTACAGCTCCTAACGGTTGCAGTTCAGATCCTCTATTACCTATAATATTGGTAGACCCTACACCACCAGTGATAAGCTATTTTACAAAAGCAAATCCAACAACATGTTTAGGTTCTAACGGCTCAATCACCATAAGCGGACTTACCAATAATTTCATATACACCATCAACTATTCTCGTAACACGTTGGCTCAACCATCCCTTTCACTGACAGCTGATATTAATGGTAGGGTAGTACTGCCAGGGTTAACAGCAGGGAGTTATAATAATATTACTGCTACTATCAACAACTGTACGTCCAATCAGTTGGGTCCAATAATTCTGAATGACCCGACTCCCCCTGTGGCAATAGCTAATAATAATACACCCATATGTCAGGGGGATTCATTGAAACTTTTCGGGGGTAGCGATTCTACTGGTGTCGCATGGTCTTGGACTGGCCCCAACAGTTTTTCGGCTACCAATCAAAATCCTGTAATAATAAATGCGGTGCCTGCACATTCAGGGCCATATATACTTGTTGTTAGTAAAAACAACTGTGTTTCAATACCAGATACTACTGATGTTTTAGTGAAACCTACACCACCTGCCCCTGCACCAACTAACAATGGACCGCTATGTGAGGGCAATACTTTACAGCTTTTTGCTATTACTGTACCTGGAGGCTCTTATGCATGGACAGGCCCGCTTTCATTTACAGATACTAATCAATATCCAAGTATACCAGGTGTAACGGTGTTGAATTCGGGTGTGTATAAAGTAAGGGTTACACTAAACGGCTGCCTTTCACCATTAGATAGTACTATTGTTTTAGTAAGTCCTATTCCACTAGCGCCTGCCGCTAATTTGCTGATTAACTATTGTCAGGGAGATGTGTCATTCCCACTTACTGCTACTGGTGCTAACCTGCAGTGGTATAGTATACCAATAGGCGGTACACCAAGCAGTGTTGCCCCAACACCACCAACTAACATTGCCGGAAGTCAATATTATTATGTAACGCAGAAAATAAGTAATTGCGAAAGCCCTAGAACAAGGATACAAGTCGTTATAAGGCCAAAACCACTTAAGCCGGCATCTGATGATACAGTACGTTATTGCCAGTATGAAGTTGCAAAGCCATTGCAAGCTACAGGCAGTACAATAAAATGGTACACGCAAGCAACAGGCGGCATGTTACTGACAACTGCCCCTACGCCTGCTACCAATGTGGCTGGTGTATATAAATGGTATGTATCACAAACCAGTTTCAACGGATGTGAAAGTGACAAAAAAGAAATAACAGTAATAATATTACCACAACTAACACCCGATATAGAAGCAGATAGACTAACTTTTTGTAAAGGCGATACCATTATCATTACGGATAAAAATATCTACACAGGAAATATTGTTACACATACATGGGCGTTTGCAGGTGGCGTAGTAATAGAAGGTGATACAAGTGGTCCATATACCTTATCATGGGCAGATACGGGCTCCAAAACCATATATACTACCGTAACAAATGGTGTATGTACGGCAAAAGATAGCCTATTAATACGTGTAAATTATGTACCCGATGCCTTTTTTGAAATGCCTGCTGATGTTTGTCTGAACGAAAAAGTATTTTTATTGCCCAGAACACAGTTAAAAACACAATGTATTTGGGATACAGATGGTGGTGTCATTACAGACTCTGTAAGAAATGAACGATACGGAGTAAAATGGTCAACACTTGGCAAAAAGATAGTAACGCTAAAGTTACAGGCAGATAATGGATGTATTTCCAAACCATTTACTGATACAACTGAAGTACATGTTTTACCGATTGCAAAAATCGAACGTATTAGTAGAAATGATATTTGCGCTGGTGACAGCCTTGAATTAGTGGCCAATAAATACGATGATAAGCATTTATACACTTGGTATGGAGACGCTAATTTTTTCAAGACTGAAGGGTACATATCTAACGCAAGTGTTCCAAGAACAGGTTATTTATATCTGAAGCTAAATAATATTTGGGGGTGTGAAGCTATCGATAGTGTTCTTATAAATACTGAAGGTTGTTGTGATGTAGTATTGCCTGATGCTTTTTCTCCTAATGGCGATGGACGGAACGATATTTTCAGAATTATTACCCCAGGCAACCATACTGTCAACTCATTCATTATTGTAAATCGATGGGGACAGAAAATTTTTGAAACGCGCAACCAGCAAGTGGGCTGGGATGGTAGATTTAAAGGAGCACTTCAAGATATAGGTACATATCACTACTACCTGAAATACAAGTGTGCAGATGGCAGAGTTATTGAAAAGAAAGGACAAGTAATACTTGTCAGATAGAGTTTTTGCGGAACATTTGTCAGTAATTATTTAAATATTTATGACAATTAAATAGTATTACTGTGACAAAAAACTTTGCATTTTCTTAACAGGAATATCTATCTTTGAAACGATGTTTTTTTAAAGTATTACAATAAAATACAAATGATAAAAAAATCTATTTTAGTATTGTCGGCTTTGGTAAGTGTAGCTACAGTAGGTAATGCGCAACACTGCCTTTCAGACCAGATGAACAGCTACTACAAAAAGCAATATCCCTCTATATTGCAGTATCAGGAGCAACTGGAAAGAGAGTATCAAACAGATCTTGCAACTCAGCGCTTGTCTTCAAGTGTTAGTAAAAGGACGTATCCTTATACGCCATCGAAAGATTCTGCGTATGCTATGGCATATATACCGGTAGTTGTACACATTGTGCATGATTTTGGTACAGAATATATTTCTGACGACGATGTATACGATTGGATTGATAAAATGAATTTGACGTACAGTAAGAAAAATGCTGATACAGCAAATGTTATTGTTCCTTTCAAGCCATACATTGGCAACCCACGTATAAAATTAGTGTTGGCGAGTAAAGATCCAATGGGAAATCCTACTAGTGGTATTACGCGCCGCCAGCATTATCTGACAAATGGTGGCGATGATCAAGCTAAACTTGGCATTTGGGCACCAAACAGATACATGAATATATGGCTGATACGTAAGATAGGTAGAGGTATAGGTTCTGGCGTTGTGGCAGCATATGCTACATTCCCTGCTTCTGCAGCAGCATTTCCATACTCTGATGGTATCATTGGTGGTGCAGGCTTTATAAATTCAAATCGTACTTACGAGCACGAAATTGGTCACTGTCTGAATCTTTTCCACCCTTGGAATAATAGCGGGCAAGGTGTAAGCCAAGCTTGCGGTGATGATGAAGTGGATGATACACCACTAACTACAGGGCACTTTAGTACAGGTGCAGCAGGAAAACCTCAAAGTGGCGGTAATTGCGGTTCCCCTGTTGTTTTATATGACTCTACATGTGCTAGTGGTTATTACAGAGTATATGCTAATGCAGATACTGCAGACTACCCCGATACTACTAACGTACAAAATATCATGGACTATGCGGAATGCCCGATTATGTTTACCCATCAACAGGTTGACAGAATGCGTTCTGCTCTTAAAAGTACAGTAGGCAACAGGAATAACTTAATAGACCCATCAAACTTAGAAGTAACTGGTGTTATGACTAACGGCGTATTGACAGGTAGGAAAGATTTGAAACCAGTACCTGAATATTCTGTTGAAAAAGTTAGTGGTATTTCCAATGAAAGGTCTTACTTCCTTTGTGCAAATGGAGATAAAACTTTCAATCTGACTAACAGAAGTTGGAGAGACAGTATTACGGCATCCAGTACTACAGTAAGTTGGACATTTAGCAACAACGCAACTCCAGCTACTTCTGCATCTAAAACATCGGTTAATTTTAAAGTTGCCGAGCCAGGTTGGGTTAAGACAATACTCAAAGTTACATCTAACGCCGGAGACTCTACAATTGAAAGGGCTGATATATATGCCGCTGACCCAAATAATGTTATTAACCCGATGAATGGCTATTTCCAAGAATTTACAAATAATTCTGACAATGAAAAGTGGCCAATATTCAACTACTACAATAACAGGTTTAAATGGGAAATAGCAAACACCGGTTTCTACGATAATAAATGTATTGTATACAAAGGTTTTGACAACCGTACAGGTGCCGACTTGTTTACAGATGCACCATGTGTTTATTCTCCTGATGTTGCTAATACAAAGCTTTGCGGAGATATGGATGATTTCTTTACTCCTGCTTTTGATTTGTCTGGTATGCAAAGTGGGTTATGCAATTTGAACTTTATGTATGCAGGTTTTTGGAGAACCACAAATAGTGCATTGATGAATGATACTATGGAGATAGCCTACTCTGTAGATTGTGGTGGATCTTGGACAAAATTTGCAAATCTAACAAAAGCAAATCTGATGCGTGGTACTCAAACGATAGCTTTTGCTCCACTTTCTATGAATGATTGGGATCTTAAAAGCATTGAAGTACCTACTGCAGGAAGGCAGGCAAAAGTATACTTCCGTTTCAGGTACAAACCAGCATCAGACAATTCATTATTTGGTGAAGTAGGTGTAGGTAATAACTATTACATAGACCGTATCAATATCAGTCCTTTCCCTTCTGGTGTTAATACATTGGTAGGTAAAGATCGCAACATAGCTATAGCTCCAAATCCTACAAGTAGCAATGCTTATGTAATTATTAAAGGCAATTTGGGTGCTAATACTACTATTGTAGTTACAGACATTACAGGTAAAGTTGTTTACCGTACAGAAGAAGTCTTGCAACAAAACATCAGCCGTGTAGAAATACCTGCTAATGCACTGTTAAGCAAAGGTATGTACCTTGTGAATGTGGTATCTGGTACACAAACTACAACTGAAAAACTGGTAGTTAACTAATCCGAAGTTTTTTTTAAATAACAATAAAATGCCCCGCAACTGCGGGGCATTTTTATTTTTCACAACTTTAGGATAACATACACGATATAACTGTTATTTTTGTTACAAAGCAACACCTGTTGATGAACGACGCGACTATTGTTTCTATAAGAAACGGCAATATATACCAGGGCAAAAGCCTTATACTCAGCAATGTAAATTTTGAAGTAGGTAAAGGAGAGTTTGTATATATGATAGGTAAAACAGGCAGCGGTAAATCGAGCCTGTTGAAAACCTTGTATGGCGACTTGTATCTGCGTGAGGGCGAGGGTACAGTAGCGGGTTTTGATTTGAAACACCTGACATGGCAAACCGTACCACTCCTGCGCCGCAACCTTGGCATCGTTTTTCAGGATTTTCGTTTGCTGACAGACAGAAATGTGCATGACAATCTTGAATTTGTACTGACAGCTACAGGCTGGAAGGATAAAGCCCTGATGAAAGAAAAGATTGAGAATGTACTTAACAAAGTAGGCTTGCGTGGCAAAGGTTTTAAAATGCCCTACGAAATGTCTGGTGGCGAGCAGCAACGTGTGGATATAGCCCGTGCATTGCTCAACAATCCCAAACTTATAATTGCCGATGAGCCAACAGGAAACTTAGACCCCGATACTACAGACGAAATCATGCAGCTATTATTCAATATCTGTAGAGATTATCATACAGCTTTCATTATGGCTACGCACGACTATGGTATTATTCATAAATACCCTGCCCGTGTAGTACGTATAGAGCATGGCGGCATCCGCGAGATTACCCCCGCAGCAATGTAAGTACAGCAGCAGCGTTTTGGTTGTTGTTGTAATGTATATCTAATATTTCACTTCGCCTCTGCACATCCGCAGGGGCGAATGTTTTTTGTATCACTTCGCCAATACTTTGTTTAAAAGAGTTTGCATCATCGGCTATGTGGCATAGTTTATCTAAGCCTGTACCATACAGCATGGCATTATTTACCACAACATGCCTGCCTTTATACAATGCGTAGAGTAGCTTTAGCTTCATGCCACTTTGCTGAAACGTAGGCAATACGTGTATATGTGCATCACGTATCAGTTGCTGCATGGTAGCCTCATCAGGATTGGCAATAACAGTACAATTGTTTTTGTTTTTTACTGCTTCCGTTATTTTACTATCCGGGTTTCTACCTGCTACTATCAATGGTATAGCTATGTCATTGAATACCTCATTAATTAGAAACAGTGCAGCCTCTATGTTTTCAGTATGTGAAAGATTGCCATGATACAGGCAATAATTACCATCGCCCGCTACGCTTTCTACAGTATTGTAAGGATGAAACGGCGCAATGAATTGATGCTTTGCCGATGGGTGCAACTGCTTGAGGTGTTTTTCATCTTCCATTGATAGTGGCATCCAAATGTGTGCATTTATATTGCGTTCATATTTATCAGCTAAAGCAGCTTCAATGTTATAATAAATACGTTTCAGCAAGTTAGGCTCTTTAGTTGCCAGTAGTTTATAATATTCCCCCTCAATATTATGCGAGCGTATGGCTTTTGTTCTATTAGCCAATGCAGGATGATGGATGTAATAACTGCTATGGATGCCCTCAAACAATATAGGCGCATCAATGGCTATCAATCGGTTGAGTAGCTGCTCATTTCTACGCGAGTACACGATATAGGGTAGTGTTGCAGATATACCTGCTATACCCGTTTTGCGTGGATAGTACCATACTTCTTTGCATAGCTTGTTTAGTTCATCACTCATGCCTCTACCGTATGCAAAGCAATGCAGGTATATTTCAGCACCTGCTTCGCTCAGTGCTTTTATCTTGTAATACACATCTATAGCACCACCATAGTCTGGTGGGTATGGTACGTCAAACGATACGATATGTAGTTTATCTGCAGGCAAGTCTGTCGTAAAATTGAATAAGTGTTTTAGCTTCTTCCTGCCAGCAGTATTTTTCGCGAGCCCGCAGGCAGTTGTCTTGCAGGCGTTGATGATAAGCCTCGTCTTGTAGCAATTTATTCAGTGCTGCACCAATGCTTTCAGGTGTTGGGTTGTCTATCAGGCAGGCAATTTCAAACTCCGCGTTTACCTGTTCATATTCTTCATATTTAATGCACAATTGAGGTACGCCATTATGCATATAATCAAAAAAGCGGTTGGCTAAAGACAAGCGGTTGCTAAGGCTTGTTTCTTCAAATAAGGTAATGCCCGCCCAAGCGTTGAGGGTGTATTGTTTCAATGCTTGTGGGGGTACATAGCCTTTCAGTGTTATCTTATCTTCCAGTTTGTATTGCTTAATCAGTGCCTTTGTTTCTTCAAAAAAATTGCCCTCGCCACATATTATCAAAGGGGCATCTACATACTGCATGGCAGGTATCAGTTCTTCAAACCGCCGCCCTACGTTTACCGCTCCTTGATATAGTATGTATTTTTCTTTCTTTTCTGGTATCTGCAATGGCTGTAGTACAGTAATGTTGCGCACCAAAGCATAATCCACTCCATATCGTTTCTTCAACTCGTGTACTATACCCTTGCCAACGGTATATCCATATGGAAAGCGTGGTATGGTATAGTTCGCTATTGCGTTCCACATCTTGCTGATGGCAGGTCGGGTTATTACTTCTTTCAGTTCTACAAACAGTTCGTGCGCGTCATGCACCCGCTTCTTCCGCCTGATGACAGATGCCATATATACAGGCAAGATGGTATCTAAATCAATACAGCACAAAATATCGGCAGGACGAAAGAGCAGATAGAAAAAAAGTTTTAGCCAAAAGTCAACATACAGCAGTTTGCCACGCTCGGCTATTATGGGTAGACGTTTTTGTTTATAGGGTCTGTCTGTTAATGGTTTACTGTCTTTTCGTGTAAAGCCAACTAAGGTAACGCCATAACCCGCTTCTGCCAGTGTGGTACAGATGCGTATCATCCGCTGGTCGTAGTTCAGGTCGTTTGTAACGGTAAAAATTATGCGGGTGGCTTTTTTCATTACTGTTGCAGGTAAAATACTGCTTTCTGCACAATGCTGTAAAAATAAACGTTTTAAACTTGCGTTTTATTTCTGTAATTCGCAGTATGCAGGCAAAGCGTGTGTTAATACTTACCAATAGGGTGCCATATCCGCTGAATGATGGTGGTAATCTGGCTACACATGCCATGATAAAAGGCTATAAACAGCAGGGCTGGCAAGTGCGCTTGCTGAGTATGAATACCAGCCGTCACTATACAGATGCAGCAACGGTAGCAAAAGCCTATGCCGACCTGGCAGAGGTAGATACGGTGAGCGTGGTAACGGATGTTACCATTTTCGGAGTATTAAAAAACCTGTTATTCAGTAAAGAGCCCAACCATGCAGATAGGTTTACAGACAGTGCCTTTGCTGACGCGTTGATAGAAGCGGTGCAATCTTTTCAACCCGATGTGGTGCAGGTAGAAAGCGTTTTTCTATCCGGTTATTTGCCACTACTAAAGGAAAATGGCCATGCGCTAACAGTGCTGCGCTTACATAACATAGAATGGCAGGTATGGAAGCGTGTAGCAGCCAACACCCGCAACCCCATCAAAAAAGGATACTTGCGCCACTTATCTGCACGTATAAAACAATATGAGGAGCGTGTATGGCAACAATACGATTTGCTGCTACCCATCACAGATGCCGATGCGGTTGTTGTTGCTCATACGGTTGGCAAGCAGCAAATGCTCACCATACCTTTCAGTATAGATATTAAGCCAGACGCTGCACCTGCTAATGCACAAGAGGCTGGATGGGTAGCATACCACTTAGGTGCTATGGACTGGCTGCCCAATCAAGATGCCATGCAATGGTTGGCGCAGGATATCTGGCCAATGGTGCAGAAAGAAAATCCGGGCTTTGAGTTTTTCTTTGCTGGCAGAAACATGCCTGCATCTTTTCAGTCTTTAGCCTCTGCTCATTTTCATTGTGTGGGAGAAGTGCCCGATGCAGATAGTTTCATTGCCGATAAAAAAATACTGCTTGTGCCCTTGCGTTCGGGTGGTGGCATACGTGTAAAAATACTGGAAGCAATGGCTGCGGGTAAAATTATCATCAGTACCCAAACAGGTATGCAGGGTATTGATGCACAGCATGGCAAGCATTATTTGCTGGCAAACACACCACAGGCTTTCGCGGATAGTATAAAACAGGTTTTGCAAAACAAAGAAGAAGCCTTGCAGATGGCTGAAAATGCGCGTAAGTTGGTCAATACTTTGTATAACGCATCTCATTGGGCCGCAGTCTTATCCGAAAAACTTTCTCAATTGCACGAAAAAGATAATGCTTTATGATATAGGCATTTTGAGCAGTATTTTTACCGTTTTATCTGCTAATGGTTATTTATAGCCAACTAAATACATGGTTTAGCTGTATTAGGTTGTAACTTTGCAACGAGAGCATGGTGCCTTGTGTAATAGTGTATATTATATTTTTATTATGTTAGATACAATAGAATCAGCATTAGAAGACCTTAGGAATGGCAAACTACTGATAGTAGTAGATGATGAAGACCGTGAAAATGAGGGCGACTTTGTTACAGCAGCAAGAAATGTAACACCTGAGATAATCAACTTCATGTCGAAATACGGGCGCGGGTTAATATGCGCTCCCATAACTGAAGAACGCTGTACGGAATTGAACCTGAACCTGATGGTACAAGACAATACTGTACTGCACCAAACGCCTTTTACCGTATCGGTTGACTTGATAGGACATGGCTGCACGACGGGTATATCTGCCCACGACCGCGCCAAAACAGTACAAGCATTGATAGACCCTAATACAAAACCCGAAGACTTAGGTCGCCCCGGTCATATCTTCCCGTTAAGGGCAAGAAACGAGGGTGTACTTCGCCGTTCGGGGCATACGGAAGCTACGGTTGATTTAGCACGATTGGCAGGCTTTGAACCAGCAGGTGTGTTGGTAGAGATAATGAATGATGATGGAACAATGGCACGACTGCCGGAGTTGATGGAGATAGCCAAAAAATTCGACCTGAAAATAATTTCTATAAAAGACCTGATAGAATACCGCCTGCGCACAGAAAGCCTGATAGTAGAAGAAGTGCGTGTGCAGATGCCTACAAAGCATGGCGATTTTGAGCTAATAGCTTTTAAGCAAACTAACACTGGCGAACACCACCTGGCATTGAAGAAAGGCGACTGGACAAAAGACGAACCTGTATTGGTGCGTGTACACAGCTCTTGTTTCACGGGCGATATATTACACTCACTGCGCTGCGACTGCGGCGACCAACTGCAAAAAGCGATGGAGATGGTAGATGCAGAGGGTAAGGGGTTGGTATTGTATATGAACCAAGAGGGCAGGGGTATAGGCTTGATGAACAAACTGAAAGCCTACAAGCTGCAAGAAGAGGGTAAAGATACCGTAGAAGCAAATCTGGCATTGGGCTTTAAAAACGACCAGCGCGACTATGGCGTTGGCGCGCAAATACTACGCTACTTAGGTGTTTCTAAAATACGCCTGATGAGTAATAACCCGCGCAAACGTGCAGGGCTATTGGGCTATGGTTTGGAAATAGTGGATAATGTGGCGATAGAGATAGTACCCAACCCGCATAATGAGTTTTACCTGCAAACCAAGCGCGATAAGCTGGGACACGAAATATTAAAATAGTATTTTGCAAAAAACTCAAAAGCCGTTTTGAAGTTTCTCTTTTTTGCCAATCGTGTACCATACCCGCCATACCGTGGCGATAAGTTGAAGATTTATAATCTTGCAAAAAGGTTATCGAAAAAGCATGAGTTGCACTTGCTAACATTCGCGCAAACGCAGGAAGACCTGACGTACAAAGCGGAGCTTGAAAAAATATTTACCAAAGTACATTTAGTCTATTTACCCAAGTGGCGTTCGGCACTCAATTGCCTTGCAGCAGTTTGGGATGGTACCCCATTGCAGGTTTTATACTTCCGTTCAGCAGCTATGCACAGTAAGTTGACAGAAGTGTTGCAAAATGACCAATTCGATGCCATTCATGTGCAGCACCTGCGTATGAGTCCTTATTTAGCACATGAGAAAAGCATTCCCCGCATACTGGATATGCCCGATGCTTTTTCGCTCTACTGGCAACGCCGAATGAAAGCGCAGCAAAACCCTTTGCTGAAAATATTTGAAACCATAGAGCAAAAACGGGTGCTGAAGTATGAGCGCATCATGCACCACTACAATATGTCGCTGGTATGCTCTGCCGAAGATTTGGCTTACCTAAAAGAAGAGCATCGTGTGCCGCATATACATGTATTGCCAAATGGGGTGGACTTAGATACCTTCAAAGCAGGCGGGCACGACTATAGCCACAACCATACACTGCTCTTTACCGGCAATATGGACTATGCACCCAATGTAGATGCTGTACAATATTTTGTACAGGATATTCTGCCATTGATAAAGCAACAACACCCGCAAGTAAAATTCATCATTGCCGGGCAACGTCCTGTAAAGAAAGTACAAGACTTAGCATCGGCTCATGTGCAGGTTACGGGTTTTATAAAAGACCTGGCTGCTGTCTATAACGATGCCAGTGTAGTAGTAGCACCCCTCAGGTTTGGCGCGGGTACACAAAACAAAGTACTGGAAGCGATGGCAATGGGTGTGCCGGTTGTTTGTTCCAATATCGGCTTCAAAGGTTTGGGTATAGAAAGCGGGCAGGGAGCTATTATGCAGACAGATGCACAGGCTTTTGCCAATAGTGTTGTAGAACTGCTCAACAACCAATCGCTACGCGAAGCAACAGGCAAGCAAGGCATGGATGTAATACAAAGCCGCTTTGGTTGGGATAGTGTGGCTACAACACTAGAAGGGTATTTAATGGCTATAATTAGCTAATCTGGTTATTGTTGTGAACCTCTATTATTTTGCTCCTCTCTTGTGGAATCTGCCAAACGCTGTTTCTCTGCTTCTTCTTCCTGCTTACGGATGAAGTATTGACGCCCTCTGAAAAATTCTCCCATCGTATTGAATGACCTGTGCCAATTGACGCCGACACCGCCGCGTGCTATATTTCGATTGTCAATTACATCATAATTGTTGGTGCGGAATATGTAGCCACGCAAGTTGCCACCTTCACGAAATTGATATTGCAAACGGAAGTCACCAACAGGATTGAAGTTACTGGCACTGCTATTAGCTGTTGGTTTTCCCCAGTCATAAGAGCTACCTACTTCCAGTGTAAGCCTGTCGTTTACAAGGTTTCTGAATAAATTTTTCTTAAGTCCTAGCGATACTTCATTGCGACTTGATGCATCTGTACCTGCTGTTTCATTCAGGCTGTAGTTTTTGTATTTAAAGTCCAGGCTCAAACTTTCATCGCCTGTTAGTTTATTCAATACATTGGTCAGTTGTGTAGATACTTGTCCCGACAGCATTTGGCTTATGTTGCTAATGCTACCGGATACTGCACCACCACCACCACCGAATTCTCCGTCAACAGGTATAAAAGTATTTATTAGTAATAACGACGCTACTTGATTATTCAACTCCTTATCATTCTGATTCAAAAATTGCAGCTTAGTGTAGCCTGCAGTTCCAATACTACTACTATTGGGCAATTCTAATTGAAAAGATATTTTTGGTGTACCCATTGAGCCTTTCATAAACAGTAAAATGTTTACATCCTGCATTACACGTGCTTCTTCTTTTTCACGTTCATTATTCTCTATTACTTTCTTCTCATTGGCACTTAATAAATCATACAGCCTTGCCTTGGTAGTATATTTACCAGTTACATCTAATTGTGTTTGTTCTATCGGTCCGTTGAAGAATATCTTACTACCATCATTTAGTTTAAAGTTACGCTTGAAAGCCAGTTGTTTCAGTGTGAATGTGTAATCGCCTTGCTTCACAGTATATATGCCACTCATGCGCATATCATTACCAGCTGGTATATCAATGCGCAATGTGCCGTTACCACTTGCATTAATCGCATCACCTGTTGCCGGATCCATAACAAGACTTACTTCACAAATGTCTTTTACGAATGCCTCAATACTGATAGATAATTTGCTGCTTTTCTTTTTTACTTGTTGTTCCTTACCATAGCTTTTAAAGGTAACGTAGTTGTATGTACCCAATCCAGTACCACTACTTAGTGGCAGATACAGGTGCGATTTTTCTACGGGTGTTGCCCCGCGTATTGCGATATTTACATTGTCTATAGGCCCCGTTACTGATAGCGTTTTTATACTGGCTATTAGGTTGCCATAGAATAGTTCGCTTTCCTCTTCTTCCAGATTAATAACTTCAAACTTGGGCGATGTCATTTGTATACCCAACTTCATATTGTCGAAACGCTTGTGTGTTATTTTGCCTGAAAGTGTAGCAGTATTTTTATAAACATCGTAGAGTGTTATTTTACCTAAATCTATTACTTCATTATTAAGAGATACGCTTGCGTTAGGTATAGAATAGTATGTGCCAAGAAAATCTATTCGCATGGCAGCGTCCTGCATTTTTATATTACCGGCAACATCAGGCTGCGATGCAGAACCCGATATGTTGATTTCACCATTCAATGTACCGCTCAGCTTGCTTACAAATCCTGTCAGTACCGGCGACAACCAAGACATAGGCGTACTGTTGAATTTGATAATACCATTCAGCTTTTCTCTGCTTGTACTGTCAAAAGACATGTCGCCCGATGCTGTAACAGATGCATTGCCACGGTATATGCCGCTACTGTTATCTAGGTGTACTGTTTTTTTAGAGCCATTATAGCCACCTGCTACTACTACGTTCCCGATTGTGTCTGCACCTATGCGTACATCTGCCGCACGTATATTGCTGGTAACATTCAGTTGCCCGAAGAGGTCGTCAACTTTCAAGTCGCCATTAATGCGTCCATCAAGCTGATAATCTGATAAGCCCGCAAGGTTGCCTATTTGCGATACGTCTATGTTTTTTATTTCTACTGTTATTGGTTGTGTTGCGCCGTTGCCGTTTACAGAAAACGCTCTGATACTTTGTGCGCCCGATGATAGTACGAAATTATTAACGTGTAGATAGTTAGTGCTATACAGTACGGATGCTTGCGGAATATCCCATTTGGTATCGTTCAAATAAAATTCTGAAGGTTGCAGATTAAGCCATACAGAGTCGCCATTAGTATGCACTTTTCCAATAAGGGTTGCATCACCATATTTATCAGCAGATGTGGTTGCTATCTTAAAGTTTAAATCATTATTTGCTAATGTAGCATCAACAGCCAGCGCGCCCGATACGATGCTGTCGCCAATTACAACATTTTCGCTACGGATGTTCGTTGATAGTTTATTAAAATCGCCCGTGCCGTTAATCTTTATATCTCTGAATGTGATATTGTTTATTACACCGAAAGGTATGTTTGCATTTAAAGACAACTGCTGGCGAATGGTGTTGAGGCTGCCATCAATAGTTGCACCGCTAAAGCCTTTGATGTTTGGTATCACAATACCCAACAGGCTGTCTATTTCTTTCGTCACAAGGTTAAAGGTAATGTCTTGTTCTGGGGCAGCGTCGCTGGGTTTGCTGATGTAGTTGGGCAGATAGCCGGATATGTAATATTGAAATGAGTTGGCCAACTTACTCAACTGATAACGCCCGTTGATTTTTGCTGTCAATGCATTACTTTCCACCAATATCAGACGAGAGCCATCGTCATTATCTGCAGATTTCAGATACACAGAGTCTATATCCAATCTATGCCCGCTACGTACCATATTTATATTGTAGAGTTTTGCATAGCCGTTGAAGTTATCAATACTGCTGCCAACGCAATCCAGGTCGAAGTCGGCAGTTGCGGTAATACTATCCTTGGTAAAATTCAGCGCGGCTAAATTGCTTTTCAGCAGGTTAGCTTTGGCGTTTAGTTTCACTAGCTTTTCACTCAAATCAATATTCCCGTAAAATGCCAATGCCAGATTGGGGTCATCTATCAACAGGTTGCCGCTGAATTTATTTTTTTCAACCGCACCGTCCAACGTAATATTCTGATAATGATAGCCATTAAAGTCTATCCGTTTAGCTGTTGCATCCAGTTCTATATGTGCTATGGCAGGGTCGAAGGAATTTCCGTTAACTTTCGTATCAAAGCTTACTGTGCCGAGCATATCCTGATTAAGCAACGCACCGATATTAAAGCCTTCTGTAGATATGGTCCCATTATATACTGCTTTATCAGTATTGCCATCCGGCATTTTTAATGACACATTACTGTTGATGTTGCCAAGGTTGGTAGCCAGTATCCCATTACAGGCAAAATTGTATATATACCCTGTGAAGCTACCTTTAAAGCTTATTGAACTTAGCTTATCTATAACTATGCTCTTATTGTCCTTCAGCGATGGTACATAGCGAAATATGCCCTTCCCGTTTGTTTGCAGGTCTGCATTTCTGTAGTCTATAAAGGTATTGTTGATGTCTGGCAGGCCTTTCATTTTCAGGTTACCTTTTACCACAGATGTGCCATCTGTTATATACAGGTTTTCAGCTTTTATATCGGCAACAGTTCCATCAATTTTGCCTTGCAATTGCAACACGGTAGGGTATTGCCTGAGTACAGGGGCAAAGTAAGCTATGTCTTTTATGTCAAGATGCGACTCTTTGAAGTCTGCCACCATCCTTACTTTGTTAATATAATCTTCAAAATCGGGGAAGCGGGTATAGTGCATCGCATAGTAGCGTTGCAGCTTACTGTTATCAGTTTCTAGCAGCAGGTTTTTCACGATACTCGCATTGGGCGATACTGTAACATCTCCTTTGAATTGTTTGATGTACAGCCCGCATCTTTCTTTTGCACTCAGCAGGTGCAGTTTTGCTTTCAGGGTGTCGCCGATAATGTGCAGTTCATCAGCGTTAATATTAATACTACTAACACGCATGTGTCCGGTATCAAACTCATCTTTCAAAGGTGGCCTGTCTGCCGTTTCCAGCCCGAAGTAACAATCTTCAAGGCGCAGCTTATCTAAGCTGATTGCCCAATTATCTGTATTAAATGCAGTTGTGTCAATAGTATTTGTTTTGGGCTTTTTTGGTTTAGGTGGCCTGCCACCTTCGTAGTCTTTTATTACGATTGCTACTTTAGAGAAATTGATATTGTCTAATGCAATTTTTTTGTTCTTAAAATTTATTTCATCTGCACTTATCAATGCGCTACCTACATCAAAGTCCATATCACTACCTACCCATGCATCGTCCATGTGAAAGCGTACATTGTTCAGTTCTATTTTTTCAAGGTCTATTTCAAAATCATTGCCATTCTTTTTCTTCTTCTTGGTTGATGGTCCTGAGTCAAAGGCGTCAACTACAAACTGGTAGTTCCATACATCACTGCTTTTTTTACGGTATAGGTGAGCATACGTATTTTTTAGTCCTGCATACTTTAGTACAGGTGTGCCTTTTTTCAAAAAAAACCAATCTGTTATTCTAACCCTTGCTTCGCCTATGTAGGCAAGCGTATCACCACTTTTGTCTTCAACGTATAGTCCTTGTATCAGTACATGGTTCAGGAAATCAATCCGTACATGCTGAATAGCTACTTTGGTTTGTAGTCTATCTTCTAAGATGCCTGTTGCTTTTTTAACAATAAAGTTCTGTACACTCGTGAAGTTGAGCGACAGCACAATACATATCAATAATCCTATGATTATTAATATGGTATTTCTTAATATTTTGAGAAATCTTTTCAGAATGAAATATGATTACTTATAACCAACAAAAATACATCCATATTTTACAAATTCCTTATAAGGTTTGTTAATCATCTGTTTTGATTTTATTTAATGTATCAGGAATGTTAAAGCAACAGCTAATTCGGATAATCTATCTTATTTTCGGAAACTGAAAAATTGACTTATGAAATATTACTTACCGGTATTGTTCGTGCTTACTATTGCAAAGACAACAAATGCTCAAATGCAGATAAAAACAATGGTTGCAAAAGAGGCGGCTAACATAAGAGGTGTATCGCCTGATTTATATCCTGAAACACAAAAAGGTAGTATAACAGATACTTTTTTCGGTACTGTTGTTGCAGACCCATACAGGTGGCTTGAGGATGATATGAGTGAAGCAACAAAGGATTGGGTTAATAAACAGAATATATTAACTAACGCTTATCTGGATAGTATATCTTTCAGAGATAAAATAAAAAAGAGATTAACTGAACTGTGGAATTACGAAAAATTTAGTGCACCATATAAAGAGGGAGAGTATACCTATTTCTACAAAAATGATGGCTTACAAAACCAATCTGTATTGTACAGGCAAAAGGGTATAGGAACAGCAGAAGTGTTTTTGAATCCAAATGAATTTTCAAAAGATGGTACTACATCGCTAGCAGGCATTGAATTTAGTAAAGATGGGTCATTATGTGCATATCAAATTTCTGAAGGCGGTAGTGACTGGCGCAAGGTAATAGTGTTGGATGTCAATACTAAAAAACAGATAGGCGATACACTGTACGATGTAAAATTCAGTGGTCTTTCATGGAAGGGTAACGATGGTTTTTACTATAGCAGTTACGATAAACCCAAAGCTGGCAGCCAGCTATCGGGTATGACGCAAAACCACAAGCTGTATTACCATAAAATGGGTACAAAACAGTCGGCAGATGTATTGGTATTTGGTGGCGAAGCGCAACCACGTCGCTATGTAGGTGGTGGTGTTACAGAAGACCAGCAATACCTTGTTATATCGGCTGCGAATGCTACCTATGGCAACGAATTATACATCAAAGACCTTGCTACAGACAATGCACCTATCCGTACAATAGTTACAGGTTTTGATAACGAGCAAGACATCATCTATGCCGAAAACGGTAAGTTATATATACTAACCAATCAGGGTGCGCCCAACAGAAAACTGGTAGTAACAGATGCTGCTAATCCCGCACCCGCCAATTGGAAAGTGCTGATACCCGAAACAAAATTTCCGCTGTCTGTAAGCACATGTGGTGGCAAGTTGTTTGCACAATATTTGAAAGATGCTGTATCGCAAGTATATCAGTACGACCTGAACGGTAAACAGGAGCGTGCTATACAATTACCCGGGCTTGGCACAGCAGGTGGCTTTGGTGGCAAGCGCGAGGAGAAAGACGTGTATTACAGCTACACATCTTACATCTATCCGTCAACTATATTCAAATATGATATGGCTACTGGTAAATCGGTAGTGTATAAAAAGCCAAATGTAAAGTTCGACCCGAACCTGTACGAAAGCAAACAAGTGTTTTATACATCTAAAGACGGCACGAAAGTGCCTATGATTATTACCTACAAAAAAGGTATGCAGAAAAATGGTAAAAACGCTATTATGCTATATGGTTATGGTGGTTTCAATGTCAGCCTTACGCCATCATTCAGCATCAGCAATCTGGTATTTATGGAAAATGGTGGCATTTATGCCGTAGCCAACCTGCGTGGTGGTGGCGAATATGGCGATGAATGGCACAATGCAGGTACTAAGATGAAAAAACAAAACGTGTTTGACGATTTCATTGCAGCAGCAGAATACCTGATAACAGAAAAATATACTGATAAAAATCATTTGGCCATTTCAGGTGGTAGTAATGGTGGTTTATTGGTAGGCGCTTGCATTACACAGCGTCCTGATTTGTATGCCGTTGCTTTCCCTGCTGTTGGTGTGTTGGATATGTTGCGTTATCACAAATTTACAGCAGGCGCTGGTTGGGCTTACGACTATGGTACAGCTGATGATAGTAAAGAGATGTTTCAGTATCTGCTGAAATATTCTCCGGTACATAATGCCAAGTCAGGTACTGCATACCCTGCAACTATGATAATGACAGCCGACCACGACGACAGAGTGGTGCCTGCACACTCTTTTAAGTTTGCAGCAGCTATGCAGGCAGTACAAAAAGAGGTGTCGCCAAACCCTATGTTGATACGCATAGAAACAAAAGCCGGCCACGGTGCCGGCAAGCCTACTGCTATGATAATACAGGAGCAAGCAGATAAATGGGCTTTCTTGCTATACAGTATGGGGCTTACATACAAGGCTAAATGATCTGATTATACATCAAAATAAAAAGGATGCTATAGGCATCCTTTTTTGTTTTGAATATTGATACGTTATTGTGTAGTCAAATCAGCTACTTTCTTCCATCCAACACCAGGTTTTGCTACTTTGTCAACTTCGCCACCTAATAATTGTAAGAATCTTGGCCCGAAAGGTGCGTTCATAATTTCTTTCGTCTTGCCGTTTATGGTTATACCGTAGTTCAGCCCAGGCAAGTCAGGTATGTTGTTATCATACACTTCTTTACACGTATCTACACGTTTCTCTGCAAACTGTTTAAAAAGGCTTTGTGCTTTTTTGCTGCCTATATTGTATTCGTACACGCCCATATATTCTGTAAACTGACGACCGGTATAGCGTATCAAACCATTGCGGTATATCTCTACCATATAGGCAGGGCAACGACCAAAACAGGCAGTGCGCTCCATTTTCAGATAAGATATAGAAGATGCCTTGGTAGATTTTTTTTGTGCACAGGCTGTCAGTGCTATCAACACTGCTACGGTTATTACCGAAATGTATTTCTTCATTTTGATTATTTTACGCCGTCAAAGATAAGTGTTCGTATTTTAGTAGCTTTTTTATTTTAGTGCAAATTTGCTGCCATTGCCATGGAAAAAGAATGGATATACAGACTGGCTTTAACATTTGTGAAGCTGGTAGGCCCTAAAACGGGCAGGGCTTTGCTGGAGCAGTACGGCGATGCCGAAGCCGTCTTTAACGCGCCCGTTAAGCAACTTAAGCTGATTGACGGGATGGGCGAAATGAAAGCAAAAGCTTTTAAAGACCTGGAAGTGCTGAAGCGAGCGGAAGATGAATTAACATATATGGCAGATAATGGTATAACACCCATATGGCTGCAAGATGATAATTATCCTGAACGGCTGAAAGCCTGTGTTGATTCGCCACTGCTTTTGTATGCCAAAGGTAATGCCAACCTACATGCACAAAAAGTAATAGCCATAGTTGGCACACGCAAGCTGACCGAATATGGTGTGAAACTGACAGAAGACTTAGTACAAGGCTTAAAGGATGTAGAAGATGTATTGATAACAAGTGGCCTGGCAGATGGTATAGATACCATAGCGCACAGGCAATGTGTGAAGCTGGGCATACCGACAGTGGGTGTATTAGGACACGGACACGATAAGATGTACCCCGCAGGCAACAGGGGTTTGGCAAAAGAAATCTGCGAAAAGGGTGGGGCGGTACTTACAGAATACCCATCTGGTACGTTGGCTATGAAAGACAACTTCCCGATGCGGAATAGGATAGTAGCAGGGATGAGTGATGTAACCATTGTTGTAGAGAGCGATATAAAAGGTGGTGCATTGATAACCGCAAGGCTGGCAAGTAGCTACAATAGAGAAGTAGCAGCATTCCCCGGGCGGGTGAGCGATAAGCGCAGTAGTGGGTGTAATGAACTGATACGCACCAATGTAGCTGCTATGATAACCAATGCAGACGATTTGCTGGAATTGATGAATTGGGGCAAACCCAAAGCTGCCAAACCCATGCAGAAAAAACTATTGCTGGCACTAACAACAGAAGAACAAATACTGATAGACTTGTTGCAAACAAAAGATATGCTACATGCAGATGAACTGCTGAACAATTCAGGATTGAACAACTCTGTATTAGCAGCTACACTGCTGACACTCGAAATGCAAGGGTTGATAAAAGCCCTGCCCGGTAAGATGTACAGGATTAATTGATTACTTCACCCTCAAGGTCGTAATCGTATGCTTTGGTGATGCGCACATTTACAAAATCGCCAATGGGCAGTGCCTTCTTTGTGTTGATGATAACTTCGTTATCCACTTCCACACTATCAAATTCGGTGCGCCCTAAATAACGCCCTGCTTCTTTTTTATCAACTATCACTTTGTATTCCTTGCCTACTTTCTCTTGGTTCTTCTCAAAAGAAATCTCTTGTTGCACTTCCATTATCTCTTGTGCACGGGCTTCTTTTTCAGCGGCAGGTATATTGTCTTTCAATTCGTACGCGCCCGTGTTCTCTTCATGAGAATAGGTGAAGATGCCCACACGGTCCAGTCGCACCTCTTCCAGAAACTGTTTCAGTTGTTCTACGTCATCCCTCGTCTCACCGGGGAAGCCAGCTATTAGTGTACTACGCAAGCATATACCCGGCACTTTTTCACGAATGGCAGCTACAAGGTCATATATCTCTTGTTTTTCCATCTGGCGTTTCATGGCTTTCAGCATATTGTTAGATATATGCTGAAGCGGCATATCCAGATAGTTGCAGATATTATCACGCTCGCGCATTACATCCAGTATATCCAGCGGAAACTTGGATGGGTAAGCATAGTGTAGTCGTATCCAATGCAAGCCCGGCACGTCCGATAGGTGTTTCAGCAAATCGCCCAATGCACGTTTCTTATATATATCCAGCCCGTAGTAGGTAAGTTCCTGTGCTATCAGCATCACCTCTTTCACCCCCATAGAAACCAACTTCTTCGCTTCGGTTACTACTTCTTCTATGGTTTTAGAAATATGCCCGCCACGCATCAGTGGTATGGCACAAAAAGCACAGGTACGGTTGCACCCTTCCGATATTTTCAGATAGGCATAGTGTTTGGGTGTACTCAACAATCGTTCGCCAATCAATTCTGTTTTATAATCTGCGTCAAACTGTTTCAGTATCAGTGGCAGTTCCATCGTACCAAACCATGCATCTACTTCGGGTATTTCATTCATCAGGTCGTTACGGTAGCGTTCGCTCAGGCAGCCTGTTATATATACTTTGTCAAGTTTCCCTTCTTTCTTCAGTTCTACCTGCTCCAGTATGGTGTTTACACTTTCTTCTTTTGCTTTGTCTATAAAGCCGCAAGTGTTTACCACTACTATATTATGGTCTTGCTTAGTACTCTCGTGTGCTACTTTTATGCCATTCGCATTCAGTTGTCCGCTCAGTACTTCACTATCCACCATATTCTTAGAGCATCCAAGCGTTATGATGTTTACCTTGTCTTTATGTAGCTTTTTCGTTTTCACTATCCGATGCTTTTATTTTTTGCGGAAGAAGATGCGTATAGGCACACCGCTGAAGTTGTAATGGCTACGCAATTTATTTTCAAGAAAGTTTCTGTAAGAGTCTTTGATAGAGTCGGGGTTATTTGCAAAAAAAGCAAATGATGGCACAGCCGTTGGCAGTTGCTGTACGAACTTGATGCTCACATTGTTGCCACGCGACATTGGGGGCGGGTAGTGTTTTATTTCTGCCAGCATCGTATCGTTGAGTTTGGATGTAGTGATGCGACGTTGTTTGTTTTCATACACCTCTATGGCTTTTTCCATTGCCTGAAAAATACGCTTCTTGTCTTTGGCAGAAACGAATATGATAGGCACATCACTAAACGGTGCTATTTTTTGCTTGATGATTTTCTCATAGTCGCGGGCGGTGTTGGTTTCTTTCTCCATCAGGTCCCATTTGTTTACCAATATCACTACACCCTTGCCTTTGCGTGTTGCAAGGCTGAAGATATTTACGTCTTGTGCCGTCATGCCCTGCTCGGCATCTACCAGCATCAGGCATACATCTGCCTCGTCCATAGCACGTATGGCGCGTATTACGGAGTAGAACTCAAGATCTTCGTGTACATTTTTCTTTTTGCGCAGCCCGGCAGTGTCTATCAGCACAAACTCTTTACCGAACTGATTGTAGTGTGTATGTATCGTGTCGCGCGTAGTACCGGGTATGTCCGATACGATGGTGCGTTCTTCGCCCACCAATGCATTCAGCAGTGTAGATTTACCAGCGTTCGGCTGGCCAATAATCGCAAACTTGGGGATGGTTGTTTCTTCGTAGGTTATTTCATTACCGTCCTCGTCATACTGCACCTCTTTCTTTTCCTGCTCGGGTATGTGTTTGGTTATTTCGTCCAACAATTCGCCACTACCACTACCCGATATGGATGATACGAAATAAGTATTGTCAAAGCCTAATGAGTAAAACTCGGTAGCCAACAAAGAGCGTTCCGCATTATCCACCTTGTTCACCACCAGCAATACGGGTTTTGAGGAACGGCGCAGTATATTAGCCATATCCTCATCTTGGTCAGTAATGCCGGTAACGGTATCGCAAACAAATAATAAAAGATTTGCTTCGTCAACGGCTATTTGTACCTGCTTACGTATTTCTTTTTCAAATACATCGTCCGATTTGGCTACAAAACCGCCTGTGTCTATCACATTAAAAGTTTTGCCATTCCAATCGGCAACACCATACTGGCGGTCGCGGGTTACGCCGCTCACGTCATCCACAATCGCCTTACGCTGCTCCAGCAACCTATTGAACAAGGTTGATTTACCAACATTGGGTCTACCTACTATCGCTACCGTAAATCCGGGCATATCCTAAAATTAGCCGGCAAAGATACTATTATAATGGCAGCTATACGTATTCTATGACAAATAATAAACAGACGTAAATAATACGTATTTTTAACCTTCGCATAATACATTCTTAATAATGAAGAAAATCTTACTACTTGCTTTATTGGCTCTTACTATCCATACAGGCGCAAAAGCCGCTAATGGCGATACTACTTGGGTACAAGCGCATAGTGATATATGGCTTGATCATTACGGGGCACATGATACGATGGTAAACTTCCCGGATGGTAGCCTCAGCTATCGCCGTGTATATATGGTGTGGACGCTCGGTAAGTACCAATGCCCCGGTAGCCCGCAATATTGCGGAGACTGGGACTATACCGTTAATACTTATTTACTCACAAAAACAGGCGATACAGTAGAATTAGGGCGTTACATAACACCGTATGCCAACGCAGGCTCTCCTCGTACACCTTGGACATGGAAGCAACGATATATATTCGACGTAACCGATTATTATACCTTGCTGAAAGACAGCGCCACAGTTCGTATTAATTATTCAGGCTACTCATGGGGTTTTACTGCAAACGTAAAATTTGCATTTGTTGAAGGTACACCTGCCAGAAATGTGTTGGGTATAAACCGCCTTTGGAACGGGTACTTTAACTATGGTGGCGCATCGCCTATTGACAATGCTGTAACGCAAAAATCACTTACTGCGCCTAATAATACACAGTTTGCTGAAATGAAATTTATTGTATCAGGTCATGGCTCTGACCAAAATTACTGCTCTGAATTTTGTAAGAAGTATTATCAGGTAAAGCTCAATGGTACAAACATAGAACAGAAAGATATGTGGAGAGATAATTGCGGTAAAAATCATATGTACCCACAATCGGGTACTTGGGTGTACGACCGTGGAAACTGGTGTCCTGGAGATATTGTTTTTCATAACACGCACAAGCTGAATGGCGTAACAGGTAGCAGCAATTTTGATGTAGATGTAGATTTTGAGCCATATACCAGCCCAAATGGCGGTGCAGGCTTTGGGGTATATGGTGCAGTATTTTATTATGGTGCATACAATCGTACAAAAGATGCTTCGCTGGAAGATATTATAGCACCATCTAACCATGAAACCCATTTCAGAGAAAATCCTTGTGGAGGCAAGCCAATCATTGAAGTGATGAATAGTGGTGCAAACGCCATCACAAGTATGAAAATTGAATATGGTGTTGACGGAGGAGCTCAGTATACTTATACTTGGTCTGGCAGTATTGCTTTTATGGAAAAAATAAAAATCACACTACCGGAAATAATTGAAATAAGAAAGGCAATAGGCAGCAACAATGGGTTTACAGCCCAAATACTGGAAGTAAATGGTAGTGCTGATGAGGAATCAACTAACAATCAACTAAAATCAAATTTTACAGCAGCACCTATGTGGCCAATGGCAGTTAGAGTGAATTTTAAGACAAATAATAAAGTAAATGAAACAAGGTGGAAAATAGTAGATGGATTAGGTAATACAGTTGCGCAAAGGCAAGGTGCTGGTGCAAACATAACTTATGTAGATACTGTGAGATTCGGTCCCGGGTCATATAAATTGATTGTAGAAGATGATGGCTGTGACGGTTTGTCTTGGTGGGCAAACTCAGCGGCAGGCACAGGTCAGGTTAGTGTAAGGCCTTTGAATAGCTCTATTCCTTATGTATTAACTGGTCATTTTAATGGCGATTTCGGTTGTGGGTTCACGCAAGAATTTACAGCGTACTGGCCTACAGGTATTGAAAATACTACGGTTGATGCTACAGGTATAGATATATATCCTAACCCGGCTACAAATGCAACTACCATTGAGTTGACTGGAAATAAAGTGGATGGCAATATCGTATTAACTGATATGACAGGTAGAGTAGTATTGCATCAAAAAGCAATGGGTTCTACTAACAGCATTAATACGGCTGCATTGAGCAATGGTGTGTATAATGTATCATATCAGGCAACAGATGGTAGTACCAAGTTGCAAACGAAGCTGGTAATAGCTAAATAGTAATAGTTTAATAGCATATCAAGTACATAAAGGCTGCTATGGCAGCCTTTATGTATGCTTAGTCCTTTGTATTTTTGCCTTGTATATGAATGAACGCATAGAAAAACTAACAGCTTTTCTGCAAGAAAGCCCTAACGATTGTTTTCTGAACCATGCATTGGCTTTAGAACATATCAAACTGGGTGATGACGCGATGGCAAAGTCTTTGTTTGAAAAAAACATGGCATACGATGCAGGGTATGTAGCTACTTACTATCACCTTGCCAAGTTGCTGGAGCGCACGGGCGATACGGATGCTGCCACCAAAATATATGAGCAAGGTATGCAAGCCGCGAAAGCTGCGGGCGACAACCATAGCTATAACGAACTACAAAGTGCCTACGAAGATTTAGTGTACTGATATGAACCTGCAAGAAAAATTCGTCCGTAACTGGAAAGCTAAACGCTTTGCCGATGAGCAGCAAACCATCCTGTTGGCTGTCAGCGGTGGTAGCGACTCCATGACGATGGCGCATCTTTTCTTACAGGCAGGTTTATCGTTTGCGGTTGCACACTGCAATTTTCAGCTACGAGGCGCAGAAGCAGACAAAGACGAACAGTTGGTAAGAGACTGGTGCTTTACCAACAACATCATCTTTCATCATACCCGTTTCGATACCGTGCAAAAAATGGAAGAGTGGGGTATGGGTGTACAGGAAACAGCCAGAGTATTGCGATACGAATGGCTGGAACAAATACGCAAAGCACAAGGCTATAGTCATATTGCTACCGCACACCATGCCAATGATAATGTAGAAACACTGCTGATGAACCTTTTTAAAGGTACTGGTATAGCAGGGCTGCATGGCATACCATTACAAAACGAACGGATTATCCGCCCGCTGCTGTTTGCCACCAAAAAAGAAATAGAAACATTTATCGCAGCAAATAATATTGCTTACAGAGATGATGCCTCAAATGCAACGGATAATTATCTCCGCAATGCTGTCCGCCATCATATAGTGCCGGTGGTAGAAAAATGGTTTGCCGATGCGGTAGTGCAGGTAAATGAAAGCATAGAGCGTTTTGCAGAGGCAGAAATGCTATACAAAAAAACTATAGAACAAGAACGTAAAAAACTGATTGAGCAGCGTGGTAATGATTATTATGTAGCTATACGCAAACTGCAAAAGCGAGAGCCGCTGCATACGCTTTGTTATGAGTTGTTTCGCCCGTTTGGTTTTTCATCGGCGCAAGTGCCCGATATGGTACGCTTGCTGGATGCAGAAACGGGCAAGCGGACAGACAGCACAACACACAGCATCATCCGCAACAGAGATTTCCTGATTGTTACTACAAAACAAACGTCAGCTACAGATTTTATACAAATAGAAGCAGCACCTTGTGTGGTGCATACAGAAAAAAGCCAGTTTAAGTTTGAGCTACAAGATGATGCAAAGCACATAACGCAAGATGCGGGTACTGCCTACATCAATGCCGATAAACTCACATTCCCCCTCATACTCCGTAAATGGAAACAAGGCGATTACTTTTACCCACTGGGCATGGGCATGAAGAAAAAGAAAATCAGCAAGCTACTGATAGACCATAAAATACCCCTGCACGAAAAAGAACACATCTGGGTGCTGGAAAGCGACAAGCGCATAATATGGGTAGCAGGGCTACGCCTCGATGAACGCTTTAAAGTAGCTGACAGTATGGGTAGTGTATTGGTTGTTAGAAAGACGGATTGATAAGCTGTTGAAAGAAGATTCTGCCATGTGTAGGGTCGAATAACAGTGTGAATAAGAAGCCGTACACAGCACCCCAAAAATGCGCATCGTGCCCAATATTATCTGCACCTTTTTTGCTCATGTAGGCTGAATATACAAGGTATGCTACGCCTGCAATAATGCCCGGTATTGGTATAAACCATACATAGATTATTTGCCAGGGTGCAAAATATACAAATGCGAACAACACTGCCGATACACCACCCGAAGCACCCAGCGAGCGATAATAGCTATTGTTTTTATGCTTGGCATAAGAGGGTAGCGAACTGGCAACGATACCCGTCAGGTACATAACAGGAAACAACATGGGATGTCCTATCAAACCGTAATAACCCTCTACCTGCTGCCCGAACATATACAGTGCCAACATATTGAATGCAAGATGCATATAGTCTGCATGTATAAACCCGCAGGTAAGTACCCTGTAATATTCATTGGGTTTATCCATGCCCGCAGGCCATAGTATTAGCTTGTTCATCAGGTTGCCGTTGTTAAATGCCGCTAAGGATACAATTACGGTTATAATTACAAATATGATGGAGTAAGACATTTGTTCGAAATTGAAACAGCTAAGTTATATTATTTACGAGTGATGATAGGGCGAATTGTTCAGTATACTGAAAGCGCGATACACCTGCTCTGCCAGCATCAGCCTCACCATCTGGTGCGGAAAAACAAGGCTCGACAAAGACCATACCTGCTTGGCTTCCTGTTTCACTTTGTCGGTAACGCCATACGCGCCGCCTATCAACAGTACCATCGTTTTCACTCCTTGGTTCATCATCTGCTGAAACTGTTGCGCCCATTGCGGCGAGGATAACATTTTGCCTCTTTCGTCCAGCAATACAAGGTGGTGCTGTGGTTGCAGGCGTTTCAGTATCAGTTCTTCTTCCTGTAGTTTTGTTTTTTCTATATCGGTAGTGGCTGCTTTTTTGGGTGTTTGCAGTATTACCAATTCTATGCTGTTGTAAGGCTTAATCTTCTTGAAATAATGCGCCAAACCATCAGCAATAAAAGCCTCATTTTCCTTACCAACCGACCATATTTCTATATGCATACCGTTTGCCTGTTGGTTGCCAAAATACCATATTCCGCGCTGTTTTCAGCTATAGGGTACACCTACCCGAAAAAACTATTTGTAAAATGAGGCATTTGCCTTATCTTTGCAATCCCAAATGCAAAAAAGGGAATGGCTTCGTAGCTCAACTGAATAGAGCATCTGACTACGGATCAGAAGGTTTCAGGTTTGAATCCTGACGAGGTCACCACAACAAACGCCACTCATTGAGTGGCGTTTTTGTTTGGTTGTACACTTCATTTTTTTGGTCTTTTCATTTAAAATGAAGATACTTAAAATGAGCACCCGAGCAGATTCGAACTGCTGGTCCAGCTTTTGCAGAGCTGTGCCTTACCACTTGGCCACGGGTGCATTTTTTTGGTGGTACCCTGCGGACTCGAACCGCATTTACCGGATTTTCAGTCCGGTGCATAGACCATCTCTGCCAGAGCACCAAAAAAAATCCCCGCTAATTACAATTAGCGGGGATTGAATATTTTTAAACACTTCAGTTTATAACATGTGTTTCCCCGCCGGTCTAAACCCGCTTTTAAAACATGATGTATATACTGTTTGTGTCATAATGCTACAAAACTAATCTTTTTATTTTTTGTCAACAAAAATTTATCGCAAATCCAAATCTATCATATTTTTGTGTTCATGCCTTTTCATCTTTCAACACGTGGCCACTTCCAAGCGTAGCGTATAATCAGGCAAAGAAGAACAACCTCTACAACAGCACCTAATACCATGTGTATCCATGCTACTCCTTCCAGATTAAACAACATATAGGGGATATTTATCGCGGCAATAATGATGTTCGTCAGGCGGTTCGTTTTGGCTGGTAGTGCAACAGAAAGAAAAATCATGAGTGCGGGAATACTAACTGAGGCAAGTGCTGCCAGAAGAAACCCTTGTGTTATATCAAATACATAGACTCTCCCGATAAGAACATCTTCTATCATACCCGGCATATACAAGTGGAAGTAATCAATATAGATGATCAGAAACATTAAGCTCGTCCATAGCGCGGCAAGTTTTAGTTTTACATTTACTTTTACATCTTCCAGTGCACTTTGTTTTTTTAGCGTATTCATATATTGGCAATTAAAAATTATATCCGAAATGAAGTCCTGGTTCTGGTGTCCATTTTGGCCACTTGTCGTCCTTTTCTTTGAATCCTGCAGGCATTTCAGTGTAGTAAGGACGACCGGCAACACCAAGTGATGGTTCTATAAAAAATCTATCCTTCAAGAGCTTAACGTGATAGCCAATTCGGTTAGTGTTGAATATGATGAAACCATTACCCACCTTACTACCATTGTCTTGCTTAAATGTTTGCCACATAGGCATTACATGTACCGCTACATACAGCCCTTTCCATAAATACCTTTGATAAGCCAATCCAATCCCGTATTCTCTTATATAACCGGAAAACTTCTCTTCAGGTTTTCCGTATGCTTTGTTATAAAATGGATTAATGCCAAGTGGCCAGGCATGTTTCCAGGTTATGAGTTCAAGCGAAACAACATCTTTGCTTGTAATACGATAGCCTATATTTAGTTGTGCAAACCCGGGTGGGTTTGTTGGTGATAAATTACCTAATAAAAACAAGGTGCTGCCTACGAAACACTTTTTGTAATTACTGTCTGTTTTGGCATACTGTGCATTTGCCTGTAAGCTGCTTGCCAGCACTAAGGCAAGACCAATCTGTAAAATTTTCTTTTGCATGTCTTTTAAACGGATATTAAATGATGCTGCAAAAGTAGAAGTACGAGATGCCTTAACTCGTTCACTTTAGTTAAGAAATACGGGCAAGTTCTTTTTCAAGAATTCTTCCTCTCAGCCTGCTTAATAGATAAATAATACACAGATTAATATCTTGTTGAGATGTTATAATTGTCGGTATAATTACTAGAAGTTTACCCCGAAATGAAGCCCGGGTTGAATAAAGTAGTTAGGCCATTTTTTTTCTACTGCTTTAAATGATTCAGGTACATTAGTTCTTACTGGCCAATAACTACATCCGATGGCGGGCTCAAAAAAGAATCGGTTTTTAAAAAACTTAAATTGGTATCCTAAATGAACATTCACATATAGCGTGTATCCATTTCCAATCTTTTTTTTATTCTCATCCATATACTTTTCAAAAGCATTCAAAGCGTAAACGGATGTATAAGCACCTTTCCACCAAAAACGTTGATATCCTACAGTTGGGGCAAGTATGCGTGCATGTCCGGGATAGTTTAGTCCCGGTGCATCAAATGATGGTCCGAAAGGAATGCCTATTGGCCAGGCATAAATAGATCTTTTAAATTCAAGGGAAACAACATCTTTGGGTGTTATCCTGTATCCTACATTTAATTGTACATATTCAGGTGGGTTTTTGTCATTAGGAATAAAATTTCCCAACACATACAATGAACTACCGATATACCACTTTTTATAAGTGTTGTCCTGTTTGGCATCTTGTGCACTCGTCTGTAAACTACTCGCCAATATTAAGGCAAGTCCAATCTGTAATAATTTCTTTTGCATATCTGTTATTCTTGTTAACGATGCGCAAAAGTAGAAGTACGAGATGCCTTAACTCATTCACTTTAGTTAAGAAATACGGGCTAGCTCTTTTTTTCAAGAATTCTTCCTCTCAGCCTGCTTAGCGATTGTGGTTTAATACCTAAAAAACTCGCTAATTGGTGTTGTGGTACACGCTGAATAAGGTCTGGTCTTTTTTCAAGTAAGTTCAGGTATCGTTGTTCGGGCGAAGAAATCTTAAACTCATTAAAGTCTATTCGCTCCTTTGCTAAAAGTTCTTCAGATAACATTTTGCACATGGTGTCAAACTTTGGGAATTTACTATTCACCTCTGCTTCCATGTCTGCATTCGAAACGGTGAGTATGGTGTCCTCTATACAAGTAACATAATATTCTGATGGTGTTTGGGTTACTACACAAGGCGGTGTCAAAGCTTCCATTTCTGTATAGAAAGCAGTAGTTTTTTCTTCTCCGTCTGTTATGTAATAAGTCCGAATACAGCCTTTCAAAACAAAGTAGCTGTCTTTCGAATACTGTCCTTCTTTCAGTAAAATAGTCCCCTTCTTAACAGCGCGAAATAAGTTGAACGAAAGTATTACGTTCTTCTCATCCTCTGTAAGAGAAATGTATTTTGATATAAAGTCAAATAGTATATCGTGCATTGGTTTTATGTGTTGTTACTCTCTTATACCTGCCCCATTGGGGCAAAAGCTTTGTAGGAAGTATGCAAATCTAAACATTCAACCCCGTAGGGGTTGTACAAAGTTTTGCCTGTATATTGTGTTTATCTAATCTTAGCTACAAAGCTATTGTTATTACTGAATGTTTGAAAAAGTGAATAACAGTTAAGTTACTTTAATCCTTTGTCTAAAAAATCAATAAATTCAATTTTGTCATCGGTCGAACCGGTAAAGTCAGCTATTATTTTATCATTAATAACTATTACAAAATAAGGTTGTGCATTACTGTTGAATTTTTTAGTTTGAAATGTTTGAACTTCCTCATTGTCAGCATCTGCAACATATCTCACATACTTCTCTAATAGTTCTTTTACATCATTATCTGCAAGTAAACCCTTCTCCATTTGTCTAGACGACATACTGTATTTGCTGTTAAAGTATAGAAATAATGGTTTTGCGATACTATTAGCTTCATTAATTGCAGTATTATAATCAGTCATCTTTCTAAAGCTAATCGTATTAGGTTGTGAGGCTAGGGGTTTAGCTGGCGAATTCCTTTCTGCTTTTAAAGCAAGCAATATCATTGGATAATTTTCACTATGTATTATTTCATTAAGCTTAGTTATGATGTCTTTATAAGTAGGGGGCTTGTTGTTTGTTAGTGATACGATTTGGGTGCCCAAAATTGTTCCTTGAAGCAATAGAGTATCATCTCCAGAAAATCCACCACATATTTTAATAGTTTCTGTGATTACATTAACATCATTATCAATTTTTTTATCTAAAACAGCACTACAGTCTATTTTAGGTTGACTACATGAAGTCAATGAGATTATCATTAACAATAAAGAATAAGTTATACGAGAAATCATAGCTCAGAATATTAGAGAACAAAACTACGCTATTGTTTAGATAGCTTTGTCCCGCTTACTCACTTCTCCAACACCCTTATCTCCACGCGCCTGTTCATGTTTTCGTCTTCCTCTGTTCTTTCGGGCCATATTAGTGGTTTGCTTTTACCAAAGCCCTTATATTCCATACGCTCTTCGTCTATGCCTTTGTCTGCCAGTATATCATATATCTCTTTTGCTCTGTTTTCAGATAGTTTAAAGTCTTGCGTATCAAAGTCGTACCCGTCTGTGTTTTGTGCCACTACACAACATATATGCCCCTCTATTCTTATTTTCAGGTTGGGGTTGTCGCGCATTATCATATACAAGCTATCCACCACCGGCAGCGATTCTTCCTTCACCTTGTGCATACCCGGGTAAAAGAAAATCCTGTTCAAGCGGATGGTTTGATTTTTCTTTACCTGTTGCAGGTTTATCAATGGCTTTACGGTGTCTTTTTTTACAACAACGGGTGGCTTTGGCAATACTTTAAAGCCCCCCGGTATTATATCCACCCGCCTGTCTGTAGCATTGCCCTCTTTGCTGGTGGTATCGGTACGGCTTACTTCGCCACGCCCTATCACTATCTGTATATCATCTTCTCGCAAGCCCATTTGCAGCAGGTAGGCTTTTACATTATTTGCCCTCGCTTCAGATAGCGTGATGTTCGACTCCGCACTACCCAAATAATCGGCATAGCCAAGTATGCCAATTTTTTTACCAGGCCTTAGTACATCCAGGTATATCAAAGAATCAATACTGCGGATGGAAGCCGTAGCTAATGTAGCTACATTAATAGGGTAGTATAGCTTGATGGTATCTGCCTGCTTGCCCATACTGCAAACAGCCATTAATACAAATAGTACGGATAATATAACACGCATAAGAACCGATTAATACTCAAAAATATAAATTAACACTTTTATTGTCAGGTGATATTCGGGGGGATATTGATTTGTAGTATTATTTCCTGCATAGGCACTATACTTTTTTTATAACCCCCTTTTATCGTAAATTGCCCATAAGTTGTGTCATTGATATGTTGCAGTAAGAGAGAATATCAAAATAACATAACATGAGGGATAAGTACGAGAAAGTAAAGACTTTTTACTTCTCATTATGGCCAAGCCTGACGGATGAAAACTGGGCTGATTTTGAACAAAAGCTGATTGTAAGACAATATAAAAAAGGTGATTGCATACTAAAGCCCGGAGAGGTGTGCAATACTGTTTCTTTTATCAATTACGGCTTGGTACGCAGTTATTATCTGGTAGATGGCAGAGATGTAACTACCAACTTTTTTGTAGAAGATTCCTGCTTTTCCAATTACCAGAGTTTTCTGTCGCGCACACCATCGCTTATGTACACCGATATACTGGAAGATAGCGAACTGGTGGATATAGACTATAATGGCCTGCAATACGCGTACGACAATATACCCGATAGCGAGCGCGTAGGCAGGCTGGTGGCAGAGCAGTTGTATATCATACTATCCAACCGTACCGCATCGCTACTGTTAGAAACACCAGAGCAACGTTACCTGAAGATACTGCAAGAAAAGCCCGACTTGGTGCGCCGTGTACCACAGTATATGGTAGCATCTTATCTGGGTGTAACGCCCGAGGCACTAAGCCGCATCCGCGCCCGCATCAGCAAACGGAGTGCCGAAGCGCCTTTGATATAATGTGCAGGTAGGTAATACACAGTCTATTTATTGATTCAGGTCAATGGATTCTATCTCTTATAGTTTGACCTTTATGTACTGATAAGATGCTATAGGGATAATAGCATTGTTTTTTCTGAAACTGCGCATTCAGCGTAGCGGGGGTATAAGAGAGAAATATGCTGTCAAATAAGTTTCCTGAGTTCGATTACCATGCCGAAGAGCTATCTGCGTACAAATACCATGTGGACGTATTTGTCATTCTGCTGAAAATAGGTAAGATAATAACGCACAAAACTACCAACGTCAACGAGTTTGCCAATTGGCTGGATACGCATGGCATCCGCAAGATAGATTGAAAAAGCCTGTGTAATTCAACACAGGCTTTTTATTATGAAGCGTCTTATTTTCTTATTTCAATTCACAATCGCCCAAGTTACCCTTTTCATCACAATTCCTGTTAGCTTCTACAAGGGTTTTGGCTTTTACCGTATGCGATGTCTTAACGCCTGTATATGCCGTACATTCACAATTGTAATATTTAGTGCAAGATGACATTACTATTGAAGAAGCTATTAAGGCTATGAAAACGGTCAGTTTGGCTTTCATTATATAATCTTTACGCAAGTTTATTGAATTCTCTGTTTAAATCAAAATGCTTTCTGAAATTGGGTTAGTTTTTTTGCCATTTGTAGGTTTGGGTGCCATGCGCTGTATACATACTTACAAAATAAGTGCCCGAAGCAAGGTTTGATGTGTTTATAGTGATTACATTATGGCCTGTGTGCAGTGTATATTGTTTGCTGTAAACAGTTTTTCCACTATTGTCAGTAATTACCAATGAAGGCTGAATATTGCTGATAGTGCTAAGCCCGATACTCAATACATCTTTACCGGGATTAGGGTATATTACTACATTGCTCATTGCTAAAGCGTTATTAACAGATAGCTCGGGAAACTGGTAATCTATATTTGCGGGGGCAGATACTGCACCCAAACTCATATTGTTGTATCCTCCTGAAGGAGTGCTTTGTAGTTTTACGGCCCGTACCATATAGTATTTCATACCGTCTGTCCCATAAGAGTCTGTATAGTTGGTAACATTTACTATGCCCGAACGCCTTTTATAGTATCCATACTCATCGTCTGCACTGTATACATAATAACCTATCACGCCTGCATCTGGTGATGCAGACCATGTAATTTTGGCCCCTGCACCGCTTATGGCAGTAAGTGCAACGTTGCTAACGGGTTTGACATAGTCTGTTCGCAAAGAAGGATCGCCCATTAAAGCAATATGTATAGAACGTGACGACAGGTTGTTTGGACAACTATACAAAGACATATTGTTTTGAGATAGCACGGTACTATATCCAATGTTTTCGCCCAATGCCATATGGTGCATAAACCATTGTGGCCTGCCAGCCCAGCAACTTGCAAGCATAGGTACGTTTGCACACATTGGTGCACGTAAAAAATTGTTTTGATTATCCCAATCGCCAAAATAGCTGCCAAACATCATCGTAAATATACCATTCATGCTATTTGCTGCTATGTTAGTTGTATTGCCTACACCGCCGCAACTTGTGTATGAGCCTGCTCCGCAACCATAAGACCATTGGTAGCTGCCTGTATTCAGCGAAGTAATATAATCAACATTCTGTGTGCCGTTAAACCCTAATAAAGGTGCAAAATTTCGCCAACCACTTGCTGCAAAGGGTTCGCTGTAGCCAGTAAAGTTGTCGTCTACCAATGCTTGTTTAGTAACAGTCAGTGAGTCCATTTTATATCTATGCGCCCTGTTCAGGTAGCTACGCATCAGTTGTATTTCTGTTTGGCTGAAAGCAGGCATATTGTAAACGTCCACACGTCCTACTTGTAGCTCTATATCACTGGGTAGTGAGCTTTGGTCATATTTGCCATCGCCTGGCGTATTATCATTTCTTGTACCGGTAGCTCCGGTGTTGTTGATGCTGTTGTCTGTCCATGTGCCATTTACGTCACCATAAAAAACATCTGCAGGCCATGCACCCAAATGGTCTGGTGTATGCCCGTCAGGTGCAATCTCTCCGCTGTAGGGCACTGCCAGATGCCCGAGTATGTATACGGCTTTCACTTTATTGTCTGCATTATAAGCACCAACTATGTAGTTTTTGATATTGGCAACAGTTTCGCTTCTTTGAAATACTTTTTTGTTCACTTGCCAGCCATCGCCACGCAGGTCTTGCGCCAACGTAGTTATCTCTGTTTTGCAGGAGTCTGCATAAGTAGAGTCTACGAGTAATAATATGGTACCTCTGTTGTGTATCGGCGCAGTCTTTATACCTGCATAAATATATCCTGTAGCACTGCTGCCACCCATTTTTATTACCTGGTATTCGTATGCAGAGTCTGCGTTTACATTATTATCTGTATAAACACTATCTGTAGCAGGTACAGATGCTAACACGGTGCCAAACGTAGTTGCATTTTTTGTTTTTCTGTATACTTGGTAAGATGTAGCACCTGTCAGTTTTTTCCAACTGATGGTTATTTGTGCTGGGTTTGCATTAGTGCTGGCTATTAATTGTGCCGAGCTATTCAGTGCATTTGTTTGTGCAAACAATGGTGTGCCTATTAAGCCCAAAATAAGTGTTGTGTAAAGCTGCTTCATGTTGCGTAGATATTTTATGTAATATATTAAATATCAACCAACTATCAAATTGCATCTGGTTTGGTACCCATCAGAGGTACTATGGTAGTATAAAATACGTGTTTCAGGGGATTGCATTTTCATGCAGTAACCACTACATTAGTAGAATAATACACCCCGCAATGACTGACAAGCTTTTCATTACCAATCATACAGACAAGCCTATGCAGGCTGTCATAACAGATAACTATACCGGCAATAATGTACTTAAATATGAGCTACAGCCCGGTTGGAACGAAGTACACGTAAAAGACCTGCACGAAGGTGTGTATATGATACATTTGGAAGATGCTAATCACGAGGTATTTTACGAGCAACGACTGGTGAAAGACTAATTATTTGATACCACGGTAATATTTATTCATTTCAGTACTGATGTTTTCAGCAGACCTTATGTAGTACACATCAAATAGCTTTGATTTGTAGGTAATATCCCTGTTGAATACTTTTCTCCACACTTCAGTAATACCTGTACGTATGCTGCCATTTGGTAGCGGGTCGGGTAACCGCTTGAGTTGGTAGTTTACAATATTCATTCGCTGAATGTTAGACCCCGTATTATATGCCTCGTCATTTTGCACGGATGCTTGTAGATAGCGCCCGAAATATGCTATCTGGTAGCTTGTGTCTCCTTCTTGCACAGGAGTCTGTGTTACAGGTTGCAGGTTTTTGTCGTACAATACACCAACAAAATGTTGTGCAGTTATAGCTTGCTGCATGGTGTCGTAGTAGTAGTAAAAATTGCAGTAAGTAAAATTTGAAGCAAAATCTTTTATGATGGCTTTTTGCATTCCGACTGCATCTTTTTTTGATTGCTCCATATACTTTCGATTTTTATTTTTTTCGTAGATGGCAATCTTATTGCTGTATGTTGGTAAACGAATTAATAATACTGTTGGTTGTGCGTATGGTATCCGTTTTCTTATAACCTGTGCACTTGCTTGTGGAGCAAAATACATAGATACTACGATGCATATCAGTACAATTGGTTTACCTTGATTAATCATACAGCAAAAATAAACAATCCCCACTGCAAACGCGAGCGGGGATTGTAAAATGAAATTCAAAAAACAGGTCTACTGAAATTGTATCTTCTGTGTTACTTTCTGGTTGATGATGTTCAATTTTGCTTCCAATTCATTAGCCATTGTCATATCGCCACTGTTTTTAGCAACATTCGCCATGATGTTGATAATGGTAGCGCTGCGTTGTACATCGTTCCTCAGGTTGTTAGCCCTTACATCGCTTAGCGAAAGCGTATAGTTGATATCGTCTTCACAGTTTTTTACGATGCGTTTAGTCAATGCGGCAGCTTTTTTCTTCTCGCCGCAATGGTAGTAAGACATAGCCATGTAGTAGGCTGTAGCATCGTAGAAGTAAGAACGCTCTGATATATTCTTATGTACTCTATCAAGTATCGCTATACCTTCTTCTTTTCTGTTGTTAGCAGCCAGTTCAGATGCTATGCGGCTACTGTTCATACGGTAGGCAGCAAACATCAACCTGTTCTTTTCGTCATAATATACATCGTTGCGCTCTGCATTGCCCCATATATATTCTTTGTTAAACAGGCGTTGGCTTTTTTCAATATTAATAGAGCCCATTTCCTGTTGTGTAGCTTTCAGAGAGTCCGTCAGCCTGTATGGCATCAGCCTGTATACAATGCCTTCCATACGCAAATAGTCATCCAAACCTTGGTAGTTTTCGCCCGGCAGGAAGCCACCGAAATATATTGGCCTTTTCCATCCATCATTGGCAATGGCGGCTATAATGTTAAGCGTTGCAAGGTCGTCTTTATACGCAACATTTTTAGGGAATTTGAAGCGCAAGTCATTCACAATATTATTAGTGTCTGCCGCACTTATCATACCACGTTGCACCAGTTCTGTTTTGCTTAATGATGGTATGTAGAAGTTTTGTGTAGGTATGTAGTTCATCATACTACCATCCTGCGTCTGAAGTTTATTCTGTGGGTCTTCACTTGTCATAAACTTGCAAACATCTGCCAGATTGATGTATTTATCTTGTGGTATTTGCGGGTTGGCATAGTATTGCATATAGTTGCCCTTATCGCCTATGTAGTCCTGCTTTTTCCAAAGCATTGGCACAGGCATACCGTCATTTGTACGATGGTTCAATTGGTCTATATACCAATCAATACCTAACAAGCTCAGGTTGATGACGCGTACATCCTTGCGTATACCTTCTATCTCTTGCAGATACCATACAGGGTAGGTATCGTTGTCACCAAATGTAAAGAGGATTGCATCTTTCTCGCAAGATTGTAGGACGTTGTAAGCTGTAGCGCGTGCTAATGTCTTCTTAGAGCGGTCGTGGTCGTCCCATTCTTCTTTCGCCATCAGCGTAGGTACTGCCAATAAGCACAGTGCAATAGCAGCATAAGCACCACCGGCACCTTTTATAGCTTTTTGAAACCAGTCATTTACCATCAACACGCCTAAACCTATCCAAATAGCAAACGTGTAAGTAGAGCCTGCAAATGCATAGTCGCGTTCACGAGGCTGTTGCGGTACCATGTTTAGGTAGATGGCGATGGCAATACCTGTGAAGAAGAATAACGTAGCAGTGATAATACCATCACGTTTATTTCTGTTAAACTGATATACCATACCTAACACACCCAGTATAAATGGTAACATATACAGCTTATTGTTTGCAGGGCTGTATTTGTTTTGTTTGGGGTCATTTACATATCCGTCAGGCAGTTTTTTCTGGTCACCAAGTCCCAACAGATTTTTGTCTATCAGGCTGATGCCTGTTATCCAGTTGCCGTTTTTAGCGTTACCATTGTTCATACCTTGCAGGTCGTTTTGTCTGCCGGAGTAATTCCACATGAAGTAGCGCCACCACATCCAGTTGAGGTGATAACCAAAAAAGAAACTGAAGTTGTCAGCTGCTGTAGCAGACTCACCTTCTTCTAAGCCCAAGTAGTCTTTATAATATTGCTTATGACTTGGGTCATTATAATCCCATATCCTCGGAAAAAAGCGTTTGTCAGAGGCATCAAATTCGGGTTCTAATTTTTTGCCTACTTCTTCGTAAAAGTCTTTACCGTTTTTGGTAGAACGTGCATATTGTAATCCTTTATCTTTATAATCAATGGGTACTTTGTCAAAATCAGGGCCAAAAAGCAATGGTTGTTGTCCGAATTGCTCGCGCTGAATATATGACGTCAGGCTGATGGCATTATCAGGGTTTGTCATGTCAATAGGAACATCTGCACGAGAACGTATGAGAGGTGCCAGATAGCTTGAAAAGCCTATTACAATAAAAGTAGTACATAACACACCTGTATGCACCAGATACCAGTTTTTCTTTTTGGCAAACATCAGTAACCATACCAACGCAGCAACAATCAGTACGATTGAGAATAATGCACCACTATCAAATGGAAGGCCAAAGCTGTTTACAAACCACAGGTCGAAGGCTGATGCCAATATAGGCACACCTTGTAATACGCCAAACTGTACGAATGCCAGCAGTACACAACCTATCAGAAAGGCTGAAATAGCACCTGTAGTTGTAGGTGTATAACGCTTGTAGTAATATACCATAGCTACTGCCGGTATTGCCAGCAAGTTCAGTAAGTGAATACCTACCGTCAAGCCCATCATGTATGCAATAAACACCAGCCACCTGTCGGCATATTTTGTATCGGCAACGTGTTCCCACTTCAGGATAGCCCAAAATACCAAGGCAGTGAAGAACGAAGATGTGGCATAAACCTCTGCCTCAACAGCAGAGAACCAGAATGTGTCAGAGAATGTATAAGCCAAGCCACCTACAAGCCCCGCACCCATTATCAGGATGGTTTGCAATGTAGTAGGCTCTGCATCTTTTTCAGTTGTCAGTTTTTTGGCAAAGTGAGTGATGGTCCAGAATAGGAATAGGATTGTCAAACCACTCGCTATGGCCGACCATGCGTTTATCATCATGGCCACTTTTTCTACATTGCCACCTGCCAGCAAACCAAACATGCGTTGGATTAACATGAACAATGGTGCACCCGGAGAGTGTCCTACTTCTACCTTGTAGGCACACGACAGAAACTCGCCACAGTCCCAAAAGCTTACGGTAGGTTCCATAGTCATCAGGTACACCACTGTGGCAATGGCACCTGTAATCCAACCCGTCAGGTTGTTAATCTTGCGAAAATTCATGTAGCTATAATAATTTGACAGGCAACAAAAATAGAAAAATACAGACACGCACCTAATGCAGTCAACGGAATTAACATATTTATATGTTTATTCATTGCTATGTATTGCTGTAAGTTAATTTCAGACCAGTAGCAGGTGGGCGTTTTTAAGCTTGTCTGTTTCTACTATTTGTGCCAGTTGTACATCGGGCAAATTGCGCAGCAGTTGTATGATGCTTTTGGCTTTTTCTTCGCTATTAGCACATTCTATCATCCACAAGTAGTCCAGTTGTTTTACTTCAGGTAGTAGGGGCTCGTTATCGCTCTTCAGCCTGTATATGCCATACCTGCCACCATTGTGGGGTAGATTATATTCGTAAAAATGAAAGTAGTGGGTTTCTTCTTTTATCTCCACTTTGGGGTCGCTGTCGGGTTTGCGTACAAAGTCCATATCCAGCATACGGTTTATAACCCCGCAAAACCGGTGCGATGGCAGCGATGATACAATACCGATAAGCGAAGCATCAGAAAAGAAATTTTCCTGCACTTCATCCATGTTCAGTATCAGTTTTGCCATCAATCATTTGTTCTTCATTCAAATTTCGGGCTTATTCGTATATTTCCAAATAAATCGAAATCTATGTTTCCCCTTATCTCGCTTGGTGTTCTCGTTATATTGTTCTTGTTCTGTCTTGTTACTGTGCAGCAGGGTACTGTAGCCGTTATTACTATATTCGGTAAATACAGGCGGGTACTACGCCCGGGGCTCAACTTCCGCATACCGCTGATAGAGCAGATATTCAAACGCATATCTTATCAAAACCGCAGTATAGAGTTGAAGTTCCAGGCCATTACGCAAGACCAGGCAAATGTCAACTTCTCTGCCATGCTGCTTTACTCTGTGCTTAATGAAGAAAACGAAACCATACAGAGTGTTGCCTTTAAGTTTGTGGATGAGCGCAGTTTTATGCAAGCACTCATACGCTCTGTAGAAGGGGCAGTGCGTGCGTATGTAGCCACCAAAAAGCAATCGGAAATATTACAACTTCGTACAGAGATAATACTGAATGTAAAGGAACAGTTGGATAAACAATTGGAAGGTTGGGGCTATCACCTGCTCGACCTGCAACTGAATGATATAGCATTTGACGAAGCCATTATGCGCTCTATGGCGCAGGTGGTGGCATCTAACAACCTGAAAGCAGCCGCAGAAAACGAAGGGCAGGCATTGCTGATTACCAAAACCAAAGCTGCCGAGGCAGAGGGTAACGCCATCAAAATATCTGCCGAGGCCGAAAGGCAGGCAGCACAGCTACGTGGGCAAGGTGTAGCATTGTTCAGAGAAGAAGTGGCACGGGGTATGGCAGTGGCAGCCAAAGAGATACAAAACGCCAATCTGGATGCATCTTTCATTCTTTTTTCCATGTGGACGGATGCCATCAAGCATTTTGCCGAAAACGGCAGTGGCAATACCATCTTCCTCGATGGCTCTAACGAAAACCTGCAACGTACCATGCAGCAGCTTATGTCGCTGACACAGCAATCGTCTATTGTAAAAAATAAAGGCGAATAATACAGGAAGGGTTATTTTTGCAACCTTGCAGTAATAAGGGCTGCTTTTTTCTCATTTTTAAAACTTCGGGTTTGTTTATATCACATATCCGTTAATTTTGGGCGCGAAATTTTTTTTATGGTTGATGTATTGCTTGGTTTGCAGTGGGGCGATGAGGGTAAAGGTAAGATAGTAGATTATCTGGCCGCTAAGTACGATGTGATTGCTCGTTTTCAGGGTGGCCCCAATGCCGGGCATACGCTGTATGTAAATGGCAATAAAGTAGTGCTGCATACCATACCATCGGGTGTGTTTCAAACGCATTGCCTGAATCTGATTGGTAATGGTGTAGTGATAGACCCTGTAACACTGCAAAAAGAAATCAATACCATTGTGGCTTTGCAGCCCGATGTGTTGTCGCGTTTATTCGTTTCGCACCGTGCGCACCTGATAGTGCCTACACACCGCGCGCTCGATGCGGCGTCTGAGGCATCTAAAGGCAGCCAGAAGATAGGCTCTACGCTGAAAGGCATTGGCCCTGCTTATATGGATAAAACAGGTCGTAACGGCTTGCGTGTGGGCGATGTTTTAAGCAAAGACTTCCTTGACAAATACAACCGTCTTAAAGAAAAGCACTTACAGATATTATCTCAATACGAACACCAGGTAGATTGGCAGGAGTGGGAAACACAATTCTTCACTGCTGTAGATTTCCTACGCACTTTGCAGATAGTAAACGGTGAATATTGGTTGGATAACCACCTGAAAGCGGGTAAGAAAGTACTGGCAGAGGGTGCACAGGGCAGCATGCTGGATATAGACTTCGGTACATACCCCTTTGTTACATCTTCAAATACCATTACTGCGGGTGTGTGTAGTGGTTTAGGCGTTGCCCCGTCAACAGTGGGTGAGGTATATGGCATAACTAAGGCATACTGTACCCGTGTAGGTGGTGGTCCTTTCCCTACAGAGTTGGAAGACGAAACCGGCGAGGCACTGCGCAAAGCAGGTAACGAGTTTGGTGCTACCACAGGCCGCCCTCGCCGTTGCGGATGGATAGACCTTGTAGCACTACGCTATGCGGTGATGCTGAGTGGGGTTACAAAGCTCATTATTACAAAAGCAGATGTGATGGACAGCTTCAACCCGGTGAAGATGGCAACAGCATATAAGATAGATGGTGTTGAAACACAAGAACTGCCATACGACCTGTGCAGCGTGCAGGTAGAGCCTGTATATAAAACATTTGCAGGGTGGGATAAACCCATTGGCGATTGTAAAACCTACGAAGAAACGCCGCAGGTATTCAAAGATTATTGCAGTTTTATACAGCAATATATTGGTACAAAAGTTGCGTATGTTTCTAATGGTACGGGACGCGACCAACTGTTGCAAATTCCTTAGTAAAAAAATTATGTATTTATAGCCCAAAAAAAATTTGGGAATTTGAAGAAACTATTAAAATTTTACGTCATCAACGGATAAGTGCTATGAAATCAGATTCAAGCAAAAAAGGTACAACAAGCAAAAAAAGCGCGCCTGCTAAATCAGCAGCGAAAAAAGCATCTCCTAAACCCGCTAAAAAGGAAGAAGAGGATGATGATGACGAACTGGACGAAGAAGAAACGCCCAAGAAGAAGACGGCTGCAAAGAAGACTGCAACTACCAAGTCGAAGAGTAAGGATGATGACGATGATGATGACGACGATGTAGATGATGATGCGGACGACGATGATGATGGCTTTGGCGAAGAAGAAGAGGACTACGATATAGAAAAAGACTTTGAAGAGTTCGACCTGCCGAAATCAAAAACCAAAAGTGGTGGTGGTAAGAAATCATCGAAAGATGAAGACTTTGATGTGGACGACGATTTCAAAGACCTCGGCTTCTTCAGCGAAGATAGTGGCGGTTTTGACGATGAAGATGATGATTATTAATCATTAAACACTGCGCTATTGCAAAGACAAACAGCGACATTCGACATCGCCGAAGGGCGGTACGATATACTGAAACACGAAATGCTGAACTGGGCACAACAGTTCAGCATTTTTCTTTTTTTGGATAGTAATAACTATACCGATAAGTATAGCCGTTACGCCTGTATGCTGGCCATCGGCGCGTACGACCATGTAGCGTTTACATCTTTGGAACAGGTGCAACAATGGCACGACGAACATAAAGACTGGCTATTCGGCCATATAGCTTACGATTATAAAAACGAACTGGAAAGCAAACTATCATCAGCACATCAGGAAAAAATAGGGTTTGATAATCTGTATTTCTTTCAGCCCGAGATTGTTTGCACTATCAACGCCGCTAAAACTCAAATCACCATTTCGTCGCTTGGCATCACACCATTGGAAGTCTATAAGACACTGCTCTTTGCCATGCCCGATGAGCAACCCGCATCACTACCCAAACTATCATTCAAACAACGGATAGATAAAACACAATACCTGCAAACCATAGAAAGGCTGCGCACCCATATTGCCGATGGCGATTGTTACGAAATCAATTATTGCAATGAGGGTTATTGTGCCGATGCCGATGTAAGCCCGCTGGAAGTATTCTATGCACTCAATAAATTATCGCCCGCGCCTTTTGCGGCATTTTACAGAAACGACGAAGCCTATATGATGTGTGCCAGCCCCGAGCGTTATTTGCGAAAAGAGGGTAGTACCATCATATCGCAACCCATAAAGGGTACGGCAAAGCGTGGTGCGGACGAAGTGCAGGATGCGCAGATAAAACAGGCATTGCAGAACAGCATAAAAGACCGTGCCGAAAATGTGATGATAGCAGACTTAGTGCGCAACGACCTGGCACGTAGTTGTGAAACAGGCAGTATACAGGTGGACGAACTCTTTGGCATCTACACTTTTCCGCAGGTACACCAAATGATAAGCACAGTGAGTGGTACACTGAAATCGGATGCGCATTTTACAGATGCTATTCGGTACAGTTTCCCGATGGGTAGCATGACGGGTGCGCCTAAGATAAAAGTGATGCAATTGATAGAGCAGTACGAACAGGCGCGCAGAGAATTGTTTGCAGGTACGGTAGGCTATATAAGCCCAACTGCCGATTTCGATTTCAACGTCATCATCCGCAGCTTGTTTTACAATGCCGAAACCAAATATTTATCTTACCAAACGGGTGGCGCCATCACCTACGACAGCCAACCCGAGCAGGAATGGGAAGAAATGCGCCTGAAAGCATGGGCATTGGAAAGGATTTTTAGTTAGTACTAAAACCTGTACCCGAAGCCCAGCGCAAATTTCGCTATCCCCGAATATTCAACCTTGTCTTTTTTAGATAAGTCCGGATAGTTAACACCACCACCGCCTGTTATGCTCAAGAACATTTTGCGGGTTAGATGTACGTTTACACCAGCCTCTATGGCAAAGCCTATATAAGTAGCCGTTTCTCTGATGGTGTAGTTTTCCTTATTGCCATACACATTTACAGAGTCTTTGTAAATAGGGCGTTCTGTGCTACCCAGCACAAGTGTTGGTGCAACAAACGGGCTGAAAATCCGCTGCCCGAAAGGATATATTCTCAAAGACGGCATAAAGAAGATACCCGGATAATTAATAGTACCATACACAGGCAAACGAAAACCCGTATTGCCGCTTCTGTTGATGCGCTCGTAGGCTATGCCGCCACCTATACCATTCATCAAAAAGCAGATAGGTTGTACGCTTAGCATATTGCGTTTGTATTGTTTACGCACTTTTTCAGTTGTTACGGTTTGGGCTTCGTTACGCTTCACCGCTTCATAATGCCTGTCCCATGCTTTTTCATTTATCCAAAGTGCAGTGCCATTGGCAGATACTATTTTCTTAATATCCCTTCTGGGTGCTATGTACGATGGACCGGTAGGGTAGTCCCAGAGTTTGTATTTTACCCTGCCGGGGTTTATTTCTTCCAGTTTTACAACTATAGGTGCGTCTTTTACATAAAAGATAGTGTCTTGCGCAAAAGTATTGCCTGCTACTGCAAGCAACGTAAAGGCTAATAAGTATTTCATAACGGTTGTTGGTTTCAGTATTGCAAACCAAATAATGTGCCGATTTTTTACTTTGGCAAACAATTTGCTTGACCTCTGTAAAAACCAATACAGTGAAAAAAATAGTACTCCTCTGTCTGCTTGCATCATTAACCTACGGTTGCAAAAAAGTTGATTCTAACGACTTAAAAGATACCGTACCGTATTACCAGTCTTACGGGGTGTATTATGATAAAGACGAGAACAAAACTGAAGCATCAGCTACTTTTCGTGTGCGCGATGTAAATGGCACAAGGGTAGAATTGAGTAACGGTGCAAGCGTAACGGCTAACGGCACGGCGGCCACTACCCATTTCATATCACCTACCGATTATAAATGGACGTTTATCGGCATGCAAGATGTTGCCTTCGTATTGAATAAAAATTCCGGTACGGCTATCAACAACAAAGCCTTGCGTACAGACATCAGCAATATAGATTTCGCTGCCAACTTTCCTACATCAGCATCCAAAGCGGCAGGTTTCAGCTTCGGGTGGACTGGCAGCCCATTAGAGAGTGGCGAGAGTATGATGATTACCATCAGCACCCCCGACTCAGCCTCTACACGTACTAAAGCAATGAATGCCACCAATAGCAGCCAGACGATAAGTTTTTCAGCAGCAGATATGCAAAACATGGCAACTGGCACTATGACGGTAGAGATGATACGCTACAAATCGAAAGCGTTAGATAATAATGATGGTACATCAACGGGCAGCATAGCACTGCGTTACAAGCTCAGTAAAAAAATACCGTTGAATCCGTAAAGCGGGTTTTTACATTTTCATTGCAATAAGATGTTTTTGTAACTCTACTTTTACATACTATAACCTATAATTGATATGAAAAAATTAATTTTTATCCTTACAATTCCGTTCATATTTGACTCATGTAATAAAAATGACAAGCCAACCCCCAATCAAATATCTTATTCACAACAATATTATATCTGGTGGTTGATGAACGATGAATCTACTTCAATAGCTAGTAGGTTACTGTCGTCGGAAAATGATTATAAAAAGGTATCGGTTAACGACCAATCGGTTATTAGCATTAATGGGTTGAAGTTTACTCCTGCAAAAACAGAACCTTATGTTGATTTAGTGGGCACAAACTTTTTCGGTTTGGTGGGTGCAGATTTTATTTTGTATAAGAGTGATGGAAATAATATAAAGAATACGGTTAATGCTAATGAAATTAACTATGCAGCATTTGCATCCAACGTCCCAAAGGTTATTTCAAAACAAAAGGGTTTTAGTTTTGAATGGGTTGGACAATTACCAATAGAAAATGATGAGCGCATTTCACTAATTCTGAGCAGTTGTGTTGATTCTGGAATAGACTTTTCTGTATTTTATGATAATTCTAATGTTGGTAATAAAGTAGTAATACTACCGGAAGCAATTTCAGGGTTTCCCAATGGAGAAGTAATAATTGAGCTACAACGTGGCGGTAAACTAAAAGATTTACCTAACAGAGATAATAATATTCCTGCAACCGTTGCTTTTTATAGTATAGATAAAAAAAAGGTTCAAATTATAGATTGATAAACATAACTATTTGACCTCAAAACATTTACACCTTACTTCACCGTTATTAAATCTTTGCCGCTAAGCTTATTTACATGGCAGCAGTCTGCATTGATGGCAAATGGTTCTCTTACTACCTCTACACCACCTTTCTTGCCTATAAAGTAAAAGGTATCTGTTTGGTTTTGCATTTTAGTCAGGTAGCCATCGTCCAATACTACATAGCTGCTGTCGTACCACATCATAGGTTGCTGGCTACGGTATATATCGCCGTTTCCTTTGCGTTGGGCATAGGCATCTTCCAGTACAACAGATTTACCGTCTGCACCCACCACTTTGGTATTTATCATAGCAAACATAGCCGTACAAGCCACCCCCTCGCATCCTGTCTTACCATGATGGTGCTTGTGGCATGAAGATGAAGTAGTGGTTATATAACAGAGCAACAGTATAGCTGCAAATATAGTCGTACGCATATTGTTCGTTTTTTTGGTGTTCATACAAAACTAATGCCAATAATTATATATAATAAATAAGTAGTAAATAAAACAATTATTTTGCGTATATTTGTTATTATAAAAGTTCTTTCTCATACTCCAATGCCACATCTTGTAATAACAGTTTCATATAGACGTTATTCAATATTTGTTGCTCAAATATACTTTTATAAATCGGCAACAAACGGCAACAACTTTGTTAACGAAATTGATTTACAGGTATTTAGAAATTGGAAAAATTGTATGATTGTTGCCGTAAGCAGCATTACAATACCCACATCTGCTTTTATGATACGTAATGTTTGCCAATGCAAACATTACAATCATAATAAATCATTTAAATCAAAGTCCTATGTTCACCTTTTGTGGATAAAACTGCCCCGTTTGCCTGATGCTTTTTTGTTACTTTGTACAGTCAGGATAAGCTAATACAGACTATCCATTAATCGCAGAAATCCAGGTTCAAATTGAAGTTTTCCCATTTACATAATCATACCCAGTTCTCGCTGCTCGACGGTGCATCATCCATCAGCAAGCTATACGAGAAAGCCATGAAAGACGAAATGCCCGCAATGGCTATTACCGACCATGGTAATATGTTTGGCGTGTTCGACTTTGTTTCTCAGGCATGGAAGAATACCAAAGTAGTAGGCAAGCGAGATGATGGTAAAGACATTGTAGAACCTGTTGTGAAGCCTGTAATAGGTTGCGAGTTTTATCTGGTAGAAGACCGTACCAAACGCCAGTTCAGCCGCGAAGAAAAAGATACCCGTTACCACCAGCTACTGCTTGCCAAAGACGAAACCGGCTATCGCAATCTGGTAAAGCTATGTTCCCTCGGCTATATGGAAGGGCTGTATGGTAAATACCCCCGTATAGACCGTGAGTTGGTAGAGAAATACCACGAAGGGCTCATAGCCACTACCTGCTGTTTAGGCGCGCAAGTGCCACGTACCATATTGAAGAAAGGTGAAGAAGCGGCGGAGCAAGTGTTTCAGTGGTGGCACAACCTGTTTGGCGATGATTACTATGTAGAGATACAACGGCATGATATACCCGAGCAGATAAAAGTAAACGAGGTATTACTGAAGTTCGCCCGCAAGTACAATGTACCCATCATCGCATCCAACGACTCGCATTATGTGGATAGGGAAGATGCCAACGCACATGATATATTGTTATGCATCAACACGGGCGAGAAGCAGAGTACACCCAGCATGAAGGAGTTTGCCGATGATGATGAGCAACGCCCGAAAGATACCCGCTTTGCGTTCTATAACGACCAGTTCTATTTCAAGAACACGGGCGAGATGTCAACCCTGTTTGCAGACCTGCCTGAAGCTATAGACAATACCAACCTGATAGTTGACAAGATAAAACCCATGAAGCTGGAGCGAGAGATACTTTTGCCCCACTTCAAAGTACCCGACAACTTCAGCGACGACCAAGACAAGTATCTTGAGCACATAACGTGGGAAGGTGCTAAAGAACGCTACAAGGAGCTGACAGCCGAGATAGAGGAGCGCATACGCTTTGAGTTGTTTACCATCCGCACGATGGGCTTTGCGGGTTACTTCCTCATTGTTAGCGACTTCATCAAAGCAGGGCGAGATTTGGGGGTGTTTGTAGGGCCGGGGCGTGGTAGTGCTGCCGGTAGTGCTGTAGCCTACTGCATCGGCATTACGAATATTGACCCCATAAAATACAATCTGCTCTTCGAGCGTTTCCTGAATCCTGAACGTAAGAGCATGCCCGATATAGATACCGACTTTGACGATGTGGGCAGGCAGAAAGTGATAGACTATGTGGTGGATAAATACGGCAAAAACCAAGTAGCACATATTGTTACCTATGGTACGATGGCTGCCAAAATGAGCATTAAAGACGTAGCCCGTGCACTCGATCTGCCACTGCCTGACAGCAACGCCTTAGCAAAGATGGTACCTGAACGTCCGGGTATATCCCTAAAACGCATATTGCATGCTCCTATAAAAGGCGAAGGCAGCCTTGAACAAAAAGAAGGGTTGGGTGGCGACGAATTGGAAGGTGTCAATAAGCTACGCGAGATATATGCAGATGCCAGTATGCTGCAAAGCACCGTGTTGCACTCGGCAGAAAAACTGGAAGGCTCTGTACGTAATACAGGCATACACGCTGCGGGCATCATCATAGCACCAAAGGATTTAACAGAACTGATACCCGTTGCTACTACCAAAGATGTTGACCTGCTCATAACACAGTTTGAAGGAAACATCATTGAAAATGCAGGTGTTATCAAGATGGACTTTTTGGGATTGAAAACCCTCACCATCATCAAAGATGCGCTGGCACTCATTAAGCGCAACTATGGACTGGAGATAGACATGGACACCATACCGCTGGACGATGTTAAAACATACGAGCTTTATCAGCGTGGCGAAACCAATGGTACGTTTCAGTTTGAAAGCCCGGGTATGCAAAAGTACCTGCGAGAACTGAAGCCCGATAAGTTTGACGACCTGATAGCGATGAATGCCCTCTACCGCCCCGGTCCATTGGAATACATCCCCAACTTCATCAAGCGGAAGCATGGCGAAGAGGCCATTGTGTATGACCTTGATGATATGAAAGAGTATCTCGAGGAAACCTATGGTATAACGGTGTATCAGGAGCAGGTGATGTTGCTATCGCAAAAGCTGGCGGGCTTTAGCAAGGGCGATGCAGACGTATTGCGTAAGGCAATGGGTAAGAAGCAAAAGGCGGTACTCGACAAAATGAAAAACCAGTTTGTAGAAGGGGCAAAAGCCAAAGGCCATGCTGAAGACAAACTGAACAAGATATGGACAGACTGGGAAGCATTTGCCCAGTATGCGTTCAACAAATCGCACTCTACCTGTTACGCCTTTGTAGCGTACCAAACCGCCTACCTCAAAGCACATTACCCTGCGGAGTTTATGGCGGCTGTGCTCAACAACCAAGGCAATATAGACAAGATAAAGTTCTACATGGAAGAGTGTCAGCGTATGGGCTTACAAGTGTTAGGGCCGGATGTAAACGAGAGTCTGAAAGGTTTTGCAGTAAGTGGCGAGAGCGTGATACGTTTTGGTATGAATGCCATCAAAGGAGTGGGCGAGAATGCGGTGGAAGACATCATTGCAGAGCGCGAGAAGAACGGGCGGTATGCTACGGTGTACGATTTCATTGCGCGCATCAGCCAGCGAACTGTGAACAAAAAATCTTTAGAAAACCTGATACTGGCGGGCGCGTTGGATTGCTTTAAAGACCTGCACCGTGCACAATACTTTTACATGTCACCCACAGACCCTATCAGCGGATTGGAAAGATTGGTGCGCTTTGGCAGTCAGGTACAGGCAAGCAGTACGATGGCTACCAGCAGCTTGTTTGGCGAAACAGCCATGCCCGATGTGAAACCGCCCATGATGCCTACTTGCGAGCCATGGACACTACCCGAACTGCTCGATAGGGAAAAAGAAGTAGTAGGCATCTACCTGAGCGCGCACCCGCTTGACGGTTATAAGTTTGAAATGCAGCACTATGGCTTTACTCCTATCAGCGAGATAGATAAGCTACGTGGGCGCACCATACGCATTGCAGGCTATGTAACAGATGCCGCACACATGACCACTAAGAAAGGCAGCAAATTTGGCAAGCTGATACTGAACGATTACAGCGGCAACCAGGAGATACTGTTTTGGGAAAACAACTATGTACAGTACAATAAGTATATAGACAACGGACAGAAACTGCTGATAACAGGTATGTATCAGGAGCATAAATACCGCCCGGGTGTTATGGAGTTTCAGATACAGGGTATTTCCCTGCTAGACCAGGTGCGCAAAACTATGACGCGCCGTGTAAACCTGCACATACCCCTGAGCAAGATAGATGATGTAATGGCACAATTTATATATGAGAATGTGAAGCAACACCCCGGCAATACCGAACTGATAATAGCCGTACGCGATGAGGAAACCGATATGGCGGTGAAACTACGCACCAACGGCATGAAAGTAGAGCTAAACGACAGCCTGATACAATATATAACAGATAACGAAGCTATTGAATATAAGGTAGAGGTAGGGTAGGTGGATATTATGTGATTATCTTATATCGGTATTGTGCGCCGTTATTGGATGGTATGGCGGAATGGTGTTACCTTTGTAGTTCCTTTTTTAATAAATACTAAAAAAACAATCGAAAAATGGCAGCAGTATATACAGATGCAAATTTTGATGCAGAAGTACTGAAAACAGACAAACTGAGTGTAATAGATTTTTGGGCTCCTTGGTGTGGTCCTTGTCTGGCTTTAGGCCCAACCATCGAGGCACTGGCAACAGAGTATGATGGCAAGGTAAACGTGGGTAAAGTAAATGTAGACGAAAACCCTAACCTGTCTATCAACTATGGTATCACCAGCATACCTGCTGTACTGTTCATCAAAAACGGACAAGTGGTAGATAAACAAGTAGGCGCAGCACCCAAAGGCGTGTTTGAAAAGAAAATACAATCGCATATGTAATACTGCGAGTTGAAACATACATACTAACAAAGCCTCGCATATTGCGGGGCTTTGTTGTTGTTGCCTCTCACTATCACAAGCAGCTGCGCGAAATGAAGCAAGAGTGTGATATAGCAGTTAATTAAACTAATACAAATTTATTATGAACTAATTGGAAGTTAAAAAACATTCCATTCCATGGAATGGAATGCGCTTTGTTTTTAAATGCACTAATTGAGAGTTAAAAAATATTCCATTTCTGGAATGGAATGTTGTTACTTTTCTTTTTACACTGTGGTTAATTGTAAACAAACAATTATCTTAACATTATGAATGTAGTACCTCTACTATTTACACTATACAAACTCCCTTTATATCCTATAAGGAATGCAATGTTATTGATTGCTGCCTTTACTATGATTATTACTCTAAATTCTTGCAATCCCAAACCTACCACTACTAAAACTTCATCTACAAAAGATACCATGTATAGGGAATACGCACCAGACTCATCCACCGTAACGGTCTATTATATACACAATGGTGATACATCGGTATGCAGCCCAATGCGTCCTTTAGAATAATTTTAATGCTGTTCCAAATGTTCCGTAGGGCATTTGGAACTAAAGATAAACTCCGTTCTCTGAACGGCATTCATTGCACTACTGTTAAATGAAAACAACCTATAGCATAATCCATCAGCAATAGCATTTCAAATTCCGTTTACAAAACGGCTCCATATTATTAGTTCAAGATGCCTTGCAGAACATCTTGAACAGCGGGTTTATGTTCTGAAAAACGTGTTTTTGTTCCGTTCCGCGGAACGGAACACTTCTATTTTTAAAATGCACTAATTGGGAGTTAAAAATTAGTAAGGAGTGTTAGGAATGTTTTAAAAATGGTGAAGCAACCCCGTCATTTCGACTGCAAGGAGAAATCTCCTTAACTTAGATATACAGCTTAATAAATATGCACAAAGGGGGCTCTGTTTATATAATGACTAACAAACATCGAAATGTATTGTACATAGGTGTAACGTCCAATTTACCCGCCCGCATCCAACAACATATATCTCACACTTTCAAGAATAGCTTTACAGATAGATATAATATTGAGTATTTAGTGTATTACGAAACACATTTTAATATTGAATCTGCTATATCAAGAGAAAAAGAAATAAAGAAGTGGCGTAGAGAAAAGAAAAATGAGTTGATAAACAGTTTTAATCCTGATTGGAATGACTTAACAGCTACGTTATATTGACTTCATTACTAATTTTCAGGAGATTTCTCCTTGCAGTCGAAATGACGGGGGTGCTTCACTCTATCGCCCCATTTGCAAACGGGGACGAGAGTGAGAGAGTGATTTCAGTATTATTGAATATAGGTATGTAAATGCAATTGATAGAAAGTAATATGAGAAAACCTCACTTCAAAGTCAGATATCGCTTCTATACTGAACAAGAAGGTGGAAGGAAAACTTTGCCATATCAAGGTTATAGATCAGACTTTTGGTATGAACATCCTGGTGGTCCAAATTATCTATTTGTGATACGCCCAGAATTTGAAGATGAGAAAGGAGATTTGATATTAGATAGAAACATACCTGTTCTGAGGCAAGGTATAGCAAGAATGCTCATAGCTTTTGACGAAAAAGTACCGTATCACAAAGAACATTTAAAACTAAATACTATTTGCTATTTTATGGAAGGTCCCCATAGGGTAGCAGTATGTGAAGTAATAGAGTTGATGTTTTAATAATCCCTTTTCTCGTCCCCGTTTCCAATGAGGATACATTGGCATACTTTCTCTGACACAAATACTAAAAAATACGTTTTTAAAAACAAAAGTGTTCCGTTCCGCGGAACGGAACAGAGTTATTTTTTCTTTTTGCCCTGTGGTTGTTCTTTCTTTTTCACTACTACCCATTCATCTATACTTACGTTAAAGGGCATTTGTCCTATCTGCACAATGGCTTTTTTGCCGCGTAGCTCTGTGAGCCTGCCTACCTGGTGGTTGTCTTTATTGCGTACCGTATCGCCCACTTTGGCATCGCCACCTACTACATCGTAGTTTTTGTCGGCTTTCTTTGCCATAGCGGTGTTGGCGGCTATCTGCCTGCGTTTAAAGAGTACATTCTCTGCCGCCGCTATTACTTCGCCTTTATTGTCTGCCTTCTTCCAGTCGGTTATTATCTGTTTAAACTTGCGCTCCATATCGCGCAGGTAGTCCAGTTCTTCTTTCTTTATTTTGTTTTGCAGGCGCAGGGTGTTGTATTGCTGTTCTTTCTTTTCCTTATCTATCAGCTCGCCAAATTCTTTTTCCAACTCTTTATTCTTTTTCAGCAGGCGGTCTATTTCTTTTTCTTTGCTGCTCAATTTTTGGCTTTGCTGCTCGGTTTGGTGCAGCATCTTATCCAGCTTAAAGTGTCCGCGCTCTGTCAGTTGTTTGGCACGCTCTATAATATGCGGTGGCAACCCGCTACGCTGTGCTATGGCAAATGTATAAGAGCTACCCGGCTTGCCTACCGTCAGTTGGTAGAGTGGCTCCAGTTTGTCTTCGTCAAAAGCCATAGCCCCGTTAAAGATGCCCTGCACTTTGCCTGCCATTACTTTCAGGTTCAGGTAGTGTGTGGTGATGATGCCCATAGCATGGCGTTTGGCAAGCTCTTCAACAATAGCCTCTGCAAATGCACCACCCAAGTTGGGGTCTGAACCGCTACCCAGCTCGTCTATAAAAAACAAGGTCTTGCCATTGGCAAAATCCATAAAGTATTTCATATCGCGCAGGTGCGCGCTGTAGGTACTTAGCTCATGCTCTATGCTTTGCGTATCGCCGATGTGTATCATCATCTGCTTGAAGATGCCCACCTCGCTATCGGGGCTGGCAGGTATCAGCAGTCCTGCCTGTGTCATCAGTTGCAGCAGCCCTACGGTTTTCATAGATACGGTTTTGCCACCCGCGTTGGGGCCGCTTATTATCAGTATGCGTTTGTTTTTATCCAGCGATATATATAATGGTATGGTGGGCTTGCCCTCTCTGTTATTGTGCAGCAGCAGCAGGGGGTGGGTGGCTTTTATCAGTTCTATATGCGGGTGCGGGCTGAGGCGTGGCATATCTGCCTGCATATCCATAGCCAGCAGTGCTTTTGCGCGGATGAAGTCGTAGATACCACAAAGGTGATAATACCCATCCAACTGCGGATGCCAGCCACTGAGGGTAGCGGTGGTTTGTGCCAGTATGCGGTGTATTTCCCTTGCCTCTGCACGCTCCAGCGATGCTACTTCGTTATTCAGTTCAATCGTTTCTTCGGGTTCTATGAACACGGTGCGTTGCGTGTCGCTTTCGCCGTGGTGTATGCCTTTTACAATGCGCTTATGCTCTGCAAACACAGCTACTACACGCCTGCCATTCAAAAATCCCTCTGCAATATCTGCCAGATACCCTTGCTTGTTCAGCTTGCGTAGTACGCTTTCAAACAGCTTGCGCAGCTCTTGCCTGCGGTGTGCCAGTTCGGTGCGTATGCTCATCAACTCTCGCGATGCATTATCGCGCACATGCCCCATCTCATCTACAACGGTGTTGATGGTGTCAGTTATTTGTTTTTCGTACTGTATTTTATCTGCCAGCGAGCGCAGGTTAGTAAACAACCCCTCGTGGTTTTTAAACCAGTTCAGTATATCGCGTATATTCAGTGCCAGTTGCTGAAAAGCTAATAGTTGCTCGCCGCTAAGTACCGCACCGGGTAGGGATAGTAGTTTCAGTTCTTTTTCTACATTGCGGGTAAAGTCGTTCGGGAAATAATCGCCACTCATCAGTACCGACTTGTACTCGCGTGTTTGCACCAACGCCCTCTCTACATATTCTATACGGGTATGGAAACGCAGGTTATCCACCCGTTCGCGGGCGGTATCGGTGCGGCATTTCAATTTCAGTAATTGGGCTACCTTACTAAACTCCAAAGCATCTGCAGCGTGTGCAGGGTACAAAAGCATCATATCATCTACCGGAAAAAGGTATGCAAAGGTAGGGATATGGGGGATTTAATTATTGTATGACTGTAGCACCTGCTTGTAAGCCGCTTTGCAAAACAGCTTTAATAGCTGGCACTAAAGTCTTCAAAGTATGGTAGGTGTTGTCTGTTGCGTCCAATACTATTACAGGTATCGGGTATTTGTTGAAGTTTTGTTGATATTGTAAATTCTTATCGAACGTTAGTAATGCTTCAAAGTTTTCTTCCGTCATAGCACGCATCAATGCTCCATTTTTCATACTGTTCCAACCCATATCTGCAACAGTATAGACATTATGTTCGGGGAAGTCGTTTTTTAATCGTTTTGGCAGATTTTCGTCAAGCAGTAGTTTCATAGAGTTGTTCAATGTTACGGGCAGTAAATATCTTTTCTGCCATTTCCAATACCGCTACCGCCTGTGAATGTGTTACAGAAGGGAAATCTTCCAAAAATTCATCTAAAGCCAATCCTTTTTCAAGATGCGCAAATAGGGTAGTAACTGGTACACGCGTCCCTTTAAAAACAGGTTGTCCGTTTTGTATCTCTGCATCAATGGTTATATAATCGCGTACACTTGCCATATCAACAAATTTAATACTTTCTGCCAATATGCTGTTACGGGGTGATTTTTAAGATTTATGAAACATTTATTTCCGTTATATTGCATATAGCGGAGCCAGTTTATGAACAATTACGAGCAGTTAATAACACGATTAGACGTATTCATCAGGAAGTATTATGCCAACCAACTGCTGCGTGGTTCTCTTATCTTATTAATATGCCTGTTGGCTTATTTCCTCACCGTATCGGTAGGGGAGTATTACCTGTACCTGCCTGTATGGGCAAAGCTCAGCGTTGTTTCTTTATTCATCATTGCGGGGTTGAGCGCATTGGTGGTGTGGGTAGCTATACCATTGTCTAAAATGGCAAAGCTGGGCAAACAAATAAGCCACGAGCAGGCTGCTGTGATAGTAGGCAAACACTTTCCCGAAGTGAGCGACAAACTGCTGAATATACTGCAACTACGCCACCATGCAGATAGCCACGAGAGCCGTACACTGGCACTTGCCAGTATAGGCCAAAAAGCAGCACAACTATCGGTAGTGCCGTTTGCCAATGCAATAGACCTGCGCAAAAACAAAAGATACCTGCCATACCTCTTACCACTTGTATTGGTAATGGTGTTTATACTCATAGCCGCACCGAGTGTGTTCTCTGATGCTACCGAGCGATTGCTGCAACCTACTAAAACGTTTGAGAAACCCGCACCATTCCGCTTTGTAGTAAAGAATACAAAACTGCAAGCCATTCGCGGGGCAGACTATGTATTGCAAGTAAGTGTTGAGGGTGATGCCTTGCCAAGCGATATGTATATAGATATGGGCAGCGACAGGCTATCTATGCAGTCAACCGGTAAAAATACGTTTCAATATACTTTTCGCAATGTTACAGAGCCTGTAAGTTTTCGCTTGTATGCGGCAGGGTTTTATTCACAGCCCTACGCCATCAGCGTAGCACAAAAACCCGTACTGAAATCCTTTAACGTAAAAATAGACTACCCAGACTATACAGGCCGTAAAGACGAGCTACGTACCAGCATGGGCGATGTTACCATACCCGTAGGTACACACATCAGTTGGGTTTTTATAGCGGAACATACAGACGAGGCGTTTATACAATTCAGCAACGGGCAGCCTATAAAATTAGTGAATCAGGCTACCATGTTTGGCTCACAGTTCAGGTTTATGAACGATACAGCCTACACCATATCGCTGCGCAACAAGGCTACCAATATTACAGACAGCTTTAAGTACAGCGTACGTGTAATACCTGACGAACACCCTGTAATACAAATGCAGGAATACAGAGATACGGTATCGGGCAAGCAGATATTACTAACAGGTACAGCAGGTGATGATTATGGTGTGAGCAAAGTATTGTTTCACTACAACCTGAGCAATGCACAAAACCAGCCTATTGCCAACAAGAGCATTACACTACCTGTATCAGGTGGTTCGCTTGCATCGTTTCAGTATTATTTTGATGTTGAGCCATTGAAACTGCAACCGGGGCAGAAACTGCAATACTACATAGAGGCTTGGGATAATGATGGTGTACACGGTGCTAAAGCTACCCGTAGTGAGGTGCGCTCTTTTAATATGTACGATGCAGAGCAGATAGACTCTGCCATCAATGCTAATGCAGAGCAGATAAATGCAGGGCTAAGCAACAGCAGCGACCAAACTAAAGAAATACAAAACGAATACAAAGACCTGCAAAGCAAACTGCTGGAAAGCAGCGATATGGGTTTTGAACAGAAGCAAAGCCTGCAACAACTATCGAACATGCAGCAGCAGTTGAAGAACCAACTGGAAGCAGTGAAGAAACGCCTTGATGAACAAGTGCAACAAAGCCAGCAGAAACCCTACAGCGAAGACCTGAAAGAAAAACAACAGGAACTGCAAAAGCAGATGGATAACCTGCTGAATAAAGAACTGCGTGAGCAGATGAAGAAGCTGCAAGAACTGATGCAACGCCTGAACAAAGACAATGCGTTTGAAGCCATGAAGCAACTGGAGCAAGAGAACAAACTCTTTAACATGGACCTGAAGCGTATGCAGGAGTTGATGAAGAAAATGGAAATGCAGATGCGCATGGAAGACCTTGCCAACAAAATGGAAAAGCTGGCAGAAAAGCAACTCGACCTGAAAGCACAAACAGATAAGGCAGATAAAACAGAAAAGCAGGCAGGCGAAAAGAACAATCCCAACGCCAACGGTGGCAAGAAAGACAACCAACAACTTGCCAAAGAACAGGATGCATTGAAGAAAGAATTGGAAGAAACAATGAAGGAAGAGATGAAGCAGATGGAAGAACTGAACAAGGAAATGCAGCAACAGCAGGACGTAGGTAAAGAGAAAGACAAAGCCGAAGATGCCCAACAGGATATGCAGGATAGCAAACAACAATTGGAGCAGGGGCAGAAAGGTTCATCGAGCAAGTCGCAAAGCCAGGCAGCACAAAACCTGCAATCTATGGCGCAAAGCCTGCGTGCAGGTGCTGGTGGTATGAATGCCATGCAGCTGAAAAAAGATATACGCGCTGTAAGGCAGATACTCACCAACCTTGTACGCTTGTCATTCGACCAAGAGCAGTTAATGAAAAAAGTGCAGGTGACAAACGCTACCAGCCAAGTCTATTTTACCAATCTGCAAGAACAGAAACGCTTACATGCCAACTCTCGTATGATACGTGATAGCCTGTACGACCTTAGTAAGAGCCTCTTCAAACTCGCGCCTACTATTAATAAAGAAACTACAGAGTTGGAAAAGAATATAGCTTCATCTATTTCATTAATGGAAAAACGCAGGCGGGAAGATGCTATGGCAAAACAGCAATATGCCATGATGCATACCAACAACCTTGCCCTGATGCTGAATGAAGTATTAGCCAACCTGATGCAGCAGCAAAACCAAAGCCAATCACAATCTGGCCAGCAAGGGCAGTGCGAGCGCCCCGGTGGTAAAACACCTAAGCCGGGTATGGGCAAACAGCTCAGCGACATCATTACCAAACAACAGCAGTTGGGCAACGCCATGCAGCAGATGCAAAATGCCAAGCAACAAAGAGAAGGGCAGCAGGGGCAGGAATCGAAAGATGGCAAACCACAGAATGCACAAAGCCAGCCACAGCAACAGGGTGAATATGGTAATGCACAGCAACTGGCACAGATGGCACAGCAACAGGCAGCCATACGCAGGCAGCTACAGCAACTAAACAGCCTGCTCAACAGTCAGGGTATGGGCAGTGCCAAAGAACTGAAAGAGATACAGGAGAAGATGGATAAGACGGAAACGGAACTGGTAAACAAACGTATGAGTGCAGAGATGATAATGCGCCAAAAGGAAATACTGACTAAACTGCTACAGGCAGAGAAATCGCTCCGCGAGCAGGAACAGGATGATAAACGCTCATCGCGCAGTGCAGATGACATTAGCAAGCCCGTACCTGCCGAACTGCAACGATACATCAATGACAATAAACAATTAAACGAACAATATAAGACTACCCCTGCTCAACTGAAACCTTATTATAAAAATATGGTGCAGCAGTATTATCAGTCTATAGGAAGTAAATAATATAATGATTTGTTTTGTCATTTACAAGCCTTGTAACCAACCATTTTTACATTTTTGTGAGTAACATAAAAGCAAGTAATTTTTACTTTTAACTTATTGACAATCAATTAATTGTATTATATTTTTGGCATAGTTTTTGAACACATTAAAAAAGCAGCACAAATTTTAATGCACCGCATATTGTAGCAGCTAAATAATGTGCTTAACTTTCATTTAAACAAATTGATTAACTAAAAATTAGTGCCTATGATATTCTCACGTACTTACCGGTATCAATCGTCAATGCGTCCGGATGATATTAAAGTTCGCCTGCTGGGCAAGCATGTAAAGGTGCATAACATGGATTTTGAAGTTTCTGAAAAAGACCGCGTGATAAGGGTTATCCCTCATGCAGAACAGGAAAACGAAATCAAGACATTGCCTATTACACATATAGAGTTGAATAACAAGGGGGACAAGACACAAATTGTCATCAGCTCTAAAATGAGAAAAATTGACTCAGGCGGACCATTACTCATCGTGATATTCTGCCTGTTTTTATTTATAGCTACTATCGTTACGTTTACGGTAGGTAAAGACCTGCAGGTATATACTTATACATTCGGCATTATCGGTGTCAGCATCTTTGCCATCTTCTGGATGCGCATGGAAAGAGGATACTTTGATTATGTCCGCAAAATAAGGGACTATATTAAAAACCAAAGTGTGGCATAAGCCACACTTTGTGTTTTAAAGTATATTGAAGAAGCTATTCTATATATGGCTTCAGCGAATCTATCGGTACATCTCCCGTAAATATCTTCACCAATTTCCTATCGGGCGAATAGATGTTTATCTGTGGCAGTGCTTTGTAAACAAATGTGCGCGTTATGAAGCCTGCATAATCCAGCCCCACTTTTATTGAAGGCACTTCAGATACTCTGGTTGTATTCTCAAAAAAATCAACATACTCTTTCATTACACTGTCAGACAATAGGACAATGCTTGTTTTGTTGAACAGGTGTATATTCTTTTTCAACAATACAGCCTCTTCCTGGCAATGCCCGCATGTAGGGTTGTACATCATCACAAATACATAGTTTTTCTGGCCTATGTCTTTATTGGTCATAAACTCACCTGTCAGTTTTGTGCCGTTTACCTTGCGCATCTTTAATGCCGGCATAGGTGCGCCTATTTCTTTATAGTCCACTTTAGCAGTATCGGCAGATGCAGTGGTTGCAGCTTGCATTGCTTTGTTTTTCTTCTTTTTCTGTGCGAAACTTATAAAAACACCGCCCATCAGGCAGAGAATGATTAGTAATTTGCGTTGCATGAGGCGAATTTAGTGAAATACCTTTTAATGAATTGCTAATAATATGACAGATAATATACAGGCACCGTTGGCAGAGCGTATGCGCCCCAATACCCTGCACAACTATATAGGGCAGCAACATCTGGTAGGCAAGGGCAAAGTGCTGGAGCAGATGATACAAAACCGCAAAGCTCATTCCATCATATTTTGGGGGCCACCAGGCGTAGGCAAAACTACTCTGGCACAAATCATAGCCCACTCATTGGAAATGCAGATATTTTCGTTGAGTGCCATAGATAGCGGGGTAAAGGAAGTACGGGCTGTAATAGATGCAGCCAAAAAACTGGGACATGCCCTGTTGTTTATAGACGAGATACACCGTTTTAACAAAGCCCAGCAAGACAGCCTGTTGGGTGCAGTAGAAAAGGGTATCATTACGCTTATAGGTGCTACTACAGAGAATCCGTCTTTTGAAGTAATAGGCGCATTGCTTAGCCGTTGTCAGGTATATGTTTTGCAACCACTTACAGAAGATGAACTGAAAGAAATGGTGAATCAGGCACTGCAACAGGATAGTTGGCTGAAAGAACAAAATGCACAAGTAAAAGAATGGGAAGCCCTGCTACGCCTGAGTGGTGGCGATGGCAGGCGGCTACTGAACCTGTTGGAACTGATAGTAACATCTTTACCAAGCGGACAAAAAGAAATAACAGATACAGCAGTACAGGAAATTGTGCAGCGCAAAATGGCATTGTACGATAAGACGGGCGAGCAACATTATGATATTATCTCAGCCTTTATAAAATCCATCCGTGGTAGCGATCCTAATGCAGCCGTGTATTATCTGGCAAGGATGATAGCGGGTGGGGAAGACCCCAAGTTTATTGCCCGCCGTATGGTGATACTGGCAAGTGAAGATATTGGCAATGCCAACCCAAACGCTTTGTTACTGGCCGCCACTACTTTTCAGGCGGTAGAGATGATTGGCTACCCCGAATGCAGGATAATACTATCACAATGTGCTACCTATCTGGCATCATCTGCCAAGAGCAATGCATCTTATATGGCCATCAACCACGCGCAAGACCTTGTTGCTAAAACAGGCGATTTGTCTGTACCCCTGCCGATACGCAATGCTCCTACCAAACTGATGAAGAACCTTGACTATGGCAAAGGGTATGAATATGCACATAGCTATGAGGGCAATTTTGTAAATGCAGAGTTCTTGCCAGATGCTGTAGCAGGTACCAAACTCTACGACCCAGGCAACAATGCTGCCGAGGCACGTATCAGGGAGTATTTGCGCAATTGTTGGAAAGAGAAGTACGGGTATTAGTTATTCAAGAGTAATGTAAATCGGTAGAACAAATTGGCTTGCGACTTTCTTCCCTTTATGCTCTGCAGGTTTCCATTTGGGCATACCAGATACTGTTGTAATAATATTTGTATCAATAGAGTGATGTATGCTTTTAACAATTTTTACATTGTCAATGCTTCCATCATCTTTTACATTGAACGAAACAATTACTTTTTTATCCAACAAGGTATCTGTTAAGTTTTTGGGAAATATAATGTGCTTGGCTAAATAATTGTGCACGTCATAGTCTGCATAAGGTAGCTTGTCATATCTGATATAAGTTTCTTCATTATTTGCTGTTTTCTTTCGAATAGTGTCTTGTGCTACACAGCAAAAATGTGCAATAAGTAAGAAGATTATTGATAAATACTTCATGATAGCTATTTACAAAGACGAAAAGTAAGGCAGTTTCCACAAACAAATAACCCCTGAACGAATCATTCAGGGGTTTGATAATGAGTTTATGACTATTAAGCGTTCTTCAATTCGATAAACGTCTTTTCTACCTTGTTCTTTACAGGTTTTATGGTTTGCAGGTAGCGGAATATAGCTTTCAAGTCGTTATCACTCATACGTTTGAAAGGCCCCCAAGGCATAGCACTATGTTTGATAGCTTTCCCAGCACGGAAGCGGGTAATAAATGTTTCTTCTGTCCATCCAATCATACGCCCTGTTTCAGGGTCTGGGGTAATATTGGGTGTAACACAGGCATAGTTGGCAGGGTCTAAAGGCGATTCCATTTGGAAACCACCGGCAAAGTCAGGCCCTATAAATGCCCCGGTTTTCAAATCGCGGTTGGTATGGCAGCCACGGCAGTTGGCTACACTATTAGCAAGGTATTTGCCATAGGCTATGGTAGTATCAGCTTGTATAGTTTTCGCTACCTCACCATCTGGCCCAACGGGTTTGATGGCAAACGCTTTTACTATGTAGCCCAGCATATTCCATTCATGTTCAGGTACTTTGTGTTTAATGGGTTGCATAGTTCTCAGGTAAGAGAATATAGCACTAAGGTCTTCATCGCTGGTATTGTGAAACGGCATAAAGTCTATCAATACAGTACCATCCGGCTTTACGCCATATCGCAATGCTCTTGCTAATTCCTCGGTTTTGTATTTGCCGATGCCGGTTTCCACATCGGGTGTTATATTAGGTGCATGCACCTTACCTACTGGCAGTATGAAAGTAAAGCCACCTTCAAGTGGCACTATGTCGCCCCGTTCTTTAGCATCTATCATATCTACTTTACCATGACAATCGGCACAATGCCCCGGTCCATAAACAAGGTATTCGCCACGAGCCAGTACAGCACTGTCAGTAGATATGGCAATCTTAGGGTAGGGGGCATCGTACTTTGTATTTTGTTTGGATGCTACAACTACTGCTAATACTACAATGAAGATTAAAAAGCTGATTACCAGCCATTTGAGTATTTTCTTAAACATAACTGAGGGGCTTTTATTAGCAATAAAAATAATTTACATAAATTAATAATGCAATGCCCTGTTTTGGGTATTGATAATAAATTCTGTTGCAAATAGCCTAAAACTTACTGGTTCAATATAGCCCAAACCCTTGTGTGTGTTGGTTTGCAGGCGTTCAAAGAAAAATTTCAAAAATATTTTCAAATATTTTGTCTGAATAGAAATAACGCATTACCTTTGCAGTCCCAAATTTTACGGGTTAGAAGATATTTATAAGTATGTCACAGCGTATCAGAATAAAGCTGAAATCTTACGACCATAGCCTGGTTGATAAGTCTGCAGAGAAAATCGTTAAGACTGTGCGCAATACAGGAGCAGTGGTTACAGGCCCTATTCCTTTGCCAACAGAGAAGAAGATCTTTACAGTATTGCGTTCGCCGCACGTAAACAAAAAAGCGCGTGAACAGTTCCAACTTTGCACGCACAAGCGTTTGTTGGATATATATACTTCTTCTTCACGCACAGTAGACGCGCTTTCAAAGCTCGACTTGCCAAGTGGTGTAGAAGTAGAAATTAAAGCTTGATAGCTTTACAGCTCTTTAAAAATATTAAAAAAACGGTTTATCCCGATCCACACAAAGGCAATCGGGCGCTAAGCTAAAATATAAGAAAATGAAAGGTATTATTGGTAAAAAAATCGGCATGACCAGTGTGTTCGAGCCGAACGGTAAGCAAACAGCTTGCACCATCATTGAGGCCGGCCCTTGTGTGGTTACTCAAAAGAAAACCGTGGATACCGACGGTTATGATGCGTTGCAAATAGCATTTGGTGAAGCGAAAGAAAAGAATACTCCGCAAGCGCTCATCAATCACTTCGCCAAAGCAAATACATCTCCTAAGGCGATAGTAAAAGAACTTCGTAATTGTTCCATTGATAAACAAGTTGGTGAATCACTTACCTGCGAAATATTTGCAGAAGGTGAAAAAGTAAGTGTAATCGGTACCACTAAGGGTAAAGGTTTCCAGGGTGTTGTTAAGCGCCATGGATTCTCTGGTGTGGGCGAGGCATCGCATGGTCAGCACGACCGTCAGCGTGCCCCGGGTTCTATCGGTGGTTCATCTTACCCCAGCCGCGTATTCAAAGGTATGCGTATGGCTGGCCGTATGGGTGGCGATCAGGTAAAGATCAAAGCACTGCGTGTAGTAAAAGTATTCCCAGAGCAAAACTACATATTGGTTAGTGGTTCAGTTCCGGGTCATAACGGTTCTATTGTTTTAATTCAGAATTAATTATAGTCATGCAAGTTGACGTTTATAATAGTAAAGGTGAAAAAACCGGTCGTACGTTAGAGTTGCCGGAAGATATATTCAATATCGAGCCAAACGATCATTGTATATACCTGGCAGTGAAGCAATATCTTGCTGCACAGCGTCAGGGTACACACAAAACCAAAACACGTGCCGAAGTGCAGGGTGCTTCTAAAAAGCTGCACCGTCAAAAAGGTACAGGTGGTTCTCGTAAAGGTAACATCCGCAACCCTTTATACAAAGGTGGTGGTGCTGTTAACGGTCCGGTTCCGCACGAGTATGGTTTCAAACTGAATCGTAAGGTGAAAGACCTCGCTAAGATGTCTGCACTGTCGCATAAAGCACGTACAGGTAAAGTAGTGGTGGTTGAAGATATGAATATCGAAACACCTAAGACAAAGGATTTCGCAAACATGCTGGGTAAAATAAACGGTACGCAAAAGTCACTGTTCATTATGCCTGAGTATGATGCAAAGCTGTACCTGAGCGCACGCAACATCAGCAGGAACAAAACAGTGGTATTGAGCGATATGAATACATACGACCTTGTAAATGCGCAAGTGTTGGTATTCACCGAAACTGCCGCTAAGATGTTTAACGAAGCAGTTGAAGCGTAATAAGTAAAAGAATTTTCGTAACACGAAATAATTAAAGAAAATGAAACTCACTAACGTATTGGTAAGGCCTGTGATTACTGAGAAAGTAAACGCACAAATGGAGAAATCCGGCCGCTATACTTTTGTAGTGGATAAGAAAGCTAATAAGCTGGAAATCAAAAAAGCTATTGAAGAATTTTATGGCGTGAAGGTCGCAGACGTGAACACCATCGTTGTTCCGGGTAAAGTAAAAAACCGCTTCACCAAAGCCGGTTTCCTGAGCGGTATGAAATCTTCTTATAAAAAAGCAACAGTAACACTTGCAGAGGGCGATTCTATCGACTTGTTCTCAATGTAAGATTTGATAAAGAATTAGAAAATGGCATTACGTAAATACAAACCGGTAACAGCCGGCACACGTTGGAGAATAGGTAACGCTTATGCAGAAGTTACCACTAATGAGCCTGAAAAGAGCTTGTTGGAGCCTCAGAAATCTACTGCCGGCCGTAACGCACAAGGACGCCGTTCTATGCGCTACATGGGTGGTGGCAACAAAAAGATGTATCGTATCGTAGATTTCAAACGCGATAAGAAAGACATCCCTGCTACTGTTAAAACTATTGAGTACGATCCGAACCGTACAGCATTCATCGCATTGCTCAACTATGCAGATGGTGAGAAGCGCTACATACTTGCTCCGCAAGGTCTTGAAGTAGGTGCTACTGTTGTAAGCGGCGATAGCGTAGCTCCGGAAGTAGGTAATGCGTTGTTGTTGAAGAACATGCCGTTGGGTACTGTTGTACACAATATAGAAATGCAACCTGGTAAAGGTGGTTCTATGGCTCGTTCTGCAGGTACATACGCACAACTGAACGCGAAAGAAGAAAAATATTGCGTATTGAAAATGCCAAGTGGTGAGTTGCGCAAAGTGTTGAGCACTTGCATGGCTACTGTAGGTACAGTATCAAACAGCGACCATGCACTGCAATCAATGGGTAAGGCAGGTCGTAACCGTTGGAAAGGTATCCGCCCGCGCAACCGTGGTGTAGCTATGAACCCTGTTGATCACCCGATGGGTGGTGGTGAAGGCCGTTCATCTGGTGGACACCCACGTAGCCGTACAGGTAAATACGCGAAAGGTGAAAGCACACGTAGCACCACAAAAGGTAGCAACAAGCTGATCATCCAACGCCGCAACGGTAAAAAACTTTCAGGTAAATACAAAAAGTAAACCAGGTACATCCTGATATAAAATATAACGAATAATGGCTCGTTCAATTAAAAAAGGACCTTACGTAGATGCAAAGCTCGACAAAAAAGTAGGAGCGATGAACGAAGGCAAATCAAAAAAAGGTGTTATCAAGACGTGGAGCCGCCGCTCTACCATCACACCCGATTTTGTTGGTCAGACATTTGCGGTACACAACGGTAACAAGTTTATACCTGTTTATGTAACGGAATTTATGGTAGGCCACAAGCTTGGTGAATTTGCACCTACTCGCAACTTTAAAGGCCATAGTGGTAGTAAATAATTAATTAAAAATTTTGGGTAACGTCTTCTGGCGTCCCGCTATAAGTAATAAATAATAAAATGGAAGCTGTAGCTCGTTTACGTAACTATCCTACATCGCCGCGCAAAATGCGCCTGTTGGCAGATTTGATCCGTGGTATGGATGTAGAAAATGCGCTGAATACTTTGAAATTCAGCACTAAGCATCCTTCAGTGCCTTTGGAGAAACTGTTGTTAAGTGCCATTGCAAACTGGAGAGTTAAAAATGAAGGTGTTGACGTAGCAGGCGCAAACCTGTATGTAAAAACCATCTTTGTAGATGGTGGACGTACATTGAAGCGCATGAACCCTGCACCGCAAGGTCGTGCTTACAGGTTGCGCAAACGCAGCAACCACATAACTATTATTGTGGACAGCAAAACTGCGGTAGCAGCAAACGCATAAATTTTAAACATTCAACATTAATAATATAACGAATGGGTCAAAAAACTAATCCTATAGGTAACAGGTTGGGTATCGTTCGCGGATGGGACTCAATGTGGTTTGGCGAGAAAAAGGATTTCGGCCAGAAACTGGTAGAAGATCATAAAATCCGTACTTACCTCAACGCGCGTATCAACAAAGGCGGTATCTCTCGCATTGTTATCGAGCGTACATTGGGTAAACTGATTGTGACTATCCATACTTCAAAACCTGGTATCATTATAGGTAAAGGCGGTTCTGAAGTTGATCGCATCAAAGAAGAGTTGAAAAAACTTACCGGTAAAGAAGACGTACAAATCAACATCATGGAGATTCGTCGTCCTGAACTGGATGCGAACATAGTGGGCGAAACAATTGCCCGCCAGATAGAAAGCCGTGTTAGCTACAAGCGTGCTGTTAAAATGGCAATATCTACCGCTATGCGCATGGGTGCAGAAGGTATAAAAATAAAAGTAGGTGGCCGTTTGGGTGGTGCAGAGATTGCTCGTTCTGAAGAGTTCAAGCAAGGTCGTACACCATTGCACACTTACCGTATGGATATTGACTATGCTTCAGTATTCTCACTGACGGTATATGGTAAAATCGGTATCAAAGTTTGGATATGTAAAGGTGAAGTATTGGGCAAACGTGATTTGAACCCTAACTTCTCTGCAGGTTCAGACAACCGTGGCAATGCTGTAGGTGGTGGTCGCCCAGAAGGCGGACAACGCGGTGGTGAAGGCCGTGGCGGTGAGCGTCGTGGTGGTGGTGGCGGTGAACGCCGTGGCGGTGATGAAGGACGCGGTGGCGAACGCCGTGGTGGTGGCAAGGGCCGTTAATTTGTAAATTAATTAGAGCAACTATTTAAATATTGTAACAATGTTACAACCAAAAAAGACGAAACATCGTAAAGCGCACAAAGGCAGAATTAAAGGTAACGCACAACGCGGTGCTATGATTGCTGCAGGTTCTTTCGGGCTGAAAGCGCTTGAACCAAAGTGGATAAACAACCGCCAGATAGAAGCTGCGCGTCAGGCACTTACCCGCCACATGAAACGTGAGGGTAATGTTTGGATACGCATATTCCCTGACAAACCCATTACCCGAAAGCCTGCAGAGGTAAGGATGGGTAAAGGTAAGGGTAGCTTGGAGTTCTGGGCAGCAGTTGTACATCCGGGTCGCATCATGTTCGAGATTGATGGTGTGCCTATGCAGGTTGCAAAAGAAGCACTGGAGCTGGCTGCACAGAAATTACCAATCAAAACCAAATTCGTAGTTCGCAGAGATTACGTTGAGGCTTAATAAAGTAAAATTAGGTTGGCAGCTTTTTAATCAGAGTTGCGAATCGTAATAAATAACAAATAGAAATTAAAATGGCAAAAGCAAAAAAAGCGAAAGTTGACGATTATCGTTCGCTGGACGTCGAAGCGCTGAATAACAAAATCGGCGATGAAGAGATGCGTTTGAAAAAAATGAAGTTCAGCCATGCGGTAAACCCAATTGAAAATCCGCTTACGATTCGCCAATTGCGCCGTACCATCGCGCGTATGAAGACGGAACAACGCAAAAGAGCATTAGGTTTCTAAGTAAATTTTTTATAGATGTCAACAACGACTGAAAGAAAAAGCAGAAAAACCCGTATAGGGATTGTGAGCAGCAGCAAAATGGAAAAAACCATTACTGTAGCTGTAGAGCGTAAGGTGAAACACCCGATATACGGTAAGTTCGTTAAGAAAACGACTAAATTCCATGCGCACGACGAAGCAAGCACTGCAGGTGTAGGCGATACAGTACGCATTATGGAAACACGCCCGTTGAGCAAAACTAAACGCTGGCGCTTGGTAGAAATTATTGAAAAAGCTAAGTAATCTTATTTAAAGATGATACAACAAGAATCAAGGCTCAACGTGGCCGACAACAGTGGTGCGAAGGAAGTGCTTTGTATCCGTGTGTTGGGTAACTCGGGCCAGGACTATGCCGGTATCGGAGATAAAATAGTGGTAACCGTAAAAGACGCGTTGCCGGGCGGTGGTATCAAAAAAGGTACCGTATCTAAAGCCGTTATCGTTCGTACCAAAAAGAAACTGCGTCGTAAAGACGGTTCATACATCAATTTTGATGACAATGCCGTTGTACTGCTCAACAACTCTGATGAGCCTCGCGGTACACGTATTTTCGGGCCGGTTGCCCGCGAATTGCGCGACAAGGGCTATATGAAAATTGTTTCATTGGCACCTGAAGTATTGTAAAATTTGTTGTACCTTTGCCGCCCGTTTGGGGCTGCATAGCCTGCAACGCTAAAAAATAACATAGTGAAACAAAGATTTCAACCAAAATTCAACATCAAAAAAGGTGATAACGTGGTAGTAATTGCCGGCGACGACAAAGACCGTAGCAAACCACGCAAGGTGTTGGCTGTTTACCCTCAAAAAGGCCGTGTGCTTATTGAAGGCGTAAACATGGTAACGAAGCATTTGAAGCCAAATGCACAAAACCCTCAGGGCGGTATCGTTCAGGAGGAAGCAAGCATCAACTTGTCGAACGTAATGTTGTGGGATGCCAAAGCAAAAGCTGCAACACGCATCAAGCGCGAGCGCACTGAAACAGGTTTTAAACGTGTATCTAAAAAATCAGGGGAGGAAATTAAATAATGGCAACGACTATATATACACCTCGCTTACAGAAGAAGTATAAAGACGAAGTAGTACCTGCTTTGATGAAAAAGTTTGGTTATACTACCGTTATGCAATGCCCTCGTTTGGTTAAGATATGCTTGAACCAGGGTGTTAAAGGCTCTGTATCTGATAAGAAATTGATAGATGACGCGGTAACTGAAATGACAAATATCTCTGGTCAGAAAGCGGTAGCTACACTGTCTAAGAAAGATATTTCGAACTTCAAGTTGCGTAAAGCAATGCCTATCGGCTGCCGTGTTACGCTGCGCAATACAAATATGTATGAGTTTCTGGATCGTATGATTTCAGTAACCCTGCCACGTGTACGCGACTTTAAAGGTATCAACGACAAATCGTTTGATGGCCGTGGTAACTACACAATGGGTGTTACAGAGCAAATCATTTTCCCTGAAATAAATATTGACAAGGTAACACGCATCAGCGGTATGGATATCACTTTCGTTACTACAGCACGTACTAACGAAGAAGCATACGAACTGCTGAAAGAATTGGGTATGCCTTTCAAAAACATTAAAAAAGACAATAACTAATATAAATGGCTAGAGAATCAGTAAAAGCCCGCCAACGCAAGCGCGAAGCTATGGTAGCAAAATTCGCTGAAAAGCGTGCTGCCCTGAAAGCTGCAGGTGATTATGCTGCTTTGGATAAACTTCCGAAGAATTCATCAGCAGTTCGCTTGAAAAACCGTTGCCAGCTTACCGGACGCCCGAAAGGTTATATGCGTCATTTCGGTATCTGCCGTAACATTTTCCGCGATATGGCATTGGATGGCAAAATACCAGGTGTACGTAAAGCAAGCTGGTAATTAATAACGTATCAAGGTCGGGTAGTGTATTGCCACCCGAAACCGGAAACAATTGAAAATTTACAAAACTTAACTAAAGAAATGGTAACAGATCCAATTGCAGACTATCTTACCCGCATCCGTAACGCACAAATGGCGCGTCACCGCATAGTTGAAATACCTGCTTCAAATGTAAAAAAGCGTATTACAGAAATCCTGTATGATAAAGGATACATTCTGAAGTACAAATTTGAAGATGACAACAAACAAGGCATCATCAAAATAGCTTTGAAGTACAACGGACAAACTAAAGAGCCTGCTATCAAAGCATTGGAGCGCGTTAGCCGTCCGGGTTTGCGTCAATATGCTAAGCCTGCAGACATTAAGCGTGTAATGAGCGGTTTGGGTATAGCCATCGTTTCTACATCAAAAGGTGTAATGACCGATAAAGAAGCGCGTGCTAACAATGTAGGTGGCGAGGTAATGTGCCATATTTATTAATAGATTGAAACAAACAGTACCCGATACATTAAGCCGGTTCCTATACAGGCTGACGAGGTTGGGATACTGAAACAATAAAACAAGTAAAAATATTTTACGATGTCTCGTATAGGTAAAAAACCGGTAACAGTAGCAAAAGGCGTAACAGTAACAGTTACTCCTGCTAACGAAGTAGTTTTTAAAGGCCCTAAAGGCGAATTGAAACAAGCTATAGATCGCGATATTAAAGTAGAAGTTGTAGGTGAAGAAGTGCTTATCACTCGCCCTACAGACCAGATACGCCACCGCGCACTGCATGGTTTGTACCGTGCCTTGTTGCAAAACATGATGGTGGGTGTAACAGAAGGCTTCAAAACAGAATTGGAATTGGTGGGTGTGGGTTATCGTGCTGCTGTTACAGGTCAGCAAATAGATATGGCTTTGGGTTTCTCTCACAATATCATTTTCGATTTGCCGAAAGAAATTAAAGCAAATGCGATTGCTGAAAAGGGTCAGAATCCTAAAATCATTCTTGAATCATCAGATAAACAATTGCTGGGTGCAGTAGCTGCTAAAATACGTAGCCTGCGCAAGCCTGAGCCGTATAAAGGTAAGGGTGTCCGCTTCGCAGGTGAGGTTGTTCGCCGCAAAGCAGGTAAATCAGCCGGTAAGTAATAAAAATTATCATCTGCCTGTGCGGGTGATAATTGCTTTTATAAATTTTGTAAAAACCTCGGTAGCCACAACGCCTCAAGCCATGTGAGCCCGTAAAAAACAGATAAAAATGTCATTAGATCCAAAAGTACTCCGCCGTCAGAAATTGCGTTGGCGCATCCGTGCCAAAGTTGTTGGCACTGCTACACATCCGCGCCTTTCTGTATTCCGTAGCAATAAGGATATTTATGTGCAACTGATAGACGACGCAACAGGCACTACGTTGGCTGCTGCTAACTCTCGTCAGAAGGACATCGCTGCGCAAAAAGGTACAAAATCTGAAAAATCAGCATTGGTAGGTAAGGCTATCGCTCAAAAAGCAATAGCACTGGGTATTGAAACCTGTACTTTCGACCGTGGTGGTTATTTATATCATGGCCGTGTTAAGTCTGTAGCAGATGGTGCACGCGAAGGTGGTTTGAAATTCTAATTATTACATTGTTTAACTTTTTTCTTTTAGAAATATAATGGCGAAGACACAATTTAATCGCGTAAAAGCCGGAGACCTGGAACTGCATGAAAAGGTAGTGGCTATCAACCGTGTGGTAAAAACCACAAAAGGTGGTCGTGCATTCAGCTTTTCTGCACTGGTGGTAGTTGGTAACGGACAGGGTGTAGTAGGCCACGGTCTGGGTAAGGCTAAAGAAGTACAGGAAGCTATTACTAAAGGTATAGACGACGCTAAGAAAAACCTGATAAAAGTACCTGTGATGAACGGTACTATACCTCACGAGCAGTTTGCTAAAGAAGGTGCTGCTAAGGTGCTGATAAAGCCAGCAGCGCACGGTACGGGCGTAATAGCAGGTGGTAGCATGCGTGCAGTATTGGAAGCTGTAGGTGTTACAGACGTATTGTCTAAATCATTAGGTTCTGCAAACCCTCACAACGTGGTAAAAGCTACTTTCGTTGCATTGGGTATGCTGCGCGAGCCTGTTGCAGTAGCAAAAGAGCGTAACATTAGCCTGAAGAAAGTATTCAACGGCTAATTGCTGTTGCAGGTACTGATTTTTTTTTGATTTTTGAATTTTAACTTTTGAATTATAATAGCGTCATGGCTAAGATTAAAATTACACAGACGAAGAGCGGAATTGACCGTCCGGAGCGCCAAAAGCGTACACTGGTAGCGTTGGGCCTGCGTAAAATGCATGCTACTGTAGAAGTAGAGGCTACGCCCCAGATACTGGGTATGGTTCGCACCGTTAATCATCTGGTGAAAGTAGAAGAAGTAAAAGCTTAATTATTAACTGATTTGCGAGCGGTTTTACATTCCGCGCAAGTTCAAAAATTGTAGACTATGCAATTACACAATCTTAAACCTGCAGAAGGTTCAGTACAAAAAGTAAAACGTATAGGCCGTGGTGAAGGTAGCGGTCATGGTGGTACTGCCACACGTGGTAACAAAGGTGCCCAATCAAATACTGGTTATAGCCGCAAAGTAGGTCACGAAGGTGGCCAGATGCCTATCCAGCGCCGTATGCCAAAGCGTGGTTTCAAAAACATGAACCGCGTTGAATACAAAGTTTTCAACCTTGGCCAGTTGGATTTTCTTATTGAGAAATATGCTATCCAGGAGTTTTCGCTGGATAATCTTTATATCAATGGCCTCATCAGCCGTACCGACTTAGTAAAGATACTGGGCGCAGGCGAAATGAAGACCAAAATGGTATTTAAAGTTAACGCCATCAGCCAGAAAGCTAAGGCTGCTATAGAAGCTGTCGGCGGCTCTGTAGAACTGGTTTAACCACATTCTGTTTCTAAAAGACGCATTTGGTAAAATGCGTCTTTTATCGTTTATTCGCATTTCATTTTTGATTAACTACAGTTCCAAGTGAAGAAACTAATTGAAACGCTTAAAAATATATGGAGTATCGAAGAACTCCGTAAGCGAATCCTATTTACTATCCTGCTCATAGCCATCTATCGTGTTGGTTGTGGCATCACTTTGCCGGGTATTAACCCGCAAATGCTGGCATTAGATAATAACAACGGCGGTCTGCTCGGTTTGTTCAATATGTTTGCAGGTGGTGCATTCAGCAAAGCATCTATTTTCGCATTAGGCGTTATGCCTTATATCTCTGCTTCTATCTTCATGCAGTTGGCTGGTATCGTTATACCGCAATTTGCTAAAATGCAGCGTGAAGAAAGTGGTCGTAAGAAAATGAACCAATATACACGTTACCTTACAGTATTGGTTACTGCGTTTCAGGCAAGTGCTTATGTTGCTTACCTGCGTACGCAAACTGCACAAGCTATTGTACCGGAGTTTGGTACGTTCCTGTTCTGGTTGTCTACTGTTGTGGTGTTGACTGCAGGTACATTGTTTGTAATGTGGATGGGTGAAAAAATAACTGACAAAGGCATTGGTAATGGTGTATCGCTCATCATCATGGTAGGTATCTTGGCACGTTTCCCGGAGTCTGTATTGCAGGAATTTGCTGCCCGCAATGTTGGCGGCGGCGGCGGGTTGCTGATATTCCTTATAGAGATTGCCATCTTTATAGCAGTAATTGTAGGCTTGATATTGCTGACGCAGGGTACGCGTAAAATACCGCTGAACTATGCCCGCCGTATTATAGGTAACAATGCAGCTAAAGAAGTAGGTGGTGCAAGAGATTTCATTCCTTTGAAAGTGAACTCTTCCGGTGTTATGCCTATTATCTTCGCGCAGGCTATATTGTTTATCCCTGCTACGTTGGTAGGCTTTAGCCAAAACGAAACTGCACAAGGTTTTGTACGTGCAATGTCAGACCCTCAGTCTTTGTGGTACAACATTACTTATGCAGTATTGGTAATTGCCTTTACATACTTCTACACGGCGTTGATATTCAACCCTACAGAAATGGCCGATAACCTGAAGCGCAACAACAGCTTCATACCGGGCGTGAAGCCAGGTGAGCCAACTGCGGACTACATTGCAACTATCATGGACCGTATAACATTACCGGGTGCTTTATTCTTGGCTGTTGCAGGTATACTACCAGGTATTGCTGGTTTGTTTGGTGTAACAAGTGGTTTTGCATCTTTCTTCGGTGGTACGTCTATGCTCATTGGTGTAGGTGTTATCCTCGATACTTTACAGCAAATTGAAAGCCATCTGCTGATGCGCCAATACGATGGCCTGATGAAAACAGGACGCATCATGGGGCGTCAGGGTGCAGGTGCTGCAGTTTAATATTGATTAGTGAGAAATGATACATATAAGAAGCAAAGACGAAATTGAACTAATACGTAAAAGCGCTTTAACAGTCACTGCCACCTTAACACAGGTGGCAAACTTTTTGAAGCCCGGTATTACTACTGCTGCTATTGATAAGATGGCAGAGGAGTTTATACGCGATAATGGCGGTATCCCTTCTTTTAAGGGTTACGGCCCATCTTATTCTCCATTCCCTGCATCGTTATGCATTTCTGTAAACGAGGTGGTAGTGCATGGTTTCCCGAGCGATTATGAGTTGAAAGACGGTGATATTATATCGGTTGATTGTGGTGTGTATATGAACGGCTATCATGGCGACCATGCCTACACATTTGCTATAGGCAATGCAAAGCCCGAATTGCTAAAACTGATGCGTGTTACTAAAGAGTCGCTGGCAAGGGCTGTAGCAGAAGCAAGAGAAGGTAACAGGGTAGGCGATATATCGTATGCTGTAGAGAACTATACAGCCCGTGAACATGGTTATGGTGTGGTGCGAGAGCTGGTAGGGCATGGTGTAGGTAAAAAACTACACGAAGACCCGCAAGTGCCTAACTATGGTCGCCGTGGCGATGGCAAACGCCTGAAAGAAAATATGGTATTGGCTATTGAGCCTATGATAAATCTTGGTACACGCGATGTACTGACACTTGAGGACGGATGGACAATAGTAACTGCAGACGGCAAACATGCAGTACATTATGAGCATACTACACGCGTTGGTAAGAATAAAGGAGAAACACTATCCAGCTTTGCACCCATAGAAGCAGCAGAAAGAGCCAATAAGGAGCTGAATACAGGACATTTGGATGCCGTTGAAGCAACGGCTAACGTATAATATAAAAGCCCCTTAACGGGGCTTTTTTTATTTGGTTGAAACTGTTTGCTGCTTTCTGTTAAACACTAATAATAGAATGCCGATGATAATAAGCAGCGTAGATATTATCTCAGCCTGTGTAGGGTGCAGGAAACCCCAATCGTATTTAAAGTTTACCCGTATCTTTTCTACCAAAAACCGTTCTGCACCATTGAATATCAGGTAGATGCCAAACATTTGCCATGGTGCTTTCAGCCGCTTGCGTATAGACCATAAGAAGAAGAATATAGCAACACATACTATGGTTTCGTATAGCGGGGTAGGGAATACGCCAACAGGCAACACGGCACAGTAGTTGTCTTTGCATCCTGCTATGGCTACACCTTCATTGTTTACATTCTGAGGATAGTTCATGGCATACAACCAATCGGGCAACCAAGAGGGGGCAGGTGCGGTGATGTGCGGCACATCCTTCAGGGTGCCGAAGTTGTTTACAAAATAGGGGTGTGCTGCTTGCAGCATTTGTTCGTACTCACCTTGTGCAGCAGGGCGTAGGTTGCCGTTTTGTTCTGTTACATAAGCACTATTAAAAATACCCCAATCACCATCTCCCGATAGTTGACAACCAAGCCTGCCAACACCGTAAGCAAGTATCAAAGCAGGCGCAGCAGCATCGCACAGATGTTTGAAAGGTATGCTGTGTTTGCGCGCATAGAAAACCAATGCAATAGTCGCAACTATCAATCCGCCATAGAATGTAAGCCCCGATGATGATAGCAGGCTTTCCATCGGGTTACGGATAAAGTCGTCCCATGTTTCCAGTGCGTTGAAAATCTTTGCCCCTGCAATGCCGCCAACGGCACATATCATCACTATCTCACTGATGCGTTGGTATGGATGTATGGCAATTCTTTTAGTAGTTGGTTCTGCTAATTGTTCCTTCTTCTTCTCGGCATACTTAAAATATGCCATGGCTGCTGCTCCTAAAATACCTACTAACAGGTTACCTTTCAGAGAAAACAAATACCCCATCGGGTCGGGGGACACTTCTGCAATATTGCCAAACATACCACCTACTTTGAAGCCCAATACAAAACCCAATAAGGCAGATAATATCAGTTCATTAGTAGTAACAGGTTTGCCAACTTCTATGTTAGTGTAGGTTGGCGATAGCAGCCCTTCTTCTTCTTTTCTTTTCAATTCTTTTTGCAATGCCCATGCCGCAAACAGGAATGCTATGGCTACCATCAGCCCGAATGTTTTGAATATACTGAGCCATGCAGGCATATCTGTGCCAAGCAGGCTTTCTAACAGGTGCTCAATATCAGGATACATGCGGGTAAAATTAGTTGTTTTGCGTTAAGGGGTATGTGTATACTTGTTAAAAATTATTCACTTTAGCGACAATGCTTCTAAAGTTTTAATTATCATATTTTCAATAGCTGCATTTGCATCAGCAGAAAATGTTTTGGCAGCCCTGTTGTTGATGACGGTACTCACAGACAGGCAATGATGACCTAATACTTTGCCCAGCCCGTAGAGTGCAGATGTTTCCATCTCATAATTCAGTACGCGCATATTGCGGCTATTGAATGATGCGATGGCATCCATTATATTATGTATCGTTGGCAAGGTGCGCAGATGCCTTGCCTGAGGTGCATAAAAGCCCGGTGATGTAACAGTGATCCCTTGTAGGAAATTACTGCCAAAGTATTTACGCAACTGTATTGATGCTTCTGCTATATATGGTTTGATGCCACTGTTCTGTAAGCGTGTGTGTAGCCCGAATTCATGTAGTATATACTGCTCGTCTGTATTGTTTTGCAGGTTGTAGAAATGCATTAGGTTGTCAATGCCGATAGCATATGATGAAACGACAAGGCTATCCGTAGCAACATCTGCCTGTACACTACCGCATGTACCCATACGTATTATATGCAGGCTCTTTGTTTGCGCTTTTATAGTTCTTGTTTTGAAATCAATATTTGCCAACGCATCCAGTTCATTCATTACAATATCAATATTATCTGTGCCGATGCCTGTGCTGATGACGGATATGCTGTGTTTGCCTATACTACCTGTATGCGTAATAAACTCTCTGTGTTGTACTTTATATTGCAGCTTATCAAAATGTTTTGATACTACTGGTACCCTTGCAGGGTCGCCTACTAACAGTATAATATCTCCTAATTGTTCTGGTTTCAGGTTCAGGTGATATATTGCGCCGCTCTTTGTCAGTATCAGTTCTGATGCGCCCAATGTATGTTGCGGCAGGTTCATTTATTTTGTTTTTTGTTATTGTAAAGAAACGATTTTTTACTACATTTGCAATCCCTCGACTGGTCCTGTGGCCGAGTGGCTAGGCAGAGCTCTGCAAAAGCTCGTACAGCGGTTCGAATCCGCTCGGGACCTCTGGAAATACAATAAAAATGCCCTCATTTGAGGGCATTTTGTTTTATTATCAATTCAGTAAAAAAACCTATTGTATTATTATTTTCTTAGTACCTAAAGATTGCCCTTCTGCAAATACCTGTATGTAGTACATGCCATCAGCAGCATTCGTCAGGTTCACATCCAATCTGTGCATACCATTGTTCTTTATACCAAAATCTATATCCTTGACAATCCTTCCCATTATATCAGTAATAGTAGCTGTTAGATGCATGTCTTTATCTATTGCTACTGGCAATGTAAAGCTACCATTGTTTGGGTTTGGCAATGGGTTTAGTAAGAAGTTGGTATTCGTGTTCAGCGTATTGATGCCTGCAGGCCAGTTAATCATGTAGGTATAAAAACCCTCAGGTGCTGTTATAGGCTTAGTAATGGTTTTGCCATTGTTGCTGGTGGCAGTTATATAATATTCATACGCTTCACCATGATTGAAAGTGCCTACCATATCACCAATTTTGTAACCGCTGCTGTCTGTCAGGTTCACGGTATTCCATGTAGTTGCACCTTTTTTGCGCCATTTGCATTGTGCAGATGCTATACCGCTTTTGTTGGTAATTTTTGCTACTACATGATAGCTGCCAGCTTTTGTCTGCCAATCTATAACTGGCGGGTGCCAGATAGTTATAGGGTTTTCAGCAGGTATCTGCATGGTTACGCAATGTATAGCTCCACCACCAACTGTTAGCCCACGTGCATCTAATGGCACTACTTTGTACCCTGGTGCTACTTGTTTGAAGAGATTGATAGCTGCTTGGTCACCTGCTTGGTTACCATCTGTATTGTTTGAATATATGGGCATCAGATAAGTTTTGTTTACCCATGTACCGTTTACATACGTACGAGCATCGTTATCTACCTGTGGGCATGTTATGGGCAACGTACCGTTATCTCTCGTAGGCATCGGCATTTTGAAGATGCGGTATGGCCTGCCATACACATTCTTCATTTTCGATACTTTAACAATGGCACTATCAATTAAGCGTTTGTCTTGTGCTGTTACAGAGGTAGGATACTCCATAATGGCGAATGTATTTTCGTCAATCAGCTTCATGTACATATCATTGTGCCCTGTACCACCATCGCACTCTAAAGATTGGTTAACGGTTACATTGGGTGATGCATATACATACTTAACAGTATCTTTCACTTGTTGCAGTGTCCACGGACCATGTTTGGGGTTTCCGCTCATCATATTCACAGACTCTATTACGCTACTATGAAATGTATTGCCAAAACCATCCGTCAAAAAGTTGCCGCCTTCAGCGTACAAGTTCGAGCGTACATGCAAGTAGCCTTTTTGAGTAGCTAAGTATTCAGGAAATACATCATCCAAATCTCTACCCGGGTAGTAGTTGATGTCTAAGAAACCTAAATCATCATTTGCACCGTAGTAGAAACCCAACGGACCATAGTCGCGCATCCAGAAAGCATCACCAGCAGTTATATAGAATTTGTAGTTAGTAAGCGTTTTGCTTTTGCCACTCATAAATGTTTTGATGGGGGTACTGTCTGCAGCAGCTTCAATGCGTATCCATACCGGGCATTCTTTCTGAATAGCATCGGCCATATCGGCCCATACATCCGCGTATTCAGAAGTAACATCCAGTACCATTGCGCTGCCATTCCAGTCGTAAGGCCATGCTATAGCTACAGCTTGCGATTCTTCAAATTCGCCAGGCATTCTGGCCCCTGCGGGCATTGTAAATGTAGCGGTAGTTTTATTGGCAGAAGTAGGGGTGGGACGTTTGTAGGCTTGCCTCATGGCTATTTCCTCTTGTGTAGGCTTTTTGTGCCACAATGTTTGAGCGTGCGCGCACATAGATGTAAGCAGTGCGGCACTTAGCAGATATAACTGTCTTCGCATAAAAATATGAATATGTTAACCTGTAATTTACTGTCTTTTAATGGCTTGATAAAATCTCTTTTCCTGTTTTTGGCATATATTTCACAATTCCCGTCATGCAAATTGTACAGGATATAGCTGTAAATTCGCCACAATGAATTATCTGCAATCATCCTTATTGTTATCTGTAATCCTTATAGGTGCTGCAAGTAACGCAAACGCACAAACAACAACACCAGTTGCCAAACTGGAAGTTTCAGAAACATACAGTGCTGCAAACGATGGCTTTATTACTTGTCATGTGTATAAACCAGCAGTTAAATCGGAAGTAGTAGTTAATATCTACGCGCAAAACGACCAGCGTGCTATCCCCATGCAGTTGCGTTACAAAAAAAGTGCATTACCCGTCAAGCTGCGTTTACCCGCGGCTAATACTCCATATTACCAAGCAGTAAAAATACCGTTGAGTAAGGTGTTGATAACCAAGCCATCTGCTGACTATAATTGGGTATGGCGCGGCAAAGCGAAGGCACCGGCATCGCCCATTGTAGCCAAAGAAAAAGTAAACAGCATACGCTGGTGGGCAGTAGTAACCATCGGCAAAAGCACATATACTACAGATACATTAACCACAATAATAGAATAATGCAAGCAGGCGTATTTAAAGAAGCAGTCAATTTTTCCATCAACGATATTAAAGACAAACAAGACCCTACAAGGGTGCTGATGTGCAGCCCCGATTATTTTGATATAGTGGATGTGAAGAACGTACACATGGAAGGGCAAATAGGTAATACGGACAAAGAACTGGTAAATGCGCAATGGCAAAGCCTGAAACAGGTCTATGATGATTTGCAATCGAAAGGTGTGCTGGATGAGGTGAGTGTATTGCCTGGTGCACCGGGTTGCGAGGATATGGTGTTTTGTGCCAACCAGACTTTCCCGTGGAAGATGGAAGACGGCAGCGAGGTAGTTGTGATGAGTAAGATGCGCCACGAGAGCCGCCAGCGAGAAGTGCCGCATTTTGAGGCTTTTTTTCAGCAAAAAGGCTTTAAGCCCCTGCATTTTAAGGATGTGAAAATGTTTGAAGGGATGGGCGATGTAATATCACACCCCGAAAAGCGTTTGCTATACGGTGGTTACGGACACCGCACAACAGCAGAAGCATACAACGAATTAGCTGCTATGCTGCAAACACCTGTAGTAGCATTAGAACTCATCAACCCGAAATTTTACCATCTGGATACTTGTTTTGTGCCACTATCTGTTGATAGTGTGATGCTGTGCAAAGAGGCTTTTACAGAGCAGGGATTGAAAATGATACAGCAACTGTTTAGGCATGTATACTATATACCTGAGCATGAGGCAGAAGCCTATTTTTCATTAAACGCACACGCCTTCAAAGCGCATGGCACAAAAACGGCCATACTGCAAAAAGGCAGCACGGAAACAGTAGCTGCATTGAAACAAGAAGGCTACAATGTAGTAGAAATAGACACAGCCGAATTTATGAAATCGGGCGGCAGTGTTTTCTGTATGAAGATGATGTACTAAGCTGCTGCAAACCTTATTTTACCACACAGGTAATAGGCGGGTTTAGCTTAGATGTATCTGCTGCCCTGTATTTATCTGTAAGTGTATTACAGTTATCTTCAGCGTTCTTCTCGTTGGTATTGTTGTATGTTACAGACTCAATCAGTACGTTGCTGGTGCTGCAGGTACATGTATAGTTTCCTTTCTTAACACAAGAAAAGAGAGAGATACTGAGTGCAATTAATACAATACGATACATTTGCTTGGCTGTTTTACATCGGTAAGTTAAAAAATGTTTTTATTTTATCATAATGTACAGGGTTTTATCCTTGCATGGTAATATTTCAATAAGTGTCTGATGGCTAAGTACATAGCATTGCTCAGGGGCATCAACGTAAGCGGGGTAAAGATTATTAAGATGGAAGACCTGCGTGCCATGTTTACCAATATGGGCTACTCAGCAGTGCAGACGTATATACAAAGCGGCAATGTAGTGTTTGAGGCTGCTAGCAGCCCTATTGCCCAACTAACCAATAGCATTACCAAAGGTCTGGAAACAGCATTAGGCTATCATGTACCGATAGTAGTTGTAAAAGCCACCACCATGCAGGCAATAGCCAAGGCAGATGCATTTACCAATACCATGAATACCCCCATAACAGCCAAGAAATACGTAGCATTTCTTGAAAAGAAACCCGCCAAAGAGCTAGAAGCTATTTTGGCAACCCTAACCAACCCTGCCGATACCTACTTGCTACAAGGCGATGTGATATACATAGCCATAGACGAAAGCAAAGGCAAGAGCCTGTTTACCAATATGCTATTGGAAAAGAAACTGAAACTATACGCCACCACACGCAACTGGAACACCGTTTGCAAACTGGCAGCGATGTAGGGTGTGAGTATCCTTGTTTACTGGAAAACCCCTAATGCTGCACCAGCACTTTTTCGCTATGCAATCGACTTGCGCCCTTTGTTATGGTAAGTGTGTATGTGCCGTTCTGTATAGCACTTACATCTACAAAGCCTTTTGATACAGTTTGTTTCAAAACTACCTTCCTATCTAACGATGATAATACAATCTCTGCATCTTTGATTGTAGTATTGATATACAATATGTCGTTAACCGGATTAGGATAAATAACATATTGATTGCCGACTGCAATACTGCTAACCGCCATGGGTATATTCTTCGTTTCTATCAGTGTGGTATAGTAGGGTGTGCCTGTTACATTTGTTTTGATAACCAGTGTATTGGTAGCAATATCATACTGAAACATCTTTGCTTGTCCGTTTGCACTGGTAATAAGCCCGTATAGTTTGCCATCGCTTGCCTGCATTAGCGAGCCTTGCGGGCAATAACCATGTGCTGTACTGTCAAAGTCATACAGCTTTTTGTGTTTTTTTGTTGTGGTATCAAATTCAAATATCGTACCTGCATTGTCAGTACCGCCCAGTACCGTCATGCCGTACAGTTTGCTATTGGTAGCCTGTATAAGCGAACCTATTACTTCATGCCCTTGCAATGAATCGGGCGTTACCTCACTGAATTTATGTGCTGTACTCAGCTTATTCAGTAGCTGTTTCTCGTCATACTGAAACAATACACCACCACCGCTCCATCCTGCACCACCGTATTTTGATAAGCCATACATAAGTCCGCTTGAAGCAAGCAACAAACTCCCTTCAGGTTGAATACCTGACCAGACTGGACCCATGATAAAACTTCCCATTTTATCAAAGCTGCCCGTATTGATATTGTACCTGAATAGCAGCCCTGTTGCATCACCACCGCCTACGGTCGTTAACCCGTGTAGCACACCATTTGAAGTTTCAATCAGCGAACCATGCGGATTGCCGCAGTTCTCACTTATCAACTCCAGCTTTTTGGCAAATGTGCCATTGACAGGGTTGTATTCAAAAAGTACGCCTCTGTTGGCATTTGGAGAAGTATGTGTGCCGCCCTTATACGTCATGCCGTATAGCTTACCGTTCTGTGCCTCGCATAGCGAGCCATAAGGTGTCATTCCGTTTACGGAATCAAAATCATGTGTTTTGGTATACACACCTGTTTGCGGATTGAGTTTGAAGATAACACCATAACCATACAGCCCCCCACGCGATGTCATGCCATACAGATAACCATCTTTTGCCTGTATCAGCGAGCCATAAGGGTCTTTACCATTCAGCGCATTGCTGAATGTATAGACGTTTACATAATTATTGCCAACACTATCCGTTTTAAATATCACCCCTTGGTTGCTGCCATTAGATGCAGACATACCCCACAACTGTTTTTGGCAATAACCAGATACTGGTAACAACCAACAAATACTAATAGCGATTAGTTTGATTAAGGAGTTCATTATTGGAGGAGCTTTTATACCTCATTGAAGTTAGAACATTACTCGGGCAGTAATACTTAAAAAATGCTAAATAGCGATGCGTTGAAAGAGTGAAGTAAATTGTTGTTTCGAACTATCGTCGCTTCTCCTGACAGTATCAGTACGAGAATCCTAACACGAACCGTCAGGAGTTCTTTCCTGACAGAAATAGCTGAAATAAATACATATTTATTTTGTATTTTTGCTATGTAAAAATGCACCTATGCATACATCGATACATCACCAAAATTACCAAGCATACATAGCTGTATTTCCTATTTGTTGCAATTTCATAAAACATCTAAAACTGCAACAAAAAGCAACAAAACAAGTATTGTATAAAATGTATATGATTGATTTATAGCTATCTGTATAAATAATGCAAAACCAACAATCCCATGAAATTGCAACAAAATACCCTCGTGAAAACAGCAACTGCAACAAACCAGTCGCTATGCTTCTATCAGCTTAATGCCTGTTTGGGTAAGTTCTACCTTACGTTGCTTATAGAGCGTGCCCACCGTCATTTTAAATACCTTCTTGCTGATGCCAAAGAAATCGTAAATAGCTGCTGGTTCGCTCTTGTCGTGGTAGGGCAGGTAGCCATCGTTTTCGGCAAGCAGGCGCAGTATCTTTTCAGCCTCTGTTTCCACTTTCTTATAGCCCGCTTCGCCCAGCGATATGTCTATCTTATTATCCTCTCGTATGGTTTTTACATAGCCTTTTTCCTTAGCCCCGTATTCCAATTCGCGAAACACCTCGTTGTAGTGCAACACGCCCAAGTGTTGGTTGTTGATGATAACTTTATAGCCAATATCCGTTTTCTGGTACACCAGCAAATCTACCTCTTGCTTTTCTTTTACGGTCAGTTCATCGTTGCTCAGGTAGCGTTCTACACGTTGGGTAGCGGCTACGCGACCAGTACGCTCGTCTATGTACAGTTTTATAAGGTATTCGCCACCAACTGCTATGCGGGTAGTTTGCTGAGAAAGGGGCAGAAACACGTCTTTCATCAATCCCCAATCCAGAAAAGCACCTTGGTTGTTGATGCTTACCACGGTCAGCAATGCAATATCGCCAGCTATGGCAATGGGCTTTTGCGTAGTGGCTATCAATCGGTTTTCACCATCGTGATACAGAAACACTTCCAGCTCATCATCGGGCTTTGCTCCATTTGGTACAAAGCGTTTGGGCAACAGTATTTCGCCCGCTTCGCCACCATCAAGGTACAGACCGAAGTCCACCTTTTTCACCACTTTCAATGTATTGTATTGCCCTACCTGAACCATATATTATTTAAACAGGATGCAAAGGTAACCTTATTTCGCTATGCTTTCTTTTTACCTATATTGCCCAAGTGGGTATCGTTAAAGCCAGTTATGTATTTCAGCCCGTACCCCATAATACGGTCAAACGATGCATGGCTGAATAATAGCCACCCTGTCAGCAGCAGGTATTGGTTATGTGTTGCATATCCCAACCCGAGTATAAGAATGGCAACCGCTTTGTGGTGGAACAGGTTGTAAGTAAATGCCCCAACCTTGTTGTTGATAAGGTAGCCAAGCATACTGATGTCGGGCGCGAAGAATAGTAATAGATAAACCCACCAGCTTAATTGAATGTCAAGCATAGTAATCATAAAGATGCCGATAGCTGCCATAGCTAACTCTTCGATGCGTAGTACATTTTTCATTGTTTGTGATTTTATAACACAAAGGTCTGATGTAACTATGCGCTCCGAATTGATAAAAATCAAGAATTTGAATCTATGCTTTTCTTTCTCAGTCTGCTGAGTGTTTCAGGTGTCATACCCAGCATAGATGCTAAGTATTGCAGCGGCACTTGGTTGAACAACTGTGCTTGCTGGCCGTGCAGTTGGTGGTATCTTTCTTCTGCCGTCATAAACAAATGGCTGTTTACACGCTCTTCCAGTATCACAAAGCATTTTGCCAGAAACAGCTTTTCCAGTTTATGCCATTCGGGTATTTCGTTGCCCAGTTTATCGTATGCTTCTTTTGATATGGTGTACAACTCGCAATCGGCGAGTGCCTGCAGATTCCAACGGGCAGGTGTGCTGAAAACAAAGCTGGCAAGGTCTGTTGTAAAATACCCTGCCGTGCTTATCCATTGTGTTACTTCTCTGTCTTCTTTGTGCGCATATATGCGTATCAACCCGCTTTTTACAAAAGACAGCCTGTTACAATACCTGCCTTGCTTCAACAGATAGTCGCCCTTGCTGACTGTTTCGTATGTAAATGCAGCAGCTATGGCAGATAGGTTAGCTTCGTTAGCCTCAAAGTAGTTTTGAATGTATTGCTCTAATTCCGTCACTATACAAATCTATACATTTCTTAATCTTCATATCCTTATTATTGCATCATGGCTACCGAACTGCAACCTTTCAAAGAGTTTTTCTCTCGCCAATCTGTTGGCAAGTTGGGCGATTACATCCTGAAAGTATATCCACCATTTAAAAAACAAGCATTTGAGAAGCAGGTTTTTGATAAGGCATGGAATGATAAAGAGCTTAAAGAGCGTATGCGTCATATTACCCACATGCTGAACAACCACTTGCCACAAGATTTTAAAAAGAGCAGTAAGGTGTTGACAGATTGTGTGTTACAAATGCGCAAAGAGGGTATTGAGTCTTTGGGTATAGAATACTTGTCTTTACCCGACTATATTGAAGTGTATGGGATAGATGATTTGGCATCGTCCGTAAAAGCAATAGAAGTCATTACACAGTTTATCAGTTGCGAGTTTGCCGTTCGTCCATTCATCATCAGGTATGGTGATAAGATGCTGCAACAAATGGTAGCATGGGGTAGCCATCCCAATCATAAAGTAAGGCGTTTGGCATCAGAAGGTTGCCGTCCCCGCTTGCCTTGGGCTATGGCGTTGCCTGCTCTTAAGAAAGACCCATCGCCGATATTGCCATTACTGGAAAAGTTGAAAGACGATACACATGAATGGGTACGGCTGAGCGTAGCCAATAACCTGAATGATATATCTAAAGACAATCCTGAGCTTGTACTAAAGTTGTTCAAAAAATGGCATGGCAAAAGCAAAGAGGCCGATTGGGTTATCAAACACGCATCGCGCACATTACTGAAGCAGGGTAATACGGAATTGATGAGCTTGTTTGGCTTCAAAGATGATGGTAAGGCAAAGCATACCTACTTCAAAGTAGATACTCCTAAAGTGAAAAGTGGTGGAGAGCTTGTGTTTTCGTTCAGCATCTGCAACACAGGCAAAAAGCCACAGATGATAAGGGTAGAGTATGCCATGTACTACCTGCGTGCCAATGGCAGCCATTCGCGCAAGGTGTTTAAGATAAGCGAACGGGAATACCAGCCAAGTGAAGTAATAGCCACCACTCGCAAGCAAAGTTTCCGCCCCATTACTACCAGGGTGTACTACGCAGGCAAGCAGCGGGTTTCGTTGATAATAAATGGTAAAGAAGTGGCTGAAACAACGTTTGAACTGCTGAAATAAGGTATTTTGACTTTCAGCCGCAGAATGTTACTTTTGCATAAATCACACACGTTTGAAGACCCTGCTTGATACAAAGCAATTAGACATTACACTGCAGCGGCTTACTCATCAACTGATAGAGAACCATACCCGATTTGAAGATACCGTACTGATAGGCATACAACCACGTGGTGTTCTGTTGTCAGACCGCATAGCAACCCTACTGAAAGGCATTACAAAGCAAAACATACCCTACGGCAAGCTGGATATTACTTTTTATAGAGATGATGTGCATCAGGGCAATGATATGCATGTGCCATCGCAAACGGATATACCTTTCAGCATAGAGGACAAAAACGTGGTGCTGGTAGATGATGTACTGCATACGGGGCGCACTATACGCAGTGCGATGGATGCATTGATAGACTACGGCAGACCAAAGAGTGTAGAGCTACTGGTGTTGATAGACCGCCGTTTTAGCAGGGAACTGCCCATACAACCCGACTATGTGGGGCAAACGGTAGATACCATCATCACACAGAAGGTAAAAGTGTACTGGAAAGAGAAAGATAAGAAAGACGAAGTAGTGCTGATTGATTAAATAAAACAAAAAGAATAAAGCAAAATATAGATGTCGCTATCTGTAAAACACTTGTTAGGCATAAAGGAACTGCAAACGGAAGATATACATACTATCTTTCGCACGGCAGATAATTTTAAACAGGTGTTGCAGCGGCAGATAAAGAAAGTACCCGCCCTGCGCGATACGACAGTTGCCAATGTATTCTTCGAAAACTCAACCCGTACCCGCATATCTTTTGAGCTGGCACAGAAAAGGTTGAGTGCCGATGTGGTCAACTTTTCGGCCTCAGGCTCTTCGGTATCAAAAGGCGAAACGCTGATAGATACAGTGAATAATATACTGGCAATGAAAGTAGATATGGTGGTGATGCGCCATAGCGCAAGTGGTGCGCCTTGGTTTCTTGCCAATCATATAGATGCCAGCATCATCAACGCGGGCGATGGTATCAATGAACACCCTACACAAGCCCTACTCGATGCCTTCTCTATGCGCGAAAAGCTTGGCAACCTGAAAGGTAAGCGCATAGCCATCATCGGCGATATCATGCACTCTCGTGTAGCACTCAGCAATATCTACTGCCTCGGCAAACTGGGTGCAGAGGTAATGGTGGCTGGCCCGCCCACACTGATACCTAAGCATATTGAGGGCTTGGGTGTAAGGGTAGAGCATGATGTGAAGAAAGCACTGCAATGGTGTGAGGTAGCCAACGTACTACGCATACAACTTGAACGCCAACACAAGCCACTGTTTTCAACCCTTAGAGAGTATGCGCTCTACTATGGTGTAAACAAGCAGATGCTCGATAGCCTGCAAAAAGAGATACTGATAATGCACCCAGGACCTATTAACAGAGGGGTAGAGATAAACTCTGATGTAGCTGACAGCAAACAGTCCATCATCCTCGACCAGGTAGAAAATGGCGTAGCCATCCGTATGGCTGTTATTTATCTGCTATCAGGTAAAACAGGCTTAGGCGAATAGTAGTTATTCTTTTTTATATAGACTGTATTTTCGGGTAGGTGCGTTAAGGGGTTGATAGCCCAATGCAAGAAGGGTGTCTGTAAAATTGCCGTTGCACCATACATAATCTACCAGTATGTATTTTGATGTTGCATATTGCAGGTTTACTTCCATATGGTGGTATCGCTGTATGTAAGCAAGGAACTGGTAGTCTTTATCCATCTCGAGGCATATACCCACTTTCTCTCCCTGCGGTATGATTCTCTGCATGGCTTTGATGTCTGTTATGTATTCACCATCACGGGCTATCTGTCCGAATTCGTATGACAAGAATACAGCAATAAAAATTATGGTTATAGCCGTAGTAATGCGTACCACTTTCATGGTTTTCATGCCAACACTATACCTTGCTGTAATGGCAGCATAATACGGATACGCGAACATGGCAATAGCCAATGCAAAGTATATGAAGGAAGGGATAAGATAAAAAGAACGCTGCTTTACACTGAGCATGATGGGTAATGAAGAACCGAGTGCTATCATTAATAAGAACACTACGTGCTTATTGTATCGCTCTTGTGGCTTTAGTTTGAATACCTTGCAAAGTATGATTGTCAACAAGCAAGGAGCAATAGCAGGTAGTAATTGATTCAGCAATTCAACAAGTAATGCATAGCGCCCTAAGTCGCCACCCGTATTTTCGCGCTTGCCTTGCAGGGCTGCCAGCAGTTGCTCATCAAGGTAGCGTTGTATGCTTTGCCTTGCATCGTCTTGCTGCCATAGCAGCCAATATATACAGGCTATTACAGCCGTCATTATAATGGTATGCACAAGGGCAGCAGGTATCTTCTTTCTATCGTACACCATGTAGTACACAACTGGTACCGCCAACGGAAATATACCAACAGGGCCTTTGGTAAGCGTAGCACAAAACAACAGTATTGCCGATGCAATAACGGATAGTACTACATACTTTTTTTGTGTATAGGCATTGAATAGCAAGTATACAGCAGCAAGGTCGAACAATGCCATTGTACAATCTATCAGGCAGTTGGGGTATGCCCATAGTACGGTAGGTATGATAACCCATGTTAGCAGCAGCAATTCATATCCGCTATGCTTGTTTCGCCCCGTTAGTTTTTTCCAAAACTGTATAAGTAACAGGATGGTAAGCACCCATATAAAGAGGTTGTATAGCTTTTCGGTATAAAAATGGTCGCCGAATAGTTTGAAGAAAACAGACATGATGCCAAACATCAATGGTGGATGCTCAGAAAACGTCCAGCTATTACGGTAGTACAATTCCCAAAAACTGCCTTTGCCAATGGCAAGGTTGCGGGCGATGGATGCATAGGTAATACCATCAAAAAACATACCCTCTTGTACTGCACGTTCAAGAAATGCTGTGAACATAAATAACAGCACTATAATGCTTATGAGTTTATCGGTATTGTATGTGTTTTGGGTATTATTCATATCGCAATGTAATAATAAAAATATGACTGTTTATATGGTGTATAGCAATATCGTTTTCCCTCATTTATTAGCTGCTTGTAATACTAATTGTATATTTGCAGACTGCACGGCAATATACATTGCCTGACAGACTATTGTTAACCAATATTAAAAACTATGGCGTCTACCTGGTTTCGTAGGATTAAGAAGGGGATATTGACCGATACGCGCGAGAAGAAGGAAACCCCTGATGGCTTGTGGCATAAATGTCCTGAATGTAAGACAACGAATACTACACAGGAACTTGCCAACCACTACTACGTTTGCCCGAAATGCAATTATCATAATCGTATCAATGCAGCAGAGTATTTCCCTATGCTGTTTGATAATGATGAATACGAACTGCTGTTTGAAAACATTGTACCCAAAGACAAGCTGGGTTTTATAGACTTGAAGCCGTACGATGCACGCCTGAAAGATGCACAAAAATCTACAGGATTAAAAGACGCGATGAGTGTAGGTGCGGGTATGATAAATGGCAACGGATTGGTGATAGCCTGTATGAATTTCAACTTCATTGGCGGCTCTATGGGTAGTGTAGTGGGCGAAAAAATATCGCGTGGTATAGATTATGCCATCGAACATAAGCTACCATTTATGATTATATCAAAATCGGGTGGTGCAAGGATGATGGAAAGTGCTTTTTCGCTGATGCAAATGGCTAAGACATCGGCTAAACTGACAAGACTTGCTAAGGCAGGATTGCCGTACATATCTTTTATGACAGACCCTACAACGGGTGGTGTTACTGCTTCTTACGCCATGCTGGGTGATATAAACATTGCAGAGCCTAAAGCATTAATTGGCTTTGCTGGTCCGCGTGTTATCAAAGAAACCATCAAGAAAGATTTGCCTTCGGGTTTTCAGCGTTCGGAGTTTTTGTTGGAACATGGTTTTCTCGACTTCATCGTAGAACGCCAGAACCTGAAACAAAAATTGAGCACTGTTATAGAATGGTATATGAAAGGGAAGTAACATTCCCTTTTTTTTAACGCTGCATATTGGCTACAGAGAAAGTATATATAAAAAACCGTCCCGCTACGTTTGAGTATGCCATTGAAGACAGGCTGACAGCAGGCATTATGCTTACAGGTTCAGAAATCAAGTCTATACGCAATGGTAAAGTCAGCTTTAATGATAGCTATTGCTTCTTTCATAAAGGAGAGATGTGGGTAAAGAGCCTGCACATAGCAGAGTATGTAAATGCAGGCTATGCAGGGCACGACCCTACACGCGAGCGTAAACTGTTGCTGAATAAACGGGAACTGCGCAAGTGGGAAACCAAAATGCGCGAGAAGGGTTATACCATTGTGCCGCTTGCAGTATTTATTAATGATGGGGGCTATGCCAAAATGGAAATAGGGCTTGGCAAGGGTAAGAAACTGCACGATAAGCGCGAAACCATCAAGTCGCGCGATGCGGAAAGGGAGATGAAGCGTTATTTGAAATAGCCTATTCCACCACTTCGGTAAATTCTATGCCGTGGTGTTTCAATTCAGTCAGTACGGGGCGGTAAACAGATGGCATATTAGGTATCAACACACCTGTTGGCATTGTAATGCGGTTAGTAAGTATGAGTTTGGTAAGCACGGCCATTGGCAGCCCTACGGTTTTTGCCATAGCAGAGTGGTCGCGGCTTTCACCTTTTATCACCATGCTGCTCGTCATTTTTATCTTGCTGCCTTTGTGTACATATTCTACCTCGTGTTGCATCACCACCATGTCTTTATCAAACGGGGCCATTTCCCATTTGTTCAGCAGCAGGTGCAGCATAATGTCTGCAGACGATACCTTGCCCAGCATGATTGTTTTGTCTTCAAACAAACCCAACCAGTCGAGCATGGCTATCAGCTTATCATCAGCTTCTCCATTAAGTTTGCTTAAAACGTGTTTCTTCAACTCACCAGCTGAAAAACCTGTCTTTTGTTTTATCCATCCTGCAAATGTCAGGTTGGCTGTATCAAAGCTGTCTTGCTGATTGGTTAGCCCAAGGCTTACAATGGCGTTCCATCCTTTACAGAAAACAGGGTAGCGAAGCGTAGCCCTTATGAATGTTTTAATATCAGGCACATGATATAAGTCGAGGTAACGGAGCGAATCTCTGTTGGGGTAATAGGCAAGGTTGCCAAGTCCGTCCACTTTTATCTTCTTGCAGTTGTCAAAAATATCTTCGTAGGGTACGTTTACTACTTTGCCATTTTGCAGGTATTGTGCACCGTCTGCTCCGGCCGTTATGATGTTCTTAGGATTCCAACTGAATTTGTAATGCCAAGGGTTATTGTCACTTTCAGGTGCTATGAGCCCGCCACAATAAGACTTGAATGAAGTGATGCTGGAAGCAACACGCTCTATGCTGTGTATTATCTGGTTGGCTGTCATGTGGTCTATGCCGGGGTCAAGCCCCATTTCGCACATAAACATCAGCCCTGCTTTCTTTACATCTTCATCCATAGCCTTCATTTCGGGCGATATGTAAGATGATGTAATGAGGTTCTTTTTATGAACAAGGCAGTCTTTAGCAAGGTGTATGTGCAGGTGGGGCGGCATTAGCGATACCACAATATCTGCACGTTGCACCAATGGTACTCGCTGCTCTGCTTTGGTAATGTCAATAACGGCAGCTTCGGCATGGGGGTGTTTCTTTATTTTTTCATACACGGCATCCTTGCTGCCATCAGCAACAATAACCTTCCATTTATTTCTACCTGCATTTGACAACAGGTATTCGATGAGATAAATGGAAGACTTACCAGCCCCCGCTACCAATATGGTTTGCATATAATATACCTGTGTATTGGTGTAAATTCGTATTTCAAAAGTAAGGTGATAGTTTTGTATTGCAAATAAACGTTTATTTATTTTTTATTAAATACTAATTAGTAATCATCTGATTATGAGTAGGATATGGCATAGTAATGTAAGTCTTGACGAGTTGAACGCGCGTAGTATAGGTACAATGGGGGAAGTGCTGGATATACGCTTTACAGTAATAGGCGATGATTATCTGAAAGCTACCATGCCCGTAAACACCACCACCAAACAACCTTACGGGCTGCTGCATGGCGGGGCATCGGCAGCACTGGCCGAAACGATAGGCAGCGTTGCATCATCACTTTGCATCAACCCCGATAAGCAAATATGTGTAGGCATTGAGATAAACTGCAACCATATACGCGGCAAGAAAGATGGTATTGTAACCGCAACCGCTACGCCTCTGCATATAGGTGCCAGTACGCATGTATGGGATATAAAGATTACAGACGAGCGCGATAAACTGGTATGTGTCAGCAGGCTAACGGTAGCTATATTGAAGAAGCCTGCTTAGCGCCTCGGCTATTTCGTTATCGTAGTTTAGTGATGCGTAGTATGGGGCTATTAGACACATTAATCTGGTAGACGGCTGTTTCTTCCGGGTACTTTAAGGGATACATTCGGTAGTTTTCAAGATGGTATTCTACCTTGTATTCGTCTTTCGTTACTACAAAGCGTTTACGTTTATCTTCAGTCAACAACATATGGTTTAGATATACAGGAAAATGGTCGTTTACGTATATAGTGTCATCGGCAGTATTGGTTAGTATCCACTCCAATCCTTGTTTGTTGGAAAGTCCCCAATAATCCAACTCGTATTTTTTCATCAGATTATCCTTTTTATGTGATGTCAGGTGATTGAAGTAAACATACTCATGCGGATGATATTTGGCAATAAAATATACAAGGTATATTGTTTGCAGCAACCAAAGGGTTTTGTGTGCATAGGTAAGTTTTGTTTTGAGCAGTTCGTTCAGCCCATAACAAGCAAGTATTACAAATGGTGGATAGATGAAGTAGAGGTGTCGCCAATCATCGTACAGGACAGACTCAAGGTATACAACGGCACCTACAGGTGCTACAAAGCAGTACAAGTATAACATCAGATTTCTATCAATGCCTGCTTTAAAATAGCTGAATGGTTCTTTGACAAAAGCAGCCAATAAAAATACAATGCCTGCAAACCCGAAGAAAAGCCAAACCTCTGGTATAGTTGCGAAGAACCATGCAGGTATATAGCTCCAAGGCAGGTTGTTGCCATTGTATAGTACACCATCTACCAGTGCCTCACCTTCCCAACGGAATTTGGACATGCTTTCAAATGATTCTACCAAACTGTCCACAGGATGTTCCCACAGTATGGGCCATGAAATATATAGCGCAAGGCATGTAGCTGTAAAAAACAAGATAAACCCTGTAATACTCTTGATGACTATTTTTTTGTTGTTCAGATTAGTGAAAATGTCGAACACAATAAAAAGTACTAATGGTATTAACACCATCAGGTTGGTAAGGCGGATGCTCAATGCATATCCGCAAGCAACACCCATCAATATATAGTGAATGACTTTTCTGTTTTCGAACGCCAGATATGCGGCATACAACACCAAAACAAGTGCTGCCAGTGAAGGCATATCCTTTGAGTTGAAAAATGAGTGTGAATAAAGCCTGGGGTTGAGGACGAGCATAATAAAACCTGCACATGCAACCAGTTGGTTTTTGAATAATCTGTAAATGAGAAAATATCCGCTTAGCATACATATCAGGAAGAAGATATGAGAAGCTATGTGACGCAATAAGTAAATATCTCTGTAATCTGTAAGACCCAGTTTTTTTTCAATAATTACCAAAGGCAGTTCAAAACCTACACCATGGTCTCTTTCCCAATAAGTATGGAGCGCTGTATCTCCTTTGAAAACGTAATTATAGCTGACAACACCCATCTGGTTTTGCCACATTTCATCAACTGATACCCCATAGTTTTGGTAATTAGATACACCAACTATCAAGAAAACTAAGAATAGGGTTAATCCTTGCCAATATTGTTTTAAAAAATTCATATATATGGGCTGAGTTTGCCACAATAATACTTCATTTTTCAGCATTATTATGTATGTTAAAAACAGGTGGATTATTATGAAATATATTATGCTTAAAACCCTTAAAGACCGCTATATTTAGTTACATTTGCAATCTGATTTTTAAAGACCATTTATGGAAGAAAATAACCAGGATTTAACCCCCGGTAATGAGTCTAACGATTCGAACAAAATTATCCGTGTAAACATAGAAGAACAAATGAAAACGGCCTACATAGATTACTCTATGTCGGTAATCGTTGGTCGTGCATTGCCAGATGTACGGGATGGTTTGAAACCTGTACATCGCCGTGTATTGTTTGCCATGCATGAGCTTGGTATCAGCTACAACAAACCATACAAAAAATCGGCACGTATTGTGGGTGAGGTATTGGGTAAATACCACCCGCATGGCGATAGCTCGGTATATGACGCGATGGTGCGTATGGCACAGCCATGGAGCATGCGCTATATGCTGGTGGATGGACAAGGTAACTATGGTTCTCAAGATGGTGACGGGCCGGCAGCGATGCGTTACACGGAAGCACGCCTGCAACGCCTTGCCGAGAGTATGATGGACGACCTTGACAAAGAAACGGTTGACTTCTCGCTGAACTTTGACGACTCGCTGGAAGAGCCGACTGTAATGCCTACCCGTGTGCCGCAACTGTTGTTGAATGGGTCATCAGGTATTGCCGTAGGTATGGCTACTAATATGATGCCACACAACCTGAGCGAGGTGATAGATGGCTGTGTTGCATACATAGACAATAGAGAAATAACCATAGATGAGTTGATGAAGTATGTAAAAGCCCCTGACTTCCCAACAGGTGGCATTATATACGGTATAGACGGCATCAAAGCAGGTATGCATACAGGGCGTGGTAGGGTTGTGCTTCGCGGACGTGTGAATGTGGAAACAACTAAAAGTGGTAAAGAACAGATAGTAATAACCGAAGTACCATATCAGGTAAGCCGCGACGCGCTGGCTGAGAAGATTGGTATGCTGGTAAATAATAAAATCATTGAAGGCATCACTCACGTAGCCAACGAATCGAACAAAGAGGGTACACGTGTAGTGGTAGAACTTCGTCGCGATGCTGTAGCGCAGGTTATCATCAACCAGTTATACAAATTCAGCGAGCTACAAACATCTTATGGTATCAACAACGTAGCACTTGTTGGTGGTCGCCCGCGCATACTGAATTTGAAAGACCTGATTTCGGAGTTTGTCATATTCCGTCATGAGGTAGTAGTACGTCGTACTCAATATGAACTGCGCGAAGCAGAAAAGCGCGCACATATATTAGAAGGTTATCTGATAGCACTCGACCATCTCGATGAAGTGATAGCATTGATACGTGCATCTGTTAATCCTGATGAAGCAAAAACAGGCTTGATAGAGAAATTCGGCATGACCGAAATACAGGCGAAAGCCGTATTGGAACTGCGCCTGCAACGCCTGACAGGTATGGAGCGCGATAAGATACGCGAAGAACATGCCGAACTGATGAAACTGATAGCGCATCTGAAAGAGATACTGGGCAACGAGGATATGCGCTACCAGATAATAAAAGACGAACTGGCAGAAGTAAAAAATAAATTTGGCGACGAGCGCAAATCGGAGATACAATACCTTGCCAACGAAATGCGTATTGAAGACTTAATAGAGGAAGAAGATGTAGTTATTACTGTTTCTCACTTAGGTTATATCAAGCGTACTTCTCAAGCAGAATACCGTGCACAGCGCAGGGGCGGGCGTGGAGCGATGGGTGGACGTACACGCGATGAGGATTATCTGGAACACCTGTTCATAGCCTCTACCCACCATACCCTGATGTTCTTTACAGAAAAAGGACGCTGCTATTGGCTGAAAGTGTATGAAATACCCGAAGCGGATAGAAACGCTAAAGGACGTGCTATACAAAACCTGCTGCAATTGCCACCTGATGATAAAATACGCACTGTAATAGATATACCCAATCTGGAAGACAAAGAGTATGTGGAGAAGCACAACATCGTGTTGTGTACCAAGCAGGGTATCATCAAAAAAACATCGTTGGAAGACTTTAGTCGTCCGCGTGCAAATGGTATCAATGCCATCACCATACAAGAGGGCGACCAACTGCTGGATGTTTCATTGACAGACGGTAACAGCTATATCATGATGGCTGTGCGTAGCGGCAGGGCTATATGTTTTGAAGAAGCAAAAGTGCGTACTACTGGCCGTGGTGCGATAGGTGTGTTTGGTATAGAACTGGATGAAAAGAATGATGAAGTAATAGGTATGATATGCGTATCGCAAAACAACAGCGATAAGCAGATATTGGTGGTATCAGAAAAAGGATTGGGTAAGCGCACACCGTTCCTTGACCTGAACGAAGAGAATGGACAGATGGAGCCTACTTACCGTATTACCAACCGTGGTGGTAAGGGTGTAAAGACCATCAATATAACGGAGAAAACAGGTGCATTGGTAGGCTTGCTGGCGGTGAATGAAAATGACGATTTGATGATAACCTGCAAATCGGGCATTACCATCCGTATGAAAGTAGAGCATATTCGCGAGGCTGGTAGGGCAACACAAGGTGTGAAACTCATTAACCTTGACGAGGGCGATGAAATAGCTGCCATAGCACGTATAGACGAACAAGAAGAGGTAGAAGATGAACAAGAGAATGGCGATGCAGGTGAAGTAACGCCCGATGCGCCTACAACAGAATAATGTAAAATAATTGCAAAATTAACACAGGAAGCACCCGTAAGCTATTGCGCGGGTGTTTTCTTTAATAACTTCGCTAAAGAAATATAAAAACTGAAATAATGAAAAAAGCCATTCTCATTACGGCGGGTATAGCCATCAGCGCATTGGCATCGGCACAGAAAGTAAACATCCAGAATGCGAGCAATTCACTACGTGATAAAGATTATCCGAAAGCGATAGAATACATCAATAAAGCAGTTGCTGACCCGGATACAAAAGATAATCCCAAAGCATGGTTTGTGCGTGGTAATATATACATGAGCATGCAGAACGAACCTGCGAAAAAAGCTGAGAATCCTTACCGTGAAGCAGCAGCATCTTACAAAAAAGTGGCCGAACTGGATGCTAAATACGAGAAAGATGCAGTAACACAAATGTTGTTGATATCTGCTTACAATTACTACAACGATGCTGCCGTATTATACAACAAGAAAAAATATACTGAGTCATACGACCTATCAAAAGCAGTAGTGGATATACATGCTATAGAAGGCGGTAAGCGTTTTAATAACAAGAGCTTTGATACTATAGCTACTGACGCTATGGTTATTCAGGCATTCAGTGCTTATTACGATAAAAAGTATGATGATGCATTGCCCATTTTATTGAAGCTGAAAGATAATCCGATTAACAAAGGCGCTAATACGTATCTTGTATTATCTGACATTTATAAAACAACTGGCAAAGACAACCAAATGCTGGCAATTATTGAAGAAGGAAAAAAATTATATCCTGACAACCAAAGCCTTAGAAACGAAGAGTTGAACTATTACATTAAATCTGGCAAACAGGATATTTTGATGAGAAAACTCGAAGATGCCGTAGCAAAAGATCCAAATAATGGCGAGTTATTATTCAATCTGGCAAACGGATATAATAATATGGCGTTCCCTAAAGACGCTGACGGCAAAGAATTGGCTAAACCTGCTAATTATGCAGAATTGCTGGGCAAAGCAGAGGATGCCTATAAAAGAGCAATAACTGCTGATGCTAATAATGCAGGGTATAATTATAATCTGGGCGTATTGTACTACAATCAGGCAACAGAATATAACAAACGTATGAATGAGCAAGCAGACCTTAGCAACAGTGCAAAAGGTGCTGATAAAAAGAAGTATGAAGAGGCTTATAATAAAATAATGGTAGAACGTGATGCTGCTTTTGATAAAGCCATCCCTAATCTTACCAAGACGGTTGAATTGCTGGAGCCTACAGCAAGCAGTTTGAGCGCAGATGATAAGTTTTCTTATCAGAGTGCATTGATGGCATTGAAAGAAATTTATGCTCGCAAAAATGACATGGCGAAATCTGGAGAGTACAAGGCAAAGCTTGAAGCATTAAGGGGCAAGAAATAGAAGTTGAAGCGTTTTTATTCACAACGGGCAACCTAATGGGTTGCCCGTTGTGTTGATGTATATCCACAAATCAACATTTGTTATTAAACAACCTGTAAAATCTTCTTTATAAAGATTAACTTAGCATAAATTTTTTCAAAATTGTCTGAAATTAAAAAGCTGGAAATCGTCCGTTTTGCACCAAAGAATGCGGAAGGTTTTTACGATACGCTCAAAAAAAGGGTTGATGCCTACTTTACAGAAAATAAGATAGACCCACACGGCAATGCTTCTATGAAGCTGAAAACATTTGCTATGGTATCTATGTACTTATTGCCATACTTTGTAATGATATCAGGTGTTGCAACGAACCTCTGGCTGTTTTATGGTCTGTGGTTTTTGATGGGTATTGGCATGGTGGGTATCGGTTGTTCGGTAATGCACGATAGCAACCATGGCTCTTATAGCGACAATAAAACACTGAACAAATACTTAGGTAAAATCATTGCATTGGTTGGCGGATATGAAGTAACATGGAAGATACAGCACAACATACTGCACCATACATACACAAACATAGAGGGGTTGGATGATGATATTAATGCGGGTGTATTCTTGCGTTTTTCGCCGCATAGCAAGCGTTATTCTTTCCACCGTTTTCAGCATATTTATGCATGGTTTTTATATGGGTTACTGACTTTGCAGTGGGCTACCATCAAAGACTTCCGCCAGGTGTACGATTATCATAAAAAAGACCTGCTGAAAAAAGAGAAACTGACATTAGGACAAGCTATGCTGCAGTTGTCTGTTTATAAAATATTCTATTACCTGTATATGTTCATCATACCCATATTTGTAATGGGTATTGCATGGCAGCACGTATTGATAGGCTTTTTGATAATGCATTTTGTGGCAGGTGTGTTATTGTCGGCCATATTCCAGTTGGCACATGTGATGGAAGAATGTGAATTTCCTACACCAACAGACGACCGAAAGATGGAAAATAGCTGGGCAGTGCATCAGATATTGAATACAGCTAACTTTTCGCCAACCAGCCCTATGATGAACTGGTTTGTTGGTGGGCTGAACAGGCAGATAGAGCACCACTTGTTTCCGCATATATGCCATGTACACTATAAAAACATCGCCAAATATGTACGAGAAACGGCCAAAGAATACGGTTTGCCATACCAGGAACAGCGTACGTTTGTACACGCGCTGATAGAGCATGGTAGGATGTTGCGGAAATTAGGAAGAGATTAAATTAACGTTTCGGCTCTTTGATAATAGCACATTAATATTATCTTTATAGTAATAAAATTTTATTACAGTGCAACAAGAAAAACTCACCGGAACTGTAAAGTTCTTCAATGAAGCTAAAGGTTTTGGCTTCATTAAACACGACAACTCTAATCAGGAAACCTTTGTACACGTCACGGGATTGAAAGAACAAGTGAAAGAGGGCGATCAGGTAGAATTTGAACAACAGGAAGGGAAAAAAGGTATGAACGCGGTAAACGTTCGTAAAATAGCATAAGGTTAAAAGGTATTGAAAGACAGAAAAGGCTGATGTAACATCAGCCTTTTTTTATGCTTTGAAGCCAGTATTTTTGCTATCCGAACATTAGATAAATATGAGCACAGCAGACAACAGTATATTGGGATTGAAAATGCCTACCGACCCGCGTTGGGTTGACCTTGCATCCATATCGCTGGAAGAAATATTAACAGACCATGCTTTTTGCGAGCAGAAAGCGGCTACACAATGCATATCACTGATACAACGCTATCCCTATAAAATAGAATTGGTAAATGCGCTATCGCCTGTAGTAACAGAGGAGTGGGGACATTTCCGTATGGTATGGGCAGAGATGAAGAAACGAGGCTTTGTATTAGGCAAACAACGCAAAGATGATTACGTAAACCTGCTGCTGCAAAACGAACCCAAAGGCATACCTGTAGATGACAAGCTGCTGCACAAACTGATGATATGCGCATTGATAGAAGCGCGTAGCTGCGAGCGTTTCAGGCTATTGAGTGAAGGGCTGGAAGAAGAAGCATTGCGTACGTTCTACCACAAGTTTATGGTGAGCGAAGCGGGGCATTACCGTATGTTTATAGATTTGGCAGAGCAGTATTACGGGCACCAGCAAGTACGAGATGCATGGCATCAATGGTTGCAGATAGAAGCTACTGTGCTGCAACAATTAGCACCACGCGGCGACAGGATGCATTGATGCCGTTTGTTTTATTATTAACATCCGCCTTTGGCTAACGCTAAAGTTAGTACAGCAGTTATTGTGTATAGAAATACTGGTAGTAATATTACAACCGCCCAGTAAAGTCCCATATTCATATCAGGGTATTTTCTTGATGTTAATGTTATAAAAATAATTCCAGCTATTAATATTGCAAGATTATAAACAGGTGCTGCGAACATCAATAGACCTATATCTGCCCATCCACCACGGTCTTGTGCATAAGTAAAGCCTGCGATATTGATTAAGATTGCTATGCTGGCAAAAATGATTAGTCTGAAATTTACTGTAAAACTGTCTGCAGACTGAGGCATAATATAAAATTAGCTATTACTACTTTATTGTACAGAATGTATCCTGCTACGGTTTACATACAGACTTATTAAAAACAGGATGGTGCTAAATACAATCAGCATAGCCAAGTGGGGCAGAACGTTACCGATATTCCCATTGCGCAATATGATATGATTGATGGCATCGAGCCCCCAATGCAGCGGCGATACATTAGCCAGTTTTTGCATGATACCCGGCAGCAAATCTACAGGCACCCATATACCACCCATAGCACTCATAATAACAACCGATATAGCACCGAACGGCGTAGCCTGTGTAGCAGTTTTGAACACCACCCCTACCAAATAACCAAATGCTGTGGCAGACAATGCTATACAAATAGCTATGGGGACGATAGCCATAGGATGCTGGCCAAGATACAGCGCGGGTAAGCCCATCTGCGGCAACAACCACAACCCTATGCCACACATAACTGCAAACTGTGCTGTGCATATCAGTGTATAAAAGAATATTTTACCAAGTGCCTCGAAGTTGTGCGCATAAGGTATAAGTTGTACACGGAGCGAACTACGCTCCTCACGTTCGCGGAGCATATTACCGGCAATGGGTATGACAATAAAGTACATGCCGAAAATAGCCCATGCAGGTACGTTGTGCTGAACGGAATTGATAAACAGCTTCATGCTGCCTTTATCGTTGAGGGCTTCTTCTTTAATGCCAATGCCTTGAAAAATACGTTTGAAATCGTCAGACCCTGTACTGTCTGCTATTGCCATATCTGCTTGCGACATGCCCAGTTTGCTTAGCCTGCCTACCAACAGGTTGCTGCAACTGTAGGTAATATATTTATCGAGCGCGAAGCTAATTGACATACGGAAAGTTGGCTTGCTTACCGGGTCGAAGTACATGCGTACATACATACTGTCGCGCAACTCACGGGCAGGAAGTTTGCCCATACCAAGCTTTTCGCTCAGGCGATTGGCAACAAGATTGGCTGCGTTCACTACCTCTGCCGTTGCGCCTTTGGGTATTACAATACCTACACGGTATTTGCCTGCTTTCAGTAATGCCTGAAGCTGGCCTTCCGTTACTGGTTTGCCATCTATACTATCTACTACATGAAAATTCTGGCTTTGTTTCAAGCCATTTTTTATTTCATCTCCGAGCCTGCCGTGGTCGTTATTGGCTATCAACAGGTCGAAACGAAGCTCCTGATAATCTTTGAAAGGGGCATCCTGTACCATTGCCATTACCACTATCAGCACAGCAGGCATCAGGAACAGCAGCATAGCTCCTGCTACATCTCTGCGTAGCAGTATCCACTCTTTTTGTATGGTAGCAAGTATCTTATTCAAAGTCAAAATTTAAAATTCAAAAGCTCAAAAAGACTTTTTGCTTTTTTGTTTTACCTAATTAATCCCTCACGCTATGTCCTGTGTAATGCAGGAATACATCTTCAAGGCGTTTGCAGTCAGCTGTGTTTTTAATGAGCTCTAACGGTGCACCGCTTACAACAAATTTCCCCTCGTCTATTATCACTACCTCATCGCATATCTGTTCTGCTTCTTCCATCAGGTGAGATGTATATACGATTGTTTTGCCTTGCTGATTATACTCTTTCAGAAAGTCCAGTATCATAGCGCGGCTCTGTACATCAACCCCAGCTGTCGGTTCGTCCAATATTATCAACGATGGTTGGTGCAGTAGGGATGCAATGATATTTGCCCTGCGCTTCATGCCGCCGCTGTATCTGTTGATGCGTTTGTCTGCGTGTTTATCCAACCCCAGGCGAGCCAGTAAATCGTGTGCACGGTCTTTTACCTGTTTGCTGTTAAGCCCGTAGAGGCTGCCTATGTAACGAAGATTTTCCCATGCCGTCAGGTTGCCAAACATGGCTATTTGTTGCGGCACTACGCCTATTGTTTTGCGTAGTTCCAACGTATGTTTAGTGCAATCTTTACCAAAGATGGTAGCATGGCCGCTATCGGGTGCTACTAAACCACATAGTATGTTGATGGTAGTACTTTTACCTGCACCATTCGGGCCAAGCAGCCCCATAACTTGTCCTTCATGCACATACACACTAAGTCCATCAAGGGCAGGAGTCCAGCCACCTTTATAGGTTTTGCGCAGGTTGGCAATTTCTATTGCGTATGCCATAGCTTAGTTGTAACCGAGGTTTTTCACCAATTGTTCGGGCAGTGCAGGTAGCGCGTGCCTTGGTAATAAGAATGATGTAAGCTCTGCCATTTCTTTAAAAATGATATGCGTATCTGCCGCCGCGCGCAAGTATTCGGCACCTGTACTGCCACCAGTGCCTACACGCTTGCCGATGGTGCGCTGCACCATGTGTATATGCCTGTGTCGCCACATAGACAAGCCCTCGTCTATCTCCAGCAAGCTACTGATGAGTTCGTATGGCAGATGTAACAATGGATAATCTCTATATAACATAATGAACAAAGCATTGCGGTTGGCTGTTATGCTGAAACGGCGTTCGGCAGGGTAGTTGGTTTCGTCAATGAATAATTTATCGAAAGCAGTGAGATTTATTTTTTCTGCCTCTTGCAGTGTACCCTCATAAGCATTGCGGTATTCCCGCCAAAAGTCGGCAGTTACAAAAGGTGCGCTGGCATACGGCATACGCTCCAACCATTTATTTATTAATACCAGTAAAGACTCCTGCGCTTCTGCTTCTTTTACACGGTCTATATCTTGCTGGTTCAGTTGAGATATGTAATAGTTCTGCCCATGGCGTTGACCATAGCCAAGACCAAGCGTAGCCTCTATAATTTTAAATTGTATGCTTTGAAAACCAGATGCCGGGCGAAGCAAATCGCGAAAATCGAGGAAGTCGAGCGGTGTCATCGTTTCCATGATGCTCATTTGCATAACGGCCACTTCCAGTATTTTACATATACGTTTGATGCGATGTACACTATTATATATATCGGGCGAATTGTTGGGGATATTGGTTTGTTTAAAAACATCGCGGATTACATTCAACTCAAACAGTATCTGCTTGAACCATAACTCATAGGTTTGATGGATGATGACAAACAGCATCTCGTCATCGGCTTTGATGCCCTCTTTACTGCTTTCGGGCAGTTGTGCATTCAGTATCTTATCAAGTTGCAGATATTCGCTATAATATACAGGGGGACGTTCCTTCTTTTCCATACGGCGGAAAATTACGAAAGCGAGGGGGTAAAAAGAAATGACTTATGTCAGCTAAAAGTGTTATTGCTCAGTTTACTTTACTATGTATTATAGCGGTATTAAATAATATGAAATCTATTCATGTAATGACTGTATGGCACAAATATGCCCTATTTTTACTGAACTAAGTAATAACGGTAGGTACAGTAGAAAAAACCTCAAAAAATACCACCACTATTGATGTTCAGATAAATTTTATTCTTATCTTTGCCGTCCTTAAAAAATCTCACTTAAAAGGAGGAAATTAACATTGGAAGAAAATCAATTAATTAACCAAACCGAGGCTCTGGCGGACACGCAGGGCGGCGCTCACGACGATTTCGATTGGAGCGTAGACAAACGTAACGTAGCTTCTTACAAAGAAGAAAAACGTGCAGAACTTGAAAAAGTGTATGACAGCACTTTCAAATCAATTGATGAATCGCAACTGTTGCAAGGTACTATAGTAGGCCTTACAAAAACAGATGTAATCATCAACATCGGCTTCAAATCAGACGGGCTGGTGTCTCTCAACGAATTCCGCGATATGCAGGATGTAAAAATCGGCGATGATATCGAGGTAATGGTTGTAGAGAAAGAAGACAAAAACGGACACCTGCATCTGAGCCGCAAAATGGCACGTGCAAGCCGTGCTTGGCAAAAAATCGTGGATTTCTACAAAACAGGCGAAATCGTTACGGGTACTATTACCAGCAAAACGAAAGGTGGCTTGATAGTAGATGTGTACGGTTTGGAAACATTCTTACCGGGTTCTCAAATAGATGTGAAGCCTGTTACTGATTACGACCAGTATGTAGGTAAGACAATGGATTTCAAAGTTGTGAAAATCAACGAAGCTATCCGCAACGCGGTAGTATCTCACAAAGCACTGATAGAAAGCGATATAGAACAACAACGTACAGTTATCATTTCTCAGCTTGAAAAAGGACAGGTACTGGAAGGTACTGTTAAGAATGTTACCGACTTCGGTGCGTTCATCGATCTGGGTGGTGTTGACGGCTTGTTGTACATCACAGACATTAGCTGGGGCCGCGTAACGCACCCGAGCGAAGTGTTGGAAAACGGTCAGAAACTGAACGTGGTTGTACTTGACTTTGATGATGAGAAGAAACGCATCAGCCTTGGTCTGAAACAACTGACTGCACACCCTTGGGATAGCCTGGTTGCCGACATCAACGAAGGCACTAAAGTAAAAGGTAAAGTAGTAAACATAGAAGATTACGGTGCTTTCCTTGAAATAATGCCGGGTGTTGAAGGTCTTGTACACGTATCAGAAATCACATGGTCTTCTCAGCCTATCAATGCGAAAGAATTCTTCAAGATGGGTGATGAGTACGAAGCAGTAGTGGTAACACTGGATAAAGATGAGCGCAAAATGAGCCTCTCTATCAAGCAACTGACAGAAGACCCTTGGGAAACAATCGAAAACAAATTCCCGATAGATAGCCGTCATACAGGTGTTGTGAAAAACATCACCCCGTATGGTGTGTTTGTAGAGCTGGAAACAGGTATAGGTGGTATGATACACATCAGCGACCTGAGCTGGATAAAGCGTTACAACCACCCAAGCGAGTTTACTAAAGTGGGCGAACAAATTGATGTGGCTATACTGAGCATCGATAAAGAAAACCGCAAACTGGCACTGGGACACAAACAACTGGAAGAAGACCCTTGGAATACTTTTGAAACCGTATTCCCGATTGGTAGCGTACACGAAGGTATCGTAACGAAGAAAGATGAAAAAGGTGCTACAGTACAGTTGCAATACGGCTTGGAAGCATACGCGCCTGCACGCCACCTGAAGAAAGAAGATGGCAGCACGGTAGAAGCAGAAGCTACTTTGCCATTTGTAATCATTGAGTTTGATCGCAACGATAAGCGCATCATGGTATCTCATACACGCGTTTGGGAACAGGGTGTAGCTGAAGAGAAAGAAGCAGCTAAAAAAGAAGCGGTTGCTGAAGGTGAGAAAACTAAAAAAGCAGTGAAAAACATTCAGAGCAAAGTAGAGAAGCCAACACTTGGCGACCTCGGCGCACTGGCTGCACTGAAAGACAAAATGAAGAAAGCTGAAGACGGTAGCGAGGGCTAATCGTACAACAGTATATTCATACAATAATAAGAGCCCTCTGCAATAGCAGGGGGCTTTTTCATGCCTGTTAACATCTGCATTACTATCCTTAGCCTGCAAGTGGCTGTCTTACATATAACTATAGGTTATAAATCCTTAAACATTCTTAAAGAAAATCAAATAGGATATATAGCCGATTAACTTTGAAGTATGCGTATTGGTAAAATAAAACCCCTGTATTGGTATAGCATAGCAGGCCTGATAATCATCAGCCTGATAGGTGTGCAGGTATATTGGATTACCAATACCATCCGTATGCAGAAGCTGGCATTAGAGCGAAGGCTAAAGGAAGATGTAGATTTAGCAGTACGGAAAGTAGAAGAGGACGCTTATTGCTTTACCTATTATTCTCGCGCATACGTGAAAGCTGGCGAGGGTATGTATATGGTGAAGCAAAAATGGAATGATGGCGCATTTATAGGTCCTGAAAGAGGTGGGTTTCTTGATACACTCAACTTGTACAATACATTTCCTGCATCTGCAACGCGCGATACGTTTATAAAAGACAGAACCATATGGTTTGAGAAATACCCCGCTACGGTAGATGTTACGATGCGCTTTAGCTTCGTTGGGCTAAACCCAAACATCAAAGCCAAAGATGTAAACAACTATGAGGTAAAAGATATAAACAGCACCAATTTTAAAGATGTGTTGCATAATAATTTTACCATAGATCAAGCAATAGATATAAGCCTGCTAAACCATGAAGTAAAAAGTCTGTTGGCAAAAAACAAACTTGATACCAGTTATGCAATGGGTATATACAACCAGCAAACGGGTAGGTACGAATACCTGACGGCTGGTGCAAACCCCAAACAGTTTGATAATAGCAGCATACGTGCCTATATGCTTGCCAATAAATTCAACAAACCGTATGAGTTGCGTTTGTTCGTGCCCGATTCGTTTATGAGTGTGGTACGCTCATTATTTGTAATGATGGTATCATCGCTCATTATTATTATACTCTTGGTGTCTGCTTATGTTTACTTCATCCGCACTATACTGAACCAAAAGAAGCTGAGCGAAATGAAAGATACTTTTATCAACAACATCACGCACGAATTCAGGACACCTATTACCAATATCAATCTGGCATTGGAAAATTGGTATGGTAAAGACCTGAATGGCAGCGCGCAATACCTACGCATCATAGCCGAAGAGAACAAACATATGGAGCGAAACGTAGAGCAGATACTACAAATTGCTACGCTGGAAAGCGACGTGGTGCGCAAATATTTTGCACGTACCAACATCCACAACATACTGCACGAGGCGATGGCTGCATTTAATATTCAACTGGAAAGTGTGGTTGGTAAGATAGTATTGAAAGAAAATGCCAAGAACCCATATCTGCATTGCAATGCACAACAGATAAAAAATATGCTGCAAAACCTGATTGATAATGCTATTAAATACAGAGGAACAAAACCACCACACATTACAGTGTCAACATACGAAACGGGTAGCCATTTTGTATTGCAGGTAGATGATAACGGTATAGGTATGAGCAGCGAAACACAACAATATATATTCAACCGTTTTTACAGAGGGCATACAGGCGATAGGCATGATGTAAAAGGTTTTGGGCTGGGGCTTAGCTATGTGAAATACATTGTAGATGCACACGAGGGAGAGATAAATGTGAAAAGTAAAACAGGGCAAGGCACTTGTTTTACCATTTATTTACCAAAATCATTAGAAACTATATGAACGCAAGTATCTTATTTGTAGAAGACGACCAAAACCTTGGTTGGTTGCTGAAAGAAAATCTTGACAACCGTGGATTTAACACGGTGTGGTGCAAAGATGGTGATGAAGGAATGCGAATGTTTCAGAAGCAAAAATTCAACCTGTGTATACTGGATGTGATGATGCCAGTGAAAGATGGCTTTTCATTATCGAAAGAAATCAGATCTGTAAATGCTGAGATACCCATCATCTTCCTTACGGCGAGGGGTAGAGACGAGGACAAGATAAAGGGTTTTGAAAATGGTGGGGATGATTACGTGACCAAACCATTCAGTACACAGGAATTGTATATGCGCATCAACGCCATACTGAAACGCACACAACCTAAGCAAGCAACTAATACTAAAATGATGAACGTGGGCAAATATACTTTTGACCACAACAAAATGACATTGCAGATAGGTGATGATGTAAAAAAACTTAGCTCGAAAGAAGCAGAGTTGTTGAACATACTGGCAAGCAATAAAAACGAACTGGTGCAACGTAGCACCATACTAGAGCGTGTATGGGGTAACGACGATTATTTTGCAGCAAAGAGTATGGACGTATATATCAGCAAGATACGCAAGCTGCTAAGGGAAGACCCTGAAATAGAAATACTGAATGCTTATGGTATAGGCTTCAAACTGATAATAAATGAATAAAACCCACTCGAGAGTGGGTTTTATTTTATTACGTTCGTTTTGTAAGGTTTATTGTTTGATGAAGCTTTTTGTAAAGCTACCCTTATCGGTGTGCAGTTGTAAATAATATGTACCGGATGCGAGATTATTTATATTGATGGTATTATTCTTTACCACAATGTTGTCAATTATCGTTGCTCCATATACATTGGTAATAGTAGCTTTGGTAATTTTTGCTTTTATATCAATATACAATGTATTAGTAACAGGATTAGGAAAAATGCTAATAGCTGTTTGTGTATTCGGACTATTGGGTATTCCGGTATAAGGTTTCTTATCTAGCCTTTTCATTGGACCACCACTTGATTTTGCATAATATAGCCATGCTTGCGCACCTTTACTATTTTTGGTACTATCTACAAAACCACTACTAACTAATGTTATTGCTTCACCTTTCAAATTGTCAGTTCCAATATCCAAAGAGAAATAAACCGGTGCAATAATGTAAGAAGCATTTAATGCTGCATTATTTGCAACTGTATTATAGTACGTACTGCTATAATTATCATAGTTTATGTTACTAAACCATGTAGGGTTTTTGGTAATACCTTCTGTTATAGTAACTGTACCTGCATCTGTGCTGCCCTGCATAAAGAGTACATCTGTACTGGTAGTATTAGCAGCTTGTTCTTTACCATTATCAAACTTTGTTAGCTTAAAAGCTGGCTTAGGCGTATAGCCGGCAGCACTTTGTATGCCATTGGCAGTGATGATGTGTGTGCCAAGAGAGTCAAAAGTAAAATTGGTAGTGTAAAAAGCTGATGAAGCAGATGTACTGGTGCGAGGTGCTACAGAAAAAGCTGTAGGTACTTTACCAATTACATCAATAAAAGTAGTAGCATGCCTGAACTTGAAATCATCTGCAATTTTAGTATTATTCATGTATACATCAACTGTATCTGCAGTTGTATCTGCACAGTTGTGTATGAATTGTACGCGTGCAATTGGTTCCGGGGCTGTTGTCAACAATTCAATCATTGGGCCACCAATAGATGGGGCAAGCCAAAGGCCCATCGAGGCACCATTATTATTTGCTGCGGGATTTACAAAGCCTGAGGCTACAACAACACAAGCCTGATTGTTAATAGGCAAATAGTCTAACTCAGCCATGTATGTATTTATTCTGGTAATGCCAGTTGTATTTGTAAGCCTGATTTTTGTTTTGTTGGGAGCCATAGATTGATACGAAGCACCGAAGCCACCAAAAGCAACATCGTCACCTAAGGTGCTAAGCCCAGATTTAAAATCATAAGTCTGTCCATCACTTACTCCATTAGCAAAAAGTAAATCAACATTTCCGAATATTCCTGCAGCTTCTGAGCCACCTTGAAAAATGTCAAATTTGAGTGGTTTTGCAGGAGAGTATCCGGTACTAACCCTTGTTCCGTTAATCACTATCACGTGGTATGGAAGGGGGTTGAAAGTAATTGTTCTGCTGAAAAAAGTATCAGTAATATTGCCACTATTTCCGGGCGAAAGTGCAATTTTAACAGGAGTAGAAGTATTGACGCTTGTGTATGGCATTGCACTTCTGAAAGGTAGTGCATTAAACATTTTAATGCCGTTAATCCAAATGTCAAATTCCTGATTAACAACATCGGGGCAATTATTGATAATTTGAATCTTGGTTGTTTGTGCAACAACACTGTTAAATACCATCAATGAAATCAATACAAGTATATATCTCAACATATTTATTAGTTTAAGGTTTGATATCCTTTAGAGAAAGATAAATATACGAAAAGTACATGAAAATGTAATATTTGTAACTGTAGCGCATTAAGTAGTGTATTAATGGGCAGATAGAGTATTATTAAGTAAATTGTATGTAGTATCAGTTATTTAATGAAGAATAATATTAGCATAAAAAATTGTGGTAAGTTTTTAATAGCTACACTTTTCTTACCTGCAGTATATTGCCAGTCTTTTGCTCAAGCTTTGCAATCTAAGCAATTAAGTACACGCATTGGTAATATATCAATTGCCCCCAATGCCAGCGAATGGTATCAGAATACCATACAAACACTTACATCACCCGTTACCAAACAGGTAATAGTACACCTGACTAAAGTGCCTAGTAATAGCGAAAGTGCCGATTTGCTACAAAACGGAATATTATTGAGCGACTATATTGGCGGAAATTCTTACGTAGCATTTGTTGAGTTATCTAACACAAGAAAGGTTTTATTGCCGCAAATTGTATATGGAATTACAAGCGTAATGCCTGACTGGAAGATTGATGATGATCTAAAACGATCATCAGATAGAAAAGGTTACATAAAAGTTGTAGTTACAGTATCTGATAATATTGAATCAAGTTATTTTAAAAACTTTGTTGAGCAAATTGGCGGGAATGTTTTGAATGCAATGCAAAGTTATTATTGGGCAATAAGTATTCCGTATTCCAAACTGTATAATCTTGCGGAACATTATGCTGTGAAAAGCATCAGCAAATTGCAAGATGAAGAAACACTGAACTATGAATCAAAATGTGCGAGCAAATCAAATATTGCAGGTTTAAATACGCTATATGGTGGGTATGGACTTACGGGGAAGGGAATAACAGTAGGTATTGGTGATAACATGACAGGTGCTGTAAATATAGACCTGAAAGACAGGGTTATAAACTTCAATCCACAACCTTATACCAATCATGGGTTGCACATAAATGGCATAGCAGGTGGTGCAGGTATTATGGATATGAAGGGAGACGGTGTAGCGCCAGCCGCAAGATTTATTACCCACTTCTTCAGTCAGATATTGGAGCATACTACTGATTTTTACAATCAGTATAATATGACAATTACCAACAACTCTTATGCGGCAGTTGTTAAAGATTGTAACTATGCTGGTACGTACAACACTTATTCAGAAGCTACGGAAAATCTTACATTAAAGCATAAGGATATATTGCATGTTTTTGCCGCAGGTAATGATGGATTGATGACTTGTGCGCCATATCCGGCGGGTTATGGTACTGTTGTTGGTGCCTATCAGACATCTAAAAACTGCCTTGTAGTAACAAGTGCAGATAAACGATTGGAAAATGCTAAAGACGGCGGGCGCGGACCAATAAGGGATGGAAGATTGAAACCTGAAATAACGGCTGTAGGTGTTGATGTGCGCTCTACTACGCAAGTAGATAGCTACTTGGTTTCTGGCGGTACCAGTATGGCTAGCCCGGGTGTTGCAGGTGCAGCAGCTTTGCTTACAGAAAGGTATAAACAAATTAATGGGGTTGTAAACCCAAGAGCAGATGTCTTGAAAGCATTGCTGATGAATGGTGCTACTGATATTGGTAATCCGGGTCCTGATTATAGATATGGGTTTGGTTTTATGAATTTACCACACTCACTGATAATGTTGGAAAATAACAGGGTAATTACGAACAGCATTACCAATGGCAATCAGCAACTGCATAGTATTACTGTGCCGCCCAATACCGCCCAGCTAAAAGTAATGCTCTATTGGCACGATGCTGTAGCCAGTACATTCGCAAGTAAGCAACTCGTAAATGATTTAGACCTGACAATTACTACACCATCTTCAGCACAAAACCGCCCATTGATATTAGACCCTGCACCTGATAAAATACTGAATAATGCCGTAGAGGGTGTTGACCGGTTGAACAATGCAGAGCAGATAGTGATAAATAATCCAGTAGCAGGTACATATACTATTACTGTTAGCGGATTCAATATACCATCGCCACAGCAAGATTATGTATTGGTGTATGACTTTGTGCCACAGGGAATAAAACTTACTTATCCTACAACAGGTGCGCAAGTAAAAACAGAAGACAGCCTGCGTCTATATTGGGATGCATCTGATAATAATAATACTCAAAAACTGGAAATAAGTACCGATGCAGGCGGCAACTGGTCTTTGATTGTAGATAATATACCATCCTCACAACGGCACTATGCTTGGTGGCTGCCTCAGGGCATCAACAGTGGTAAATGCAGGATAAGAATAAGCAGGAATAATACAGGAGAGCAGCATAGCACAGGCAACTTTGCTATTAATACTATACCACAGGTAACACTTGATGCCAATCAATGTCCCGGGTATATAAAAATTAATTGGGGTAGTATAACAAATGCTACAGGTTATGAAGTGATGATGAAACAAGGGGCAGAGATGCGAATAATGGATACTACTAATACTACTACCTATACTTTTGCGGGTTTATCTGCTGATAGTATGTACTATGTTGCTGTAAGACCTTTGATAGACGGGCTGCAAGGGTACAGAAGCCTTGCTGTAAAAAGAAAACCTTTTGACGGTGATTGTAGTGGTAATATATCGGATGGGGATATAGAGATGGCAAGGGTGATAAGACCACTAAATGGCAGGCTGCTCACAAGCACAGCACTGACAAACAATACATTGCTGGAAGTAATGGTGCGCAACTTAGATGATAACCCGACTAACAGTTTCAGGGTGTCGTATAGTATGAATGGCGGTATTTGGAAAGCTAAAGACTATGCAGTACCCATACCAGCACGTGATTTCTTTAGCGTTATTGTTGATACGCTTGATTTATCTGCACCCGGATTGTATTCTTTTGTCGTAGCTGTCCAAAACCTTTCTACTATAGATGGGGTTCAGGCTAATGATACTATCAGGTACACAGTAAAGCAGATGAATAATTTTCCGATTGACTTGACCGTGCCAATGATAAATGACTTTGAAGATTGGGCTGTGTTAGAATTAATTAATGCGGCAGGTGGCATATCGCCAGATGAGCGATGGGACTATAATAATGCAAATGATACCTGCAGGCTCAGGAGTTTTGTAAAACCCGATATTACTATTAAAGGCAATCGTTCTATCAGCCTCGATGCTACTTACAATACTTTTAAAGACCAGCGTAATGAATTGAGTGGCACTTTCAACCTTGCAAACTATAATGCGAATAATGAAGAAATAAGATTGGAGTTTGATTATAAACTGCATGGGTATTCGGGCGAAGAAGATAGTAATAAAGTGTATGTAAGGGGGAGTGATACACAACCATGGCAGCCCATCTATGCTTATGATAAGAAAAATGCTGCTACTGGTAAAACAGCCAATTCTGGTTCGTTATCGCTAACAGATGCTATGCTTGCAGCAAAGCAAAACTTTTCTGCAAGTACACAATTCAACTTTATACAAAGCGACGTTTCCCTTATCAGTACCAACAGCTTTGGCAGGGGCTTTACGATGGATAACCTGAAAATATATACGGTACAGAATGATGCACAATTATTAAGCATCGTTTCGCCAATAATATCGGAATGTGGATTGACAGGTATGCAACCCCTGACAATCAAAGTGCGTAACGGTATTAACCAAACGCTGAATAATATACAGTTGTATTACAAATACGACGACAATGCTATTGTAAATGAAACTATAGCATCTTTATCGGGTAAGCAAACTATAAACTATACATTCAATAACAAGATTAATTTATCTAAGCAAGGAAAACATACACTAAGTGTATGGCTTGCAGTAAACGGCGATACATATTTACTGAACGATAGCCTGCTTAACTACGAGTTTTATAACCAACCATTGATAATAGCCTATCCGTATCTTGAAAATTTTGATGGTGATGATGGTGACTGGTATGCTAAGGGTAAAAATAATAGTTGGGCGTATGGTGCACCTAATTCGCCACTCATCAAGAAAGCTGCCAGCGGTACTAAGGCTTGGAAAACGAATTTAACAGGCAACTATAATGTATCAGAACTATCATATCTCTATTCTCCCTGCTTCGATATTACGGCTGTAAAGAATCCGCACTATCGTTTCAAAACAGCAATGGATATTGAAAATTGCGGACAGGTATTGTGCGATGGTGCAAACATGGAGTACAGTACAGATGGCATCAACTGGCAACGCTTGGGTAAGTTTGGCGATGGTACTAACTGGTATAACGATAGCCTGCATAATGTATGGACCATAGAGAATAGCGTTAACTGGCAGTCATCGTCCATCAAACTGCCACTGAGTGCAAAAGCATTGCGCTTGCGTTATAGGTTTGAAGCCGACTTGGGTGCTGAGCGAGAAGGCATGGCTATTGATGATGTTGAAATATATGATGAGCAACCTGTTGTGGTAGCTAATAACCTGCTGAATATTGTACCAAACCCTGTAACAGATGGCAAGCTATTGATAGACTGGACTGCTAAGGCAGGTACTACTATAGACATAAAAATGCACAATATAGCAGGCAAACTTGTTTATGAAAACAGATTATCTACCAATAAAGAAGGGCGAAATAAGTATGAGATACAAACACCTGTTTTTCAGAGAGGTGTATACATCATACAAGTATTAATTGGCGATAGAAAGTTCGCACGAAAGCTGGTGTACCTGTAAGTATTATCTGTTGAATAAGATGTTGAGATAAAAAGATGGTTTGCGCAGTTTATCGCGTAAGTCCATATCAGTAAACATACAGCTTATTGTATCGCTCAACGATTTGCTCTTGCTGGCTTTATTCACTACAAGGTTGAACAGCCACGGGTATTTGCAAAGACGTTGTAGGGTAGTGCTTATCTTCAGTTCATCGCCGAGCCGTTTGTAGAGTACATCATCGTAGGCTTCTTTCAGAAAAGCCCTGTCGGTTCGTTTTTCATTCAGCGATTTCTCAACTGCATAGGCAGCCAACATGCCACTATATAATGCATTGCCAATGCCTTCGCCACTAAATGGGTCAACAAGACTTGCCGCATCGCCCGTCAGTAAAAAATTGTCGCCCGATACGGGTAGTTGTTCCATACCCATCGGCAGTCCCCATCCCTGTATTTTATCTACCAGTGTAGCATTGGCAAAACGGTGATTGATATTGGGGTTTGTCTTGATGGCATTGAGCATCTGCTCGCGAAGGTTTATCTTCTTCTTCCTGATGACATCAGATAATATGCCTACGCCCACATTTGCCATGCCATTCGGCATAGGGAATATCCAGAAATACCCCGGTAGCATTTCGGGTAAAAAATGTAACTCAATAAAGTTGTTGTCGTTCAGCCCTGTTATGCCTGTGTAATATGCACGCAGCCCCACAGCATACGCTTTTGGTGATGTATGTCCTGTAAGCATTGTCTTTCTTACAATCCCCTTATCTCCATCTGCGCCAACTAATAATGGGGCTGTTACTTCATAAGTTTCATTGTCCTTTATGAAGGTTACCGTTACTATATCATCGCTTCCTCGTTGTATATCTTTTACATCTGCTCCCTGAAAAACGGTTGCGTATTGAGATGGTATTTTGTTGAACAGGAAATTGTCAAACACCATGCGTGGGGTAGTGAAGCCGGGGGCTTGTTCTCCCGGTTGCGGATTGGGGTTGTATGGTATGTTTAATGATTTGCCGTTTGGCGCCACGAATATGATACCATGGCTGGGCATAAACTCTTCACTCTGCTGAAAGACTTCCTGCAACCACTGTGGATTGGCTTTACGCATCACAAAAGCTGTTTTGCCACTACAGGCATCGCCGCATACTTTATCTCTCGGAAAAATAGCTTTTTCAATGATGATGTGTGGTATGCCTGCTTGTGTAAGGTAAAAAGATGTGCCTGCACCTGCCGGCCCAGCCCCTATTATTATCGCCTTTGTTTCAAGTTTAGTAGCCATTTGTGCCAATGATGTGCAAATATAGGGGCGACGGCATTGGTTATGCTTTTTTTGGAAAAATAAAATGCCTCATGAACGCATGAGGCATTTACAGAATATTATTTGTTTGTAATAATTACTTAACCAAGTACATAACTTCTTTAACCAATTTTACGGTGCGCGGTACATCAGGCAGATAAGCTGCTACCAGATTAGGTGCGTAGTGCATGTTGGTATCGGCAGATGTAATGCGGCGGATAGGAGCATCCAGATAATCAAACGCTTCTTTCTGCACACGGTAGCTGATTTCAGAAGAAACAGAAGCAAAAGGCCATTGCTCTTCTACAATCACCAAACGGTTTGTTTTCTTTACAGAGTTAACAATCGTTTCCCAATCAAGCGGGCGGATGGTGCGAAGGTCTATAACCTCTGCACTGATGCCTTCCTTAGCCAGTTCTTCAGCAGCACCCAGTGCTACTTTCATCATTTTATTGAACGATACGATGGTAACATCATTACCCTCGCGCGCTATCCTTGCTTTGCCTATCGGTATCAGGTATTCTTCTTCAGGTACTTCACCCTCATCGCCATACATTACTTCACTTTCCATAAACACCACCGGGTCGTTGTCGCGGATGGCAGATTTCAGCAGTCCTTTTGCATCGTATGGGTTTGAAACGGAAATGACTTTCAAACCGGGGATGTTAGCATACCAGCTTTCAAAAGCCTGTGAGTGCTGTGCACCTAATTGACCGGCAGAACCATTAGGGCCACGGAATACGATGGGACAGCTAAACTGTCCGCCACTCATAGATACCATTTTAGCGGCATGGTTCAGTATCTGGTCGAGTGCCAACACGGCAAAGTTCCAAGTCATAAACTCAACAATAGGCCGTGTACCGTTTGACGATGCACCCACTGCTATGGCAGCAAAACCCAATTCTGCAATAGGGGTATCAATCACTCTTCTTTCGCCAAACTCATCGAGCATACCCTGGCTCACTTTATATGCACCATTGTATTGTGCAACTTCTTCGCCCATCAGAAAAATACTGTCATCACGACGCATTTCTTCCTGCATTGCTTCTCTTAATGCCTGTCTGAATGGTATTATGCGGCTCATATCTGCTAATATTATTTTGTCAGTTAAATATTGGGTAAAGATAAATGATTAAGGCTTATTTATCAGCAGGTTTAAACGTTACTGTACTTGTGCCGTTGTTGTCAGTAAATTTCAGTTTCATGGCAGTAGTAGTAAGTTCCAGCACGTCCATTGTTATTTTAGAACCATTACCTGCTTTTCCCTCTTCTGCCAGTTCCAGTTTACCCTCTTTGGTCAGCTTCCATTTTACGGTATCTATCTGCCCACTGAAGTTCATAACGGCCGTACCTTTTTTATCAAAATCGAAAATGGTATTTTCTACCGCGTGTTGCTGCATGGTACGGTAGTCTTTTAATTGTGCCTTGAGCGATTCGCGCGCACTGTCAACATTGCTGAAACCATACATGGCCATATTAGTAGCATCTGTATTGTTTTTACCGAATGTATCGAGAAATTGCTCCTCTGCCACGAAAGCAGCATCTTGTTCTTTATTATCAACAGTTACTGCTTTCCATTTGCGGGCTATCATGTCTTCTTTGCTTTGGGTGCAAGAGGCTATGACAATGCTTAACGTAACAAATAATATCGCTTTTTTCATTTAAGTATATATTAGGGAATGATGAGCCTGAAATAGCTTTTCCATTCCTGTGTTGTTAACAATGCTTCCAATGCGGGGAATTTTGCCTGGTCTGTAACCCTCGAATACACTTTTTTCAGAAAGGTATATCTTTCAGGGTCGTTCTTCAATGTTCTTGCCAATACCCTTGCCTGATTGGTAGTGAAGCAGTTACCCTCTGTTTTTTCCAGTAGATATTTCAGGCGGCTTTTATCGGGTTTATCGTTTGCCTTTTTCTGTATGGCTTCAAACAGTTCGTAGTCTATGGCTTTGGGGCAATCGCTATTGGGTATATTGGGGTTCTTTACTTGTTCGCCACCTGCTGCAACGGTATTGCTTTTATCGTTGTTCAGTTCAATGTCTATAAAGTCGGGGCCATTGGTAGGCTTCTTGGTTTCTTTTATAGCTATGGGTTGTTCAACAGGCACATATACCTGTTGTGGTTCTTCAACTATGGGTGTTTGTTCTACCACTTCGTTTCTTTCAGGCTGTTCGGGTGCCTGCAGGTTCATATTAGTAGGTGTCGCAGGTAGTTTATCATCCTCTAAGCTATTGCCTGCCGGTAGGTAAAACTGCTGCTGTATATCGTATAGCGAAAATGCATCGCCTTTTTGCGTAAGCAGGAAGCCCCTCGTACCGTTCTCCGGTACTTGTATAGTAAAGCTTTGAGCAGGATAAATATTTTGTTGAAACAGTATCTGTATTTTAATAGGGCCGGGTGCTAATTGAGAGATGATGCTATAGTTTTTACCATAACGAGGCAGCATTTCATCTTCAAACTTTACATAGAAAGGGGTTTGCTTATCGCCCTGTATATATACATACGAGAAATTGTTTGCTACCACCATATTGGTAAGCAGCAACAAGATGAGCGACATATATAAACGTGGGTGTTTCACGATATTATTCCAGTTCTATTAATACAGTTCCTTTTTCTACTGCTGTACGTTCATTTATTTTAATAGCTTTAACGGTAGCCGATGCGGTGGCTTTAAGTACGTTTTCCATCTTCATGGCTTCCAGTATTATCAGCCCGTCGCCTTTGTTTATTTGCTGCCCCGGTTCTACCAATACTTTCAGTATCATGCCTGGCATGGGTGCTTTAATGGGTTCGGCTTTTTGCATGGCTTTCAAATCAAGCCCCATGCTTGTGAGCAATTGGTCTATCGGTTCTTGTATGGCAATATTATATGGCTGTCCGTCTATTTTCAGGGTTATTTCTTTTGCTTTGGTGTCTATTTTTTCAATAGTAGCCGTATAGCTTTTATTGTCAACCAAAACACTTATCAGCCCGTTGGGTTGTGTAAGCGCATCAAGGTTTACAGCCTCATCTTGCAACAGCCATTGCCCGTCTTTCTGGGCAACTTCATATTTGTTATTATTGTTAACAGTTATTTTCAGCATATAGAGCACGCAAAAATAGTTAATTACGCTCTGTAAACATCATTTTTGCTATATAAGTTAATGGCAATACACAATTACAGCATTTGGGGTTATTTTTTGTTGTATTGAATGCTTTACATTTAACGCTGAATTGCTATACGAATGAAATTTTATATTAATATAATTCTGCTTTCTGTTATTGTTTTTACATCATGCTCCAACAGAAAAGCAAACAGACGCAACATAACCTTAGATAACATTAGCGTTAGTGCCAATAACAACCCGCTGAATATATACAGAGCTACTACTACCAAAGAATGGGAAATAATACACACAAAAGCCTCACTCAGCTTTAACTGGAAAGAAAAAACAGCCAAGGGGGTAGCAACGCTTACTCTAACGCCTTATTTCTATGCTACGGATAGCATTGCATTGGATGCCAAGACGATGGATATTGATAAGATAGATTTGGTACAGGGTGGCAAAGCATTCAAATCGAGTTATCATAAAGAAGATAAACTAGTTATAAAATTTGCAGGTAATTACGAGCATACAGATACCATCAAGTTGACCATTGCATACACGGCAAAACCCTATCAGGCAACACAAGGGGGCAGTAAAGCCATCAACGATGATAAGGGTTTGTATTTCATCAATACCGATTATGCTATAGCAGGCAAGCCCGCACAAATATGGACACAAGGCGAAACAGAAGCCAACAGCCGATGGTTACCGACAATAGACAAACCCAACCAACGTACTACTACAGAGATAAGCCTGACCGTACCCGATAGCTTTACAACACTTAGCAATGGCTATCTGAAAAAGCAGACCAAACTGGATAATGGTATGCGTACCGATGTATGGGCAATGGATAAACCAATACAAGTATATGCCATCATGTTTGCTATTGGCAGGTATAGTGTTGTAAAAGACGATGAAGCATTGGGCAAAGAGGTGAGCTATTATGTAGAGCCAACTTTTGCTCCTTATGCTAAAGCCATGTTCAGAAATACGCCCGAGATGATTCGTTTTTTCTCAGACTATACCGGTGTACCGTATCCGTGGAATAAATATAGCCAAGTAGTAGTGAGGGACTATGTATCGGGTGCAATGGAGAATACCAGTGCCAGCACGTTTGGTGAGTTTATGAATCAGGATTTGAGAGAGAATAAAGATGACGATCATGAAGATGTAGTAGCGCACGAATTGTTTCACCAATGGTTTGGCGATTATGTAACGGCAGAGTCATGGTCGCACCTCACAGTGAATGAGTCTTTTGCCACTTATGGAGAACAACTATGGCGAAGATATAAATACGGTAAAGCATCGGTAGATAAAACAATCAACGATGACTTGCAAGCGTACTTGAGTAGTAACAGCACAGAAGTATTGGTAAGGCATCACTATCGCGATAAGGAAGATATGTTCGACAGAGTGTCTTACCAAAAGGGTAGTGTGATACTGCATTACTTGCATCAACTGGTGGGCGATGATGCATTCAGGGCTGCTATGAAAGCATACCTAACAAAAAATGCCCTGCAATCGGCAGAAGCTACCAACTGGCGGCTGGCGGTAGAAGAGGCTACAGGAAAGGACTGGAATTGGTTTTTCAATCAGTGGTATTACAGAGAGGGGCATCCTGAACTGGAAATAAAATATGAATATAATAATGACGCCAAGCAACTGAAACTAACCGTATTACAAAAGCAAAAACAAGGTTCTTACATCTTGCCATTGAAAACAGCATTGGTATATGGCAAAGAGAAAGAAGTAATTGACTGGTATATAGACAGCCGCACAGAAACATTTACCTATCCTTACAAAAACGGCATAAAGCCAATAGTGGTGCCAGATGCAGGGCATTGGTTAATTGGTACTATTGCAGACCCCAAAACAAGTGCAGATTGGTTGGCAGTTTTCAATGCCAGCGCAGATGACATCATCAGCCGTAAAAATGCCATTGAGCAAATAAAAACCAAATACGAAGACAAGAATAATCAAGCCATTTTATCGGCTGCGTTGCAAGATAAGGAAGCCTATATACGTGGCTTGGCTATAAATAAAATACAGCTAATCAGTTCTACACAACTACGTACTAAATGGAAAACGGACATCAGGTACATGGCAGAAAATGACAACGATAACAAGGTACGAGCTGCAGCCATCAAACTATTGGGTGCATGGAAAGAAAATGATGCCTTGCCGCTTATGTATAGTGCCATAGCTGATAATTCTTACCAAGTGGCAGCAGCAGGCTTAGGCAGCATAAACGGAATGCAGAAAGATACTGCCTATACAATTGCAAAACGCCTGTTAGCAACCAAGCCAAGGGGCGAATTGGATGCAGTAATATGGGAAGTAATAGGTGAGAAAGGTAATGCGGAAGACGTAAACTTGTTTGAGAATGCAGCTACACAATACTATGGAAGTAAAAAAATACGGTTTGCCAGTGCATTGTCGGTATATGCAGAACGGGTAAAGGTTGATGATGTGCTTGACAGGAGTTTGAAAGTGTTTACTTACATCATAAAAACAGAAGTCATTAAATCGTATAGGTTGCAATGTGGTATGTACTTGTTGGAAGTAGCAGATGCATATAAACAACAAAAAGCAGTAGCTAAAACCTATGCAGATAAAGAAGTGGCTGAGATAAAAATGAATAAGGTAAAAGCAGCGATGGATGACGTGATAAAAGCAGAAACAGACGAGGGGAATATCAGCACGTACAAGGCGTACATGGCAAGGGTGTTTAATTAACAGTAGCTTTTTTCAAAAAGATTTGGTGTAAATCGAATACTTGCGGTATAATGGCTCTGTTGCCATCGTTTGTAATGATATAATCGCAACGCTTCATTTTTTCGTCTTCGTCCATTTGGTTGGCCATGCGCTGCAGTACTTTTTCTGCTGTCATGGCTGCATCGCGTGTTAAAACACGTTTTAGCCTTACATCTTTGGGTGCATGCACACCTATGATAACGTCAAGCTCTTTGTAGCTGCCGCTTTCAAAAAGTATAGCTGCTTCTTTTATAGTGTAGGGGCTTGTTTGTGCTGCCATCCATTTATTGCCGTATGCTATTACAGCAGGGTGAATAATAGCGTTGAGTTGAGATAACAGAGCAGGATTTTTAAAAACTGCATCTGCAATCAGTTTTTTATCAGGTTGGTTATTGATATATACATCATTGCCTAATAATGCTTTTACAGAAGCGATAACGGATACATCTGTAGCCATCAGGTATTTGCCTGCATCATCGGCATTAAACACAGGTATGCCGAGTGTAGTAAACACCCGGCATACGACAGATTTTCCGGAGCCGATGCCCCCTGTTACACCTACTTTCAGCATAGGTAGTAGTTTTATTATTTTGCTACAACAGCAGCTTCTGCTTTTTTGCGGGCAGCGTTGGTCATTTCCATAGACACCGCAGAACGGTCAACCGTCATGAATGTGCCACGGCTTACTTCTATCTGCAAAGTGCCATCATCATTTACACGGTTTATAACAGCATGTATGCCTGCTGTAGTTACGATTTTTTCACCGGCAGCAATAGCTTCGGCAAATTTCTTTTGCTCTTTAGCACGCTTAGCTTGTGGGCGTATCATAAAGAAGTACATCACGGCTATCATACCTACCATGAATATCAGAGAGAACATGGGGCTTTGTGCCTGCAATAGAATAGTCATCAGATTTACGAACATTGTATTTGTATTTATTGAGTTTTACCTGTTTTTTGTATCAATAGTTGTTGAAATAACGTTAGGGTCTTTCTCTCCGGGTGCTACATCTGCTTTTATATACAGCATGTGTGTACCTCTGGCAGAGTTGGTAGTTATTGTAACCGATTTTTCCTGATGGTTAGGTTTACCGGCAGAGTTGAATTTTACGGTAATAACACCTGTTTGCCCGGGCTTAATAGGGTCGTGCGGATAGTCTGGTGCAGTACAGCCACAAGAGCCGTTAGCACTGCTTATAATCAGCGGCGATTTGCCATTGTTCTTAAATTCAAAATCGTGCGTAGCTACTTCGCCCTCTTTCATATTGCCGAAGTTGTGCAGGGTATCGCTAAAGTCCATCGTAGGCAATTCGCTCAATGTTTTGGCATCTACACCTTCTGCACTGGCAGGGTTGTTTACCAAATCGGCAGATAATTTGCCATCTGTGTTGCCCGTATTTTCTTTACAGGCACTCATGGTGGCTATCGCGGCAATAAACAATAGTTTCTTCATAATGTGCAAATTTATGATTTACGATTGCGTTCTTGTTTGCGTATCAGGTTTTCTTTTTCCAAATCTTTCAGAATATTGTCGAGTACACCATTTACAAACTGTCCGCTTTGCGGGGTGCTGTATTGCTTGGCTATTTCTATATACTCGTTGATGGTTACTTTGGTAGGTATGGTAGGGAAGTAGAGTATTTCGCAAACACCCATGCGTAGCAGCAATAAGTCTATCAGTGCCACGCGTTCCGCATCCCAATTGATGAGTTTGGGTTGCACAAGGCTCATACAATATGCTTCTTTCTCCAGTACGGTATGCATCAGGTTGTGTGCATACTCTCGCTTTTCGCCGGAAATAAGGTTCAGGAAATTGATTTTGCTATTGCTTTTGAAAAAGTTTTCCATCAGCATACCAGCCATTTCTTTATCATCTTCCCAGCCAGGCAGTTCTTCGGTAAAATGTTCCTGCAAGGTTTCGTTTTCCCAAATCAGTTTTTCCCAAGTCAGTTGCAGGATGCCTTTTTCACGGGAGGTTTCGCGTTCTTTGGCAGTGATGTATTTTTTGTATTCCGTATGTTGTACTAATTGCTGATAGAGTTTTTTTATCCATTCAGCATCTATGTACTGCTCCAGTTTGGCTTCCTTTACCTTTTCGGCAAACGTCTGGTTGTGCATTACATCCCACAAAAACTCGTTGCCAGCTATTTTGGTACTTACGTTCAGGTCTTCGGCTGTAGGCAGGTATTTGGATGCGCGTTGCATAGCATCTGTTTCGGCATATTGCGCCGTGCGGAAAGTGTATAGTATAGATACTACAAAGAGGTCTAAAGAGCGGTTGAGCTTATCGTTAAGTAAATTTGAGCCAATCTTTTTCTGTTGTTCCAAGTCTGCGGGCTCCATGCTTGCCAACGTATAGAGCGTTTGCATCACTTTTACCCGTATGTTTCTGCGGCTTATCATATCCTGTAAAGAACCTGTTTGACGCGCAAAGGTAAGGAATTCGGGGTTAATATAACAGTTGTATTAAGGTAATATTATATTCATTTGCTCAGTGCTGCAATACAAGCCTCTCTGATATTCCATATCTCATCTAAGGTATATGGAACTTTCTCAGTTTGTAGCCATGTGTTGAGATAATTTTTATGATATGCTACTTTATAGTCTGTAATCTGTTCCCGAGAGATTTCGGTTTCGTTCAAGAGGTATGGTAGAAAATCTAGTTCTTTGGTTGTGGTGCAATCTATAATGGTATCGTTATGCTTCAGGTAGTTGTGTGCTTCTGGGATGTAATCTAGTTGATAATTTGCTAAGGTCTTTAAGACAGTAGGTGTGTTTTGACCGTTCATTCTAAATATCCCAAGCATCAGCCTGACATCAGGCATCCCATTTTCATCTGCTAGAGTTTTCAGCAAAGCATGTTTTGTGCTGCAAGTGCCTTTGTTTTCTTGCAACACACATAGCTTGTTTGTCTTGTCAGTATTACGCCCGTAAGGTATGTGTTTTGTATAAGAGCAAGCATCCGAAAAAGTATTGATACCCAATGAGATGAATGTATCGCTTATTGGGTTATTGCCTTTAATAGAGAAATGCAGATTGGTGTGCATTATACAACTGAATTCTTTGAATACACTAAAGGTAACGATAGCTAATAGAACCTCTCACCTTTAAATGCATAAAAAACCATATCTCCCCCAAAAGTTTCATGTGCCTCTATAAATATACTATCCCTTTTAATTCTGAATTTCTTATACATTTTGGGCTCAGCATAATAATAACTATCAATAGCATTTCTTTTAAAAGCACCGGTAAAATATTCCTTTACGTATGGGGAATCAATGCCTGTATAATTAGAAAATGAAACAGTAGAGTCATTGTAATACGTAACACTTATTCTTGCAGGAGTATATGAATCACCAGAGGTATGTCCATAAAATCGTATTGACTTTGTTATGACTGGGTTCGGAACCTTTGGTTTAACTGTATCATTTGTCGTATTAGTAACAGTCGGTTGAGCAGAGGTGTCTTTTTCAACTTTCTTACAAGAGAAAATACACACCAATAACAATAAGCATATAGGGTACTTCATTCCGGTTGGTTTTGGAATAATAACGGTGTCTTATGCTATTTATTGCACAAGTATGGTGCATTGAGCTATCTAACTGATTTTAGCCCAGTTATTAGCAGCTTTTTCTTGCAGCAGGATACTACGTATGGCTGTATGTTGCGGATGGGTGAGAGAGGGGTCTGATGTAATGATTTGTTGCGCGGCAATACGGGTTTGCTCCAGTATGGCACTGTCATCAACAATATCAGCCAGCTTGAATTTCAGTATGCCGCTTTGCCTCGTCCCTGACAGGTCGCCCGGGCCACGCATAGCAAGGTCTTTCTCGGCAATTATAAACCCGTTGGATGTGGATGTCATTATCTTCATCCTTTCTCCACTTTCGTTGGATAGTTTATTACCTGTTAGTAGTATGCAATAAGATTGTTCTGCACCACGCCCCACGCGCCCGCGTAACTGGTGCAGTTGAGATAGCCCAAAACGCTCGGCACTCTCTATTAGCATCACGCTTGCATTGGGTACGTTTACACCTACTTCTATTACGGTGGTAGCAACCAATATATGCGCATCCCCTTTTACAAACCGTTGCATATTCCGTTCCCGCTCACCAGCCTCTTGTTTACCATGCACCATAGCTATATTATACTTATGGTCGGGGAAAAAGGTTTTCACTTGTTCAAAGCCTGCTACAAGACTTTCATAGTCCATTTTTTCAGACTCCTCAATCAGTGGATATACAATATATGCCTGTCTGCCTTTGTCTATTTCTGCTCTTATAAATTCCATCACACTGGCACGGCGCATCTCGTTGCGGTGTACCGTTTTTATTTCCTGCCTGCCGGGTGGCAGCTCATCTATTACAGATACATCAAGGTCTCCATAAAGTGTCATGGCGAGTGTGCGAGGTATAGGTGTTGCTGTCATTACCAACACATGGGGTGGGGTACTGTTCTTCTGCCATAGTCGAGAGCGTTGTGCTACACCAAAACGGTGCTGCTCGTCAATTATAGCCATTCCCAGATTGCTGAATTGTACAGTATCTTCCAGCAACGCATGTGTGCCTACTACTATTGATATAGCACTTGACTGTAAGCCTGCTAGTGTTTCCTTACGCTCTTTGCCTTTAGTAGTGCCCGTCAGTATGGCAACGGGTATATTCATTGGTGCGAGTAAATCTTTTACACTTTGGTAATGTTGTTGTGCCAGTATCTCAGTAGGTGCCATCAGGCAAGCCTGAAAACCATTATCCATAGCCAGCAGCATAGACATTACCGCCACCATTGTTTTGCCACTACCTACATCGCCTTGCAGCAGTCGGTTCATTTGCTTGCCTATAGCGGTATCTATCCTTATTTCTTTCAGTACCCGTTTTTGCGCACCTGTTAGCTGAAAGGGTAAGTGATTATTATAGAAGCCATTGAAATGATTACCTACTTTATCAAACTTCCATCCTTGCTGTATGGTGTGTTGCAGGCGCAGTTGTGCTATTTTCAGTTGAGATGCCAGCAACTCTTCCCACTTCAGGCGATAGCGGGCAGCTTGCATGTGTTCATCACTATCCGGAAAGTGAATCCACTTGATGGCATTGTATCTGCTGCAAAGCTGGTATTGTGTCAGTATGTTGGATGGCAATATTTCAGGAATATCACCGGGCTTTATTTTTTCAAAGAGGCTTTGTGTCAGTTTGGCGAAAGAACGGTTGCTGATGCCTTTAGCTCGCAATTTTTCGGTACTGGGATATACAGGCTGCATACCCGGTATGCTGGTGTCGCTGTTTAGTGGTTCAATTTCGGGGTGGGCGATATTGGGTACACCATTGAAGAAAGAAACTTTGCCGAATAATATATACCTGCCATGGTCAACCAACGATTTCTTCATCCATTGTGCACCCTGAAACCATATCAGTTCTATCTGCCCTGTATCGTCATAAAACGTAGCAACCAATCGCTTCTTTCTGCCTTCCCCTTCTTCAAAAATATTAATGACAGTGCCAAGTAACTGTACATATTCTGTATTGCCGTTGATGGCAGCTACTTTATCAACCTTTGTACGGTCGAAGTATCGGTAGGGATAATGATAAAGCAAATCGCCAAACGAGGCTATATCCAATTCCTTACGCAGCATTTCTCCACGCTGTGGCCCAACACCTTTCAGGTATTCGATGGGGGAATCTAATATGGAAGCGAGATGGCTGATTGTTGAATTATTTAGACAAATATAAACAAGACAATGTTTTGACAAACTAAACCGTCAAATGTATTGCAGCCGACAAATGAGTTGCATTAGGCTACCTAATTTGCACAAAAAAACAGAGATGAAATCTTTAAAGCTGATATGGGTATTGTTGATAAGTGTAGTTAGCACATCCGCCCAGCCCGTGGCGCAAACGGTGGTTGCAGAGCATTTTACCAATACATATTGCAGTGTATGCGCATCCCGAAATCCCGGGTTATATACTAATTATGCCAACTTTCCGCAAGCATTGCATGTGGCTTACCATCCAAGTTCTCCTTATGCTGCTTGCCCGCTCAATCAGCATAACAAAACAGAAAATGATGCCCGCACTAATTTTTATGGCATATTTGGCGCAACGCCAAAGCTTGTAGTGCAGGCAAAAGAAGTATCAGGCTCTTTTACAAATGCGTCTATTTTTCAAAATGAATTAGGAAAGACTACTGCATTTGAGATGACTGCAAAGTTGAGTGAGATTGCAGGTAATAACCTTGAGATAAGAGTAGTAATCAGGAAAAAAGATGCCAGCGCATTGACGAACCTTACACTCTATGTGCCGCTTGTAGAAGATACACTGTTTTTTGCCGCCAACAACGGAGAGAGTAAACACCTTGATGTATTCAGGAAAAGTTTTTGGGGTGTCAATCCGTTAGCTATTACCGCACCTGTAAACATCGGAGATTCTACGGTGCATACACAACAGATTGCCATCAATGGTGCATGGAATAAAGGTAGGGTATATGGTATAGCCATATTGCAGGACAATAGTAAAAACCATGTACAGGCTGCTAAGTCAAATAAATTGGCTTACCCAACAAGTATTCAGCATCATACTACATCGTCTGTATTTATCACGCCAAACCCTGCTACTGATTATTTGCAATTACATGGCAATGGCAATAACAGATATGCCGTTGCTATACAAGATATTACAGGCAGGCAGATAAGTCGCCTTGCTATAAATGGCGGCGATAGAATAGATATTTCAGGATTGGCAGACGGACAGTATATTGCCTATATACAACATGGTAGCACACAGCAGGCATTCAAGTTTATTAAGAACTAATGTAACTTAGGGGTAATGGGCATGGATGATACATTTTTGCTAATCAGGAAAAACGATTTTCTGAATAAGTTATCAGATGATGATTATACCGCTCTGCATCTTGAACATAATATAGTTGTAGCCGATAAAGGTGCGTATGTATATTTTGATGCCCATGCCCTCAACAAGTTGTATTTCGTAAAGGACGGGTATATAAAAATAGGTTGTATAGATGATGAGGGCAATGATATTGTAAAGGAAATACTGCAACCGGGGGATATTTTCGGACAGTTTACTTTAGAAAAGAATAATATGCAGGGCGAGTATGCACAGGCTTATAAATGTGAAACCAGTCTTTGTTCCTTTACGCTCGAAGATTTTCAACGCCTGCTGATGCACCGACCAGATTTATCTGTACAATATGCAAAAAAAGTAGGGCAGAAGCTGAGAAAGGTAGAAAACAGGTTGATGAACTTGTTACAGAAAGATGCAAGGAGCAGACTACTATACTTTTTCTGGACACTGCTGCCGCAAGATAATGCAACAGAGCAAAGCTCATACAGTATTCAAAACTTTTTGACACATGAGGATATTGCAAGGCTTACGGGCACCAGCAGGCAAACGGTTACTACTCTGATAAATGAATTTGCACAGGATGGTTTGCTGGATGTTGACAGGCGCACTATTGTGATACACGATATTAAATCGCTGCTACGGTTAGCTAAAATCGGCTGATTTATTTCCCCTCTTTATCTACCGCCAATACAGTTTTCAGGTTCAGTGATTTTGCGGCTTTCATTACGGCTACAATACTTTCCGCATCAGCCTGTTTATCTGCATTGATAACGACAGTAGGTTCTGCATCTTGTGATTTAAGCACTACACCATTGATGGCTGATACCAGTGAGTCTTTGTTGGTAGCTTGTGTGCCAACATAAAACTGTTGCTCTGGTGTTATGGATACTACTACTGTTTGCTTGGCTTTGGTATCGCTCTTGGCACTGGGTATAGACAGCTTTATAACATTAGGATTAGCCAATGTAGATATGATTAGAAAAAACAACAGCAGTATGAATAATATATCATTCAATGCGGAAGCATGCGCTTCGGGTTTTTCTCTGAGTCTTTTTCGTAAATCCATATCAGGCTATTTGGCAGGTTCGTGTAAAATATCCAGAAACTCTACCGAGGCAGACTCCATACGGTTTACGTTTTTGTTTATCTGTGCATTCAAATAGCTGTATGCCACATAAGACAGCAAACCAATTATCAACCCAACGGCAGATGTAACCATTTTGGTATATATACCGCTGGCAATACCCTCTATAGAAAAGCCCTGATGCTGTATGTTGAAGAATAAGATTATCATACCCGCAATAGTGCCGAGGAAACCAAACATAGGTGCTATACCTGCAATGGTAGAAAGTATAGAAAGGTTTTTTTCAAGTTGATATACTTCCAGTTTACCGGCATTTTCCATAGACTTTTCAATATGGTCTATAGGTTTGCCAATACGGCTCAATCCCTTATCTATCATACGAGCTACGGGGCCTGTCGTATTTTTTGATAGCGTTTTCGCAGCCTGCAAGTTGCCATCTGTAATATGTTCCCTAATGCGCGCCATAAATGTAGGGTCAGATACGGATGCTTTGCGTATAGCCATCAGGCGTTCTGCAAATACATACACCATTAGCACAGAGCATATCAGCAGTGGTATCATTAATACACCGCCTTGCATCAACAGATACCATAAAGATATTTCCTGCTGTTTTGCGGCCACAGCAGCAGAGTTTGCCAACGTATCGGCTTGTAATAATATGGAGAGTATTACCATAGTTTCTAAAAAGACTAACTGTAATAATAGTAAATTTTAGTGGTTGTGGCAGATACATTCTGTTAAAAAACAAAGCCGACACTAAATGTGTCGGCTTTGCAATAAAATATAGTAAGTATTAACCGATAGATACAAGTTCCAGGTCGAATATCAAATCCTGTCCTGCCAGCGGGTGGTTAGCATCCAGTATTACTACTTCTGCTTGTACATCAGCTATTACTACCGGAAATACGTTGCCTGTATTGTCGCTCATGTGTAGTTCAAGACCTACCACAGGTTGCATATCTGCTGGGAAATCACTTTTAGGATATTCCATCATCATATCATCACGGCGCTCACCATAAGCCTGCTCTACCGGAATTTGTACTGTTTTTTTGTCGCCTACTTTCATATCCAGCAGCGCATCGTCAAATCCTTTTATCACCTGTCCGCTGCCAACGGTAAACTGTAGCGGGTCGCGGCCTTCAGAGCTATCAAATGTTGAGCCGTCTGTCAGCTTTCCGTGATAATGCACGCTTACAGTATCACCATTTTTCACTTGTTGCATGTAAATTGTTTTAATAAATGCTAATAATGATGCAAGTTACGTTTAATATCGGAAACACGGGGCTATCTTTATGCTCAAATGAGGAACTTATTGTTAAGATTTTTATCGCTTTTGTTGCTGTTCGTAAGTTATGAAGCCGCAGCACAAAAAAAGGACGTAAAGCCTTTAAAATACGGGAATGATGTAGTAGTGGGTGCGGAGCGCATGAAAGAGTATTTGCCCGTACTAAAGGCGAAGCGAGTAGCCATGCTGATTAATCATACATCTTTAGTAGGTAGTGTAAATCTGCTTGATACATTGTTGAAGGCTGGCGTAAATGTGGTAAAAGTATTTACGCCTGAGCATGGTTTCAGGGGCGAGGCCGAAGCAGGTGCTAAAGTGAATAATAGCATTGACAGTGCTACCAATCTACCTATAGTATCGCTGTATGGTGATAACAAAAAACCTAAAGCTGAACAGTTGCAAGATGTAGATGTAATTGTATATGATTTGCAGGATGTGGGCGTACGTTTTTATACCTATATATCTACCATGCAGTATGCTATGGAAGCATGTATAGAGAATAATAAACAACTTGTGATATTGGACAGGCCAAACCCCAACGGACATTACGTAGATGGTCCTGTATTAAAGTCTGAGTACAAATCTTTTGTTGGTATGCAACCTGTACCAATTGTGTATGGCATGACGGTAGGGGAGTATGCAAAAATGCTGGCAGGCGAAAAATGGGTAAACGGAGCAGGTAAATTGGATATGAAAGTTATTGCCTGCAATAACTACAATCATTATACACAATATGATTTGCCAGTACGCCCGTCGCCTAACCTGAAGACGATGGCAGCTATATTTGCGTATCCATCTATCTGCTTGTTTGAGGGTACAGTAGTAAGCGTTGGCAGGGGTACATCAACACCTTTTCAAATGTTTGGCCATCCGGATTTTGCAGGTAAAGCTGGTTATAGTTTTCGCCCCGTACCTGTATGGGGTAAGCCAGACCCTATGTATGCCTTTAAAGACTGCTATGGGCAAATGGTGGTAATGGATAAACAGGAAGCACAAACTTTGATAGGCAGGCGTGTAAGGCTGCTGTGGCTGATAAGGGCGTATAGCTGGTACCCTGATAAGAAAAAGTTTTTCAATTCATTCTTTGAAAAGCTCGTTGGCAATGGCGAATTGAGAAAGCAAATAGAAAGTGGTATGGATGAATATGCCATCAGGGCTACCTGGCAAAAAGATATTGATGCGTTTAAAAAAATAAGAAAGAAGTATTTGTTGTACGAAGACTTTGAATAAACAATCGTTGCCCCTTTGTTTGAATTGAAATGCAGGTAATATTCGTTTCTATATACCGGTTTTTTGAGCGTAATAAAAAACTATACTGGCTGTTCTTTGCCGGTAGTTTTTTGTTGCTGGCAGTGCTTGCATTGCAAATAAAGCTGAAAGATGACATAACCAGCATGTTGCCCGATAGCAAAGCTATCAAGGCAATGAATAATGTTGTTAGTAATACACAGGCAGGCGAGCAGGTTATCTTCATGCTCTCATTTACAGATAGTAGTGTTACCAACCCCGATAGCTTAATTACAGAGGCAAACGACTATTTATCAATCCTGCAAAAAGATTGTGCCCAGTGGATTGATACCATCATCTTACAGCCCGGTGCAGGATATGAAGAGGTTTTGGTAGATGTTGTACAACAAAACCTGCCTTTGTTTTTGAACGATAATGACTATAAAAGGCTCGATACATTATTAGAACCTGAACGAATTGCAAAGACGCTTGAACAGAATAAAAAACTATTGTTATCGCCTGCAGGTACATTCTATAAAACATTGGTAGCGAAAGATCCAGTAGGCATATCTGGCTTGGTATGGGGAAAGTTGAAAACACTACAAGCAGACCCCGGGTACGAAACATACGAGGGTTATTTGTTCAACAATGCGCAACGCAACCTCAGTTTTTTTCTGAAACCCAAATACAAAGCATCTGAAACAGGGAAGAATGCAGCGTTATTTAAAAAAGTTGATGAACTGACAGATACATGGCAGGCACAACATGCAGATTTGCAGGTAATGTATTTTGGTGGACCAGCCGTTGCAGCGGGCAATGCATCGCAATTGCAAACTGATACCATTGTAACGTTATCAATAACCATTGTACTGTTATTGATACTAACGTATTATTTCTTTCGCAGAAAACGCACTTCACTATTACTCTTAGTACCTGTACTGTTTGGCGCAGTATGTGGGTTGGCAGTTATGTACATTGTGCAGGGTTCTGTTGCCGTAATAGCATTGGGTGCTGGTGCTATAATATTAGGTATAGCAATAGATTTTGCTATTCATTTTCTATCGCACACAAGGCATGTGAGTAACATAAAGGTAGCTGTGCAAGAAATGTCAAATCCACTGACGATAGGTAGCTTTACTACTATTGCCGCTTTTCTGTCATTACGCTTTGTATCAACACCTATATTGCAAGATTTAGGATTGTTTGCTGCCGCCAGCCTTGCGGGTGCATCTTTATGTACGCTTATTTTTCTACCTCATTTGCCGATAGGCTCAAACATATCATCTAAACCAACCATTTTTGACAAAGCTGGCAAGTGGAAACCTGAAAAAAATAAATGGCTTGTTATAGGTATTATATTGCTGACACCTGTTATGTACAAGTGCATTGATGGTGTATCTTTTGATAGCGATATGATGCACCTCAACTACCTATCACCAAAACTACAAAAAGCACAGGAAGAGGTGAGCAAGTACAACGCTGCCGCACTCAGCAGTGTATTTGTAATGGCAGGCGATAGTACAGGCGACCATGCTATACAGCAATTGGAGAAAGCCAATAGTATTATTGACAGTTTAGCAAACACTGGGTTAATTCGCAATGCCTCTAATCCTACTCTATTAGTACCATCTGTAAATGAACAGTTGAAAAGAATAGCAAAATGGAAAACTTACTGGACAGACGAAAGGCAAAGCAGTGTGATGTCTACTGTTAATGCTGCATCAGTTGCCAATGGCTATAGCGCAAATGCTTTCAGTGATTTTAAGGATGTAATACAAAAAGACTACAAACCTTTTGATGCCGCAACACAAAATGTATTGGCTTCATTATTTCCCGGTGGGTTTTCAAAAGATGGCAATACGCATTATACCATCGCGTCTTTAAAAGTAGAGCAGGCTAACAGGCAAGCAGTATTTGATAAATTGAAGAATATTGAGGGTATTACCATTGCAGACAGGCAACAAGGCGCAACACAATTAGTAGAAATACTAAATAAGGATTTTACAAGTATTGCGTTATACTCATCGCTTATAGTCTTCTTTGCATTGCTCATTGGCTACGGGCGAATAGAGCTAGCCATCATAGCATTTTTGCCAATGGCTATATCATGGATTTGGATATTGGGGTTGATGTCTTTATTGGGTTTACAGTTCAATATTGTCAATATCATTATTTCTTCGCTGATATTCGGGTTGGGAGATGATTATACCATCTTTACTATGGATGGGCTGATAGAAAAATACAGAACAGGTAAGCAAAAACTTGAATCAACACGTTCGGCAGTATATGTATCGGTGCTAACTGTTATCATAGGCTTGGGCGTATTGTTACTGGCTAAGCATCCGGCCTTGCGTTCTATAGCGTTTATATCAGTTACAGGGTTAGTTTGTGTTTTGTTTGTTTCACAAGTACTACAGCCCTTTTTGTTCAACTGGTTTATTCAAAACAGGGCAGATAAAAAATTCTTGCCGTTTACGCTACGTAGTTTCTTCATATCAGTATTTGCTTTCGCTTATTTCTTTACAGGTTCAATGGTTTTAACTATACTGGGTGTAATACTCACTAAGCTATGGCCATTAAACAAAGAGAAGGCAAGGTATTGGTTTCATGCATGGGTGAGCAGATATACATGGAGTATGATGTATATAATGGCTAATGTGAAAAAGCGTGTGTTTAACATCAGTAAAGAAGACTTTCAAAAGCCTGCTGTTTATATTGCCAATCACTCTTCTTTTTTGGATATACTCGTTACCACTATGTTGCACCCTAAGCTGGTACTGATGACGAACAGGTGGGTATGGCGTAGCCCTGTGTTTGGTGCTGTTGTACGTATGGCTGAATATTATCCTGTGGCAGACGGTGCAGAAGAAAGTTTAGAACCTTTGCGCGATTTGGTAAGCCGTGGGTACTCTATTGTAGTATTTCCCGAAGGCACACGTTCTTATGACGATACAATCAATCGTTTTCATAAAGGTGCGTTTTTTATTGCTGAAAAACTGAAACTGGATGTTGTGCCCATATTATTGCACGGAGTAGGGTATACGATGCAAAAAGGTGATTGGTTGTTGAAAGACGGAACCTGTTCTATATACATTCAAAACAGAATTAAACCTGATGATGCCCGCTTAGGTACTACTTATACAGAACGTGCTAAGATGATAGGCAGGTGGATGAGAAATGAATTGAACGAAACAAAAATAAAAGACGAAACACCCAAATACTTTAAAGAACAACTGATACGGAGCTATACTTTCAAAGGGCCTGTTACAGAATGGTATTGCCGAATTAAAACGAAGCTCGAAGGTTATTACGAACCATTTCATCAACTATTACCACGCAAAGGAAAGTTTTACGACTTAGGCTGTGGTTATGGCTTTATGACGTATATGCTACACTGGGCTGCACCTGAAAGAACATTCATTGGGGTAGATTACGATACAGACAAAATTGAAACAGCGCAAGGCAATTTCTTACGTAGCGATAAGCTAAATTTTATGCAAGGGGATGTTACTGATGTAGAGATGCGAGCCTGCGATGGTATCATTATCAGCGACGTGCTGCATTATTTACTACCTCATCAACAAGAAGCATTACTTGAAAAGTGCTACAATAGCCTTAATGCTAATGGTACACTGATAATTCGAGATGGGGTAGCAGAGCTGCAAGGTCGTATAAAAGGCACTAAGCTTACAGAGCTATTTAGCACAAAGCTGTTTAAGTTCAACAAGACACAGAATGAGCTGCATTATATCAGTAAGGCTTTTGTAGAAGCATTTGCTGCAAAGCATAATATGAGTATTGAAATGCTGGATAATGCAAAGTTTACTGCCAACCTGATTTTCGTGCTAAAGAAACAAGACTAACCTACTTGTAGTCTTCAATAGCTATTGTTTCCTTGCAAAAAAAGTATTCTCGCACATCGTTGGATGCAACGATTACTAAACGGTCTTTTGTGTATTGTTCTATCCAGTTGGTGTATTGTTCTACACCCTGTTTGTCGAGGTTGGTACAAGGTTCATCTAGCAGTAGTATAGGTGTATCAGCAAATATTGCTTGTGCCAGTTTCACCCTTTGCTTCATACCAGATGAGTAATCGCCGATAGGTTTGTGTGTAAATGCTTCTAACCCGATTATTTTGATTATCTCAGCAACACTTAATCCTGACAATGTTTTTTTGAACCTAAAGTGAAACGTCAGAAATTCATGCAGTGTTAGTTCTTCTACTATTTCCTGCCCCGGCGCGGTAAAGCTGATGTGTGAAAATATCTTGTCTATCCCTATAGTACCATTATCATTGCTATACAATACCTTACCTATACTCGGGTTTTGCATCCTTGCAATAATGCGCAATAAAGTTGATTTACCGCTACCATTGGCCCCTAATATAGCATAGCTGCCGGGTGTAGTAAAGGAATAAGATATGTCCTTGAAAATCCGGTGTTTCTGAAAACGTTTACTTATGTTCTCAAGAGATATCTTCATTGAATCTGCGGGCATAACCCTTCATGATACCACGTCCGGTATCGCGTACAAATGAGATGATTTCATCGCGCTCGTCAGACACAGGTATTTCTGCTTCAATAATGCTCAATGCTTTCGAAACATTATAACCCCTTACAAACAATATGCGATATATGTCAAGTATGTGGTTGATTTTTTCAATGTCGTAGCCGCGACGTTTCAGCCCTACAGAGTTGACACCAACATAAGAAAGTGGTTCGCGTGCAGCTTTTACATAAGGCGGCACATCTTTACGAACCAATGAACCACCTGTAATGAAAGCATGAGAACCAATGCGTACAAATTGCTGAACGGCTGTAAGCCCTGCTAATACTACATTGTCGCCCACGGTTATGTGTCCTGCAAGTGTAGTGTTGTTTGAGAATATGCAGTAATTACCCACTTCACAATCATGTGCTATATGAGAGTACGCCATGATGAGGCAGTTGTTACCTATCTTGGTTTTATTCCTGTCAGTAGTACCTCTGTTGATGGTAACACACTCACGTATTGTCGTGTTATCACCTATTACTGTTTGTGTTTCTTCTCCTTTATACTTTAAGTCTTGTGGTATGGCAGATATAACAGAGCTCGGAAATATGCGGCAATTTTTACCTATCCTCGCGCCTTCCATTATGGTGACATTCGAGCCAATCCACGTCCCTTCTCCAATTTCTACATTCTTATGAATGGTAGTAAATGGGTCAATCTTTACATTCGGACCTATTTTTGCATCCGGGTGGATGTATGTTAACGGGTGAATCATCGTTTGTCTTTTCTTACAATTTGTGCTACTAATTCGGCTTCCGTTACCAGTTTGTTGCCCACATATACTGTACCTCTCATTTCACATATACCTCGGCGGATTGGGTTCATCAAATCCAGTTTCAGTATAAGTGTATCACCCGGTAATACTTTGTGTTTGAATTTTACTTTATCTATTTTCAAAAAATAGGTATCATAATTTTCAGGGTCGCTATAGTTGTTTAATGCAAGTATACCACCTGTTTGTGCCAAAGCCTCAATCTGCAATACGCCAGGCATTACAGGATTGCCCGGGAAGTGTCCCTGAAAGAAATGCTCGTTGTATGTAGCATTTTTAATGCCTACCACATGGTTGTCGCTCAGTTCAATGATTTTATCAACTAATAAGAACGGAAATTTATGCGGCAGCGCTTTTTCTATCTGTGTAATGTCGTAGATAGCAGGCTGGTTAGGGTCGTAATGAGGTACATCAGACAAGTGTTTATTCTTTTTGATGTACTGTTTTATTTTTTTAGCAAACTCAACGTTTGATGCATGGCCAGGACGGCTGGCAATAACATGTGCTCTGATGTTGAAACCAACAAGTGCTAAATCACCTACTACATCCAGTAATTTGTGTCTGGCAGGTTCGTTGGTAAAGTGTAGTTGCACATTGTTTAATATGCCTTCCTGTTTTACTTCTATATTTTGCTTGTTAAATACCTTGGCAAGCCTATCCAGTTCTCCTTGACTTACAGGTTTATCTACTACAACTATCGCATTGCTTAAATCACCCCCTTTTATAAGGTTGTTATCAAGCAAGTATTCCAATTCATGCAAAAAACAAAAAGTACGGCAAGGGGCTATTTCACCTTTGAATTCTGCAATATGCTTCAGTGTAGCATGTTGCGTACCCAACACTGGTGAATTAAAGTCAATCATGGTAGTTATCTGGTATTCGTTTGACGGAACCGCCAGCATATCTACATTCTTTACAGGGTCGTAATAATGAATATTAGAATCTATGGTATAAACTATTCGTTTTGCATCTTGTGCTTGTACGCCAACGCTCTCAATAGCTTCTATAAATACTTTTGAGCTACCATCCATAATAGGTACTTCAGGGCCGTCCAGTTCTATCAATACATTATCAATGCCTAAGCCTACCAATGCTGCTAAAGTATGTTCTACTGTACTCACTTTAGCTCCATTGTGTTCCAATGTAGTGCCGCGAGATGTATCTACCACATAGTCGCAATCTGCTTTTACGATGGGTTTTTCGGGCAGGTCTATTCGCTGAAACCTGATGCCATAGCCTGGGTTGGCAGGCTTCAAGGTCATGGTAACAGGTTCGCCTGTATGTAAGCCAACACCAGGGAGCGATACGGGATTTTTCACCGTATGCTGATATTCTGATGCAAAGGCTGCGCTGCCTGCATCTGCTTTTTTCTTCGTCTCAGTATGCATTATCGTATCCAAACTCACTGGTTTTCCTTTACTTGTTGTTTATTTAACAGGGATGATAATTCAGCAACCATTTCTTCGAGCTTGATGAGCCGTTGCTGCAATTCTGGCAAATTTCTAAAAATTGCCTGACTTTTTAATGAACTTTTATAATCGTATGCAGGCGAACCTGTTAAAGCTGTGTTAGGTTCATTCACTGTTTTTGATACCCCGCTTTGTGCATTGATGCGTGTACCATCTGCTATTTGTATATGTCCAACAATACCTACCTGCCCACCTACTATAGCGTTTTTGCCAACTTTTGTACTACCTGATATGCCAGTTTGTGCTGCAATCACCGTGTTTTCTCCTATCTCTACATTATGGGCTATTTGTATCAGATTATCCAGCTTCACACCTTTTTTGATGATGGTAGAGCCCATAGTTGCCCTGTCTATTGTTGTATTAGCACCTATTTCTACATCGTCCTCAATTATCACGTTACCTATTTGCGGCACTTTGCGGTACGTGCCGTCATTTTGCGGTGCAAAACCAAAACCATCTCCACCAATAACACTTCCCGAATGTATGATAACACGGCTGCCTAATGAGCAACCATCATATATCTTAACCCCTGCAAATAATCGTGAGTCTTCATTAATCACCACATTATCGCCAATGTAGCAGCCGGGGTATATTTTTACATTGTCGCCAATGATAACGTTATCGCCTATATAGGTGAAGGCACCTATATACACATCCTTGCCGATAGAAGCCGTTTTCGATACAAAAGAGGGTTGCTCTATGCCGTTTTTGCCAGACTTGGATATGATTTCATTGTATTTCTCCAACAGGTAAGCAAACCCACTGTATGCGTCTTTAACGCGTATCAGCGTTGGTTTTACTTTTTGGGTAACTTCCAATGAATCGTTGATAATCAATATGCTTGCATTGGTTGAATAGAGGTACTCTTCGTATTTAGGATTGGCTATGAAGCTCAATGCTCCATCACCTGCATCTTCTATTTTGGCAACCTTGCTTACTTTGGCATCAGGGTTTCCCTCTATGCTGCCTTTTATTAAAGTTGCTATCTGTAAAGCGGTAAACTGCATTCCGACCGTTTATAAATTCCATGTAATTTACATTATCCTTTCTAAATGGCTAATGTATTTGTATTAGTTTTTATATGACTTCGTTTGTATAGCACAGGTAATTTTTATGTACCGGCTTTGAAAGTGCCTGATTTACTACAGGATTATCAATTTCTGATATATCCAGCACGTTTCCGTTTTTCATGGCTATCTGTATCTTTTCGTCATTAATATTATAAGTATTGTTGGATGCTACGCCCATAGATACATAATAATCTATATCTGCTTCGCGGATGTTTTTTTGCGATACAGTACTTTCCTTCAGCGATTTGTATTGCTCTTCTAAAGGAGATGTACTCAATATCACTTTATACAACTTTCGCTGGCTCATCATCCTGCATAGCATAGATAGTATCTTATCGTCGTGTGCTTGCCATACTTTAATGGATGTCATGATGTCGTTATCGTCCAGTTCACAATACAACTTCAGTAAATCTCCATTGTTGGCAAAGCTATCCGCATCATATTTATTGTACAGAAAAAAGCGTAATGCAGGCGTGGCAAATAGCTCTTTACCTTGTTCAGCCAGTTCTTTGGCTCTTTTCAATATGTTAATTAACAGTATTTCGGCAGAGAGGACAGTTTTGTGTAGATAGACCTGCCAATACATCAACCTGCGGGCAATGATGAATTTCTCTACAGAGTGTACGCCTTTTTCCTCTACCATCAATGCTCCATCGTTTACTGTCAGCATTTGCAAAATCCTGTCATAGCCTATAACGCCTTCCGAAACGCCCGTATAAAAGCTATCTCTGTTCAGGTAGTCCATCCTGTCAACATCCAGTTGGCTGGATACTAATTGGTGCAGGTATTGCTTGGGGTAAGAACTATTAAAGATATTGATGGCATCTGTCAGCAAGCCGCCCATTTCATGGTTCAGTTGCTGCATGATGAGCTTTGATATTTCTTCGTGCGATACGCCCTCTATCAATGTATGTTCTAAAGCATGAGAAAATGGTGCATGGCCAATGTCGTGCAGCAGTATGGCAATGCGAGCAGATAAGTATTCTTCTCTGGAAATATCTAATCCTTTTGCCCTCAATTCATCTAAAGCCTTACCCATCAGGTGGCATGCACCTAGTGAGTGGTGGAAGCGTGTATGCACCGCACCCGGGTACACAAGTTGCGCCATCCCCATCTGCTTGATGTTTCGCAAGCGTTGAAACCAGGGGTGGTTGATGATTTGCAGTAATTCTTTTTCGGGAAACTTTATGAAGCCATAAACGGGGTCGTTAATAATCTTGCCTTTAATGTTCATCTATATCTCTGCAATTGGGCTTAATCAAATTCTTCCATTATATCACCATCACTGCTTACTTTTTCAGGCACAATACCACTTGAGGGATATGTACTACTGCGCTGCATACTGGTAGGGTCGTACACATTACAGTCATCAAAATTTTCAGGTTCCTTAAAAGTTGCGTCTGCTCTTATATCAAGCGATTTGTCTGCATAAACTTTTTGCATGAAGATGCCCCATATAGGCAATGCTGCTGCTGCACCTTGTCCCAATGCCTCGCTGTTGAAACGCAAATACCTATCATCGCAACCAACCCACGAGCCTGCTAATATCTGCGGTGTGTAGCCAATAAACCAAGCATCTGCCTGATTATTTGTTGTACCTGTTTTACCGGCAATATCTGCTTTAAAACCATAACGATAACGCAACCTTTTAGCTGTACCAAAATCTACTACACCGCGCATCAGCCTTACTACTTTGTAGGCTGTATTGGCATTGATGATTTCTTTTTGTTCGGGTACAAAGCTCTTTACCAATGCGCCGTTTTTATCTTCAATCTTGGTAATGAAGTAGGGCTGCACATTCATACCACCACTGGGGAACATGGTATATGCCCCCAACATTTCGTAAAGTGAAATATCAGGTACACCCAATGCCAGTGCGGGTACTTTATCCAGTTTTGCCTTTACGCCACATTTTTGCAGGAAGTCTGCAAATGCATCTACACCCACTTGTTTTATAAGATACAAGGCAGCGTTGTTGATAGACAGTGCCAATGCTTTTGCCATAGGCAACTGTCCGTATTTAGAGCCACCTGCATCGTACATACCTACATAAGGAAACTGTTGTGGCATGGTAGATACAGAACCGCATGGCGAAAACCCGTTGTCGACTGCCAAACAGTAGAGTAGTGGTTTGATGGTAGAACCTACCTGCCTGCGGGTGTTCACATTCACGTGGTCGAACTGGAAATAGTTGTGGTCTATACCGCCCACCCATGCTTTTACTTCACCAGTATAAGGGTCCATAGCCATAAAGCCCGCCGTCAAAAACATTTTCATGTACTTGATGGAGTCTATAGGGCTCATCACCGTGTCTTTGTAGTGCTTGTCATTCCATGCAAACACTTTCATCTTTACAGGTTTGCTTAGCTCTGCAATAATCTCATTATGCTTTTTATCTCTTTCTTTCAAAATCCTGTAGCGTTCACAGTCTTTGATGGACTGGTCTAAGTATTTCTTATGCTTAGTCCATATACTACCATCTCGATACCCCGATTGCTGTACAAACAGTTTTTGTATTTCGCTGATGTGCTGTTCAACAGCTGCCTCTGCATACCCCTGCATTTTGGGGTTGAGCGTGGTGTATATTTTCAGCCCGTCTTTATAGATGTTATAGTTTGTACCATCGGGCTTTTTAAGTTCTTTGCATATCTTCTTTACTTCTTGCTCTACCACTTGTCTGAAGTATGGTGCCATACCCTCGTGATAGTCGAGCTTGTGGTAATCTAATACAATAGGTTCTTTCTTTATTTTATCACCGTCTGCTTCGGTTATATACTCATAGTTCACCATTTGGTCAACTACTACATTGCGGCGTTTCAGTGCGTTTTCAGGGTTGCGGCGTGGATTGTAGAGGGTATTACCTTTCAGCATACCTATCAATACAGCCGCCTCGTTTACGGTTACTTTGTCGGGTGTTTTATTATAGAAAGTGAGCGATGCATTGCGTATGCCATACACGTTATCACCAAACGGAACGGTATTCAGATACATCGTTATAATTTCATTCTTGGTAAGATTGCGCTCCAGTTTTACTGCCATTACCCATTCTTTCAGTTTAATGAATGGCAGGGTAAACATATTTTGGTTTTCTCTTGGGAAGAGGTTTTTGGCAAGCTGCTGGGTAATGGTAGATGAGCCTCTTTTTTTGCCTGTCAGTACATAAAAAGGTATGGCAACGGTAGCAACAGGGTCTATGCCCGAATGGTCGTAAAAACGGGCATCTTCCGTAGCCAGTAATGCATTAAATACATTGGGCGATATTTCGCGGTATTTACTGGTAGAACGGTCTTGCACATAATAGCGACCTATAAGCGTACCATCTGCTGCATACACGTCAGACGATAAGGCACTACTGGGGTTTTCCAGTTCCTTCATAGATGGCATATAACCAAGCCATCCCAGATTGATGAATATGATGAGCAGGTTGAATGCAACAACACCTATCCAGAATGCTTTCCACAATAGTTTTACGCTGCGTTTTTTGCCTGTTTGATTTTGCTGCTGCAAGTGTCAGATTTTTGGAAGTAGAGCAAAGCTAAAAAAATCTTGTTTGGCTAAGCCTGAAATCGTTTTCTTTTCGGTTAAAAACCGGATTATTATTTTGTATGCAATATTAATCTAAAGTATTACTCGTTTTCTTCCGGTTTAATGAAGAAGCTGAGCATCCTTACCGGGTTTAAGAAACCTGCCATACGTTTTCGCCAACCGATTTTACTACTTACCGTTTTGATGAACGGATGCAGGAACAAAGCTGCTTTTTCAAGTTCAGCAGGTGTCAGTGGCATGTTGGCATATTTCTGCTTCAGGTAAATATTCATAAACGATGCAAAGGATGTTCCAAAATTAGCATCAACCATTTGGTTGGCATATTGCATCGGCGTTTCGTTACCTCTTGCCAATCCGCAAATATGCAGGTAATATCCGGCAGCTCTATATGCCCAATAAGATTTGTTATTCTTTTCAGCAAAGCGATGTCTTATTTTATAGTACATCCATACAAGCAATGGCAGCATGAAAATGATAAACAACAAGATGCCTGCTGCAATGGCTATTCTTGTGGCTATTTCTTTAACCGTCAGTGGTTTTTCGGTTTGTGCTGCTTTAGGTTTTTCATCCGGCTTGCCCGTATCTTTTCTTTTCAGATATACCTCGTCTATGGGTGCAGGTTTGGGGAAACGGTTCAGCAATGACTGTCCTTTCTCGCCATTCATTGCTTCCAGTTTTTTCATCGCTTCCGCATAAGACACAGCCGTTGCCTCATCACCTTTCTGAATATTAGATAGCGGCACATCCATACTATCTCTGTGTACGGTGGCAATTTTTACATCCATCAATACAGGTTGTGCCGTTGCTACATCATATTCCTTATCATGAAAAATGAAGTGCTTTACGTTAAGCGTCATCAGTTTTTTGATGGTATCTATGTTTTCTACAATGCCATCGGCTGCCAGCCATGCACGTGGTGGCTGCATAGGTGGTGTGCCATCGGGTTTGGGGCTTTCTTCCGCATCGTTATTACCTACGGTGGTATCAAAGTCGAGCCAACCATAGCCCGGAAAGTAAACCTGTACCCATGCGTGTGCCTGGTCTGCATAGTACCAATACCAGCCTTTGTTTTTATCGCTACGGTCTACCGTCATAAAACCTACGGTGATGCGCGATGGTATGCCCAAAGACCGTAGCATAAATAGGGTAGCACCTGCATAATACGCGCAATAACCCTTTCTGTTTTCAAACAGGAAGTACATCAGTTTCGATGCGCTGGGTATATCGGGTATGCCGGGGTTGTCTGTATATGAATACAAGGGTTCGCCGTTTTCATCTTTTGAAAGAAAATAGTCGCGGATGGCAATGACCTTATCAACAGGTGTCTTAGCATTCTGGGTAACACGGTGTGCCAATTCGCTGATAGAGTTGAATTTGGCATCGCGAGGCATGTAGGTGTAATAGTCCATGAATTGTTTATCTGTACCATCATACCCTTTTACTTGCCTTAACACTTCAAAACGCTGCTCCTGAAATTTCTTGATATCCGGGTTTTGAGCATTGTACACGAAGTAAGCACTGTTCAATTCAGATACATATCCTTTTGCCCTGAAAGCGGATTTAAATTCATCTCTGAAATCTTTTTCAACTGTTATTGGTTGTACGAAATAACCAACATTTGGAGCGAGATAGGTAGTGGGGGATAACCCTTTGCTATATACCTCTATATCTATGCTCCGCCTAAGTTTGGTAGCAAGGCTGTTTCTGATAACATTGGTATCTACCTGTGTAAAGAACACCGGCAGTTTTGATGGGTCTGGTTCAAACAGGTCGTTATAGGGTATGGTTTTATCCCTTTCAAATGTTTCAGTAAGCGTATCGAACTTAGTGTAATAAAACGCTGTTAGGTATAGCGGGTTAGGTGTTTCAGTACCCGGAAAGTAATTATCTATATGTGCACAAAAAAGTAGTTCATTGCTTCTGCCGAGGTTAGGACGTAGTCTAGTATAATCTTTCAGGTCGAATGTTCCATCGCTGTTTTTTTTCAGCATACTGGTTTCGCCGTTTTGCCCCTCACCGCCATAGTTGGCAACGGTTTCTTTTATCTCGCCCCGCATACTGTATAGCACACCTGCCAGTAACAATGCTGCCACCATGCCAAATGCCACTAACCTACGGGTAAGAAACCACCAGAATTTACCACTCTTGTCTTTATAATTATATATCTGCTCTGCTGTGAAGATGATATACACACTATAAATAAGTGCAGGTGCAAATGCCCTCAACAAGCTATAAACACTATCTGTTTTTTCTTTGGCAATTATCAGTATGCAACCCGTGAGTATAGAAGCTGCTATCAGGATAGACCAATAGCGCAACCTGATGAAGCCCCAACCCAATAGCCATCCAAAGCTGAACAGGATGGCAAATACAAGAAACTGAATAGAAATAAAGAAAGCATCAAACTCGCCCACTGCATAGGCATCAAGCCCTTTGTAAATACTATATAGTATAAATGCCAGCAATGCGAACAATGGCAGAAAACGAAACCTGAAACTATACAGTAAAGCAGCACCTGCCATGCCTGCACACAAGTAAATGGTTTGCCGCCACGCTTCGTTTCTTGTAACAGAAAAATACTCATTGGCATTTTGTAAAAGGAAATAGCCTATACATGCCGTAGGCAGCAATAGAAAAATGACTTTCGCTAAAAACTCGTTGACAGGTGTTGCCCTTTGAATACTCATATAGTGCATGGCTAATTTAGGTGAATAATTGCTTGCTCTTTGTTAAAAAGCATACATATTTAATATATCGTTTATGAGAAGGGGCTCGTAATCCACATAGTGTTGGATAACATTTACGTTTTTGAAGCGTGTTTTATTAAAAAACTGTTACCTTAGGCACGTTTTAAAAATATTTTATTAAATGATACAGGAACAAACAGTTAATGCAGTAAAGCTGGGCGATGCTGCCATTGACGAAAACACAAAAGCTATGCTGGAACAAATTAAAACCGTAACCGTAATTGGTTCGGGTACTATGGGCAATGGTATTTGCCATGTTTTTGCTCAAAGCGGTTTCAATGTCCACATGATGGATATTAATCAGGCTGCAATGGATAAAGCACTTGTTACTATCGGTAAAAACATGGACCGTCAGGTTGCAAAAAATACACTGACTGAAGAAGCCAAGCAACAGGCACTGAGCCGTATATCTACTTATACAGATTTGGCAGAGGCTGTAAAAGATGCTGATATAGTAGTAGAAGCAGCTACTGAAAACATTGACCTGAAAATCAAAATCTTCCAACAGTTAGACCAGCTTTGCCCTGAGCGTTGCATACTGGCTACTAATACTTCTTCTATCTCTATTACTCGTATCGGTTCATACACCAAGCGTCCGGGTAAGGTAATCGGTATGCACTTTATGAACCCTGTGCCTGTCATGAAGTTGGTTGAAATCATCAACGGCTACGCTACGGATGCAGAAGTAACGAACACGGTACACGCATTATCTACATATTTAGGCAAAGTACCTTGTATTGTAAACGACTATCCCGGCTTTATATCAAACCGTATATTGATGCCGCTTATCAACGAAGCCATCCTTTCATTGCAGGAAGGTGTAGCAGGTGTTGAAGAAATAGATACCATTATGAAACTGGGTATGGCACACCCGATGGGGCCATTGCAACTGGCAGACTTCATAGGTTTGGATACTTGTTATTCTATCATGAACGTACTGCACATGGGCTTCGGCAACCAAAAATACGCACCTGCTACATTGCTTGCTAATATGGTGCAAGCTGGTTTCTTAGGTGTTAAGAGTGGCGAAGGTTTTTACAAATACACGCCCGGTAGTAAAGAACTGGTTGTTAGCGACCGTTTCAAAAACAAGGGCTGGAAAATATAACCGAGCAATACCCTGCTCAATCCAATCACAAGCCGTCCCTGCATAATAGTGGGGCGGCTTTTTTAATGTACTTTGCATTGTGTCAAAAGATAAGAAACCATACTTAGTACCGTCTTTGCTGCAGATGAAATGCCCCAACTGCAGGCGTGGGAAGATATTTGTCAACAATGTATTGCCATTAAAAACCTGCCTGCAAATGCACGAGCGTTGCACGGTATGTAATGTAAAATATGCCAAAGAGCAAAATATAGGCTACGGTATTAATTATGTGCTGACGGTTATGATGATGTTCCTGAATATAGTGTGGTATTATCCTCTATTTGGTATAGGCTTTAGCGACAACAGCCTGTATTATTTTCTGGCAACCAGTACCGCCATTACCATACTACTGCAGCCATGGTTTATGCGTTTATCGAGGGTGTTGTTTTTTTACTTTACCATCTACTACAACAGTTATAAAGAATAAAGGTGGCCTGTAAAAGCCACCTTATTGCACAATACACCCCAATCAAATTACCTCAGTGTTATCGTTCTTGTTTTGCCATTGTAGCTGATGGTTGCTTGGTCGTCGCACGTACCTGTACCAAAGTCCAGTACCCTTGCAGCTGATGCACCCGCAGGTGTTATGGCTATCGTACCCTCTTTTATCCAGTTACAGTTTAGTGCTACCAGCAATGCACTTGTAATATTGTAATTAACCACTTTGCCACTGGCACGTGTATTAGTACCGCTGCCTGTTATGCGGTATTCGTCATCGCTCAGCAGGGTAGTGCTTTCACCATTTACCCAAGTGCGCACACGGCTTGCTACGTGTTTAACGGTATCGCCAGTAGTATTTAATATCATCATGCCATTCACAGCAATGTTATAATACAGTTGCCCGCTGCTGTTTCTGCCCATATTGGTAACGGTTTTAGTACCCAGCACCTGATTGTTGTTTACATAATACCCGTCAAAACCAATTGTCTTTACACTACCACTATCTCTGTATTTGCCTGTATAGGTAATAATGATTTTGCCACGGCGAAGCCTACCGTCGTTACACAAGCAGTTTGTTGTGCCGAAGTCTATCGTAATTTTTCTTGGTGTAGAGGTAGTGTCGCGTGTTACAGTAGCACAGGCACCTAATATGCTTGGTCCGCCTTTCATCTGTACATTACCTGTTTCGTAAGCTTGGTCGGCAAGTGTTTGTGCATCATTGAACGATTGATCCATCCTTGCTTGGTCGTCAGCATAGTAGGTGTCTTCTTCTACATCTACAGTATTGTCTTTGTCGCGTTTACATGCTGTCATTGTCAGCATCATTGCCAGCACTATCAATGTGCTTGTTGAGATTATTCTTTTTGTTTGCATAAGTGTCAATTTTGATATTAAGACCTGTATAATTAATAAAGGTTTAAACAGCCTGCCATATTTTTTTGGATATGTCTTAGTTTTGGGAACATGAAAGAACTGGTTGTAGCATCCAATAATCAAGGAAAAATAAGAGAGATAAAGCAAATGATAGATGGTATCAGCCTTTTGTCTTTGAATGATATTGGTTTCACAGACGATATTGACGAACCATTCCAAACCTTTGAAGAAAACGCGTTAGCGAAGGCAGGCACAGTTCATCAGTTTTGTAACAAAAATGTGTTTGCAGATGATAGTGGTATATGTGCCAACGCCCTTCACGGCGCGCCGGGGGTAAACAGCGCGCATTATAATGGTAGTAGAGATGATGCTGCCAACTTACAACAACTACTGGCAGACCTTACCGATAAAGTTGACCGAAGTGGTTATTACAAAGCAGTCATGTGCCTGATATGGGACGATGAAACTTATTTTTTTGAAGGTGTGTGTGAAGGACAAATAATAAAAGAGCCAATAGGAGAGGGCGGCTTTGGTTACGACCCTATATTTATACCTAACGGGTATGATAAGACTTTTGCTGAACTACCACCTGATGTAAAGAATGAAATAAGCCACAGAGGTAAAGCTGTTCGCAAAATGGTTGCGTTTATTAAAGAAAGACTGGAAACAGAAGCATCATGAAATTTTCAATAGGCGATAAAATAATCCTCAAACAAACAGGAGAAAAGGGGCATGTAACGGCTTACATCAATCAGGATATGTTTGAAGTGGAAGTGAAGGGGGTGAGTTTTCCTGTGTATAAAGACGATATAGACCATCCATACCTCAAATGGTTTACTGAGGGTAAGAAAAAGAAGACGGTGCAATCTATACCGGATGTACTGCCATTGGAGAAACAACAATTCAGAAAACCCAAGCTGGCAAAAGGTGCATACCTCTCATTTATGCCGGAGTACAAGCCAGATGTTTTTGAGGATGAAGTATCGTTTATCAAGATATATTTAATCAACGAACTACCGCAGGCCGTTTATTTTCAATACAGTGTATCAGATAAAAACCAACGTACACTCTTTAAACACGAGGGTAAGTTGCATGGCTTCGGGCATATATATCTTCATGCCCTGCCTTTTGAAGAGATGAACGAACAGCCACGTTTTTATTGGGAACTGACAGATGCAGATGATACAACCAATGCTACTGCAACCGATGTATTACGCATCCGTCCGCAAAAATTATTCGAGCATATCAATACATTGTTATTAAATAACGAGCCGTCTTTCAGCTATTTGCTTGTTGATGGTTTTGTACCTAAACCTAAAGAGCAGCAAAAAGAAAGTATTGCACCACCACCAAAGAAACAGGTAAAACATACCCAAACAGATTGGCGGGATTCATTACCCCGATTGGAAATAGATTTACACATCGAAAACCTCGTACCCGATACCAAGGGTATGAATAATGCAGATATGCTCCACATTCAGCTTGCTGCCCTGCACGACCACCTTAGAGCTGTCATGAAAAACAGGCAAGAGCGTACCATCATTATACACGGCTTGGGCAAAGGCGTATTGCGAGATGAAGTACATAAAGCACTGCGTGAAATACCGCAAGTGTCAAAGTTCTCTAACGAATGGCAGGGCAGGTATGGCTTTGGTGCTACCGAAGTGTGGTTTAAGTACTGATTACTGCACGGTAAACTTACCGCCCGAAACCATGCCATTGATATTTTGTGCTTTATAGATATACATACCTGCCTGCAGGTCTATTTGCATAGATGTGTTTGCTTGTAGTTGCCCGCTTTTTACCTGCCTGCCACTGATGTCGTAAACCGATATATATATAGGCAATGTACTGCTATTCAACAATGCAGTCTTACCATTGTGGTTGGTGATAATGATATTGGGTTTTTCATCAAAGATAGATTTAATGCTGACAGCCCCAATGCTCACACTGTCTTTCTTGGTTTCTGTAAAGCAGGTATTGGATGCTGTGAGTGTTACCTGGTATTTGCCGTTTGCAGCATAAGTATGTGATGGGCTAACCAATGTGCTGGTATTGCCGTTGCCAAACGTCCAGCTATTGGTATTAGCATATACAGATGTGTTGGTAAATGTAGCTGTATTACCTGCTACCGATTTGGTAAAATTGGCGTAGGTGTAATTGCCGTACATATTCCATTTGCTGAAGCTGTCTAACACTACTTTGCCCGCAATTCTTTTCAGGTTGGCTGCATCTGTGGCAGATAGACCGTTGTTAAATGTACTGGCAGTAGGGTTTTTATGAAATATAGATGCATAAAACACACAAGCTGCTAAATAGCTACCACTAACACTCGGGTGAGATTCATCAGGGGAATACAAATCAATAGACGGAAAGCTATCTCTTACCTGCTTCCATGCAGCACCTACGGGCGATACAATGGAATTGTTATCTTGCGCCATCTGCATATAGCTTTCCCTGAGGCTTTGCTGCATACCCAAATAAGTGCATATAGGCGGGTAGGCTGCACAGTTGGATGCATCGCCGTTTTTGCGCCCCCATGTCATAAAAAACATTGTTTCAGTACATGCTTTGTTGGCACGTACAAGGCTATCTAATTTACGTGCATAAGGATATACATCTACAGCAACTTGCGCTGGTGAGAATGCAGGACGTTGGCTTTGTTCTTGCAGCACAACAATATCCCATTGCTGGGCTTTTATTTTGTTTAGTGTGGTAGGGTCTGTACTATGTCCTTGAAAAGTCATGCCACCCGGTACGCTCTCCTCATATATCAGCGTATCGCCCAAAGACGTAGCTAATTGTTGCAGGATTACAGGCAGATTGTTGGTATATACATAGCTGTTGCCAATAAACAACACCCTACGGGTAGTTGCATTGGCTAATACAGGTAACATGACAAATAATAGTACGGGTATAAATTTTCTCATAAACAAGTTATTGATAAATGTGTTCACATATAAGACGGCAATACGGGTGTAAAGATTGGCTAATCAGCCTTTTTTATTTTTAAGGCATCCAGCATTTCGTTGGTTATATCTTGCGTGTAAATGCCTGCACCGTTTACTAATATGCCTTTCAGCCCGTGTTTGTCAGAAGATATAGCGTAGAGTGTAGCTTCATCGGCAGGGTCACTATCACCCTCAAAACGATAGTATTTATCTATCACAAATTCATCATGAAATACTTTATAGCCACCTGCTCTGCATTCAAGACAGTTTTGCTCAAGGTTAAAATCTTCGGTGTAGCCCTCTTTGCGTAGCGTATCAATAGTTTGCGATAGTGTATCCATGATATTGTATTTGGCTGTAAAATTATGCTATTTGTTTGTCTTGCTGCAATGTAGCTATATATACAGCCGCCACAAAAGCAATAACAGCCGTTGCTGATAGTGCAGCCGTAGCACTGTAGTTGTACCATACAATACCCGTTATGCTGCTGGCAAGCAATGTGCAGGTGCTCTGCAAAGCAGTATATGCGCCAATGGCTGTGGCTTTATCTTCTTTTGCTGCAATATTTGTAATCCATGCTTTGGCAATACCTTCTGTGGCAGCGGCATATATGCCATACAGCAGAAAGGCTGCAATAAACCATGTAAGCGATTGCATCATAGCCATACTTGCATACACAATGGAAAACAATAGGATACCAGATGCTAACACTTTTTTCATTCCTATCTTATCGGCCAGTATGCCTATGGGGTAGGCACATAGGGCATATACACAGTTATAGAAAATATAAATGCCGATGGTGGTGGTATCGCTTATACCTGCTTCTTTCATTTTCAGTAAGAGAAATACATCTGAGCTATTGCATAGTGTAAACAACAGTAGCCCTATCAGTAGTTTTCTGTATGCAGCAGGTGATGTACGCCAATATTGTAGAAAGGATAAAAACCTTGTTGGTGTAGTTTGTATTGGTTTTATTTTTTTGTCTTTAAGAATACCAGTCAGCATGATGGCAGCTATGCCTGGGATAAATGCTATGTAAAACAGCATAACATAATTGCCGGGGATGAAGTATAAAAACATTAAAGCAATAACTGGTCCTATAACCGCACCAAGCGTGTCCATAGACCTGTGAAAGCCAAATACCCTTGCTTTGGTTTGTTGTGTGGCTTCGTCCGATAGCATGGCATCTCTTGCACCTGTTCTGATGCCTTTGCCTATACGGTCTGTACTGCGTGCAAGTAATACCCATAAAGGATGGGTAAAGACTGCCATCATGGGTTTGGATATAGCACTCAAACCATATCCCCAACGGATGAATGGTACGCGTACACCTTTCGCATCACTCAGTTTGCCGAAGTAACCTTTGCTGATACCTGCTATGGCTTCTGCCACACCTTCCAATACACCAATAAATACTATTGAAAACTGTATACTTTGCAGGTACAAGGGCATGATAGGGTAGAGCATCTCACTGGCTACATCGGTACACAAACTTACCAATGATAACACCCATACCGTGCGGCTGATGGCTGACATATTATTTTTCAATTACCCGTATTTCTACTCGGCGGTTTTTGTCCTCATCTTCAATGGTCAATTCAGGCTTTACCAATGGTTTGGTTCTGCCAAAGCCTATGTAGCGCATACGCTCTGCTTCAATCCCTTTTTTTACCAGATAGTCGTATATAAACTTCGCCCTGTTTTCAGATAGTTTCAATTCCTGTGTGTCTTCATCTATCGCGTCATACCCGTACTTCAGGCAGCAGATATGCCCCTCTATCTGTATTTTAAGATTAGGATTATTATCCATCGTTTCAAACAACTTGTCGAGCGTTGGCAATGAATTGTCTGTAAGCAAATGTCTGCCTAACAGAAAGTATATGTTCTCCAACCGTACGGTTTCGCCAACTTTCAACTCGCTGATTGTTTGTATGGTTTTAGGTGAAAGTGGGAGCGTGGGTGGTGGTGGCTCTGAATCGACTTTGATTTTACTGGTTCTGTTTTTTACTATTGGTGGCTGTTTCTGTTTTTGTGTTTGCTTTTTGGTTATCACAATATCTACCCGCCTGTCTGTTACATACCCACCTTGTCGTTCTTGCTTTCTGGCTATTTCTCCTTTGCCAATTACTAATTTGATATTGCCTTCGGGTATCAGTAAAGCGGTAAGCAGTTGCTTAATATTTCTCGCCCTTCTTTCAGACAGGTTGACGTTGTACGAATTGCTACCCAAGTAGTCGGCATAACCAATAATCAGTACGTCTGTTTGTTGGTTAATGACATCTTCATACACCAAGCCTTCAATAATAGCTTTGTTGGTTTTGTTCAGGTAGTCTTTATCTAAGTCGAAGTGAATGCGGATGGTATCGCCTGTTGTAGCGGCAGAAGCATTGCATACTATGCAGGCTAATAGTATGTATAGATAATGCTTCATACATCTTATATGATACTATAAACTTACGCTTTTATTCAGCAGTTAAAAAATCTGATGGATTTAGCATGATAGGTGCATTTTATCCACAAATGTGAAATATGTTTTTTGAGCTGTATATGTATTCTATCTAATTTCAGGAAAACCCCCACGCAATATGCAAACGTCAAATACATTAGAAACACTGCTTTGGATTGTAGCAGGGCTTGTTACTGTCGGTATGACATTCGTACTGGCAATAGGATGGTTCAAAGGTGTATTTTGGGAGCAGCAACTAAAAGCAAAAAGAAAGAGCAGCTAAACTTAACGGATAAGCTCCGCAACATCGGGGTCGCCATCAAGATTATTCATTTGCCGTACTATTTGCGGATAGCGCCAGCTAACCCTACGGCTCATAGGCTTAACGGTAAACTTCTTGGGGTTGGGTAGGCAGGCAATAATCATGGCTGCTTCTGCACGAGATAAGTTGCGTGCCGATTTATGAAAGTACGCTTGTGCTGCCGCTTCAATACCAAATATACCGGGCCCCATTTCTATCACATTCAGGTACACTTCCATTATTCTTTTCTTACCCCATATCAGTTCTATACCTTCAGTATATACCACTTCGGGTGCTTTGCGTATGTAGCGGGTAATGCCACTGCCTTGCCACAGGAATACGTTCTTTGCCGTCTGCTGGCTGATGGTACTTGCTCCACTTCCTTTTGCCCGCTTCTTCTTTCTGCGCTTAGGCTTTTCTTCCATGCTCTTTTCAATAGACTTCCAATCAAACCCTGCATGGTCTGGAAACAGTTGGTCTTCGCTGGCTATGGCAGCCAGTTTTACATTGGGTGATATTTCTTCCCAACTCACATAGTCGCGCTTCAATCCATAACCATCTATGACAGCACCGATTTGCGTAGCTGTAATAGGTGGCATTATCCATTTGCATAACAATAGATACACTACTGAAAACAATAACAGATACAGTACAAACCTGAAAACACGTTTCAGTATGCTTGCTTTTTTAGGATGGATAGCCTCTGCCATGTCGAAATATACAAACAGTTAACCTGCTTTTAAAGATGTTTACAGAAAGGGAATAGAATATTGTATTATTTTGTCGCAAACAGATGTTATGGCTGATAAGCGCAACTCGGCACTTGGTTTTATATTCATTACGTTGCTGATAGATTGTACAGGTATTGGCCTCATCATACCCGTAGTGCCTACGCTGATACAGAAAATGGTAGGTGGCGATTTAAGTACAGCATCGGAGTATGGTGGTTGGCTGACGTTTTCTTATGCGTTCATTCAGTTTCTGTTTGCACCCATTGTAGGTGGGCTAAGTGATAGGTATGGCAGACGACCTGTATTATTAATGTCGCTGCTTGGCTTGGGTATAGACTATATATTCCTTGCATTAGCTCCTACTATTGCTTGGCTATTTGTAGGGCGCATAATAGCGGGTGTATTTGGTGCAAGCTTTACTACAGCCACAGCCTATATTGCAGACATCAGCACACCCGAAAAGCGCGCGCAAAACTTTGGTATGGTTGGTGCGGCATTCGGTTTAGGCTTCATTATAGGCCCTGTAATAGGTGGTGTGTGCAGTGAGTTTGGCGATAGAATACCATTTATAGTGGCTGCTTGTTTATCCTTATTAAATGCCTTGTATGGTTATTTTATTTTACCAGAGTCATTGGCTGTAGAAAACCGCAGGGCTTTCGATTGGAAGCGAGCTAATCCATTGGGTTCACTCATGCACCTGAAGCGTTATCCTGCCATTGCGGGTTTGTTGGGTGCTATGTTTCTGCTTTACATTGCGGGCCATGCTGCACAATCTACATGGACGTACTACACTATGGAAAAGTTTAAGTGGAGCGAGGCGATGGTGGGGTATTCATTAGGGGCGGTGGGTATATTGGTAGCGTTGGTACAAGGCGGACTGATACGTTATACAATACCCAAATTCGGGCAAAAGCGTTCGGTGTATATGGGCTTTACATTATACCTTATTGGCTTTATACTATTTGCATTTGCAACAAAAGGTTGGATGATGTTTGCCATATTAGTACCCTATTGTTTGGGTGGTATTGCCCCGCCAGCTATACAAGGCATCATGTCAACACAAACACCAGCTAATGAACAGGGAGAGTTGCAGGGTGTAATGACGGGTATTATGAGCCTATCATCTATTGTAGGACCGTTGCTGATGACCAATCTGTTTGCTTATTATACACGTCCGGGGCAACATATACACTTCCCCGGTGCACCGTTTATTGCCAGTGCTATACTAACTGTATTGGCAATACTTATATCGGCAAGGTCGTTGATAAAATACCACTCGCCTGTGAAAGCTGATAATGATTAAGCCTTATCGCCGAAGTAAAATCTGTTTTTATATAGCGTAGATACATGCTCGTACAAATTATTCAGCGTTTCAAAGCCCGTTAAACCGTCATGGCGTACCTGTTCACCACGTACTACAAGCAATGCTGAGGAGTTGCTGGTTTCGGGTATCATAATCTTAGTGCCCAGAGGCTGGTAGCTTTCTACAAATATCTTTATCTTATCGCCCTTAGATACTTTGCCGTTGATGGTGATAAAGTCGTTGTAGAAAACAAATTTGCCTTCTTCCTTTACAGGCGACAATTTCAGTTCGCCGACAGATGTCTTTAGCATATTGCGTGTTTATCCTCTATGCAATGATATTGAATAACGAGCGTAAATAAAATAGTTTTCATACCACCTACTCCTTTTTACTACGCCTGATGCGTGTTACACTCTTTAGTTTGTTTTCTTCCACCTTCCAGTAACCCCATACTTTGGTATCAGAGTGTCGCCATATATCTACCCCAGTTTTTTCGGCAAGGAAGTAACAAAGATGATAGCCAAAGTCTTTGTTCTCAGTATTTACTTCAGCCTGTAGAATGGCATCCATGTGTTTAGTGATGATGCTTTTGAGTATTGTTTTACTCGTGCGCTTAGTGCTTTCTAATTCTATTATCAACTCTTTGCAACAGGTATCGAGTATGTTGCTGATGATATCCTGCTGATCGTCGGGGCTGTGAATGATGCCCGATTGTGCTTTGCCGAAAGTAGCGTACTTATCCATCCCCCTGAAGGAATAGAGTTTAGCAAGAATATCCTTTTTCAACATGACATTTCAAATCTAACTCGTTTATTGATTTTCGTCAATATTGGTATTTTGTTGAGCGTTTATTGGAAAACCTACCTTACATTTGTAAATAATAAATTATTCATGTGTGAAGAATTTATTATATAAATATTAAGGGATAAACAAAACAACCTGACCTAAATCTTTATTTAAGAGTATGATTCGTAGCCTGATTGTTGAGATTGGCCCATTCGCACTTATATTCATTGTTTTAGCATTCTTTCTGACCAAAATATACATGGTTTACACAAAAGGCTTGGGTAAACATTTTGGCGAGGTATTTTATGTGTCGCTCATACCCATCAGCAAGCAGGGTATAAAAAATACGTTTCAAGACAAGGTGAAGCGTTACTACAAAGCAAGCAACAGGGTAAACTATTTCTACTACGGCATGTTTGCAGTTGCTACGCTGGTATATGCCATGATGAAAGCTATATCTTAATATGGACCCGATAAGCTGGCAAGTTAATATGGAGCTGATAAGCTGGCAAGATTTTGAACGTGTTGGCTTGTATGCAGGTACTATATTGGAAGTACAGGATTTCCCCAAGGCTAAGAAGCCAGCCTACAAACTGAAGATAGACTTTGGCGAACAGGGCATAAAGTGGAGCAGCGCACAGATAACCGCTTTATACACCAAAGAAGAACTGATTGGCAAACAAATAGTGGCCGTTATCAACTTCCCCGAAAAGCAGATAGCAGATTTCATGTCTCAATGCCTTGTAACAGGCTTTGCAGATGCCGATGGCAACATTGCACTCACTACCACAGATAAGCCCGTACCGAATGGTACGAAGATAGGTTGAGCGGTAGGGGATATTTACACTTCATGGCGAGGCGTTGCTGAGTGTTTGCTCTACGTGAGCCTTTTGCCACGCTCTTGCCTACGCTTCCTTTCTTTCTTTTGGCAGCAAAAGAAAGAAACAAAGAAAAGCTGTCGGGCATTAAAGACTGCCTAATGCCCGATTGCTCCCCTGATGCTGCTGCATTACTACTGTGCTGCCAAGCTTATAGCTTCTATTATTTCTCTTTACTACTGCCTTTGCGTCTTTGCGGTTAGAAAACACTCGCGTCATGGCGAAGTATGAAGCCATCTCACGGAATGAGGGGCTACATCCTCGTTGTAAACGAGAACGAGAAGGTAATCTATAATTAAAAATGCTAACTATAGTATGTGGCATTAGTTGCATACTATAAATAGCTTTGACAGATTAATGGCTAAAAAAGAAAAAATATTAGTCGCTTTTGGTGATAGAGTAAGAGAATTAAGGAAGTTGAAGAACCTATCACAGGAAGAATTATCATATAAAGCTGATTTACATCGGACGTATATTGGCATGATTGAAAGGGCTGAAAAGAATATTACGTTACTGAATATTGAAAAGATTGCCAATGCTTTGAAGGTAGATGTTAGTGACTTATTAAATGGATTGTAAAATGACATGGCAAGACAACATACAAGCTTTCTGTTCCCAATATAATATCCCTATTGAACATTTAGCAGATACACTAAAAGAACCTAAGGTCGTTCCAATGATTCGTGGAAAGGCTTTTGAATTTACAGTATTAGAAAGATTGAGGGTAATATTGCCAGAAGATACTTGGACTGTTCAGAAGGATATCATGAATGCACAATTAGGAACACATGATGAAGATGTAACTATTATGAATAATCTTAGTGAAAGACGTATTAGTGTTGAATGTAAACTTGCCGGTAAGGGAAGGTTTAAAAAACTTGCAAATGGAAATTACTATATTAATGTTAAGTGTATGAGGTCTAGAACTTTAGGTGCTGCAATGATTGAAAGGCTTGCACCACAGCTTGGTATATCAACAGAAGTCTTAGGAATTCATAATGATCAATACCGTTCGACAGATTTTGATTTGGTTGTAACATCAATTGGTAATGCGTTTTATGAAACAGATGAGGATGGCTTGTTTATATGGGCTCCTGATGAAGATGGTGAAGAGTTCTTAGGGCTCTTATTAGGTTATCATAATAATAATGAATTACAGCAATTAGCATTTAATAAAATGTATGTCAATACCTCTGCGAACTTATCTGTAGGCAATGGTATGCAAACTTGTGTTAGGCGAAAATGTACGAACCAAAATAACTGTGGTTTTATACCAAATTATCCGCCAATAGTATTTAATGGTGATACCTTGCAACCGATAAATGGTTGGATACCCATAGAAAGTATTCAAGATTTATTATTAAACATGCTCTAGGGTAGGTATCTCTAATTGTTTGACACTACTATCTGAATAGTTCAAAATAAATATTTCTTTCCCCTTTCCTCTCGCGCCTTTAGTGATAGACTGTGTTTTATCAGATGTTTTTTTCTGATCATCAGTTCTACTAATTGTATAATTCCATTCTTTTTCATGAATTTCCACTGCCCAATCGTATAAGTCCCAAACTTCTTTTGAGTTGTCATAGGTTATCATAAACTTCAATCTATGAGAATGTTCTTTAAGTTTTTTACAAAGCCTAATATGATCATCTAAAGAGAATGAACATGTATAGAATTTATCTTGGTCAGCATTATAATATGGCGGATCTATAAATAAAAATGCATTATCAGGAGCGTCATCAATAACTTTTTCAAAGTCAAATGAAGTAAAACGCACGTCTTTTAATTTTTCAGATGTCCTTAAAATACTTGCTCCCCAATTCTCAGGGCGCATACTATATTTATCACCGTAGCCCCAATAACAGTTTTGCATATTCATAATGCCAGAATATGAGGTCCTATTTAAGTAGTACCAACGTTGCGCCCTTTCTAAATTATTAGCTGGTTTGAAAATATTTTTATACCAATTATGCCTTTCTTTTGTAGCTATTTCACCTTTTAAAGCAGCAATTAGCTCTTCTGGGCTGTTTTGAATGTGTAAATACACATTTACTAATGTTTCATCCAAATCATTTAACCAATTATTTTTTGCTTTTGCTTTTGCAAAGAAAATAGATCCCCCACCAGTGAATGGCTCAATATACATTTTATGTGCAGGCACATGTTGTAAAATGAGATTACGGGCATAAAATTTACCCCCTGCATATCTAAATGGTGAATTTATGGCTTTATCCATATTTAACAAATGCTAACTTTAGTATGCAATTTAAGCTGTCTGTACTATAATAACAAATGTAATGATCAAGGTGTCTGAATGAAAATTTACTCATTGTTTTACTTATGATTGTTATCCACGATTGTTAATTTCTTTTTCATCATCACCCGCTTCACCAACACCCCAATCCCAGTATCTTTAGCGTGTTTCAGGCATTTATCGTATTGGTCGTTTGTTTTGTCGTAGGTGTAGGTTGGGTGAAACTGGCTTAGCTCCTGAAACAGCCCCACGCCGTCTTTGCCAAAGTTGGCAGCTATGCAGCACCCCAGCGAAAACCAGTTGTTGTACCCCTCTGTTATGTCTTTGCCGCTTGCTACTACCTGTGCCACTATGCGCTGTATGGTAGCGCAGTTGTCGGTTTGTGGGGTGGTGTATGTTGCGGGTGCAGATGGTGGTGTAAGGTAATGATACAACTTCTCTGCCTGGTGGTTGAAGTAGGCATGGGCATCATAACTATAGCCACGCAGGCTGCATATACTTTTGGGTGCGCCATCTATATATATACCAAAGCGTTGCATGGTGGCGTGCAGGTATTGCCAGTGTTGCAAATGCCTGTGGGGGTAGGCTACCCGCAGCAGCCCCCAATAGCCCTGCCCGCTGGCACTGAGCCCGCAGTAGGCTATGTTGCGTATGTTGGCAAGTTGTTTTTTCAACTCTCCGTAGTTGGTTATGTGCTGATTGTCTTTCAGGTCTATATCAAACTGTATAAAGCCACTGTAGTGTTTCAGCCCATCTTCTCGCAGGTGGGTAAACTGTCCGCTTGGGGTGATGGCGGGCAGCCTTGCTTTCATTTTGTCGCGGGTATATTTATCGGTAATGGTACGCAGTTGCTGTATGGCTGCTGCATACTTGGCACTGGTAAGCCAGCGCAGCAAAGTAACATTACGGGGTGTATTTTTGGTATAGTAATTTGGTACACAGCTCACGTCTATATTCAGTACGCTTTCCATAGGGTAAAATGTATTGTTCAAAAAGCGTTCATGAACGTTCATGAACGCCTGAACGGTTTATTATGCTCTTTTTTCTTTACAGTTTTGCATTATCCATGTAAATACTTTTGAGGTGTAGGTATCACTGCCAAATATCTTAAAAGCTATTTTACGGTAAGACAACCCCTCGTTATGATAACATGCGCAGCATTGCGCTATCAGTTCCTGTTTATCAAAAGTATTATCAACCGCTACGTTGGGGTGCTTCACATTCAGTGGTGTCAGTTGCTGATACACATGCAGGCTATAGTGCAGCAAGTGTTGGGTGATGCGTATGGCATTTTCATAATCCGCATCGGTGCAGCTTATATAGTCTGTGCCCGATAGTGTGTTGTATCGCACCATTGTCAGTATCATAGCTATACGGTAGCATATAAGCCCCAACCTGTTGGCAGTACCTTCCAGCTCGTCGCTTATGTTGTGGTGCAGGTCTATTTTATTTTCTTCAAACAGTTTTCGGAAAGATAGTTGCTGATGCGGGCGTAGCTTGAATACTACAGGCTCTGTAAGGGCTTCCAGTTTTTTATACAGCGCACAATACTGCTGTGCCTGCATATTAAAAAATGGTTCAAAATCATTTTTATTGTCATCAAACGGATTGCGAAAATATACCCGTGGCTGCAATCTGTAAAAGCATATACGGCTGAATAAGCCATTGTGTATATCGCGTAGCAAACGCTTCACCTGGTCTGGTGTGCCGCTTAGTACCATGCTGAGTGCGGGGCGGGCTATCTTTACAAACTCGTTATTTGTTTTTCGGCTATAGCTTATGGGCTCGTGGTGGTATGCTTTGCGCAGCACATCGCTGAAGTCGCCAAAATCCTGCCCGAAGATGTCTGCCAGTGTATCGGCTTCGGTTTCAAAAATAATGCCCTTACCACCATTCTCTTTCAGCATTTGTATAATGGCTGCTTTACTACTGTTGGCAGGTATATACAACTTCATGTTGCGGGCAGCATCGGGTGGGGTAGGTGGCTCTTGCAGCTTGCCTTTATCAAAAAGTTTCACCTGCCTGTTGTATAACATCTGTCGGGTGTGGTGGTCTTTGGCTTCCTGCTGTGTTTTTTCTTCCAGATAGGTTTCTACGGCTTCGCCCAGCGCACGTGCCCATAGCAGCGCACCCTTGCCCGTACCATATTTACCTACTATAAAGCAGTAGAGGTTGGCAGCTACACGGCGGCTATCATACATAGCCTCTACATTGGGCAGCATACCGCTGATAACACCCAATGCACCTATCAGAAACAACTCTCTTTCTTCTGCCTCGGCAAATTTGTAACAGGCTTCGCGCAGCAGGGGTGGCAGGCTTTCAAAAATATCATCGGTAAAGGGTGCAAAATCCTGCATGGTAGATGGTGGCGCGGGCGGATTGTTCATGTCATAACCCTCGGGGATGTGTACGTGTTTCTTTTCAGTCATGATGTTTGTGTGTGGTTTTTGCGTTTTAAAAGTGTTCGGCGTTCATGAACGTTCATGAACACCCTGAACGATACAAATGTACATAATAATTGTACAAATGAACAAATAAAAAGGGCGGATAACTTTTTCTCATTCCGTGAGATGGCTTCATACTTCGCCATGACTGGAGTCAAGCCGAATAGTATTCGTCATTTCGACCATCGGGAGAAATCTCTTGAAAGATAGCTGTGTAGCTTTTTTGTTCTGTAGTACTAAAGCTCAGGAGATACCTCACTGCGTTCGGTATGACGGCGTTGATGTGAGATGGCTTCATACTTCGCCATGACTGGAGTCAAGCCGAATAGTATTCGTCATTTCGACCATCGGGAGAAATCTCTTGAAAGATAGCTGTGTAGCTTTTTTGTTCTGTAGTACTAAAGCTCAGGAGATACCTCACTGCGTTCGGTATGACGGTGTTGATGTGAGATGGCTTCGTTCCTCGCCATGACTCGTGCTGTGTTATTTCTTAACGGCTAAAGCCGCTTATAAACACATACCAACACCCCTGCCTGAAGGCAAGGGTTACTGCAACTAATAACCCCATGCTTTAGCTTGGGGAGTATGGCATAATATGTAGGTGGCTTTAGCCGTGATGTGTAAGAAACCCCTTACTATAGGTTGTAAACGCTGTGCCTCTCTATAATCATTTTGGGTATCTTTACATTAGCTATAATATTTACGAAATGAAAACGATTCAGAAGTACGTATCATTTGAAGACATGAAATCTGCTGAGAAGAAGATTAGTGATGATAAGGCTCAGTTAAAGAAACATACTGATTTTCAAAAAGTCATTATGGAGATTTATTCTGTAAAAGCTAAAAAGACTAAGCAATAGAGCTGAATAATTACAAATGCAAGATAATCTCAAAAGCTCTATACTGACTATATGTGAACTACTTGAAAAACACAAGGTTCAATATATGTTTGTTGGTGGTACAGCAGTAGCATTAAATGGTTATTACAGACATTCTGTTGATGCTTCTGGTGAGTTAGCAGATAAGCCAGACATTGATATCTGGTACAATCCTACTTATGGGAATTATTATAGTTTTTTGAAAGTAATTGAAGAATTAGGTTATGATATTACTACATTCAAAAATGAGCAGAGTCCGAATCCACATAAATCATTCTTTAAATTAGATTTTGATGATTTTAGTTTCGATGCCTTACCTAAAATTATGGCTGACATAAAATTTGGTGAAGCATATAAAAGAAAAGAAACTGTGGAGTTAGGTACAATTCAGATACACTTTATGAATTACTACGACTTGATTGAGGATAAAAAAGTAGCAGGTCGAAAGAAAGATATAGAAGACATAGAGCAGTTACAGAAAATAAAAAATCAAGAGAAAGGAAACGACTAATTTAAGAAACAAAAATGCCCTGCATATCGCAAGGCATTTCAAAAGTATCTTTTCTTATTCAGCAACAGCCCACTACTTTCTACCCAAATCCCTCAGCATACGGGCGTGTACCAATAGTGCTTCTACAAACGTGGGTTGTACGTTGTAGGGCAGGTTGTGTTCTTGTGCGGTTTGTGCTACTATTTTTGATAATTGCGGATAGTGTACATGGCATATATGCGGAAACAGGTGGTGTTCTATCTGATAATTAAGCCCACCTATAAACCAAGACATAATGGTGCTGCGTGGCGAAAAATTGGCTGTATTCAGCAGTTGGTGTATAGCCCAGCTATTTTCCATTTTGTTCATCTCATCGGGCTCTGCATAGTCTGATGTATGCATTACGTGCGCCAGTTGAAACACACAGGCAAGTATAATGCCTGCCAGCATCTGCATCAGCACAAAGCCCAGCACTACATGCTGCCACGCCATACCCGAGAATAACAACGGCAATACAATGACATAGCCAAAGAATACCAGTTTATAAAAAGTCAACTCTGCCAAAGCCCTGCCAAAAGATACTTTCTCTTTCTTCAGCAGCCCTGTTTTGTGGTATTTTATAAGCCCTTTGTAGTCTTTAACGGTTACCCAGTATATGTTCATGATGCCATATAGCAGCCATGCATACAGGTGTTGGTATCTGTGTATGCCATACCTCTTTTTGTTGGGCGACATGCGTAGCAATATACCCGCTTCTATATCTTCATCCAGCCCGTCAACATTGGTATAAGTATGGTGTAGTATGTTGTGCTGCATACGCCAGTTGCGGCTATAGCCACCCAGTATGTTGAGGGTGCTGCCAAACAGGGTGTTTACAAAGTTATTATCAGAATAGGCTTCGTGGTTGCTATCGTGCATTACAGACATGCCAAGGCTTGCCAAACCGATACCCATCATCAGCCACAGTGCGTAGAAGAATACGATGTTGACACTTGCTACACCTGTAACGATAAGGGCATAAGGCACAAAATATATACATAACAGCGCGGCTGTCTTGATGTACATTTTCAGGTTGCCATGCTTTGCAATACCGTTTTGGGTGAAGTATTCGTTAACCCTTGTTTTAACGTTGTCGTAAAAGCTATCTGCACCTTTAGGGGCAAATTTTACAAGGGGCAATGATTGATTGGACATTAAACGCAAAAATATTTTGGCAAAGATAGGCTAAATATTGTTGTTTTTTCAATTTGTATATTTTATTTCCGTTATCTGAGGCAGATGTTTTAACATTTTGCATCAAACGTGTAGGGCGGCAGCATAGTCTATTGCTGTTAATTAGTTACTATTTTTACGGGTATGAAGCATGTAATAAGCATTTGCATAGTATTTATTTTACTGATAACGGTACGTAGTGCTGCACAATCCTTTACGCCCGATTGGTATATACTTGAAAAAGGTGCAACGGTCAGCATCATCAAACCCGGGGTGAATGACTTAACATATTACTTAGCAGCATCGGGCAATAAGCCCATAGATAAAGCAGCGGTAGATAGCATGAACAAGCGCGTATCGTTTGTAGCTGGTAGTGCCGTGCTGATATATGCACAAGAGGGCGAACATTACATTGCACAAGATATGGAAGGGCGCAATCTGGTAATAAAAGGAAATGTTACCAAAGCCATACACAATACAGGCTGCGCGGTAGGCTACCTGAAAGCCAATGCAACATCGGGCAACATCACCATCAGAAAGACAACTTTTGTATGGATTAAAGAAAAGAAAGCGGGCGGTGCAGAGGCTGTGATACAAGGACCTGATAAAACAGATATTACAGTACCACTATCTCAGTTGTACGATATTAACGCCACTACGCTTGAAATGCTGCCAGCCGCAACACAAAAGATGGTACAATAAAAAAAGCACACCCGAAAGTGTGCTGTGTACTAAACTTCTTAAAAGTATAAATTAGATAACTTTTACGTTAACCGCGTTTAATCCTTTTTTACCATTTTGTACTTCGAAAGACACACGGTCGTTTTCACGAACCTCGTCTATCAGGCCTGATACGTGAACGAAAATGTCCTGTCCGCCATTGTCAGGCTTAATGAAACCGAAACCTTTGGTTTCATTGAAGAATTTGATTATACCTTCTTGCATTCTAAAAAAAATTAATTGAGATGCGAAGTTAAGGGTATATATATTATAAACCTAAAATACTTTTTTAAATTATTGTTACCTCTGATTATCGCGCCACTCATACACCCAGCTCGATTGTATCATTTCCAGATGCCCCTCGTTGCTGTCTTCTCTTTTACCTTCAAAATTGGGTATTTCCAACACCCAATCCAGCAATTCGGTAAAGCGTATGCGGTATATCTTGCTCTCCGTAAAGTCGTCGCCGAAACGCTCGTATAGTTTCAGTGCTATGTCTTCGTAATCTCCCCAGTTAATTGGTGGTTCGTAATGTGCCATTGTATGCTTGCTGAAAAAGTTAAGTAATGTTATTCGCCGTGTATTAAAGACTGGTCTGGTATAGTTACTTCAAGGCTACCGCTACCGCCATCGTGCAGTACGCATTGGCAGCCCAGCCTGCTTTCCAGCTTGGGGTTGCGCGCGCGGTCTATAAAATCTTCTTCTTTATCGCTCAACTCTGCTACGTGTTCTTCCCCTTTTTCCAGATACAGGTGGCAGGTGCTGCAAGCGCATACCATACCACAGTTGTGGTGCAGTTCTATATTATTGTCTTCGGCAACTTCTAGTATGCTTTGTCCGCCTGCTACTTGTTCTATCGTTACAGGCTCCAGCCCTTTTTGTTCAAATTTGAAATGTATCGTGTACATGATACGGGTAGTAATTTTTGCGCAAAGGTAATCTAAACAGTTCAGTATGGTTGTGTAAAAACGAAAGATGTAATCTATCGGGGTATTGGTTAGTTCTAAGATTTTTGTTGAATACTTATAATGTTTAAAATAATTTATATATATTGGCTGTAAACAGAAACATTATGCAACAAATCAATTTCTTAGTAACTGCATTGGCAGGTATCATCATCCCCACAGTAGTAGGTATGATATGGTACAACCCCAAAGTGATGGGTACCGCATGGATGAAAGAAGCAGGGCTTACACCCGAAGATGCTAAAGGCGTAAACATGGCAAAAGCGATGGTGTTTTCCATCATAGCCAGTTTCTTCATTGCTTTGTTTATGAATATTGTGGTCATTCATCAGTTTGCTATCAATTCAATATTTGCATCGCCTGCTGATATGGAAGCGTATAAAGACACTGGTAGCGAACTGCATAAATACATTGACGATTTCTATAGCAAGTATGGTCGCAACTTCCGCACCTTCAAACACGGCGCATTTCATGGTTTTCTAACAGCATTGCTATTTGTAACACCTGTTATGGCACACGGTGCTATATGGGAAAGAAAAAGCTTTAAGTACTTAGCCATCAACGCTGGTTACTGGATTATTACGCTGACACTTGTTGGTGGGGTAATATGCGCGTATAGCTAAGGCACTTTATTGCGGCGTGTATTCAAACGCTATCTGATAGCTCATATTCTTAAATTCAGGAGCAGACTGGCCTACCCGTAAGTTTTGTACTTGCGGTGTAGGCTCGCATATAGTGTATTGTTGCCCTTTATATTCTATCGTTCTACCCAATGGTTTGTCGAACTTTACTGCAACGGTAATGTGTGTAGGGTAGAGGACGGCTATCATGGGGACGTTGTATATTTCTTTTACCAAATAAAAGAATAGTGCTGCCCTGTCATCGCAATCGCTGTAGGTATTAAACAGTGTTTGCTCGGGGCTCATACGTTTTTCTTTTCCGTAAGACTGTTGGTCGTCTTCGTACAGAAACGCATTGCGGGTAAACTGCATCAGGTAATCTATACCGTTCTTTTGTTTCATGCCTGCTACTGCTTCTTTCAGCACGGGTATCAGTGAGCTGTAGGTTGTATGGCTGAGTGGTATGTTGAAGTAGGAAGCGTAATCTACCACAGGGTAGTTATTAAAAGCTGTTTGTACCTCATTACTCATTTTTACTTTGAAGTGATATAAGCGGTTGTTGTAGTTAAACTGTATATCTTTCTCTGTATAACGTTGTGGTGTAAAGTCGGGCAACTGTGTTACTCGGTAAGAGAAAGCTTTTGTGGCTTCGGGTACTATAATGTCTGTAGCAAACAGGCCTTTTTGTTGCAGGTTGTAGGTGGCGGCATAGTCGTGCCTGTTGAGGCATACATATTGCTTGCCATGGCTCATATAGTAGGGTATGTCATAGATGTTCTCATCGCAGTGAACATAGAAAAAAAGTTGGTTATCCTCACTGATAGCCAATGTAGCATCGTAGCCCGATTTGGCAAGCAGAAACCATTTATACAAGGTATATCGGGGGTAGTTGTCGGCTTTAGGGGCAATGGCTTGTGCCGTTTTGCGTATCAGTTGATAATACAACCAGTCATTCAACTGCCTTTTTTCTTTATACTGCAATAATGAGGTAATGATGGGTTGATAATCGAGGTCGTTGATGATATTGTAAAAATCTTGTACAGAGGCTTTGCTGGGTTGTACATTGTATGAAATGAGTGTGGCAGTTGTAGCAGGTATTTCAATCGTATCTCCGTAATAATCAATCTTTAATGTTTTATCATCAGCATACGAAAAGAGGGTAACAAACTGTAACCCCAAGACAATAAGTAATATATATGCTTTTTTTGCCATTAACTACCTTATAAAGTTACAATAACTTAACAATAAATTAATGTTAAGTTTTTCGCCTTTACAAGCGGTTAACAGTTTCAGGCAGTCATGGCCAGCCTGTTGTACTTATTGCGGTATTCCAACGGCGATAGGCCTGTTATCTTTTTGAAGGTGGTGCGAAATGCCTTTGTGTCGGTATAGCCTACTTCATACATTACCTCGTTCACGTTTTTGCTACCTGTTTCCAGTTCTTTCTTCGCTGCCTCAATCTTCACCCGTTGTATGTATTCTATAACGGTATTGTTGGTCGCTTTCTTAAATCTGCGCTCGAAACTGCGGCGGCTGAGGGCATACATATAAGCAAGCTGGTCAACCGTAGGTCTTTCCTTATAGTTGCTTTCTATAAACTCCTGTGCCTTGCGTACAGGTTCATCCTCATGCTCCTTTTGTCCCTGAAATATCATGAAAGCAGACTGGGTATCTCTTTCTAACTGTATGGCAAATACTTTAGCTATCAGTATGGCCATATCTCGCCCTGCATATTTTTCTATCAGGTGCAGTATCAGGTTCAGGTAAGAGAACGCACCACCACTTGTGTAGATGCCGTTTTCGTCTGTTATTATCTTCTCCGTTATCAGTTCCACATCCGGAAACATGCTTCTGAATGCATTGGCAGCTACCCAATGTGTAGCACATTTTTTACCATCCAGCATGCCTGTAGATGCCAGCAGGAAAGCACCTAAACACAAACTGGCTATTTCAGCACCATTGTCTTTCTGTTCCTGCATCCAGGGTATAAAGTCTTTGTTATCTTCTATGGCTTGCTTTAAGTCGCCGTCTAAAGCCGGTATGATGATGAGGTTTGTTTTTGGTATATCGTTTATCAACGCAGTTGCATTGACAGTAAACAACCCGCCCGAAACAGTTGTTTCATGCGTCAGCCCTACCAAATCTATTTTGAATATCGGCTCGCCGTCATTCATTTTTATCATCTGGTTTACCTGTGCAAACAATTGCCTGCTGCCTTCGAGGCTTGCCAGAATAGCCCCTTTAGGTACGAGTATGGATATGTGCATCATAATGTACCAAATTTACGGATAGTACATGTCGCAAACAACCCCTGAACTTGCCGTAATTACACCTCACTGTTTATAATATGAGGTAGTAGCTTTGCATTATCATTCACAAATAATAATACGATTATGGCAAATCAAATTTTCGTTAACCTACCGGTAGCAGACCTGCAAAAGAGCATCGGTTTTTTCACACAATTAGGGTTTACGTTCAATCCGCAGTTTACAGACGACAAGGCAACCTGCATGATTATAGGGCCTAATATTTTTTGTATGCTGCTGGTAAAGGAACGTTTTTCAGATTTTACGAAAAAGCCAATCAGCGATGCGCATACAGCAACAGAGGTATTACTGGCAATAGATGTACCCACGCGTGGTGCCGTAGATGATATGGTGAGTAAAGCAATAGCGGCAGGTGGCAGCATATATATGGAGCCGCAAGACCACGGCTGGATGTATCAGCACAGCTTTGCCGACCTTGACGGACACCAGTGGGAAGTATTGTTTATGGACGAGAGCCTGCTGCCTAAAGAATAAATATTATCTTTCTTATTCATCAAACTAAACATGGTATAATTATGAAAAAGCTAAACATTGCGTACTGGGTAGTTACCATTCTATTTGCAGGATTTATGATATTTTCTTCATTGGGAAATGTGATGAGCGATGCTCAATCGGTAGAAATGATACACACCCAAATGGGTTTCCCGAAATATATTATCCCCTTTCTTGGTGTAGCAAAAATACTGGCAGCTATTACGATACTGATACCTAAGCTGGACAGGCTGAAAGAGTGGGCGTATGCAGGGCTAGTATTTGATTTGGTGGGTGCTACTTATTCATTCATAGCATTGGGCTATCCTGCCAGCGGATGGGCTTTTATGTTAGTTTTCGTAGGGTTCGCGCTGCTTGCATACTACCTGCACCGTAGAAGAATGCAAACAGCTAATGCATAATGTATGATAGCCGTATTTAAAACTGATGTACATGAGGCGGTACGTGATACTGTGTTGCAACTGCTTCGTGTACACTTTCCCGATAGCCACATCACCATAGACCTTGAAGATTGCGACCGTGTGTTGCGCATTGCTCCTTGCCTGCAGCCCGAACAGCAAGTTGAAAAACTATTGACAGAACAAGGGCATTATTGTGAAATACTAAAATAAAAACTAACAATGGAAAAACTACATTTTAATATTAGCATTGCAGCCCCGCGCGAAAAAGTATGGGATGTATTGTGGACTGACGAAACCTACCGGGCATGGACATCCGTGTTCAGCGAAGGTTCTCGTGCAGAAACCGATTGGCAAAAAGGCAGTAAAGTATTCTTTACAGATGGTAGCGGTTCGGGCATGGTATCGCGGATAGACGACCTTGTGCTGCACGAACTGATGTCGTTTCAACATTTGGGCGAGTTAAAAGATGGGGTAGAAGATACTACCAGCGAGCGTGTGCAACAATGGGCAGGTGGCAGAGAAATTTATATACTGAAAACGGTTGATGGACAAACTGAACTAACCGTAGAACTGGACCTTGTAGAAGAGTTTAAAGAAATGTTTGCTGGTCTGTTCCCCAAAGCATTAGATATAGTAAAGGAGCTATCTGAAAAATAGGAGTTACAAGACTTATGTAAGTGTTATTCTACATTGAACAGCTTGCTTATATAAAAGTAATACGAGCCATCATTGTTAGGTTCACCACTCATTACATATAGCCTCAGTAAATCTTGTCTGTTAGAGAGCATGTCTTTCATCATATCGGGGGTAAGTAAAAATAGTTCTCCCTCTTGCAGACCGTATAAATAGGTAAATTGTTTGCTTGATGCATAACGCCCTTCTTGTTTGCTACCTATTACTGCACTTGCTATTCCATAGCCTATAAGGCCTGTAGCTTGGTAGTATTCCTGCCTGACATCGCGATTGGTAGTGTGCCCTTTACTATTTAAGGCAACATACCTGTAATGTTGTGGCAGGTTGGATGCAATGCTCGTAAAGTATAGATATGTTCCGAAGCGGGCTTTAACATTTGCATATCCTTTCACATTCATGGCACCGTATAGATTGATAAACAATGAATCATTATACTCAATAGCAAAACACTCGTACTGCAAGCGTTCAGTTACCTCTCTCGCACTCCCTATAAAGTCATACAGTTTTGCACCTGCCCATTCCTCATCGTTGAAACTTCTCTCACGCCTATTAATATGTTTTATCTGTGGTGAGCTATTCAGGAAATCATTTAATGTATAGTATATCAATGCATCTTGTGCATAAGAGGATGCTGAAAAAAGCAATAGCAGTAAAACGAGTTTAAAACGCATACATAAGGTTGTTAGTAAGCTAAAAGTACAAAATATCTTTTTTGGTTGCAATGAAAAAGACATTTGACGGGATGTCGCCAAATGTCTTTTAGATAAGGATTTGTATTACTACGTAGCTTCTATTGCTTTATCAGTTGTTGCGTATATATAATGCCCTCTGCGTAGATGCGTATCATATACATACCCGAAGCCAGCGACCTGATGTCTGCCTGTAACGTATTGTTGGCAGGGGCGTTTGCAGCAGCTACTGTTTGCCCCATCGTGTTGATGATTTGTATTTGCGCATTTGCAGCACTTCTATTGGCAATATATAGTACATCATTAGCAGGGTTTGGATATATCTTAAATGATGTGTTGCTAACACCTGCTACGCTTTCTGGAATAGGTTTTTTGAGCAACAGCCCTACTATTACAGGGTCGTGGTCTGATGAACGGAATGGGATATTTGAATAAGTATTGCCCCATTGGTTTGCAAAATCGCTGCCACCGTCATCTATTACGTCGTTATAGTCCAGCAATACAGGTTCGGCAGAATTGATGTTCCATTTTGCCATGCCTGTTACATCGTTTTTCAGGCTGTCGTTTACTATAGCATAGTCGAGCGAACCTACTTGTGCACTAAACAGGTAAGAATAAGTGCTGTCAGTACCCAATACAGTATAGTTGCCTGCACGGAAAATATCCATTGGGTCTTCCTGACTATATGCATTATAGTCGCCCATGGTTATCACTTTGTGCGCACCTGTGGTTGTTATAACGCTGTTGTTTATGAAGTTGATAAGTTCTATTGCTTGTTTTTTACGGGTATCGTTGTAGCAAGCCTGCCCGTCAAGCTGGTCTGCATCTGCGCCCGTACTACCAGAGCAGCTTTTTGACTTGAAGTGGTTGATAACATAGTTGAATTGAATACCTGTTGCCAATACCTCAAAAGCCTGAGAAACAGGTGGACGGTTGAACACCGAATTGCTGCTTATCATTACATTGCCAACCGTATCTACAACTGATGGCTTGTATATAATAGCGCAACGTATAGCATCTGTACAAAAACTTTGTATTGAAGTACCGTCAAACACGAATGTGTAAGTACCTGCTCCCATTTTTGTATTCAGCCCGTTTACCAAATCCTGTATAGCAGATGCGCTGCCTGTACCGTCATTTTCCATTTCTATCAATCCTACCACATCGGCATTAATATCTGCAATGGCATTGATGATTTTATCTCGCTGGCGCGTAAACTCTGCTGCCGAATGTGCACCCCTTGCTGTTGGATAGCCACCACCTGCACCATCGCCATTGAAATAGTTCAACACATTGAAGCTGGCTACTTTTACATTGGGTGAACCTGCAATGACAGGTATTGACGGTCTTGCAGCGTATGTAAACGTTGGTGTGGCAGATGGTATGGGTTGCACACGATATTTTGAAAACGCATAGCCTAATACACCTGTCATGTTGCGGATAGTGCTGCCAAGGCGTAGTGTATTGTCTGTGTTTACATAGGGTAGAGAAGTCATTGTACCCTTGCCATCATCCAGCAATATAGAACGGAGTGTATTGGCAGTAGCCAGTGCATTTACAGCTGCAACATTTGATGTTCCTGTGCTGGTAGTGCCTGTAGCCACGGCATCGTTAGGGTCAGCTAATTGTGTAGGTTGGTAGGTTACACCACCTTTTGCCAAACCTACTTCACCAAATCTACCCAGTGTATAATTGTCTGTAACAGTCAATGTATCGGGGAAACGAACGAGCATACACTCGTATTTCTCATAGTCGGATAGGTTAGTTAATGGTAAGGTTATATCAACGATAGATGGCATTGGGTTACCATTGCTGATAACTGTAACGGTTGTATTGTTAATAACTGCCTGATTGAATGATGGTGATGCGCTACCCTCTAATACAGTACCTGCAACACGAACCTTATCGCCAATAGCTACTGTTGTGCCGGATACAACAAATATGCCCTCACTTGTGGCAGGGTTGGTATCTGCATCCGCATTTTCTTCCTGTACATAAAAGCCTGCCGGGCTAAGGGTAGGGTACACACCTGTTACAATGGCTTCTATGGTATAATTGCCTGCTGTTGCTGTGCTGCCAGTGCCTTGTATGCTGCTTATCAGGGTTGCTTCATCGTCATTGATAGTGAGTGTGGCAACACTGTCAAGAATAGTATAAGGGCTTGACGGATTCGTTATTTTGAACACTACTGTTTCAGCGCCCTCGCTCAACGCATCGTTAATAGGTGTAACGGTTGCCGTAATGCTGGTATTACCCGATGGTACACTGATAGTACCTGTAGATGCTGTAAGGGTAGCAGGTGTGGCGCTGCCAGAAAGTGTTACTGAATAGTCTGTATTAAAAGCGGCAGTGCCAGTAATGGTATAGTTGAAAGTTGTAGTGCTGGTTGTAGTAGGGTTGAAGGATATAGTATAGTTACCTGCTATTGGTGTGCTACCCTCTGTTGCATCCGTGTTCTTTGTAATGCCTATACGGTTGCTGGGTGTATCTACCACTACGTTGTCTATAGCAAATGCAGGGCGAGAACCACCACCGCTTACCTGCCTGCTTGCCCAACGCAACTGTACTACAGATTGATTATCGCAAGCCGATGGAAGTGTGATGTTTCTACTTACGATATTTTGTCCTGTTGTAACACCGCTACCTGTTTGTGTGACGGTGTTGTTTTGGTATTCAATACCTGTAAGGTTGGTAAAGCTACCCGAAGTACCTATGCGGTATTGTAATGTTACCTCGTTGATGCGTGTATTGGTTGTAGTATCGTAAGGGTTGCGTAGCGTCATGATGTCGTAACTAACCACCACATTGCTACGGCTGGTAGTATTAACGGCGAGGATAAGACTCAAATCAAGCGAACCAGTATTCAGAAAACCAATTTTGCCATTATAGTTGTGCACGTTGCCACTATTGACACTAGCAGATGAGCTGGTAGTCAGTGTACGGTCGGCAGTAGGTGCGGCTGTATTGAAGCTGCTACCCGGTGCGGTACTGATTGTCCATCCTTGCCAACCGTTGGGATAGGTAGTAGATGTGTGAGATAACGTACCGAAGTTTTCTGAATAAGGTATGCTTTGCGCTGTGGGATTGGTTTGTGCATAAGACAAATTGAAGCCCAATGCCATGGCTGACAGTAAGAAGATTTTTTTCATAATAGCTGATTAAACAGCCCGCAAATTATTTGCAAATTGTTATCACAGCATTAAGGTAGTAATACCACTATGCTACCATTATGTTAGTGCTTATTCTTTGCTAAGAGCCAGCTTTGTACAAAACACAGCCGGCAGTAATGTGAGGATGCCGAATGTTTTTTCTAAAGCTGTTACGGCTATAATATTACCTATGGTATTGAGTGCAAACATGACAACCAATAACCACAATGCAATACGTGTTATTCTCCTGTCAATATAAAAGGGTACCCAACGCATATGTGCTGCTACTATCAGTATAACGGTGATATTGATAAGTATAGATACAGTCTCAAACCGCAACATATCTTCATACGATTTCAACCTGCCACCCCAAGTTATTTCATAAGGTATTACACCCGTTAATATCAGTACGTGGAATATGATTGTAAAAATCATAATGCCAACAACACTATAAGCAGCCAGTTTGTTAGTGATGAATGATAGCATGAGCTACGTTCTTATTTAGTATCAACTTGCCAATATTTCTGCAATCTTAGCAGCTACTTTATCTGCATTAGGGAGCATAGCAGCTTCCAAAGCCATATTCATAGGTACGGCTGGTAAGTCCATAGCACCCATTGTCTGTACGGGAGCATCTAAACTCCTGAAACAGTTTTGAGCAATACGACCTGCTAATGCCTCACAGAATGAATTGCGTAATTGTTCTTCAGTAAGAACAAGGCATTTGCCATGCTTGCGTACCGTATTGTACACCAATTCTTCGTCCAACGGGTATATAGTACGTAAGTCTATTACCTCTACCTGACCGTTGAATTGTTTAGCGGCATTCTTAGCCCAATAGACACCCATACCGTAGGTAATGATGCACATACTTTCGCCATTATCTATAGCCTCGGCAGATGCTTCAAGGACTACAGCCCCCTTGCCCAGTGGCAGGATATAGTCCTTTTCAGGTTCTACGGTTTTTGCTTCATCAGTACCAGGTACTTTGCTCCAATACAGCCCTTTATGCTCCAACATTATTACCGGGTTGGGGTCGTAAAAAGCAGCTTTCATCAAGCCTTTCATATCGGCTGCATTGCTTGGATAGGCAATTTTTATGCCCTTAATAGTAGCCAGTGTACTCTCTACGCTACCACTATGATATGGGCCACCACCACCATACGCACCAATTGGTACACGTATCACACAGCTAATAGGATACTTGCCACAACTCAGGTAGCAAGACTTACTTATTTCCGTTACTAACTGATTGATTCCCGGATAGATATAATCTGCAAATTGAACTTCTACAATAGGTTTTAGGCCTAATGCACTCATGCCTACTGTTGAGCCAATGATGTATGCTTCCTGTATGGCAGTATTAAAAACACGGCTATCGCCAAACTTATCTGCCAGCGTTGCAGCCTCACGAAATACACCACCCAAACGGCGGCCTACGTCTTGTCCGTAAAACAAAGCTTCGGGATGGTCGCGTAGTATTTCTTCCACAGCATGCAGGGCAGCATCCACCATTACCACTTTGTCTTTGCCTGCCGGTATTCTTGTTCCTTTCTCTTCTGTTACTTTGGTTGGAGCAAATACATGGTCGGCTACGGTAGCAGGGTCTGGTTCTGTGGCATTAACGGCATTATCAAACTCTTGCTGTACATAAGCCAGTTCTTCGGCTTCTATTTTATTCAGCATCTCTTCTGTGATGCCTTTAATTTCTAATAGCTTTTTACGCAGTTTAGGTCCGGGGTCGTTCAGTCCGTGTTTAAAGAGGTCTTCCTCTGTACGATACCACTCCTTACGCACACCCGATGTATGATGCCCTAACAAGGGTACTTTGGCATGTACCAAGATAGGTTTACGTTCTTTTCGTACCCAGTCAATGGTGTATTCCATTGTTTTATACGAGTCTTCAAAATCGCTGCCATTTACACGTACACGCTCCATGCCCTTAAAGCCCGCAGCGTATTCGTAAGCATCCATTGTACGGGCTTCGTCGCTGCTAACGGATATACCCCAATCATTATCTTGTACTAAATAGATAATGGGGAGTTGATGCAGACAAGCAAATTGAAAAGCTTCTGCCACCTCGCCCTCTGTTACACTGCCATCGCCCAATGAGCATATTACTACGGGTGGAGTAGCATAATCTATCAGTTTTTGGTCTTCTATATATTGTATGCCTTGCGCTATGCCCGTGGTGGGTACTACCTGCATACCCGTAGCACTGCTTTGGTGTATTATTTTGGGATAGTTCTCGCGGCGTATGTTGGGGTGATTGTAGTATTCTCGTCCGCCTGTAAAGGGGTCATCTGCTTTGGCCAGTAATTGCAACATCAGCTCATAAGGGCGGTAACCCATACCCAGCATCAGGCTTTCATCGCGGTAGTAAGGGCTTACATAATCGCATGGTTTCAATAAAAAGCCGGTAGCTAATTGAATAGCCTCGTGTCCGCGAGATGTGCTGTGAACGTATTTGCAGATTTGCCTGTTGGCATCATATGTTTCAGCCATAGCTTTCGCCGTCATCATCAGACGGTAAGCTTTGAGCAGTAATTCTTTTGATAACATATTTTAAAATAAATATGCCCTGTAAGAGCTAAGGCGCAAATGTAGCCTAAAAAACCGTTAATACAGAGGATAAAGCAAATGATGATATATGATTGTGGATAAACAAAACGTTAATCTGTAGCGCATTAGGCATTTTTTGTGTGTCTTCATTTCTATAAGTGAATAGAACACCTATTTTTGTTTTTCCGAATAAATACACAATATGCAATTCGACTTTAAGAAGTTTATACCGCACCTGATAATAATAGGCATATTCGCGGCATTGGCATTTATATTTTCTTACCCTCAGTTGCAGGGCAAGGTACTGAACCAACACGACATAATGAGTTGGAAAGGTATGTCGCAAGAGGGTAGGGAACATTTTGAGAAAACAGGCGAAAACGTATTGTGGAGCAATAGTATGTTTGGTGGTATGCCAACCTATACCTACTACGTGCCTAAAAACAACAACTATGTATATTATATACAAAGCATCATCATGGGCTTTATGGGCAAGCCGGCAGGCTTTCTTTTTTTGGCTATGCTTTGCTTTTATATATTGATGTCATCTCTTAAAGTTGACAGATGGTTGGGATTAGCAGGTGCTGTGGCATTTGCTTTCAGCAGTTACAACCTCGTTATCATAGCATCAGGCCACGAAACCAAGATGCTGGCAATAGCCTATATGCCTGCAATGATAGCAGGGCTACTTTATATTTATAAGACTGATTGGTGGCGTGGCATACCATTATTGGGCCTGTCATTAGCGTTGATGATAACTTCAGGGCACTATCAGGTAGTGTATTATACTATCATCATTGTATTGGCAATGGTTATTGGTATGCTGTTTATTGCTATTAAAAATGGTAATATTAAAAACTACATTATATCCTCAGTAGTTGCATTAGTAGTTGCTATGGTAGCTGTAGGGCCGAGCTTACAGTTTATTATGAGTACCATGGAGTATAATAAAACTACCATGCGTGGCGGGCAAAGCGAGCTTACTTTTGTGCAGCACGACCAAGACAAGAAAACTGGTGGATTAGATAAAGAATATGCTTTCAGGTGGAGTAATGGTGTTGGTGAAACACTATGCCTGATGATACCATACCTATATGGTGGCTCTAATGGTGAGCCTGGGGATAAAGCACCTGAAACGGCAGCATTAGTAGGAGAGCAGGCAGGGCAGTTGATGTATTGGGGGCCGCAGCCGTTTTTGTCAGGGCCTGTATATTTTGGTGCTATTATTTGTTTCTTATTTGTACTTGGCTTGTTGGTTGTTAAAAGCCCGCATAAGTGGTGGATATTCGGAGCCAGCCTTTTATCAATAATCATGTCTTGGGGTAATCATTTTCCTGAATTCAACTACTTCTTATTTGATAATGTGCCGATGCTCAATAAGTTCCGTACCCCATCTATGGTGTTGGTAGTAGCACAGGTTTTATTTCCTTTATTGGCAATATGGGCAGTACATGATGTGCTGACTGGCAACGAAGACAAAAAATCATTAGTAAAAAAGCTGTTCATCGCCACGGGCATCACGGCAGGTGTATGTCTGCTTATTGCTTTAGCAGGTAGTATGTTCTTTGATTTTACAGGTGGTGCTGCTGAATTGCAGATACCTGAAAAAGACAGGGCTATGATACTGCCAGCATTGAAAGCAGACAGGCAGGCGTTAGCAAGCACGAGTGCCTTTACAAGTGCAGTGTATATATTATTAGCAGCAGGCTTGTTATGGGCTTACCTGACGGATAAATTGAAATCTGCGCAAGTAGTAGTGATAGGTTTAGTAGCATTGATTGCCATAGACCTGACAAGTGTAGGCAACCATTATCTGAACGAAGAAAATTTTGTAGAAGAAAGTGAGTTTGATACTGCGTTTGAACCACGAATGGTTGACCAACAGATAAAGCAAGATAAAGACCCTTACTACCGTGTGCTCGACATTACGAAGAATATATATAACGATGCTATACAGGCATATCACCATAAAGTGATTGGTGGTTACAGCCCTGCTAAGATGGAAGTATATCAGGATATGATTGATGTACATCTGAACGGGCAGTTTAATACAGCAGTTTTGAATATGCTGAACACCAAATACATTGTTTATAATCCTGAATCACCGCAAGTTTCTATTAATCCTGAAGCGTGTGGTAATGGATGGTTTGTAAATGAAGTGAAATGGGTGAATACAGCAGACGATGAAATAAGAGCATTGGATGCTGCAAGGCTTGGTGATACGGCAGTCTTTGCCAATCCGTTTAACCCCAAACAAACAGCAGTAGTGCGCAATACATTCAAGAAAGATTTGGAAGGCTATACATTTGGCAAGGATAGTGCAGCTAGCGTAACACTTACAAAATACGGATTGAACGAATTGGAATTCATGTCTAAAAACAGCCAGAATGGTTTGGCAGTATTCTCTGATATTTACTACCCGTATGGTTGGAAGGCTTATATAGACGGCAAAGAAACGCCCATACTAAAAGCTAACTACTTATTACGTGCTATTAAAGTGCCGGCCGGAGAACATAAGATAAAATTTGAGTTCCATCCTGATAGCTTTTATACAGGCGATAGGATAGCGTTAATATCTTGTCTGTTACTGTTTGGCATTACAGGCTTCTCATTATTCAGGTTGTTTAAAGCTGGTAATAAAGAAGAAAAAACAGCTTAATAACAGTTAGCCCTATTATTCAGATAAGCGTAAAATATGACACAGGAAGGCAGTAGTAAACGGAATTATACATTTATTGGCAATAGTATATTTCTGTTTCTTACCCGCTTCTTTCCTACACTGGCTACGCTGGTGGTGATGATATATTTTTCGCACTATCTGTCGTTTGACTTATATGGTGCATACAATAAGTTTTGGGTAGCGTTATACCTTATCAGTACCATCGCAGCTTTAGGTATTCAGAATTTTTTGGTTACCTATTCGCCATCGGTTGTTGCATCACTCATCAAGACGCTTACAACAAGGCACAAACTATACTTGTTTCTTTGGATTTGCCTAATGGGGCTGACGTTTGCTATTGTGCAAAACCAAGCCATGATTGCATCATTACCCTTAAAAGATGCCGTAAAAAGTGTAAGCAATGAAACAGCTTTGATAACATTGCCATTCAGCTTTTTTGTAGTATATGTATTCAGCATTATGATTGAAAGCGTGTTGATGGTGTTTAAGAACAGGGCTGTGCTGATTTGGGTAAACGTATTTTATAGTATTGGTTTTTGCTGGTTGCACTATTTGTTTGTGCAACAAGAAACAACGAGTATGGATACCTTATTTCTGTATCTCTTGCTTTTAGCTACTGGAAAGTTAATAGTGTATTATATAGCCTACTATCTCGACTTAAAGAAACAGCCTATATCGCCCGTTACAAACGTACAGCGCATCCGGAATCTGTGGGCTCACATGGCGTTTTACGATGTATCGCAAATGGTATTCAGATGGGTAGATAAGTTTGTGCTGAGCATGGTGCTGAGTGCAGGCTTGTTTGCTGTGTATTTTAATGGCTCTGTAGATATTCCTTTCCTGCCTTTATTGTTGGGTGCTGTTGGTAGCTCAGGGCTTATGCAACTGGCTTATGATAACAGAGAGGAAGCACCCCTGCAGATACAGAACAAAACAGGGCGCATACTTTCGTGTGTTGTATTCCCTGCATTTTTCTTTTTCATGCTTTTCAGGTACGAGTTTATAGAACTTACTTTTTCAGTACAGTATCTGGAAGCCGTACCGATATTCTTAATGTCTATTATGGTATTGCCATTGAGGGCGTATAAATTCACGACCATCCTGCAACACAAACATCAGGGGCGTATCATCAATACAGGTGCTGTATTAGATATGGCTATCGCTCTGGGGTTAGCTTATCCGCTCTACAAGAAAATGGGCTTACCAGGTATTGCATTGAGTTTTGTCATCAGTACCTATATACAAAGCGCGTACTATCTTTATCATACATCAAAAGCACTTAAAGTGTCTGTTGTAAAACTGATGCCCTTGCTCAACTGGTTGGTAAAACTGATAGTTTTTGGCATTGTCTTCATAGGTTTTCGTTATTTGTTACCCGGTAGTATTAGCAAAGAAATTACACTAATTTCGGGAATAGCATTTACCATAGTGGTGATGCTGATAGCATTTCTTATTGAGCTAAAAGCAATGAAGCGTATCTATGTCCATCCGCAGACGAAAGTTTGAAGCAATAGGTAATACCGGGTTTAGTACCAACAATTCGCAAACAGAAGGGGGCAGGTTGACGAATAAAGATGGTACGATTAACCTACGAAAGGTTGGCCGTCCTTTTTGGGAACGCATCAGCATGTATCATACCATACTTGCTATGCCACCATTGAAGTTTTTACTGATTGTATTTCTATTTTACACTACACTAAACGTTTTTTTTGCGTCTATATACCTGATTATTGGTGTTGAAAATCTGAAAGGTATTCTGCCAACTGAAGATGTACTTACTAATTTTCAACAAGCATTTTTCTTTAGTTCGCAAACGCTTACAACAGTTGGCTACGGTCATATAAGCCCCTCTGGTTTATGGGCAAACATTGTAGCATCATTAGAGTCTTTTACTGGTATTCTTGCATTTGCGTTGGTTACGGGTATTTTATATGGACGTTTTTCAAGGCCAAGGGCTTATATCCAATTCAGCCATAACATGATTATAGCTCCTTTCAAAGGTATGCGGGCATTGATGGTTAGATTGGCTACTTATAAAAACAATCACTTGACCGATGTAGAAGCTGCCGTAACCATCGCCATGCACATTGAAGAAAATGGCCGCCGCATACGCACTTTCTTTCCTTTAGAACTTGAAATAAAACGCATTAACTCAATGGCATTGAGTTGGACGTTGGTTCATCCCATCAACGAGGATAGCCCACTATTTGGAATGAGTGAGCAAGATATATTAGATGCAGATATAGAGGTGCTGTATTTTATTAATGCTTTTGACGACCATTTTTCAAATGTTGTAAAACAACGTACTTCTTACACAGGTAAAGAGCTGATAGTCGGTGCTAAGTTTATTCCCATGTTCCATCGTTCTGAAGATAACAGCTCGACCATTCTTGATTTATCAAAAATTAACGCATACGAAAAGGCTGAACTACCTGAAATGGTTATTTCAAGCGTTAATGCGTAGATTTGCAATATGATTGCAACGATGTCTTTATCAACACTTACACAAGAATTACTAGAAAGAGAAGAAAGGTATAGCGCACACAACTATCACCCGTTACCTGTTATGCTCACCCGCGGACAGGGCGTACATGTATGGGATGTGGATGATAAGCGTTACTACGATTTCTTATCTGGTTATTCTGCGGTGAACCAAGGGCATTGTCATCCTAAAATTATCAGTGCATTTATAGAACAAGCACAAAAACTGACGCTTACATCGCGTGCTTTTCACAGCGATTTGCTGGGCGAGTATGCCGAGTATATATCCAACTACTTCGGTTACGACAAAGTACTTCCCATGAATACGGGCGTTGAAGCTGTTGAAACTGCTTTGAAACTTGCCCGCCGATGGGGATATGAAGTAAAAGGTGTAGAGCAGGATAAAGCGGTGATACTGGTATGCAGTGAGAATTTTCATGGGCGTACATTGAATGTTATTTCTTTCAGTACAGACCCATCTTCTCGTATCAATTTCGGGCCGTATATGCCGGGCTATCGTGTTGTAGCATATAATAATATACAAGCCCTGCAAGATGCATTACAGGACAAGAATGTAGTAGCATTTATGGCCGAACCTATACAAGGCGAGGCTGGTGTGGTAGTGCCTGATGAAGGCTATCTTGCCAAAGTAGTTGCCATGTGTAAGGAAGCTAATGTGTTGTTTATAGCAGACGAAATACAAACAGGCTTGGCACGTACAGGCAAAATGCTTGCTTGCGACCACGAAAATGTACGCCCTGATATATTGGTATTAGGTAAAGCGCTGTCTGGTGGTACTATGCCTGTATCGGCAGTATTGGCTGATAATGAAATCATGCTGACCATTAAACCAGGAGAGCATGGCTCTACATATGGTGGTAATCCGCTTGCATGTAAAGTAGCCATGGTAGCACTACAAGTATTGAAAGATGAGCGTATGGCTGAAAATGCTGCTACACAAGGGGAATATTTGCGTAATCAACTAAAGGCACTAAATCATCTTAATATCAGCTTAGTTCGAGGAAAGGGTTTATTGAATGCTATCGTCATCAATCATCCGAATAAAGAAGCTGCATGGGATTTATGCATGGCTATGAAAGATAATGGACTGCTGGCAAAACCCACACATGGCGATAAAATACGTTTTGCACCACCACTCATCATTACCAAAGAGCAAGTAGATGAATGTGTTGGCATCATCAAGCAAAGCCTGCAAGTATTAGGCTAACGGCTGCTGTCTTTTAGCTCTATTAAACTGTTTTCCGGGTATGTAATTTTTTCAAGGTAGAGGCCGTGTCCTGCTACGCTGAAATCTGCTTTGGTGCAATCTCTTGCTTCAATTATTGCCTTGAATTCATCTATAGTAGTTCTGCTACGCGCTACCTGCAATTGGGTGGCAACTAAGCCTCGTACCATACCCCTGAGAAAACGGTTGGCTTCAACAATATACTGCAATTCTTCGCCCACCATTTGCCAGTAAGACTGCATAATAGTGCACTTGAAAGTCTTAGACTGTGTATTGCGTTTCGAAAAACTTTCAAAGTCGGTATATTCTTTCAGTATGCTTGCAGTTTGACGCAGCTTGTCTATATCTATTGTAAAAGGGTAGTATAGTGCTTTTTCAAGCAGAAAAGGATTTTTACTTGCATAAATGCGATACCTGTATTGCCTGCTGATAGCATCAAACCGTGCATTTAGTTCAGTATTTTCTGCTAAATAAATGGCTTTAGCTGAAATCTTTTCAGGCAGTATTGCATTCATTTTATAGAGAAAAGCAGGGTGCAATTCCTGTTCTGTATCAAAATGATAAAAGCTGCTTAACGCATGTACACCCTCGTCTGTGCGGCTTGCACCAAAAGAGATAACAGGTTCGCGCAACAGGGTAGATAATGCATTGTTGATGGCAAGCTGTACGGTAGGCAAATCGCCTTGCAATTGAGAGCCATGAAAGGCAGTGCCATCATACATTACTTCCAGAAAATACCTTGCCATTATTTGGTTTTCAGAATACAATATTAGCTTATTTCAGGGGTATTACCTGTGTCTGGTTGCTGCTTGCTTTTCCATCGTTCCAGTTTTTTGCCAATGAACCAAAACGATATTGCCAACACTAAAAAGAAGAGTCCTTTGTTGGTGCTATCCCAAAAATACTCGAAATAGCGAGTGTATAGATTGGCTAATAGTGAAATGATACCTACATCTCTGGCTACATTGTCTTTGTACTTAATACCATAGAAAAAAGCTGCAAAGCCCGCAATAGCAAACAACAGCGCATAAATAATAACCTGTGTCTGCCTGACAGCTGCCCACTGCTCAAAACTATTGTAATTGCCGAATATAGACACGCCCCACAGTGCTGTGAATAGTATGATAAGCCCTGTGATATACGTAATGCGATGACTGTAATGCAGTATTAGTAAACGTTGTTGCCACCATGCAAACGCAGTAACCAGCAAACCAAATAATGCAAACCTAACGGGGTAATTCATGCCAAGAAATAAATCGTGGGTACTAAGCCATGTGCTGAATGCACCGAACCAACCCATGACTGCCAATATACCTGCTACCCACATAGCATAAGAGCGCATCCAAACAGATAATAGCAAGATAGATACCGAACATGCTGCCAGAAAGCCACTATGCCTTGGCCCGAAGCCAGTTTCCTTGCAGTAATAAGTGATGGCTGTTACTAAGAGCAATAAGCCTATTACTGTATATATCTCGTAAGGCAATGTATTGATAGCGTGTTGTTTTTTCTTAAGCAATGTAAACCATACTATGCTGAGTGCGGTAAACATAATGGCGATAAACAGATTGGTAAGGGCAAAGTACTGTTTTAACTTTTCAAGGAATTTATCATCAATAAAAATAGCACCGAAAGCCAATAGAATACAGGATAATGCAATAAAGAAAAAATACTGTGCTATTTGTTGTCCGGTTGTTTTGGGGACATCTATGGTAAATTTTAACTCCTGTGCTTTTTCAGGTGTAATATTGCCGTTTTTTACCCATTCGTCAATGGTGTGATGCAGTAGTTTATAGTCGTTGTTGTCGGCTTTTATCTTCATACAGGTTGTACTAAGATAATGCATAACAAGTTTTGTACCGAAAACAATAAGCCTCGTGTAAACGAGGCTTCTGTTACATATAGAGGATAAGAGAGAACGTTTTGAGTGTCATGGTGTAGCAAGATGAACCATAAATATAATATAATTAGGAGATTAATGACAGTAATAATCTTGAAAATGACATTATTGTTTTGTAAAATATTTAGAACTTGAAATTGTAGGTAATGCTCGGCAATATCGGGAAGATAGATACCTGTTTTACACTTGCTTTCACACCTTGGCTTACATCGCCTTGCGTATCTACGTATAAGAAGTATGGGTTTTGTCTGCTATATACATTGTAGATAGAGAATGCCCAACTGCCTTGCCACTTGCGTTGTTTTTTACGCTTAGGTGTATAAATAGCAGAGAGGTCTAACCTATGATAAGGGAACAAACGATATGCATTCAACTCGCTATACTCGGGCACTACTGTACCTTGTACAAAGTAATAATTGGTAGGTAATGTAATAGCATTTCCTGAACCATAAATAAATACGGTAGAGAAAGTCCATCGTTTTGAATGCTCGTAAGTAGCTACAATAGAGAGGTCGTGCCTACGGTCATATTTTGCAGGGTATTGATTGCCGTTGTTCAGGTCTTTAAATGTCCTGTTTGTCCATGCAAGCGTATAACCTATCCAACCAGTGAATTTGCCTTTTGTTTTGTTAATGAAAAACTCTGCGCCATACGCCTCACCACGTCCGAAAACAAAGTCCAGTTCAGGGTCTTGTATGGTAGATGGTATATAGCCCTCACGATATTCCACTTGGTTTTTCATGTCCTTGTAATATACTTCTACAGAGGTTTCCAATTTATTATCCAACCAGTTTTTAAAATAGCCTACAGAATATTGCCACGCCTGCTGTGGTTGCACAATAATGGTACTTGGCACCCACAAGTCGGTTGGTAAAGTGCTGCCGTTATTAGATACTAAGTGTATGTATTGATATGCCTTGCTGGCACTGGCTTTGATGGATGAGCTTTCTGTCAGTTCAAAACGCATATTAAGACGGGGCTCAAGCCCGCCATAAGTTTTTACAATTTGCCCATCGCTGTAAACGGTGCTATCTGTACGCTTGCCATTAATGTCTGTTTTGTAAGATGTGTAAGGCCCTGTTTGCCCAAAGAAAGAGTAACGCAAGCCTGCTGTAACACGCAACCATTTAGTAGGTTCAAAATCGTCTGATATATATGCGGCTCCCTCATGCGCGTATTTAATCAATGCGTTATTTGGTTTCAGTTCTACACTACCTGATTGTCCGGATATTTGATTGGGAATAAATTTGTGGTGAGTGTAAGCAATACCTGTTTTTATTTTATGATTGAATGACGTGTAATAATCAAAATCTAATTTACCATTAAAGTCACGCACACCGGATGCCAGCTTGAATTGGAATTCGTTTTGCCTTGCAGAAAACGCAAACTGGTAATCGTTGTACACGGCAGTCGCATTCATGAATAGCTTGTTGTTGAACAAGTGATTCCAACGTAGGGTGGCGGTTGAGTTGCCCCAGGGGATGTCTGCATTGAAAGAACCACTGCTGCTGGCAAACTTAAACTTATCTCTGCCGAAGTAGCCACTAAGATATACCCTGTCTTTTTCCGTTATTTTATAATTGGCTTTCAGGTTAGCATCATAAAAGTGATAACCAGAACCTTTTAATGGCCCTGTAGCAAAAGGTTTTATCAGCACATCAATATACGTGCGCCTGCCCGATAACATAAAAGAGCCTTTGTCTTTTTTAATAGGCCCTTCAAGTGTCAGCCTCGATGCTATTAAACCGATACCCCCCTCTGCATGGTATTCTTTCATATTGCCCTCTTTCATAGACACATCTACCACCGAAGATAAACGACCCCCATAGTTAGCTGGCATACCACCTTTTATCAAGGTTACGTTTTTAATGGCATCTGTATTAAACACAGAGAAAAAGCCAAAAAGGTGTCCGGTATTGTACACAACTGCATCGTCAAGCAATATAAGATTTTGGTCTGGGCCACCACCACGTACATAAAAACCTGAATTGCCCTCACCAGCAGATTGTACACCTGGCATTAGTTGCAGAGCTTTCAAAATGTCCGTTTCGCCAAAGATGACAGGCAATGTCTTTATTTTATCTGCAGACAGTGTAATAGTACCCATTTGTGTGCCTTTTACATGTTCATCTCGTCTGGTGTCCGATATGACAATCTCTTGCATACGGGTTTTGTTCTGCAACTCGGCATCCAGTTTTTTACTTTCATTTAGTGCGAGCGTTTCCGTTTTGCCAATAAAACCCACATAAGAATATATGACGGTATAAGTGCCTGCAGGAACAGTAAGCGAATAAAAGCCATAGGTATTTGTTTCTGCACCCAAGTCGGCTTCTTTCAGGTAAACAACCGCGCCTATGATAGCTTCGCCGCTTTCTTTATCTTTTACATAACCGCTTAGGGTTACTTTTTTTTGTGCTGATACGGTTGCTGGTGTAAAAATGATAATGGCTGACAGGACTGTAAGAAATATCTTGCTGAATGACATAAAATCTGCTCGCTGAAATGTTTAGTATGAATGCTCTTTTTAGAAAAGATGCATGTAAAATTAAGGTATGCTTCAATGCTAAACGTATCTGTCGTAAATTTGTTGGCTTATGTTAATCGCATTACAAAATATTTCATTTCATTTCGGCTCAAGGACGATATTGGAAGACGCAAGCTGGCAGATAGGTACAGGTGAACGTATAGGGCTGGTAGGTAGCAATGGGGTAGGGAAATCTACCTTATTAAGGCTCATAACAAGAGAATATATACCCGATGCAGGTACCATTAATAAGCCCAAAGATGTAACGATTGGGTTCTTTAATCAGGATTTATTGAGTTTTTCTACCGATAATTCTATCCTGTCTGTTGCTATGACAGCTTTTGAGCGCGCGCATGAAATTGAAAATGACATGCAGCGTATTATAAAAGAATTGGAATCTGCCCCCGAAGATGCTGATTTGCTGGATGAATACAGCCATGCCCTACATGATTTTGAAGTGGCTGGTGGGTATGAAATGGAACACCGTAGTGCAGAAGTATTAGAGGGCTTAGGGTTTTCTACCGAAGATTTGCAACGTCCTTACAACCAGTTCAGTGGTGGATGGCGTATGCGCGTTCTGCTGGCTAAAATGATGCTGCAAGCACCCGATTTGCTGCTGCTAGATGAACCGACCAACCACTTGGACTTACCATCCATAGAATGGCTGGAAAGGTATCTTATCAGTTACCCGGGTAGTGTGGTTATCGTATCGCACGACAGGTATTTTCTTGACCGTATGGTAACGAAGATTGTTGAAGTATGGCAACAAGACTTACATCAATACAGCGGCAACTATACATTCTTCCAGCAAGAGAAAGCTGAAAGGATGGAATTGCAGCAACGCGCTTTTGAAAATCAACAAGATTATATACGCCAGCAAGAACGATTTATAGAACGCTTTAAAGCCAAAGCCAGCAAAGCTGCACAAGCACAAAGTGCTATGAAAAAGTTGGATAAACTGGAACGTATTGAGTCACCAGATGGTACTGTGCCGGTCATGAATATCAATTTTGACGTTGCCGTGCAGCCAGGCAAAACCATCTGTACGCTAAAAGATGTCAGCAAACGCTTTGGGAAGCTAACCATACTCGATAAAGCTAACGGCGAAATACTGCGTGGTGATAAAATAGCCCTCATTGGTGCTAATGGTAAGGGTAAATCTACCTTGCTGCGCATTATAGCAGGTACAGAACAAATTGAGGGTGAACGCAAGGGTGGGCATAATGTAGAGGAAAGTTTTTACGCACAGCACCAATTAGAATCGCTTGATATAGAAAAAGAAATTCTAGATGAACTGAAACATGCCGGTACGGGTAAAACAGAACTGGAATTGCGACAACTTTTGGGTTGTTTCCTATTTAGTGGCGATGATGTTTTTAAGAAGATAAAAGTATTATCTGGTGGAGAAAAGGCAAGGGTAGCATTGGCTAAGACTATTGCTATGAAAGGCAACTTCCTGATGCTGGATGAGCCTACCAACCACTTGGATATGCAGTCGGTAGAGATGTTGATAGAGGCATTGAACAAATATGAGGGTACACTGATTCTCGTATCGCACGACCGTTATTTTATTAAAGAAACAGCCAATAAAATATGGTGGATTGAAGACGGGCAGATAAAAGAATTTGTTGGCTCTTATGACGAATGGGGTGTTTTTCTGCAAGACAGGGAAAAACGCATGAAGCAGACAGCAGCGCCAGTGGTAGAGAAAAAAGAGATAAAACCGGTGGAACAACCTAAGCCTGCAAAGAATGATAATGAAATAAGAGAACTGAAAAAAGAACACCAGAAGCAGCAAAAGCAATTTCAGAAGCTGGAAGAACAGCTGAGCAAGCTAAAAGAAGAAAAGGCCGTAATTGAAGCAGAATTATCAACCCCTGAGGTGTATGCTGATAAAAATAAGTTTGCAGTGTTGGATGCTAAGTACAAACAACACATGCAACAGCTTGAAACTGTGAGCAAGGAATACGATAAAGTATTTGAAGCAGTACTGGAACTGGAAGAAAAAATAGGGTAGTAATCAATATTGCATTCGGGTTATTATAAAATTATCTTTACAGGAATAAATTTGTAGTCATGCCATCATTTGATATTGCAAGCAAAGTTGATTTACAAACACTGGATAATGCCATCAACATAGCTAAAAAGGAAATTGACAATCGTTATGATTTCAAAGGAACGCATGTATCTATCGAACTGAATAAAAAAGACCTGATAGTGAATGTAGAAGTAGAAAGTGATATGCAGCTAAAACAGGTTGAGGACATCATCATCACCAAATCTATGCGGCAAGGTTTAGAAGCTAATAGCTTTGATATGACTAAAGAGGCTACCCCGTCTGGCAAATACATTAAGAAAGCCATTCCTGTAAAGAATGGTATAGACAGAGATATGGCTAAGAAGATAGTAAAACTTATTAAAGACAACGGCTCGAAAGTACAACCAGCTATTATGGACGACATCATCCGTGTAACAGGCAAAAAGATTGACGACCTGCAAGAGGTTATTCAACTTTGTCGTTCATCCAACTTAGAGATTCCGTTGCAGTTTACTAATATGAAGTCGTAAGAAAAGACAAAGCCCCGATTATCGGGGCTTTGTTATTTTAAAAATGATATACTGCATCTTTTAGTACGGGCTGCACAATATCTTTTTCAGAAACGATGGCATCTTGCAAATCAATTTTCCAGTCTATGCCTAAAGAAGCGTCTGCATAGTTCAGTCCACCCTCTGCTGATTTGTCGTAAAAGTTGTCGCACTTGTAAAATACTTCTGCAGTATCTGTAAGTACAGAATAGCCATGTGCAAAACCTTTTGGTATCAGAAACTGTCTTTTGTTTTCAGCAGATAATTCTACGCCAAACCATTGCCCGAAAGTTGTGCTGTCTTTGCGCAAATCAACTACCACATCCCAAATACTACCTTCTAAGGCGCGTATCAGTTTAGTTTGTGCGCTCGGTGCATTTTGATAATGAAGTCCACGCAATACATTTTTAGTAGAGCGTGCCTGATTGTCTTGCACAAATGATATATGATAACCAATAGCTGCTTCCAATGTATTAGCATTGTAGCTTTCAAAGAAGTAACCACGTTCGTCGTTAAATATACGTGGCTCCAGTATCAATAAACCCTCAATAGGTGTTTTTATTACGTTCATTATTTTGCCAGTTCAGTTATTACTTCCAAAAAGTTTGTGGTAATAAAATGCAATTCTTCTGTGGTAAACTCAGTATGTATAGGAAGTGATATAACACAATCTTGCAGCATGTCTGTAACAGGCAATACAAAATCAGCACCACCAAACTCCTTCAGCATATTTTGTTTATGGCAAGGCACTGGGTAGTATATCATACTCGGTATTTTACATTCCGCCAGTTTTTGCTGCACTTCATCGCGAGATACACTTTTTAGTTGCAATGTGTATTGATGAAAAACGTGCTTACTATATGGTGCGCGGTATGGCGTAATAATATGCGGGTTGTTACTGTATGCATTATCGTAATAATCTGCTACTGCCCTACGGGCATCGCAATACGTGTCAAGCTGTTTCAGTTTGATGCGTAATATAGCAGCCTGTATGCTGTCGAGCCTGCTGTTGCAACCCACCATTTCATGGTAGTAACGTACCTTCTGCCCATGGTTTGCTATCATTTTCAGCTTCTCTGCCAGTGCATCGTCATTTGTAAACATGGCACCACCATCGCCGTAGCACCCAAGGTTTTTTGATGGAAAGAAAGAAGTACAGCTTATCAAGCCCATAGCACCATTCTTCACGGTTTTGCCATCACTGAAAGTATAACTGCCACCAATAGCTTGTGCGTTATCTTCAATAACAGGTATGTCATGTTGGTTAGCAATAGCTAAAACTGCTTCCATGTTCGCGCTTTGCCCATACAAGTGTACTGGCACTATTGCTTTTGTTTTAGGAGTGATGGCTTTTTTCAAGCCATCAATATTCATGGTAAATGTATCAGCATCTACATCCACAAATATGGGTTTCAGTCTGAGCAATGCCATCACTTCTACAGTAGCTATATATGTAAAAGAGGTAGTGATGACTTCATCACCAGGCTTTACATCCAAAGCCATCAATGCTATCTGCAAAGCATCTGTACCGTTTGCACAGGGTATGGCGTGTTTAACACCCAGATATTGCGCTATTTCTTTGCTGAATTCCTGTACATCTGGCCCGCCTATAAAGGCAGTAGAGGTAAGTACATTTTGTATGGCGGCATCTATTTCAGGCTTTATTTTTTCGTATTGACGTTTGAGGTCAACCATTTGTAAATTGAACATATATTGCTTTTCGGATTGCAAACCTACGCCTAAACAGTCATTCGTCAAAGTATAATACCATTGTCAAAAGCCTGATTTACAGTTTTACTAACAGAAAATTTCGTTGTTTTTCATGTATCTTCACTATTCGATGTTTAATGGTAACAACATGAAAAATGCCATACTATTAGTACTATTATTGTTTTCGTTTAATGCCTATGCACAAGACGAGCTGTTTGGCAGCAATAAGCAACCTACCAGGAAAGGGCTTATAATAGGGATAAACGGCAATCTCGATTTCCCAGGTGGTGACATGGCAAAACGCTTTGGCACAAGTTATAGGGTAGGGGGTAGTTTGCAATACAAAACAACAAAAAACTGGCTCTTTGGAGCAAAATTCGATTTCATTCTTGGTAATAATATTAAGGATGATTCGCTGATGATAAACCTGAAAGATGCCAATGGTCAGGTAATAGCACAAGACGGACAGCGGATAGGTGTTGGTACTTTTCAGCGTGGGTATATGGTTGGTGTGCAAGCGGGTAAAATAATAAATATCGGCAAAAAGAATGGAGATAATGGTATACTCTTTCTTACTGGGGTGGGTTTTATGCAGCACAAGATTAATATTTTCGACCGTACACAATCAACTCCGCAACTAAACAAGACCATGAAGAAAGGATACGACAGGCTTACAAATGGCATGCATCTTGAGCAATATATAGGTTATGCGTATTTTGCCAATAATGGATTGGTAAACTTTAATATAGGCCTGAATATTGCTGCCGGTTTTACGAAAGGCAGGCGCGATTATTTATACGATGTCATGCGTGCCGATAACCAATCCAGGTTTGATTTGTTGTTCGGAATAAAAGCGGGTTGGTATATACCGGTATTCAAAAGAAAGTCTGAAGAGATTTTCTTTGAGTAGTTTAGTTGTAGTATTGTTGCAGTACATTGCGAAACGCTAGCACCGTTTCATTGTCATCTTCCCAGTCACATTTCGATTTTAGCCAGTTATCTGCTTGTGTGTAGTTCTCGAAGTGATTAAGTTGTTGTAGTATTTCATCATAGAACGTTTTGTTATTCCCAAACAGTTCGCTAATGAAAAGGTATTTATCATTTATGCCAATTAACTTTTCAAGGCTTTTTGTAGGTTGTATATTTGTTTTGTTTAATGCTGTATTCTCTACTTTCTCCAGCTGACTTGCCTTTAAATCCGGTAGGTTATTATTAAATGTTGCTCTTGACCTTAACTCTGCAAGGTCTGCATACAATACTCTTGTATAGTCCATCATCAGGTCAATATCTAAGATAGTAGCCTTGTCTTCAGCTCTCGACAAGTCGTTTATTTTCTGTAATAATGTCCTGATACGTTGCATGATTAATTATTAGCTGTTAGAGTTCTGAATATATCTTCCAACGATAACGTTTCAGTATTCATCGTATTGATGCTTATGTTGTTGTCTAAAGCAAGTTGCATTACTTCTTTTCGCAAGGCATCCGGATTGTTGGTAAATAACCTTATGCTGTTTGGTAATAATTCGTATTTACTTTGGTGTTTTAAAGTATTAAATAAATCAGTAGCAGGCTGTTTGTCGAATGTTACAATAAGCACATCTTGCTTTGTGTTGCTTTGTTGTATCTTATCAATAGCATCATCAGCCACAATCTTCCCGCTGTTGATGATAATAACCCTGCTACACATGGCCTGCACTTCTTGCATGATGTGAGTAGATAGTAACACAGTTTTTTCTTTGCCGATACGTGTAATCAATTCACGGATTTCTATTATTTGGTTAGGGTCTAATCCAGTCGTTGGCTCATCCAATATTAATACATCAGGATTATGAAGCATGGCTTGGGCAAGGCCTACGCGTTGTTTATAGCCTTTTGACAGCATGCCGATTTTTTTATGCGCTTCTTTACCAAGGCCAGTTAATGCAATCATTTCTTCAATACGGTCTTTAGGTTTTTTTATACCATGTATGCCGGCACTCATTTCAAGGTATTCGCGTACATACATGTCATAATAGAGGGGGTTAGATTCAGGTAAGTAACCAACACTACGTTTTACATCCAGAGGCTTATCATTCACATCACTCCCGCATACCTTAATACTACCTGTAGTAGTTGGCAGATATCCGCATATCATTTTCATCGTTGTAGATTTTCCGGCACCATTGGGTCCTAAAAAACCAACAATTTCACCTTTCTTCAATTCAAAGCTGACATTATCTACCGCTCGCTGATTGCCGTATATTTTAGAAACTGTAGTTACTACTATTGACATGAATGCAATTTAAAGAAATTGATAGCAATAATGTAAAAAGCAGGGCTGTTGCCCTGCTTTTTTTAACTAATATAAATAAGGTGAATTTTTAAATCTTAGTACCGGTAAATGTAGTTGTTCTTATATCACCACTCTGTTTTTCAATTGCTTGAAAATTGAGCTTACCTGTATTGTCATCTATGCTAATTGTTATATCCCTTCCACCAAATTTAGGATCATTTTTTATTGAAATGATATTGCTTGGTTGTATAGTGCCAATAATTGTGTCTTCGTAACGACTTAATCTCCTAAACATTACTGTAGCAGGGTATGTTACAACTTCAATTTTTGCAGAGTCTAAAAATGGGGGTTCATTATTAACTTTTGATATGCCGCGATAGATGCCTATATATCTGTCAGCAGCTCTTTTTTCGCATTGTGTGCCTTCATATCCAGATGGGCATTTGCAAAAATTATCTGAACAAGTACCGCCGTTCCTGCATTTCAGTTTCAGGCATGCATCATCTTTGCAAGACGTGTAAAGCATAGTTGTAGAAATACCTAAAAATGCTGTTGCAGAAATTATAATATGTTTCCAAAGCTTCATGCTAAAAGAATCGTTTTATTTACGCCAAAATACGAAAATATTTGAGCTTTAATAGTGGTTAGCCCTTTTTTTCTGTGTCAAAGGCATTCCAGCCTTGCGCTATCAATTTGTGTTTGTTACCCCCTTTTGTAAGTAAAACAGCCCCCTCGTTTACTTCTGTCATATAGCCTATCACGCTTATTTGCTCGCTCATGGTTATTTTTTCATAATCTTCCTGCCTGATGGTAAAGAGCAGCTCATAATCTTCACCACCACTCAAGGCACAGGTTGTGGGGTCTATATTAAACTCTAATGCTGTTTCTTTGGTTTCGTCGTGGAAGGGTATTTTCTCTTCATACAATACACAGCCTGTATTGCTGTTTTTACAAAGATGTAGTATTTCGGAGCTCAACCCATCGCTCACATCTATCATAGATGTGGGTATAATTTCTTTTTCCTGAAGCCAGCTAATAATGTCTGCCCTTGGTTCTGGTTTTAATATACGCCCTATGGTATAGGTTTTATTCTGCAAGTCTGGCTGTACACCAGGGCTTTCAAGAAATATCTTTTTCTCCCTTTCCAACAGTTGCAGTCCTATATATGCCGCACCTAAATCGCCCGATACACACAGCAAATCGCCTTGTTGTGCGCCACTGCGGGTTACATACTTATCCGGGGCTACTTCGCCAATAGCTGTAATGCTAATAATAAGCCCTTTTTGAGAGCTGCAAGTATCGCCACCTATCAGGTCAACGTTGTACTTATTACAAGCAGCATATATGCCTTCGTATAGCTCATCTAAAGCCTCTACCGAAAACCTGCTGGAAATACCTAAACTAACTGTAATATGCGTAGGCGTAGCAAACATGGCATAGATGTCAGACAGGTTGACTGCTACGGCTTTGTAACCCAAATGCTTCAAAGGCGTGTACATCAGATCGAAGTGGATGCCCTCTATCAGCATATCGGTAGTAATAACTGTTTGTCTGCCAAACTGGTCTATAATAGCAGCATCGTCGCCTACACTTAATAGTGTACCTGCATTACGGGTTTCATTGTTTTTCGTCAAATGGTTAATCAGCCCGAACTCTCCGAGGCTGGCTATGTCTGTGCGTTCTTCACTCATGTCTTATACTTATTTATTCTTGATGATGCGCAACATCTCATCATGTATATACCCGTTTGTAGCCAGTGTTTCTTTGTCAAATACACTATATTTATCGCCATCAAAATTGGTGATGCGCCCACCTGCTTCTTCTACTATCAGATAACCGGCTGCAACATCCCAACTGCTAAGGTTGTATTCCCAAAAACCATCGAACCTGCCACAAGCTACCCAGCAAAGGTCTATGGCCGCAGAGCCTAAACGCCTTACAGGTAAGCCTTGCAAAATAAAGCGTTCAAACACACGAATAGGGTGTTCTTTAGATTCAGGCCATTTATATGGGAAACCCGTAACTAGGCAGGCTTTTCTAAAATCTGATTTCTTTGATACGGATATGGGCTTGTCATTCAAAAAAGCACCTTTACCTTTTTCAGCAAAAAACAGTTCGTTCATCATGGGGTTGTAAACAGCTCCTAAGATGAGTTGTTTTTCATGTTTCAGACCAATGCTGACACAACATAATGGTATGCCGTGTGCAAAGTTTACTGTTCCATCTATTGGGTCTATTATCCATTTATACGGCGAGTCTTGTATCATTTCGCCTACTTCTTCGCTGATGATACTATGGTCGGGGAAGTTCGATTTGATGATTTCTATTATCCTACTCTCAGCATGTTTATCTACTTCTGTAACAAGATTGTTGATGCCCTCTTTGTTCTCTACAGCAAAACTTCCCTGAAAGTAATGTGCAATGATTTTGCCTGCTTCTCTTGTAGCTTCTAGCAATACTTCCTTTAGTTCAGCCATGTTACAGTTTCAATTCTTTTCCAAGATAATAATCAATTACCTTAAATTTGAATATAAGATCGTATTTAGCCCTTGCCATGTTTGCCGCTGAAGCATACATATTGTTTTGTGTAGTAAGGTATTCAACGGTATTTGTCAAGCCCAAATCATATCGTTTCTGTGCAAATTCATAAGCCCGTTGCGCAGATGTAGCAGCTCTTTCAGCAGCATAGTATTTTTGTATAGAATTGGTAGCATCGTTGTAGGCTTTGTACACATCCTGTTTCAGCTTCAGTTCTGCCTGATACTTATTCAACTCTTGTGTCAGCATATTTATCTTAGCCTGTTTCACCGCATATTGCGATTGCCAGCCATTGAAAATAGGTATGTTCAAACTCAGGGAAACAGTTTGACGAAAGTTGTTGTCTAATTGTGTTTTAAGCGGAACATCCCTTGTAGTAAACTTTACATCGGGTCTGTAAACAGCCAGTGTTGTATCTAATACAGGTACAAAGTCGCCTGTTTCTTTTGCGCCTACTATGGTTGCCGATGCTACTTCTTTCACAGTGCTCGACCAGTTGGTACCAAGCTGTGCACCTAAGCCAAGCTGCGGCATCAGGTTTCCTTTAGCAGCCCAAAAATTTCTTTGTGCCGCTTGTAGTTTGTACATAGTACTACGTATAGTACCAAAGTTTTTAGCTGCTTCTATATACACATCTTCAGGCGACATATTGAGGCTGATGCCGCCAGATGCTAAGTTTATATCGGGTACAGCTACATCAAACGGTGTTTGAAATTCAAGATTCAGCAATGCTTTGATGTCAAGTATTGATGCTGTATAGTCTGTCAGTGCAGTAATGAGGTTGGCACTGTCGTTGGCTAACTGTGCTTCCAATTGTGCTACATCTAGTTCGGGTACTCTCCCTGCTTCTGCAAATTTTCTTGTTTGTGTAAGTTGTGCGGAAGATAACTTTACTTGTTGTTGACTTATTTTCACCTGCTCCTTTGCCAGTAATGCTCGCAGATAACCAGTAGCCACATTCAGCGAAACATCATTCTTCAATTGGTCGAGGTCGGCACCGGATGCCAAGTAGTTGTACCTGTTGCTGGCTATACTGTTTCGTTTCTGAAACCAACCAAATAGCAGTACATCTGCATTGCCGCTCAGCCCCATGAAATCATAACTTGTACCTTGCACAAACTGGTTGGTTGTTGGGTCAACTGAACGGCCAAAGCTACGACCATAAGAGGCAGAGCCATTGATATTGGGCAGTTGTGATAACTGGCTTTGCAGTTGTGTCAATTTAGAGAGCCGTTTATTTAACTCACTTTGCTGTATAGATATATTATGGTCCAACGCATACTGTACAGTCCGTTGCAACGACCATGTATCTGCCTCTTGCGCATAAGCGGCTGAGTATATGATAGATAAGAATAGTATGAAGATGCGGCGCATGGAACAAAAATAGGCTAATTAGCGAAGCCGTGTAAATACGTAGTGAGTTTTAACGTATCTATTTTTTCCCTTTTTTAGCAGGGCCTTTCTTTTTGTCCTCGCAAGGGGTTATTTGCGGGTCTTTATTATCGTCTACCTGAATGGGTAAAATCAGTGTTTGGGATTGATTGTTGCTCTTGCTCATGGCATCCAAATATTCATTATATCCACCAAATTGCGACATGAGTTGGTAGCCCTCACGCGTTAGTTCTATTTTGCCCGAATTACCAAAGCCAACTATGGGGCTTACCCATCCGCTCAATTTTAAAACATCCCAAATTCGCTCACTTTCTTTCAACGGTAGCTTAATGCCGTTTGGAGCATATATATCATTTTCAAGGTGCAATACATCCTTATCGGCATTGTTGTAGAGGCTTTTCAATACAATATCAATTACTATTTTGTCAAGCCCATTTCTATCGAGCATAATGGTAGGCTTTACTTTCATCCGCCTGATGGAACGCCTGTTTTTATCTGTAGCCATATATAAATATACCAACAAATGGTATTCCCCTTTGTTTGCAGACAATATTGCATCTTGCATACGATAAATCTGCTATATTTTCATGTCTTGCAAAGGTTATTAGACATAGTGTCGGGTAGACGGGTATTTACTCTGTCATTAAGGCTTGAAATAGCAATTGGAACAGTTTTTACGGAAGTTTTATAAACAAACAATAAATCATGAACTTAAATAATTTCACCATCAAAGCACAGGAAATGCTGCAACACGCGCAGCAACTGGCTTTTAACAACCAAAACCCGCAAATAGAAACACCACATTTACTACAGGCATTGATTGACGATGAAGAGGGGCCTGTTACTTATTTGCTTAAAAAAAATAATTTAAATATTGGTTTTACTGAGGGTAAGCTCGACGAACTGATAAAGAAACTACCCAAAATACAGAATGGTGAGCCTGCACAGACAGTAAGCAGAGAACTGAATAATGTAATACTACGGGCTGGTAATTCTCTCAAAGAGTTTAAGGATGAGTTTGTAACACAGGAACATTTGTTGATAGCCTTGCTGCAAGTGAATGATAATACAGGCAAGTTGCTGAAAGATGCAGGACTTACAGAAAAAGGATTAATTGCGGCTATCAAAGATTTGCGCAAAGGCAGTACCGTTGGTTCTCAAACAGCGGAGCAGCAATACAACTCACTACAACGTTATTCCAAAAACCTGAACGATGCTGCCCGCAATGGCAAGTTAGACCCCGTTATAGGCCGCGATGAAGAAATACGTCGCACCTTGCATATACTTTCTCGCCGCAGTAAAAACAATCCCATCTTAGTAGGCGAGCCCGGTGTGGGTAAAACAGCCATCGTAGAGGGTTTGGCGCACCGAATTATCAATGGCGATGTACCTGATAATCTGAAATCTAAAATCATCTTCGCGCTGGATATGGGCGCACTGATGGCAGGGGCAAAATATCGTGGTGAGTTTGAAGAACGCCTGAAAGCGGTAGTAAAAGAAGTAACCGAAAGCAATGGCGAAATCATATTATTTATTGACGAAATACACACCCTGATAGGTGCAGGTGCTATGGAAGGTGCTATGGATGCAGCCAACATACTGAAACCTGCATTGGCAAGGGGCGAGTTGAGGGCTATTGGCGCAACAACGCTGAACGAGTATCAGAAATATTTTGAAAAAGACAAGGCACTTGAACGCCGTTTCCAAAAAGTATTGGTAGATGAGCCAACACCTGAAGATGCCATTTCCATACTTCGTGGCTTAAAGGATAGGTACGAAGGGCATCATAAAGTGCGTATAAAAGACGAGGCTATCATTGCAGCAGTAGAACTTTCGCACAGATATATAACAGATAGGTTTTTGCCAGATAAAGCGATAGACCTGATAGACGAAAGTGCTGCCAAGCTGAAGCTGGAAATGAACTCGATGCCAGAGGAACTCGACGAACTGGAACGCCGTATTCGTCAGTTAGAAATAGAACGCGAAGCGATAAAGCGCGAGGATGATGATGATAAACTAAAAGAACTGGGCAGAGATATTTCTATGCTGATAGTGCAACGTGATACACTGAAAGCGAAATGGCAGGATGAGAAAGAGATAGTTGATAAGATAAACAAGGCTAAATCGAACATAGAAGCTTTGAAATTGGAAGCAGAAAAAGCGGAACGTGATGGTGACTATGGTAAAGTAGCAGAGATACGCTACGGCAAGGTAAAAGAAGAAGAAGCTACCGTACAACAGCTTAGTGCTCAACTGCACGAAATGGATAGCCAGCATAAACGCCTTTTGAAAGAAGAGGTAGATGCGGAAGATATAGCAGAGAACGTAGCCAAAGCAACGGGCATACCTGTACAACGTATGCTGCAAAGCGAGCGGGAAAAATTGCTGCATCTTGAAGAAGAACTGCATAAACGTGTTGTAGGGCAAGACGAAGCGATAGAAGTAGTAGCAGATGCCATACGCCGCGGACGTGCGGGTTTGCAAGACCCACGCAAACCGATAGGCTCATTCATATTCTTGGGTACTACTGGTGTGGGTAAAACAGAATTGGCAAAAGCGTTGGCAGAGGTATTGTTTGATGACGACAATATGATGACGCGTATTGACATGAGTGAGTATCAGGAAAAGCACAGTGTCAGCAGATTGGTAGGTGCACCCCCGGGTTATGTAGGATACGATGAAGGTGGGCAACTAACCGAGGCTGTACGCAGAAAACCATACTCTGTAATACTGTTGGATGAAATTGAAAAAGCCCACCCTGACACATTCAATGTATTGCTGCAAGTATTAGACGATGGTAGGCTGACCGATAATAAGGGCAGGGTAGTCAACTTCAAGAATACTATCATCATCATGACCAGCAACATGGGTAGCCATATTATACAAGAGAACTTTGCCGAACTGGAAGGGAAAAATGTGGAGCAGGTTGTAGAAGCTACCAAAGAACAGGTAATGGAACTGCTACGCCAATCTTTACGTCCCGAGTTTCTGAATCGTATTGATGATATTGTAATGTTCCACCCGCTGATGCGTAAGGAAATAAAAAGCATCATTCGCATACAGCTAGAAAACCTGCAACAACAATTGATGCAGCAAGGTATCAACCTGCAGTTTTCAGACTATGCGCTCGATTATCTTGTACAACGTGGTTTCGACCCGCAATATGGTGCAAGGCCATTAAAGCGTGTGATACAAAAGGACATCGTAAACCTGCTGAGTAAAAAGATAATAGGTGGTGAGATAGATAAAACAAAACCAGTATTGATAGATGTGTTTGATGGAGTAGTGGTAATGAGAAATGAGGCGTAAGCAGTTTTGTTGATTGGTTGGTTTGGTTAAAGCACCCGTCAATACGGGTGCTTTTATTTTGCGCTATATTTATGCAATAATCTTTTTTATGCGTACAATAGTGGCGTTGCTTATATCCAATTGTTTTATGACCTATGCATGGTACGGACACCTGAAAAAAGCAGGCGAAATACCCATCTTTAAACTGGTACTGATAAGTTGGGCTATTGCGTTTTTTGAATACCTGTTTATGGTGCCTGCTAATAACAAATTTGGCTTTCAAGAGGGTTATTCTGCCTTTCAACTAAAGACTATTCAGGAAGTTATATCACTGGTGGTATTCTGTGGATTTGCTATTTTCTTTCTGAAAGAGCCTTTCAGGTGGAACTATGCAGTAGCATTTGCACTCATTATAGGGGCGGTGTATTTTATGTTTTATCCTGCTCGTTAGGGTCTAATTTCAATGTTTTAAGGATAGGGGCTTTTATATAAGTTACCCATACTATCAGTAGTGTCATAAAACCACCAAATACCACCGCATTTACTGTACCCATCCATTTGGCAGTAAGTCCGCTTTCTAATGCGCCTAATTCGTTGGATGAACTGATGAACATGGTATTGACAGATGCTACTCGTCCGCGCATATCATCTGGTGTATATAGTTGTAAGATAGTACCCCTTATCACCACACTCACACTATCAAACAAGCCACCCAACAGCAACATGGTAAACGATAATACAAAACTGGTAGATATACCGAAGATGATAGTGGTGATACCAAATGCGGCAATGCTCCATAGTAGTTTTATGCCAGGCTTGGTTTTAAGTGGTATGAAAGAGAGTATGCCAAGGCAAATGATAGCTCCAATGGCTGGCGCGGCACGTAGCCAGCCATAGCCCACCTCGCCCACATGCAGTATATCGTCTGCATATACAGGTAGTAAAGCCACAGCACCACCAAACAACACGGCAAACATATCTAAAGACAAGGCTGCCAGTATGGCTTGTGTTTTAAAAACAAACTGAAAACCCTCTTTTAGGCTTTTCAGTATAGGTTCTTTGGCTTTTTGTATCAATGCCTGTTTTGGTATGCGTATCAGGGCATAAAGGGCTATTAATTGAAAGCCTATAATGCTGCTGAGGCTTATTTTAAAGTCGCTGACGGCTATCATAGCACCACCCAATAAAGGGCCTATTACACCGCCCGTTTGCCATGCTGTGCTGCTCCATGTAGTAGCATTGGCGTATAGTTTGCGGGGTACAATCATACCCAACAGCGCGAAGTTGGCAGGGCTTAAAAACGCTCTGATACCACCGCTTATGAAAATGCCGAGATATATGATCCATACAGTAGCATCTAAGCCTGCCGTTTGCTGAAACCAATCTGTAGCCACCAATACAAACAATACAGAGAGCAACAGATACAGTATAATACAGCGCACCAGAGCTCCTTTCTTTTCCCGATGGTCTATTATTGGGCCTGAAATAAAAGACATTCCAATAGCTGGTATTACTTCCCACAAACCAAGCATGCCTAAGGATATAGGGTCTTTGGTAAGCCTGTACACAAGGTAGCTGATAATGGTTGTCTGCATGTGCAAAGACATAATGAGCATAAAGCGCATTACTAAGTAATTCTTAAAGTCGGGGTATCGTAAGGTTTTATTTTTTACTAAGAAAGATATATATGTGCGCAAAATGGGTGCTTTAGCTTGTCAGGCAAATTTACATACAGTTAATTGGTAGCCAAACGCTAAATTTGCTGATAATGAGCCAAACCGCCCAGATAATAGGCACCAGCGTCAAGCAGGCACTACACGAGCTTCGTGCCAACAGGCTACGCACATTCCTTTCTCTATTGGGTGTTACTATCGGTATATTCTGTATTATAGCTGTGCTTACAGTGCTGGATAGCATGAAAGACAATATCCGCAAAGAGATGTCTGCCTTGGGTAGCGATGTTATTTATGTGGGGCGTTGGCCATGGATGGATGAGGGTGGTGAGTATAAATGGTGGGAGTTTTGGCGCAGGCCGAGTATGGGCCCAAAAGAACTGAAAGCCGTACAGGACAATGTAAGCGGTGCGGAATATGCTACACTCTGTTTTACCAAACGCGGTTTGACAATAAAACAAGGTGATGAAGAATTAGAGGGTATTGCAGGTTATGCTGTTACCGAATATTTTGATAAAGTACAAAATATTGAAATCGCACAGGGCAGGTACTTGAGTAGTGCTGAATTGTTAGGGGGTACTAATGTAGCTGTAATTGGCAATGGAGTCTTGAATGAATTGTTCGGCAGTGTTAATCCCTTAGGCAAGACAATATCTTATCTGGGTAAGCAATTTGTGGTGGTGGGTGTAATGAAGAAAGTAGGGCAGGATATGGCGGGTTTTGATTTTGATGAAGGAGTAGTTTTTTCCTACTATGCAGCTTCTTCTGTATTAGATACACGCTCACTAAACAGCGACCCAAATCTGATAATAAAAGTGGCAGATGGCAGAAGCCCTGATGATGTGAAGTATGAAGTGGAAGGCGCATTGCGCAAAGCAAGAAAGGTAAAGCCAGGGCAAAAGAATGACTTTGCCATGAACCAGCTAAGTGAAGTAACAGCAAGGGTAGATATGATTTTTGACAGCATCAACCTGATAGGCGCAGTAATTGGAGCTTTCTCATTAATCGTAGGTGCGTTTGGCATTGCCAATATCATGTTTGTAACGGTAAAAGAACGTACTAAACAAATAGGCTTGAAAAAAGCCATCGGCGCACGCTCCCGTAGTATTCTTACCGAGTTTTTGATAGAGGCTATAACGCTGTGTATAGCAGGCGGGTTGATAGGTATATTCATTGTCTTGTTGCTTAGTTTATTGCTTACCTATGGAGCAGACTTCCCTGTTACGTTATCCCTCAAAAACTTTTCGTTAGGCATAGGAATATCGGCACTGGTTGGTATACTTGCAGGCTATATACCTGCAAGGTCGGCAGCAAGGTTGAACCCTGTAGTAGCAATACGTTCAAATTAACAGTGAAATGAGCAAGCAGAAAATATTGATATTAGATAAGGAACAAATAGGCCATAAGCTGCAACGTATGGCTTATGAGGTGTGGGAACATAACAGCAACGAAACAGGCGTTACACTTGTGGGCATAGAAAGTACCGGTATGGCTGTGGCACAAAGCCTTGCAGAAAGACTCAAAAAGATAAGCCCTTTGAAGGTAGAGGTACTATCTGTAAAAATGAACAAACGCAAACCATTGTCTGATACCATTCATTTGCAGGCAGACCTGAGTGGCAAGTCCGTAGTGTTGGTAGATGATGTATCAAACTCCGGTAAAACCCTACTCTATGCGCTACGCCCAATACTTGACTATGAAACGAAAAAGATATTGGTAGCTGTATTGGTAGAACGCAAACATAAAGCATTTCCCATATCGCCCGATATTGTGGGACATAGTGTTGCTACTACATTGCAGGAACATATAGAGGTAGAAACAGAAGGTGCAGCCATTACAGGTGCTTATTTAGTATAAAGTATTATTCACACAACAATGATTACACTCGTTATACATGGTGGAGCAGGCAACATAACACCTGCTATGATGGATAAAGAAATGGAAGCAGCCTATGATGCAGGGCTGAAAACTGCACTCGATGCTGGCTATGCCATATTGCATGGTGGTGGTACATCTATGGATGCAGTTGTAGCTGCTATTGTTGAGTTGGAAAACAATCCCATCTTCAATGCAGGACGTGGCTCTGTATTTACCAAGAAAGGTCTGCACGAAATGGATGCGATGGTGATGAATGGTAAAGACTTGGCGGCAGGTGCAGTATCAGGTGTGCGAAATATTAAGAACCCCATACGCCTTGCAAAAGAAGTGATGCTGCATTCGGGCCATGTGTTTTTGAGTGGTAGTGGTGCGGGCGAGTTTGCCTTATCTCGCGGTATAGAGCAGGGTACTGACGATTACTTCTTTAACAAACAACGATACGAGCAATGGATAAAAATACGCGATAGCGATTTTACCCAGCTCGACCATGAGGGTGATAACCTGAAAGGTGGCGCTACACCCAATACAGATTATAAGTTTGGTACAGTAGGGGCTGTTGCGTGTGATGCTGATGGCAATCTGGCTGCAGGTACATCTACTGGCGGTATGACCAACAAAAGGTTCGGGCGGATAGGTGATAGTCCTGTGGTAGGTAGCGGCACGTATGCTAACAATAATACCTGCGCTATATCTTGTACAGGACATGGTGAGTTTTTTCTACGTGCAGTAGTAGCCTACGATATATCTTGCCTGATGGAATACAAAGGACTATCACTGCAAGAGGCTTGCAATGTGGTAGTGAAAGATAAGTTGGTAAAGATGGGCGGTGAAGGTGGTGTGATAGGTGTTGACAAACACGGCAACCACGAGTTTTGCTTCAATTCATCTGGCATGTATCGCGGTATGCGAAACAGTGATGGTAAGGAAGAGATAGCTTATTATGGATAATATTTAAGAGGGTTTAATAGCCCTCTTTTTTATTCTGCTATATCGCTATATCGCATTATCCTTATACCCCAATCCCTTAAAATATTCTGCATCCTGCAATAGTCCCTTTTTTTGCAGTTGCAATTGTATAAATGCAGTAAGAGATGATAAAGGCGAGAGTATAAAAATGGCTACAATCAGCAGGCGTTTAAAGAGTGTTACACGTCCCTGTCTTTCCACAGCACCAGGGCCACCTTTCTCGCGTATATAAGCAGCCCACTTGCGGAAGTTTTTTACACCACGACGTTCAAGTATTATCAGTGCAGGCTTTAGGTGTATAGCACCCATCATCAGAAATTCCTGATGCAGTTCTTCTAATTTATTTTCTATAATGTGCCTGTATATGGGCATCCCAAATCGCGATGCACGTTTCATGTCGTGCTCCTGTATGCCTGCAGCTGGCAATAGCCCCGATGCTTCCTTTTTACCTTTAAACATCCAGCGTATTACTGTGAGGACCGATACCAGATTCGGGTTACTGTCTGTCAGTACAATGTTGCCTATCAACCTGGCTTGTACGTTCTGCAAGTATTTTTTTACGGTTTCCTGCCCGTGCAGCCACATGTTGCGGCAGCCAATTATGGTTATTACATTTTTACCTTTCAGTATCTCTGCATCTTTGCTCTGCAAAAAAGAGCTGATGGGCAATGAGGGGTTGAGAAACCAAGAAGTGTAGCCAAATAATATTAGGTCGTAGTGTTGGTTTTTAATAGCATCTGGTAGTGGCTGTAACGCTATAGGCAGGTGTTGTACGGTTTCGGGCATTACGTCAAAAAATTCACTGGCCTTCCACGGTAGTTTGTATGGTATTACAGGCTCTATTGGCGCATAATCAATAATGGCTTTATCCTGAATATCGGATGTGATGTTATCTATTAGCTGGCGCACCTGCCCCGTTTGGGAATAGTAGAGTACAAGTATGCGTGGCTTAATCATACTACAGTAAGGTACATGTAGGCGTAAGAGAAGCGAGCACTTTCAGGCACCATCACCAATATGCGGTCACCTTTTTTTACCATGTTATTATTCAGCATTTCTTCCAGCATCATGTAGGCAGAAGCACTGCCTACGTTACCTACTTTAGGCAAGTTGTAAAACCATTTATCTGATGTTATTTCAAGCCCAATAGTATTCAGATTATCCTGAATTGGTTTTTTAAAAAACTCACTTGACATGTGAGGAAGGAAGTAATCAATTTTTTCTGAGCTTAAGTTATATTTCAACATAAGGCTTTGCAAAAATTCACCCCCTTTTTGAACAATGTGTTCAGCCAGCATTTTAGTATCTTGCTTTACTGAGAAAACACTTTTGTTTTTCCAGGCTTCAATAGGTACATCATTCCAGCCAGTCAAAATGCCATTTTCGTTCTTAATAGCTCCTGCATACATACAAGTATCAAGCTCATTTGCATAAGACGTAGTTTCAAGCCAGTCTATTCTGAAAGACAAGCCTGTATCGTTGGGCTTTGATTGCACCAAAGCAGCAGCAGCTCCGTCACTCAGCATCCACCTCAAAAACTCTTTCTCGAATGCAATATATCCGTTCTCTTCCAGTTTCGACAGGTTTTCAGCTTCAGGTTCAAAACGAGATGCATGCATCCATGTACTCATTTTTTCAGACCCGCATCCTGCAGCTGTTTCTGCCATGCCTGATGCTATAGCCATATAAGCATACTTCAGTGCCTGAATACTGCTACAGCAAGTACCCATAGCAGATATTAGTTCGACACGCTTTTTGATGTCTAATACACCATGTACCATAGAACCATGTGATGGTATGATTTGTTCGGGAGAACTGGTACCTACGGCTAATATATCAAGGTTGTCAATAGTCAAGGTGTCATCAAACAAACCTTTGATCGCGTTGGCAGACATTTCGGCATTGGTATGCGTACTTTTGCCATCGCGGAAGGCATAGTAACGTGTTTTTATTCCGTTATTTCTTAATACGATTGACCTTGCTTTTGACGGCTTGCCATTCACCATACCCAGTATTCGTTCCATTTCGTCGTTACTAACCGGATCGTTTGGCAAAAACTTAGACAATCTTGTAATATAAACGGGTCTCACTTACTTGCTTTCTTTTCAATTTGGGTTGCAAAAATAGTCATAATATCCCGCTTTACTAAATGGTGCTTAAAAATGTTTAATTCTACGATATATTATTGCTTATCCATGGGTTATAAAATACATAAGGGCGGCAAATACCGCCCTTACATATCAATTCCTTCACTTATTTATTCCTGATTTGGCTCTGCCAAGCCGCTGAGGTTGTAGTAGTACATACCCCTGTAGTTGGGGTAGAAGCCAGCTATCTGCACGGCATTGGCATTGGCTATCGCTTTTTTGAAATCATCTACCGTATTGACGTTATTATCATCTACTGCTGTAATGATAAAGCCATTTTTTATCCTGGCCTGTGCCAGTACACTATTACCTGTGTTCGTTACCACCACACCGCCACTTACAGCGTATTTTTTCTTCTCCTCACTTGTCAGCGTGCGCATCTCGGCCCCTAACAGTTTGGGTGCACCTGCTTCTTTCTTCAATTCTACACTGGCTATCTTGCTGCTGCCATTGCGCAGGTAGGTTACTTTCACTACATCGCCGGGGCGATAGCGCGCTATTTGTTCCTGCAATTCGGGTGATGTACGTACTTGGTTGTTGTTGATAGCGGTAATAAAATCGCCTTTTTGCAAACCACCTTTTTCTGCGCCGCTGCCTTCCATCACATTCATAATATATACACCTTCCGTTTTATCCAATCCCAGTCCGCTTATTTGTTCAGGTGTTGCGTTTTTACTATCTATATAATTGATGCCTAAATAACCCCTTTGTACTGTACCGAATTGCACCATATCATTCACCACTTTGCGAACAATATTGGCAGGTATGGCGTAAGAATAACCTGCATAAGAGCCTGTTGGCGATGCAATGGCAGAGTTGATACCTATCAGCAATCCATCTGTGTTTACCAATGCGCCGCCACTGTTGCCGGGGTTAACGGCTGCATCTGTTTGTATAAATGATTCGATGGGTTGGCTGGCTTGTGTACGGTTGATGCCTATTGCCCTGCTTTTAGCACTCACAATACCTGCCGTCACCGTAGCATCGAGCGTTAGGGGATAGCCTACTGCCAATACCCATTGCCCCAACTTTACATTGTCTGAATTACCAAACTCCATAAAGGGCAGGTTTTTCTCCTCAACCTTTAATACTGCCAAGTCAGTAGCAGCATCTTTCGATACTACTTTGGCTTTAGTAGTAAGCCTATCGTTGAAGGTAACGGTTACCTGGTCTGCATTGGCTACTACGTGGTTGTTGGTAACGATATACCCGTCGGGCGATATAACAACACCCGAACCTGCACCTTGCTGTGGTGGTATATAGTACTGCTGCCCGAACATTCTGCTGAATACATCATCGCCCTGCACGGTGCGGGCTTTGGTTTCTGTTTTGATGTGTACCACCGCTTTCACCGCACTTTCGGCAGCTGGTTGAAAATCTGCATTGGGCGTAGTACGCACTGTGCCACCCTCAAAAGAGGCGTATTGTACAGGTGTTTGTTCCTTTTCGCTTACACCAAAGTAAGGCTTGGGTTCATACAATTTGCTGGCTGCATACAAGGTAGCAAGCGATGTGATGGCTGCTGTAATAATGACTGGAAAAAATCTTGTTTTCATACAATCTTTCTGTTGTTTTATTCCTTTTTGATACCTCAAATTTATGACCGATGGTTATTATAAAACTGTTAAAAGTGTATATGTAATGCGCTTAATGTGTTATACGCATATCAGCTAAAGTTATGGTTGTGTTTTCCTTTACTAAATGGCGGTTGTATGGGGATAGAAAAAGTAAATTTTTCGTATAAATTCCCTACATTTGCACCTCGTTTTAGAAAAGTAATTATACAAATTCATAATTTTTAACAATGGCAGACTTACGCTATCAGCGAAATTTCGGTATTGCAGCGCACATTGATGCGGGTAAAACCACCACAACAGAACGTATCCTTTATTACACAGGCGTAAACCACAAAATAGGTGAGGTACACGAAGGTGCTGCTACCATGGACTGGATGGCGCAAGAGCAAGAGCGTGGTATCACCATCACATCTGCTGCTACTACCTGCTTTTGGCAATTCCCAACTGTACAAGGTAAGCCTACTGCAGATGCTAAAAAATATAAATTCAACATCATTGATACGCCGGGCCACGTTGACTTTACCGTAGAGGTAGAGCGTTCTATGCGCGTACTGGATGGTCTGGTTGCCTTATTCTCTGCCGTTGACGGTGTAGAACCACAGTCTGAAACTGTATGGCGTCAGGCAAACCGTTACCGTGTACCACGTATCGGTTTCGTAAACAAAATGGACCGTATCGGTGCCGACTTCCTGATGGTTGTACAGCAGGTACGCGATATGCTGGGTGCTAAATCAGTACCACTGCAATTGCCTATCGGTGCAGAAGATAACTTCAAAGGTGTGGTTGACCTTATCCGTATGAAATCGGTAATATGGGACGACGCTACACAGGGTATGACATATACAGAAGGTGATATACCTGCTGATATGGTGGAAGAAGCAAACCACTGGCGTGCACAACTCGTAGAAGCTGTTGCTGAATACGATGACAAGCTGATGGAAAAATTCTTTGAAGACCCCAACAGCATCTCTGAAGAAGAAATACACGAAGCAGTACGTAAAGCAACTATCGACCTGAGCATTATACCAATGCTGTGCGGTAGTGCTTACAAAAATAAAGGTGTACAAACAGCGTTGGATGCGGTTATCCGTTATCTGCCTGCGCCTGTTGATATTGAAGCTATCAAAGGTACAGACCCTGATACAGGTGCTGAATTGTTGCGTAAGCCCGATGCAAAAGAACCATTTGCTGCATTGGCTTTCAAAATCATGACAGACCCGTTTGTTGGTCGTTTGGCGTTCTTCCGTGCATACTCTGGCCACTTAGATGCAGGTAGCTATGTACTGAACGTACGTAGTGGTAAGAACGAGCGTATCAGCCGTATTATGCAGATGCACGCTAACAAACAAAACCCTATAGACTTCATCGAAGCGGGTGATATTGGTGCAGCGGTAGGTTTCAAAGACATCAAAACAGGCGATACCCTGTGCGATGAGAAACACCCGATTGTACTGGAAAACATGTTCATACCAGAACCGGTTATCGCGATAGCTATTGAGCCTAAAACGCAAGCTGACGTTGATAAAATGGGTATGGCGATAGCGAAGCTGGTAGAGGAAGATCCTACATTGCGTGTTAAGACAGACGAGGATACAGGGCAAACCATTCTGCAAGGTATGGGCGAATTGCACCTTGAAATCATTGTTGACCGTATGCGTCGTGAATTTAAAGTAGAAATTAACCAAGGTGCTCCACAGGTTGCTTACAAAGAAGCGTTCACGCTGAAAGTTGAACACCGTGAAGTGTTTAAAAAGCAAACTGGTGGTCGTGGTAAATTTGCCGATATACAGTTTGAAATAGGACCTGCTGACGAAGAATTTTTGAAAGAAGGTAAAGGTCAGTTCCAGTTTGTTAACGACATCTTCGGTGGTTCTATTCCACGCGAATTCATCCCTGCTATACAAAAAGGTTTTGAATCTTGTATGACTAACGGTTCTTTGGCAGGTTTCCCTGTAGAGAGCATGAGGGTTCGTATATTCGACGGTTCTTTCCACCAGGTTGACTCTGACGCGATGTCGTTTGAACTGTGTGCTAAATCCGGTTTCCGTGAGGCTGGCCGTAAAGCAAAAGCAGTATTGCTGGAGCCTATCATGAAGGTAGAGGTAACTACACCAGACCAGTACATGGGTGATGTAACAGGTGACCTTAACCGTCGTCGTGCAATGCTGGAAGGTATGGACAGCCGTAACAACCTGCAGGTTATCAAGGCTAAAGTGCCACTGAGCGAAATGTTTGGTTACGTTACTCAATTACGTTCACTGTCTTCTGGCCGTGCAACGTCTGTAATGGAGTTCAGCCACTACTCACCTGCTCCTCGAAATATTGAGGAAGAAGTAGTAGCCAAAGCAAAAGGTAAAGTAAGTGCTGAATAAGCCTTGCTCGTTACATAACAAAACGCCTCTGCATTTTGCAGGGGCGTTTTTAGTTTATGTTATGTTGTTATCCCTATGCGAATCGTTGTGAAGGAATTCCTGATGACATAATACAACACACTACAAAAGCTGTTCCGTAGGAACAAAAGCTTTGTAGAATGCAAACACATAATATTTCCCCGTCCTGTAGGGACGAAACAATATGTAATGTTCAACCCCTAACGGGGTTGTATATTTTTTTGATGTGTTGGCTACATAGCTTTACCCCCTACGGGGAATTTATCGTACTGTCAGCTGTTCCCTCCTGACAGCAACAACACATAAAGCAAATCGTCAGGAGAAACTCCTGACGACACACTAAAACAAATAGAATATGCAATAATTACTGTATCAATATACCCGAAGCGTCTATCCTTACTTCGTCTTTGGCTTTGGTAATCTTGGCTATTTCATCGGCACTCTTACCTGCATCTTCTGCAAAGTGTTTCTGGTCTGCAACTGAAACGGTTTTCTTAGATGCATTACCATATACTACAACATTTGCACCAGCCAAATCTTTAGGTATCGTAAAGTGGTCTTTGAATTTTACAAAAATGCTTTCACCATTCGGGTTCTTCAAACGTACCCAACAACCTGCCGACTGGCATACCTGCTCGATAGTACCTGTAACACGGATGTCTTTCAGTTTTTCTGTGGCTTTGATGGCTTGAGAGAATTGTGCTACATCCATAGAACGGCCTTGTTCAAACTTCTGCCCGTAAAATGTGCCTTGCCCTTCCTGTGCTATGGCTATGTTTGTTACCAGTAATGCGGCAGCGATTGTAATCAGTTTTTTCATACAGTTGAATATTTTAAAAATCAAAAATAAGCGGTATTTACTAAATAATTTGTTACATAATCGGCTACACCTTCTTCAAGGGTGTAGAATGGGGTATTATAACCTGCTTTTAACAGTTTGCCCATATCTGCTTCGGTAAAGTATTGGTACTTATCCCTGATGTCTATAGGTGTGTCTATAAACTCAATATCTACTGGCAGGTGCAGTGTATTAAAGATAGCTGTTACCAAATCTTTGAAAGTACGTGCTTTGCCTGTGCCAATATTATACAAGCCATTCGCAGGTTTGTATTGCATCAGCCATGCGCACATGCTCACCACATCTTTTACATACACAAAGTCGCGTATCTGCTCACCGTTCTGATAGGCAGGGTTGTGAGAGCGAAAAAGTTTTACTTTACCAGTAGTCTGTATCTGGTTGTATGCGTGCATGATGACAGATGCCATCCTTGCTTTGTGATACTCGTTTGGGCCATATACATTGAAGAACTTTACACCTGCCCAAAAGGGTGGAGCAGTGCTTTGCTTCAATGCCCAGATGTCAAATTCATTTTTCGATACACCGTAAGGGTTTAGTGGTTGTAATTGTGTTGGTATATCGTGGTCATCTTTATATCCAAGCTCGCCATTGCCGTACGTAGCTGCCGATGATGCGTAGAGCAGGGATATGCCTTGCTCGGTACATACATGCCATACATCTATAGAATAATCGAGGTTCAGCTTTTTGTGGATGCTGTAATCCATCTCTGTGGTATCTGTACGCGCACCGAGGTGAAACACGGCTTGCAATTTGCCTTTATTATCGCTGCACCACTGTATAAAATCGTCCCTGTGTATTTGTTGCAGGTATTGCTTGCCCTGTAGGTTGGGTAGCTTTTGCTCCTTAGAGAAGTCATCAACCAATATAAGGTTGTAAAAACCTAAGTGGTTGAGGTAACCAGTCAGGTAACTGCCGATGAAACCGGCAGCACCTGTTATGGCTATAGTATCGTTGATGTTCATTCCGTTATTTGCCTTGAAGATGTATAAGGCAAAGGTAATGATTAGTGAGCAGCGTGTGTGCTATCTGCAGCATGGTGTTCTGCGGGTGCAGCAGCATCATGTGTGGTAGCTTCGTGTGTAGCGTCATCATGCCCATGCCCTGCGGCAGCTTCTGTATGGTGTTCGCCACCGTGTCCTGCTTCTTCGTCATGGCCCATAACGCTAACAAAGTTTACAGATGCTACGAATAAGAATACAAGGATGATTACAAACCAATATGCAGAGCGAAACGATGTAGTTGGCTTAGCATCTGCCTGTGCATGATTGTCGTGATGTGCTTCGTGTGCCATGTATATGTTTTAGTTTTATGACAAGGGCAAAAGTAACTGTTTGTGCTGATTTATTAAAGCACCGCACCTGCCTATTTTCATAAAAAAACGCCCATTAGCGGGCGTTGATATATAAACTATTTTTTAGGCGCGGGTGGCTCCATCACCGTACCGCATTTCTTACAAGTGCGTTTTTCTTCATCGCCATAGAAGCGTTGCATCAGTGGGGGTAGCTGGCTCACAATATCTGTCAACTCAAAATATTCTTCGTACAGCTTTTCGTGGCAGTTTTCACAAAACCAGATAAAGCCATCGCGCTCTGCATTTTCACGTTTCTTTTCTACCACCAAGCCTACGGTGTTTTCGCCACGCTGTGGTGAGTGTGGGGTATTACCGGGCAACAAAAACATTTCGCCCTCTTTGATGGGTATATCTACAATCTTCCCATCTTCCTGTATGCGCACTACCACATCTCCCTGAAACTGGTAAAACAATTCTTCGCTCTCGTTGTAGTGAAAATCTTTACGGCTGTTGGGGCCGCCTACTATCATCACGATGAAGTCGCCCGCATCTTTATACAGTTGCTGGTTGCCCACAGGTGGTTTCAGCAAATGGTGGTTTTCTTCTATCCATGCGTTGAGGTTGAAAGGACGTGCTACTGCCATAGATGTATCGTTTAGATTGTATAACTAATTTACTTTAAAATTTTCATTTTCACCGTTTCTATTCGGGTATCGCTCACCAGCAACACATCAAATTCGTTGCGCTCTATGATTATCCTGTCTTTCATGTTGGGGATGGTTTCGTGGTTGGCTATGATGTAGCCCGAAAGTGTTTCAGACTCATCTGTAGGGAAGCTAAAGCCATATTTCTCGTTCAGGTAATCAAGCTCCAGCCTGCCCGAGAAGATGTATTCGTTGTCTGATATTTGTTTTTCTACGTGTTCCTGCACATCGTACTCATCATTTATATCCCCGAATATTTCTTCCAGTACATCTTCCATAGTTACGATACCTGCTGTGCCGCCAAACTCGTCTATTACCCAAGCTATGCTTTTGCGGTCTTTGGTAAAACGGTTCATCAGGTCTACGGCACTCATGGTTTCGGGTACGGCGGCTATGTTGTGCAGTATGTCTTTTATTTTGGCGGGTTTGCGGTTCAGGTCTAGGTGGTGTACATAGCCTACTATATTATCAATTTTAGCATCGTACACAATGATTTTTGATAGCTTGGTGTCTATAAACTTCTGTCTTACCTCTGTTACAGGTGTGTTGATGTCCACGGCTTCTACCTCGTTGCGGGGTATCATACACTTGCGGATTTTTACATTCACTAAGTAGAGGGCGTTTTCAAACAATTCGGTATTCAGTTCTGCATTATCGGTTTCATGCCCGTGCAGGCTTTGTTTTACAAACACTTCAAGGTCAACACGGTTGAAGACTTGCTGGTTTTCTTTCAGACGAACATTCAGCAGGTATTTCAGTATAAACTCTGATATGGCAACGAATATCTTGGCAAAAGGGTATAATATCCAGTACATCAGCATCATGGGTACGCTGAATATAGCCAACACACTATCTGCCTTTGCCCTGAAGATGGCTTTGGGTAAAAACTCTGCAAAAAACAGGATGATAACAGTTGCTATCAGGGTATCGAACAGTAGTTGAAAATACTCTGAATTGAAAGGTGCGGGTAGCTGGCTGAGGATAGGCTCTGTAAGCTGTGTCATCAGCAAACCGTAGATAACCAGCAGTACGTTTACCCCTACAAGGCTGGTACCTATAAACTCCGAGGGGTTTTCCATGAAGCGAGCCAGTATCTTGCCCGATATAGTACCTTGCTTTTTGCGCAGCTCTATATTCAGTTTGTTGGCAGATATAAAAGCTATTTCCGTACCTGCAAAGAAGCCTATCAGCACTATGCAGCCTACTATATATAATATAAGGTGGGTTACGTCCATATACAATCAAAGATAGTAAAATAAGCAGCCATTAAGCAAGCAGAAAGCGGTTGACGGTTTCTTTCAGTTCTGTTGCGGCAGCATCAAGGTTGTCGTTTACAATAATGGTATTGAATTGCGGGGCGAATGTAAGCTCGTACGTGGCTTTGCTGATGCGTTCTTCCAGTGTTTCGGGGGTTTCTGTGCTACGCAACACCAATCGTTTACGCAATTCTTCGATAGAGGGTGCTTGTATAAAGATGCTCAACGAGTTGTGTGGGTATTGGCGTTGAATATCCAATGCGCCTTGTACATCTATATCTACCAGTGGGGTTTTGCCCTCATTCCATATACGTGTCATTTCAGATTTGAGCGTACCGTAGTACTTGCCCTCATACACCATTTCCCATTCTACAAACGCATCTTCGGCTATCAGTTGCTGAAAGGCTTCTACAGTGTAGAAATGATAGTCTTTACCATCTACCTCTCCCACACGGGGCTTGCGTGTACACGCAGATACAGAAAATGCCAGCGCAGGGTATTCTGCCAGCAAACGCTTTACCAGTGTGGTTTTGCCCGAGCCTGACGGGGCTGTGATAATGACGATTTTACCTTGTTTCAAACAAAAACAAATTTGCGAGGCTAAGATACAAATAAATAACGGGTGCTATTGGCACCCGCTACTGTATGTTGTGTTACTATACTATTGTTTTAGCAATGCTGCTCGAAAGCCTGTAGCAGGTTTTGTGCTATCATCTGCGCAGGGCGGCCTTCTATCATGTGGCGTTCTATCATGTGTACTACCTGTCCGTCTTTCAGCAGGGCTATGGCTGGCGACGATGGGGGGTAGGGCAGCAGATAAGTACGTGCCTGTTTTACCGCATCTGTATCGTAGCCTGCAAAGCTGGTAAGCAACTGGTCGGGTTTTTTGGTAGCATTGTTTACCGCCATTACAACACCGGGGCGGGCTGTACCTGCCGAGCAACCGCATACCGAATTGATGAACAATAAAGATGTACCGCTTTGTTTCAGCGCATTGTCTGCATCTTCGGCAGAGAGCAATTCTTTAAACCCGTGATTGGTAACTTCCGCCTTCATCGGGGCAACTATTTCTGTAGGATACATTATCTATTCTGTTATTTGTATGCAAATTTACAACATATCCTCATCATGCTCATCATCTGTGTATAACGAATACTGATAGATGTATTACTGAGCGTTGATGAACGTTAATTGTGATTTTTCATAGCAATGGTATTTTTTTAACCGCAAAGACGCTAAGGCGCAAAGGGTTTTTCGTAAAGTAATAAAATATATTATCTATTCATTTTTAAGCTTGTAGTAAAAGAAGAGAACCGCGCATACCACTCCAACCCCCAAACATATAAACGCCCACATTTCATGATGCTTTAGTAAACGACTTCCTCCATAAAGGAATACAATCCCAACCTTATCACAATAAGTCCACCATGCATTTGGTTTTTTATCTTGTTTTTCCATCTACTTCATCTTACCCATCACCACTGCCCATACTTCTTGCTCTTTGCTGTCGGCAGATGCGTTCATGTCTTGGGCTTTGGCAACAAGGGGTTTTACTTCGGGGTGTTCTTTCAGGTCTTGCGCGTTGATGATGACGTTGAGGTACGCACCCTTTACGGCAGCACGGGCGCACAATGCACCTACACCCGCATCGCTCACACTGTTGGGGTTGCCTATCTCTGCCATCGCTTTAGCAAGGTCGAAAGATTGGTATGCCAGCTCCATAGTGCGGTACGGCACTTTTATAGCGTTGATGGTAGCCGCATCTATAGCTGCTTTGCGGGTTGCTTTTTCTTCATCATTTGTTTTGGGCAAACCAAAGGCTGCCATTATCTGATTGAAGGCATTGGTATCTTCATCTACAAGGTTCAGCATATCGGTCATCAGTTGCTGCCCTTGTGCTGCATAATTGCTGAACTCTTCCCAACGGGCATCCCATCCTTTTTTATGAGATGAGAGGTTGGCTACCATCGTACCCAGTGCCGCACCCAATGCACCGCAATAGGCAGCTATGCTACCACCACCGGGGGCAGGGCTTTCGCTTGCTGTTTCTTCTGCAAATTTTGTAAGTGTCATACCTATCAGCTTTTTGCTGTTGGTATCGCGCATACGGTATTCTATAATTTTCTTCTGCGGGTCGAAGGGGGCAAGTTCATCCAATCCCAAAGATTTTACGGCAATCTTTATCAGCTCGCTCTCGCTTACACCCACGCTGCGCTGTTGCTTACGTAAAAAGTATTTACCTGCTTCCAGTATGGCTTCTAATGGTACAAGCCCTACCAGTTCGCTACCCGTTACCCGCAAGCCACGCGCAGTAGCACGCTCGCAAGCCGTGTCGAACACTTTGTGCAGTGGGGTAGTGTGCATATTGGTGAGGTTGATGCTTATCTGTGCCACACCGTATTCTTCAATAAACCAGCCTATGGCTTTTACATCTTTCAGCAAGCCGGGTATCCATACTGGTTCGCCGTTTTCGTCTTTCACGGCTTTGCCTTTCTCATCTGTTTTTTGTCTGCCTTTTTCGCGTATGTCAAAAGCTATGGCATTGGCACGGCGAGTAGATGTAGTATTGAGGTTTACGTTGTAGGCTATCAAAAAATCTCTTGCACCTATAACTGTAGCACCGCTTTTTTCGTTGAATGAAGTGCCATAGTCGGGCTTCCATTCGGGTTTGGTTATTTTAGCAGCAAAGCCCTCGTACTCTCCGCTGCGTATATCAGCCAGGTTTCGGCGATAGTCTGCACTGGCAGCATACTCGTACAGATAGGTGGGTATGTTCAGTTCTTCGCCCACACGCTTGGCAAGCATCTTGGCAAATTCCACCGTTTCTTCCATCGTTATACCGCTAATGGGTATCAGGGGGCATACATCGGTAGCACCCATACGTGGGTGCTCTCCCTTGTGTTGTCGCATATCTATTACCTCGCCCGCTTTTTTGATGGCTTGGTAGGCAGCTTCTATCACGGCATGGGGGTTGCCCACAAGTGTTACTACGGTGCGGTTGGTAGCTTTGCCGGGGTCAACATCCAGCAGGCTTACGCCCTCTACTTTCTCTATCTCGTCTGTTATTTGTTTGATGATACTCATATCGCGCCCCTCGCTGAAGTTGGGAACGCATTCTATTATGGCGTTTTTAAAGTCTTTCATGTCTGTAATTGAGAGCGCAAAAATAGCTAAATGCCTGCAACTATTGTAGGGGAAAGAGGCAATATGTCATTTGAGGGTACTATTCAAAAAACAGCCTATCATTAACCAACGAATAACAAACAGAATAGAAGTAATGTGATATTTTTACAGTCCTCTATATGTACACAGCAAAGCATTTACTAATGGTATGCCTGCTGCTGATAGCTCTGCGTGCTACAGCACAATACACGCCTGCCATACGTTCCGTTCGCCCGGGTGTAACGGTAGCACCCAACACGGTAGGCAAGGGCATCCTGCAATTTCACATAGATGGCTACAGTGGGGTAGATGGCAGAAGTGATGATACGTCAGAGTATTACAACAAGTTTGCCTTTGCAGATATGTTGGTGTGTTATGGCATTACAGACAAGCTGGAGCTGAACCTGCTGACAGAAACCCGTAATGATAAAGTAGAAATCAATAACAGAAAGATGCCTATGTCGGGTATCAGCCTGGCAGCGTTGGGTGTACGTTATACCATCAGCGAGGGTAGTGTGGCAAGCCCGTCTGTAGGCTTGCAGGGCTTGGTAAAATTTAAAGCACAATCGGCAGATTACAAAACACGTAATATGGCTACAAGGGCGTTGCTGCTGTTGGGTTACGAGCCTACATACATCGTGTCTTTGGCTGCCAATCTGGGGGTTGATTTCAGCGGCAATGCTACACCTGCTACGGCACTCTATTCTTTCCGTACCAATGTGCGCCTTACACCCACATTGGGTGCGTATGCAGAAACATTCGGCAACTACAACCGCCGCTACCTGTACAACAATATTGGTGTTGGTATTTACTACTTTATCAGTAACGATTTTCAGGTACACGCCTCTACAGGCTATGGCATTCGCAAAGACCAGTATCGTGGTTTTGTAAATCTGGGTATTGCATTCCGTATAGCTACTATGGGCATACCCAACTATGCACAGGGCAACGATTATTACGAATAGGCTCAGAGTTCGGCAGCCTCAAACGTATTGCCCTGGCTTATATCGCCCGACTGGAAACCTTTTTTAAACCAACGCATCCTTTGCTCGGAGGTGCCATGTGTAAACGCATCGGGTACCACACGCCCGCTCGATTTTTCCTGCAATCGGTCATCGCCTATTTCGTGTGCAGCATTCAGGGCTTCTTCAATATCGCCCTCTTCCAGTATATTCTTCATGCGCTGTGCATGGTGCGCCCATACACCAGCAAAGAAATCTGCCTGCAATTCTAGCTTTACAGATAGCTTATTGTATTCTGCTTCGCTCAGTCTTTCTCTCATGGCGTGTACTTTATCGGTAATGCCCATCAGGTGTTGCACATGGTGGCCTACTTCGTGTGCTATAACATACGCCATTGCAAAATCTCCGGGCGAGTTGAGTTTATTTTTCAGCACATCGTAAAAGGAAAGGTCTATGTACACAATGTCATCGGCAGAGCAATAGAACGGCCCTGTAGCAGCACCTGCTATACCACAGGCAGACTGTACCTCGTCTGTAAATATCCGTAGCTTGGGTTCTTTGTATTGCTCACCCATATCGGCAAAAAGTTTGTTCCATACATCTTCGGTATCGCCCAGTACCACACTTACAAATTCTTTGGCTTCTTTTCTTTCGGGGCTGTCTTCTACGGCTTCGTTGGTTGTTTGTATACCAGTGCCTGCCTGTTGCAGTATCTGGCTGGGGTCGCCACCCATAAAGTACACAATAGCAGCTACAATCAGTACACCGATACCACCACCCACTATGGTACGTCCGCCGCCGCCACGCCCTACATCTTCTACATTATCGCTTTGCCTTCTTCCTTTCCAACGCATAATGATGAAATTTTACCTAAAGCTAATTTTTTACATCCAAAGCAATATGTAAAACCTTCTTATTTCTTTTTATAATGCAGCCGTACCAATCCACTTGAGAAAGATTTTGTGTCTACTAATTGTAAATCTATTTGTGGCTTATCACCTGCAATAAATAAAGGGATACCATTACCCAATAATGTAGGTATAATAGAAATGATATACTCATCAATCAGGTTTTCCTGCATGAATGCTTTGATAAGTTCACCACCACCATCAAGATGTATGTCTTTGCCAGGTGATGCTCGCAGTATTTTTAGTAAGTCTGATAATGAACCGTTGTAAAAATGCAAGTTATTGTCAGATGGTTTCGCTGTGCGTGTTATTACATAGGTTTGTCTGTCATCATGCGGGAAAGGCATACCGAAGCTAAGCACCTTGTCGTACGTTTTGCGCCCTAATATAAAAGTGTCTGTCTGTGCTACAATTTTACTGTAGCCATAATCTTCACCTTCCTTTGTTACCATATCAAGCCAGCCCAATCCACCATCAGCTTCTGCAATAAAACCATCAAGGCTGCAAGCGATAAACAATATCAATTTCCTTTCGTGCATAAAAAAACCCTCTTGTTTTTTCAAGAGGGACAAAATTATTGAATACATAGCTTATGCTACTACAGGTTCTTTTCTTTTTGTTTTTAGTATCAGTGTTGCTATCAATGTTATCAATACGCCTACTATACTTGGCTCCATAAATGTGAGCCCGAAGCGGTACAGTGCATTACTATCGTACATAGCAAAGTCCTTTGTTATCGCATCTATCTCTTTAGCTTTTTGGGCGGCAGTTTTAGATGATGCATTTATTTGTTCAGTCATATAAGCCGTGTATTTGGTAGAGAAGTCTGAAAACATAGTTTCGTACAATACCATCCATACGGCAGCATACATCAGGCAACCTATTACAGTAATCAGCAACCCCATTGTAAGCCCTTGTTTGAAACTAAGGCTTCCGTTATTTTTCTTGAAGCTGGCTAATGCAAAATATATCAGGCTGAAACCTAATATCATAGAGGTGAAACCAAAGAACATTCCATTCTCAAATGTGATGGTTCCGTTTTGCCATAAAGGGGCAGTAAGGGCTAATAATACACCCAAAATAACCCCCGAGATGATACCGTACGTAAGAACAATTTTTTTCATAATACTTTGTTTTAGTTTCGGGCAAAGTAAGGTCGGCAGCGGTGTTTGGCTTTCATACTTTCGGGTGATTTTGGGTTTTACTGCTTGTTTTTCATGCTTTAGGGTGGGGTATTATGGTACTATACCCAGTTCCCTTGCTTTCTGTATGGCTTGTACTCTTCGCTTCACATCCAGCTTTACCAGTATATTCGATACATGGGTTTTTACCGTATTGATAGATACAAAACTCTTATCAGCAATTTCCTGATTGCTCATACCCTCGGCAATTAATAATAATATCTCATGCTCTCGCTTGCTGATGCCCAATTTATCCAGCACCATTTCATTTACCGAAAAAGGTAGGGAAGTGTTAGTGGTTACAGGTACTAATTTTTCTACTACTACCTCTTTAGGTGTTGTCAGTTTTTTGCCCATTACCACACCCAGTACTACAAATACCAATGCCACAATGCCGACATATAACTCTACTGTATGGTCTATCACCAAAAAGCGGTATTCTGCCAGTTGCAGCAGTATCGTCAGCAAAGCCAGTATGGCACCATATAGCAGCAGCTTTTTCATTGGTTGCCAAGATAGGGAATTTTGAGGGTGTGATATAATAACCTTCTTTGTTATGAAGCAAAAACTTGTTTGTATTTTTAATACACATCTCGTTAACAGCAGATGAAAAGTGTTCGACAACCGATAAAACAAATTATCATAATCATTGTGTTAATCATACATGGTATATCTGGTTATGCCCAAATATCCATATTCAGTGGCGATGATACATTAAAAGGCAATATCAAAAAGTTGACTGAGTATGTATATGTATCTGACTATCTCATTACCAATGTATATATATGGGACACGATTGAAAAATCCGTAACGGGTAGCATTTATTACAACAAAGATTCGTTAATAGGTAAGCGTACAGCCAGGTATAATGATGAAAGACAAATAATTGAGGAAAGATTGTATTGCATGAATGATGAATTATGTGAGAAATTAATACACACGTATGACGACAAAGGGAGAAAAACGATGTCAACCTGTTCATATTATAGTAATAGTAGTAAAGAGGATGTTGGGAGATGTAATACATTTAGTGACGTATTGATGGGGGGAGTATCACATTGGGCTATGGCAATAGATTCTACAGTTGTACAACTAACATACAAGTATGATAGTAAAGGGAATTTGACAGAAGGAAAGAAGATAGAAATTACTAATGGCAAGCGGTATTCCGATACATCTATTTATATAACTTATACATCTTATCATGCGGACAACAATAAGATAATGAGTGAAAGGAAAATCACTACACACAGTAGCAATAAGTATGCTGATACTGCTGTCAGTTTTGTTGCGTACGAGTATGATATAACCGGGAATAAAATAAAAGAGAATGCCTATTCCTTGTATCCCCAAAATAAATATATACTGAGAGGAGATAGTATCATATCCGTCACTAAAATCAAGGTAATAATAGATTCAACCAAGGTAACGTATAAATACAATAGTGATCATGAACTGATAGAAGATATAGTATATCATGCACCACGTGATATTAATTATTCAAAGTATCCGGGTCGTGATGTAGGTAGGGTTAATACCTACACCTATAATAAACTTACCAGTACAACCACTACTACTGAGTATGATATATATAGAGAAGACGATGGCACAGAAAAAAGATATTTCGATAGAGAACGGGAAGTAGTAACTGATGACGGCACAAGGGTAGAATATGATGGAGTAGGTAACGTCACCAAAAAAATGTCTGATAAAAAAGTATGGTTCACACGGCAGATTGAATATTATTAAATAATTGCAACCCACATCAAGGCTATACTCGTAAGTAGTTTTTCAACCGCAAAGACGCTAAGTAAGATTATCTCACCAACAAAAATCTGTCTAAAAAATATTTGTACATTTGTTTAATATTGTATAGTTTAGCTGTACAAACAGACAAATCGGTACATAATGCGTATTTCACAGAATTCGATGGCTTACAACCCGCGTTCGCTGGCTATGTATGTGGATATGAACAGCTTCTTTGCCAGTTGCGAGCAGCAGGACAATGAAGCACTACGTGGCAAACCCGTCGGTGTCATAACACACCCCAGCGAGTATGCCTGTGTCATAGCCCCATCGGTAGAGGCTAAGCGGTTTGGCGTAAAGACAGGTATGCGCCTGCCCGATTGCCGCGCCCTGTGTCCGCAGATGATACCCGTACTGGCCCGCCCCTATATATACAGACAATACCATATGAAGATTATGGAAGTGCTCAACAGCTATTGCACAGACGTAATAGCCCGCAGCATAGATGAGGCCGTTATCAACCTCACATCCTACCATATGGTGTACCCCGACCCCATGGAACTCGCCCGCAGGATAAAGGCCGATATAGCCGCTACCTGTGGGCAGTTTGTTAAGTGCAGCATCGGCATAGCACCCAATGCCTTTCTTGCCAAGTTGGCTACCGAGTTGCAAAAACCCGATGGCCTCATTCGCATCACTCCCGAAAATATAGACAGCCATTTGGAAAAGCTGCAACTGACCGACCTGCCCGGCATAGCCCGTGCCAACGAACGCCGCCTGCACATGATAGGCATTAAAACACCACTGCAAATGCGCCATAGCTCAGATGCACTGCTACGCAGAGCATTTGGCGGGGTAGTGGGCAATTACTGGCATCGCAGGCTGAACTTTATGGAAACTGATATTTACCAAAACGACTATCGGGGTATGAGTGCCACCCGCACCGTATCTCGGCAACAGCGCGAAGACCCGCAGGCTTTGGAGTCGTTGTTTATATCCTTATGTACCCGGTTGGAGCAGCGGATGGTAAAACAAAAAGCCTTTTGTAAAGAGATAAATTTCTATGTACGCTACCATAATGCCCCCGCTTGGGATGTGAAAATACGCCTCGACCAGCCTACACAAGATGCTTTGGAAATGCGGCAATACATCAGCCAGCATATTAAAGTGTTTGAAAAGGAAAATAAATGTAAGTTATTCAATAACAGCGTACAAGGTATGGGGGTTTCTATTGCCAACTTTGTAAAAGGGGAGCGCATACAGTACGGACTTTTTGATAATAAGATAAACCAAGACAAGGCGAGGGCAGTGTTGTATGAAATAAAAGACAAATACGATAAAAACATAGTGCGTAAAGCATCCGAAACCGTACAACCGCACGAGATGAGAGATGCTATAGGTTTTGGTTCGGTAAAAGACCTGTACATAGCCGATGGAGTAACAGACCGCAGCACCAACCAGTACCTGCTGGAAGATGATAGTCCCGAGGCGGCGAAAAACAAAATATCGCCCAAGCAGGCCAAAGAGTTGGCAAAGCAAAGCGGCAACCTACCTGCCGGACAGGTAGGCAAAAAGCAACAATCTACACCTGCCACACCCACGCAAAACGAAGATGATAAATATTACTACCCCACCAAAGAAGACGAATGGGAAGGCATAGACATCATTGCCGATATGCAAACCGAGTTTGCCGCCTGAGCAGCAACAAAATAAAAGAGGTTGAAATTCGGCACCAGAGCGATAGCGAAAGAGCCGAAACAAATAAAAAGACATTGTGAATTCGGCAACAAACGGCAACAAAACAGTATTAATAACATATATAAGGGTGAGAAAATGATAACACAACACGCTACTGACCAATTTGCCAAAGGCAGGGGAGCGCAGTACAACCCCAAAAATAAATATCTGAAAGGGGAGTATGTGCTGGAACACCCCGAAGCGATAGACGAGTGGGAACACGAAGAACGAAAAACTGAATATATATATGACGATAGCAAGACACTGGTAAACAAAGTAACCAGCCTCGATGTGGGTATGGCGTTTAGTGCCAATCCGTATCAGGGATGCGAGCATGGATGTATTTATTGCTATGCCCGCAACAGCCACGAGTATTGGGGCTATAGCGCAGGGGTAGATTTTGAGAGCCGTATAGTGGTAAAGAAAAATGCGCCTGCCTTGCTCAAAAAACTGTTTGAAAACAAGAACTGGGAGCCTGCCATCATAGCCCTGTCGGGCAATACAGACTGCTACCAACCCATAGAGCGCAAGATGCGCATTACCCGCAAACTGCTGGAAATATGCCTTGAATACCGCAACCCCGTAGGTATTATTACAAAAAATGCACTTGTATTGAGGGATTTGGACATATTGCAGGAAATGCAGAAGCTGAACCTGGTACACGTATTTACATCCATCACATCGCTGGATGAAGACTTGCGCAGGGTACTGGAGCCACGCACTGCATCGTACCGCAGCAGGCTGAAGATTGTAGAAACCCTGGCAAAGCATCAGATACCTGCAGGCATCATGAATGCCCCCATCATACCCGGGCTGAATGATACCCACATGCCCGCCGTACTGAAGGCAGCAGCAGAGGCAGGCGCAAAATGGGCAGGGTACACCGTAGTAAGGCTGAACGGAGCCATCGGGCCAATATTCAAAGATTGGCTATATAAAGCATTCCCTGACAGGGCAGAAAAAGTATGGAATCTGATAAGTGATTGCCATGAGGGTAAGGTGAACGATAGCCGCTTCGGCAACCGTATGGTGGGCGATGGTCGCATTGCAGAGTTGATAAGCGACCAGTTCAGGCTTTATTGCAGGAAATACGGTTTAAATGAAACGTCTAATAGATTGAATACTAACGATTTCAGAAGAATAAAGAATGGGCAAATGAGCCTGTTTTGAGTAGTGTATATGACAGGCTGACAGTATGTGTTTTTAAAGTGGAAGTTACTTATTTTAAATTATTGATAATGAGCTATTTAGTTTTAAAAATAATTGAATACTGAATTGTAAAATGACATTAAGATTAAATTATAATAAAACCCTTGTTTTTGACAATCGGATGGTTTAAATTTATAATCAGATACCCATTTGGAGAAGAGGATATATTGCCGGCACAGGAGTTTTTATTATTACAATTCGTTGCAGAAAAGTATGGTTTATGTAATGGATATTTCCATATTCAATTTAGTTGTGTTTTTGTAAATCGTAGCTGTATGAAAAACTATCAAAACCAATTAGAACGATTTCGCAATATTGCGAAAAGGCTGGTGGACGATCATTCTGCCGCATTGCACAATGACGAGGCATATTCTGCCCATCTGGATGCTTTAAGAAAACAACTGGAAGAACATGCCCAGCAATTCATGGCATCGGCCAAAACAAACACAGACTATATAAAGTCTGACATCAAGAGCCTCTGCAACAAATACACCGATTTGTTTATCCGCAGGAACCAGACGGCGTATTAATTGCGAACAAATCTAATTCAACATTTGTTAGATATTTGTTTCATAATTTATATTATGTTAAATAGAAGAACAGCAATCTTGCTATAGCATTAGATTGAGATATACCCTATTTCATCAGTAGTTTGGCTAATGCTGCTTCTATCATGGTGTCTTTACCGGCAGCTTCGTCTGTAGCGGCCATGTGTACGGTAGTATCAGGTGCAACCCCATCTATCATATCCGTACCGTCAGATGTTCGTATCCTGCAGCTTGTGTATTTGATGCGCCACCCGTTCGAACATTCGTAAGATGATGTAAGGCCTGCACCGCCACCAGTAGTGTCGCCCATAGTGCGTACGTTAAAGAACGAACTGCTGCCTGCGGCAAACAGATTGGGAACACCGTACATACGCCTGTTGGTCAATACCCATATCTTTTTACCCAGCTTCTTCTTATCGTTCTTATCTACAAACGTACCTGTCCAGTCTGTAAACTCGTCTTTGGCGGTGCCTATTCTATATGCCGTTTGGAAGAGATAAATGCTGTAATCGTACCCCGCAGTGTCATACCCCATGTGGTTGAACAACGTGTACATGTTCTCGACATTGCTGCCCGTACTGTTTCGTACGTCTAATATAGTACCCTTTTTAGCTCCCAATTCTTTAAGCCTGTCCACTACCGCATTAATTTGTGCCTCTGTTACCTGCTGGTCGAAGTCGCCATAATACAGATAAGCTACTGAGTCCATAACCTTGTACAACAACGGACCTGTACGTTCTGCACCTGTCCAGTATTTACTCTCTAACAGCTGCTTATTAAAGTTTTCTTTATGGTTAAATGGTTTGCTATAGTACGACTTGGCAAAACCTGCATCCAAACTTACATAAGGGTCTTGTAATATATTTACCATCAGCGCCAGGCTATCGAATAGCTCTCTATCAGTTAGCGTATCTGAAATACGTAGCATGTATTCAAATTGCACGGAATCCCAATTCACACCTTTATAGCCAAACAATGCATAGCCCTTATCTAATGTGCGCCACACCTCGTCAAACACCTGCGTAGGACGGGCAGATTTCTTTTTTGGCATCACCAATCGCTCGCACGAAACGGCAGCAAAAACCAAGGGTAAAACAACAAGTATATATATAAACTTCTTCATCAGGTAAAAGCTCGTTAGTAATTGAATAAGAATGTGATAAGAAATGTATGCTCAGCACTGAATACTTTAATATCACCATCTCCTTTCATACGGTAATAGTCCCACTGATAGGTAAATCGCAGCTTATTACCATTCTTTATCGGGTATAAAATATGGAACCTGCTATTGAACCTGAAAAACCTACCGAATGAAGTAAAACGGTTGTTTGCAAATATCCTTTTAATAGTAGTCGATTCAGGGTCGAGCTCGGTACTGTGATTAAGGTAACCCGGACGCGACATATTAGCAAACAAAGGCATATTCAGGTCGAGTATTATGTGTCCTTGCCTGCCTTTAAAAGTTTGTTGTTTGGCTATCTTACCCGTTAGCCCAAGGACTATAGCATATTCATAAATATTACCTGTACTAGGCAAGTGCTTTGCGTTGCGGTGGCAGAATAAAGTAGAGAATAGCATCCCTGCCCTTACATCAAAATAGTTTTCATCCAACAATGCCAGCTTGTAGGTATGGCGATAATCCATAGTAGCTTTTAGCTGTTGTACATTTGCCTTTAGCAATTCCTCGCTTTTGCGCCCCATATTCAGGTATGAGCCCTGAAAATTCAGTTCGGTAAACTTTACATCATTTATTTTGGTATTGGATATAGCCACTGTACCCCCTACTTTCTCATAACGCATACCCGATATAAGCTCATCGTGAAATACCTGATATGTTGGCCCGGCACTAATGCCCAAGAAACGGGCATATTCTTTTTTAGATAACACCCCCTCGTCTTCTGCAATGTTTTGCGCATTGCCGTGTAGTGATACAGATAATAAGAGCAGCAAAAAAAAGCCCCCCGTCCGTAAAGCCATACTATTTGTTTGAAACGTAATATTAGCAAATTCCCTGCATGAAACGTACATGAAAAAAGCCTTATCCGTTGCAGAATAAGGCTTTTTATATTTTCAACTATATGAGTTATGCTTTTACTACCCAGCTATGCCTATCGGCTACTTTGCCATAGCGTATATTGTTCATTTCGTCTTTCACCCATTCAGATATACCCCAGTCTTCCTGTGGCAATACCATGTGCATATCGTGATATGTAAGCTCTGCAATATGCGATATAGATGCGGCAGTACCTGTACCGAATGCTTCTTTCAGTTGATGGGTTTTATATGCTTCGGCTATCTCGTCTATACTTAGCGGGCGTTCTTCAACCGTTACACCTTTTTCGCGCAGCAGGGTAATAACGCTATCGCGGGTAACACCAGCCAAAATGGTTTCGCTTAGTTCGGGTGTTATTACTTTATCACCTATCACAAAAAACACATTCATGGTACCAATTTCCTGTACATATTTGTGCTCAAAGCCATCAGTCCATAATATCTGGTCGTAGCCCATTTTGCGTATTTGTGCAGTTGGGTACATACTGGCACCGTAGTTGCCTGCCGCTTTGGTGAAGCCAATGCCACCGGGGAAAGCGCGCACATATTCGTCTTGCACATATATAGATACCGGCTTTGCATAATATGGCCCAGCAGGGCTGGTAATAATGAGGAAAGTAAATTTCTCAGCGGGTTTAACGCCAATAAACTCATCCGTTGCTATCATAAACGGGCGCAAGTAGAGAGATGTACCCTCTTCTGTGGGTATCCAATCTTTATCGAGGGTTACCAAAGCGCGCATACCATCAATAAATATATCTTCTGGCACTGCAGGCATACCCATACGCTCGGCAGAGCGATTCATGCGCTTCCAGTTATCGTACGGACGAAAAATTACAGGTTCATCATCCTGATTCTTGTATGCTTTTACACCCTCAAATATCGCCTGCCCGTAGTGCATGAATGTAGTTGCAGGGCTTAGCGACAGGTTGTCGAAAGGTAGTATTTCGGGTTGTTTCCACTCGCCATTTTCGTAGTGTGCTACCAGCATGTGGTCTGCATACATTTTACCAAACTGGATGTTACTCCTGTCCAGCTCGTTGATGCGGCTCTTCTCTGCTTTTCTCACTTTTATATCCATAGTGGAAACACTCATAATAAAGAATTAATTTCGAGCAAAGAAACGAAAAAATACTGTAACGCCGAAGCCTGCAATGGCACAGGCTGTTAATCGTTAGTTATGCAATCAATACCCGATATTATCCAGTCTGATATAGTTACCGATAAACAAGATGTGTATTGGCAAGCCCTGCCCGATGCTATTCCTGTACAAGCGGTGCAGGCAATCATCATTACTACCCCATTGGCAAGCGGCAGTAATGAAGAGGCACAATTACATAAGATAATACAGGCATGTAAGCTGGCAGAAAACGAATACTATATATACACTTTAGAACAGCCAACAGCATGGCATCAGCTACGCGACAGATTGCAACCTAAAGTAGTGTTACTGTTTGGTGTATTGCCACAGCAATTGGGTATCAGTGCTATGTTTGGTATTTACCATCCCAACAGGTTTGACGGCTGTATATGGATACCCTCTGTATCGATTGCCGAAATGGAAAAACACCCCGATACCAAAAAGCAACTGTGGGTAGATGCGTTGAAACCTGTGTTTATAGACAAAACCATTGGCAACCTCTAAATATTGCAACAGCCCGTTACCATATTATCTCAATACTGGGGCTACCCTGCTTTTCGTGGCAATCAGGAAGCTATTATTAATGATGTATTACTGGGCAAAGATATACTCGCCCTGATGCCCACGGGTGGTGGCAAATCTATATGCTACCAAGTGCCTGCACTGATGATGGATGGCTTATGCATTGTGGTATCGCCACTAATAGCATTGATGCAAGACCAGGTAGCAAGACTGAAAGAAGCCGGCATTGCAGCTGCCTGCATACATGCGGGTATCCACATACAGGGCGTAATAAGGGTGCTGGACAGCGCCGTTCATGGAGCGTACAAACTGCTCTATGTATCGCCAGAAAGATTGCAGACTACCCTATTCAACGAATACCTGCCTGCCATGCAGATTAGTTTTGTGGCAGTTGATGAGGCGCATTGTGTATCGCAATGGGGGCACGATTTTCGCCCGGACTATTTGAAAATAGTATTGCTTAGAGATGTATTTGATAATATACCTTTTCTGTGCCTGACGGCTACAGCTACTACTGCTGTACAAAATGATATTGCCCTACAACTGAAACTGCAAAGCCCTGTACTATATACACAAAGCTTCGAGCGAAGAAACCTATACTACACAGTACACTATACCGAAAACAAACAAAAAGAATTATTAGAGGCATTAATACAAACCAGCACATCATCTATTGTGTATTGCCGTAGCAGAAAACAAACAGAGGTATTGGTTGGCTACCTTGCACAAAACGGCATAGAAGCCATCAGCTACAATGCAGGCATGACGAAAGAGAAACGCGAAGATGCACAGCAGGCTTGGATGCAGAATAAAGTAAAAACCATCATTGCTACTACTGCTTTTGGTATGGGTATAGATAAGCAAGATGTAGGACTGGTGGTAAACTACGATGCACCTGAACATATAGAAGCCTATTATCAGGAGTCTGGCAGAGGCGGGAGAAACGGGCAGGCTGCACAATCGCTGATACTCTATAATCAAACAGACCTGAACAGGCTGGAAAGAAGTATAGAAATACAATTTCCGCCTACAGATTATTTGCGCCATGTATATCAATGCGTGGCAGAATACCTGCAAATACCCATCAGTGCTGAGCCATACAGTTATTACGATTTCGACCTGAAAGATTTTTGTGAAAAATTTAAACTGGATGCCGCTATTGCCGCCAATGCACTGAAGCTATTGGAACAAGAAGGTTTATGGACATTGACGGAAGCTGTTTTCAATCCGCCAACCGTATTTATTACTTGTACAAGGCAAGAGCTTGATAATGTAATGAATACCTACCCTGAATTGGCATACTGCATCACTACCCTGCTGCGGCTCTATGGTACTTTGTTTCAGTACCCAACTGCTATACGCACTGTAGCCATAGCCAAACAAATGAAAACCAACAAAGAGCAGGTTGAAAAACTGTTATTGAAACTGCATGATATGGGTGTGCTTGAATACGCAACACAAAAAGAAGGACCACAATTATTTTTCCATCATTACCGGGTTGACAGCAAGCAACTCATCATCAACACCAACCGTATTGCCAAATTAAAGAAACGACATGAGGAGCGTACGAATGCGATTGTTGCCTACCTGCATAACAACAACCAATGCCGTACCCGATTGCTGCTTGCTTATTTTGATGAAGAAAAACAAACAGATTGCAGACATTGTGATGTATGTGCATCGAAGCAAAAGCAAAACATCAGCCATACAGCCCTGCAAGAAAGCATATTACAACATATAACAAAACCCATGAGTATTCACACAATAATGGAAGCACTAACGGGTTATGATAAACAACTTATTATGACTACCATACGTAGTATGATTGACGAGAAAAGATTGCGCTTGTCGGCAGATGGGACAGTTACAAAAGCTTAGTCAACATTTATCAGCGCATAAGCCCTGCCTGCTTTGTGATTGATGACAGCTATATAGTTTCCTTTTGCAATATTACTTACGTCTATCCTTTTTGTATTCTGATATTGCGCTACAGATTTGCCTTGCATATCGTACACTTCAACAATAAAAGACTGCCAGTTTGCAGGCACATCAATCGTTAAGTAACCACTTGTTGCAGGATTAGGATATACTTTCAAGATACTGATGGCAGGTGTTTCAGTAACGTTTAGCAAACCCGGACGATACATATCGCGATACCTGACTGTTGAAATCGTTTCTGTAGAACCAGTGATGGTAGCCGTCACCCATAGTATAGGATAGTGTTCGCCTGTTGCCAGCCATTTATACTCAACAGAATTTCTCGGAACACCCACAGCCGGTAATGGCCCTACTTTCACACTATCCACCTCGCGGATTTCAGAACGGACACGGATGCAATTTACAGCAGTAGTAAAGAAGGGTGTTTTGATAGTCCCCCACCCGTCTACGGTGGTTTTACGGTGACCTTTTTGCCTGATGGAGCCAACAGTAGCAAGATTGAAATTGAGGTCGAAGCTGGTGCTATCATTCGTTACACCATATTGCAGGGGAAATTTGTAAACTTCATCCTCATCGGCATAAGCAGCAGGCGTTGGTATACCACTGATAGTAGCTGCAAAGCCCTCTGCAACAAACCTTGACGGGCTGCTTTTGATATTGAAAAATGTATACAGGTCTTTGATGGTAACAGGCAAACTAACACCCAAAGACGGAAAGCTATCGGCTACTTTATAACCATAAGCCGTGAGAGAAATAATACCAAACAAGGGGTTGACAGACAACGCGGTTCTGTAATTGGCAACCGACTGTGCAACAGGTACAAGGCTGCTATAATCCCATGTGTAACCAGCTCCGGTATTTGCCAGTACAATACCTGAAGCACCAGCCGTTATACTGCTTCTTAAGGTATCGCCCACAACAGGCATATCAGAAGATACTATTTGTATTTGCGCGTTTGCATTCGTGCAATAAACTGATGCGAGTATTAACAGCCATTTTCTCATATTGCTAAATTAATATTCTTTAATATTAATAGTAACTATTGGTAATAAAAAAACAGCCCTCTCAAAAAGAAAGGGCTGTTTGAAATACTATAATATTAATAAACGCTACTACGCAGGTTGCAAACCATACATTTCTGCTCGTACTGCTTTTACACGTGCATCGTTACGGTATTCGTCAAAACTCATTTCGCGGTCTATGAGGCCATTTGGCGTTAGCTCCAGCACACGGTCTGCAACGGTTTGTGCCAGTTCATGGTCGCGTGTAGTAAACAGAATTGTACCTTTAAAATCTTTCATGCCGTTGTTGAGCGCGGTAATACTTTCCAAATCCAAGTGGTTGGTTGGTTCATCCAGCATCAGCACATTGCCTTTCAGCATCATCATACGGCTCAGCATACAACGCATTTTTTCACCACCACTCAACACGGTACATTTTTTCAATGTTTCCTCTCCGCTGAATAACATACGTCCCAAGAAACCACGAATGAAAGTTTCGTCTTTCTCTTCACTGTATTGGCGTAGCCAGTCTATCAGGTTCAGGTCTTTACCTGCAAAGTATTCGCTGTTATCGTTTGGCAAATAAGTAGTAGTAATGGTTACACCCCATTTGAACATACCTTGAAAATCGGTATCCTCACCTGCCAGTATTTTGTAGAATGCACTGGTAGCAAGTCCATTATCTGCAAGGATGGCAATTTTCTGTCCACGCTTAAGGTCGAAGTTGATGTCTTTAAACATCACTTCTCCATTTCGTACTTTGCTCAATCCCTTTACTTCTAATATCTGGTCGCCAGCATCGCGTACCTGATTGTTGAATAAGATGGCAGGATATTTACGGTTACTAGCCGTCATATCTTCTATCTTAATCTTATCCAATGCTTTCTTACGGCTGGTTGCCTGTTTCGATTTTGAGGCGTTGGCAGAGAAACGGGCGATAAATTCTTTCAGTTCGGCAATCTTATCTTCCGCTTTCTTATTAGCATCCGTGCGTTGTTTCAACAACAACTGGCTCGACTCGTACCAGAAAGAATAGTTACCAGTGAAGATTGATATTTTACCGAAATCTATATCCGCTACGTGTGTACACACGGCATCCAAAAAGTGACGATCATGCGATACTACCAATACTATCTTATCATAATCTGCCAGAAAATCTTCGAGCCATGAGATAGTTTCAAGGTCAAGGTCGTTGGTAGGTTCATCGAGTAGCAGTATGTCGGGGTTACCAAATATAGCTTGTGCCAATAACACACGTACTTTCTGGTTACCATCCAATTCTTTCACCAATCGATTGTGGAAATCTTCTTTTATACCGAGGTTGCTCAATAAGGTTGCAGCATCACTTTCCGCATTCCAACCGTCCATTTCTGCAAATAAGCCTTCCAGTTCGCCCGCTTTCAGGCCATCTTCTTCTGTAAAATCTTCTTTGGCATAGATGGCATCTTTATCCTTCATCACTTTGTACAACTTATCGTTGCCCATGATAACGGTTTCCAATACCGTAAAATCATCGTATGCATAGTGGTTTTGCTTCAACACACTCATACGTTGGTCTTTACCAATCTCTACCTTGCCTGTAGTGGGATCTATTTCACCACTCAGTATTTTCAGAAAGGTAGATTTGCCCGCACCATTCGCACCGATGATACCGTAGCAATTGCCCTCGGTAAAACGGATATTCACATCTTCAAACAACACACGCTTGCCATAGCGAAGCGATAAATTAGAAACTGAAAGCATTTATCTAAATCAAAAATTAAAAATCAAAAAGAAAAAACAGTTAATATGTTCTGTTTCAAGAGGTGCAAAGGTACAGAAAACAATGCGGACTACCATATAATACTACAGGTGTGCTATTGCACACCTGTAGCCACATTATAATACACCCCTACACTATAAAGCTTCTAATTTTCCGTCCGGGTATTTTGCCCAATCAATGTCCTTACCCAAAGTACCACGGAAGCGTTTGAAGAATGATTCCTGCTCGGTGATTGATACAAAATTGTTCACTTTAGCTTTACGTGGGTTTATTTTCGGGTTGAGATATGAATAGGCTGCCAAAGTATCTGTAACAAATGGCAGGCGACCTATTTGTGTACTGAACCTTTTTTCAAGAAAAGCCTTAAGCATAAAAGACTGAAAAGGGTCTGTAGCCAATGCCAGCGATTTGAAACCTTGTTCTTTTGCTACTAAATAAGAATAGTACACATTTTCAGTACTATGTCTGGCGTTTGTATCGTAAAAAATATGCTCTTTAGGTATGCCTAATTGCTCGGCATATAAGCCCATAATCACTGCTTCTTTGTAGGGAGAGTAAACGGCAGCACCTGAATAGATAACATTCTTGGCAATACCATTTTTGTACAATACCCAAGACCATAATACCCTTGCTTTCATCACACTATCCCAACTGCCATTGTTAAAAGGAATACCCGGCACTATAATGGCATCATATACTTTGCCCTCTTGTACGGCTTTAGTGTATAGCTTTTGCGGACCTTTGCGAGGTGTGAGGCAACTTGCCATTTGGACTATCAGGGCAGAAGCTATCATGATATATGCTACCGACAATAATTTTTTCATACTTGTGATTGTATTTTAATAAACGTCTGAAACGGATATTATGTTCATGCAATCACCATAAAATTATGTCATATAATAATCAACCCTATTTATAGGACTTAACTATATTCTTTAATTCATTCAATTTTAACAATGCTTCAACAGGAGTGAGGGTATTTATATCTGTGGCTTCCAGTATGTCCTGCACACGGCGTAAATCGTCTGTAACACCATCAAATATATTCAACTGAAACTTGGGTAATGGGTTGATTTGCTTCACTTTATTAGCTGTACTTCCCTTATCTGCATGTTTTTCTTCCAACAATGCCAGTATTTCATCTGCACGTTGCAACAATGCTGGTGGCATACCTGCCATTCGCGCTACCTGAATACCAAAGCTATGCCTGCTACCACCTGCTGCCAGTTTACGAAGAAAGATGACTTTATTGCCTGTTTCTTTGTGGGTGATGTGGTAATTCTTTACCCTATCCAACTGATTTTCCAGTTCATTTATTTCGTGGTAGTGGGTAGCAAAGAGCGTCTTGGGCTTGTTAGGGCTATTGTGCAGGTGCTCTACAATAGACCATGCAATAGATATACCGTCGTAAGTGCTTGTGCCCCGCCCTATCTCGTCGAGCAATACAAGGCTACGCTCGCTGATATTATTGATGATGCTGGCAGTTTCATTCATCTCTACCATAAAAGTACTCTCACCACCGCTCAGGTTATCAGACGCGCCTACACGTGTAAATATCTTGTCCGTAAGCCCTATGGTAGCAGCATTGGCAGGTACAAAACTACCCATGTGCGCCATGAGCGTAATGATGGCTGTTTGGCGTAGTAATGCCGACTTACCACTCATATTCGGACCAGTGAGGATAATGACTTGCTGATTGTCTTTATCTAATAATATATCGTTCGCAACATATTGCTCACCAGGTGGTAGTTGCTGTTCTATTACAGGATGCCTGCCTTGTTTTATATCTATCACCGCTTCTTTTACTACTTCGGGGCGATGATAGTTGTATTGCTTGGCGATATTGGCAAAGCACAGCAGACAGTCTAACTGTGCAATGATATTGGCATTGGTTTGTATGGGTGCTATATGCGGTTCTATATCGGCTATCAGTTGCTGATACACTTCCATCTCTATGGTTAATATCTTTTCTTCCGCACCCAATATCTTTTCTTCGTATTCCTTTAGTTCAGGTGTTATATAGCGTTCTGCATTTGCCAGGGTTTGTTTGCGTATCCAATCGGCAGGTACTTTGTCTTTGTGCGAATTGGTTACTTCCAGATAATAACCGAATACATTGTTATACGCCACTTTCAAAGAACCTATGCCCGTGCGCTCCGCTTCTTTCTGCTGTATTTGCAATAAGTAATTTTTACCACTACGCGATATTGTACGCAATTCATCCAGTTCGGCATGTACCCCCTCACGTATCATCCCACCTTTTAAAGCTACAGCCGGTGCATCTTCTGTTATGATTTGCCTGATGTGGTGGTGTAAATTTGTTAGTGGCTGTATGGGTTGTGATAATTGTATCAACGCATTGTAGCCACTGTCAGCAGATATCTTTTTCACCTGCTCCATAAACTCCATGCCACGAGCCAGTTGCAATACTTCTCTGGGGTTGGCTTTTTTCAGTGGTATTTTACCAATCAGTCTTTCTACATCACCTACTTGTTTTATGAGTTGTAGTATGGCATGGTTTACATCCTGCTCTTTAATAAAGTAAGTAACCAAATCGAGCCGATGATTAATACGTGTAATATCAGATAATGGAAATATCAACCAACGCTTCAGCAACCTTGCACCCATGGGTGTACAAGTATGGTCTATGGCTGTAAGCAGGCAATTGCCCTTTTCATTTGTGCTATGTATCAGTTCCAGATTGCGAATAGTAAATCTGTCCATCCACATAAACTCATCAGCTACTATGCGCTGGATGGTATTGATGTGTTGCAGGTTGGGATGCTCAGTATCTTTCAGGTAATGGATAGCTACACCTGCAGCGATGGTTGAAGCTTTCATATCTTCTATACCATAACCTTTCAGCGATTGGGTTTGGAAATGCCCGAGGAGCAAATCGTAGGCGTATTGCTCCGCAAAAATCCATTCCTCTAAAGGAAAGGTATATACGCGGGCATCTATATTTTCTTTAAAACGCCTTACTTGTGTTTTGGATAACAGCACCTCTGATGGCTGAAAACTTTGCAGGAGTTTATCCATATACTCCTCGCTACCCTGTGCTGTATAAAACTCACCCGTACTGATGTCTAAAAATGCTACCCCGCATATAGCATCTGATAAGTAGAGCGATGCGAGAAAGTTGTTGGTTTTGTTTTCCAGCAGTTTATCGTTGGTAGCAACACCGGGGGTAACTAATTCTGTAACCCCACGTTTTACAATGCCTTTAGCAGCTTTGGGGTCTTCCAACTGGTCGCAAATAGCTACACGATATCCCGCTTTTACCAATTTATACAGATAGGTATCTACCGAATGATGCGGAAAGCCGGCCAGCTCTATATGCGATGCAGAACCGTTGGCACGTTTGGTGAGTGTGATGCCCAATACACGCGAGGCAATGAGCGCGTCTTCACCAAAAGTTTCGTAGAAATCGCCCACACGAAACAGCAAAACAGCATCCGGATATCTTCCTTTGATTTCCTTGTGCTGTTTCATCAATGGTGTTTCTGCTGCCTCTTTCTTTGCCATGCGGATAGCAAACCTAATTAAAAAGCCCCTAACACCCTAACAGGTATCAGCGGCTTTGGATATTATGTGGATTACTATTTTTCCCTAATCAAAAAATCTGGCGAAACCACTATGTTATAGCCCCCTTTCTTCCACGATATGTTTTGCCATTCGGCTGTTACATTCAGCGTTGCCGTTTTTTTAGCGGTAGCAACGGGTAGCGGTAAGCTAAACCCATCTACAACATTGGTAAACCTGTAATGCAGTTCTTTTTTCTTGATATACCATTCAAACTTGGGTATGTTGGTGGTACGCAAATATTGGTCGAACAGCGGTTTGAGGTTGAGCCCTGTAAAGCGGATGATATAATCTTCCACCTCTTTGGTGGTTACTATTTTATGATAAAAATCTTTATTCAGTCCACGCAATAGCTGGCGGAATTTTGCATCGTCATTCATCAATACGCGTATCATGTGTACTACAGCGCTGCCCTTGTCGTATTTATCGCTACTGCCATCGTCACGCACACCATAATCGCCTATTACAGGTACATCATTGCGTATATTTTTCCATTCGCCACGTGTGTAGGCATAGGCTTTTTCTTTGCCAAAAGCACATTCTGCAAACAAGGCCTCGGTATAGGTAGTAAAGCCTTCGTGCAGCCAGTTGTCTGCTACATCTGCCGCTGTTATGTTATTACCAAACCATTCGTGCCCTGTTTCGTGGATGATGATGAAATCAAACAATGTACCTACCCCGATACCGCTACGGTCAGTACCCAGATAACCCATTTTGTATTGATTGCCATAAGCTACCGCACTCTGGTGTTCCATACCCAAGAAAGGAGCTTCAACCAGTTTATAACCATCCTCATAAAAAGGGTAAGGCCCCATCCAGTATTCAAAGCAGTGCAGCATTTGTTTAGTAACGGCAAACTGTTTTTTTGCTTTAGCTTCATTGTGTTTCAGCGCATAGTAGCTGATATCCAGCTTGCCTTTCTCGCCCATCAGGGTGTCACTCCATGTGGTGTAATTGCCACAATAGAAACTAGCATTATAAGTATTAATAGGGTTTTGAACTTTCCAAATACCGTAATTGTATTTAAATACATCTAATTGTGCCTGTCCGTTTGCTATACTCTGCATACCCAGTATATTGTGGTATATGCTAAGCAACATGCCATTATCCGGTTCGTCTGCCTGGTAGTCTTTGCAAGGCCACCAAACACTTGCTCCTACCCCCTGACAAGCTACACTATACCATGCTTTGCCCATACTATCCTTACCCCATATAATGCCACCGTCCCAAGGTGGTGATTTTGCTACCTTCGGTTTCCCATGATAATGCAACTTTACTTCTTGCACAGAACCAATACCCCACTTACTGAAATCGTACTGTACCCACCATACACTTCCTTCTTTCGTTAAGCTTGCTTTGCTGTTGGTTATTATTACTTCTTTTCCGTAAGAACTTACAACGGTATCTAGTTTGAAAACTAATACACTATCCAATACCAGAGAATCCTGCAAGTCTATCTGCATTGTTATATACGGCTTGCTGACTACTTTCAGGTTAATAACATTTTCTCCTGATATACTTCGAGTCAGCGGGTCTAAATAAACAGACAACTGGTATTGCTGTACATCCCACCATTGCCTGCCAATACCATTACTGCCACGCAACGTATCTTGACGTGTATAAGCAAAAGTGGTATTTGCAAAAAGCAAATACCACAGTATCATCATCGTTCGAAAAATATTGAACATCTTTTTATTTACCATTAGCAGGTGATGGCGCTGCGTTATTTTCAGCAATAACATCCAGCAATTCTACATCAAAAATAAGGATACCATTTACAGGTATACGGCTTGGGTCGGGGCTGTTAGCACCATAAGCAAGCGGAGATGGTATATACAAAGTAGCTTTTGTGCCTTTTTTCAGTATGCTGAAGCCTTCATCCCATCCTTTGATAACCATACCCTGCCCTACATTGAACTCAAAAGGCTGTACGTGCTGGAAAGCAGGGTCTACATTCGAATCGAATGGTTTACCATCCATTGTTTTGCCCGTATAGTTTACACTTACTTTTTGCCCTGGTTTAGCTACTACACCAGTACCTTGTTTAGATATAGTATAATATAAACCAGATGCTGTTTTAGTTGCTTTGATATTGTTCTTTGCAAAGTAGTCTTGCAGCAGTTTATCGTCAATATCTTTTTGTTTCGCGGCAGCAGCTTCTGTTTCTTTTTGCTTATCAGCAGCAGATTTTACATCAACCAACACTGCATAATAATATGCTTTTTGTCCTATACCGGGTTTCATCCAGGGTTGTTGTTGAAAACCGGGTAAAGACATGAGTGAATCTATAGCATAGCGGAAAATAGCGCTATCGCCGGGTGTCATGTAAGTAAATCCTTCAATAACATCTCCCTTTGTAGGTGCTGCCATCATTTGTATCTCGGCTGGCTGGTTGTTCAATACAGCTCTTGTACTGAAGTGTGTGCTATCATCAACTACCAGTTTCAGATGTACTGAAATAAAATCACCTAATGTCGGTTTTTTTGTACCGGGAGCATCATATACAATTTTATACTCCATTCCATTAGGAGAAACTTTAAAGCCTTCGTCTTTTTTTGCGGGAGCATTCTTAGATTGGGCAGTAACAACAAATGCAGATAACATGGCTACACTTGTAATGATGAATGTTTTTTTCATTTCGTTATGTACGTTTTTTATAAAAAAATTACTTTAAATCAACCAATTCCACATCAAATACCAATATTGAATTAGCAGGTATAGTAGCCATAGGACTGTTTTTACCATATGCTAATGGCGATGGTATAAAGAGCGTAGCTTTTGCACCTTTATTCAGCAGGGCTATCCCTTCATCCCATCCTTGTATTACATTGCCTTTGCCCAACAAAAATGATATAGGCTCTACGTGTTTGAATTTCGGGTCTAAGCTTGAATCGAATACATTACCATCTAATGTACGTCCTGTATAGTTTACATATACTGTCTGTCCGTTCTTTGCTTTGTCGCCAACACCCGCTTGCGTAATTGTATAATACATACCCGATGCTGTTCTTTGCACACCAGTTATACGTTTATCGGCAATGTACTTGAATATGATTTTATCATCAATAGCAAACTGCTCGCTATTACTCATATTCTTTTCCTTGTTTACCTGCTCCTGTGTCTTTACACTTATCATAGATATGATATAGGTAACTTTGCCACCGGGCTTCATCCAGGGCTGTGTTTTTTGTTGTGCAGCAATAATAGAATCAACAGGCACTTTCACTATCATACTATCGCCGGCACTCATCATGATTAATGCTTCTGCTAAATCGCCATTGAATCTTGGTTTGTTAACTGGAAAAGAAACAGGTTTGCCATTGTTATTGGCTCTTGAGTCGAATATCAAACTGTCGTTGTATTTAGTATGAATATGTAACTCAACAAAGTCTGTTTCCTTTGCATTAGTTGTAGTCTTGTTGTCGCGATACATTTTATACTCCATACCGCTGGCTGTTTTTTGGTAATCTGTTTTCTTGCCCCCTTTTTTTGAAGTAGAACAAGCCGCCAGTAAAACCAAAGCGGTCATTGTGAGTATAAGAGAAGTTTGTTTCATTATGTATGTCGCGTACAATAGAGTATGATATACTTGAGCAATTATTATTTTATGTCTTTCACGTCTATATCAAATACCAACACAGAGTTTGCCGGCAGGTCTTCTCCACGTGCTTGTGAGCCATAAGCCAATGGTGATGGTATAAATAATTTTGCTTTGCTGCCTTTTTTCAACAACATCAATCCTTCTTCCCAACCCGGTATTACTTGTCCACCACCTACTTGTACTTTCAAAGGCTCTACGTGCTGGAATTTAGGGTCAACGTTTGAGTCGAAAACTTTGCCATTCAGCAATTTGCCTGTATAGTCAACTGTTACTGTTTGTCCTTTTTGTGCAGTATTGCCAGTGCCTTCTTTTTCTATGATGTAGTAAAGACCTGTACCGGTTTTAGTTGGTTGTAGGTTGTTGGCAGCAAAATAGTCTTGCATCAGTTTATCGTCAATAGCCATTTGCGATGCTGATTGCTGCATCATTTCCTGCTGTGCTTTTTCCTGTGCTTGTTTCACTTCAGCTTCAGATTTTACAGATACTACTACTACAGAGTATATTACATGTCCACCTTTCTTCATAAATGGCGGTAATTGACCGGGATATAATTTCTGCAATGTATCTACAGATACACGGAACACAGCACTATCACCTTTACTCAACATCTTCAAGCCAACAGGCCAGTCGCTTTTGAATTGTACTGGTACATCAACAGGTATTTCTATCGGTTGTCCGCCATTCATCTGTACATAGTCTTGCAACAAGGTATCTTTCTTGTTCTTTTCTGCATAATACATCCTCAACTTAACAGTTGCCATATCGCCCGATGCCAGGTTTTTACCTTCTTTCTTATCGGTAACAATACGGTATTCCAAACCTTCTTTTGTCTTCTTAAAGCTATCGTTGTTGCAAGATGTCATGCCAACTACTGCCAATGCTAATGCTGCGGGTACTAAACGTTTTATCATTTTATATTATAGATTATAAATTTATCGGGGGTGAATATCGGATAAAATTTCCTTAAAGTATGTAATTGTTTCTTCAAAACTCTTGGTTGATGTACCGCCTGATGCGTTAAAATGCCCGCCACCATTAAAATAGGTACGTGCCAGTGTACTCACATCAAAATCGCCTTTGCTACGGAATGAGAGCTTTACCTCATCGCCACGCTCGGTTATCATAGTGGCAAACTTTACGCTACCTATGCTGAGTGGGTAGTTTACTAAGCCTTCGGTATCACCCGTATTTACGCCAAACAGTTTCAGGTCTTTGCGAGAAAGACATATTAACCCCGCGTTATACTTCGGGAAGATTTCCATTCTTTCCAGTAAAACATAGCCCAGAAACTGCATACGCTTTACGCTCCAGCTATCATATACTTCTTCGTGTATCTTACTATGGTTCAGCCCCTTTCTTATAAAATCGGCCACCATATCGTGTACACCTGCTGTGGTAACGGGGAAACGGAACGAGCCGGTATCGGTCATAACACCCGTGTACAAACATGCTGCAATGTTCAGGTCTATCAAATCATTATCTCCACATAGGTTGATGTAGTCATACACCATCTCGCAAGTACTGCTTTTTTCAGGTATGCTAACGCCATAGTCCCATACAGGTTTGGGCATCAGATGGTGGTCTATCAATACTTTGGGTGCGGTTGCTGCTGCCAATTGCGCTGTTAAATATTTGGTACGGCTGTAGTCATTGAAATCGAGGCAGTAAACAATATCTGCTTCTGCCAGTGCCTGTTCTGCTCTTTTACTTTCCGCTTCATAATTCAAGGCATTTTCAACACCGGGTATCCACATCAGGAAATCAGGCAGTTCGCTGGGTGATACAGGTGTAACATGGTGTCCTTTCTTTACCAGATAATGATACAAACCCATCATACTACCTATGGCATCTCCATCGGGTTTGTGATGTGTTGTAATAAATATCTTTTTAGGTGTTTGCAGTAAAGGTTGTAAATCTTGTATCGGACGCATGACAGTATGAGGAAACTAACCTCTTGCTTACCCTGATTTTAAAAGTAAAGGCTGCAATTTACGCTATACTGTGTTAAAATACACTTAATTAAAAAAAATCATTTGGAGTATTTGAGATTTTACAGGCTGAAATAACCTAACTTTGCGCCGTCAAAACACAATTTATACATATCTATATGTCTAACCGTACATTTACAATGATTAAGCCTGACGCGGTAAAAGCAGGCAACATAGGCAACATTCTGCAAATGATTAACGCTGCAGGTTTCCGCATAGTAGCCATGAAATATACCCACCTGACAATGGAAACTGCCGGTAGGTTTTATGAAGTACACAAAGAACGCCCTTTCTATGGTGAACTGTGCGAGTTTATGAGCAGCGGACCGATAGTAGCTGCCATACTTGAAAAAGACAATGCAGTTGCCGACTTCCGTACGCTGATTGGTGCTACCAACCCTGCCAATGCAGAAGAAGGTACTATCCGTAAAAAATATGCTACGTCTGTAGGCGAAAACGCTGTACACGGTTCTGATAGCGATGAGAATGCTGCTATTGAAGGTAACTTCTTCTTCAGTGGTTTGGAGCGTTTCTAAGAGAACAGAGATAATAATAAAATAGTAACAGAGCTACCTATATGGTGGCTCTGTTTGTTTTAATCATTCATATCTGCATCGTTTCCTATATTGCGTATATCTACCCCACCGTGCATGATGGATTTCAGATTGCAACGATAAAACGTCCAGCCAGACGAGCAGCCGACATGGTAGTTGAATTTATTATCATCATCTGTAGGTATGTTAGTTTGTGTTATTATCATCTTTGTATCGCTACCCATATCTTCAAACGTTACCATTACAGTACCTGCTTTGCCAAATACAAAGCTGAACCTGTCTTTGCCATTCGCTTCCAGTATTTCACCAAATTCTTCTACCGTATCGGGGTAACCGTGCCAACGCCAATGGTAGGTATCACCTGCCTGCACAGGCTCGTTATTGGGTAATACTTCTTTACCACGCATAAAGACAGCCATTCTTAGAAACCAACTTTCTATACCATCGCGGGTAGTCCACTTATCATATAGTTGTTGTGTTGTAGCTTTGATTCTGATGCTTTGTGAAAAGCGGCTCCAGTCTTTTGCCATAAAGTATATATTGAATAATAAAATTACCTGTAATGGTATAATATCTACGTCATTTAAGTTTTTTTATCATTTAACAAGTAGAGAACCATACATTTTGGTATTTTGTAAGCTATAAGGGATATATCACTCATTAAAACAGTTTATCTATGGTTACAATACGTCCGATACACGCGGATGACAGAGAGCGTTTTTATCAATTGGTGCAAGGCAATAAAGAACGGCTGGCCGATTACTTTCCTATCACCGTAGAGAAAGCGGCTTCGTTAGCAATTACAACAGACTCCATCAGGCTGTACAATATGCTGGCAGAGAAAAATGAGCTGTATGTAATGGTGATGGAAAAGAGTAGCGGAGAAATGACAGGTATCATCTTTCTAAAAAACATAGATGCCAAAACCTGCAAATGCGAGCTGGCCTATTTTGTAGATAAAAGCTACGAACAGCAAGGCTATACAACACATGCCATACAGCAAGCATTAGATAAAGCATTCAACACGCTGAACCTGAATAAAGTGTATTGCCGTGTAGCACCCGATAATGCTGCCAGCAACAGAGTAGTTATTAAAAACGGATTTGAGTTGGAAGGTGTGCTGAAACAGGAATTCAGAATTAGCGATGGTAGCCTTGTTGACCTGAACTATTATGGCAAACTAAGAAACAACTAAGCAGTTTGTATATTACCTGCCATGAAGAAAATCGGGCTGATATCAGATACACATGGCTGGCTGGACGATGCTGTTTTCAAACACTTTGAACAATGTGATGAGATATGGCACGTAGGAGATTTCGGTAATAATGAATTGATAGAACAACTCAAAGCATTCAAACCATTGAGAGGTGTGTATGGCAATATTGACGGGCACGAGATACGTGCTGAATATCCTGAAGTATTGCGCTTTGCTTGTGAGCAGGTAAATGTGCTGATGATACATATTGGTGGCTACCCCAACAGGTATAGTCAGCTTGCCCGAAAACATATAGAAGAATACCAACCCCAACTATTCATTAGCGGACACTCTCATATACTGAAAGTAATGTATGACGACAAATACAAATGCCTGCACATGAACCCCGGTGCGGCTGGTAAGCATGGTTGGCACAAAGTACGCACCCTCATACGCTTTATAGTAGATGGCAGCGATATGAAGCAATGCGAGGTGATAGAACTGGGCAAACGCTGAAAACAATTATCTTCGCAACCTTAAAAGTTTTACAATGGGTATATCAGATATATTATTTAAAAAGAAAGCAGAACAGGCAGCATCCAACCTGCAAGCAGGCGAAGATTTCTTAGCTACCAACAAACAAAGAGCAGAAGTAACTGCATTGGATAGCGGACTGCAATACGAGATACTGAAAGAGGGCGATGGCGCTAAACCCACAGCTTTCAATACCGTTACTTGTCATTATCATGGTACGCTGATAGACGGCACTGTGTTTGATAGCTCTGTGCAACGTGGTAAGCCTGCCAGCTTTCCGTTGAATATGGTAATAAAAGGCTGGACAGAGGGATTGCAACTGATGAGCGTGGGCAGTAAGTACCGCTTCTTCATACCACCCCATCTTGCCTATGGAGAAAGACAAGTAAGCGCACAGATAGGTGCTAACAGTACACTGATATTTGATGTAGAACTATTGAGCATAAACTAATAACGATGGGCAAACAAGTACAGGAATTTGATGAGTATCGTGCTAAGATGAATGAGGTGATACTTGGCAAGCAGAATAAAGTTATCAATCGCCTCTTTAATCTGGATACCAATACCTATGCAGAGGGTGCACTGTCTGTAAAGACAAAAGAAATGCTGGGGCTGGTTGCCAGTATGGTGTTACGTTGCGATGACTGTATTAAATACCACTTGGGCAAATGCCATGAGCAAGGTATAACTACAGACGAGATGTACGAGATATTTGCTGTAGCCAATATAGTAGGTGGTACTATCGTAATACCACATACACGCCGTGCTGCCGAATACTGGGAAGAATTGATAAGCGGATAAAGCTGGTGTTACACCGTTGCCTTATAGCTTGCTAATACGCTGTCGTATAGTTGTTCGTATAGCGGTATCACACGTTGCCTGCTGAATGTCTTAGCATGGGCTATGGCATTTTCCTTAAAGGTTTGCAGCTTTTTATCATTGCCCAATATTTCTATGGCGTGTTCTGCCATATCATCTGTATCGCCTACTTCGCTCATATAGCCTGTTATGCCTTGCACGTTTATCTCCGGTAAGCCACCAGCATTAGTAGATATGACAGGCACACCACAAGCCATTGCTTCCAACGCACTCAAACCAAAGCTCTCGTATTGAGACGGGAGTACAAAGAGGTCTGTAATACTTAGTATTTCATCTACCTGCTCTTGCTTGCCAAGGAAGCGAATATCGTTGCAGATATTCAGTGTACGGCAATGTTCTTCTATATTCTGCCGTTCGGGGCCATCACCTATCATCAATAGTTTGGATGGTATTTTTTCATGTACTTTGGCAAACATTGTTACCACATCTTCTGCTCTTTTCACTTTACGGAAGTTGGATACGTGTGCCAGTATGCGCTCGCCATTGGGGGCAAGCATCTTTTTAAAGTGCTCTTTATTGCTATGCTGAAACCTGTCTGTATCTACAAAGTTGGGAATGACGATAATCTCTTTCTCTATATTAAAATACTTGTACGTTTCTTCTTTCAAGTTATCCGACACGGCAGTAATGGCATCGCTCTCGTTGATGGAGAAAGTAACAACCGGTGCATAGGTTTGGTCTTTACCAACTAATGTTATATCCGTACCATGCAGCGTAGTGATGTAGGGAATGTCTTTACCTGCTTTCTTTAATATCTGCCTGGCAAAATAGGCAGCAGATGCGTGTGGTATAGCGTAGTGTACGTGCAGCAGGTCGAGGTTGTTATTATTTATCACATTCACCATGGTACTGGTAAGTGCGGTTTCGTAAGGTGGAAAATCGAATAACGGATAGGTGGGTACTGTTACCTCGTGATAATATACATTCGGGTGAAAATGCAGCCTAACAGGTTGGTTGTAGGTGATGAAATGCACCTCATGTCCTTTGGCAGATAAAGCCATACCCAGTTCTGTAGCTAATACCCCACTACCACCAAATGTCGGGTAGCATACTATTCCGATTTTCATGTTGCAAATATCCTGAAATAAACGGTACTTACTGCTTTTACTGCAATAGGCATTTGTAATAGTGCAATAAGACGAAGCACTATACTTTGGCGTTGGATATCAGGTATGCCCTTACCAATGCTGCTTGTTCATCAGTTAGCTTGGCGCGGTTGTTCATACGGGGCAATACTTTTTCCCATTTACCTACTGTGCGAGATTGTGGCTCGTACAGCTTATGGCACTTCTGACAATTGCCTTGCCACAGCGTTTTACCCTCTTCACGTTGTATATCTGTGTACTTAGTTTGCATTTCTTTTACCACATCTGCCGGTGATGCAGTGCTGGTAGTCGCTTTCTTGGATGTGCAGGCTACGAATGTTATGCTAATACCAACTGCGAGTAAGGCTATACGCTTCATCTTGTATCTTAATTAATGTATATACAAATATACCAACTCATTCTTAAATGCAATCAACCTGTTTTTTATATTTTTAGCCAATGAAACTGAAATTACTGGTATCTGCCATGCTGATAAGTACCCAAGTATCTGCACAAAACGATAGCGTAGTGATGCGCCAACTGTCAGACAACATATTGCTGCACGGTACTTGTTACGAAAATCTGCGAGTACTCTGCAAACAAGTAGGACACCGATTGAGTGGCAGCCCGCAAGCAGCTAAGGCAGTAGCATGGGGGCAACAGGCGTTGGAAGCAGCAGGGGCAGATAAAGTATGGCTGCAAGCAGTTGACGTACCGCATTGGGTAAGAGGTAAAGAACGCCTTGCACTGCGCTTTGAAGGTGAGAAGAGTTTTAAAGATGTGAAAGTATTATCTATAGGCAACACCGTAGGTACAGATGGTAAAGTATTGGAAGCACCTGTTGTGATAGTAAAGAGTATAGAAGATTTCAGGCTGTTGGGCAAAGATGATGTAAAGGGTAAGATTATATTCTTCAATTACCGCTTCAAGCAAGACCTTGTAAATACGTTTGAGGGCTATGGCGATGCGGGTAAATACAGATGGCTTGCACCCAATATGGCAGCAGCACAGGGTGCAGCAGGTGTTATTATCCGTTCAGTATCTACAGGTGCAGACGATGAACCGCATACAGGCTCTATGCGCTATGCAGATACCGTAAAACCCATACCTGCCGTAGCCATTGGCAACCATACAGCCGATGCGTTGGAGCAGGCTTGTGTGAAGGGACATGTAACAGCACAAATACAGTCGGACTGTAAGATGCTGGGGACTGCACGCTCATACAATGTGATAGGCGAAATAAAAGGCAGTACCTACCCCGATAAAATAGTATTGGTTGGCGGTCACCTCGACTCTTGGGATGTAGGCGAAGGCGCACACGATGATGGAGCAGGCTGTGTACAGAGCATAGAGGTAATACGCGCTTTGAAAGCTACAGGCATACGCCCCAAATACACTGTACGTGCTGTATTGTTTATGAATGAAGAGAACGGACTGAAAGGCGGACTGGTGTATGCTGATAGTGCCAAAGCCAATAAAGAAACACACATCTTTGCTATAGAAACAGATGCGGGTGGTTTCTCACCCCGTGGGTTCAGCCTTGAAATGAAACCCGAACAACGTGCGCAAATAACACAATACAAAAAACTATTCCTACCCTACGGCATCTACGATTTTGAACAAGTACATGGCGGTGCAGACATCAGTCCATTGATGAGGCAAGGCGTACCCGTTGGCGGGTTGATACCTGATGCTCAACGCTACTTCGACCTGCACCATACACACGCCGATGTGTTTGAAGCCGTAAACCATAGAGAGCTGAAACTGGGTGCTGTAGCACTTACCAACCTTGTGTACCTTGTTAGCAAATACGGGCTACGCTGATGGCTGCCGATGGTATTGCACGCAAATTATTCAGCCGCGCATCGGTAGTAGTAGCGATGGCGGTTATCGTTATCACCTGCCTGCTGGCGGTGTTTGCCTATATGGTAGTACCAGACAATACACCCAATGCCAATACCATGATAATAGAGTTGGGAGCTAAACAACCACGCTTTACCAAACAACTGCTATACCTGCCCAAGAGCGTACAGGAAGAAAAGAAAAGCCTGCTGGCTGAATGGTTTACGGGCAAGGCTTCTGCCTACAAAGTATCGCCCATCAACACCTATTGGTTTACCGATGATAAACTCTACACCCTGCACTATATAGATGATGGTATGCAAGACACCATTACCTACAAACTAACAGATATACTACCCGCTGCACAACAAAATCTGCCAATAGATAAACAACAAACATACATCAAAACACACCAGATAGATGAACGCCGTTTTTACCTCGGTACAGACCGCTATGGCAGAGATATACTCTCTCGCCTCATCATTGGTGCAAGGGTAAGCATTGCGGTGGGTATCGTAGCGGTGTTGCTATCGCTCACCATTGGCATACTGCTGGGTTCGCTGGCAGGCTACTTTGGTGGTGTGGTAGATAATGCGGTGATGTGGATTATCAATATACTATGGGCTATCCCTACCCTGCTGCTGGTATTTGCTATTACGCTCACCATCGGCAAGGGCTTTTGGGAAATATTTATAGCCATCGGGCTAACGATGTGGGTAAGTGCAGCGAGGCTGATACGCGGACAGGTATTGGTACTGCGAGAGATGGAATATATAACCGCAGCCAAAGCACTTGGCTTGGGCGATATGCGCATCATCTTCAGGCATATACTACCCAACATAGCAGGCCCTGTAATGGTGATAGCTGCCAGCAACTTTGCCACCGCTATATTGATAGAAGCAGGGCTTAGCTTTTTGGGCATCGGCGTACAACCACCTCAACCATCGTGGGGTCTGATGATAAAAGAACATTACAACTTCCTGCTTACCAACCGTCCGCTACTTGCCATCATACCCGGGCTTGCTATTATGTTGCTTGTATATGCTTTCAACATTCTCGGCAATGCGTTGAGAGATGTGTTGGATGTGAAAGGGTAGTTCTGAACCACGATTTTACTGATTAATGGATTTGCCCGGTTTGTTTAGTTGTGGTGTAGAGCGTTCTCATTTGCGAAAACCTTTGCGCCTTAGCGTCTTTGCGGTTAAAAATCACTCACGATGTATATTACTCTATTCGAGTATTTTCCACGCTGCATTGCCTGCGCTTTGTTTCTTTCTTTTGGCAGCAAAAGAAAGAAACAAAGACCGCGAAGCAGCATGAATACCAATAAAAAGACAAACAATTAATGAATAAAAGCTGTCGGGCATTAAAGACTGCCTAATGCCCGATTGTTACCTTGATGCTACTGCATTACTACTGTGCTGCCAAGCTATATGCCTTGATGGTTTTAAATTATTCAACCTCTTTGCATCTTAGCGTCTTTGCGGTTAAAACGTCAATCAACTCCCATTTTGAAAGGGGAATTGAAACACCATTAATCAGTAAAATCCAGGTTCACTTACATACTACCCGCCGCTATAACACCGCTGCTCCATGCGTGTTGAAAGTTGAAGCCACCTGTTATACCATCTACATCCAATATCTCGCCTGCAAAGTACAAGCCTTTAAGTATGCGGCTCTCCATAGTCTGCGGGTCTATATCAGATAGCTTAATGCCACCACAGGTTACAAACTCTTCTTTAAACGTGGTCTTGCCTTTTACATCATAGGCATCGCGCAGCAGGAACTGTATCATCTTGTTTTGTGCGGCAGCGGGTAGCTCGCCCCACTTCACATCTTCACCAATGGCTGCCTGTTGCAGTTGGTATTCCCACAATCGCCTGGGCAGGTTGAAGGGGTTTTTATGCCATACCAGTTGCTTGCCTTGCTCTCTACGTATATCGGCAAGTTGTGTGCGCAGGTCTTCTTCGCTTGCATCTACCAGCCAGTTTATCTGTATGTTGAAGTCGTAGTTGCGTTCGCTTAGTTCTCTGGCTGCCCATGCAGACGTGCGCAGTACAGCAGGCCCACTCATACCCCAATGCGTTATCAGCAGCGGGCCGTGTTCTGTAAGTTTAGTACCTGTTATGCGAATGCTGGCATCGGGTACGCTCACGCCCATTAGTTCTGTTATAGGGTGTTTGGGCATGTTGAATGTAAACAACGATGGTACGGGTGGCTGTATGCTATGCCCTGTTGCTGTGAGCCATTTGTATTGGTCGGGCTTAGGGTAGCCGCCGCAGGTTATTAATACTTTATCTGTCAGAAAAGTAGTGCCGTCTGCAAAGTGCAGTAGTAGTTTATCGTCTTGCTTTTCTATACGCTCAATGCTCTTGTGATATTTCACCTGCACTTTGTTGCGCGTCATCTCTTGCCATATACAGTCTATGATGGTTTGAGAGTCGTCAGTTACGGGAAACATCCTGCCATCGGCTTCGGCTTTCAGTTGCACACCACGTTTGGCAAACCAATCAATCGTATCTGTCGGACTAAAACGGTACAGTGTTTTCTTCAACAACTGCTTACCACGCGGATAACGGGTTACGAGTTCGGGTACATCAAACAATGCGTGGGTAGTATTGCACCTACCCCCACCCGATGCTTTTACTTTCTGCATCACCTTACCTGTCTTCTCGAACACGGTAACGGTTACACCATCTTTGTATGGCATATTAGCAGCCGCAAAACATCCCGCTGCACCTGCACCTATGATGGCTATTTGTTTCATTTAGTAGAAAGTAGTTAGTAGTAAGTAGAAAGTTTCTATTAACCAATTAACTTATTGCCCTATTACCTTATTAACTAATCAACAAGTTAACTAACCCGCTCCTTTTATCTGTGCCTCTACTACTGCTATGGCTACCATGTTTACTATCTGGCGCACACTGCTGCCGAGTTGCAGCACGTGTACAGGTTTGCGCAAGCCCAACAGTATAGGCCCTACGGCTTCTGCACCACCTACCTCTTGCAACAGATGGTAGGCAATATTACCAGCCGCCAAGTTGGGGAATATGAGTGTATTGGGCGATTCGTTTACCAAATCAGAGAACGGATAGTTTTCGCGTAGCAAGTCTTTATTGAAAGCGATACCTGCCTGCATCTCGCCATCTATCACCAGTTCGGGCATTTTATTTTTGATGGTAGCTACCGCATTGCGTACCAGCACAGCCTCGGGCGATGCACTGCTGCCGAAGTTGGAATAAGACAGCATGGCTATTCGCGGTTTGATGTTCAGGTTCTCTACCGCACGTGCCGTTAGGAGTGTTATATCTACCAGCTCATCTTCCGTAGGGTTGAAGTTGACTGTGGTGTCTGCAAAAAACAAAGGTCCTTTCTTACTCAGCATCACATACATACCCGCTACTCTTCCGGCACCTTCTTCCATGCCTATTATCTCTAACGCAGGGCGTAGTGTGTTGGGGTACTGCCTTGTAAGCCCCGATATAAAAGCATCTGCCTCACCTGTTTCCACCATCATGCAGCCAAAGTAGGTACGCTCTCGCATTATCTTACGTGCCTCGTACATATTATAACCACGGCGGTTTCGCTTCCAGAAGAAGAGTGCGCCAAACTTATCGCGCTTCTGTGCATGCTCATCGCTGCGTGGGTCTATGATGGTTACATCATCCAGTTGCAGGCTGTGTTCTTCTATCAGCTTGCGTATTTTACGTTCCTCGCCCAGCAGTATGGGTATGGCTATACCATCGTCTTTTACTATCTGTGCTGCCTTCAGCACTTTCAGGTTTTCTGCTTCGGCAAATACTACGCGCTTAGGGTTTTGCTTGGCTTTGTTGATGATGAAGCGCAGCAGGTTGTCGTCGCTACCCAGGCGTTTGTATAATTCCGCCTCGTAGGCTTCCCAATCTGTAATGGGCTTGCGTGCTACCCCACTTTCTATAGCGGCTTTGGCAACAGCAGGTGCTACGGTTACCAACAAACGAGGGTCTATGGGTTTGGGTATGATGTAGGTAGCGCCATAATGCAGGCTCTTTTCGTTGTAGGCTACGTTTACTATATCGGGTACAGGCTCTTTGGCAAGCTGTGCCAGTGCCTTTACAGCAGCCAGTTTCATTTCTTCGTTGATGGTAGTAGCCCTTACATCCAGCGCACCACGAAATATATAGGGAAAGCCCAACACATTATTTACCTGATTGGGGTAATCGCTTCTGCCGGTTGCCATAATAACATCGGGGCGGGCAGCAATGGCATCTTCATACGGTATTTCGGGGTCGGGGTTGGCAAGTGCAAAGACTATGGGTTTATCGCCCATGCTGCGCACCATATCCTGCGATAGTATATTGCCCTTAGATAAACCAATAAACACATCTGCACCCTGCATGGCTTCTGCAAGGCTCATGTCTTGTGTATGATTAGCAAATATTTTTTTGTTCTCGTCTAGGTCGTCGCGGGTAGCTGTTATCAGTCCTTTACTATCAAACATATACATATTGCGTACATCGGCACCCAATGCTAAGTATATCTTACAGCATGAGATGGCAGATGCACCTGCACCACTTATTACAAACTTTACGGTGGCTATGTCTTTGCCCACAACATCCAGCGCATTGAGCAATGCCGCCCCCGATATGATGGCTGTACCATGCTGGTCGTCGTGCATGATGGGTATGCTCAATTCTTTTTTCAGCCTTGCTTCTATTTCAAAACATTCTGGTGCTTTGATGTCTTCCAGATTGATGCCGCCAAACGTAGGTTCTAATGCCTTAACAACAGACACAAAATGGTCTATATCCCTCGCGTTCAGTTCTATATCAAATACATCTATATCCGCGAATATCTTAAAGAGCAATCCCTTACCTTCCATTACGGGTTTGCTGGCTTCGGGTCCTATATCGCCCAAACCAAGTACGGCTGTACCGTTACTTATTACCGCTACCAGATTTCCTTTAGCGGTGTATTTATAAACATCATCGGGGTTGGTATGTATTTCTTTACAGGGTTCTGCCACACCGGGCGAATATGCCAATGCTAAGTCGCGCTGGGTTTTGGTTTCTTTGGTGGGTATTACTTCTATTTTACCGGGCCGTCCTTTCTCGTGATATTCAAGCGCATCTTCCTTTCTTATTAATTGTGCCATAGCTGTCTTTTAGCAGACAACTAAGTTATACAAAATAAGCCCTTTGTCATAGCGACATGGCAAGAGATTGATTTATAGGCGATTAAAGAACGCTACCTAAAACATTTTGCAACTGAATAAAATGCCTTTGCCAGATAAGACATAAAGAGTTTAGATAATAGTAAAATATCAGAGAAGATGGATTGGCAAAAATGTAAAAAGAGTTTATTTTTATAAAAATGTGTTTTATGAAAAATATTATTGCATTAATGTTATTGCTGTGTATATCTCACTCATGCTTTTCACAAACAGGAAAGTTCCAAGAAATACCATATAACAGAAAACAACATTCTGTAAAAGAACATAGTAAACTCATTGCAAGTTCTTACGGGTTAATATTCAAGTTTAGCAGAGCTGAGCGTAAAACTATTTATCACGACATTCTTAAGTTTTACGCTGCTAATGGTGTAAATGAAACACCTGAAAAATTGCATTTATATCTACAAGATAAAATGAAAGCAGTTTTAACCGTAAATGAATACAGTGTGTATCAAAAAATGAGTAACTATTTTGAATTCATTTTTGCTAAAGGAGCTCCTAATATTGCTTTGAAATAGGATTAAAGAACGCTACCTAAAACATTTCCCAACTGAATAAAATGCCTTTGCTGGTGTGCTATCAGGAAACGAAACGTATCGCCCAGCTTCAGTTTGATGAGCCTGCTGAGGCTGATGGGTACACGCAGCTTGCCTATGTCTGTACTGCCTGCTTTTTGCAGCAACGATAACAGATGCTCTTGCCCTTTGATAAATTCGGCTATCACTTTAGCAGCATCCAACTGCTGTGGCGGACGGTGGTCTTTGGGTGAGTTCATCCTGTTGGCTACCTTACCATCTTTGCCGGGCAGCATCATATTGGTAAAATAGTTGCCAAACCAACCCGCTTTAAATACGGAATTAAATGGCACTTGTTTTTGCAAGGCTTTTTCCATTTCGGGCAGGTAGTAGCGGTTGTAGCTGTTCAGGTGTTCTATTATCTGTGCAGCACTCCATTTGCCCGCAGCGGGTTGTGTATTCAGCCTGTTTGCATCTATGCTTTGTAAGGCCTTTGTACGGCTGATGATGGCATCTACCTGTGTAGTAAGCAGTTGCAGTAATTGTCGGGCATCCATAGCTGGCATAATGTTGTGTATTCTTTCGGATGCAAAGCTATTACCCTATTCATTCTAAAATCTTTGTCTGCACCAAGATTTATAAGCGCACTTTGCCCAATAGCTTGCTGAAAGTGGCAGGGTCTACACCTATATAAGATGCCAGGTATTTGTGCGGTATCAGGTTCAGTACATGGGGGCTGCGCTTCAGTAATGTGGTAAACTTCTCTTCGGCAGTATAGCTCATTACCTCTACCTGCCTTTCCATCGTACCTGCCAGTGTGTGGGTAAGGGCAAGGCGTACCCATGTTTCTATACTGCGGTGTGCCTGCATGAGCCGGTGCATATCGTTGTAATGAATACGCAGCAGATTGCTTTTGGTAATAGTTTCCAGATAAAAGCGGGATGGTGTTTGTGTAAAAAAGCTATCGATAACACCCGAAAATGAGGGTGCATAGGAAAATACAATCGTTACCTCTCTGTCGTTGTGCTGAAAGAAAGCACGTTGTACCCCGTCCGTAACCATATACACATAATGCTCTACCTCTCCTGCACGGGTAATGAGTTGTTTGCGCTTATAGGCAACGGGCTCCCAACAGGTGGCTAAAGCCTGCCAAGCCGCATCGTCCAGCGTGTGTACGGCAAATACCTGTTGCTTGAGCATGGCTATCGCATCCATAGCGTAAAAATACAGATGTAGTTAAGAAATAGGATGTTTTGGTGCGAATACCTGAAAAAAACAGAGGCAGCTTGCCCAAGTATGCCCATGTGCCCAAGTATATTATCATTTGGGCAAATGGGCAAAGTATCATTCTCTGCTCATGCTGCTCACGCGCTCACGATGCTCATTATATATTTAGCGTGAGCACTGTGAGCGTTCACGTGTTCACGGTGTTCATACTCCTGTAGCGTGAACAAGATGAACATGTTCGCACCTGTTCGCGGTGTTCATATATACTTAGCGCGAACAAACGAACAAGGGAAACTGTAACACTGTAACAAGTGTTACAGCGATACACTATTTTGTCCCAGTTTGTCCCACTGTCCCAAAATATAGTAACTGGTTTTCTGGGACAGATGGGATAGGTGCATTAATTACGTCATTGCGAAGGTCATTGCGAAGTAGGAAGTAACTATTCTCATGTAACGAAGCGGAATAATTCCACAGGATGAGTGGTTTGTGTTATACGGCTGTAACATTGTAACAACTGTAACAGTGATACACTTAGATTTTACTTACGTCATTGTAAGCTTTCGTAATAACTCACTTTTTGTTTGTTATTGACTATGTCAACTTTTTGTTGTTTTGAATAGTCACCATCTTGATAAAACATAGTATCAGCTTTTATATCAATAGGAAGATAGTATTCTATGCTAAGAGAATAATCGGGTAGAAAATCATCAAAAGAAAATGAGAAATAAATATGAGTAGATTGCTTAGGAATAACTGGAAACTTAGTCAGTTTTATTATTTCATCATATTCTTCTATTGTTAAGTTCTTAGCTTCATATCCCATTGCAGAAACATTATAAACCTTTGCTTGAGCTTTATCTCTTAAGGTCTTATTAATAAATCTGTTATCAATAATCCATACAGAATAATCAATATATATGTAAGAAGAAATAAGTAGGGTTGTTATTATTGTAATAGAGAGTTTTACTTTATTATTAGTAACATTCTTCTTATTGAAAATATATAGTAATAGTCTTGTGGCTAATAAAGATATTATTGTAATACCTATAATCTTTATGAATTCAAAAGGCCTTACATTATTGAATATTAGCTCAAACCTATCAGTCCATATTGCATGAAGTGCCGTTAGGACTATTAGGTTTACAATACTTATTATGTAGTATTTTAATGCTCCTTTCAAATGATATATACTGGTTTGTGAATTTATATAATAACGGCTTAATTATAGCATTGGTGTTGTGGTAAATATCATCTTATTACAAGATTTGTTCACTATCGCATTGACGCAAGTAGAAATACAGAAGTATAGGCGTTACAACTGTTACAGTGTTACACTTGTTACACACATAATCATAACGTCATTTCGACCAACGGGAGAAATCTCCTGACGTTTGTACTGACGATGCATGAAGCGACACCGCTATCTCTCAGGAGATACCTCTCTGCGTTCGGTATGACGACCTTGATTTGGCAATGACGCGAGTAATGTACTGTCCCAAGTGTCCCACCGTTTCAGTTACTACACTTTGGGACAGTGGGACAAAATAATGTAACGCTGTAACAGTTGTTACAGTGATACAGTTGTTACAGGCTCGTGTTGTTGTGAGATTGCTTCGTACATATCTGCATTCGCAGATACTACCTCGCAATGACGTGAGTGTGTATTCTGTCCCATTTGTCCCACCGTTTCAGTTACTATACTTTGGGACAGTGGGACAAGTTTGGGACAGGCTCATATAATCGCAAGATTGCTTCGTACCTCGCAATGACGGATAGCGAGTGTAACACTTGTTACAGTCTGTTGTTCGTTTGTTCGCGCACAGGAGTTACGAACACCTCGAACAAGCGCGAACATGTTCACGTGTTCACGCTACGGGGTTATGAACACCGTGAACAGCATGAACGCCCAACTGCCCAAATAATATTAACTACTACCGCATGGGCAGCTTGGGCAATATATTAAAAATACACGCCATGTGGATTAGCCAAAGTTTGGCACGATATTTATTGCATACAGATTAGGACTAAATACTGACAGGAACATGGAATACAGTATCAACACACATAGCACAGACGATGCCGAAGACCTATTTATAGTAGCCAAAGAACGCCTGCTGGACATCAACGACTGGCGAGAGGGGCATACCTATACGCTGACAGACGGCCATAAACGCAAGGCCCACCGCAATGCTCACAGTGGCGACTTTATAAAAATAAACACCGATACTTGGGTATATATCAATAAGATACAGTACGATGACTACCCCGATATAGCTGGCGAAAGCATTACGATGTTTATGAGTACCGAGAGCGATACGGAAAGTATGCACACCGTAGCCATCAACCGTGTAGGTAAGGTACTGACAGTGCAGGGCTTCAACCTGTCTTTCTGCCAAGATGCTGTCGGCTTCCTGAAAGGGCTGATAGCTACCGAGGAGTATGCCATCGCATCCTGACTATCTGCAAATACTATGGTGCAATCAGCTTTTACCATAGCTGTGCATTTCATTTATCAGCCAAATAAACGGAACTTTGCCGCTTCAATTGGCTGATTTTTTATTATGACTAAGAAAGAAAGGATTGTACTCATACTCCTTGCCCTCATCAACTTTACGCACATCCTCGACTTTATGATAATGATGCCATTGGGAAACTTCCTGATGCCACATTTCAATATATCTGCACAGGCTTTCTCTGTGGTAGTAGCTGCTTATACATTCAGCGCGGGTACGGTAGGCTTTACGGCTGCTTTCTTTGTTGACAGGTTCGATAGGAAAAAGGTATTACTCTTTGGTTATATAGGCTTTCTTGTGGGTACACTGGCTTGTGCTTTAGCTCCTACTTACGGCTTGCTATTGGCAGCACGCATACTGGCAGGTGGTTTTGGCGGGTTGATAGGCGCACAGGTACTATCCATTGTTGCAGATTTGATACCGTATGAGCGCAGGGCATCGGCAATGGGCATCATCATGGCGGCATTCTCTATGGCATCTGTAGTGGGTGTACCACTTGCGCTGTATCTGGCAGGACACATCAACTGGCATGCACCTTTTGTGTTTGTAGTATCTATGGGGGCAGTATTAGTACCACTATTGCTACGCTATATACCCAAAATGGACGGACACCTGACAGCTACCACCACAGAACGCCCGAACCCCATAGCCATGATAAAGAGTATAGGCACAAACCGCAATCAGTTACTGGCATTATCGCTCACATCTACCATGATGATGGGACACTTTCTTATCATCCCGTTCCTCAATCCGTTTATGGAATTCAATATGGGTTTCAGTGCCAAGACAGAAACACCGATGGTATATTTTGTGGGGGGGTTCCTCACCTTGTTTACCTCACCACTCATCGGCAAGCTGTCAGACAAAACAGGTAAATTCAAAGTATTCAGCATCATGTTGTTGGCCGGGTTGCTGCCTGTGGTGTTCATTACCAATATGCCGCACGTACCGTTTTACTTGGTATTGTGTGTTACTGGTTTTTGGTTTGTAGTATCCAGCGGGCGGGCAATACCTGCGCAGGCTATGGTAAGCAATGTAGTACCACCACAAACACGCGGTAGCTTCATGAGTTTCGGCACATCTATACAGCAGATATTTGTAGGTTTGGCATCGCTATTTGCAGGGCTGATAGTGGTAAAGAACCCTACCACCAATACCATAGAAAACTACGACCTGACAGGCTACCTGAGTATAGCTATACTAATAGGCTGCCTTGCCATAGGCTATTTCCTGAACAGGGCAATGAGTAAGGGGTAGTCCTTATATAATTAGATTTTTAACCGCAAAGACGCTAAGGCGCAAATGGGTCTCGCAAAATAACTCATGTTGTGTAAAACCTCATTTCGTGAGATGGCTTCATGCTTCGCCATGACTCGTGTTATACAAACAAGGCAAATCCATTAATCCAGATAATCGTGGTTTACTACTTCACCAATTTATCCAACGTCATTTGTGCAAGCGGGTGGTAATTCATGCGGTATTTGTTGTAGATGTCTTTAGCCATTTGCTGCTTACCTGTTGTCATCATTTCTTCGTACAACGGTTCTAAGAATTTACGACGCCCTACCCTGCTCAAAAACTTGTCTATAGCTGCATAAGCAGGTTTGTAATCGGCAGCTACTGCCATCACATACCATTGGTCGGCTATCTCACTGTTGCCGCTATTGGTAAAGTTGTAAGCAGCGTCCAACGCCTGCATTTGTGCTGTGTTAAGTGGTTTGGGCATCTTGCGCAAGAAGTGCAACCACTCGTTGGTACTCCATCCTGTGGTTACCATTTCTCTGGCAGGCTTGCCTTGCAGAAAAGCAGCACGCGCCTCATCTACTTTTACAAATCTTTCGGGGTTGGTACGCGGGCAGTTGGCAGGTATGCCTGCACCATATACCCATGCTTTTATGTCTATCTTATCTGCCAGTGCTTTGTCTCCATGTATCAGGTTGGCATCCAGGTAGGTAAGAAACTGCTCTGTAGTAATGGTTTTGAAAGCGTGTTCATCAAAATACTTTTTCAGGAAAGCATCCATCTTTTCTCGCCCTACATTTATCTCTATCAGTTTCAGCAATGCAGCACCTTTCTCGTAAGCTATATCTGTCAGCCCATCATCGGGGTCACGTCCTGTCAGGTCAAGTTTCAGGTCTGTGTCTTTACTTTCTTTACCGAGGTCTGCAACCGTTTTCTCAAGGTCTTGATAACCGAGTTCCCACAGCATGTCTGCATAGCTCTTATCCGTCATGCTCTCTGTAAGCCTGCGCTCGAAGTACACGGTAAAACCCTCGTTCAGCCAAAAGTCGTTCCATGTAGCATTGGTAACAAGGTTGCCGCTCCAGTTGTGTGCCAGCTCGTGTGCTATCAGGTTCATGAGCGATCTGTCTCCCGCAATGATGGTTGGTGTACAGAAAGTAAGCTTAGGATTTTCCATACCACCTATGGGGAAGCCTGGTGGCAACACCAGCGCATCGTACCTACCCCAGCGATAAGGACCATATAACTGTTCTGCCATCTGCACCATCTTGCCTACTTCCTCAAACTCGTACCGTGCTTTGTCTATCATGGCAGGCTCTGCATATACACCTGTACGCTCATCTATCGGCTTGAAAGTAATATCGCCCACTGCCAATGCCATGAGGTATGCTGGTACAGGTACATCCATCTTAAAGTTATATACACCACTGTCATTTTTCTGTTGCGGGTTTTCTGCACTCATCAATGCCATCAACCCTTTAGGTACTGTTACCCTTGCACTATAGGTAAAACGAATACCCGGGCCATCGGCACATGGTATCCAAGAGCGTGCGTAGATAGACTCTGATTGTGTATATAAGAAAGGATGTTGTTTACCATTGGTTTGTTGCGGTTCCAGCCACTGCAAGGCTCGTGGGTTATCGCCCGTAGCATAGTAAATAACTACTTTGCCGCTTTCTTTCTCAATAGGTATTTTTAAGGCACTACCAATATGTGGCAAAGACGGTCCCCATACATAATCTGTGCGTTTGCCATCTACCAATATGCTATCTACACTTAGCTGGTAAGCATCTAAAATCAGCTTATCCGTTGCAGATACATTTTCAATATCCCAGGTAGCAGTGCCTCTTATTTTTCTGGCTTCAAAGTCAACGGCTATATCCAGATGCAGGTGTTTTAATTTCACCTTATCTGCATTGCTTTGTGTGTGCTTATCGATAGCGTTGCTGTCAACAGCCTGTGTAGTTTCTTTTGTTGTATTATTGTTGCAAGATGCAAAGATACTTGCCAGTGCAATGAGCGTTAATAACTTCTTCATGTATAAAACCTGATACTGTTTTTGAATAATTAGTTAAGCGGCATCTTCCGCCATCTTCAGTTGTTGCCAGCTTGTGTTGGTGTAGCTATCCCAAAGTGTCCACAGCATAGCTATAGATAATAGTGCCAGCAATATCTTCAACCACAAAAAATACAGGAAATAATGTGCCGCACCCATACAACCCATAAAGAGCATAGCCGCAATCATCTTAACGATAGCAGTACCCACTTTTGTTTTCATCTGTTCGGGCATTGAGAATGGCAGATACCTGTTGCCGAAATACATAAGCACCAATACATATACTGTAACATTGGTAGTAGCCAATATAATATCTATTACAGCACCAATGCCCCATACGTACAATACAAATGCCGATACCACTATTACAAAAGGCATGTAATACTTTACCCACATGGCTTTGAAAGCACCACCCATCATACGCCCCGGCTTTTCCATTGGCGATGAATAGTATATCCACGATGCTTTGTATTGCTCTGTGATGTTCATATTGGTTACTGTGTTGAGCAGTACGAATGATGTCATATACAATAACAGCAAGTGCGATTTAGAATCTGCCATGCGGTCTAACACTTCATCAAAAGGCACATTACCACTCAAAAAGATATAGAAGAAATAAACGAACACATACGCAAAGCCCGGGTACACCTTCAGCTTAAAACTACGGCTACGGGCTGTTTGCAGCCATGCTAATGAAAAGCCTGCTTTGGATGCTGCCGTACGGTTAAACACACTACCGAGTGTCAGGTACAGTTTACTGCTCTTCACTTTCTTAGCATTCTTCTTTGGTGCTTCTACCTCTACTCCATCTATCGCACTTATCTTGCGTATAAAGCTGGGTGCAAAGAATTTCACCGTTACCCATAGCATGATGAATGGTGTGAATACGGCCAATATGCTCAACCAACCTGTGCCTTGTATTTTTGCTGCATTAGGTTCTATCCAATACCAGCAAGCAGCCAGCCAATAGGTAGGTGTATATTTTATCCACTCCACTGTCAGTATGTTGAACTGCTCAAAGATGTTGCTTTCTGACAAGCGGGGCATGAAATAGAATGTGGTGAACAGAATGATGGAAAATACTATCTGAAAATAGCTGATGATGTCTTTAAACCTCTCGGGTTTAGATAGTTTCAGCAAAAGCATATAACAGCCCATCACTAAAAACAAGCAAATGAACGTGAGCAGCAACATGGGTATCGGAAACCACAAAGCACCTTTCCATCCATGCAAGTAGCTCCACAATATCCACGGGATGACAGACATGGGAAATACACTACGGAAGAAGTAGATGAAAATGTGCAATGCCCGTGACAGAAATATTGTTCTATCATTCACAGGTTTGGGAAATATAATCAGCTTATCGCGGGTATCTATCAATACGTTGGAAAAATCACTTATCAACCCGAATGTCAACAAAACCGTCAGCATGGTGTAGAAACTGAATAAACCCATGTATGGCTCACTTTCAAACATGATGAGAGGGAAAACATACATAACACCAACAAACAAACCTACGATGAAGGTGAGTGTAGAAGCATAGTTGCTTTTTTTCTTCTTAGCATTGTTCTGTGGCCGCCCCATTGTCAGGGGTTTGCGGTCATCCATTTTCAGCTTTACGCTTAGTATGGCTTTCAGTTGTGTTACATCAGCACCCAATCTTTTCCACAAGCCTTTGGGCAACATGATGAGATACAGCAGTATTTTATTCATATCGCTTACAGTTGTTCGTTGGTGTTATTACTTGTCATGGCCGATGCGAAATCACCCGCTTTACCCATCAGGTTATCAGCCATTGTCAGTTTAGAGAATATCTGCTCCAGGCTTTGTCCGCTACCTGCACGCAATTCTTCAAACGTACCATTGGCTAAGATGATTCCTTTATCTATCAGTACGATGGTATCGGATACTTTTTCTACTACATCCATCATGTGCGAGCAGTAGAAGATAGTTTTACCCTCTTGCTTCAGGCGTTGCAGCAATTCCTTTACCAGTATCACTGCATTGGCATCCAAGCCAGACAAAGGTTCGTCTAATATCACAATAGACGGATTGTGCAACAACCCCGATGCCAACAATACCTTCTGGCGCATACCCTTAGAAAAACTATCCATACGCTGGTCTATATTATCTGCAAGTCCAAAGGAGTCCAGCATCTTTACCATACGTTCTTCTATCAGGTTGGCATCCATACCGTAGAGCGTACCTGTAAAATGCAGGTATTCACGTGGTGTCAGCAGGTCATACAGTTCTGCCAATTCAGGTACATAACCTATCATCCGCTTAATGTCCATCAGGTTTTCGCGCAGGTCTTTGCCTGCTACCTGTACGTTGCCCGTGTAGTCTTGTATTACACCCGTCAGCACTTTTACGGTGGTAGATTTACCCGCACCGTTAGGGCCTATGTAGCCTATTATCTGCCCGGGATATACTTCTAGGTTAATATTATTCAATACCGTCTTTTCGCCGTATTGCTTGCAGAGGTTTGTTATAGATATGATTGGTTGCATAATAGTTGTAAAAATAAAATTCCCCTACGGATAAATGCCAGCAAGGGGAATAATTAATGTAAAATAACCTGTAAGGGGTGATTTATGCTTTCAACAGCTTGAAGGCGTGCGACCAGTGGTTGTTCATAAAGCCGGGTATGCACCACAACATACACAACGGCTCAATAGCCCTGCCAGCAGTAGCTTTACCCATATCTTCTACTTCCCATCCAAACTTATCCAGTATATCACTCACATCTTGCTTGGCAGCATTATTATTACCACATATAAACATAGATGGCTTACCTTCTTTAAAAGATGGATTGACCATAAAGCCACTACCCACACTATTAAATGCCTTAACAAAATGCACTTCGGGGAAGCGAGCCTGCAATATTTCTATCAGCGACTCTTCTGTGGTAAAAAACTTCAATACCCCATCTTGTGGTGGCTCTGCACCTATGGGGTTGGTAGGGTCTATCACCGTTTTGTGCATAAAGTGCTGCGGACCTGCTGTGTCAATAACATCTGCCGCTACCCTACCACCTACTGCCAATATCAATATCTCACCAAACTTAGCAGCGTCTTCAAAGCTACCCACACTTGCCTTATCACCGGCTTGGGCTTTCCAATCGCTTAGTTTGGCAGCATCTCTTGTGCCAAGCATCACTTCATGCCCATATTTTATAAAGCCAATACCCAATGCCTTAGCTACTGCCCCCGAACCTAATATGCCTATTTTTTTCATTGTATTTGTTTTGATGGCAATTTATCGGAAATGACTATTAAAACACAGAGTGTATATATTGACTTTACTTATGGCATGATTGCAAATACAAATAAATTAAATTTAACATATGGTCGTCAGAAGCCTAAAAATGCTTAACATAAAGATATTTTTGCCGAGCATACCCAACATAGGCTAAAAAATTTATGTCTATGTTAGCTGAAATGAGTTAAATAACTTATTTTTAAGAGTTCCTAAAAACAATTTAATAATTGCAATATATGCAGATTCGTTACAAGTTACTATTGCTGGTATTATTAGTACTATTTGGCAAAACAACGAAAGCAGACCACTTCGCAGCTGGCGATATGCACCTTACTTATATAGGTGAAGGGTTGGATGGTTGTACAGGTACTACTGAATACAAATATGAATTAGTTTTCGATTGGTACAGGGCATGTGACCCTGGTAATGCGCCAATAGGTGCTTATGGCAATATCAGTTGGCGTAGTGCCACAGCAGTTGCCGCAGGTTTACCAGGCGCTACCGGCGGATTCAATTTCTCTGACCCAGGCGTGGTTTTTACGAGAGATACGCTTGATGAGTTGTGTGATACTTTTCACAGACTGAGTTCATGTTTCACCAACAATGCTGCATCTCCATTAGGATTTGAGCGTGGCCGTTTTGTGTATGTATTAACACTACCTTCTGCACAACCGGATTGGACATTCTGGTTTGCAAGTTGCTGTACGTCAAACTTTTTAAACAATGTACCTTGGTATCAAAGCTTCTATATCGAGTGTATGCTGAATAACGTAGTTAAATACAATAACAGCACGCCACGCTTTACAGTTGCACCATTACCATATTTGTGTAATAACCAGCCATCTGTTTTCTTAAATGGCCCCGGAGACCCGAACAATGACTCAATGCGTACTTACAATATAGTACACTATACACATACTGCACCAACAGCTACACCTACGTGGCTTGCATTTACAGCTCCATATTCTTTAGCAGACCCGATAGGCTCTGCTGCATCAAACCCTTGGCGAGTAGATTCATTGACAGGTGCAGCTTATTTTACACCAACGAATGCAGGTCGTTATACATTAGACTTTCAGTGTGATGAATATGATCCTAAAACAAAAGTGCTAACAGGTTACATACGCCGTACTTGCGAGGTGAACGTATTTAACTGTACATACCCACCCCCTACGATGGACACATTGCCATTAAGCATTAGTGGTGCATACTTCCAAACTGACAAGAAACGTATACTGGCATGTCCTGGTAGTAACATTACGTTTACGGTTAATGGCAGGTCAGTCAATACAACCAGTAAAGTTTACCTGAGTACCTCTAACACAAATATATCAGGCTATACATTTACTACTACCGGTACAGGTACCAGTAATGCCAGTGGCACTTTCTCTTGGACACCAACTATAACTGACATAGGAGATTTTTCTATAACAATCGTATCAAAAGACTCTACGTGTAGTAATACAGGTACGTTGATTGTACAGAAGAATTTCATTGTTGTAAAAATAAAAGTAACAGCAGGTTTAGACGCAGGCAAAGATCAACCTTTCTGTGATTTGACACCATCACCGAAACAATTGTTTGTACGTGGCACTGAAGACCTGACTACTTTTAAATGGACTGACATAAGTGGTGGGCCTGCCAAAGACCTGTCTGCTGACAATATTAACAATCCTATTGCAACACCTTCTGTTACAACAACCTATGTAGTTTCATCAAATGAGCTTACGGGTAGCTGTAAATCGTCAGATACTGTTTCAATTTTCAAAGACACTACAAATGCAGTGGATATATTTCCACAACAATCACCTTTTGTAATGTGTCGTCCAAACTATTTGCAATTAGATTTATCATTGAAAGGCGACGGCCCTCGTAACAACCTTATGTGCGGTCCTTCTAACCAGTTGTTACCTGCTACTTCTGATTCTATAGATATATATGGTTCCAGTACGTTTGGTAGTGGTTTTTCTTACGATACTGCCGGCTTGAATACTTCATTGTTCTATACTTATGAAGTTCGTACAGCAAAGCATCAATTCCTGATTCGCAAATCGGAGTTGAGGGAATATGGCATAGAATCAGCTACTTTGCGTGGGTTATCTTTTGAGACAGATAAGTCTTCTCTTCCTGCAAACTTTGAGTATGCTAATTTTTCTATTTCTTTGAAATGCGTAGACACTTCTTTCAGAGAAATGAACAAAAACAGATTTGAATCAGGCTTGATACCTGTTTATATTGCAACAGGGCCTACTTACTTCCCCAACGCAAGGCATTACTTTACATTCGACACACCATATGACATTGATACTACCAAGAATCTGATTGTAGAATTCTGTTACAGAAATAACCCGCAATTCACTTCTGGTGCTTGTACACCTCTTTCAGGCAATCCCCCTTTATTGAAGTATATGCCAACAACATATGTTTCAGGTATCGAATTGAAGGGAGCAAACAATGCCACACTATCGGTTTGTAATGTTACTAATGACCCAAATATTAAACCTAAAACCGCACGCCCTGTTTTAAGGTTCTTCTACACACCAGCACCAGCACTACCATTTGGCTTCAAATGGGAGCCAGGTCAATATTTATCAGACTCTTCGAGCAAACAGCCTTTGGCGTATATCCCTAAATCTACACGCTACACAATCAATACGTTTGGTAAGAGCGGTTGTTTGATACGCGATACTATAGATATAGTAGTCCCTGTACACGACTTCTACGTACTCCCCAAAGACACATCTATCTGCTTTGGCGAAACAGCTCCATTATCTGTTAAAAACGGTACTTATTTCGAGTGGTTTGAGTTTGAGAATGGTAAGTTCAAATCAGCACACGAATCGCTGAACTGTGACCGTTGCCCCAACCCGATAGCGAAGCCTAAAAAGACGACACACTACAAAATAAAAGTAGGTGATGAACTCTTCTGCTACGATACCATAGATGCGTTTATAGAAGTAAAACCATTGCCGATAGTTAAGATACTGACCAATGACACGGTAATAAAATACGGTAAGAGCATACAGCTGATGGTAAACGGAGCCCGCCTCTACAACTGGACACCGGTATCGTCGCTGAACAACCCGAACATTTCTTACCCGGTAGCTACGCCTACAGAATCTACCCAATATGTGGTAGGTGGTATAGCCAGCAACGGTTGTGTATCGTTTGATACGGTACGCGTAGGTTTGGATTATCGTGACAATCTGTTTATCCCGACAGCATTCAGCCCGAATGGCGATGGCAAGAACGATGTGTTCAAAGTATCGAACATGACATTCCAACGTTATACAGAGTTCCGTGTGTTCAACCGCTGGGGCCAGGAGATATACAATGGCAACAAAGGATGGGATGGTATGTGGAAGGGCGTAGTACAGGAAGCAGGTGTATATACCTACCTGATACGAGTAGCCTACCCTGATGGCGAGATAGAAACCTACAAGGGTGATGTAACACTGGTGAAATAAGAACATATAGTTATAATAAAAGCAATAATCCCTGCCAAATGGCAGGGATTATTGCTTTTTAAGAATTGTTAAAGAATACCCAACATTATTGTATAAAACGTAGTCTATATTAATAGAAATATTGTTTTAAAAGACGTATTTTTAAAAAACTATCAGATAACACTTATTTATATGAGGTTTCGTAAATTATTAATAGCAAGTATCCTTACTGTACTATCATTATCGCTGACACCACAAACAGCGAAAGCTGACCACTGTGCAGGTGGCGAGTTGGTATATGAGTGGATTACAGACTCTACCTATCGTTTTATACTTAAGTTTTATAGGGACTGTAATGGTATTGATGCTTATGCTACACAAAACCTTTGTCTTTACGACTCTTGTAACAACTACAGCGCATCTGTAGTAATGCAAAAATGGTCTGGTACATTACCTGATGGTCGCCCGAATGGCTCCTCTGTAGCGGCAGGCTGTTCAGGCTATCCTACAAAATGTGAAAGTGCTTCATCTTCAATACCGGGTTATCGAGAATGGTGGTATACAACTGTTGTAGAGTTACCAAGCCGGTGTACAAAATGGAAATTTGCAATATGGATAAGTGCCCGAAACTATAGTTTAAACATACCAGGTGGTAATTTGTATTTAGAAACCACCTTTAACAACCAAGTAGCACAAGGGAATTCCTCACCCTATTTTTCAATCAAACCCGTTCCATATGCTTGTATTAATCAAGCAACCAGTTACAACAATGGAGCAATTGACCCAAATAGTGACTCCCTTTCCAGCGAAATTTTAAACCCTCTTACAGGTAGTAGCTGTACGAGTCCACCAACCAATCTATTACTAACAACAGGGCAAACGCCGCCTCTAAGTATACCGAGTAACCCATTTCAAACTAATAATACTTTTTCTATAAACCCCCTAACAGGCAACATTACATTTATACCGGCTGTAATCGGTCCGGGTACCGTTACTATACGAACAAATGAGTTTCGTAATGGCACAAAAATAGGCTCTATCATGCGAGATGTGCAGGTACAGGTATTGGCCTGCAGTTCGGTAGTACCAACTGTCAATCCTATACTTACAACTATTGTTGGCGGTGGATATTCATCTAATAGGGTGAATGGTTGTGCAACACAACCGCTGCAATTTTGCTACGAAGTGAACTCAACAGATACAGGTGCAATATTAATAGCTGACGACAATCATAATGTTTCTATTCCGGCAGCTACCATTACTTATACTAATCAAAAAAGTGACTCAATAAGAGGTTGTTTTTCATGGACACCTTCTGTTGCAGACTCTGGGTTGAGAAACCTGATTGTTACTGTAAAAGACTCAACTTGCCGACCGCCTGGCATTTTATTATATCAAACTTATACACTACCTATCTATATATGGCCTGTAACAAAAGCGGTACCTGATACAACTATTTGTAAGTTTCAAACAGCGTACCTCAATGTATCTGGTGGTGGCAACTTTCAGTGGTCAGTATTACCAGGAGGTTCCCCAATAACAAGTCTTAACAACCCGAATATCCCTAATCCAACTGCTACACCGGGGTTAACTACAACCTATGTGGTTACATCAACCGTCAACCCGTATTGTGTAAGAAATAAAGATACTGTGGTGGTAAATATGATAGCAGGCCCTGGCTTTACAAATCTATTAGATACATTAACCTGTCCTGGACACGCAGTAAGGTTAAACTTGAACGTTGCAAAACAACCTGGCATCACATATACATATAAGTGGACACCCGCAGGAAATCTTAACAGTGATACGCTAGAAGCTCCAATTTTCTATGGACAGAATGGCGTTACATATACAATACAAATTAGCTCATCGGCAAACGATTGTAAATCTTTTGATACTGTTTTTGTAGATGTGCTTGACGGTTTTTTACTGGAAAATATTGATACTGCAGTGTGTGATGGGGATGCCATTAATACACGTGTTGCTGGTGATAGTCGATATAGCTATTCATGGACTGCCACATCATCTACGGGTGTATTTAGCAACCCGAATAGTATGACTCCCGTCATTACTCCCAGCCCTATCGGGAAAGATAAGTATATCATAAAAGCTACACATCCTAACTGCCCTAATAAAGACAGTATTGCTGAATTTGATATAGAGGTACAACCCAGACCAACTGTAACATTAGGTCAAGATGAATCTCTTTGTGAAGGAGACACAATGAAAATGCAGGCATTTGTTTTTCCTCCTACATACCCATTCAATCTTAACTGGACACCAGGATCGTCGCTTGACTACCCTACAACACTTAATCCTATTTTTACTGCAAAGCAGACAACAACGCTAACTCTCACTGCATCTACATCGGCAGGTTGTATAGCTAATGACTCAGTAAATGTGACCGTATTCCCGGCTGACTTTATTACTGTAAATGGAGATACAGCTATATGCCCAGGCAATGATGTGCAAATTGAAGTAACTGGCAATGGTATCAAATCATTCAGGTGGTACCCTGATTTCAGAATTAGTAACACCAGCTCACTTACGCCATTTGTTAATCCGTTGAATACACAGATTTATACAGTATATGCAGTAGATACAAACGCTTGTTTTGATACGGGGATGGTAAAAATAATTGTTAACCCCGGTGCCAGATTGTTTTTACAAGACTCAGTTCGCATATATCCGGGCGAATCTTATCAAATAGACCCGTTGGGCAACTGTAGTTACTTTACCTGGTTCCCTTCATTAGGGCTATCTCGTAACAATATTTCTAATCCTGTTGCGAAACCTGAGGTAAATACAAAATATATTGTAACCGCTGTAACAGAAAATGGATGTAGTACAATTGACTCTGTAACGATACTGGTTTCTGATGAGAGCTTAGTTGATGTACCAAATGCATTTTCTCCGGGTGGCGCAAATACAACATTCAAAATTGTAAGGCGAGGTGATCTGACGTTGAAAGGATTTACAATCTACAACAGATGGGGACAGAAAGTATTTGAAACTAAGGATATTGACAAAGGATGGGATGGCACATACAATGGAGAGCCACAACCTTTGGGAGTGTACATTTATACCATAGATGCTGTAAATGCAAACGGCAAACGCATTACCAAACAAGGAAATGTGACGCTTGTCAGATAATCAGTTACGTTATACATACAATAAAAAAGAGAGGCTATGAGACCTCTCTTTTTTTATAACTTTATTACAACAAAATAATGTTATTTTAATTTACTTCTTATTTCAGAAGGGATAGCACTTTTATGGAGTAATATAGCAGTAGTCTTATATTTTACGTATGCTTTTGTAACATACATGTATCCTTTATAATCATTCTTTTCTCCCCAAGAGTTTTTTACTATATAATATTCCTTCCCTTGCTGGTCGTTAGCAATACCAACAATATGCATACCGTGATCATCTGTTGTACTATAATTATCAAAGGCCTCTTGTCTCATTGCAGCAGTTATTTTGCGCTCAGGCATAGGGCCATTAAATAGTTTCTTCTGTTCATCCTCTTCCATATCGTCCCATTCTTTTTCAGGAACGAATGCAACACCATTTTTCCAGCTAAAATATTTTTCACTAACATCTGTTGCCCACGTTACGGTATAGCCTTTGTCAAGTGCATTGTCTATAATTGCAGTCAAATCATTCATCTTAACGTTATACACCTTTTCCCAACTCCAGTTATCGGGCACCATCAATGTTGTCTGTTCATAGTAAGGTTTGCTGCTGAATGAAGACAACTCTATATAATCTTCAGGATTAATGCCAACTACTTTTTGTGCAAATGTTTGTGGAGTATATTGCTTCCCATTCCAAGTAAAGGCTGAGGGAACTTCTCCCAAATACACATCCAGCACGGCATTAAAAGCGCGCTTCCAATTGGGCGTTAATTTACCATTCGGATTTTTAACAATTGCATCAAGCATACCTTTCAATATAGACTGCATCTCACCAAACTTATTTTTGTTAGTACCGTATTGCAATCCGCTATAGACAGATTGTGGTATAGCACCGTAACGTGCATACATATTTATTACATCGTGGCAAGAGCCGCCATCGCCCCAACTAACAGCACCGTGCATCCTTACATAGTTGTCAGCTTTTTCTTCGTACACACGCCTGGCTGTATATATTTCAGCAATATCTACCGGCTTTTTACCCAATCTTGCCATTTCGCTTTCAAGAAACGAATTGGTACTATAGCTCCAGCAAGTACCTGAACTTCCCTGATTTTTTACAGCAGTATTCTCAAGGTCTATAACGTGTGTAAAGGTGAATTTTTTCTTTGCACTATCACTTTTATTACCGTCAATCTTTTTTATTAAGTCATCTTGTGCCGTACATATATAGGGCAATAAGCCTGCTAATAACAATAATCTTTTCATTAAATAATTTGTTTGAAGTGCAAATGTATAAGCAAAAAACTGTTGTTATATGCACATATATGGGGTAATAAAGAAGGGATTTATTCCATATCTATACTATAAAGCAAGGTTTCGGTATCTCCATTGATGCCATAGAGAGCATTTTTGCGCACTGTAAAACGCTTATAATCTATACAAAGTTGCATCACAATTTTTTCTCTTTTCCAATCATCAGCATATTCTGCAGCTTCTTCTTCGGGCATTGTTGCCAATAATTGCTGCAACTCTGTATTTGCGCTATAAGCAGCTTCAACCTGTCGTGTTAAGCCAATTATATATTCTCCGGGCATACCAATTTCAAAGTCAAAAAGGACTTCAAATAGCTGCTCTGTATCTTCAAATGTCTGCTGCTTAATATACATATAAATAATATTTAATAAATTTGTTTAGCAGGTGAAATTTAAGTGTTTTTTAATGTTGTTCTTTTTTAACAAAGGGTTTGCAAAACAGGGAAATATGTGTATTTTACGTACAAATTGTATTGAAGTACAAAACAGTTAAAGAATAGCAGAAAACCAACTTTTTGTTTTTTTTCTACGTCTATTCATGTTGAGGTGTACTGTAATACTATGTATTATTTAGCTACAAGATTAATCTTAATTATCAGAAATAGTAACCCATGGTAAAAAAGTTATTTAGCAAGCGTTTATTTGTTTTAGCGTTATCATTATTGGCTATTGCTAGCCCTAGGCTACATGCACAAACCACTATTACAACCAATTTTACGCCACCGGTAAATCATTTATATAATCCAAACCCTTTAGCGCCGCACTTCATAACGTTTGTTGTAACCAATAGCAATCCTTGCCCTATAACTATAACACAGTTGAATTGGTTTCACGTAGGATTGAATACATATGGACCTCGTACCCATAGTATGAATGGTGCCAGGTACACTTTGTGGCGTTCTTCTACATCGTTATCAGGTCCCCCATCAACAATTTCAACATTAAATAACTGGGTAGTAGAAGGTATCAGTGATACTATAAATAACGGTACTTCCACAGGCTCATACTATCCGATTCTTACGAATCTTAATATCAGTATTCCACCTGCTACTACGTATCGTTTTGCATTATCTTCAACAGATACAATTACATATTTCATAAATGTAGCACCAAATACATTTACTGGTGGCGGTGTTACATTAAATGTTAGTCCTGCTGTATCTTATATGGGGCAAATGCCAGGACCAGGTAGTAATAATCCTAACGGTTTTGGTGTACCAGCATTTGGGGGTTCTATTACCTTTACCAATGCCGGTAATGCAGCACCAGCGCCACCGGTAGTTGTTGCTTCTAGTTTAAAACCATGTAAAAATTCTAATCTCATACTTACTGCTAATATTCCTGCATATTTGGCAGCAAACGGTGCCGAATTTGAGTTTAGAGACCCAAGTGGCGCAATTATTCAAACAGGAACGTCTAATAAAGATACCATCTTCAGCATACAGCCATCTCAGTCAGGTATATATACAGTTAGGGTAAAAGACCCTAATTGTGGAAATGTTTATTCTTTACCTGCGCCTGTGAACATACAAGTACAAAATCCGCCACCACCGCAAATAGATGGTAAAACTGATTTTTGCTTAAACGAACCTTTTGTACCTGTAAATGTAGTAGGTACAAATCCTAAATGGTATTATACAAGCTTTGGTGGTTCACCTATACCATTTACACCTACTTTCAATACAACGACAGTTAATCAGGATTCGTTTTTTGTAACACAAACTGTTGATGGTTGCGAAAGTGAATTGCGTACAAAGGTATTATATCGTGCTTCTCAGAAACCTGCCCCCCCAATAGTAAGCACTCCGCTTTACTATTGTGAGAATTCACCAGCCAGCCCATTGAATGCTACAGGTAACCAACTAAGGTGGTATTACGACCCTGTAGGTGGCATCCCTAGCCTGATAGCACCTACACCAAATACTACTGCAAAAAATACATACACTTATTATGTGTCTCAAAGCAATAGAGGTTGTGAAAGTAACAGATCTCTTATCAACGTAATAGTAACCTTCAAGCCAAATGGTTTAATATTGGCTACTAAAGAAAAACTATGCCAAATGGATACGCTTACGCTCAATTATTATGGCAGCGCGTTCCCAGGCTCAGCTTATAACTGGACATTCCCTGTGGGTACTACTATCCTCAGCAGTGGACCTAACTTTAGCAGTTCTATCCAAATAAAACTGGACTCTGCTGGCTTACGCGACATTAAACTGCAAGTAGGTAATGATGGTTGCTATAGCGAAGAGTATGCAAAGCAAATACGTGTAGACACATTGCCTATTGCAGATATAGCGCTGAGGCCGAATATATGCGTAGGACAAACTGAACTTGTATCGCTGTCTTCTTATACACTTTCTACAGATTCTTTCTTCTGGGATTGGAACGGTGGTGTAACGTCATTCTACTCTACAGACCAAGGACCTTATGGTGTTACTTGGAATACACCAGGTCCAAAAACTGTTAAATTGCGTCTGGTTAATAAATTATGTTCTAACACACTGCCTGTCAACACCACAGTACATGCAAAACCTGATGCCAGCTTTAAAATTGATGGCTATGATGCAAGTAAACAATTCTGCTCTGGTGATAGTGTGAAAATAACTGCTAATACAGTTGTCAGCAGTAGTAGATATTCATGGACTCCTACAAGATTCTTTGATAATTACAGTGATCGTCCAGTTACATACGCCCGACTGGATTTTTCTGCCCCAATAAAACTTGATGTTGAAGATGAGTACGGCTGTAAAAACAGTGACAGTATCAAAATAAGTACTAAAGGTTGTTGTCAGGTTATATTCCCTACAGCGTTTGCACCGGATGGTAATGGAAGAAATGCAATATTCCGAATGGTACCAAGACAAGGCGGTGAACAACGTAACCTTGATTTGCGCAGCCTGAAAGTGGTAAACAGATATGGACAAGTAGTGTTTGAAACGGCTGACGAGCGCCGTGGTTGGGATGGTAATCTTAATGGTAAGCCACAGTCAATGGGTACATACTTCTACTACGTGAGCTACCGCTGCGATGGTAAGTTGCTCGAAGAAAAGGGTGAGTTTATGTTGGTACGATAATTAGTAAAACTATTATAATAGAAAAAGCCTGCACAACAGCAGGCTTTTTCTATTATTGGCAATTCAACAATTAAGAACACAAATTACTCAGGTATTCGTTCAAAGAAAACAAAGCCATTTTTCACGCCTTTTTCTTTTAGTTGTTTATATGTTCTCCACTTATCAGCCTGTGTTATTTTACAAATAAAGTAAGCTGGCTTATCAATATCGCCAGTCAGTAACCATTGTTCATTATCATGGTTATTATTTAGCTGGGGTTGCTTTTTAGTATAAAACAGATGTGCATAGCTTTTGTATCCTAATACATGTACATACACATCTTTTCCTGCAAAACTCTTGAAATAGTCAATAGCTGCGCGTTGAGATATTGCCTCAATTTTAGGAGTAAAATGAACGACTGTTACTTGAATAATAATTAAGTTTATAACAAAGAGTAGTAACATGCCCTTTTTGAACTGCTTGCGTAACAAAACTACTGCCAAAACTATACCCGCTAAATAGCTGATACCCCACCCTGTTTCTATATAAGACCAGTTGACCAATGCTTGCAGATTACCTACTGCAAATGGGTCTTTTATTAAAGGAATGAGCGCGTCTTTATTCATGCCAACAATAGGTAGCAATGTAATAGCAATGGCAATTAACAAGCCTGTAATAAGCAAAAGTACCCTGCTTATATTCCTGACAGTATCTGTTTTTTCTGCTATCCTGTATAGCTGCAATGCTGCCAGATACGTTAATGGAAAATAACATAATGATGAATAATGGACAATCTTTGTTTTAACAACAGAAAACAGCAATAAGACAACCCAAAACAGCACCCACATCCATCTTGTAAAGTTTCTTATCTCAACGGTTTCGCTTCTTTGCTTTTTCAGGTATTGAAACAACAAAGGAGCAGCAGGGAAACAACCGATTAACAACACCAGAAAATGATAGAAAAATGGTCCGCCATGCCCTGCATCTTCTGTTTTGAACAGCCTTATCTGATATGTAATAAACTCGTTTACAAACCACCAACCATGCTTATAAACCTCAACTGCAAACCAAATAGAAGTAGTGAGCAAAGCCATGAGTAATATACAGATAAGGTGTAAAATATTAACCCCTTTAAAGCCCTTATTTACTATGATAAAGACAATAAAAGCCATCGCTGCAATTAATGCAGCAGCAGGCCCTTTTGTCATAACAGCCAAGCCAAGAAACAAGCCTGAAAGCAGAGCATGAATCAACTTGTTAGTAGCATGTAGTAATAAATGAAACTGAAAGAAACTAAGAAATATAAACAGGTTGAAAGTAGGGTCTATAATACCCGATTTGAAGTAAAAATGAGGCAACCAGGTTGCAGCATACAACAATACCCACCATTGTGCCATTTTCTCATTTACAATACGTTTTCCGGCATAATAAAGGCAGAGCAAGGTAGTAACCCCAACAATAGCATTCGGGAAGCGTGCAGCAAATTCAGTAATGCCAAACAACTTCATACTAAGCACCTGCAACCAGATAAATAATGGTGGTTTTTCCCAAAATGGCCTGAAGTTGATTTGCATACGCAAATAGTCATCAGACACAATCATTTCCCTTGCACACTCAGCAAAGTTTATTTCATCCCAATCAAATAAATGAACATTACCTAAAAATGGCATGAACAATAACAAACCTGCTATAGCAATGACGATATATTTAATAGCTGTTTGCATACTACACCTTATTCTGTTTAAAAAATAAATGTTTAACCCTGTTCATTATTGTGACGATTAATGCCACAAAACATACACCGATAATACTGCCGGCATATACGTCTTCAAAAAAATGGGCAGCCAGATACATTCTTGAATAAGCTGTTACCAAACCCAACACGAAGAAGAACATACCCAATGCTTTATATTTTGGTGTTAATAGCATTGCAAGCAAGCAATACAAACTAAAGGCACCACAACTATGGCCTGAGGGGAAACTACGCTCCATTAATTGGGGCCATTCAGGTAATGTATGTATCCAAGCATCGCCTGAAAAATACTTTAACGGGCGAGGTGACATATAGCTGCTTTTTAAAAGCTGCGTAACTAATGTAGGTATAGTAGTTGCTGCTACTGCTGTAATAAAGTACCACCAATTGCGATACATAGAAAACCCGAATAATAAGAGCAATACTATAGCTATAAACCATCCTTCTCCAAGCGAAGTAACAGATGGCATAACAGCGTCTGCAAAGCTTGTAGTATTAGTATTAAAAAAGCGGAATAGCTGTTCTTTGGTATAACATTGTAACACTATCCCACCAACTATCATCCATAGAATGAATGGGATAAAAAAATACAGATTGAATGAAGTGTATGGCTTATTTTTCATTCAGATGATTTTTTTCTGAATAACGCTGCAATTTTGATGCAACTCTTATATACCATTCTTTGGTAAAAATCTGTGAATCATTGCGAGCTTGTTGTATCAACACGAATGCCATAGGTAGCAGCATACCTGTCGACATCCACATACCAAGCCAAGTAGGTACAGTATCTGTCTTAGCCAATTTTTCACCGGTAATTGAGGTAATATGAAACACTACAAAAAACAAAACTGCAATAACTAATGGCATACCAATACCGCCCTTTCTGATAATTGCCCCTAACGGCGCGCCAATAAGGAATAATAACACACAAGCAAAAGATAATGTAAATTTTCTGTGCCATTCTACATTAAATTGTAAATAGTTTTCATGATGTATATGCCTGTCGTTAGCAGATATGTCAATAATACCCTTACAACTCCTTACATTGTTGGCAGTATTCTGTATAACGCCTGAACGTAAAGAGTCTGGTACAATATCAAGAAATGTCTTTTCATACGTTCTTGCTGTTTTAGCAGATGATACTTTTGTAAACAAATCTTTTACAATACTATCATTAGCAAGCATTGTGATATTTACCGAAATGTATGTACCTAAATTTTGAGATAACTTTTTTTCATACCGCCTGAAACTATCAATACGCTTTGTAAGCTGCACTACACTCATCATCTGATAAGCATCTTTAAACAAGTTTTCGTTAGTACGATTTATCCGGAACGCTGATAAGTCAAAAACCTTATCCCATTTTCTGAAATGCATTCTGTATTGCTGGTATGATGGTGTGTTACCACTGTAAGATGTTTTTTCCTGATATCTCCATCCATCTTTTAACCTGAATATCAAATAGTGTTTATCGTCTGTAGGTATCATCTGTCCTTCTTTCGCCAATACAAGATTCTCATTACCTGTAGTATTGACATGATCATATATCATGATATTTCGGATAGTTTTACCATCCTCATCCTTTTCGCCTACTCTTATAAAATAGCCATCAATATCTTTATTAAACTGTCCGGCCCTGATGTTGAATGTTGGTTTAGAATTACGTAAGTCATACAACAATGAAAGTGCCTTCAAATTGGCATAAGGAATCACATTATTATTAAATAAAAACGCTAACCCGCCGATAAGTATGATGAATAATAACAGCGGTCTCATGAATCGAAGTAACGATATGCCAGCAGACTTGATGGCTACTAGCTCGAAGTTTTCGCCCATATTGCCAAACGTCATAATGGACGCTAACAAAATACCCAACGGCAATGCCAAGGGCACCATTGTAGTGGACATGTAAAACAGTAGCTGAATAATCATCCATACACCTAAGCCCTTACCTATCAGTTCGTCCATGTACAGCCAAAAAAACTGCATAACCAACACGAACAATGTGATGAAAAACGTAACGATAAACGGCCCTATAAAGCTGCGTAAAATGAGTATGTCGAGCTTCTTCAGCAAAATGATATTAGTGTTTTCGCAAACCTACATAAAAACGCGTGCAACACCTTGTTTGTTGCTATTCGTTGGCATTGTTTTAACTAAAATAGCCCGCTAAGCAGGCTATTAATATTTTCAGGATAAAACTCCGCTAACTACCTATTCTATGTTTAAGGTCGCTTACCTGAGAGTTCCATAGACGTTCCTGGTCTTTGATGTCTATTTTATCTGCGAAATCTGTGATTTTTAGTATTGTTTCGTTTGTGATAGAGCTTTGTTCAATACGAAATTCAAAAAACTCATCACGATTATAATAATCCCAACGATACTTCACATATTCATTTTCAGTATATTCTAAAACATCTGCTACATCTGTAGAGCCATTCCAGCTAAAATAAAACGTGTGATCTCTCTGATCTACCTTATCTGCAAACCATTCTTGCAACCCTACGGGCGTTGATAAAAACTCGTATAATATGGACGGGGAGCACCTGATAGGGAACTCGAGCGTGTACATTGTCTTTTTCTTGCTCATCTACTGTTATTAGTCGCTTGATATAAACTCTGCCACAATAATAAAAAAATGAATGAACAATCAAAATTATTCTTTCAAAAAAGCTGAAAATCTTTTTGGAATGGCAAAAATTGGTTTGATTTTTGCTGTTAACAATTTCTTAATTTTTTTTTGGGTTGAATTGTCTTGAACCATAGATTTGTAATAACAATGTAAAATAATACCATTACTATTATTTATACTTCTATTCTCAAACGATTAAAAAATTGATTTGCCTATGTCTATGCGTCAGCTCAAAATCACGAAATCCATTACAAATCGTGAGAGCCAGTCTTTAGAAAAGTATCTTCAGGAAATTGGTAAAGTAGATTTGATTACCCCCGAAGAAGAAGTACAACTTGCCATAAAAATCAAACAAGGCGACCAGCGCGCACTTGAGAAACTAACAAAGGCCAATTTGCGCTTTGTGGTATCTGTGGCAAAGCAATATCAAAATCAGGGTTTATCGCTTAGCGATCTTATCAATGAGGGGAATTTAGGTCTTATCAAAGCAGCACAACGCTTTGACGAAACACGCGGTTTCAAATTTATCTCTTATGCTGTATGGTGGATTCGTCAATCAATATTGCAAGCATTGGCAGAGCAATCACGTATCGTTCGTCTGCCACTAAACAAGGTTGGTTTATCAAACAAAATCAGCAAAGCATATTCTCAACTGGAACAAGAGTTTGAGCGTGAACCATCTACTGAAGAATTGGCAGAACTGTTAGAAATAGGCACTGAAGAAATAGAAACTACATTGGGCGTAGCAGCACGACACGTATCGGTTGATGCCCCGTTTGTAGATAGTGAAGACAATACATTATTGGATGTATTGGAAAATCCTAATTCAGAATCTGCAGACTCTGAATTGGAACACTACGACTCGCTTCGTTGCGAAATAGAGCGTTCACTCAGCACTTTAACAGACCGTCAGCGCGATGTAATAAAACTATACTTTGGTATAGGTGTAGAGCATCCTATGAGCCTTGAGGATATTGGTGAAAAATTCTCTTTAACACGCGAACGTGTACGCCAGATTAAAGACAAAGCAATAACTAAATTGCGTACTGCTACGCGTTGTCAGTTACTGAAATCGTATTTGGGCAACTAAAGCAATACAAACTGTTTATATTTACAGCCTTGCAACATTGCAAGGCTGTTTTAATTATATGAAGTACAGACTGTTATTGATTATTTTATTATTCCCGATTATTACATTGGCACAATCTGCCTATAAAAAAACTGTTGACAAGTGGCGAACAGAATACAAGCAAGCATTCATAACAGAAGAGCGCAGCCCATTGAAGGCTAATGATACTGCCGACCTTCGCTTTTTTGAAATCAATGAAAAATATAAGGTTAATGCTACCCTTAACCTAACACCAGATAGCAAGTCATTTGAAATGCCTACCTACAGCGGCAAAACAAAAACTTTCAGGCAATATGGCACGGCCATGTTTATTATTAACGATACTATTATTACACTCAGCATTTATCAGAATTTAAAGCTGCTTGAAGACCCAAAACACAAGAATCTATTATTCATTCCGTTTACAGATGCTACATCATACATTGAAACCTATGCAGGTGGCAGGTATATTGATGTTGAGATTGGTGATATAGTAAACAACAAACTAATTATAGATTTTAATAAATGCTACAACCCTTATTGCGCTTATGCAACAGGCTACAACTGCCCCATCCCCCCTTTAGAGAATAGAATGGATGTAGCCATAAAAGCAGGCGAAAAATTATTTGCCGGCAAGCATAAAGAGTAAAGTAATAAGCACATTCTGCTTATATTTATTTTATTAAAAAAAACGGACAGTCATTGAAAAACGATATAAATACAAAGCCACTATCTCGCAATTTGTTATTGCTGCTTTCCTTTTTTGAAGGAGCATGTGTGATGGTTGCTGAGCTGGCTGGGGGCAAGATGTTGGCTCCGTTCTATGGCACATCATTATATGTATGGGCTTCTACTCTTGCTTTAACGCTTGGTGGCCTCACCATGGGTTATTATTGGGGAGGAGAGTTGAGTAAGCGTCCCATACAGCAACGTAAGCAAACGCTGTTTATAATATTGGCCATTGCATCTGCATTAGTCATCATTATGCCAATGAGTGCCCGATTTATTATGGCCAATACATTGGATATGAATTTCCTAAGCGGTGTGGTAACATCTCAGTTATTCTTTCTACTTCCACCCATACTAGGCATGGGAATGGTAAGCCCGATGCTGATAAGCCTGATTGCAGAAAATAATGAATCGGGGAAGGCTGCAGGATTGATATATGCCATATCTACACTCGGCGGAGTTATAGCTACTATGATTACAGGGTTTTGGCTGGTACCGGTAGTAGGCATAACATTACCTTGTATAATAGCTGGCGGACTGTTATTACTGCTTACTATCATCGTCTTGCGTCCTAAAAATAAAGTTGCTGCAGGAGCGACATTACTACTATTAATACCTGCTTTTTTTTTCTATTGTAATGCCCAAAAAAGAGAAACCGACAAGTACAAAATACTGTACCACTCGGAAGGAATGCTTGGACAAGTAAAAGTTGTAGACTTTGTATATACTGAAAATGGCATGAATATCCCCTCTCGCGTTATGTTGGTAAATCATAATTGGCAGACATGGATAAGCAGTAAAGACAAGATGTTCAGTTTTTTGTACTACACAAGATTTACAGATGCTGTGATAAAGAGTATGCCCACAGGAAGTAATGCACTATTGATAGGTTTAGGTGGTGGTACTGTTGCACACCAATTGGAAGAATATGGAATAAATTACGATGCAGTAGAAATTGATGGCAGACTACCTATGTTGGCAGAGAAATATTTTGGGTTGAAATCAGCTATTGCTAATACCGTTGTAGATGATGGCAGACATTACATTAACGTCTGTAAGAAGAAATATGACTTGATAATAGTAGATGCATTATTAGGCGAAAACATACCCTCTCACCTGCTTAGTAAAGAAGCATTTGTAAAAATGAAATCTTTGCTCAAAGAAACGGGCAAGATATTCATTGAATTTGACGGAATTCGTAAAGAAGATGACGGCTTAGCGCAACAGATGGTTCATAACACCTTAATAGCTGCAGGATATAATTGCAGCGTATTCTCATCATCACCCAACCGTACAAATTACGACATAATGTATGTTGCTACCATAAACAATAATAGCAGCTATGATACGGTACAAATCAGGACAGATACATACTACCCTATCAAAGGAAAATTAAAAATGTTTGAGGTAACCGATATGCTTACAAACCCTACTGATGCCATTGTAACTGACGAAACACCCGGATTAGACTACCATCTTCGTGACAGGATGATAGCATTCAGGGAAGAATATCTGGGTGACTACAATGCAGAGTTTTTGGAAGACAACATGTCGTTTTACCGATAGCAGTATAGATTTCTATACCTGTTCCAGCAATTCCAGCTTATTTTTCCATGGGTCGAGAAATGAAATACGTTTATAACCTGGTATTGCACTCTCTTCCTTTACATCAATTCCTTTTTCGGCAAGTAATTTCCTCACACTCTGGATACTCTCTACTTCAAAAGCGGGGAAACGTTTTGTAGGATACATTTCTGGTTCAATACCAAGATGCAGTTCACTTTCCCCTACTTTGTACCATATACCTGGTACAGATTTAGGCTTATCAATCTCCTGCAGCCCGAGCAAACCCGTGTAAAAGCTTCTTGCTTCTGCCTCAAAACCAGTAGGGATACAAATAGTAACGTGATGTAGCTTTTTAATACTAATAGAAGCCATGAAATAGATTATCTGACATACAAATTAATGAATGTATACATAATATGCTATCTGTAGGGTAAATATTACCTGATATACCCCAGCAATTTCAGCATACTTTGTGCTGTCTGTTCTTTTGCATAAAGCCAGTCTTCCAGTTCGCCGTTTTTATTGCGCTCTACAACTACGTGCTTGGGCGATGGTATCATGCAGTGTTTGATGCCGCCATAACCTGCCAACTGGTCTTGATATGCTCCTGTATGAAAGAAGCCGATATACAAAGGCTCTGAACCTTTTTCCTTGTCTATTTTGGGTAGAAACACAGCATTGATGTGCTCCTCTGATGTATAGAAATCATGGCTATCGCAGGTAAGCCCTCCAAGATGCACTTCCTGATACTCTTTGTCCCACTTATTGATAGGGAGCATCAGAAATTTTTCACCAATACCCCATGTATCAGGTAGTGTGGTAATGAAAGAGCTATCTATCATATACCATGTTTCGCGGTCGTTCTGTTGCTTATCGTCCAGTACGCTGTATATCACCGCACCGCTTTCGCCAACGGTAAATGAACCAAATTCTGTATAGATATCAGGTACATCTACTTTGTTCTTCTTACATACTTTTTTGATGTTCGATATTATCTCGCTCACCATATAGTTGTAATCATAATCAAAACCCAATGAGTGTTTGATTGGGAAACCACCACCAATATTCAGGCCATCCAACTCTGGGCATATCTTCTTTAACTGGCAATAGAGGTTTACTACTTTATTTAGCTCGCTCCAGTAGTAGATATCGTCTTTTATGCCCTTGTTCATAAAGAAGTGCAGCATCTTTAGCTGAAACTTCTCGTTACCTTTTATTTTATCTACATAAAACTCTAATACGTCTCTGCTACGAATACCTAAGCGAGATGTATAGAAGTCGAACGTCGGTTCTTCTTCACTGGCTATTCGCAAACCTATGTTTACTGGGTCTTTAGAACGTATCAGGCGTTTGTAATCTTCAAATTCTGTTTTGTTATCCAGTATCGGTATTACGTTTTTAAAGCCGTCGTTTATCAGCCTGGCTATATTGCGCGTGTAGGCTTTTGTTTTAAACCCATTGCAAATGATATAGGTTTCTTTATTTATTTTACGACGTTTGTATAGCTGCTTCACGATTTCTAAATCGTATGCAAAGGATGTTTCTAAATGTACACCGTGCTTCAACGTTTCTTCTACAATAAAAGAAAAGTGTGAGCTTTTGGTACAGTAACAATAAAAATACTCTCCATCGTAACGGTGCTTTCTGATGGCATCGTTAAACATTTTCTTAGCCTTATTAATCTGCATACCTATTTTGGGCAAATAAGTAAGTTTGAACGGCGTACCGTATTTATCAATGAGCTTTTTGATTTCGAGGCCGTTAAATTGCAGGTAATTGTCTTTTACTTCAAAACCATCCTGCGGAAAGTCGAATGTCTGATGGACAAGGTCCGTGTAAGTATTGTTCATTTATCTTACTGAAAAAAATGCGGTTGCCTGATTGAATACTTCGTTTTTTTTATTTCGGATAACAAATGTAGCTAATTGCTAAAATGTTACACTATATTTTTTAGCCCTTTTCCATAGAAATAACAATAGCCCCTCAACTACCTATTGTGTATGTTTGCATCCTGTATCAATAAATGAAAAAAGCATTAATACAAATACATGTGGCCGTATTGCTTTGGGGCTTTACAGGTGTGTTGGGCAGGGCTATAGAGCTTACTGCACCCGTATTGGTGTGGTATCGTATGCTGCTGACGGCGGTTATTATGGCAGGCATATTGTACTACCGCAAACAATGGGTGAAGATACCCACAAAAGATATGCGCCAACTGGCGCTTATTGGCTGCCTGATGGGGCTGCACTGGGTAGGCTTTTATGGCTCTATCAAATTCTCCAACGCTTCCATTGCCCTTGTTTGCCTATCAACCGCCAGTATTTTTACTTCCGTGTTAGACCCTTTTGTAAACAAAAGTAAGCACGACTATAAAGAGCTACTGATAGGCGCACTGGCATTGGCAGGTGTGTATCTTATCTATCAGTTTCAGCAGTTTTATGGTTTAGGTATATTGTTTGGGGTAATAGCTGCTATACTTAGCTCTGTATTTACAGTATTGAACAAGCGAATAGCAGGCAAGTATCCGGCACGTACTATGGTGTTTTATGAAATGGGTACGGGCTGGCTGTTTATTACATTGCTGATGCCTTTGCAATTTTTGTATGAACCCCATACGCAAATCTTACCATCGTCTATGGATTGGCTATGGTTGGTAGTGTTGAGCCTTTGTTGCACAGTGTGGGCACAATCGCTTGCGTTAAATGCCTTGAAAGTTATAAGCAGCTTTACGGCTACACTAAGCGTAAATTTAGAGCCTGTTTACGGCATCTTGCTGGCATTCCTGTTTTTTAACGAAAATAAAGAGCTCGGTACTGGCTTTTATGCAGGAATGGGCTTAATTTTATTATCGGTAATTTTACAAACAATACGTTTACTAAAGCCGGGACTTACCGCAAGCGGATATGTTGCTGAAAAAGGTGGAATAGATTAGCGGATTTTTATCATTAAAAAAATCTGTGGTGATATGAACAAATACCTAGAGCAATTGCTGGAAATAGAAGTAATAGCCAAAAGCGAACCTGCATCTATGCTACATGCAGACAACAAACGCTGCAACGGCAGGTTGATACTAAGCGGAAAAAGGCTGCTCTTCATTTGCAACGGAAATGACAATCCTGAAATAGATATAGACCTTGATACCATCAACGCATTGGCACACGAAAGCCAATTTGTTGACCACAATATACTTACCATCAACTACCTGCAATACGAAACTGCCCGCTTTACCGTGATAGACTACGATAGTTGGGAAAAAGCCATTGAACAGCAACGCATGACACCCCATGTATTGGCATCATTACAGAATTCGTTGAATTGAGCAGCTTTTATCACTTCTCCCTACCTAACAGGTAGGTAGCTAAATCGTGCAGGTGTTTTTTGCGACTGCTTTGTACGGCCGCTTCTTCCAGATTGTTAAATGCTAATTGCGAATAGTGTGCTACAGCTTCTCTGCAAGCAACATCTGCACCCGTATTGGCATAGAGCGATAGCATGGCAGGTACTTTGCTATCGTCATTGCGTTGCAAGAGCGCATTAATGGCTGTCGATTGCAAGTCGTTGGCGTTTCCCATTGCCTTTAGCAGCAGGTAAGTTTTTTTATTGGCTATGATGTCGCCGCCGGGTATTTTGCCGCTATCTGCACCGTATGCATCAAGATAATCGTCCTGTAGCTGAAAAGCGATGCCGAGGTTTTTGCCAAAATCATATAGCTTATCTGCATTGCCCTGTGTAGCACCACCCAGCAAGGCGCCCATCTTCAGGCTACAAGCCAGCAATACAGATGTTTTCAGCGTTATCATGTGTATGTACTCGTCTATGGTTACATCCTCGCGGGTTTCAAAATCCATATCCAATTGCTGCCCCTCGCATACCTCTATACTGGTACGGTTGAAGAGATGCAAGACCTGTGCCAATGATGTTTTGATATGGGCCAGTTGCTCGTAAGCGTATATAGCCATCACGTCTCCGCAGAGAATGCCAGCGGTTAACCCGTTGCGGGTATGCAGTGTTGTCTTGCCCCTGCGTAGCGGAGCTTTATCCATTATATCGTCGTGTATCAGGGTGAAGTTGTGAAACAGCTCCACACCCATCGCAGCACGGTAGGCATCTTCTGTAATATCGCCAAAAAGCTCATTTGCCATCAGGCATATTACAGGGCGTACTCGCTTGCCACCTATCTCCATAAAATACCTGCAAGGTTCGTACAGTGTTGAGGGCGAATCGGGAAAGGGTAAAGTATTATTCAGCCTTGTTTCAAATAATGTTACTAATTCCGAAAAACTGTGCATGTACTATCTTTTGCGTTTCGTTTTGGTTTTTGTGTTTTGTGGCTTGTACTTGGCAGGATGCATGGAGCGTGTACGTTGTGGCCTGCTACCTTGTGGTGCAGCAGCCAGTGCATAGTCTATCTGCCGTTTTTCGAGGTTGGCACTTACTACACGTACTTTCACGTTATCGCCCATGGCAAATCGTAGCCCTGTATGGTGCCCTACCAATGCATACTCGCCTTCCTGCCATTCAAAGTCATCTATATCTCGCAGGTCTGTCAAAGATACCATGCCCTCACATTTATGTGCTACTGTCTCTGCCCAAAACCCAAACGAAGATACACCGCTTATCACTGCTTCAAACTCTTCGCCCACATAATCCTGCATATACTCTACCTGCTTGTATTTATTAGCAGCACGCTCCGACTCCATCGCACGGCGCTCCTGGTCGCTGCAATGGCGGCATTGTGCTTCCATGTGTTTTACCGGCTTAATGTTTTTATCAAGACATTCCTGCAATACACGGTGTACCATCACATCGGGGTAGCGACGTATGGGCGATGTGAAATGGCAATAGTCCTGAAAGCCTAAACCATAGTGACCAATATTATCGGTAGTATATACTGCTTTTGACATGGTGCGGATGCCGAGGCTTTCCAGTACGTGCTGTTCGGGCTTACCCTGCACGAGGCGCAGCATTTCGTTGAACGAAGCTGCAATACCTTCGGGTGTGTCTATATGAAACTTGTACCCGAATTTGGCAGCAAATGCAGTGAATAAACTCAGTTTACTTTCATCGGGGGCATCGTGTACCCTGTATGGAAAAGGTACGGGCTTCTCTTTTACCATAATACCCGATACATACTCTGCCACCGTACGGTTTGCCAGCAGCATACATTCTTCTATCAGTTGATGTGCTTCTTTACTTTCTTTTACAGTGATTCCTATCGGTTTTCCTTTTTCATCCAACTTAAACCTCACCTCTTGCGACGAGAAATTGATTGCTCCTTTCTTAAACCTTGCTTTGCGCAGGTTTTGTGCCATTTCATTCAGTAGCAATATTACATCTTTATGGTCGCCTTCAGCACCCTCTATTATTTCTTGTGCTTCCTCATAAGTATATCTGCGTACGGAGCGTATAATGGTGCGCCCGAGCCAGTAATCTTTTACCTTGCCTTGCTTGTTGACTTCAAAAATGGCAGAGAACGTGTACTTGTCTTCATTGGGGCGAAGCGAGCACAACTCGTTTGACAACCTTTCTGGCAACATGGGCAATACCCTATCGGGTAGGTACACACTGGTAGCACGCAGGTAGGCTTCTTTGTCGAGCGCGCTACCCTGCTCTATGTAATGGCTTACATCTGCAATATGCACCCCCAATTCAAAATTGCCCCCCTTTAGTAGTTTGTACGATATGGCATCGTCAAAATCTTTAGCATCTACAGGGTCTATGGTAAAAGTGAGTGTACTGCGCATATCTCTGCGCTTCTTCACTTCTTTGCTATCTACCCCTTCGGGGTAGCGTGCTGCTTCTTCCAGCACATCGTCGGGAAAGTGCAAGGGGAAACCATTTTCTGCAAGTATGCTCTTCATGGCTACATCATTGGCAGCATCCTGAGTCATAATACTTATCACTTCGCCCACAGGATTTTTATTGCCCGTCCATTCTGTAATGCGTACCATCACATGGTCGCCGTCTTTCGCATCATTCAGCAATGGTAGCGGCACATATATATCAACAGGCATCTTATCACTATCAGGTACCAGAAAAGCAAAGTGTTGTTTTACCTGTAGCCTGCCACTGAACTCCGTTTGTTTTCTACGGATTACTTCTGTTATCACACCCTCTAATCTTGCCCCGAATTTGCGGCCGTGTTCAGGCACTTCTACCCTTACTTCATCGCCATGCAGGGCATTACCCAACTTTTCCGGCCGTATGCCGATGTCTTTATCCATTCCATCCACTATCACAAACCCCCTACCTGCACGCGTTATTTCCAGCACACCTTTGTAGGTAAGCCTGCCTTTCCCGTCTTTTTTCTTCTTTGTCATGGGTATATCAATGTACTATAAAGATAAGCGCGAAAGCGTTATAAAAAGGTGATATTTATTATTGGTGCGTTAAGAATAGGTAGTGTATATTAGGGCTTACTATGCCACGTAATAAGTACATCAATATATTGCTGCCATTGGCAATACTTACAGAGGCATTTTCTTTACTTTTTCTGCACAAACAACATATTACAGGCAATACGCCTAATGCCGTCATTCTTTTTATTTCGTCTATGGCTGCGGGTGTATTGGTAATAATGAAATTTTATAATAACGGCACTATACAAGTTGCAGATACGTCAGGTAAAAAGAATAGGTATGCAGTGCTATTGACAAGCATCGCAGCTATTGCATGGATGGCAATAGATGCCAATAGTGTTTTTGAACGCATTGTAATTGATATATATTGGTCTGACATCATACCTGCTGTACAGATAGTGACAAAACGCTTTGTAGAGGGAGCATATCCCTATGCACCCATGACAGAACTTGGTTACACTACACCCGTAGGTTATATGCCTTTCCATTGGCTGCCATACAGCATTGCGGAAGTGTTGAAATTTGACTACCGCTGGATTAGCTTCTCTGCTTTCGTGCTGGCCTTTATGGTACTCATAGTACGGACATATAAACGCAATGTAACTGCTACTATTATTACCATCTTTCTAACTACCGCATCGTACTACCTGATGAGCAGGTATAGCACAGGCATCATGGCGGTAACAGTTGAATTGCTGATAGCAGCATACTACATGCTATTGGTAAGTGGTATCAACAGCAATAAGTACATGACAATAGGTGCGACGGTAGCCATCTGTTTACTATCGCGGTATAGCTTTGCATTGTGGTTGCCATTGGGCATCTTCGTGTTATATACAAACGGAGATAGAAAGTTGCTACTGAAAGCTATAATAACGAGTATTGTTATCATTCTGCTATGTTACATCATTCCTTTCCTTAGTAAAGACTGGACTGTATTTTACAAAACCAATACAGGCTATGCAGGCATGAACTGGGAATGGCAACACCTGTGCGATAACGGGGTACCCTGCAACCTGTTTAACGGCGTGGGCTTCGCGCACCTGTACTACAACCATTACGGACAAGCCAATTATAAGGCAGCGTTTGAAACGTGCAGGTTGGTATTCTTTTTTGCATCCATAGGTGTATGTATTGCAATGGGTATTTGGTATTGTATAAATAAGAAGAAGATTGATTACAGAATATTCCTGATGGCATCTTTGAAAATATACCTGAGCATATTCTTTGCCTGCATGATAGTACCTTACGACTACCTGATGATAACCGGATTGCTTGTATCCATAGCCCTCTACGCCGAGCAAGCAAGGTACAGGGTTGTATAGCGTCACTACAAGCCCCCCAGCCCAATAACCTGATGTTGGTCTGGTATCTCTACATCGCGGAATCCTTTGCGTACCAACCTATCTCTGAATGCTTGCTGTACTTCATATTCACCATGTACTAAGAATACTTTGCTTACCCCATGCGGGTCTTGGCATGATAGCCATTGGCTCATGTCTTCATAATCGCCATGCGCGCTCATACTACTGATGCTGGCAACCTCTGCCTGTACACTGTATTGCTCACCGAAAATGGTTACTTCTTGCTTACCCGCTTTTAGTTTACCTCCTAGTGAGTTGGGTTCGCAATATCCAACCAATAATACTGTATTTCTTTTATGGCTTATGTTGTGCGCTATATGGTGCTTCACCCTACCTGCCTCTGCCATACCCGATGCGGATATGATGACACAAGGCTCGTTGTTTTCATTCAGCCTTTTAGAATCCTCCACATCTTCTATAAAATGCAGGTTCTTAAAGCCGAATACGTCTTCATCTTTTTTCAGTAATTCCCGCACTCCTTTATTAAAACATTCGGGGTGTTGCTTTATTACAGCAGTCAGGTCGGTAGATAGGGGGCTGTCAACATAATAATTAACTGGTGGCAGGCGGCGTTCCAATTCCAATCTATTGAGCAAGTACAGCAATTCTTGTGTACGCCCCAAGCTGAATGCGGGTATGATGAGCTTGCCTTTCTTTTCCAAACAAGTATGTATGATATGCTGCAATACTTTTTCGGTTGCAGGCACTACTATATCGTGTAGTTTATCGCCATAGGTAGATTCCAACAATATCACATCCGCCTGCGGAAAAACATCGGGCGAGCGCAATATATCATCATTATACCTGCCTATATCTCCACTGAATGTGAGGCGTATTTCTTTACCCTTTTCTTTCAGCCGCAGGTTGACCGCTGCACTACCTAATATATGTCCACAGTCGGTATATAACAGTTCTATATCCTCGTCTATCTTGTAGGATTGGTTGTAGTCCACCTCTTGTAGTAAAGGCAATACATTCAGCGCATCGTCTTCTGTATATAGCGGCTCTATCAGTTCTCTACCCTGTGCTTTGCGGCGTTTGTTTACATGCCTTACGTCTGCCTCTTGTATGCGTGCAGAGTCGAGCAGCATAATGCGCATCAGCGATGCAGTAGCAATGGTACAATATATCTTTCCCTTGTAACCATCTTTCACCAGTTTTGGCAGCAAGCCTATATGGTCTATATGTGCATGAGAGATAATAACATAGTCCAGTTCTCTCGGCTCAAAACCCCATTCTCTATTCAATCTTTCGGTATCTCTACCCATTCCCTGAAACAAGCCACAATCGAGCAGTATCTTTTTGCCCGATGAAAAGTGGATGATGTGTTTAGACCCTGTAACCGTACGTGCCGCGCCGTGAAAAGACAATTTCATATACCATGCATTATGTGCATACCGAAGATAATGAATAAGGCGGGTAGCTGCCAACAAAAATGCCCTCATTACGAGGGCATTTTATGTTAAAGTATTTCCAAGTTATTTTACCATGCTTTTAAAGACAGGCTCATCAACCTTTACAGGGTATTTGGCGCGCAGGTCTTCATGCCATTTCTTCTCAAGATAATCCTGGTACTCTGCAACGATGTAACCTTTCGCTTCTATCAAAGATTTGGGCATAGAAGTTTCATACACCTCATCCACTCTTACTGCACTATACGTACCATTTTCATTTTTCCTCGGTTTGGTAAACTTACCTTTTATCAATTCTGATTGCGGATAATCTTTATACTTAGAAAATTCATACCTACCGTGTACTACCGTAACTGCATCAGGGTTCTCTTCTGTATTTATTTTTTTAAGGAAATCTTCGTCTTTAACATCTTTTTTACTGAACAGTTTTTGGCCTTCCTTCAGCATAGCCTCATTTTTGAAGGTATAAATAACCCCACTAAAGCCAGGTTCCCACTGATACTTATTTTTCTTAGTTTCATAAAATGCCTTTAGGCCAGTTGTATCTTTTGATGCTTTGGACCACACGTTACGATCCATCAATTCAAACAACATAATACCATCAGCATATTCTTCCATTAATGCTTTGAATTCAGGCTTTTCTTCAATCAGCTTATATTCCTGATAATCATTAATAACATTATTCAAGTACAATGCATAAACGTCTTTCAATACAGAAGTACGTAATCCCATTATTCTGCCACGCATAAGTGTTTCCATAAACTTAACTAAATCGTGTTGGCTATATTCTTTTTTATTAAAAACGAATAATGGTTTTGCCATTGACTTAAAATCATCGGCAGAAAAAGTATTACCTCTTTTCCCAGTATCGGGTATTTGGAGAACTCTTGCTAACAACTCATCATAATTAGATGCATACTCTTTAAAACCGTTTTGTTCTTTAATTTTTGATATGTATGCATCTTTTGCTGATTGAGAACGGGCATCGTTTTCAACTTTTTTCTTTATCTGCGGACGAAGTGTTTCATAAGATTGAAGAGGTATTTTACTGATAAGCTTCAGTAAATGTATTCCATAGTCTGTTTGTATTGGCTCGGATAATTGTCCCGGAGTATTTAACGCAAAAGCAGCTTTTTCAAACTCTAATGCCATTTCACCTACCCCAAACTGTTTTATGACCCCACTCTCATTTACTGAAAATTTATCTTCTGAATATTTTTTCACAGCATCTTCAAAACTCATTCCTTTTTTTATGTCTGTTATAGCACTATCAATCTTCCTTTTTGCATCTGCAATTGCTTCATCACCCCTCGATTTTTGGACGGTAGCAAGTATTTGAGCTACCTGTATCTGTCCGATAGCAGGTCTGCGATCTATAACCTTTAATATATGGTATCCGAATTGGGTTCGAAAGGGACGTGATATTTTGCCAACTGGTGTATTGTATGCCGCATTTTCGAATTGATATACAGTTTGCAATGCGGTGAAATAACCAATATCCCCCCCCCTGTTTTTCGAATCGTTATCATCAGAAAACTTAGCTGCCATTGCAGCAAAGTCTGCTTTACCTTTGGTAAGCGCGTTATATATACTATCCGCTTTTTTATATGGTTCTGTAGTGTCTTTTGACTGTGAAAATTGAGAAGAATATATCAAAATATGAGCGACACGTACATCTTCTTTCATTCGTTGGTAAACCTCTTGCATTATCTTTTCAGTCATCTGTTCATCTGTCAGATAGTTCTTTGCAAGTTGCTTACGATAACTTGTCAACTCATAATTAATCGACGATAAGGTATCAACACGTTGCAGTTTAGCTTCAGCAACTTTCATTTTAAACAATGAGTATAAATCGAGATACTCCCGTAGTGCTTTTTCAGACATATCAGCTTTGCCATTCAAACTGTTTTTCTGATATACTTTTAAAAACTCATCTTTAGAAACAGCATTACCCCCGTATTTGAATAATGTTTGTGCATTTATATTTCCAAGAGCAATAAAGGTGATGCATGTCAATACTAACTTTCGCATACTGTTTGAAATTTCAGATTTATTTATGGTTATTATTTTGCTTTTTTGTCGAGTGATTCTATAAGCCCTGCAATATTACTATAATCGATTCTTTTACCCCTAATTATCTTTTTTTCATCTAAAACATATATCATCGGCGTCATATATATATTATATTCCTGCCTGAAATTTGATTCCCGTTTAGGATCCCATACATGCGTCCAATATTCAATCTTATTATCTTTTATGTAGTCTTTCCATAGTTTCTCATCATCATACGTAGATACGGCATATATACCTACTCCTTTCTTACTTAATACAGCCTTGTATAGTGAATCTATTTTGGGCATTTCTTCTTTACAATGTCCACAGTCTGGCGACCAAAATACGAGAATTGTATATTTACTTTTTTGCGAATGAAGGCTCTGCTCCTTATTATTAACATCAGGTAATTTTATTTCGGGTGCAATATTCCCTATCACGTTTGGAGCTATTTTTCTTGCTGAAGTTATATATTTCTGCAACTCCTCCTGAGTTAACCATACAGCATCACCTTTCATGTAATAGTTCTCTACCAAATACACAAAAACCTTATCCATCCCCATTATTTTACTGCTTTCTGCATTGTATGTAAGCCACCAAAGTGTGTACTTAAATAACTCAGGTGATTTTTTAGCTCTCAAAAGGAGCATCTTACACTCTTTTATTACACTATCTTCATACGGGTATGTCAGTTTATTGATGTACTCATCAAGCCTGCTGTCATAGATAGGTGTATGTATTAACCTATCATCGTTAAAATCAAACCCATCCCAATAATGCTCTTTATAGTACCTGTAAGGAAATGTTGAATCTATTGTTTTACCATCCTGCATGTAATGTTTCTCTTCAGGTACTTCAGGTATATTTAACGCATTGAAAATCTTTGTAAGTATTGATGTGGGATTTTTTGCAGCAAAATCCTTTCTATACACGTTAAGCTGTTTACCAGCATCTGCTATTTTTTTGTTGACAGATGCAGAATCTGAAGCCGTTTTGGCTTGAGATAGCTGGTATGCATATTGCTCCTGCTGCTTACCGAACTTATTCAAAAACTGGCTGTACTCTACAAAGTGACTATTATCTGCTGAGTTGCTAAACTTCAATCCCAAAGGCAAGTCCTTAACGGTTATGATTATTGATAAATCTGCACCGTTATCAAGCAAAAAATCGAAATACGTTTTTTTATCTGAAAGTAATATCAAATAGATGCCACCCAACGTTTTAGTATTGCTTTTCATTATAGCAATACCATTCTTATCAATTCTTGCAGAATCTGTTTTGTAGATAGTAGGCAGTGGCTTACCGAAATAGTGCGCCAGGTATACGAAACTATCTTTTATATCTGTAAACTTCAGTTGTATGTTGTAACCATCCTTTGCATGAACACCGTTGACAAGTAAAATGCAACTTAACATCAACAAGCAGGTTCTAGCCAATATTTTATACATAGTATTCTATTGTTTCCCTTCTTTTTTCTTTCTTTCAAGAATATCAATTAACGTCAAAACATTTTCATGATCTAGTTTTTTACCCCTGATAATTTTCTTCTCATCAAGCAAATAAACAGAAGGGGTACCATATACGTCATAATCTGCTTTATAATTAGATGTATGTTCCGGATTGTGCATGTGCATCCATTCATCCAGCTTATGCTTTGCAATAAAATCTTTCCATAACTTATCTTCATCACCTACTTTCATGGCAAAAATCTTAACACCTTTACTCTTCAGCGCAGCTTTATATACCGAGTCTATTTTAGGAATCTCTGTTTGGCAATGTCCGCAATCTGGCGACCAGAATACCAATAAAGTGTATTTTGCTTTAACATCTGAAAGCTTACTTGGTTTACCATTAATATCTATCAAACTTAAATCAGGTGCTAAGTTACCAATAACATTGGGAGCCACTTTTTGCGCCCTGTCAACGTACTTTTTCAATGTTTCATTATCCATCCAATAAGCATCTCCTTTCATGTGGTAGTTCTCTACCATATACACAAACACTTCATCCATGCCCATTACTTTACTGTTCTGCGCCCATTGTGTTACCCAATGCAGGGTATATTTAAAGAGCTCTTTTCTGCCACGCGTTTTAACAAGTAGTGCATCTGCTTCTTTTTCTACAGAATCAGGTAATGGCAATACTAACTTGTTAAAATACTCATCCAGTCTTGTATCATATAGTGGGGTATGTATCAGCCGGTCATCAGTAAAATCAAAGCCATCCCAATAATGAGTTTTATAGTAATTGTAACCGAAAGCACTATCAACTGTACCATCAGGCATATAATGTAGCCCTGCCGGCACCTCAGGTATTTTTAAGGCGTTAAAAATGGAAGTAAGCAAGGTTTTAGGATATTGTTTGGTATACCCTGCCCTATATTCTGTCAACTCTTTACCAAGTTTTTTGCCTTCGTCATATACAGCAACTGTATCAGCCTTTGTTTTTGCGATTGCTAATTTCCCTTCCAACTGCTGGTTGCGTTTACCGAAATCTGAAAGAAACAACATGTATTTAGCAAAGCGTTCATTTTCCGGAGAATTAGTAAACTTGAGCGTACCTGTTATATCTTTTGTATTTACAGAAGCACTGAAGTTATCGCCATTGTTCAGCAAAAGCTCAAAATACCTAGCCTTGTCCTCAAGCAATATCATGTAGATACCGCCGAGTGTTGTATCCTTGGATTCAAGAACTGCAACACCATTCTTGTCTACTTTTGCTGAGTCTGCCTTATAAATAGTTGGCAGTGGCTTGCCAAAATAATGGGCTAGGTATATCATTGAGTCTTTGTAATCTGCAAACTTGATACGGATTTTATAGCCGTCTGCAGCTTGAGTGCTTACAATACCTGACAATGAGAATAAAAAAGAAAATAATATTTGTTTCATAATCTGTAATTGGTGAAAATAATTGTTTTTGTACAATTAACATCCCTTCTAACCATGCTTGTAGAATGGAATTGTCAAATTTAAATGATACAGACAGCGTAACCTAAGCTAATGGATGTAAATTTGCTGCTTATTAACTTAATTCTAACAATCTCTTATACAATAACTTGGCTCGTAAAAAGAAACCTGAAATAAACGGATTGCAAGTAACTGCTTATGCAGCAGAAGGCAAGAGCTTAGCAATGCTGGAAGATGGCAAAGTGCTGTTTATTGAAAATGCCATACCGGGCGATGTGGTAGATGTACGTGTGGTAAAAAACAAGAAAAGCTGGGCAGAAGGTAAAGTACTGCGTTTGATAAGCCCCTCACCTACCAGAATACCCCCCTTTTGTGAACATTTTGGCACTTGTGGTGGCTGCAAATGGCAAATGGTAACCTACGAGCAGCAAATAGCCTATAAACAACAACAGGTGCAAGACCAGCTAACCCGTATAGGGCATATAGCATTGCCGCGTATGCTGCCAATATCGGGCAGCCCTGTACAACAGTACTACCGCAATAAGCTGGAGTTTACATTCAGCACCCATAAATACCGCACACACGAGGAGATAACTGCTGCAGGCGATGCAATATTAACCCCTGAACCTGCTCTAGGTTTTCATGCACCCGGACTGTTTGATAAAGTAGTACCCATCCATACGTGCTACCTGCAACAAGAACCTACAAATAAATTGCTATTGGTATTAAGGCAATATACTACTAAGCACAACCTGCCTTATTATGACTACCGTGCCCATACAGGCTGGCTACGCAATGCTGTGATAAGGATTGCCAGAACAGGCGAAATATTGGTGAATATTGTAATGCAACATGAAAATAAACTACAAAGAACTGCACTTTTAGACCATTTGCTGCAAGAAATACCAGAAATAACAACCTTGCACTACACCTTCAACCCAAAAGTAAACGATAGTATACACGACCTGGAAGTGCATACATATATAGGAAAAGGATATATTGAAGAAGCGCTTGAAGATTTCAGATATAAAATATCTCCTAAGTCTTTCTTCCAAACCAATACGTATCAGGCAGAAAACCTGTATCGGATAACAAGGGAATTTGCAGGGCTAACAGGCAATGAAGTGCTATATGACCTGTACTGCGGCACTGGCAGTATTGGTATTTTTTGTTCAGGTAATGCTAAAAAAGTAATTGGTATTGAAGTAGTTGCAGATGCTATTGCTGATGCAAAAATAAATGCAGCATTAAACGGCTTAGATAAATGTCACTTCTACGCAGGCGATGTAGCAGATATATGTACTGATGATTTTTTCGCTGAGCATGGCAAACCTGATGTAATTATTACAGACCCGCCACGAGCCGGTATGCACGAAAAGTTGGTACAGCAACTGTTAAAGATTCGGGCACCAAAAGTAGTATATGTAAGTTGCAACCCCGCCACACAAGCCCGCGATCTTCAATTGCTAGACCAAGCTTATGTTGTAACAAAGTTGCAACCTGTAGATATGTTTCCGCATACGCATCATATAGAAAATGTAGCGTTGCTGGAGTTAAGACAATAGTCTATTCAAACATACAATCGTTAGCAGTAACAGTCGTATCATTACCAGAAACTGTAGTAGAAGACCAATCAGAACACCAACCTTTGGCTTTATTGCGGGTAGTTCTATAATCTTCTTTTGTAATGGATATTGCAGTTACGCTATCGTTTATTTTTGTGGTTGTTGTACACGAACATTTAAAATCCCTTTTACAAGAAATGAATGTTGTAACAACCAGAAAAACACCTGCAAATACAATTGCTTTTGCCATAGAAGTATATATTTGAAAATAAAAGTAGAAAAAAATTATACGAAAGTATACCTACAACATATAGTTTTTTAATGATCACTGTAATTATGGGTATTATCAACAAATACAGAATTATAATTTTAGCATTAATTCCTGTGATAAGTTTCCTTTTACATTTCCATGTATTCAAAATGGATTTGAATGGCATCCATGTTTGGCGTCAAACTCAAACACAAACTGTAATAAACAACTTCTGTAACGAAGACTTTAATATTTTACACCCTAAGCGAAACTCAAGCGCACATACAGACAGGTTGCTATTGATGGAATTTCCAATCATGCAGTGGATTTTTGCAATACCATGCAAATTATTGAGCAACAATGTAGTAATAAGCAGAATACTTAGTTTTATTATTGGTCTTTTTACTGTTTGGGGAATGTACAGACTTACCTCTATTTTGATGCACAATAAGGTGGCTGCTACTATTTGTGCATGGTGTTTTAACTTCTCGCCAGTATTCTACTACTATACTGTTAATCCGCTACCTGATAATTTTGCATTGTGTTTTGCAGTTTGGTCGCTCTATTTCTCTATATTAACAACCCAGAATAATAAGCTTCAATATTTCATTCTGGCTAGTGCAATGGCGTGTATAGCAACGTTAGCCAAGCTACCATTTATAATATATACTGCTGCAATAATTTCTTTTCAGATTCAACAGTTACTTATTAATAAATCCATCAAAATATTCAGCCTAAGAGTTTTACTGTTTATGTTAATAATGACACCAGCTATCTCTTGGTATATGTATGTAATACCTACTTGGCCTAAACATGGTGTTTTGACAGGTATGTTTAATAATAACAAAGAAACAAGTATGTTTTTCAATATATTATGGGGCAATATTGTTTCTACATTGCCTGAACTACTAATAAATTATGCATCCGTTCCTTTTTTCATTGCAGGCTTCATTTTTGCATATAAAAACCGAATTCATAAACACCCTAACTTTAATCAGTTACTCTTCTGCCTTATTTTAGTTGTTGTCTATTTTTTGTATGAGTTAAATATGATTGATACAGTTCACGATTACTACTTATTTCCTTTCTTACCGTTTATTTTTTTGGTAGTTAGCTATGGTGCTATTAATATGCTGAAGCAGTATAAGCTACACTTTATTGCAATAATTGCGCTCTTGATACTACCATTAACTGCATATCTAAGAATCAACACAAGATGGAATGAAACATCCCCAGGCTTTAATGCTGTCTACTACCAAGAAAAAGATAAGTTACAAAAATTGATTCCAAATGATGCCTTATGTGTTGTTGGTAATGATGAGTCAGGTTTTATACTTTTATATTATCTTGATAAAAAAGGCTGGACATTTAATAGGGATTTGACAAAAGAAAAATTAGCATTTTACATTGCAAACGGTGCAGATTATCTTTTTACAGATAATAATGATAATGTTGCCGCAGATTTTATTGAAAAGAAGATATACAAACAGGGTTCCTTATCTGTTTACAAATTAAAAAGTGGGAATTGAAAACAACTACGATTATATTTTTTTCATTAATCTTATTTATTTCTTGCAAGAAGGATAAGACTAAGGCTAATAATGTAGATGCTATAAATACTGGCACTAACGCTAACTTTTATAAAACATTCATTACAAAAGATAATACTATAGTTGTAACTGGTGGTAAACGTTACGAAACTTCTGAAGTATTAATATCCAGAGATAATGGAAATAATTGGGAATTATTATCATTACCTGACGCAGGGAAAGCATTGCAAGCAATTTGCCAAGGGCCTAATGGGAATCTATTTGCAACTGGTATTGATAGCAAGTTGTTATATTCTAAAGATGATGGACGAACATGGGAATTTAAACAACTCAGTATTTGGAGAACATCCACAGGCATCGCTTTTGACAAAAAATACTTAGGATATATTATTACAGATGAAGCACAGAAAAAAGGCATTATTGCTACTATCAATATAGATGGTGAGCTACTGACAAAAAAAGAATATGCTTTTGGATTGAATGATATTCAACTGGATGGTGATACTGTCTACATATGCGGATACGGTGCTCTACTTAAAACTACTAATCAAGGTAATGATTGGAATTATTTAGACATCAAAAATGATAATTTTACAGCAATTACGTATACTGCGTCTAAAAAACTATGGGTTTGTGGCTCCGGCGGTAGCATCTACCGCTCTTATGATGCAGGTAATAATTGGGAAAGATTAAGAAACGGCAATAGCATAACCAAGAAAAAATATGCCCTTCGCGATATTATGTTCATTAATGATAATGAGGGTTGGGCAGTAGGTGATGAAGGATTGGTTATACATACAAAAGATGCTGGTAATAACTGGGCTGAAATGGAATCTTTCACAAAAGCCGGGCTAAAAAGTATCACTCAATTACCAGATGGACAATTACTGATATGCGGCGATGAAGGCTCTCTTTTCAAAGTAAAGCTTTAATATCACTGCCTTAGCAACAAGTCAACTAATAGGGCTATCTTTGCACACATTTAATTTTATCTATTAAGCATTAATTTATATATGCAAGCTATATTAAGCGAACAGGAAGTAGTAAGACGCGAGAAGCTAAAAGAATTAGAGCAGTTGGGTATCAACCCCTACCCTGCACCATTGTATGATATAACACATACTGCTAAAGAAATAAAGGATAATTATACAGAAGAAAATAAAGACGAATACAAAAAGGTATCGCTTGCAGGACGCATCATGAGCGTACGCGATATGGGCAAAGCAAACTTTGCCGTATTGCAGGACGGAACTGGTCGCATACAACTCTATGTAAAAGGTGATGATATATGCCCCGGCGATGACAAAACCATGTACACAACTGTTTGGAAAAAACTGCTGGACTTAGGTGACATCATTGGCGTAAAGGGCTATGTATTTACTACCAAAACAGGTGAAACATCTGTACACGTTCAGGAGTTTACGTTACTAACAAAATCGCTACGCCCGCTGCCTGTAGTAAAAGAAAAAGATGGTGAGGCTTTTGATGCTGTTACTGATATTGAGTTTAAGTATCGCCAGCGTTATGCCGACCTGATAGTAAACCCGTCGGTAAAAGACACTTTTACCAAAATCACCAAAATGAAAAATGCAATCCGCGATTTTCTGAACGAAGCAGGCGCATTGGAAGTGGATACACCTGTGTTGCAAAGCATCCCCGGTGGGGCTACTGCCCGCCCCTTTGTAACACACCACAACGCGCTGGATATACCTTTGTTTCTGCGTATAGCCAACGAGCTATACCTAAAACGCCTGATAGTAGGTGGTTTTGATTGGGTGTACGAATTCAGTCGCAACTTTCGCAACGAGGGTATGGACCGTACACACAACCCCGAGTTTACTATTCTTGAGTTTTACGTTGCATACAAAGATTACCTGTGGATGATGGACACCACAGAGCAATTGCTGGAAAAAACTGCTATCGCTACAAATGGTACACCCATAGCAACAGTAAATGGAACAGAAATAAGCTTTAAAGCACCGTATAAACGTATCAGTATTTACGACGCAATCAAAGAACATACAGGCATAGACATCAGTCAAATGGACGAAGATGGACTGCGTGATGTATGTAAGCAACTGAAAATAGAAACTGACCCAAGTATGGGTAAGGGCAAATTGATAGATGAAATATTCGGTGGCAAATGTGAGAAGCATTATGTGCAACCAACATTCATCATAGACTACCCTATCGAAATGAGCCCCCTTACTAAAAAGCACAGGGAAAAGGCAGGACTGGTAGAGAGATTTGAACTAATTGTAAACGGCAAGGAAATAGCCAATGCATACAGTGAGCTTAATGACCCAATAGACCAACGTGAACGCTTTGAAGAGCAAGTAGCACTAATGGAGCGTGGCGATGACGAAGCCATGTATATTGATTATGATTTCCTTCGAGCATTAGAGTACGGTATGCCACCAACTGCTGGTATTGGCATAGGTATAGAACGCCTTGCTATGCTATTGACGGGCAATGTATCTATTCAGGATGTATTGCTCTTTCCACAAATGAGACCTGAAAAAACCAACGAATAATTTGTATTACAAATCCCACCAATCGGTGGGATTATTTTTTAATCGCTTCCTTCTGTTTCTTCACCTACAAGCCCCCATTTATCCATCAATGTGTTTGCTTGTTCCTTAGGCAATCTTAACTTGCCATTGTAGAAACCCTTTTGTTCACGTTGACGATAGGCTTCGTATAATGATACAGCACATGCTACAGATATATTGAGCGATTTAACCATACCTACCTGCGGAATAATAAAATTTCCGTTGCAATGTTTCAGGCAAGCCTCAGTAACCCCTGCATGTTCATTACCAAAAACCAATGCTACAGGCTGCGCTAGGTTTAGTTCATATAATGATACTGCTTGCTTGCCGAGGTGGGTAGCATAGATATTAGAATACTTTTGCTTAACAGCAGCCATACATGCTTCTGTGTCATCGTACTGATGGATAGTAAGCCAGCCTGCTGCACTTGCCGAACTCTTTTTGCCAAACTTCGCATGACGTTGTATCATGTTGTTCAACACGTAGATTTCCTGTATGCCTACTGAGTCGCAGGTACGCATGACGGCAGCAATATTATGTGGGTCGAAGATATTTTCCATCACAACGGTCAGGTCTGGTTGGCGATTTTGCAATGCCTTAGTAATCCGTTCTCTTCTTTCAGGAGTCATAATCAGCAGAAAAAATACTGATGTTGTTAAGTAAAATGCTCTAATACAATCGTAATAGTATTATTAGTAAGCGGCTTATTCAGAAACTGTTTTACTGAACTATAGCCCTTTACTTTTGCAATGTCGTTTTCGTTGATGGAAGACGACAACATATATATTGAATAGCCTTGTCGTATGTTTTCAGGCAATGCTTCAAACGCTTCTACAAATTCAAAACCATTCATTACCGGCATTTGTATATCAACAAACACAACGGTAGGAGTAGATGTGGCTGGTAGTGTTTTGATGAACACCAATGCATCTGTGGCTTGCTGAAAAGCACTGACGGTTTCAGACCTGCCTGTGTTTTTTATTATCTTTTCTGCTATAAAACAGTCAAGCTTACTATCGTCTACTACTATAAAATTTAAAGGAGCACTCATTTCTTACTTACTTGGTATTGTTACAATAAAGGTAGTTCCTTCGCCGTACGTCGATTGTACATGAATTTTCCCATTAAGCTTACCCAGTGCATCTTTTACATTGTATAAGCCAAAGCCCGAGCCTACTTCTTCGTTCGTAGCTCTGAAAAACATATTGAATATCTGGTTGATGTTGTTTTCTTGGATACCTATACCATTATCTTTAACGGTGATATTTGCAATACCTTTCACAACTTCAATATTCAGGTCAACAAACCTATCCGTTTTATCTTTTTGTTGATACTTAAAAGCGTTTGAAAGCAGGTTGTTCAGAATGATTTTCAGTGATACGTCATCAGACCGGAAAGTTTCTGTCTGGCTGACTGCACAGTTGAAACGAACATTGTTCATTTTACTGGTTACTTCATATATATCAGATACTTCTTTGGATAAATCTGCAAACTGTATTTCTTCAATCTCCACTTCCCCACGTCTGATGCTATAATAGTCGTGCAAATTCTGGATGTAGTTATCCAACTTCAGCATGGCATTTTCCATCATATCGAGCATACTCTTTATCTCTCCAACATCATCGGTATTCTTTGACAAATCTATAATACCAAGTACGCTGAGTATAGGTCCACGCATATCGTGTGTAGCGCTATAGGCAAACTTATCAAGCTCATTATAGGCTTTTTGTAATTCATCATTCTTTATAGCCAATAAAGCCGTGGTAATGTAGAACTTATGAGCCTGGTCAATTGACGACCTGATATCGTCTTCAGACCACGGCTTTTTAATATATCTGAATACATGGCCACGGTTGATGGCATTGATAACAGACTCTATATCTGCATATCCGGTAATCAATATCCTTACAGGATTGGGAAACTCTTTGCGTATTTCTTCGAAAAATTCAACACCTGTTTTATCAGGCATTTTTTGGTCGCTCAGTATTACACTAATATCATGGTGTTGGCGGAGATGAGCTATTGCTTCATCTGTATTATTGGCTATATATACATTATAATCAAAACGAAATGCAGCTTTGAAACTGACGAGGTTGTTTTGCTCATCATCTATATAAAGTACTTTTATCTTATCCTTATTGCTCACTATGCAATGTTTAAAGTTTGGTGAATAATAGGAATTTCAATAATAAACTCTGTTCCAACACCCACCTCAGAATTTACAGTTATTGTGCCATTATGTTTTACAATAGTATTGTAAGCAATTGATAATCCCAAGCCTGTACCCTCACCAACGTCTTTGGTAGTGAAAAATGGTTCAAATAATTTCTTCTTAGTAGCCTCATCCATACCTGTTCCATTGTCTTTAATACTGATAAGGACATGGGTATCATTAGCACTTGTAGAAATGGTAAGTAAACCGCCCTTATCATCTTTAAGCTTTGCTTTTATCGCATATAAAGCATTAGAAACAATATTCATAAACACCTGGTTCAACTTACCGGGGTAACACTCTACCAATGGCAGTGCTGTGTACTGCTTTACAATTTCTATTTTATTATCCAGTTGGTTATTGACGATTACCAAAGTAGAGTCGATGCCCTCGTTAATGTCAGCCCGTTTCAGGTCGTCTTCGTCCAGACGCGAAAATATACGCAACCCTTTAACTATCTCTGCTGTTCTGCTGGAACCCTCGTTGATACCATTAATCAAATAGTCAATTTCTGTTTTCAGGTAGTCGTAATCGTATTCTTCTTTAAGGTCAGCAATTTTTTGTTTTTTCTCATCAAGGCTTTCTTCAGAAAGGGAGATACCCTCAATCTGGTTGAGCATTTCGATAACCATTTCTACGTCACGCTTCAATGGTTTGACATTTGATGTCACAAAATTGATTGGGTTATTGATTTCGTGTGCTATACCTGCAGTCAACTGACCTAATGAAGCCATTTTTTCAGATTCTACCAACTGCATTTCTGCTTCTTTCAAATCTATTAGGGTTTTGTTCAGCTCTTCGTTTGATGCCTTTAGCTCTTGTGTACGCTCAGTAACTTTAGCTTCCAGTAATACGTTTTGTTCTCTTACTATTCTGGCATTTTCTTCTACAGCCAGCAATGTTTGTGCTTGCACAGCCTCGCGCTCTTTGCGTAGTATATTTATTTTATCTGCAAGGGCAAATGAGAGTAACACCACTTCGATAGCAGAGCCTATTGCAAGGATGGATGATGTAAAATTATTGTATGGAAATATGCCAAAGTCTTTCAGTACAAAAATTGTAGCTCCTAATAACAGTATCGTCCATGCAACAATAAAGAATTGTGCTGATTTGTTACCCTTTCTTAATACAACTACAGATAGATACAATACATATAGCGAACCAATGATTGTGTTAAGCTGCATGATAGTGAAGCTTAACATCTTCAGCCCAAGAAATACTGCTATGATAGCAAAGATGAATACACCTATCAATATATTCAGCCCCTTAGTTAGCTTAGGTACCAATATGCGTGTCTGTAAAAACTCTTTCACAAACAGCATTGCAGCAAGACCACCTAACGAGGGAAATATGTAAACACTATTTTGCGCCATCCAAGTTGAGCCTGGCCATATAAACCTGAATGCATAACCCGAAAGACTTGCTTGAGATAGAGCCAATGTAAGGATGTAAAAAACATAATACAAATAGCCTTTTTCTCTGGTAGTGAAGTATATAAAAAGGTTGTAAAACAACATTACCAATATAATGCCGAAAAACAAGCCGAATATCACGTCCTTATTCATCAACGACTCTAAGACAGACTTCGTATCGCCAATGAACATGGGTAGTACCATTTGCTCACCACTCTTTACACGCATATAAAAAGTGTACGTATTTCCGCGTGGTATATCTAAAGCAAATACATGGTTTTGGTTGTCATACAGCCTTTCATGATATTTCTTAAACTCTCCCTCTGCTTGTGTTGCAATGCTTCCGTCTGGTTGAACTGTGTATAATGTAGCCTCATCTATTGTTGGCTGATCAAATTCGAGCAGTAAACGGTCGTTTTGTGATATATTTTGAACTGAAAATTTTATCCAAAAGCTACTCGGACTCACCCCAATGTTTGGCACATCTGCATCTGATTTGGTAAACACTCCAGATTTAATAACATCCTGCAATGTCATTTTACCTGTAGAGTCTTCAAAAATGGCAACATTTTTACCAATAGATTTTGAGACACCATTTTCACGTACCGATAAGATTGGTTCTGCAACAGAAATAAAACCATGGAGTAGAAATACAAAGAAAATCAGTACGACTTTCAGACAATTCATTGCAGCTTGTTTATTGCTAACAAAATAGTTTCTTTATCATTACCAAACAAATATTGATTATAGAATATTATATCTGCCGGGAGCTATTATGTTATTCGGGTCTATTGCATGCTTAATATTTGATAAGAATCGGTGGTAAGAATCATCAATACCAGCTTTTGTTTTCATTTGCATACCCATAGTGGTATCTCTATACGGGAAAAAGCCATTTTGCTTCAAAGTAGCATTCAATTCAGCATAACATTGTTCAGCCAACTCATCTTCTCCATCTACTTCTCTATCCCAGTTTATAGAACCAATGATGTTGATAGCACGCTCTGTCATACATTGCAACGAAATTGCTGGCTCAAAGGGATATTTATAAACAATATTGTTTATTATATCAATCGCTTTACCAATATGCTCTCCTGTAAACGGAATAATGGGCGATATCCATAACATACCACATTTATCTACATCTGGATTCATTAGTGCAGGTATTGGCTTTCTTTTTCGCCAATATGTTTGCTTTATGGGTGTATTTTCAGGTATTCCGATATACTTCCGAAATAAATAAGAACGTAATGCATCCGTTTCCCTATCGCCGGTAATGCCTTTGTAGTGATTGTGTAACGTTTCCATCATTTCTTCTTTGGCAATTTCCAACACATACAATTCGTCAACAAATGGCCTTAACTCAGCTTCTATGATAGATGTCTGTACCTTACCGTGTTCTTGATTTACCGACCGTATGCTTATTTCACCATTCCATGTACTGGCTAATGGCCCAAAAGGTGTTGTATTTCTTACTACATCCAATACCTCGTTTGGGTGTGTTTTCCCAGGTGTGCAAGTATGAAACGGGTATTGTGTAACTGTTGAAAGCACCCTGAAGTCGTTATACATTGTAATAGTAGGACGAACTAATCCACTCGACGACATGTCCTGGAGCTTATCTATTAGTGCCGGCAAACGGTTATTATCCTTTAACCTGTATGCAACTAGCTGGAAGTATTCAGGCAACTTCATTAACCACTGCGTAAGTTTAGTTACTACCCCAAAATTTGATTGAGAGAAAAGCCCGTCAATAGATGGCCCTGAACCCCAGCGATAAACATTGGATGCTATGTGATTACCATATCTGCCAAACCCAGAAGCAACTAATTCTCCATTAGGCAATACAGCCTCTATTCCGCAAACAGTAGAAAACCTATCTGCATATAGACCAGTACCAATACCCCTTTCTATAGCATTGCCAACTAAGCTTGAACCAATGCTACCACCTGTAGCACTAAGTATCAACTCTGAATTTTGCTCTCTAAGAAATTCAAATAATTGTTGAAACGTAACCCCCGGTTCAATCGTAACGTATCCCAACTGTTCGTTATAGTCAGTAATACGGTTCATTCTGCTTAGCTCTATCAGTATGCTATTATCGGCAACAGGCACGCGCGAACCATAACCCCAATTACAACCTCTACTTACAGGATATACCGGTACTTTATGTTCATTAGCTTTTACAATACTTTGTTGTAGTTCTTCAACATTGCCTGGTCTTATAACAAGGGCAATGCTTTGTACTGTTCTATAATTAGTTGTTTCTGCGGCATGTATATAGTTATTGTCTGTAATGACATTGTCTTCACCAACAATAGTTTTAAGTTTATTGATTAATACATCCTGTATCATTATCATTTAACGTATTGAAGATTATAAATTAGGGATTTGCAAATCGTACACCACATCTAACGTTCGACCTTTGGGGCCAGTTTCAAATTTGTGCTGATATGGTTTCTGTCTCAGGTCTAGTATGATGCTTCTTTCCTCAGGTTCAGCAGTAGGCAGGTTTTGTGTGTCGCTAATTATTACTGCAGTAGCTATCAGGTCTTCTTTAGGATAATAAAATGTACCGTTATTACCTAAAAACGTGGCTATTTCAAACCCTACACGAGCACTATTCTTAACTGTTGCCGGTGCACACAAACCAAACATGCTGGTGAGTTTTATTTGTTCTGTAATAGCAACGGCAGCTCTACCCAAATACATGCTACCAATACCTAAGCCGGCAACTTCCCTACTATTCCATAACCCACAAAACTCTGCTGTTCCTCTTGCTGCATAGCCTGCTACAGATTCTATGACAGTTGCATCCATATCCTGAACTGCCTTTTCAATTGGCAACTGATATTTGCCCCCTGCTACCTGTACCCTAGCGCCACCATATACTTTTTCTCCATCTTCAGACTCTACCAATATTACGTATGTATCAGGGTCATCAAACCATTCAACATTAGCAGAAGTAATCATTGTTATACCATAAATTTTCAGCACCTTCATGTGTCCGTCCAAAAACTTATGGCACGAAACCTTATCGTCTGGCGCTCTGAAAGCTTTAATAACAATTTTTATATCACTCATGCTACGGATTGATAGTTAAAATACCCTCAAAAAAATTTATTAGGGCATAATCTTGTTTGTTTGTCTGAGTGAATATTCGATGGCAAAAATATGTATGCATTTCTTACTGCATTATACATAATTGAGAACATCCTCTGTATGTGTAACAATCTAACGCAATTAAAATGCGATATTAATGTACAAAAATACTTAAGTAAAAACAAACAGGGCCATTATATAATGGTTTTAATCAAGAATAAAACAGAAAAGGTGCATAATATATGCTATTATTAGGCTTTAAATACTGCGAAAATGCAGTAATTCGAAAATGAAAGAATGATAAAAAATAACCCCATGCTTTACGTGTTTTGTAATAAAATGTTTAACTTGTATGAATACATTTGTATTGGTTGCTATATTGCAGTAATGAAATAAGTTGCTTGATACATGGCTGAGAATAAAATAAATGTGCTATATGTAGATGATGAACAAAACAACCTCATCTCTTTTAAAGCCACTTTTCGTATAAAATATAACGTACATACTGCGATAAGTGGTGAGGATGCCGTAAAAATACTGAATAACAACCCAATAGATATTATTGTTACTGACCAACGTATGCCTAATATGACAGGCGTACAGTTTTTAGAGTCAATACTTGAAGCTCATCCAGAACCAATGCGCATATTGCTTACCGGTTACGCAGATTTAAATGCTGTTATTGATGCCGTTAATAAAGGCAAAATATTTCATTATCTTACTAAGCCATGGAATGAAGAAGAGTTAGACATTACTATAAAAAGGGCATTTGAAGTATATACTTTGCGCAAAGACGAAAAAGAATTAACAGAAAAACTGGGAGTAACCAATGCCCAACTTGAGTTTTTATTAAGGCAACAATTACTATCGTAGCCTACACAAGCCCTATAGGGCTTATTTTATTATCATTACTTTTGTTGCTACTTACATCTGTTCATGCCAAAGCTGAGTATTGTTATAATAACGCTGAACGAAGAAAAAAATATTACCCGCTGTCTCGATTCAATTCACGGGTTGGCTGATGAGATATTAGTTGTAGATAGCCTTTCGACAGACAACACAGTGAAGATAGCTGAGCAATATAGTGCAAAAATAATTCTGCAGCCTTTCTTAGGCCATATAGAGCAAAAAAACTTCGCAGTACAGCAGGCTGCAAATGATTGGGTATTGTCTTTAGATGCTGATGAATGTCTAAGCCCAGCATTGTTCAAAAATATACAAGTAGCAAAAAACAATCTCCAGTATAACGCTTACCGTTTCCCCAGATTGAATAATTTTTGTGGCAAATGGATACGGCATTGCGGATGGTACCCCGATGCTAAAATCAGGTTATTTAACCGTACAAAAGGCTCATGGACAGGCGAAAACCCACATGATAAATGGGTGCTTAATGACAACGAAAAAGCAGGACAATTACAAGGCGACCTGCTACATTACAGTTTCGACAGTATATCCGACTATGTCAAAAAAGTAGAAAAATATTCAGAAATTGCGGCAAAAGCACGCGCTGAAAAGGGTATGAGTTACAGTTTGTTGAAGATAATAGTAGTACCAAAATGGAAGTTCTTTGCTGACTTTGTGTTACGCTTGGGCTTTCTTGATGGTTATTATGGCTGGCTGGCTTGCCGTTTAAGTGCAATGGAAACAATGATAAAATACACAAAGACAAGGCAATATGCAGAATGGAAAAAACAAGGGAAATCCTACTGATGCTGAGGGCATAAGCCTTAATAAATATATCAGTTCTACTGGTTTTTGCTCTCGCAGAGAAGCAGATAAATATATAGAAGATGGTAGGGTTAGCATAAATGGCAAAACGGCGGGACTCGGCAAACGTGTATTTGTAGGCGATAAAATTGCTATAGATGGTGAATTAATAAAGCAGAAAGCATCCAACAAACCTGTTTATATAGCGCTAAATAAACCAATCGGCATTACATCTACTACCGATACAAAAGACAAGAGCAATATCATTTCCTTCCTCAATTACCCCAAACGTATCTTCCCAATTGGCAGGCTGGATAAGGATTCTGACGGATTGATATTTCTAACTAATGATGGTGATATTGTAAACAAAATATTACGTGCTGAGAACAATCATGAGAAAGAGTACATAGTATCTATTGATAAAGCCATCACACCTGATTTCATTCTTAAAATGAGTAACGGCTTACCCATTTTGGGTACAGTAACACAAAAATGTTTTGTAAAGCAAGAAGGTAGCCGCAGGTTTCGTATCATCCTGACACAAGGGCTTAACAGGCAAATACGGCGAATGTGTGAATACCTTGGTTATGAAGTCAAAAAACTGACACGTGTACGCATCATGAATGTAGAGTTAGAGAATTTAGCTATTGGTAAGTGGCGCTATCTGAACCCAGAAGAAATTACTACAATTGAAAAGCTGATAACAACATCATCTAAAACAAATGAGCAAGCACCTACAATAGTCAAAAAGAAGCCAACCACAAATAAACAAACACCTGCTACAACTAATACACAACCAAAATCTGTCCAAAAAAAGCAACGTAGTTATAAAGATTGGCGTAACAAACGTTAAGAAATACACAACATATGTTGAAATGTAGGGGTTAGTACCATAATTTTAGTTTTTAAAATAAACTAATTGAAATTATGAAAGACGCAATCAAAACATTTTCAGTAGCAGCACTATCAGCCATTATGGTTATGGGTGCATTCTCTTTTAAACCTGCCGATAACACAACAAGCAGCACACAAGCAGTAGTGTATGAGTACAAACAATTTTCTACCATCGAGTCTGTAATACCTGGTGGACTTGGCCGCTCGCGAATACTGACTACGGATGACAACGGGCAAATGATAGAAAAAGACCTGAAAAATTTCTATAGCATGGTTGGCATCAACTTTGGTAATATTGCAAATAATGACCGTGCTATTGTTGACCGTATTAATCAATACAGCAACGAAGGTTGGGAATTGATGCAAGTATCTACAGGTTCTCACGCACAAAGTTCAGAAGGCAGTAGCGCTGGTGGATTGTTTATTACACGTTATCTTTTCAAAAGGGCTAAATAAGCATTAAGTTAGATTGTATATTGCAATGTATTGTACTATACAAATGACTAGCAATATTAACAACAGGCATCATAATATTATATCCTATGCCGGATTAATTATATTCATTATAACCGCTATTTTCAGTAGCGGCTATAACCATTTTGATGAACATTTTCAGATACTCGAATTCTGTAATTATAAATTGGGGAAAGTAGGGACATCATCTCTACCATGGGAATTTCATGAAAAATTGCGGCCTGGCATACAACCATTTATAGCATATCTTTTTGCCAAAGCTTTATTTGCGTTTAACTTATACAACCCTTTCAAACTGGCATTATTATTACGGCTCTTTATGGCATTGCTATCATGGATTGCTGTTCGAAAAACAATCTTAGTGTTTCAACCTGATTTCAATAATAGTAAAATAAAGAGCCTTTACATACTAGCAGCATATTTGTTATGGTTTGTACCATACATAGCCGTTCGCTTTTCTGCTGAGAATTTTTCTTGCATATTACTCTTTCTTGCTATTAGTGCTATATACCCATACATAAAGGCAGAAAATACAATGCCAATTTCCAAATTATTGATTTGTGGGTTTCTTCTTGGTTTTGCCTTTTTCTCAAGAATACAAATCATATTTGCACTGGCAGGTATGGTATTTTGGTTGTTATTTCAGGACAGGCTACTACGTGATTGGGTACTAATTGCATTATCTTTTATTATCGCAATTTTAGTTAATGTTTATATTGATTATTGGCTGTACAACCAATGGACTTTCACACCATATAACTATTTCAATGCAAACATACTGCAACAAAAAGCATCATCATTTGGCACTTCTCCGTGGTATCAGTACATCTTATTTTTTATAGAAACAGCCGTACCCCCGCTTAGCATTGTTTTGTTAGTTTATTTCATAATTGGGTTACGTCAAAAAGCTGGGCATTTGTTTGGCATAATATGTATATCCTTTCTTATAGGGCATTTTATGATAGGACATAAAGAGTTGCGGTTTCTTTTCCCAATTCTTCCTGCTTTTATTTTTATCACTACTTATGGCTTGCGAAAAACAATAGCTAATTATGCAAACAATAAAACATATAAGTATCTGGCAGTATTACTTGTTACTACAAACATTCTTGTGCTTCTATACAAAATGCATAGTCCTGCTACATCCGAAATACCATATTACAAAGCCGTATATAATAGTGTAGAAAATAAAAAAACAATATTGTTTGTTATCGGCAATTCACCATATCACAAAGTTGACTTAGAGCTGAATTTTTACAAACCTGAACGCCTGCAAATTGCACAAATACGTACACCTTATTTAATCCCGCTATTGCTATCCAGCACGCATTATGAAAAGATATTATTGCTTGATGATGGGGATCAGATACCGGAAACTATAGGTAAATTTAGCGTCAAACGCATATACAACTCACTACCCGATTGGTTATTAAAGACATATAAAAATAGCTGGCCCCAACACTACAAGATTCGTAGTTTGTACGAAGTGTCAATTAAATAATCTCTTTTAACATATCAAAGCTATAGGGATAAAAAAATCCCCGTTAGTGTGATACTAACGGGGATTTGTAAATAAATATGGCAGCTACCTACTCTCCCGCATTGTGGTGCAGTACCATCGGCCATGAGGGGCTTAACTTCTCTGTTCGGAAAGGGAAGAGGTGAACACCCTCGGCAATACCACCATAAGACCTTTGTCTTGGAGTAGAAAGTAGTTAGTATAAAGTAGGAAGTTGCTTTTATACAACTCACGAACTCATGACTTACCACTTACCACTTACGACTAATAAGGTGACATATCAAGAAAGCAATTTTTACGGCATAGCCTTAGTCCATAGTCTTGAGTAGAAAGACACCTTGCGGACTTTCGACTGATTACTTATTACTTACGACTAAATAAAGTTAAAGCTTACGGGCAATTAGTACTACTCGGCTTTGATGTTACCACCTTTACACCTGTAGCCTATCAACGTTATCGTCTATAACGACCCTTAAAAGTAAACTCATCTCGAGGAAGGTTTCGCGCTTAGATGCTTTCAGCGCTTATCCTGGCTGTACGTAGCTACTCTGCACTGCACCTGGCGGCACAACAGATACACCAGCGGTACATACGCTCCGGTCCTCTCGTACTAAGAGCATGTCCCCTCAATTTACTAACGCCCACCACAGATAGGGACCGAACTGTCTTGCGACGTTCTGAACCCAGTTCACGTGCCACTTTAATCGGCGAACAGCCGAACCCTTGGGACCTTCTCCAGCCCCAGGATGTGACGAACCGACATCGAGGTGCCAAACCTCCCCGTCGATATGAGCTCTTGGGGGAGATCAGCCTGTTATCCCCGGAGTACCTTTTATCCTTTGAGCGATGGCCCTTCCATACAGAACCACCGGATCACTTTAGCCTGCTTTCGCACCTGATCGGCTGGTCAGCCTCACAGTCAAGCACCCTTATACTAATGCGCTCTTCGTACGATTACCAACCGTACTGAGGGTACCTTTGCGAGCCTCCGTTACACTTTAGGAGGCGACCACCCCAGTCAAACTACCCACCATGCAATGTCTCCCTCGCGGGATTAGACTCTAAGTAACAGAAGGTTGGTATTTCAACGTTGACTCCGCAACGGCTGGCGCCGCTACTTCATAGTCTCCCAACTATGCTACACATCTGTTACTCAAAATCAATGCAAAGTTGTAGTGAAGGTTCACGGGGTCTTTCCGTCCCGTGGCGGGTAACCGGCATCTTCACCGATACTACAATTTCACCGGGCTCGTGGAGGAGACAGTGTTCAACTCATTAGACCATTCGTGCAGGTCGGAACTTACCCGACAAGGAATTTCGCTACCTTAGGACCGTTATAGTTACGGCCGCCGTTTACTGGGGCTTCAGTCGCAAGCTTCAGATTACTCCTGACAAGCTTCCTTAACCTTCCAGCACCGGGCAGGTATCAGGCTCTATACGTCATCTTTCGATTTTGCAGGGCCCTGTGTTTTTGCTAAACAGTTGGTTGAACCAATTTACTGAGACCACATTACTGTGGTATGCTTTATCCCGAAGTTACAGCATTAATTTGCCTAGTTCCTTCTCCACGGCTCACCCGAGCGCCTTAGAATACTCATCTCGACTACCTGTGTCGGTTTACGGTACGGGTTGTTTTAGCCTAACCTTAGAGGGTTTTCTCGTGAGCATGATTAGGGCCACTATCTCGCCGTCCGAAGACTTTGAGTACTATCACGTTCAGCATTCTCTGCGGATTTGCCTACAGAAAATATACCTACACGCTTTAACGGGATATTCCGTGATCCCGCGGGCCTTTCACTTCTCCGTCACCCCATCGAAACTAAAACAAGTGCTGGAATATTAACCAGCTTTCCATCAGCTACCCCTTTCGGGTTTGCCTAAGGACCCGACTAACCCTGATCCGATTAACGTTGATCAGGAACCCTTAGTCTTTCGGCGATGTAGTTTTTCACTACATTTATCGTTACTTATACCTACATTTTCTTTTCTAAACGCTCCAGCATACCTCACGATACACCTTCAACGCAGTTTAGAATGCTCCCCTACCACTTGCATTGCTGCAAATTCACATCTTCGGTACTATGTTTGATGCCCGATCATTTTCCGTGCCCGAACCCTCGACCAGTGAGCTGTTACGCACTCTTTAAATGAATGGCTGCTTCCAAGCCAACATCCTGGCTGTCTTAGGGTTCGAACTTCGTTTGTTCAACTTAACATAGATTTAGGGACCTTAGACGATGATCTGGGTTATTTCCCTCTCGGCCATGGACCTTAGCGCCCACAGCCTCACTGCCGCAGATATATTACAGCATTCGGAGTTTGTCAGGGTTTGGTAGGCGGTGAAGCCCCCTAGCCCAATCAGTAGCTCTACCTCTGTAATACTTCTTATATGCGACGCTGTTCCTAAAAACATTTCGGGGAGAACGAGCTATCTCTCAGTTTGATTGGCCTTTCACCCCTATCCACAGGTCATCTCATAACTTTTCAACGTTAATGAGTTCGGTCCTCCAGTTGGTTTTACCCAACCTTCAACCTGCCCATGGATAGATCACAAAGTTTCGCGTCTGCCCCCACTGACTAAACGCCCTATTCGGACTCGCTTTCGCTACGGCTCCGTTACTTAAGAACTTAACCTCGCCAGTGAGGAGCAACTCGTAGGTTCATTATGCAAAAGGCACGCCGTCACCCTTACGGGCTCCGACCGCTTGTAAGCGTACGGTTTCAGGTACTATTTCACTCTCCTGTTCGGAGTACTTTTCACCTTTCCCTTACGGTACTGGTTCACTATCGGTCACTAAGGAGTATTTAGCCTTACCGGATGGTGCCGGCAGTTTCACGCAGGATTTCTCCGGTCCCGCGCTACTCAGGATACTGCTCGTCCGCATTGATTACTACCTACAGGGCTTTCACCCGCTATGGCCTGCCTTTCCATGCAGTTCGGTTTGACAATGCTTTCTAAATGCAGTCCTACAACCCCGAAGGAGCACGCCCCTTCGGTTTGGGCTCTTCCCCGTTCGCTCGCCACTACTTGGGGAATCATTTGTTATTTTCTTTTCCTCCGGGTACTTAGATGTTTCAGTTCCCCGGGTTGGCTCTCTTTCGAGTAATGCACCTTCAGTGCATTAGGTTGTCCCATTCGGAAATCTTCGGTTTAACGCTTGTATGCAGCTACCCGAAGCTTATCGCAGCTTACCACGTCCTTCTTCGCCTCTTAGTGCCTAGGCATCCGCCATACGCTCTTATTCGCTTTAAATGTTGTGTTTATTTTATAGTCGTCTTAAACATTAGACGACTTCTACTACGCCTTGTTGTCTCTAAAACGTACCGCCCGAAGGCGATACCGCTTTTTTTATTTCGTGTACTTTC
>CP075895.1:1855000-3322193 GCA_018604165.1 Chitinophagaceae bacterium LGM1
ACTCATTTATTACCTCAAAAAGAACTTTTTATTACTATTCCGTTACGCCTTTATCCCGTAAGGGAGCGCAAAGATAAGCGGTGTATTCTACTTAACAAAACTTCTTTCGAAATTAGTTATCCACACCATCCAACTCACCGTACTTTTCAAGGATTATTTTGCTGTAAAGAACTTACCGTTTTTGTGTAACGGGCTGCAAAGATAAGCAGCTTTTTGTTTCTGCCAAATAAAGTTTTGCAAACCCGAGTACCTGAAACACAGCGGCACTACTTCAACACCAGCATAACGGGCGTTTTCAGTACATTTACCTACACTTAAAAAACTGTGTATGAAGAATATATTGCTGGCTACACTACTGATAGCTGCTTGCCTGACAGGATGTAAAGAAACGGACTCTCAAATAAATATGGCTAATAATAAATTGATGCGCGATAGTGTTTTCAAGGTTATGCCTTATATAAGGCAAATAGAGATAGCTATATATGAGTCAAGCAGAGTGGAAATAAAATGCGGCAGCAAAGAACTATTCAATGCTGATAAAGACATTAAACAAGCTGCAGCAGATGAATTGGCGAAAATCACCTATCATTTTTATAATAAAAATAATTATTTAAGTAAGGGTACGGTAATCATCACACCTATCGAAGACAGGTTGTTTAACGACAACGACCCAAAAGAAGAATACGATATGCACCTGAAAGAATTGGTGAAGGCTAACGAAAAATAGCTTTAGCATTACTATAACATAATAGCATTAAACCCTTGGGGTATAAATAACTCTAAGGGTTTTATTATACCAACCAATGAACGTAAAGACAATAATAGTAGCTACAGCAATAGTATGTATGGCACAAATTGCCAAGGCGCAACCATACAGCATTGCAGGCAAGGTAGCTGATGCCAAAGACCAAACACCCCTGACTGGTGTAACAGTAACCGTAGCCCCCATAACAGATACCGCAAAGAAGACAGGCAGCGTTACAGACCCCGATGGCAACTTTAGTATAGAGAACCTGAACGCAGGTAAGTATCTACTGAAAATAAGCTACATAGGCTTTGAGCCTTATACCCGTATGCTGAACATGACAAGCAATACCAACATCGGTACAATAGGCCTGAAAGCCAATAGCTCGGCTTTAAAAAATGTAACAGTAACAGAAAAGCAAAAACGTGTGGAGCAATTGGGCGATACTACCCAATTCAACGCGAATGCTTATAAAACCAACCCCGATGCTAATACAGACGACCTGCTGCAAAAAATGCCCGGTGTAACTACAGAGCAAGGTAAACTGAAAGTAAACGGTGAAGAAGTAAAACAGGTATTGGTAGATGGCAAACCTTTTTTTGGCGATGACCCTGCTGCGGCCATTAAAACCTGCCAGCCGAAGTGGTAGATAAAATACAAGTGTTTGACAGGCTGAGTGAACAGGCACAGTTTACAGGCTTTGACGATGGCAACGCGCAAAAGACCATCAATATCATAACACGTAGCGGCAAGAACAACGGGCAGTTTGGTAAAGTATATGCAGGCTATGGTACAGACGGGCGATACACGGCTGGTGGTAACGTCAACCTTTTTAAAGGCAACAGGCGTATATCAATACTTGCATTATCCAACAACATCAACGAGCAAAACTTTTCTACCGAAGACCTTGTAGGCGCATTGGGTAGTAGCAGTGGACAGGGACGTGGTGGGTTTCAACGTCCAGCTGGTATGCGTGGCGGTGGCAACCGTGGTGGTGGTATGGGTGGTAGTAATGACATGAGCAATTTTTTGGTAAACCAGCAAGGTGGTATAACAGGCACACACGCATTGGGGCTGAACTATAGCGACAATTGGGGTAAGAAGATAAAAGTTAGTGGTAGTTATTTTTTCAACGCTACAGACAATGTAAACACTACTACCCTAAGCCGTACCTACCTGACGGCGCAGGATAATAGCCTTGTATATAACGAAACATCTGCTGCCGACAATAAGAACCAGAACCATCGCTTGAATATGCGATTGGAATATGACATAGATTCATCTAACAGTATAGTGCTGACACCGCGTGTAAGCCTGCAATTGAATGATAACACCAACACGCTTGCGGGTGCTAATACCCTACCCACAGGTTTGTCTTTTGGCAATACTAATACTACCACAACAGCAGATAATACAGCACTTAACTTTGGCAATAACCTGCTATACCGCCACAAGTTTGCCAAACGCGGGCGCACTATATCTTTCAACATAAACACACAGATAAACAACCGTGATGGTGATGGGACTAACTATGCCAACTACCGCTTGCCAACAGACACTACCCTGCTCGACCAGCAATATACCCTTACCACACGTGGTTATACTATTGCTCCATCACTTAACTACACCGAACCTATTGGCAAAAACGGACAATTGCAAGCCAACTATTCGCCCAGCTACACAAAAAACGAGGCAGACAAACAGACCAATAACCTGAATATTGCAGCCAATACCTATACCGACTTTGATACGCTGTTGAGTAACACCTACGACAACATCAGCATACGCCACCGTGGCGGGCTTGCATACAGATACAATGATAAGAAGCAGACCATCAATATAGGTGCAGATGCACAATACACTACGCTGGATGGTACACAGTATTTCCCTACGGCTTTCAGTACCGATAAGCAGTTTACTAATATACTGCCCAATGCCATGTACAACTACCGCTTTAACACCAGTACCAACCTGCGCATCATGTACCGTACCAATACAGATATACCCGGCATCAGCCAATTGCAAAACGTGGTGGACATCAGTAACCCATTGCTATTGAAAACAGGTAACCCCAACCTGCAACAATCTTACAATCATAGATTAGTAACACGCTTTGGTGGTGTGAATCCAAAATCGGCCACCAGCTTTTTTGTATTTATAACAGGCAGTGCTACCAGCAACTATATAGGCAACGCCACTTTTATACCACGTGCCGATACGGTGATAAACAACTTCAGCGTAGCACGTGGCAGCCAAATATCACTACCTGTAAACCTCGATGGTTATTATGAGGGCAGAACATTTGCTACTTATGGCTTGCCTGTGGGTTTTATTAAAAGCAATGTAAACTTCAATGCCGGGCTTAGCTATGTACGCACACCAGCCATCATCAACAATCAACTGAACTATAATAACAACTATGGCATAACGGGCGGTGTAACCATCGGCAGCAATATCAGCGAGAACCTTGACTTTACTGTGGGCTATACAGGTAGCTACAACAAGGGCATCAATACACTGCAAACACAAACCGACAACAGCTACTACAACCAAACTACGACACTACGCTTCAACTGGCTGCCGTGGAAACGGGTGGTGTTGAATACCAATGTAACGCACACATTATATACAGGGCTTGGTGCAGGCTTTAATCAAAACTTCGTGCTATGGAATGCAGGCGCGGGTTATAAATTCCTGAAAGACCGTTCGCTGGATGTAAGGCTCACCGCGTTCGACCTGCTGAACCAAAACACAGCCGTTACCCGCAATATTACAGACACCTATATTGAAGACAGCAATACCAATGTATTGACCCAATACTTTATGCTGAATGTTACCTATACTTTGAGGAAGTTTAAAGGGTAAAGCCTCTTATGTAGCATACTCTTATGTAGCATAAAAAAGCAATTCATATACAACAAAAACACAATGCATTATTAATGCTATTAGTTTCGTAGTTTAGAGATTACCTTTGTACATACTTATATTATAGCTACCGATTATGCTGCAAGAAGCTACATCTACACAAACAGAAAGATTATCGTTCGACGAGTTTAAGCTGGGCGTACTGGAAGATTATCATCTTGCCATTGCCAGTCGTGAGGCCAGCCTGATAGGCAGAAGAGAAGTGCTGACTGGCAAAGCCAAATTCGGCATCTTCGGCGATGGTAAAGAACTCGCGCAGATAGCTGTATCTAAATGTATGCAGCCTGGCGATATACGCAGTGGTTACTACCGCGACCAAACCCTGATGTTTGCTACAGGGATGAGTGATATTGAAAAATTCTTTGCACAGCTATACGCCAACCCCGACTTAGATAACGAACCATCTACCGCTGGCCGTATGATGAACGGGCATTATGGTACACGCTGGCTGGATGCCAATGGTGATTGGGTGGACCTTACACAAGACATTCACTCATCCAGCGATATATCGCCCACGGCAGGGCAAATGGTACGTGCATTAGGGTTAGCTTTTGCATCCAAATGTTACCGCAATATTCAGGAATTACAGACAGGCTTTGAGAAGTTTACACGCAATGGTAATGAAGTAATATTCTGTACCATTGGCGATGCATCTACATCTGAAGGGCTGTTTTGGGAAACGGTAAACGCAGCAGGTGTATTGCGTGTGCCGATGGCTATATTCGTATGGGACGATGGATATGGTATATCCGTACCACGTAAATACCAGACAACGAAAAACTCCATCTCCGAAGCCCTTTCAGGTATGCAGTGGGACGAAGCTACCGGCGGTTTAAACATATACCGAGTAAAAGGTTGGGACTATGCAGGTATGCTGGATACGGTACAGAAAGGCATAGCCCGTGTGCGCGAAACACACATCCCTGCCATATTCCACGTACAGGAAGTAACACAGCCGCAAGGGCACTCCACATCCGGCAGTCATGAGCGTTACAAAAGCAAAGAAAGACTGGAATGGGAAAAAGAATGGGATTGTATTACAAAGCTTCGCGACTTCATCCTTGAAAATGAAATAGCTGCCGAAGAAGAGATACTGCGCATAGAAGATGATGCCAAGCAACAGGCACGCGATGCTAAACAACGCGCTTGGGATAATTTCATCAATCCCATTAAAGAACAGATACAACAGGCTACGCACCTGTGCAATCAGGTAGTGTACGAAGGTGGCCCTACGGCTGCTATGATAGCCGAGATGGTAACAAAGCTCAACAGCATTCGCGAGCCCATCCGCAAAGATGTGATGCAAACTGTGCGCCGTATTCTTACACTCTGTAGTGGCAATAGCGAAGCAGTGCGTGGGTTACGAAATTTTTACGATTACCTGCAACAAGACAATAGAGATAAATTCTCATCTCACCTGCACAGCGAAAGCCGCCACAGTGCCATGAAGGTAACAGAAGTACCGGCCGTATATATGCCCGATGCACCACAATTAAACGGTTACGAAATACTCAACAAATTCTTCGACCATACATTTGCCACCAACCCTGCCGTTGTTGCTTTTGGAGAGGACCTCGGTAAGATAGGTGACGTGAATCAGGGTTTTGCAGGCTTGCAGGAAAAATATGGTGAAGGCAGAATATTTGATGTAGGCATACGCGAGGCTACAATTATAGGGCAAGGCTTAGGCATGGCTATGCGCGGTTTGCGCCCTATAGCAGAAATACAATATCTTGACTATTTATTGTACGGTCTGCAACCATTGAGCGATGATGTGGCTACCATGCTATACCGTACCAAAGGCGGGCAAAAATGCCCGTTGATAGTACGTACACGCGGACACAGGTTGGAAGGTATATGGCACAGTGGCTCACCCATTGGCATGATATTGAACAGCATACGCGGCATGTATCTTTGTGTGCCTCGTAACATGACACAGGCTGCAGGTATGTATAACACACTGTTGCAAAGTGATGAGCCGGGTATAGTAATAGAATGCCTGAACGGTTATCGCTTGAAAGAGAATGTGCCAGCCAATCTATCTACCTACACCGTACCATTTGGTGTACCTGAGGTGATACGTTATGGTACGGATATTACTATCGTATCGTATGGTTCTACACTCCGTGTTATTGAAGAAGCAATAGTAAATTACTTAGAGCCTGCAGGTATTAGTTGCGAGGTGGTGGATGTGCGTACACTCCTGCCTTTCGACGTGAATAATATGATACTGGAATCGTTGAAAAAAACAAACCGTATAGTGTTTGTTGACGAAGATGTACCGGGTGGTGCCAGTGCCTTTATGTTCCAGCAAGTGATGGAAAAGCAAGGCGGTTATCGATGGTTGGATGTTGCACCACGTACTATAACTGCGCAGGCACACCGCCCTGCTTATGCAACTGATGGCGACTACTTCTCTAAACCAAATGCGGAAGATATAGCAGCTATCATTGAAGAAATGATGGCAGAATAATTGAACAACCTATAATTTCAATAAGTAAGAAATTGCACCTCTGTATGAGGTGCTTTTTTATAACTTACTTACAAACATGCTCCCCTTTATATAAAACCTGTACGGTAGCAGTGCGTCTTCTTTGGCATAGTCAACCCCAATGCGTGTAGTGGCAGTAATCTGTGCTACATCTATACCATCATCGTGCAATGTTATTATACCTTTACTCAGCGATAAGCCTGTGTGCGATGTATGTATGCCCAATGCCATGCTCATAGCACCCGGGCCTGCTGTAAGTTGGGTTTGTAGTGTTGCTTTCTTTCGGCGATGCAACATGGTATCAATACCTTTTAGTGGTTCTATAGCTCGTATCAGTACGGCATGGGGTATGCCTTGTACATTCGTTACTACATTGAAAAGATGGTGTATGCCATAACAGAGATATACATACGCTACCCCGCCTCTTGCATACATCACTTCAGTACGATTTGTATGCTTACCACCATAAGCATGAGAAGCTTTATCTGTAACGCCTGCGTACGCCTCTGTTTCGGTAATGATACCAGATGCGGTAATACCATCTATCTTAGTAACAATCACTTTCCCCAACAGGTCTTTAGCTACCTGCACCACATCTTCGCGTATATAAAAAGATGACGGGAGTATCATGATGTAAAGGTAGAAATACATTTCTCAAACATTACCGTATTTTAGCAACATGAGTAAGGGCATACTATACCTGATACCGATACCCATAGCAGAGGGTGCGTTGCATACGCTGCCTGCAGAGGTATATACACATACTGCTGCGTTGCAATACTATTTTGCAGAGAACATCCGCACAGCAAGGCGTTTCCTAAAATCGTTGCACAAAGATTTGGTGATAGACGACATACACTTCTCTGAAATAGACAAACATAATGGTGCAGACACTACATTGCTTAAAAAATGGCTGAACGATGGTAAGCATGTAGGCGTAATGAGCGAGGCTGGTTGCCCCGGTATTGCAGACCCCGGTGCGGTGCTGGCAGGCATAGCGCACAACTTGGGTGCTACTGTAATACCCCTAACAGGGCCATCTTCTATCATACTATCGCTCATGGCATCGGGGCTCAACGGACAATCATTTGCTTTTAATGGCTATCTGCCTATTAAAGAACCTGCCCGCAGCCAACAACTAAAGGCATTAGAAGCCGCATCGAAGAAAGATAACCAAACACAAATATTTATAGAAACCCCTTATCGCAACAATCAGTTGCTTGATGAGGTATTAAAGCATTGTCAGAATAATACAAAGCTGTGCATTGCCGTCAATGTAACGGGTGCAGATAGTTTCATTAAAACAAAAACCATTACCGAATGGAAACAACAAAAGCCCGAACTGCCTAAAGCACCTGCCGTGTTTTTGCTGCTGGCTTAGTAGATGGCGTTTTCTACTTTCTCAATCCTGTCCACCACATACTGCCCTTTCTCTGCATTTTGTTTGTTGTAATTCTCGCCACGCCAAGGCAGGGTTTTACGGTATTGTATATAGTGTAGTCTTACAATCTTACCCAAACAGTTTTCAAGGCTGTCTGCTATTTGCGGGTCGTCCACGCTAAAGTAATAGTATTGAGAATTGATAGCTGCCCCACGTTGGCCAAAACCTAACTGTATCATTTCGCCCTCGTAGGTTTTGAAGACATTACCCTTACGAGAGAATTTCTGTAAGACTCCTTCCCTACTACCCTCGCTATACGGGTTGTAGTAAAACCAATATACATATCCAGTGCCCAATAGCAGTATTACTAATATAGAAATAAAGGTAACCTTGCGCATAGTATCTATTTGCTTTAAAGTTAGTAAAAACAAGTAGTCTGTAATATGATATTTACTTTAGTTTTCTGCCTTTCCATTTATACACGCCCACAAACCCCAACATACCTGCCGCTACTATATATAGTATATGCAATGGTTGCAGCAATGGAAAATATAGCAGATCCTTACGCTTATTAAAAAACCTTGCCACAGGCAGCAAGTAGTATATTTCTACCTCTGTTTTCAGCAATAGCATGGCAGCAAACAGCAATAGATAATTTACATTGAATATACCCACCACCCCTACTACTAACAGCAATACATTATACAAATACACTAACATCAATATTGCAGTCAATTTCTTGTCATCATACTTCCCCGATTTGGAAGCCCAGCGTATGCGTTGTTGCAGAAAGCTACCCCAGTCGGGTTGTGGTGCAGTGTGTACAATAGCTGCTTCTGTTTTCAGGTAGCTGATGCTGGTAGGGTATGCGTAGCGCATCTTCATCATCAGCAGGTAGTCGTCGCCCGATGCCAAATGGTCTATACCTGTATATCCATCAACGGCATCGTAAGCAGTTCTGGTAAATGCAAGGTTTGCGCCATTGCTCATATTACCCAGCCCCAGTTTGTGCGATGCGGCTGTTATACCCTGCATACTCATAAAGTCGATCGACTGAAATAATTGTACTATGCTACCATTGTTTGTAAAATCAACTGGGGCTACAATCATTACAGGTTTATCTCTTTCGTACAATGCTGCTATGTTTTTAAGCCATTGTTTGCCGGCTATGCAATCTGCATCGGTGGTTATTATCAATTCGCCCTTAGCAGTTGCTATACCAAGCGATAGTGCTTTCTTTTTATAGGCAATGGTTTCATCCGTTACATGCCCTGCTAACTGTATGCAGCGGATATTAGATTGCTTGTAATTTTTTACAACGCCTGCTGTATTATCGGTAGAATGGTCGTCAATAACAATTACTTCAAAAAGATGATTGGGGTATTCTTGAGCGAGTATGGCATCTATACACTTACCAATATTATCTTCTTCATTTCGTGCAGGCACTATGATGCTGATATGTGTTTGCGGTTGAGCATCATTACAGATAAACAAACGTTGCTCTTGCCATCCCTTACGATAAAGTAACATAAGCGTAGCATAGAGTAACGATAAAATGGATGATATGACAATAACCGCCAGCATCATCTGTTCAGCGATTTGGCTATTACAGGCAGTGTGTCTGCATCTATCAATGCATGTCCTTTATCCAATATATAGAGATTGATGTGTGCGTGGTTGAGTGTTGCTTTAAACTGTTCTGCCAGCGATAAGGGTATTATCTTGTCGTGCTTACCCATATAAACACAAACATGGATGGAATGTTGGCTGAATATCTTGCGCAGCTTTTTATAATCGGGCAATAGCAAAGACATACAAGGCCATACTTTCAGTAAAAAAAAGCGTTCTTCTTCTCCGTTAAGGTATTGCATAGCAAATTTGTGTCGCGATGCATCTATCAGTTTTCGCCGTTTTGCCCAGTTAACCACAGGCATATACCTGTTTGGCGACGACAAGAAACTACGAAACAAATACCTGCCTGGTGTGGTGCGTGTTACAAAGTAATAGAACGTATTAAATGTAAGTCCGTCTGATGCCAAGAGAATAATATCAGATACAACATCGGGCATCAACTCTGCAATCTTCAGGCATACCCTACCACCCATGCTATACCCCATCAGCGATACTTGTGTACAATCGTGCAGCAATGTTAGCTCTTTTACCAAAGCCAACAAGTGATGGTTATCCAGATGCACATGTGCTGACCAATTGCTTTTGCCATGATGCGGTAAATCTATACTAACAATCGTATAGTCTGGCAGATAATCTGCAAATGGCATAAACATGGCAGCATCGTTGCCATACCCATGAAATGCGAGCAATAGCTTACTACCATTTCCAGCTTGTAAGTAATGCAGGTTTTCCGTACCCAGATTGATATATGCAGAATGTATATCCGACATTGTATAACTGTCAAAAATAATCAAAGGATACACTTATTTAACATAGTATTTTACACCATACACCGATAATAAATAGTAAATTTATAGAAACGACGATGTTATGGAAGCACAAGCCAAGACAGCACTTACAGGCGGGGCATTTCTCATCCAGCCATCAGATGCCGCCAACACGTTTACCCCCGAAGATTTCAGCGAAGAACAAAAACTGATAGAGCAAACCTGCAACGAATTTCTGGATAAAGAAGTCATACCACACCTGCTGGAAATAGACAAGCAACAAGAGGGGTTGATGCCATCTTTATTGGATAAAGCAGGCGAACTGGGCTTGTTGGGTGCAGCCTTTCCCCAAAAATATGGTGGATTGGGAGAAGACTTTGTTACAGCCACAATCATTAATGAGGCATTAGGTGGTGGGCACTCCTTTGCTGTAGCCATGGCAGCGCATAACGGTATTGGCTCATTGCCCATATTATACTTTGGTACAGAAGCACAAAAACAAAAATACATACCCAAACTGGCAACAGCCCAAATGAAAGGGGCGTATGCTCTCACAGAACCCAATTCTGGCTCAGATGCTTTAGGAGCAAGAACTACCGCTACCCTCACACCCGATGGTACGCACTACCTGATAAACGGGCAGAAGATATGGATAACCAATGCAGGCTTTGCAGATGTATTCACCGTATTTGCAAAAGTAGATGGCGATAAGTTTACCGCTTTTATTGTTGATAGAAATACGGAAGGTTTGAGCTTTGGTGAAGAAGAACACAAGATGGGCATCAAAGGCTCCAGCACTCGTCAGTTGTTTTTTGAAAACTGCAAAGTACCTGTTGACAATGTATTGGGTGAAATAGGTAGAGGGCATATCATAGCATTTAACATCCTGAATATAGGCAGGCTGAAACTATGTGCTGCCGCATTGGGTGGTGCTAAACGTGCCATGAACACATCAATTGCCTACGCCACCACACGCGAGCAATTTAAAACACCCATCGCGCAGTTTGGTGCTATACAACACAAGCTGGCAGAGATGGCTATTAAAACCTTTGCTACCGATGCTGCACTATACCGTACTGCCAAATGGATAGCCGATAAAGAACACGAACTGGCAGCAGCAGGTAAACCCGATAGCGAAACACTATTGGGTGCAGCCGAAGAGTATGCCATAGAATGTGCCATGCTGAAAGTAATAGGCTCTGAAACACTGGACTATATTGTAGATGAGGGTGTGCAAATACATGGTGGTAATGGTTTTTCTGACGAGTATAATATATCACGCGCATACAGAGATAGCCGCATCAACAGGATATTTGAGGGTACGAATGAAATAAACAGGCTGCTGACATTGGATATGTACCTGAAACGTGCGATGAAAGGACGCATCAACCTGATGACACCAGCTATGGCTATACAGAAAGAGCTGATGGGCATACCCGAATTTGGTGAAGATGATGCCCCATTTGCAGCAGAGCTGAAAGCGATTGCCAACTTCAAAAAAGCTGCTTTGATGTGTGCAGGTGCTGCCGTACAAAAACTGATGATGAAGATAGAGCAGGAACAGGAAGTGCTGATGTACCTTGCCGATATGGTGATGGATACCTTTATGGCTGAAAGTGCATTGCTACGCGCTATGAAGATGCAGGCAAGCAACCACGAACACGCCAGCCTTGCAGTAGATGCAACAAGGGTATTGATAGCCGATACGGCAGATAAAGTAAACCATGCAGGTAAAAACGCCGTGAATGCTTTTGCAGATGGCGATGAACTGCGCATGATGTTGCTGGGCTTAAAACGTTTTACAAAAACCAATAGCTTCAACACCAAACAGGCAAGGCGTAGCATAGCTGCAAAAATGGTAGAAAAACAACGTTATTTCTTTTAACATACAAGACATTCATTCAAAAACTGTTTTAAATTAGTCCTGCATATTTGCGGGATTATTTATTTTATTGGTACTTATGGCAGACAAACAGCAATTCATTACAGACATCAACGGTGGTTATACTTTCAAAGGGGCATCTATACTATTAGGTAAAGCTATGCTTGATGGGGAGCTTGTACCCGAAGCAACCGTTGCAGCACCATTGAAAACCATGAACCGCCACGGACTGATAAGCGGCGCAACAGGTACAGGTAAAACCAAAACGCTGCAAGTATTGGCAGAAAGCCTGAGCGATGCCAGTGTACCCGTATTGCTCATGGATATTAAAGGCGACCTGAGTGGCATTGCCGCACAAGGCGCACCCAATGATAAAATAAACGACCGTGTGCAACGCATGGGCATCACCTACACATCATCTGCTTATCCTGTAGAATTATTATCGCTGAGTAACGAGCCGGGTGTAAGGTTGCGTGCAACGGTTACTGAATTTGGACCTGTATTATTATCAAAAATACTAGGGCTAAACAGCACACAGGAAAGCATCTTGTCTATGCTCTTCAAATATTGCGATGATAACGAAATGCCGCTGCTCGATTTGAAAGACCTGCAAAAAACATTGCAATGGGCTGCCAATGAGGGTAAGGATGAATTGAGCGAAGCATACGGCAATATATCGCCCGCATCGGTTGGTACTATCATGCGCAAAGTAATAGAACTGCAACAACAAGGCGCGGACGTTTTCTTTGGTGAAAAATCGTTTGATGTGGACGACCTGATGCGCATTAGCGATGATGGCAGGGGTATGATAAGCATCGTACGTGTTACCGACCTGCAAGACCGTCCCAAACTGTTCTCTACCTTTATGCTGCAACTCTTATCAGAATTGTATGCATCACTACCAGAGGCTGGCGACCTTGACCAACCCAAGTTGGTTATGTTTATTGACGAAGCACACCTGATATTTTCTGATGCCAACGAAGTGTTAATTGACCAATTGGAAACCGTCATTAAACTGATACGTTCAAAAGGGGTTGGCATATTCTTCTGTACACAAAACCCGCAGGATATAGCACCCGCTGTATTAAGCCAGTTGGGCTTGAAAATTCAACATGCGCTACGTGCTTTTACTGCCAACGACCGTAAAGACATAAAACTGGCCGCCGCCAACTACCCCGATAGTACATACTACCAAACAGAAGACCTGATAACACAATTAGGTATTGGCGAGTCACTGATAACACTCCTGAATGAAAAGGGCATCCCTACCCCATTGGTAGCTACTATGCTATGCCCGCCGCGCAGCCGTATGGATATACTGACAGAACAAGAGATTACCAATCTAGTAAACAAATCTGCATTAGTTGCTACCTACAACAAAACAGAAGACAGAGAAAGTGCTTACGAAATACTGACAAAGAAACTAACCGCCGCTAAAGAAGAAGCACAAGAGCAGGAAACAACTACCAAAACAAAAAGCAAACAGGAAGAAGAAAAAAGCCTCGTTGAAACTATTACAGACAACCCAGTAGCACGTAGCATGATGCGCACGGCGGGTAATATGCTGGTACGCGGTTTATTAGGATCATTGGGCTTAGGTGGCACTACATCTCGCAGAAAGAAAAAGGGCTTCTTTTCGTAATTACTCCTCACGCCATTCTTTTCCAGTCAGGTTTAAGAACACGTCTTCCAAATTGGCTTCTTTTACCTGCTTGGTGCGTTTAAAGCCTGTAGCTATCAGGTTGTCTATCAATGCATCGGGGGTATTGAGTGCTATGATAGTGCCGCTATCTACAATGGCTACCCTGTCGCACAGCACCTCTGCCTCATCCATATAGTGCGTGGTAATTACAACGGTAGTGCCTCTGTCGCGCACTTGCTTTATCAGCTCCCACAAATTGCGCCTTGCTTGCGGGTCGAGCCCAGTTGTGGGTTCGTCCAAAAAGATAATAGCGGGCTCATTAATTAAAGTAGTAGCAATAGAAAAACGCTGCTTCTGCCCACCCGATAATTCTTTGAATTTGTTTTTTGCTTTATCGCGCAGGTTAACGGTATCGAGCAAAGCAAGCGCATCTACGGTTCTGTTGTACAAACCAGCAAACAAGTCTATGATTTGCAGCAGATTCAGGTTAGGATAATACCCCGCCGCTTGTAGTTGCACACCGATTATCTTTTTTATTTCGTTGGCATCTTTATCAAGGTTCAGCCCCTTTACCCATACTTCGCCCGATGTTTTTTCTCGCAGTGTTTCAATGATTTCCAGCGTGGTGGTTTTGCCTGCTCCGTTTGGGCCAAGCAGCCCGAATATCTCACCCTCTTTCACTTCAAAACTAATGCCTTTAACTGCCGTAAAATCACCGTATTTCTTAACCAGATTATTAACCCTGATGATGCTCATAGACTGCAATTTACATAGTAAGCCTTATTTTTCAATCAGGTAGCAACACCTGTGCAGCTTACCCTGAAAATCGAATGGTGTAGTAGCAGCCGTAATATCTTTGATGTGTGGTGTTGGTAGGCTGTCTTTATCAAGTACAAAGTTTCGGTAGTTGTTGCTAAAATATATTTTACCCCCATCCCTGCATCCCTTCAGTAGTTGCTTCAACAACCATACATGGTCGCGTTGCACATCAAAAGTTTCTTCCATTCGCTTGCTGTTAGAGAATGTAGGCGGGTCGCAAACGATGATGTCAAACGTATCGGCTGGTATATCGCGGATGATGTCCATTACATCGCCATGTACAAATTCATGCTTATCGCTATCATACAGTTTATTGTACTGCATATTGCGTTTAGCCCAGTTGATGTATGTTTTAGATAAATCAACCGAAGTAACACTTGCGGCACCACCATGCGCTGCATACACACTGAAAGAACCCGTATAGCAAAACAAATTCAGTACACGTTTGCCCTTAGCTTCTTCGCGTACCATATGGCGGGTAATGCGGTGGTCGAGAAACAAACCTGTATCCAGATAGTCTGTCAGGTTGATGATGAAATTAAGCCCATTTTCAGGTACAATTCGTTCTGTCTTTTGCTCTGCAAATTTTTCATACTGCCCTTGCCTGCCTGCTTTGCGTTGGCGTATCTTCATAAAGATATTTTCAACTGGCAATTCTAACACCGCAGCAATCGTTTCTTTACATGCCTGTAGCCAAGCCTCGTGTTCATCATCTTCCATACCATGCTTGCGTTTATACTCGGCAGCATGTACTACGTCTTTGTATAGCTCTATGGCAAAAGGAAACTCCGGCAAATCGTGGTCGTAAAAGCGAAAGCAAGCAACATCTTGCCTGCGCGCCAGTTTGCTGAAGTGTTTATACACTTTCCGCAGGCGGTTATCAAACATCGGCAGCTTGGCAGAAAAATCAAATGACATGGATGTGCAAGATACAGGATAGCATGATTATATCTTAATACTATAATCACTATAAGTAAATAATATAATCATAATGATGTTTTATTGAACATAACAGCTATACCTTTGCGCCGTCTTAAAATCAACGCGTTGTGGAAATTCAATATCGCAGTGCAATCACCCAAACTACTTTTGGGCAATCTTTTTCTTTCATCTCAACTACTCTTATAAGGAGTATCAGGCTTTCGGGCTAAAGTAATAAGTCAATATTCCTGCATTGTGTTGCGGCTACGTATTGTAGCTCGTAAGCACTGTCGTGTACATACTATTTTTTTTATCACTCTAAATACACATAAAAATGAATCGTTTTATTAAACATGCGCTGTGCATAGCCATAGCAACAATTTCAGTTAATGCATCTGCTCAAAATGCAGTAAACCCGAACAGCGAAAAAATCATCTCACAAGAAGATGATGAACCTGACGAACAGGTAACTGCAAAAATCCCTTTTGAGGGCATGGACCAGACATGGCAAAATGGTAGCGACCGCCGTACCCATTCTGCCCTGCAAACAAAATACTTTACAGGCAGCATTATGTTGGATGCGAATTACAACTACTCTTTCAACAACCCTATTGATAATACCGTAGTAGGCTCTACTGCTATGGCAAGGCATAACGAATTGCAATTGTCTTTTGTAGGTATTGGTGGCGAGTTTAACTACGAAGGTGCAAGGGCGAAGATTATGACGCAGTTTGGTACACGCTCTACCGTTGTACCACGCAACGACTATAGCCCTTATCGCGGACAGTATGAGTTGGCAAACGTATATCGTTACCTGAGCGAGGCTTATGCAGGTTACCACCTTAATGTATGGCATGGCATCAATATAGATGCAGGTATGTTTATGTCTTACATCGGGCTCAACTCTTATTATCAGGTAGAAAACTGGGAATACCAAGCATCCTTTACATCAGACAACACACCTTGGTTTTTTAATGGAGTTCGCATTCAGATATTTCCTACGGAAAAGCTGAAAATAGAACCGTGGATAATAAACGGCTGGCAGAGTTATGGCAAGTTCAACAGTATGCCTGGCTTTGGTATGAACATTACTTGGAGTCCGAAAGAACACATTAAACTACTAACCAATGACTATTATGGTACAGATGCTGCCAACATCCCCGACAGGAAACGTTTCCATTCAGACAATAGCTTGTTGGTACGTTATTACAACCGTCCGCAATCAAAAGGCATCAGCCGTATGGCGTTTTCACTAACAGGCGATTTTGGCTTTGAAACAGGTGGTGGTGTACGTGCTTTCAATGGCGATAGCACTACACCTGCCCAACACTTCATTAGCGGCATGTTGTACAACCGTGTATGGTTTAATAAAAACAAATTTGCATGGACGATAGGTGGCGGTTACATGACCAACCCAGGCAGATATCTTGTGCTATACCCTACCGGCGATGCAAGCCCCTTGCCAAATTCTAACAACCCTACACAAACAGCAGGCAGTAATCCTTTCAGTGCCAATCCGGGTGATGCTTTTCAAGGTTGGGATTACTCTACCAACTTCGACTGGATGCCCAATCAAAGCATTACATTCCGTTTGGAATATGTACATCGCGAAGCAAGTGTACCCTATTTTGCAGGGCGTGGTGGTGTTACTTCACCCACTGGCTACACAACAACAGCTATACCTGCAGGGTGGAAACCTGATTTAGTAAAATCAGAAGACCGTATCATTTTGGCATTATTATTCCGACTGTAAACAGACATTACAAAACTGCAACACCGCCGAACACCCCTGACGGCGGTGTGCAGTTATCTTCATGGTTAGTTAGGTGCTATCTGTTAAACACATATTTGCTTATCAACCATTTCCTGAAGTAGTCATTGTTTTTCTCTTTACTTTCTTCCTCACCATCCAAAAGCAGGTTCAGCGCATTGGTAGATAATAGCATCTCTGCTATAGACAACGACATAGCCACCCCAAGCAATATCAGCGATGCTGAAAAAACTATCTGGGCAGCATCTTGCAGGTCGTAAAACAACAGGAACATCGTTACCACACTCAGCAAAAGGCTTGATACCGCAATGATTTGCATATCACGTATTATCCTTGCCCGCTTGCGTAGTTTGTTTATCTGCAATAGCGATGCATAGTCAGGGTCTTGTTTATATTTATCGTGCAGGGTGCGTATCAGTTGCGCAATGCTGATGAAGCGGTTACTGAATGCCAGTATCAGTAACGATACGGTAGAGAACAACAGAGCAGGTGTTGTTAATTCGAGTTTCATTGTATGGTATATTTTATGGTTGTTTGTATTAAGATTTAAAAATGAAAACGCCTTTCGGTATATCATCGAAAGGCGTTGTTATATATGTTATTACAGATTACATCAACATCGCGCTTTCGCACAGCTATGCTTACAACAAGTATGCTTGTTGCCTTTTGTGCTTGTATGGTTATATGTCTGTTTCATATTCATTATAAAAAAAGAAAGAGCCCCGAAATACGGGGCTGCAAATATTATATATACACAACATTGCCCCTCTGTTATGCAGAGTTTGTACAACAATGTTTTATGTTAGTGCTATTCATTACAATGCAATACTACGAAGAAAAACAATCAGAAAATCAAACGGCAGAAAAATAATGTTAAAAACACATCAATTATATGTTACCTGCTTGGCAGGTGGCGGTGCGTATTGCTTCTTCCTGTTGTGTGGCATTTTGCTTTCGCGCTTCAGGTATAGCAGGCTATCTGCTTTGCTCATCGGGTAATCTTTATGATACACCAATTCATCTATCTGATACTCTTCTTCACGTATCAGCCTGCCATTGTCTGCATCGTAAAATCGCCAGGTACCGTGTTTCAGCGTGCTTCTTTCTGTTGGTATGATGCGCTTGGTTTCTTTATGCGACACAGGGTCTGTAACATAAATAGTATCGTGAGAGTATTTTGGATTCAACCCGCGATAATAGCCAATACACGTAACCCTGCCATTTTCGTAATACTTCACCTCGCCATCCAGTACATTGTTGCGGTATGTTTCTGCAGCATATAGCTGTCCTTCGCCATCCAGTTTATACCAAAGGCCTGCTTTATTGCCATGTTCATACACACCAAACTCTGTAGTACCACCTTCACCCATTCGTGGTGCGGTAGTATGCAACCACATACCATTTGGTTTGCCATTAGCATCTTTTTTGTTGATGTCACCCTTAGGGTATGGTGTTGCCTGTTGTTTAGATTGTGCATGTACTGCTACCGATGCTGCAGCCAGTATCAACAAGCATATTGTTTTAGCTATTCTCATTCAGAATATTATACGGCAAACGAACTACCACAACCACAAGTGCTGCTGGCATTCGGGTTCTTAAACACAAATCCCCTCGCATTCAGCCCGTCTTCAAAGTCAACCGTCATGCCAAACAGGTAAATGCCATGTGCTTTCTTCATCAATACGGGTATTCCTTCTATTTCATAGGTCTCGTCATCTGCTTCTTTAGCATCAAAACCCAGCACATAGCTCATACCGGAGCATCCACCACCCTTCACACCAATACGCAGGCTTTGCGTAGTATCAAAACCAGTTTCACCCATCAGCCTCTTTATCTCCGCAATGGCTCCTGTTGTTAACCCAACAGGGCTTTGCAATGTAGTTTCCATTAATATATCTTTTCTACAAAATTACCACCATCCCAGCCCCTATCCAAATAAGGATAAACTAAGTACGGATACATTAACTAAATATATAGAAAAGAAATGGTATAATGTATGTTGCGGAACATTTTTATATTTGCCACCATTAAACAATCTCTCTTAGCATGAGCGAGGAAATAGACTTGATATATGACGAGGCGGCAGGCTTGATGAAAAAAGCCATCACACACCTGGAAACGGAACTGAGCCGCATACGTGCAGGCAAAGCCAATGTAGCCATACTGGATGGTGTGTTTGTAGATTATTATGGTGCTTCTACTGCATTATCGGGTGTAGCGAACGTTACAACGCCCGATGCCCGTACCATATCTGTGCAACCTTGGGAAAAAAATATGTTGGGTACAATAGAGAAAGCCATCATTGCCAGCAATATAGGGCTGAACCCGCAAAACGATGGTAACATCATCCGCCTGTTTTTGCCACCACTAACAGAAGAACGCCGTAAAGAATTGGTAAAACGTGTAAACGGTGAGGGCGAACAAGCCAAAATATCCATACGCACTATACGCAGAGATGCGATTGAAGAGATTAAGAAACTACAGAAAGACGGACTGAGTGAAGATGCCGCTAAAGATGCGGAAGGCAGTGTACAGACACTAACCGACAAACACATTGCATTGGTTGACCAGCACTGCCGAGATAAAGACAAAGAAATAATGACTGTATAATAACAAACCCCGACATTTTTGTCGGGGTTTGTTATTTACTATATACATAATGTTGCTATGCAAAATCCAACATTATGCAATATGTAATTATTGAGGAATGCTTATAAGGCTCTTAGTAATATCTAACTTCTTTCTGACTGTTTTATATAACTCCGTAGAGTCTTGTGATGATTTCTCATTCTTAAATGACACTTTCACATCTTCGAAGTGCCACGCTCCAACATATGTAACAGTGTCAGGTGCAACATAGAATGTGTAACGTTGGTTTGTATCTTCTAAAGACGTTTCATCTATCCGAGAACGATTTGCCATTCTTCCCCATTTATAAATATCATCAGCATTGCCTATTGAGCCCTCAAAACGCCACTGACCCCAACGATATTTCAAGAGCACATATTTGCCGGGTGGTACGTACCATCTAAAATGACTACCATTTTTATCCCCGGGAGCTATATCAAAGAAATAATACTGATTATTCTCAGTATTATATAACTCTATAAATCCTCCTGTTACGCCTTTGATTGAAATAAATGAGCCATACATAATAGTACGTCCAAACTTATTTCTCTCATCTCTAATTTTTACGTGCCTGAGTTTGTTTCCTACTTGAGAGAAACAGACATTTGTTATACAACTGCATAATAGTAAAAGGAATATAGCTTTCATACTAAACTATTTGTTCTACAGCCCACCCATCTTCATTATCAATTTATATTCATCTGGCTTTACAGTACCTACACTCAACCTGCTAAGGCGCACTAAGTCCATATCTTTTAAAGCAAGTGTTGCTTTGATGTCTGCCAGTGTTACAGGTTTGGGTATGGCTTTCAGTGGTTTTAAATCTACCACTACCCAATTGGGGTCGTCCGTTGTAGGGTCTTGGTAAGCGGTTTTTACCACCTCAGCAATACCCACAATCGCCAAGCCCTCGTTGCTATGATAAAACAAAACATGGTCGCCTTTAGCCATCGCTTTCAGGTTGTTGCGGGCTGCATAGTTGCGCACCCCATCCCAATGGGTTTTCTTATCTTTTACAAATTGCTCCCAACTATATTTAAACGGTTCAGATTTTACAAGCCAGTAGTTCATGTAGTAGTATTATTTGCGTAGTAAAAATATTTCTTCCTTTTTAAAAACGTATCGTTCTTTCAATTGTTCAGGGATGCTTTGTACATAATCCGCATACTGCACACTAAAACCTGGTGCTCGGAAACGGTTTATATAATCTCTGCCGTATATACGCACATGGTCGCTCTGCCCAAAGTGTTGCTTCCTTGCTTCGGGGCTTGTTATGCTGGCATCTTCGTAGGTATGTTCCCTACTCTGTTCGTAAGGCACTTGTAGTATAGCATATCCACCCTTTTTTAGTACGCGGTATATTTCTTGCAATGCTTTGGCATCATCCTGCACATGCTCCAGTACGTGGATGGCTATTACCATATCCATACTGCCATCTTCAAAAGGCAATGAGGTAATATCAACATTGCTGGTGTCTGATGGATAACTGTACCCTACTTCAAACTTATCTGCAGGTATATAGTCATTCCCTAATTGCTGCTTGAAGACATCGTACAAACATTGCTCAGGGGCTATATGCAGCAAGCGGGTATTGGGTTGTATCAATGCCTTATCCTTAATAAACTGGTATATCAATCTGGTACGTTCCAACGAGCGACAACTTGGGCATTGTGCATTGGCGCGGTTCAGATAGGGAAAAAAGCTGCTGTAGGTGCTACCGCAAACGGTACATGCTACATTATTGCCTTTTAGCAACTTTGCCAGCAAGGCATGTTTCAGCTTTTTTCTCAGTTGTTGCATCTGGCTGCTATATTAAGCAAACTGTGGTAATTCTTGAAAACAAGCAAATAAAACAAGTTTGGCACATTATATGTTACATATCATAAATATGCGCTAACTTTGCGCGCTGTAATAAATAACCGCATCTTCTGTGGGTCACAAAAATCTTAATAAAGCCAGTTTTGCTGGGCTAATCATAGCTCTCGGCATCATCTACGGCGACATCGGTACTTCACCGCTATACGTTTTCAACGCTATTTGTAATGGTAAAGAAATAAGCGAATTGCTTATCATCGGCGGCTTGTCTTGTATTATATGGACGCTGACACTGCAAACGACCGTTAAGTACGTACTACTAACACTAAAGGCAGATAACAAGGGTGAAGGTGGCATTTTCTCGCTCTTTGCATTGGTGCGCCGACATGGTAAATGGACGGTATTCCCTGCCATGATAGGTGGTGCTGCCCTATTGGCGGATGGTATGATAACTCCACCCATCTCGGTAGCATCTGCCGTTGAGGGTTTACGCAACATCAAAGCATTGCATGATATTACAGACTGGACTATCGTAAATATCATCTTAGCCATTATTACTGCCTTGTTTTTCTTTCAACAATTTGGCACTGGTACAATAGGTAAAGCATTTGGCCCAATCATGACGTTATGGTTCCTCATGCTGGCCGTATTAGGTGTTTATCATATCAATGATGACTGGAGCATAATAAAAGCATTCAACCCTGCTTACGCTATCGAGTTACTTACTATGTACCCAAAAGGCTTCTGGATATTAGGTGCTGTGTTCCTTTGTACAACGGGAGCAGAAGCATTGTATTCAGACCTTGGCCACTGTGGCAGGGGCAATATCCGTATATCATGGATATTCGTTAAGTCGGCATTGATACTCAACTATCTGGGGCAAGGTGCATGGTTGTTGACTCAAAAAGGTAAAGTGTGGGACAGCTCTGCACTAAACCCTTTTTACGAATTGATGCCACAATGGTTTTTATTGCCAGGCATCATCATAGCTACGATGGCAGCTATTATAGCCAGCCAAGCTTTGATTTCAGGCTCGTTTACACTCATAAGTGAAGCCATCAAGCTAAACCTATGGCCTAAAATGAAAATCAACTACCCTACTGTAGAGCGTGGTCAGTTATTTATCCCCGGCATCAACTTCCTGTTATTTGCGGGTTGTACAGCAGTGGTACTCATATTCCAAAAATCATCGAACATGGAAGCGGCTTATGGCCTTGCCATCACGCTGTGTATGATAATGACATCCTGCCTTTTTGCCTACTTCATGTTTATCAAGCGTGTGCCTATTATATGGATAGCCGCATACTTGTTTATATTCCTGAGTATTGAGTTTTCATTCTTGGTTGCCAATCTGGAGAAATTCCCGCATGGTGGTTATGTAGCATTGATAGTTGGTGGCATATTATTCCTTGTAATGATTGCATGGTTTAAAGCACGTAAAATCAAAAACCGATACGTGGAGTTTGTACGATTGGAAGATTATGTGCCTATTCTGCAAGAGTTGAGCAATGACAAAACCATCCCCAAATATTCTACACACCTTGTTTACCTCACAAGTGCCAACAACCCCAAAGAGATAGAACACAAAATCATTTTCTCTATACTGTACCGCAAACCAAAGCGTGCCGATATTTATTGGTTTGTACACGTAGATGTATTAGACGACCCATATACGATGGAGTATGCCGTACAAACAATTGTACCCAACGAAATCATCCGTATCGAGTTCCGTTTAGGTTTCCGTGTAGAGCATAAAATACAATTGATGTTCCGCAAAGTAGTGGAGGAAATGGTACATAACAAAGAAGTAAATGTTGTGAGCCGTTACGAGTCTTTGAGCAAGAACAATGTGAAGGGTGATTTCCGTTTTATTGTTATGGAAAAATTCCTTTCTCGCGATAACGACTTGCCTTTGTGGGAGCGCCTTGTAATGCGTGGTTACTTCATGCTCAAGAAGATAAGCCTTTCAGAAGAACGTGGTTTCGGGTTGGATTCTTCAGACGTTACGGTAGAGAAATATCCTATTATCGTATCTAATGTTTCAGACTTCAACCTGAAACGTATAGAGGAAGATTAAGGCGAGTTACAGTATCTCTTCATAAATAAGCTCGTCATTTTCGCCGCTTATTTCATTTTCTATATAGCTGTTGATAGTACTGTCAAACGCTGTATTGCCATTAAATAGAAAAGCAACCTGTATGGGTAGCACTACTATCTGTACTCCCCACTCTTTCAGTTTATCGGCATGAAGATGCAGGCGGGTAGCATCTTTTTCTGTTGTTATAACCAGCTTATTCTTTACACCCCAGTTATTGTAAGCCTCTTTTATTTCTTGTATATCTCGGTTCAGGAAATAATGATGGTCGGCATAGGTCAGTGTATGTATATCAGTTGCACGATTCTTAATGTATTCTACAAACGGTTCAGGCTTAGCAATGCAACATACTATCAATGCATTTTTACCTTGCATACTCACAGCCTCTCGAGTAAACATATCGTAGGCAGTACCGTATTCTATAGTTGTAAAAAACACCTGCTGATGTTGTAATGGGTTGATGTGCTGTACTATTTCATCTGCAGCAGTCTTGCTCAAGTCTGCAGGACACTTTGATACAATAATAATATCCGCCCGCTGATAGGCTATACGCCCCTCGCGCAGTGTGCCTATCGGTAAAATATAGTCTTTATAGAACGGCTTTGAATAATCTGTTATCAATATGTTTCTGCCTGCCTTCACACTACGGTGCTGATAGGCATCGTCCAGCAAAACAACTTCTGTTTCAGGTCGTTTTTGTATCAGGCTGGGTATGCCTGTCATTCTTTCTTCTGCCACACATACTGCCAAGTCTGGAAACTTCATGAAGTACTGCATAGGTTCGTCGCCTATACGCAATGCGTTGGTATCTTCTGTTGCAAGCAAAAAACCCTGTGTACGGCGTTTATACCCTCTGCTCATAGTAGCTACCCTGTAGCGGTATTGCAATAGCCTTATCAGGTATTCTACATGTGGCGTTTTACCAGTACCACCAACAGACAAATTACCCACCGTTATTACAGGCACACTGAATTGTACGGACGAAAAAAAACCCGTGTCGTACAGTCGGTTTCGCAGCCATACTACGGCACCATATACAAGGGCAAACGGATAAAGGAATATTTTTACAAATGAGAAAAAAGGCTTCATTACACGGTAAATGTACCAAAACAAGGGGACTTGTTAAATGATAGTTACTATACCTGTATTATAAAAAACTTGACAGACATTTACTGCATGAACTGGTCACAACACCCCGTAATATTAGATGGTGAACGTGTAAAATTGCTACCACTTGCCCACGAGCATTTTGACGAGTTGATAGCTAACAGCACTGATAAACGTATTTGGGAATTTCTCTCAAAGCCCGGCTATGAAGCTGACGTATTGCGTACCGAATTGCAAAGTGCTTTGCTGAAAAGAATGAATGGTGAAGAATACCCTTTTGTGATTATTGATAAAGCAACAAATAGCATCATTGGCTGCACACGGTACTTGGATATGTATGCCGAACACCGCAAGCTGGAAATAGGATGGACATGGTACAACCCTGCCTATTGGGGTACTGGACACAATCTGGAATGTAAACTCTTATTACTTACCCATGCTTTTGAAGTGATGAATTGTGTACGCGTATGCCTGAAGACCTGGGACAAAAACCAACGCAGCCGTGCTGCCATCTTAAAGATAGGCGCACAGTTTGAAGGCTTATTGCGAAATGAGCGCATAAGGTATGATGGCACTATTCGTAACACCGTGGTATTCAGTATTGTACAAGAAGAATGGCAAGGTGTAAAAAGCAGATTGGCAGCAGCACACAACAGCTCTTTAACTGATAGTTGAACTTAAAAATCTAATTAAAATCTACAATAATTAATTGTAATTAGTATAATGATAGCCTAAAAGATACTAACTTGTAATATAAGTCAATTCTTATATTATGAAGCTTACCTTTAGCCTCTTTGTTTTTTCCCTGTTATCAATAATTGCTAAAGCACAATCTCCGTGCGAACCTAATATTGATTTTGAGAGCGGCAACTTTACAAATTGGTATTTATATACCGGCTCATGTTGTCCCATCACACTTTCTCCATCTGCAGCATTACCTGCACGACATGCCATAACAAGCGGTGCAGCGGTAGATATGTATGGTGGGTTTCCTGTTGTAGACCCTTCAGCTGGCATATATTCACTAAAACTCGGTAATAATATTAATGGCTCGCAAGCAGAGCAAGCAAGATACTATGTACATGTACCTAGTGGCAGCAACAATTACTCGTTACTATACAGGTATGCAGTAGTTTTTGAAGACCCCGGCCATCCTGCGGCAATACAACCACGCTTTGAGGTGAAAGCTTTTGACTCAGCTACCGGCAATCCAATTTTATGCGCACAATACTCTTACGTGGCAGCGTCAACGTTGCCGGGCTTTGTTAAGTCTCCAATTTCTCCTCAACCAATATATAAAGATTGGACAACAGCATCGGTAGACCTCAGCAGCATGAATGGAAAGACAGTTGGTATTAGCTTTTCTACCGGCGACTGTGGTGCGGGTGCCCATTTTGGGTACGCATATGTTGATGTAAAATGCGCGCTTTTTGAAACATTTGGTATAGATTGCCTTGATGGTAATCTTACAACGCTTACTGGCCCTCCCGGATTTCAATCATATGCATGGTACAATCAGAGCTTTACCTCATTTTACGGTAACGGCCAAACGATACAAATTGCCACACCACCCGTTACTACAACATTCGCAGTAGTTGTAACGCCGTTTCCGGGATTTGGGTGCAGCGATACTTTATTTACAACACGCAAGGGTTCTGACTTGGCAGTATATGCAGGCAGAGATACATCTGTATGTGTAATAACGGGCGATAAGCAAGTGCCGCTTAATGCAATAGCTACCACAAGCATGCAGGGACTATCATACTCGTGGACCCCCACTACAGGGCTTAGCTGTACTACTTGCAGCAACCCGATAGCAACTGTTAGCAATACTATTACTTATACTGTATCTGTAACAGATAGTAGCAGATGTATACGCAGAGATTCGATTAAAATAACAGTTGCACCTACCGTATTTGCCGACCTTAAAGCAGACAAAGACAGTATATGCCAATACTATGACGTATGGATAAACAACACCCTCACTAACCCAGCCGGCAACCAGTTTTTCTGGGCAACTGATAGTGCCCAAGTAATACAGAATGACACGATAAATGGTAAAATAAAACTAAGATGGGGCAGCCCGGGACTGAAAACAGTTACTGTAAGAGTATTTAATAAAGATTGTGAAATATACGATTCGGTGCAGGTGTACATTAAACCTACACCGATGAGTGGTTTTGAAATGCCATTGCACGGCTGTATTAATAAACCGATTGAATTATTCCCCCGAAATGAAGATAGTTGGTACTACTGGACGATTGATGAGAAAATAATAACCGATACTACTTACAAAGATAAAATACTGTTGTCGTGGGCTACAAGTGGGCGTAAAAGAGCCGCATTGGAACTAACAGGTAAAAACGGTTGTAAATCAAACATCTTTGAACAAAGCATCATCATACATGATAATCCGAATGCTGTAATAGAAAAACCATCATCTCAAAAACTATGTTTTGGTGATAAAATAACCTTAAAAGCAAACGTCAATCAGGAATATTATTATGATTGGGAACCCGCAGTGTATTTTGATAACAATAGCTACCACGAAGTAGTATATAGCATTAAAAAAAGCTCAACAGTTACGCTCAATATTACTGATGCCTATGGTTGTGCAGGTGTAGATTCAGTATTGGTAGAGGGTAGTATGTGCTGTAAGGTATTCTTACCCGATGCCTTTACACCCGATGGCATAGGGCAGAATAACAAGTTTAAGCCCGTAAGTATTGAATATCATAAAATACATACTTTCATTATTAAAAACCGTTGGGGGCAAACTGTGTTTGAAACTAATAATACAAACGATGCATGGGATGGTACATTCAACGGCAAACCACAACCCGTGGGCACGTATATGTATTACCTGAAGTACATATGTGAAGACAAAGAAACAATAGAACGTAAAGGCAGTGTAATGCTTATCAGGTAAAGCAATGTTTTAATGCTCAGGCATTCGCTTTATCTTTGTGCATCAGTTTCCGTATAATGTCAGATAATAACAGATACAACCTGCGCGGCGTTTCTGCGCAAAAAGAAGATGTACACAAAGCGATAGCTAAGCTGGATAAAGGGCTATATCCCAATGCCTTTTGTAAAATATACCCAGATTATTGGGGCGGTGATGATGCGTATTGCAACCTGATGCACGCTGATGGTGCCGGCACAAAATCATCGTTGGCATATCTGTACTGGAAAGAAACAGGAGACCTGAGTGTTTGGAAAGGCATAGCTATAGATAGCATTGTAATGAATATAGACGACCTGCTGTGTGTTGGTGCAACGGGGCCATTTACCTATTCATCTACCATTGGGCGTAATAAAAACCTGATACCCGGAGATGTTATATCCGAAATCATCAACGGCACACAGTCTTATTTCAATACGTTGGCAGGCTATGGTATAGATGTAATGCTGATGGGTGGTGAAACGGCCGATGTTGGCGACCTTGTACGCACGGTAATAGTAGACGGTACCATGAGCTGCCGTATGCGTAGAGATAAACTGGTAACTACTGAAAAAATGATACCCGATGATGTTGTGGTATCATTGGCAAGCTATGGGCAGGCTACCTACGAAACCGAATATAATAGTGGTATGGGCAGCAACGGACTGACAAGTGCCCGCCACGAGATGCTGAAGAAAGAATATGCCCAAAAATATCCTGAAAGTGTTGACCCCGGGCTGCCTCAAGAGGTTGTTTATAACGGTAAATACAGCCTTACAGATGATACCGAAACACCGCTGAATGTGGGCAAGATGATACTATCCCCTACCCGCACCTATGCACCTGTGGTATTACAGATATTACAACAGCATTTTGATAAGATACATGGCATAATACATTGTAGCGGTGGTGGGCAGAGCAAAGTGTTGCATTATTTGCCAACTGCTTTGCGTGTTGTGAAAAACAATTTATTACCTGTTCCGCCGTTATTTACCATGATTCAGGAATCGGCAGGTACGGCATGGAGAGAAATGTATCAGGTATTCAATATGGGGCAAAGGCTGGAGATATATACAGATAGAGAAACCGCAGATGCCATTGTAGATATATCTAAATCTTTCAACATAGATGCGCAGATTTCAGGGTTTGTAGAAAAAAGTGAGAAAAAAGAAGTAATAATTGATAGCCCGCATGGGGGTTTCAGTTATTCTTAACGTTTTATATACTAGACAGTTAATAATTTCAATACTTGGCACAGTGTGTGCTGATAAACAGTAAACTAACCAAAATAGATATATGAATATTAAAATCACCCTACTGAGCTTTGTAGCTATTGCTATGGCAGCTACGGCAAACGCGCAAGACAAAATCTATATGCGTAACGGCGATGTTATTGATGCAAAAGTATCTGAAGTAGGTACTCGCGACATCTCATATAAAAAAGCCGATAACCTAACAGGCCCCAACTACAAGATTGCTAAAGGCGAAGTATTGCGTGTGGAATACGAAAACGGCAGTGAAGACATCATTAACCGTGGAGATGTACGTATGAAAAACGGAAAAGCAGAAAAAGTAAAATATGGCAAAAATATAATAGCTTTTGCACCTGTACAGATATCAAATGCAGGTATTGGTGCCGGGTTGAGCTATGAAAGATTATTGGATAAAAAAGGCATCATCAGCTTCTATATGCCTGCGGCTATTGGTTTTTTAAGTGAGACTATAAGCACATATAGCTATACAAGCAGTACCTATATTACAAGCAACGAAACATATACCAACTTTATGGTAATGCCCGGTGTAAAAATATACCCTACCGGCAGCAAGGGCAAAGTAAGGTATAGTATAGGCCCAAGTATTGCTGCCTTATTTGGTAAAGAATATGGCGGCAGTAAGTTTATTGGTTATGATAATATGGGCAATCCATTGTATTCCTCTGTTATTGGCGACCGATTTGCATTAGGTGTTTTGGTAAACAATACATTAAACCTACAACCTACACCACGCTTATATCTTGGTCTTGAGTTGGGAATAGGCATGACCTACATCAACCAATACAACAGTGTGAATCAAGGAGAATCAGCGTTGGCACAATTCGCGTTCAAGCTGGGTTACAGGTTTTAATACAAGTAATTTTATATAACAATAAAGGCAGACGATTTGTCTGCCTTTATGCATTTATACCATGTCAGTTACTTTGTATTTATCGGACTCGCTTCTATCTTAAAGCTGCTGTAAAGCAATATTTTTGTATTGCTGTCTGGGTAGCGGGTAAAATGACCTGCCACTTTATAAAACAGGGTATCTCTAGTAAAATATTCTTTCAGGTCTTTATCAACAGGTGTGCCTGCTAAATCTCTGCTACCCTTAGGTACAGGATATATATAGCCTGCCAATTGTTCGGGCAATCCTTTAGCAGATACATATATCCAAAGGCTATCTACATAATCAAGATTGCCGGTTGTTGGCGTTATTAGCTTCAATCCCAGTTTAGTAGCCCTGGCACTTATCAGCCTGTCTGTGGTCGTATTATATTCTTTAAGAAAATCGCCTATATATGTAGGATTACCAAATGGCGGTAGTTCTATTTTGACACCCTGTGGCGGAAAAGGGATAGCCGGGTAATTAGGTATAGCCAGTTCCTGCTCATCATCAATTACTTTCGTTACAATGGTAGCTTGCTGAGCTGCTTCTTTAATTTTCTTACAAGACGCAAACAGTACCAGTGCACTGCATAATACAATTACGGGTTTTTTCATAAGCTGATTTTAATCGAATTTACATAAAAACAATATTACTGCAAAGTATATGCCACAAGCTTCGTAAATTTGCGCTCTCTTATTATGCAACAGTTAAAAACAGTAGCATTTCATACACTTGGCTGCAAGCTCAACTACTCCGAAACGAGTACCCTGAGCCGAATGCTGGAAAATGACGGCTTTGTGAAACGGGAGTTTGACGAGCAGGCAGATGTGTATGTCATCAACACATGCTCTGTTACTGAAAATGCAGATAAAGAATGCCGCCAACTGGTACGCCGCATACAACGCCGTGCACCAGAGGCGATGGTAGTAATAACAGGCTGCTATGCACAATTGAAGCCTAAAGAAATAGCCGATATTGAGGGTGTGGATTTGGTATTGGGTGCGGCAGAAAAATTCAACCTTGCACAACACCTGCAGGGGCTTACCAAAGGCGATAGCGCTAAAATATGCAGTTGCGATATAGAAGAGGTGCAGGGCTTTAATAGCTCCTACTCCATCAACGACCGTACACGTACCTTTCTGAAAGTGCAGGATGGATGCGACTATAATTGCAGCTTCTGCACCATACCACTTGCCCGTGGGCATAGCCGTAGCGATAGCATCAGTGGTGTAATGCAAAACGTAGCAGCACTGGCACAAAGCGGCACAAAAGAAATTGTACTGACAGGCATCAATCTGGGCGATTTTGGCAAAGGTAATGAGGGTGGTAAACGTACCGAAAGCAGCTTTTACGAATTGATACAGGCGCTTGAAGACTTTGATGGTATAGAGCGCTACCGCATATCATCTATTGAGCCCAACCTGCTGACAAATGAGATAATAGAATTTGTGGCACAGAGCAAAAAGTTCATGCCGCATTTTCACATACCCCTGCAAAGCGGCAGTAATAAGATACTGGCTGCTATGCGCAGGCGTTATAAAAGAGAATTGTATGCAGAGCGTGTAGCTTATATAAAACAACTAATGCCGCATTGCTGTATTGGTGTAGATGTGATAGTAGGTTTCCCTACCGAAAGCGATGCAGACTTTACAGATACGTTCAACTTTCTGCACGATATAGACATATCTTACCTGCACGTATTTACTTATAGCGAACGCGCTAATACCCATGCATTAGAACTAAAGCCTGTTGTACCAGTACATACCCGCAACGAGCGCAACAAAACCCTTCGCAATCTTAGCTATCAGAAGATGCAATATTTCTCCGCATTGCACAACGGACAAACCCGCCCTGTACTGTTTGAAGGGGCAGATAAAAACGGCATGATGGAAGGCTACACCGACAACTATATAAAAGTACAAACACCCCACCGCCCCGAATGGGCTAATAATATTGTGGACTGGGTGCTTAACTGATTGCCGTAAGATTAATACCTGTCTTTGATATTTGATACCTGCTCTCCTTTATTCACAACACCTTGCCTGTAGAGTTCTTCCATGTAGGCAGATAATTCGTCTGCACTTTGTGTACCCAATAGAAAACGCTTACCATTTTTCAGTATTAATTGTAGCCCAATATTGCCAGCTACATTGTACGCAGTATTTTTGCTACCAAAGCCACTACGCAATCCCCATCCACCATATTCGCTTATTGGTTTATACTTTCTTATATAGGCTGCTTCTACATCGGTCCATGGCAAGTGCTTACTCCTTGTTAACGGAAAGAAACGATAAGTTATGCCAACATTATCTATTGTATATGTAAGGCGAAGCTGCCAAAGCAGAAACAATACAAGCATGGGTATAATAGAAAATACAAAGCCGTATTTAAACTCTGATGTATTGTCTGTTTTGTAATTATATACAAACTCGAACATCAGCATGGCAGCCGTTATTGGTATTACCAACCATATATACCACTGGCGAAATTTTTGTACTTCGGTGTATTGCATTTTCGTAAAGTTAGGCAATAAAAAAAAGCCACCTGCAATACACAGGTGGCTTTCTTAATATACTCAGTATTTTATTATAATTATTTCTTGCTCATCACATTCTTAGCTTCGATGCTCAAAGTAGCATGTGGTACAGCACGCAGGCGGGCTTTGTCTATCAGCTTACCTGTTACACGGCATATACCGTATGTTTTGTTTTCAATGCGTATCAACGCTTTTTCCAAGTGGTTGATAAACTGTATCTGGCGGCTGGCAAGCTGTGCAAGCTGTTCGCGCTCCATAGCACCACTACCGTCTTCCATATTCATGTAGCGGTTTTCGGTATCTTCCGTACCCGCTTCATCTTTGCGTGTTATCAATCCCTGCTGATACGTCAACTCTTTGCGTGCTTTATCCAAACGTGCTATAATAAGCTCTCTGAATTCATTCAATTCTTCATCGCTGTAGCGATATACTGGTCCTTGCATTTGTATTGGTTCGTCTAATATGGAACGTGTAAATTCCGGTTGGTAATTAATCATTGTTTTGCCCGCATCGTCTTTCTGCTTGGCTTTGTTTTCAAGACGGCGATGCGCTACTATCACGTTGGGTTTCTTTTCTGCCTTAGCCGATGGTGTTGCCTGCTTTGTAGGCGACGATGGCATAGCTGCAGATGCTGATGCAGAAACAGGGCGGCCCGGCAATGCACCTTTAGCAAACGTAGTAACTGTTTTAGTAATATGGTGTGCTTGTTTTGATGAAGATTTTTTAGCAGATGCTTTTTTCTCAGCAGGTGCAGGTGCTGCTTTAGGAGCAGGTGCCGGCTTTTTAGCTTCTACCTTAGGAGCAGGTGCAGGTTTCTTAGCTGCTGCTTTTGGTGCCGGTGCTGCCTTCTTGGCTGCAGCCTTAGGTGCCGGTGCTGCTTTTTTAGCAGCAGGCTTTGGCGCCGGTGCGGCTTTCTTAGCAGGAGCCGCTTTTTTTGCTGGTGCAGCCTTCTTCGCTGGTGTCTTTGCTACCGTCTTTTTAGTCGTTGCTGTTGTCTTTTTCAATTGGTTAGTTTTTTTCGAGTCCACTTTTTTGGTGGCTGCTACTTTCTTTGCCGGTGCTTTTTTAGCAGGTGTGGCTTTTTTAGGCGCAGCCTTTTTCACGGCAGCTTTAGGGGCTGCTTTCTTCACAGGTTTCGCAGGCGTAGCCTTCTTACTTGTTGCCACAGTTTTTTTAGCCGGCACTGCCTTTTTAGTGCCTTTGCTTGAAGCTGTTGTCTTTTTTGCTGGCTTGGCTGCCGGTTTTTTTTGTGTGGCCATAGCGCGTTACTATTTTTTAGTTATTAACACTTTAAGTATTGCTTCATTTACCTCAATTTCCGTACCTGACGAAACTTGCGGGACAATCTCCAATCTATCTGCCAAAATTTCGGTGCAAATATAATCACTGAAATTTAATATGGCTGATTTTAATGGCTCGTGTTCCTCTACGCTGACTGCTATTCTATCTGTAAGTTCTAAACCTGTTTCTTTACGAATTTTTTGAATACGATTTACTAATTCCCTTGCATTACCCTCGTCTTGCAACTGCGGGGTAACGGTAATATCCAATGCTACGGTCAGGGTATCTTTATTAGCTACGCTCCAACCCGGTATGTCTTCTGCTATTATATCTACGTCTTCTCTTACTATATCTATTGCCTCGCCATCTACCGTCAGGGTATAACCACCATCTTTTTCCAAAGCGCTTATCTGTTGTTGGTCCATAGTGCCTATGGTGGCAGCTACTGCCTTCATCTTAGCACCCATTTTAGCCCCCAACGACTTGAAGTTTGGCTTTATCTTCTTTTTTATAAATCCTTCTGTATCAGTAAGGTATTCTATTTCCTTTACATTTACCTCGCCTTTTATCAGGTCTTCCACTTTCTGCACTTGCTCCTTCATGTGAGCATCCAGCACGGGTATCAAAACCTTCTGCAATGGCTGACGAACTTTGATATTCATCTTCTTGCGAAGCGATAATACCAGCGATGATACATCTTGTGCCAAACGCATACGTTCTTCCAACTCGGTATCTATTACGTCTGTATTAGCAACGGGGTAATCTGCCAGATGCACCGACTTGGCTTCGTAACGGTTGGTTATATTATTCAAGTTGCTATACAACCAATCGGCAAAGAAAGGTGATATAGGTGCCATTAATAATGAGAGCGTTTCAAGACACTCATATAATGTTTGGTATGCACATATTTTATCATGTTCGTATTCCCCTTTCCAGAAACGGCGACGGCACAGGCGTACATACCAGTTGCTCAACTGCTCGTCGAGGAAGGTTTCCATAGCCCTGCCTGCCTGGGTAGGTTCGTAATCGTTCATATAGGCGGTTACGTCCTTTACCAATGTGTTGAGCGATGACAATATCCACCTGTCTATCTCAGGGCGTTGCTCAACGGGTACATAGCCTTCTTTAAAGGTAAAGCCATCTACATTGGCATACAGCGCAAAGAACTGATAGGTGTTATACAATGTACCAAAGTACTTCCGCTGAACCTCTTTAATACCCTCTAAATCAAAGCGTAAGCTATCCCACGGGCTTGCATTGGTTATCAGGTACCAACGGGTAGCATCTGCGCTGTATTGCGCTATAGTATCGAACGGATTGATGACATTGCCAAGGCGTTTGCTCATCTTATTGCCATTCTTATCCAGTACCAGCCCGTTGCTTACTACCGTCTTATACGCCACATTATCAAACAGCATTACACCCAGCGCATGGAGTGTATAAAACCATCCACGTGTCTGGTCTACCCCCTCGGCTATAAAGTCGGCAGGGAAGTTATTAGTTAATGTCCTTTCAGCTTTATCCTCAAACGGATAGTGCAACTGCGCATAAGGCATAGCCCCACTGTCAAACCACACATCTATCAGGTCCGGCTCACGCATCATGGGCTTGCCACTATCGCTTACCAAAACTATCTGGTCAACAAAAGGCTTGTGCAGGTCTTGTGTTATACTTTCAATATCCTGATTGATATTCAATGACTTATTAGCCCTACTTATCTCATCTCTCAGTTCTTCAAGGCTGCCTATTACCCGTATTTCGCTGCCATCTTCGGTAGCCCATACAGGTAGTGGTGTACCCCAATAGCGGCTGCGGCTCAGGTTCCAGTCCACCATATTCTCCAGCCAGTTGCCAAATCTGCCCTCGCCTGTAGCCTTTGGCTTCCAGTTGATGGTTTTGTTCAGCTCTATCATCCTGTCCTTCACAGCGGTGGTTTTGATGAACCATGCATCGAGCGGATAATAAATAACAGGCTTATCGGTACGCCAGCAATGCGGATAGGTGTGTTCGTACTTCTCTACCTTGAAAGCCTTACCGTTTTTCTTTAATATATCTACGGCTATGATAACGTCCGTATCCTGCCAGTCAGGATTGTCTTTATAATTTTTTACATACCTGCCACTCAGCTCGCCCAGATAATCGAGGAATTTACCCTCTTTATCTACCAGCGTCAGTATGCCTATATTATTCTTTTTCCCTACGCGATAGTCGTCTGCACCAAAAGCGGGGGCCGTGTGTACGATACCCGTACCATCTTCGGTCGTTACAAAGTCGCCTGTGATAACACGCCAAGGGTCGCCACCTGCTATTTCGGCAGTGTTACCCTCGTATGGCAATAATTGTTCATAACGGCAACCTTCTATGTCTTTGCCTTTGAATTCTTTTATAATAGCCCAAGGCAGCAATTTGGTATCTGCACCGTAGCCTGCAAAGTCGCCATTCTCCCCTTCGGGTTTGAAGTATTTGCCCAGCAGTGCCTTTGCCAATATTACATTGATAGGCTGATGCGTATATGGGTTAAAGGTCTTAACCAATACATAATCAATCTTCTCACCTACCGTAAGCCCGCAGTTGCTTGGTAAGGTCCACGGGGTGGTCGTCCATGCGAGGAAGTGAACAGGTGTGCCTGCCGATGCCTCAAACAAAAACTCCGACTGTGCATTGCGGATGGCGTTAAACATCGCTACACAGGTAGTATCTTTTACATCCTTGTACGTACCGGGTTGGTTCAGCTCGTGGCTGCTTAAACCAGTACCAGCCGCAGGGCTGTAGGGCTGTATGCTTACACTCTTGTACAGATACCCTTTCTCGTGCAGGGTTTTGATAGCCCACCACAGGGTTTCTATATATTTATTATCGAAGGTGATGTAGGGATTGCCCATATCCACCCAATAACCCATTTTTTCGGTAATGTCTTCCCACTCCTTTTTATAACGCATCACTGCCTCGCGGCATTTTTGGTTATAGTCCTCAACGCTTATCTTTTTACCTATATCTTCTTTGGTGATGCCCAGTTCTTTTTCCACCCCCAGCTCTACAGGCAGGCCGTGTGTGTCCCACCCTGCTTTGCGGTGTACCTGATAGCCCTGCATGGTTTTGTAGCGGCATACTAGGTCTTTGAGGGTGCGGCTGATGACGTGGTGGATGCCAGGCATACCGTTGGCACTTGGCGGACCTTCATAAAACACGAAGGGTTGCGCACCATTGCGCCCGTCAACACTCTTATTAAATGTATCGTTATCCTTCCACAGGCGCAGTATCTCCTGCTCTATAGAGGGCATGTTTAAACCTTTGTATTCTACGTACCTGTCAGCCATTGGTTAATTCAAAAATCAAAATTCAAAAGTCAGAAAGCCAACAGGGAACAGTTAGCCTCAACTTACTGAAAAAATAAGCTGCGAAATTAGGGTAATTTTTTGTGATTTGAGATGTATATAAGGGATGTTAATAGGTGTAATAGGGTAATAAGGCGATAAGGTTATTATTGTGAGTCTTGGCGAGGAGTTGTGAGGCACGAAGCCATCTCACGGAATGAGTGCCTGCTCTACGCGAATTATTTGCGGCGCTGCTTACCTGCGCTTCCTTTCTTTCTTTTGGCAGCAAAAGAAAGAAACAAAGAAAAGCTGCCATAGACCAATGACAGAAAGGTCTATGGTGGCTATCTATTAAGCTGTATTGCTACTGTACTGCCAAGCTAAACAATACTACTTGCTCACAACACTCGCGTCATTGCGAGGTACGAAGCAATCTCACGATAACATGGGAATTGTCCCACTGTCCCAAAATATAGTAACTGGTTTTCTGGGACACTTGGGACAGAACTATTTTATGAATGCAGAATTAACATGCTCAAAAAACGTTTTAAACAGAGATAATGATGAATGAGATAATATTTTTTTTAGATGTTCGTCATATTCCTTCGATTCAGAAAGCATACCCCACATCGCTGCAAATTCTTTTTTACTGACTTTATTACCTGCATTGTCAGGTAAAAGCATATCTCTAATACTTTGCTTTTCAACTTTGGTAAAGCAATCTTCTATTTTTTGATTAGTTGATGGTAGATAATAAACTTCATTCGTTAGGTTGTACATTTCAATGTATTTTTGACCTGCAGTATTACCAGCATCGTCGCTATCTAAAAGGATTTTAAAATCTGAATTCCAACCAATGTTTAATGAGATTAGCTCAGATAAATTATGTGCTGAGTTGCCAGGATAAATGACAAAATCTGGAGCTTTGCCGTATAATATTCTGTAGATTGAAAGTAGAACATGTCTATCTGTAGGACCTTCCGTAATGATACATTTTTTCCAAGGAACATCTAGTGAGTGTGGGATAATGTTTAATAGGTTGGCTAAGGGTTGGTAATAATGAACCTGAGCATCTTGTTTATTTAAATATACACCCCACTTATGAGCTTTAACTATACCATCTTCTTTTTCAATAACATAAGTATTTTTGATGTTTTCTAGGGATATTAGATATTGACTATGTGTTGTGTAAATTATGCATGTATCTTTTGCCAAAGCTTTAAAATCGTCAATCATATTAGATTGGGCAGTTGAATGTAAATTTGAAGCAGGTTCATCTATTAAGAAAACAGGAGTTCCAAAGTTTTTCCTCAATTTTTTACTTCTAAATTCTGTTTTCATAAGGAATGATAGATACCATAATGCCCCTTTACTCCTTTCATCGACAGAATAAGTTGTACCATCTTTATCTTTAACTTTTAATGTAAAATATTGTTTTGAAGTTGAATGAATAAAATCAAGTTCTGTTGTGTCTATCTCTTTAACACCAGATAAGTCCTTCCATTTTGTAGTAAAAGTATCATTCAATGTTTTATTAACACGAGTCTGTACTGTAGATGCGTCATCATGCATTGGATTAGTTTTAGAATAAAATTTGGCAAATTTGCTAATACTAAAACTGTTGTCAGTGTTATAAAAAAGTCCATCAATAATATCATACCATATGGGATCAAACGAATCTGACTTCTTATTAATGTAAATCCTTTCTGGTATTCTATCTTTAAAATCCTCAAAGTATATTATGAAGGGGCATATATTAACTATTTCCATTGCTAGATAACTAGACAATTCATTTTGAGCGAATGGATGGTCAGATTCAAACCTATAAAAAAACCTATGAGGCTTGCCATCTTTGAAAGGAAATACTCTTGAGATTACTACTTCTTTTTGTTTATTTATGTGATGAAGAAAACCATTAATACCATTAATCTGTTCTTCAGATAATTCTGTTTTATGTAGTTTTTTTAAGCTAGGAACTTTTAGTTCTTCTTCAATTTTAATAACAGCTGTAATAGTTGCTGGTTTGTTACTACCAATATCAGATTTCTTCCTTATAATTTTGAAAAAATTGGGATTAACATCTTGGCTAGGATCATTTAGAAAACTAAATGCTTCTATCGCCTTTAGAATTGTTGTTTTACCACTTTCATTTAACCCTAGTAGTAATACTAAGTTATTTTTAACTAAATCAATTTCTACTTCATCAATACCTTTAAAATTAGTTATCTTAAATTTTTGATAACTTAACTTTGGAGTATAATCAGGTAAACTGTGCTTACGAGCTTTTGTAAAATCACTAAATACATTGTTGATTAAAATTTTGTAGTATAAATCTAAAATCTGTAGCATGGTGCTTAGTTTTTATATATATAAAAATAGCACTATTATCTACTACAGACTGTTACTGTAATCCACAAAATGTGAATAATTACGATTTAATCAGTCCCAGTGTCCCACCGTACCAGTTACCATATTTGGGACAAGTGGGACAAACCCCTGTTATAGTGAGATTGCTTCGTGCCTCGCAATGACGCGAGAGTGAGTAAGTGTTATCAATCTGTCCCAGTGTCCCACCGTACCAGTTACCATATTTGGGACAGTGGGACAATGCGGGACAGTTACTTACTGCTAATCTTTCAGTATGCGGGCTACTGTACTTTTACTTGTGCCAAGATGGTCGGCAATATCTCTATAACTACAATCAGGGCAATCGTCCGCTACACGTTTTACTTCTTCTACCAACCACTCTCTATCCCTCTCATCGCTGGTTTTCAGGTGTTCTTGTTCGGTGCCATAGCCCGTTAGGGTAAATTGCAGAAAGTTGTGAGGCTTCTCTATGCGGCAGTGTGCAACGTTCTTTTCGTGGTAGATGATTTCGGTATTGCGGGCTTTTATCTGCTTTATGTAGCGCATACCTGCCTGTGTGCCGCTCTCGCCAATACAAAAGCTGCTGTCGCAAAAGTTCATCAGCATCTTGCTGCCCTGTAGGTCGTTGCGGTTCAGGGGTTTGCTCATATCGCGCTTGGGCGTGTGGGCAAGTGCCAGTATGCTCAGTCCGTACTGCTGTTTCAGGGCTTTCAGGTGCTTCATCAGCGGTAGTGCGTCTTTGGCTTTCTCGGTTTCTTGTCGCAGGTAGGTTATGTTGTCTATCACCAATATCCTCGCACCTGTTCTGGTAACAGCTGCTTCTATGCTGTCGTACAGGTAATCGTCAAAATGGGTGTACTTGTCGGGTATCTCATCATCGGGGTTCATCTCTGCCCTGCGCAGGTTGGGGCTGAAGCTGTAGTGCTGTGCATAGTCTATACTATACCGCGCTTCAAACTGTTTGTCGAACAATTCAAAATCGAAATACACAACGGGCTGTGCATTGGCTGTCATCTTAAAGCCCTCAATGGGCGTGCCACGGCTGATGCTGTCGGCTATCTGCACGGCCAGTATGCTTTTGCCCGTGTTGGTATCTGCAAACAGTATGCAGAGTTCTCCCTCGTGCCATAGCTCGCTGAAAAGCATTTTGGGTACGGGGCGGCGGCTGGCTTGTTGCAGCCATTCGTTGGCTGTTTTCATAATAAAGAGTCCGCTGTGTTTCTGTTCGTAGTAGTCAAACATCAGGTCTTCGACGGTGGGTTGGGCATTTTCATTTGGTGAATTAATCATAACAATAAATGTTTAAAAGGTTTAGAATGTAATTTGTACAAATGTACAATAAATATTAAAATAGTAACGTAGAATTGTTATTAACAAAGGGTGGATAAATAGTTGTGAGGAGTGAGGTATAAGGCGTGAGTCTTTTTGTCAACCGCGAAGACGCGAAGGCGCAAAGATTTCCGCAAAGCAATATAAACAATAGAAGCCCTACAGCTTGGCAGCACAGTAGTAATGGAGCTTAATTGATAGCCACCATAGACCTTTCTGTCATTGGTCTATGGCAGCTTTTATTCATTAATTGTTTGTCTTTTTTATTGGTATTTATGCTGCTTCGCGGTCTTTGTTTCTTTCTTTTGCTGCCAAAAGAAAGAAAGGAAGCGCAGGTAAGAGTGCGGCAAAAACTCACGTAGAGCAAGCCCTTATTTCGTGAGATGGCTTCATACTTCGCCATGACGCGTGTTCACTTACTCCACATTATACGTCTGCCTGTCTTTTTTGAAGTAGAGGGTGTAGTAAATAGCCAACACTACCAAGCCGCAGCCAAACAAACCAGCCGCTATCAGCCGCAGGTCTTTGTCGTTAAACTCGCCAATCATCCATGTACTGTTTGCCAATATCCAAAAACATACGGCAAGGTTATGATACAGTTCGGCACGTACTTTTCTGGCTTTCCACAGCAGGTAAAAGGCAACGCTCACCGTGGGGAAAATCATCACCACCCCACCTGTCTTCCACTCCATTGCCCAACAGGTATCTTTTATCAGCCATAGTAATATATGCGCGTTCTCTATCCACCTGAAGGCGGGCGATACGTGTATGCTGCGCTGGTGGTGCTTGTGGTGTGTGTGTGGCATAGTGCAAGTTTATTACCTATATACGTATTTGCGAAGCAGTTAATACACATTTAATAAAGATTCATGTTTATATATTTTCATTTCACATTATCCTGCCAAGCACGTACCTTTGCACCCGAATTTTAATTAATCTGTTTTAAAACATAGAAATGAGTAAAGTAAAAGTTGCCATTAATGGTTTTGGGCGTATAGGCCGCCTGGCTTTCCGCCAGATTTACAACATGGACGGTATTGATGTTGTTGCTATCAACGACCTCACACAGCCAAACGTACTGGCTCACCTGCTGAAGTATGATACTGCACAGGGCCGTTTTGACGTAGAAGTAAAACACACAGACGATGCTATCGTTGTGAATGGCAACACCATCAAAATATATGCGCAGAAAGACCCCGCACAAATACCTTGGGGACAGCATGATGTAGATGTAGTACTGGAATGTACAGGCTTCTTTACAGATGCTGAAAAAGCAAAAGCGCACATTGCCGCAGGCGCTAAGCGTGTAGTAATATCTGCACCTGCTACGGGCGAATTGAAAACCGTAGTATATAACGTAAACCACAACATACTGGATGGTAGCGAAACAGTTATAAGCTGTGCATCTTGCACTACCAACTGCCTTGCACCAATGGCTAAGGTACTGAACGACCAATACGGCATCGTTACAGGTATCATGACAACTATCCATGCTTATACCAACGACCAGAACACACTGGATGCGCCACACCCTAAGGGCGACCTTCGCCGTGCACGCGCAGCAGCGTCAAACATCGTACCCAACTCTACAGGTGCAGCAAAAGCAATCGGCCTTGTATTGCCTGAACTGAAAGGCAAACTGGACGGTAGCGCACAGCGTGTACCAACCATCACAGGTTCGTTGACAGAACTGGTTGCTGTATTGAGCAAAAAAGTAACTGCTGAAGAAATAAACGCAGCTATGAAGGCAGCGTCAAACGAGAGCTTTGGCTATACGGAAGATGAAATCGTATCGAGCGACATCATCGGTACATCATTCGGTTCATTGTTCGATGGTACACAAACCAAAGTAATGACCGTAGGCGACCAACAACTGGTTAAAACCGTTAGCTGGTACGATAATGAAATGAGCTATGTATCTCAACTGGTTCGTACAGTGAAATACTTCGCTGGTTTGATTTCTAAATAATCTAAGTTTCTATATACTGACAAGCCCTGTTATGCGGGGCTTTTTTTATATTTGTAAGCAACACATCAACATGCAACCAGTTACTTATTTTGACAGGATTACTTTCGACCAAAATGTATTGAACGGAAGTGCAACCATAAAAGGAACAACCTTTTTAGCCAGCAAAATTTTAGAACTGATGGCAGAGGGGTTAAGTAAAGATGAGATTATTAAACAACATCCTTTTTTAGAACAAGAAGATATTACAGCCACATTAAACGTAGCAATTAAACTACTCAAATAACCAATGAGCACATTCAACAATCATAACTTCTCAGGTCAAAAAGCACTGATACGTGTAGACTTCAACGTACCTATTAAAAACGGCAGTATAACAGACGATACCCGCATACGTGCAGCCCTGCCTACCATCAAAAAAGTATTGGCAGATGGTGGCAGCGTGGTGCTGATGAGCCACTTTGGTCGCCCGCACAAAGACATTGAAAAGAAACCACACCTTACACTAGCCGATTTTACACTGGCACCCGTAGCTGCTCACCTCGCTACCCTGCTGGGTACAGATGTACAGTTTGCTACAGACTGCATAGGCGAAGAGGCTACTACTATAGCCAACGCATTGCAGGCAGGGCAGGTACTACTGCTCGAAAACCTGCGCTACTACAAGCAGGAAGAAAAAGGCGATAAGGAATTTGCAGAGAAACTGGCTAAGTATGGCGATGTGTATGTAAACGATGCGTTTGGTACGGCACACCGCGCACATGCTTCTACAGCCGTTATTGCCGACTACTTTGCTGCCGATAAAAAAATGTTCGGGCTGCTGATGGAAGGTGAAGTAGCTGCTGCTGAAAAAGTAATGAACGAAGCACAGCAACCATTTACTGCCATTATAGGTGGTGCAAAGGTTTCCGACAAAATACTGATAATAGAAAACCTGCTGGAGAAAGCGACAGACATCATCATAGGTGGTGCTATGGCATACACTTTCTTTAAAGCTATGGGTGGACAGATAGGCAACTCGCTGTGCGAAGATGACCGTCTGGAAACAGCTAAAGAACTGCTTGCAAAAGCGGAAGCCAAAGGCGTACAGATACACCTGCCGTCAGACAGTATATTGGCAGATAAGTTTGCGGCAGATGCCAATACATCGTCTGGTGTAAATACAGAAATACCCGATGGCTGGATGGGATTGGATATAGGACAAATGGCATGCGATACTTTCAGCAAAGTAATACGCGATAGCAAAACCATCCTATGGAATGGCCCGATGGGTGTGTTTGAAATGGAAAAGTTTCAACACGGTACTAAGTGTGTAGCAGATGCTGTGAAAGCCGCTACTGCCAATGGTGCATTCAGCCTGGTAGGTGGTGGTGATAGTGTAGCTGCTGTAAATAAATTCGGCTATACCAACGATGTTAGTTATGTATCTACAGGTGGTGGTGCCATGCTCGAATTCTTTGAAGGTAAACAACTACCGGGTATAGCTGCGATAAAGAATTAGTGTTTAGTATTACATCATTTTCACACAAAAGCTTCTGTAAATTCAGAAGCTTTTTTTAGTTTTATAAAAATTATCCTAAATGCACAAAGCCCTAATAACATTCTCATTGTTATTATTACAATACTTTTCATACAGCCAAACAAGAGCAGTCACAGATAAAGGTGAAGAAGTAATACTAAATAATGATGGTACTTGGAAATATGCCAACATAACACCCTCATATAATACACGCTTAGACACCCCTGTAATGAAAAAATCAACAGATGCTACTTTTTTGGTAAAAGGGCAAACTGTTAAATATGGCGTATATATTGACCCAAAAAAATGGACTTTCAAGAGTGAAAAACAAGAAGGCAGTTCACAAGAATATACATTTTCATTAAAGAATGAAGATGCGTATGCTATGGTAATTTCTGAACGAATGGAATTAACCCAAGAGCTCGTAAAATCTGCAGCAGTTGAAAATGCAAAATCTGTAGCGCCCGATGTTCATATCACAAGAGAAGAAACACGTAAAGTCAACAACCAAATTGTCTGGCTAATGGAAATGCAAGGCACAATACAAGGTGTACCTTTTGTTTATATAGGTTACTATTATGTAGGTAAAGTTGGAACGATACAATTTATTACATATACTACACAAAGCCTGCTAAAGCAATACAAGGCTGAAATGGAGACATTGTTAAATGGCTTAGTATTACTTGATTAAATTATCCATTAAAAGAAACACCTACAATCACACCGTTCTCTAGCAACAATAGCTTTCTACCAGAATGCTTCAGACATACAACATTCGTCTGTAGCGTTATGAAATAACACAACCGCACATTTTCCGTAACTTCCACCTATGGCATACAACGAAAAACTGGCTAATCGCATTCGTGAGTCGTTAGCACATATCAAAAAGCTGGAAGAGAAAGCCATGTTTGGTGGGCTTTGTTTTATGGTAAACGACAAAATGTGTGTTGGCATCAATGCCGATGAAATGATGTGTCGTATAGACCCCGCAGATGAAGATGAAGCATTGCAACGTGCAGGGGCACGCCCTATGGACTTTACGGGCCGCCCCATGAAGGGTTATGTATTTGTTGACGAAAGCGGCTTGAAAAAGAAATCAGACTTCGACTACTGGATAAACCTGTGCCTTGCCTTCAACCCCAAAGCCAAGTCGAGCAAAAAGAAGAAATAAGCTATACAGATACTACCTGCTTTGTAAGCTAAACTGCCTGATATGCCTTATCTTGCAGCCACTTCAGTATTATTACTTTTAATATTTTACTTATATATAAATGTACCGTACACATACTTGCGGAGAGTTAAGAATAGATAATGCAGGCAAAGAGGTAACACTTGCAGGCTGGGTGCAGACTGTGCGCAAATTCGGCAGCATCACGTTTGTAGACCTGCGAGACCGTTATGGCATCACCCAACTCTTGTTTAACGAAGCACTGAACCCACGCCTCGACGAAACCCCACTGGGGCGGGAGTTTGTATTGCAGGTAAAAGGCAAGGTAGCTGAGCGTAGCAATAAAAACCCGAAACTGCCAACGGGCGATGTTGAGATACTGGTAAACGATTTTGCCATTATGAACAGTGCGGCTACGCCACCATTTACCATAGAAGAAGAAACTGATGGTGGTGACGAACTAAGGATGAAGTACCGCTACCTCGACCTTCGCCGCCCTGCACTGAAGCGCAATATGGAACTGCGCTACAAAGTAAACCGTAGTGTACGCAATTACTTAGACAGCCTCGGCTTTTGGGATATAGAAACACCCTTCCTGATAAAGAGTACACCAGAAGGTGCAAGGGACTTTATAGTACCCAGTCGTATGAACGAAGGACAGTTTTATGCACTGCCGCAAAGTCCGCAAACCTTCAAGCAACTGCTGATGGTAAGCGGGTACGACAGGTATTACCAGATAGTAAAGTGTTTTAGAGATGAAGATTTGCGTGCAGACAGGCAACCCGAGTTTACACAGGTGGACTGTGAGATGAGTTTTGTTGAGCAAGAGGATATATTAAGTACGTTTGAGGGCTTATTCAAGCATGTGTTTAAAGATGTAAAGGGCGTTGATATTGACTACAGTTTCCCGCGTATGACGTGGGACGATGCTATGTGGCACTATGGCAACGACAAGCCCGATATACGCTTTGACATGAAAATCCAAAACCTGAAAGCGGAAAACAAAGTATATGCAGAAGTGCTGAACGGGGTTGACTTTAAAGTGTTTACAGATGCCGAAACTATATTGGCTATTGCCGTACCAAACGCCAGTGAATGGACACGCAAACAACTCGACGACCTCACCGAATGGGTAAAACGCCCGCAGATAGGTATGAGTGGCGTAGTGAATGTAAAGTGCAATGCAGATGGCAACTATAAGAGTAGTGTAGATAAATTCTTTAGCGAGGACAAACTGAAAGAACTGGCAGCCTTTTGCGGAGCTAAAGCAGGCGACTTGATACTGATACTGGCAGGCAACGAAAACCGTACCCGAAAAGCCATGAGCGAGCTGCGCCTGGAGATGGGCAACAGGTTGGGCTTACGCAACCCCGACAACTATAAGCCTTTATGGGTAATAGACTTTCCGCTGTTTGAATATGCAGAGGAAGAGAACCGTTGGGTAGCACGCCACCACCCCTTTACATCGCCCAAACCAGAACAGGTTGCACTGATGAATAACCCTGAACGCTTTGGCGAAATAAAAGCCAATGCCTACGATATAGTGCTGAACGGTACGGAAATAGGCGGTGGTTCTATCCGTATATTCCAAAAAGACCTGCAAGAAAAGATGTTTGCCGCATTGGGCATGGATAAGGAAGAAGCACATGAGAAATTCGGCTTTCTGCTGGGTGCTTTTGAATATGGTGCGCCACCACACGGGGGTATCGCTTTCGGGTTCGACAGGCTCTGTGCCCTGCTGGGCGGGCAGGAAAGCATTCGCGATTTCATTGCATTCCCCAAAAACAATGCTGGTAGGGATGTGATGCTGGATGCACCAAGCGCGGTAGATAAGGAACAGCTTGACGAACTGGGGCTACAGCCAAAAGCATAGTCCACATGCTGTGAAAAACAGCTATTTTGAAATTATAATCAGATTGTTATCTTTATACCTTGTAACAATATAGTATGAAAAGACTTTTTATAGGTTCTCTGTTAACACTTGGCATAGCAGGCATTATGGCATCTTGCAATAACGGTGCGTATGATGCTAACCCCAATAAAGACCTTCAGGCTGCATTGAACCCACTTGGCGATACTACGGGCAAAGGCCCTGTTGTGTATATTGGCACTATGAGGGGGTTGATAGATGGCGGAGAGGTTGTTTTTTCTCCTGCATATTTTACCATAGATACAAATGGCATGAGGCGTATATACGGATGGGCACAAAAAGACACAGTATACTGGCGTAGTATAGAAATGTGGGCATCAGATACTGCTGTAAAAGGCAAACAAAACTACAAACTGCCCAATTCTACTTATTTCTTTACTTATTCTGTATATGACACCGTACGCAAAGTGCATAAGAAATATACCAGCAGCGTAAGCCAACCCAATAACTTTGTAGTAACTATTATTGCAGAGCAAAACAATACACTACGCGGGCATTTTAACGGTACAATTAAAAATACTGAGCCTATATTGCCACCACCAAACCCCAATGACATTGTTACTTTCAAAAACCTTGTCTTTTATCTTGATTCAAGGCCTTTCAAATAACAGAACATATTATTAATGTAAACGCCCCAACTTAGGGGCGTTTATTATTTGTAGTAACTCTTGTATTCGTTGTTCCTGAACCGTTGGGGCGGACAATCTACCCCCTTACCACTACCTCTCAGGAAACGAGGAATTAAACGCCTGATGCCTTCAGGGTTTGTGCCATTATCGTACGTGCTTTCTCTTACTTTATTCGATTTATAGAACTTCCAACCTACACCTGCATATATATCAAAGTTTTGCACGTTCTGCCCGCTTGCAGCCGTTAGTATGCTGGATGAACCAACAAATAGAGGCCCCATATACAATATTGCGCCAATATTCATCGTCTTATACTTCACCAATGTTAGTGGCAATCCTACTTTTAAATATTTCAGGTCTATACGTGGTGTTATGTTCAGATAGCTTGCGTAACCCGGGTTGTATATCTGGCCGTTGTACCCTCGCAGGTTCAGTAATGTATTGACAGATACATATATTTTAGAGCCGAGGTTCCAGTCAGTATTCAGACGGAAAGCTGTAGGTAGCCCTATCCTGAATTTTTCGCCCGACTCTGTTTGTGTAATGTAGCCAATATCTCTTAGTCTGTTAACGTAGCGATAAAACTCATTGGCATCATTATCGCGTTGCAGCTCTACGGTAGATATGGGTGTCTTAAAGCCATTAACATTATAGGTGCCACTACCCTCATCACCATTGTATGCCACACTGCCAATATCTGTGATAGATGCTGCTATACTGAATTTATAAGGCACTGTAACGTTGGGGTCCATATTACCATAATACTCATAAAAAAAGCCAACATCCAAGCCTATACCACCCCTACCTGCCCTTGATGTATAATCTGCTGTACCGGGCGATGTATTATATGTGTATAGCAATGTAACATCTCCTGTTGCATATATGAGAGAGTCGCTTAGCCTTTGATAGCTGACAGACTCTGTATAGGCATTAATAGCTGCATAACCCATCAGATATTTCAAGTTAACACCCACACCGGCTTTTGCATAGTCGTCGTCCCGTATCATTTTACCTGCAGATATGCCTATCTCTCCAAAAGCATGTGCTACTGCCCCTACTTTATCATAGGTAAGATTATGATTAAAGAACTGTGGGTTCTTATTGTCCGATATTATGTCGAAATTAGGCTTAGTAACATTACCACCATTAGCTATCGCCCTGAAGCGTGTATAGAAGCCTACCTGATATTTACCTTTATAAGTAAACGAAGCAGCAGGGCCTATTATATCAGCATTACCCCATACTTTTCTGTTGGCATCACCTTTCAGCCTGCCAAAGTCTTTATCTTCTTTAGCTTCTCCACCACTTAATGTTGACAGTACGGATGCATTGACAAAATAAGCATTATTGCCAACAAGCAAATTGCCTGCAAACAGATTTACTTCGGGTGCTGTACGGGCATTGTTTACCCAAGCGGGGTTTAGCGGTAGTTGGTGGGCAGCAGTATAGTTGTGTGTCGACATGCCGATGAACTGCTGGGCAGGTGCCGTTTGAACACATAATAAACCTGCAATGGCAATTGATATTCTCTTAATCATTCAGTCCTTTAATTACTTGGATGGTATTGATATACGTAAGCAAAAGGGGTGTGGCAAGATACTCATATTTGTTTATGCCTCACGCATATTTGTATAACGTAATTGTAAAATGTTTAGTTGATATTGAATATCAATCTCCTCTATTTGACAATATTCAGACAATACTGCTACCTGCTTATTAAAGCAAATAGCCACTTTGATGGAGTGGCTATCTGTAAAGTATATACTATTGTCTTTTGTTATTAATTGACACTAACAGCTTTCTGTACAAGGTCTGCAGCCTCACTCAGCAAGATGGCAGATTGTACTTTCAGGCCGCTGTTTTCTATCAGTTCTTTCGCTACCTCGGCATTGGTACCTTGCAGGCGTACGATGATGGGTATATTGATATTGCCCATGTTGTTGTAAGCCTCAATAACACCTGCAGCCACCCTGTCGCAACGAACGATACCACCAAAGATATTGATGAGTATCGCTTTTACATTCGGGTCTTTCATAATGATGCGGAAACCAGCCTCAACTGTTTGTGCATTGGCACTACCACCCACATCCAGGAAGTTGGCTGGTTCGCCACCGGCCAGTTTTATCATATCCATCGTAGCCATAGCAAGGCCGGCACCGTTTACCATACAGCCTACGTTACCGTCCAGCTTTACATAGTTCAGGTTGTGTTCGCCAGCTTCTACTTCAGTAGGGTCTTCTTCGCTCTTATCGCGCATATCTGCTATGTCTGCATGGCGCATCAGTGCGTTGTCGTCAAGGCTCATTTTGCAGTCAACCGCAAATATCTTGTCGTCTGCAGATTTGAACAACGGGTTGATTTCAAGCATCGCGCAATCCAAACCTACATAAGCGTTGTACAGTGATGTTACAAACTTCACCATGTTCTTATGCGCTTCGCCACTCAGCCCCAGATTGAACGCGATTTTGCGTGCCTGGAAACCCTGCAATGGCATAGTAGGTGCTACCCACTCTTTGAATATTTTTTCAGGCGTATGGTGGGCTACTTCTTCAATATCCATACCACCCTCTGTACTGTACATGATAACGTTTTGCTTCTTTGCACGGTCCAGCAGGATAGACAGATAGAACTCTTTACGCTCGCTTGGCCCATCGTAATACATATCCTGCGCTATCAGTATCTTGCTCACCTTCTTACCTGCAGGGCCTGTTTGGATGGTTACCAATGTATTGCCCAGTATGTTTTTAGCAACTGTTTCTACATCTTCCGCACTCTTTATCACTTTAACGCCGTTTTGTTCAGGCACTTCTTTCATTGTACCCTTACCGCGTCCGCCTGCATGTATCTGCGCTTTTACTACAGCGAATTTAGTGCCCGACTCAGCGGCTATTTGTTTGTATGCTTTTACGGCATCATCAACGTTTTCTACAGCTATACCGTGTTGTGTAGGCACGTTGTAACGCTTCAATAATTCTTTGGCTTGATATTCATGCAAATTCATGACTGCAAACGATTTTTTTAATACGGGGCGAAGATAGGGTTAATTGCGCAATTACTCAATGGCTGGATAGCTCAATTTATATGTTTTATGATGTGTAATATATAAGGGTTTTTCAAAATAAAGTCCCGCTATTCCCCTCACTATACAGCCTTGGTGGTACCAGTGATGTGCCACAATGTTTGTTCAGTTGTTCTATCAGGTATTTGATGAGTTCGGGGCTGTGCAGTTCTTCGTGCTGGTGCATAAAGAAGTAACATTTTTCAAGCCCTTGCTCCATCCATGTTTTGATGCGTTGCACCCATTCGTCAATACGTGCATAATCGGTAGGGTGTAGTGAGTTGCCTACAAAACGTATAAAACATTCGGGGGTGCTGAGGTGCATGTGTACATAGTTGCGCTTGCCTGCCGCATCTGTAATAATTGTGCCGCGATGGTTGGCTTGCAGATAACTGAAGATGTCTTTGTTGTAGCCTTGGGCATACACATCATCGTGCCTGAGCTCCAGAAACAGGGGTACGTCTTTCGGAAAGTCATCTATAAACGCTTTGATGGTATCAAAATGCTTTACACCCATTTGCGGATGCGGCATCAGGAAGATGGGGCCAAGGTTATCGCCAAATTCAGTAATTGCTTCAAGAAAAGCACCTGTTTCTATGTTGGTATTCTTCAGCCTTTTGAGGTGCGTAATGGTTTGTGGAAACTTGGGGAAAAACTTAAAGCCATCGGGTACTTTGCTTTTCCAACGTAATACATCTGTTGATGAGGGAGATTTGTAGAACGTAGCGTTCATCTCTATACAATTAAACAAACGCGCATAATGCTCCAGAAAGTCTTTATCCTTCGTGCCGGGTGGGTATAACTTACCTACCCAATCTTTACGCCCCCACTTAGCACAGCCTATCCAAAACTGCGTATTGCCTTTACCCGACTTTAATATTCTAGTAGTTTCTTTTGCGTCGGGTGGCAGAGAGAAGTTGATGCTCTCCAGCTCTTGCGGTGTAACACGACCGAATTCCATAGCATGAAGTTAGGTATTAGATGTCAGTGTTTTGTTCAACTTATCACTATAAATCTATTGTATAATTTGAGACAATAAATGAAATTTGTATCTTTCATTAATAAAGTACATTACCATGTCTGAAAATAACACAACCGAGCAGCCCAAAGAAGGTAGAGCAGGTATAGTAGTATTAACTTGTATAGCATTACTACTAATCATGTTTTCTGAAATACCTATACTGCAGGCTTATCTTGTAGGCGTACTTATACTTTCTTTTATCAGTGCCAATATTGGTAAAGACAGGCAAATAGGGTTTAATAATGCTTTTTTCGTTACATTTTTTTTAGGGGGTGTAATAGGTTTGATAATAGTAATACTTTCTAAAAAGATTGATGATAAACCTACAGCCATTATTGAAAAGCAAAATGTTGCAGATGAGTTGCTGAAGTTTTATGAATTGAAAGAAAGAGGCGTTATTACAGAAGAGGAGTTTGAAAAACAAAAAAGTAAACTGATATAATTACTTACCAACAAACTCTACAAAATACAACCAACCCAATACTACTGCTGCTGCCAATACAAACTTGCCAAAGCGTATCAGTATGTGCGCTTCTTTCTTTTCAGGCTCTGCGGGGGTATCAAAAACAGTGCGGTAACCAGAATACCTGAGCAGGCTGACAGCCGTTGGCACATCTTCTTCCATCACCTGTAGCTTGATGCCGCCGAGGGCGTTGTTGAGCATGGGGTTTACCTGTAGGGTATGCTCATCTTTTATAAAACAAGGTATGCCATCTGCCTCGAGCCTGCCCTTTAGCAACTGCGCCTGAAACGCAACTGCAAACACGGCTATGGTTATCAATCTGCTACTCATCTTACAAGCAATTTACACAATAAGCCACAAGCGGCAGTATTGGTAAAGGATATGGATGTATAAGGGATAAGGATAAGCGTATTATTCCTTATCCAGCTTAATGCTAAGCTGGTAGTTATTGTGCACAAGTTTCATAAAGTATTTGCCGGCTGGCAACCCATCAACCGTCACTATTTCTCGCATCGAAGTACTTTGTTTTGATACAAGTAACCTGCCTAATACGTCATATAAATAAATAGATGTGCCTATTTCAACACCTTCCACAATCAATTCATTCTTAAAAGGATTAGGATATATTTTGGGCAGCTCAGTATTAGAATGGTTGCTGATACCAGTTGTTTCTATACTTACTTTTATTGCACTGCTCTTAGCCGTCTTCGGGCTTGGACATAGATAATTACTTGTCATTTCTACATGCACACTATCGTTGTTGCTAAGCGTTGCTGCCCCCCACACATTACTTGTAGCTCCTAACACATTCGCATTATTCCGTTTCCACTGATAGGTAGGGCTTGGGCCTGCATTAACAGGTGTAGCTGTAAAGTTGATAACAGTGCCGCTTGGTACAGTACCCGTAGGGTTGGCTGTAATACTAACAGATGGCGTAAGGTATGGCAACACCCTGATAGAAATAGAGGTACTGGTATCTGTATATGGAGTAGAGCAAATATTGGGGCTGGTCATTATGCAATAAAACAGGTCGTAATCGGCAACAATAGATGTGGAATAAGTAACAGCAGTGGCACCCGTAATAATTGAATGGTTTTTGTACCACTGGTATTGGGGTGATGTACCTGCATTATTAGGAACAGCGTTCAGCCTGATGGTGCTGCCTACACATATACTATCCTTAGGGCTAGGAAAGATGTTTACGTACGGTGCAGGTATAACATTTACATTTACAGTTCCTGCAACAGAAGTACATCCGTTAACGGTAGCTGTTACACTATACGTACCTGCCATAGCAGTAGTTGCATTAGATATTACAGGGTTTTGCAGTATTGACGAAAAGCTTGCAGGGCCATTCCATTGATAAGTAGCACCGCTGATGTTATTTACACTTAAGTTGATAGGAGTACCTACACAAACGGGATTGTTTGCTGAAGCAACAGGTGTAGGTGTGGTAATATATACTTGTAATGTAGTATTGCCTGCGGCTGATGTGCAACCGTTGAGTGTAGCTGTTACACTATAAGTACCTGCATTGACAGTAGACGCACCTGTTATGGATGGATTTTGTATTGCACTGCTGAACGAGGATGGTCCGGACCATGCATAAGTAACACCTGAGGTGGCACTGCTTGCTGTAAGGAATATTGTATCGCCCGGGCATACTGGCGTATTACTGCCTGCAACAGGCACAGAAGGTAATGCTTTTATGACCACCGTAGCAGTATCTTTTGCATTACAACCCAATAGTGATGCTGTCAATATATAATCGCCCTGACGTGCTGATGATGCATTGGGCTGTACAGGATTTTGCAGAGCAGAAGAAAATGCCAAAGGCCCTGCCCAACTGTATGTAACACCTGTGGTAGTACTGCTGCCAAATAGCTTTAAGGTATCGCCGGCACAAATAGGTGTGTTACTTGTGGCAGTAACATTGGGCAGTTCTTTTATCCTGATGTTCACCCCATTGGTATTAGACGTAAGTGAAGGATTACTAGACACTATCCTGAGTCTGTAACCTGTGCCTGCTATAGTGCCTGCAGGTATACCACAGCGAATACTATCATTATTTGTACCCAAACTATTGACTGAACCGATATTTACAGGCGTAGCAAAACTGCCTGTAGCATTTGATAGCTGAGCTGTAAACGTATTGCCGGCATTAAAGGTACGCGTAGTAAAATACTTGAGGTTGAAACTATCGCCTGCACAAAAAACAGTATCTGTAAATGGTTGCTTAATATAGATGCTGCTATCATTCACAAACTCCATACTATATAACACGCCCCCACCCTGATATTGGCCTATATGAAAAATACGGAATGAATCTATTGGAAGGCCAGGATTGATGACAACTTCGCCATTGCCAACACCTGTAGGCATTATTAAATCTCCACCAGAAGCTGCAGCTACAGGAGTTGAACCTGAACAAGTACCAGGATATGCTGCAACATTTGTTGATGTTATTGAATATTTAGAACCATTGATGTAGAAGCTGATAACTTCTCCGTTATTCATACCGGTTACTCTTACCCTCACTTGCTGTGCTTTATTTGAGAACTCGTATAAATAAGCAACTTTCCCAAGGCTTGCATTACTGATACCAAACCAATATGGACTAATGCCGCAATTAGTACCTGTAACAATACTACCACCACCTATTGGTGTAACCGTTACATTATTACCTGCAATGGTTGATGTACCCGAAGTATGGGTAACTGGGAAAAACTGACCGTATGAACTGTATTGGAGTAACAATAAACATATTGCTGTATATATTATTTTCATAACTGTGCTATTATATCAATGTATAATTGTCATTGCAGATATATAAATATAAAAAGAAATAATGAAAGGAATAGATAATAAAACAGCTTATTAACCGTAGGCTAATAAGCAACTCAGACTTAGGCTTTTATAATATCAGACTGTAAACTCTGTTATTCACAATTATCTCCTACCCCTGAACAAGAGCAGCAATACATACGTAAACACATACGCCACAATACCGGCAGCTATGCTTAGTACCGTACCACCTAGGAAGAAAGCCAGCCCCTCTTGCATAAAGCGTTGCAGGGTAAAGTCTTTCCACGCTACTACCCATTCCTGATTACCCAATATCCATTTACCTGTTATCAGGCTTGCCATCCATATAAAGGGCGTGAAGGGGAAGATGCTGATGTTCGCAGCTATGATAAACAGTGCTTTGTTCAACCGCATAAAAATTGCTGCCGGTATGCCTATGGCCAACTGAAACCCCCATACCGGTACAATACCCATGAAAATACCAAATGCAACTGAGGCTGCTTTAGTATGGTTCGTTTCTTCAGGCCTGATAAATATGGTTTTCCAAATGGTTTTGATGCCCTCTTTTTTCAGTAATAGCCTGAAAAAATCTCTTGGCTTTACCCATAGCAAAGCAATGAGTACTAATACCGTATTGAGTAAGCTAATGCGTGAAAAATCTTTAAACGGCCTGAAATGCGATACTCGCTCCTCGGGCTTGGGATAGTAAACCGATGTGGGTATGTAAGTAACAGGTACTCCACTCCATGCAGCGCGTACTATTACTTCTATCTCAAACTCGTACTTGCGGGTGTAGTAGTTCTTCTTTGCCAATGCATGCACAGGATACAGCCTATAACCGCTTTGGGTGTCTGGTAGTGTGATACCCGTATTTACCCAAAACCAGAAGTTGCTGAACTTGTTGCCGAAACTGCTTTTGAGTTGCACGTTTTCCTGATTCAGGTTGCGCGCACCTATAATCAGGCTTTGGGGTTGTGCCTCTATAGCATCGAGAAACAAAGTCAGGTCGCTTGCATAATGCTGCCCGTCACTATCCAATGTTATGGCATACTCATAGCCCAACTTAGCTGCTTCTTTTATGCCAGTACGCAATGCTACACCCTTGCCCTTGTTAGGACTATAATTAATAGCTTGTACCTCTGGAAACTGTTTTAATATCTCAATGGTGTTATCGGTACTACCATCGTTTACTACCAACAGGTCGTCAGTATATGCCAATACTTTCGTCAGCACATCTGCAAGCGTACCCGCATTGTTGTATGTGGGTATCAGTACACAAGCCTTTAGCTCTTTAAACCTTGTTTTGGTATCAGACATTTACAAAGATGGTGGGCAAAAGTAAGATTTACTGTTTATGTTTATTGCTGCACAGCCAGATTCAACTTAGCCGCTTCTTTTATCTTTTCCAAAATAGCTTTGCGTTCGCCTTTCGTGGCTATTTCAAGTGTCAGGGCTTTGTTGTAATAATTGATAGCAGCTGTGTACCATTCTTTATTCATGCAGTAATCGCCCGCTATACGGTAGGCATCGTAGTATTGCGGGTTGCTACGCACTACTGCTGCTGTGTCAACAGGCTTGTCTTGCAGCAAAGCCATCTTATTAGCCCTGAAAACAAGAAAGTCGCGATACTGCCTTGTGTATATAAAGCTATCGGCAGGTATATTCAGCGTATTAATGGCTATGGCTGTATCTTTCACAGGCTTTTTGCCAAACACTTTGCGCATATCGTAGCATACATACGTACCCAATTGCCAAGGTGCAGTGCTTACCCACATCCGCAAGCTATCCGGCTGAAATATTACGGAATGGTGGGCTATGAGTTGGTTCACTGCTTTTTCATTTCCCTCACCAATATCTGCATTGCCAATACCACGCCTGTCGCGCAGTATATTAGCCATTTTTTGTGGTGTAAGCGGATAGCTTTGCTGCATCAGTTCTTGTAAGCGTTGGTAACGATAGACAGATGCGCTGTTGGCTATTTGCTCACGGTTCAGCTTTTGGGTAGCGAATGTCTTGCTTTGGTAGTGGTTAGTGCATTGTATATTATCGCTGGCAGGATCGTACACAGCCAGTTCTTTGGGTGTTTTTTCTATGATGATGGTTTTATGGTCGGCAGCACTACCTACCAAAAAACTCTCGCTCACAAACATTTTACGGCTACGTGCTATAGCTATAGCTTCTTTTATGTTTGATGCATATTGCAGCACTTCCCTTGCTACTAATGATACGGGTGTTGCTGTATTAACAGGTATATCAGATGCCGCAGCGTTGATGGTAACTGTCAACCCTTTTTCGTTCATACCACTTACTACACCCGTAAAGCCACCCCATGTTACAAACATAAACCGATGCCCTTTTTCGGGTGCATAAAAAGCTACTATTTTCTCTTCTGCAAACTTATCGCCCACCCAAAAGTCGAAATTGCGACCTATGAGCATCGAGCCATCTGCTGTTTTACTATCCCATGCGCCGAATGAGGTACAACCAACCAACATCAGGTTTTGCAGCGCATGGCCTACATCGTGCGCCGAATGGTAGTTGAGAATGCGGGCATAGTTAGTACCTATCCAACCAAAGCTATGTGCCGCAGCGTGAGATATACCGTATATCTCTTGCTGGTATTCATTCCGTACGTGTTTGGGCAAGTCGCGGTTGATGAAGCCCGTCATATATTTTAAAAACTTCAGGTAGCCATCATCAGGTATCATCTGTTTTATCTGCTGTGTAAAAGCTATTTCCTGATTGATGATGAGTTGTTGTGAGAGCTTACCGTTTTTCACACCCAGTTCAAATGGTTTGCCCGATACATACATTTCGTACAGGCCATATTCGTTTTTACGTATCCAGTTATCACCAATAGTATGAAAATTACCATCTGTGCTATCAACCTGCAAAGAAAAAGCGGATGTATCGGCTACTTTGGGTGGTACGATGTTGTCAGACACATTATAAACCCATATACCAAATACAATAAGTATCAGCAAAAAGATACCGATAAATATAGCCAGACATTTCAGCAGCCAACGGAGTATGCGCATGTGGGTGCAAAGATAAGACCTTGTGCATCACCAATTATATCAGACTACATCGCAATTACATGACATCTATCATTTCATTACTCCACAATTCGGGTTATTTTTGGCATAGTTATTTGAATTTTGAATCATGCAGCATTTACTTCTTATTAATATCAGACAACTTGTTGGTGTAGAAAAAGGTGACAACAGGATGAGCCGAGTGGCCGGAGCGGACATGAAACACCTGCCAACTATTGATAACGCTTGGCTATTTATCGAAAACGGACGTATCCACAGCTTTGGTACTATGGATGAGGAACACTTTATACAATGTAATGATATAATAGACCTCAAGGGAAAGAAAACAGTAATACCTGCATTTGTAGACTCGCATACCCATCTCGTATTTGCAGGTAGCAGAGAGGGTGAATTTGTTGACCGCATCAACGGGTTGAGCTATGAAGAAATAGCCCGCCGTGGTGGTGGCATATTGAACAGTGCAGCTAAACTAAATGCCGCCAATGAAAACGAACTATACCATGCTGCCCACGAACGCCTGCATCGTGTTATGGCTCAAGGTACGGGTGCTATAGAGATAAAAAGTGGCTATGGACTAACAGTTGAAGGAGAGTTGAAAATGCTGCGTGTCATTCGCCGATTGAAGGAAAACTCACCTATCCCAATAAAGGCATCTTTCTTAGCTGCTCATGCATATCCTATTGATTATAAGAAAAATCATGAAGGTTATCTAAACTTAATTATCAATGAAATGCTGCCCCAAATAGCGGATGAAGGACTGGCAGATTATATGGATGTTTTTTGTGAAGAGGGCTTTTTCAGTGTAGATGAAACGAGCAGATTATTAGATGCCGGAGCCAAATACGGATTGAAACCAAAGATACATGCCAACCAACTCCATTATTCAGGTGGCGTACAAGTAGGCGTACAACACAAAGCCATAAGTGTTGACCATTTGGAATGTATTGGAGATGCTGAAATAGAAGCATTGAAAAGCAGTAACACGATGCCTACCCTACTACCTGCTGCCGCATTCTTCCTCGGCATACAATACCAACCTGCCCGAAAAATAATTGATGCAGGGCTACCCGTATGTCTGGCAAGCGATTATAATCCCGGCTCTTGTCCATCGGGCAATATGCCATTGCTTTTAACCATAGCCTGTACCCAACTGAAGATGACACCTGAAGAAGCCATCAATGCGGTAACCATTAACGGGGCAGCCGCTTTGGAACTGGAGCAGGAAATAGGCAGCATTGCTATTGGCAAAAAAGCCAATCTGATAATAACGAAAGACATACCAAGCATTAGCTACATACCGTACGACTTTGGAAACAACCCTGTTGAAAAATTAATCATAAATGGTGCCGTGGTGTAAAACAAAGCACAATGCACCGCAATCTGTTTTTGGTGATTTTTCATCAAAAAACAGGTTATTTATACACAAAACAGGGCATTTCATAGCCATTTTCTTTTAATTTTTGAATTTTCGACTACTTTTGCTGTCCGCACAAAAATCAATTATGGCTACAACAGCAGATATCAGAACAGGCCTCATCATAAAACTGGATGGCAGCCTTTATTCAGTAGTAGAATTCGGACAAAACAAGACGGCACGCGCTGCCGCCAAAGTATGGGCAAAGCTGAAAGGCGTGGACAATACACGTACCATAGAGCACACATGGAACTCAGGCGACAACATCTACCCAGTACGTGTAGAACGCCGCAACTATCAGTTTTTGTATAAAGACGATAGTGGCTTCAACCTGATGGACGTTGAAACTTTTGAACAAATATCAATACCGGAAAACCAGATAGAACGCCCTGAACTGTATAAAGATGGTCAGGAGTGCTTTATACTGGTAAATACAGAAACAGAACAACCCATGAGTGTGGAGTTGCCTGCCAACGTAAACCTGCGTGTTACCTATTCAGAACCAGGCGTAAGAGGCGATACGGCTACTCGTACGCTGAAACCAGCTACAGTAGAAACAGGTGCTACGGTAAACGTACCACTGTTTGTAAACGAAAATGACCTGATAAAGATTGATACTAAAACAGGGGCATACGTAGAACGCGTAAAAGAATAATATCAAACAAATTATCCATTCAGTATTTAACTTCTAAAAACATCCGTTATGGAATTTAAGCAAATACAAGAGTTGATTAAGGCTATTAATAAGTCGAACATCAGCGAACTGAGCGTGGAAGAAGGTGATTTCAAAATCACTATCAAACAAGCACAAACTATCAGCGAAACACAATTTGTAGCTGTACAGGCACCTATGCCGCAAATGCTGCCACAGGCTGCACCAGCACCCGTAGCGCTGCCGCAAGCCGCACCCGCACCTGCTGCATTACCAGCCGCCGCACCTGCTGCAAGCGATAAACTGATAACTATCAAATCTCCCATGATAGGTACATTCTACCGTAGCTCCGCACCAGACAAACCATCGTTTGTAAATGTGGGTGACGACATCAAGCAAGGCGATGTACTGTGCATTGTAGAAGCAATGAAGCTATTTAACGAAATAGAAAGTGAAGTGAGTGGTAAAATCGTTAAAGTGCTGATAGATGATGCTTCTCCTGTAGAGTACGACCAGCCATTGTTCCTTGTTGAGCCAGCTTAATAAATTCAAAATTAAAAAGTCAAAAATCAAAAAACACATCATTAGGAACATGATGAAAAGCTTTTTGAATTTTGGCTTTTGACTTAAAAGTTTGAAACGTGTTTAAGAAAATATTAATAGCAAACAGGGGCGAGATAGCTTTGCGTGTGATACGCACTTGCCGTGAGATGGGTATTAAAACAGTAGCAGTGTACTCTACTGCCGATAAGGAAAGCCTGCACGTCCGTTTTGCCGATGAGGCAGTATGTATTGGTAAACCCCAAAGCAGTGAGTCGTACCTGAACATACCTCATATTATGGCAGCTGCAGAAATTACCAATGCCGATGCGATACATCCTGGCTACGGTTTCTTGGCAGAAAATGCCAACTTCTCAGAGATATGCGCTAAGCACAATATTAAATTCATTGGTCCTACACCCGAAATGATACGTGCGATGGGTGATAAGATGACTGCAAAGGAAACAATGATTAAAGCTGGCGTACCTGTTATTCCGGGTTCAGAAGGTTTGCTTGAAAGTGTGGATGAGGCTAAGAAACTGGCTAAAGAAATGGGCTACCCCGTGATACTGAAAGCTACTGCCGGTGGTGGTGGTAAGGGTATGCGTGTGGTATGGGAAGAAAGCGAGTTGGAAAAAAACTACAACAACGCCAAAGCAGAAGCAGCCGCATCTTTTAAGAATGATGGTATCTATATGGAGAAGTTTGTAGAAGAACCACGCCATATAGAAATACAGATAGCGGGCGACCAGTTTGGTACAGTATGCCACCTCAGCGAGCGCGACTGTTCTATACAACGCCGCCATCAGAAGCTGGTTGAGGAATCTCCATCTCCGTTTATGACACCAGAACTACGTAAGAAAATGGGGGAAGCTGCCAAAAAAGCTGCCAAAGCCATCAACTACGAAAGTGTAGGTACGATAGAGTTTCTGGTAGATAAGCACCGCAATTTCTACTTCATGGAAATGAATACCCGTATACAGGTAGAGCATTGCGTAACGGAAGAAGTTATCAACTACGACCTGATAAAGGAGCAAATAAAGATAGCAGCAGGTATTGCCATCAGTGGTAAGGACTACGAACCTGAAATGCACGCTATTGAATGCCGCATCAATGCGGAAGACCCGTATAACGATTTCCGCCCCAGCCCGGGTAAAATAACTGTGCTGCACACACCAGGTGGTCATGGCGTAAGGGTTGACTCGCACATATATGCCGGTTATACCATACCACCCTACTACGACTCGATGGTTGCTAAACTGATAGCTGTAGCACAAACACGCGAAGAAGCGCTTGATACAATGGAGCGCGCACTGAGCGAGTATGTAATAGAGGGTGTAAATACCACTATCCCATTCCATCAGCAATTGATGAAAAACGAAGATTTCAGGAAAGGCAACTTTACAACCAAATTCATTGAGAGTTTTGAGTTGAAATAAGGTTACACTGTCAATAATTGTAAAGAGCTTTGCTAAGGATTTGCTAAGAGCAATGAATTGTAAAGCTCTTTACTTTTTAATTAGTTAATTTCGCACCCATATTTACAGAACATCAATATGTCTAAAACATTACTCATAACAGGTGGTGCAGGTTTTATCGGTTCTCATGTTGTCAGGTTGTTTGTAAACAAATACCCTGATTATACAATCATCAATCTTGATGCATTAACCTATGCAGGCAACCTTGAAAACCTGAAAGATATTGAGGATGCTCCTAACTATACATTTGTAAAAGCAGACATCACAGATGCACCTGCTATGTACGAACTGTTTGACAAATACCAGTTTGATGGTGTGATACACCTGGCAGCCGAAAGCCATGTGGATCGTTCCATTACCAACCCCAATGCATTTATACAAACCAATGTAATGGGTACTGCCAATCTGCTGAATGCGGCACGCAAAGCATGGGATGGCAAATATGATGGTAAGCGGTTTTACCATGTATCAACAGATGAAGTATATGGTTCACTTGGTGAAACAGGTTTCTTTTTAGAAACTACACCATACGACCCTCAATCGCCCTACTCTGCTTCCAAAGCGGCATCAGACCATTTGGTACGCGCTTATGGCAACACATACCACCTGCCTTTTGTACTTACAAATTGCAGCAACAATTACGGCCCTAATCATTTTCCTGAAAAGCTGATACCACTTTTCATCAACAACATACGAAACAACAAACCACTGCCCGTATATGGCGATGGCAAATATACCCGCGACTGGTTGTATGTAGTTGACCATGCAAGAGCTATCGATATGGTATTCCACAATGGCAAAAACGGCGAAACCTACAACATTGGCGGATTTAACGAATGGCAGAATATAGAATTGGTGAAACTGCTGTGCGAAAAAATGGATGAAAAGCTTGGGCGTGAACAGGGAACATCTGCACAACTGATAACTTACATCAAAGACCGCCCAGGACACGACAGGCGCTATGCTATTGATGCCAATAAAATAAAAAATGAATTGGGCTGGGAGCCGTCAGTTACTTTCGAGCAAGGGCTTGCAATAACGATAGATTGGTATCTCAACAATCAGGAATGGCTTGACCATGTTACATCAGGCGATTATCAAAAATATTATAATACTCAATATAGTTAGTCGTAAGTAATAAGTAGTAAGTATTAAGTTAGTGGCTGATGACATTTCAAAAATTTGAAGACATTATTGCTTGGCAGAAAGCGCAAGATTTTACTGTTGATATTTATTCGCACTTCAGAAATATAAAAGATTTTGCTTTCAGGGATCAGATATGCAGAGCAAGTGTAGCAATTTCAAGTAATATAGCGGAAGGATTTGACAGAAACAGTAATGCAGATTTTGCAAGGTTTTTATACATATCAATCAGCTCCGCAAGTGAGGTGAAGTCAATGATTTATCTAGCGTGTAGGCTTAATTATATGAATGAGCAAACTAAATTAAATTTATTAAGCCAAGTGAATGAAGTTTCTAAAATTATTAGAGGGCTTATTAAATCAATATCAGAATAAAAGAAATACTTACAACTTATTACTTACTACTTACAACTAAAAAAATAAATGAAAGGCATAGTATTAGCAGGTGGTTCAGGTACACGTTTGTATCCTCTTACTATAGCAGTCAGCAAGCAGTTGATGCCTGTGTATGATAAACCGATGGTGTATTATCCGTTATCTACACTGATGCTGGCAGGTATCAGGGAGATACTGATTATTACCACCCCCGAAGACCAGGCAGGGTTTAAAAAACTATTGGGTGATGGTAGCCAAGTTGGTTGCCGTTTTGAATATGTAGTACAACCAAGCCCTGACGGACTTGCGCAGGCGTTTGTATTGGGTGAAGAATTTATTGGCAACGACAGTGTTGCTTTGGTATTGGGCGATAATATATTTTATGGTTCAGGGATGGGTACTTTGCTGAAGAACAAAGTAAACCCCGATGGTGCAGTTGTGTTTGCCTATCAGGTACACGACCCTGAAAGATATGGTGTAGTGGAGTTTGATAAAAACTTCAAAGTATTGAGTATTGAAGAGAAACCTACAGCTCCAAAATCGAACTATGCAGTACCGGGGCTCTACTTCTACGATAATGAAGTGGTGAACATAGCCAAAAACATGAAGCCATCTCCGCGTGGTGAATTGGAAATAACAGACGTCAACAAAATATACTTGGAGAAAGGCAAACTGGAAGTAGGTGTATTAGACAGGGGAACTGCGTGGCTCGACACGGGTACTTTTGAAAGCCTGCAAGAAGCAGGACAGTTTATAGAAGTGATAGAAAAAAGGCAGGGTTTGAAAATAGGCTGCATAGAAGAAATAGCCTACCGTATGGGCTTCATTGGCAAAGAACAACTGATGCTGCTTGCCAATAAATACATGAAGAGCGGGTATGGTAAATACCTGCAATTGATAGCAAACGAGAAATAGCAGCACACAGTCTATGTTATTGTATTTAATCCCCTTTATTTCTGCATTCATTGGTTGGTTTACCAACTGGATAGCGATAAAAATGTTGTTTCATCCCAAGCAGCCTGTAAAGGTGTTGGGCATTACCATACAGGGCATCTTCCCTAAAAGGCAACAGCAATTTGCACAAAAACTGGGTGTGTTGGTAGCTACAGAACTGTTGCATTTCAACGATATTGCCGCCAAACTGAAAGACCCGAAACAGCTTGAAAGTGTTACGCCTGTAATAGAAAGCCACATTGATACTTTTCTACGTGTGAAGCTGCAAGAGAAACTACCTGTTGTTTCCATGTTCATAGGTGATAACACCATCGGCAAACTGAAAGAAGGCATGATGGAAGAAATAAACGGCCTGCTACCCGAAGTGATAGGGAAATACGCCGACAACCTGAGTGAGAAGATGGACGTTGAGAAAATGGTGACTAACAAAGTAGCCAATTTCTCGAGTGATAAACTGGAAGAAATACTGACAGCCATTATGAGCAAGGAGTTCCGCTTTGTAGAAATAATAGGGGGCGTACTTGGTTTTGTTATAGGTCTGATACAGGTAATACTGACATACATATAGTAAATGTTTACTTGCTAAAATTATCAAACATGATTTATATCATGTTTGCCCCGCAAGCATTGTCTAACCGCATGATTGTTGTAATTTTACTGCAAACAATAGCTTCATGGCACATTACTATTCGCTTGGTAATATTCCTCATAAACGACACACACAGTTTCGCCAACCGGATGGCAAATTGTATTCAGAACAATTATTCAGTACAGAGGGTTTTTCGTCCAACTATTCGCTGCTGTATCATATACACCCACCTACCCAAATTATTAAAGCAGAAGAACCAACTGACGTATCTCCCAAAGCATCTACCGATAATATATTAAAGCACCGTAGTTTTCAGGGTTTCAGCGTGAAGCCCGATGCTGACTACCTGAAAAGCCGCAAAATAGTACTGTTCAATAACGACGTGCAGATTTCATTGGCTGCACCTACCCAAAGCCTCACTGATTATTTCTTCAAAAACGCGGACGCGGATGAGGTAATATTTGTACACGAGGGTACAGGTACTTTGAAAACACAATACGGGCAACTGCCATTCAGCTATGGCGACTACCTTGTAGTACCTCGCGGAACGATATACCAGATAGATTTTGATGGTGAGAGCAACCGCTTGTTTATTGTTGAATCATTCAGCCCTGTTACATTCCCCAAACGCTATTTGAGCCGCTACGGGCAGTTATTGGAACACGCCCCTTTTTGTGAGCGCGATGTACGCAAACCTGAAAATCTGCAAACAATAGACCAGAAAGGCGAGTTTCTGATTAATACAAAAAAGAAAGGTTTACTATACCCCATCACTTATGCCAATCATCCTTTTGATGTAGTAGGATGGGATGGATGCGAATATCCTTATGCACTGAGCATTCACGATTTTGAACCCATAACAGGGCGTGTACACCAGCCTCCACCCGTACACCAGACTTTTGATGCACACAATTTTGTTATCTGCTCTTTCTGTCCACGTTTATACGACTATCATCCGCAGGCTATACCTGCCCCTTACAATCATAGTAATATTGATAGCGACGAAGTATTGTATTATGTAGATGGCGACTTTATGAGCCGTAAACATGTAACACGTGGCATGATAACATTACACCCTGCAGGTATACCACACGGGCCGCACCCGGGTGCTGTAGAAAAAAGCATAGGCAAAAAAGAAACAGGCGAACTGGCAGTAATGGTAGATACCTTCCACCCGCTGAAGATGACGGTGGATGCACAAGATATTGAAGATGCAGGCTACATTATGAGCTGGGCAGAATAACATAAAACATCTAAAAAACTGAAAAAGCATTGATATGGAAACATTGACAGTAAGCCAGAAAATGGCAGCAGCACAAGACTTCTTACCCATCAACGGTACAGACTATCTGGAACTGTATGTGGGCAACGCCAAGCAGTCTGCACATTATTACAAGACAGCATTCGGCTTTCAGAGTGTAGCGTATGCAGGCCCTGAAACAGGTGTACGCGATAGGGCATCGTATGTACTGCAACAAGGCAAGATACGTTTGGTGCTTACTACCGCGTTGAAGTCTGGCCATCCTGTTGCCGAACACGTAAAAAAACATGGCGATGGTGTGAAGATACTGGCACTGTGGGTAGATGATGCCAAAAGCGCGTTTGAAGAAACAACCAAGCGCGGTGCAAAAGCTTATCAGGAGCCTACTGTGATGAAAGACGAACATGGTGAGGTAGTAACCGCAGGCATCTACACCTACGGCGAAACAGTACACATGTTTGTAGAGCGCAAAAACTACAAAGGCATCTTTATGCCGGGTTATCTTCCTTATACATCAGCATACAACCCTACCGAAACAGGCCTGTTGTATGTTGACCATTGCGTAGGCAATGTAGGCTGGAACCGCATGAACGAAACCGTAAAATGGTATGAAGACGTGATGGGCTTTGCCAACATCCTTACGTTTGACGACAAACAAATCAATACCGAATACTCTGCCTTGATGAGCAAGGTAATGAGCAACGGCAATGGCTATGTGAAATTCCCCATAAACGAACCTGCAGAGGGCAAAAAGAAATCGCAAATAGAAGAATACCTTGATTTTTATGAAGGCGAAGGTGTGCAGCACATTGCTGTAGCAACTAATGACATCATAGCCACAGTACGCGAATTGCGCAAGCGCGGTGTTGAGTTTTTAGAAACCCCCGATACATACTATGAAGAATTGTTTGACCGTGTTGGTAAGATAGATGAAGATGTTGCACCATTGCAGGAACTGAAAATATTAGTGGACAGGGACGAAGAGGGTTACTTACTGCAAATCTTTACCAAACCTGTAGAAGACAGGCCTACCATGTTCTTTGAAATCATCCAACGCAAAGGGGCTAAGAGCTTTGGCGCAGGCAATTTTAAAGCGTTGTTTGAGTCTATAGAGCGCGAACAGGCAAAACGTGGCAACCTCTAATAATTGACAAAAGTTAAATACTGACGAAAAGGGGGCTATTTGCCCCTTTTTTGATGCATTTTTATGAAAACCTTTCAGCATATATGCCGTATCTTTACATGGCTTTTTTCTAACCCAAAAACTAAGTGGTTACAATGATTAAAAAACTGGCATTCAGTTTACTATTAGCAATAGTTTGCAATGCAGCATCTGCACAAGATGATGTGATGGCATTCCGCAATTTCCAGTTGTCGTTTAACAGGGTATCGCAAGCATGGGTAAAGTATAATGATACGCTGCAAAAAATGTTTGAGTCGAAAGGTTTACAATATCCGCCAACAGATATTTATATACGCAGTTTCAAAGCACAAAACGAAATGGAACTGTGGGCCAGGGACAACCCAGACGACAGGTACAAATTAGTGAAACTATACCGTGTATGTGCACTATCGGGCATATTAGGCCCTAAGCGTATAGAGGGAGATAGACAAGTACCAGAGGGTTATTACTTTATCGAAGACTTCAACCCAAAGAGCGATTTTCACTTGTCTTTGCTGCTGAATTATCCCAATTATTCAGATATGGTATTGGGTGACAAGAAAAAGCCCGGCGGCGACATATACATACATGGTGGTTGTGTAACGGTTGGCTGTATGCCTATGACAGATCCCGGCATACAGGAAGTATATACCCTGTGCCTGAATGCAAAACTCGGCGGACAAACATATATACCAGTACACATCTTCCCTACCCGCTTCAACGAGGCAGGGCTCAACTTCCTCGGAAGGTCTTATGCTACAGACAGCACCAAACAACAGTTTTGGGTGAACCTGAAATGGGGATATGATTATTTTGAACGTTATAAAAAAATTCAACCCGTAATGTATAATGCTGATGGTAAATATATCTATGCCAATTAAACTAATCTTCAGCAAATAGCGTTATCTATCATCAGTACATATTATATGGCAGGATTTATTAAGCAGTTTGTAAAAATAGCATCGGTAGTCTTAGGGATTTCATTATTCGCATCTTGCGAAAAAGAAGTAAATATTAACCTGAAAACAGGCGAGCCTTCGCTTGTTGTAGAAGGCGTTATTGAGAACGGCTTACCACCTTACGTATTTCTTACCCGCTCAATTGGCTTCTTTTCAACCATAGACCTTAATACATTACAGAATAGCTTTGTACGCAATGCTAAAGTAACCGTATCTGATGGAGTACGCACTGTGCAACTGAGGGAATACAGCCTTGATACAGGGGCTAATGGTAATAAGCTGTTTTTTTATAGTATAGACACAAGTGGTAGCCTGTTTCGAGGAGAAATAGAAAAAATGTATAAACTGACTATTGAGGTAGATGGGAAAGTATATGAGTCTTATACTAAAATACCAACCCCAACAAAAATAGACTCTATGAATACAGTGCAACCAGACCCACCTTTTGATAAAGACAAAAACCCGTTAGCAAGGCAAATACGCATCTATTTTAAAGAACCGGACACAGCAGGCAATTTCGTGCGATACTTTACCCAACGTAATAGTGAACCGTATTACGCCGGTGATAACTCTGTTTACCCAGACGAGATAATTAATGGCATCTATTTTGAAACAACATTGGCACTTGGCGAACCGAGTGGAAGAGAGTTTAGCAGAGATTCTTCAACCGTCGGTTATCCGGGCGATACGGTAACCCTTAAATGGTGTGCTATTGACAGGGCCAACTACAATTTTTGGAGTACTTATGAGTATTCATTAGGTACACTTGGCAATCCCTTTGCCACTCCTATACAGGTAAAAAGTAACATAAGCAATGGTGCATTGGGTGTATGGACAGGATATGGTGCTGTGTATAAAACGATTGTATTAGAGTAAGATTTATTACTGCATAGCTTGCATTTTTTTCACATCTTTGCAGGCACTATAAAGTATTAATAATGGTAACTATACCCATTTACACGCAAGATAAATTATAAAAATAGGCTGACACGGTGTGCAGCCTTTTTTTTATGCTTTAGCAGTTAGTTTTCTGTATGTTATTTTCTCTACATCGGCATTTCGTACAACGTGCAGAAACCTTGCTATGTTCGATACATCCCGCAGGTTGTAGCGTGTCGCAAACTCATTGCAGTATCTATGTAAGTGTTTCGGACTCATGTAATGGTATATGCCTACATATCCTCGTTTCAACTGGCTCCAAAAGTTTTCTATGTTTTGAGTGTGGAACTTCCTGCCGTTATCCTCTACAACATATCCACCATCTTCATGCTTAACCGTAATGTGCGTGTAGGCGTTACCAATAGTAGCGTATGACCTGTAAGCATCTGTTACAATGGTTGCGCCCTCGGCTACGTTGTTATTGATGATTTCATTGAGGGTATCTGCATCAGTATTTGGGGTTACGAAAGTCATTACCCTGCCACCTTTCTCTATCAGCCCTACTACTGGTGTTTTGTCTGCTGCGCTTCTGCCTTGAGAGCCTTCTATCTTTTTGTCTTTGTGCCTGTTTTTGTTCTTACCACCAACGTATGTTTCATCTGCTTGTACCATATCGGTTTCGCCAAGCAGCTTAGGTGCAGTATCAGCAAGCATATTGCGTATTTTGTGGTTCATCAGCCATCCTGTTTTTTGGCTTACACCTATGCGAGTACCCAGTTCCTTAGAGCTAATTCCTTTTTTGCTGGTAGAGATTTCATATACTGCCTGAAACCACTTGCGCAGCGGTACATTACTGCCATCAAAAATACTATGGGTGCGAACAGTGAACGGCAGGTCGCAACTACGTTCAGAGCAACGGTAGGTGGGTATATCCTTTTGCTTTCCACGAGGCGTAACACTGTAGGGTTTTTTGGTGCTGCCGCAGTGTGGGCATACAGGGCCATCAGGCCATCGCTGGGCTTCTAAAAACTGATAGCAGGTTTTATCATCTTTGAAGTAGTCGTTAAACTCTTGGATGGTTGTAAATGCGAAGTCCATATTGTGGTTATTTGGAGTAAAGCGAAGATACTAAATTTGCGTGTAAATTGTGCTAAATATTGAAAATATTTTTTCATTTTAACATTGCTATTATTCAATGATATTGTATTTTTACAATAGTGCGCTCGTTCGGGGTCGAACCGAAATCAGCAACTTAGTAGGGAGCCGTTTTGACCATTAAACTACAAGCGCATCAATGATATTAACCATCTGTTCCAAGCAGGTGGTTTTTTCATTTACAGCAAACGTAGAATGTTTGCTTATTTGTATCAGGCAAAGAAAGTGGGGTATTTAGTTTAAAAAATTACACTGGTGTCAACTATTTTAGCCATTGACACTGGTGTCAATCATCTCAAAAAAATACACCACTCTATTATTTGGGGAAATGAAATAAGTATATTAGGGTTATGTCGAACAGAAAACCTGTTTATATTATCTATGAAAGAGACGTTGCTGCATTAAATGAGTGTAAGTATGAGATATTTCGTCTCATAAGAGCAAATAGATTAATACCTGCTGCTTTGATGGATAGGTTATTTTCAATCATTGAGAGTAGGGGCAAGTGGCCAATACAGATGATTGAACGAAGTGAAAGAATTGAGCGTGCTAATTACAAGATGGCAGAGTACGCAGAACAAGTGCTAAGTTGTTTTTCGGCACATGGTATATCCAGCCATTACGACCTAATTGGAAAGAACGAAGTACCTGAATATAACTTTGATGGTTCTGAAGATAAAGAGCCTACCATTAAAGGTTATATTAAGGTAGAGTATAGCCTTGGAAAGCTAATAGAATATTGTATTTGGGAGTATATTATCAATGCTGACTCTAAAAGTAAAAAGGATGCAGTAATGACGTTTTATGTACTTGTTAATCAATATATCAATGGTTTCATGAATGATAAAGACAAGGAAAAACTGACCATGTATAAAAGATATGTTATTTCAGGGCATCTTACTAATGTAGTTTCAGGTTTTAGATTAATTGAACCGCAAAAACCTCACACAACAAAAGCCATATATCAAGCTGTAAGGAACACGCTAAGGGGTAAAAAATAGTCCGATTTTAAAAGAAGTAGTACATTTATAGTCCAAGTATCAATACATGGCGTTGTACTCGAAATAACCACTCAAAGTACACTAAGCGCACAAAATGAACAGGATACGCCGTTATGGCGTAGCTATGTCTTTGCGTTTAGTGGGCTGTGGTTAGCCTCGAGTACGAAAGAATGTTAGCTACGCTATTTTTTTGTTTAACTCGTAAATAACCACAAAATGAAGAGAACAACCAAAGGTTTTGCTTCGCCTTTATTGAAGCTATCTGTAGCACTACTGCTACTCACATCATCAGCCCAAGCCCAAGAGGTTTACAATCAGGAACGGCTAAAGCAGGTTACGAAGGAAGGCACGAAAGTGTATGTAAGTGCCAATAAAGACAATGCAGAGGCACACACTAAAGAGGTGCTTCGGAACTGGGGCCACTGGGAGGTTGTTGATAACAAGGGGGATGCAGATATTATCTTCAAGGTGAAGAGCAATCAGGTTTTTATGAGTGAGAATGTGGCCAGTGCTGTTATTTATGATGCCAAGACCGGGGAGAAGTTGTACAAGACCAAGAATGTGAATACGTTTGGCAGGATTAGCTATCACAGCAGAAAAGCAGTAATAAAGAAGTTGGTCAGGAAAGTCAAAAACAAACTGATAAAGAGGTATGGCAACGATGGTTCGCGTACTGAATAGGCTAAATATAAAGGGCACTTACCGTGCCCTTGTTTTTTTATCTTTCAGCGTTTTTGTTGACTTTTTTTTCTCTGTACGCTCACTTGTAGCTCTATCTACAATGCTTTTAGCCACTTGGTTTACATCCATCCTACTACTATGCTGCGATGTCCTCTTAGTCATAGCCTAAAGATACTCACATTCTCTATAATTACACCTTAAAATTCAAAATGAGACACTACCGTTGCGGCATAAAATAAAAACCCATAATATTTTTGGTAATTTATTTGTAAAATAAATTAGTACATTGTACTTTTTGTGCTGAAATTATATCTATAGGGCTAAAGGTTAACTTTATCTTAGCCTAATATATATTGTCGAATGGCATGATTTTAGCCTAAATTTGCATAGAGAAGTGGCATCAACAACTATGAATACACCAATCAATGAACACGATAGCGTTGTAGCTCTCATTAGAGATACAAATGCTGCAAAATTCAAGGTGATAGCGAATTTAGGAGAGGACAAATACTATATAGGTCAAATGTTCCCAGACCTTATCCTATTAGATAAAGAATCAGACACGCCGGTATTTATCATTGAAGTAAAGAAAAATGGCGGTATAGCTCATTGCTTACAACAATGGAAGAGTCAGGTAAGCATCCCAGCTACGTTGTATATTATAGTGCCTGAAACAGACTTGGCAAATGCTAAGTCCATAGCACAGATAATAGGGCTTCAAACAAGGTTTGGGGCATATACTATATCAGAAAATGGAAATGTAACGGTAAGATATGAGTGAGCCTACACAAAATGGAAACAGTTTTGAAGTTTACAAATTATTGATAGGAGCGTTCCTTTCTATTATTGGTGGTTTTTTTGCTGTAGTGTTTCGGGCTCGTGTTGAGAGAAAGGCAGAAATTGAATACATAAAAATTGGACTTAAAGACGAGTTGGCTGAAATATGTTCGATTTTAAGTAAAATGATTGAAACGTATAAGACAACACACATTGTTTCAAATGTTTACCTAAATGACTTGTCTAAAAATACAGAATCGTTTGACTATCATAAACAAAGGTTGTTCCTAATTAAAGATGACTCCTTACGTTCAAGCGTGAGGATTTTTTATAAAAATCTTGGTGAAACAATAAGCGACTCTATTAATAAAGTAGGGAAACTTGGTGAGGTGCAAGTGGGCAACGAACACGACCAAATAATTAACAAGTTTAATTCTACATATAGTGAGTGTTCTACACTGAAAGCTAAGATTGAAAAATATAAATACAAAGCGTTTTGGGTTGTGTAAACAAAAGACGCATTTTTTAATATGTCAAAGGGAGATAAGAAGTCAGCACCAAAGAAGCGGGGCAATTACGAGAAGCCACTGGTGGTAAAAGGCAGCTTTATGGACATAATGGGTGCTGCAATAAAAGATGCAGACAAGAAGTCTGCACCCAAAAAGAAATCGTAAAAAAATCAGAAATCAATCCCTGTTATCCGCTAACCATCTGCGTGTAAATGGGTATAGTTACCTTAATAATAATGGCTGAAACAGAAAAAGTACACTGCCTGATAATAGGTTCAGGTCCTGCGGGATATACCGCTGCTATATATGCTTCTCGCGCGGGATTAAATCCTGTATTGTATCAAGGATTGCAACCAGGTGGACAATTGACGATTACTACCGAAGTAGAAAACTATCCCGGCTACCCGGAAGGTATTATGGGGCCGCAAATGATGATAGATTTTGAAAAGCAAGCGCAACGCATGGGTGCAGATATACGTTGGGGGTTGGCTACTAAAGTTGACTTATCGCAACGCCCCTTTAAGGTAGAAATAGATGAAGAAAAATGGATAGAAGCCGACGCACTTATTATAGCAACAGGTGCATCTGCCAAGTGGCTGGGCTTACCGTCTGAACAAAGACTGAATGGACATGGCGTATCTGCTTGTGCCGTTTGCGATGGTTTCTTCTTCAAAGGTCAGGAAGTAGCTATTGTAGGCGCAGGTGATACTGCTTGCGAAGAAGCACTTTATCTATCTAAAATATGCAGCAACGTACATATGCTGATACGTCGCGATGAAATGCGTGCCAGCAAAGTAATGCAAGACAGGGTACTGAAAACACCCAACATCAATGTGCATTGGAATAGCGAAACGCTTGAAGTACTGGGCGACCACAAAGTGGATAGCATTAAAGTACTGAACAACAAAACCAATGAAGAAAGCATCATACCTGTAAAAGCATTCTTTGTAGCTATAGGACACGAGCCAAATTCAAGCCTGTTTAAAGGCACACTGGATATGGACGATGCAGGCTACTTGATAACTAAGCCCGGATCTTCTAAAACAAATATTGAAGGTGTATTTGCATGTGGCGATGTGCAGGATAAAATATACCGTCAGGCTGTAACGGCTGCAGGTAGTGGTTGTATGGCAGCTTTAGATGCCGAACGTTACTTGGGTGCTTTAGAGCATTAATTTCATTAAGACTATATAGTTAAAATACTAAGAGCCCTTTAAAGAGGGCTCTTAGTATTTTAGTCAGATAGATAGATAGATAGAATAACAATGCCATAAAAATAAAGAAGTCAGCAATTATGCTGACCTCTATACGGTAGTTATTTTAATATCCTATTATCTCAATAAGGTAACGTTACCTTGATAGTTTTCGCTGTAACCATTGGCAAATGTAGCTTTTATCAGGTAAACATATACGCCACCAGGTTGTTCTTTATCATTTACTTTACCATCCCAACCACGACCGTTGAGTGTATTTGTTTCAAATACTACATCGCCCCAACGGTTGAAGATAGTCATGCTGAATTTTGTAACACTCTTGCTCAATAGCTGACGTGGCAGAAAGTAATCATTGTAACCATCGCCGTTGGGTGTAAATACATTCGGTATGTCTATATAACAATTTTTCTTAACCTCTACAGTATCAGATGTTACACAACCATCTTCTTCAATTGTTACAGCATATTTACCCGGATGGTGTACCATAATAGAAGAAGTAGAATCTTTAGTATCAGTATTCCAGCGCCATTTTACTGTAGTAGAGCCGGTGTTAACTAAATCTCTTAATACAAATGGTTTCCCATCAAAACACAGACTTGTATCTGCACCTAAATCCAATGTTGGGTAAGGCTTAACTATGATATTTTGTTCGTAAGTAGTATCCGGGCAAATCCTGTAGTTTGCAGTAAGCTTTACAAGATAAGTACCGGGTTTCGTATAAGCATGCTGGATAGTGAATTTATCACGAATATAGTGACCATCAGCAAAGTCCCACTCGGCATACGTACCACCGATTGATGAATAGTCTCCCAAGAATTGGATACTTTCTCCCGCACATATAACAGAATCTGAGAAGAAGCTTGCACTACCTATTGAGTCCACTACCACACGTTTGGTAGCTGTTCGTTCGCAACCAAGGTAGTCGGTAATGGTCATGGTTATATCATATATACCATACCTGAAGTACTGATGTGTAGGTTCAAATTGAGTTGATGAACCGCCATCTTTAAAATCCCAAGCATATTGTGGAAGAGTAGCAGGTGTGAAGGTAGAATTATTTGTAAATGCAACTGTTTCGCCCTGACAAATACTGTCTTTATCAACCGTAAAATCAGCAGTCAATGGGTGATTGAGTGCTAATAATTTCTCAACGCTATCTGTACATCCGCTATTACCGGTAACTAACTTAACGGTGTAAGTACCTTGAGAAGAATAAATATTTACAGGGTTTTGGTCTATACTTGTTTTTGTATCGCCAAAGGTCCAATACCAATAGTTACTACCTGCAGACTGGTCAGTAAATTCAACTGTATCGGCATCGCAGCCAAGGTTGATATTATAAGTAAAATCAGCAATAACTACAGGGTTCAATGTTAATATAGTACTTAAAGTATCGGTACTACAACCCTCTGTACTAATAGCAAACCCACGATATGTACCTGCATCACTCAATTGTATGTTCTGCAACCTGATAAAGTCGTATGTAGGTGCAATTGAACAAGTTTCAGTAACTCCGTTCGGCTTAATAATATATGTAGTACCACCAGCAATCAAACCAGCAATGAAACGAACAGTGTCTTCATCACCAACACATTTAGGTCCCTGATAAGTTATAGCAGTAGCAGGTGGTGTATTCTTTATGTCGAAAGATTTTGAATCTGAATACACACATGCTCCTCGTGTAGCATTACATGTAAATGTTACATTGGCTGCTGTAAATGGTGGATTGATATAAGTAGGGTCATACACTGTATTAGACGGAGACCAAGAACCTGATGTAGCAGTAGTGCTCCAGGTAAATGTTGTATTCGGGAAATTGGTAGCTGTAAATTTGATAGGACGACCTTTACATCTTGGAGAATCAACAGTAATAGCAAATGGTTGCGTACAGCTATCTAAAGCAAACTGAAGACCATATACAACGCCATTAGCACTTGTATTATTTCTGTCATGCAATACTTCTAATGTATTAACGAAGCCAGGAGAAAAGATAAAATCAACCTGTGCATCGCGCCTTGCGCTACCACCGAGAGTATTCACAAGTTGACCATTTGATACATCCATGTTATTAGCAGTACCACCAGGGTCAGCACATGGAGCATAATCAGATATCATAGCAACTGTAACAGGATAAGTATTACCATTTACTTTTAGGTAGATAGTATCCTCTGATTGAAAGTCTGTAACACCTAAGCGTATGTGAGTAACACCCGGAGAAAAGCTATGAACATAACCACCAGGTTGTGATGCGCCTATAAAATAAGGGCTAGCATTACAAAATGCCTGGGGTGTTGGATTAGTTCTGCCCGGGCTGTTTGTTACAGATACAGAAACACCACCAACAACAGATACTCCGCTAGTATGGGTTACTGAATAATACGTTTGGGCTATTGCATTGATTGTGAATGATGCAAGTATTGCCGTAAGTAATACAATTTTTCGCATTTAACAGGCGTTTTTATTTAATAAGAATGAACAGGGCACACCCTCAATTCTATACATTTCTTCTAAGCTACTAATATACAGACAAAAAGTTAATTTTTTTAGTTGGGTGGGTTAAAATAAATTTTCGGTTTTTAATCCATTAACTTTTAGGTTATATCTTCGCAAATATGAAGTTTTTGATAGCCGGACTGGGTAATATTGGTGCAGAATACGATATGACGAGGCATAATATAGGTTTTGACGTGGCAGATGCCTTTGTTATTAAACATGATGGAAATTTCTCATTAGACAGGCATGCCTTCGTAGCCACATGCAAATGGAAGGGTAAATCGTTTACCGTCATTAAACCCACCACCTATATGAACCTGAGTGGCAAAGCGGTAAAATACTGGATGGATAAGGAAAAAATACCCCTTGAAAACATATTGGTGATAGTAGACGAACTGGCATTACCCATCGAAACCCTGAGGCTACGACCAGCAGGTAGTGCTGCAGGGCACAACGGGTTGAAGAACATAGAACTACTGCTACAAACACAACAATATGCCCGCCTGCGCTTTGGCATTGGCAACAACTACCCCAAAGGCAAACAAGCAGACTTTGTACTGAGCAGATGGACACCAAGTGAATTGCCGATAGTAAAAGACAAAATCCTGCAATCGGTAGAAATTATAGAAAGCTTTGCGGCAGTGGGTATAGAAAAGACCATGAATATCTACAACAAATAAACTATTGGCGCAATCACCCTCTTTTCTGTCGCGGATGCACAGCTTGGGTTACGTGGGTAATATTTTTCTTTGCATCAAAACATTTTTATGAAAACTGTTGAAGAAAAAATTTGCAGAAATGTTATTTTCCATAATTTCGTGGCACATTATTCAGTCCATGGATATTTAATTATTCCGCCTTCTGTGTCAAGGCGATGATTTTCTAAGCTATATTTTGCAGGCAGATAATATGCCCTGCTTCTTAGCCATTTTTCATTTTTTCAATAACAATATTATATGCAATCTCAACGTGTGTCATCGCGCACCATACACATATTTCGTTTGTTCAAAGAAGCCGTAAAAGGCGGAGAACAAGACTATACCACTGGCAGCATCAACAAAGCCATCTTTATGCTGTCTGTACCCATGATACTGGAGATGGTAATGGAATCGCTATTTGCAGTAGTAGATGTGTTTTTTGTAAGCAAGCTGGGTACAGATGCCGTAGCCACTGTTGGGCTTACAGAAAGTATGCTAACCATTCTCTACTCTGTAGCATGGGGCGTAGCCATGGGTGCTACTGCCCTTGTTGCAAGGCGTATTGGCGAAAAAAATACAGATGGTGCAGCCCATGCAGGTATGCAGGCGATGTATGTAGGTGTTGCCATCAGTATATTAGTAAGCATTGCAGGTATCTTCTTTGCTAAAGAACTATTGCTAATGATGGGTGCAGAGCAGCGTGTTGCAGAACACAATTACCACTATACACAACTGCTGATGGGCAGCAACATCGTTATCATGCTGCTGTTTCTTATCAATGGTATCTTCCGTGGTGCGGGCGATGCTACAATAGCTATGCACTCTTTATGGATAGCCAATATACTGAACATCATCCTCTGCCCTACCCTCATCAATGGCTTCGGCCCTATCCCTGCTTTCGGGTTGACGGGGGCTGCATTAGCAACCACTATAGGGCGTGGTGTGGGTGTATGTTATCAGCTATACCATTTATTCAACGGCCAAGGAGCTATACGCATACTACGCAAGCACATGAAGATAGACCTGCCCGTAATTGGCAGCATCATCAACATATCATCGGGCGGTACAGCACAGTTTCTGATAGCATCTGCCAGTTGGATATTCCTTGTGAAGATACTGTCTGACTTTGGTAGCAATGCGCTGGCGGGTTATACCATTGGCATACGTGTTATCATCTTCACCATACTACCAGCTTGGGGTATGGCCAATGCAGCCGCTACATTGGTAGGGCAAAACCTTGGTGCAGGGCAACCAGACCGTGCAGAAAAATCTGTATGGCAAACAGCACGGTACAATATGTTTTTTCTTGTAACGGTAGCAGTGATATTCTTTACCTGTGCCGAATGGATAATCAGCATTTTTACAACCGATGCGGCTGTTATAGCAAGTGGTGTAGAGTGTTTGCGCTATGTAAGCCTCGGTTATGCATTCTATGGCTATGGTATGGTAGTAGCACAATCATTCAACGGTGCGGGCGATACTAAAACACCTACAATCATCAACCTGTTTGGCTTTTGGGCTTTTCAGATACCATTGGCTTATGTATTAGCCAAAGTGCTGAACCTCGGGCCCATGGGTGTATTCCTTGCTATATCTGTTGCAGAAAGTGCCATAGCCGTAGCAGCTGTTATGGTTTTCAAACGTGGTAAGTGGAAGACGGTGAAAGTATAGTTTGATGAACATTCAATAAGTAAAGGGCTGTTGTAACGACAGCCCTTTACCATTATTAAAACACCTGTAAGAAAAAATCACAACCGTTTTGTTCGCTGAAATAGAATAGTATATTTATACACAGATACTACAGCATGAATAACCCACTAAGCTATCTCATAAAGCAGCTACACAATATTCTTAAAAACGAAACAGACAACTTCATAAAAGCACGTGTAACAATCGTGTACGCCATGCTGGTGCTCAGTTTAATAAAGGGTATAATCATCCTCTCTCTTTGCATTATCAACTATCAACCCACCCAACTGATACGCGCCGCAATAGCAACTGTTGTTTATGCCATACTGATGCGTATGCTGTTGCTGAAACCTTGCCAACTGAAGCGGATAGCGCATACTATGGTATGGATAGGCATATTGGTAGTATGGTCGAGCATATTTCTGTATGTGCAACGAATTAATTTAGTAGCACTACAGTTTCTGTTTATGGTAATACTGGGTAGTTTTTATACACTCGGCAGCAGGCTGGGTATCATCTATTCTGCCATCAGTTCTTTGCCCGTTATCATTCTTTTTCTGCTTGGTGGCGACAGCAATCTGCATGTAAACACAGATAATTTTCAGCAACTCGCATCGCCGGGGTATGAGATATTAGTGGTATTCAATTTCATCACCATTATTATATGCCACTACTTGTTTTACAATTCTTTTCAGCACAATATGGAAGAAAAAGAAAAACTAAACAAGCAGTTGCAGGTATCAATAGCCGAGGCCAACAAACTGGCCGCCACCAAATCTCATTTTCTTTCTACCATGTCGCATGAATTGCGTACACCACTTAATTCGGTAATAGGCATTACAGAATTGCTGATAGAAGACAAACCTGAAAAAAGACAGGAAGAAAACTTACGAATACTGCAATTATCTGCCAATGACTTGCTATCTCTTATCAACAACATACTCGACTTTAATAAAATAGACTCTGACATGATGGTGCTAGAAAAGCTGAGCTTTCGCCTATCTGAGTTTATGCAGAATATATCTATAAGCCTACGCATGAAGGCAGCAGAAAAGCAATTGGAATTTGTACTGGATATTGATGAAAAACTGGACAAAATATGGGTATCAAGCGACCCTACCCGACTGTCGCAACTGATATATAATCTGGCAGGTAATGCCATCAAATTTACCGAAAGCGGCGAAGTCATTATAAAACTGACATGTACTGATAAAACGGAAGATACCATTCATGTAAATTTCACTATTACAGACACAGGCATAGGCATACACCCCGATAAACACAACAGTATATTTGAATCTTTTACACAGGCAGAGTCTGACACAAGCCGAAAATATGGCGGTACAGGCTTAGGCCTTGCTATCGTAAAACAATTAGTGACACTGTTTAACAGTACACTGCAAATGGAAAGCAGCCCCGGCAATGGTACCAGCTTTATCTTCAACATCGCCTTTACCACCGTACAAAATGAAGAACAAGTAAGATATAAAAACACATCAAACACCAACAACTACAGTCACCTGCACTTGCTAATAGCGGAAGACAATGATATAAACAGGCTGCTGATGCACAAACAATTAGAAAAGATGGGCGTTAAAGCTACGTTGGTAGAAAACGGACTACAGGCATACGAAGCTTGTATTGCCCATAACTACGATGCTATACTCATGGACCTGCACATGCCTGTAATGAACGGACACGAAGCAGTAAAAAAAATCAGGGCTCTGAACGACAATACTAAGGCCAATACTTATATCATAGCATTTACAGCATCTGTAACAGAGCAGCAAGAGATTTTCAATAATGGATTTAACGATTTTCTGTACAAACCTGTAAATATGCAGGAACTGAATAATAAACTGGAAAATATTAACGCGTACAGACAGCTACAGCATTAATTCGTTATTCTGTCAACAAACAAAGTATCGCCTATTACGGGCTCCCAAAACTGTTTTGTATAATAGCCTTGCTTGCTGATCGTGAGTTTGAAGACGGGGCATTTTGCTACGCCGCCTTTATTATAGCTTGTTTCAAATACACCCATGCTATCGGTGTACACATATTTTACATCATCTTGCCTGCCATTCATCGCAGCTACGCTTTTTACTTCTGCACCCGTTAATGCTTTGCGCGTTTCCCTGTCAGCTACTACATTGCGAGTTATACGCATACAGTCTTTACAAGACGTAGTAAATAATATGATAGCTATTGCTAAGAGCCTGTACATACTGTAAAGATAATGGCGGAAATCACAATTTCTAAAAACAAAACCCTAAACAACATAACACTGTTTAGGATTTCGATATTCGTATTTAGTATTTCAAAAATTAATCTGCCTGATGGAACGGGTATTTGTAGTCTGTAACGGGTACATAGGTTTCTTTAATAGTCCTTGCACTTAGCCAGCGATACAAGTTCAATGCAGAGCCTGCTTTATCGTTGGTACCCGATGCTCTTGCACCACCAAATGGCTGCTGCCCTACTACCGCGCCCGTAGGCTTGTCGTTGATGTAGAAGTTGCCTGCTGCATTTACCAGTTTGCGTGTCATATACTCTGCTGCATAGCGGTCTTGAGAGAAGATAGCACCTGTTAGCGCATAACCACTTGTATGGTCAACAGTATCTAATATATCTTCCCATTTATCTGCTTCGTACGTATAGATAGTCAGCACAGGGCCAAACAGTTCTTCGCACATCGTTACATAGTCGGGTGTAGATGCTTCTATAACAGTTGGCTCTATAAACCAGCCATTTGTTTTATCATAACCACCACCACACAGTATGCTTGCCTTGCCATTGCTGCTTTTTACATCATCTATGTATTTTGCCAAACTGTTGAAAGATTTTTCGTCTATCACCGCGTTGACGAAATTGGTAAAGTCATCTACCTTACCCATCTTCATGGTCTTTATTTCAGCAACCAATTTGGTTTTGATTTCTGCTGCAAGATTGCTTGGTAAATAAGCGCGGCTGGCAGCACTGCACTTCTGTCCCTGATACTCAAAAGCACCACGGGCAAGACCTGCCACTACAGCATCTGCATTAGCACTTGGGTGAACCATAACAAAATCTTTACCACCTGTTTCGCCTACTATGCGCGGGTACGATTTGTACTTCGCAATATTCTCGCCTATGCTCTTCCACATACTTTGGAACACACCTGTAGAGCCTGTAAAGTGTACACCTGCAAAATCGGGATGCGCATAACATATATCACCTATTACAGGCCCGGGTGGATATACCAAGTTGATAACGCCAGCAGGTAACCCTGCTTCTATCAGTATTTCCATAAATACCGATGCGCTGTATATCTGTGTATTGGCAGGTTTCCAAACCACCACGTTGCCGCACATGGCAGGTGCTGTAGGCAGGTTGCCGCCGATGGCTGTAAAGTTGAAAGGTGTTACTGCCAGTACAAACCCCTCAAGCGGGCGATACTCCATACGGTTGTGGAAAGCAGGTGTAGATATGGGTTGTTCGTTATAAATCTTAGCAAGGAAGTGTACGTTGAAGCGTAAGAAGTCTATCAACTCACAAGCACTGTCTATCTCTGCCTGATACGCATTTTTGCTCTGCCCCAGCATGGTAGCCGCATTCATTTTATAGCGGTATTTGGTAGCCAGCAATTCAGCCGCTTTCAAAAAGATGGCTGCACGGTGTTCCCAAGGCATTTCTGCCCAGTTTTTACGTGCTTCTAATGCTGCCTCTATAGCTTGCTTTACATGTGCTGCACCACCTGCATGAAAATGACCTAACAGGTGTGCCGTTTCATGTGGCGGACGAATTTCTTTTTTATCGCCACTGCGTACCTCTTGCCCGTTGATGTACATCGGTATATCTCGCGGCTGGCTTTTCAGCTCGGCAATGGCTTTTTGCAAAGCGGCACGTTCAGGGCTTTTGGGAGCGTAGTTCAGTACTGTTTCGTTCTTTGGCAGTTCGTAATGAAAATAAGCGTTATGCATTGTATGTAGTCGTTAGTCGTAAGTAGAAAGTCGTAAGACCTATTTGCGGGTGCAAAGGTAATTATATAAAAGCAAAAAGCCGGCAATATGCCAGCCTTGCATGTTTTGTACGATAGTTATTGTGCGGTTGTATCGGCCTCATGTACCGTTAGGTAATATTTAGGAGTATTAGCAGGCAAGCATTTCTTACAAGTTTCCATATCATCTGCTGCTTGCTCTAAAGTAAATTCATTGCCAAGGCTGTCCATAACCTTGCCACCATTAAGCCTTGCACCACAAACATGGTTGCGGTATTTACGCTCATCACAGTAAATGCAGATTTTATCTTTGGGTTTAAGCATAGGCACACCATTTACTGTATCTACACGGCTGATAGTGTACTTACAGTAATCAGTGTTAGGTGTACCCCTGTATGGTCGGATAGTGTCAATAACTATAGATGGGTTCTCTATATTTATTGTTGTATCCATTGGCACTTTGGTACTATCCTCTTTTACTGCTTCTTCATTACCACCGCCATTATCGCACGATACGGTTAGTGATAATACAATTGCTGCAACAAATAATTTTAATGTTTTCATAAAATACGTTTTTGATATAACAATAAAAATACAACTATCCTTAAGATAGTGAAATTATTTTAATAAGAAATCTTGGTGAATTAAGCAATTACGTACTTAGAAGTTAGCTAATAAGTTACGTTTTTGCAAATGGAGTTATGCGTACAACTTGTACAAAATGTCTGTTCTTTTATATCTTTCACCCTATGAGCCAATCTGTCTTTCGCCGAAAATCGTTGCAACAAATAGAGCAAGAAGCCGCCAGTGGCATGACGGATGCACACAACACAGGCTTGCACAAGGTATTGGGTGTGAGAGACCTTACGCTGATGGGCATTGCAGCCGTAGTGGGTGCCGGTATCTTCAGCACCATCGGCAAGGCAAGTTATGATGGTGGCCCCGGTATTGTGTTCCTGTTTTTATTTGTATCGGTAGCCTGTGGCTTTGCGGCGGTGTGTTATGCAGAGTTTGCCAGTATGGTGCCTGTATCGGGCAGTGCATACACGTATAGTTATGTAGCATTTGGCGAAATCATTGCATGGATGATAGGTTGGGATTTGCTGATGGAATACGCCATTGGCAATATAGCCGTTGCCATATCGTGGAGCGACTACTTTACTACCCTGCTGGATGGCTTGGGCGTACACCTGCCCGCATGGATAACGATGGACTACTGGACAGCCAAAGACGGGCTGACGGATGCAGCCAAAGAAGCATGGGCAAACGCACCTGCGCTGGGCAATTTTAAGTTGATATGTGATATTCCTGCTTTTGTGGTTACGGTTATTATTACATCCATCATATACATCGGCATCAAAGAAAGCAAACGTACTACCAATGCTATGGTGATACTGAAACTGGCGGTGATACTACTGGTAATAGTGGGTGGCGCATTTTTCATCAAGCCCGAAAACTGGCATCCCTTTATGCCCAATGGCGTAGGTGGCATACTGAGTGGTACGGCGGCTGTGTTCTTTGCCTATATTGGTTTTGATGCCATCAGCACTACTGCCGAGGAATGTAAGAACCCGCAACGGGATTTGCCGAGGGGTATGTTCTACTCCCTCATCATGTGCACTGTTATATATGTGCTGATAGCCCTTGTGCTGACAGGTATGGTCAGTTATACAGACCTGAATGTGGGCGACCCGTTGGCTTATGTATTTGCTGCAAACGGTATGGACTGGCTGGCAGGTGTAATAGCCGTGAGTGCCGTAATTGCTACTGCAAGTGTACTCTTAGTATTTCAACTGGGGCAGCCGAGGATATGGATGAGCATGAGCCGCGATGGCTTGCTGCCACCCGTATTCAGCAAGATACACCCTAAGTACAAAACACCCTCTTTCAGTACCATACTTACGGGCTTTGTGGTGGGCATCCCTGCCCTGTTCCTCAACCTGAATGTAGTGGTAGAGCTAACAAGCGTGGGTACGCTCTTTGCCTTTGTATTGGTATGTGGGGGCATCATACGCCTGCAACAACAACGCAAAAAAGCCAAACACCTGCAAGGCGAAGACGTAATAACCGAAGACGACCATACCAAACAGCATGTACCCGTCAGCAAATTCAAAACACCGTATATCAATGCCAAGTGGATAGTACCTGCATTGTTTGTTACTACCATTGTACTGGTAGCCAAATACTACCCCGGTGGCATTGCAGGACTGTTTGATACCAATGGCGACCATAGTTGGGATGCGGTACGCCTGAAAGTGCCGTATATACTCTTTGGGGGCATCTTCTTTGTGATGGCACTACTCTCTTTCCTGCACAGCTATAGCCTGATACCTGTACTGGGCTTCCTTTGTTGCAGCTACCTGCTATGCGAAAGCGGCACCAGCAATTGGGAACGCTTCTTGCTGTGGCTGTTGGCGGGGTTGGTTATTTATTTTCTCTACGGGCGCAAGAAAAGTAAGTTGGCACAAAAGGTTTCATAATCTTTTTAAAAAACATTTGGTGGATTGGCGATTATACTATTACCTTTGTATTATACAAGTTGTATAGTACACATTGAATACAATGAATAAACAGGAGCAATATAAAAACGAACTGCTGGAAGCATGGGAAGAAACCTACAAGAAAGGACAGCTTACCCTGTGGATATTTCTGGCACTGAAAGAAAACGAAAAGTTTGTGGACGATATAAAACGCTATGTAGAAGCCGCTACTAACAACACGCTTACGTGTGAAGAGCAAAGCCTGTACCGTACCCTACGAAAGTACAAGGAACTGGATATGGTGGACTATAACACCAAACCCGGTGATGGTGGCCCCGAAAGAAAATACTACTTCCTTACCAAACTGGGCGAGGAATTGCTGCAACGTTTTTGCGAGCGCAACATCAAACTCTTTTTTCAACCACAGATAAAAAATTTAATGTTTAAAAACTAAGTATATGAATTTCATCAATCGTTACGTACTGTTATTTGCAGGCATTGCAATAGTTGCATCATCCACATTTATGCTCTTACTCTATGATATGCTTACGAGCAAAACATATACAGGTATTGCCATTATCAGTGCCCTGTATGGTATCATTTTGTTTGTCAGTGCATTGCTTATTGGGCGAAAAGATGTTTACGAGGGTTATCTCGGCTTCAATTACCACCTGACAACATACCTTGTGTGCAATAGTGTACCGATAGTACTGGCAACTGCAGGTATGCTACCCGAATACTTTATTGGTCAGACATTGAGTATGGCTGTTTTTTGGGGTATAGGTCTTGTGGTACACTTTATCGTGTTTTTGATAAACAGAAAAAGAAACATTCGCGGCTTTGACAAAACAGAAGTGTTTGAATAGTATTAAATACGAGGCTTGACTTGCGGTACATTTTCATTGTACTGCAAGTCTGTTAGCTTCCATCTGTAATACTCGTAATCACCTGCTTTCAACTTCCATGTAGCTGTGCCACTGTCCGGTACCAATACACCATTAAACAGTTTCCAACTATAGCATGGAATATGCCATTCTTCCAAACTTGCCTCTTTACCCATACCCATATAGCGTTTGGCGGTGGTGTTCACTAAACGTCCCTTATCGTCAAAATGGAATATGGCAGCTACCATTATACCATTATACGTCATGGTAGCTTCGGCAGACAAGCTGTCAATCCCTTTCCATGTAATATATGGTTGCAAAGCAGCTGACGGAAACCAACACATCTCACCCAGATACCTATGCATGGTACCTTTGTCTATAGCATCGCCTTTACCATCTGCCACAGTAAATAATCCTTCCAGTTTTATAAGCATATTGCCCTTGCCATATGCAAACCTATCTCTGCCCGTCATTTCAACACCGGGCAACATACCAACTTTTACAGTCCACACAAATGCAGGTCTGCTGATATTAAAATACTGTTCAGCCACTGCAGGCATCCACTTACCACCGGGCTTTATGCACATACTACCTCTTTGTACCAAGTAGGCTTTTTCAGTCATAGGCTTGCCTACTATCCCACTGTTTCGCAACCATAGCTGTACAATAGGCGGCAAATGTTGTAGCATATCATCTGTTACAATGGTAGTAGTGTTGTTATTATTTACAATCAGCACCTTTGTTTCTGATGCTGCTGACTGAAAAAAATGCGTGTTGGTATATGCAAACAAAACAGGCAATATCAACAATACGCTTGCAACTGTCCCCGTTTTGGCATCTTTCCAGAAAATGATAATAAGTAATTGTGACAAGATAATGGCACACATAGCTAATATGCTGTATGGCTTACCGGTTATGTATAATATTGCCGCAGTAATAAATAGAACAGCACTTACTAACCACAACAAGGCTAACATCCTAATACCAGTAGCCGATAGTGATACGATGGGTTGAAAACTAAAGCCTTTGATAACAGCCAGCTTATAACCAGCAACAAAACCAATCAGGTGTATCAACCCGTGAATAAGCAGTAGCCCCGGTAGCAATAATTTACCCATACAAATGCATTTTAACGAAAATAATACGCTACTGTTAAACAATAAATGATTCTTATCAGCTTTATCCGCATTGTCATAAAAGGGTTAAATACGGGGTTAGTTTAAGTTTTGTTAAGTATTGTTAGGTTTTATTGTCAGCGGGATGGTAGGATTGTAAATAATTTTTCTGTGCATTTTTCACTCATCAAAAACATGTACCAAATGAAGACTTTTACAACACTCCTTTTTTCAATGACGATGCTGGCAGCAATACAGGCAGAAGCACAGTATTGTATGCTACCCGGGCGAACATCTTACAGCCAGTTTCAGCCAGGTATTAAAAACTTTAAACTCAATACCATCAACCGTACATCGGGCAATGTAGAAAATCCGTTATCGCAACCATCGCTTGTTGTAACCACAGATACAACCACTGTAAAACGCGGACAAGCATATACTGTAACCATTGTACACACGCGTGATAGTACACAGGCTGCATTTGTGAATGCACGTAATAATATACGCATGTGGGTTGACTACAACAACGATAAAGACTTTGACGATGCTGGTGAAACCGTTATTACTGCCGACTTGCAAACATTCGGCACATACACCAATACATTTACCATACCCGCTACTGCACCTTTGGGTACGGTACGCCTGCGTGTTACCGCTAAAATGAGTGCAGATGCAGGGCATACAGTACCTACATCTTGCGATATGCCTAAAGACCCGATAGACTATCATGGCGAGATGGAAGACTACCATCTGAAAATAACACCTGCTACAAGCATTGGTAGTGTAGCAACAAACAACATCGGCGCATCGCTCTACCCCAACCCGTCAACAGGTGTGGTAAGTGTAATGATAGACAGCAAAAACAATACACAACTCGGCATAACGTTGTATGATGTTACAGGTAAGCTGATAAAAACATTGCTGCAAGAGCCTGTACAAAGCAACTATAAGTACGACTTCAATCTCAACAATTACAATCTTCAATCGGGTGTGTATTTCATCAAGGTTACCTCGGCACAAGGGCAATCTTATCAAAAGCTGGTTTTGAACAATTAAGCACTACACACAACCAATAGGGTACATCTATATGGTGTACCCTTGTTTTATTTATGCTAACTATGAAGAAGTACACTATATTACTGGCAGTATTACTACTTGCCTGCAAAAAAGAAGAAAAGCCAAAAGACACAACACCCGCACCTTGTACAGCTTCTTATGCCAATGACATCAAACCATTGGTAGCTAACAAATGTGCTACCCCAGGCTGCCACGGACACAACGGCTTGGCAAACCTCAACGACTATACTACATTGAAAGAAAGAGCGGACAATGGCAACATCAACAAGTTTGTATTTGAACTGAAGATGATGCCACCCACAACAGCCACCCAACTAACGGATGCTGAAAAAGAAAAGCTGCAATGCTGGCTGAAGAATGGCGCACAGAATAATTAAATACTGCGTAGCCGCCTTACTGCTTAGTGCGTGCAAGCATGAGCCTAACATACCCTTGGGCGATTACCCCGAAGATGTAGCTCGCATCATAGTACCCAAATGCGCAACCAGTGGATGCCACAACAACCAAAGTGCAGCAGGTGCTGGCGGGCTGAACCTTACTACATGGAACGATATGTTTGATGGTGCAAGGTCTGGTGCAGTAACCATACCCTACCGTCCAGACTTCAGTACACTTTGTTTCTATACAAATACAGATACATCGCTGGGTGTGGCACTGATACCTACCATGCCCGAGGGACAACCACCCCTTACTAAACAAGAATACCTGACCATAAGAGATTGGATAGCTGCCGGTGCGCCCAATGCTAAAGGCGAAGTGAAATTTGCAGACAACCCCAACCGTAAAAAGATATATGTGCTGCACCGTATGTGCGATGTGGTAACCGTGTTTGATGCTGCTACCCTATTGCAAATGCGCTATATAGATGTAGGTGTAAAGCCATTGCAGGATTACCCTTATTGCCTCAAAGTATCGCCCGATGGCAAGTATTGGTATGTGTCGTTCTTCGCACAATCAAACATCATACAACAATACGATGCACGCAATGATAAACACATCAGCGATATACAATTAGGTGATGGTATATGGACGAGCTTTACCATCAGCAACAACGCACGCTACGGATATTTTGTTGACAACAGCAACCCCGGCAAAGTAGTGTGTGCCGACCTGCTGGATAAAAAAGTGCTGCACACTTATACATTCAACAACACCATGCAATACCCCTTTGGTATAACATACAACGAGGCTTTGCAAAAACTATACATAGGTACTACATCGGGCAATTTCATTTACAGTATAGATATTCGTAATCAAGCATCACCCACGCTGCAACAAGTAGCTATAGACGGCAGTACTACCATCAAACACCATGCAAGTGTAGAGCCATTGCAACTGCTGACACAAGGCAAGTATTGCTACATCATTTGCCAAAACACACAAGACCTGAAAGTGCTGGATGTGCAAACAAATACCATCATCAAAAACATACCACTACCTGCCGCACCTGTTTGTATGGATTATTCCGCAAGGCACAATAAACTATTCATTAGTTGCACGGAAGATGTAACGAGCTTTGCACCGCTACGTGGTAGTGTATGTGTAATAGACGTAAACACACTCACCCTGCAAAAAACCATCTACAGCGGTTACCAGCCTTATGGGCTTGCAGTGGACGATACAAGAGGACTGGTAGCGGTAGCCAATGCCAACCTGAACAGTGCAGGACCCGCTCCACACCATACCAGCAACTGTGGCGGACGAAACGGTAATGTCAGCTTTATAGACCTCAATACCCTATCGCTCATCAGTAGCAAGAAATCAGAAGTAGCGGTGTTTCCCATCAGTGTAGGAGTGAGATGATTTGTGATTTGGGATTTCTGATTTGCAATTTGGGATTTAGCATTTCGGATTTGGAATTTCCTATTTGTGATTTAGCATTTGGAATTTGTGATTTCTGATTTAGAATTTCCTATTTAGGATTTGGGATTTAGCATTTGGAATTTCCTACACTATATTTACACAGTGCGAAACAATGCTACTGCCATACAACGCCTCACGGCGCTATGGGCTCTTTGCGAAAGCGGGCTTGGGGGTTGGATGCATGCGCTGAAAATACCCCTTACAGGCTTCTTTGTTGGTGGCTTTGCGGTAGTGATAATAGGGCTGCTGGCTCACTATACCCGCAACAATGTGCGGCAGATGCTACAAGCTACCATACTGGTAATACTGGTTAAAGCAGCCGTTAGTCCGCAATCGGGGTTTCCTGCATATATAGCCGTGGGCTTTCAGGGGTTGGTGGGTGCGCTTATGTACCGTGCTATACCCAACTATAGCATTGCATCGGTACTGTTTGCCGTAATAGCCATGTTGGAGAGTGCTTTTCAGATGTTGCTGATGATGACCATTGTGTTTGGCAAATCGCTTTGGGAAGCGGCTGACAAATTCTTTCAAAGCCTGTTTAGCAGTTTTCATTTACCCGACGATACCTCTTACAGCTTTTGGATAATAGCCATCTATGGCAGCATCTACACCCTATGGGGGCTTACAATAGGTATATGGATTTCGCACTTGCCTAAACGTATAGCCGAGGTAGGCAGGTTGCAGTTAGCAGTTGATAGTGGGCAGGTTGCAATAGGTGGTAAAAAGAAAAGCCCTGCGGGTAAAATCATCTTCCTGGTATCTACCCTGCTGTTTATAGCCACCGTATTTGCCTTTAGTGGCAGCATCAGCAAAGCCCTGTATGCCGTGCTGCGCACAGTGGCAGTATTGTTACTGATATTCGGCATAGTAGCACCATTTATGAAGTGGCTGATGCAGCGCATCATCAATAGCAGCCGTAGCAAACACGGCGAAAAGCTACAACCCATACTGGATATGATGCCTACCCTACGCAGCTACATACGCCCCGCCTACAGGCTGGCTACAGAGCGATATAGTGGCATAGGCAGATACACAGGCTTTTTGTTTATACTGATAGTAGCCAGCTTGCAGGGCGATGAGCAATAACAACATATACATACTAAGCCAACCCATACACAGTGGCAAAACCACCCTGCTGATGAACTGGCTACAACGTACACCCAACGTGGCAGGCATCCTTACCCCCGATGTTGACAAATGGCGGATGCTCTATGACATTGCTGCCAAAACCTACCACCCCCTACAGGTACGTGCCAGCCACCCTGCCAACGACTTGGTGATGATAGGCAAATACCGCTTTAGCAAAACAGGCTTTCATCTGGCACAGCAACTACTGCTGAAAGGGGCTGAAAGCAATGCCGAATGGGTAATAGCAGATGAGGTAGGGCTGCTGGAAATAAAACAACATACAGGACTTGAACCTGTTATCTCAAAAATTATATCTTTATACAATAACCGTCAGGTACAACAAAACAAACTCCTCTTAGTAATACGCGATTACTTGCTCGACGAGGCGAGACTTCATTACAAAATAGAAAACGCAACCGTACTCGATAAATCATTTTTTGAATGAACGTATTGCACGGCCTTGTAGTGTGTGGCGGAGAAAGCACACGCATGGGCATGGATAAGAGCCAACTACAGTATCATGATATGCCGCAACGCGAATGGCTGTATGATATGCTGCTACCCCTTTGCGATGATGTATTTCTTTCTTGCAACGAAGTACAGGCGGCAGATATGGGCGATAGCTACCCCATCATTACAGATGCTACCACGTACAGGCATATAGGGCCTATGGCTGCCTTGCTATCTGCCTTCAGGCAATACCCTGAAGACAACCTGCTGGTAGTAGGTTGCGACTATCCCTACATACACCAACACCATATACGCAAACTGGTAAACGAGTACAACGGTAAAACCACTGTGTACTTCAACGATGAGGCGAATGTGTATGAACCCCTGCTGGGCATCTACACCCCCGATATGCGCGATGTGATGCTGGCACAGCATACATTGGGGCAATACTCCCTGCAATGGATACTGAAACAAACCAATGCCCAAAAGATAATACCCGACGATAATGACATACTGCAAAGCGTAGATACCCGTATGGGCTATATGGAAGCCCTTGTAAAGCTATCGCAACGATATTGATTACTGCATTTTACAAACAGCTGGGTGAAGTAGAGCGTACCATCGTTGTTGCGTACTACGCCAATGCCTGTATGGGTAAAGTTGCCCTGTATGTTTTTCTTATGCCCCGCACTACGCAGCCATAGCTTTACGGCTTGCTCGGCATCTTGCGCACCATAGGCTACGTTTTCTGCCCCTGCCGCTATAAAAGCCAGTTTCGATTTCAGTATATCGAACCTATCCTTAAAGCCCCCATGCCCAAAGGCTACTATACCACGTGCCATATCGCTGCTATGGTCTTGTGCTACTTCTGCTATGGCATCGTTATACGCCATAGGCGGTAAGCCCTGCTCCTCTCGGTGTTCGTTTACCAACTGGTATATTTCTCTTTCTATGCGCCTCTCTCCGTGGGGCAGCGCATCGGCTTGCAAGGCTGTCGGCTGCCAGGCAAGCACTACCAGCAACATCATGCATGTTGCCAGCAAAATCCTGTTTTTAATAACCGTTACCATACAATATTGTTTTATACAAAAATAAGCACAGCTGTATCTTCTAACACTTAAAGCTATGTTATAGTTGGACAGCAGATACTGTTAAACAAATCGTACAAATTGAAGTTGGGGGTATGAAGGATGTTATACTATTTTCAAAAACTCATCCGTATGATGAATGGCGTATTGCAGCAGGTTGCTGAATGTTTTCGGGTGCAGGCTGTGAAACTGTTCGTCCAGCCCTTCAAACTCTTGAAACTCACCATACAGTTGTGCAAATTCTTCTACAGTTGTTTTCCTGTCCAGCGCATCACGGTTCAGCACATATACTTTCAGCACATCGTCTATGGTTTTTGCCATATCATGACAGCCTACTACATCAAGCCATGCTGGCATCGTAGGCAGCAGCCCTATGTAGCCGTTTTGTATCAGTTGTATAAAGCCACCCTGTAGTACCTGCATTTGCACATAGTCGTAAGACAGCAATAATTGTTGTCCCTCAGACAGGTCGTCGAGAAAATTAAAATCCTGCCTGCGGTACAGTTCTTCATGCAGGGGTTGTATATATATGTCCCACAAAGCGCTGTCATCACCCGTCAGTTTGGCTGCTTCCAATACATCTGCTTTTACTTCTGGTAGAAATATACTCGTCATGGCTGAAAATATCCTTTCGTGTATCTAATATACAAACGGTTGCTGAAAATGTATCGTGGTATTAAACATTTCAAATATCATAAAACTGCTTTCTTAATAGCTGGTTAACGGTTAACAAGCAGGACGTTAATCATTAACACAGCACGTAGTTAACTGATTTTAAACGGGCAGTTAAGCAGCGCAAAATGTTTGGAACAGGGTGGTTGGGCGACGCATCTTTGTATCATCAAAGCAAAAAATAAAAAACACACATCAATCAAAACACAAAACAAAATGAAAAACACAATTCATAAAACAGCCGCAGCACAAAAGATAGTATTGTTTGCATCTATACTTGCCTGCATCGTTACTGCTGTAAATATCTAAAAGACATTCTGTGCAATGCCAATGCTTTGCACCACCTTTCTCTCTTATCCTCTATATGTAACAGAAGCCCCGTTTCTACGGGGCTTATTTTTTGTGTGTACGGCATCACATAACACAACTATGCATATACTTTAGTTTCATACTGATAGCTTTATTTAAGAGAATAATTATATTATTTTCACACGAGCATCAACAAAGCAAACAAGCATCATACACCCCTTTATTAATAAACGACTGATGAACAGGCTGTTATTGCAGGCTATAATTATATTATTACCCCTTACCGCTTATGCCAAATACGAGTTTTTACTACACAAAACATACCCCCAACGCTACAAGGCTATAGACTCTTGTTTTTATTATAATACAAAGCTTAGAACCGACAGGCAGGCATTCTTCAAAGAGATAAAGACGCTTGAAAACGAAGCCAATGCCGCAAGCGATAATGAGTTGGTTGGCGAGGCAAGGTTATTGAGCATTGCTTTCAACAGCGCGAGCGAGCAGGGAGATTATAAACGAGCAGAAAAAGAAGTGCATCAACTGCTGCAATATGCACAACAGTACAAACTGACACAGATAGAGATACGATGCAGGCAGTTTGCAGGGCGGTATTATATGGAAAAAGCAGGACGGTATATCGAGGCGATAGACGAATTCCTTACATCTTACTACCTGATGCAACATATCAGTGTAGATGATTTCCCTACCAAAAAAGAGCATCTGTACGAGGTGGCACACGCATACTACAACTTTGGCGATTTTGAAAGTGCCAAAAGGTATATGATGGAAGCCCAAAAAACACCCATGCCCGGCAATGCCGGTATGCAGGATGATAAAAACAAGATACGCACCTACATAAATCTGGAAAACACCTTGGGGCTGCTATACCGAAACGAACAGAAGTACGACTCTGCCATACAATGCTTTCGTACTGTATATAATTTAGCCGTAGCGCAAAAAGATTCCGCATGGATGGGTGGCTCAACAGGGAATATTGGCATCACCTATTACCTGCAAAAGCAGTATAGCAAAGCCATACCCCTACTGGTATATGATATTGATTGCAGCATTAAGTACGGAGAATGGAACAATGCTGCCAACTCGCTGATAAAGTTGACAGACATATATCTGCAACAGCACAATATGTCTATCGCCAAAATGCTGATAGACAGCTCTCTTCGTTTATTAAGCAACAAAGCCATCGTAGAGCCTGCTCAGCACTTACAATACCTGTACCCCATTATGGCTAAGTATTATGACGAGGTAGGTAATACAAAACTGGCTTATAATTATTTGGACTCTGCACGTATAGCAAATGAGTACATGGATAAGAAGAAAAATGCTATGGCACTGGCGCACGAAGAACACAGGCTGCAATTATTAGCGCATCAGGCAGAAATGCAAAAGCATGAAGATGATAAGCAGTTTCAGTTATTACGAAGAAATGCCATCATAGTGGCGGTTGTGTTACTTGCAGGTTTGATTATTGTATTTGTCAACGGCCGCCGAAAGTACTATATGCAAAAAACAAAGCTGGCAGAAGCCGAAAAGCAGATGGCAGAAGATGAGTTGAATAATGCCCAAACACAATTAGAAGATTTCAGAAAAAGTATATATGATAAAAATGAGTTGATAGAAAAGATAAGGCTGGAAGTAGAAAATAACCAGCCAGCCGTTTCTGAAAACTTACAACAAACCAACAATGAGGTGCTGACACAACTAATGCAATCTATATTGCTGACAGATGAGCAGTGGGAACAATTCAGGGGCAATTTTGAAAAAGTACATAGTGGTTTCTTAATGAGGCTTAGGGAAAAATTGCCCGACCTGACACCTGCCGAAACCCGTTATATAGCCCTTGCCAAACTCAAATTATCGAACAAAGAAATGGCTGCCATGCTCGGTGTAAGTATGCAAGGAGTAAGAAATTACCGATACAGGCTACGCAAAAAGTTCAATTTACCCGAAGAAGGCGATATTGAAGACCTCATAAATGCAATATAATATTTATTTGTAAATAGCTATAATTCATACATGTAGTGACTGTTTCTTTATTGTGTTCTTTTTGTGTCGCTAAATATTTGCATTAGCGGCAGCACAAGTCAATCTTTAGGTTCTACATACAGAGAAAACCTACCCCTACTTTTCAGCTACATATATTGGATAGAAAGAAAACTGGCAGCAATGCCATAGATATTGTATTTAACAAAAACCAATATATGAAAAAACACCTCTTAACGGTTCTCCTCGTACTCTGTTGGGTCGTCGGGTTTGCACAAGCACCCAATGTCATGATTCTGGCAGCAGACGACCAGACTTGGGCAAATGAAGTAAAATCTAAACTACAGGCAACAGGATTGCTTGGTACTATTGATGTAGTAGATGCACGGTCTGTCACCCCCACTGTTGCACAAATGCAGACTTACAAAGCCATACTTACCTGGAGTGATTATAGCTATGGTAATGGTACTACACTTGGCAATAACCTCGCAAGCTATGTAGATGGCGGCGGTGGTTTGGTAGTAGCTGTTTTTGCCAATGCATCTATACCGCTTAGTGGTAATATCAATACCGCAACTTATCAGGTATTGGTACCTGCGGGTCAAACGCAAGGCACTATGCTAACTATGGGCACTGTGCTACTGCCATCACACCCCATTATGTTGGGTGTAACAAGCTTCAACGGTGGTACATCTACATACAAAAGCACTTCTACAACACTTACGTCAGGCTCTTATAGGATAGCAAACTATAGCAACGGAGACCCGCTAATAATGGCTAAAGACAATGTAGGCCCAATGAATGCAAAACGTGTGGACCTTAACTTCTTCCCGCCTTCAACAGATTCTCGTTCAGATTTTTGGCAGGCAAGCACAAGCGGTGCACGCATCATGGCAAATGCATTATTATATGTTGGTGGAGGCGCTACCGCGTTGCACTTTAATGGTTGGGGTAATACAAATCCCGGCGGTTCTAATATTGGCTTATCTACATACGACTATATAACAGTACCCGATAACGGTACGATGGACTTAGGCAATACTTACACCATTGAATCTTGGGTATATCTCGACGATAATCAAAATAACACTATCATAGATAAAGGCAGCTATAGGTATTTATTCCAAACACATCCTAATGGACAATCAGGATTAGGTTTGTATAATTTATCGATGGGTTGGATATACTCAGCTGGCACAGTACCAACCAATCAGTGGGCGCATGTGGCAGTTACATTCAATGCCAATACAGGTACAGTTATCTTTTACCTGAACGGTAATGTATTGAGTACACATACGTCAGGCGTTTCAACACCAGGGCCAGACAATGGCATCATAACCATCGGCAGGCAAGACCCTGCCGGCTGTCAGTGCAACAACTTTGACGGCAGGATGGATGAATTGAGAGTATGGAACAGGGCATTACCTCAGTGCGAGATTAAAAACAACATGAACTGCGAATTGAACCCATCAGGACAAACAGGGCTTGCAGCTTTATATCGTTTTAATCAAGGTGCTGTAAATACAAACAACACTGCTATTACTACTGCCATAGACGCGTCTGGCAATGGTAATAATGGTACACTGGTAAACTTTGCTTTGACAGGTACAACATCTAATTGGGCTGTTGGTACTGTAGGTGGTAATTGCAGTGCATTTGTTCCTCTCAGCGTTACAGCAAGTAATAATGGCCCATTAAATCCGGGTTCTACACTTAATTTAAGTGCCACAGCAAATGGCTCAGGGGCATCTACTGCTACATATGCATGGACAGGCCCGAACAGCTTTACATCAGGCACACAAAATCCGTCATTATCAAATTTTCAGTCTGTAAATGCGGGTACATATAATGTAGTAGCAACATCAAATGGATGTTCTTCTTCGCAGGCAACTACTACAGTAGTAGGAAATATCCCTGCAGGTGGATTAGATTTTGATGGTATCAATGATGCAGTTTTTGCAAATGATGTAAACCCTATAGACTTTACCTCTACATATACCATTGAAGCAATGATAAATGTTAAGGGGTATCAGTACGGAACTATTGTAGCCAAATTTGAAGATGACAACAACAACCGAGGCTATATGATAAACCTTGGTGAAACAGGAGACCCTACGAAATTATGTGTAGTACATTCTCGTTTAGGTACATGGACAAATCCTATCCAATGGAATACAGGATTTACACCAGCACTTAATACATGGTATCATATTGCCGTTACTTTCGATGCTACACTTAGCAGTAATAATATTAAGTTATACATCAACGGTACGCTACAGGCTCAAACAACTTGGGCGTTTACACTTACACCTAATGTATCTAGACTGTATATCGGTGGCTATGATGGCCCTGGCAACGGTGTAAATGCTGGTGCTAATAGCAGATTCTTTAAAGGTGCAATTGACGATGTAAGGATGTTCAACAGACCGTTGTGTCAAGACGAGATTGCTGCAACTATGAATTGCCAACTTACAGGTACAGAACCAGGCCTTGTTGCATATTATAAATTCAATCATGGTTTTGTAAATGCTAACAATGCAGGCATTACTACCTTAACGGATGTTTTTAGCAACAATGGTACACTAACAAATTTTGCACTAAACGGAACTTCGTCTAACTGGGTTGCAGGTAACGTTTCAGGAACTTGTGCTGCGTATAATGCTCCAGAAATCAATATTAAGGGCAACGGCAACTCAATAGTTGATGGAGATAATACACCGTCTGCTACTGATGCTACAGACTTTGGTGGTACACTGCCATCTGTTGCAGTAACAAAAACATATACAATAGAAAATACAGGTGCTGCTACGCTTGATATTACCAGCATCAACATGACTGGTGCTAATGCAAGTAACTTTACGGTGGGTGGCATTACACTGCCAACAACTATCGCCCCAAGCAGTTCAGCTACGTTCACGGTTACTTTCAATGCATCTGCTATCGGCATTAAGAATGCGGCAGTAGAAATCAGCAATAGCGATTGTGATGAAGCATTATATAACTATGCTGTACAAGGCGAAATAAACTGTTCGCCTGCATCATTCACTGTATGCCCATCTAACATTACAACTACAGCCGATACAGGATTGTGTAGTGCCATGGTAAATTATGTAACGACTATCGCTCCGGGCACACCTGCTGCGAATGTTACTTATACTTTCACAGGTGCTACTACAGGTAGTGGCAACGGCACTGGTACTACTTCTACTTTCAATGTAGGGGTAACAACTGTTACAATAACTGCTGCAAACCCATGTAGTAATGTAACTTGTAGCTTTACAGTAACTGTAACAGACAATGAAAAACCAAAGATTGCAAGCTGCCCTGGCAACATTGCTAAGAATGTAGCTGCAGGACAATGTGGAAACAACGTAACATGGGTACTACCTCCGTTACCTCCAACAGTTGACCAATCTCTTACATCATTAAATATAGGCACGGTTGGTACAGACCAATGGCAGTCATTTACAGCAGGCATGAATGGTTTGCTGACACAGATAGACTTGTGGCACAATGGCATACAGGCAACTGACTTTACATTAACAGTATATTCAGGTGTAGGCACATCGGGTACTGTATTGTACACGGGTACATACAACTATGGCACTGTTGGTAGCATATGGTTGACAGCAGCTATACCGACAGGCAGCCAACCAACAATGGTGTCTGGCAATAACTATACATTCCGTATTCAAGGAAATGGCTTAGGATTTAATGCTACTTACAGCACATACGGGTCATACTACTCAAACTCATACGGGTTGAACCCATGTTGGAGCGGTGGTTGTTGGAAAATAGACTTCAAAACCTATGTGTCAGTACCAGGTGCTTCACCTACTGCTACAGACAACTGCGGCATATCAACATTCTCAAGTACACACAATCCTGGCGATTTCTTCTCAGTAGGAACAACCCCTGTAACATATACTGCTACAGATATACATGGCAATACCTCTACTTGCTCATTTAATGTTACTGTAACAGACAATGAAAATCCTGTTATTACTGCACCTGCTAACATATCTGTTAACAATGATGCAGGTAACTGTGGTGCTGTTGTAACATATACTGCTCCTGTAGGAACGGATAATTGCCCGGGTGCTACTACGGCACAAACAGCTGGTTTACCAAGTGGTTCTACTTTCCCTATAGGTACTACTACCAATACGTTTGTTGTAACAGATGCTAATAACAATACAGCAACTGCAAGCTTTACTGTAACGGTAACAGACAACGAAAACCCCGTTATTACTGCACCATCTAACATTTCTGTAAATAATGATGCAAATACTTGCGGCGCGGTTGTAACATACACTACACCAGTAGGTACTGATAACTGTCCGGGTGCTACTACTGCACAAACAGCAGGTTTACCAAGTGGCTCTACTTTCCCTGTAGGTACTACTATCAATACGTTTGTGGTTACAGATGCTAACAACAATATGGCTACTGCAAGTTTCAGTGTAACTGTAACAGACAATCAAGCACCAGTGCTGGCTGGCGTACCTGCTAATGCTACAGTGTCTTGCGATAACGTACCTGCGCCAGCTTCGGTAACAGCAAGCGACAATTGCAGCAGTACATTACCTGTTTCTTACAGTCAAATAATTACAAGCGGTGCTCTGCCACCCTCAGGTCTGAAAGGCTATTGGAACTTTAATGAAAATAGCGGGACATCTACTGCCGACCAGACAAGTAATGGTAACAACGGAACACTTACATCCGGTGTTAACTGGGTAAGCGGACAATCGGGCAGCGCAGTGCAGTTCCCTGGCACAAGCAACTCGTATGTAAACATACCTAATACTACAAGTGGTGCTTTAGATACACGTTATTCTATCTCCATGTTTGCATGGTACTGGCCTGGTTCTAATGGCTCTCAGCAAAACCCGATTATTCAATATAACGCCAATGGCTGGGGTACACACTTATGGCAAACGGGTTCAAACCAATTGTTTGTAAGATTTACTGCTCGCGGCACTTTAGCGTTTACCAACAGCCTGCAAGCCAATACACTGATACCGAACCAATGGAACTGTGTAGGTGCTACGTATGATTACAATACAGGTATAGCAAGGTTGTGGTGTAACGGTGTAAATGTGCAGACATTGAATATCGGTGTTATGCAGTTATCTACTAACTATCCTGTAAGGGTTGGTTCAGTTGACTTCGACTCTCGCAGAACGAACAGCAAAGTAGATAACGTAGCCATTTACGACAGGGCATTGAACGCTACTGAAATAGCGCAACTGTGTGCAGTAACCTGTCCGCAGAATTATACCATCACACGTACATGGTCTGCTACAGATGCTGCAAACAACACAACAACTGCATCTCAAACCATTACTGTGAAAGATACTACAGCACCTGTACTTACAGTACCTGCTCCTGTAGCTATCAACAACGCTACCGGTACTTGTGGTGCAGTTGCAAACTTCCTGGCAACAGCTACTGATAATTGTTCTAACAACTTGACGATTACTTACAGTCAAAATCCGGGAACGGTATTCCCTGTAGGAACAACTACTGTAAACGTTACCGCTAAAGACGAATGTGGCAACACAACAACAGGTAGCTTTACTGTAACTGTCACAGATAATGAAAACCCTGTTATTACTGCACCTGCTAACATAGCAGTAAATAATGATGAGGGTATTTGCGGTGCAGTTGTAACATTTACGGCACCAGTAGGTACTGATAACTGCCCGGGTGCTACAACAGTACAAACAGCAGGTCTGTCAAGTGGCTCTACCTTCCCGGTAGGTACTACTACCAATACTTTTGTAGTAACAGATGCGTATAACAATACGGCTACTGCCAGCTTTACGGTTACGGTAACTGACAATGAAAGTCCTGTTATTATTGCACCAGCAAACATTGCAATAAACAATGATGCGGGTATTTGCGGTGCAGTTGTAACATACGCTGCACCAGTTGGAACGGATAATTGTCCGGGAGCAACCACAGCACAAACAGCAGGTTTGCCAAGCGGGTTTACCTTCCCTGTAGGTACTACAACCAACACGTTTGTGGTAACGGATGCTTACAACCATACAACAACAGCAAGCTTTACGGTAACTGTAACAGATAACGAAAGGCCTGTTATTACTGCTCCATCTAATATTTCAGTAAACAACAATACAGGTATTTGCGGTGCTGCTGTAACATATTCTACCCCTGTTGGAACGGACAATTGTCCAGGCTCAACTACAGCACAAACAGCAGGTTTGCCAAGCGGGTCTACCTTCCCTGTAGGTACTACAACCAATACGTTTGTAGTAACAGACGCGCATGGCAACACCGCAACTGCCAGCTTTACAGTAACGGTTACAGACAACGAAAGGCCTAATGCAGTTTGCCAGAACTATACGCTGAACCTGAGTGGTGGTACGGGAACAATTACTCCTGCCAACATCAATAATGGTAGTACAGACAATTGCGGTATAGCAAGTATGAGCCTGTCTAAAACAAGCTTTAACTGCACTAATGCCGGTGCTAATAGCGTTACGCTGACTGTTACAGATATACACGGTAATTCATCTACTTGTACTGCTACTGTAACAGTTCAATACAGGCCAACTTGTACTATAGCTGTTACACCGTCAAATACTACCTATACAGGTGGTGTGGCTACTAACATCTATTTAGGTTACGGTCCGCAAAGTGCAACGGCAACGTGCAATGCAACAGGTGGTACTGGCTTCACTTATTCATGGAGCCCATCAGCTAACCTGAGCTGTACCAATTGTCAGAGCCCTGTATTTACGCCAACAACACCAGGTAATTATACTTACACTGTAACGGCTACCAACAGCAATGGTTGTGCCACTACTTGCACAGTTACATTCTGTGTACTGGATGTGCGTGTACCGGGGCAGAATAATAAAGTATATCTCTGTCACGTGCCACCGGGCAACCCTGGTAATTCAAACACATTGTCTATCAGTGTTAATGCTGTTCCGGCTCACCTTACTGGTCACTCTGGCGACCGTTTAGGCACTTGTAGTCAAGTTATTTGTGGTTCACCGAAAGGCACAGAAACTGCAGGCCCTGGCATCATACACAGCGACGAGTTTAAAATCTATCCTAATCCTACAAGTGGTGTGTTTAAAGTAGAAATACCGCATGATGTGAAAGTGGATAAGATAGTTGTAATGGACATAACAGGAAAAGTTGTTGCAACCAAAACAAATGTTGAAGGCAATACAACTTTTGAACTGGGCGATGTAGCACGTGGTGTGTATATGGTGAATATCATGTATGGTACAGAAGTATATCGTACTAAGTTGACAGTGCAATAGGTTTCCATACCAACAATTAATAATAAAGGGCTGCTTCATGCAGCCCTTTATTATTTCTGTGATGTTGTAAATAAAAAAGCCCCGTTTCTACGGGGTTTAACTTTTTATTATGTGCTACCTATTTCAACTTCAATTCAAGAAAAGACGGGCAGTGGTCGCTATGCTTCACATCCGGATAGATGGCTACTTTCTTTATCTTACTGCGTAGTGGTTCTGTAACGGATATATAGTCTATACGCCAGCCTTTATTTTCCAACCGCACACTCGGAAACCGTGCGCTCCACCAAGTATAGTTGTGTGGTTCTTTATTCAATTCGCGAAAGCTGTCAACAAAACCTTTTTCCCAAAACTTATCCAGCCATGCACGCTCTTCGGGCAAGAAGCCACTGCTTTTCTGGTTGGTCTTCGGGCTATGTATGTCTATGTCTTTGTTGGCTATGTTGTAGTCTCCGCAAATGATGATGTTCTTACGTTGCTTTCTCAGGTCGAGCAGATAATCCTGAAACTCATCCAGCCATTGGTATTTGTAGGTCTGCCTTTCATCACCACTCGTTCCGCTGGGAAAGTAGGCGTTGATGAGTGTTATATCTCCATAGTCGGCACGTATTACCCTACCCTCCGCATCGCTCTGCATGATGCCATTACCTTTAAATACGGCATCGGGTTTTATTTTAGAAAATATTGCTACCCCACTATACCCTTTCTTTTCTGCAGAAAACCAATGTGTTTCGTAGCCCAGTTTGTGTATGTCAGCAGCATCCACATCGCTTTCATTGGCTTTCGTTTCTTGCAGGCATATAATATCGGCGGGGTTTGTTTTCAGCCAATCAACAAATCCTTTTTTGATGGCGGCACGTATGCCGTTTACGTTGTATGTTATGATGCGCATAAACTATATTATTCGGCAGGCATGGCTTTTATTTGCATGTGCAATGCCTTTGCCCATGTTACTAAGGTAGCTTTTTCTTCGTTAGTCAGCTTGGCATCTTTGTGTGCTATGGTGTAAGACTCCAATGGCATTTCACCTTTCTCCACCATCTCTACCACTTCTTCCATTTTGTGGGCAGCTTTCTTGTTTGTGTAAGCAGCAAACTCGCTAAAGTTTAGCTCTGCCTTACCCTCTTTCACATGGTTTTGCAACCACCAACCTATGGGTTGTATATTGCTGTACCAAGGATACACGGTATTATTACTATGACAATCGTTGCAGGCTTTTTGCAATATCCTGTTTACATCATCGGGTACGGTATATTTGGTGCGGATGTCTGTGGCAGATTCGGCAGTAGCTGTATTTCTTTCGGGGCGAATGAACTGCATGATAACCAATACTACCAGCAAGCCTATGAGTATTTTTTTATGCATCGTGTTGCGTGTTTAGTACAAAATAAAAAAATGCTGCGACAAATGAATGCCGCAACATTTTCATAATACGGAATATATCTTATTTCAATGTTTCACCCAACCACTTGTAGAATTCTCGGTGCCACGCTATACCGTTTTGCGGATGCAGTATCCAGTGGTTCTCGTTAGGGAAATACAATAGCTTGCTCTTAATACCTTTCAACTGTGCAGCCTGAAATGCCTCTAAGCCCTGCTCTATCGGTACACGATAATCTATACCACCTTGTATTATCATAATGGGTGTATTCCATTTGTCAACAAAGTTGCTGGGGTTGTGTTTGGCATAGCTGGCAGGTACGGGCTTATTCCAGTAATCACCGCCTACATCCCAATTGGCAAACCACAATTCTTCGGTAGTGCCATACCAGCTTTTCAAATCAAAAAGACCATCGTGTGCAATGAAAGATTTGAACCTGTTGTTGTGCATACCAGCCAGCATAAACACACTATAGCCACCATAGCTTGCTCCTACACAACCCAGCCTGTCGCGGTCAACATAGCTTTCATTAGCTACGTCGTCTATTGCTGCCAGATAGTCGCGCATGGGCTGTCCACCCCAGTCTTTGCTGATGTCCTCATTCCACTGTGTACCCCAACCCGGCATACCACGGCGGTTGGGTGCTACTACTATATATCCATTGGCAGCCATCAATTGAAAGTTCCAACGGAAGCTGTAGAATTGTGAGAGTGCAGATTGTGGCCCACCTTGACAGTATAACAACGTAGGGTATTTCTTTTTGGGGTTAAAGTCTGGCGGATAAACTACCCATACACCCATTTGCTTACCATCGCTGGTAGGCACCATGCGTAGCTCTGTACGGCTTAGTTTTATTTTTTCGTACGTGGCAATGTTTTCGTGTGTAAGCGGGCTCATCGTACCATTGGTAGTGTTTACCAAATACAATTCTGCGGCATGGTTCATATCTGTGCGAGATACCACCAACCCGTTGTTTGCCAAGCCTACTATACTATTGATGTCAAATTTGCCCTGTGTCATTTGGCTTACAGGCATCAATATTTTGGCACCTAAGTTGCCCGGTATGTTTACCTGAAACAATTGTTGTGTGCCACGTACCGGTGCGGTAAAGAATATACGGCGAGATGTACTATCCCATACAAATGCTTCGGCTGTACCATCCCATGCGCTTGTGGTGTTGCGTTTCCATTCGGGTTTGGCTATATCCATTACCACTATATCTACTTTATCTGCTTCAAAGCCATCACGCTTCATACTGGTGAAAGCCATATATCTGCCATCGGGGCTGAAAGACGGAGCCATGTCGTAGCCCATCATGCCCTCTGTCAGGTTGGTGGTTTTACGAGTAGCTATATCGTAATGGTAAATGTCTGTATTGGTACTTTGTGCATAGTCTTTACCAACTTTCTTTTTGGTAACATATACGATGCCCCTACTATCTGGTGTAAACAGAAAATCTTCTGCACCACCAAATGGCTTCTGCGGACAGTCGTATGGTTCGCCAGCCAACAAGTCGGTAGTTTTGCCTGTTGCTACTTCAACCAAAAACACGTGCGAGTATTTACCATCTTCCCAAGTATCCCAATGGCGGTAGTTGAGGTCTGTGTAAACCTGCATAGTAGTCTTGTTCAGGTCTTTGTGAATGTCTGTACCATTCATGGGTGTTATTAGTACCTCTTTGCTGTATATCACATACTTGCCATCAGGCGATAGTCTTGCGTTTTCCGCACCTGATACTTGCAGTACATTAAACTCATTACCATTCTCTTCTATTATTGCAAGCCTGTCTGGGTGTGCTACTACTTGCATCTTTCCCTTATTCACATTCACTGTCTCTTTCTCGTCCACCGCTGTCACTTTGCGGGTTACAAGGTTCATCTTGTATTGCTTGGTACTGCTTTTTTCGGTAGTCCAGTCATACTGCCTTACACTGTAGTAGAGTGTTTTGCCGCTTTTGCTTATTTCGTTGCCGCTTACACGTTTTAGCGACCACAGCATTTCGGGTGTCATACGGTCTTGCGCGGTGGCATTGATAGCCAGCAGCAAGCACGGTAGCAACAGTTTCTTCATATTGTCAGATTGTTAGATGCGTAAAAATACTATCATTTCATCGGCGGTTTATCCCTTTTTTCGGGGGATGTATCCGCCTTGTCTTTTATTCTTGGTTTGGGTTCAAAGTCCACCACACTCTCCCACCCTGCTTTTAGCGGTATGCTGCCTGCATAGGGTATCACTTTTTCGGGTTGGCGTTTTTCAAACAAGTCGCCAGTGTCCCATTTGCCGTTTTTGTTTTCATCTACTACCAGTCTCATGGTATAGTTGGCCGGGTTCATTTTTTTCAGTATTACCGCCGTATCGGTTACGGGTTTGTAATGCAGGGTGTCTGCATCTGCCGTTACCATCAGCAGGTATTTACGGTCTTTATACTTTAGGGGCAGGCGTATATCTATAATGCCATAATCCTCATCGGCACGGGTACGGAAAGTATATTTTGCAGGTGCAGACTCGTTGTTATTACTATCCTTGGCAAATGCCTTCATAAAGCGCGCTGTGTAGATGGCATCTTCTTTCCATGCGGTTTTTATCCATACATTGTTTTTCAATACCGTATCTCTCACAATGGTATAGGCTACTTCTACATCAGCACCTGCGCTGTCAACCGTCAGCAGCAGTTTGTCTTTATTGATGGTATCGTTGTATTTATCAAAAGCCAGTATCAGGGGCTTAGTAACATCCAGCGAACGCTTGTTAATATTCGTATCGGCATTGATGGCAAATGTGAGAATGATTTTTTCTTTAGGTTTCTTATCGGCAAACATGGTAGGCTTGCGTTTAGTTTCTTTCGCTGCTAACGTATCTATAAACACTTCTTTGAAAGCATATAGCGTGATGGGGGTAACCGCATCGGGGCGTGGCTCTGCCAGTGTATCGGTAAAGGCTATCATTTCTTCTTTGCCATCGTACACCAGATTGCCATTGGCATCGTGCAGGGCATATATCCTGAATTTGCGTGCAGGCATACCATCAAACACAAACTGCCCCAGTGCATTTATCTTCACCACATAGCGTGGTTTTTCTCTCACCACAATACTGTCAGATGCATCATAGTCGTATAGCAACACAAACACGCCCGTATCGGGCAAGCCTGTTGCAGCATTGTAAACTGTACCCATTAGTTTCAACGAATCGAAATACGAACCTGTGCTGAAAGTGTAGGTATAGGGCGGAAAAGCATTACCCTCGTGCAGGTCTTTGATGGCGGCATTGGTACTAAGGCGGTAGGTGGTGTTCTCTTTCAGCAGGGTATCGGGTATTTTTATCACTACTTTCTTACCTACTACCAGCGATGTGATGGGCAAGGATATAAGTGGCGATATTTGTACTTCGGCAGACGCGTTATTGAGTTGTACATATTCGTTAAACCGCATTTCCAATCTCGATACTTTGGTATTCAGTTGAGAGTCGGCAGGCGATACTTCCAGCAGCTTAGGGGGCTTGGTATCTTTCTTACCACCCTCTGGCGGCACTATATTGGCACAACCCGATACGATGGATAAGATGAGTAATATAATAATAGACCGTAAAGCGGCTGATTTCATTTGCCGTCAAAAATAAGATTTAAGATGTGTTTTACACCTCATTCGCCTAAAACATTGTAGGTTTGGCGAACATTTTTTAAACACAGTTGTTCATCATTAGTAAAATTCATTAGATATGTTTTTAAGTATTCTGCTCATGTTCAAATTCTTTTTCTTCGCACCCGAAGCACCAAAAGCCGATGATGTACCCAAAAGCATCTACGACTTTAAAGTACAAGGCCTAACGGGTGGCACGATAGATTTCTCAAAATTCAAAGGCAAGAAAATACTGATTGTCAATACAGCATCTGAATGTGGCTATACCCCACAGTACGAAGACCTGCAAAAACTGTATGATAAATATAAAGGCAACTTAGTAATAGTGGGCTTCCCTGCCAACAACTTCGGCGGACAAGAGCCAGGCTCCAATGCAGAGATAGCCAGCTTTTGTAAAAAGAACTATGGTGTAACATTCCCTATGGCTGCAAAGATTTCCGTTAAAGGTAATGATATGGCACCCATCTATAAGTGGCTAACAAAAAAAGAACACAACGGCTACGATAACAGTAGTGTGAAGTGGAATTTTAATAAATACCTGATAAACGAAAAAGGTGAATTGGTAGGTATATACGGCTCTCGTACCAAACCAATGGATAATGAGTTGATAGCTGCTATAGACAAAAAATAGTTTTTTAAGTAGTGCAAAGCAAAATCCCCTTTCATTCAGAAAGGGGATTTTTTATTCAACCAACCCAACATGAAGAAACTTATATTATTACCATCCATACCTGTGATGCCTGTGTACCCTGCGTGGTGCATGTACATATACACTAGGGCCACAACCGGGACGCACTACCCGTACAGGTGGTGGCACTACTACACGTGGTACAATAACGGGTGGTACTACCACTACCCTTGTAGGTCTGCAAACATTGCGTCTGTGCCAACGGTGTGCTTCCGCATCATGTACCGCTACTGTCATTAAAAATGCTGTTATCAAACCCGTCGTTATCATTTTCGCTTTCATACACATTGTTTTATTTAATAGACAGTTGATGCTTGCAAAGGTTTAATTTACCTGAATGCAGGATGCGGTGGCAATGGCGGATGTGGTACCGGCACAGGAACAGGGACAGGTACTGGCACTACAGGTGCAGGTACAACTACCCTTGTACGGGTAACGACGGGTGCAGGTGCTACCACAACGGTGCGTTGATGTACAACCGGTGCTGGTGCTACTACCACAGTACGGTTGTGCACTTTGCGATGTTTGTAATGGCCTTTCTTTTTACCATTGTGAGCAAATACATTGTCTGCAGTCAGCATCATAACAGATGCTAATAATACTGCGCTTAATATTCTCCTTTTCATAACATACAGTTTTTAAAAATGAATAATAAGCTATCACTTCAAAGTAACACAATAATTGCGCCTTTTGCTGTTAGTAAAATGATAAAGAGATGTTATAAAAAACCTAAAACAAGTAAGGGAATATGCTAACACATTCCCTTACAATTATTTACAAATTAATTGTTCTATTTACGTTTCAGCTTCCAGTTTGATGTGCCGTTTTGGGAAGCCTGTGCGGTAGCGGTTTGTTTTCTTTCTTTCGTCCATACAAAGCCTGCTAAGAGGGCAGCCACTTTTTCAGCATCTGCATTTTCCTGTTGCAGGTATTCGGGTTTGAAGTATTTATCTATAAACTTGGTATCGAAATTACCCGTACGGAATGGTTCTGTTTGCACCGCCCATTTACCAAACTGTAGTGTAGTTTGTATGCCTTTTATATAGTACTCATCTATGGCACGGCACAGGCGTTCTATAGCTTGGTCGCGTGTTTCGGCATGTACTACAAGCTTGGCTATCATTGGGTCGTAGAAAATAGGTATGTCTTGCCCTTGTTCATAACCATCATCCACACGTACGCCGGGCCCTTTGGGTGGTTGGTACATTTCAAGCCTGCCGGTGTCTGGCAGAAAGTTGTTCATCGGGTCTTCTGCACATACACGTAGTTCCAGCGAGTGTCCGTTTATCTTCAAGTCAGCTTGACTGAATGATAGTTTTTCGCCCCTTGCAATATTTATCTGTTCGCGAACAAGGTCTATGCCTGTTATCATTTCAGACACGCAATGTTCTACCTGCAAGCGGGTATTCATTTCCAGAAAGTAGAAGTTCAGGTTTTCGTCCACCAGAAACTCTACCGTACCAGCACCATGATAGTTGCAGGAGCGTGCAACGGCTACCGCACTTTCGCCCATAGCTTTGCGTATATCGGGTGTCAGGCAGCTTGACGGGGCTTCTTCTATCAGCTTTTGGTGGCGGCGTTGTACAGAGCACTCACGCTCGAAGAGGTACACATAATTACCATGCTGGTCGCCGAGTAGTTGTATCTCTATATGGCGTGGAGCACCTACATATTTTTCTATAAACACGGCATCATCACCAAAAGCACTGAGTGCCTCGCTCTTAGCCATGCGCATTTGTTCTTCCAGTTCTTCTTCATTATTCACTACACGCATACCTTTACCACCACCACCTGCCGATGCCTTGATGAGTATGGGGAAACCTATACGTTTGGCAATGCCAATCGCTTCTTCTGCACTTTGTATAGGTTCTTCCGTACCCGGCACCATCGGTACGTTGAATTTTTTTGCTGCTTGCTTCGCAGCTATCTTACTACCCATCATTTCGATAGAATAGGCAGACGGGCCCACAAATATCAAACCTGCATCAGCTACAGCTTTTGAGAACCCTGCATTTTCGCTCAGGAAACCATAACCGGGGTGGATGGCATCAGCACCTGTTTCTTTGGCTACTTGTATTATTTTATCGGCACGCAGGTAAGATTGTGAAGATGGAGCAGGGCCTATACATACCGCTTCGTCGGCATAACGGACAAAGGGCATATTGCGGTCGGCTTCTGAATATACGGCTACGGTACGGATACCCATTTCCTTAGCTGTGCGCATTACACGCAATGCTATCTCGCCACGGTTGGCAACCAGTATTTTTTGCATGGATGCGAAGATAATGCTTAGTTGATTATCAAGGCTATTCTTCGGTTGTCAGTAATGTACCCTTACCATATTTTACAAACATATACAGGTACAATACCCGCGACAAACGCATGAGCCAAGGTTGTAATATCAGCACCAATGCGGTGCTTGCGCCCAAGCAATAAAACATACTATTATCTCTGAAAGACAAGCCTATAAACACCCAGTACAAGGCGAAAGAGAGGAAATACAAACCCACTGATAGGGCATAGCTAACATAGCCTGTACCGTAATAAAACCCTACTTCCAGTTCAAACTTTTGCCCGCATACCTCACATTTTTCAGGCATCTGCAGCATCTCTTTCAGCGGAAAAACAGATTTGTTGACGTACATATGCCCCTTGCGGCAATTGGGGCATTTCATTGTAAGCATACCGGGCAGTAATGCTGGTTTATTATCTGCCATATTTGGGAAATTTCCGCAAAGATACTGCAATAAAACAGGGGGCAATGTAACTACCTGTATATTATTTATCTATTTCTTTATTTATCTATTTCTTTCAATCCGCCATCTTCATTATGAAAATAGCTCCATACGATACGTGCTTTACTTGCACCTATTACTTTGGTTAGCTCTCGCTCTGTAAGTGTTTTGATGTTTTTTACAGAACGGAATGTTTTTAGCAATTCAGTTGCGGTTTTTTCGCCTATGCCTGCAATACCTTCCAGTTCGTTTTTAAATGTACCCTTGCTACGTATCTGTCTGTGGAATGTGATGCCAAAACGATGCACCTCATCGCGTATGCGCCTGATGAGCAGGTGTGCAGGGCTATCGTATGGTAGCTGTATCGGTTCACTATCGTTCGGGAAGAAGATAGACTCCTCTCGTTTGGCAAGCCCTACCACCGTCATGCTGCCAGTAAGCCCAAGTTTTTCTATGCTTTCCATTGCTGATGCAAGCTGCCCTTTACCACCATCTATTATCACTAATTGTGGCAGGGCAGTTTTATCATCCAGCAGGCGTTTGTATCTGCGATACACAACCTCGCTCATAGATGCAAAGTCGTTGATGCCCTGTACTGTTTTGATATGAAAATGTCGGTAGTCTTTTTTAGATGGCATACCGTTTTTGAAGCACACCATTGCCGATACGGGATACGCTCCCTGAAAGTTGGAATTATCAAAGCACTCAATATGCATGGGTAGCTCACTTAGCTGCAATGCATCTTGCAATTCTTCCAGCACTATATCGGCGTTTTGTGCAGATGCCTTGCCCAGCAGCAGTGCATCATTTTTGCGTATTTCCTGTTTGGTAACTTCCGCGTTTTTATAACTCAAGTCGAGCAGCTTTTTCTTATCGCCCGATTTGGGGATGGTTACTTTTACATTTTCATCGGCTACTACTATTTCAAAAGGTACTATTACCTCTGTAGCAGTACTTTGAAAGGTAGTACGCATATCTTCTACCACCAATGCCAGTATATCCGCATCTTCTTCCTCTACTTTCTTTTCGATGCGTATGGTCTTAGCATATATAATAGCCCCGTTGGCTATCATCATATAGTTGACAAATACATATTCTTCATCGCCAATGATGGTAGCTACGTCAAGATTGCCCAAGTGTGCATTCACAACGGTAGAACGGCTTTGGTAATATTGCAATCCCTCTATCTTTTGCCGCACTATTTCCGCTTTCTCAAAACGCATATCGGTGGCGTGTGTTGCCATCTCGTTTTTCAGGTGTTTTATCACTTCGCCCGTGTTGCCCTTTAGTATATGGCGTACATTCATCAGGTTGGCTGCGTAGTCTGCTTCAGACTGCAAGCCTGCACATGGGCCACTACAATTGCCTAAATGATATTCCAAACATACTTTGTACTTGCCCTTTGCAATGTTGGCAGCAGACAGGTTGAGGCTGCATGTACGCAAGGGTATATTTTGCTTGATAAGTGCCAGCAGTTCTTTTACACTACCTACGCCCGTAAATGGGCCGAGGTATTCAGAACCATCACGTATCACCCTACGGGTAAGGAATACGCGTGGGAAAGGTTCTTTTTTGATGACTATATACGGGTATGTCTTATCGTCTTTCAGGTCTATATTAAAACGTGGCTGATAGTGCTTGATGAGGGTATTCTCTAATAAAAACGCATCATGCTCGGTATTGGTAACGGTAAAATCTATGGTATGGATGAGCGATACCAAACGGCGTGTTTTGTAATTATCAACCGTTTTATTGAAGTAAGAACTGACACGCTTGCGCAAATCTTTTGCTTTGCCTACGTATAGCAGGTTATTGTCTTCATCAAAATACTTGTAGCAGCCTGGTTGGTGCGGTATAGACGAAATGATATTTGCAAATGCTTCCCTCGTCATGCGTTACAGAAAACGATACTCTACACGTATATCTTTTTTATCGCCCGATGCTTTTGCTTCAAACTCCTGTATTACAATGCTTGTAGTGGGTATATAAAACAAACGCTGTGTGCGTGTACCAAAAGTACCGTTCTTTAGTGTTTCTATATATACCGAACTGATGCGCCCATTGCGAGGGTTGGCTGTCAGGTATAGTTTTTGGGTAAAGAGCTTTGTGTCCTTCGCATCGTAGTAGAAATTCATTGTGTTGTTGGCAGAGTCGGCATAGGCAGAGAAATTGTATTTGTCAAGGTACTTAGCATCGCTGATGTCTGTTGCTGTAAATACTTTGAAGATAGCCGCCCAATCTACCTGCTCTGCATTGGTATGCAGTGTATCGGGCTTGCCGTTTGCAAATGTTATTTTATCTATACCATACGGTTGCCCCATGTTCATCTCCCACTGGTCGGCAACATAATCTATGATGGAAAAATAAGTACCCTCACCCGTTTGCACTGCCTGCTCTTTTTGCTTGCAAGACAATACACCACAAACCGCCAATAATATCAACCAATTTAATTTCATGAAAAGCAAATAGCTACCCACAAATATAGGCTAATTGTTTTGCGGACGCAGGGGCATGTTGACTATGTGCCTGTACCCATCGCCCAGCGATAGTATGGCATCTTTCCATTTATCATCGTCTTGCGTATCAAATATGATGCGGCTATTGCAAGCACCTATCAGCCAAGAGCCTTGTTTCAATTCTTCATCCAACTGCCCTACAGACCAGCCCGCATAACCCAAAAACAGGTGTATATCGTTATCGTCCACATCACCTTTTTCTACCAGCAGTTGCAGCACCTCGAAAGAGCCACCCCAATATACATCTTCGGCTATTTTATTGCCGCCCAGCACATCGGGCTGGCGGTGCAGCATGTGCAGGGTGTCTGTTTGTACAGGGCCGCCGGTATATACATGCAGGTCTTTGGTAGTGTCAGTTTCCAGCAAGTCGTTAAGAGAAAAATGTGTAGCCTTGTTGATGATGAAGCCAACCGTACCATCATCGCCATGTTCACAAAGGCATATCACCGTCCGAGAGAAGTGCTCTTCGGTAAGGAAAGGTTCTGCTATCAGCATAGTACCAGCCGACAGCTTGCCCTCTGTAGCTTGCTTTGGTATTTTCAGGTAATCCATACGTCAATTAAATATAAAAAACATTTATTAAAAATCATATTACCCATTTAGTAGCGCATGGTTCAATAATTGGCGTTATTTTTACTGCCGATTTATCTCATAGCACTACATGCACGGTACATATATATTGCTGCTATTTATTGTTACGTTTCTTGCAGGCAGCATACCGCTGTGGCTAAAGACGTTGAACGATAAGCAGATGCATTTGTTACTTGCATTTTCGGGCTCGTTTTTGTTGAGTATTACATTTCTGCACCTGTTGCCCGAAACATTTACCGAGTTGGGTGGCAAGGCTGGTCTGTTGTTATTGGCGGGTTTCTTTCTGCAACTGATACTGCAACGTTTTACACACGGGCTGGAGCATGGGCATGTACATACACACGGACACGAGCACGAACACAAAGTTCCCATCACACCTATTTTAGTAGGCTTATCTGTACATGCTTTTATGGAGGGTTTGCCGCTCGGCTTCAACTACCGTATGCAGGCAACGGAGCCATCTTTGTATATGGCAGTGGCTGCACACAAGCTACCCGAAATCATCCTCATTACTTCGCTGGTAGCCAATACACGTAGCAAGGGCTTTTCGTGGGCAGTGTTATTGGTATTTGCAGCCATCACACCGGTAGCCAGCATCATCGCTACGCAACTGGGTACGGCTTATCATGCCATGTCTGTATTGGTCATAACGCTGATACCTGTTGTAGCGGGCGCGTTTATACACATTGCCACTACTATATTTTTTGAAAGCGGCACCAAACACCATATGCTCACCAAACAAAAGATACTGGCTATCATCGGCGGTATGGGCATAGGGCTTATTACATTATTATTCGAGTAAAAGATGCGCACATACCTATCACTCACAATCGTCCTCTTATCTTTCTTACATAGTTACGGGCAAACAAAACCTACGGACAAATCGCTGCTGTGGCGTGTCAGCAGTAAAGAACTGAAAGAGCCGTCTTATCTGTTTGGTACAATACACCTGATATGCCAGCAAGACTATGTATGGACACCCGCCATGCAAAACAGTCTGAAAAACTGCAAGGAAGTGTGTTTTGAAATGGATATAGACGACCCCAACATCACTATGCAGATAGCGATGGGCATGATAGATAACAGTGGCAAAACCCTGAAAGACTATTTTGCAGATACCAACTATGCCAAGCTGGAGCGATATGTGAAAGACAGCCTTGGCATGGGTATAGAGGTGTTTGCCCGTATGAAGCCCATAGCCCTGCAAACACTGTTTGCTACACGCTCGCCAGTATGCCAAACACCTGTGTCTTACGAAAACAACATTATGGAAGAAGCACAGAAAACCAGCAAACCTATAACAGGGCTGGAAACTGTGCAAGAACAGCTTGACCTGTTTGACAACCTGCCAACCGATAGTGTGATACAAGACATTGCCGATATGCTGAATGGCAAACGTGATACCAACGAAGACTATGGCAAGCTGATAGCTGCTTACAAAAAGCAAGACCTGCCTGCATTGGCAAGGCTCATCAAAGAGTCTGGTGCTACAGACAAAGACATAGATGGCTTCTTAGACGTACGCAACGAAAAATGGATACCACGTATGGTAGAGAAGATGGATAAGCAAAGCATATTTTTTGCCGTAGGCGCAGGGCATTTGTACGGCGATAACGGGCTGATAAACCTGCTGCGCAAAGCTGGCTATACCGTAACGCCTGTAAAGTAATCAACGTAGTTCGTTCTTCATTCACGCTCATTCACGGTTTGGTAAGTGTGAATAGCATGAATATTTTCACGCTTTTTCACGGTTTCACATTCTCTGTAGCGTGAAAATGTGAAAAATGAAAAAGCTGTTCCAGCGTTCCAGTTGTTCTATACTTACATATTGGAACAGTGGAACAGTATTACACTAATATCTAACTCGCGTCATTGCGAGGCACGAAGCAATCTCACCATAACATGGCGTGCTATTTATAATCTCTTGATGATTAGTACAGAACATCTATTTGTCAGTTTTATTATTTGTACGCTTATTCATTTCACTTAACAGGTCTACCTCTTTCCAAACTTTCTGTTCTTCATCGTAAATAAATAAATTGTTTCTTCTTGGATTATTAGATTTTATTGATTCTACCTCTCTAATTAAATCTAATATTTTATCTAATGATTCAATTGCAATATTCTCATTAGCGTTATCTAGTTTCAATTCAATAAATTGACGACCAATTTTCAATCGTAATCCAAAATTTAGTTTTTTTTCTTTTGCATTTATCCAGTGGCGATTAAACATCCTATTCCATATAAGCATTGTTACCGTTTTGATACTATCCCATAAAGCACTCCCAATTACTCCTAAAGTCAAGTTCTGTATTATTGGGTCAGACAGGCACAATGAAACTTGAAGTGTAAAATCTTCAATAGATGCATATGCCACACCATTTTTGTCAAAACGACTTAATTCAAGATTTACAGAAGATATGTTGGCTTCTATAGTACTAATGTCATCATTATCAATTAGTTGATGATAATACTCTAAGTGAATTACATTATCTCCGTGTTTTAGAGTTGAATATTTTTTCTCCATAAACTCTGCATAGTCTTCCAAATCTTGTATAGTCCAACCATTTTGAAGCATACCTTTCATGTCCTCAATTATAGACGCTTTATCGTACATACTTATAGTTATTTAATTAATGTTTATTTACGATAATAAATTTATGTAAATGAATCTTTGAATACAATGTCTTTGTAAGATTGCTTCGTGCCTCGCAATAACGCACGGAAGTGAAATAAAATATATCACTGTAACACTTGTTACAATGTTACAGCTTGTTCCACTGTTACATATTTCAGGTATAGAACGGGTGGAACGCTTGAACAGATTTCACATTTTCACGCTACAGAGAATATGAAACCGTGAAAAAGCGTGAAAAAACGCATCATACGTTCACGATATTCACGCATTCACGCTACAGGAATCATGAACGCCGTGAATGGGTGTGAATGGATATTTTATAAACTGTCCAAAAAATAAGAAAAGCCGCTAATAAGCGGCTTTTATCTTGTAGCGAGAAGCAGAATTGAACTGCCGACCTCAGGGTTATGAATCCTGCGCTCTAACCATCTGAGCTACCTCGCCAAAAAATTGGATGGCAAAGGTAAAAGAAAATTTGAAAAAAATCTACTTTTCCAGAAGTGATTTGAATGCATCCGTTATGGTGCTTATTCGGCGGGTGTTATAATCAAAACATATCATACCTGTTTTGGCGTGTGCCACATCTTTTACAGCCCCATCTCGTACAGTACATATATGATACAGCAAATCGAACGACCTGTCCGTAACCTCATCTGCATATATCTTTATCTGTAATTCTTCACCATAAAACGCTTCCGCTTTGTAGGCTATCATCACATCTGCCATTATCAGGCTGTTGCCTGCAATATTCAGCTCATCCCCACCCCAATTACGTAGCATCTGCATACGGCTTTCGTGGATGATAGATAGTACCGCATCGTTGCCTAAATGGTTGCCATAATTAATATCGCTTATGCGTATGGCAATAGTAGTGGCAAACAATGGATTTTCGGTTGGAAATTTTATTTTTACACGACTCATAATATTGCGAAATGAAAATAATCTGTATTGGGCGAAATTACAGCGAACATGCCAAAGAATTGAATAATGATATACCTGCAGAACCCGTAATATTCATGAAGCCTAAAAGTGCCTTGTTGTTTCCGGGCAAGCCTTTGTATTATCCTGAATTTACTGACGACTTGCATTATGAATGTGAATTGGTAGTAAAAATCAGCAAAAACGGAAAATACATACAGGAAAAATACGCACACAAATATTACAATGCCATCACCGTAGGGCTCGACTTTACGGCAAGAGATTTACAACAAAAACAAAAAAAGCAAGGGCTACCGTGGGAGATTGCTAAAGCATTTGACGGCTCTGCAGCATTGGGCGATTTTATAGATGTAAATGCTGACACGAATATCAACAACATCAACTTTGAGCTAAAGCTAAATGACCGCACTGTACAAACAGGCAATTCGGGCGATATGCTGTTTCGTGTGCACGAAGTGCTGGAATATGTATCTCAATACTTTACGCTCAATATTGGCGATGTGGTATTTACGGGTACGCCCGCAGGTGTAGGCCCTGTAAATGTATACGACAAACTGGAAGGTTTCATAGAAGGGCAAAAACTACTGCACGTAGATATACGATAAACAAAAACACCATGCGCATATACAACCCCAAAGAATGGTTTGGCATATTGTTTCAATTCCACAAGTCGGACACGCTTAGGAAGTTGTTGGTATTGATTTTCATAATAGCGCTTTATGCTACTGTGGTAGTATTTGCAGAAGTTACCTACTTTAAAACACACGACAATAGCCCGCTAAAAAACTTTTCGATAATGCATACCATCTTAGGGTTTGTATTATCGCTATTACTTGTATTCCGCACCAACACAGCCTACGACAGATGGTGGGAGGGACGCAAACTGTGGGGTGCATTGGTTAACAACAGCCGCAATCTTGCCATCAAACTAGACACCTTGCTCGATGAAACAGACGAATACAACCGCGATTTTTTTCGCAAAGCCATACCTATGTATGCATTTGTACTCAAAGATTTTCTGCAGGCAGAAGCTACCCGCTATTCATTGGACGAAGAAGAACATGCCGAACTGAAAAATCTTGATACGGACAAGCATGCGCCCAATCAGGTAGCCAAAGCCATTATGGCAAGAGCAATGCTGCTGCACAACGAGCAAAAAATAACAGGCGAGCAACTGTATTTTATCAACAACGAGCTATCGTCATTTACAGATATTTGCGGTGCCTGCGAAAGAATTAAGAATACACCTATCCCCTACTCTTATAGTGCTTTTATTAAAAAGTTTATTTTCATCTATATCATGACGCTGCCAATAGCCTACTCATTTTCTTTAGAGTATTTGGCAGTACTGGTAGTATCTATCGTGTTTTATGTATTAGGTAGCCTTGAGCTGATTGCCGAAGAAATTGAAGACCCCTTTGGTAAAGACAGTAACGACCTGCCAATGGAAAGAATAGCGCGTAATATTGAAAAACACGTTGCAGAGATATTATAAGCTACATGGTTCATATATCTGCTAACTTTGCCGTATGAAATACGTTTATCTGCTCATAGCCATCGTATCTGAAGTGGTAGCCACCAGCAGCCTCAAAGCATCTGAGGGTTTCACCAAACTATGGCCTAGCATACTGGTAGTGGTAGGGTACGCATTGGCTTTTTACTTTCTTAGCATTACAGTAAAAGTAATGCCTGTAGGTATCAGCTATGCTATATGGTCTGGGGTAGGTATAGTACTGGTTACAATAGCAGGCATCTATTTTTACAAACAAGTGCCCGACTTGCCAGCCATCATAGGCATGGCACTGATAGCAGCAGGGGTATTGGTTATCAATATCTTCTCAAAAACCAAGGGACTGTGATAACGATGCAATAACATTTGAACACTACAAAAACTGGCAGTTTTCCATTATCTTAGCTTTCAATTAAAGATACTATATGCGCAAATACATATTTGTAGCCATAATATTCTCATGCTTCACCGTATGTCACCATGTTGCTATTGCGCAAATATTACCTTCTTTGGGCTGTAACGACAAGAGCATCAGGCTACAGGCCGAGCAAATAAAACAAGATTTTAAGGCACAGGGACAAGAGATATTCAAGGATGCGATGATTAATATGGAATCGCGCCAGCCTACCCCCATTGCTGTACACCTGAAGAAAGGCGTTTTGTATCAAATGGTGTTTATTGGTAGCAAAGAAGCTAACAGACTTAATTTTGAAGTATATGACGGCGAGGATAAGAAAATTGATGAGCGTGTTATGAAACACCCTGCCATGACCAATTTTGTCATCTACTCCTTCGTACCCGAAAAAACAGACCTTTACTTAGTTATCCTTTCTCAGATAAAAGGCACCAAAAACCTCTGTGGCAGCTTTACCATCATGCAGCCGAGTGGCAACCGCCCACCGGCCACAACAACCAAACCAACAACACCAGCTAACAATAGCAAGACACCTGCCAAAACACAAGGCAATCCGCGTTACGTTCCGCAAAAAAAATAGTGGCACATGCAAGTGCAGATAGACGATAGCTGGAAGTCTGTATTACATACAGAGTTTGATAAACCATACTTTGCAGATATAGTAGCTTTTCTGAAAAATGAAAAAGCCAATGGTAAAATCATTTATCCACCTGGCAAATTCATTTTCAATGCGTTTAATACTACACCCATAAATAATGTGAAAGTGGTAATACTAGGGCAAGACCCATACCACAATCCCGGACAGGCACATGGCCTTAGCTTTTCAGTACCTGATGGTGTGCCCGCCCCACCCTCTTTGGTGAACATCTTTAAAGAGCAGCGAGATGATGTGAGCATAGAAATACCCAACCACGGCAATCTTGAAAAATGGGCGCAACAGGGCGTATTGCTACTCAACGCATCACTGACGGTAGAACAAAATCAACCCATGTCTCACAGCAAAGTGGGTTGGCATTTATTTACAGATGCGGTCATAAAAACCATATCAGACAGGAAAGACAAGGTAGTTTTCATGCTTTGGGGTAGCTTTGCAAAAAGCAAACAAGAATTGATAGACCGTAGCAAACACCTGATACTTACAGCCGCACACCCATCGCCCTTGTCGGCACACAACGGGTTTATGGGCTGCAAACATTTCAGCAAAGCCAATCAGTGGCTATCTAATAACGGACTGACACCCATAGACTGGAACCTGAACAAATGAAATGGATAGCAAACATAGCAGGTAGAATCTACTTCGTTGCAGGTATGTTGTTTTTCATAGCTACTATGCTGGTAGTGTTTGTACCAATATGGATAATATCCCTGCTGAATGAGCCTGCCAAAAGCAAAGCACTACACCCCGTTTTCAGGGCATGGATGGGTTTCTTTATGCCATTAGTGGGCTGCAGAATTGTAACTAAGGGTACAGAGAATTTTAAAAAAGGGGAAAACTACGTAGTGGTTACCAACCACAATTCTTTGGTAGATATACCTGTATCATCGCCTTGGATACCGGGACCTAATAAAACGCTGGCTAAGGTAGAAATGTCAAAAATCCCACTGTTTGGGGTGATATATAAAGCAGGCTCTATACTGGTAAACAGAAAAGAAGAAAACAGCAGGCGCGAGAGCTTTACCAAAATGCAAGAGATACTGGATAAAGGCATACACCTATGCCTGTACCCTGAAGGCACACGCAACAAAACCAACCAACCATTACAACGCTTTTATGATGGTGCATTCATTACCGCCATCAAAGCACAGAAGCCTGTTATACCCGGCATCATCTTCAACACAGGCATCATTCTGCCGCACGATAAAAAACTATGGGCAAGGCCGAAGACTATTCATTTTCATTTTTTAGAAGCTATACCTACAAAAGGCTTAACGCTGGATGATACCACTGCACTGAAAGAGCAAGTGTACAAAGTGATGGAAGCCTATTATGTACAACACAAAAACGCGCTGGCATGAGGTATAGCGTAATAGGTACTGGCAACACAGCTTGGTTTATAGCCAAGAAAATGTACGATGCAGGGCATCAATGCGCAGCCATATACGGCAGGGATACAGATAAAACTGCTGCATTAGCTAATGCTGTATCAGGTACTGCCAAGCCACTGCAAGATGGTGTTGCAGACGATGTAGATGTATGCATCATTGCCATTTCAGACAATGCCATAGTTGAAGTATGTAATCATATATCGCTTACCAAAGCACTGTTGTTGCATACGGCAGGAGCAGTAAGTATAGATGTATTACAACAGGCTGCTGTTAATTATGGCGTATTATGGCCTATTTATTCTATAGTAAAAAACAACCTGCCCGATACAAGAAACATACCCACTGTTTTTGAAACAAATACGGTAAATAATATCCCTTTATTATCAGCCGTTGCACAATCATTTACTGACGTGCTATATGAAGCTGATGGTGATAAACGTAAAACCCTACATGTAGCAGCCGTTTTCAGTAACAATTTTACCAATCACTTATTCAGTATAGCAGAGCGTATTTGCAAAGAAAAGAACCTGCCCTTTGCTCTGTTGTTGCCCATCATTCAGCAAACAGTCAGCCGTATTGAAAATACATCCCCAGCATTACAGCAAACTGGTCCAGCCAAACGAGGGGATATTGTTACACAAACAAACCACTTACAATTATTAGAAAACCAAGAAAACTGGGTGGAAGTGTACAAAGCCATTTCAGCATCTATTGCTGCCATGTACAGGCAGAAAGACTAATCCGGTTTCTTATTCTCAAATTTCCCTTCTATCAAAGCCTTATATAGCTTCAGGCATAGATACAGCAAACCCAGAAAAACCAATATTGTAACAGTTGCAATAATTACAGCACTCATGTGTTTACCATTTTAGAAATAAAAAAGGATATGAAAATCATATCCTTCAAACAACTATTATGTAAGTTATACAATTTATTTCGTTTCAAAATTGCCCGATAGCTTAAAGAGGTCGGCTGTTTCGTTTTTGAATGACGCGTTTACATTCAGTTCCTTCCCTTCTTGCTTCCAACTGATGTTGATGACGGGTTGTACATCGGGGGTTATCAGTTGTAGAAATTTTACTTGTCCTGCATTTCGCAACCAAAGATTTTTATCTACTTGCTGCTCCAGCAGTTCTTTTACCATTTGCATCATACATACACCCGGCACTACCGGCTGGCTGGGAAAGTGTCCTTTAAAAATATCGTGCTGTGTATTGAAAGCTATTTTGCATGAAAAACTATTAGGCTCTCTCAACATATACTCTATACTGTAAAAATCATTCATTAACATGGTCAGTCATTTTATGTAAGCCAATCGTAAAGTTTGCTTTATGATGCCTGAAAAGAACACTGTCGGGCATTGCCTTATTGCTGTGTTTCCCTTTCAGTTCTATGGTTGTTACTTTTTTTCTTTTGCCTGCATTTTCTATTCTTACCAATTGTTCACCGTCTGCTATATAATAAGCCACACCATCCGCTAAACTAAAACAGTAATAAACCGCTGTACCCCTATCTTGTTTATATATTTTTTCTAAATTAATATCCAATTCATTCATTAACAATAAATTGAAGTCTTTTTTTAGCGTTTTAATTATTGCTGGTTTATCTAATTGAGGGATGATGCTGTTAACTTTGAATTCGCCTTTGTCATTCCACTCAAAATTGAAAAAGCTAAAGCCCATCTCATTCTGGAATATAGCATGTACCGTGCCATTTTTCATTTGCTTAAAGAAAAGGATGCCGGAGAGGTGGAACTTTTTTAACAAAAAACGTCCGTTTACGGCACACCTGTACACTTCTTTCTGAAATGCAGGCTTGTACGCTAAGGCTGTTTTGTTGTTAGATGGCTGTTGCTTCAAGCCCTTGTAAGGGTTGGCGCATGAGGCGGCAAGTATTAACAATACACTACTTAGCTTTAAATAAAACCTCATCGAGCGGGGCATTGTGTTTGGTATTGGTAAAATGCATATCGGTATAATCACCACCAAGTTCTGTCATACTAAGCCTGTCAACATCCATTGTTTTCTTGTTCATGTACACATCTATCTGTTTGAACATTTTCTTCATGGCATCTGTTGCAGGCTGCATAGATAAGAGGTAACCAGCATTGCTTTCGTATGCTATTACATTAAAGTCTTTGTTCTGAAAAACAGCACCACTCATACAGTCAACCATTATACGATTGACAGATTGCATAGCTTTGCTATTCTTAGTATTTATCTTGCTTGTTTTTTGTTCATCTTTTACCACTATTTGATTACCATTCATAACCAGCAGGTAAGTAAAGGGGCTGGCGTATTCTATCCTTACCTTGTTTTCTTTCTTATAATAAAACCTGCCTTTCGATTTTATTTTTTCTTCGAGCAATGCCATATTCTTTACCTGAACAAAATCGCTGGTGATGGTTTGAATACGCGCGTTATTGATATTAATTGCCTGTTGCAAAGCAGCAGTATTCTTCACCAAGCTATATCCTTTAGGTTGGGCAATGGCAGCGAAACTCAACAAGAAAAAAACAATGGTAAGATATTTATGCATAAGCTTGTAACCCCAGTAATTTATCAACGCGCACAAAGGTAAAGCCCTTTTCCCGAGCCTTTACAATCAATTCCGTTAAAATTTCGGCTGTTACAGGCATAGAGTCGTGCAATAATATTACATCACCGCCTTTCAGCTTGTTAAGTATTTTATTCAACAATGCATCTGCACTTGTAGCTTTGGTATCAAAACTACGCAAACTCCACCCTACCGACTGCATACCCGATAGGCGTACTGCTTTGGCTACATTAGGGTTCGTAACCCCATACGGCGGACGAAACAGTAAAGGAGTAGCACCCGTTAATTGCTTTACCGTATTATTGGTTTGGTTGATTTCATCCAGCATAGCTGACGAACTTTTCCAATCGAAATGAAAGCCGTGATGATAACTATGGTTGCCTATCAGGTGTCCATCATTATGCCATCTCTGCACAATAGCAGGCTGTGCAGATGCTCGCTTACCAATGGTAAAAAAAGCTGCATGTACGTTTTGCGCTTTTAAAACATCCAATATGGCAGATGTGTATTCAGCAGGGCCATCATCAAATGTTAAGGCTATAGCTCGCGTATCTGTAGCACGATGATGAGAACGTACATAAAAATTCCAACGAATGAAGATAGCACCTAACACCAGTATGTGCAGGTAGACGGCAATGATAATGAGCAACCACCACCAGGCCACAACACCATTCAGGTACAATACATCAGCACCCAACAGGGCAATGACGAATATGATATTTACGATTGCAAAAGGGCGCAAACAAATTAGTTGTGGGCATTAAGAAATGCTTCGGCAGCAGGTATATCAGCAGCAGTCTTCATTTTTATATACGGGTATTGCGCTATCAGCATTTTTATCTGTACACCATTTTCTACAAAGCGTAGTGCGTGTATCTGTTCGGCGCGCTCCAACGGCGATGGTGGCAACTGTATGAAATGCAGCATGGCTTCTTTCTTACATGCTATGATGTTGATATGCTCGTAGCAAGCAAAACCTGCCTCGGCGTGTTGCATATACGGTATCGGATACCTTGAAAAATACAATGCGTGCATGCGCAAGCCCAGCACTACTTTCACCGTATTATTATCTGCCTTTAGCTGTTCGGTATCTTGCTGTATTTTCTTTACTACAGATGCAACCTGTATATCTTTCCCTGTAGTACCCTCAAATAGCTGCACCAGTTTTTCGATGGTGGCATTGTGCAGTTGCAGGTGGTCGCCCGGTATGCATACAAACAGGTCTGCATCCGTTAGTGCGGCAACTTCTGCCAATCTTTCTATGTAGTTATCAAACGGTTTCTTTGTCTTTATTACGTTTACCTTACCTGCTAGATGCGTTTCTATATTATCATCGTTGGTAACAACAACTGTTTCTGTAAACAAACCAGTACCCTGTACCGATGCTATGGTATGCTCAATAACAGCCTTACCGTTTACTACCGACAATAATTTATCAGGAAAATCAACCCCTCCCTCAGGTGCGGAAATTAATGCAGCTATCCTCATTTGTCCGAATTGTTTAACAACCTGAAATTAATGATAATGACCGAAGCCACAAGTATTACCTGCTATTTTTAGACGATACGCCCAATAATAACAACACCCAACCTGCAACAAAAAACAAACCGCCAACAGGCGTAAGTATGCCCAAACCACCCAAACCTACCTGCCCACCCGACTTGAGCATAACAAGCGCATAGATAGACCCTGAAAACAACACAATGCCTACTGTAAAAAAGGTAGCAGCCATGCTCAGCAGCTTGCTTTTGTATGTGCCATATAATACACCCGTAGCCAGCAGTGCAAAGCTATGATAGAACTGGTATTTAACACCTGTTTCAAATGTCTGCAATAATTCGGGGGTGAGTATTTGTTTGAGCGCATGGGCACCAAAAGCCCCAAGTATAACGGCTAATGCCGCGAACAACGCACCTGCCCTTATAGCGTTTGTATGCATCTGCTTATTATTTCGTCAAAGTTAGCTAAGGCTTGCCTTTCCACATCTACCGTATAATGCGCCATCTCATATATATTTTTTCTGCTTTCAAGTAGCTGATTTAGTCTATCAACCAAATCACTGCCTTGCAGCAGTGGTCTATCCGGTGCTGTACCTTTTAGTTGATTGGCAATAAATGTAGTCGAGGCTTTCAGGTACACAACACATCCTGCTGCTAACATAGCCTGCATATTATCTGCAAACACTGGCAACCCACCACCACAAGATACAATGCATGGCTGTTGCATACTTATTATCTGCTGTAGTGTATGTTGTTCATAGTGCCGAAAGGCTTGCTCGCCAGTTGATTCAAATATTTCTTTTACAGACTTGCCTGTGGTTGCCTCAACCATACTATCGGTATCGTAATGAGTAACGCCATACTGGCTGGCAAGCTTTGCGCCCCAATATGTTTTGCCAACACCCGATAAACCTATAAGGAATATCATGCTGTTAATTTGCCGTTTATGAATTTCCAAAGCAGCAGCATACCCATGGTGGCTGCACTTTCCTTATTTCTTTGCCTATCGTGAAAAAAGCGAAACATCTTTGCCACTGTCTGTTTACCGTCTGAAACAGCCATCCATACCGTACCTGGTGCTGCCACTTCTCCCTTTACAGGTTCTTTATCTAAAATGCCAGTAATGCTCAATGAATAATCTGCCCCGAATAGCTTTAATGCACCTGTTGCCATTTGTTTGGCAACAGCTTCGCTCACTGCACCATGATTCACTATATCCGTTTCTGCTACCTGTAGCAAGTTTTCTTTTACTTCTATCAGATACGACACTACCCCACCTTTATAATAATTACTTGCACCCGATACTTGAGTCAGCAGGTGCGATATATAACCGCCTGTACAACTTTCTGCCAAACAAATGGTCTGTTGTTTTTCTCGTAACAATCTGCCCAGTATTTCTTCAAAACTAATATCCTCTCTGGCTACAACAATATCTTGTAAGCGTGTTACCAACTTGTCCTGCCAATGCAACACTTCCGCATTCAGTGATGTTATATTAGCACCTTTAGCTGTCAGCCTTAGTTTTACAGTACCTAAACTGGGTAAGTATGCCAGCTTGATGTGTTCGGGTAATGCACTTTCTATATCCAGTATTTTTTCGGCAATAAAGCTCTCACCCTCACCAACCGTGATGGTAGTTTTATGTACAATGGCATCGCTTTTGATGCGCTCTTGCAACATGGGCAGCACTGCCGTTTCCATAATCGCCATCATCTCAAAAGGCACACCGGGCATGGCTATTACCATTCGTCCGTCCTTCTCAAATAGCATACCAGGTGCAGTACCCATTGGGTTGAAGAGTACAGTACAGGTATCGGGTACTTCTGCCTGCTTCATATTACGCTCCAGGAATGGCCTGTTGCGTTTGGCAAAAATATCTTTCACGTGCTGCAATACTGCTTCGTTTATCACCAGCTTGCCATCAAAATATCTGCACAATAATGGTTTGGTTATATCATCGGCAGTAGGCCCCAAGCCACCCGTAATGAATACAATATCTGCTTCTGTTAGTGCAGCATCCAGTGCATGGGTTATAGCTTGTGCTTCATCGCCAACGGCTACACGTTTCGTAACGTCTATACCCAACGCATTCAACTTCTGTGCAATCCAAGCAGAGTTGGTGTCTATGGTTTGCCCTATCAACAATTCATCGCCTATTGTTATGATATAAGCCTTTGTGTTTGCCATATACTACTTTGAGAAAAAAGGTGTTAATCGTTGCACCAAATCATCAGGCATCGGCACTTTCTGTTTCAGTACAGGATTGTAAAACACCAACATTGTAACACCTTTATTCAATAATTGTTCTTGTTCGTTATAAAGCTCTGAATGAAACTTAATTTTTGGGCCGTCTGGCAATTCTTTCAGGATGGTCTTTACCGTAATCAAATCATCGTATAAAGCAGGACGAAAGTATTGAGCATGTAAATCTACCACAGGCATCATCACACCCATTTCTTCTAATTGCTTGTAAGTAAACCCTAATTGCCTGATAGCTTCTGCTCTACCCACCTCGTAATACAGTGCGTAATAACCATAATACAAATAGCCCATTTGGTCTGTTTCTCCGTACCGTACTCTTATTTGTGTCGTTGCTTCGTACATCTTATTTATTTACACGCTCTGCATCTTTTATAGTATAAGCACTGTTTGCCTGATTGGTGCAGGTAATTGTCAAGTCGTTTATGCAGACATGCGGTGGCAATGTAGCACAATAGAATACTGTATTGGCAATATCCTCTGCATGTAATGGTTCAAAACCACGATACACACTTGCTGCACGTTGTTCATCACCTTTAAAACGCACTATGGAAAACTCTGTTTCTGCCATACCTGGGTGTATGCCCGTTACCTTTATGCCGTAGGGCAGCAAATCTATACGCATAGCCTGATTAAGCGCATCTACCGCAAACTTAGTAGCGCAATACACATTGCCGTTTTTGTACACTAATTTAGAAGCAGTAGAACCTATGTTGAATATATGCCCACCTTTCTCTTTCATAAGGGGCAGTACCTGTCTTGTAACGTATAGTAACCCTTTTACATTGGTATCAATCATGGCATCCCAATCATCCACATCGCCCTCATCTATTGTAGAAAGCCCTGCGGCCAGCCCTGCATTGTTTACCAATATGTCTATTGTGCCATACACTTTCTTTAGCTCAGCAATAGCATGCTCTACTTCATTTCTGTTTCGCACGTCAAAACACAAGGGCAATACACTTACCTTATAGCTATCTTCCAAGTCTTGTTTTAACGCCTGCAATCTGTCTTCTCGCCTGCCTGTAATACAGAGATTATAACCATTACGGGCAAATACACTTGCAATAGCTTTACCAAAGCCCGATGTAGCACCTGTTACCATTACCGTTTTACGCATATCTATTTTTCGTTGTGAGAATAAAGATAGGGCAAGACCTTCTATAAACGTATACAGGCACGTTTAAACGTGCCTGTATAAAAAATATATTTTTTGAGTAGTACTATCTGATGAGCGTCACATCACCTTTTATCATTTCATCTTTACCAAACCTATCTGTTACAGACATAACCCAAAAATAAGTACCTATATCTGCTTTTTTACCTTTATGATTGCCATCCCAACCTTTAACTAAATCATTCGTTTCAAATACGGCTTCGCCAAAACGATTGAATACTCTAAAAAAGTTAATTTTAGCATATCCTACACTCAATAATCTCAATCTGTCATTTAAGCCGTCTCCATTAGGGCTAAATGCAGAGGGTAAAAACAATGAAGCTTGGCTTACTACCCACACTTTTATTGAGTCATCTCCCTCACATCCAAAAGGAGTTTTTATGTGCACATTATATCGGTATACACCTGTATCAGGATAGAATCCTGTAGGTGTCGCTGTATTCGTAACATTCAGATTGTTACCCGGTGTCCATACATACGCTGTACCACCGGAAGCTTTGAAATTAATTTTCTCACCCTTAACTATTATTGTATCATTACCGGCAAATGGCACAAAATTTTCGACCTTCACTCCTATAGTAGCTGTGTCTTTACAACCCTTTATAGTTGTAGATATTAATGTTATAGGGTATTCACCGCCAACAGCAAATGAATGCTGAGGGTTTTGTGCATCTGAAGTATTCCCATCTGCAAAATTCCACTGCCACTCCGTAATCGGTTTGTATGTAGCTTCTGATTTGTCCGTAAATTGTATTGGCGTATTCGGGCACATCAAACCATCAACAACAAAGTCTGCAGTATGTGTAGGGTATATTTTTACAAGCCTCGATATGCTGTCAGGACATGTACTGCCTTTATTTACAATTAATGATACTACATAAGTACCAGTGTCTGGATATGTGTACGTAGGAGTAAATTCGTTGGACGTTGCACCAGGAACTCCAAAATTCCAAGCATAAGAAAAACCACCTGTGCTTTGATTTAGAAAACTTACAGTTTTGTCAATACAATTTACAATATATGTATTTGGCTCTTCACTTAGTTGTGGAATATTTGCTACAACAGCTTTAGAGCAATTTGTAACTACAAATTGAAATTCTCTTCTTAATGTATTTATGATTACACCATTACGCCACTCATGGCAGCATACAGACACCACATACCGGCCTTGAAGCGTTGGTGTTCCTGTCAATAATCCTGTTTGAGGATTTATTTGAATAAGAGGGTTGCCACCCATTGGTCTTTTTGCATTATAACCTGATCTGTATCCAAAACTAGGTGTATTAGACCCACTTGCTGCAACACTCAATGGTGGTGGTAGTGTTGCACTTGGGAAAGGCTTGGAATTTGTTCTTGACCCCCCTGGATAAGCATCGCACAATTCATAACTAAGTGAATCTGCATCACTATCTGTTGCAGAGTGGTCATATACCAACGGATTATTGATACAGACGATTTGTGGTGGGTAGTTTTTATATGTTGCGCTGTTGTTTGTAGCTGCTAAGCTAGTAGGTGGAATATCGCAATAATAAGTAGCACCTACTTCTCCCGGGCGATTAATATTTGTGATGCTCTCATTTCTACAACAACGTGAATATAATACACGATAACCTGAGCTACTGGGTGTAAAAGCATATGTTTTTGTGAACCTTGTGCGCCTGAGGCAAGTAGCAGGTGGATTATTAACACATTCGTTGCTGAAATTGGGGGGTATTGGAATGGCATTATTGCTTGTAATACTATCTAATAACACACGCTGCCCAGCTTTTGTAAATATACCTATGTAGGCGGGATTATCTTCTGCAATAACATCGGGTAACCCAGTCAGACAATCTTGATAGATGTTAACTGTTATCTCATACAAATCTTGCCCAAAACCGTTCGGACCCATATATCTGTATGTAATTTCACCGCCTACAATGTGTGTGGCGCTAGCTGAATACAAACCACAAGACAGCAATAATGACAATATGAGTTTATACCAAGTATTCATAATTATTCAGCAAAGCAATATTTCAAAAAATCCGTCATATCCATAATGAGCCTGTCAGGCTCTTCGAGCATGGCCATATGTCCACAATTGCCATATACCTCTACAAAGTTAACGGATGACAAGATAGTTTGTTGCATTATCTTTTCTTTCGGTATAAGATTATCGCTGGCACCTGCTATCCATAATACAGGAAAAGCTGCTTCCTGCAATAGTTTCACTCGATTTTCCCTATTTATCATAGCATTGTAAAAAGCTACAAGGCTTTCGGCAGGTGTTTTCAGGGCTTCTTTTAGTTGCGTTTCTATCAAATCAGGCTGCTTGACAATGGTTTCTTCAGAAAATAGTGTCGGTATCATTTGCTTTACAAATGCATCTTTACCACCTTTTTCTATCAAGGCAATGGCTTTGCGACGTTGTTCTTTCTTTTCGTCAGTATCTGCCGATGCTACAGAATGTACCATAGCCAAGCCTTTTATAACATTAGGGTAAGTGTTTACCAATTCCATTGCCACATACCCACCCATCGAATGTCCTGCTACGACAGCTGCTGTTATACCTTCATTATCAAGCACTTGCTTTACTGCATCTGCCATTTTTTTCATTGACAAGTCTGGCATAACATCGCTACCCCCAACACCGGGGAAATCGGGTACTATGACAGTATAATTTTCTGCTAAACCACCCCATACCCGCGACCATAATGCACCACTCACCGGGAAACCATGTAGTAATACAATGGGCATCCCTTGCCCTACAATACGATAAGACAATGTAGATGATTGATTAGTTGGCACAGTCTTTACTTGCATTATACTTAGTTTTTAGACTTTTTGATAATGCTGCCATATATAAAGAGCAAAGACAGTAGTACAGGAGATAATTCGAGCAAAGCCAACTCTTGTACTTTCAGCATATGCAACGCCAGCGATACAAATATGAGTATGATGCCTACAACAGCATACCTGCTTTTATTGCGCTTACTTGCAAATGCTATAATAAGGTTTGTTGGCAATGCCCATAACACATTATAATTGTTTTGACAACCCTGATGGTCTGTAGCAAACCACATAACCAACATAAGGCAGCCAAGAAAACCAGTAATGAATAACACTGTGAATGACATGACACTACCTATTGGTTTTGCAGCAGGCAACACTAACCCTGCAATAGTAAGTAAGCCAATAGCTATTGTTATTGCCAAAACCCAATTAAAACCTGCTGGTTTATGAGGTGAGCCGTCAAGAACTTTTACAGTATTGCCAACTACGGGCTTGCCTTTCAACGTAGCACCCGCTAAGCCATCCCTTAAATAATCGGGCAGAAACATAATGTCAAGGTTCGTCATGGGTTTATCTATACGGCTGCCAAGCAACAGGTTTACGCCCACCCTTTCGCCATGTGTACGGTAAAAAAAGCGGTTAATGATTTGGCGGAATGTAATGTTGCCTTCTTTGGGTAGTACATCAGCATACTTAAACTTTACACCCAATGCATAACGAAACACATCGCGTATGCGGGTAGCACAGTTATCAAAAAAGAAATCGTATTTATAGTATTTATTCTCGTCTCGTGCATTGTTTTTCAGATAGTTGCTGATAGATTGTTTTGCACCACCACTTACCATCAATACCTGTTCTTCAATACTACGGCGATATTCTGCATACTCTTGCAAAAAAACTGAATACGGATAGCATGTAACGTAATAAAGCAACTTGCCACGCATAAACTGCAATTCAAAATTCTCTGTATATCCATCGAACGTACCATAGTTATACACCATGTCTGTACCTGCAACACTATCTACTACACGAATGGCAGTATGGCCAAATGTTTCGTATATCTCATCGCCACTACCACAAGTCAGTAAACTAACCTGCAAATGGCTGTTGTCTATCAATACGGTATCTTGAGCATAAGATGACACTGAAAAAACTGTAACTATTGCTAATAGACTAAAAAAACGAAATAACATGGCGTAAAAGTAATGAAACCCCTTTTATCAGCAGCATATTTACAGTTTTAATAACCTATAGTAATACGTGTCCTTTTCATCTGACATCTTGATGATATAACATCCGTTTGCTAATTCAGACACTATAATTGTCTTTTGTTCATTTTCATCAAAATGTTTTACAAGAACTGTTTTACCCAACAGGTCTGAAATAGTAACATTTATTTTTCTTGGATAAGGCAGTAATAATGTTACGTAATCGGTAGCAGGATTAGGGGACAGAACTATTTTATGCTCTGATTCATTATCAATATTTGTTTGATTGACAGTTACAGCGTGACAAATAGATGTATCAATACAGCCATATTTAGATATTACCAATGCATAACGTCCACTTTTCGCCGGGTAAAAATTTTGATATGTTGCCCCTTGAATAATTGAATAATTACTATCGCAATCTACCCATGTGTAAGTGCCTGCTATAGTTTTTGCAGACAACTTGCCGGGAGCAGGGTATACTGTCATATCTATTGTTTGATTTGCCAAAAATATGGTTGCGGTATCCTTCAAGCCTAATGAATCTGTAACTATCACGGTAGCATTACCACTGGGTAAGTTTTTTGCAGTATCTGTAGTTTCACCGTTCGACCACAAGTAAGTAAATGGGGGTTTACCTGTCGCATTTGCATATGCTACACCACGCATATTATAGCATGGGTCTTTTAGTTTTTTAGGCCTTGCATTTGGGCCAATATATTTATTCACATATACATACGCTTGTATACCTATGCCATTCAGTATTGTAAGACTCACATTATCCTTTTTAAAGTCCCCACCAAAAAAGAGTCTCCCTTTAAAAGCTACCATTTTATGGATAATACTATCAATAACGTAATCAAGCTGCATAGTTCCATTGTTCCAATAATGCATTGGGATTTGTGCTTTAAAATTTTTTGAGTAGTACCCCATTATGAGTGGCAAAAATTCAAAAGAACCACCAATCATCATCGTATCGGCATTAGCACATATTGCATTAACGCTAAGCCCTACATTACGAAAGCCTTTAAACATTGAAAAATTATGAAGGCTATCCCAATTATTGCCTTTTAGTATAGAATACAAGATGGTGTCTATAGCTGAAGTGTGCTTGCATACTGCATATACGGTATCCTTAAATACTTCTATATCTTTTACTTCATTATTAAGTTTGTTTGCAAATAAACTAAACCCAGTTGACCTTTTCCACCTTATAATATTTTGCATGTTGCCTGAATAATTGAAGCCCCCACCCAGATATAGTGTAGTATCTTTTATCTTCATCACATTCACTGTACCAGTCAGCCCAGCTATTGTATGCCAGCTTCCATTTCTCCACACGGCAAAGTTGGCCGGCGATGTATTACCACAAATGCCGAATAAACCACACGCGTACAAAGAATCTCTGTAAACAATCAAATCTTTCACTTCACCATTGATACAGCCAGCAGCTTGCCAGTTGGTACCATTCCATACGGCTACATTGTTTACCGCAACAGCACCAGCAGAATCTAAAATACCGCCGGCGTATATGTTACCATTATACTTTACAATCGCATTCACTTTTCCCTTTACACCGTTCCCCAAGTTATGCCATGTATATACGCCTGATGTTTCCGTTACATATGCAATATTATTTACAGTGATGCTACTATCTGCTGTTGTGAAGATGCCGCCTACATATAATCTTTGAGCAGCAGTATCTGCATACAATTCATATACAGAACCATTTACTCCTTTTCCAACATTACTACACAACCCTGGATTAAAATAAGTGGGTTGTATCCAAGCCAATTCATTTACTTTAAAACCATATTCATTTGCCCACTGCACCAATTCGGGGTAGTTCATGTCTTTTACATATGCTAAATTGGTTTGCGCGGCCACTTTGCGTGATATGTGCTCAAAACCTGTCGCCTTCATTAAATAGCCTACTGCACAGAAATTATCGTAATCGTCAATAAAAATGGGTGTTCTGAAATCATATTTATCATTAATGGGAAACGCTCCTGATTGCCAATATGCGTGTAAATGATTTAATGTTTGTAATCTGTTGGCATACTGTTCGGGAGAAAGATTGTTGCATTTTCGTTTCCTTAAAACCTGTTCAACTAAGGATAGGTGCAGTCTAATCCATTCCCTGTCGTTCATCAGCCTATATTCAGGGTACTGAAAATCATTTATATCAGGTTGCTGAGTCCAGTAGGTATTTACTCCTGCTAATTTATTGAATACGGGATTGTTTTTGGCATTAGAAACTGATAATGCAAATAGCATTATTGCCAAGACATAGTACTTCATAGGTTATGTTTTTACTACAGACAGATATTATGATAAAATAGGTTGGGTAACTACTTCGTCAGCACAAACTTCATGGTTTTACCATGAGCTGCATAGCCTTCAGGTGCCTTCACGAAAATCTGTTCGAAATACACTGTATCGCCCGGCTTTGAGCGTTCTGTGATATTTTTCTTTAAAAAGGTTGTCAATGTATCTCCATCACACATTTCCGCCATATAATCCGTTATTATCAACGGATTGCCTACTGAGTCTTCGTACAAATTACGCTCACCATAATTGAGCATAAATGACGTAACCTTAAATACCTTACCTGCAGAGTCTTTTGAACTAAGCCCTTGCGCAAGCAGTTCGTTAAACTGCCTGTACGGAATCAAGCCCCCATCCTTATCGCTCTTGCCCAGATACACAGGAATCGGTTTAGGCTTGGGTTTTGTTTTAGACTTAGCCTTGTCATCATCCCCTTTAGCATCTTTGTTTTGCGATTGAGCTATCAATGAGAAAGCTATTGCCATGCAAGCAACAGTAAGAAACAATTTGGATTTCAGCTTCATAGTTATTTAAAGTTACAACAAACTAAGGCTTTCTTCAATAGCTTTTATCTTGGCTTCGGCATCGCTTTGTTTTTTCTTTTCGGCATCCACTACTTCTGCTTTGGCATTTTGTACAAAACGTTCATTGCCCAGTTTCTTCTCTACACTCAGCAAAAAGCCTTTCAGATAATCAAGTTCTTTCTCCAATTGGTCGCGTTGGGCATCTGTATTGATGTTGGCTGCAGCAGTTTCTATATACAGCTTATCTGTCTGCACTACTATAGATATACTGCCTTGCTTTGCATCTTGCGTATAGCCTACTTCTGTAGCGTTTACCTGCTTGGCAAGTATATCTTTTACCTTATCGTACAGTACTGCATCTTGCGTATCTATCCACAATTTGATGGTGTCTTTCGGTTTCAGTTGATTTTTGTTGCGGGCATCTCGTATGGCTGTTATCAGTTCCTGCAACATGGCGCCTTGTTGCAATACACCTGCATCTGTAGCAGTATATGTTGGCAACGACTTTACAATCAAATCACCATCTGCATTTCGGATGCGTAGTTGATGGTATATTTCTTCCGTTATAAACGGCATATACGGGTGCAGCAGTTGCAATAATTGCTCGTAAATAGCTATCGTCTTATCGTACACTCTTTGCGAAATGGGCTGCTCAAAGCCAGGCTTCACCCATTCCAGATACCAAGAACAGAAATCGTTCCATATCAGCGAATAAATTGTTTTCAAACCTTCGCTCAAGCGGAAGTCTTTCATCAGTTCCCCTACTTCACCTGCTACTTGTGCAAGACGGTTTTCCATCCAATCTATGGCAAAGCTTACCTCTGCATCAGTCGCATTATCTGCTACTCTACTTTCCCATGTCTTTATCAGCTTCAGGGCATTCCACATTTTATTGCAGAAGTTGCGTCCTTGCTCCAGTTGTCCTTCGTCAAACAACAGGTCGTTGCCTGCAGGCGATGAAATCATTACACTGAAACGTACCGCATCTGCACCATTGTCTTCTATGAGTTGTAGCAGGTCGGGAGAGTTACCTAGCGATTTGCTCATCTTCCTACCTTGCTTGTCGCGTACTATACCCGTGAAGTAAACTTTATCAAAAGGCTTATCGCCCAAAAACTCATAGCCCGCCATTATCATCCTCGCTACCCAGAAGAAGATGATTTCTGGAGCAGTTACTAACGTATTGGTTGGGTAATAGTATTTCAGTTCTTCGTTGTTGGGATTTTTATTCCAGTCGAACACTTCCATAGGCCACAACCAACTGCTAAACCATGTATCTAATACATCTTCTTCTTGTTTCAATGCAGGGTTTGTGGCAGCTAATGCAGGGTTCTTTGCTTTATATTGCTCATAAGCACCTGTTTCAGTTTCTGCAACGTAGATGTTCCCTTCAACATCATACCATGCAGGTATGCGCTGCCCCCACCATAGCTGGCGGCTTATACACCAGTCTTTGATGTTTTCCATCCAATGACGGTACAGATTCTTAAACTTAGTAGGGTGAAATTCGATATTGTCGTTTAATACGTTCTCTAATGCAGGCTTTGCAAGTTCCTGCATATTGCACCACCACTGCATACTGAGGCGTGGCTCTATTACCACATCGGTACGCTCACTATGCCCTACCTGATTACTATAGTCTTCATCCTTTACAAAATTACCTGCCGCTTTCAGGTCTTCTATTATCTTCTTACGTACCACAAAACGGTCTTCGCCAACATATAGTTGGGCAGCTTCGCTCATCGTACCATCATCATTCAGCGTATCTACTACGGACAGTTTGTGTTTAAATCCCAGGTTGTAGTCGTTGATGTCGTGTGCAGGTGTTACTTTCAACGCACCAGTACCAAATTCCATATCAATGTAGTCGTCGAATATGATAGGTATGCGGCGATTGATAAGTGGTACAAAAGCAAATTTTCCTTTCAGGTGTGTATAGCGTGGGTCTTCAGGATGTACACATATTGCAGTATCACCCAGTATTGTTTCAGGGCGTACAGTGGCTATGGTAATATATTCTTCATTCTCTGTATCCAACTTATAACGTACATGATACAGTTTTGAATTTGTCTGCTTGAAAATTACCTCTTCATCACTCAGGGCTGTCTTTGCTTTCGGGTCCCAGTTTATCATCTTCACACCACGGTAGATGTAGCCTTTATTGTATAGCTCTACAAACACACGCATTACTGCAGCGTAGTAGTTATCGTCCATCGTGAATGCGGTACGATTCCAATCGAGCGAACAGCCTAATTTCTTTAATTGTGTCAGTATGATGCCACCATATTTTTCTTTCCACTCCCAAGCATATTTCAAAAACTCATCACGACTCAGTTTGTTTTTATCAATACCCTGCTCACGGAGCATAGATACAACCTTCGCCTCAGTAGCTATGCTGGCATGGTCAGTACCAGGTACCCATGTAGTATTATAGCCCTGCATTTTAGCACGGCGTATTAGTACATCCTGTACAGTATTGTTCAGCGCATGGCCCATGTGCAACACACCCGTTACATTGGGTGGTGGCATAACGATGGTATATGCCTCACGGCCATCGGGTTTTGATTGAAAATAACCTGCATTGTTCCAATGTTCGTACCAATGTTTTTCCGCTTCCTGATGCTGAAAATTCTTGCTGAGTTCCATGTACTGCTTCTGATAAAAAATAAGATTGCAAAGATAATATCTTATCCCGCTCTATAGGCAGGAATAGCGGATATTGCTACGGATAATTACATAAAAAAACAGAACGTCGGACTTTATAAAAATCCGGCGTCCTGCATTTAACCAAAACAACTACAAACCTGTAAGCCGGATTCTGTAATCCCGTATGGTCCCGAGACGGCTATCATTTATCTGCGATGCTGCTCACACATCACCTGTAGCTGCCAACCCGCGTACAATCGGGCGAGCAGCCCTCAAACGTACGCCTATTTGGCATTTCAGTGCGCAAGGTTTACCCCATCATATTGTTACCAACACCATGCGTAGGCTCTTACCCTACGTTTTCACCCTTACCTTTATTGCTAAAGGCGGTCATTTTCTGTGGCACTGTCTGTAGCTTACTTTCGCAAGCCCCCACCCGTTAGGTGGTGCGCTGCTCTATACTGTCCGGACTTTCCTCCCTTGCATACACAAAGGCGATAACCCGGCTTGTAGTTATATATACAAAATAACGAAAAAATGATGTGTTTCTTGTAGGTACAGCAATTTTTAACTTTTGGCTATCTGCTAATGCTTATCTCGCATTCTTTTTGAATGCTTCCAGAAACAACTGCTGACGTTGTGTAGGTGCTTTGGCAGGGGTTTCATCTCCTTTTTCGTTTCCATGTTCTACACTCCATCCATGATATTCGCGAAATGCATGGTATGCCCAACTCCATCCAAACTCCTCAAAAACATCAACACAATCCTTCAGGTACAGATAAGCATCATCACCCGGCGCCCAACGTATGGCACTGAATTCACCCACATAAATCTGAGCTTTATTAGCTATCTGCCAATCTTTTATTTTTTCTAATTCCTTTTTTAGCGTCTTCGTATTCCACCATTTTATGCCTACAAAGCCGGGGTAGTGAAAATCCCTTCTTTGACTGTAAATATTCTGGTGTGTAAAACTATGCGGTATGTACATGTGGAAGCTGTACACCAAGCCAGGCACATCTATAGTTTGAAACTTAGCTAATGTACCTAAATCACCACCCCTTGCCTCAACAATAATGGGGTGTTTGGCATCTATTGCCCGTATTTCATGGCATACCATAGATGCTAATGTTGGCCAGTTGACTGCACCACCGGTTACTTTTATATCCTGTGGCTCGTTGGCTACATCATAGCCCCACACGGTGCTGTTGTCTTTATAATGATTAGCAATCTGCTTCCATACGTCAATAAATTCATCCTGCCAGCTTTTATCACTGAACATGCGATGACCGGCACCAGTGATACTTCCGCCTGGGAGTGTATGTAAGTCTATCAACACATGTATGCCCAACTCTTTGCATATAGGCAACATTTTATCGACGTGTGCTATTGCACCATTCAACCATTGCCTGTAAGCCGCCTTATCTGCAGCATCTGCCCGCCAACCCGAACCATCCCACGTAAGTTGCCAGCGAATGTGGTTTGCACCCCAAGCCGCTAAATCGCGCAAATCTTTTTCGCCCATGTAGGTTGGCACCATCATGCCGCGCAAGCGTGGAGATTGCTCTGTGTAAAATTCTATTTTATCTCCTTGCTGACTAAAAGATATTACTGAGTGGAATAGGATAATCAGTACTGCAATAAAGTGCTTCATAGCCGCCAAAGATAAACCGTTACAGTTTACTCAAACAAACTTGTTTGTAAATCCTTACCACTATGCTTTGCTTCATGCTCCAATAGCCACTTCTTCTTAGGTAACCCGCCACCATAGCCCACCAGACTACCGTTATCACCTATTACTCTATGACATGGTATGATGATGGCTATTCCATTCTGCCCGTTGGCAGTTGCTACAGCACGTATGGCTTTTATATCACCCAGATAAATAGATTGCTTTTTGTATGAACGTGTTTCGCCATAAGGTATATCTAATAAACCTTTCCATACTTTCTTTTGAAAGTCTGTACCAATGAGTTGCAATGGCACATCAAATATTTTGCGTGTACCTGTAAAATATTCCTGCGCTTCGTTTTCAAGTTGATTCAGTAGTGGGTGTTCGCCTTCTTCATAGTCCATACTGAGTGCTGCTTGTATGCGTTGCTGTATTTTAGAGAGGCTTTTTCTGTATTCAAATTCAAACAGGCATACACCATTATCTGTTGCAGCACCCATCATCTTGCCAAGCGGAGTATGAAAATATTTATAGATTATTGACATTGCTTAGCTCTTTGTTGATGATGGCATTTATCTCTGCTGCCCTGTTGTAAATCATGATGTGCGAACCGCCTTTTATCCAGTAATTGGCATGGATGTATTGCGGAGTGATGATTTTGTCCGCATCGCCGTGTATATGTACTATCGGCTCGGGGTAAGTAGTATTTCGCCACAACTGTATTGCTTTCATAGCCCAGCGTACCAAATGCCCGTCAGACGATGTGAACACTCCCTTCAGCATTTCTTTTTCTGTATCTGTAGTAGCTCCGAATAGTTTTAATACAAATCGGTTTGGCCATGTATAGAAAGAAGCAGGTACAATTTGTTTCATCACTACAAACTTCATGAATTTTCCGAAGTGCGGTATTTCAGAACCTGTTTTTGCGCTCGATACGATTATTACTTTCTTCACTGCCCTCATCTTAGCTATTTCTACCGCCAGCATACCACCAAAAGAAACACCCAACAGTATAGGGTTATCATCTTTTATCATCGATGACATTTTTTGCGCATAGCAGGGTATCTCATCATGCTCATCGTATGCAGGCCACGGCAGGTGTATCAATTCCGCATTGTCAATTTTGATGTTGGAAAATATCCTTTCGTCTGCTCCCAATCCGCTAAGGCAATATATTTTTTGCATAACCCTGAATACATACTAAAGTTAAGCATAGCTTAATGAAAAATGCCCTGCATATTGCAAGGCATTCAATAATATTTTTTCGTCTGTTAAGTTACGATACAGCAGGTGCAGCAAAATGTGCTTTAAATGCACCTACAAGGTCTGATGCAATTATCTTACGCGTTACATCTATCATATTTTTGAAAGCTAACGCATGAGATATACCATGACCAATTACAACAGGGCTGTTAACGCCCAATATAGGTGTACCACCGTATATTTCAAAATTGTAGTTATCCAATAAAGAATCTTCTACTTTCCTTTCTTCTTTAAAGATGGTATAGATACTTTCTGCCGTTTTCAGTACCACATTACCTACAAAGCCTTCGCAAACTATTACGTCTGCTTTGTTCATAAACACATCCCTGCCTTCTATATTACCATGAAAGTTGATGCCGTTATGTTCTTTCAGCAATGGGTATGTAGCCTGTGCCAGTATATTACCTTTACCCTCTTCTTCACCAAGATTCAGCAACCCGACTTTAGGGTTTTCAACATTAAAGACCTTGTTTACATACAGCGAACCCATTTCTGCAAACTGCACCAGATTTTCAGGTTTGCAATCTGCATTAATCCCAACATCCAGCAGTAAGTTGAACTTACCATCAGACCTTGGAATAGGCGATGCAATGGTAGGCCTCAATATACCCTCAATGGTTTTAACACTATACATAGCACCCACCATCATAGCACCTGTGTTACCCGCACTGCAAAAGCCATCAGCTTTTTGCATCTGCAACAAACCGAAGCCTATAGCTATACTTGAATTGGGTTTTTCTTTCAGTGCTTTGGTAGGATGCTCATGCATACCTATCACCTCTGTAGATGGGATGAGCGTATAACGCCCCTGATACGGTTCTAACAATGAAAGATAAGGCGATACAACTTGTGCATCACCTATCAGCAAAAGATGAACAGATGTATCTGTTTCTTGCTGAAAGTAAAGTTGAACACCTTTTATGGCTTCTTCGGGGGCGTAATCCCCCCCCATGATGTCAAACCCTATCTTCATTCAGTGCCTGAAGTTGGTTATTAATTTTGTTCGCCTTCAGCAGTTGCAGGAGTTTTGTCTATCACTACATTACCGCGATAGTACAATTTACCTTCTACCCAATGCGCACGGTGGCGCAAATGTGTTTCGCCTGTTGTTGCATCTACACTCCATGTTTCAGCAGTAGCTTTGTAGTGCGTCCTACGCTTTGCACCGCGTTGCTGAGAGTGGCGTCGTTTAGGATTTGGCATTGTATCTAAATTTTACTTCGTTTTACGTTTATTGTCTGTTTTATCTTTCAAAGCCTCAAGGCCTTTCCAAATATCATTTTTAGGTTTTTCTTCAGGTTCAGTCAGTTTATTGAGCAGTTTTAGCACTTCGGGGTTACAACCTGCTTCGCCGTCTGCCTTATCGGGGTGTACACGTTGCAGTGGTATACTCAGCATCACAAATTCATATATCCAGTTGCTGATGTCTATTACAGTTTCGCTACGTGGTATAAAAACCACATCTGCATCTTCGTCCACTTCATCCGCATCTTCAGCTCCAGTCAGTTTAATCACAAGGTCAAACTCGTCCCACAACCGCATTTTAAACTCATCTCCACACCTGTCGCAAGCTACGGTTACACTACCATCTATATCAAAATGACAGAGAAAGAAATTGTTTTTTTTATCGAAACGCAATGTTACCACGGCGTCAAGATCTTTAAAATCAGCGTCTTCCTTGCCTTTTTCCTGTATAAAACGGTCACCAAGCTCGTACTGAAACGTATGAACACCGGGCTTCAAACCCTGCCATGCTATCTCAAATTCACGGTTATGTTTCATCTTCGCTTAGCCTGTTTTGCGCAACCACCTACCCAATCAATACAAATATCTTTCTGATAACAATTATAAAAACCTAATAATCAATCATCTGTAAAGCCATTCGTACCTGCACCCTTTCAAAAAACTTCAATGGGGTGCAAAGGTAGCAAAAATATTGGTTTTTACAGCATTTTATTTCTTTTCAGCAAAAAGGCATATAGCACCTGTTCTACAGGCTGGCTCAGGTCTACAGTTACCATATCTATGTGGTACTGATGGCACTTATTTTCTATCTCTTTTCTGAATGTTTCCATCTGGCTGGTATATTGTCCTTTTATCTGGTTGGGTTGTAGTTTCAGTTTTTCGCCTGTTTCCATATCTACAAACTCATACGGCCTGTTATCGAAGTTGAAAGCAACTTCTTTATTACCCTCTAGTATATGAAAAAGTATCACCTCGTGTTTATTGTATTTCAGGTGTTGGAGCGCAGTAAACAACTCGTCAATATTATCCGCATTGTCCATCATATCACTAAAAACTACTACCAACGACCTGCGGTGTGTCTGCTCTGCCACATCGTGCAGGGCTTTGGCTGCATTGGTAGGTGTAGGTGTGGGCTTTGCCTTTAGCTGTTTTTCCAACTCGTTAGTCAGCAAGCGGTAGTGGGTATGAGAACTACGGCACTCTGACAAATAGTTTAACCCATCGTTAAAGAACGCCAATGCAGATGCATCTAATTGCCTTTTCAATAACTGTATCAACCCTGCTGCTGCCAGACAGGCAAAGTCTATTTTTCTGAGTTTTCCTTCAGCTTCTCCAAAATACATAGATGCCGAAGTATCTACCACCAAGCAGCAACGCAAGTTGGTTTCTTCTTCATATTTTTTGACGAAGAGTTTATCTGTACGCCCGTACACTTTCCAATCTACATGGCGTAGCGCATCGCCCTGATTATAGAGCCTGTGCTCTGCAAACTCAACAGAGAAGCCATGAAAAGGGCTTTTGTGCAAGCCTATGATGAAGCCTTCCACTACCTGGCGGGCTATCAATTCAAGATTATCTGCAAGATGGTATTGTCCTATATTGGTCATCAGATTATTCGGCCAGTTGCTAAAATTAGGTGTAATATAGATTGGCTGAAATAATTTTTTGCTAAAAAACCCATGTAATTAAACCGATATGAGTTGTGCAATTAAATTTTTACTTTTATCTTCAACCGTTAAATACAGGAATACATGAAATTTCGTACCGGTACCTTACTGGCTTTGGCAATATTAGTGACATTCGGATTAAGCTCTTGCAGGCGCGAATATATTTGTCAGTGTACAATCGTTTATTCAGGGCAACCGGGGCTGCCAGACAGTACTATTAAAGAATACAAAGTAAGCGACACTAAAAAGAAAGCTGCCAGCAAATGCGAAAGCAATTCAAAGACAAGCGAGAAAGACGGTATAAAGTCAGTGGAAACCTGCAAACTGTACTAAGCTAAAAGTATTATTTTTGCCATTCACTTTATGGCACAGACAGATAGCAAAAACGCAATATTCTACATAAAACGCATCACAGGTTTATTACTGCTGCTTTCATTAGCGGCAGTTTTTTTTATTTCTGCCATTACCAAGCTGATAGACATAGAGCCGTTTGAATGGACTTTTATTGGCTTAGGTATTGGCAATATGCTATGGGCTTCTGTAATAGCACATATATTCATTGGCATAGAGTTTTTAATTGCCTTATTCCTGCTATTTCATATTTACCTGAAAGAGGTAACCTACCCTATTACAATCGGTTTTTTAGCTACACTCACTTTATACCTGATAGCACTTATCATACAACAAGGCAATACGGGCAACTGTGGTTGCTTTGGCGAATGGCTATACATGAATCCACTGCAAGCCATCTGGAAAAACCTTGCCATGATTGCTGCTTTGGTAGTACTCCTATTCATCTACCCCGTAAAACCCTACAAAAACCAGGAATGGATTGCCGCTGTATTGGCGATGGCTGGCTTGGTGGCTACATTTATTATTGCCCCTTTGAATGCCAATAACAAAGCAAAAACAGTACAACGCCCGCTGGAACTGAACTTGCTGTATGCAGACAGTACCAATATGCCTGCAAAAGAATTGCGTACAGGTAAACACATCATTGCCTACATGAGCCTTACCTGCCCGCATTGCAGAAAAGCGGCGTATATGTTGCACGTTATTAAAAAACAATCGCCCGAAATACCCGTGTACCTTGTTATAAGCGGACATCCTTCTCAACAAAAAGATTTTTTTGAAGAAACAAAGGCAGACGACCTGCCTTTTCTGTTATATAAAGACTCCGAAGCATTCAGGCAGATGGCGGGCGATGGTGTACCTGCTATTTATTGGATTAATAATGGGGTAATAGAGAGAGAGGCTACCTACCTGCAATTAGACCCCGCCGATATAAAAGACTGGCTGAAAGACTAACTTCGCACTTGTAAAGATGAATACCGACAACGAACTGGAAGAAATTTGGGATGATGACGACCCCGAAAAAACCGAGCAGGAAGGCGAAATAACCCCTGTTGAAAAATTGCGCCTCACCATAACGCGCGGACAGGAAACTATGCGTATTGATAAATACGTGATGATGCGTATAGAGGGTGCTACACGTAATAAAATACAGCAATCGATAGATGCAGGGCTGATAACAGTTAACGGACAACCCACAAAGTCGAACTATAAAATACGTACCAACGACGAGATAATTGTTTTTGATAACAGGGGCGACATACCTGACGAAGTAGTACCCGAAGAAATGCCGTTGAACATAGTGTATGAAGATGATGCACTGATGATAATCAACAAACGAGATGGTATGGTGGTACACCCGGGTTGCGGCAACTATACAGGCACACTGGTAAACGGGCTGGCATGGTACCTGCATGTAGAAGATATAGAAAACAGTGCACTACCGCGCGTAGGGCTTGTACATCGTATAGATAAAGACACCAGCGGCCTGCTCGTGATAGCTAAGACAGAGCAGGCAATGAGCAATCTGGCGGCACAGTTTAAGAAACATACTGTACACCGCCGCTATATTGCATTGGTATGGGGCAATTTTGAAGAAGATGAGGGCACTATCAATGTACACGTGGGGCGCAACCTACGCTTCCGCAAAATCATGGACACGTTCCCAGATGGCGACTACGGGAAGGAAGCCATTACACACTACAAAGTATTGCAACGTTTCAATTATGTTACCCTCATAGAGCTAAGGCTTGAAACAGGGCGTACGCACCAGATAAGGGTACACATGAAGTCTATCGGGCATCCGTTATTTAATGATGCCACTTATGGGGGCGATTATATTGTAAAAGGGACGGTCTTTACCAAATACAAGCAGTTTGTAGAAAATTGCTTCAAGCTATTACCCCGCCATGCACTACATGCTAAGGAATTGGGCTTTACACACCCTACAACTGACGAATGGGTACAGTTTGACTCTGAACTACCACAGGATATGCAGCAGGTAATAGAACGCTGGCAAACCTATACAAGCGGTATGACACCCCAATTAAAAAACAGCCTGAACGGACAATAGGCAGTTATACATTTACGTTTTGTTAATAATTAGTATTTCACAGCTACAATCTGTATTTTAACCACTTCATACAACCAAAGGTTATAATTTAACAACAGTTAATCATGATTTAACCTTAGTTTTGTACGAATAGTTTAATTACATAAAATATCTGATTATGTTTTTATCAGCGATTAATCCACAGTTATTGATTTCGATGCCAAGTGGTGCAGAGTGGATAATTATATTGCTTGTTGTCATCATATTTTTTGGTGGCAGAAAGATACCCGAGCTGGCACGCGGCATCGGTAAAGGCATTCGCGAGTTCAACGACGCTAAAGAAGGCGTTAAGAACGAGATAGAAGCCGGTATCAAAGAGAAGAAAGCTGAATAATCTCGCTCTCACACTATCTGGCCTGGCACTTACAATGTAATGTGCGCTGTTATTTTGTAACTCCTTAAAAACAACGGATTAAATAAATGCCGACAAGCAAAATACTGTTAGCATCTGTTTTCACGATGTTCGCCACGCTGGCCTTTGGGCAGGAGTCGCGCAGGAGTGCTGCTGCCAATAAGGATAGGACTGCACGTGTAGATACTATTATTGTATTGCGCAAGGGCAAAACAAACCCGCCAGCCCTACCCATAGCTGTGGCAATGCCCAAAGTACCCAAACCCGGGCCAAAAGTGTACAAGCCTGTACCGCTTGCGCATCAAACAGAGTATTATGGCTCTATGACGGGCTATGTAAATGAGTTTGTCAATAAATATTCGCGTAGCCACAACAAAACCATCCATGTAGTACATGGCCGCAGCAACAAACAATTTCCGCTTATGGAAAATGTGTTGCAAAAGCATGATATACCCAAAGAGCTTAAATACTTAGCTGTTATAGAATCTGCCCTGAATAACAATGCTGTTTCTCATGCCGGTGCCGTTGGCCCTTGGCAATTAATGGCACCCACTGCACGCCTTATGGGGCTGAAAGTTGGCAAAGGGCGAGATGATAGAAAAGACTGGTACAAATCTACCAATGCAGCAGCCAAATACCTTGTTGACCTGTACGATGAACTGAACGATTGGTTGCTGGTAGTTGCAGCGTATAACAGTGGCCCTACCCCTGTAAAAAGGGCTATCGAAAAAACAGGCAGTAACAACTTTTGGGATATTAAAAAATACCTGCCAAAAGAAACGCAAGGCCACGTACTGGCATTTATTGCTACGGCTACTATATTTGAGGACTTAAGCAAATTTTTGGGTAAAAACGACGTTGATGAACTTGCCACGACAGGCAATAAAGCTGCTCCCGTAGCAAAATCTCGCTTCACGCCTGAAGAACTGAAAAGCATGGCTATACTGAAGATAAAAGACCCGCTGAGTATGGACCTGATGGTACATGAACTGGGACTGGACCCCAAACAAATGGATAGCTGGAATGAAGACTACGAGCTGTTTGAATACCAGGCATACCCCGAAGAAATGTACAGCCTTCGCCTGCCAAAGGACAAAGTAGACGCTTTTCTGGCCAAAAAAGAATACCTGATAAGGAAGAGTAAAGCCGTATTCAGCGCACAAAACATGTAATTTTTCAAGGAAATATTTTGGCTATTTCCGATTTAGCACTTACCTTTGCAGTCCTTTAAAATAAATAAGTATATAAATGGCAAATCATAAAGCAACCAAAAAAGACGTACGTCAGAGTGAAAAACGCCGCGACCGCAATCGTTATTACGGTAAAACTACGCGTAACGCTATCCGTACACTTTTAGCCATTACAGATAAAAAAGAAGCGACTGAGCAACTGCCTAAAGTTATGTCTATGATAGACAAACTGGCTAAGCGCAACGTAATACACAAAAACAAAGCGAGCAACCTGAAATCAGGTATCGTTAATAAACTGAATGCTTTAGCATAATCATACTTTTATACTATTTTTAGAGCCCGGATGTATTTCCGGGCTTTTTTTTATTTACACCCCACATAAGGTTTCTTTTTTGCAATGAAGAAGGTTTTAACCGCAATATACATCCTGCTTACACTGGCTGTCGGTGCATTATTTATCTACTCAGCTTTTACCAAAATATACACCCTCGAAAGCTTTGAAACTTTCCAATATACAATAGTAGAATATGTAAAGCTGCCTTGGCTAATGGCAGCCATCGTAGGCAGGGCATTGATAGGTTTGGAGTTTGCTCTAGGCATACTGATAACCGTACATATTTGGGGTAAAGGCAAATGGGCACTGAAAGCTGCTCTATTGCTTACAATTGTATTCAGCATCTACTTGGTGTACCTCTGGGCATATGCCGGCAACGATATTAATTGCGGCTGTTTTGGCGATGCTATTTGGATGAGCCCATCTGCCTCGCTGGTCAAAAATCTGATACTTATAATTATATTATCACTGCTGATAAAACTACATAAAGACATATTAACCAATAAATTAAGATGGTTGACTTTTATTATTTGTATCATAGCAACAGCAACTCCATTTATCTATTATCCCATACCAGATAACCAACCCCAATGGCTGAAAAAAGGTCGTTATCAATTAGATATGGCCGCATTATATGTCCCAAATAAAGCAGACGCACCCAAGATAGATTTGTATAAAGGCAAGCATATCGTAGCATTCTTTAGCCTGTCTTGCCCACATTGTCGTATGGCTGCCTATAAAATGCACATCATGAAGCAGAAAAACCCTGCCCTACCCCTGTACATGGTCATTGCAGGTAAAGACGAATACCTTGCAGACTTCTGGAAAGAAACCAAAGCGCAGAACCTGCCCTATACCAGGCTGAAAGGCGATGATTTTACAGCCATGGTAGGCTTTAGCTGGCCTGTTATATACTTTATGAAAGACGGCTGGGTAGAGGCGAATACTAACTATATTTTGTTGAACCAATCTACTATAGAAGAATGGCTGCAAAAGCCATAGTAATGTCAGTTAATATTGAATTAATCTTAGCGCATTTATTTTGGCGTAAAAATTGCCTTACACTGTTTAGGGTATGGAAAAATACCTTGTCGGTTATACAATATTCAAACACACAAAACGTTATGTTAAAATATTGTGCCGGTACAATAAAACAGGTTAACGCTAATTGATTTGCTTATGTCTTACAAAATGCCCCTGAAACAAGCTACACAAAAACCCAAGTGGATGACCGTTGCTTTGGTTTGCATATATATAGTAGTAGGTCTGTTTATAGTAATGAATAACTAACACGTGCATTAAACTATTTCATAATTTCATTGTCCGAATATAAAACAGGCAATGAAGACCAAACTAACCATCATATTCTTCTTGCTGTTCCATAATACCTATGGGCAGTTATATTTTCCACCCATTGCGTCACCAGTTTGGGATACCATATCGCCCGCATCACAAGGATGGTGTTTAGATAGCTTACAGACTACATACGATTTTCTGCAACAGAAAAATACCAAAGCATTCATAGTGCTGAAAGATGGCAAAATTGCTATTGAAAAATACTTCGGTACGTTTACCAAAGACAGCGTATGGTACTGGGCATCGGCAGGCAAAACACTTACTGCATTTTTAGTAGGACAAGCACAAGAACAAGGTTACTTGAAGATAACCGACACCACAAGCAAGTACCTTGGTAGTGGGTGGACATCTTTGACAACAACACAAGAGCAAGCCATCACCATACGCCATCAACTAACCATGACTACAGGGCTGGATGACAACTTTGGCAATGACAACTGCACACTACCTGCATGCTTAGCATACAAATCACCAGTTGGCAGCAGATGGGCATATCATAATGCACCATACACTTTGCTGCACGAGGTAATTGATAATGCAACCGGCAATTTCAATACGTTTTTCAATACACAATTCAGAAACCGCACAGGTGCATTCGGGCTATGGCTTCCCGGTACGGGTGCAGATTCGTTCAACCGTATCTACTACAGCACGGCAAGAAACATGGCAAGGTTTGGTTTGCTGATGCTGAACAAAGGCGTATGGAATACAGACACATTGTTACGTGATACAGCCTACATGAGGCAGATGACGACTACATCGCAAAGCATGAATCTGGGCTATGGCTACCTGACTTGGCTGAATGGTAAAGCCAGTTATATGATGCCCGGCTTACAATTAGTTATTACAGGCCGCCTTGCACCCAATGCGCCTGCTGATATGTATGCAGGCTTGGGTAAAAACGACCAGAAAGTATATGTAATACCATCGCACAACATGGTGATAGTACGTATGGGTAATGATGCTGGCTTTCCTGCTGCTGCTATTACTGCTTTTGACAATGAGCTATGGGGTAAATTGAAAAATATATTTTGCACACCTGTAGGTATTAACAATGCCGCTATAGCAGAAGAAAGATGGCAAGTATATCCAAACCCTGCCAACGATTATGTTGTAATAACTAATACCAACAAGCAGCCTTATACCGCAACGTTATATGACGTAACAGGCAGAAGGATAAAACAAATTACAACAGAAGGCACAAAACACTCGTTGCAGATACAAGATATTGCAAGCGGTATGTACTACTTGCAAATACAAAGCCACGAGGTTAAAACAGTTATGAAAATCCTGAAACAATAATTACCTGAAATGCTTCTTCAGCTTCAGGAATTGTTTTTCGTACAAATGATAGGAGAGAATACTGCAAAATATTGATAAGGCAAATGCAATAGTTATAAATAAGATGGCTATATACCACACATCAAGATTGTATTGCAGCTTTTCAAAAATACGTTTCAGCAGGTTGATGATAAGTGTATGATAAATGTAAAAGCCATAGGTATATTTCCCCAGTTTACTTAGTACGTTATTATCCTTTATCCTGATTGGACTATTGGGCGATAACGTGAGTATTATTAATACTGAGAACAACACACCCAACATACTGCTTGCCCAAACAAACGGTGCATCTCCATTGAATTGCGAGAACAACACCACAATACTAATCAGTAGTATCACAAACAACTGCTTTGTATATTTTGGCAACATACCAAGCCAACTATATAGCCGTTCTTTACGTTCTAGCAAAAGATATGCAGGTATAGCACCATAGGCAAAGAGGTCTATGTTCGTTAGCAAATCGCTGGTGGGCAAATTGTTTTGTACGAATACTAACCTTGAAGCTATAGCTAATAGCAAGCAAGCTACAATAAGCCTCGGCAATGCTTTTACAGGCAATAGGAATAATAGCAACCCCCAAACAATATAAAAATGCTCCTCTATACACAACGACCACATAACACCCAGTGGTGATGCATTCGGTATATCACCTGTCCATATCATATTATAGTTTTCAAGAAATAATAGAGACATCAGCCAATCAGGTTCGTAACCTGCTGCCGAACTATTGAGGTTTATAATACTGAGTAAGTAAGGCGTAGTGAACGCAATAAAAATAGCGAGATAAAACAAGGGCCATATCCGCAATACCCTGCGCATAAAGAAATGCTTGAGATTCAGATTTCCTATGCGTTGTTTCTCTTCGCAAATAATATAAGTTATCAGAAAACCACTCAACACAAAGAAAAACTGTACGCCAATACCCCCACCCTTCTTTATAACATTAAACCAAGGGAATGCTACTATGGGCAAATGGTGCAGAAATACTTTGAAACAGGCAAAAAAACGCAAGGCATCAAATGTGTGGAAATGATGCCTTTTCGTTGTTGTATGTGTTGTTGTTTCCAATCTGTTCGTATGGCTATTCTTCCTGCTCGCCCATTGCTTCTTGTTGCTGCATCAGTATTTCGTTCTTCATAGACTGTGCCTGCTGTGCGCCCTGTATATTGCCTTTTGCCTGCTGCAGTTGCGCCAGCACATCATAAAACTCTGTACGTTCAGGGTCTAATTTTATGGCACGTTCTATAGCTGCTACGGCAGCATCCATCTGCCCTGTTGACGCAAGGGATATAGCATAGTTGAAATAGGCAAATTCATCTGTATTATCTGTAGCAATATATTGTGCGTATAGTTGTGCTGCAGTAGCAAAGTCTTTCTTTTCGTATGCTTCGTTTGCTGCAATACCAGCTGTGCTGCTTCGTTTTATCACTACGCATAGTGGCTTACCATCTACACTTACAGTATGTACGGTATGCTGAAACTTCCAGTTATCATCCTGCATCAGTTTGGCACTTATGTAGCGTGGGTATGCTACATAGTAATCCCAATCAAGATGGTGGCGTTCTGTATAGCGACCATAATCATATACTATCCAGCTACTATCTTTAGCAAAATACTTATCAAAACCTACCATGTTCGAGCGTACTAATATCTTTCTGCCCTGTATAGGTTTCAGGTTTTTCAGCATCCAGTCTGCTGCTTGTTTACCGCTATTTTGATAATAGTCAAGGTCGTAATAACCATACGCACCTTTTACACCACCAGCCAACTCGTTGAAGTAAATGTATTGATTAGGGTGGCTTCTTACTGTCCATCCAATGGCAGGCAACAACCCTACAATAGCCACTACTGTTGGCAACCATTTTGTCTTTTCGTTTTTTATAAATGCACCTACTACATCCCAACCTACAGCAGCCGCTACTGCCCAAAAAGGATACACAAAAAATACGTGCCGCCATGTATCGTACACGGTAGAGTGTTTGTATATCATGTACAGTATAGGAAACAATGCACCGAATACAACCAATACAAAAGCAAACATGCCATACTGTTGTTTCACTTTGGTAAACAGCCCGATGAATAACACAAAACCGAGTAATACAATCAAAGGATTGGTAATAAATATCCATTTGAACTCGTAGTACCATGGCATGGCAGTACTCACCCTATACACGCCTTCAAACAATACACGTAATTGTATTTCGCGGTTGGTCATTCCCTCAAGCGACTCTAACGGATTGCTGATAGGGCTTTGCAAACCCCAAGGCCATGTGCTGATACCAACTATATACCCACCTGCAATACCTGCGATTAATACAAGGGCTAATTTCTTAGCAAGTTTGTTTGCATCAGCCGTTATGATGGTGCGCTTATCTTTATGCAATACATAATAGAGTACCGTAAACAATGCGAAATAAGCCAACAATAATATACCACCTGCAGCACGTACACCAAATGCCATAGCAAAACCTGCACCTAATCCTATGGAATGCTTCCATGCTTTAGCAGGAAAATCCTGCAATATGGCTACCAAATAATAGATGCCTATAATGAAGCCCGTGGCAAAGGGTATGTCTTTAGGGTTATTCATACTCTCGCCAAATATGCGTGGCGAAAATATCATGAACAGTAACGCAATCAACCCTACCTGCCACTTGCCAGTAAGCCTACGTGCCAGCAACCCTGCAAATATCATCATCAATGCACCCAGCAGTGCGTTGAAAAAATGGCGTAATACCAGTATGGGTATAGATGGCATCATCTGATGTATGGCTTCGGTGGTAAAGTCGAAGAAGCCACCATAGTATTGCTGGTTGGAGTATTGCAATTGTTTGTTGGTATAATCAAGCGCCTGCTCATCTCCTTTAGTAAAGTAGTCCCATATATGCCTGCCATAATCTATCTGTATCCATTCGTCACCACTCTGTCCATAGTCTTTACTGATGAATGGCATCAATACAAGAATGGCAATGCTGATAGCGTAAAAAAGCTGTCGCCACAATTTATGTTCCGTACCGCTTATGTTGGCTTGTATTATCGTCATATAAAATGAAAGAGTTAGAAATACCAGATAAAAATAATGGTTTACGGGCGCATTCCGTTATGGTTTACGTACAATTACCACTGCACTAACACCAAATGGAAAGTTGATGTGTTTGCTAAGACTGTTTTCGGCTATCTGAAATACAGTAAGCAACTTATTTACCCAACGTGGCAATAGCAGTATTTGTCCGTCTGCCTCTTCTTTCTTTTTCTTAGGTTTCAATAGTTTTTGCGACAGACGCACTATGGCAGTAGGAATAAATAACAACACGTAATTATACCCTTTATACAACAAACTAAATCCTGCGTTTACCACTTTAGTTGCAAGGCCATTTTTTGTATATCGGCGGTGGTGATAGTTTACATCATCATGTTCACTCCATAAGAAGTTGTAGGCAGGCACAAGTATAAATCCTTTGCCACCTTGCTTTAATATACGATACCAGTTTTTGAGCGCTGTTTCATCATGCTCCAAATGCTCTAATGAATCTGAAGCAATTATTACATCAAAGAAGTTTTCTTCAAATTCGGGGTTATGTCCATCCATCACAAAGGCATTTACAATACCTTTTTGTTTTACCTGCTCTATGGCTTCGGGGCTATAGTCGAGTGCATATAAGTCTGTATAGCCTTTATCTCGCAACAATGCTGTAAAAGTCCCACCACCACAACCTATATCCAGTATCCTTGCATCTTTTGGTATGCTGTATTTATCAAGGTATTTCAGCAGCATATCTCTTCGTGCAACAAACCACCAGTTATGTTCTTCTTCGGTATGGTAGAGCGATTCGTATTCTTTATCCATGAGCGGAGCCTAAAATAATACGTTTTGTATTAAAAAAGGCAACGTATTGCTACGTTGCCCTCAGATTTTTACGCTGTATTCAAAAACAGTATTAACCTTCTTGATTTTCAGCAGGTGTTTCAGTTGCCGCTTCATTTTCAGCAGCATCTGCCTCAGCAGCATCAGCTTCAGCCTCAGCAACTTGTGCAGCAGCTTTAGCAGACAGCTTTTCTTCTACCTTGCGTACAGACTCACTCATAGCAGCATGGCGTTTTTCAGCTTTGTGCAGGCGATGAGTTTCTTCGCGTTTTGCTACCAACTCTTCGTGTTCTCCATTCCAGCTTTCAAATTTTTCCCATGCAGCTTTTTCGTCAAATAAGCCAAGGCTTACACCACGCATCAGGTGTTTCAGGTACAGTACGCCTTTGAAAGACAATATACGGCGGCAAGTGTTGGTGGGTTGAGCACCTTCTTGCATCCAGTACAATGCGCGTTCGCGGTTCAACCTTACAGTTGCTGGAACTGTCAATGGGTTGTACGTACCTATTTTTTCAATGAATTTACCATCGCGGGGTGCTACGCTGTTGGCAGCTACGATGAAATAGAACGGGCGCTTCTTTGACCCGTGGCGTTGCAGACGAATCTTAACTGACATAAATAATAGAAATTATTTGTGTTAAACAATAAATTTTTAGGATGGCGAAGTTAAATAATTTCCCGACAAATCGAAAATTAAAATCCAATTAACATCAAAAAACTACCTTCCGCAGCTTATTTTCTGCCAAATGGCATGCCCATGCCCGGCATCATCCCTTTCATTTTGTTCATCTGCCCCATCATCTGGCGCATCTGATCAAACTGTTTCATAAAGGCATTAACATCTGCTATATCCTTACCGCTACCCTTAGCAATACGTTTGCGGCGGCTACCATCTATCACATCAGGATTATTGCGTTCATACGGTGTCATAGAGTTGATGATGGCTTCTATGCCTTTAAAGGCATCGTCAGATATATCAATATCCTTCATGGCTTTGCCCACACCGGGTATCATAGCCAACAGGTCTTTGATATTACCCATTTTCTTTATCTGATTAAGCTGCTCTTTAAAGTCTTCAAAGTCAAACTTATTAGCTCGTATCTTCTTCTCCAGCTTCTTTGCCTGCACTTCGTCAAACTGTGCCTGTGCCCGCTCTACAAGGGTGGTAATATCGCCCATACCCAGTATACGCTGTGCCATACGCTCGGGGTAGAAAACATCCAGCGTATCCAGCTTTTCGCCCATGCTTACAAACTTAATGGGCTTATCTACCGTGTATTTGATGGTAAGCGCCGCACCGCCACGGGTATCACCGTCCAGTTTGGTAAGCACTACACCTGTAAAATCGAGCCTGTCGTTGAAGGCTTTGGCTGTATTAACAGCATCCTGCCCCGTCATAGAGTCAACTACAAACAGTATCTCATGTGGTTGCACGGCAGCTTTTATATTGGCTACCTCTGCCATCATCACCTCATCTATCGCCAAGCGGCCAGCAGTATCTATTATCACCACACTGTTGCCATTCTTTTTGGCTTCGGCTATGGCGTTTTGGGCTATGGCTACCGCATCTTTATTATCAGGTTCTGCATACACGGGTACTTTTATTTGCTCACCCAATACTTTCAACTGGTCCATAGCCGCCGGGCGATAGATGTCTGCAGCTACCAGTAATGGGTTGCGTCCTTTCTTACTCTTCAGGAAGTTGGCAAGCTTACCGCTGAAGGTGGTTTTACCCGAACCCTGCAAGCCTGCTATCAGTATTACCGTGGGTTTGTTGCCAAGGTCTATTTCAGCCTCTGTACCACCCATCAGCTCTGCCAGCTCGTCTTTTACAATCTTCACCATCAACTGCCCGGGCGATACGGCTGTCAGCACTTTTTCGCCCATAGCTTTATCCTTTACCTTGTCGGTAAATTCTTTCGCTATCTTAAAGTTCACATCGGCATCTACCAATGCACGGCGTATTTCTTTAAGGGTAGTGGCTACGTTTATTTCAGATATACGGCCTTCGCCTTTTAACTGCTTAAACGCGCCTTCGAGGCGTTCACTTAAATTTTCAAACATAGTCTTGTTTTCTTCTGAAAGGATGGCAAAGTTAAAGAAAACACGCATACAGCGAAGTGCAAACCTATTCATACCTTTATTGCATGATACTTATTGCTATACTATTACCCTGGCTCTCATTCTTTTTGCGTGGCAGGGTTTTCAGAGGCATCATCTGCCTGTTGCTGCAAATAACCCTTTTAGGCTGGCTGCCTGCCGCACTCTGGGCGGTGTTTGACCTGCATAACAAACGTGCAGAAAAAAGGCACAGACAAACCCTTGTTGCAATTATTAACCGTAATTAGTAGTTATTAGCTTGTTTTTTTGAGCAGTGTATGATATTTTTACTAAAATCTTAAACTTCAGCTTGTGAAAAAGATATACAGCCTTGCTACTGTTTTAATAGCCCTTGTTATCTTCAGTTCTTGTAAAAAAGAATATGAATGCGCCTGTAAAGTAACATATATAGTAGATGGCAAACAGGTAAATACCGACTACACCAACAATACTATACGTGCCGTAAATAAGGACGATGCAGGCAAACAGTGTGTATACTACGAGCGTGAAGAAGATTATCTGCAACAAAAAGCAATAGTGCGCTACAATTGTGCATTACGTTAGCATTATTATATACCGTATATCAATAAATAAAACTCTATGAAGAAATTCTTATTAGCCATTATTTGCTGCACAGCCTTTGTAGCCTGCAAAAAAGATTATACATGTAAGTGTACTGCATCATCTACCGTTCCGGGCTTTGGCACTGTAGACAGCTCTTATACAATAGACATCAAAAAGTCCAAGAAAAAAGACGCAGAGTCTAAATGTAAGGCTAACGAAAACTCAGCAACTGTTAGCTATATGGGCTTCACAGTTACCTACACCACAAAATGCAGCATCTGATTTTTATATCAGCACACCATATTATGAGCCTCTGAAAACAGGGGCTTTTTTTATGTACCTTAGTGATACAGGCTAAGATGAACATCCGCATAATAAAATACAGCATACCACTACTCTTCAACATCGGGGCATGGTTTAGCTTTCTGTACACAGGTTGGGCTACGTGGGCACCTGTATTATTTGGCTTTGTGGCTATACCCTTGCTGGAATTGCTGATACCGCCCGACCACCACAATCCCGATGCGAAGGAAGAAGCCTTGGCAAAAGATGACAGGCTATATGATTGGATACTTTACTGCATAGTACCTATACAATACGCTGTACTCTACCAATTTCTGATACATATAAACGATGCAGCGCTATCTGTAAGCGATACCATAGGGCGTGTGATGGTGATGGGCCTGATGTGCGGTGTTATGGGCATTAACGTAGGACACGAGTTGGGGCATCGGGCAAACAAAGCCGAACAGGTGATGGCGCGTATGCTATTGCTTACATCACTATACATGCACTTTTTTATTGAGCACAATCGCGGGCATCATAAATACGTGGGCACACCTGCCGACCCCAGCAGCGCGCACCGCAACGAACCACTGTACTTGTTTTGGCTACGTAGCATAACGGGTGTGTACCGCAATGCATGGGCAATAGCCACTGACGAGCAACGAAAAAAGGGAAAAACATGGCTGCACAATGAGATGCTGCATTATCAACTGATACAGCTTGCTTTTATATTGCTGATAGGTTTCCTATTTGGCTGGGTAGTACTTGGCTATTTTATGATAGCTGCCACAATAGGCATACTGCTCCTGGAAACAGTGAATTATATAGAACACTATGGGCTATACAGAAAACCAACTGCAGGTGGCAATTATGAGCGTGCCATGCCCCACCATAGCTGGAACAGCGACCATGTAATAGGGCGCATCATGCTCTTTGAGCTAAGCCGCCATAGCGACCACCACTACCTTGCCAGCCGCAAGTATCAACTGCTACGCCACCACGATAGCTCCCCACAACTGCCAACAGGCTACCCTGGCAGTATGCTGTTGGCTATGTTGCCACCTTTGTGGTTTCGTATTATGAATGAGCGTATAGATAAACAAAACACCTGACATGCTGTGTAAGCATGCATACAATTGAATATGAGATACTTTCTATTTACCTTCTTGTACAGGTTTGCGTAATAAACGTAAAGGCTCAAACAAAAGAAGAATTATTCAATAGAGATTCTATTGGTTAGGTAAAAGAATTACGGGGTATGCAGGCAAACACTACTTACCTGCATCTTTCATCTTCATCCATTCTTTGATGATGCTTTCAAGGGCTTTTTTCTTCTTCTCTATGTCTTTGAGGTCGGTAAATTTTGCAGAACGGGCTACAGCACCATCACCATCAAGCAAGCCGTGTTTATCGGGTATGGATGCACCATAATGAAACATAAGGCTAACATGCTTTTTTGCATTCATAAAAAATGAGGCAATATTACCCTTATACATAAATGTGGGTGCACTCCATTTGATGCCTTCTTCTATCTTATCGCTCACACCAAGTATTATTTCCCTTATGCGATTTATCTCTGCCGTCAACGGGTTATTTTTCTTTTGCAGGTAATCATCTACTTGTAGGTTTTTGTTTGATGTAGTTGATTTAGTAGTTTTTCCTGTAGCCTTTTTTGTTACAGCTGTGGTTGCCTTGCGTGTGGTTGCTTTGGGTTTCAACGATTGTACATAGGTATAACTTAGCTTGAAATATTTTGTAATTGCCGTAGTATTTTGCAATAACTTGTCGGGAATTGTAATATACTCTTTCATTACCACTCCATGTGCTATACATGGCTTTGCACTGTGGGTTTTCATTACTTCTTCCCTAATATCAGCAGGTAAACGAAGTGCTACCATACCATCCTGTCCGATGAATGAAAACATATGCCCGTTAAGCGATGTATAGGGCATGGTTGCACCTTTTCGTTCTATACCTTCCAGTTTACTGATAGATTTTTCGTAGGCTGCCAATGTTTTGGCAGGTATAGTTGGTTGAGTAGTTGCCTTTGCCATGAATACTAAACATTTGCTAATAAATCTAAAGAATATTCTTTGTGCTGAAAACTTAAAAATTGCAAGTAATGTATGCAAAGCAAAAGCCGCGAAAAATCGCGGCTTGCTTATTTATTCATCAATCCTCGATTATTCTTTTTCAAACACACCTCTCCATACCAATGCGGCTAACACGCCACCTACAATGGGTGCAACTATAAACAACCACAATTGCTGCAATGCCTTGCCACCTGCAAATATGGCTGGGCCAAAGCTACGAGCAGGGTTTACCGATGTACCTGTTATGGGTATAGCTACAAGGTGTATCAACACCAATGTAAGGCCTATTGCAAGCCCTGCCATGGTACTATTACCCCATTTAGATGTTGTAGCAAATATTACAAACAGGAAAAGGAATGTAAACACAGCCTCTGCTATAAATGCCGACTGCATATTGTATGCTCCCAAATACCCTTCTCCCCAACCGTTTGAGCCCAATGCCCATTCGCCCATTGCAAAGCCCGGCATACCGCTTTGTATGCCATACAATACACCTGCGGCTACAGTAGCACCTAAAAATTGCGATATGATATAACCTACTGCCTCACCCACACTCATCTTGCCACCTACTACCATAGATATAGTAATTGCTGGGTTGATATGACAACCACTGATAGGGCCTATTGCATACGCCATAACCACCACTGCTACACCAAAAGCCAACGATATACCCAATAAGCCAATGCCCTCTGGCCCTGTTGCTGCTATACCCGATACTACAGCCGCGCCGCAACCGAATAGTACAAGACAAAATGTGCCGATAAATTCAGCGAGGTTCTTTTTCATATTGCTCCGTTTTAGTTAGATACCAAAGTACCTATTTACCCCAACGAATACAAGATGTTAATAATGTAATAATCCACAATAAGAAATAGTTCTACACAGGCTAATGCACATATCAGCCCTTAGCATTTACAAACTGTATGGCAGCTTCAGCACATCGCTCCCCATCTATGGCTGCACTTACTATGCCCCCAGCATAGCCTGCACCTTCTGCACATGGGTAGAGTCCTTTTATCTGCGTGTGTTGCAGTGTTTCTTTATCGCGGGGTATGCGTACGGGTGAGCTGGTGCGCGATTCGGTAGCAACTAATATAGCCTCGTTGGTAAAGTAGCCTCTCATTTTTTTACCGAAATCTACTACTGCTTTACGCAATGCTTCGTTTACTTCTTTGGGCAATACATCTTTGATGGCGGCACTATGCACACCCGGCAGGTAAGAACAGCCGGGCAAGGTAGATGATAGTTTATTGTCGGTAAAATCGCCCATACGTTGTGCAGGTGCTACTAATTTACCACCACCTATCTTATATGCCTGCTGCTCTACCATTTGCTGATAATGCATACCTGCCAATGGCCCTGTAAACCCATATTTGGCATAGTCTTTTTCATCAACCGCTACTACCGTTCCTGAGTTAGCATAGGGGTTATTGCGCTTAGATGGCGACCAACCGTTTACCACTACCTCACCATGATTTGTAGCGGCAGGTGCTATAATACCGCCCGGACACATACAGAAAGAAAAGACACCTCTGCCATATTCTTGCGCCACTACGCTATAGCTGGCAGGTGGCAAATGTTCATCGCGCACCTGACAATGGTATTGTGCTTTATCTACAATCAGTTGCGGATGCTCTATACGTACACCCAATGCAAAAGGCTTGGCTTCTACTTCTATCCCTTTGTTATGAAGCAGTGTAAAAATATCTCTGGCAGAATGGCCTGTGGCAAGTATCACAATCTTCGTATCGATAGTGCTGCCATCTTCCGTTTTCACAGCTTTAATGGCATCACCATCCAATACTATATCCGTTAGTTTTTTATCAAATAGTACTTCGCCACCACAAGCTGCAATAGCCTCTCGCATAGCAGTGATAATGTGTGGTAGTTTGTTTGTACCTATATGCGGATGAGCCTCGTACAGTATATTGGCATCTGCACCAAAATGATGAAACAATTGCAGGATGCGTTGCACATTACCGCGCTTGGTGCTGCGTGTGTACAATTTGCCGTCGCTGTAAGTACCTGCCCCACCCTCACCAAAACAATAATTCGATTCGGGGTTGACGATACCTTCTTTATTCATGGCAGCTAAGTCCCTACGCCTGCTGCGCACATCTTTACCACGTTCCAGTACTATTGGCTTATACCCCATATTGATAGCCCTTATGGCTGCAAACAAACCAGCAGGCCCTGCACCTACTATTACTACGTGTGGTTTATTAGTTACGTCTTGCAGTTGCGGGTCGAAGACAGGCAAGGGTTGTACTGCCTCATTAATGAACACCTGTAGTTGTAAAATAACACGCGGTTGTTTACCTCGTGCATCAATAGATTTTTTGAGGATGTGATAGCCTGTAATAGATTGCTTATCAACACCCGCCTCTTCTGCTATATAACGATTGAAACTGCCTTCGGCAGCCTCGTGTGGAAGAACGGAAACACTTACATTCTTAATCATACGCGTTAGGTTTTTATCCTAAAAGCAAATCATTGACCAGTGATTAAAATGATTTGTATGACTGATATAAATAGTATATCAGTTAATCATGGTAATCATTGAAAATCATACTAATCACTGGTTATATTTCTCTTTCACCTTATCCAGATGGTTTATGAACTTCTGCACGTTAGGGTCGTAACCATAACCCTCATCTGCCAGTTTGTTACCGTTCTCGTCTATAAAGAAATAGAACGGTTGAGAATTTGCACCAAATTGTGATGCCTGCAAATCTTCATTTCTATCGCCCACTGTTACTACGTCAGAGCCAAGTATTTTAGAATAGTATTGCTCTGCCTTTGGCAAATCTTTCTTGTCATAATCGCAATACAAGGATGCCACAATAAAATCTTCTTTCAATCTTTTTGCTACCTCAGGTTTGCTCCATACTTGTGATTCCATCTTACGACAGTTTACACAATTAATTCCCGTAAAGTCGAGCATGATCGGTTTTTTCAATTTCTTAGCTGCTGCTATAGCTTCTTCATATTCAAAGTATGTAACCAACCCGAGGTTCTTAACTACTGGTGGTTCATATATCTTCATTTCCTCAACATACTTTACTGGTGCTACTTCACTATTAGTAGTGCTATGCATAGTACCACCACCTTCCGTCAACACAAAATCTTGCGTACCTATTGGTGGCACAAATTGGCTCATGCCATTAAGAGGTGCACCCCACATACCCGGCACTAAGTACACTGCGAATGAGAACATGGTAATAGCAAGAAACAGCTTCACCAACCCTACATACTCCTGTCCGTATAAATTTTTGGGTGGCGCATCATCATGCGATAATTTCAATTTGCCTAACAAATAAAAACCAAGCAACACAGATAGCACTATCCATATAGCAATGAATATTTCTCTATCTACCAAACGCCAGCCCATAGCCAAGTCTGCATTTGACAGGAACTTTAATGCCAACATCAACTCTATAAAACCAAGCGTTACTTTTACTTGATTCATCCAGCCACCACCTGTAGCCATTTTATTGAGCATACCGGGGAAGATGGCAAACAATGCAAACGGTAATGCCAAACCTACCGAGAAACCAAACATACCAATAGCAGGACCAACTAACCCGCCTTTACTGGTTAACACCAATAATGGACCAACAATAGGACCTGTACAAGAAAATGATACGATAACCAATGTCAGTGCCATAAAGAAGATGCCACCAAAACTGGTAAGCCCTGCTTTAGAATCCGTCTTACTTGTCCATGAAGATGGTAATGTGATTTCAAACGCACCCAAAAATGAAATACCGAATATGACGAATATGGCAAAGAAGAACAGGTTGGCTATCCAATTGGTAGAAAGATTATTCAACGCGTTTGCACCGAATGTTGCAGAAATCAATACACCCAATAATGTAAAAATGATAATGATAGAAAGTGAGTAGTATATAGCATTACGTATCCCCTCTGCCCTGCTTTTACTCCTTTTTGTAAAGAAGCTCACTGTTATAGGTATCATAGAATAGACACAAGGAGTAAGCACTGCCAGTAATCCACCACCTAATGCTGCGAAGAACAACCACAACAAAGACTTCTGTTCTTTACTTGTTCCATCGCCATCTTTCTTATCCGTTGCTGATGCTACGGGTGCTAATTCAGTTTTTTTTTGAGTGTCGGCAGGTGCTGCTACGGCAGTATCTTCTGTTGTTGTAGTTGTAGCGTTAGGTAGTTCAGGGTCATTCACCTCTACAGAAAACTTCTTGGTCTTGGGTGGCAGGCAGCCTTGGTCGTTACAGGTCATGTATTCATACTTACCTGTAATCTTACCATTGGTATCTACCGTTATAGGTACTATATAGTCCACATTCTTGTAGTAGTGTACAGTACCTATATCTTCTATCGTTTCGTCTATCTTCTTTCCTTTCTCTGTAATCTTACCGTTTAGTTTGAAACGGGTAGATTTATCCAAACGAAAATCTGGCGGCAGAAAACTACCATCACCACCGGGGTCTAATGAATAGATATGCCAGTTGTTCTTTACATCCACATGAAAAACCAAATCGTACTGATTACCGCTTTTCTTTTTAGCAGTTATTGTCCATACAGTAGGGTCTTCTATTATCTGTGCAAATGCAGGTGATAATGCAAAGAAGCTGAACAACAGCAGGAACGATTTTAGTTTAATGCTCATTACGGGGGCTTTACTTGTGTAAAGAAACTTGATTTAATTATTTCGTTTGGTCGGGTTGGCGACTTTAAGGAAGCTTTATGTTAATTCATTTTAGCAAATGCTTCCAGTATAGCCCTACCATCTATATTATTCAGTGCATCGCTGCAGGCACGTTCGGGGTGCGGCATCATGCCAAACACATTACGCCCTTCATTACAGATGCCAGCTATATTGTTGGTAGTACCATTGGGGTTTGAATTGATATGCACTTCACCATTCTCATCGCAATAGTGGAAAACGATTTGGTTATTCGCTGTCAGTTTTTCTATAGTAACCGCATCTGCAACATAACGCCCTTCGCCATGTGCTACAGGTATTTTGCGTGGTGTATTGCCCGCATTTTTACCTACAAAATTGCTATCGGTTGCTGCTTTGATGTACACGTTTTTGCAGGTAAATTTCTGGTGGTCGTTCAGCAACAATACGCCCGGCAACAAACCCGATTCGCACAGTATCTGGAAACCATTGCACACGCCCAACACTTTACCACCCTTGTTGGCAAATTTTATCACCTCTTCCATCAGCGGGCTGAAACGTGCTAACGCTCCGCAACGCAAGTAGTCGCCATAAGAAAAGCCACCCGGCAATACAATACAATCATCTGTTGTAAAACTACTCAGGTCGTTGTCTTTGTGCCACAACATCACCACTTCCTGTTTCAAATCATCCTGTAAAGCATGCATCATATCCCTGTCGCAATTAGAACCGGGGAAAACAACAATTCCGAATTTCATTATCTGTAGTTAATATGTTAGTTAGTTGACAGTCAGTTGGCAAAACACCAATAACAGTAGCGAAAAATAAAAGGCAAAATTACTAAACCATTTAGTTTTTTCAACCATAAGTGCTGGAGTTACTACCAAGGCTATAGCAGGCATTACTACCAACCATATACTCTTTTTTGATATATCTGTACTTATGGCTACTACAATGGATAGCAGAAAGGTTGTAGCAATAGTAGTCCACATACGGCGGATGTACACCCCGCCCCGTACCAGCCAATCTTGCAGGGCATATATACCCATTACAAACAAAACCAATATGCCTGTAATAGTACCAAACACAAACAACGGGTCTTTGATATTGCCCGGCAGAGATATGCCTAATTGCAGCATATACTGCATGGTGTCCAGCTTATCGAACAGAAACAAAGTACCTGTGTATAGGTATATAGGTGTCAGATAACCAACCACCGCAACCGCCCATTCGCCCGGGTTGAAGCTCCGCAACAATAATAAGGCTGCAAAGAGTACTATAAAATACGCAACAGACTGAAAATGCAGTAATGCTGCTATGCTGAATACAAAACCAGTATTGAACACATGCATCCTCGGTTTATTCGTTTGATGAAAACCAATCAGCAAACCTATACCACCTATCACACACCAGTTAAGCAATAGTATCTCGCTGAAGTAGGTAAACTCGGGCATGATAGATGTAAAGACAATGTATAGAAAAGCCGTAGTGTAATTGGGCTTGCCTGCCAGCTTGCTGTTTACAAATATGCTGTTCAGGTACAGTGCTTGTGCAAATATCATCACCGCACCCAGCATGGTATAGGCAAACGCATTGCCACGCAATACATAGTTGAGTATGTTGATGACTGTCTGGAAAAGTACATGCTGTTCGGGCACAAAAGGCACCATGGGGCTACCCAATGCCTGTAGCTTTACAATCAAAGTAAATATCAGTAATACAATAACAGTATATGGGCTGTTATTACGGACTAATGGTAGCACTCAGCTTATTTTAGGCTAAAATACAATTTTGGCAAAGCAGATTTGCCTTTTCCTTAAACAAGGCACAATTAATTCTCTTGACGCTACTTGTTTTGCCTGCCTCGGCATCCAGTCTGCATCATTGCCATTGGCTGCTCCCAGCGATTGCATAGCTACTTTACCATCCGCATCAAGGGTTGCTAATTGTATTTTGGAACGCACAGTATTAAAGTCGTTGAACATAAAGCCAAGCGCGCCACCTGTATTTATCATAGCAAAAGAAGAAAACATACCGCCATCTTCCTGAGAATATTGGTCTTTACGGATAAAAGAACGCCACTGCCCGTTACCTTCACCATCATAAGACATCGCCATAATATCTCTGTAATTATACTCTCTTACAGACGCCCCCATGGTAGGATAGTAGAACGAATAGTAGCCAAACCCCGGCTGATAACTGCTACGGTTGGTTACAAAAAAGTCTTCGGCTATCAGTACGAAGCCGCCGTCGTTTTTCACTATCAGGTTGCGTACCTGAAAATCGCTCAGGGCTTTTTTCTTCGTCTTTTCTATTGCTCCTTCGCTACCATCAAAACTCATCAGCTTCACTTTTTCGTAGCTGCCTGTTTTCAGGTTGTAGTAGGTGTACAGCACCCCCTCATACAGCCCGCCTTTCTTATCCGAATAAAAGCCTGCTATGTATATTTTATCATTCGCGTTGTCCAGTTTCATGTACGTACCTGCTGCATACATATTATCAAGCGGCAGTTCTTTAGGGGTAAATTTCCTTTCCGTTTGGGGCAATACCAGCAAGTACAGTTGGTCGGCATAGCTACGGCTGCCCGTAGGTGTGTAGGTAGGCAGGTAAAATGTACCATCATTATGTAGCAGTCCCTCGCCCGTTTCCGGATAGTTACCCGCGTTAAATGAAGTATGACATTTGCTCAATACATTCAGTTGGTCATCCAACCATGTACAGTCAACTTCCAGTTTATTGCCTTTGGTATCTGTTTCATATACAATGATGCGTTTTTTGTCTTCAGATACTGCCATACGGAAGTAGTTTCTGGAATTGCCGAAGAAAGCTTGTTTGGCAGCATCTATTACTACAGGGCGTTTCAGCAACCTGCCCTTATCATCCAGCAATGCAGCGTATTGGGTTACTTTACCACCATCTACCGACTGATACAGCACTACCATCTGGTTGGCATAGTTTACAAAGCGGGTATCGTATATCCTGCCTGAGAAAAAGTCGAGCACCACTGTGGCAACTTTCTCCATATTATCGTCATAAGCATCCAGATAATAGTTATTGGCATTGCTTCTGTAGATGTATTGTAAACCGTTTACCTTACCTGCAATAGCGTAATCGCCTGTACGCCAGTCGTAGTTTTCGTATTGAGAGTAATATACTTCCTGCGCTTCTCCCCTACTTGATGCCAATAAACAAAAAACAACCAGCAGTTTCAATATTTTCATATACTCAAATGTAGTAGCTATTGATGATAAAAACAGGTTAAAAATATCAGTCGAGAAAACGGCTTTGCAATTCGAGCGTCGGCACCATGCAGCTATCTTTTTTACCAAACCATTTGTAGCGGTTCCTGGCAATGAAATCGTACACCGCATCCCTGATAAAGCGTGGAAACACAAACCCTATAACCGCCAGTTTATACAGCCCGCCCATTAGCAATAATACGTGCAATGCAGCAGTCGATTTTACATAAAGCAGCCCATCCTTTTGCAGTATAATGCTGTCAGGGTTTTTATTGTTTTGTTGCTGATATTGATGGAGAATAGCCTTGCCGGCTGCTGATTGCAAGGATGCAAACCTGAACTTTGCTTTTTTGTCTTTTCTGATGACCAGTTGCACCATGGCATTGCACAGGTTGCATACGCCATCGAAATACAGTACCGGTTGGCTATTATCGCTCATTAACGGATGGTGTCAGGGAATCTTGTTTTTGCAGATAAGCATTAACTATCGAGTCAGTTTTTGCCTTTACTTCTATAGACATACGGGCATCCAAGTCTATCGCTGCCTGTTCTTCAAGGCTGGGCACTTTGGTTGCAATAATAGAATCGGCCTTGGCTTTTATTTCTTTTTGTGTCAGCGTACGCTCTTCCTTAGCGCAAGAAGCCAATAATACCAAACAAGCTATCGTTACTATACCTTTCATACCGTCTTTGTTCATCAATGTGCAAAGTTATGACAATAGACAGCTAAATACGTGCCAAACCCCTATGCTACAGGCTTATATTTTCTGAAATTTTATGGTTTTATTATAGCAATTAAGCAAAGAATTGCGGAAATTTACATAAGCACATGCGTAAGCATTTCTTATATATTCTTTTGTTTATCTCTCTTATTGCTAAGAGCAGCAACGCCTCTGCACAACAAGGGGTGAATGATACTATATTACTAGGCGGTATTGTTGTAGGGGCAGATACTTTTGCTATGGTATATCTGGAAGAGGTAGAAAAAACAGGTAAACTACCCCGTCACCTTGCCCGTGCACGCGCCAAGCAAGACAGGCTGCGTTATAACGTATATAAAGTGTACCCATACGCCATAGTAGCTGCCGAGGTGCTGAAAGATGTGGATGTGAACCTGGAGAAATACAGCGACGATAAAAAGAAGCGCAAAGAATACCTGAAGAAAGTTGAGAAAGAGCTGAACAAACGCTTTAAAGGCGAGCTGGAAGAACTGACCATCACACAAGGGCAGCTATTGGTAAAACTCATTAACAGGCAGACGGGCAAGAACTGCTACAGCATCATCCGCGAATTGAAAGGTGGGTTCTCTGCCGTAGTATGGCAATCGGTAGCCCTCATATTCAGCAATAACCTGAAGCGTGAATACGACCCCGAAGACCGCGATAGAGAAATAGAAACCATCGTTACCGACCTCGAAGCCAATTACTACTACAAATACAAATACCAACGGCAGAATGCGTTGATGCACGCTAAAAGGAAGACGTAGCTACACTCGACTTTGCGTCTTTGCGGTTAAAAAAGCGTTAGGCAATTCCCCTTTTGAACTTAGCGAAGCGTTCTCACGAGCAATAGCGAGTAACACAAGGGGATGTCGCCACGAAGAGAAGCGTAGTGGTGACAGGGTATGTTCTACTCGTTACGGGTATTACTCTCCGCGAGTGTACACACCCCGCTTGCGTCGCAGCCCCTCTCAAGAGGGGAATTTCTTATGTGCTTTGCGAACCCCTTTGCGCCTTAGTGTCTTTGCGGTTGAAAAAAGCGTTATATCATTCCCCCTTAGAAGGGGGAAGCCGTAATTGGCTACTTAAACAGAAAAGGGTTTTTACTAACTTTATAACCATGTCGTTGCGAAACGTAAAAATACTTATAACCTGTGGTTGGACTTTAGTGCTATGTGCCATTGGTCTTTTAGTTTATAATCTTATATATAGTAACATTATCAAACAGAAAGAACCAAAATTTTGGTGCGGTACTACTTTAGGCAATAGTGTATCTGGACATGATAAAGGACGAGAATTGTTTACAGCAAACTGTGCTTCCTGTCATAGTCCATTTAAAGATGCAACAGGTCCAGCTTTAGTATCTGCAATGGCAAATAGAAATGCTGATTGGCTATGTAAGCATATCACCAACTCAAAGTTTATATCAAAAGACAAGAGGACAAAAGAACTGCTAAAGGAATATAATGGAACAAAGTGTATGAAAGCGACACAATTAAGCTGTCAAGATGTAGATAGTTTGATAGTGTATGTTAATTCCTATAGATAGTTTTTCCGTAAATTCGTAACACATGAGCCTCTCCACTTCGCATATAGCTATAAAGAAAGTAACTGCCGATACGGTGGCTGATACCGATGATGTACTGGCTACCGAAGAGCCGTTGGAGATACGCATCAACTATGGCAAGGCTGATGCTCGGGTGCAAAAAAGCCTGTCGGTAACGATGCGCACACCAGGGGCAGATGCAGAGCTGGCAGTGGGCTTCCTGTTTACCGAGGGCATTATCAAACAATACAGTGATGTAAAAGCTGCTTTCACCGTCCCAGATAATATAGTACAGGTAGTGTTGCAGGAAGATGTAGCGCTAGACCTTGCCAAGCTGGAAAGGCATTTCTACACCACATCCAGCTGCGGGGTTTGTGGCAAGTCGTCTATCAGTGCCGTTAAAACGGTGTGCGATGTAGCTACAGGGGCAGACAGTTTGCAGTTTTCGGCATCGCTCATCTATCAGCTACCCGATATGCTGCGCCGTCAGCAAGCCGTGTTCGACAGTACGGGCGGGCTGCATGCCTCTGCTTTGTTTGATGAAGCAGGCAGTTTAATTTTACTACGCGAAGATGTTGGCCGCCACAATGCGTTGGATAAACTGATAGGTGCTGCTTTGCAAACGGGTATCGTGCCGATGGATAAACACGTACTTTTGCTGAGTGGCCGTGCCAGTTTCGAGCTGATACAGAAAGCCGCTATGGCGGGTATCAGGGTGGTAGCGGCAGTAGGCGCACCGTCGAGCCTTGCAGCAGAAACGGCGGCAGAGTTTGGCATGACACTCATAGGTTTTTTGCGTGGCGAACGCTTTAACATATACACGGGCAACCAAAGAGTACGATTATGAAATTGAGAATAAAAGGCAGCAGCGTAAGGATGCGTGTTACCAAAAGCGAGATGGACAAGTTTGCTACAGAGGGGCTTGTAGAGGAGTTGGTGGACTTTGGTATTACAACCCTCACCTACCGCTTGCAGCGCAGCGATGCACCTGTAATGAGTGCTACGTTTGCAGATAATGTAATGACCATCTTTATGCCAGCCGATAAAGCAGCCGAATGGGCACGTACCGAAAAAGTAGGCTACGAGCATAATATGGATACGGGCGATGGTAAAAAGCTGTATCTTTTATTGGAGAAAGATTTTAAATGCCTCGACGAAACACACGAAAACCAAGACGATAACTACGACAACCCCGCTGCTATACTTTACAATATGCAAAAGCAATGAGCGAAGAACTGAACAAGCCACAGGGAGATGATAAACCGAATGCCGAAAACCCGGAAGAGTTTACGGGCATCAAGTTTACCCATATACACAATGCGGCAGCGGGCATACCTGCTGTTATATCCAGCATCAAGCATGTGTTTGGAGAGATGGGTGTGGCGCGTGGGTTCAAAGCATTGGCAAAGCTCAATCAGAAAGACGGCTACGACTGCCCCGGCTGTGCATGGCCAGACCCTGACGACCATCGCTCGCCCATTGCAGAGTATTGTGAGAATGGCGCAAAAGCTATAGCCGAAGAAGCAACGACTAAAAAACTACATGCCGATTTCTTTGCCAAACATTCTGTAAAAGAACTGGCAGAACTTGACGACTATCGTATAGGTAAAAAAGGGCGTGTGGCAGAGCCTATGTATCTGCCCAAAGGTGGTACGCATTATCAACCCATCAGTTGGGATGCCGCTTTTCAGAAAATAGCAGACCACCTCAATGCACTCGATAATCCTGACGAGGCCGTGTTCTACACATCGGGAAGGACAAGTAACGAGGCTGCGTATCTCTATCAGCTATTTGTACGCGAGTATGGTACCAACAACCTGCCCGACTGCTCTAACATGTGCCACGAAAGCAGTGGTGTAGCATTGGGTGAAAGCCTCGGTATAGGTAAAGGCTCTGTAACACTCGAAGATTTTTACAAGGCGGAAGTCATCATCATACTGGGGCAAAACCCGGGTACTAACCACCCGCGTATGCTGAGTGCATTACAAAAAGCAAAAGACAATGGCTGCACCATCATATCCGTCAACCCACTACCCGAAACAGGCTTAATGGGTTTCAACAATCCGCAAACGGTACGTGGTGTATTGGGTAGAAAAGCAGAGCTGACGGACATCTTTCTGCAAGTGAAGCTGAATGGCGATATGGCACTGCTCAAAGCCATTACCAAGCTGCTGATGGAAGAAGAAGCCAAAGCACCGGGTACGGTATTCGACCTCGATTTTATTGCCAAACACAGCACAGGCTACGAAGATTATCTCAACAACATCAGCCACTATAATATTGATGAACTGGCAGCCGCTTGTGGTATATCGGTAGAGCAGATAAAACAAACAGCCGAAGTATTTAAGAACAAGAGCAAGATAATAGCCTGCTGGGCTATGGGGCTTACACAACACAAAAACGCTGTTGATACCATTAAGGAAGTAGTGAACCTGCTGCTGCTGAAAGGCAGCATAGGCAAAGAGGGTGCAGGCACTTGCCCCGTACGCGGGCATAGCAATGTGCAGGGCGACAGGACGATGGGTATTTATGAAAAACCACCCAAGTCTTTCCTCGATAAGCTGCAACAGGTATATGGTTTTGAGCCACCACGCCATCATGGCTACGATGTGGTAGAGTGCATACATGCTATGCATCAGCGCAAGGCAAAAGTATTTATAGCTATGGGTGGCAACTTCCTGTCTGCCACACCCGATACCGAATACACCGCAGAGGCATTGCGCCGTACCAAACTAACGGTACACGTATCTACCAAACTAAACCGCAGCCACCTGATAACGGGCGAAGAAGCACTGATACTACCCTGCCTCGGACGTAGCGATAAAGATGTGCTGAATGGTGAGGAGCAATTCATCAGTTGCGAAAACTCGATGGGTGTGGTGCAGATGAGTAAAGGCGGATTGAAACCCGTATCAGACCAATTGCTGAGCGAACCCGTGATAGTAGCCAGGCTGGCAAAAGCTACACTGGGCAATCGCAGTAAGATAAACTGGGATTTGTATCTGGAACATTACGACTATATACGCAATGATATAGAACTGGTAATACCTGGCTTCGATAGTTACAACCAACGTGTACGCCAGTTGGGTGGTTTTTATCTGCCCAACAATGCAAGGCAGGGAAAATTCAATGTCCTCACAACAGGCAAAGCACACTTCAACGTAGCCGATGTGATATTCCCTAAGTTGGAAACAGATGAGTACATGATGATGACCATCCGCAGCCACGACCAGTTTAATACCACCATCTACGGGCTCGATGACCGCTACCGTGGTGTACTGAATGAGCGACGGGTGATATTCATGAATGAGAAAGACATAAGCGAAGCAGGGCTACAGGCAAATGATGTGGTTGACCTCTATAATTATCATGATGGTGTAGAGCGCGTAGCACGCAAATTCCTCATCATACCATTCAGCATACCCGAAAAATGTACAGCTACCTACTTCCCCGAAACCAATGTATTAGTACCCATCAACAGTACGGCAGACAAGAGCAATACGCCTACATCAAAAATGGTGATACTGAAAATACGCAAACACGTAGCGTAATGAAATAGGGGTAAATCGGGTTTTGGATGTTATATTTGTGGCTTTACAAATAGAACAATATTATATTTCTTGGCACTCGTTTATTATATAGCATTACCTTTTATATACCTTATATCGGTACTGCCGTTTTGGTTATTATACCGTGTATCCGATTTCTTTTATGTAGTGCTGTATCATATACTCGGCTATCGCAAAGAAGTGGTGTACAACAACCTGCGCAATTCATTCCCCGACAAAACGGAGCAGGAAATAAAAGACATCCGCAAGCGTTATTACAAATACCTCTGCGATTTGTTTCTCGAAACATTCAAAACACTTACCATCAACAAACAAAACATGCAGCAGCATTGTTATTTCAATGCCGAAGCAAAAGCATTGTTTGACAAGCTGGCGGCTGAAAATAAAAGTATCATCCTTGTAATGGGGCATCTGGGCAATTGGGAATGGGCAGGTAATACTTTCAGTCTGCAACTGAAGCAGCAACTGTATGTGATATACCATCCCATCACCAATAAATACTTCGACTGGCTGATGTATAAAATGCGTACCCGCTTTGGTACAAAGCTTATAGCCATGAAAGATACTTTTCGTGAGATGCTGGAAAACCGTGAAGAACTGAATGCTACCGCTTTTATTGCCGACCAGACACCCGCACCCGATACTGCTTACTGGACGAAGTTTATGAATCAGGACACACCTATATTCAGAGGTACGGAACTGATAGCAAGGAAGATAAACTACCCTGTAGTGTATGCAACGGTAAAGCGGGTGAAGCGTGGTGAATATGAAATGCATGCAACGCTATTGGTAGAAACACCCAAAGCAACCGCCGAGGGAGAAATATCTGAACTGCATACCCGCCAATTGGAGCGCGACATCATAGCACAACCCGAAGTATGGCTATGGTCGCACCGCAGATGGAAACATAAAAAACCAACAACAGCGTAATGCGTACAGGCAGAGAACTGATACTGGCTACCAAGCCATATACAAAAGAAGACCGCACCAAAAGCTGGATGCTGCTGGTATCTTCTTTGTTGCTGCTGGGTATTGCCTTGTCGGGTGCTTTCTTTATACCCTACCTGCTACCACGCCTTGTGTGTAGTTTGCTGGCTGGGCTGCTGATGGTGCGCATGTTTATCATCTACCACGATTTTCAGCACCATGCCATTCTGCATCGCTCTGTATTGGCAGATGTTATCATGACACTCTACGGCATGTATGTACTGGTACCTGCCAGCATCTGGAAGCGTTCTCACGACTACCACCATGCACACAATTCAAAACTGTTCAGTGCCAGCATAGGCTCTTACCCCATAGCCACCAAAAGCAAATACCTGAGCATGACAAAGGGCGAAAGGCGCATGTACCTTTTCATCCGCCATCCGCTTACCATCATCATGGGTTATTTCACTATGTTCATCATCGGTATGTGTATCAGCTCTTTTGTAAGCGCACCTAAGAAACACTACGACTCGCTGATAGCATTGGTACTGCATGGTGTTCTCAACTGGTTTATCTTCACCACATTCGGTTGGGAAACATGGTTGTTCTTTGTATTCATACCCATCTTCCTTGCATCGGCTATGGGTGCATACCTGTTTTATGCACAACACAATTTTCCTGCTACCAAGTTTACCGATAAAGAAGACTGGAAGTACGAAGTAGCCGCGCTTGAATCTTCGAGCTATATGGTGATGAATCCTTTCATGCAGTTTATGACGGGCAACATCGGTTACCATCACATACACCACCTCAATTCGCGCATACCATTTTACCGATTGCCGGAAGTGTATAAAGATTTCCCCGAACTGCAGGATGCACGAACTACATCATTGAAACTGAAAGATATCATAGCCTGCTTCCGGCTGAAAGTATGGGACCCTGAAGCCGACCGCATGATAGGTTTTAAAGAATTAAAAAGTGCTAACTTAGCAGTATCATAATTTCACTCAGCCATGTTAGACATACACGATATCACAGAATATCTTGATGGCGATACCCCCATCAGTGAGTTTGCCAACGCGGAAATAAAACGCATCATCACACATGTACAACAGCAACTGGCTGTAGTAGAAACAGGTGATGAAGACTACGAGCTATACCTGATAGGCAAGCCGGAAGCCTTGATAGAAAAACACCAGATAGACATTACTTGGGAAACAGATACCGAAGCATTTGACGAAAGAATAAAAGCCCTGATTGTAGAGGCATCTGCCAACGAGTAAGGGATTACAACTTCACACCCGCCGTCAGGTAAAAACCTCTGCCATCGCCGGGTATGATGCCCGGACCGGGATAACCGATAGCCCGACGTGTAAAGTAAGGTACACCCGCTACGTTGTTTACAGTACCTTCCAATGTCAGCCACTTCCAGCTATACCCTGCCGATACATCCATCAGCAAATAAGCAGGCACAATACCATTCACACCGCTATAGCCCCCCTTCTCTGCATTGGTAGCATCCGCAAATTGCTCACTCAGATAGCTGCACTGGTACGTCAGTTTGAAGCGTTTATAATTAGCCTGTATACCGGCTTTCCAGTTAATGAATGGCACATACTCAACTCGTTTACCCTCTACATTCTTTACGGGGCTTTGCGTATATGTGGCCTGCGTTAATGCAAGGTTGGAATAGATAGTTGTACCCCATTTGTCGGGGTTGATATTCCATAGCTTCAACACATCCAATTCCATAAAAGACTCCAAGCCATATATCTGCGCTACACCTACATTGCCACGCCTGCGTATTACCTGTGTATTGTTCTTTACCGCAAAGTATTCACCTATCCGATTGCCATAGTACAAGTAAAACACATTGGCATCAAACCGAAACACACCTCTGAAACTACCACGCAAACCCAAATCACTGCTCCACCCCTTCTCATCCTGTATATTCGCATCTATCTCAAAAGACGGATTGACAACACGTATATCATTGAATGTTACAGAACGATAGTTTTGAGAGAAATTACCATACACCTCAACACCACAATTAAATTTATAACTACTACCCACACCTGCTATTACAAACGTACGTGGCAATGTTCTGTTTTCAGTTGTTACTACATCGCTGATAACACTATCGCGCAGGTCATACACTTTATCGTGATACAAACCGTCTGCTTTTGTTTTGATGTGTTCTACTCTTACACCGGGCGTGATGTTCCATTTAGGTGTAATGCGCACTATCTGCTCTGCAAAAGCCGCATAGTTGGTATTAGGGAAAGCATAATCGCTCAACAGTTCTGTTGCCTCATTACGAAAGCTGAAGTCTGCACCCGAACCGTTGTTTACATAGCCTTGCTTGTTGGTGCTATACCCGTTGTATGCACGCACCCCAAAGAGCAATGCCTGCTCCATACCTGCAATATTGTATCTGTGCAAAAATCTCGACTCCAACGCAACATTTCTGAATGTACCTTTCAACAAATCTCTGGCACCACCATTATCAGTTTGTGACGGGCGGTTAGGGCGAAAACCTACCGCATCTCTCGATGCCATCAATCCATACACCCTTGTCTGTAATCTTGTTCTTGACGATATAACATAATCCCACTCCACATCCGCCAGATTCCATTCTACCGCAAACCAGTTACGCACACGATTACTTTGTCGCGGGTCGTTGGCAAACATATTATCATCCAGCCCACCCGGTTGTTGTGCAAGGTATTGCAGGCGTGTGTATTCAAAGCCCAGCATATGCTTACTGTTTAGTTGGTAGTGTATATCGGCATACGCATTCAGCGATTCAAACCCGCTATTAGGCCGCCAGCCATCTCCACGCTTATAGTGTACATACGCATAGTAGCTCAACTTCCCTTTTGTACCACTCATGCTGTTGTACGAACCAAAGAAATTCCATGAACCTGCCGTCTGTCTGCTCTCTATGCTCAATGCTTTATCGGCACCGGGTTGTTTCATTTCAAAATTGAGCAAGCCGCCAAACTGTGTACCGTATTGCAAACCAGCCGCACCTTTTATTATCTCTATACGCTTCAGGGCTTCTGTTGGTGGCGTGTAGTAACTTTCAGGATAACCCAATGCATCTGCACTGATGTCGTAACCATTCTGCCGCACATTGAAGTTGGAAGTACGATTAGGGTCTAACCCCCTGCCGCCGATGCTTAATTGCAAACCACTACCGTCATTCTCAAAAATATTCAACCCTGCTACTTTAGCATATACCTGCCTTGTGTTGTTGGTAGCTTTGTTTACAGTCAGTTCCTCTACCTGTATTACTTCTGTTTTCTTACCGGCAGTTATGGTCATACCATCTATCTGGCGCATGTTGCCAAAGTTGCCCGACTTTGCATCATGTACTTCTACCACCTTCAGTTTCTTTGTACTGTCTTGTGCATGGGCAACCGTTGCGCACAACATGCATATCAGCCATATCCTATAAGCCATATATCGTATCGTTAAATGGCATGAGCCATGTTTTCTGTTTAAATCCGTCCTTTTCATTGGCAAGGTTCAAACTGGTATCTGCATACAGCCTGCTCTGTCTGCCATTAAGCCCTACGTAGATAGTTGCATACACTTCAGGGGTTTGCATACCCTGTTTCAGGTAGTGCGCTTTCAGTATCTGTGCATATTGCAGTATGAAATCGCTTTGTGTAGCCATCATCTTTTCCTGATTCTTCGTGAGGAATTCGTTGTTATTCACAGCTATCTTTTCTCCTGTTACACCATCTTTTACTACAAACTGTGCATAGCCCATTTTCTCCATCAGCATCACACGCCAAGAGAAACGGTAACCCTCTTCCGTCCAAAACAATTCACTATCGTACAACAAATACCGCCAAGGCAATAATAACTGCAATGCAAAGAAGCTTGCAAATAGCATGGTAATACTTTTATACCATACAGGCTTGTAGCTATATACGTTATCAGACAATGCAACGGGTAGTGATGCAATCCAAGTTTTCAATTTCATCAGCAACCTGTCTGCATCTGCCGAATCAAAAAACACCAATGCAGATACAATCATCACATATGGGAACATACCGATGGGGAACAGTATAGCCGTTAGTACATGGAAAACTACAACGGTAAGGTATGCGTACGGACGTGTTCTTCTATTCAGTAAAAAGAACGGTATAGTTAAATCATACAAAACAGCAAACCAGCTAAACAGGTAGGCTACCCATACATGATTGAATAGACTACCAATAAGGGGTGTATCATTCTGTGCAGGCAACCACAAACGCAAAGGCATAGCTTCAACCAACCAATCGGAATTTAGTTTTGCCAAGCCTGCAAATACATACAGTATGCCCATCATCAGGCGTATGCTGCCTATTGTCCATCTTGGTATAAAGCGGTTTTGTAAAGATGGTTTGCGTAGTGCATCAACAGAGAAATTGACATGAGCAGGCAACCATATCATCAGAAAGAGTACAAGGCTTACAAAATAGTAGTGATTCAGATAGTTAGTTTTATCCATCAGCTCTATATATGTAAAACTGATAAACAACAATACTGCCGACAGCCTGTACCACAACCCTGCTGCAAACAGCAATGCACTGATACCACACAAGGCAAACAAGGCGTATGTGTATTGCCCCATAGGTTGCACCCATTCAAAACCGTAGTAGTGAAAAAAGTATTGAGGCTGTATGTACAATTCATCTATCCACCCCTTTGCCCAAAAGCGAATGGTGCTGATAAAAATCATCATGCCGAATACCACCCTGAAAACAGCTAAGGAAGCCGAGTAAACTGGCTTCCCTATATATGCTTTGGATAATATGCGGAGTGATGGATGATTCATACTTTAGTCACCATCGTTATCTGTATAAGTAATAGATATACCAAATGCCGATACCATATCTACTTTCAGTAGTGGTACGCATTGTTGCATTTCATCGTAAAGGGCTAATACTTCCGTGCGTCTGCTTTGTACTGCATCTTTCATGGGTGTGTTTAATGTTTTCAGTCTTGTTTCTGCCTGCTTCAGTTTCGTTGTAATAACATCAGCCATTGCAATGCCATTCGCATCTTTTGTGCCTATAGCTTGCAAGTAAGATTTCATACCTGCTCCCGATGAAGTACCATCAAAACTTTTACCCTCATAAAAAGCGATGGTAGCTGTCATTGCTTGCTGTAACAATGTATTGGTAAGTGATGGCGTGTAGTATGCTTCTGTCAGTTCGGGTTTAGCAACACCTGTCATCGCACCAACAGGTAAGCCAACTTTACCCGCACGTACATAACGCTCATAATACAATACATACGCATTCACCAGCTTGGATATTGAGCCATTTACATCTGTACCAGTAGCACTTGTAAACGTACCTCTGTAAGATGCCCATGTATTGCTTACGCCCTCGGTATTTTGCAGCATTTTATTGATAACCGCTTGCAGGTATTGTTTACGGGCAGTAGCCTGTGCATCTGTTGTAAACAAATCAATAGTATTCGTATTACCATTCAGCAGATAATCTATTGTAGGAAAGCCTTGCGCATCTTTATTACCAAATTGTTCTAAATCATATCCACCGTTAGTGATGTTGCTGTTTACTTTGGTAACCGTTACGGGGTATGTGTTCATATACATTCTCAACGATACATCTTCTGCAGGGCCAAAACCTACTACATCTACTTTTTGCCAAGTGGTATATGCTTTCTCAAATGCAGAACGTAATGCTGTGAGTGTTGTATTATCCGGTGTTGTGGTAAATGTATTAGCTGCCGTTTCTAAAGATTTCAAATCTGCTACCATTGCTTTGTAAGCAGGTATTACATAATTATCGGCATAGTTCACCAGCATCGGTGCTCTGTCAAGCGATGGCGTTGCAACATCGTTCTTATCTTCTTTTTTACAAGACATAAAACTGATAACCGAAACAAGTATCGCAACTATCGCAAAAATCAATGTTTTCTTCATCTTTTTACTTTTCGCTCTTTTTAACAGGCAAAGCGATGAATAGGTTCACCGCTTTACACAAAAATCAAACTGCTTCTTTATTAGTGGTTTACTACTACATCTTTACTTACACCAAATGCACTTGCCAGTCGGTCGCGCACAGCATCAAGGTCGGCATTGGTTAACGACCAGAAACCGTTAGGCTTGTTCATCAGGCCGTTTATCAAATCGTCCGATTTTGTCTTATTGATTTTGGCATTATGTGCAAACCTCAAGGAGTATATAAAGCCTACCCCTTCAGACAACGCATGATAACGTGCCGCATCGGTAGTAGCTGTTTTTGTTTTGTTGATGTAGCTGATAGCGATGATGGCTACTGCTTTCTCTAACGATGTACGCACATAAGCTATCTGTGCATCGCGGGTTGTTATATCTTTGTTTACAATAGCTGCACGGCCTTTCAGCAATGCCATATAAATATCAGTAGCATCTTCACCACCTGTGCTTTTACTCACTTGGCGAACATACGTACCGAGGTAAGACTCCAGCCACTTAGTAGCATCGGCAGGGTCTTTTTTAGGAAACATCTCATTTGATGTGAGGTAGCCGTAGGCTTCATCCCAATGATGCTCTAACGCTGTATAGTTTTTACCGCTTACTATAGTGCTGTTATCAGCAGCTTGCTTTTCTGTACCGAGGTATATGTTGCTTATCTGGTCGAGCATCATAGCACCTATCAAACCTTTTTGTATAAACTGTGCGTATTCAAAACCTTTCTCGTCAACAAGGTATTTACCATCCAGTACACCTGCTTTGCCCTGTGCAGCTACCTGGCTGAAAGAATTACTTGCAGTTTCCAGTTGAGTGAAATAACCATAGAAGCGTTGGCGTTCTGCATCCGCATCTACCGTAGCGAAAGATTGTGCAGTTTTTGATACGATTGTTTTATCAGTAGCGGTGTTCAATGCAGCATCTGTAAAAGCACTGTTTTTATTCTCGTACATATCCTTCAGCTTAGCGGCTGTTACAACAGATGTCAAACCTTTTTTCATATAGGCATCTATCTCCTTCAGCATATTGATGCGGGTAGTCTGTCCCGAAAAGTCAACCGTAGTTTTACCATCTGCACCTTTAAAGGTTTCAAAATAGTTGGTTGTTGACGTGAGCGAAGTATATGGTACTTTCAGGGTTCCAGTAGGTGTTACAGTTGTATTATCATCTTTTTTACATGATGCAAACATCAGTGATACCAGTCCTGTAGCTATAAATAATTGTTTTTTCATTATATCCTGTTCTTTTTAGTGCCGCAAAAGTATATGCAGCTACAGGACATGAGTTTCAAAATCGGGAAAAAGAAAAGCCGGATTGGGAAATCCGACTTTAATTAATATTCGATTAATATGTACTTAACCTTGTCTTTACATACGCTTGATGGTGCAACCGATAGACTTGGTAGATGCAGGATCCGGCACTTGCCCTGCCATTATTTTATCAATAGCCGCTTTCAGATACAGTTCTTTCGATTCATTAGGAGTTGTAGGATTATCTTCCATCGCGCCTTTATACATCAGCTTTCCATTGCCATCAAACAAGAATACTTCAGGTGTACGGGTAGCACCAAACGCATCCGCTACAGCCGATTTTTCGTCAATAACATAAGGCACTTTATAGCCCATTTTTTTAGCATATTTCGCCATCGCTTTATCAGAATCCTCATCGCCACGCTTCGCTTCGTTTGAATTGATGATAACCATACCTATGTTTTTACTCATAGCGTATGCCATCATTTCTTTGGTACGCTCCTCACTTTTAATGACATAGGGACAGGTATTGCAAGAAAACATAACCAACAAACCGTTATTGGTTTTTGCCTTATCAAGCGTTATAGTTTTGCCATCGGTTGATTTCATAGCAGTTGATGCCATCGGCATTTCAGAACCAATCTCAATGCTTTTAATATTGTTTTGAGCAGATGCAGCTAAAGATGTGCTGAGTGCCGCCACTATCAGTAAGTTTTTCATGCTTGTATTTTTTTGTGAAGTTATGTACTGAAACAATTGATAAATGTTAAAGGTTTATTCAAGGCTTATATTTTCATCGCCCTCTCTGTATGGCACATAGGTTACTATAAACTGAAACATCTCGTCCGTAGCACGCATACTGCCGTTTTGGTCTTTTACTAATCGGGGCGGGCTAAAGGGATTGTTCATATTGTTCTTCGTATTGTCATACACACCTTCTGCCACAATAGTACTGCCCTTGGGTATCTTCACCATTTTTTTGAAAGTATAGAAATACTGCCAGTTGAAATCCCATTTGGGTATGTATATTAAACGTATCGTATCGCCATCTGGTTTCAGCGCATAGGCTTTAAAGCTCTTACCTATCAGGTGCATATGGGGGTTGATGGTGAGGACAGATATATCTTCGGGTATGGTGTATTTGCTATGCACATTCTTTACGGTATTAGGTTGTATCACCAAATCGGGCAATACGGGCGATACACCTATCGTACCCAACTGAAATTCCCTGACAGGGCGGTTGGGTGGCAGCTTTGAAAAGAAGATATTGATGTATGAGCTATCCCATACGGCTTTGTCTTTGGTAAAACCATAGTGCAGGTCGTTTAGCAGAAAAGCCCCTTTACGTGGCAGGTTGTACCCGCCAATCCCTTCAGGATAACGCTGTCCGTATGTACCGGGTAAATAGTTCACTACCGATTTTTGTAACACGGGGTATGTACCATCATCATTGGGCAAGCCCAGTTTTTCATACGCCAGTTTAATGGTAGTATCTTTTACCATATCTGCAATATTATCGCCAATAAATACAGTACGTTTTTTATCAAACTGATACTTTACCATATCGCCGTTTACATGGTGTACTACGCCACCATTGCCGGGCATAAACTCTACCACACTGGCATACGTATCTGCAGGTAATTCGTATGGTACTTTTACTAACAAAAACTTATCGCTGCTATTGGCAGGTAGGTAATATGGCTGCACGGGTATGCGCATATCTGGTGTGCCAATCAATGAGCCTTTAGGATATTCGGGCAGTGTGGGCATTTTGTCTGTAGCACCTTCTTTCATGCCATCTGCCACCCATTTTTCCATCAACCTTATATCTTTTTCTGCCAACACTTTCTGCCCAACAAACTCTGTATAATGCGGGTCGGCAGGCCATGGTGGCATCATTCGCTCGCGCATTACAAAGGCAGATGCCGCACCATATCTTTTCGCATCGCTGTATGTTACCAGATTGAAATGTGCACCACCGCCATCTCTGTGGCAGCCTGTACAGTTTTTATACAACAAAGGGGCTACATGCTCTGTAAACGTAACATTATCAGGCAGGCGGTTGGGATTATCACAAGCCTGCCACACCATACATGCCAACGCTATGCTACTTGCTATGCTTCTTAGCTTCGCCATTTTGTTTATCAGAAAATTTACCCAACAATATACTTACGTTCAGTTCGTAGCCCAATATAATGACCATCGTATTGAGCCACACCCACACCATAAACGCCATCAACGAGCCGATAGAACCATATACTTTGTTGTAGTTGATAAAGTTATTGACCATGAAGAAAAATACCACCGTTGTAATAATGCTTAAAACAGTAGCAAATACTGACCCCGGCGACACGAAACCAAAACGATGCACCATAGACGGCCCGTAGGAATAAATAATAGAAATCATGGTAAATATCAATCCGATGAGTATCAGCATACTCAGCAACTTTACAACTATTACGTTATTAAACACACTCAGTATCAAACCATTCAAGGCTTCACTCTGCAATATCAATGCGGCAAGGCTTATGATGGCTATACATATCAGCATCAATGTGAGCTTTATAGACACCCATCTACGTCGCAAACCGGAACGCTTGACGTGTATAGACGTACCCCTATCAAAAGCATTCATCAGCCCCATCATCCCGTTCGATGAGAAGAACAAGGTAAACAAGATACCATAAGACAATACATCCCTATGTTCAGTATTCAGAAAGTCTATAATAATACCAGATACACTTTTGTAAATCCCCTCGGGCAATACCAATAGTTTTAAAGTATCTAAGATGGTAACCTGTACATTGTCTAATGGCAGGTAGGGTAATAGCGAAAAGAGGAATAGCAATGTAGGTGGTATGGCCATCAAAAAATTGTACGTAACGGCTGCTGCCCGTACATTGATTTTGGTATTGGACACCTCTTTGAAGAAAAACCTGGCAACATCAAACAACGACACCCCCTGAAAGCCGGGCAATATGGCACTTTTCGCCCAATTGGTAAGCAGCTTAACGGGTGGTAGTTTCAGAATGGTTGCTTCCAGCCTTGTCATACCGCAAATTACGGCTAAAGATTGCTGAGAATGAAATCTGTCATTCTTTTATATAAATGCGGTCTGGCATTACCACCAGATATGCCGTGGTTGCGGTTGGGGTAATACTCTCCGTCAAACTCTTTATTGGCTTTTATCAGCGCATCGGTCATCATTACGGCATTTTGAAAATGCACATTATCATCTGCTGTACCGTGTATTAACAGATACTTAGCTTTCAGGTTACCGACCATCTTTTCGGGAGCATTGTTATCATAACCCTCTGCGTTTTCTTTCGGTGTGCGCATGTAGCGTTCTGTATAGATATTGTCGTAATACCGCCAATTGCTAACGGGTGCTACTGCAATTCCCATCTTAAACACATCAGCTACTTTCATTACACAGGTGCTGCTCATAAAACCACCGTAGCTCCAGCCCCAGATGCCTATACGTCCTTTTTCAACATAACTCTGATTACCCAGCCATTTGGCTATGGCTATCTGGTCTTCGCTCTCATACTTACCCAGTTGCAGGTATGTTTTCTTTTTAAACTCCTCTCCACGAAACCCCGTACCTGTACCATCTGCACAAAACACAATGTAGCCTTTCTGTGCCAGCATCTGATGCCAGAAGAAATCGCGCACTGGGAAACGGTCTGCTACTTCTTGTGAGCCAGGACCACTGTATTGATACATCAGTACTGGGTATTTTTTGTTCGGGTTGAAGTCCGGTGGTGTTATCATCCATGTATTGAAAGTGCGCCCGCCGTCCAGTTCTATTTCTTTGATGGCTATGTTACCCAAATCAAACTCTTCCATCTTGGCTTTCAGGTCTTTATTATCTTCCAGCGTTTTGATTATTTTACCATCGGCAGTTCGTAAGTAGAATACTGGTGGTTGGTTTATCCTTGTGTGCTTGTCTAAGAAATATTGATAGCCCTCAATAGCAGTAATACCATGTGTACCATCTTCGGGGGTGATTGTTTTTCTCTGTTTGCCTTCCCAGTTCACTACATATAGCTTGCGCTCAATAGGGCTTTTTTCAGCAGCTACATAATACACTTGTTTACGCTGTTTATCTACACCTGTTATATTTGCAATATCGTATTTACCGGGTGTCAGGTCTGTAAGTTTCTTTTTCTTCCAGTCCCAACGATGCAGGTGGGTGTAGCCACTTACTTCGCTGGTAAATATGAATGAGCTGTTATCGGGCAAAAACTGTATGTTATCATTTACCTCTACATAGTACTTATTCTCTTCCGTGTATATCACTTCCGATTTGCCATCTGCTGCATTGGCAAACAACAATTCCAATTTGTTTTGCAGCCTGTTCATACGATAGATGCAAAGTATATTCGGGCTGTTCGTCCATTTTATGCGAGGTATATACTGGTCGGTTTCTGTACCAATATCTGCTTTTACAGTATTGCCAGTGGCATATTCATAGAGCTTTATGTCAACAATAGAATTAGGTTCACCTGCCTTGGGGTATTTATAGTTGTAGTTTTCAGGGTACAAGTTTCCGTACATAGGCATACTGAATTCAGGCACATTGCTTTCGTCAAAGCGGTAATAAGCTATATACTTGCCGTCGGGCGACCATTCAAATGCACGTGTAAATCCAAATTCTTCTTCATACACCCAGTCGCAATTGCCATTAATGATTTTATTCCATTCACCATCTGCCGTTACCTGTTTGCTTTCACCATTATAAAAATCAATGGTGTACAAGTTGTTGTTCTTTACATAAGCCACTCGCTGCCCATCTGGAGAAAAAGTCGGGTGCAATACTTTTTCGTTATCTACTTCAGCTATTGTTTTTGTAGCTATATCATATACATAGGCTTTGTAAAATGCAGAGTGACGATACACGCTCTGCCCCTCGTTCAGTAGCAATATCTTTTTTTCATCATCGCTGAAATGATAACTTTCAAACTTCACACGCTTTCCGCCAACCATTAAGTTACTATTGTCGAACAACACACCTGCTTCCGCACCTGTTTCTATGTTGTACTTTTTAATGATTTGTGTATCACCCAGTTGCTCGGTTTTTGAATAGTGTTTACCATCTTTCATGCCATTGAAGCCTGGTACACTCTTTATCTTAAACGTGCCGTTTTTAAATAAGTCGTCAAGCGTTATTTGCTTTTTGCTTTGCGCAGTAGCTAACTGACAAATGAATAACGCGGCTATGAGCAGTATGTGTTTCATAAACTGTATTAAAGCCCCAAAAATAGCTTCAATAGTGCAGAGTTAAAACATTATAGAAAAGTTAAAAGGGTGATAAAATGGGGGAATGAGGCAATAGTGACTATACAGTGCCGTTATCACATGAAAAACAACTATTATGAAAAAGATTCTTTTTGCTGCATTTATTACGACATGTAGCCTGCAAACGTATGCTTGTACTTCCACAGCAGAAGCTCCGCCACCACCACCAGATGTAACAGACATTAAACCCGGTAGTACAACCCAACAACAGGCCGAAGAAAAATTAGGAGAACCGAATACGATACAAAATGATGGTAATAAACAACGATGGATGTATAGCAGTCAGAGCAATCATATACTATTAGTATGGGACAAAACCACTAAGCAACTGCTCGAATACACATATTCCGCAAAAGCAGCTGCCAATGACATTGATAATGATTTGTTTTGTAAACTAAATGCAGGCACTTCTAAAACAGAAGATGTGCTTACACTACTTGGCAATCCGAGCGAGTATAGAACAACTGAAAATAATCAGTTACTGATGTACAGGTATAAGAATACTATGTTGAGATTAAACTTCAAGGATGATTTATTGCTGAATATGGATATTTCCATAAAAGCAAAAAGCTAAAATATACGCACAAAAAATCCCTTGAGTAATCAAGGGATTTTTCACTTATAATATTATATAGGTTAATAATCTATTGTAGCCTGTATGCCTCTGTCTATGAGGGCTTCTGCTTGCGGGCGTAATATTTCAAACGTGCCTTTCTTCACACCGCATTTGCCTTTGTGGTGTATTATCAGGGCGCATTGTTCTGCTTGTTCGGGGTAATGGTCGCATATTTCCATCAGCGACTCTATCACATGGTCGAAAGTATTTACATCATCATTCCAAACAATCAGGTTGTGCATTTCTTCCACCAGTACATCCTGGTCTGCATCTTCCTGTGTTTGCCACTGAATACCACCAAATTGATATTCTCTCGAACTCATTGAACGTATAATTTTTTGCAAATATAAGGGAACTCAAGTTAATAAGAATCGAGATTATTGGGATTAATGGATTAACAGGATAATTGAAACTACTTTTGTGTGCATAATAATATATCGTGGACAAACAGCATAATCGGGCAAATCGTGGTTTTACCAAAAAGTCAATGGACGAACTGGAGCGATTGACAGCAGCAGAAATGAAAGTGGCTGCCAAACACCGAATAGTTGTGATAATGGACGATGTGCGTAGTATGCACAATGTAGGTAGTGCGTTTCGTACGGGCGATGCTTTTGCTATTGATGCGCTGTACCTCTGTGGCTACACACCTACCCCACCCCATAGGGATATTCATAAAACAGCCCTCGGTGCTACGGAAACGGTTAGCTGGATGCACTTTCCCACTACGCTGGATGCTGCCAACCATGCCAAAGGAGCAGGGTATAAGATATATGCTGTAGAGCAGGCACACGGTAGTACCATGCTGCAAAACCTTGCATGGAATGGTGAGCCTATTGCCTTGGTATTTGGCAATGAGGTAAGCGGTGTGAATGAAGAAGTACTGACAATGGCAGATGGCTGCATAGAGATACCTCAATTCGGCAGCAAGCACTCGCTGAATATATCCGTAAGTATGGGTGTGGTACTTTGGGAAATGGTCAGAACGCAACGCAGAGAGCAGCCGTAACTACACCGTTGTTATTAACGGGCTTACCTTGTCTACTGAAAGTAAAATAGTCAGGGCTCCTGTAGTATTTGCCCTCAATTCTCAACAAGGCATTTTTTGTAATGCTGTAATCAAGGTTCATGCTGTAACCTGTTACTTCAAACCATCTGTGGTTGGGGTTAATTACTATAATACCATAATAATCATTATACTGTTCATACCTACATGCTATAGCTAATTTACTATTCATAGAATATTTAGCAATAACCGCCCAAGTATATACTAATAAGTAAAGGCTGGTATCTTTTACATATTGCTCTGCTCCAATATCATAGGCAGCAGCTATTTCTATTTTTTTAATAGGGCTATACGTTGCATAAAAATTATGATACCATCGCCAACGCCTGCTGCTATCGGGTTGCAAATTGCACACGATGTTGCTGTAGTTGAGTGTTAGTTTATCATTTGGCTTGTAGGTTATTTGTCCGCCAAATGCAGGTGTATTGTTGCCCGGGGTACGTTGTATGTTTTGCCATCCATTCAATGCCAGCAAGGCTATGTACCATTTTTCGTTGCGGGTAGTATAGTTCAGCTTTGCGCCAGTTTCGTAATAAGGAGAATTGTCTGCCATCAGGCTACGGGTTAGCGTCAGGTTATCTTTACCAATAGCCGTTTCCATACCAATGTGCGATTGCATGATGCCCGCATCCAGCCACAAATCGTGCTTGCGGCTTAGCCTTACACCTGCATTGGCTTCAAATATATTCTTTAATACACCAGGCTCGTTGGCAAGGTTGGCATTGGCATACGTACCTGTCATCAATGCGATGTTGGCTCTCACTTTCTTACTATAGTAGTTGGCTTTCAGGTAGGCTAGGTTCAGGTTCACCTCGTTGTGCCTGTTATGAGATACAATGTACGATGGGCGATTGTTGTCTTGTGGCTGGTTGATGTCGTAGCCATAATAGATTTCTCCGTAAGCAGATAGTTTTATAGTAGGCTTATCTTGTGCTAACAACATTGTAGAACATAGCACAAGCAACAATATAGATTGTATTAATACCCTCACAGTCATAAAGCACTAAACTAATATTAATCATCCCAATACACAACCTTGCATTTCCCTAACTTTGCAGCCTGATATGCAACGGATATATTTTGATAATGCAGCTACCACTGCATTAGATACACAGGTACTGGACGCGATGATGCCATATATGACGGAGAAATTCGGCAACCCCTCATCTATCTATTCATACGGTAGGGAAACTAAGATGGCTATTGAAAGCGCCCGAAAATCTGTTGCTAAGATATTACATGCCAACCCCGGTGAAATATTCTTTACATCGGGCGGTACGGAAAGCAGCAATACAGCCATACACGCATCTGTAAGAGATTTGGGATGCACCCGCATCATATCATCTGCCATAGAACACCACGCTACCCTGCATACGGTAGAATACATCCATAAAACAGGACAAGCAAAGCTCGACTTTGTAAACCTGACGGCTAACGGACATATAGACCTGCAACATCTGGAAGTATTATTATCTGGCAGTAGCGATAAAACACTCGTAACGCTGATGCATGCCAATAATGAGATTGGCAACCTGCTGGATGTAAAAGCAGTAGGCGAATTGTGCCGTAAGTACAACGCCATTTTCCATTGCGATATGGTACAGACCATAGGCCACTACCCCATCAACCTGCACGATATATATATACACTTTGCCAGTTCGGCAGGGCACAAGTTTCATGGGCCAAAGGGAGTAGGCATATTGTATGTAAATGAAGATATTAAAATACAACCCATGCTCAACGGCGGCTCTCAAGAGCGCAATATGCGTGCAGGTACAGAAAACCTATATGGTATTGTAGGCTATGCAAAAGCACTGGAAATAGCTACAGAACGATACGAGCAAGACAGCCAATACATGCAAGGCCTGAAAAACTACATGATAAACAAGTTGCAAGCTACCTTCCCAAACATATTGCTGAATGGAGATGTACAAGGCAATAGCCTCTATACTGTATTAAATGTTGGCTTCCCGCTTACAGACAAGGCTGATATGCTGCTCTTTAATCTGGATATGGCAGGTATATGCGTAAGCGGCGGTAGTGCTTGCAGTAGTGGTGCCAACAGCATCAGCCATGTAATACAGGCACTCTACCCCGAAAAAGCAGCTACTGTTGTACCCATTCGCTTTTCTTTTTCAAGGCATAATACTGAGGCAGAGATTGACTTTGTAGTTGATAAGTTGCAAGGCATGATATAGGTATTTATCCTCAACTTTTTCTTGTTAATGATTGGTTAACCTATTGCAAATCTGTTGTTAACCCATCCTTGTTTTTTGCTACCTGCCACGTAACAGTAGCATATTTGCAGTTACAGTATTTTGAAACAATCAAAACAACGAAAAATGAGTATTATCAAGCGTTTCATCGCAAACATCGTAGAGCTGACGCGCATAGACCGTGTACAGATGTCGGTTTGGGACAAGTCAATTTATCAGTAAAAACAGTGCGTCTTTTTCTGCAAAAAAGATGTTATCTGTATATCATCCTATCCGTTAAACACACAGAAATGTTTGTTTAGATAATCTTCTGTTTTCATATTTGTGCTACAGAAAATAATAAGCACATTTATGAAAATCTTCCTTTCAGCCAGTATTATCCTGCTTACCATCATGCTGGTGTTACCATCCGTTGCCGAGGCACACTATTCTTACTGTACAAGCACCAGGTGTTATTGCGGTGGTGGTTATGCCGTGCCGTTAGACGGTGGTTTGAGCCTTTTAGCCGTTGCTGGTGTAGGTTATGGTGTTAGCCGGTATAGGGCAAAAAAGAGAGAAAACAAAGGCAAATAAGCGTTCGGCACAGTTTATGTAATGTAAACTGCTGGTTAATAAGAGGTATTTTCTTGCCTGATATGCAAGAAAAAGGGATATTTGTGCCTATCCTCGAAAAATAAAAAACGACGCTCGTATGAAAAAAGTCCTCTATTCTGTTACGGCATTGTTGCTGGTAGCCATGCTGGTACTGCCTTTGAGCAGTTTTGCCCACACTACATGGTGCAATACTAAATATGGCTGGAGTTGTAACTGTGGCGGCGGTGGCTACGCTGTTCCGCTGGAAGGTGCAGCAGCTTTATTGATTGCCGGTGCTGCCGGTCTAGGCATCAAAAGGTTCAGAAGCAACAAAAAAAGCAAATAGACATAGCTTTATACATACTGCAGATAAGAGATGAGTACCGAAACCAATAGCATTGCAGGTAAAATACTCCCTGCTAATATCAGACCTATCCTCATTAGGGGTATATTATTGGTTGTAGGGTGGACTTTACTATATAAATACGTTTTAGCACCTGCAGGCATACCAGACAATCAGTTGAGTAAACTGGTACAGATTGGTACTGCCGAATTGCTATCTTGGTTTTACCCCAACGTTACCCAAACAGGCACAGTAGTATTGATAGATGGCATACCGTCTGTAAGCATCGGGCATCAATGCAACGGGCTGGAACTGAACGCCTTGTATGTTGGTTTTATGTTATGTTTCCCCAGTAGCTTTAAGAAGATATTGATATATACTATCATAGGCTTTACAGCCATATACCTGCTGAATGTGGTACGCTGTGCTGTACTGGCAGTTATGTACATAAACCACAACGACCTGACCGATTTTGCCCACCACTATGCTTTCAAATTAGTGATATACGCTGTAGTGTTTTATGGCTGGGTGCTTTACTCTAAAAAACCTGCCTCAAAATGAAAACGAAGAACCGCATCATATTTTGGTTGGTTTTCATCATCGTTTCGACACTCTGTTGGATTGATTATCAATACTTTACAGAGGGACATGCACACCTTATCACCCCATTACAAAGGCAAATAGGGCATATTGTGGTATTGGCTGTAATTGCCCCTGTTGGCTACATAGGTTGGGGATATTATGGTGTAAAGTGGATACAGAAACTATGGTTAGTTTCGCATGTGGCAACCATTGGTATTATCGGTGCTATAGGGCTTGTACAATGGAAGACAGGTGTATTCGGTACTACCTTTCTCGACCAGGTAAGCAGCCTGCGCCTGTTCTTTACCAGCCCGCTACCCTATTTCATGCTCTACATCATACACAAAGCCGTGTACACACAACAACAACATGGCAATAAATAATTTATCTTTTTTTGTTGGTTTTGCAAAAAAGTTTACCTTTGCAGTCCTTAAAAAATAATATAACGGTATAGCAAATGCCTACTATTCAACAATTAGTTCGTAAAGGTCGTACGCAAATCCGCGCCAAGTCAAAGTCTCGTGCTTTGGATGCTTGTCCTCAGCGTCGCGGCGTATGTACCCGTGTGTACACTACTACTCCAAAGAAACCAAACTCTGCCTTGCGTAAAGTTGCCAAAGTGCGTCTGACAAACAAGATAGAGGTTATCGCATACATTCCGGGTGAAGGTCACAACCTGCAAGAGCACTCTATCGTGCTGATACGCGGTGGTCGTGTGAAGGATTTACCGGGTGTACGTTACCACATAGTACGTGGCGCGCTGGATACTGCGGGCGTTAAAGACCGTAAGCAAAGCCGCTCTAAATACGGTACTAAGAAAGAAAAAGCTAAAAAATAATATTTAATATAATTAAAGCCAATCATAAACGATGAGGAAGGCACAAGCAAAAAAGCTCCCTTTAGCACCGGATCCTAAATTCAACGACAAAAACGTTACACGTTTCGTTAACTGCCTTATGTGGGGTGGTAACAAAACTGTTGTGTTGAGTGCATTTTACGACGCGCTGGATAAAGTAAGCCAAATAACAAGTGAAGACGGGTACGAAGTGTGGAAACGCGCTTTGACAAACGTAACCCCTGCTGTTGAAGTACGTAGCCGCCGTATAGGTGGTGCTACCTTCCAGATACCTACAGAGGTACGCCCCGACCGCAAAATATCGCTGAGCATGAAATGGCTTATCCGTTTCAGCCGCGAGCGCAACGGTAAAACAATTGCCGACAAGCTGGCTAACGAAATAGTAGCAGCTGCAAAAGGCGAAGGTGGTGCTTTCAAAAAGAAAGAAGACACACACCGTATGGCAGAAGCTAACAAAGCATTCAGCCACTTTAAAGTATAATTTAAGACACTTACTATACCAACAAAGCCGTCCTTTCCAGGATGGCTTTTCTTTTTGTGTTACGGCACATTAACTGCGATAGTACTCCCAATGTTCCGTAGGAACAAAAGCTTTGTAGAAAATACGTAATAGAATATAATCCGTCCTGTAGGGACGAAACAATGTGTATTGTTCAACCCCTAAGGGGTTGTGGTCGTTCATTGATTGATGCGCTACAAAGCTTTAGCCCCAATGGGGCTTTGGTCTGCATGATAAAAAAACTGCCCACGAATATCGCGGGCAGCTCTCCATTATTTTATACAGTCTTTGTTAAGCCTTTGCTTTAGCAGGTTTGTTCTTCATATACATGCGTACACCATACGCTACACCAGCCAGTGCCAGTAAACTCATGCCACCATCCAGCGGGGCTGCATACGGCTCTACATCGGGGTCAAAGCCAGGGCCGAATGCCGAAGCCTGTACACTGCTCAACACCATCACTACTACGAATACTAATAATACTTGTAAGTTTTTCATCTTTTCTGTTTTTATCTCTTTATGTAATAAATCTGCTTGTTTCGTTTGTGTTGTAAAAGTACTACCAGTCTATACGTTTAACCTAAGATGCGAGGTTGCTTAACCCCTCTTTCACATACTGTTTGCAAGCAGTTAACAAAAAGCGGATAATGGTTTTCAGCCACTACCCGCTTCTGTTTCAGTTTATTGTTTTATCAGTTTCTCTGTCTTGGTTGTTTTACCATCTGTTACCTCTACCATATACATACCTGTTTGCAGGGCTTGTATCGGCAGTGCTACTTCACCATTGCTTTTAGCTTTCACTTCTTGCTTAGCTATTACAGCACCCATGATGTTGGTAATAACCACTTGCAGTGTTTTACTCTCAGCACCTGCGTAGTGTAGTTTAGCTTCGGTAGTTGCAGGGTTTGGTACTAATTTCACTTCCAGCTTAGTAGCTTCTTTTGCTTTGGTAGTAGTTTGTGCTACGTTGGTAGTAGGGTTGTTTGGTTTAGTAGTAGCCTTACCTTGCATTACCAGTTCAAAACGGTTAATACCAGTAGAGGCAGTATCAGTATTTACTTCAAACCAATACTCAAAGCCCGGTACTATTTCTTCCATCGTGTTTGTGTATTTATCGCGCAGATAGATGCGTGTACCCAATACCATATTGTATTCGCCCAATGTGAAGCGGAATTTCTTATTCGCATTTGTATGCGCGGCAGGTACGTAGATGCCTAAACGCACTACCTGACTGTCTGTATGCTTGCGGCAATCAATAGCCATTAGCGAGTCGTCTGTACCAATGGTATAGATGCTAACATCGGGGTTAGCCATTTTCAGGCCGTCGTTGTATTCAAATGTGCCTTTAGCTGTATCGTCAAACAGCATCAGCATTTTATCCCAGAATATGGTGCTGTCTTCTATCTTCAGTTCTACCTGTGCAGGAGCAGCAGCAGTAGATTTCAATATACCCATAGCCCCAGATGTTGCTTTACAAGATTCAGGGAATGTCATAGTACCGTTTGTCAGTACCGTCGTTACAAAAGATGCACCTGCTGGTATGATGATGCTACTCAACAATGGTATGCTGGTATAGCCACCACGTGTACCCTGGTTTGAGTTCCATACGATGATGTTGGCACCCACGCTGGTACGTGTTGTCAGCAACAGGTTGATGGGGCTTTGATATGGGTTGCCTATCAGTACAAATGGTGTACCGCTTCCTTTAGTAAGGTTTACCGTTACATCACCCTGATTCGGCGTACCTGTCATGTCGAGCGTTACGGCGTTGGGTGTATATGCACCTGCATAGATGCCTTGCCCTTTAGAGCCACGTACCAATACACGTACTGCTTCGCACTTGTCCCAACTGTTAGCACCTGTACCGTTTGTGCTGGTAAATGCTGTCCAACCCACGTCATTAACCGTAGAGCCATTACCCGTAAGCGGATTGTACCAGAAAGCAGATGATGGGTTGCCCGGCTGGAAATCGAAGCCATTGGTAGCACCACCTGTACCCGTAATGTCTATATCATCAGTCAGTTGGCTAAGTCCTATTGCGCTTGAAAAAGGATGGCAGATGAAACGGAAAGCCCTGCGGCCACCGGGTATGTATGTTTCAGTAGTTACGTTACCAACTATATAGCCACCTGTAGACCTGCCTTGTTTTATGTAAGCAGTACCCGAACTACTCGATTTCAATGTAAGATTGCCATTAGATGTCAGCGTGCTGTTACCTTTTATTTCTATACTACCCCAAGATATAATGTCTAATGCTGTACCCAATGTAGCTGTAGCAGTAGATGTTGAGCCCGTACCCAATACCAGCGACTCTAACGTACGGCTGCCGTTTGTAAAGTTGAGCGTGCCTGCTGTACCTGTTACTGTCAGCTTAGCATTCTGTCCGCCTGTTATAGTACCGCTACCTGTTACTGCACCACCTAATATCAATGTTGAGTTTTGCAGTGATATAGCACCTGCGTTATCAACCGCGCCCGAAATGGTAAAGTCTGTACTTGAACCCGTTAGTGTAACCAAGCCACCACTGTATATTTTTAAAGAGGCTACTGTTACGTCACTTGATATAAGCGGGTCGTTCGATTTATCAACTATGTGTACTTCTTCTGTGCTGATAGGTACTGATGCGAAAAACCAGTTACTGGCTGTATGCCAGTCTGTACTCGTTGCACCCGTCCAGGTATTGCACAGGTTTACATAACGCAGATCGTCGTTTGTATCATCGTGGTAAGATATAGCAGGTGCACCGTTTACAAACTGCAAACAAGCATACTCGCCCACATCACCTGTTGTTTCAAAAGTAGCAGGATTGCCCCATGTAGTACCAGATGTATTGGTAGCACGTATATACTTCACGTCGTTGTTTATATTATCGTAGTAGGCTATGGCAGGGTTGCCATCTATTATTTTCAGAGAAGTGTACATACCCACATCGCCGTTTTGGTCTAACGCTACTGATGCACCCCATGTAGTACCGCTAACATCAGTTGCACGCGCAAAACGCAAATCGTCATTCGTATCGTCGTAGAAAGAAATAGCAGGGTTGCCGTTTACTATAGCCATAGAGCAGTAAAGCCCTACTGTGTTAGACGACTGTACCACTACCGGTGAACCCCACGTGCTGCCAGTATTGTTAGTAGCACGTACATACTCCATATCGCCATTGCTTACATCATAATATGCTATGGCAGGGTTGCCGTTTACTATCTGCATAGATGCAAACCAACCAACTGTACCCGAAGATTGTACAACAACAGGTGTACCCCATGTGCTGCCTGTAGTATTGGTAGCGCGTACAAATTCTAAATCATCATTACTCTCATCAAAATATGCTATGGCAGGGTTGCCGTTTACTACTACCAGTGATGTGTATTTACCAACATCGCCACTTGATGTTACCGTAACAGGTGTACCCCATGTGCTGCCGTTCGCATCGTTGGCACGTACATACATCAGGTTGCCATTGGTTTGGTCGTAGTAAGAGATAGCCGGGTTGCCACTTACAATAGCCATAGAGGTAAACTCACCCACAAAGTTGGAAGACTGTATTGTTATGGGGCTACTCCATGAAGAACCGGCTGCATTCGTAGCACGGATGTATTTCAGGTCACCTGCTGTTTCGTCGAAGTAAGACATGGCAGGATTGCCGTTTACAATAATCAGCGAAGATGATTCACCCACCATGTTGCCGCTGTTATCTAATAGCTGCGGGGTGTTCCAGTTTTGGGCAATAGACTGGCTGACTGTGCCAATGATTGCCATTACGAGGAAAAGATACTTTTTCATGTTTGTACTGTTTTGATCGTTTTTCATTTTATGAATACAGCACGAATGTAGCCTCAGGTATATAATACATTCAAAAAATACAGCTTCGTTAACGCCCGTTTTGCAAGTGGTTAACGGGTGATTAACAAGTTGCGCCAACCCCTAAATCCCTGCCTGCGGCAGGCAGGCCCTTAAGGGGACTTTTTTTGTTGTAGTACCCCTAATCCCCCATGCAGGGGACTTTCCCTTAGGTTTTTATAGTTTTTTGATGCCTAAATAAATATTTTTAGATTAATCTAAAATAATAATACCTTTGTACCATAATGAAGAAATATCTATTTATAATATACCTCTTTAACAGCCTCTACACATCTGCACAAACCACCAAAGACACGCTGGACGATGTAGTGGTAACAGGTACGATGAAAGAAATGAGCCGTAAAGACAGCCCCATACCTGTAGAAATTGTTACGGCCAAATTCTTTAAAAAGAACCCCACCCCCAGCCTGTTTGAAGCCGTAGGTATGCTGAACGGCGTACAACCCCAACTGAACTGCAACATCTGCAACACGGGCGATATACACATCAACGGCATGGAAGGCCCCTATACCATGATACTGATAGATGGTATGCCCATCGTCAGTGCATTATCTACCGTATATGGGCTGAATGGCATACCCAATAGCATGGTAGACCGTATAGAAGTGGTAAAAGGACCTGCATCATCGCTCTATGGCTCTGAGGCTATGGGGGGTATCATCAACGTCATTACCCGCAACCCCAACAATGCCCCACTACTAAGTGCCGATGTATTTGCTACCAACTGGCAAGAGTATAATGCAGATGTGGCTACCAAACTGAAACTGGGTAAGCTGAATACCATGCTCGGTGTTAACTATTATAACTACAACACACCAATAGATAACAACAAAGATGGCTTTACAGATGTAACACTGCAAAACCGTATTTCGGTATTTAATAAGTGGACGGTGCAGCGCAAGGATTATAAGATAGCATCGCTGGCGGCAAGGTATGTGTATGAAGACCGCTGGGGCGGGCAAATGAACTGGACACGTGACTACAGGGGTAGTGACAGCATCTACGGAGAAAGCATTACCACTAAACGCGTAGAGCTGATAGGCATGTATCAACTACCTGTGCGAGAGCGCATCATTACCCAATACTCTTACAACTATCACCATCAGGATAGCTACTACGGTACTACACCCTACCTTGCCAACCAGCAGGTAGCATTCGTACAGGCATATTGGGATAAGCGGGTGAATGATAAACACAACTTGCTGCTAGGCGCATCGTACCGCTATACGGTGTATGACGATAATACACCCGCTACACAAACAGCCGATGGTAAAAACAATGCACCTGCCACTACCCCACTACCAGGCGTGTTTGTACAAGACGAATGGGCGGTGAGCGATAAACATAAAATACTACTCGGCTATCGGTACGACTACGACCGTAATCATGGCAGCATACAATCGCCCCGCCTTGCCTACAAATGGGCACCGAATAGTGATAACGCCATACGTGCCAGTGTGGGTACGGGCTACCGTGTAGTGAACCTGTTTACAGAAGACCATGCCGCACTGACAGGTGCGCGGCAAGTGGTGATAAAAGAAACACTGAACCCCGAACGCTCTTACAATGCCAACCTGAACTATAACAGAAAACAGGTAATAGGGCGTGGATTTGCTACTATAGATATTACCGGGTTTTACTCTTACTTTACCAATAAAATAAATGGCGACTTTGATACAGACCCCGATAAGATAATATACGACAACCTGAAAGGGCATGCCATATCTCGCGGTATATCGCTGAACCTTGAAGGCAACTTCAGCATACCGCTACGGGTGATGGCGGGTGTTACCTATATGAATGTGTACCAGATGGAAGATACAGGTACTGGGCTGTTTAAAACCATACAGATACAAGCACCGCAATGGAGTGGCAACTTTGCCATTACCTACACACTGCCGCGTGGCTTTATGATAGACCTGACGGGCAAATGGAATGGCCCCATGCGCCTGCCACTGCTACCCAACGACTACCGCCCCGAATACTCGCCCTGGTTTTGCATAGCCAATGTGCAGCTTACTAAACGCATTGGCAAGCAGGTAGAAGTGTATGGTGGCATCAAAAACCTGCTGAACTTCGTACCCCAAAACCCCATCATCCGTGCGCACGACCCGTTTGATAAAAAAGTAAACGACCCCATAGACAACCCACAAGGCTACACCTTCGACCCCAGCTACAACTATGCATCCCTGCAAGGTATGCGCGGCTTTGTTGGCATTAGGTATACGATGAAGTAGCTTTTTGTGTTAGGTTGTTAGTTATTATGGTCGTTATACCGAACGCAGAGAGATATCTGTTAGGCTTTTGTAATGCCGATTTGAAGAGAGGAGACATATTATTTTGCTTTACAGAAATCTTAGCGTCTTTGCGGTAAAAAATATCCGAGTCATGGCGAAGTATGAAGCCATCTCACGAAATGCTGGGTTGTATTATATTTACAGTATGCACACTGGCGGGGCAGTATATATTCTTTCTTCACCAAACAAAAACACCTTGTATGTTGGTGTTACGTCAAGCCTGCCCAACCGCGTAATAGAACATCAACAGAAAAAGTATGCGAAAGCATTTACAGCGCGATATAACTGCGTAGTGCTTGTTTATTATGCATTGTTTGAATACATAGAAGATGCCATAAAAGAAGAAAAACGGTTGAAAGGCAGTAGTAGAATGTATAAAGAGCAGTTAATTCATAAAATGAACCCTTACTGGAAAGATTTATCTAACGAACTATACTAACATCACTTATGCCGTGAGATGGCTTCGTACCTCGCCATGACTCGTGTTTTTTTGTGTTCCCCTTAGCGACTTTGCGGTAAAAAAACTACTTTCTACTAACTACTAAAGACTTTCTACTACAACCAATCCGCCACATCGCTGCCATCATTATACCCGCACAACACTTTACTAACCGTGCAGTTGGGTATATGCTGCGCTATGGCAAGCCACTTGTCGTACGCGCCCGCATCGGGGAAGAGGACTACACGCCGCCCGCGTAGCACCCCACACTTATCGGCATGCAGATTGTGCGCCCCACCCGTAGCCAGCCACAGGTATTGCGGCAGGTGTATGCCCGCTATCAGTGCCGTCTTCTCGCTCTCGGCTATGGCTACAGGTCGGGTATCGGTAGCCAGCAGATGCTCGCCAAACAAACACTGCCTTAGCTCGTAGCCCTGTAGCTTGTGCAGGCTGTGTACCCAACGCACGGCAGGTGTACCGTCTTTCTTGCGTTTGCCCGTGTGCTTGTCGTACGCCATTACCTTGCCAGCCCGTATGCGGTTGGTAGCATCTATTTGCCAGAATATTGTATCGTTGTCATGCGTGCCTATGCGGTAATCATCTATCGCACGTTCTACCGCTGCAAAGCCATAGGTATGGAGCAGGTACTGTACCAGATGATTGTTGTTATAACAGCAGAGCGATTGTTGATGGATAGCAGCGAGTTGGGTAGTATGCGACAATGTGCCGATGCGATGATGCGATAATGGCTGGGTGTAAACCATTTTTACTTTTGAATTTTGACTTTTTACTTCTGTGTAATCAGGCTTTTGATGATAGCCGCATTGCTGCTCTCTGTTGCATCGCCCGATGTCTGTACCCAAGTGTTGCCCCGTGCAGGTATCTATATAGCGTACAAAAGACTGCTTTGTACCACATTGCGGACAGGTATAGCGTGTGTGCCTGCCCTTGTAGGGCTGTAGTGTGTAACGATAGGTTTTCATTGTTGGTTGGTTTGGTTGTGTGGTGATTATTTATTGTGTCATGGCGAGGGACGAAGCCATCTCACGAAATGAGTGGTTTGTCCTACACGGGTGTATTGCTGCGCTGCTATGCCTTCGCTTCCTTTCTTTCTTTTGGCAGCAAAAGAAAGAAACAAAGAAAAGCTGCCATAGACCAATGACAGAAAGGTCTATGGGGGCTATCTATTAGGCTCCGTTACTACTGTGCTGCCAAGCTGAACAATACTACTTGCTCCTGTCATGGCGAGGTACGAAGCCATCTCACGTTAACATGAGCCCTTACAATGTGAGATTATTCCGCTTCGCTACATGAGAAAAGTTGCTTTGTCAGCAGCTACGCACAAAGGCTTTGTTATGCTTCCGCGCAATGACTCGTGGTGTGTCATGGCGAGGAGTTGCGAGCCCGCCAAGCAGCAAGCATGGGTACGAAGCAAAGCCATCTCCCCAACAAAGCTATCATTCCGACGATAGGAGGAATCTGTTGGGCTTTAGTACTGCCGATTGGGCGGATTTTTCACTTCGTTCAGAATGGCACAGTAGTTAAAAATTCAATCTCTATTATGTTTTTCATCTCCAAGTCTGTTTTTAGGTTTTTCACTATGAATTTCAGAATCTATCAAGTTGTAGAAGCCTTGTTTATTGTTTAAAAGAGTATCATAAGGCTCAATGATGAATTCAGTAATTTCATTCTTATCTATTGTATACTCTTGACCAATAGTTCCAATGTATGGACTAATTACTGTAGTAGAAATGTTAGTTAATTTATTGTACTCTGATACTTTCCTATAAAATTTATATCTTAATTTTTGTAAAGTTTTTTTGCTGTTAACTTTTATCAACTTCCCTCTAAAATCTTCAAGAACAGAATCAAAATCAACAACTTTCATTTGTTCAATAGCATCTATACTGTCTACTTTTCTCTTTTCTTTTTTAGCTTCTATATCTAAGCGTAATAGTTCTATTTCTGAAATTAATTTTTCTTTTTCTAAACTATCAGTAACATCATCTTTCATTTTATTATCAACAACTTGTTTTATAACTTCAGATATTCCATTTATTGCTATTGTCGTTGGAGCGAGAAAGATGGCTGTTATTAATGCTACTTTTACAGTACTAGAAATAGAATTATTCTTATTGATGTTTTTTGTTGCAATCCTATATCTATTAATTAAACCACCTTCTAGTCTTGGTTCTACTTCAATAAAAATATCATGACCACATGTCTTTGCGATGTTTTCTAATAGACGAATAAAATTCAACTCACAATTATTCTGGAGTTTGGCGTCCATATAATGAGAATCATCTCTAAACTTATAATGCAATTCAAAAAAACAAAAATCTACCATTCTTATTTGACCACTCATATTGATATTATATAACATTATGACAATATTTGTTTTGTTCACCTGTTCAACTTGTTCAACCACTTGAACGAATTGAACAAACTGAACAAGATTAACTTATGAATTTAAAGCTCTCAAACACCCATTGAATAGCTTGTGATAGCTCGTGTGTTAAGACTAATTTCTCTGCCTTACCTTTTATATCAGAAAACCAACGATGCAATTTTGATTTATCAGGGTTTTCCTGATGGGTTAACTCATCCTTAATCATAGAGAAACAAGTAATAAGGTCTTGCCTTATTTCGTTTGTATTATCATTTGCTTCTCTTATCAGCTTTACTATTTCATCAATCTTTGATATTTGTTCGTTTCGTATTTTAAATGAGTTTGATATTGTAATATTGGTATGATGTGAGTTATCAGACAAGTCCTCAAAACTTATATTTTCACCAATGGCTTTTGAGTTGACAGCACTTACTGTATGCGGTGTATGATTGCCACCTGTTTGTATATATATATTAGGTTGTGTAGATACTCCTTTACCTTTTGCTAACTCTTCTGCAATTCGCTTAAAATACTCGGCATTATTTTTCTCAATTTCTTTTGCAGTCTTTTCAAGCATTAAATTATTACGCATTGCTGTCAGTCGGTTTTTGAGCGTAGTTAGCACTAAACTATGCTCTGATTGTGTTAGCACAGCAGGCATATCTTCAAAACTATCTTGTTGCTTTACTTTCTCTATATATTCTTTTATATCATTCCGAATATTCTCTATTTCTACTTTGTTGTATTCTTCATCTAATGTAAACTTGAACGCAATTTTATCTTTAGCAGAATTATCAATTGATATAGAAACTTTATAGCCTTTTAGTTTTGCATATTGCTCAAAGCCAATAAGCAAATCAGTAAACATTGCTTTTACATTTTCAGGCATTTGAACAATTATGTATTTATTCGAATTTGTTGTATAGGTTGCTAAAAAAGCTCTTCTATATTGTAGAAATCGCAACGTTATTAAAAACAATAACAGAACTAAAACACCAATTGTAGCATATAGACTCTTTTTATAGTCAACTTCAAAAACTACATAGTATATAGATATGACCATAACAATTAACATTAATACTAATGCTAATATGTAACCCACTTCGACAGTAAATCCACGTATTATTTTAGACTTTTGTTGGTTTTTCATAACCTTTTATAATTATATAAATATACAATTTCTGTTCAACCTGTTCAACTCGTTCAAGTGGTTGAACAAGTTGAACATGGTGAACAAAGCAAACAGCTATTCTTTTAAATAATTGTTTACGGTAGCAACACTTACGTCTAAGATTTCGGCTATCTCACGTTGTGTCATTCCCTCATCTTGTAGTTGTTTAGCTCTGCGTATCTTATCCGTACGCGCATCATCAACTTCCCTCAAATGCTCGCCCTCATCCCCAAAGCCTGTGAGTTTGAATTGCAGAAAGTTGTAGGGCTTTTCTATACGGCACAGGGCTACGTTGCGCTCGTGGTAGCGAAACTCTTTGGAGCGTGTCTTTATCTGCTTCAGGTAGCGCAGGCTGCGGTCGGTAGCACTCTCGCCTATGCAAAAGCTGCTATCGCAAAAAGACATCAGCATCTTGCTGCCCTGCAGGTCGTTGCGGGTAAGGGGTTTGCTGGCATCGCGCTTGGGTGTATGTGCCAGTGCCAGTATGCTCAGTCCGTAGCGCTTCTTCAGCTCCTTCAGGTGCTTCATCAGCGGCAGCGCATCTTTAGCTTTCTCCGTTTCTTGCCGCAAGTATGTAATATTGTCAATAATCAACACCTTCGCACCCGTTGTCATCACCGTAGTGGCAATGCTATCGTGCAGGTAGTCTTCCATGTATTCATACCCGTCGGGTACTACCATTTCGGGGTCTATCTCGGCACGCTGCATATTGTGCGAAAACGAGTAGTGGTGCTGATAATCTACACTGTAGCGCAGTTCAAACTGTTTGTCAAACAGCTCAAAGTCGAAGTAAATAACGGGCTGCCTGTCTGCCGTCATCATAAAGCCCTCTATGGGCATACCACGGCTGATGCTGTCTGCTATCTGCACGGCCAGTATGCTCTTGCCCGTGTTGGTGTCTGCAAACAATATGCACAGTTCGCCCTCGTACCACAGCTCGTCGAAGAGCATTTGCGGTATGGGGCGCAGGCTGGCTTCGTACATCCATTTGTTGGCCGTCTTTACGATGAACATACCCGTATCGGGTGGCTGGTTCATTATCTCGTTATACTCCGCCAGTATAGCATCTTTCATGGCTTGCCCGCTTGGGGGCTGTTGTTGGTTTTGGTGTTCCATATCTGTATGGATTTTTAAAAAAGTTTACGGTTAAAAAAAGAATAGTGAAAAACTGCAACGTAGCTGTTGCCTGCGAAAATGCTATGTTTTAAAGGGTGCATGTACCCTTGAGCTGCCCGTTTGTATTAGTATGCACCGCAGACGCGCATATATTGGTGATATATATCGGGTACAATATTACGTACAATTATTGAACATTTGTACAACAATAATACAATCATACAACAAAAAACGTTGTAATGCAGACAGGGCAAGGAAAGAAAATTTTTAACTTATTACCCGTCATGGCGAACGAGAGCAGCGAGTGTTGCCATCTCAAGAAATGAGGGTATTGTGTTTCGTGAGATTACCACGTCGCTATGCCAACGCTGTGGCTATGCAATAGCTCCTCGTAATGACGCGAGTTTTTTTAACCGCAAAGACGCTAAGGCGCAGAGCAACTTATGTTGTGCAAGCACTCATTCCGTAAGATGGCTTCATACTTCGCAACTCCTCACAAAGTCGCAAAAAGCCCCTAATCCATACAAATGTGGATAACTTTTCTGTACAAATGTGTAATATTTGTACAAAACGTTTATATCTTTGAAAAAAATTAGTTTAGCAGTTTAAATCACAACACAATGGCAGCAGACGACAAATTAAAAGTATTAAAGCTCGCTCTCGACAAGATAGAGAAAGACTATGGCAAGGGCTCGGTGATGATGTTGGGCGACAAGCAAAAAGACAGTATAGACACCATCAGCACGGGTTCTTTAGGTTTGGATGTAGCATTGGGTGTGGGCGGCTTTCCGCGCGGGCGTATTATAGAGATATACGGCCCTGAATCTTCGGGTAAAACAACCATCGCTATACACACCATAGCAGAGGCGCAAAAGAAAGGTGGTATCTGCGCTATAATAGATGCCGAACACGCTTTTGATGCCAGCTATGCACGCAAGCTGGGGGTAGATATAGATAACCTCATCATCTCTCAACCAGACTATGGCGAGCAGGCATTGGAAATAGCTGACAGGCTGATATCATCAGGCGCTATAGATGTGGTAGTGATAGACTCTGTAGCCGCCCTTGTACCCAAAGGCGAATTGGAAGGCGAAATGGGCGATAGTAAGATGGGCCTGCAGGCACGCCTTATGAGTCAGGCATTGCGTAAACTCACAGCTACCATCAGCCGTACGGGTTGTTGCTGCATATTCATCAACCAGCTACGCGAAAAAATAGGTGTCATGTTCGGCAACCCCGAAACTACTACGGGTGGTAACGCCTTGAAGTTCTACGCTTCTGTACGTTTAGACATTCGCCGCATCAGCCAGATAAAAGACGGTGATGTAGCCAGTGGTAACCGTACCCGTGTGAAAGTGGTGAAGAACAAAGTAGCACCCCCTTTCCGTCAGGTAGAGTTTGACATTATATTCGGTGAGGGTATCAGCAAAATAGGTGAGATAATAGATATGGGTGTGGAACTGAACATACTGCAAAAAAGCGGTTCATGGTTCAGCTACGGCGAAAGCAAGATAGGACAAGGGCGCGATGCCGTAAAACAATTCCTGACAGACAATGCAGAGGTGGCAGAAGATATAGAAGCGCAGATACGCGCTGCACTACAACCTGCGGAAGCTTAGTTGATACGTCAATAGGTTAAATAGTTAACACCTTAGTTGTTGTACCAACTATTTACAACAGCAACCGATAAATAAATTTTTTGGGTTAGTAATACAAAAGAAACGCCTCGTTTTCACGAGGCGTTGTTCTTTATAATACTATCTCTGATATTACGATGCAGGATACAGCACGGCAACAAAATCATTCTTACCATTAAAGAGCATATTGGCTGCTTCTTTTATGTCGTTTGGTGTCAGGCTATCTACCCATTTGTCGTAGTCAAACAGGTTTTTGCGCTGCTTGCCCCAAAACATAATGGACTCCATCTTCTCGTTCCAGAAGCCGTTTTCTTTCATCTTATCTCGGCGTTGCTCATGCCATTGCATTTTTACCTTGTCAAGGTCTTTCGCATCGGGGCCGTTCTTCTTAATGTTTGCCACCACTTCTTTGGCAGTAGTCAGCAGTTTGTCAACATTCTCTGGTCCGCAAGGCAGGTACAGGCTTGCACTGTAACGCTCGTAGGGGTATTGAGATACATTGGCACTATAACCACCCGTATAGATACCGCCCAACTTCTCGCGCAATTCTTCTATCACTTTTATGTTCAGTATCTCTGCCAGTGCATTCATCTTCAGGTTCAGGTCTTCAGAGTACTTTGTTTCGCCATTGTACATAGCCAGTATCAGGCTTTGCTTTTCTTCCCCGCGTTTGAATTGGATATTGTGTACACCCGTTACAGGCCTCACACCATTGTCTTTGAAAGCAGGTGTTTTACCGCTTACAGGCAGGCTGGCTATGTAAGTTTCTAACAGTGGCTGCACGGCTGTCATCTGTACATTACCTGTTATAAAAAACTCCATACCGTCCACATTGCCAAGCTCTGTATCGTATATTTCCATTGCACGGTTCAGGTTGATGGCATCGTAGTATTCTGCCTTAGGTACTGCAATAGGTGCAAGGGGGTTTTTATTATACATCACACTATACAGCGTATCAATAAATGCAAATTGCGGATTGGCAGACATGAATTGCAATTGTGTCTTTTGCTTATCTACAAATGCTTTAAAGAGGGCTTCGTCTTTGCGTGGCTGTGTCAGCTTCAGGTACATCAGTTGCAGCATGGCTTCAAAGTCTTTCACCGTACTGTTGCCTGTTACGCTGTTAGATATATCTCCGATGCTTCCACCTGCACGTATGCTTTTACCAGCCAGTGCTTTTTCAAGGTCTGTGGGAGAGAAGCTGCCATAGCCCATAGCACCTACTACCTGCGTAGCATATTGCACACTATATCTGTCTGCCACGCCATAGTTGCTCATGCCACCTTTGCGCACACCACGCAATAGTATCTCATCACTCTTAAAGTCGGTAGGCTTGATGGTTACTTTCACACCATTGCTTAATACATAAGTTGTAGAACCAAATTCTTTATCCTCTTGTTTAGATACTACTTTGCCTGGCGTTGGTTTTTTATCCAGCAGGTTTTCAGCTACTACTTTTTCTTCCATAGCAGATACTTTCTGCTCAAAGCCTTTCTTAGTCATAGCCAGCAGTTGGGCATCTGTTACCATTTGTCCTGCACCTTGTTGTGGCCCTGTTATCAGCGAAAAGGTATTCATATTCGCCATCCAGCTTTTTACATCTGCGTTTAGCTCCCCAACGGTTATACCGGGCAATAATTGTTTGTAGTATTCGTATTCTTTCTCAATGCCTGGTATGGGTTCGTCTTCCAGAAAATTGCGTACATACTCACCTACCAGCGAGCCACTCTCTGTAGTATTACGCTCGTTGTACAATTTCTCTACCATGCTCATCATGCTTTTCTTCACCCTGTCCAGTTCGCTGATGGTAAAACCGTGTTCTTTAGCCCTTATTAATTCAGCCGTCAGCGCATTCATCGCTTTCTCAGGGCCATCAGTGCCGTACATAGCAAAGGCAGACAGGCTTTCGTAGCCACGTGCCCAACCATCATAACCCACAGCCGCATACGGGAAAGGCGGATTGCTGCTGCGCGACAGGTCGCTCAGGCGTAAATTCCACATTTGTGTTATCAGTGATTGTTTCAGGTTGTCGCGGTAGCCACCCAGCGTGCTTTCGTCCCCTTTCTTAACAGAGGGGAATATGATTTGCAATTGGAAATTGGTAGCTTCTTTATCCGTCAGCACCATCGCTTCTGATGTTGTACGTGCAGGTATAGCAAATTCTTCGCGCTTGCGTTCTTTGCTTGGGTTTTTCATACCCTCAAAGTGCTTCTTCAGGTACTTCATGGCAGTAGCCTCATCTATATCGCCTACTATAGCAACAGCCATCAGGTTGGGCCTGTACCATTCGCGATAGAAACGGCGTATCACATCGTACTTAAAGTTTTTGAGTATATCGTCTTTACCAATTGGCAAGCGGCTGGCGTATTTAGAGCCTGTCATCAGTTTGGGCAGGTATTTATCCAGCATACGCATATCTGCACCTTTACCCATACGGCTTTCTTCCAGCACCACACCACGCTCATCGTCTATGTCTTTATCCATCAACAGCGCGTTGTGAGCCCAGTCTTCTATTATCTGGAAACCTTTATCAAGGTTGCCCTCTTTATCGGTAGGTACGGGTAGTATATATACTGTTTCGTCGAAGCTGGTATAGGCGTTCAGGTCTGCACCAAACTCCACACCGATAGATTGCAGATAACTCACCAACTCATTCTTCGGAAAGTTTTTACTACCGTTGAAGTTCATGTGCTCCATGAAGTGCGCCAAACCCTGCTGGTCGTCATCTTCCAGTACAGAGCCTGCATTTACTACCAATCGTAGCTCCACTTTCTTCTCGGGCTTCGAGTTGGGACGTATGTAGTATGTCAGCCCGTTTGCAAATTTGCCTTTCGTCACCTTGGGGTCGAGTGGCAATTTTGCTTTCAGGTCTTGCGCTAGCGCATTAGATGCACACACGGCCAGTACGGCAACTGCCACCAACCGTTTTTTGAAAATGCTTAATATAGGTTGCATAGTTGTTGATTAAGGCAACAAAAGAAATAAAATATAACGTCAATGTCTAATGAATACGGGAATTTAATTGCTAAAAAAATGTTATACCTTATAGCCACAAATCGTAATAACTTAACCACATCATTTTCGGCAAGATGGGTAATCGCTTATCTTCGCCACACCAAACTATATTATTAACAGCATGGCACTTATCAAATCAATATCGGGCATCAGAGGTACAATAGGCGGGAAACCGGGCAATGGCTTATCACCAATAGACGTGGTAAAATACACTACCGCATACGCTGCATGGATTAAGGAACAAAACAAAGGAAAGAAAGTAATAATTGGCAGGGACGGGCGCATATCTGGAGAGATGGTGCGCAACCTTGTTGCAGCTACCTTGCAAGGCTGTGGATTGGACGTAGTGGATTTGGGACTAAGCACCACCCCAACCGTAGAGATGGCAGTGAAGATAGAAGCAGCAGCAGGCGGTATAATACTAACCGCCAGCCACAACCCCAAAGAATGGAATGCCCTGAAACTACTTAACAACGATGGCGAATTTCTGAGTGCAGAAGCAGGACAATGGATATTGGACTTTGTAGCTAATACAGAACCCGATTATGCAGATGTAAACCATCTTGGCAGTCTGCAACACGACGACACCTACATACAAAAACATATAGACACCGTATTGGCACACCCGTTGGTAGATGTAGAAGCCATCAGGGCGAAGAACTTTAGTGTAGTGGTTGACCCTGTAAACTCTACCGGCTCGCTATCTGTACCACAACTGCTGCGTGCATTGGGTGTAGAAAATATTACAATCATAAATGAAGAAGTAACAGGGCGTTTTGCACACAACCCCGAACCACTACCCGAAAACCTGACAGAGCTTTGTAATACAGTAGCGAAGAAAAACGCACACCTCGGCATAGCTGTTGACCCCGATGTTGACCGACTGTGTTTTGTATGTGATGATGGCAGCCTGTTTGGTGAAGAATACACTCTCGTAGCTATTGCAGACTATATATTGAGCCATAAGAAAGGCAATACAGTATCTAACCTGTCATCTACCCGCGCTTTAAGGGATGTTACCGAAAAACACGGTGGGCAATACTACCCAAGTGCTGTTGGCGAGGTGAATGTGGTGAAGAAGATGAAAGAAGTAAATGCCGTGATAGGTGGGGAAGGCAATGGTGGGGTAATAGTACCCGAACTGCACTACGGGCGAGATGCGTTGATAGGCATAGCCCTGTTTCTGACACACCTCGCAAAATTCGGCAAGAGCATCAAGACACTACGCGGTACATACCCCGATTACTTTATCTCTAAAAACAAAATAGAACTGAATGATGGTGTGGATGTAAAACACATCTTCGGGCAGATAAAAGAAAAATACAGCAAGCAACCCATTAATATCGAAGATGGCTTGCGCATAGATTTTGACAGCGACTGGGTGCACCTGCGTACATCCAACACAGAACCCATCATACGCATCTATGCCGAAAGCACAAACGAAACAACTGCCAACAATGTTGCTAAACGCATTATGGCAGATATTGGTGAAATGATGTTTGCTAAATAAGAGCTAACGAGTAACAAGCATACAGAAGTCAGGGCATGGTGTCCTGACTTTCTTAATACAAACAGTTGACAAACAATAACACATACGATGTAGTGATAGCAGGTGGCGGGCTGGGCGGTATGCTCTGCGCAGTGATACTTGCCAAAGAGGGTATGAAAGTATGTGTACTGGAGCGTGATAAACAGATAGGTGGCTGCCTGCAAACTTTCTCTTTCAACAAAAAAGTATTTGACAGTTGTGTACACTACATAGGCGGGCTTGGTGAGGGGCATACCCTACATACCATACTGCAATATGCAGGTGTGATGGACAAGCTATTGCTGAAGGCTTATGATGCTAATGCATTTGACAAAATAGCTTTTGGCGATGAAGAGGTGATGTACCCCCACGCACAGGGGCTTGACAATTTTGTAGAGCAATTGCTACCCTATTTCCCCGAAGAAAAAGATGCACTGCAAAAATACATTAAAACCGTTACAACTGTCAGCGACCATTTTCCACTATACAGATTAAGAACTGGCAGTGCCGATGAAAAAGCAGCCGTGAGCAGCTGGGGCGTTACCCAAACCCTGCAAGACATTACAAGCAATACCAAACTGCAAAATGTATTGGCAGGCAACAACCTGCTATATGCAGGCGTGGCAGAGCGTACACCATTCTATCTACATGCATTGGTAACAGAAAGCTATATACACAGCAGCCATAAAGTAATGCCGGGCAGCAGCCAGCTATCTAAATACCTGTGGCAAACATTGCAACAACATAGTGGTGAGATACACCGCAATGCGGAAGTAGTAAAGCTGGCAGAAGAAAACGGCAGCATCACCTATGCCGAAACCGCAGACGGGCAACGCTACTACGGTAAGCAGTTTATAGCCAATGTAGCCCCCGAAGTATTGCTCGATTGGGTGGATAGCCCGCTATTTCGTACCGCATACCGTAAGCGTATAAAGGGATTAGAACAAACCATATCTACCTTTATGCTGAATGTAGTGCTGCAACCCCGCGCTGTACCCATGCGCCATCACAACATCTACTGGCACGCTAACCAAAACGTATGGGATGCTGTACAATACCAAACAGGACAATGGCCTGCCAACTATGCGGCTTTCTTTACAGAAGATGCACAGAACGCGGGCTATGCCGAAAGCATATCCATCCTTAGCTATATGCATTATAGTGAGGTAGCACCTTTTGAACACATCATCAACCGTACAGGGCATGAGCAAGACAGAGGTGATGCGTACGCGGCTTTTAAAGAAATACGTGCAGAATTGTTGCTCGATAAACTATACCAACGCATACCCGAAATGAAAGGCAACATCGTAGCACAAAGCACCGCCACACCCCTCACCTACCGCGACTACACAGCCACGCCCAAAGGCAGCCTCTATGGCATCCTCAAAGACATCAACAAACTTGCTGAAACAAGTATAGCCGCCCGCACCAAAATACCCAACCTGCTACTGACAGGGCAAAACGTAAACCTGCATGGCGTACTCGGCGTAAGCATTACTGCATTAGCAACCTGTGCCGAGTTGGTGGGGATGGAGTATTTGTTGGGGAAAATAAAGTAGATTAGAAATCTAAACAATTCTTCGATTATGACTGATTATGATTATTTAATCAAACAATTAAATCTGTTGATTGGTTTTTTGGACGTTTCAGATGAGGATGTGTATATGAAAATAAAGCATCATGACAGATTTAACTTAGGACTTACAATAGAACAACTATATGAAACAAACTATAATAATTACTCAAATCATATATGCACTTCAGCATTACTCTTAGGATTTGCACATTTCGAAGATTTCATAACAAAATGCATTATAAAAATATTGACAATTTCACCTGAAAAAAACAAGCACAAAATTTCTTATAAAGAAATCAATTCTGAAAAAGAGAATCTTATTAATTATTTAGCATGTGAACGCACAAGAGGTATGACTTTTGTTGATAAAATAAAACTTATTGAGAACGAGTACTCTCAATTAGATAAACAGCTCATTATTGATGTTAGATTAGTAAATGACATAAGAAATTGCTTAATGCACAATAATGGAATTGCTGATGAAAGAATTAGTTCAATATTTATTAAAGGCGAGAAAATTATCTTGTCTTCTGGTGATGTAAATAACTACGGACTAAAAGCCAGAAATTTTGCAACTCAACTTTGGGCTAAAATATCAAACTATTAGTTACTTGCTCCACATTTCCTATTACTATAAATGGAGCAGTGTAGCAAAAAAACACGAGCAAATAGTAATCCATAGCTTGGCAGCACAGTAGTAACGAAGCGTAATAGATAGCCACCATAGACCTTTCTGTCATTGGTCTATGGCAGCTTTTCTTTGTTTCTTTCTTTTGCTGCCAAAAGAAAGAAAGGAAGCGCAGGCAAGAGCGTGGGAAAAGGCTCATGTAGAGCAAACCACTCATTTCGTGAGATTGCTTCACTATCGTTCGCAATGACGCGAGTATACAAACAAAAAAGCGGCAGCCATCGCACCGCTTTTTGAATTTTGATTTTTTACTTTTGAATTAACTTACCACCCCAACAGATACGCGAATATCAATGGAGCAACGATAGTAGCATCGCTTTCTACAATGTATTTTGGTGTGTTGATATCCAACTTGCCCCAAGTGATTTTTTCATTGGGTACTGCACCGCTGTAAGAACCGTAAGACGTTGTGCTATCGCTTATCTGACAGAAGTAACTCCAGAAAGGCACATCGTGCCATTCAAGGTCTTGGTACATCATAGGCACTACACATATCGGGAAGTCGCCTGCTATACCACCACCTATCTGAAAGAAGCCAACACCTTTACCACTGCTGTTGGCACGATACCATTCGCTCAGCCATACCATGTATTCAATACCACTCTTCATGGTACTTGCTTTCAATTCACCTTTTATGCAGTACGATGCAAAAATGTTGCCCATCGTGCTGTCTTCCCATCCCGGTACTATTATCGGCAGGTTCTTTTCGGCAGCGGCAATCATCCAGCTATTTTTGGGGTCTATCTCGTAATCAGGTTTCATCACCTCGCTCAGCAGTAGTTTGTACATATACTCGTGCGGAAAGTAACGCTCACCTTTATCCTCAGCATCTTTCCATATTTTATGTATATGCCTCTGTATGCGGCGGAATGCCTCTTCTTCGGGTATGCAAGTATCCGTTACGCGGTTGAAACCACCTTCCAGCAGTTCCCACTCGTCTTGCGGGCTCAGGTCGCGGTAGTTGGGTACACGCTTGTAGTGTGTATGTGCCACCAAGTTCATGATGTCTTCTTCAAGGTTTGCACCTGTACAGCTAATGATGGCTACTTTATCCTGACGTATCATTTCTGCCAGCGATATGCCCAACTCTGCGGTACTCATAGCACCTGCCAGCGATACCAGCATTTTACCACCTTCCAGCAAATGTGTTTCGTAACCTTTAGCGGCATCTACCAATGCAGCGGCGTTGAAGTGGCGATAGTGGTGTTGTATAAACTGAGAAACAGGACCCTTTACCATGATTTGCTATGATTTTAAATGATAACTATGATTGCAATAATTGTTGCGATACTGACATTGAATAGCCAGCTTTTCGGAGCGCAAAGATAATTGATTAATAGAAACTACATTGCTACCCCTACCCTATATGATGGTTAAAATAACATGAATAAAAAAGCAGACAGCCTAAACTGCCTGCTCATTACTTATTACTTTATACTTACGACTTACTACTAAACTAAGCCGTTGCCTGGCTCTTTGCTATAAATTTCTTCACCCACTCTGTAGTCATAGATTTCGGACGTTCTATCGGGAAGCCCAAAGCCCTGTCCCAGCAGAGGCTTGCCAGTACACCCAGTGCACGGCTCACGCCAAACAATACAGTGTAGAAATCTTCTTCCACCAAGCCATAGTGTTTCAGCAATGCACCAGAGTGTGCATCTACGTTAGGCCATGGGTTTTTGATTTTGCCTGTGCTCTCCAGTATCGGTGGTGCTACTTCATACACATTCCATACTGTTTTTACAGTTGGGTCGTCAGGACAATGTGTTTTTGCAAACTCCATTTGTGCTGTAAAGCGCGGGTCAGTTTTACGCAATACAGCGTGTCCGTATCCTGGTACTACTTTACCTGCTGTCAATGTATCTTTTATATACTGTGCTATCTGCTCTTTAGTAGGCTCTAATGTGCCAAGGTTCTCCTGAAGCTCCTCTATCCAACGGATAACTTCCTGATTTGCCAAACCATGCAGCGGACCAGCAAGCCCTGTCATACCTGCACAGAAAGACAAGTAAGGGTCGCTGAGTGCAGAGCCTACAAGGTGTGTTGCATGTGCAGATACGTTACCACCTTCGTGGTCGGCATGTATTGTCAGATACAAGCGCATCAGTTCTTTAAAGCTCTCGTTATCGTAGCCCAGCATATGTGCAAAGTTGGCACTCCAATCGAGCATACCATCAGGCTGTATATGTTCGCCGTTTTTGTATTTGCGGCGGTAGATGTAAGCTGCAATACGTGGCAGGCGTGCTATCAGCGTCATGGTATCTTCGTACACATAATCCCAATATTCTTTTTTGCTGATGCCCTCTTCGTATGCTTTTGCAAATTTAGACTCTGTTTGCAGTGCAAGTACAGCTATGCAAAACTGTGTCATAGGGTGTGTGGCAACAGGTAGTGCTTCGATAGAAGCAAATACGTGGTTGGGTACGTGCGAACGGCGCGCCCATGTAGCAGAGATGTGTTCTGTATTCTCCAATGTTGGCACTTCGCCAGTCAGCATAAGGTAAAATAAACCTTCTGGTAATGGTTCGCTACCACCTTCCGCATGTGGCAATTTCTCTCTCAATTCAGGAATAGAATAACCACGAAAACGGATACCCTCGTTTGAATCGAGCAAAGATGTTTCGGTAATAAGGCCGGGAATACCACGCATACCCTGATAGGCCTGCGCTATTGTTACCTTATCCAGTTCCATTTCACCATGCTCTGCAATGATGCTCTTGATTTCTTTCGCTTGTTCGTCAGCTACTGCTTTGAACTTATCTTTTACGTAACCCATATTTTCTATTAAAAGCTGTATATGCCTTTTTTTAACGCACCCAAAGGTAAGGAAAGCAGGCTATTTTTTCTGGCACGAATCAATAATTTATTACATACCCGTCTGCAAACCCATTTTATAACATTGAAACACAACGAATGTTGAGGGAATTAATGTTTTGTTATAAGACTATTACCCTACTTAACTATACCTGCATTGCAGTTAGCTCCGTACAAAGCTCTTCCAGCTTCTTTAGCAAAGTTTTTATGTTTACTGAAAATATCCCAAAACCATAATCTTTGCATTATTTCTATTGTTAACTTCTTGATGGTTGTAGCCTGTGGGCTGATTTCAGCGTACTGAAAAGAATATACATCCGGATACCCAACAGGGAATTGACCTAAAGTAAAAACACTGAGGACAAAGCCTTGTCCACAAGCCCTTCGTACAGTATCCAATGGATATAGTTTTATCTTGGTAAGTGTTGTACTGTCGTTACTAATGTTATATATGTTAGAATACTTGAAGATGTTAAATTCTTTAGATAACTCAGCGTTAATTACATAAACTGTAGTAGTTGGTTGTTTCAATGGTGTTTTCCTGTATTCTTTAGGAAAAATCCTATAAGAATGACATGAAGTCAATGAAGTAACAATCAAAACCAAAATAGGATTTAGTAATATACGTTTCATGAGGACTAAAGTTATGAAGTTTACCCAATACAATTACAACGCAATCATCCCCACTTCTACCCCATCTCCAAATGCATTGCGTACCCTTTCAGCATGGGTGTCAGTTAGTATCACCTGCCCGAAGTCTTCTCCGCGTATTATTCGCAACAGAGCTTCCATACGGCTCTGGTCTAGCTTTTCAAACACATCATCCAGCAATAAGATAGGTTTATAGCCCAGCACCCCGCTCAGGTATTTGTACTGTGCCAGTTTCATGGCAAACAAAAAACTCTTCTTTTGCCCTTGCGAGCCGAAGGCTTTTACAGGCGTATTGTTCAGCAATAGTTGCAGGTCGTCTTTATGTATGCCTCGCAGGGTGCGTTGCAGGCGCATATCGTGTTGCAGTCCGTCTTTCAGCAGCGTTGCCAGTGTTTGTTGTTGCAAGTCGCTTTGGTAGGTTATGTGTACTGCTTCTTTGCCATCAGTCAGTTGTGCATACAAGCCTTGCAGATAAGGCAAAAACAAGGCTATAAACGCATTGCGCTTCTCATATATATATGTACCGTCGCCAGCCAGTTGTGCATCGTAGTATTCCAGCGTTGTATAGTCTGGCGTAGCACTGTTGGCATATTGTTTCAGCCACGCATTGCGCTGCTGCAATATCCTCTGGTAACGCATCAGGCATTCCAGATAGCCCTTGTCAGTCTGGCTCAATATGCTGTCTATCCACTTGCGGCGGGGTTCGCTGCCGTCGTTTACCAATTCCAGGTCGTCAGGGGCTATCATTACGGCAGCATATTTGCCAATATGGTCAGTTGGTTTTTCATACTCTACCCCATCAGCTTGCAGTTCTTTCTTGCCTTGCTGCCATTTGCAGACGATTGTTGATTGGTTGATTGGTTGATTAGTTAATATGTCAATAGGTTCACCTGTTAACATATTGACTTTTTGCCCTTTTGATTGAAACACCCCCTCTACCCTGAAGCCATCGAGCCCCATCTGCACGCAGTTTTGCTGGTAGGCAGTAAAATAGCTCTTGGTATAGCAAAGGTAGTACACCCCGTCCAACAGGTTGGTTTTGCCACAGCCATTAGCACCTGTAATACAGGTGATGGGGGCATCAAATACAAAGCTGCGCGACGAATAGTTGCGAAATTGTACTAATGTTATCTTCTTAATTGATGACAAGCGAAAAAAGCAGCGAAAGTTTTTATATTTTCGCACAAATTTAAAAAAACAGTGCAGACTCCTTTCGGAAAAGAAACATATCTATACTGGTACGAAATTATGCTATTGTTGCGCCGCTTTGAAGAAAAGACGGGACAGCTATACGGTATGCAGAAAATACGTGGTTTCTGCCACTTGTACATAGGGCAGGAAGCAGTAGCCGCCGGCACCATGACTGCCATCCGCGATGATGACAATATGATAACCGCCTACCGCGACCACGGGCTGGCCATAGCCAAAGGCATGAGCCCTAAAGAATGTATGGCCGAATTGTATGGTAAAGCTACAGGCTGTACTAAAGGCAAAGGCGGTAGTATGCACTTCTTCAGCAAAGAAAAACGCTTTTTTGGCGGACATGGTATAGTTGGCGGACAGATAGGGCTTGGTGCTGGTATTGCATTTGCAGATATGTACCATAACAACGACCGTGTAACTGTTTGTTATTTTGGTGATGGTGCTGCACGTCAGGGCTTGTTGCACGAAACCTTCAACATGGCTATGCTTTGGAACCTGCCCGTGATATTTGTTTGCGAAAACAACTATTACGCAATGGGGACATCTATAGAGCGTACATCTAAAACACTGGACATATACCGACTGGCAGATGCGTATGATATGCCTGCCGACAGTGTAGATGGTATGAGCTGCGAGGAAGTACACAAAGCTATGGAGCGTGCTGTAAGGCGCGCGCGCGAAAAAGGCGGACCGACTTTCCTTGAAGTGAAAACTTACCGCTATCGTGGACACTCTATGAGCGACCCTGCTAAATACCGTACTAAAGAAGAGGTAGAAGAATATAAAGATAAAGACCCCATCAATCAGGTGCTGAAAACCATTATGGACAACAAATGGGCTACAGAAGCAGAGATTGAAGCCATCAACGAAAAAGTAAGGCAGGAAGTAGAAGAAAGCGTACAATTTGCAGAAGAAAGCCCTTGGCCTGATGATAGCGAATTGTACAAGGATATTTATGTTGATGAAAACTATCCGTACATCACCGACTAATTTTTTGAAAACCAATCATTGACTACATACAAATTACAAATACAATAAATGGCAAACTCAGCTAGAAACAAACCGGGAACAACCCAGGCAGCAGAAGCAGATGAATCGAAAGTTTTAGACAACCTGCTGGCTAAATATGAAGCCAACAAGAAACGCATCAATACCGTAGTAACAGTTATACTGGCTGCAGTTGTAGGATACTTTGCTTACACAAAACTGTATAACGAACCACGTGAGCAAAAAGCAGCTACTGCTATGGCTTTTGCACAGCGCTACTTCGAGGCAGACTCTGTAGACAAAGCCCTGAATGGTGACGGTCAGCATAAAGGTTTCTTGTTTGTAATGAAAAAATACAGTGGCACCAAAGCTGCCAACCTTTGTCATTATTATGCAGGCGTTTGTTACCTGATGAAAGGCGATTTCAAAAACTCCATCAAACACTTGGAAGATTTTGACGGTAACGGCTCAATGGTAGAATACGTTGCCGCAGGTGTATTAGGAGACGCCTATATGGAAACTAACAATACAGCAAAAGCCATAACTGCTTATGAAAAAGCGATAGGCAATACAAAAGATGATTTGCTGACACCTGTGTATATGCTACGATTAGCAACATTGTGTGAGATGAGCAATAAAAAAGATGATGCTAAGAAATATTATCAGAAGATAAAAGATGAGTTTCCACAGAGCGAACAAGCAAGGGAAATTGACAAATATCTTGGCCGTTTGGGCGAACACGATTAATATTTTAAACGTTTTATTGAAGTCCCCTTTTTACCTTTACCGGCGAAAAGGGGATTTTCTTTTATGGCACAATCAGCACACAGCGCATCATTATTAGACACTTCAGGGTTAAATTCATTAGCATTTTCAAGAGTAGCTATTGTCTCAACCGAATGGAATGAAAAAATAATCGAAGAACTTATTAATGGTGCTCAAAGAATATTTGACAAGTTTAATGTCAATGTTTACTACCGTATTAAAGTTCCAGGCGCTTTTGAGCTACCATTCGCCTGTAAACAATTATGGGAGCATACCTATACTGATAATCAATATGCCCCTGAAGCTATAATCGCTTTCGGCACGGTAATACGCGGCGGCACCCCCCACTTCGACTATGTGTGCAAGGCTGTAACAGAAGGCATTACCCAACTAAACCTTGACCTGCCCATACCTACCATCTTCGGGGTACTGACTTTAGACAACGAACAACAGGCATGGGAGCGCCTTGGTGGCATACATGGGCATAAGGGCGAAGAAGCCGCCATCACAGCATTGAAGATGATAAAAAACAGCCGTATGCTTGCCAACCCTGCAAACTGATTATATTTATACCGTAAAGACGAACCATTACATGACGAAAGTACAACTCTTCATACCTTGCTTTGTAGACCAGCTATACCCGCAAACGGGTATGAACATGGTAAAAGTGCTGGAAAAGCTGGGCTGCGAAGTGTCTTACAATACCAAACAAACCTGTTGCGGGCAGCCAGCCTTCAACGCGGGTTATTGGGATGAAACCAAAGCAGTTGCCAAAAAATTTCTGTACGATTTTGATGGTGAAGGCTATATCGTTGGCCCCAGTGGTTCTTGCACAGGCTTTGTACGCAACTACTACGACAAGATGCTTGGCGACAGTGCCGAACACTTATTGAGTGATAAAGTGCGGGGCAATATGTATGAGTTTACAGAGTTTCTGACACAGGTATTGAAGATAGAAGATATTGGTGCTGCTCTTGAAGGGAAAGCTACCTACCACGATGCCTGTGGCGCACTACGTGAGTGTGGCATTAAACATGCACCACGCCAATTGCTGCGCCATGTAAAAGGACTGGAAATGGTAGAGATGAAAGAATGCGAAACCTGCTGTGGCTTTGGTGGCACGTTTGCTGTTAAGTACGAGTCTATATCACTTGGTATGGCGCAAACCAAAGTGCAGAGCGCATTGGAAACAGGGGCGAAGTATATGATAACAACAGACGTATCGTGTATGATGCACGTACAAGGCTATATAGAAAAGAACAACCTGCCCATACAAACCATGCACATAGCAGATGTGCTGGCAAGTGGCTGGTAGCTACCATCTTTTCAAAAGAAATTAAAAGGGTATATACAATGTATATACCCTTTTACTATTAAACATCTTGCTGATTACAACAACGTAGCGTCGAGCGTTATCTCACAATTATATGCTTTTGATACGGGGCAGTTTGCTTTGGCATCTGCTGCACATTCCTGAAACTGCTCTGCAGTGATACCCGGCACTTTAGCCTTCAATGTCAGTTCGCTTTTGGTGATGGCACCGTTATCTAAGGTAATAGCGCAATCAGTATGTATTTCATCAGGTGTAAAGCCTGCTGCACCCAATACAAAAGACAACTTCATGCTGAAGCAACCTGCATGTGCAGCAGCCATCAGTTCTTCAGGGTTGGTACCTGTTCCGTTCTCAAAACGAGAGCTGAAAGAATATTGTGTTTTATCAAGTACTGTGCTTGCAGTAGTCAGGTGGCCATTGCCTTCTTTGCCAGAGCCGTTCCATACGGCAGTTGCTGTGCGTCTCATATGCGTTTTAGTTTAGGCAGCAAAGGTAATATGGCAATTGCAGTATTGATATAAACTTAATATTAATATTTTAAATAGAAAACATCTTTTTAATAACCACCTGCTTTCTTTACTTTTGCAGCCTATTCCCCAAAAAATGTTCATGCAGCAGCCTTCTGTTAAAATATTCTCCGGTACAGGTTCTACCTACCTTGCCGAGCAGATTGCCAAATCGTTTGGTAAGAAATTAGGTAACCTCGCCATCCCAAAGTTCAGCGATGGTGAGTTTCAGCCAGTGTTTAATGAGTCTATACGTGGAGATTATGTTTTCCTTGTACAGTCAACATTTGCCCCGTCTGATAACCTGATGGAATTGCTAATGATGATAGATGCTGCACGCCGTGCTTCGGCTGGCTACATCACGGCGGTTATCCCCTACTTCGGCTTTGCCAGGCAAGACAGGAAAGATAAGCCCCGTGTGGCTATTGCATCTAAACTCGTAGCCAACCTGCTGACAACGGCCGGTGCAAACAGGGTGATGACGATGGACTTGCACGCTCCGCAAATACAGGGTTTCTTTGATATTCCGGTTGATCACTTGGATAGTTCAGCGATTTTCATACCATATATTGAAAATCTTAAGATGGAAAACCTTATCTTTGCGTCCCCCGACGTGGGTAGCACCAACAGGGTACGCGAAGTTGCCAAGTATTTTGAGCTGGATATGGTTATCTGCGACAAGCAACGTAAGCGCGCCAATGAGATTGCTGCCATGACGGTAATAGGCGATGTAAGCGGCAGGCATGTAGTGTTGATAGATGATATTTGTGATACGGCAGGAACGCTCAGCAAATCGGCAGCTATACTGAAAGAACGTGGTGCATTATCTGTACGCGCTTTCTGTACACATCCGGTACTGAGTGGTAAAGCATACGAAAACATAGAGAGCTCCGAATTGGAAGAACTGGTTGTTTGCGATACTATACCGCTGAAAGGGGAATGTTCGAAAATAAAAGTATTGCCAACGGCAGAGCTCTTTGCAGTAGCCATCCGCAATACGTTTGAGAACAAGTCCATTAGTTCTTTATTTATACACGGGAAAAAATAGGTTGCCGAGTTGACCTGTTCATTAGTTGATTAGTTTCATAAACTTATTAACAAGTCAACAAATCAACCAATCAACTGAATTATAACGACTGTTTAAACAAAAAAACCTGTCCGCCGCATCAATGGCGTACATCATTTAGTTAACTACCATTTCAACGTCCGTATGTTCGACGGGTATTCGCACGGTGTTGAAATACAAAACTTTTAAAAATGAAAGTTGTAAAAATTGAAGGAACAAGCAGAAGCGAACACGGTAAAACAGTAACACGCCGTCTTCGTTCTGAAGGACTGGTACCTGCTGTAATATACGGCGGTAAAGAAACAGTACATTTCAGCGCACCACAACTGGCTTTCCGCCCGTTGGTGTACACGCCCGATTTTCAGTTGGCAGAAGTAAGTGTAAATGGTAAAACATACACTTGCATTATGAAAGATTTGCAGTTTGACGTACTGACAGACGAACTGAGCCACGTAGATTTGCTGGAACTGGTAGATGATAAAAAAGTTATCGCCAACCTGCCATTGAAGTTTGTAGGACAGCCTGCAGGTGTGAAGGCGGGCGGACGTCTTGAGGTGAAAGTAAAAAGCCTGAAGGTGCGCACACTGCCTAAGTTTTTGAAAGAAAACATAGAAGTAAACATCGATAGCCTGGAGCTGAACGGTAACGTACGTGTACAGGACGTAGTAGCAGGAGAATTGGAAATCATGAACTCTCCGCGTATTCCTATCGCATCGGTAGTAATGACACGTGCCCTGAAACAAGCTGAGAGCGAAGATGCTAAAGCTGGTGCTAAGAAATAAGTCTTTACTTATTCAACATACAAATCCCCGATTATCGCTAATCGGGGATTTTCTTTTTTATGTGTTATTGTCTTTGTACTATTTCATAATGCTCACAGGTACAACAGACTGGTTGCCTGCACACTGTGCAATACAGTAATATACACCTTGTGCAAGGTTAGCAACATCTAACTGAACGGATGTTGCATTTAAATCAGCAGTTACTCGCTTCACCAATTGGCCCGTAACAGATAATAGTTTTACTTCAACAGGGCCATTAGTAAAAGCAGCGTTCCATGCTATGGTAATGTTGTTGCTTGCTGGGTTAGGATACACATCCACCTTATATTTTGTACTTGCAATATTATCTATGCCAACATTAAAGTATTGCTTGTACATAACTACCCCACCACTAAAACTGCCAATCATCATTTCTTTCTTGCCATCATTATCTATATCTGCTACAAAGGGTGCTGCACGTTGATGCACATTGATGTAGCAATAGTTAGAATCCAACCTGTTGTATTTTGTAAAATTAGTACTCGTAATGCTATCGTATCTGTAAACCGTGCCGCCTTGTGTACCTAACAACAGGTATTCTTTACCCGAATCATCAATTTTCCCGATAAATGGCACTACGTATGTATACACATTTCCTTCTTCAAAAATTTTAATACCACCAAGCGTATCTGTTACTTTAAAGAAAGATGGCAGTCCACCCGATGTAGTATTTCTGAAGTAATATAAATTGCCCATCTGGCTACCAACCACAAGGTCATTTTTGCCATCTTTATTCAGGTCATAAATAAACGGTGCTGCATAATCACCGACATCCAAAGTGCCAAACTGATCATTCAACAATGTGGGGAATCCATATACAGGCGTCATTGTATTATTTGATGCATTGTTTTTATAAAAGCTGATGTAACCATCTCCCTTACCAAGTACCAGGTCATCAACGCCATCACCATCAAGGTCTCCGAATGACAAAGATGTACCTCTGATATTAGTTGTAAACAAATTAAGGAAATCAGGATTTTTTAATTCAAAAGACTGAACACTTGAAGTTGAGGTATTCTCGTAATAATTAATTCGGGCCCTTAATGTACCATTCGACTCTTGATAATAACCTTCTGTTGCTACAAACAAATCAAGTTTGCCATCTTTGTTATAGTCATACATAGTGGGTACAGAACCTGTTCCTGCATCTATCATATCCTGTATTAGCAGAGAATCTGTAGTAAAAGAAAAAGCAGGTGATGTATTGCTGCCGGTATTTCTGTAATAAGATACGCACTTATAGTTTTCTGTATTATCAAGCCTTGGGGTGAAGACCATATCTTTTTTACCATCATTATCCATATCTACCCAGTGCGCAATAGGCATCATAGACATTTGTAGTTTCTTACCGTTATTGCTGCCCCATGCAGTGTCTTGTGCTATAATGGTATCTATAGATTTACCATACTCTACCCTGCCGTTTTTCAGAAATTGAATATCGGAAAACGAAACATTGCCATTAAATAAATCAAGGTCGCCATCTCCATCATAATCTACAAGGCATACGGTATTACCTGCGTGCGTTGTCTTGCATGTTACACCCCATTGTCCGCAGTTTTGTGCAAGGTGCATAGTACGCTCATACAATTGCAATGTCCTTCCCCAACATTCATCTTTCAAGCACATGCGCATACTGTCTTTTGACAAACCGTCTTCTTTTTCGCAGTTGCGGTAGAAAGACATACGGGTACCGACAACATCATACGTCACTACATCCAGATCATCATCTTTATCCACATCACCAATAGCTGGTATATCTATTGGCGCTACATAACAATTCACTAGTCCCGAACCCGGTAGATTATATCTCAGCTCCCTGTAAAATGTAAAATGCAGCTTGTTGTTATTGTAATATCCTTTGTATACACTTACACCGCCCATGCCTTTATGAAATAAATCAGGTATACCATCCCGATTATAATCTTCCATCTTCATATAATCTACAACTAATGGAAAAGTTATAGCAAATTCAGGACGGTATTCATAAGCAGGATTACCGGCAATGCTGCTGGTATTGATAAATGTTTTAACACTTCCGTATCTGCCTACTCTGTCATATACGGCCATATCTTTAATACCATCGTTATTCAGGTCTGCAATACATATTTGCGGATTGTTAAACCCACCTGCCCAAGCCAAGGTTTGCTTTCGCCCGTTCGCCCATACATCGGGCGGTGTGGTATTAGGGAGATAAATCTGTGTTGGCGTTTGCGCATAAGTACCCTGCAAGGGTATTATTAATGCTAACAATAGGGTCGATTTCAAAAAACTCTTCATACGGTTTGTTTTACTGAATATATCAGATATAAATTTAATAAAAAAAGCAACGCAAAACGCTTTGCATTCAACTTATTACAGACGGTTAATAACCCTTCAGAGGTGAGTTAGGTTCAGTTAAAAAGTGATTAAAAACCAGCTTATCTGCCCATTTTGGGAAAAGCTTGTTTATCCATACCGTCAATTTGCCCTGTGTCGTCATCACAATCGTGCGTTTGCGGTGTTTTACTCCATCCAATATGATGCTCGCACATTGCTCCGCACTCATCAGTTTACCCTCGTCAAGGGGCGTTTCTCCCTGCGCGCTACCGTCTGCACTGCGGGCTACATTGCGTATGTTGCTGGCTGTAAACCCTGGCGATACCCACATAACGTGTGCACCTGTTTGATACAACTCGGTACGCAAAGCTTCCAAAAAGCCCTGCATGGCAAATTTGGATGCCGAATACCCTGTACGTGCTGGTAATCCCCTAAAGCCTGCAATAGATGATACACCCACTACCACACCCTTATTTTCACGAATGGATTTGATGGCATACTTCGTACAATACACTGTACCCCAAAAGTTTATGTCCATCAGTTCACGTATCACTTGCAGGTCGGCATGTTCAAATAGCGCACGCATACTGATGCCTGCATTGTTTATCAGCACATCTACCCTGCCCCATTTAGCTAGGGCAGTTTCTATAAATCGTTTGCAATCTTCTTCTTTACTTACATCAGCCGCCATATACAGCACATTATCATCTTCCTTGCCGATAGCCTCTTTCAGTTTATCCATATTGCGGGCGCATACTGCTACATACGCCCCCTGCTGCAAGGCAGCCAGTGCCAATGCCTTACCAATACCCGATGACGCACCTGTAATGGCTACTACTTTATCGTTGAGCAAATACATATTTGTAATAAAAAAGTAAAGTTAATGCTTACACTTATCTCTATGATAATTAAAACAAGACTTATACATACTAAAAAGATATGCACAACTGTTGATTAATTAAGTACCACCAAACATCACAACTAACATTGCGAATACCTAAATTCACTATCAGCAGTTGAGGCAGAGATAATATGTGGTGTGTAAACTTGCCTGCCACACTTACCGGTAGGTACGCAGGCAGCGACTGAAGACGATAAGCAACGCGGCAAAAGCGGCGCGTAGCACAGCCCCCGAAAACCGTACATATGCGGGCGGGTGTTGACAAATGAGGAAGTGATACCGGACTTTATAATTAGTTAACAACCGTTATTGTACGGTTTTTGTAAACTTACAGGCATTAATAGTTTTTAAACCCAGCAATACATTGACTGAAGCAATCATCAATCTTGACACGGTTAACCCCATTGAATTTTTCGGCGTTAACAACAGCAAATTCGACATTCTCAAACGCAAATTCCCACTGCTCAAAATCCTCTCGCGCGGCTCGCAGATAAAGCTGTCAGGGCAGGCATCAGAAGTGTCTAACGCGCAAACACGCATTGGGCAATTGGTAAAGTATCTGGAGCGAAACGGACATCTTTCAGAAAACTACTTTGCCGAGATATTGGGCGAAGATGAAAATGGAGAAAGCGTAGTAACAGTAGAAAACGAAGCCAATAACGACATATTGGTTTTCGGCCCGAATGGCAAAGTAATACGTGCCAAAACGGCTAACCAAAAGCTGTTGGCTACCGTTAGCGAAAAGAACGACATTATTTTTGCAATAGGCCCGGCAGGCACAGGTAAAACCTATACTGCTGTAGCATTGGCAGTACGTGCGCTCAAAAATAAAGCTGTTCGTAAAATCATTCTTACACGCCCTGCTGTAGAAGCTGGCGAAAGCCTCGGCTTCTTACCCGGTGATTTAAAAGAAAAGATTGACCCGTATCTACGCCCACTGTATGATGCGTTGGACGATATGATACCAGCCGATAAGCTGAACTATTATATGGCCAACCGTATCATAGAAATTGCACCATTAGCATATATGCGTGGCCGTACGCTCGACAACTCATTCATCATACTGGATGAGGCACAGAACACGACTGACCTGCAGCTAAAAATGTTCCTGACGCGTATTGGCCCGAGTGCCAAAGCCATCATCACGGGCGATATGTCGCAAGTGGATTTGCCCAAAAATCAAAAGTCGGGTTTACTGAAAGCTACCCGCATACTGCAAGGCATTGAAGGTATCGCGCAAATACAACTGGACGAAGCAGACGTTGTTCGTCACCGTTTGGTAAAACACATCATCCGCGCATACGACAAAGACCAAGTAGCCGAAGAGCAAAAAGAAGAAGAAAACAAACAGGCATTCAGAAACCTGCCAAAGCAATAAAATAATAAGAGCCACTGTATAGTGGCTCTTTTATTTATTTATGTTATTCTGTAACGGCGATACGCTTTACTGCTATTATTCTATTCGTATTGTCACTAACCCTTACCACATATACGCCAGATGCAAAAGGCGTTTGAATATCTACAGCTATATTATTTTTCGCTTTCACAGCTTGTGCTTGTAATAATCTACCTGACAAATCGTACAATGATACTGTATAGTTGCCATCATTCACTCCTATATTATCAATATACAATACACCATCTGCAAAATAGCACCTCAACTTATTAACACTGCTTACACTTTGTATGCTGGTAGGCTTTTTGTACAACATCCTTGCTCGTTTATCAGAAAATCCACCTACGCTAAAAGAGTCTAACTTGAATACAGCAAAATTAGAAACCGTATCGTACCACCAGTAAGATGAGGTAATAGCTATGAAAGTTTGTTTTACACCAGGTGATATTTCAAATGAGTCTGCCTGATACTGATAAATTTTCAGCCGCAATACATTATTGTAAGTAACATTTCCGGGTAGCTTTAACGTACCATAACCATCAGCTATTACCTTACCAAAACCACCGCCTGTTACAGGTGTCCCACTAAAGGCGCTTGAATCTTCAAAAACATCTGTGGCGGAGTCCGTATATTTCATTGGCCTGTTGGCAAACATGGCACTGTTTTTTGTATAATAAGAAACAGTATTGCGTGATGAATCTGCAAACCCTATAAGAAAATTGTTATTAGCTGTTTTTTGATAATAGTAATACCTACCATCAGAATGACGCTCTGTAATATCTGCGCCTGTAAAAACACTACCCCATGTGGTTGAAGCAGGAGATACGATGCTAATACGCATTGTATCTGATAATAAGGCAACATTAGAAAAATCCCAAGTAATGTTTGCTCCTGAGTTGCCAGCTTGCATACCGCTTTCATCAACATCTACATAAGTAGCATTATCACCAAGAGTAAAGTTGTCAAGATTGTTATAGCTTCTTTGAGCAAATACTGCAATAGGAAATGTTAGTAATACAACTAATAGTTTTTTCATCCTTCTTTTTTCCATCAAATAACACAAAGGACATACCACGCAATCAAAAAAAAACTAAACAATACAGAAAATATCTAACCAACAATTAAGAATACATAAATCAGAATATGATAGTAAATTAGCTGACGAAAACACAAATGGATATGGCATTTCTCAGCAAACTCGGCAAGTACAACAATGCGGCATTATTAATAATGAGGCTTGGCTTGGGCTTTATGATGATACTGCACGGCTACCCTAAACTGTCGGGGGGTGCAGAGCGTTGGGAAAAATTAGGTGGTGCAATGAGCCATATCGGCATCAAATTTATGCCTGTAGTTTGGGGCTTTATGGCAGCTATTACCGAAACGGTTGGCGGGCTATTCTTCTTATTGGGTTTATTTTTTCGCCCTACTTCATTCTTATTATTCTTTACCATGCTGGTAGCTGCTGCCATGCATCTCGGCTCGGGCGATACGTTGATGGATGCTTCTCATGCAGTTGAGCTATGCATCGTATTTCTTGCCATGATTATCATAGGTCCCGGAAAGTATGCCGTAGATAAGGGATAAGGAAATTATGCTGCATGGTTATGCGCATGTGGCAGTTGATACACCACATTATCTTGCAGCGATGCCTTGATGCCGTCTATTATATTGTCTGATATTATCTTATGCTTTTTGCCTTGTGCCCTTGCTGGTGTTACAAGGTACACATCATCTTCAGATACTGTATAGATAACTGGCAAGTCTGCCAATTCCTTGTCTTTCAATATGCTATGGTATGCTTTGGTAGTGCCGGCATCAGGTTCTTCAGGATTGATGAATACAATATCCGGATGTACTTCATTTACCATCTCGTGTAGCAGGGTATCTTCGCAGGTATATACCATAAAGCCTCTGTCTTTCAGCATTTCTGCATCTGATACGGGTAAGCCTTTCTGATTACTTACCATTAATACTTTTAAACGCATATCTACTCAGTTTTTACGAGTTACTTATTACTAGTATACGTAAGAAAAACTATGCCAGTTTGCGTTAAAAGTTTACCAAATGCAGGTTTTAACATTTTATATGACAGTAAGATGATACTGTTATATAAACCCCCGTCTGCGTTTTGCTGTGGCGTTATTCTTAAGCAACTGTGTTTGCTGTACGTAGCTATCTATTAAAACAGCCAAAGCAGCAATATGTTTATCCGCATATTCTTTTAACAATTGTTTGGTAACCATCGTTTCCGGATTCAGCGTGCAGGATATGGTATAGTCAACTACTTCGGTGTCTTTCTCTCGCCACCTGATTTCTGATATTGTACTCCACTGAAAACCCGTCCTGCAAAGGAAAGTGATAGAAAAGTCTGTATTGCCTATTACCCTGTAATCGGCTTTGTGGTTGGCAGATATTACTGCCGTTGCAAAACTCATTTGTATAGCCGTATACGCTACCGATAAAAACTCTTTACTAATCATAGATAAACCTCCGATATAAATCTCATCAATTAAGGTTATCTCAACGTCAACTGTGGTTTACCAAATCTTTACGGTATTATTAAGATGCGGACTGGCAGCCAATCCATGTATTGCAAACTCTTATCTATTATCATTAGATTTACTGACAGAAAACACAGACATGATACGCAACATACTCAACGACAAGCCTACCAAACTGTTTCTATTCATAGCATCCTTCTTTGTAGCCAATGCACTGATAGCAGAATGTATAGGTGGCAAGCTGTTTTCATTAGAGCGGTTGTTGGGTATGACACCACACCCGTTTTCGTTATTAGGAGAAGAGGGGCTGACCTACACCCTGACCTGTGGGGTACTGCTTTGGCCGCTTGAGTTTGTGATGACGGACATTGTAAACGAATACTATGGCCCGAAAGCCGTAAGGCGTATATCATACATAGCCGTAGTGCTTATCTGCTATGCATTTGTTATGTTCTACCTTGCTATACACGTACCGCCCAATACAGAGTTTTGGGTAGGTAGCCGTGCGGCCGATGGCGTACCAGATATGCAGGCAGCTTTCAGTGGTATATTCGGGCAAGGAATGTGGATTATTGTTGGTAGCCTTACGGCATTCTTAGTCAGCCAGTTGCTGGATGTTTGGGTATTTCATAAAATAAAGAAAGTAACGGGCGAGAAGAAAGTATGGCTACGCGCGACAGGTTCTACATTAGTATCGCAATTCATAGATAGTTTTATCGTACTATTCATAGCTTTCAAAATAGGCAATGGATGGAGTTTTCAACGCGTATTGGCAATAGGTTTGGTTAACTACAGTTATAAAGCATTAATGGCGTTATTACTAACGCCATTAATCTACTTTATTGAAAACCGTATTGAAAAATATCTTGGTAAAGACACTACCCGCGAAATGAAAGCGGCTGCGATGTCTGCAGATTAATATTCTCTTGTACGAGGTTTGTATTTATTGTTACTAAGCCTGTAAGTCATGTTCAGTTGCACTGACGGTGTACGGAACAGCTCTTTCGACACAATGTATGCCCCTTTCGTCTTTACATTATCCCATATTGGTTGAGACAAGCGCAGGTCGAAACCAGTGCCAGGTGACAATTGATAACCTATGCCCAACATATACCCCATTGTGAAGCGTGCATTAAAGTCATCATAAGCTAATTTCTTATTTTCTCCCCATTGAGATGTGAGACCTACAGCACTGCCAGCATTAGTAACATACTCTTTAGCATGTGCGTTTTCTTTCTCATCTACCTTCACAGCAAAGTTGTATGCAGTATTCACACCTACAAACATATTAATGCGTTTGGCTGAATAACGTAAAGCTATAGGCAATTCAATCAACGAAGAAGATGTGATATTGAATGCATGCTCAACAGAATCCCAACCATAGCTGTAATTATTGTTTCCAAGATACTCATCACGATCAAAATCGCGCCTTTTGTAATTATTCATCAGTGATTTGCCATTACCAAAACGATATGCGTATTTCAATTCTGCAAACATACCCCAGCGTTCATTTATGTCCATCATACCAACTACACCAAAGTTGATGCCCATCATATTATAAGAACCGAGTGTGCTGCTGACACCACCCATTAAGCCAGGATGGAATGTAACACCCGAAAGGTTCATTTTGGCGTTCTCTACCATTTGCTCAAAGCGCCTAGGATTGTAGTTTTTATTTTTATAGTTCTTACTGCTAATCTTCTTATCTGCAAGTGCTACAACTTGTTCTTCTTGTTTATAAGCTGACGGCGCCGCAGCAGCAGGTATTATCTCATTTGTAGCAGGGGCTGCGGCCAATAAGGCATCGCTACCAACGTATTTTTCAGTAGCCAGTTTGCCCATAGCAACTGTATCTACTTTGCGTACGCCTTTTCGATTGCTTTCTTTAGTAGCTATCATGTTGATAGAGTCTACTTTCTTGTTTTCCTTTGTGTAGCGCGGGTTAGTAACTTCTGGCGGCAGTTGCACCCTTGCAGGCTGCTGTGTATTACTCCTAGATGCAAAGTTGCGGTCTGGGGTTGTAGACATACCATCTTGCTTGTTTATTGCCAAGGCAGCCGCTTCCTGTGTTGGAGTAGCGGTTGATGATTTGGTAACTGTCGCTACTATACCTGCATTATTTATATTATTAGGTCTATTGTTATTCGTTGTAGTGTTGTTTTGCTCTTTGCCTGCCTGTTCGGTAGGTTTGTTGCTGTTTGTTGCTGTTATCGCATCGTTGTTGCGTTGTGGTTGCAGGTTATTATTGTTTGTATTAGATGATGTGTTAGCAGCAATCAGTTTTTCAGTACTTGTAGAAGGTGTATTTGTTATTGCAACAGACGCTTTTGTTGCATTTTGTTGCATTTTTTCTGTTTGCTGATTTTTTGTTGCCGATTGTTGCTGTTTTTCAGCAGGCTGTGTATTTGTTGCTGATGATACAGGTAGATTGTTTGTGGTTGCTTCGTTGAGCGATACACCAGAAAGTAAGCCCTTGCCGTTGCTACTATTATTAGCTACAAATGCAGCATCGCCGGCAGTTTGTTTGTTGTCGCTGAACGACTGGTAAGCTTGGTAACCACCAATGGTAGCTGTAGCCAGCAGCAGCAAGCCACCAGCATAGGTGAGCATACGCTTCCAATTGTAGCCGGCTGCTACACGCACTGGTTCCTCTTTATCGAGTAACTCACGCATACGCAACCATGCCCCCGCACGCTCCTCTTCTTCACCGCCACTCAGGCGCTGCCTCACCAGGTCATCTATGTTAATCATGTTTTTATCCATATGGATAAAATTTATTTTTTTAAATGTAATTGCAACTTTTCAATCTTGTCTTTCAGTATTCTTCGGCCTTCAGAAAGGTGCCATTTAGATGTACCCTCGCTGATGCCCAACATCTTGCCAATCTCTTTATGCGAAAATCCTTCCATTACGTACATATTAAAGACAGACCTTGTAGCCCCCGGCAGCGATTGCACCAGTTCCAGCAGTTGGGCATAATACAACCTGTCTGCATGGTCTTTCTGTACGTACTGGTCTTTTTCAACCAACATTATCTTTTCATTGTATCGCGCGTTTTGCTTTACATAGTCAGATACTGCATGGAAAACGATTTTCCTTAACCAACCTTCAAAAGAACCCTGAAACGTATACTGGTCTATCTTTTGGAACGCCCTTAGGAAGCCATTATTCAATACTTCTTCCGCTTGCTCCGTATGATCTATATACCGCCTCACAACACCCATCATTCGTGGGTAGAAAAGATGATACAGTTTCTCCTGAGCGCTGCGCTGGTTGCGCATACACCCATAAATGAGTTCCTGTAACTCGTTTGTCTGCCCGGGTACCGTATAAGTCAATGCGATAGACAAGTAACGGGAATTAAAGATTTCCTACGATATAGACTGTAAATGTGCTATATACGTTGGGTTGCCCGTTACATTTTTAAAAATAGATTAAAAAATTAGAGTATAAAACAGGGTAATGGGATTTAATTTATAAAAAACTTATAAGAAAAAACCACTATTTGAAATGCTCAAATAGTGGTTAAAATGCAATTAAAATATATTAGATGGTCTTGCTTCCTGTAGGTTCTATTTTCACATTATCAAGGTTAATGTTCAACCTTTCAATCATGTATGTACGGTTGTTTTTATCATCATCATCAAAAGGCATTTTGATGTACAATACAGGCTTAAACTTGCCAGGATAATGTTGATAATAAGGTTGCAGATCGATGTTATCAAGTGCCCCTTCAAAAGAAAACATATTATTAGCAGCGTTCTTTTTTACGATAGGTACTTCCACGCTATCCCTATCAGTAATCTTCATATAAGCCCTTACTTCAATGAAATTGCCAACCACTTTTACATCAACACCGTTTTTATCGCTCGTACACAAATCAACAAAAGTTTTATCTGAATATTTCAGAATAACCCATTCCCATTCTTTTAATTCATAAAAACGCCAATAAGATTCATATTCGCGAGCTTCTGTTACCTTAATAGACTGATTGGGGGCGCTCGTACATTTTGGTGTTATGTAAGAAGCCTCAGTCCTATCGCATGATGATGAGAAAATCACAGAAGCTATTGCTAATGGATAAAAAAACGATTGTAGTTTCATACTTTATTTATGTTATTCGGGCTGTGAAATTAGTCTTTTTTACAATAATGTTATAGCAAGATAATACATAAAATTGTATAGAATATGCCATCGTCATACAAAACTAATTAAAATTCTGATAATCAACTACTTAAATTGGTTATACCATACCATTAACCCTATATTATAAAATCATTAAGCGCATCCCCATCAACCAGTTGATACCCGGCATTGGCCTTGCATTTACAACACTATAGCTTAGGTTGAACACATTGTTGCATTGTACTGTCAATTGCAGTTGATAATGGCTGAAAGGTACGGTGTACAGCAACTGTATATTACCAGTATTATAGGGCATCAACCATTGCGATTCGTCCACCGTCAGGAAACGGTAACCTGTATAGGTATGGTTGTAATTGACGTAGAAACCGCGATACGAAAAACCAATATTGCCCTGCCCGTTGTATCGTGGGGCATAAGGTATTTGTTTACCAATGCTACCATCGCCTGCGACATTACTGGCAATGGTAGTTGATAACGTATAGGCTGTGTTGACACCTATGTGCCACTGCCACTTGCCTATTGTAATGGTGAGTTTGTTATCTGTTTCAACCCCTCGGCTATGCACAGTAGCTATGTTGTGTGGTGTCCATATTGCACCACCAAACCACAATATCCAGTTGTCAATTACGCGGTTGAATGCTGACAATTCGTGATGAAGTACAATCTTATTTTTTGTGGACGTACTTACTGCATACCCACCATCAGCACTCCATCCCTTTTCGGGTTGCAGGTTGCGGTTGCCACCGGGATTGTAATACAGTTCATTGAGCGTAGGTACTCGATACGTGCGCTGTGCATTGGCTTTAATGTTGAGCCAATCGGTTAGGGCGTAAGCGGCATTGATGCCGGGCAATACATAGCTGTTATCATCTACCACCTCTCCACGCAGGTTGATGGCTGTTTGCAGATTTTTTATACCTGTAAACAGATAATTGAATGCAGCAGCGTATCTGTTTTGTGTATTGGTGTTTTTGACGCTTGCACTATCTACCCATGCAATGGTTACAGGTAGCGTGAGCATAAATTTATGACTGCTACCAGCTTGATAACTGAAAGTAGCGTCTGCATACAATTGATTAGTGCTATTTTTATTATTAAGCAATGCCAATGTATCGCGATAGTGCATCGCATCGCGGATGTAAGATAGCTTTGCAGATGTGTGTACACGCCCAGTACGTTGCCATGTTGCCAATAGCCTTAATGATTCATCTCGTTGGTTTTTCAACGATTGTGTCTCGAACAACGCACGTGGTATTTCCCTATAGTACTGCTGATACCATGCAGTAAGTGCAACGGTATTTCTTTCATTGGCTTTATACCCTATTTGTAACAAACCTGTGCCACTGCTCAACTGTGCATTTGTCATGCGCTTATCAGTACCTGCATCGTTGTAAGAAAAATTGTTTTGTGCAGACTGCCCGAAGATCTTAGCAGCTACAAACCATTTGCACGATGCGTATGACGTACGCGCACCCAACTGGTATTGACTAAAGCTACCTGTAACAGCAGATACTGCATAGCGAAACCGGGCATTGGCATCAAAATACGGTTGTTCATTTTCTACCACCAATGCCCCGCCCACATTACCACTACCCCACATAGCTGCAGAGCTACCATATACCACCTGCACACGCTGCAAGAGCGATACCGGCAACAGTGAAACATCTGATATGCCCATTGCTGCATTTTGTAAGGGTACACCATTCCAATACACCTGCGACTGTGCGGCAGATGCACCACGGAAACTGAGTGTTGCCAAGCCATTGATGCCATAGCTCTTTATAAATACAGGTGTTTGCTGGCTCAATAAATTAGCAACGGATTGAAACTGGTATTGTTGTAGTGTGATGCTATCTATGGTAGTGATTTTCTGACCGGGTGCGTAGGTATTAATACGCTCATCTGCAGACTGTACATTTTTTTTTCGCCCTTTTACACGTACTTCTTTCAGCGTATCGGTAGTGCTTTGCCCCGATGCGCAGGTAAAAGAAAGCAGTGCCGCGAGTAACGACACTACCATTCTGCTCACCGTGAAAGGGGATGTGTACATACACTGATTAATTAAAATAAAAATTGCCAGGCCCTACCCCAACGCTAAAACTGTGCAGCTGCTTACCATCTGTACCATACACGCCAACTGTGCCTTTTTGTATAAAGCCTTTAGGGTCGCCCACATATATTTTATCCGTCTTGGGTTCTACACCCAATGCCCAAAAATATTGAAAGTTTTGCGCGGGGATGAAAGCGGTTGATGGCAGCAAATTATCGTCAATACCCAATTTATAAATACCATTATTTGTAGTACCACCATTGTAATCTACTTCTATAAAATAAACTACATCACCAGCATTATTACATACTGGTTTGATGGCATCTACCTTATTTGCAAAGTAGATGGTTTTCAATACTGCATCATTTGGTTGTATAACCGTGAACGCACTATGCTTGCCCTTGTGTACATTGCCCGATAGCACCCACAGATTATTGTTCTTATCTACCACCATGCCATGTGGCGCGCGATTGTTGATGGGTATAGTTTTTTCGAGCTTATCTGTATTTACATCTATGGCGTAGATATTACCACAAGCAGTATCCCAATTGCAGATGTAAGCTTTGCCATTTCTCAACAACATGGTTTCGGGATTTTGATACGGCATATCGAAACTACCGGTAACCTGCATAGCCTGCGGGTTGATGATATATACTTTGTTGCTGAACAAGGTAGATACATACGCTTTAGTATCACTAATGCGCAGTATATAACGTGGCTTGGGTATGCTGATAGTACCCACCTGCTTGTGGTTTGCGGTATCTAATACTATTATCTTGTCTGAATTGTTGATGCAGAGAAACAATCTACTGTCTATGCGGGTAACACTCTGCAATACATCGCCCAACTTAGCACCTGCATTGGCAGCTTCGTATATATTGCCGTGCTCGGTATTGTTGGTATAGTTGTACAGATACAGGCTGCTGTTGCCATTGCTGAGGCTGCCCTCACATGCAATGTAGAGGTTGCCGCTTGCTGTTGGTGCGGGTGCAGACGTATCAGGTACTGCCGGCTTGTCTTTTACACAAGCCGACAGCAGCGATACGGTAAGTACAAATACTATTATATTTTGGATATACGCTCTACCCATTTATTGCCATTGGTATCGGTAACTACAAGATAATACACACCCGTAGTAAGTGATGCAACAGATACTTGATTATTTACCAGTGTGCTGTGTTTTACCACACTACCTTTCATATCTGTAATGGTTGCAAACAATTCGCCCTGCGGTTGTTGTTTGAAAGATACCTGTACATAATTGCTGGCAGGGTTGGGGAACACTTGCAGGTTCATACCGCTGGCAACAGTTGGTACAGTTGTTGGCCATTTCAGATACATAGCACCTACGGCATCTAAATCGAAGCCACCAGTGCTGATGGGTGTAGGATACGGGTCGTTTATCTTACGTCCGTTTTTGTCTGTCTGTCCGTGTACACCAGTAGAACCAACTACATCCACCAAGCGGATGTGTGTAATGTTATTGATGTCTAAGCCGGGTGTCCCTGCCAGTTCATCAAGGTCGAATGGTGTACCATAGTTGCCTATGTATTTACCTGCCAGATTGTGAACGGCACGTGTATTAACATAAGTACCAGCCATAGGTATCTGCACCGTATCTAATAAACTAACTGCAGGGAAGCGTGTGTAATTGATACCGTCAGAGCTTACCTCTACAAAAGCATATTCCAAAAATGCTTCTTCCGGGTTAGAGCCGTTAGCAAAACCATTTTCAAATACCACAAAGTCGGCACCAGCACCATTGTACAGTACGTTATTGAACGTAAGCACTGCCGAGCCACTATCACCCAAGCATACAAGAGAATTATCGGCAATACCCGTTGCGTTTGCCCCTTCACCAAAAGTTACCTTTCCCTGCGATTTATCTGCAATATCCAACCAGCCTTGCTGTATGGTACATTGTGCAGCCCAGCCTTTAATACTTGCATCTGTTTTGATAACAGCCGTAGTACCTGATATGGTAGCCTGCGGCGCATACGGAAAGAGGTTTTCTTGTGTAGTGAAATTGTCTATACAAAAGAATGCAGGTGTATTCATACCAAAAGAACCTACATCGCTCGAATTGAGTGAGAAGTGCAGGCTATCTACCTTGCCCAGTGGCATCAGGTTTACCCACTTCCATGTTTTCAGTATATAGTCTTTGGTATTATCTGTAAAGCGGAAGTCGGCCAGATATACTTCTATGCTATCCTGCTTCAGCGTACCATTATTGTAACCACGTATTACGAGTTTGAACCAGTCGGCATCGTTACCTGTAGTACCGCCAAACTTTTTAGCGAATGCATCGCCATCGCGCATACTGTTGTAGGCATAGGTACTGTTGGTAACATAAAAGCCACTTGCAAAGCCACCCTTGCCTGCGTTGATGAGTTGGATGTAATTGGATGAACCGTTTGCTACAATGTATTTATCAGAACTGTTGTAGCCCTTAGCCGTTTTGGCAGAATACGAATTTGTATAACCACTTGTAGCACTATCCGTCATGTTAGAATAAGCGAAGCCGCTGCTCCAATACCCACCCCATGCAGAATTGTACACACATGGAAAGTGCGCCAACCCGTGGTTGAAACCCACATCGTTGCCCGAACTGGAATAGTTTTCGTAAAACGTGTCTGCCTTTGGTAATGAAAGGCTTTCAAAATCGGCTACTGTCTGTGCCTGTGTTGCCAGCGATGATGCCAGCAATGCTAAGATTAACGTAAATCTGCGCATAAGAAATTGATTTAAACAATTTTTTAAATGCAGCTAATGAGAAAAATTCAGATAATAAAGAAAAGCGGGGCGTATGGAGCCTGCCTTTAACCTTATCTGTGCTTTTATTCCCGAAAGCAGCGATAAACAATATAATTCCAAAGGCAGGTCTTCTGACTCGCTTCACCTTTTTGCGGCCTTCCCATCCTGCTTGTAGCAGGACAGTGGCGTTGGCTTGTGCAAAAGGCTTTCTAAAGAAGCTTACAGCATCGGGTAATGTTCAGGATTTTCACCTGATTCCCTTTTAATTCCGTTGTTGAGCGGAAACCAATGTTGACGCAAAAGTAAAAAGTAAAAATTCAAAAGCAAAAAGTATTTACACAGGCTATGTGCTTTACTCTGCAATGCGTTGGCGTACAGCCTCGTAAAGTATCATACCAGCAGCTACAGATACATTCAGAGAGTCGAATTGAGCAGCCATGGGTATGCGTATCAGTTTATCGGCACGTTTCAGTACATCTTTGCTGATGCCCGTATCTTCTGCACCCATTACTATGCAGGATGGTATGGTAAGGTCGGCCTCGTAAACGGGTATACTGCCCCGCATTTCTGTACCCAATAGTTGAATACCATTTAGGCGCAACACATCTATTGCCTGCGGCACAGATGGTGTGCGGCAGAGCATGATTTTGTGCAATGCACCTGCCGATGTTTTTATAGCTTCTTCGGTGAGAGATGCGGAAGATGATGTAGGTAGTATTAACCCTTGCGCACCGCAGCACAGGGCTGTACGGGCTATAGCACCCACATTGCGCACATCGGTAACACCATCAAGCAATACAAAAAGCGGTACATCCCCTTTATCTACTACCATTGATATGGCATCCTGCAACTCTACATAGTGCAGCAGGCTACCCCATGCCACAACGCCCTGATGCTGTACTTTAGTAAGGTTATTCAGCTTCTCTACAGGTACTTGGCTAATAGGTATGTTGGCTTCTTTTGCCAGCTTTTTTATGGCATTTATCTCATCGCCCGTGGCAGTGCGCAGCAGGAATATTTTTTCGATAGCCTTGCCTTGCTGTATAGCCTCTAATACTGGCTTGCGCCCTATAAGCAACGGTAAAGAACGTGCAGGTTTCATTGGTTGCAAAGATACATTTTGAAGCGGGATTTGCAGCTTGCCTGTCGAAAGCAGGTATTAATGCGTTTAAGGGTGTACCAATTATTTGCTATAACAAGCAGATGAAGTATGAGATTAGCGATTTTGATTTATTTTCACCCTATGTTGAGACCTAACCTGAATATTATTATATGTAGCTTGTTGTGCTTACTATTCATTACCGAAGTACTAGCCGCACCACAGGCAAAAATAACCACAACACCTGCATGGTTATTGAAGCGCAATCCGGATTTATCTAAACAGCCCAAAGCACAGGAAATACAAAACGGGGAATACGTTGTATTGTACGACGAGCAAGTAAATGTGCAAGCGAAAACACGTTATTGTAAAATCAGCAAAAAGATAATCAACGAATCGGGTGTACAATCAAACTCTGAATTGTCTTTCAATTTCTCTGCTGCATATCAGCAAATCGTTTTCCACGAACTGAACATACTGCGTGATGGTGAAAAAATTAATAAACTTCAATTGTCGAACATTAAAATAATCAACAATGAGTCTTCTCTTTACAATCACCAACTAAACGGACGATACAATGCGCTGATAATACTGGACGACTTAAGAAAAGGCGATGTGTTGGAATACGCCTACAGCATAGTTGGCGAAAACCCGATTTATGGCAATGTGTATGAAGACGTATTCACCTTTGCCAGTTACAATCCTATCATGAATTATTACACCAGCGTAATAGCCCCTGCCAACAAAACACTGCAAATAAAAGCGTATAACAACGCTGTGAATCCCAATACAAGCACACAACAAGGAAATACAATTTATGACTGGCCTTTTAAGGAACTAAAGCCCTATGAATTTGATGGTAATCCGCCAAGTTGGTTCAGGGCATATCCTTATGTAGAAATAACGGAGTATGCCAGTTGGAAGCAGGTAAACGATTGGGCTTTAGGGCTTGTAAATAATTATAACTACAAGCTACCTGCCGGGCTCATTGAAAAAATAAATAAATGGCAGGCAGAGGCCGACGGCAATATGTTTGTATTTGCCAAACTGGCTACACGATTTGTACAGGATGATATACGCTACATGGGTATTGAAATCGGCGAAAACTCTCACAAACCACACGAACCATCAGAAACTTATAACAAAAGGTATGGAGATTGTAAAGATAAATCTATACTACTTGTAACAATACTCCGCTATGTAAACCTGCAAGCATTCGCTGCCTTTGTAAGTACAGACTTGAAAGGACATATAGATGAACACCTACCAGGTGCCAATACTTTCGACCATGTGATTGTAAAAACAATCATTGAGGGCAAAACCATTTTTGTTGACCCCACCATACCGCTACAACGCGGGCAGTTTTTCGAGCAACAGCTTCCTGCATACGACATGGTATTAGCCATATCGCACACCACAACTTTTCCTGAAAAAATAGCCTTACAAAACAGGGGTAGCATCAGCATATCTGAAATATTTAAAGTGCCGGAAAACAACAGCACTCCAGGTAAGCTGAGTGTTGCAACTACTTATAAGTATGCCGATGCGGACGATATGCGCTATACACTGAGTAACAGCAGCCTGAAGAGTATTGCCGAAGACTACGAAAACTATTACAGAAACACATTTCAGTATGCCCAAAAAACTGACACCATAGCGTACAATGATGATACAGAACTCAACACATTAACTATTAACGAAACATACCTCATTGACTCTATATGGGAAAAGACAGACGGATATGACTTTGTACGTGCCAGTGCAAGGCCTATTTATGAAAGAATGACTGCACCCGATGACAAAGTAAAAGACAAGCCATTAGCTCAAAAATATCCTATCGATATTACCTATACAGCCACATTCCAGATGGCTACAGAATGGAGTTTTGAAGATAAAGGTTTCAACATATTGCGTGCGTCGTATAGTTTCAATTTCAAACCGACCGTTGTAGGCAGTACTGTGATACTGGAATATAATTTCAAAACCTTTAAAGACCATATACCGGTACATGAGTTAGAACAATACAAAAAAGACTATGACCGAATAAAAGATGCATTGGAATATGTATTGACGAACAACACTAAACTTCAAAAAAACCTTGAGAATATTAATAGCAATGGGATAGTTGCTAAAACTAACTGGATAGCTGTATTTCTTAGCATCATCACCTTGATTGGTGCTTTTTTCATATTCAGAAGAATCAACAAAACCGATACAGAACTTACATCTCATACAGAGATACCGGAAACATATAGTTGGTGGCTTATATTCCTTGGAATCCTGATTGCTGTTCGCATATGCTTGTATTTATACTCTGTAATATGGGGCGGTTACTTATCTTCTGCATCGTGGCTCACAATGAGCGAGTTGGGAGAGACAAGACTACAATTGATATTGATGATAGAAATGATTTTCGTAAACATATGTTTCATATACTCTTGTTGGCTGATGTTTTGGTTTGTAAAACGTAGAGATATTTTTCCGAAGATGTTCATCATCTTAGCATTGGGCGAATTAGGCATCAACTTGCTGACATTTATTACAGGGCTTGTTTTCAAAACAGAGTTTGAAAGAATCAATTATGACTTAGCAGAAGAAGGCGGGAAAGCAACAGTTAAAAGCATCATATTTGTTGCTATTTGGGTTTCAGCTATTCATATGTCATATGTTGTAAAAAAAATATTTATTGTACCCTACCGATATCTACATCCTGACAATAATGGAACTATACCTGATGTAAACGAAACAACTATTCAACATCAACATACTGATGGAGAGGATAATTTACAAATTGAGTAAGACACTTAGGGCATAAGCAGTTTTCATAATTATCCTTCAAGTGCTGTAATGCATCTGTACTTAGGGTGTATTGTGTACACCAACATTCAACAGCATCGTTCTTACATTCAAACGAGGCGAGGCATTGGGAACATTGTTTGGTGGTTGGCATTTGCCAAAATTAATGCAAAGGATAATCGAAATGTATGCTGTCACCTTTATAAACAAAATCGAGCGATAGCACCTGATATGCAGTACTACCCTTGTATAGGGGTAGAATACCACTTGCATTGCCAATACCTATCGCTTTATAAAAGTATTCAAGTTTATGATCCATAGGATTTCGCATATTCCAGCTTTTCATTTTTTCACCATGTAGTACATAGCCGTCAGGTGAAGTAATATTCATGGCAGGCCATGTTATGAAAGGAACTACTGTGCCTTGATTAGCAATATCTGAAAAATCAATTGCAGGTGTAAGTGCATCAGACTCATATACTTTCATAGCTGCAGTATCTTCCCTTAACCAAATACCTGTAGGTTGTACAACAGTTTTTACATTTGTCTCTGGCGAAACGACTGTAACTGTACCTTCATAAACATGGTAAGAGTGCCCTTTGTATAATTCTGTTTTACCCGTAGCAGATAATACATAGTATATATGATATAGTTGGTCTTTAAAACCGTCTAGATACAAGTCTGCAGGATCCATAAACGGGTAACAAACAGCTTCATCTGAAATAAAATGTATATACCATTTAGCATCCTTGGTGGGTATCAAGGCAAAATCAGGTTCTTTTGTTATTTGAGTATTTAAGTCAGGCTTTAAGGTTACTTTTTTGCAAGCAACAGCTTGTACCATAAATAGCAGCAAGAGATAAGATATATACTTCATAAGGGTTGGTTTTATGATATGAAATTACAAACTGTAAATAAGAAAGGCAACCACATGGGCTGCCTTTCAATATGATATTACAGTATAATGACTATCCCATGTTATGAAACACTTGCTGTACGTCGTCGTCTTCTTCTACCCTTGCTATCAGCTTAAATACATCTTGTGCCTGCTCGTCTGTAACGGGCACTGTATTCTGGGGCAACCACTCCAGTTCTGATGATATCGGCGTGATGCCTTTTTCTTCTAGTGCCTTTTGCATATTACCAAAGTCTTCAAACGCGCAACGCACTATCAGTTTACCCTCGCTGTCTTCGCCCAGTTCTTCCAGCCCATAGTCTATCAGTTCCAGTTCCAGATCTTCGGCACTCAATCCTTCAGGGTTCAGTTTGAAGACGCCAAGGTGCTTGAAAAGAAATGCTACCGAGCCGCTATTGCCCAATGCACCGCCGCCTTTATTGAAATGCGAACGCACATTGGCAACGGTACGTGTCGTATTATCTGTAGCCGTAACCACCAATATAGCCACACCATGCGGGGCATAACCTTCGTACAGCACCTCGTCGTAGTTGCTGGTATCTTTACCCAATGCGTTTTTGATGGCCGACTCGATACGGTCTTTCGGCATATTGAAAGACTTGGCATTCTGCATCACACGGCGCAGCATGGGGTTTGTGTCAGGGTCGGGGCCACCTTTCTTTACAGCAATGGCTATTTCCTTACCCACACGGGTGAATTGTTTTGCCATACGGTCGTAACGCGCAAACATGGCAGACTTCCTTACTTCAAATATCCTACCCATATATTAGCTATATCTTGTTTATCTGTTTTTCAGGCTGCAAAAATAATAATCCTACCCGTGATGCGAAAAATATTTATATACCTGAAGTATATATACTTATAACAATCTGCCGCTAAACACCCTGAAACCCTTTACTGTATTACATTCCTCTGTTGGTTAACAAAGCGTTTATAAACAGGTGGTTAACCGCTTGTCGTTTTTTTGGTTAACTAATTTTAAAGCCGTCGTTAAACGAGAGTGAATATTTGGGAAGGGCTGCCCCTTGCCCCCATATTTGTATCAACAAAGGAAAAAACACAAATAATAACACAACTACGGAAGCAGCCTTTCAAAACAAAACACAATAAAAAACACAAGTCATGCAACAAGCTACTCACATCCGCAAATCAGCGATTACGCAAAAAATCATGTTGTTTGTTTCTATCATCACTTGCGTGGTGCTGGCAGTGAATTTGTAAGACTTACAAACCGGGTGGCGGTTTTCATGCGATTACGTTTTCCACTGCCCGGTTTTTCTTCGTTCTCTCTTATCCTCTATATGTAATGAAGCCCCTTTTCCAAGGGGCTTATTTTATTTTTTCACATACAGCACGTACTTATCTTCAAACAGCGGTTCGGGGAAAATATCGTGAACGCTCCATGCGGTAGGCTTGAGGCCCGATGTTTTTATTTCTTCTTTCAGGTCACCACCTTTCAAGCATATCAGTCCATTGGGTAGCTCTTCGCTTCGCTGCCCTTTGCGTAGCAAGGGGCTTATCCATTTCCACAAATCGCCCAGTGGGGCTACTGCGCGCGATACAGCATAGTCGAACGTGCGACCCTTTATCTCCTCTACCCGGCTATGTATGGCTGTTACATTTTTCAGCCCAATAACATCTGCTACGCCCTGCACTACTTTTATTTTTTTACCAATACTATCGCTCAATAAAAACGTTACTTGCGGAAACATTATAGCCAACGGTATGCCGGGGAAACCGCCACCTGTGCCTATATCTACCACCTGTGTACCATCTTCAAAATTGCAGACAGCCGCAATAGCCATTGAGTGCAGCACATGGCGTGTATACAGAGAATCTATATCCTTGCGAGATATGACGTTTATCTTCTCGTTCCAGTCTTTATACAATTCTTCCAACTGCCCTATTTGTTGCAGTTGCACATCCGTAAAGTCGTCGAAGTATTTAAGTATTATGTCCACCTTGTTTTGTTTTTAAAAAATATATAGGGTGAAAGCGCAAAGTTATATATCATCCAGCCAACATCTGCCAACAGAAATGGTAGTATGCTGTTTCTTTCGCCCGTCAATTTGCAGGCTTGTTGTTGTATCAATATGTTCACCATTATCCTCACGAGCATTACCCCCAAAGCCATTTGCCAAGCAGGTGTAAACAATAATAGTATGCAACTCATCCATGCAAGGCTGTGTGTAAGTGCATATAGTGCCAGCAATAGTTTGGTGCTTGTCTTATAATACTTACCTGTAGATACATGGCGTTGCTTTTGTTGCAGCCATGCAGCCCATGTTTGCTTGGCAGGACTGGCGGTAGTAGCATGGGGCGTGGCTACGATAGCCATGTTATCGGCATCTGCTACTGCATTAATAAGCAAATCATCATCTCCCGAAGGCAGTTGCGTCCATACAGGTGATTGTTGTGCTTTCAGTAAGGCTGTTTTGGTACAGGCAAGGTTACGCCCAACAGCCATATAGGGCTTGCCCGATAACGCATAACCTGCATATTGAATAAACGTATGCAAGGTCTCCCAACGGATAAACGCATTCAGCATACCACTGTTGTATTGATACGCTCCATAACCCGCTACTATCTCTTTGCCATCGTGCAGCGGCGCTACCATTGCTGCCAGCCAGTTATCACTTGCGGGTTGGCAATCGGCATCTGTCAGCAGCAAGTAGTCGGTATCTGCTTGGGCAAGCGCCTTACTAAGGGCATATTTTTTACCCGGCAGTGTACGCATTTCATCGACAGCTATATGTATGATGTCAAGATGCTGATATTGTGCTTTGAATCTATCTAAAACAATGGCAGTATCATCGGCAGAGGCATCGTTTACTACCAGTACCCTATACATAGCATTACCAGCCGCATTACTGTATCTTTGCGCCATTATTGCTGGTAGGTTGGCTTGTAGGTTTTGGGCTTCGTTCTTAGCACAGATGATGACAGTTACTTGGTGGAGAATGGGAAGTTTTGAATTTTGAATTTTGAATTTTGAATTCGTCAGGGAAAACAACTGCCCGAAAAAGAACAAGGCATACCCCAACTGAATGGTAATGCTGAGCAATAATACCGGAACTAATACCTCGTTGAACACGGGTACAAAATAAGTATTAAGTAGTAAGTAATAAGTATAAAGTTGTGTGCAAATACAACTGACAGAACAGAAAAATGGATTTTGAACTTAAAGCCACCGACAGTAATAGCAAAGCTCGTGCAGGGGTAATAACCACCGCACACGGGCAGATAGAAACGCCCATCTTTATGCCGGTAGGTACAGTAGGCAGCGTAAAAGCGGTAACACAGCAACAACTGCATACAGAAGTACAGGCGCAGATTATCTTGGGTAATACCTACCACCTGTATCTGCGCCCGGGTATAGAGGTATTGGAGCAGGCAGGTGGACTGCACAAATTCAACGGGTGGAATAAGCCGATACTTACGGATAGTGGCGGTTATCAGGTGTTTTCTCTTGCCAACAATCGTAAGTTGAAGGAAGAGGGAGCTGTTTTTCAGTCGCATATTGACGGGTCTAAACACTTATTTACGCCTGAGAACGTTATAGATATACAGCGCAGCATTGGTGCTGATATTATTATGGCTTTTGATGAATGTCCGCCCTACCCGAGCGAATATGAATATGCCCGAAAGTCGATGGAGTTGACACACCGTTGGTTGGCTCGCTGTGTGCAACGCATGAGCGAAACAGAACCTAGATACGGGTATGAACAGACATTGTTCCCCATAGTACAAGGCAGCACCTATAAAGATTTGCGAGAGGCATCGAGCCAATTCATAGCAGAAATGGACTGCGATGGTAATGCCATTGGCGGGCTCAGCGTGGGCGAACCCGAAGAGATGATGTACGAGATGTGTGCCCTGTGCTGCGACAACCTGCCTACTGAAAAGCCCCGTTACCTAATGGGTGTAGGCACTCCTTGGAATATATTAGAGAACATAGCGCTGGGCATAGATATGTTTGACTGTGTGATGCCTACCCGCAACGGACGAAACGGCATGTTGTTTACCAGTAAAGGAGTCATCAACATAAAAAACAAACGATGGGCTACTGACTTCAGCCCTATTGATGATGGTATTGAATGCGAAACAAGTAATTACTACACCAAAGCCTACCTGCGGCATTTGTTTGTAGCCAACGAGATACTGGGCTTGCAGATAGCCAGCATACACAATCTGGCATTTTACCTGCATTTGGTAAAGCAGGCGCGTACCCATATTTTGCAGGGCGATTATAACAGTTGGAAAAATGAAATGATACCTGTTTTAAAACAAAGGCTGTAACCCCAAACCCCTAAAGGGGCTTTATTATTGATGATTGTATTTTTGAACACATATAAAGTAAACACTGTACCCCGATCAGGGGGCAAGGGGGTATGAAGAAATTAGATTGGTATATCGTTAAGAAGTTTTGGGCTACTTTCTTTTTCGCCATAATGATACTGGCTATCATAGCCTGTGTGATAGACTTGTCGGAAAAGATGGAAGACTTTGTGAAGAACAAGGCTCCTATAATGGCTATACTTAATTATTTCAAAAACTTTATTCCTCATATATCCGCACTGCTATTTCCCCTATTCATTTTCATTGCTACTATATTCTTTACGTCCAAACTGGCATATAAGTCTGAGGTTATAGCCATACTTGCATCAGGGGTTTCTTTTCAGCGTTTTTTACGTCCTTATATTATTGGGGCTGTATCGCTTAGCTTGTTATCGCTATGGGCGAACCACTTTATGGTGCCTAACGCCAATAAACAAAGGCTGGCATTTGAGGGTACTTACATACAAACCGCATCAAACAATACAGACCGCAATGTGCACTTGCGCCTCTCAAAAGACTTGTATGTATATGTAATGAATTATGACTTCAGGCTGAATACGGGCTACCACTTTACAGCTGAGATTGTAGACAGCACCAAACTGAAGTACAAGATTTATGCAGACCACATCAACTACGACAGTATTAAAAAAGAGTATAAACTATATGAGGTACGCATCAGATATAATGATGCCGATATGGAACGTTTCAGAATAATACCAGATACCATCATGAAGTTTCCCTTCAAGCCCCGCGACCTGGAAGAAGACGAAGCGGTAAAAGATGCCCTAACTACACCCCAACTGAACAAACTGATAGCACGCGAAAAATTACGTGGCAGAGAAACCCTCAACTTTTATTACATAGAGAAACATCGCCGTACAGCACAACCTTTTGCAGGCTTTATACTTACTATGATAGGTGTATGTATAGCCAGCCGAAAAATACGTGGCGGTAGCGGGCTGCACCTTGCCATAGGTATATGTATCAGTGCTTTATACATCATGGCTATGCAGTTTACCACTACATTTTCTACCAAAGCAGGTTTAGACCCTTTATTGGCAGTGTGGATTCCCAATTTCCTGTTCGGTACAGTTGCCTTCTATCTTTACAGAAGACAAGTAAGATGATAATTAATGTGTTAATGTGGCGTAGCTGTTATTGCGCCTGTTTAGTACCAGCTTGACGGTAGTAAGAAAATCATTGGTGGATTTATCTATAATCTTTTTGCAGCCTTTGGTGAAACGTGGTGAACGCCTGCCGCGGTCTTCTTTATAATCTTCCCTAATCCAAACGGCACGGCGGGTGAGGTCATCATGCAAGGCACGTACTTTATCCATCAACTGCTCAAAAGATGGTGTAACCCCTGTTTCTTCTATTTGGGTGTAGAGCTCGCTCACATAAGAATTGGTAACATTCTCTGCCAGTTTGCCAAACATATCCAAAAACGGGCGTTGCCCTTTCAGATAGTCTGTGATATTTGCTATTACATTGTTCATAGCCTTATTACAAATATAGGAGAAATAGTTTATATAGCAAAGGTTAATTACAAATCTTCAAGAACTGATAATCAGTAAGTTAAAGCACCTCAACTACAGTATAATTAGCCCGCACTTCTTCAAACACCGCCTCTATGTCGCTAACATTATCAGCCATTACAAGGCGTGTACGGTATTCTTTTACATGAGATAAGCCCCTGAGATAATTTGAATAATGGGGGCGCATTTCCAATATGCCCAGTTTTTGGCCTTTCCATTGTATGGCACCATGCAGGTGCTTCATGCAGGCTTCTACCCGTTCTTCTATTGTAGGTGGGGCTAATATCTCGCCTGTATTGATGTAGTGCCTTATTTCGCGGAATATCCAGGGGTAACCGATAGCGGCTCTGCCAATCATTACACCATCTACACCATAACGCTGCTTATACTCCACAGCCTTTTGCGGACTATCAATATCGCCATTGCCAAAGATGGGGATGTGTATGCGCGGATTGTTTTTCACTTTGGCAATGAGTGTCCAGTCAGCTTCGCCTTTGTACATCTGCGTACGGGTACGCCCATGTATGGTCAGGGCTTGTATGCCTACGTCTTGCAATCGTTCTGCTACTTCTTCTATATTCTTACTATTCTCATCCCAGCCGAGGCGTGTCTTTACCGTTACAGGCAGCTTGGTAGCTTTTACTACTGCTTCTGTAAGCCGCACCATCAGGTTGATGTCTTTCAATACCCCAGCCCCGGCACCTTTACATACTACTTTCTTTACAGGGCAACCAAAATTGATGTCGAGCAAATCGGGGTTAGTGGCTTCTACTATCCTGGCACTCATGGCAAGGGCTTCTTCATCACCACCAAATATCTGTATACCTATCGGACGTTCATAATCGAAAATATCCAACTTCTGGCGGCTTTTGATGGCATCGCGTATAAGACCCTCGCTGCTGATAAACTCTGTGTACATCAGGTCGGCACCATTCTCTTTACAAACGGCACGAAAAGGCGGATCGCTCACATCTTCCATAGGTGCAAGCAACAGCGGGAAATCGCCCAGTTCTATTTTACCGATTTTTGCCATTTGCGATGCAAAGTTACATAATTCAAGGGCTTGATAAGCCATATACATAAAACAAGAAAGCGTCCTTACGGGGACGCTTTCTCTTTATATCTTATCAGTTATTTATTACAGTTGCGTAGCAGTATAAACTACATCTACCGTATAAGTACCTGCAGGGTAAGCGAAACCAGGAGTAGCCTGGTACAATACACCAAATGTTTGGTTGCCACCGTTTGCTGCGTTTGTTATCAGGTTGGCTGCTGAGTTAGTAAGACCGCTATAAGCTGTGTTGCTGAATGGTGAAGCGATTGCACCACCTGTGCTGTTACCACCAACCCTCAAGCTCAATACACCACTTACAGGCATTACTGGAGCTGGAGATACAGAACCACTGTAAGTAAAGTTTGCGTTGTTGGTACGAACTGTTACACCGAAACGACGGTTTGAACGTACACGCAGTGTTTGTTCAGATGATGCTACACCGTTTGCGTAATCATTAACTGTATTGAAAGCCAGGTTAACAGCTGCACCTGTTGCAGTACCAGACCCTGTGAATGTCAATTCGATTGCGTTGCTCAGATTCAGATTAACTGTTTGTGTAGCAGTTGAAGACGGCGCTTGTGCGTTAGCAGCAAAACCAGTGATACCCAGAGCGATGATTGCGATTACTTTTTTCATTTTAATTCGTTTTTGTTTGTTTGATTAAAGTTTGATTGTTTCGTTTTGTGATACAAAGATGCTAACAACAACACCCCTTAACCAAATAAACAAACTTGCTTAACCCCCGTTTAGCAAGTGGTTAACAGGTGGTTAACAAACAGGCGATAACACATTGATTATCAATAGAAATCCAATATTAGCTAAACCTCGTATTTTTATAGCAAATACACTATTTAATGCCTCAACAATACTCTTTTCTAAGCCACTGGAAGATAAAAGCACCTATTGATACTATATGGCAGTTGATATACGACTCCGAAAAATGGCCCGAATGGTGGGATGGTGTAATAAGTGTGGTAGAAACAAATAAAGGCGATACCCGTGGTATAGGCAGTCTTCGCAGCTACAAAATGCGAAGCCCGATGAGCTATACCTTATCATTTAATATGGAGCTAACTGAACGCATAGACCTTCAATTGCTAAAAGGCAATGCATCTGGTGATTTGGTAGGTACGGGCGCATGGACGTTTAAACAAACAGGAGAAGAAACAGATGTACAATGCCACTGGCAGGTAAGCACTACCAAATGGTGGATGAATATGTTTGCTTTTATATTGCGACCTGTATTTCATTACAATCATGCTGCAGTAATGCGAAAGGGTGCAGAAAGCCTTGCCCGTAAGCTACACACTGAGGTGAAGGTTATTTCTTAATTTCAGCCTTACAAAGTTTGTAAAAATGTACGATATACGGATTATACCGCAAGAAGAAATAGAAACGACACTACCTTTTCTTGATGCCTTAAATGATAATAGACTAAGTACTGAAGTATTAACGGAGCGTTTAGCCGGTATGTGCCAACACAACTATGAATGTGTTGGAGTATATGATAAAGAAAAACTAATAGGCATTACAGGTATTTGGACACTACACAAACACTATGTGGGCAAACATATAGAGCCGGATAACGTAATGATACTTCCCGAATACAGAGATAAGAAGATTGGCGAACTGATGATGCAATGGGTACACGACTATGCCCGTAGCAAAGGCTGCACTGCTGCAGAGCTTAATTGCTATGTGCAAAACCACAAAGGGGTACGTTTTTGGGTGTCACAAGGATACAGGATATTAGGTTTCCATATGCAGAAGATACTATAGTATTAACAATTCTTAAAAAGCAATAATCCCTGCCATTTGGCAGGGATTATTGCTTTTATTATAACTATATGTTCTTATTTCACCAGTGTTACATCACCCTTGTATGTTTCTATCTCGCCATCAGGGTAGGCTACTCGTATCAGGTAGGTATATACACCTGCTTCCTGTACTACGCCCTTCCACATACCATCCCATCCTTTGTTGCCATTGTATATCTCCTGGCCCCAGCGGTTGAACACACGGAACTCTGTATAACGTTGGAATGTCATGTTCGATACTTTGAACACATCGTTCTTGCCATCGCCATTCGGGCTGAATGCTGTCGGGATAAACAGATTGTCACGATAATCCAAACCTACGCGTACCGTATCAAACGATACACAACCGTTGCTGGCTATACCACCTACCACATATTGGGTAGATTCTGTAGGCGTAGCTACCGGGTAAGAAATGTTCGGGTTGTTCAGCGACGATACCGGTGTCCAGTTGTAGAGGCGGGCTCCGTTTACCATCAGCTGTATGCTCTTACCGTATTTTATTACCGTGTCATTGGTCAGTATCTTAACTATCGGCAATGGTTTTACTTCTATAAACGCATCTATGGTATCGTAGCAGAAGAGTTCATCACCTACTTTTATTTTGTAGTGTGTCGTCTTTTTAGGCTTCGCTATCGGGTTGGGGCAACGGTCACAGTTCAGCGATTCGTGTGCTGATTTGAACTTACCATTCTCAAACTCAAACCACTCGAAATAAGTACCGTTTTTAACAGACAATGGAGCTGTTTCGCCAAAGCAGATAGATGTGTCTTTGGGCAGTACGTAGAAGTCATTATCAGGTACAATGATATTGATAGTATCCCTGAGCATACAACCATTTTTGCCAAATGTTTGCAATACGTAATCTACACTTCTAGGTACATACGCCAATGGCTGCTTGCTTGTAGAGTCTGACAGAAACTGACCAGGACTCCAAATAAAATTAAAAGGTAAACCCGGCGCATCTGCAAAATCAAACCTAAATACAGGGCGTGCTACATTTTCTTTTATATCAGGCGATGTTGTGACTGTACAAACAGATTTTGTTGCAGTATCTGTAGGTATAAGCTCTAAACCACCAATATAAGATGTTGGCATATACTTCATCAAACCAGGTAAACCAGTAACTGATGTACAAAGGGCGGCACGCACAGGGTTATCATTATAGCATATTTCAACTATTATGTTTTTAGTTGTATCCCAATTGTATGGTGTATCAAAAACAAATTTATGCCATTGGTCAGGAAGCTGAATATTTCCTGGTGCTTTATATACTTGTATCATACCTGATTCAAAACCACCAGCCCTAGTGAGTTCTGTCTTATTTGTACACTTCAACGAAATAGTAAAATTGGCATATTCAAACGTAGGTGTTTGGTTTCTGGCAACTTCAAAAGCCATACTCCTCAACTGCCCAGGCCTTAAACCATACTCCAATAAATCCTGCTTACGTACTAAGTATTGAAATTTAGCAGTGTAGCGTTGATTAGTAAGTACAGGCGCGGTAGTACCTGCTGTATCATAAGATATACCGGTACCATAGGTAGCTGACCCCCATACCACTAGTGAGTCTGATGTAATGTTTGTTAGTGTTGTAGGCCCGCACAATACATTGCTCAATGGCCCTTTACCTTTCACGGAAGCATCCAATTGCAAGTAGTTAGGACGACACATAACAAAAGGGGTTTCCTGAGGGAATATATCTAATGTATTGCTTGTATCAATATAAACCAATACAGTATCTCTAGACTTACAGTTGGCCTTCAATTCAGGAGAGTAAACTACGTATGTAGTATTCTCATTAGCTGTCGTTACAGGATTATGTATTGTATCGTTTGAAAGGAACTTTGCCGGTCCCCCGCTTACATCGGTCCATTTAAAATTGATATCCAGATTACCGTAACCTTTTACAAATAATTGGCGGGTTGGTGGGTTCAAATAGCATGTAGATACATCCTTACCAGCATCCAAACCTCCTATCACTTTAATATATACCACCGTGTAGTTCTTCAATACAATAGGCTGAGCTACCGTACAACTTGAGTCGGCCGATGTTATAATTAAAGTATGCTCACCGATATCAGATACATTGGGTGTCCAGTTAAAGGTACCCGTAACGCTTGTAGTACCTGCACCTGTGGTTGTAAAGGTAGAACCTGGTATGATACTCGTATTTGCATACATATACAGAAAATGGCCAGGGCTGGATGTTCTTGAATTGAGCGTAAAGTTTAATTTATTATCAGGACATGTTACAACAGCCTTGCCACCACCTATGATTGGCACTACAGCTCCGTCATTAACAGTAAGTGTGGGTGTTAATGAATCTAACGATGGTGGTGGTTCTGTACAAGCCAATACTGATACCTGTACATCTCTGAATATATGACCAAGTTTCACACCTGTACCTCTTTCATATTCTTCTGCACGGAAAGCAAGCACGTACTGTCCCTGATTGATGGGTGTAAATGTAGCAGCACCTGTAACGGGGTTAAGCGTATAAGGATTGGACGCGGCAGAACCTATGGGGTCTGTAACACTAAAACCGGGATTAAAGGTACATTGAGCTCCGGTACCTGAATATGGCGCGTGTTGGAAAACCTGTAATGAATCACCATTTATATCAATTGGACCATTTAAAAAAACGTTGGGTTGATTAACACACAAATAAGGTAAAGGAACAGTAGAAAATCTTGGGGAACTGTTATTGTATTTAGCTACATTGTTCAACATGCACTCTGCATATAACGTACCACAACCGCCACCAATATTAGGTACAGGGCTGCGTCCACCGTTAGACCATGCAAAACGCCAGTCTGTTTGTGCATTTGGCAATGTTACATTAGTACGGAATATCCTACGACGAAATGCAGGATACTTTGTTGCAAAAGATAAATCTTTACAACTATTAGAATCAGATGCATTCGGGCATAATGAGTGTACTGTATCCGGTGGTGCTGTAGAACCGTTTATGTCTACCATCGGGTACGTTACTGCTGCACCCGCCGCACCTGCATTCACAGAGCTTACTATAACAGACTCTGCAGCACCGCCATAGTCCAAATGGCAGGTAAGGCATGCCAGATAAATGGTAACAGTAACCTCATAGGTATAGTCTGTAGTACCGGTACAGCCGTCTTGACCTGCGCCTATATATGTTACATATATATCACCAGCACCATAGTGACACGCACGCGCATTGTTCGTAAACAATGCTGTTGTCATTAACAGCATCGTAATTGACAGCCTTGAAACGAATGAGTTGAGCTTTAACATAAGGAAGTAATAAAACTTTTATAAAAATATTACATAAACACTACTTATCCAACAGCCAATTACAAGCAAACACATCAGGATAGACAATACCTAACCTTAAAACGTTGGTAATAAGGTACGGGTATATGCAAAAATGCCGGCTAGTTGCCGGCATTTTATGATTATTTATGTTTGTACCAGTATTATTTCACCAGTGTCACATCACCCTTGTAGGTTTCTATCTCGCCATCAGGGTAGGCTACTCGTATCAGGTAGGTATATACACCTGCTTCCTGTACTACGCCCTTCCACATACCATCCCATCCTTTGTTGCCATTGTATATCTCCTGGCCCCAGCGGTTGAATACACGGAACTCTGTATAACGTTGGAATGTCATGTTCGATACTTTGAACACATCGTTCTTGCCATCGCCATTCGGGCTGAATGCTGTCGGGATAAACAGATTGTCACGATAATCCAAACCTACGCGTACCGTATCAAACGATACACAACCGTTGCTGGCTATACCACCTACCACATATTGGGTAGATTCTGTAGGCGTAGCTACCGGGTAAGAAATGTTCGGGTTGTTCAGCGACGATACCGGTGTCCAGTTGTAGAGGCGGGCTCCGTTTACCATCAGCTGTATGCTCTTACCGTATTTTATTACCGTGTCATTGGTCAGTATCTTAACTATCGGCAATGGTTTTACTTCTATAAACGCATCTATGGTATCGTAGCAGAAGAGTTCATCACCTACTTTTATTTTGTAGTGTGTCGTCTTTTTAGGCTTCGCTATCGGGTTGGGGCAACGGTCACAGTTCAGCGATTCGTGTGCTGATTTGAACTTACCATTCTCAAACTCAAACCACTCGAAATAAGTACCGTTTTTAACAGATAATGGAGCTGTTTCGCCAAAGCAGATAGATGTGTCTTTGGGCAGTACGTAGAAGTCGTGCTGTGGTACCACAATGTCTATTGTGTCACGTATCAAACAACCACTGTTACCAAACGTATTAACCGTGTATCGCACACTCTTAGGAATGTATGCTAAAGGTTGTTTGCTGGTAGAATCTGATAAATACTGACCTGGGTTCCAGATAATATTAAATGGTAAATAAGGTGCATCGTTGAAGCCAAACCTGAATACGGGGCGTGCAAGATATTCTTTAATATTTGGCGAATTATTGACAGCGCATACACTAACGGTATTGCTATCAGCAGGCCTCAATTCCAGTGCAGATGAATATGTAGTAGGCATGTACTTAAGTACTGGTGGCTGACCTGTAACAGTGTTACAAATAGCTACTACTACAGGGTTGTTACTATAGCATATTTCTACAACCAAATTCTTGGTAGTATCCCAATCATAAGGTGTATCAAAATTAAACTTGTGTTGTCCATCAGGGAATGTAATAGGATTAGGAGCAATGTATACAGGTATCATACCTGTTTCAAAGCCATTCTTGCTGAGTGCCGTTTTGTTGGTACACTTCAATGAAATAGTAAAATTCCTGTACTCGAAATTGGCAGGTCCTGTATTTTTCACAGTTTCAAAAGCTATAGAACGTATAGTTGATGACCTCATGCCATACTCTCTGATTTCATTCTTCGATATAAGATACTGGTATTTGGTAGTACGAACATTGTTATAAAAAATGGGTGTACCGGCACCTAAAGTATCGTAAGAGAAATTTGAGCCATATACTGGCGAACCATATATATCAATACTATCAAGTGTTGTTAATGCTTGAGATGAAGGCCCGCAAAGTAGATTGTTAAGAGGTCCTTTACCTGTAAGAGATACATCCAGCTGCAGATAATCGGGGCGGCACATTACAAAAGGTGTCGTTTGCGGGAAGATATCAATTGTGTTAGATGTATCTACGAAAACACTTACTGTATCTCTTGATTTACACGCTCCCACCAAATCAGGTGTACTCACAACATAGGTTGTAGTAACCGTAGGATTAGCAACAGGATTAATGATAGTATCGTTAGAGAGATTTTTAGCTATCCCGCCGTTAATGTCTGTCCACTTAACAGTGTTGATATACTCCGTACCTTTAACAAATAACTGACGTGGTGTTGGGTTCAAATCGCAAATCGGCAAGTCTTTACCTGCATCAAGTCCTTTGATTACCCTTATAAGTATGATCACATAGTTCTTCAACACAATGTTGTAACCACTACCGCTACATGTAGAATCTTTTGAAGTAATAATCAATGTATGCTCCCCTAAGTCATTTTGTGTAGGTGTCCACGAAAACACTCCCTGTACTTTTGTACTTCCTTCTCCTGTAACTGTGAAGGTAGAACCGGGAATATTAGCCTCGTTAGCATCCATATACAATTTACTGGTAGCAACATCAGAACTTGCTGACGCATTATAGGTCATATTACTACCGGGGCATACCAACAATGATTTGTTTATGTAAGTACTATTTGTAATAGTACCGCCTGTAAACATGGTATCTACAGCTGGTGGTGGTGCATTACAGTTCAATATAGATATTTGAGCATCGCGCCTTATGTAGCCGGTTGGCGTACCTGTAGCCCTGTCATACTCATCGCAACGGAAAGCCAGTACAAAGAAACCTGCATTTAGCGGTGTGAAGAAAGCAGTACCTGTAAAAGGATCAACCCTGAATGGATTGGACGCTGCTGAGCCTACAGGGTCTAAAACAGAAAAACCTGCTGAATATCCACAGTTTGCTGTTGCAGCACCATCCAGCGGTTCAATATTTCTTACATACAAACTATCTCCATTAGGGTCAATAGGACCGTTCAGGTAGTTTGCAGGTTGGTTAACACATATATATGGTAAGGGACTGTATTGAAAACGAGGTGTACTATTATTATATTTAATAACGTTGTTAAGACCTGCTTCAACGTAAATGCTAGCACACGTAATGTTATTGATGGCACCGTTACGGCAACAGCTAGACCAGCTAAAAACCCAATCGGGTGCAGCACCAGGTAATATTACATTGGCGGTAAACCTGTGCCTTACATAACCCCTTAATTGCTGATTAGCAGGTACACGGCAAGAATTGAATGGCTTGATAGAATCACACAACTCATCAAGCGTATCTATTACATAGTTTGTAGTAAATACATTGGTATTAACTGCCAATGTAGCACTCCTTATAGATATATTAGCTGATTGGTCTAAACCTGCGTTAAATTGCTCACAAGCCTTGTATTGGTCAAAAGTAATCTCGTACAGATATTCAGTAGTACCTGTACAGCCATCTATACCTGCACCTATATAGGTAACAAATAAATCTACGGCTGCATAATGCGACGCTTTTACCTTGTTTACAGACAATACTGATAAAAGCAATAATAGGACAACAGGTAGTCGCTTTGTTGTATTTAATATTTTACTCATAGTTGTAAAATGGTTTGTATTCATAATCATGGAAATAATATATGCTCTGATATTGTTTTCTCCCGATTAATAGACAATTATAACTGTTTTTTAGTTGGCTACAGACGATTAAAAAATTAAAAAACTTCACTTTTTTTATATAGTACAAGCGATGATGTAATCATCGCTTGTACCACCAATATATATTAAACTTTTTTACCTTACCAGAGTGACATTACCTTGTTTGGTAAATCTGCGCCCGTTAGCATTTACCGCATCTATGGTATAGATGTACACACCCATCGGTTGCGGTTCACCATTGTAAGTACCATCCCATCCTTTGTCGATGTCGGCTGTTTCAAACACTTTCTGTCCCCAACGGTTGAAGATAGTGAAGCCTTTGAGTGTAGCATCGCCACGGCGTAGTATCTTGAAGGTACTGTTCCTGCTGCCGGGGCTGAAGGCATTCGGTACATCCAGGATGCTTTCTGATGATACCAGTACTGTGATAGAATCACTGGTACTGCAACCTGCTTCTGTGGTACCTGTTACCAGATACTTCGTATTCACATCCGGTTTTACTATCGGGTTTGATATATCAGCTTTGTTCAGGCCCAGTGGCGGGAACCATGCAAAGTAAGTACAGTTGCCCATCGGGTCTATCTGATAGCTTTCGCCGGGGTATACCCTTACAGAATCGGGCAGGAACAGGCGCGCTGCCGGATGTACAATTACTTTTACACTCGCCGTATCAAAACATGCATTGGTATCTACCGCATACACTGTATATATCTGTGTAGAGGTAGGGTTCACCAACGGATTGGCAGATTGCGCATTGCTGATTCTGAACTCAGGCGACCAACGGAAGGTGCGTACACCATTACCTGTCATCTGCAGTTGAGTAGTATTGCCCGGGCAGATAGCTGTATCACCGCTTACCGTTACGAAGGTAGCAGGGAATACGGTTATCATCATACTGTCTGATGCAGAACACTTAGCCTTGGGGCTCGATGCTGTCAGTGTCAGTTTGGTTGTCTGCTGTGCTTTGAATATCGGATTGCCGATGTTCGGATTATCTAATGAAGAACCGGGTGTCCATGCCAGGTCGAACTTGAAGTTGCCCGGGAATACCACACTCGATAGTTTAGCTGTGTCGTTTTCGCACATTGAGATATCGGCACCTACCGTTACGGTCGGGTTAGGTTCTACTTCCACATCAAACTCGGCTACACTGTCTTTAGGGCAGCTTGCGAATTTGGCCTTGATAACGTATGTATTAGGCCCCAATGGCGATGGTGTGATAACGGGGTTGATGATATTGGGGTTGCTGAACTGGCCGGTACCGGATAAAGCACTCCACTCATAAGTGTAGCGGCTGTCGCCGGTAATACGCGGATTGATTTGTGCGCCTTCGCACATAGCAGTATCTACATTCTCTAACCTGAAGCCTGAGAGTACATCTACCAATACCGTATCGAAAGCACGGCACTGGTTGCCGGTAGATGATATCACTACACGGTAGGTGATAGGTGCGGCAGGCGTTGTAGTAGGCCTGTGCAGGGTATCGCTGTCCAGATAAGTAGCAGGTGTCCACTTCGTAGTGTAGATAACGCCCGGTGGCGGGTTCAGCCCCAAATCCAGTTTGATACTGTTGCCCGGACAGGTAAGGGTATCCAGCATTTTGGTAAACTGCAAACCGGGTAGTACACCTACGGTTACGGTATCTTTATTGTTGCTGCAGAACGGATTGATAGTAGAGGTAACTACATAGCTGGTAATGATACCCGGTACTGCCACAGGGCTGGTACACGCTGTGCAGGACAGGCTGGTAATGGGTGAGCCGCCGGGCAGCACAGACCATTGATAATTACCACCACCGGTAGCTGTCAGGTAAGCCGTTTCATTAGGACATACACTGGTATCAGGTACCGTTTTGGTAGGGCCCCATATATATACAGGTACGATGTACGGATAGTATAACATGATACCGGGAGGGCGGCATGTAGAGTCTTTGACTGTTACAATCAGTGTCTTCAGGCCTATGTCTGTAGGGCCCGGTGTCCAAGAAAAGTTACCGATAACGGTATCGGTCTTCAGGCCGCTGTAGGTAATAGTAGCTGCGGGTATGGAGAAGAAGTGATTGTCTTCGGCTGTGAGGATGGCACCTGTATCTGTCGATGTCATCGCAAAATTGAATGACAGATTTTGTCCCGTACAACCTTCTACCCTGCCACCGGGGCCAGAGGCACCACCTAATATGGAAGTAGCATTGATAGTAAGCGATGCGGGTGTTGTACTACAGTTAAGTACCTGTACCTGCACGTCTCGCATAATATAGCCGATGAGTGTACCGTTGCGGTACTCACGTACACGTGTGGTAAGCGCATGTGCACCTACCTGGCCTGCTGTAAATGTCATCTGACCGGTAACATTGTTAGTAGCAAATGTATTATTTGTCTGGAACGGATTGCCTGGTATACTTAACGCGGGTGTCGCAGCATTGAATGTAGAACTTACACCTGGTCCGCAAACACCACCATCCATTGGTGCTACTATATCTGTAGATAGCGAGTCACCATTAGGGTCAATAGCACCGTTATTGTACGAGTACGCAGTATTTATACATACATACGGTATTGGTTTGATAGAGAAATAAGGAGATGAGTTGCCCTGAAACAATAGGTTATTGAATGTAGTTTCGATATACAGATTGTTGTTAGGTATATTCAGATTACCATTACGCGCATTAATAGAGGTTGAGAACCGCCATTTGGCACATCTGCTAGGTAACTCTGCCACAACAGAATACCACCATTCCTGATAGCCGGGAAGGCTGGATGATGGATTCTGACATACGTTGGGAAATGCAGAACAACCGGCAGATACCGGTGTACCGTTTGTACCACCACCCGGTAAAGTACCGGTCCACTTGTTCATGGTTAGTGTAGTTGTAAAACTTGTACAAGAGTCCGTTATACAAAAACTAACACTACCTGGTTCGCTGATACCGCTACAATCGCGGTAAAATTTAAAGAAGAACCTGTAGGTAGAATCTACAATGTGTTCGTAGATAATTTCGCCACCGGCAGCGTGTGATGCTGATGCTTGTTTTGCTGGCAACATCAAGCATATAATACCGAATGTGCATAAAAGAAATGAATACAATTTTCTCATTTTACTTTTATTGAGATGTTTAAATAAAATCAACCAAAAAGTTCGTGTTAATTTACGACTAATAATTTTATTTCCAATCATTTAATCCTTAAAGAATTTAATAAATAGCAAATAAAACTAAAGTATTAATTATTAGTTTAAAAAGAACAGAACTCTATGATAGACTATTCATTATGACTAATTGGTTGGCTGTTTTTCCAAAAATTTAGGATTTTTAGCGATATATCACTCATATTCAAACTATTCATACAGCGAAAATGGCCTTTGGGGCATTTGTCATAGCCAATTTTACTGCAAGGATGACAACTTATTGATTTATTTTCAAATATAATAGATAGTGGCTCATAACTACCCTTCAGGCTGTTATTGCCATAATATGGAAACATACCCATTTCGGGGCTTGTATTGCCCCAAAGAGATATAAGTGGCTTTTTGTAAGATGCCGCTACGTGCATCAGCCCTGTATCGTTGCTCACTACTACCCTTGCGTTTTTTACCAACCAAGCAGACTCGTTGAGATTGAATTTACCACAAGCATTGTAAATCTTTATTCTGTCACCTGCTGCAATTTTATCTCCGTCTTCTCTGTCTTCGGGGCCACCTAATAATATGATGGGGTATGGAACAAGGCTTGTTAATTCCTTCCATTTATCTATCGGTAGCTTTTTGGTATTCATACTGCCGCCTATTACACAGCCTATATAACCTGCCCAATGGCTCATGGGTATATCCGTATTTTTCAGGTTGGCTGATTCGGGTATGAAATAGTCAAGCCCGCGCCCGTCATTCTTTACACCCAATGGCTTCACGGTTTCCATATACCGTTCTACAATACTCACATCGGGCATCAGGTTTATCTTCAAATTAGTAAGCAACCATTTCTGCACATTCAGCTTGCGGAAGGAATAAGACTGCACTTTCAATGCACGCTTCACACGCAGTGTACGCAGATTATGATGCAAGTCTATGATATAATCAAAATGTTCTTTTTTCAGCGTATTAATGACATGGTTCAAATCATCTTCCAGATAGTGTATTTTATCTATATACGGATTGTGCGCCACTATACTACGAAAAGATGCTTTGGTAAGATAATGCACCTCAGTACCAGGCACTTGCTGCTTCAGGCAACGCACTACAGGTGTGGTCAGCACAATATCGCCAATGGATGAAAAACGGATTATCAGCACTTTCATAAAGCAGCAACCTACAAAATAGGCACTAAATACAGACTAAGTTTTTTTGCTAAGGCTGTGAATAACTATCGCGAATTGTATTTCAATTCTACCCATGCTTTGTCTTCCAGCACACCCAGTATCTCTTTTGCATCGTCACCAATACCTATCAGGCCATTGTGATATTGCTTGGTTTCTGGTAGTGGCCCCATCACTTTTACAAATACATATTTATCCGTACCAGGGTTGTATACTTTAATGATTGTACCCCGCCTTGCCAGATTGTGAAAAGCGTATATCACGCTACTTTTGGCATCGGCACCATAACGGCTGCGTAGCTTGCCCGGTGTTTCGTAAAACACGGCACTACCTTTTTCTTCGGTTATATATTTTTCATTGCCAGTTTGCTGCATATAGGTTTTGCCAAATGCACCAAGCGTATCTGCCCAAACGGTATCTCTTACTATGTACGTCGCAACACTGCCATCTTTCTGTGTTTCCTTACGTTCCTTAAATTGCACCGTGTACTTCTGTCCTTTGGGTACAGTTGCAGTATCTGCTTTTTTCGTTTCAGTATGTGTAGTTGTTTCTGATGAAGCAAAACTGTTTATTTTAGCATCATATAGCAATCGTGCCACTATCAATACCTGCCCCACTTGTACGCTGTTGTCGGGCATATTGTTCCACTCCTGTATGTTTCGTTGCGGCTCGTTGATGTTTTTGCTGATGCGATACATATTGTCCTGCTCGCGTATTTTATAATACACAGGCACCCAACCACCTGCGGGCGTGGTGGTAGTAGCTTTGTTGAAAACGCCTACAGGCACAAACAATGTGCTGCCAACTGCAAGCCCATTCTGATAGTTAACCCCATTCTCATCTGCCAGCGTAGCAGGTGGCACATGGTATTGCTGTGCGATGGTAAAAATAGTTTCGCCCCTTTTTACGGTATGGGCTGCCATCCACTTATCATTCTTCGATACGATGAACAAACTATCTGCCGATGCAAAGCCAGTATAAGAAACAAAAGAGAGTAATGCGATAATCAATAAACGAAGCATAGAATTGCTTTTATCGCCTATCAATATACAATTTTTATGCCCAATCGGTATCTGATATTTCCATGCGTATGCGCCAATGCTTGGGCAGATAATTATTGAAACGGTTGCCCAAAGCCTTTATCCAGCCGAGTGCCAGTCCGTTATACGTTAGCAAAATCCACCCTTTATGTGTTCCATCGGGCAGCGGGAAATCTTCTTTTTTAAGAAACTTTAACGCTTGCTCTTTATTCAGTTCCAGTTTTGGCAGGATGGCAGATGCATGTATGCTCATGGCAACATCGTGCGATGGCAGCCATCCTCTAGGTGTAGGTGTACCGAGTTGTATGCCAGTTTTGCGGAGGTACACAAATTGCTTCAGTGTATGATAGTCTTCTTCGTGCGCGGGGTGTATGGCTACGTAGTTGTCTTTATCCAATTGCAGGCAGGTGTAGTCAACATCCAGCAAATGTTTTGTTTGCGCTTGTGCCTGTTTGTCTTGCAGGGTTTTGTAACGTACTGGTTTCAGTTCGTCCGTTTCTTCTTTCTTTTGAATGGCTGCAATGAAAAAGCCCTCACCTTTTACCTTATCAGGACTGAAACGATAACCGTACATGCCTTTGGCAGATTGTGTTTCTACAACGCCCCAATCATCTTTGGTTGTTACAGGCAATCCTTTTACTTCAAAATTATCGCTCAGCCAATCCAGTATTTCCTCATCTTCTTGCGTGCTGTAGCTGCATGTAGCATATATAAGTATCCCATCTTCCTTCAATGCGGGCCAAACATCTGCCAGTATACGTTGCTGCCGTTGGCTGCAGAGCAATACGTTGGCTTCGCTCCATTCGTCAAGCGCTTTGGCATCTTTACGAAACAAGCCCGAACCACTGCATGGTGCATCTACCACTATCACATCAAAATAACCTGTAAGCCTGCCGAGGTCTTTGGGGTCGTTGCTGGTAACCCATGTGTTCATGCAGCCCCAGCGTGTCATGTTTTCTTCCAATATAGATGCACGGGTACGGATAACCTCGTTACTCACCAGCAAATCGTCTGCACCAAGAAAAGAAGCTATCAATGTACTTTTGCCACCAGGTGCGGCACACAAATCCAATACACGTAGCGGCTTATTATTCAGCACATGGCTACTAAGCACATGATGCAGAAACATGGAAGATGCCTCTTGCACATAATACGCCCCTGCATGATACAGAGGGTCTACCGTAAACACAGGCCGTGCAGACAGATACCTGCCTGATGCACACCAGGGCACTTGTTCATTATCAGCAAACGCAGTACTGTGTTTATGAGGATTGAGCCTTACGGATGTAATAGCAGGCAACTGATGCGCAGCTATCAGGGCTTCTTTATCGAAACCCTTAATCTCTTGCAATTGTTTTAATAATATGTCGGGCAGTTGCAGCAACTATATTTATTTAACCGCTAAGTCGCAAAGACGCAAAGCCTTTAGCGACTCAGCGTCTTTGCAGTAAACTAATCGCATTGAGCAATTCAGCCATTAACACACTCCTACATAATTATGCGGTGTTATCGCTTTCAGTTCTTTCTTCAATGTGGCACTAATCTTCAATCCGTCTATAAACTTATGGAGTGTTTTCTGTGTAATGCCATCCTTACCACGTGTAAGTGCTTTGAGCGCCTCGTATGGTTGCGGATAGTTTTCTCTGCGCAGGATGGTTTGAATAGCCTCTGCACACACCGCCCAGTTATCATTCAGGTCGGCAGCCATTTTATCTTTGTTCAGCAGCAGCTTGCCCAGCCCTTTTTCTAATGAGCGTAGTGCCAGGTAGCTGTGCGCCATCGGTACACCTATGTTGCGCAGTACGGTACTGTCTGTCAAATCGCGCTGCAGGCGGCTGATGGGCAGCTTGGCGCTCAAATGTTCATAAATGGCGTTGGCTATGCCGAGATTGCCCTCTGCATTTTCAAAATCTATGGGGTTTACTTTATGTGGCATGGCAGACGAACCCACCTCGCCCTCTTTGGTTTTTTGCTTAAAGTATTCTACACTGATGTAGCTCCACACATCGCGGGCAAAATCTATCAGTATCGTGTTGATACGTTTCAACGCATCGAACTGGGCAGCGAGGTTGTCGTAATGCTCTATCTGCGTAGTGTATTGCATACGCTCCAGCCCCAGCTTATTGTTTACAAAATCGTTACCGAACTTCACCCAATCCGTTTTAGGAAAAGTTACTTTGTGCGCGTTGAAATTGCCTGTTGCACCACCAAACTTGGCAGCAAACGGCACATGGCTCAGCTGCAGTACCTGCCCTTCCAGTCGCTCTATAAATACCATCCACTCCTTACCCAATGTAGTGGGCGATGCTGGCTGCCCGTGTGTACGTGCCAGCATGGGTATGCCGCGCCATTCCTTTGCTTGCTTCTTCAGTACCAGTATGATGTTTTGCAGGGCAGGTAAAAACTGCTCTTCCAATGCTTCCTTCCACAACAGGGGGATGGATGTATTATTCACATCCTGACTGGTAAGGCCAAAATGTACCCACTCTACCGCATCACCGGCACCGAGGGCTTTCAACTTTTCTTTCAGGAAGTATTCAACCGCTTTTACATCGTGGTTGGTAGTGCGCTCGGTGAGCTTTATCTGCTGTGCATCATCTTCTGTAAAATTTTCGTAGATGGCACGCAGCTTGGCAGGCTTTACGGCAGCGGGCAGTTTGAAAATCTTTTTCTCGGCAAGAAAGAGAAAATACTCCACCTCTACCCGAACACGATAACGTATAAGGCCGAACTCTGAAAAATAAGGAGCCAATACAGCCAACTGGCTACGATAGCGGCCATCTACAGGACTGATGGCAGTAAGCGCGGTTAAATCCATGGGGACAAAAGTACGGTTTTCAGTTGGCAGTTGGGAGTAGGGGTGAGGCAGCTAGCAGTTTTCAGTTGGCAAATCGAAGTCGTCATTTCGACTGCAAGGAGAAATCTGCTGAATGATGAGCAATACGGTTAGTTACAGTTTTACTCAGTAGATAACTATATTGTAGTAGATTATCCCAGTTTTTTGTATACATCAAATCAATAGATATATTAACTTAGCTATTTAATTAGAATATAGCAGGATAATAGAAAAATTAAATATTATCAAAATCCTTGAAAATTAAGTAAGATTTACGTGCTGGCAAATTAAATTCATCATCCCAATTTATATTCCACATTTGCTCATTTGGGAATCTACTAATTTCCTTTATTTGAATTAGTTCATTGTTTTGAATAACACATATCCTGGACTTTCTCAAGTTTTCATTATTTATCGTTCTGTATATTACTTGTTCTATATATTGGTTTGAACGGGTCTTGTAATGCAATTCTAATTTACAAGAAGAGATAAATTCAGGAGTAATGTAGTAATTTAACAAAGAATTTTGATCAGCACTTATTTCTGTAACATCAAATATTTCAGTACAATTATTATAGCAATCTTTATCTATTATGACAAATCCATTCTCAAATTTCATTTTACATTTAGACAATTTCTCGTAATCTGTAATAGCAACTCTTAAGTTGTAAACTGGGTACTTATTGGGATTAACTAACACACCGCGAAAATTTTTTCTATTCCCAAATGTGAAATCAAATCTACAGTATCCATTATCACCTACAACCCCTGCATATAATTCATTTTGTAGACGTATTATTTCTTCATTTGCATGTTTTAGACTCTTGCTATTCTCTATTAACTCATTTTGTAAAGAATTCACTCGGTATAATGTATCTAGATTTTTTGTTTGTAATCTAATAATTTCATTCTTATCGTTCAACCTAGCTTTATTATCTTGGTCTTCTCTTATGCTTTGAGCAATTGCAGTTGCAATAGCTAAAATACCAGTTGCTACTGAAAATACTAACACCCAATTCATCCTATTTTTCATTTTTATAAATAATATCAATGACTATTGATTGAAGCCACTAGACTATGAAGTTAAACAATGTGATTAACAGAAAAACTATATAGTCAACAGTATAATGGTATGCCTAGTTATGTCAAAACAAATCTGCATAAAGCAATCTATATATATTATAAAAATCTATTATTTATCATATTGAGAATAACAAAGTAAAGGATCTGTATAATCAGTAGTACAAATGCTGAAGAGATTCCTCTTGCCATCGGAATGACATCTTTCATTTGGCATTGAGTATTTTCCTTACAAACAATTCACCATCAACAAAACACCTCACCACTACTCTCCTAACCTGTTGCTGTACTGTTCTATACTATTTTGTTCTCTCCTCTCCTTGCTGCAAGGTAGTTGCGAGGTGCTTTCAAGGGGGGTACATAATGCAATGATTATCAGCACCCATCAGCAGGGTGGTAAAAATATTTTTTGATTTCATCTGTAAAATTGAATTCAAGTCCACACCCCTACTCCTTCAAAAAGAACTGTATTGTACCACTCTTACGCCCGTCGCTGGATAGGTCTATATCGTAATGTTTGCTCTTGGTATATACCGCAAGCCTGGCTGTGCATGGTGGTATGCTACCTTCACTTTCAGATACCATCGTAAGCCTGCATAGCGGGTTGTCTTTGCTGATGCTTATATAAAACGTATGTGACTTAGCGGTTAGTTGTTTGCTCTGCAATAATATTGTATCATTCATATACACTGATATGATATCACCATCTATCTGCCCGTTATCTAATAGGCTTATTTTGATGGAGTCTTTTTCTGCATCGCTTATCTCTATCAGTTCTTGTATAACAATAGCCCTTTTTGTTATGATGGATTCCGAAATTGTAACGGGTGATGCGTTATCAGTACTCGTTTTTTTAGGTAATGGTTTTTCGAGCCATACTTTGGTATTCATTAACCCTAAACTTGAATTATTTTCTTTCCACCTACCCTCAAAGCGCATGGTAGTATCTGTGTAACGCAGCTTCATGGTATAGTTTCCCAATACATTTTCTACAAAAAGCCCCAGCTTTACACCAATAGTACTGTCTTCCTTAAAATAAATGGTAGAATCTGCTTTGCGATATACACCGCTAATGGTATAATGCTCGTACTTGTCTCGCCCATGATAGAGGTGAGATGTGCCGGATACCATCGTATCATTATACAGTAGTATTTCTATAACCAATTTTTCTGGGCGGGAAGAAAAAAAACTAAACCCATAATTACCAACCCACTTACCTGCCACATCTTGTGCATGGATGAGTGTAGAAGAAAGTAATAATAACAGCGTGTAGATATACTTCATAAGCAATGGGAATCACACTAAGTAAATACACAAAACGCTAAAGAATTGTTATAAACATCATATCTTACTACCTGTTTAACACAATACTAACAGCCGCTGACTAACGTTGTGTAATACTTGTATTGTCTTTATGCAAAATCTCCACCCATTTATGCGCTATCTATGCTTCTTGTTATTACTTGCTACGCATACTACAGCATTTGCTCAACAAAAAACTGCCTACACCCATGCCGACAGTATGCGCGCTAAAGCCTATTGGGATAGTAGCTGGCATTATGCACTGCATAGCAGGGAGCATCAGTTATACTTGGATAGTGCGTTGATGGTAATACCCACCCATGCCTACTACTGGCAACAGAAGTCTATGCCATTGCACAAAATGCGCAAGTATGAGCTGGCTATGCCCTATATGGATAGTGCCGTAAAGTACGACCCCCACAAGTGGATGCCCTACCGTGCATATATGCGCTGCATATTTGAGAAGCGATATAGGGATGCACTGGCTGATTTTTACACCACTAAAGAAAAATACAACAGCCTGTATGTTATGGATCATCCATACGATTTTTTTATAGCACTGTGCCACTTGCAACTGAACCAATTTGACAGTAGCAAAATATACCTGAAACGTTGTATAGATGAACGGATGAAAAAAGGCAAAGACTGGGTGCATCACAATCACCTGTTCTACCTTGGTATAGTACAATACGAACAGGCAGCGTACGCAGATGCCATTACCACCTTTGAAGAAGTGATACGCCTTGCACCACAGTTTGCAGATGTGTATTATTACAAAGCCGTGTGCGAGTATAGGCTGAAGCGCAATGCAGATGCCAAAGCAAGCATCCAAGCATCGAGCAAATATTTTGCAGAGGGCTATACCCTGCGAGAAGATGGTGCATTGTATGAGCCATACCCATACCAGATACGCAAATACTATCTCGACAATATGGTGAAAGTGATTAACGAGGTAAAGTAGTCTTCAAGCGAGGACGCTTGAAGATAAAAAAGGCATTCTAACAGGTACGTTTGAAGAAAATAGTTTCTCCAGTTCAAGCGTCCTCGCTTGAACAACACTATCCCAATGCTTTCTTTATCTGCGCAACCAGCATATCTACCTCTGCCATATTATTGTATATATGAGTAGATACCCGTAGCGAGTTCAGCCCGTTTTCGGCCACCATACGGATGCGTATTTTATTGTCTGCACATTGGTTGTAAAACTTCCCATAGTCCACACCTTGTATGCGGAAGCCATTTACCGCACATCGGCTACGCTCTTCGGTGGGTGTTATCAGCTCTATCCTATCGCCCAGTTGCTGTAGTTGCTGTTGTGTATAGCCGCCCAGCTTTTTGATGCGGTTGTGTATGTTTTGCATACCAATGGTTTCTATAAAATCTATAGAAGCATCTACACCCTTATACAACCCCAGTGCCTGCGTACCACCATAGTAGCGGTGTGCACTATCAGCATACTTACCCATCTTGGGTGTTTCGAGTGCCATATTCCACTTTGCATTGTCGCTGCCGCCACCTACAAAATAGGTTTGCAAAGTGTTCTGAAATTCTTTACGTACATACAAAAATCCTGTGCCTTTAGGCCCCAGCATCCACTTGTGGCAGCAGCTTGCATAGGTATCGCAACCCATATCGTGCAGGTCGAGCATGAGCATACCCGGACCATGCGCACCGTCTATTATAGAGTAGATACCACGCTCGCGAGCCAGTTTGCATATTTCTTTAGCAGGCAGTATCTGTCCTTGTGTACAAGGAATGTGTGGCACGGCTATTACGCGGGTACGTTTGGTTATCAGCGCTTCTATACGGTTCAATGTTTCATCGGCAGTAGCAGCTGGTGTAAATGTTTTGATGACAATGCCGTGCAGCTTACGCCTGTTCAGCCAGGGAAAGGCATTGCCTACATGCTCATGCGTTGTCAGTATCACCTCATCGCCACGGCGTAGTGGTACACCCCAGCAGGTGATGTTAATACCGTCCGTTACATTATGTGTCAGGGCTATTTCATCTTCGTTTGCGCCAACAAAAGCAGCCAGTTTTTTAGACGTATTCTCCCAGCCACCATAACTTCCATGATGGTCGCCATCCATCATACCATTGCGCACAGCTTCTATTACCGGATAGGGAGATGGCCCCATTGTGCCATTGTTCAGGTATGCCCAATCTTTGGTAAGGGGAAAGAGTTGTCTTACGTTTTGCCAATAGGTTTCATCATCATCGGCAATGGGGTTGCCACTATTTTGTAGCTGGCTGTTTGCAGCCATCGCTTCCATTTCTGTAAGCGACAAACCTGCCAGCAAAGATGCCGAACGTAAAAAACCGCGCCTGTTGAACTGCATAGGGGGAAAATGAAACGATTTACAAAAGATTAATTGAAGATTAAATATAAAACAAATCAGGAATAAGTTAGATTATAATGATTATATTACTTCGCAATTTATTATTGCACGACAAAAAGTGTTTTTTAAAAAAATAATCAACACTTGTAGTTATGCTTTGTAATATTTAATAAAAAATAATTATATGCTTAGAATTCAACACCTCACCAAAATTATTACACTTCTTATCTGTTTATTTTCAGTAAACAGTTATGCACAAACATTGTATGCCGAGGGTACAGATTTACCACCAATATCGAGCCCGCAAACACTTACAACGATAAGTGCAGCAGGTACTTATACAATTAGTGGTACACTCGCTACACCCGGTGATGGACAAGATGCGTTTAATGTAGTAGTAGGTAGTGGGTTCCAAATTACCAATGTTGCCAGAAGCGTATCTGGTGGAGGTTACAACGGCTCTACTGGATTCAATTTCGTTGACATTACAGGTACAGGTACTTCAAATTTTAGTTTGTCGTATCCTTTATCTGCAAGTACATACTTAGGTTATGCATTTGCAAACTTCTCAACAGGGTCATCTTGGTCTTTTACAATAACTGTTACATCTACTGGTGGTGGTGCACCCTCTATAACCGGCAACCCCAGCAATAGCAGTATATGTGCAGGCGCTAATGCTAGCTTTACAGTAACAGCCAATAACACACCAACAAGTTATCAATGGCAATTATCAACGAATAGTGGTGGTAGCTGGAGCAACCTGAGCAATGGTGGTGTGTATACAAACGTTACTGCTGCAACGTTGAATATTACAGGTGCAACAGCAGGTATGAATGGTTATCAATATCGCGCTACTGCTACAAATGGTTCGGGTACTTCTTCACCATCAACAGGTGCAACATTGACGGTTTACAATCCTATTCTTACTGCATCGTCTCAAACAAATGTGTCTTGCAACGGTGGTAGCAATGGTGCCGCTTCTGTAAATGTTGCAACAGGTGGTGCAGGTGGTTATGCCTACAACTGGACACCGGGCAACCCTACAGGTGATGGTACTACCAGTGTAACAGGGCTTACTGCAGGCACGTGGACTTGTACTGTAACGGATGCAAACAGTTGTACAGCTACACAGACATTTACCATCACACAGCCAACAGCCATAACGCTTACAGCCGCATCACAAACAAACATAGCATGTAATGGTGGTAATACCGGTGCAGCATCGGTAAATGCTGCAAGTGGTGGTGCGGGTGGTTATACCTACAACTGGACACCCGGCAACCCAACAGGTGATGGTACGGTGAGCGTAACAGGGCTTACAGCAGGTACATGGACGTGTACAGTAACCGATGCAAACAGTTGTACAGCAACACGTACATTTACTATAACACAACCAACAGCATTATCAGTTACAGCAGCATCGCAAACCAATATATCTTGTAATGGTGGTAGCAATGGCGCCGCTTCTGTAAATGTTTCTGGTGGTGCGGGTGGTTATACTTATAACTGGACACCGGGCAACCCGACGGGTGATGGTACAGCAAGCGTTACCGGACTTACAACAGGCACATGGACATGTACAATAACCGATGCAAATAGTTGTACTGCGGCACAAACTTTTACTATTACACAACCAACAGCGCTGGCACTGACAGCCTCATCGCAAACAAACGTAGCATGTAATGGTGGCAGTACTGGTGCTGCATCGGTAAACGTAGCAACAGGTGGCGCAGGTGGTTATACCTACAACTGGACACCGGGCAACCCAACAGGTGATGGCACAATAAGCGTAACAGGGTTGACAGCAGGTACATGGACTTGTACGGTAACCGATGCTAATAGTTGTACTGCTACACGCACATTTACTATTACGCAACCAACAGCCATATCTGTTACAGCCGCATCGCAAACCAATATAACTTGTAATGGTGGTAGCAATGGCGCTGCATCTATCAATGTACCAACAGGTGGCGCAGGTGGATATACCTACAACTGGACACCGGGCAACCCAACAGGTGATGGTACAGCGAGTGTTACAGGCCTTACGGCAGGTACATGGACATGTACCGTAACTGATGCAAACAGCTGTACAGCAACACAAACATTCAATATTACGCAGCCAAGTGCTATAACGCTTACAGCGGCATCGCAAACCAATATATCTTGCAATGGTGGCAGCAATGGTGCTGCATCTGTAAATGCCGCCAGTGGTGGTGCAGGTGGTTATACCTACAACTGGACACCGGGCAACCCTACAGGTGATGGAACAGTGAGTGTAACAGGGCTCACAGCCGGTACATGGACATGTACAGTAACCGATGCCAATAGTTGTACAGCAACACAAACATTTAATATTACACAACCAACAGCACTTACAGCAGGCACATCGCAAACCAATGTTTCGTGCAATGGTGGTACCAATGGTACTGCAACTGTAACACCGAGTGGTGGCGCAGGAAGTTATACCTACTCTTGGGCACCTGCAGGTGGTACCGGTGCAACAGCATCAGGCCTTGCAGCAGGTAACTATACATGTACTATTACAGATGCCAATACTTGCCAGATAACCAGAGTATTTACACTCACACAACCATCTTTTTTAGTTCTTACAGCCGCATCGCAAACAAACATTGCATGTAATGGTGGCAGTACTGGTGCTGCATCGGTAAATGTGGCAACAGGCGGTGCAGGTGGTTATACCTACAACTGGACACCGGGCAACCCAACGGGCGATGGTACAGTCAGCGTAACAGGGCTTACAGCAGGTACATGGACCTGTACTGTAACAGATGCAAACAGTTGTACAGCCACACAGACATTTAATATAACACAACCAACAGCTATATCAGTTACCGCAGCAAGTCAAACTAATATAGCTTGTAACGGTGGTAGTAATGGTGCTGCTTCTATTAATACACCAACAGGTGGTGTAGGTGGTTACACATACAACTGGACACCGGGCAACCCTACAGGTGATGGCACCGTAAGCGTAACAGGGCTTACAGCAGGTACATGGACGTGTACGGTAACGGATGCCAATAGTTGTACGGCAACGCAAACATTTAACATTACACAACCCACTACTATAACACTTACTGCTGCATCTCAAACCAATGTAACATGTTTTGGTGGTAACAATGGTGCAGCTTCTGTAAATGCAGCAAGTGGTGGTGCAGGTGGTTATACTTACAACTGGACACCGGGCAACCCAACAGGTGATGGCACAGTAAGCGTAACAGGGCTTATTGCCGGTACATGGACGTGTACAGTAACAGATGCTAATAGCTGTACTGCAACACAGACATTCAACATCACACAACCTGCCTTACACACGCCAAGCTTTACAGCATCTCCGGGAGCAAATATTTGCGCAAACACAAACATAACATACACAACACAGGCAGCACAAGGTACATATACATGGAGTGTACCCGGCACAGCGGGTGTTGATTACAATATTACTGCCGGGGGTATTGGTACATCCAGCAATACAGTAACACTACAGTGGTTGACAACCGGTAGTAAAACGGTAACAGTAAATTATACTACAGCAATAGGATGTAGCGGCAGCACAGCAGCAAGCAATACCACCACAGTTGGTGCAATACCTACCATAAACAGCAACCCAAGCAACGCTACTGTATGCGCAGGTAGCAATACAAGTTTTACAGCAGCAGCATCCAACATACCTACCAGTTATCAATGGCAGGAAAGTACAAATGGTGGCGGCACATGGGCTAATCTTAGCAACACTGGCGTATATAGCAATGTTACTGCTGCAACGATGAATATTACGGCTGCAACAGCAGGTATGAATAATTATCAATACCGTGCATTAGCAATTAATACTTGTGGCACATCTGCTGCATCTACCGCAGCTACACTTACTGTCACACCTACTGTTGCTGTTACAACACAGCCTGTCAGCCAACTGATTGCTATAGGCGGCAATGGATTGTTTAGTGTTGCAGCTACGGGTGCAACGACTTATCAATGGCAACTATCAACCAATAACGGTGTTACCTGGACAAACCTGACGAATATTGCTCCGTACTCAAATGTTACTACAACAAGTCTCAGTATTACAAATGTAACAGCAGGTATGGATGCATATCAATATCGCTGTCATATATCAAACAGTTGTTTTTCAACTCCAAGCAATGCTGCTATATTATCAGCAGTAGTTGCCACGCCTGCAAAAGCATTGAACTTTGATGGTGTAGATGATTATATAAACGTTCCGCACTCAGCTACTTACAATTTTGGTACTAATCAAAACTTTACTGTTTCCCTATGGGTAAAAATTCCATCTGCCAACCAACCGAATGTTGTAAATATTGACAATTCGATTGTTGACAAATGGGATGGTTCGTTAGCAACAAGTTATCCGTTTGCTATCCGTTATTTTAATCATACTGCTCCTGTAGCACAACGCGGCAAGGTATATTTTGCTCGTTGGAATGGCACATCTCAATCTTTAGTTACTACAACCGCCACCTTGAATGATGGTAATTGGCATCATATATCGTGTGTAAAATCAGGCACACAAATAATGATATACGTTGATGGCTCGCTGGACGCTTCTGCAACAGATATATCAACAGGCACAACAACCAATACCAGTAGTATGACTATTGGGTGCAGAACCACATCTGTTGTAAATCCGTTTAGCGGTGATCTGGATGAAATGCGCATCTTTGACCGTGCCTTGTGTATGGGTGAGATACAACACAGCATGAACTGTGAACAAACTGCACCACAAACGGGCTTGCAGGCATTATATTCTTTCAACAGTGGCTATGTAAGCACATCAAACGCTGCATACAGCACACTTACCGACGCTACTACTAATAGCAATAATGGTGCATTGGTAAACTTTGCACTGAATGGTGCAACTTCCAACTGGGTGAATGGCTGGGCTGGTGGTGTATGTAGTACTTATGTCCCTATGGCAGTAACAGCCAATAACAATGGCCCTTCAGGCATTAATGGCAGCATTACATTGTCAGCCAATGCTACAGGCACCAGTGCTGGTTTTGTTACTTACACATGGACAGGCCCAGGCATTACTGCTACTACCAATACTACAGGTACTACAAGCATCAACCCCCTGACGGCAGCACATGGCGGCATATATACAATTACCGCAACATCATCTGCATGTTCTGCCATTGCAACAACTACAGTAAACGTAGCTGCTACTGGTTTGCATTTTGATGGTTGGGGCAATACCAACCCGTTAGGGTCTAACGTAAACACAGCGGTGTATGATTACATAAGTATACCGGATAATGGTACGCTTGACCTGACGAATAACTATACAATAGAATCTTGGATTTATTTAAATGACAATAGCAATAATGCCATAATAGACAAAGGTGACTATCGCTATTTGTTTACCACACACCCTAATGGTCAAACAGGTTTAGGCTTATACAACCCTTCTATGGGTTGGATATACTCTGCCGGCACAGTACCTACCAACCAATGGGTGCATGTAGCAGTAACATTAGACGCTACCAACAACCGCGTTGTGTTTTATATGAATGGTAATATACTCAGCACACATTCAGGCATAAGCGTCCCGGCACCGGATAATGGTAACATTAACATCGGCAGGCAGCAGCCATCTTCTTGCCAGTGTAACAACTTTGACGGTGTGATGGACGAACTAAGGATTTGGTCGCGTACACTTACGCAGTGCGAAATCATAAACAATATGAATTGCCAACTAAACACATCAGGGCAAACCAATCTGGCGGGTTACTGGCGTTTTGATAACGGCACGATTAATAATGGTAACACAGGACTTACAACCGTTACCGATTTAAGTGGCAATGGCAATACGGGTACACTTACCAACTTTGCTTTGACAGGCAGCACTTCCAATTGGGCTGGTGGTAATATCGGCAATATCGGCACCACTACTTGTAGTGCCATAACACCTATTACTATCGGTACGCACCCATCAGCAACTACAACTTGTGCAGGCACAACAACCAACATGAGTATAGTTGCTTCAGGCACAAGCCTTACCTACCAGTGGCAGGTAAATACAGGTAGTGGGTATCTTAACATACTAACGGGCAATCCACAGTATAGTGGCGGCAATTCCACAACACTCACTATTAATACGCCACCAGTAGGTTTTAATGGATACTTATACAGATGTGTTGTAGGCAGCACAGCTTGCAATACAATATTTGTTACATCAAATGCAGCAACACTAAGCATCAATAATTTGCCTGTTGTAACAGCGCAACCAATGAACAGTACCATTTGCGATGGCAGCTCTACAAGCTTTGGTATTACTGCAAACGGCACAGGCATTACATATCAGTGGCAGGTATTCAGTGGTACATGGACAAATTTGAGCAATACGGGAGCATATACCAATACTACTACCCCAACACTGAACATCATCGCAAACAACTCGTTGAATAATGCGCAGTACCGTTGCGTTGTTAGTGGTACTTGTACACCTGCTGCTATAAGTACTATCTGTACGCTTACCGTACGTGCCTTACCAACTGTTACTGTACACCCTGCAAACCTCACCGTATGCGATGGTTTTAACAATGCATCATTCGCTGTTACGGCTACTGGGTCAGGGCTTACATACCAATGGCAGCTAAGCACCAATAGTGGCGGTACTTGGGCAAACCTCAGTAATGGTGGTGTATATAATAACGTTGGCACGGCTACCTTAGGAATATTCCCTGCAAACACCGGGCTCAATACCTATCAGTATCGATGTGTTGTTTCCGGCGACTGTGCCCCACCTGCCATATCTAATCCGGCTACGCTGACGGTCAATGCTTCACCTGCTGTTACTACTCCGCCAGCTAATACTACAGTCTGTGTAAATGCAAATGCTGCATTTACTGTTACAGCTACAGGTACAGGCCTTGCATACCAATGGCAGTTGAGTACCAATAGCGGTATTACATGGTCGAATCTTACAAACGTAGCTCCGCATAGCAATGTCAATGCTGCTACCATAAATATTACCAGTGCTACTGCCGGCCTTAACGGCAATCGTTATCGTTGCGTTGTTAGCGGCACGTGCACACCTGCTGTTATATCATCTGGTGCTATACTTACTGTTAATACTTTACCAACCGTTACTACACAGCCACTCAGTACCAGTGTTTGTGAAAACGGCACTGCTAGCTTCAGTGTAGTGGCTACCGGCACGGGCATAAACTACCAATGGCAGCAAAATATAGGTAGCGGCTTTGCTAATCTTACAAGTGGTGGTACCGTAAGTGGTGCTAATACCCCAACATTATCATTAAGCTTCAGTACTACTGCTATGAATACCTACCAATACCGTTGTATAGTAAGCGGTACGTGTACGCCTGATGCTACCAGCAATACTGCTACGCTGACGGTGAACCCCAACCTCACCCCATCAGTTATCATCTCTCCGTCGGCCAACGGTATCTGCTCCGGTACATCCGTTACCTTTACTGCTACGCCTACCAATGGCGGTACCACTCCTGCTTATCAGTGGTTCCGTGGTACTACACCCGTTGGTACCAACAGCAGCACGTTTACCGCCAGCAACTTCAACAACGGAGAAGTAGTTACCTGCAGGCTTACCAGCAATGCTACCTGCGCATCGCCTGCTGTCGTATTCAGTAATCCTGTTACCATGACGGTAATACAAACAGTAACACCTACTATACTGATAACCACCGCCAACAACCCCGTATGCTCTATGGCTACCGCCAACTTCAACAGCAGCATTACAAACGGTGGTTCTTCTCCCGCTTATCAGTGGACCAAGAACGGTACCCCGATACCAGGTGCCAACAGTGCTACCTACAGCGATAATACTTTGATAAATAGTGATGTGATACGTTGTGTGCTCACCAGCAATGCCGTATGTGCATCTACCACCACTGCTACCAGCAATGCCATCACCATGACGGTGCAACCGGTGGTAACACCTACGCTCACCATCGCTACAGGCAGCACTACGCGTTGCGCAGGCCAGTCAACCACTTTTACCGCAACGGCTACCAACCAGGGCACATCGCCCATCTACCAGTGGCGCATCAATACCACACCGGTGGGTACCAACAGTACTACCTTCACCACTACAGGATTAGTAAACGGCGATGTGGTAAGCTGTCAGCTCATCAGCAACGCGCCTTGTAATACAGGCTCTGTAAGCAGCAATGCCTTAACAATGACGATACTGCCGCTGGTAACACCTACCATCAGCATCGTATCCAACTTCGGTACACAGGTTTGTCTGAACACACCGGTGACGTTTACGGCTACCATTACCAATGGCGGGCCTACACCACTGTACCAGTGGCGCAGAAACGGCCTGCCGGTAGGTACCAACAGTGCTACTTATACGCTGAATACCCCAAGCACGGGCGATAACATTACCTGTGTGCTGACCAGCACAGAGGCTTGCCCATCGCCAACAACGGCTACCAGCAACAGCATTGTGCTGACAGTGAACCCGATAGGACTGGCAACAGTGAGTGTACTGGCAAGCCCCGATACCATTATGTGTATGCCGAGCAGCGGTATTACCTTCTCATCTACCTACACCAATGGCGGTACGAACCCGCAGTTCCAGTGGGTGGTGAATGGTGTGGATGTACCGGGTGGCAATACGGCTACCTACTTTACCAACAGCCTGAACAATAATGACACGGTAGCGGTGCGTATGACCAGCAATGCCATTTGTGTGTTCCCGCTTACAAGCCGCGCAGTGAAGATATTGCAATACCCAAGGCTTACTACGGGAGTAAGCATTGCAGTAAATGACTTAGGTGGCCAGAAAGAGTTTATAGCAAACGTTATCAACGGGGGCAGTACACCTTTCTTCCAATGGTTGCTGAATGAGAAAGCGATAGCAGGGCAAACTGCCGCTATCTGCACATTAGCAGCATTAAAGAATGGCGACCGTGTAGCTGTAGAAGTAACCAGCAGTGCCATCTGTGCTGTACCTAAAGCGTTTACAAGTAATGCTATTACAGTAACCACCGGCATACAGCGCATAGCAGGTGCAGATGTACAAATAACTACCTACCCCAACCCTGCAGATGCAGTGATACATGTACGCACCGACAAGGCCATTGCAGGCAACAGTGAAGTACGCATACTGGATAAGCTGGGCAAAGTAGTAGCGGTACAGAAAGTAAACAGCCTGAAAGCGGATGAGCCTATCAGCGTAAGCACAGGGCATCTGGCAGCAGGTACATATACTATACAAGTGGTGAATGCGGAACACGACTTCATCTACAACGCGAGGTTTACAAAACTGTAAACAAACTAACTAATACAATACACAGCGGGCTTACATTTTGTAAGCCCGTTGGTGTTTTATAGGGGGTATGTGTGTTTAAAATTAGAAAGCAGAGAGTTATACACAAATATTTAATTTCAGAATATCGTAAAGGCTTGTTAAATTTATACCTCTTCTTTGTTTACCCCAACGCAGGAAGAAGCTAAAATCTATTTGTTATGCAATTCATGAAATCTCCCCTTGTGGCATTTATTGCCATATTGTTGCTATGCAGCAATTACTATACACAAGCCCGCAATGCAGGTACACGTTACGTAGGCAGCAACGAGTACAGGCGCAATTATCAGCGGGTAGCGCAAGGCTTTGGTCATACTGCTGAGATACGTAATGGTGTGATATATACTTATGGTTTGAATGGTAATGGACAGTTAGGTAATAACTCTACTACCAGTAGTTCTACTCCGGTGACCATCTCAGGGGGCGGAAGTACATGGGTGAATGTAGTATGCGGTAGTGCACATACAGTGGCACTAAAAGCAGATGGTACACTATCGGCATGGGGAAATAACACATTCGGACAAATAGGTGATGGTTCTAGTACAGACAGATTAGTACCGACTGCAGTAACATCCGGAACAAATTTTATAGCAATAGATGCAGGTGCTAGTTATTCTATAGGGTTAAAAGCAGATGGCACAATATGGACATGGGGAAATAATTCATTCGGACAGTTAGGCGATGGTACTACAACAAGTCGTAATACGCCTACCCAAGTAGGTACAGGCACAAACTGGGTAGCAATAGCTGCCGGACAGTTTCACGCATTGGCTATTAGAGCAGATGGTACACTATGGGCTTGGGGGATGAACGTTTGGGGACAACTGGGAGATGGCACAACTACAACAAGAACCAGCCCTGTACAGATAGGTAGTGCTACCAATTGGTTGTCTGTATCTGCAGGTGAAGAGTTTACTTTGGCTACACAAGCAAATGGTACACTGTGGGCGTGGGGAAATAATACAAATGGTCAATTAGGGGACGGTACTAATACCGCAAGAACCAGCCCCGTACAAATAGGTACAGGTGCTAACTGGACTAACATTGTTGCAGGATTTACACACAGCCTTGCAACAAAAACAGATGGTACTGTATGGGCTTGGGGTGCTAATACAAACGGCCAATTAGGGAATGGTACCACAACTGATAGTAACAGCCCTTTGCAAATTGGTACTTCAAATAATTGGGTTAGTATAAATGCGGGAAATGGAATAAGCTCAATAATAAATGCATCAGGTAGTTTGTACACATTCGGAGGTAATGGGTTTGGACAATTAGGTGATGGAACTACTATACAACGCACCACGCCTACACTTATACATACTATTACAGATTTAATCGTACAAGTATCCATTGGCAATAACCACTCATTGGCTGTAAAAGGAGATGGTACTTTGTGGGCATGGGGTACAAACACACAAGGTCAATTGGGCGATGGTACTACCACACAAAGAAATTCGCCTGTGCAGATAGGCACTGCTACCAACTGGGTATCTGTTAGTGGTGGTGGCACCTATAGCTATGGTATGCGTGCCGATGGTACTGTATGGGCTTGGGGCAGCAACTCATTCGGGCAATTAGGTATTGGTAGCACTACTAATCAATCTTCACCTGTACAGGTGGGTACAGCAACCGATTGGGTAAGCATATCATCGGGGCAAAACCACGCTGTGCTTACTAAAAGCAATGGTACTATATGGGCATGTGGCAATAATGCACAGGGGCAGCTTGGTATAGGTAGTACTACATCTCAAAACACGCCCACGCAATCAGGCTCTGCCACCAACTGGTTATTTGGTTCGGGTGGTGTTGACCATAGCTCTGCCATACGTGCAGATGGTACTATTTGGGGTGCAGGATGGAATAGCTTTGGTGAATTGGGTAATGGTGCAAATACACAACAAAACAGCTATGTGCAAACAGGTAGTGCAACAGACTGGGCAGCTATCAGCAGCGGTGGCGGGCAAACAATGGGCCTGAAAGCAAATGGTACAGTATATGCTTGGGGATGGAACGATTTAGGGCAGTTGGGCATTGGCTCTACTACCAACCAAAATACACCACAACAAATAAGCTTAGTAACAGATGTAATACAAATAGCAGCGAAATGGAAACATGCACATTATTTGAGAAGCGATGGTACTGTCAGGGGCATGGGATATAATATTTCGGGTGCATTGGGTAATGGTAATAATACCAATCAAAGCACACCCTCTGCTGCAGCAGGTGTTACCAATGTAGTATCATTATCAGGTTTGAACTCTGGTTCTGGTGTTTTTCATAGCATAATTACAGCCAGCCGCAGCAGTTTCTGCATGACAGGTGATAATAGTTCAGGTCAACTTGGTAATAGTACTACTACCAGCCAAAATACTTATGGTTGTGTTATGATTACACCGGGTCCCACCATCACCACACACCCATCTGCATCTGCTATTTGCGAAGGCTTGAATACAAGCTTCACAGTAGCAGCCAGTGGTTCGCCAACGGGCTATCAGTGGCAGGTATCTACCAATGGTGGCTTATCGTGGGCTAACTTGAGTAATACGGGCGTATATACCAATACTACCGCTACTACTATGAATATTACAGGCGCATTGCTGCATATGAGCAGCTATCGGTATCGTGCAGTAGTAAGCAATGGTAGTGGTTCTACCAACTCCAATGCTGCAACCCTTACAGTCAACAGCAAGCCCTATATGTATGCCAATCCATTTACATCTACCATATGTACATTATCATCTGCCAACATCACAGCAGCTACGGCTGTACCCGGATTGATGGCATACTACCGTTTTGATGAATCGCCTGATATTGTTATTAAAGATTACAGTGGCAATGGCAATAACTCTTTGGTATTGGGTGGTGTAAGCTATTCAAGTTCAACTGCATTCACAGGTGCTTTGGGTGCTATTAGTTTAGCAGGTACAGGCTCTTGCACTACAGCTACAAATGCATCGCTGAACGCACCTGCAACTGCTTTGACGTTAGAGGCTTGGGTAAACCCATCTGCTGTTACACCAGATGGTAATGGTATCATAACAGGTAATACAAACAGTTATATACTTGGTATTAACTGGCCACAAGGCGGTAATGCACAAAGGCTCAATTTCTGGCTAAGGTTCTCTACCGGTTATGTCTTATACACTGCTTTTACAGCCATACCGTTAAATACATGGACGCACGTGGCAGCTACTTATGATGGTGCTAATGTAAGGCTGTATGTAAATGGTGTTTTAGCAGTATCGTATGCGGAAACACGTTCTATACTCAATATATCTACCAACGTAACAATAGGTGATGGTAACAACACAGGTACGCAATTCTTCCAAGGCAGTATAGATGAGGTGAGGCTGTGGAGTGTAGCACGTACACAAGACGAAATACAATCGAACATGAGCAGAACGGTGGGTGTTACAACGGCTACCTCTTTTGCGTGGACACCATCCGGCTCTTTGAATACTGCAACAGGTGCCGCAGTTATTGCCACACCATCCACTGCAACTACTTATACAGTAGTTGGTACTACGGCAGCAGGGTGTACTACTACAGCAACATCAACCATTAATGTATCACAACCCATTGCTATATCTACACAGCCGGAGAATGTAATAATATGCCCTGCTGCCAATGCATCTTTTACCATAGCTGCTACGAATGCCACCGCATATCAATGGCAAGTATCTACTAATAACGGTACTACATGGACGAACCTGACCAATGCAGGTGTATATACCAATGTTACGACGACTACCATGAACATAACCGCTGCTACGGCAGCCATGAATGGTTATTTGTATCGCTGTGTATGCATCAACGCTGCTTGTGGCAATGTCAACTCTAAAGTATGTGCGCTAACAGTAAGAAACATAACATGGTATCAGGATAGTGATGGTGATGGATTTGGTAACACAGCCGTTACGCAAACAGCCTGTACACAACCTGTGGGCTATGTACAAAACAATCTGGATTGTAACGATGCATCTGCCAATACAGGCTTATGGACAGGTGTGGGCACTGCGGGTGTATCTGCAGGTACTGTTACCTACACATCGCAAGCCATTGATGGCAATAACAATATTTATGTAGTATATAAAGATGGGGCGAATGGTAACAAAGCTACCGTGATGCGCTATAATGGTACTACATGGGCAACACTTGGTACAGCAGGCTTCAGTGCGGGTACGGTTGATTATACGTCTATTGGCGTAGATAAAACGAACACACCGTATGTGGCATTTACAGATGGTGCTAACAGCAACAAGCTGACGGTGATGAAGTATGACGGTGTCAACTGGGTGAATGTAGGCAGCGCAGGCTTTACGGGCAATACAGCATTATGGCCACAGCTAAGAATTGATGCTGCTAATGTGCCGTATGTTTCATTTATGGATTACAGTGCGGGACAAAAGGTTTCTGTCATGCGTTTTGACGGAACATCTTGGGCTTATGTTGGTTCACCAGGCTTCAGTGCCGGGACAGGGGACATCGTTAATTTATATTTAGATAAAAAAGGTCTTCCTTACGTCAGCTTCAGAGATTATACTGTATCGGGCCGTACATCAGTTATGCAATACGATGGTATTGCTTGGAACCTTGTAGGTGTTGCAGGTATATCGTCTACAGGTACTGATTATAATACAATTGTTGTAGATAATAGTAACAATGTGTATGCACTCAACTTCCTGAGTGGTTCGGGGGGTAATTATGTACAGGCAAATAAATACGATGGTACAAGCTGGTCTGGCATTAACGGTGGGCTTACTACTACTACATTTAGTGGTGGTGCACCTAGTTTGGAAGTTGATATCAGTAATAATGTGTACATGGGTTATTACGATAATATTCATAGTCCTGGCAAGGCAGTAGTAAGAAAACTGAATGGCAGTACATGGTCGGTATTAGGCAATGCAGGTTTTTCTGCAGGATATACTGAATATAGCTCTTTAAAAGTAAATAATCAGGGTGTGCCATATATGGCTTACAGAGATCAAAGCAACAGCAACAAACTTACTGTAATGAAATATGGCCCTAACCCTACACCAACTACACCTACGCTCAGCGCTACTGCTACTACTGTTTGTGCTGGCAGCAATACTACGCTCAGCATCGCTACAGGTACCCTGAATGATGCATCTAACTGGCAATGGTATAGCGGTAGTTGTGGCGGTACACCTGTAGGGTCGGGTACATCTGTTGTTGTCAATCCTACAACAAATACCACTTATTTTGTACGTGGCGAGGGTAGCTGCCTTACAACACCGGGTAGCTGCGGCAGCATTACTATTAATACAAATGCCCTGCCCGCTATTACAACACCACCGACAGCACAACAAGGTTGCATTAATAGCAGTGCTACTTTCAATGTTACAGCTACTGGCGTAGGTATTACCTACCAGTGGCAGGTAGATAACGGCAGCAGTGGTTATCTGAATGTATTAAGCGGCAACCCGCAATACAGTGGCGGCAATACACCTACTCTTACAGTCAATAATATATGGAACGGATTAAATGGTTTCCTGTACCGTTGTGTTGTTAGTGGCACATGTACTCCACCTGCTGCATCTGCAGGCGTTACACTTACAGTTATTTATCCGCCATCGCTTGTAAACCAACCAAGCAGTAGTATAGTTTGTGTTGGTTCAAATACAACATTCAGCACATCGGCAACGGGTGCAGGCCTTACTTATCAATGGCAGGTAAATACAGGTAGTGGTTTTGCCAATATCAGCAACACAGGTGTTTACAGTAATGCCAACACAGCAACACTTACCATCACAGGCGCTATTGCTACAATGAATGGTTATACTTACCGTTGTGTGGTAAGCGGTACGTGTACACCTTCTGCTACTACAACAGTAGCAACACTTACTGTACGCACTTTGCCTGTTGTAACATCACATCCTGCAAACACTACTGTATGCGATGGTTTTAACAATGCATCATTCGCTGTTACGGCTACAGGTTCAGGGCTTACCTACCAATGGCAGCTAAGCACTAATAGTGGCGGTACATGGGCAAACCTCAGTAACGGCGGTGTATATAATAACGTTGGCACGGCTACCTTAGGAATATTCCCTGCAAACACCGGGCTCAATACCTATCAGTATCGCTGCGTTGTTTCCGGCGACTGTGCCCCACCAGCCATATCTAATCCGGCCACGCTGACGGTCAATGCTTCACCTGCTGTTACTACTCCGCCGGCTAATACTACAGTCTGTGTAAATGCAAATGCTGCATTTACTGTTACAGCTACAGGTACAGGCCTTGCATACCAATGGCAGTTGAGTACCAATAGCGGTATTACATGGTCGAATCTTACAAACGTAGCTCCGCATAGCAATGTCAATGCTGCTACCATAAATATTACCAGTGCTACTGCCGGCCTTAACGGCAATCGTTATCGTTGCGTTGTTAGCGGCACGTGTACACCTGCTGTTATATCATCTGGTGCTATACTTACTGTTAATACTTTACCAACCGTTACTACACAACCACTCAGTACCAGTGTTTGTGAGAATGGCACAGCCAACTTCAGTGTTGTAGCAACAGGTACAGGTCTCAGTTATCAGTGGCAGGTAGACAATACCGGAACAGGCCTCAGCTTTACCAACCTGACCACAGGTGGTAATGTGGCAGGTGCTGCCAGTGCCAACCTCAGCCTCAGCTTTGTAACTACCACGATGAACGGATGGCTGTATCGCTGCATAGTAAGCGGCACATGCGCACCACCCGCTACCAGCAATAATGCCACACTGACGGTGAACCCCAACCTCACCCCATCAGTTATCATCTCTCCGTCGGCCAACGGTATTTGCTCCGGTACATCCGTTACCTTTACTGCTACACCTACCAATGGCGGTACCACTCCTGCTTATCAGTGGTTCCGTGGTACTACACCCGTTGGTACCAACAGCAGCACGTTTACCGCCAGCAACTTCAACAACGGAGAAGTAGTTACCTGCAGGCTTACCAGCAATGCTACCTGCGCATCGCCTGCTGTCGTATTCAGTAATCCTGTTACCATGACGGTAATACAAACAGTAACACCTACTATACTGATAACCACCGCCAACAACCCCGTATGCTCTATGGCTACCGCCAACTTCAACAGCAGCATTACAAACGGTGGTTCTTCTCCCGCTTATCAGTGGACCAAGAACGGTACCCCGATACCAGGTGCCAACAGTGCTACCTACAGCGATAATACTTTGATAAATAGTGATGTGATACGTTGTGTGCTCACCAGCAATGCCGTATGTGCATCTACCACCACTGCTACCAGCAATGCCATCACCATGACGGTGCAACCGGTGGTAACACCTACGCTCACCATCGCTACAGGCAGCACTACGCGTTGCGCAGGCCAGTCAACCACTTTTACCGCAACGGCTACCAACCAGGGCACATCGCCCATCTACCAGTGGCGCATCAATACCACACCGGTGGGTACCAACAGTACTACCTTCACCACTACAGGATTAGTAAACGGCGATGTGGTAAGCTGTCAGCTCATCAGCAACGCGCCTTGTAATACAGGCTCTGTAAGCAGCAATGCCTTAACAATGACGATACTGCCGCTGGTAACACCTACCATCAGCATCGTATCCAACTTCGGTACACAGGTTTGTCTGAACACACCGGTGACGTTTACGGCTACCATTACCAATGGCGGGCCTACACCACTGTACCAGTGGCGCAGAAACGGCCTGCCGGTAGGTACCAACAGTGCTACTTATACGCTGAATACCCCAAGCACGGGCGATAACATTACCTGTGTGCTGACCAGCACAGAGGCTTGCCCATCGCCAACAACGGCTACCAGCAACAGCATTGTGCTGACGGTGAACCCGATAGGACTGGCAACAGTGAGTGTACTGGCAAGCCCCGATACCATTATGTGTATGCCGAGTTCAGGCATCAATTTTATGAGTAATTATACAAGTGGTGGTACGAACCCGCAGTTTCAGTGGGTGGTGAATGGCGTGGATGTACCGGGTGGCAATACGGCTACCTACTTTACCAACAGCCTGAACAATAATGACACGGTAGCGGTGCGTATGACCAGCAATGCCATTTGTGTGTTCCCGACCACAAGCCGCGCAGTGAAGATATTGCAGTACCCAAGATTAGCTACGGGTATATACATCACCGTAAAAGACTTGGGCGGACAGAGAGAATTTACTGCTAACGTAACCAATGGTGGTAGTGCTACAAAATATCAATGGCTGCTGAATGAAAAAGCGATAGCAGGCCAAACTGCCGCTATCTGCACATTAGCAGCATTAAAGAATGGCGACCGTGTAGCTGTAGAAGTAACCAGCAGTGCTATCTGTGCATCTCCTCAAACTTTCACCAGCAATGCATATACAGTAACCACCGGCATACAGCGCATAGCAGGTGCAGATGTACAGATAACTACCTACCCCAACCCTGCAGATGCGGTGATACATGTACGCACCGACAAGACCATTGCAGGCAACAGTGAAGTACGCATACTGGATAAGCTGGGCAAAGTAGTAGCGGTACAGAAAGTAAACAGCCTGAAAGCGGATGAGCCTATCAGCGTAAGCACAGGGCATCTGGCAGCAGGTACATATACTATACAGGTTGTGAATACAGAACACGACTTCATCTACAACGCGAGGTTTACAAAACTGTAAACAAGCAAACAGATACAATGCACAACGGGCTTACAATATGTAAGCCCGTTGCTGTTTTTATAAAGAAATGTCAAATTGAGATTGATAACGTGTAGTTTACTCGAATCAGTTATACTATAAAAAAGCCTTGAAAGTATATACTAACAAGGCTTCTGTAGTTTTCAAAGTAAACAAGCAGGTAGCACTGCACAATATAAGTGAGAGGATAGATATTAATTGCTGGCAGAGATAGCTTCCGATGTCATTGTTGGGGGTAATATGTTTTCATTTGTTTTATCTGTAGCAGGTTGTTTTCTTGTCAGCACTTCTGAATATGGCATCGTATTATCCATAGACACTTTGGCTACTCTGTAATAAGTATAGTCTTGCGCTGCTATATCGTAGCTGTGCTGTACGGGCAACATAGAATTGGCTTTCGATGGTATGGTAGCTATCACTTGAAAATCTGACATGTCATTACTTGCTTCAATACGGTAATGCCTTACGTTTACCTCGTTGGGGGTAGAGAATACTATCATTTCTCTGTCATTTACTTGTTGCAGGCTTACGCTTTTGAATGCCTGTTGTTGACCGAAAGAAACGAATGAACTGCAGATGGCGAGCAAAAAGATTACTGATTTCATAACTTATGTTTTTAGATGGTTTTTAATTGTTTTTTGATAACACAAAGATGCTGCGGGCTGGCAGGCATTTATCCCGTTCTATGACCATCTTACAGGGGTATTAACACGCCGCTACCCTACCGTGGAAACACCTTTTATCCTTTAAAAACAAAAAACAAGCGTGAAAACACGGTAACCGACGTGTATTTACACCTTATAATTCTTCATAATTTGATTGTACTTTGGTAGAAACTAAAAACGAACTAATATGAAAAAAATATCCATGGTACTGCTATTAGCAGTTATTATCACATCTTGCGGACAAGGCAGCAATGATGAAGCAGCACAGTACAAAAAACAAGTGGACAGCCTGACAGCTATTGTGGCTGGTATGCCTGCCGGTACAAACGAAGCATTTGCAGTGAACAATGATGTCGCTACCACTTCTATACAGTCTGGTGCAGCAATAAATGCTGTAAAGATAGATACAGCAACAGCTAATGATTATATACAGAGATGGCATAAATATGTAAAAGACAACATACCTCACAACATGGACAGGTTATCATTTATTATTGATGCTTCTGTATTAAGGAACTTTATTTTGAATGACAATAACATAAAAAATGTAGTTGTTTATGTGGGTATGAAAGACGACCAAAAACTAACACTTATATATGTAGGTGCAAAAAATGATGCAAACGACGCCGGCAAAATAATAGAAGTACCATTTACTATTACAGGAGACACTACAACTGCCTATGCATTTGATAACGTACTTCCTTGCCCTACTTGTGGTAAAGATGGTATACATACCAAACCAATGGAAAAATAATACAATGCAGTATTACCTGTTAAACACATACTATATTTTTTTAGTATTGGGAGTAGTCCTAGGAATAATTAATTATAAAAAATCAGACTCACCTATGAAAGTATTTATTTCATTATTAGTTATTACTCTAATAGCTGAATTTATATCTTACAAACTCTACAATGCTAAAAAGTATGAGGAAAAAAATAGTGCATATCATATTTATAATGTTATCGAGGCTGTAATCATAACAACCTATTTTCTACGCTTATACTATCTGCCTAAACGCAAACTACTATTATATTTGAGCCTCATAATATGGCCAGTAATAGGTATAATGAACATGCTCTTTCTTCAACCTATTACTGAGTTGAACAATAATATGTTGATACTGGAAAGCTTCGCCATCATTACCATGTCTTTATATTCAATACATCGCATAGTAAAAAACAGCTACTTACATAACATATTCAATTATGCACATTTTTGGTTAGCTGTAGTATTATTAATAGGCTGGAGCAGTACATTTTTCTTTTGGGCATTTATCAAAGTGCTCTATGGCAATGACTGGCCTTACATTGATATAGTACTCAATATGCATATTATCATATGCATATTGGTATATGCAGGCATTGCAACTGTTTTATTCTTTTACCCTAAAATGAAGAAGCTTGAATACCGCTGAAACAGCTATCATATTTATACTCGGCACACTTACGTTGCTGGTATTTGTTTTCTTCCTGGTACTCATACTTATTGAGTACCGGAAGAGGCAAGTACGCCACATAACCGAAAAGCTGGAGCTAAAACACCGTTATCAAAACGAGGTACTGCAAACACAACTGGAAGTGCAGGAGCAATCTTTCAAGTATGTATCGGAAGAATTGCACGACAATATAGCGCAAATGCTGAGCCTTGTAAAACTGAAACTTTACAAAACAGGCAGCAAGGCAACAGATGAAACCCTGAAAAAAGATATAGACGGCAGCACCACATTGGTAAGCACCGTGTTGGATGACCTGCGCAACCTGAGCCATGTACTGAACGGCGGACTGATAGCAAGGCTATCACTAAAAGAAGGCATTGAAAAAGAACTGGGCTACGTGCAGGATGTGAAAGACATCAAAACCTCTTTGAGCATAACAGGTGGTGCGTACGAGCCAGACTCGGAAAGAAAGTTGCTGCTATTTCGCATTGTACAGGAAGCCATCAACAACGCGCTGAAACATGGCAAAGCAACCAGCATTAGTATTAATTTAGCGTATCGGGAAGGCATGTTTACCTTAACGATAAAGGATGATGGCATAGGCTTTGACACACAACTGCTGCAAGACAGCAAAGGTCTTGGTTTGCAGAACATGCAATTGCGTGCAAAGATGCTGGGCGAAATGCAAGTACTGTCTGAAGCAGGCAATGGAACGACGATAATACTAAACATGGCAACAAATGAGCACTAAAATAAAACTGGCACTGGCAGACGACCACAACCTCTTCAGAAAAGGAGTGGAAGAACTGATTGAAGATTTTGACAACATGGAAGTGCTGTATAGTGTAGCCAATGGTAAAGAGCTAGTCAATAAGCTTTCAACAGCTACCACATTGCCCGATGTGTGCCTGCTGGACATTAATATGCCCGAAATGAATGGACTGGAAACAGCCCAATACATCAAAGACAATTGGCCAGATGTAAAGATACTGGCAGTATCTGTTTACGATTCCGAGTTTCACATCATCAGTATGCTGCGCGCAGGGGCTGGCGGATATATACTGAAAGACAGTCAACCAGATGCATTGCGCAAAGCCATAGAGCAACTGCATGAACATGGATTTTACCATTCAGAACTGGTAACAGGCAGAATACTGCACCAATTGATATCCAAACCGAAAGAGGTGAACGTTTCTGAACTGAACGAGAACGAAATACTATTTCTGAAACATTCTTGCAGTGAATTGACATATAAAGAAATAGCCGACCTGATGGGCATCAGCCACCGCACCATAGATGGCTACCGCGACCAGTTGTTTGCCAAACTCAACATTAAATCGAGAACAGGCTTGGTGATGTATGCGTTGAAAACGGGTATTGCCAGCCTTTAATACAACACTCCTGATAACAAGAAAGCCACTCTTTGAGTGGCTTTCTGTGTAGTCCGACCTGGATTCGAACCAAGACTAACTGAACCAAAATCAGTTGTGCTACCTTTACACCATCGGACTAACTGGTGTCATTGGGATTGCAAAGGTAATGGCTGAGGGCAAAACAGACAAACTTTTATCACAGATATTTTTTTGAAATAAATAACAATCGGGGGATAAATATAGGCAGCAGAAGTACAGCACTCCATTTGAAAATCACGTTTTTAGAGTAGGTTTGCAGGCAACACCCGTTATTAATACTTACATCAGATGTCTTTAGCGGCAAACCCGCGCCAGTTCGTTATCCGCATTATTTTCATCAGCATGGCTGCCATCATGCTGTTACGCCTTTTCTTTCTGCAGGTGGTAGAGGACAAGTACAAAGTGATGGCTAATGATATAGCTATTTTCCGTAAAGTGGTATATCCGCCACGCGGTGCCATATTAGACCGTAAAGGTAAGCCCATGCTCTATAATGAACGGGTGTATGACTTGCTCGTTACCCCATCAACCGTCACCAAATCGCTCGATACCAACTCGCTTTGCGATGTTTTGGGTATTACGAAAGAGTCGTTTGCCAAAATGCTGACACGCACCCGTGTGAAAAGCGGACCCATGCGTAAAGGTGTGTTTATAGAGGAAATGAGCGCACAGCAAACTGCCCGTTTTCAGGAAAACATGTATAATTTCCCAGGCTTTGAGATGGCAGAACGCTTCAGGCGTACTTATCCCAATGCCAGCGCAGCATTGATGCTGGGTTATATAGGCGAAGTATCGCCCGAGATGCTGAAAAAAGAACAATACGCATCTTACCAACAGGGCGACTATACAGGTATGAACGGGCTGGAGCGCAGTTATGAAGATGTGCTACGCGGACAGCGAGGTGTACACTTTCTGGAGCGTGACAACTTCAACCGTCCGCGCGAACCATATAAAGGCGGTGCGCTGGATACACCAGAGATAGCAGGTAAAAATCTGGAACTGTACCTTGATGCAGAACTACAACAATATGCCGAAAAATTGATGCAAAACAAATTGGGTAGTGTAGTAGCCATAGACCCTAATACAGGTGGCATACTGGCTATGGTAAGCGCACCCAATTACGACCCCAACCTGCTACGTGGTGCTGAACGTACCAAAAACTATGGCAAACTATACAAAGACGCGACAAAACCATTACTGAACCGTGCCACACAGGCATACTATCAGCCGGGCTCTACCATGAAGCCTATGACAGCCCTTATGGCATTGGACGTAGGTGCTATAACACCATCTTTTGGCTATCCTTGTGGCGGTGGGTACTATGCTTGTGGCAAGCGCATAGGCTGTACGCACACTGGTGGCGGGCACGCTGCCAACTTGCGGGTGGCGTTGGCCAATTCATGCAACGCCTATTTTGTACACATCTTCAGGCTGATTGCGGATGCTAAAAAATTTGGTGGGGTAAAAAAAGGTGTACAGGTATGGCATAAATACTGTAACGATTTTGGCTTTGGCAAACCTACGGGTGTTGACATACCTTTTGAAATGAGTGGTAAAGCCCCCGATACTAATACATATAACAGGATGTATAACGGCTCGTGGAACTCCTGTACGATGCTCTTTGTAGGTATGGGGCAAGGCGAAATAGCCCTTACGCCTATACAACTTGCCAACGCTATGTGCATCATTGCCAATAAGGGCTTTTATTACACCCCACACTTTGTAAAATCTATTGGCAATAATCCGAAAGACCCATTGCTAGCTGCTTTCAAAAAGAAACACGTGGTAACACATATACCCGATACTTTCTTTGACGTAGTGGCAAAGGGTATGCAGGACGTGGTAGAGCGAGGTACAGGTACAGTTGCCCGCATGGATGGGATTGAGATATGCGCTAAAACAGGTACGGTAGAAAACAAAGCCGTAGTAAACGGGCAGGCCATGAAAATGAAAGACCACTCGGTATTTGTAGCATTCGCACCGAGGGTGAATCCTAAAATCGCTATTGCAGTAGTGGTAGAAAATGCAGGCTTTGGTGCTACATGGGCTGGCCCTGTTGCCAGTTTGATGATTGAAAAATATCTTTTAGACAGTGTGTCATCTAAAAGAAAACACCTGGAACAAAAACTGTATAACGCCAACCTTGTTAATAAATACACCTATGCCATAGACTCAGCACAACGCTTGCGCGATGCGATAAGAAGGGAGCGCAAAACGGAAGAAAAACGCTTTACGGATAGCATCGCGCGTGCAAGGGATTCTATACGTGCCATCAGGTTCTTCAACAAACATTATATTAAAAACAACAGATAATTCGGTAGTAACAATACATGAGCGCACAGGGAAAATCATTATTCAGCAGGTTAGATACTACCACATTGGCATTGTATCTGGCACTTGTATTCATAGGGCTGATGGCTGTATTTTCTGTAGAATACCGTAGCACCGACCCTGGCATATTTCTAATGCACAAAAACTATATGCGCCAGCTTGTATGGCTGGGTGTCTCCTTGTTTGTGGGCTTGCTCATTGTGTTTACCGACAGTAAATTTTTCTCGTCATTCGCTTACCTGTCATATACTATTGGTATAGCATTACTCATCATTACCATTTTTGCAGGGGTAGATGTTAAAGGTTCACATTCATGGTTAGGTGTTGGCAGTGCAAGGTTTCAGCCGGGCGAGGTATGTAAGATTTTTACCGCACTGGCACTATCCAAATTCCTATCATCGCCCGATACCAATTTCCAAACACTACGCCACCGCATTATAGGTGCAGCATTGGCGTTAGTACCAGCCATACTCATTATACTGCAAAGCGAAACAGGGCTTGCATTGGTTTATTTCTGTTTCTTTCTGGTGATGTACAGAGAGGGGTTGCCTAACATCATTCTGATAATCGGTTTCTCGTTAGTAGCACTCACACTGGCTACGCTACTGGTAGATAGATTGGCATTGTTTGTCATCATCACATCGCTGGCAGCATTGGGTGGCTACCTGATACGTAGAGAACTGAAAAGAAACTCATCTGCCCGCATATTGCTTGTAGGTGCATGGTTAGTATGTATTTTGTTCTCTCAAGTGATGGTACCGGTGTTGTTTAAATACGTGCTGCAAAAACACCAAATAGAACGCATTTATTCTACCCTGGGGCAAGATGTACCTGAAAGCTACCTGAAAGCAGGACAAAAGAAAGCTGAAAACAAAAAAGATAATGCTTCCGACTATAACGTAAAGCAATCGAAAATAGCCATCGGCTCGGGTGGTTTTTTTGGCAAGGGCTTCCTCAACGGCACATCTACCAAAAACGAATTTGTACCCGAACGGCATACCGATTTTATTTTCTGTTCCATCGGCGAGCAGTTTGGCTTCTTTGGCAGTGCTATACTGATAGCCCTTTACCTGTCGTTGATGTTGCGGATAATATATATTGCAGAGCGGCAGCGTTCATCGTTCAGCCGCATATATGGTTATTGTGTTGCATCAATATTATTCTTCCACTTTGCCATTAATATATCCATGACCATCGGTATAGCACCCGTTATTGGTATCACGCTGCCGTTCCTCAGCTATGGTGGTTCTTCGCTCTTGTCGTTCAGCATACTCATGTTCATACTCCTGCGTTTAGACTCCGACAGGCAGGTGATGATACGCTAAACGGTTTCTGACGTACATTTGCAGCGCAATGGCAGAGATATTTCCGTTATCAGAGGGTGAATTTACGATAGGGCATGATAAACAGTTTGTACCGTTTGATACGGCAAAAGATGAATTGAACGAACGACCAGTTGGTTCTTTATTGGTAGAGATACAACCCTTTTTGGTAGTTACGGCAAAAGATATACTGGTACTGGATACAGGCTTAGGTTTTAAAAACGGGAATGGCGAATTGCAAATACACGACAACCTGCGCAACCTTGGCTACGAACCGGAACAGGTTACCAAAGTATTGCTATCTCACCTGCACAAAGACCATGCAGGTTGCCTTACTTATACAGATAATAATGGTATTGTAAAAACCACTTTCCCCAATGCACAGTATTATATCTATCGCACCGAGGCTGATTTTGCATTGCGTACCGGCTATCCATCCTACCACCCTGACGAAATAGAACCGCTGTTGGCAACACAACAAGTAGAATGGCTGGACGGTGCAGAGGGCATGATAGATGACTATATTAAATACATGCACACAGGCGGACACAGCCCGCAACATATTGTGTACCTGATACAGGATGGTGAGGATAAAATCTTCTTCGGTGGCGATGAAGCCCCGCAACTGAAACAGATGAAAATAAAATACGTTGCCAAGTACGACTATGATGGCAAACGTGCTATGGAACTACGTGAGCAGTTTGCAGCGCAAGGCAAACAAGAAGGTTGGCAGTTTTTATTTTATCATGATGTGCAGAGTGCGGTGGCAGCTTTGTAGTTAGCGCATCTGCCTGCGTCCGCCACCCCCGCCATTTTCGCGACGCTCTTTCAGTTGTTGCAGCAACATTTTTTTAAACTCACGCTCGGCGTCTATCAGTGTGGCAAGCTGTTTGGCAGTAATTACTTTCAGAAACTCGTCTTTGTATTTTTTACGGAGTGCCAACATTTTTTCGTGCATCTCTATATCATCGTCCACACTACGCATAGATTCATCTGTTGCAGGGTCTGTATTAGCACCACGCCTGTATTGACGCACAATATCTAAACGTTCATCCTCAAAACGATTGTATATAGGCCAGAATTTGGCAGACTGCTCCGTTGTCAGCTCCAGCTTATCTGTTATATACGCTACTTTAATGGCACGCACACGCTCCATACGTTTACCCGGCTGTGCTTTGGCTGCAACAGCAAGTGTCAGTAACGCAATGATGATGTATCCTATCTTTCTCATTTCCTGATGCAATATTATAAATTCATGCTTGTTTCTTCCCAATCGGTTTCGTCGAGGTAGTATTCTATTTCGTCAACACTCAGTTTTTCCGTCAGTGTGCTTACATCGCCAGTTTCCAATGATGATGCAATAGTTTCCAGTTCAAATTCGTCAATATGCATGTCAACGTATTCGCTGATACTATCCTTAGGCAGCATAGCCAGTTGTGCTTGTACATTAGTAGAAACTGTATTATTCATATACCGATACGCTCCAAAGCCGGCACCCAAAAGCAATATGGCTGCGGCAGCCCAGCGTACCGTTTTCCATACAGGTAGTGCTACTGTTTTACGCCTGTTATTCGCTTTAACTTTTGCCAATACCTGTTCGGGTAGTTTGTCGAAGTAACTAGTTGGTACTTCATAAGTCAAGTCTTTATTAAGTGGCAACACAGGCTCTTGTACCTGTGCCAATACACTACTTGCTAACCCCTCAAAATAGCCTTTTGGTACTTCGTATGGCATCACTTTCGGTAGATGCAACTGGGGTTCTTCATTCTTGGCTATCGATAATACAACATCAGCCAATCCCTCAAAATAGCCAACAGGCACCTCGTACGGCATGGTACGGGGTATAGCTGCCAGTTGGCTATCCAGCTCCCTCAACTCTTGTATGATGTCGTTTGCACTACTCATCTGCTATATTAGACTAATAATTATCCAGTTCGTTTAATCTTGTATCAAAAATGCTTCTACTTTCTTCACTGCATGGTGGTACGATGCTTTCAGCGCACCTACAGAAGTATCCAACACCTGTGCCATTTCCTCATAAGGCATTTCGTCATAATACCGTAGGTTGAATACTACTCGCTGCTTTTCGGGCAGCGAGTGAATGGCTTGTTGCAGTTTCCACTCTATACGGTTGGCATCAAATCCTTTCTGCGCTACCAATTTATTGCTCAATCCGTCCTCGTGGTCGCTCAACGAAGCCGATGCCCTGCGTTTTTGTTGCTCTATCCACGTCAGTGTTTCATTGGTGCTGATGCGGTATAGCCATGTATACAGGTTTGCTTCTTCGCGAAAATCGCCCAGATTCTTCCACACTTTTATAAATACATTCTGCAATATATCATTCGTATCCTCATGGCCTGTCACCATACGCCTGATGTGCCAGTACAAACGTTCCTGATACTTGCGCACCAGTTGGGTAAACGCCACTTCCTTTGTCCTTTCATCTCTAAAAGAATGGAGTATATCCCTGTCATCGGTATGTATGGTTGCCGTTGTTGGCATATATAGATTGGAGCGTGCTTTGAAAGATAGACTTGTAAAAGATAGGAAAGTTTAATCAATGCCTGAAAAATCTGTTGTGTGTAGTAGCTTTGCGCCCATGGCAGGCATTCAGGATGTAAAAATTGTTTTTTTTGGTACGCCCGACTTTGCAGTGGCATCTTTACAGTCACTTACAGAGGCAGGAGCAAACGTGGTCGCCGTTGTTACTGCGCCCGACAAACCGGCTGGCAGAGGTATGCAGCTACAGGCATCGGCTGTCAAGCAGTTTGCTGTTGCCAATAACCTGCCCGTATTGCAACCCGAAAAACTAAAAGCTCCCGAATTTATCAGCGAACTGAAAGCCCTGCAAGCCGACTTGCACGTAGTAGTAGCATTCCGTATGCTGCCGGAAGTAGTATGGAATATGCCGCCGATGGGCACCATCAATGTACACGCATCGCTACTACCACAATATCGAGGTGCTGCACCTATCAACTGGGCCATCATCAATGGTGAAACGGAAACGGGTGTTACCACCTTCAAACTGAAACACGAAATAGATACAGGCGATATATTGCTGCAAAGCAAAGTGCCAATACTACCCGAAGACAACATAGGCAGCCTCTATCAAAAGTTGATGGCAGCAGGTGGCAAACTATTGGTAGAAACTGTAATAGGATTAGCCAATGGCACTATCAAAGAAATACCACAATCATCTGTATCAACCGACATCAAACACGCACCCAAAATATTTAAAGAACATACACTGATAGATTGGAACAACAATGTTGTAAGCATTCATAATCTTATCAGAGGTATGTCGCCCATACCTGCTGCATATACTATGTTGCAAGGCAAGGTATTGAAGATATACACCTCTCATTACGAAATGGCAGCACATCAAAAAGAAACAGGCAGTTATGATACTGATGGGAAAACCCATCTACGCTTTGCTGCCAGCGATGGATGGTTGTATGTGAACGAATTGCAGATAGAAGGCAAGAAACGTATGTCTGTGTCAGACTTCCTACGCGGTTTCAGGGCTTAGGGTATTGACGAGGTATTGTACAGCTAAGGCATATCCCTCTAAGCCCAATCCTGTAATGCAGCCCACGGCTTTAGCTGCAGTGTAAGATGTTTTACGATATTCTTCCCTTGCATAAATGTTGGATATATGCACCTCTATTACAGGTATATTTATGGCTGCAATAGCATCGGGTATAGCTATGCTAGTATGGGTATATGCCCCGCCATTGAAAACAATACCATCTACCCTGCCCCTGCAACTATGCAGGAAGTTAATCAACTCGCCCTCTACATTGCTTTGGTAATATGTAAACGCCACTTGAGGAAACTGCTGCTCAAGCGTATTGTAATAGGCTTCTAAAGACTGTCCGCCATATATATCGGTTTCTCTTGTACCAACAAGATTCAGGTTAGGACCGTTTACAATAGCTACTTGCAACATCTTTTTTGTATTTTAGGGCAAGATAAGAAAAAGGCAAGCCGTTTATGCCAACAATAGAGCAACTTATTAAAACAAAGCCAATTAAAGACCCGTACTCTCGGGCTATGCTAAACATCATCTACACAGGTAGCTGGTTGGTCAATAATGTAAACCAGACGTTGAAACCATACGGCATAACAGAACCACAATATAACGTGCTGCGCATACTACGTGGGCAAAACGGAGAAGCGATGAACCTGTTTGAAATACAAAGCAGGATGCTTCAACGCATGTCTAATGTATCTCGGCTGATAGATAAACTTCTTGATAAAGGGTTGGTTGAGCGAAAAGAATGTAAAGAAAACCGGCGGATGGTAGATATACGCATTACTGCTGTGGGTTTATCATTATTAGAAACAGTAGAAGTACCTTTGGCACAGGATATGGAGAAATTTGCATCTAAAATAAAAAAAGAACACGCTGCACAACTTGCCGAATGGCTGGATGCATTGCACGATGAATAAATCTACAATCAAAACAAACATACTGTGTGGGAAGCATACCTGAAAGGCTTTAAAGCGTACCTGCAACTGGAGCGCTCCATGTCTGACAATACGGTTGAAGCCTACCTGCACGATGCACGGATGCTGAGCGATTTTCTGCAATCGGCAGAGGGAAGCATATCATTAAAAGATATTACACTCAAGCACCTGCAATCTTTTCTTGCACACATTAATGAGTTGGAACTGAGTGCAGGTACGCAGGCGCGTATTATCAGCGGTATCAAATCATTTTTCAGCTATTTGCTGCTGGAAGAGGTACTGAAAACAGACCCATCTGAACTATTAGAAGCACCGAAGCTGAAACGTGCACTACCCGAGTTTCTAAGCATAGAAGAAATAGACCAACTGTTTGCTGCCATAGACCACAGCACACCCGAGGGGCAACGCAACCGCGCCTTACTGGAAACCATGTATAGCTGCGGGCTGCGCGTAAGCGAGGTCATCAACCTACAACTTAGCAACCTGTACCTTGATGTGGGTTTTCTGCGTGTGATAGGCAAGGGTAATAAAGAACGCTTAGTACCCATTGGCGAAACGGCAGCCAAACAAGTGAAGCTGTATAAAGACCATGTACGCACTTTCGTTAACATCAAACAAGGACAAGAAGATATATTATTCCTCAACAGGCGTGGTGCTGCGCTATCCCGTGTCATGGTTTTCCTGATACTTAAAGACCTGACTAAGAAAAGCGGTATTAAGAAAAAAATTCATCCGCATACATTACGCCACTCGTTTGCTACGCATTTGGTAGAGGCCGGTGCCGACCTGCGTGCTGTGCAAGAAATGATGGGACACAAAAGCATTACTACTACTGAAATATATACACACCTTGACAGAAGCTACCTACGACAGACATTAGAGAAATTTCACCCACGGTTTGGCAAATAGTTTAGTATTTTAGCCCCCGTGCGCATTTTATCAGCATACCCCAACAGCCAAAAATGACACAACAGTTAGGCAGCTTTTTAATACAGTTGATAATCATCATTATCGCTTCGCGGGCGTTTGCACTTCTATTCAAAAGAATGGGGCAACCCACGGTGATAGGTGAAATATTCGCGGGCATATTTTTAGGCCCGTCCATACTCGGTGCGTTTTTTCCTGAATACCTACAAGCCATTTTTCCACCGGGTTCGTTGGACAGTATGCGCTTGCTAAGCCAAATAGGGCTTATACTCTTTATGTTTGTTGTGGGTATGGAACTGGATTTGGATATACTGAAAAACAAAGCCAAATCGGCTGTTGCTATTAGCAACGCCAGCATCATTGTCCCATTCGGGCTGGGTGTAGGGCTTGCTTACTTCCTGCACGATTATTTTTCTGCCAAAGACACACCTTTCTATGCATTCGCATTGTTTATGGGCATTGCCATGAGCATCACTGCGTTTCCTGTATTGGCACGCATCATACGCGAGCGCAAAGCAGGTAATACACGTATGGAATCCATTGCCCTTTCGTGCGCGGCTGTAGATGATGTTAGCGGCTGGTGCTTGCTGGCATTCGTTACCGCTATTGTCAAATCACATTCTTTCTACAATTCATTCTATACATTCGGGGCAACCATTGCATATATATTTGCGATGCTGTTTATTGTGCGCCCTTTGATGAAGAAGCTATCAAAAGTACAGGGCAACAATTTTATCAAACAATCTACCGTTGCCATCATCTTCATAACGCTATTGCTTAGCTCACTTTGTACAGAATTGATTGGCATACATGCTTTGTTTGGGGCATTTATGGCTGGTGTCATCATGCCGCAAAACTGGAATTTCAGACAAATAATTACAGATAAAGTAGAAGATGTAGCATTGATACTGTTGCTGCCTCTCTTCTTTGTTATAACGGGTTTAAGAACACACATCAATTTACTGAACACACCTACCCTTTGGGCTGTATGCGCATTGATAACATTTATAGCCATAGCAGGCAAACTGGGCGGTGCTGCTGCAGCAGCAAAGCTAAGCGGCGAATCGAGCTATAACAGCCTGGCTGTTGGTATATTGATGAATACACGGGGATTGATGGAACTCATCATCCTGAACATAGGTTACGACCTGAAAATATTGAGCGATGAAATATTTACCATGATGGTAATTATGGCTTTGCTTACTACGTTTATGACAAGCCCGGCTCTCAACCTGCTGGATAGAATATACAAGAAAAAATCCTGACCGTATAGTCAGGATTTTTTTTGATAATCTCCTCTTGAAAAGAATTTCTCTATCAGACAGTATAGGAAAACAAAGAAGTACCTGCTACCCATTTCTTTTATCTTCAGGTTGGATGTACCATATTTTCTGTTCGTCCAGCTATTGGCTATAACGATGAATGAATACCCCCTGATAATGGCTTTTAATGAAAGTTCTAATGTAAGGTTGAAGTGCGGTGAAAGAATCGGTGCCAACCCTTTGATGGTGTCTTTCTTGTATAATTTAAAGGCATTGGTAAAATCGTTGTACGGTATTCTGAATACCATACGCACACCGTTATTCACTAATCTATTTAGTATAAGTTTGTGCCGTGGATAGTCAATTATCTTGCCGCCTTTCATAAACCTGCTACCAAATACGCAATCGCAACCTGTTTCAATCATTTTTTTGTAGAAGGCAATCAAATCATCGGGCGAGTCTGACATATCAGACATCATAATCGCCACACAATCTCCCTGAAACCTTTCCAAGCCATAACGCACAGCATAGCCAAAACCATTTGGCCCTGCATTGGTATAATACACAAGTGTTGGTATAGACTTTGCTAACTCTTCCAATACTTTCAAAGTACTGTCTTTGGAATTGTCATTTACAACTACCAGTTCGTGCTGTATATTTTCCTGCTGTAGTTTTTCATATATCACAGGTAAAGACTCAGGCAGCGATTGCTCCTCGTTATATGCAGGTATGACAACTGATAGCTTCATACACTATGCGTGAACACGCGTTAAAAATGCTTCGTGTATTTGTGTCAAAATGTCTTCTATATTATAATGTAGTTTCCAGTCGGGGTAGTGCGCCTCAAACTTCGATGTATCACTCACCCACCATATATGGTCGCCTATACGGTTGGTTTCAGAATACTGATAATTCATAGGCTTGCCTGTTATCTTCTCGCACATCTGTATAGCCTCAGCCATAGAGCAGTTTGAGAATCGGCCACCACCTGCGTTGTACACTTCACCCTGGCGTGGTGCCTGATGGAAATGCCAGAACATATTTACCAAATCCCAAGAGTGGATATTATCGCGTACCTGCTTGCCTTTATAACCAAATACTGTGTATTTATCGCCCGTAATAGCGCACTTCATCAGATATGAAAGGAAGCCATGCAATTGTGTACCGCTATGCTTGGGGCCGGTAAGGCATCCACCACGGAAGATACCTACGTTCATACCAAAGTACTTGCCATACTCCTGCGCTACCACATCAGCTGCAACTTTTGATGCTCCGAATAATGAGTGTTTGGTATTATCAATACTCATATTCTCGTCTATCCCTTTTGCAAAGTATGGATGTGTTTCTGAAATTTCCCAACGATGCTCCAACTCTACCAGCGGCAGATAATTTGGCGTATCACCATATACCTTGTTGGTAGATGTAAATATGAAAGTTGCTTCAGGGCAATGCTTACGGGTTACCTCCAGCATATTGATAGTACCGTTTGCATTCACCGTAAAGTCAGTAATCGGCTCGCGTGCTGCCCAGTCGTGGCTGGGTTGTGCTGCGGTATGGACTATCAACTTTATGTCTTTACCGTATTGCTCAAATATTTTATCAAGCGCATCTATATCGCGTATATCGGCAGCATGGTGTTCAAAATTGCTGATGGCATTTACCAATCGTTGCGTATTCCATTCAGTAGATGCATCTGCACCAAAAAAGCGCATACGCATATTATTATCTATACCTACTACTTTATCAAACTTCTCAGCAAAAAACTCAACCGATTCGCTACCTATCAATCCTGACGAACCTGTTACTACACAAATATTAGCCATACTACTTTATATTAATATATTTTACCTTTATCTTCTTATTGTAATAATCACTATCTGCCACTATCATTACAGATTTGAATACATCCAACGAGTCTTTATGCCGCATATAAGTTTCAAATCCTCTTGTATCGTTCACCCATCTATCCAACATAATACCCGACTTCAATATCTGCACGGATGCTTTATATTGCCTAACCTGTCCGTTTCTGTCAGTCATTTTTATTATCAGCTTTGGCGGCCTTTCAAAAAAGGCTTTCAATTTGCCTGCTAAATTATACGCTAATTCAATGCGCATACTCATCACCCAGTTTACGGGTATTTCCCTGTTTATTTCTGATTCTACTTCTGTTGCAGGCACTTCTTCAATAGGGTAGATCTGCGGTTTTTTCTTCAACAAAATCCTATATCTGCTATTAGAAATAAACGAGGTTGCAAAGGTATAATTTTTACAAATAAAATAGTTTATTAAAAAATCATCATTAAATGGGTAACGCCCGTCAATAGCATCATAATCATATATGATGTATTCAGGTGCATTTTTCAGGTAATATTGATAGTTTATCTGCTGCAGTTTGGGCGTAAATACGGTAAATGATTGGAATACCGGACGAGGTCTGTAGTTTAGTTTATTTTCTATAAGATATTCACTATCCCAAGGAAAAATATCTACCGTTTTATCCCCTATTTCATTCAATACTTCTTTGGGTATATACCGAAGATGTGCTGATTTGATGTGATGTGTTGTATTGTAGTTTTCTATTTGCTTAAAATAGTTCTCACTATTCAAAAAGCGTTCATTAAATGAAGTATCAATTCTTTTGTATGGCAACTCCATCGCAAAGAACATAACAAACACCATTATCACCAATGCAAAGCGCTGAAGAAATACCTGATACCTCTCCTCAAAACCACCAAAAAAACCTGCTAAAAATACCAGTGGAGCATACGTGAAGAATTCACTGTAATGTTGAATGTCATTTCTGAATACAGCTTGCTTCCTCATTAAAAAAAAGTAAGCCGCAGCAAAACAGGCAAATAATATCAAGGGGTATTTTTTTTGCTCAAACGCAAGTACTATGTATATAAAGTACAACAATATAGCAGCGAAAAACATGGTTGTAATATTTACCTCGTACCGGATGAAATTATCTTCATCTATAAACATTACATCGCTATAGCCTTTTATTATTTCACTGGCACCTGTTATGTATTCTACAATACTTACATTCAGCAATAAAGCAGCTATCAACAATAATGCTGTGAGGGACACAAAAATAACAATAGCTTTTTTGATGCTTATTATTCTGAATACTAACAGATTGCCCATGTGAGCTAATAAAAAAACCATACTAACCAATCCTGTATTCATCTTCACAAAGAAACACAGCAACAGATTGATGATTATCATAGAAAAATGATATGCATTGGGCTGCTGGTAACTTCTGAACATCCAGAAATATATAAATACCGTGAGCACCCAAGCCAAATCACTACCATGATTAGTGCTCATAAGTAACACCATGCCCACAACCATCAATAATGCAATAAACTTATCGACCGATTGCAGCAAATGTGTTTTGAAAATGCAATAGAAATTATAAATCAGAAATACATCAAATAAAATAAAGACCCATTTACTGATACCTAACCCCATACGGGTAGACAGAAATCCTAATGGGCCGTAATTATAGATTATATCTTTCCCCCAGTTCCAGTGATGCTGCAAGGCATAGTTCAGGGTCATTTGCCATGATACATCTAAACCTAACCAAGATGGCCCACTATCTGTTAATGCAGGGTATACAACAAAAGGATATGTAAAGCAAAATAATGACAGAATGGCTGCCACTATTTTCAGCATTGTTTGTTGGGAAGGTTTACTAAACACGTGGCTAAATTAATGTTATATTTCGTATTGTGCTTATGTAATAGACGAAACTAAGAACACTTGTTACATCAACAATGGTTTTAAAGCCTGTTCATTAGCTTTAATCCAAGTATATATATCTGCAAAAATATCTTTAGCTGTTTTTTCAGGCTTCCAGCCTATCTCCTGTTCTATCTTGCTATTATCAGATATATAAATCCTCAAATCGGCAGGGCGGTTTTCTTTCACACTTGCCATTTCTATAGTGTTGCCCGTTATCTCACTACATATCTGTGTCATTTCTTGTAGCGATGCAGAACCTGCTACACCACCACCAGCATTATATACCTTACCGATGAACTTATCTACCTGGTGTATCTGTATATCTACCAGTCTTATCAGGTCGTCTATATGCAGCATATCGCGCACCTGCTTGCCTGTACCGCCATAGCCAATATAGCCTAGTCCCTTCTGCCAATAATGTCGCGCCATCCATAGGGTTACTACGCCCTGGTCTGTCTTGCCCATTTGGCGAGGCCCGGCTATTACACCAAAGCGTGTTACGGCAGCTTGTAATCCATAAAACTCGCTATACTCTTTTATCAGGTATTCGGCTGCCAATTTGGTTGTACCGTAAAAAGAACGGGCAGCATCCAGCGACAAGGCTTCTGATATACCTTTTGAGCTGATGCCAGCAATGGCTTGCTTATCGGTAAACGAAAAACGAGTAGCTTCTTCTATATAGTCTGCATTCTCTATCAGGCTGATGGGATATACACGGCTGGTAGAAAGAAATATCAGCTTCGCCTTATGTTTGATGCAAGCATTGAAGCAGTTGATAGAACCTACTAAATTGTTATTAATTACATAGTTTGGCGAACCATCCAGTCCACTCATAACAGAAGGCTCTGCAGATGCTTCAATCATACAATCAAACGCACCTAATTGTTCCAAGTCTTCAGGGTTACGTATATCGCCATGTACAAATTCAATACCTAACTGCTTAAAATCCAGCAAGTTCAATTCTGAACCTCTACGCTTCAGGTTATCGAATATTACAAATGAGTAGGCAGGATATTTTTCCTTCAGCCTTATAGCGAGATTAGACCCTACAAAGCCTGCACCACCTGTTATCAATATTTTCATGCGCTAATTTGTATTAAATAAAGCGCAAAGCTACTCGTTTTAGAGTAATCTGCTAACACCAACTAGCATTACCATTCAGCCCCTTTATCGCCACTACTGATGCCAACAGCAGCAGTGGGGTCTATGCCTATGCGTATGCCATACGATTGCTGGTTGAGGTTGTTCCAAGAATACACAAAATCTACCCGCAAAAAACGCAATGCTTTGTAGCCCAGATTGTCTATACCGCCAAATGCTTCTATGTAGTAGTTATTCGCGTTTACAAAAAATGTATTCGTACCTGTTACCAGATACCACCTCGCCTGCCTCAGCAATGGTATCTTGTTAGTAAGCAGTCCTTTCAGGTAATATTCCAAGTGAAGTTCTGCATATAATCGTTCGGTATTGCTATACTTGTAGTAAGTAGCTAACTGAAAGCTGTTGAGATACGGAGCAGCCAACAGCAACTGGTTATCTGCCAGATGCATCATATCAGGCAGGCTTACATATTTATCATTCAGAAAACCGCCTGCTGCTATTTTATACGATATGCTGCCCATCAACTTCAGGTTCATATCATCTTCTATACTCACACGCCATTTATCAAAATCGGCAACGCTATTGGCTATACCTGCTATGGCTTTTGTATAGTTCAGCCTGAAGAGTGGCATATTGCTACGGTTGGCTACTTTATAGTCGGGGTATAGCGTATAGGTATATCCCGGCCTGTATGCTATGCCTACGCTTAGTATCGCCGCATCGTGCTCTACCCACTTCAATCCTTTCAGTGGTGCAGGTGTATTATCAGTCAGTTGCGATTCTTTTGCCCAAGTAAACGCAGTTGTATTTTCTACAGGCAACCTACGCTGATAATCAGCTTTCAAACCGAACGATAAGCCATTGCCAAAGCTTTGATTATAGTTGATAGCACCACCCATGCGCTCGTATAGCTTCATGTGGTTTTGTCCTTTTACCAACGTGGTATAGGTGTTATACAACGGCGTTACTGTACTCTGGCTATTGAACTGGAAAATGTATTTACCACCCTCTACGCCTACACTCCAATACCTGCCTATCCATTTCCTGTCGCGCTTGGTGTAGGTGAGCCTTGCCATGGTGTTGAAATGTGTATTGCTGAAACCATACCGTGCTGCCAGTTTACCACTCAGGTATTGCGATGTATCTATGTTATGCGTCCACCACAGCTTGGGCGATACATTGATGCCTTCTACAGAGTTGTAATTTACCAGCCCGCTGAGTAATGAATTAGTGTTGAAACGGTGTTTATATTCTTTTGTACTAAAGCTATACCCTTCCATTATCAGCGAACCGGGTTTAAATTTATTTCGCTTGCGGCGCATACTATCTCTGTATGCAGGGTTTTCATTTTTCACCCGCATACTGTCTTTTTGTTGATAGTCTTTTACCTCTGCTTCGTTTAGCGGCACTGGGCGATTGCTTGTCCAGTAGCTGGTATCTTTTTTATTGGCATCTGCCAGGTAGCTGCTGTTAATTTTGTTGCTGAACATGGTATCGGGTATATTGCCATTTACTTCCTGCTTGTTGTAGATGGTAACAAAATAGCCCGATATATCGAACCCGAATATTTTGATGACAGGGTACAACACCTGATTTTTAATAACCCATGTATCTTTTTTTAAAGGCAGGTGCAGTTGCTCTACACGTAGTGTATCTAACAATTCCAGATTGGCTTTTTGTGTTACAAACAGGTCAAGGCTGTGTATAGCCCAGTCGTCTTCTACTATATACACATAGCCCTCAAACAAAGGCTCGTACAGGCGTTTGGGTGTTACTTTTATTTTATCTACTACATAACCGTTCTCTCTGAATTCGCCTTCGTATTTGTACTTGTAATACAACAGTGCATTTTCGCTGACGGGTGATATAAACCCTCGTGGGTTGATGCCCTGAAACACATTCACATTGTTTTCGTAAAAGGTAACGATGGGTGGCATTTTCGACAGGCCGAGCCCGTTAGGGTCGCCACTCTCGCGTACTGCTTTGATGATGGTACGCTCTTTATTGCCTTTAGCATAGTAGAGTGCTTCTTCCTCGCACAAATACAATATACCTTTACCTGTACTGTCAACACCCAAATCTTCTTTCTCTATTTTCTGCCCCATTAGGCGTTTGGGTGTTTTGCGTGTGCCCAGCAAGCCTTTCAGGTATATCTCGCTTTGGAAAGATTTTACCTGCTCTAAGTGAAACTTACGCCGCTTGATGGTTTTACGGATGATGGCATAAGCAGGGTCTTCAGCATTAGCTTTCACCACAAAGTCTTTCATTTGCAGAGATTGCTCCTTCAGCGAGAAGTTGTAAGTAACCGTTTCACTCCCCTTTATAGTAACACTATACACTGCTGGTTGAAAACCCATAAACTGCGCTGTAACTTTGTAACTACCTGCTTGCAGGTTTAGTACATATTCCCCTTCCGCATTAGCGGCAGTACCCGTAGTAGTAGCTTGTATATATACCGTAGCAAAAGGCAAAGGTTCGCCTTTTTCATCTTTTACCGTTCCTTTCAACACACCCGCAAGGGCTATATATGGCAGCAAGAGCGTAACAAGCAGGTATAGTTTTTTCTTCATGCAGGCTGTAGTTTGGCGTATTTATCGGCAATATATACACGTATCTCATTCCTTACATCGGAATGAGCAGCTAAAAGTTACAAGATTTTGCTAAAAAAGCCCGTTTATCTGGGCATCTATTCGGCGCACTACTTCGGCAAAGTCCTCATCATTCTCTGCAAAGTTGCTCTTATCAACATCTATAATCAGCAGCGGGCCATCGTTATACTGGTCTATCCACTTATTGTAAAACTCGTTAAGGCGTTTCAGATAATCGAGTCTGATGTTTTCTTCATATTCCCTGCCGCGCTTCTGTATCTGGTCTACAAGCGCAGGTATAGATGCTTTGAGGTAAATAAGCAGGTCGGGCGGGTTCACCATTTTCTTCAATGTGGCAAAGAGCGATGAATAGTTTTCAAAATCGCGTTTGGTCATCAGCCCCATCTCGTACAGGTTGGGGGCAAAGATGTAGGCATCCTCGTAAATAGTGCGGTCTTGTATCACGCTCTTTTTGCCATTGCGTATCTCTAAGTGTTGACGCAAACGGTTGTTGAGGAAATACACTTGCAGGTTGAACGACCAACGATGCATGTCTTCATAAAAATCTACGAGGTACGGATTATGGTCAACATCTTCAAAATGCGGTTCCCACTTAAAGTGCTTCGCCAGCTTGGTAGTAAGCGTGGTTTTGCCCGAGCCTATATTGCCCGCTACCGCTATGTGTTTGATTGTATTTTTTTGCGCCATAATCTCCGCAACAGCGAAATTGTTCTACAAGATATAAATACCTGCTATAAAAATAACCCTCTCGGGGCAAGAGGGCTGTTTTTTATCTTAATAGTAATGTATCCCTATCCGTTTTCTGGCTTCCGCAATGGTGGCAGATGCACTGGCTCTTGCTTTTTCAGCGCCCTCTTTCAGTATTTTTTGTATCTGGCTTTCGTCTTTTTGCAGGTCGGCGGCTTTTTCGCGTATGGGAGCTATAAACCTGACCATATCCTCAGCCAGCTGCTTCTTCATATCGCCATAGCGGATGCTGCACTCGTTGTATGCTTTCTTGTAGCTACCCACCGTTTCAGTACTCGACACCAAACTCATCAACTGAAATATGTTTTGGATGTAATCAGGCATTTCGCTGTTAGGCTCTGTCGGGCCGCTATCGGTTTTTGCCTTCATCACTTTTTTGCGGATGACATCATCATTATCTGCCAGATAGAGGGTTGAGTTGATGTTTTCGCTCTTGCTCATCTTTCCTGTACCATCAAGGCTCGGCACTTTTATCAGGCTATCGCCATAATTGAAAGGATATGGCTCCGGAAAAAACTCACCATAACGCCCGTTGAAGCGATTAGCAAAATTGCGTGCCATCTCTACGTGCTGCTCCTGGTCTTTGCCAACGGGTACTTTTACAGCACGGTGTATCAGTATATCCGCTGTCATCAGCACTGGGTAGGTAAGCAAGCCTGCATTTACATTGTCGGGCTGGGTGCGTACTTTATCTTTAAACGTAGGTACTTTTTCCAACTCGCCTTTGTACGCCAGCATATTCAGCATCAGGTACAGTTCGGGTATTTCGGGCAAATCGCTCTGTGCATACAGGGCTACTTTTTCTGGGTCGAGCCCGCAAGCCACGTTTTCTGCCACTACACGATACACATTGCCACGCAAATCTTTCGGGTCGGGGTGGGTAGTCAGCGAGTGGTAGTCTGCCACAAAAAAGAAACAGTTGAAATCGTCTTGCATACGCACATAGTTGCGCATAGCACCGAAATAATTGCCAAGGTGCAAGAAGCCCGTAGAACGGATACCACTAACTACAATCTCTTTACTCATAACGGGCTGCAAGATACAAAAAGAAAAATCCTCTCGAGAGAGAGGATTTTTTAATGCTGTTTGTACTTGTTACTTTCTTTTATTCTGTTCTTTTTTGATACGTTCCATTTCAGCCTCTACTTCTTGTTGCTGTTTTAGTAGTGCTTGTTGTTGCTTCTCTAACTCTATTTTATGTTTTGAAAGTTCTATCTGATGCTTATTCAAGTCTTTTTCAAGATTGGCTAATTGTGTTTTTTGTAATGCATCATAATAAGATGACATTGTTTCCAATTCTTTTTGATTTGATTTCAACTTCCCCTTGTTTGATTTTGTTGTTACAATTTCTATTGGCTTGGCATCTGACACTTCAAATCTTGCAGAAGGGTGAATTACATCCATAGCTAGCTTAGCATCTTCTATTTTATAGTCAAAAGTATATGGAGGCACACTATCCGGTAGCCTAAAAACAATCGGCAATATCATTTCAACAGCTACTTTTTTACCATTTTTTTCAGCAGGTATCCAGCTATTCATTTGCTTCACTACGCGTACTGCTTCGTTAGACAATATTGGATGTACTTTTTTTGACTTCACATTTACATCTCTCACTTTCCCATTTTCGTCAACAACAAACCCAATATTTACTTTCCCCTCAATATTGCTATCTATTGCTTCTTGAGGGTATTTTATCGTTTTTGCAATAAAGTCATCATAATCCCCTTTATACATCGGCATCTTATCTACTTCCGTAGCTTTCATTACTTCCCACTTCTTCGCCTTACAACTCTGCAATGCCACAATATTAAATATCATAATACCTGTAGCCATTAATGCTGCCACACCAAACACAATAGCCATAGGGCTTTTTCTTTTTTTCAGCATCCTGATTCTTCTTTTTAAAGGGTGAATATTAAATGAATGTGTAAACGGTAGTGTGCATGTGCTGAATGTATTTGCCAGCAACAATTCTCCATAGGTTTTCGCATCAACATCTATCGCCGCATCTGCCTGAAACTCGTGTACCTGCCTCAGTTCTTTTTTGATGGCATACAAAAACAGATTTGGCCATAGCATGCATTGCAGCAGGTTGATGAACAACAAATCGGCAGAGTGGCGCATACGCAAGTGTGCGGCTTCGTGCTGCACAATGGTTTCATGTACACCCGTATCTGGCAGTACTATGTATTTGCCCCAACTACCCGGACCATAGCCGGTATTCAGCAGCAGTGTATAATCTCCAAATGATTGTTGTTCGCTTCGCTTTGCCATCCGTTGCAGCCTTATGTATTTGATAGCCATTACCACAAAAAATATTACTGCTACCATACTATATATTATGACCGCAACATCAATTGTATTATCTACCTGCGGGGCTATCTCGCCACCCACCGTTATCTCAGGCAGGCGAAAATTCATCACTTCATTATCCTGCCAATAGCCTGCAAACGATGGTATTTTAATAAATGGTATCAGCATCGGCAGTACTGATGCCAGCAACAGATACAACCTGTTGAAACTGTGTATAGGGCGGTTGCGTAAAAACAGTATGTATATCACATACAAAATGCCCGTGTAGCTGATGACTTGTGCGATGTACAGCATGGTTATTATTTTTTATCGGGTGATTGTTTTAATTCTTTCAATATGGCTTCGAGGTCTTGTACGGTGATGTCTTTTTCCTGTGCAAAGAATGAAAGCATACCTGCATACGAACCATCGAAGTATTTAGATACAAATTGTTTCATTGTTTTTTTGCTATACTCATCTTTCTGCACCAACGGGTAATATCTATTCGATTTGCCAAACGACTCATAGCCTACAAAACCTTTGTCGCATAGTATCTTGATGATGGTACTAACGGTATTGTAGTGCGGCTTAGGGGCTGGCAGCAAGTCAACAATGTCTTTTACAAATGCCTGTTCCAATTGCCACAATGCCTGCATGATTTCTTCTTCTGCTTTTGTAAGTACTTTTTGCGGTGTTTTCATACCTATTAACTAATGTTTTAGTAAATCTACTAATCATTTAGTTTTTAAACTAATTTTTTAGTTAAAATTATTTTTATTTACCTGTTAATGACAATTCAGATATTTAATTTAGATTTGTCTAAAATTTGTTTTAGGCATAAAAATGGAGGCTTTAACACAGTTCTTTATCAACATAGGTCCTGTATACAGCGCGCTGATAGCCACCATCTTTACATGGCTGGTAACGGCTGCAGGTGCATCGCTGGTGTTCTTTTTCAAAACCATGCACCGTGGTGTACTCGATACCATGTTGGGCTTTACAGGTGGTGTAATGGTAGCTGCCAGCTTCTGGAGTTTGCTTGCTCCGTCTATCGAAATGTCTGAACGCCTGTTTCCTACCATGAAGTGGATGCCTGCCGCAGTAGGTTTTCTGGCAGGTGCCATGTTCATCTTTATACTCGACAGGTTTACCCCCCACCTGCACATCAATTTTGGTGTAGAAGAAAGCGAGGGTGTGAAAACAAAACTGCACCGCACTACCCTGCTGATACTTGCCATAACGCTGCACAATATACCTGAGGGCTTGGCAGTAGGTGTAATATTTGGCGCGGCAGCAGAGGGGATGCCCGATGCTACCATTGCAGGTGCTATAGCTTTAGCCATCGGTATCGGTATCCAGAATTTTCCTGAGGGTATTGCTGTGGCTATGCCATTGCGCAGGCATGGCGTAAGCCGATTAAAAAGTTTCTGGTACGGACAGCTATCTGCCATCGTAGAGCCTGTGGCTGGTGTGTTGGGCGCGTTGGCAGTAATATATATTCAACCTGTCTTACCATTCGCACTGGCATTTGCGGCGGGTGCTATGATATTTGTAGTAGTAGAAGAAGTAATACCCGAAACACAGCGAGATAAATACACCGACCTGTCGGTACTCGGCTTCATTGGTGGCTTTGTGGTGATGATGATACTGGATGTGGCGTTGGGTTGATAAACAAACCTGAAAATTATTATTGCTTTTGCCGACCTTTAAGTATTAAAACATTCCCGCTATGGTTATCAAATGGATTATCATACTGCTTGCAATTCTCAACTTCGGCTTCATGGTGTTTGACGGCAGCCGTGCATTGGCTACGGGCGACTATATACGCCCCAAAGCAGGACAGTATGCAGGTAAGCTTGGCCCGTGGAGCAAAGCCGTAGAAACAATGGGCATCAACCCCGAGGGTACAGCTATGAAAATCATATTTGTAATATGGGGACTGGCAGGTTTATATATCACATTCGCATTTTTTCAGAACAAGCCCTGGGCATGGCAGGCAATGCTTATATTCAACATAGCATCGCTATGGTATGCCATGATGGGTACTGCCAGCAGCGTGATACAAATAGCGTTGCTTATTATATCAAAAATGCTGCGATAAGCATCTGCATATAATTATCTTTGCTACCCAAACAAGAATTGATACATGCAACGAGATACCGCCATTTTCGGGTTGATACATGAGGAACTGGAACGCCAACGCCGCGGGCTGGAACTGATAGCTTCTGAAAACTTTACCAGCGCACAGGTGATGCAGGCTATGGGCAGCGTTATGACAAACAAGTATGCTGAAGGCTACCCCGGCCGTCGTTATTATGGTGGGTGCGAGGTGGTAGATAAAAGCGAACAACTGGCCATAGACCGTGCCAAAGAAATATTCGGTGTTGAGTATGCCAACGTGCAGCCGCACAGTGGCGCGCAAGCCAACGCAGCCGTAATGCTGGCTTGCCTGCAACCAGGCGATACCATATTGGGGCTCGACCTGAGTATGGGCGGACACCTGACACATGGCTCACCCGTCAACTTCTCGGGCAAACTATACAAAGCCGTACACTATGGTGTACGCAAAGAAGACGGGCTGATAGATTACGACCATCTGGAAAAACAAGCTACGGAACACAAACCCAAAATGATTATCTGTGGCGCATCTGCCTACAGCCGAGATTGGGACTATGCACGCATCCGTGCTGTTGCCGATAAAATAGGCGCATTGGTATTGGCAGATATATCTCACCCTGCGGGCTTGATAGCGAAAAAACACCTTGCATCACCATTCGACCATTGTCATATTGTAACTACTACCACACACAAAACATTGCGTGGTCCGCGCGGTGGTTTGATAATGATGAAAGCTGACTTTGAAAACACATGGGGCGTTACCGGACCCAAAGGCGAAACACGCACACTGAGCCAAATGCTGGACCTTGCCGTATTCCCCGGCACACAGGGCGGTCCGTTGGAGCATGTAATTGCTGCAAAAGCCGTATCGTTTTACGAAATACTGCAACCCGAGTTCGGTGCTTATACGCAACAGGTTATTAATAACGCGCAAGCTGCTGCCAAAGCATTGCTCGATAAGGGTTACAACATCGTATCGGGTGGTACAGACAACCACTTGCTGCTGATAGACCTGCGCAATAAAGGCATCAGTGGTAAGAAAGCGGAGAATACATTGGTACATGCTGATATTACCATCAACAAAAACATGGTACCGTTCGACGATAAATCGCCGTTCATCACATCGGGCATACGCATTGGTGTGCCTGCCGTTACCACCCGCGGACTGAAAGAAGAACACATGCCGCATATCATCAACTGGATAGACCGTGTATTGATGGCTCCTGATGATGAAAGCACGATAAAAGCAGTACGTGGCGAGGTGAATGAGTTTATGCAACAGTTCCCCCTCTACCCCGAAATGTAGTAGAATATAATATCATTCAAAGCCGCCATTTGTTCAGCATAACTTTAACATGGCGGCTTTTCTTATTTTTGTAGCTTCATGCATGTATGCCTATGGCATATATGCACTAATAATACATTCATGAATCGAACGCATTTATTTTTTTTACTACCGTTATTAGCATGTATGTTATCGTTACATACAGATGCACAAACCATAAAAACCAGAAAAAAAGACGAAAAGAAAAAAGAACCCAGCATTTACGAAATAGACACCCTGCTGCAACCCATACCCCGCAACAGGCAAATGTGGCATGATAAAATAGACCACCAACAAAACCGTGCAGATATTACAGACGGTGTATCGCGCAATAAAGAACTGTACTATACAGAAGACTCAATTATTAACAAAGCACTTAGTACAGCAGTTTTTCCAGTCATAGACCAAATGCAGAAAATGATAGAAAATCTGCCGGCAAAGTCAAGAGATGCTGTTACTGATAATCAGGAAAAAATACGTTGCTTGAAAGCTCTTGATGAAATGATTAAGATTTTCAATGCTGATGTGAAAGCAGACCCTGTTTATTATCGCAAACAGATATACAATATGCGCGACCTCATCATAGCACGTAATGAGGGCACCAGCATGGACTTTGTAAAGAAAAACATCAATTTTCTGACACTGAACAATGTAAAGCATTTGTTCGACCCTACTTCTCCCGAACGTGTATTCATATTTACCGAAATGGGTAAGCTGGAACCGCAAAGCATGATAAAACGCCTGAGCGAGTTTGCCAACGAAAGCTATGCAGACGATGTGATAGCTGCCGCCGCTAAAGTAGTGCCTAATGAAATATTCAACTATGCTACATCTACCAACTACACCCTCAGCAATGCGGTAAAGCGCAGTAAAGACCCGCTTGTGCAAACCATCGTGCGTATATCGCAAGAATCAAAATCGCCACTGAAAGCAATGCCTTTTTTGAATGACATACACAATAAAACAAAGACCATTGCAGAGATAGACCAGATAACATCCAATCACGATTTGTTTTATCAAAACCTCGTTAGGTTGAAATTGGAACAGGCATCGTTGGGTGGAGATACCTATACCGATGAGTTGAAGTATCGCGGTATGAAGTACATACGCGAAATGAACGACCTGCACAATGAAAAAGACCCTGTGCGCTTTAAGTGTATCGAAAGTTTTCCGCCCGAAGTGCTGTACTTCATAATGGTGTACGGGCAAGACGAAATATATACCAGCAGCTTTCTCGGTACATACAAACGCATGATAGAGCGTATGAAGCCTATGACAGGCGACCAGCTTTTAGAAAAAGTACATCGCGACAAGTTCCGCACTTTTATACGTATGTGCGCGGGCTACAATACACTGTCATCATTCCTCGGCACAATGGATGCGGAGAATAAAAACAACCTGATGCGCAGCTTTATAGCAGGGCTGGAACAAGGCAAAGAGGACGACTTGGAAGACGCGGTAGATGTGGCAGACGCATTTGGCAGTATTGAAGACTCCAGCCTCTCTGTATTTCTTGAAAAACAGGTGAAAGACAATTACGAAGCATCTTACAAATATCGCAGCAAAAAAGGTGTGATAGTATATGGCTTGCTCGCAACATTGTTTGAAGGCTTGAAAGGTATGGACAGCACAACAGCCGCTATGCAGTCGGACAAGTTGAACCTGCCACCCATCAGCATGGTAATGAATAAAAACCTTGTCAACGATTCAGGCACAGTTTATCAGCAGGTATTCTTCTATGGCGATGAAGACGGCAAAGTATCTTATGGCAGCTTCCTCGGCAACTTTCCTAAAGACAAATGGAAGATTGTTACCAATAAATACTGGAGTGAAATAACATCGCTGCAAGGCAAAAAGATTGTGGTATATGCCAACCTGCCCATACCCGAGCCCGGTGATGAAGAAGCACAAAAAGCATTACGCAATTACTTAGATAGTCTTCAAATTCACCCGTCAGTTATTGTACATCGCGGTCATAGCTACCACCTGCCACTGACGATAGACCAACTACAACGCGAAACAAAAATAGTAATGCTGGGCTCTTGCGGTGGTTATCACAATCTTGGCAAAGTGCTCGACCACTCACCAGATGCGCATATCATATCATCCAAGCAAGTAGGTGCTATGAGTGTGAATGAACCTATTATCAAAACCATCAACGACCAACTACTGGCAGGTAATGATGTGGACTGGATAAGCTCTTGGCGCGGACTGAACGGCTATTTTTCTGTAAAAGGCAGGGAAAAACCAAAAGAAATGTTTGACGACTATATACCACCACACAAAAACCTGGGCGCTATATTCATTAAAGCATACCGTAAAATGCTGAGTGGTTTCGACGAATAAACTTTTATTTATAAAAGCAGGGCATGGCAAAAATCAAATTGAGCAAAGTATCTACCAAAGCCCCTAAGAACTGGGACAAAGATGCTACCAAAAAGAAACTGACAGCCATACAAGGCGAGCTGGACGAACTGCAAAATCTATTATTTGCAGAAGGCAAGCACAGCATATTAGTTGTAATACAAGGTATGGATGCCAGTGGTAAAGACGGGCTGATACGCGATGTGTTTGGCTGTATGAACCCGCAAGGTGTGCAGGTTACATCTTTTAAAGTACCAACACCGGAAGAACTGAGCCATGATTTTCTGTGGCGCATACACGACCATGCACCCGCAAAAGGCATGATACAGGTTTTCAACCGTTCTCATTATGAAGATGTACTGGTAACGCGCGTACACAAAATAATAGACGACAAAACTGCCATCAAACGCATGGCAGCTATCAACGATTTTGAAAAGCTGCTTGCTGATCATAATAATACACACATCATAAAGCTATACCTGCACGTATCGAGAGAGGAACAGCTGGCACGCCTGCAAGAACGCATGAAAGTGCCGCAAAAGATGTGGAAGTACAATGCAAAAGACATTGAGGAATCTCAACTATGGGATACCTATATGGGGTACTACGAAGAGGTATTCAGCAAGTGCAACACACCCGAATGGAACATCATCCCTGCCGACCAAAACTGGTATAAATCTTACCTTGTTGCCAAGCTATTATATGATGCTTTAGTAAGTTTAAAAATGAAATATCCGGGGATGAAAAAATAGACTCATGTTTTCCGAAATAGAATATTCCATACAGCAACAAGACCTGCTTGAAAATTTAGAAAACAATTACGTTCTTAAAGTAACTGTATTAAAATCTGACTGCACCATAATTGATATTTATCAGAGTTGTATGGAAGCAGCAAAAACAGCCATTAAAGTGTTTGACAGTCGCATTTTAGACTATAATAAAATACTAGCATATCAAGGAAGAATTCTTCCTGTAGATATAGACAAGCGGTATAAACTATATACATACCCAGATATTTTACCCAAAGGCAAACTAATATCTTTAAATGAATTTATTGGAAAGGGATTGAATATAGAAACACTCACACTAACCCGTACAGGGCTTAGTTTTACAGAAAGTAATTTAGGTTTAATATTTGCCTTGTTTCACGAACCGCATGGGGGCGGTGTGTATAGGAAAGGAGATGATGATTTTATTAGAGATTTTTTTGCTGCTTTTTTACCTTCTATCGAGAATTATATCATTTACAAATGGAGTGATGACTGGTCAAATTATTTTGATTCTGGAAAAGAATATTGGGGTACTTTCTTTTGGACATTATACAATAAAACTACACAAGAAATAACTGTCATTGCAGCCTCGGCAACAGACTAACTAACCCACAAACTTCTTAATAGCCGCATTCACCAGATGCGGCTTTTCTAATTGCAGGAAGTGCCCACATTGGGGTATCATTTCCAACTGCGCATTCTGTAACTGTTTTACACCTTCTTCAGCTATATGCTTGGTTGTTACTGGGTGTATCCAGCGGTTGGGTATCAGTGCATCGCGTTCGCCGTACAGCACTAATGTGGGTTGCTTTATCAGATGCAGTTTATCATACACAGGTTCATCTAGCATACCGTTTACACACGCATCTATCATATGTCTGTAATTGCGAACAGAGTGAGAGCGCATTATCTGTATCAACTCTTCTACCATTTCGTCAATATGCTTCGGATACTGAAAAAAGCTGGTGCGTATACTTTGCCTCAGGCTGTTCTCTTCGGTACTGAACATATCAAGCATCATGATGGTTGACTTATACATCGAGCTTTCCATAGGGCTGAAGGTTTCAAAACCTGCAGGTGCGCACAGTATTAATTTGCTTGTAGCATCGGATACTTCCTGCAACAGGCGCATCACCACCTGTCCACCCATAGAGTGCCCTGCCAATATTACGTTTTGCAATTTCAGTTGTTGGATGAAATCATACACACAGCCGGCAAAGAAGTGCATACTATAGTCGTGCTTACCCCTGTCAGAGTAGCCATTACCCGGCAAGTCTATAGCAATGCAGCGATAATGCTTTTTCAATTCATCTATCTGATACCGCCAGCTACGCCCGTATGTAGCCAACCCGTGCACAAATGCTATGGTGTGCTCACCACTACCCTCGTCTATATATGCTACATTACTGCCGTTCGATAACCTTACATGCTGCAAGGCATACTTGTGTTGCGATGTGTGTATCAATTCCTATTACAATCTTACTTATCTATGAATATAACAAAAGGTGCGCAATGCGCACCTTTTATATTTCTATATTCTGATAAACCAATTAACCTGTTAACCAATCAACAAGTCAACCTATCAACCAAACTATCCTCTTTCAATAACCCACTTAGCTACAGCAGGTGCAAGTTCTTTCTGGCTCTTACCACCTACAAACACACCGATATGTCCGCCAGGGAAAGGATATTCTTTCTTATCCTTACTGCCGATAGCATCCATAATAGGCAATGTACTTTCGTTCGGGATGATGTTATCGTCCGTAGCATACACGTTCAGGAAAGGAACAGTCATATTCTTCAAATCAATACGACGGCCACCCAATTCCATTTCACCTTTTATCAGCTTATTATCGCGGAAAAGGTCTTTGATGTATTTACGATACATCTCGCCGGGTATGGCAGGCAAGTCACCTTTCCATTTTTCCATACGCAGGAAGTTTTCCATCTTGGCTTTATCGCCGAGGCTATCCATCACACCCAGATATTTGCTGATGTTCATGCTTGGTTTCAACATGCCAAATGCACCATCCACCATTTCGCCCGGTACAGTACCTACTGCATCTACCATCGCATCTACATCAATGTGCTTCGTCCAGCGGTAGAGCATACAAGTGTTAGTGCTGAATTCGTAAGGAGCAACATACGTAGTAAGCGACTTCAGTTTTTCAGGATACAGCGATGCATATATCATGCTGAATGTACCACCCTGACAGATACCCATTTTATGGATTTTATCTACCTTATTGCTTTTGCGTACAAAGTCAACCGCATCGTTCATGTAGCCGTCAATATAGTCTTCCATTGTTTCATAGCGGTCTGCCTTTGTTGGGTAGCCCCAGTCCATGATGTATATGTCAAGGCCTTCTTCCAACAGTTTTTTCATCAGGCTGCGGTCTGGTTGCAAATCCAGTACGTCGTGCCTGTTCAGCATAGCGAACGATACCAACACGGGTGTTTTGCACTTAGCAGGCGTTTCGCGGATGTAATGATACATCTTAACGTGACCGCTGCTCCATACCAATTCTTTGGGTGTTGTAGCCAACTGTACATCATCCATGTTCTGCAAAGTTTCGTAGCCTTTTGCCAGTTTGTGCGATGTAGAAGTCAGTTCTTCCACCATTCCTGCGGGGTTCCAATTCATACTCTTAAAAAATTTTGCGCGAAGTTATTAAATAATTTACAAATAGGTGCAATCAATCACCTTTTAACAGTATTAAAATAGTGATTATTACAGAATTGCAAACAGAATTATATAAAAGGAATGTGAGTAAATAGATACTAAATAAGAATGAGGATATAGGGTTAGAGAAAAAAACAATCCCCACCTCTTTGCAGAGGCAGGGATTTCATCAAACATAACAAACGAATATCGTTTAGTAGCCTATTGTGCCGTTTATATTACTCAATACCGCCGTGTTGGTGTTGCTGAGGGGTACTGTCATAGTACCCGTAAAGCTGCCAGTAGCATTCACGAACCTACCTGTGCCGCCTGTAAATTCAGCTTCCAGTGTACCTGTTGCTACACCTTGTGCGGTAAAGTACAGGTCGTACGGAGGTATGTTGCAGAATATCTGGTCGCCGTTGGCAGCTACAAAAGAGGCACACTCTACGGTTATGCGGTTGCCCACATAGTTGCCACTTACAATGATGGGTGCAACACAAGTTTTGTTCTTAGCTTTCAGCAAGCCCATGTGCGTTACCGTGCCGGCACCTTCAAAATCGCCCAATGGTATCAGCGAACCGCAATTACAAGGCAAGCCCAGCGATGTGTTGAGGTTGTACGTAAGGCTGCCTTTAAACGGCCTGGCAGTGCTTTTGCCTGCTGCACCTTCCGGCATTACGTCACTTGCTGCAAGCGTAGCCTCTGCACTCGGCGCAATGCCATGATTATTGGCAGCTTTGTTGCAACCCATAGCCGTAGCGGCTACCAGCGCAATTATTAATAGTTTCTTTTTCATAACGGGATGATTTTTTGAGAAATGAATAATCTGTATCGTGCAATATGCACCCGATAACAAGCCAATAACAAAAACCACCCCACTGTTAACATCTGTTTTACAAGCGGTTAACCATGTATTAACAATGTATGTGAGGGTATAGCACAAAAAAATCCCCCCGCAGCTTGCGGGGGGATTGTAATATAATAACCGTTGGCTTATTTAGCCACAGCGATGTATTTCTTTTCTTTGATACGTGCAGATTTACCCTGACGGTCGCGCTGATAGAACAGCTTAGCACGGCGTACACGACCTGTTTTGTTCACCTCGATAGACTCGATATTAGGTGAGTATAAAGGAAACAGACGCTCAACACCTACACCGTCAGACATTTTACGAACCGTGAAAGTTTGTGTAAAACCACGACCCTGACGCTTGATTACATCACCTTTGAAAGCCTGAATACGCTCTTTAGCACCTTCAATGATTTTATAATTAACGGTTACGTTATCGCCTGCTTTAAACTTAGGAAGTTCTTTATTGCCGGTCATTTGCTCGTGTACAAATGCTACTACAGTATCCATGTCAGTATTATTTTGGGATTGCAAAGGTAACAAATAATCAATTACAAACAAATAAAATTAGCCCCAAAAAGGGTGTATTTGCATCAGCGTAAATAGAGGCTCCCTCTTTAGGGGGTTGGGGGGTCTAAGTCAGGCCTACGTTCTGCCGTGCGTTGCAGGCTTTGTTCATGCCGCCATTCATCTACTTTCTTGGGGTCGCCACTTAGCAGTACATCGGGCACTTTCCAGCCTCTGAAGTCGGCCGGGCGGGTATATACAGGCGGCGCCAGCAGCCCATCCTGATAAGAGTCAAAAAGAGCTGATGTTTCATCGTTCAGCACCCCGGGTATCAGCCGCCCGATGGCATCTACCACTACAGCAGCTGCCAGTTCGCCACCACTCAGTACATAGTCGCCAATGGATATTTCAAGGGTAACGAAATGCTGCCTGATACGCTCGTCTATACCTTTATAATGCCCGCAAATCATCATCAGGTTGCCCTGCAGCGACAGCCTATTAGCCATTTTCTGGTCGAACTGCTTGCCATCGGGCGTCATATATATTATTTCATCGTATGTGCGTTCGCTTTGCAGCTTTTCTATCAGTATAGCCAATGGTTCGGGCATCATCACCATGCCAGCCCCACCGCCAAACTGATAGTCATCTACCTGTGCCTGCTTGTAGGGTGTATAGTCGCGCAGATTGTGTACCTGTACGTCCAACAAGCCCTTTGCTTGTGCCCGCTTCATAATAGAATGGCTGAACGGGCTCACCAGCAAATCTGGCACTACGGTTATTATATCTATTCGCATTATTACAAATTCAAAAGCTAAAAGTCAAAATTCAAAAAGGCCTTGTTTTGAATTTTGATTTTTGAATTAACTATTTAAATAAACTTCCAGCAATCCCTCCGGCAAATCTACCCGCACGTATTTGTTGCGCATATTCACTTCCACCAGTATATCGTCCACCAATGGTATTAGTACTTCTTTGCCATCAATCGTCAGCTTTGCCAACCATTGATGCCCTGTTTGCAGTACGTCTTCTATTGCACCAAGTCCACCTTTTTCTCTATCAACCAAATTAAAGCCTATCCACATCAGCGGGCTATCGTTCTTTACATCTTTCAGCACATCTTCTTTTACATACACCTGCTTGCCTACCAATTTCTTAGCAGCCTCTACGGTGCTTACGTCTTCTACCGTTACTATATATTCCTCATCATTAGCTGCCTTGGCAGTAGCTACGAAATACGGTATCTGGCTGCCTTTCAGCATCTCTACAAACAGCACCGCGCCTGCTTGCAGCCAATTACTTTCACCCGCCACATGCTTAAAAATCAGATTGCCCTGCAGCCCGTGTGTAGCTACTATCTTACCAATACGTATCATGCGCTGCAAAGGTAAATCTTTTGGAGAGTAGAAAGTAGTTAGTAGAGAGTAGAAAGTTCTGTAATACTGAATGCAGCAGAACACAAACAATCCATCATGGCTTTCTACTTATTACTTTCTACTCTCTACTAAAATTAAAAATACCCCAGATAAAACCTTGCGTACGTAGTGTACTCTATATTCAGTTCATCGCCCTCGGCCATATTGCGGTAGTCATCCACACTCACTTCTATACTCAGTTTTACGGGCGATGTCAGATAGATATAGTAGGTATTATTGTGCGGCATGTATTGCTTGCGGGTTATATGTACACGCTCTACGGTCTTAGTACCTTTCTTTATATCTCGCTGCACACGGCGTAGTGTGTTGTAATACGCCACATATACGATGCTGCCCGAAAATGCCATAAGAAACAGCACGCCGCCAAAATAATATTTGTACGAAAAGGGGTCTTCCACATCATTCATCGCCCTAAACCATGCAATGAGAAACGGACAGGCAAAGCAGAACATCAACAGTATGCGCACTATCTTATAAAACTGTGCGCTTTCTTTTTGAAGCTTGTTTTGCAAAAATGCCAACTCATCCTCTTCAAGAGGTTCGTTGTGCCTGTATTGCTGCAATGCTTTCATTAATTACAATCCGTAAATGCCTGCGTATTTTTGTTGCGCATATTGCATAAAAATATTGAAGTCGAGCCCCTTGCCTGTTATCTGTTTACACAATTCTTCCGAGGTGTGTCGCCTGCCATGCACATGCACTTTGCCTCTTAGCCAGTCTGTCAATCCCGTCAGTTTACCATTTGTTATATCATCGCCCAACGTAGCTATCTCTTTAACTGCCTGCCCGTAAAACTGTGCCGCATAAAAGCTACCCAACGAGTAAGTAGGGAAATACCCAAAGCTGCCATGCGCCCAGTGTACGTCCTGCAACACACCTGTCTTATCGTCCGTTGCCGAAACGCCGAGGTATGTATCATACATCGCGTTCCAAGTTTCGGGCAGGTCTTCGGTAAATAGCTCGCCGCTTATCAATCCCTTCTCTATTTCATAACGTATCAATACATGAAAATGGTATGTTACCTCATCAGCCTCTGTGCGTATCAGCGATGGCGCTACTTTATTCATGCCCTTATAAAAACTATCAACAGATACATCGCCCAATTGTTGCGGAAAGTATTGTTGCAGCTTGGGGTAAAAGTACTGCCAGAACGCCCTGCCCCGCCCTACGTTATTCTCCCACAACCGAGATTGCGACTCGTGTATGCCCAACGATGCCGCAGCACCCAACGGCAACCCGTATTGTTCTATCGGCAGCCCCTGTTCGTACAGTGCATGGCCACCCTCGTGTATCGTACTCCACAATAGCGATGCGTAATTATTTTCATCTACCCTCGTCGTTACCCGCACATCGGTTGGTGCAAAGGAAGTAGTAAAAGGATGCTCCGACATATCTTGCCTGCCTGCCTCAAAATCATAACCCATCGCTCGCAGCACATCCACCGAAAAATCCCATTGCTGCTGTTTGGGATAGTGCCTCATGAAGAAGCTATCATCTACCTGTTGCGCCTGTTTTATTTTATCCAGCAATGGGGGCAGTTGCTTTTTTACATCACCAAACACGGCATCCAGCAGTTGTACATTCGCGCCTTTCTCGTACTCATCCAGCAAAGCATCATAAGGGTGCTTTTCATAGCCATACATATCTGCCTGCTGCTTTTTCAGGGCTATCATCTTGTCCAAATGTGGCGCGTAAATGCTGTATTTATTCTCCTTGCGCGATTGTATCCAAGCATTATAGCTGGCACTTGTTTGTTGTGCTATAGCTTCTACAAACGCTGCACTCAGTTTCTTATTCTTATCATAGTCTTCAAGGCTTAGCTCCACGTTGCGTTTTTCATCATCGGCTATATCTCCCCTGCCTGCCAGTTCGTTTAGCAGATTGCCGTATTGCTCAGATGTCAGCATCTCGTGTGCCAACGATGCCAGTGTAGCCAGTTGCCTGCCACGCATCTCAAAACCCTTTGAGGGCATATACACCTCTTGGTCCCATCCCAATACTGCCGATGCATTATTCAGGTCGGCAGCTTTTTGGGCAATCTCTTTATAAGCAGCATACAAATCGGCACTGCTTTTGCGTATCTCCATATTCTATATTTCTTGAAAAAATTACTCCTGCACTTCCAGTCGTTCCACCGTATTAATACCATCGAGCGATGCAAGGCGTTGACAAAGGTTATCCAATTCTTCCCTATCGTGTACATACACCATGATCGTTCCGTCAAAAATACCATCGTGTGTATCTATACTTATAGAGCGCATGTTCATGTTCAACTCGGCAGATATGACGTTGGTTATTTTCTGTATCACACCCACATCGTCAAGCCCCAGTATGCGTACGCCGCTGAGGAATGATATTTCTTTATTCTTAGCCCACTTGGTTTTTACCACCCTGTGCCCGTAGTGCGCCAATAGCTGTGCGGCATTGGGGCAGTCGGTACGGTGTATTTTCAGCCCCTCGCCCGATGTGATGAAGCCAAACACATCATCGCCCGGTATGGGCTGGCAGCACTGCGCCAGTTTGTAGAGTATCTTATCAGAGCTTTCGCCGAAGATGATAAGCTCTGCGCCCTTAGCAGGCTTTTGCTTTATCAACTCGTCTGCAGATACAAGGTGTTTGGGTTCTATCTTCACCTCTTTTACAGGCGGGAATAATTTATCACCAACAATGCTGAACTCTTTCAGTTCCTTTAGCTCTATACTGCCTACAGCTATAGCATAATACAAATCGAGTGGCGATGGTTTTTTGAAATACACGCATAGCTCATTCACATTGTAGGCAGACAAATGCAGCTTCATGTGTTCCAGCTTGCGCTGCAATATCTCTTTTCCGTCTTCCGCAATTTTACGCTTTTCTTCTTTTAAATAATACTTAATCCGCGACTTGGCTTTACCCGTAGTTACAAAACCCAACCAGTCTTCCGACGGCTTTTGTTTGGCAGAGGTTATTATCTCTACCTGATCGCCACTTTTTATTTCGTGGCTTAGTGGCACAAGGCGGTAGTTCACTTTTGCGCCTATGCAACGTGCACCCAGTTCAGAGTGTACGTCAAATGCAAAGTCGAGCGCGGTGGCTCCTTTGGGCAATACACGCATTTCGCCTTTGGGTGTGTAGATGTATATTTCTTCTGTAAAAAGGTCGAGTTTAAAATCCTGCAAAAAGTCGAGCGTGTCGGTATCGGGGTTGCTCAATACATCGCGCAGGTGTTGCAGCCAGCTATCCAGTTTGCTTTCTTGTGGTGTTTGTGCACCCTCTTTATATTTCCAATGCGCCGCTAGTCCTTTCTCGGCAATCTCGTTCATACGTGCAGAGCGTATCTGCACTTCTACCCATCGCCCGCCCGGCCCCATCACAGTAGTATGCAGTGCCTCATAGCCATTGCCTTTGGGTACACTTATCCAGTCGCGCAGCCTTTCTGGGCTGGGTTTGTAAAAATTAGTAATAACCGAATACACTTTCCAGCAGTCTTCTTTTTCCTTCTCTTGCGGCGAGTTGAGGATGATGCGGATGGCAAACAAATCGTACACTTCTTCAAACGCTACATGCTTGGTGCGCATCTTATTCCATATAGAATGGATGGCTTTAGGGCGGCCATATATATCTACATTCAGCCCCAGGTCTTGCAGTTCTTCTTTTATCGGCCTTATGAATTCGTTGATGTATCGGCTACGTTCCCGTTTGGTTTCACGCAGGCCTTGCGCTATCTCCCAATACACTTCGGGTTGGGTATATTTCAGGGCAAGATCTTCCAGTTCCGACTTTATCTCGTACAGCCCCAACCGGTGTGCCAATGGCGAATAGATGTAGGTTGTTTCAGACGAAATCTTCAACTGCTTTTCCCTACTCATGCTTTCCAGCGTACGCATATTATGCAGCCTGTCGCCCAGTTTTATCAGTATCACACGCGGGTCGTCTGCCAGCGTCAGTAATATTTTACGAAAGTTCTCTGCCTGTATGGTAGTATCTGCTTTCAAATCCACCACGTTGGATATTTTGGTAAGCCCGTCTATTATCTTGGCATACCGGCTGCCAAATTCGGCTTCAATATCCTGTAGTGTCATTTCGGTATCTTCCACCACATCGTGCAGCAGCGCACAGATGGACGATGTAACGCCCAACCCTATTTCTTCTACTACTATCCGGGCAACTGCCAGCGGATGCAGTATATATGGCTCGCCCGATTTGCGGCGCATATCTTTATGTGCGTCCACCGAAATCTCAAACGCACGGCGCAATAGTTTTTTATCTCCTTTTTTGATGCGGTGCTTCAATGCACGGAGCAGTGCCCTATACTCGCGGAGTATCAGTTTCTTTTCTTCTTCTTCGTTCAGGTTATATGCTTCCCTTTCTATCGTATCCATAGGCTATACTATGTAATTTACGAAGAAAGTCAAAAAAAGGAAAGCGAAGCGTGTAATTGCCCGTCAATACACACTTCAGCCTTATTTATAGTTGGCATTGTAAAATTGCAGATAGGCTTTCATATCCTTTTCTGCTATCAATTTTATGTAGTTGGTGGCAGATATGGGTATTATCTGGTATTCGCTCTGCTGATATTCTCGGAATATCTGCCCCGTAGCCCGTAGGCTATTAATATATATCCGTGCTGCTGCCAGATTGCGGAATGCCTTTGTAGTAATAATACTCTGGCTGGACGTAAGCGGTGTCAGGTCTGTACTTAGTTTCAGTTCGCTAAACTTAAATGTATTAAAATCGCTCATGGCGGCCCTGACACCCGATGAGCGCTGGTCTGTAGAACCAAATACGAACATCACGTAATGCTCATCCACTTGCTTGTATGTATAAGCAGCAGGCACGTTGGCAGCAGGCACATCTGCCATTTCCGTAGCAGGTGGCAGCTTCGGCATAGGTACTTTGGTTGCTGCCGATGTATCTCCCGCCGCTCCGGCAGCAGGTTTCACTTCACCTGTCAATGGCGAACCACTCGACACTTTCGGCCTTGTATCCTGTATATATTTCAAAACAGCATCTGCCCAGGGGCGTAGGGAGTCTTTAGGATAACTGCTGATGAATTGCCTTACAACCGTATCTGCTTCGTCATACTTCTTCATACAGGCAAGTGTCAATCCTTCCAGTATGGTATAACGCTTGGTGTAGCGCGGGTTGTTGTAGTTGGTCTTTGCCAGCATGATGTTGCGCATCGCGTCGTTACACTGCCTGTTCAGCACCATGTTATATGTTTCCTCGTATATCCGCGATACTTCTTCATTGGTCACCACCGTAGTACCTGTACTTTCCGATGGTTTTACCAATGGTGTCCATTTACTATCGGGGTATTTGGTCATCAGTTCATTGGCATAATACTTAGCATCGTCCAGTTTATTCTGCCTGATAGCTATCAGGTAGCGCACATACAATTCTTCTGCTTTATGTTCATGATTGGGGAAGCGTTTATCAAGCGTATCAAGGGCTTTAGTAGCAGGTGGGTAGTCCTCTAAGTCTTTTACATACGCATTTGCAACATCCATATAGGCACGGCGTATGCCAAAGCGCAGTTCTTCTATCGCTTCTTCATTTTTAGGTATCAGTGCTATCAGTGCCTCTTCGGTTGGTATGCCGTTCTCATCAGTTTCTATTGCATCCTCGCTGTTGGCATTATTGCCTGCATTATTGTTATTGGCAATATTGTTGCCCGATACGGCTGCACTTCTGCGCCAGTTATCTACCGATTGGCGGTTGCCCCATTTACGTTTGAATTCGTTGATACCCTGCTGCACCAATACCGGATTAGAGAAGTACCAGTTAGTATAAGGATTACTCTTATCACCACCGCTATTGTTGTTTGTACCACCACCGCCTTGCGCTGTAGCGTTTTCAGCTTTGAAGGCACTGTCTATTTTTTGCTGTTGCAGTTTGCGGATGTATTTCCTCACCTCTGCACGCATGTCTTTGTCGCTCATCAGGCCGAGCGCTATCAGGCTATCACTTGTTTTAATAAGCAACAACGGCGTAGTGATACTGCTGAGTGCAACACTTCGTTTTACTGCCAGTATGGCAAGGCTATCGTTTGGTAACACATTGGCCAATGCTGCTGCACTATCATAAGCCGATTTTGCATCTACGTACCTGCCCGTATTGTAGTATATACCACCCAATGTGGCATAAGACAATACTTTTTGCTTAGGTGTTGTTTTGGAAGACTGCAGCCCTTGTGTCAGGTATGTGACGGCATCTTCATTATTGCCCGCATTGGCCGAGAGCCGGCCCAATACAAAATACACCTGCTCGTAATAAGGCAGGTACTTACCGTCTTTTAATACTTTTTTCAGCGATGCGATGGTTTCCTGTTGGTCGCCACCGGCGTACATCTGGCTATAGGCCATGTTCTTCTTTGCCTGAAAATCCATGTCTATTTTAGGATGCAGGTCTATCACTTTCTTAAAGCTGCTGGCAGATGCGGTGTATTCTCCACGGCTTTGCTGTATCTGCCCGGCTATAAAAGCAGCACGCATCTGTATCCAGTTGGGCAATCCATTGTCGTTTGCTGCTATTACTAATTGGTCGGCAGCGGCTTTACGGTCATTTTGTTGCAGGTAAATGAATGCTTTTTCTAATGCCAGCCTGCCTTGCAGCTCTTTAGGGAAGTTGGGGTCTGTTTCTAAAAGGTCTAGCACCGACTCTGCATTACCTTCCTGCTTCATTTGCGTATAAGTACGGGATAACCATAGCAGTGACTCGTTGTGCACAGAGCGATGCTGAAAAATATGCAGCAAACCTTTTTTATCTTTTTGTGCTATAGATAACTCTTTACCACCTTTCTTGTACACACTGCTATTATCATTCGGGTTCTTCTTCTTATCGCGCAGGCTCAGTATATACCTGAATGCTGCCGATGCCTCGTTGTAATTACCTTTATAATAATATGCTTCACCAAGCAGCAGGTAGAGGTCATCGCCCCACTTGGTACGCGGGTCGTGTAGTTGTATGCCGATGGATGCTTTGTAGATAATACTATCCATATCGCCCGATAGCATGGCAGAATCCTTATCCGGGTTGAAGGGGAATAGTGCCAATAAGGAGTCATAATTATCCTTCTTACTCCGCAGCATATTGGCTATCGCCTCATCCATCTTTCGGTTGGCATTGAAGTAATAGTTGTAATGCGTAAACGTGTTTTGCACCACACGCCGTGGCACGCTCCATCGCTTTTTCAGCATCTTCTCGTTGCTGTAGGCTTTCTGCTTCTTCTTTATTTTCAGTTCAAAAGCCAGCTGTTGTTTTTGTTCCCGTTCTTTCTCTTTTGCTTTCAGTTCTTTTTGCCGTTTCTCTTTTACTTTGGCAAGGCTGTCAGTTTTCACTTTCCGGCTACCTGCAAGGCTGTCGGTCTTAGCCTTACGTGTTTTGGCGAGGCTATCAGTTTTGGCTTTTTTCAGTTTGGCAAAGCTATCCGCTTTTGCCTTTCTGCCTTTTGCAAGGCTATCGCTAAATTTTTTACGGGCTTTGGTAAGGCTGTCTGTGCGCATCTTCTTCACTACGGCTACACTATCGGCAAAGCGTTTACTTTCTCTGTACTTGCGGCGGGCTGTCAGGCTATCGGTTCGTTTCTTTTGTATGGCTCTCACACTATCCATACTCTTCTTGCGTATGGCTATCGCACTATCTGTTGTCTTTTTGCGCACTGCTTTGGCAGAGTCCAACTTTGCCTGCCTGATGGCTTGCATGGCTTTTGTTTTGGCAAGCCTTGCTTTCTCTACACTATCAGTATAGCGTTTGCTCTCTTTGTACTTGCGTATAGCATTCAGGCTGTCAGTACGGCGTTTCCTTATTTTGGCTATACTATCGGTGCTTTGCTGGCGTATTTTTTTCAGACTCTCTAAAGATTGTTTTTGCGCAGCCTGCCTTGCTGTTGTTTCTTTCGCCCTTTCTTTGGCAAGACTGTCACGGGTTTTCTGCTGCTGCTTGCGTTGTGCTTCTTGCGCTATAGCTTTTTCTTTAGCAGCTGCTTCTTTCGTTTTTTCCGTTTGCTTGCGGGCGGCGGCTATGCTGTCTTGCCTTTGTTGCTGTTGCTTTGCCCGTTCTTTAGCGGCTGCTTCCTTTGCCTTTTCTGCTTCCTGCTGTTGTTTGCGTACAGCGGCAAGGCTATCGGTATTGGTTTTGCGGGTTTGGGCAATAGCATGGTCGTTGCGTATCAGTCCGCAACAAAGGAATATGATAAAAAATAATATTTTATGAGGGCTCAAATGTCGTTGAGTGCTTTGCTTCAATAATGTATAACTGCAAAATGCTTAAAATAGTATACCTGCAAACAACTTTGCAGGTATATATTAAGACACCTTACATATAGCTCAAAAATAACAAAATCTCCTCAAACCGAGAAAGGCATTTATCAGGCTTCTTATAATGATAATATACATTTCAATATACTATACTTATTTCGTATTTTTGTTATTGATAAGATGTTGTTAAAATTATGCTCTCGACCACCCTGTTACCAACTGCCTTGCTCACTCATATTTTGCTATTTCCCTCAGCGAAACAAAAAAATAACACTTGCGAAAACAGCAACAAACGGCAACAACTTTGTTAACGGCATATGAAAAACAACAAAATACGCATAATATAATAAAAATATTTGTTGCCGACTCCACCAAAAACCCATTACAAGAAGCCCTATATAAAATTAACCAAAAGGACATCCTCAAAAAATTGTGTTCGTCATTCCTAAATCTTAATTTACACTCCCTTTCGCAATATGAGCAAGCCAACTAAACGCAGGCATATTTTTAAACGACTCAATACGCACTACCGTTTAGTGTTTATTGACGATGTGTCTTTGCAAGAGGTGGCTTCTTTCAAATTGACGATGCGGAAACTGTACATACTTTTCAGCAGCATCTTTGTATTTGTGATTGTTGTTACTGTGGCAATACTGTTGTTAACCCCATTAAAGTATTATATACCCGGCTACGCAGGTGGCAGCGACAGACGTGAAATCATTCAACTGAAACGCACGGTGGATTCTTTGGCAGACCTGACGGCGGCGCAAGAAGCATTTCACAACAACATGCGCGATGTGATAACAGGCGATGTAAAAGTGAAACGCGACACCGCCATGCTGGATATGAAACGTGTGAACCAGGAAGCGATGAACAACCTGGTACCCATGAACGATGAAATAAAAAAAGGTGCATTGCAACCTGCTAAGAAATAAAGCAATGAAAAACGAAAAACCAACCAATAGCATGATGCGCTACGCGGGCCTCGCCACACAGTGGATGGTGATGCTGGCATTGGCAGTATGGGCGGGTTGGTGGCTCGATAAACAAACGGGATGGAAGTTTCCGTTGTTTATCGTTTCGCTGCCGTTAGTAGCATTGTGTTTATCGCTGTGGCAGTTGATTAGGGAATTTAATAAACCGAATAAATGAGTAAGAACTTTCTGATAACAACCATCGTTGCATTCGCTGTACTGGCGGGCATTTTCCTGTATATGAAAACAGCCGCGCCTGCTTTCCACTTCGGGGCAATGATGGGTGGCAACATACTGATGGCGGTATTGTCATCGGTTAGTTATTTGATGGTTACCAAACAAATAAAAAGCAGACCTGAGGCGTTTGTGAGAGGGGTGTATTCGGGTACGTTCCTGAAGCTGCTTGTGTGCATGGCTGCAATATTAATTTACGTAATGGCAAACAAACCCAACATACATAAACCCACATTGTTTGTATTGTTTGGTATATACATTGTTTACACGGTAATTGAAACAACTACATTATCTAAAATGGCAAGAGTGAAGTGATATGAAAAAGCAGGAAACGTCTATATACCACCTAAAGCATTTTTTACCCGACAATACTTTCGATTTGGTGGCTCCCTACTTCGTGAGCCACACCATCCACCTGACGCTGACGCGCGACCGCAAGTCGGTATTGGGCGATTACCGCAACCCTACTAAAGACGACCCGTATCACCGCGTTACTGTCAACATCACACTGAACAAATACAGCTTCTTAATAACATTGCTGCACGAGCTGGCACACATGCTCACCTACAATCATTTTAAAAACGATGTGCCGCCACATGGCAAAGAATGGAAAACGCAATTCCGTCATGTGCTGATACCATTTATAGGTAAGCAGATATTTCCTAACGATGTAGAAAAAGCATTGATAGCTTACTTACGCAATCCTGCTGCCAGTACATGTACAGACCCTGCCTTATATAAGGCATTATACAGGTACGATGAAAAAAAGCCTGGCTATTGCCTGGTAGATGACTTGGAAGAGGGGCACTGGTTTGAGATGGAAGACGGCAGCCTGTTTGAAGTAGTAGAACATCTGCGCACACGCAGTCGTTGCAGGGACTTGATAACACGTAAGATGTATTACTTCCAAGGCATTATAGAAGTAAAGCACGTAAGGCGGGACAGGCGTAAAATAGCCTGAAATTTTTTCACCCGATTTTTCACCCCGCGGAAATCATAGATATATATAAAACAATATTGTTTTATACTACTTTTGGCATCTTAAATAATCAATAATGATAAAACTGAAGCATTCTCTCATTGCAGGCGTTGCATTGCTGGCAATGGCATCGTGTCAGGAAAATAAAACAGGTGGCGAGGCAGCCCGCAAGTTGTTAGACCCCGCTAATATGGACACTACCATACGCCCGGGCGACGACTTCTTTATGTATGCCAACGGCACTTGGTTGAAGAACAACCCCATACCGGGCGACCAAACACGCTGGGGCAGCTTTAACGAACTGCAAGAGAACAATTATAAAGCACTACGTGCATTGCTGGATGCTGCCGCTGCTAACAAAGAAGCCGCTAAAGGCAGTGCCGACCAGAAAGTAGGCGACCTGTATCGCAGCGGTATGGATAGTGCTGCGATAGATAAAGCAGGCATTGCACCATTGAATGCTGTACTGGCACGTATAGATGCGCTGACAGATGCTAACAGTGTGCTGAATGAAATAACAAAAGGTCATACTGAGGGCAATACTCAACTGTTTGGCTTTTATGTAGCACCAGATGATAAGAATGTAACCAAGCAGATACCGCAGTTTATACAAAGCGGTTTGGGTATGCCCGACCGCGATTTCTACTTCAACAAAGATGAGCGCAGTGCCAAGATACGCGATGCATATAAAGCATATCAGGTAAAAGTACTGGTGCTGATGGGGCTTGACAGCAATGCAGCTAAAAAAGATGCGGCTGATATATATACACTGGAAGAGAAACTGGCAGGTGCATCTATGACACGTGTTGAAATGCGCGACCCTTATAAGTTGTACAACAAATTCAACAAAGAAGGGCTGAACAAACTGACACCGGGTATGGACTGGAATACCATCTTTACCAACCTGAAAATAGGCAGTCAAGATTCATGTATTGTAGCTACACCCAACTTCTTTGCAGAGGTGAGCAAACAATTGAAAACTACATCGGTAGATGTGTGGAAGAAGTACTTGAAATTTCATACCGTAAACGATGCGGCTCCTTATCTGAGCAGCAATTTTGACAAAGCACGTTTTGATTTTTACGGCACCGTAGTACGCGGACAGAAAGAGCAAAAGCCTCGCTGGCAGCGTGTACTGAGTGTTGTTGATGGTTCTGTGGGCGAACTGCTGGGGCAGATGTATGTTGACAAACACTTCAAACCGGAAGCTAAGAAGCGTATGCTTGAAATGCTGGACAACCTGCAAACTACCTACGGCGAGCGCATCAAACGCCTCGACTGGATGAGCGATGTTACCAAGCAAAAAGCATTGGGTAAGCTCGGTACTTTTATCCGCAAAATAGGCTACCCTGATAAATGGCGCGACTATGGTAAACTGGAAATAAGCGGCAACGACTATGTAAAAAACATCATGGCTGCTTCTGCTTTCGAATATGACTATATGATAAACAAACTGGGCAAGCCTGTTGACAAAACGGAATGGGGCATGACACCGCCAACGGTGAATGCGTATTACAATCCTGCTTTCAACGAAATCGTTTTCCCTGCAGGTATATTGCAATATCCTTTCTTTGACATGAATGCAGATGATGCGGTGAACTATGGTGGTATAGGCGCAGTGATAGGCCATGAGATAACACACGGCTTTGACGACCAGGGACGCCAGTATGATGCGGATGGCAACCTGAATGATTGGTGGACACCTGAAGATGCCGCTAAGTTTAAAGAGAAAACTGACATCGTTGTAAAACAATACAACAGCTTTACAGTACTTGATACGGTACACATCAATGGAGAACTGACATTGGGTGAAAACCTGGCAGACCTTGGCGGATTGGCGATTGCTTACGAAGCATTCAAGAAAACAAAACAAGGACAAAGCACCGATAAGATAGATGGCTTTACACCAGAGCAACGCTTCTTCCTTAGCTGGGCGCAGGTATGGCGCGCCAACACCACGCCCGAAGAGGCTTTCAACCGTATTAAGACAGACCCGCACTCGCCCAACCTGTGGCGTTGTAACGGACCGTTGAGCAACATGCCCGAGTTCTACAAGGCATTTGATGTAAAACCCGGCGACAAAATGTACCGTGCAGAAAATGAGCGTGTACGTGTGTGGTAAGTTTTGGTTAATAGGTTAATAAGGTAATTGGGGGATAGGTTAATAAGTGGTAAGTGATATAATATGCAAAAGCAGGCTAGTAGCCTGCTTTTGTCATTGTGGGGTAAACATGCGAGGCTTTGTATATGGGTGTGTAATGAAAACGGTAATTTTGGTATGAGATATAACCCTTACAATATACCCGTATGAAGAAGTTTTTTACAATATGGATGCTGTGCTTATCGGTAAGTATAGAAGTAACTGCACAACAAATGGGCGGTATAGTTGGCACTGTGCTTAATGAGAAGAAAGAACCTATAGCAGGCGCATATATTGAAGTAACACAAGGTGGTATTAAAAAATTGGCAAGCGTTACTGACGAAGAAGGAAACTATGTAGTAAAACCACTTACCCCAAGCAGGTATGATGTAACAGTAAAGCTCGCTGGGTATAAAACAAGTAGAACGAAAGGTGTGGCTGTTACTCCTGATATGAATACAAGGTTAGATTTTCAATTAGATAGTAATACTACAGGTGAAGAAATTGTCGTTATATCAGAATATAAACAACCTGAAATAGAAACAATACGAGTACTGTGTCCTTCTGGGGGACTTGGTGCTGCATACTTAGAAGCAGGCATTAAGCCATACGTTAGTCCTGCTGATAAATCTAAGCATAAACAAAATAGCCCTAAAGAAAAGAAAAAAAGAAGGTGGTTGATTTTCTGATTTGTGGTAATCATTTAATACTTGAAAGCAGGCTTGTAGCCTGCTTTTGTCATTGTGGGGTAAAGAGAAAAAATAATTTATATAGTCTTTTATGGAATCATAAACCCACCTGCATCATATAGCTGTACCCGGGATTAAACTTTTAAAAAAACAAATTTTATGAAGAAGGTAATCAGCTTATGCATGTTATGCATATTAACCGCTTTGCATGCTCTTGCACAATCGGGTGTTTTGAAAGTAACCGTAGTAGATAGTCGCAACCATGCTATAGCCAATGCGTTGGTAACGGTAACAGCAAACAATACAACGTATGGCAGTCAGCCTACAGACAGGTACGGTATAGCCATCATCAAAAACCTGCAAGCGGGTAAATACAATGTGCTTGTAAGCAAAGGGGGCTATAAAAACGCTACTGCAAAAGCTACTGTAGAGCAGCGCATACCTGCACTGGTAAAACTAACGCTGTGGTGGGATGATAAAAAACTACGAGAGGCGGTGGAAGATGAAACGCTATCCAAGAGTTTGCCTAAGCGTAAACAAAAAACTGTAATAAGGCAAGAGGAAGCACTGCATGATATGGCAGATGGAAGCATAATGTTAGCAGCGTATAACAGAACCCCTAATGGTGGTGAGATGAAATCTATGCCTGCACCATCCATATCTATGCCACCCACTTACTACAACCCAAGCACCGAAAGCTATAAGAAAGAAAAAGAGAACGACTTTATGAGTGTGCGTGCCAATCCGCTTTCTACCATGAGTGTGGATGTGGACAGGGCATCATACAGCAATATCCGCCGTTTCATCAACGAGGGACAAACACCACCTGCCGATGCGGTGCGTATAGAAGAAATGATTAACTATTTCGATTACGACTATCCGCAACCCGAGGGCGACCAACCGCTTGCCATTGTTACCGAACTGACCGACTGCCCGTGGAAGCCGCAACACAAGCTGCTGCACATAGGTATGCAGGCACGAACCATACCAACACATAACCTGCCACCCAGCAATCTTGTTTTTCTGATAGATGTGTCGGGCTCTATGAGTGCATACAACAAACTGCCATTGGTTATCTCATCGCTCAAAATGCTGACATCAAAACTGAGGGCGCAAGACAAAATATCCATTGTAGTATACGCAGGTAGCGCTGGTTTGGTATTACCGGCTACTGCAGGCAATCAAAAACAGACCATTTATAATGCACTTGACAGGTTGCAGGCGGGCGGCTCTACTGCGGGTGGCGCAGGCATCAAACTGGCATATAGTGTAGCGATGGAAAACTATGTACGTGGTGGCAACAACCGTGTGATACTGGCTACAGACGGCGACTTCAACGTTGGCATCAGCGGTGATAATGAATTGGAAACACTCATAACCAAAGAGCGCGAAAAAGGCATCTACCTCACATGCCTTGGCTATGGCATGGGCAACTATAAAGACAGTAAGATGGAAGTACTGGCAGATAAAGGCAACGGCAACTATGCATATATAGATAGCGAGCAAGAAGCCGAAAAGACACTGGTGAAGGAGTTTGGCGGCACCATCTTTACATTGGCTAAAGACGTGAAAGCACAGATAGAGTTCAACCCGGCGTATGTACAATCTTACAGGTTGGTAGGTTATGAAAACCGCTTGCTGAACGAAGAAGATTTTAAAGACGATAAAAAAGATGCGGGTGATATGGGTTCAGGACACAGTGTTACCATCATCTACGAGATAATACCCGTCGGTGTGCAGAGCAACGATGTACGCAATGTAACACCGTTGAAGTATCAGCAGCGTGGTGTTGCCTACCCCAGTGTTGTGGATTACAATAATGGCAATGAGTTGGCTACCATCAAATTCAGATACAAAAAACCGAATGGCAATACCAGTAAAGAGATAACACACATCATATCCAACAACACCACTACCCTGCAACGCGCCAGCGAGAATGCACGCTTCGCAACATCGGTAGCCATGTTTGGTATGCTGCTGAAAAACTCTCCCTACAAAGGCAATAGCAATTATAACAAAGTACTATCATTGGCACGCAACAGTATGCGCCACGACCCAGAGGGCTACCGTGCAGAATACATAGACCTTGTAAGGAAAATGAACAAAACAGACGATGTATTAGCGAGCAACGGATGGTATGAAGAAGAAGATTAGTGTAGTGTGTGAGTGTCATGGGGAAACTCATGGCAACACTTTCAGTATGATGGTTTAAGCAGCAGGGCATTTGCCCTGCTGCTTTTTATTCAAACCGCTTTAAATCGTAGATGGTGAAATCCCATTCGGGGGTTGCGACCGAAACAAGGGCTGTATCTGCGACATACCACGGGCTCAGTTGTTTATCAGATGGGTTTATCAATACTTCAATATCCTGTGCGGGCATATAGCTTTGTGCTATCATGAATATTTTTTGTCCGAGTACGTTGACTGCAACGTCCACTACCATGACTGCATGACCCGGCGAACCGCCTTTTATAAATACATCGCCCGGCTGTATGTCTTGTATAGCAACAGGCCTCAACTCTTTTGATAAAGACAAAGTACCTGCATAAGAAAATACCACATCGAGGTATTGTCGAAAGCTTTTGTAATCGGCAGATGGGGATGCAGTTTGTACCCATGCTACATGATTACCCTTTACCTGTATTCTGTAGCCCTCTTTCCATTTATCATATCGTGCATCAAATCCATTGGTAAACCTGAAGTGTATATCGTCGTATTGTCTGGCAGCATATAAATACTCTGCACGCAAGCGCATCACGGCATCAGCACATTGTTGCAGGTTTTTATCGCCAATATCCATTGCCAGTACTGCCGCGTGTACGTTCTTGTACTTGGTACTACCATCATAATAATGCACATCTGCTCCATGCTTTTTTAGTAGCAGGTAGCGTAGGTAATTGGCAAATCCACCATCGGGTGTGCGGGTATAACCGGCAGGTAGCTTAAAACGTGTTTGCAATGTTTGCCCTTGCGGATTGATAAGGGTTTCATCATTATTAACGGGCATATAATAAGCTACAGAATTGTGCCCGCAACCTATGCAGCATAGCATAGCCGTTATTAGAAATGGAATCTTGCGCATGATAACGTGTTTTCAGCAAAACACGATAGTGGCGTTATTCCATAAATGAGGTGTGTTAAAGAAAGTGTAAAGGTGTGGTAAATAAGAACGGTATTTCTGATGTCATTCCATACTTCCCTCACACCCCCACATTCGCTCTGAACATCTTAACGGCGATGGCGAGCAGTATCACACCAAAGAATTTGCGTACTACCAATATGCCTGAGTGGCCTAATAATCTTTCAAGCAGATTGAGTGAGCGTAGTGTGAGGAATACAAAAACAAGGTTTACAAAAATGGCAATGAGGATATTGGTGGCATGGTAACTGGCTTTTAAAGACATAATAGTAGTGAGCGTACCCGACCCTGCTATCAAAGGGAAAGCGATGGGTACAACATTGCCCGATTTATTGTCTTTCTCTGAACGGAAAATTTCTAAGCCCAACACCATTTCCAACCCCAATACAAATATCACGATACTACCTGCTATGGCAAAGGAATGAATATCCAACCCCATAAAATTAAGCACCTGCTCGCCGATGAAGAAGAACAAAAGCATCAATGCCCCCGATACGGTAGTAGCCTGTACCGAGCTGATGTCGCCCATTTTCTTTTTCAGCGTCAGCAGCACGGGTATAGACCCCAGCATATCTATCACCGCAAACAGCGCGAAAGACACTGTAAATATTTCAGATATATCAAATGCGTTTGCCATGCTCATGGCGCAAAGGTACAATAGTTAAAAAGGATGGCATAAGTTGAGCGCAGAATGCTAATTTTACGCGTTCAAAAGCAAGGCATGTCAATCAGCAATTATAATCATACAGCGGCAGAAAGGTTTATGCGTTATGTGCAGGTAGATACACAGAGCGACCCTGCATCGCCCACCCAGCCATCTACCGAAAAACAAAAAGACCTGAGCAGGATATTGGTAGAAGAACTGAAAGCGATGGGCATTACAGATGCCGAGCTGGACGAGCATGGCTATGTCTATGCAACCATACCTGCTACCAGCAGCAAGCAAGTACCTGTACTATGTTATTGCAGCCATGTAGATACTGCCCCCGATTGCAGCGGTGCAGGTGTAAAACCCATACTGCATAGAAACTACAATGGCAGCGATATTGTATTACCCGATGATACAAGTGTTGTTATCAGCACAAAAGAACACCCGTACCTGAAAGAAAGAATAGGTGATGATATTATTACCGCAAGTGGCACTACCCTGCTGGGTGCAGACGACAAAGCAGGTGTTGCAATCATCATGGACCTTGCCAACTACCTGATACAACACCCCGAAATACCACACGGTGCTATACGCATACTCTTTACCCCCGACGAAGAAATAGGACGTGGTGTAAACAAAGTGGATATGCAAAAGCTCGGCGCACAATATGGCTATACGCTCGATGGTGGTGAACGCGGACATCTGGAAGGTGAAACCTTTAGTGCAGATGGTGTGAAGGTTACATTCCATGGCATCAGCGCACACCCGGGTTATGCAAAAGATAAAATGGTGAGTGCTATAAAAGTAGCATCGGCATTTGTAGATAAACTGCCACGCAACGAATGGTGCCCCGAAACGACAGAGGGTAAACAGGGCTTTGTACACCCTGTACATATAGAGGGTGTGTTGGAAAAAGCAAGTGTATCATTCATCATCCGCGATTTTGATACGGCGATGCTTGCCAAACACGAAGAACGGCTGAAAGCATTAGCAGAAGAAACAATTACAGCATTTGCAGGCGCGAGCTATGAGTTTGTAGTAACGGAACAATACCGCAACATGAAAGAAGTGCTTGACCATCACCCGCAAGTAATGGACCATGCCGAAGAAGCCTATAAACGTGCCGGACTTACTGCACAGCGTATGAGTGTGCGTGGCGGTACGGATGGTTCTCGCTTATCGTTTATGGGTTTGCCTTGTCCTAACTTGTTTACGGGCGAGATGGGCATACACAGCAAGCAGGAATATGTAAGCGTGCAGGATATGGAAAAAGCAGTGGAAGCATTGGTGCATCTGGCACAGGTTTGGGAAGAAAAATCTGAACCGGGATTAAACTGATTAGGCTGATTTGCCTGGATAAATTTGCAATAAGATTAATGTCAGAAAATCATTAAATCACAATAATCATTAAAAATCATAATAAATGAATGCTCAATTAAAGACGGTATTGCTGACGGTGCTTACGTTATCGGTATTTACCATTGCATTGGTAGAACTGAGTGGCGTTAGCAGTACGGCTTTGTTTAATAAATATAAGATAGGCAACGATGGCGCGCATAGCCACGATGCAGAACTGGGTGAAATACAACGCAAAGAGAACGAAGCAAAGGCAATGCCTAAAACCAAAATTGAATTTGCAGAAACACGCCACGACTTCGGTACCATTAAAGAGGGAGAAAAAGTAAAGCACGCTTTCAAATTCAGGAATACGGGCGATAACCCACTCCTTGTATATAATGTAATAGCCGGCTGCGGGTGCACTACTCCCACATGGACGAAAGACATAGTACTGCCGGGGCAAGAGGGCGAAATAATGGTAGAATTCAATAGCGAGAACAGGCCGGGGCATCAATCAAAAAATGTTTTGGTGTATTCTAACGGACAGGAAGAGTCTATCTCTATTGGTTTTGATGTAGATGTAGAAAAGAAATAATGGGAGCAGCCAACGCAACATTCGGGCAACAAGTAAAGCACTATCTGTCGCTGATAAAATTCAGCCATACGGTGTTTGCCCTACCCTTTGCCATGATAGGTTTTTCGCTGGCAGTGGTAAAGGATGATTACACATTCTCTTGGGCATTGTTTGGTAAAGTATTGCTGTGCATGGTGTTTGCCAGAACGGCTGCTATGGCTTTCAATCGCTACCTCGACCGCCGCTTTGATGCACTGAACCCTCGCACTGCCAAACGCGAAATACCTGCAGGTATCATCAAGCCACAAAACGCGCTTGCATTTACCATTGCCAATGGTGTGTTGTTTATAGCTACTACTTACTTCATTAATGAATTGTGTTTTTATCTGTCGTTCGTATCATTGTTTATCATCCTGTTCTATAGCTATACCAAACGCTTTACGGCGCTATGCCATATAGTGTTAGGTGTCGGGCTTTCTATATCTCCCTTAGGCGCATATCTTGCTGTAACGGGTGTTTTCAGCCTTATACCAGTTCTGTTTTCGTTGACTGTACTGACATGGGTATCTGGCTTTGATATTATCTATGCACTACAAGACGAGGACTTTGACAAAAGCCAGCAACTACACTCAATACCTGCCGCATTGGGTACTGCAAAGGCGTTGATGGTATCGAACATATTGCATGTACTCTCTGCCCTGTTTGTAATATATGCGGGCATAGAGGGTGGTTTTCATGTTGTGTATTGGATAGGTGCGGCGGTGTTTATAGGGCTGTTGTTGTATCAGCATATATTGGTAAAGCCAAACGACCTGAGCAAAGTAGGCATAGCGTTTGCCAATACCAACGGCATAGCCAGCATCGTCTTTGCCATCTTCACTATTATTTCTTTCTTTTTAGCATAAGCAACGTATGAATATAGCACTGATAGGTTACGGAAAAATGGGTAAAGCTATTGAAGAAATAGCCACCGAGCGCGGACACAACATAGTGTTGCGCATCAGCACTGCCAACAGAGATGAGATGACAAACGAGCATCTTGCCAAGGCAGATGTTGCCATAGAGTTTACCAACCCCGAGGCGGCTAAAGAAAATGTATTGCGTTGCTTAGATGCAGGTACATCGGTAGTATGTGGCTCTACAGGATGGAACGAGGGACTGGCGCAAGCCAAGATGAAAGCAGTAGAAAAAGGGGCTGCTTTTTTGCAGGCATCCAACTTCAGCATTGGTGTAAACATATTTTTTGAGATAAACAAAGCGCTGGCATCGTTGATGAACGAGCAGCCGAACTACGATGTGGTGATGGAAGAGATACACCACCTGCAAAAGAAGGACTCGCCCAGTGGCACAGCCATAACGTTGGCAGAACAGATAATAGCCAACCTGCAACGCAAAAAACACTGGACTGAACATAACACCGATAACCCCGAAGCTATACACATTAATGCGCTGCGCGAAGAAAACGTACCGGGTACGCACAGCATTAAATACACATCGGCTATAGACGATATTGAAATCATACACACCGCGCACAACCGTAAGGGCTTTGCATTAGGTGCCGTGCTGGCTGCCGAATACATCAACGGTAAGCAGGGCATTTTTGAAATGCGGGATGTATTGGGGTTGAAGAAAGTGGAGATGTAATTGTGCTGCTCACTTCAAAAAAGGGTATTTCTCAAGGAGAAAACTAACAAACTCATCAATAGTATTTAAAAAAGTGTTTATTGGCATTGTTTGTGAAATAATTCTATTATCCTCATAATCTTTTATGATGATATTAATTTCATCGTTTTTTACATAATAGCAAATTGTAAACCCATCAACAGTTTCATCTAAAAAGATTGTATGACGACTCCATATTTCATTTTCTAATACTGGCAAGTGTAAGTATTGAGGGTCATACTCATCTTCTAATTGATTAGATTTCATAATTAACTCAAAGATTTCGCTATTGGTCAAACCATCAAACTCTTTGATGTACAAGCTATTTTGATTTTTACGTATAAATTCAGAATTGCTTGTTAGTTTATCATATAAACGATTAACAAGACTACAAGACATATTTGATATAACGTTGTTATCAATTACCCAATAGCTAATGATAAAGTGATAGCCATTAGAGATACTTTCTCCGTACTCTTTTGGCCATTCGCAGTAGGCTATTGCAAATACATCAGGATTGCCAATAAATCTTTCAATTTGAATATTCATAGTTTATGTTTCGATAAGGTTCATCAGGTTTTTCCTATTTCAAATACGTATCAAAATAATCGGTTATCTTCTGCATCAGGTGTACACGATCCTTGCCGCGTACATTGTGTTCGTAGCCGGGGTACACAAAATAATCTACCTGCACATTTTCATCCACTGCTTTCTTTATAAAGTTGATGGAGTGCTGCCATACTACGGTAGCATCGTCTGTACCATGTATCAGTAACAGCTTGCCTTGCAGGTTTTTGGTTTTTGTCAGCAGGTTGGCATCTTCGTAGCCTTGCGGGTTTTCTTCAGGCGTATTCATATAGCGTTCGGTGTACATTATCTCGTACATCTTCCAGTCCATAACGGGGCCGCCGGCTACACCTACTTTAAACACACCCGGGTGTCGCAACATCAGCGATGTTGTCATAAAGCCGCCAAAGCTCCAGCCATGTACACCCATACGGTTGACATCTACAAACGGTAGGGATTTCAGGTAGGCAACACCTTTTAGCTGGTCTTCCATTTCTACCGTACCCAGCTTGCCCCACATGGCACTTTCAAAATCGTAGCCACGGTTGGCACTGCCTCGCCCGTCCATCGTAAACACTACATAACCACGCTGTGCCATATACTCGTACCACAGATTACCACTTTCGGGGAATGTATTGCGTATCAACTGCACATGCGGGCCATTGTACAGGTACACTACTACCGGGTATTTCTTTCGCTCGTTGAATTTTACAGGTAGTATCAGCTTGCCGTATAGCGGTGTGCCATCGCCTGCGTAGAGTGTTACGTTTCTTATTTCAGGGCGTTCATAGTCTGCCAATGTATTAGGAGCATCCAGCAATGTTTCGCTGTAGCCATTGTTCGTACCTACAACCATTGTACGCTTTGGCACACCTGCACCACTATATACATCGTATATGTACTCACCGCTTTCGTTGGGCAGGGCAGTATGCACGCCTGCACCTATATCTATACGGCGTATGTTACCATTATTCCAGTTGATGGTGTAACTGTGTTTTTCAAGCGGGCTTTCTTTGGCAGCAGCTATGATAATTTGCTGACGTTCCTTGTTCATGCCCAATATATCGTTCACTACCCATTTGCCTTTTGTAAGTTGTTGCAGCAGTTTGCCTTGTGTGTTGTACAGATATAGGTGCATATACCCATCGCGTTGGCTCCACCAGATGAATTTATCATTGCTTTCGGGCAGGAAGGTCATGGGGTGTAGTGGCTCTATATACTTATCGCTGGTTTCTTCAAACAATGTTTTTACAAACATCCCTGTTTCAGCATCATACTGGTTCAGCCACATACGGTCTTGTGCACGATTTACAATGGCTATGAAAATAAACCGTTCATCGGGGCTCCAGCTAATGTTAGTCAGGTATTGGTCTTTAGGACCTGTGGTTTGTACAGTAGTTGTTTTGCCCGATGCCATGCTATATACCCGCAACTGTACGGTGTGCGATGTGCCACCCGACATCGGGTATTTTACGTTTTCGTTTACAGCAGGTGTTACCAACCAGTTCACTACCGGGTAGTCAGCCACCATTGTTTGGTCCATGTGGTAGTATGCCAGCTTATTGCCGTTGGGTGAGAAGAAGATACCACCCTCAATGCCAAACTCGTTGCGGTGTACGTTTGATGCACCGTTGGTGATGTCTTTGTCTTTATCGTCCGTTAGCTGTTTTGTTTGTTTGTCTTTACTAATCAGGTACAGATTATTGTCTATAGTGTAAGCAATGTGCAGGCTTTTATCTACAACCGTATTAGCTGCTTTTTCGGGTAGTGTTACCCAGTTTTCCCACATGTAGCCGCCTGCGGTTTTAGTACCCTTTTTCAAATCATTCCCTGTTTGGAAATACACATAACCTTTATCTATCCACTTCATAGATGGTATACTTTTCAGCTTGCCATTGATGGCTTCGTTCAGTTCTTTCAGGCGTAGCACCGTATCTACTTTACCATCAGGAAAATGCGTACTGAACCATGCATCATTTGCTACCTGATACATTTTGGCGGTAGATGGCTCCCAACTTACCTGTTTCAAACCTTTGGGGGTTAGCGTACTCGTCATGCCATTGGTGGCTTCTGTAATGGTAAACTGTTTTTTCTGTGCTTGAGCAGAGAGTGTTGACAATACTATACCCGCAAGTACAAGCTGCTTTATATAACGCATACGCATGATTTGATAAACTGAGGGCTGAAATTATTGAATATCAGCCAAAAACCTATCCCCCTTTTGGTGCATAGTGCCGAAAACATTTTTATGTGTATGTTCGTTAATAGATTATGCAAAGATTAGCTGCACTGTTATTGATGTTATTACCTGTATTTGCCCACGCACAAGGCAACCCGATTGCGTATTTTAACGACGAAGCCTTTTGGCAGAAATGCGCTGTGATAAAACACCTACCAGCAAGTCCCATTAAAGCAAGCGACACGGCGATAGTAGTAGTGAGCAATCGGAAAACGAGTAACGATGCGCTCCGCTATATGAGTGAAGAAAGAGACGGAACTACTTTGCGCTATTACTTTGTTTTTAGCAGAAATGGTAACTGGAATGTGCTGCCTGTAGAAAACCTCGAAAAAGCCATACAGTATATGCCCGATAAAAGCAGAGATTGGGTGCTATACACGGAAGGCATGGGTAAACTCTTTACTACCGATTTGTGCAGAGGTATGAGCATGGCAGGACAATATGGTGTAAATGTTGTTTTGTTTGACTATCCCAGTATTACAACGACTAAAAAATCATTAGGCAATTATTTCTTTGCTATTGGTAATGCACGCACTGCGTATAAAGATTTTACACCTGCTTTTGAAGAAGTAAAACGACTGAAAGATGCTGGCAAATTAGAAGCTGGCAATATCAGTATGTTTTACCACAGCATGGGCAATCATGTCATCAGGCAGATAGTGAAGCATGATAAGACAAGTAAACTGAATAGCAGCGTTTGGGTAAGCAACATCATACTGAATGCACCATGTGTGCCGAGGCGTGGTCATAAACGATGGATAAACAAAATCAGCTTTGCAAAAGGCATATACATCAACTATAATCAAGACGACCTGACACTGCGGATAGCCTACTTTGCTAACAAGAGGATACAACTTGGTAATAAACCAGTACGCAACATCAGTAACAAAGTACAGTATATCAACTTCAATACACTTTGCGGTAGCGGGCACAGCAATTTCCTTTCTATTGCAGGACGAGAGCCAGCTAAAGAAGCAGCATTACATTATTATAATACTGTACTGCATGGTAATAGCCCTAACCTGCAAGATGGCAAGCAGTTTGGAGTTTCTACCTATAAAAAGATTGGGTGGGAGTTGTTGCCTTAGAAGAAGCACATTACCAGTCTTTCTTTTCTTTAGTAGGGGCAGCAGTCATACCATTCTTAAAAGCCTGAAGAACAGAGTATAACTTTTCATCAGCTTGCTCTTTAAGGTATTGGTCTATCTTGCTATTTTCTTTGAGAGTACTATATGTTTCAGATTTTGTCTTCATCCCATCAGGATATGAAGCGTATAATATCTGAAATGCAATATTGTCAATTCTTATCTTATATCTTCCTTCTTTTGCCCAAAAATGGAATTTAAAATCTGCAGCACCATCATAAACAGCCCACCCCATCTTTTTTTTCTTATCAATTTTTACAGCAGCACTATTCACAAGACTATATTCTTTCGCATCTTCTGATAGATTGTTATCCCCAGTTTTGAAATTTGCTACTATCCATTTTTTTGCTTTTGCATACAATTCATCCTGAGTGTTGTTTGCTAACTGTATCACTTCCTCGTAATAATAAGTGCCGTTAGTTTCGTCACGTTGAAAAGTCAATGTATTTACGTCCTGTGCATAAGATGGTATGAAAGCAACAATAGAAAACCAAAATGTCAATAGGTAATTTTTCATATAACTTTATATTTAGTGTTGCAAAATAAAGCCAGTCAGGTTATTTAGAAAAAAATATTTTAGCTATATAGAGTACATATAATACTAATGTATAAAATGGACTATGCTCCCCCCATTAGCCTGAGTACCTTCTCTACATCTTCAGGATTATCAATAGAATGGCAGTCGTAGTTGGTTATGGCGCATTGTATAGTGTAGCCTGCTTGTAGCCAACGTAGTTGTTCCAGCGATTCTGCTTTTTCAAGTGTGCCGATGGGCAGTTTACATATTTGCTCCAGTAAATCGGTACGATAAGCATACATGCCTATATGCCTGTGGTAGGTGAACTGTTTATGCCATTCCTGTTGTGGTGCGCCTTTTACATAAGGTATCATCATACGGCTGAAGTAGAGTGCCTCATTACGCTCGTTCATCACCACTTTTACATTGCTCATATCAGCAAGTACATCGTAATTGTTGGTAGGTATTACCAATGTTGCCAATTGCGTATCGCCATCTTGCAATACGGCTGCTAATGTATCTATTTGCGATGGTTCTATAAAAGGTTCGTCACCCTGTATGTTGATGACATAGCTGTAATCACCACCTGTTTTTTGTAATGCTTCCCAACACCTGTCAGTACCACTTGGGTGCTCCGTACTTGTCATTACCACCTCTCCGCCAAACGATAATACATGTTTCGCAATACGTTCATCATCTGTGGCTACTACTACTTTACTCAAAGATGTTGCCTGGATAGCCTGTTCGTACACACGTTGTATCATCGTCTTACCATTAATGTCTGCCAATGGCTTGCCGGGAAAACGTGTAGATGCGTAGCGAGATGGTATGATGCCGAGTATCATTGTACTAATGTTCTTCTATTATTTGAGAATCTTTGCTGATGTAGAATGAGGGTACTGTTTCGTTGCGTAGATTGATGTATGTTTTATACACCTCACCATAGTGCATACGGTTGGCGATGGTTTCGTTGTAGAGTCCACTAAGCCCTGTGAGCAGTTCTACGGCTTCGCGTACTGCGCCTTCGCCACCAACACAGGCAGTCATATAATCAACCAGTCCGTTTTGTACGGCAAACTCTGCCAGTAGTGGGGCACAGGGGCGTGGTATCATAATGCGGAGTCCGCATTTTTCAGCAGCACCAAAATCCAGTACATCATCAAAAACAAAAGCCACTTCATGGGGTTGGATGCCGTGCTTGTCGCAAAGATGTTGCAGTGCTTCCGTCTTCAGTTTGATGCGGCTGTACACGCCATGAAAACATTCGCGCTTTGCCAATGTCCAAGCGGCACTATTGCGCTCACCCGATATGATGGCAACGATAGGTACATCATTGTGGCGCAGGTAATGATTGAAACGAAGCATGTTAGTACCCATTGCATCTACCTCGCTGAAGCTACTCGTGCCGTTTTCGTCCTTCACCCCATTATTAAATACGCCATCCCAATCAAATATATAGGCTTTGATACGCGATAGTTTTTCCTGTACATCCTGTACGGGCGTTATAAAGCTGCCTTTGAAATGGCTGATGATGGTATTGATGTCCATTTGTTGTGAAATTCTAAATTCGAATATCTAAATCCGAAATACTATAATAATCAAATGTATAAAAAAGAAAAATCCTAAACGCTTTAAACTGTTTAGGATTTCGATATTCGTATTTTGGATTTTAGACTACAATCCCTTCAGGTCTTGTATATCGAGCATGCCAACTGGCTTGCCATTTTCGGTAACCAGTATAGTATCTACATGCGTTTTCTTAAACAATACGGCTGCATCATTCAGTAATGCGTTGGCATCTACACTAATGGGTGTTTTGTATTCCATATCACCCATTTTTCTGCCAAGTATTTGTTCTCCATCTTTCTGCAAAGAACGGCGTATGTCGCCATCTGTAAACACACCTTTCACGCTGCCATCTGCATTGGTAACCGTTACAGCACCGAAGCCATAACCTGTCATTTTAACCAAGGCACTTTGCAATGTATCATCAGCAGATACAATCGGGTTGATGCCATTTGCCGCTTCTTTTACGCGTACTGTCATGAGGCGAGTATCAACCAAAAACTGCTCTGTACCAACTGTGGTAAAGTTATTCTCCGTCAGGCTTTTTAATACTTTCAACGGCACAGTGATGGTGTGTACACCTATGTTGATGGCATTGCGTACATGCTCGTTGTGGCGCACGGAACTGAACATGATTTTGGTATCATATCCGTAATGTTCAACTGCATCTACGCATTGCTCTACCAAAGTCAATGCATCGTGCCCCTGATCTTGCAGGCGACCTACAAGCGGACAAACGTACGTAGCACCTGCGTGCATAGCCATATATGCTTGTTGCAGTGTATATACAAGGTGTACATTCACCAACAAGCCTTCTTTGCGTAGCAAATTACAAGCACGTACACCTTCCAGCGATACGGGTATTTTAAAGACTGTCCTCTTGGGGTCTAAACCCAGATTGAGTTGGCGGTGCGCTTCTTTCAGCACATCTTCGGCTGTATCACCCAGTGCCTCTATCTGTAATACAGGCACCATTTTGCTCAACTTCACGATAGTACCGTCTATATCGGTAATGCCCTCGCGCTGCATGAATGTAGGCGTAGTGGTAAGGCCATTCAAAAAGCCCAGCTTAAAACCTTCTTCAATCTCTTTAAGATTGGCGGAGTCTAAATATAATTCCATAATTAAAAGTCAAAAGTAAAAAGTAAAAATTAAAAAGGGGTTATTTCCTGTATTTAACCTCTAAGTTGTGCAATTCAATCAGCGGTTTCAGGTATTCTTCCAAATCGTACACGCATAGCTGGCTGGCCGCATCGCAGAGGGCTTTTTCGGGTTCGGGGTGCGTTTCTATAAATACACCGTCAACGCCGGCTGCTACACCCGCCCTGCCCAGTACGGGCAAAAACTCTCTGGTACCGCCCTTGGCATCGGCACTTGGTATGCCGTATTTGCGGATGGAGTGCGTAATATCAAACACAACGGGATAACCTAATTGTGCCATGTGGTAGAAAGCGCGCGGGTCAACCACTAAATCGTTATAGCCCATTGTATAGCCACGCTCTGTCAGTATTATTTTATCATTGCCCGCATCTACACATTTGCCTACGGGGTGCTTCATGTTTTCGGGTGCGAGAAACTGTCCGTGTTTGATGTTGATAACCGCACCCGTAGCAGCAGCAGCCTTTAGTAAGCCCGACTGCATACACAAGTATGCGGGTATCTGCAACACATCGCACACCTCTGCGGCAGGGGCAGCTTGGTCTGGGTAATGAATATCGGTAAGTACAGGAAAGCCGAATTGCTCTTTTACTTTGGCCAATATCTTAACACCTTTTTCAAGCCCCGGCCCGTCGTAATACTTGAGGCTACTACGATTGTCTTTGGTAAAGGACGATTTGTAGATGATGGGGATGTTCAGTCTTTCGCCTACTTCTTTCAGTGTTTCGGCGGTCTTCATCATCGTAGTTTCATCCTCTATCACACACGGGCCTGAAATCAGAAACAGTTCATCAGCACCACAAGCAATATTGCCAACCTGTATTTTTTTAGCACTCATAATTGTACGGTATTACTGCAAGGCAATAAGGCTGCCAAAGCAGGCGCAAAACTACACAAATAAAGCGAGAGCTATTTAGATAATATTAATATTTTAATTAAGGTAATTAAGCAACTTCAAGTAATAAGTCATCAACGACTTTTAATGGTATTCTTTTTATTTTTAGTCGCTTTTCAATCAACTTCACATATTCATCAGACATATCAGACATTATACATTTACGACGTAATGTTTTACATGCTGCACCAATAGTACCACCACCCGCCATCGGATCATATATTAGGTCATTCTCCATGGATGTCATTAGAACTAATTTTTCATACACTTTTTCGGGTTTTTGAGATGGATGTCCTGTTTGTTCTTTTTTACCTATGAAGCCTACTAATAATGGTTCTTCAATTACTGAAGTTGGTCCAGGGATAAATCTCATATTACTCTCTTCAAATCGTAACTGTTGTTGTGGGTTAAAAAAATTTTGAGGATACATCTTCGCTTTTTTTTGCGCATAGTGCAAGCATGCTTGTTGACTAGAACGCCACCCGCGAATTACAGAAGGATTATTTTTGTAATACCAAGTAAGCCAACATACAAACTCCAAAGGGGGGGGTATTTTATTAATGAATTGAGCTACAATTTCGGGAAACCCCCATAGAAATAGATGGTTTGTATTATCAGATATGTTAGAAATAATATCTAAGATATATGGTACGTAATCCTCTCTAACTCCACCTGTTCCTCTGTTATACCAAGGGTCCAACATAGTCATTTGAGGGTGATAACCCAACAAATACATTAAGCGCATGCTTTCAGATGCATCCATTGGTGGTAAAACAACAACTCCATTTTTATCTAATAAGCTATCTATATATAATTTAGCTGTCGTACTATTTTTTTTCATTGTTGCGTATTAATTTGCTAATTACACCTTTTTCATCTTTTATGTAACCGAAATAATCTAATAGAAAACTAAAGACAATTTGCTTTTGTTGTTCTGTAGAAGATTGGATAATTGCATAAACATTCATTTTCCCAGTACTAGTGTCCCAGTAGTTTTTTTTCATTACCTGATGTCTGCCACATAATGCTTGCCATTGTTTAAAATCTGATGGGTCTGAAGTTGGGTTAATAGAATGTGGCTTTTTATGGTCTGGCGTTAATTTTACTCTTCCGCCGCCTATTGGATCAATTTGGTTTTCTTTTAATAAACAAGCTTTACCATCTTCCTTCCATTCACACATATGTTTTGCTCGTTCTAAAACTTTAGTCCAAGTTTCTTTATCAGGTCTTATTCTCTTGCCTGCTTGAGGCCGTTTATCTGAAGAAGGCATAAGATATTCTTCCACCCTTAGCCAACCCTTATTTCGCCAAGATAATATAGTATATCCATCATCTGTCCTTAATTCTGATAATCGTTGATGCCAATTTTCTGGTTCTTTACCTGTTATAGGGTCTATTGAAACCTTTTTTATTTGTTCACTAGTAATTACTTTGCCTATGTTGTCAAGGAATAATGCTTCAATTCTCTGTTTAATAGATTTTTGTATGTATTTCTTTCTTACTGTTGCATATATTTTTATAGACTTATCCATTTTCGCCATTGTAGTAAGTTAGTTATAAAATTAGAACTTAGCAAATAGTTGATTAACCACCCTTTCCGTAGCCCCAGTTTGCGCTGCAATGTATGCCTGTATGGCTTTTTGCATGGTTTGGCGGGTAGTGTCGTCTTCTGTCAGGTTGGGCAATGAATTGTTAAAGTCTGCCGCGCTACTTATTGGAAATGCGTATTGGCGGGATACCAATGCCTTTGCTTCTATATACTTATCGTACTTGGGGCCGAAGAATACGGGCAGCCCAAACACCGCAGGCTCTAATACATTGTGGATGCCATCGTTGAAGCCGCCACCTACATAGGCTATGTCTCCATAGCTATACAGGCTGGATAACATACCGATATTATCAATGATCAGCACACGATAGCCGCATGGCTCTGCATCCAGTTGAGAGTACAATACGCTATGCCCTGCAAAGGCATCGTGCAGCGATTGTATATGTGCTGCGTCCACCTCGTGCGGGGCTATTACCAGTTTCCAATCATCGGGCAGGTTGGGTAGCGTTTGTTTCAATATCTCTTCATCGGCTGGCCATGTGCTGCCTGCAATAATGAGTTTGTCTGCTTCTTTAAACTTTTCAATAAGCGGAAAGGGCTTTACACTGGCGGCAATAGCAATCACCCTGTCGTATCGTGTATCGCCAGCTACTATTACATTCTCATTCAGCCCGATAGTAGCTAATAATTTTTTCGATTCATCGTCTTGAACAAAGAGGTAAGTAAAACAATGCAGCATCTTCCTGAATAGGCCACCACTTGGCTTGAAGAATATTTGCGATTTGCGGAAAACGGCTGATACCAATATGGTAGGCACTTGCGCTTGTTGCAATTGGGCAAGGTAGTAGTACCAAAACTCGTACTTTACAAATATAGCAAGCGATGGGTTGACTAATGATACCAACCTGCGTGCATTGCCTCTGCTATCCATCGGCAGATAGTAGATGTAGTCTGCGCCTTTATAATCTTTCCTCACCTCGTAGCCTGATGGCGAGAAGAACGTCAGTACTATTTTATATGCAGGGTATTGTTGCCTGATAGCTTCTATCAATGGCCTGCCCTGTTCAAACTCGCCCAGCGACGAACAGTGTACCCATATCCGTTTTTCGTCTTTGCCTTGCAGGTCGGCAGCTATCTTATCCAACAATCCCTTTCTGCCATTGAGCCATAGCCTTGCTTTATTGCCAAACAAAGCGGCTATGCGCACGGCTATGCGATATAGTAAAAGGAATATGTTGTAGAATAGCAGTTGCATTTTTTATCAGCATTCGGGCAGGCTAAGCGGCACTTTGGTAGCCAAGCCGCCCTCGGCTGTTTCTTTGTATTTGTGGTTCATATCCAGCGCGGTTTCCCACATGGTTTGTACCACATGGTCCAGCGATACTTTGGCATTATCTGGGTTGCTTTGCAATGCCAGTTGCGATGCGGTGATGGCTTTAATAGCCCCCATCGTATTGCGCTCTATGCATGGCACTTGTACCAATCCGGCAACAGGGTCGCAGGTCAAGCCCAAGTGGTGCTCCATCGCTATCTCCGCAGCCATCAGGCATTGGCGGGCATTGCCGCCGAGGCTCTCTGTAAGTGCAGCAGCAGCCATAGCAGACGATACGCCTATTTCTGCCTGACAACCACCCATAGCGGCAGACAGTGTTGCGCCTTTTTTGAAGATGCTGCCTATCTCTGATGCAGTGAGCAGGAAGTTGATGATTTTCTCATCATCAAAGCCATCGCAAAACGTGATGAAGTAATGCAACACAGCAGGCACTACACCTGCCGCACCATTGGTAGGTGCCGTTACCACACGGCTGAAGGATGCGTTCTCTTCATTGACCGCCAATGCAAAACAGCTAACCCAATCGAGTATATACTGAAAGCTATGTCCCCCCTCGCGGATGGCTTGTACCCACTCTATATGGTTGTTGTATGTTCTGCCCTTTAATTGTTTTGTGTTGAGCCCTGCCGCACGGCGTTTCACCTGCAAGCCGCCGGGCAATTCGCCGCTGATGTGGCAACCACGATAGATGCAGTCGCGCATCACTTGCCATATCTTCAATACACCTTGTTTGGTGGCTTCTTCGCTGCGCCATGCGTGTTCGTTTTCCATTACCACCTCGTAGATGTGCAGCCCCGTTTTGCGACACCAGTGCAGCAGATCGTCTGCTTTTTCTATGGGGAATGGTAAGTCCACATCATTAGCGGCATTATTGTCCTCACCTTCTTTTACCACAAAGCCACCACCAATGGAGTAAAACGTTTCGGCTATTTCATCGCCATTGCTAAACGTACACAAAAATGTAACCGCATTGGGGTGAAAAGGCAGGCTTTCATCCATCAGAAATACGACATCTTCTGCAGGGTCAAAGTCAATAATTCTTGACAGCCCGAGGTTCATTTTCTTTTCGCTGGCTATCTGGTTGAGGCGAGGTGTTATTTCGTTTACATCAAACGTTACAGGGTCTTCGCCATTCAGCCCCAGTATCACGGCTACATCCGTGCCATGCCCCTTGCCCGTTTTGGCAAGCGAGCCATAGAGCAATACTTTTACCGACTGCACATTATCTATCCCCTTGCTTTTTATGGTATCTACAAAACGCAGTGCCGCGCGCCATGGGCCAAGTGTGTGCGAACTGCTGGGGCCTACTCCTATCTTAAAAATATCAAATACCGATATACACTCTTTTTTCACCGTCTGATTTTAGTTGTAAAAATAAAAGGGGGAATGAAAATTCCCCCTAAAGATACTATGAAGCTTACAAAAAAATCCGTCGTACAGCCATATTATGTTATGGCATCAATACTTTATCTATTACGTGTATCACGCCGTTGCTTTGGTTCACGTCTTTAATGGTTACTTTCGCTACATTGCCCTTAGCGTCTTTTACCCATACCCAGTTGTCTTTCCACATAAAAGTCAAGTCTTCGCCCTGCACGGTTTTGGCAGTGTATTTGCCGCCGCCTTTTTTAATGGCATCCATTATCTGCTGCGCGCTCCACCTGCCGGCTACTACGTGGTAAGTGAGTACTGCCGTCAGTGTGCCTTTATTTTCGGGCTTCAGCAGGTTATCTACCGTGCCTGCGGGCAGCATATCAAAAGCCGCGTTGGTAGGTGCAAATACCGTAAAAGGACCTGCGCTTTGCAGGGTTTCTACCAAGCCTGCTGCCTTAACGGCTGCTACCAGTGTAGTGTGGTCTTTCGAGTTCACCGCGTTTTCTACAATATTCTTTGAGGGGTACATGGGTGCACCGCCTACCATTACTGTTTTCTCACCTTTTTTAGCCATCGTAGTTTCAGGTGTTAATGCAAATAAAGCTGCCGCTACGGCGGGGATTAACATGATACGTTTCATACAAGTTGATTTTTTAAAGTTTAATAATTGTGTTACAGATACAGATACGGCTGGTTTTGTTTTTTGGTTTTACAGAAAAGAAAAATATTTAGTTTTATAATCAATATCTGTAAACACTTTCATTTGATAAGGTTATGATTAGTGAGAAATATGATTTTGTAGATTGCATTGTTGTCGATTTTAATATTGATAAAAATGCAAAACAGTTTGATTTAACTACTGAAGCCTACTATCCCAGCTACATTTCAAACAACAGAAGAAAGAAAGGACTTCTCAAAATAATAGTGAGTGATATTCGTAGTATCAAAATGGATATATCTAGTGAGTTTTATACAGATTTGGAAATAAAGCATAGTGTTGATGGTGATGATAATAAATCAAATGAAATTTATTTAGCTGAAATAGCTAAGACAGATAATTCAGTATATAGAATCAATATTGTAACAGATTTTATACGCATTCAAGCAACTTCTGTTTATTGTGAATTGCATGAATTATAAAAGCCCTACCATTGGCAGGGCTTTAAACATAATACTATAATATTCAGATTATTGCGTAATAATACTGAACGGCATCAGTGCCATTACGCCGCCATTCATTTTTTGCAGTTGTTTCAATTGCCTGTACCAATCGTATTCTTTACCAAATTCTTTCTTCACAACTTGCTCTGCTATGCTGGCGTTGTTGCCTTTAAAGCGCTTCAGCATATTCTCAAATTTATCTATCGGCTCCGGATAGGTTACGGTATTATAGTCTTTCAGCTTGGCTAATGCTGCCGCACTGGCTATGGCACGGTCCAGATTGCCGAGTCCATCTATCAGTTTTATCTGCAAAGCATCCGTACCACTCCATACACGGCCTTGTGCAAAGCTATCTACCATTGCTACGTCCATTTTGCGACCAGCCGCTACACGACTTTTGAAGATGGTGTATATATTATCTACCGAGCGTTGCACTTTGGCTGCTTCGTCTGTCGTCAGCGGGCGTATGCCATTTGGGAAGTCTGCATAAGGGGCATTCTTCACACCATCAAACGTAACACCCATTTTGTTGCGCCACAGTTTTTCGCTGTTGAACATCATAGTGAATACACCAATGCTGCCTGTGATGGTATTGGGCATAGCAAAAATGCTATCTGCCTGACAAAGGATATAATAACCACCCGATGCTGCCACATCGCCCATAGAGGCTACTAATGGCTTTTTAGCTTTCAGCAGTTGCAATTCGCGCAGTATTACTTCTGATGCCAATGCGCTGCCACCACCTGAGTTGACACGCAATACCACTGCTTTTACTTTATCGTTGTTGCGCAGCTTGCGTATCTCGTCTATCATGTCTTGCGATGCTATCTGATAGTCATCATCGCTTTCACCATCTATTATATTACCCTCAGCAAACAATACTGCCACACGTTCATCGCCACCATTATCATCACTAACAGTAGCTGCGTATTCAGACAGGCTCAGGTATTTTATCTTATCTTTTTCTTTACCGCCTGTTTTGGCTTTGATGCGGTTTTCTACCTCATCCCAATACAGCAGGTTTGATACCAGTTTGTTTTTCAATGCATCCTGTGGAAACTCTATCGTACCACTTGCAGCTAATTGATGCAGGGCAATCGTATCGAGCTTGGTAAACTGCGATGATGCTTGCAGGAATTCGCTCCAGAAGTCTTTCTGAAACTCGGTTATCTGCGCGCGGTTGGCATCGCTCATTTTATCTGCACGGAAAGGCTCTGTAGCACTTTTGAATTTGCCTGCATAGAATATTTCAGGCTCAAGCTCCAGTTTATCCAATGTGCCTTTAAAGAAAGCCAGCGTGGTAGCAAAACCTTTCAGTTCCATATCGCCCATCGGGTTCAGGAATATGCTGTCTGCCGCCGTAGCCATGTAGTATGCACCTTGTGTTATGTTTTCACCGTAGGCATATACAAACTTGCCGCTAGCTTTAAAATCCTGTATAGCACCACGCAGTTGTTGCATGGTAGCCCAGCCGTTAGCACTCGGGTTCAACTTGATGAGGATGCCCTTGATGTTATCATCATCCTTAGCCTCTTGCAGTGCATTGATGGCATGGTACACGCCTACGCTGTTTTCATCGCCATCGGCAAATATAGCCAGCGAATTGCGCTCGCTCTGCTCGTGCAGGCGTTTGCTGAGGTCAATAGTCAGCACTGTGTTTTTAGCTACCTGTGGTTCTTTGTCAGACTTCATAGAGCTGGAAACAGCCGATACGATAAGGCCGATAAACACACCGAAAATGATAATGCCCGTTACAATCATCGCCAGCAGCGATGCGAAGAACATTTTAAAAAATTGTTTCATCCGTTTTTAGTTTGAGATTTTGAGTTATCTGCTAATAACCACGCAAATATACAGGTAAAACAATGTGTGTATATCCTGAAAATCGGCGAACGGGGGTAGATAGTAGGTGAAGTTTTATTTTTAACTTGCCAATAAACGCTGAATATCGGTATGCGGTATCTATTATTTATATGGCTGATGGTTTGGGGATGCCTGCCTGCATTGGCGCAGGATGTACACAATCCGCTGATACCTGATGCTGAAAGGGTATGGAAATCGTACCAGATATTAGAAAAGAACAGGCTTGCCATTATTCAGCAGTTCGACTATCTGAACAGTTTCCCCAAAACAAAAGATGTGTTTGTAGCGGTGTTTGACCCCGACGACCGTAAGCAACTGCATTATATATATGAACCCTACCTGACGGCACTGGAAGAAGCTGGCAAAGTACTGCCCGATAGTGTGCTGAAAATAGGCATAGGCATTTGCAAAGACATGAAATGGAGCAGCGGCGTGAGCGACAGGCTGCAACACGTAGTACTGGTAGTAGCGGCAGACCACCCCGAAATATTTGTAGAACAAGCCTACAAGCTGAAGAAAAAAGAACTGGAAGCACTGATACAATACCTTGCCGATGTAGAAAACAACCCGCTATGCGCCATTTACCAAAAGCTGCTGAAAAACCTGCACGAGGTAGGGGCGTATAATATAGAGGGAAAACTGCTAAGGGCGAAAGGGAGTGGGCATTAGGGGGTTAGAAACGCTGTGCTTGTATAGACGTAGAGCAAATTTGGTGCAATAGAATAACAGATAGTTTAATATTATTTATTAGGACATGGACATACTACCTATAATTAAATTACTTAATGAGGCTAATGATTGTGTAGATATTCTCACAACAAATGGAGATGAAGTGCTTGGAATGAATGCTAATTTCTTTTTAGCAGCACTCACTAATAATGGATGTAAAGTAAGATACATACAATCTAAGCATGAGAATGTAGATAATAATCCTACTGTGGATGACATTCTTTTCTCATTTGGCTCCAATGCAATAAAAGCTTTTATATACAACTATACTGAATATAGTTGTGTCATAATTGATAATAAAATTGGGTTTAGCTTAGAAAACACACTCACAACTAGCCCCGAAAGCATCTTGAATTTACAAGCTGATGTGAATAAACTACAATCAGATTTTAATGCAATTTGGGATAATAACTATCCTCAAAAGAAAATTAAAGCTGTTTGTGATGTGATTGACACACTAACGTACCTTGACTTTAAAAGAGGGGATATATTATTTAGAGGTCAATGTAACCATGAATGGGAAGCTACTCCTACAATATTTCGCGATGTAACTATTGATATAAAAGAATTTGAAGTAGAAGCATTAAAATCAATATTTACAAGAAATAACAACAAATACTTAAACAATTTTGACCCTTTAAATTACTTTGTTGTTAACCAACATTATGGAACTCCAACTCGGCTTCTTGATTTAACGAGAGATGCACTTATCGGACTATTTTTTGCTTGTCATGACCCAGCCGATAATTTCGGAAATAAAGACGGGAAACTATATTTGCTAGAACGCGCTCAATACGCTAGCATCGATTTCAATGGTAAACATCTTGAGGTTTTTAAGGAAATACCAAATAAAGAATCTGTACCATATTATTTAGGTAGAGTCCATTTCAGAGAACCTGTGCTATTTGAACCAATTATCAAAAACCCTCGAATGAGATATCAAGAAGGCATTTTTATATTGTTTCCGTATATACAAGACTCTATTACTTATTCAAGTATTGAGGGGTACAATCGCTACAGAAACAAAGAAGTTACTGATGAGGATAAAAAATATTGGACTGCATGCAAGCTAGTTGACAAGCAATTTAAGAAGAGCATTCTAAAAGAATTAAAAGACTCTTATGGAATTTGTCAAGAAACAATTTTCCCAAAAACTATGTTAGACTAGATATCACTCTTTTCTACTAAACTCTCTCTGAAAGGCAATTTTGCACTTTAGCTAAATAAAATAATAGAACTCACTCTTCCAAATGTTCCGTAGGAACAAAAGCTTTGTAGCAATACATATAAAGACACACCCCGTCCCTTAGGGACGGAACGACGTGTTATATCCAACCCGCTACGGGGTTGGGTATGTTGCTTGGCTGGTGTGCTACAACGCTATTGCCCCGACGGGGCAGGTGGTATGCAATAACAAGTATTCCCCCTTTTGTTTTATTGCATTGTAAATGCTTTGCTCGAGCATGCCCTATAGCAAAAGGGTATAGGAAAAGAATATCTTTATATAATAACTATACCTGAATGAAAAACATAATTATACTGATATTAATCATCAGCACGGGTGTTTCATGTACTGAAAGAAATATTGTTTTTACTGAAACGCAGAAACAACAAGTAGCTTTCGAAGTACGGCAAACACTAGATAGCTATACTAATGACATACACACTAAAGGATTATTGTCGGAATTTATGTATCTGGATTCAAGTGCTGATTTTTTTTGGGTGCCCCCAGGATATACTATGGCTTTATCATACGATAGTGTCAGCAATATCATCAATAGAACTGCCCCTACACTTAAACTGGTTGATAATAATTGGAATACTTTACGCATTATACCATTGTCAGCAGTATTGGCAAACTATACAGGTGTAATACAAAGCAAAATGATATTAAAAAACGATAGTGTGCTGCTTTACAGGATGATAGAAACAGGTGTTGTGATAAAGCGTAATAATGGTTGGAAACTACTAAGCGGGCAAACAAGTATTTTACCCCCTGTTCAGGATGTTCGATAATATACGTCTATGTTCAACCCGCTACGGGGTTGGGTGTGTTGTTGGTTTGTGTGCTACAAAGCTATTGCCCCGATGGGGCAGGTGATATATAGTGTCCAGTTGGCAGGCCGGACAGGCCGGACAATATTAGATTGTTAAAACACACAATCTAAAGATAAATTTATCTTTGCTACTCAATACGCATGGCTCACAACTCACGGCTTAACACTGTTTACTTACTCCTAGGCAGCAACGAGGGCAATCGTTTGGACTGGTTTGATAAGGCCATGACTTTGTTGTCGGCAGATGGTTGTCGTTTGGTGGAGCAATCTGCCGTGTACGAAACGGCTGCATGGGGTAAGGAAGACCAGCCTGATTTTCTGAATATGGCTTTGTGTATAGCAACCACCCGCCCGCCGCTTGCATTGCTGGAGCTAACGCAAAGCATAGAGGCACAGCTTGGCAGGCAGCGCACCGTACTGTGGGGGCAACGCACATTGGATATTGATATATTACTGTATAATAATGAGGTAGTTGACACCCCTGCCCTGCGTGTACCGCACCCGCAATTACAAAACCGCCGCTTTGCTCTTGTACCGTTGGCAGATATTGCCGCTACCATCGTTCACCCCACCCTGCACAAGTCCGTAGCCGCCCTGCTGGCCGACTGCCCCGATACCCTGCCCGTGCGAGAATACAAATTTTAACCTCTGGTTAATGTCATATTAAGGGAAACCCTTGCATATCTCTTTTGATTTTCTTAACTTGATTATCGTTATTTTCGCACACCTTTCGCCAAAGGCCGCTACTATAACAACGATTTCATATAAAGATTGCGGATGATTTGAACTATACGTTAGGTTAAAAATTGTTATTTATGGGTGCCGTTACCACTAAAGGAAAAGTGAACCTGAAAAAGGCTTTGCAAGAGCATTTTGGGTTTGATGGATTTAAGGGAGAGCAGGAAAAGATAATCAAGAGCATACTTTCGGGCAAAGATACATTCGTCATCATGCCTACGGGTGGTGGTAAGTCGCTCTGCTACCAATTGCCAGCCTTGTTGAGCGATGGTGTAGCCATCATCGTATCGCCATTGATAGCGTTAATGAAAAATCAGGTTGACCTGATACGCGGCTACAGCAGTAAAGACAATGTTGCCCACTTTCTGAACAGCACCCTTACCAAAGCACAACAGAAAAAAGTAAAAAGCGACCTGATGGACGGCAGCACCAAGATGCTGTACGTAGCACCAGAAACACTTACAAAGCAAGAGAACATAGCCTTCTTTGCCGATATGAGCATATCGTTTGTAGCGGTAGATGAAGCCCACTGTATATCTGAATGGGGACATGATTTTCGCCCCGAATATCGCAAACTACGCGATATGATAGACGAGATAAACCCCGAACTACCCATCATAGCCCTTACCGCCACTGCCACCCCCAAAGTGCAGGACGATATTGTAAAAAATCTGGCACTACGCACACCAGATGTATATGTCGCATCTTTCAACCGCCCCAACCTGTATTATGAAATAATGCCGAAAGGGAAGAAAGAAAGCGTGCTGAAAAACATGGTGAAGTTTATACACGGCATGAAGGGTAAAAGCGGCATCATCTACACACTGAACCGTAAAACCACCGAAGAGCTTGCACAAACTTTGCAGGCAAACGGTATATCTGCCGTAGCCTACCACGCGGGGTTGGAATCGAACATCCGTGCGCAAAGGCAAGACCAGTTTTTGATGGAAGAGGTAGATGTGATAGTGGCTACCATAGCATTCGGTATGGGTATAGACAAGCCCGATGTGCGCTTTGTGATACACTATAACATACCCAAATCTTTAGAAAATTATTATCAGGAAACAGGACGTGCAGGGCGCGATGGACTGGAAGGTAAATGCGTACTCTACTACTCTCATAAAGACGTGCAAAAGCTGGAACACCTGATGCGCGATAAGCCATTGAGCGAGCGCGAAATGGGTGCGCAGCTTATATCTGAAACAGTAGCCTATGCAGAAAGTGGCGTATGCCGCCGCAAACTGTTGCTGCACTATTTTGGTGAGGAACTGAAACAAGACAACTGTGGTAATTGCGATAACTGCCTGCACCCGAAAGAAAAACTGGAAGTGCGCGATAGCTCGAAGATAGTACTTGATACAATCAACGAACTGGACGAACGCTTTAATATAGATTATGTTGTTGACATCATACTCGGCAAGAGCAACCCGCAAATAAAAACTTTCAGACACGATAAGCTGAAGTCTTTCGGTAGTGGTTTGATAATGAAGATGGAAGACAATTTCTGGCATTCGCTGATAAGGCAGATGATGCTGGAAGGCTTGGTGCGCAAGGATATTGAAGAATATGGCCTGTTGAAGATTACGGATAAAGGACATAAATTCCTGAAAAAGCCATTCTCCATCATGGTGGTACTGAACCATAAGTATGAAGATGCCGATGGCGATGATGATGAAATAAGCACAGGCAGTGGTGGTGGTGCAACACTTGACACTACCCTGTTTGAAATGCTGAAAGACGTACGCAAACAAGTAGCTAAAGAAAAAGGCTTACCGCCGTTTGTTATCTTCCTCGAAAACTCGCTGGAAGACATGGCCATCAGCTACCCTACCACGCTGGAAGAATTGGAAAAGATACAAGGCGTGAGTAAGGGCAAGGCTATGCGCTACGGCAGTAAGTTTGTGCAACTGATAAAGAAGTATGTAGAGGAAAACGACATAGTACGCCCAGACGACTTTGTGATGAAGAGCGTGGTGAACAAGAGTGGGATGAAAGTGTTCATCATACAGAACATAGACAAGAAAATACCACTTGATACCATAGCCAAAAACAAAGGGCTGAACCTGCAAGACTTATTGGTAGAAATGGAAACCATTGTAGCCAGCGGCACACGGCTGAACCTTGATTACTGTCTGGAGCAGGAACTGGACGAAAATGAACAGGAAGATATTTTTGACTTCTTCCGTGAAAGCCACGACGATACATTGGATAGCGCATACGAAGAATTTAAAGACAGGGATGTAACCATAGAGCAACTACAGATGATGCGCATTAAATTTATGAGCGAATATGCCAACTAATGGCATTAAGAGATAAACAAGTAAACCGTAACATTATTCATTGTTACGGTTTATTTTTATAAGATATTTAAACACATCCGTACTGATGAAATTGACCGCTTCATTACTCCTTTTGCTTTGCTGCCATACAGCCATTGCACAGCAATACGATTTTACCAAACCCCAAGACAGAAGCATTAGCACAGACAATGCCAATACAAGCGGCATAGAGCGTTTCAACATCATAGCGCAAACAACCTACATTTATCAGTATATGCCATCAAGGAGTATAATACGCGATAGTATGAAGCGGGGATTTGATGAGGGTGAAAGTGCCAATACCATTACCACTACATTATTTGCAGGGCTGCGCTTGTGGAAAGGAGCAGAAGCGTACATAAACCCTGAAGTAACAAGTGGTACAGGATTGAGCAGTGATATGGGCATGGCTACACCATCAAACGGGGAAACATTCCACATCAGCAGGCCACAGCTTACCTTGTTTTTAGCAAGGGCATATTTCAGGCAGACGTTTGCATTGCGTAACAAACGTGCGCGTAAGCTGGGTTATGTAAACAGTACCGAACTGGCAAGCATACCTAATCAACTGGCAGGCTATGAGCCTAAAGATTATCTACGCTTCTACATCGGTAAGCTATCTCTACGCGATTTGTACGACTGTAACGATATTGCCAACAACCCACGTACTCAATTTTTGAATTGGGCATTTATGAACAATGCGGCTTGGGATATGGCAAGCAATACGCGCGGATATACCTACAACTTCACAACAGAAGTGCAGCTTGGCAAGATGAACTATAAAGCAGGTATAGCCACCATGCCAACAACAGCCAATGGCAGTATGCTGGATGCAGATGTATCGCAATCTTATTCAGCATTGGCAGAAGTGAGCAGACAGCTAACCATTAATAAACGTACAGGTACTATACGCCTGATGGGGTTTTATAATACCGCCAATATGGGTACATATGCCGATGCTAACATAATGCCAGTGCGCCATATAATACTTACAAGGCAAAACGGGACAAGCAAATATGGCTTTGGGTTGAGCATGCAACAGGAGTTGAGCAATACACTATCATCCTTTATACGCATAGGCTGGAATGATGGTAAAACAGAAACATGGTCGTTTACAGAAGCAGACCAAAGCCTGTCGCTCGGCTTATCTGCCAATGGCAAGAGTTGGAAACGCGCAAGCGATAATCTGGGTATTGCATTTGCCATGAATGCCTTATCTGCCACACACAAAGCGTATATAGTACGTGGTGGGTATGGGCTGAACATAGGCGGTATGCCGCAAACTTATTCGCCCGAAATGATTGGTGAATTGTATTACAGCTTCAAGCCGCTTAAAAAATCAATATGGTTGAGTGGCAGTTACCAGCTTTGTGTGAACCCCGGATATAACAATGCTTATGGACCGTTGAGTATTTTCTCTATCAGAGCACATGCTGCATTGTAGAGATAAACTTAACTCCATTCTATTTTAGATAGTTGCCCTTTTGTTGCAACCCCTACAATCAGGCAGCTATTCATAAAGCTTGTAGTATTCAGTTGTTGTACGGCTGCCAGTGCATTCGTGTCTTCCAACATATCTACATAAGCATATCCTCTCGAACGGCGTGTTATCTTATCTACTATCAGCCGCAGTTTTTTGACAACGCCGAATGATGTAAACAATTCTATCAATTCTTTTTCGGTTGTCAACTTACTTACATTGCCAATAAACAACACCATAGCTATATTTTCCTATCAATATACCGAAATATTATCAGATTAATTTTTTTTAGAAACATAATAATTCTGATGTTAACAATTTAATAGCTTAACTTCACTAAAATGCCTGCAATGATTACCGTTAATGATGTTTACCGCAAAATAAAAGAAATGAGCTGCCGCACACCCAACCCCAGGCCTGCCATACAGGTAGCAGGTATAGCATCTGAAATGGAGCAAGGCAGGGAGCAATTGTTACCCCTACTTACCGAGCTGAAAGATATGCGCCTGATAAAGTTTGAAGAACCTGCTGCCATATCCGTAAAGCTTACGTTGCTTGGCTTTACTGTTTCCAGATAATCACGCCCTTTTTATTTTGATGATGCGCAAGCTATGCAATAACTGCATGGCTTTGTAGCCCATATCCCACTCAAACCAGCGATGCGCGTTATTGGCATTGGCAGGATGCTTATGGTGATTGTTATGATATGCCTCTCCCCAAAACAATACATCTACCGGCAGTATGTTTTTGGATGTGTTGGTCATCTTATAATTTTCGTAGCCGAATTTGTGTGCCCACCAGTTTACCACTACACCCTGAAAAGCACCCATAGCCAATGTTAGCGGCAGGAATAAAAACATCCACCACGCAGTAGCAAGTTGTATATACAGAAACACATACAAGGCTGCCCATAGCAATTTGGTTATCCAGCTATGTGCAATCTTATCAAAGGGTTGCCACATGGGCAGGTCTTTTTTGTATTTATCCTGTACGTCTGCTTTACCTGTGTAAATATCGCGGTAATTGTTGCGTGTGTCCCACATAAGCATAAAAACATTCGATGAATTGGATGGTGAATGCGGGTCTTCATCAGTATCTGTATGTGCATGGTGCATACGGTGCATGATGCCGTAAGATGATGCGCTGATGTAGGATGCCCCCTGAGTAATGAAAGAACCTACAAAAAACATACGCTCCCAAAACCTTGACATGGTAAACATACCATGCGCCGCATACCTGTGATGAAAAACAGACTGAAAGAAAAGCGAGCTATACCAATGTATAACCAGCAAAAGAAGAATGGCCATAAACGATGTTTAAACTTTTGAGCAGAACAAATGATTAACCTGCGTGAAAGCTTAAGCATCTTTTCGTACACGTAATATACGAATAAACGGGGGATAAAGTTTTTTATTATTCAGAGCAACATCCACACATAATATCTACGTTCAAAAAATATGTACAGATATTATTAAACACTGAAAAAGTATCGCAATCAGTTATTATTATTTTTTGAGAACCACTGCATAAATAACTGTTGGCGTGTTGAGGGTTTTATTGGTAGTTTTTCATTGGTCCTGATGTTATCCAGTTCAGCACTCCAACCCTGCCATTCCCTGAACGCATGATAAGCCCAGTCCCAGCCATAATCTTCAAACAATTCAATACAGTCTCGCAAGTAATAATAAGCACTCTCACCGGGTGCCCAGCGAATAGCACTGAATTCGCCAACGTATATGTGTACATTATTTTCTTCCTGCCATTTCTTAACTGTATTCAACGCTTTTCGTAAGACATCTATATTCCACTCTCTGCCATCTATTAGTCCGGGGTAGCGAATAGTTGCAGGTTCGTCATTTATAGCCTGATGTGTAAACTTTAGCGGCATATACATATGGAAACTATACACTACCTTATCTAATGGCAATGGCTTCATCGCAACCAACGCATCCGGCCCGCCGCCGGGGGCAGCTTCTACTATCAGTGCATGGGTAGTATCTATCTCACGTATCAGTTTACCAACATGAGCAGCCAATGCAGGCCAGTTCATCAGCCCTTCGGGCACGGTACCTTCCATAGGTTCGTTGGCAAGATCGTATCCCCAAATGGTTGTTTCATCTTTATACCTGTTTGCTATACGCTGCCACAATTCTATAAACATATCCTGCCATTCCTTGCTTTGAAATATGCGATGTGTCATAACACCGGGCATCCTGCCACCGGGCAATGTATGAAAATCTATTACCACCTTTATACCAAGCTCTCTGCAAACAGGCAGCATTTTATCTACATGCTGCAAACAACTTTCCAGCCAGTTTTTATACTCCAGTGGTGTTGCATGGTCGGCTTTTGAATTGGGGAAGCCATCCCATGACAACTGCCAGCGAACATGATTGGCACCCCATGCTGCCAGTGTCCTCAAATCGCTATCTACCGCATTGGGTTGTACCATCATACCACGCAAGCGTTGTTCGGTATGTCCTGTATACTTATCAGTTGCTCTATCAATAACAGCAGGCTGTTTTTTCTCAGATATGGTTACAGACACATCATCAAACATTACATTACCTTTTACCCCTTCAAGCCCCAAACATAGCCATACAGTATCTGTTTCATCGGGCAGATAGACTTGCAATACTTCTTCTTTCCAATCAAACGGCGTTATAGGTAATTCTGCCTGCGGATAAAGGTCTTCCCATGCACGGGGTATATGCATCATTATTTTGATGCCGTTCCATGATACAGGCTTAGCAGTCACGCCATCTGACTTTACTTTGACTTTTACCTGTACATCATTACCTGCATAGGCAGATACATTGAGCGGTAGCCTTGCCATACCACGTTTTGTCTTCAGCACATCATTCCCATTCTCTTTTAACACCTTCAGCTTGGCTTTTCTGTCTTTCTTCCAAGCCACAATCCCTTCATCAAAATTTGTATTGTACAGAGCCTGATTTTGTGCCTTCAATACACTTGTGTTAGTAGACAGAAACAAGCACAAAAAAACCAAATACCTTATCATGCTTGCAAGATATTATCTTTATGGCAATCATATGTCGGTATATACAACAAAAGCACCCGTTACTATTACCTGCCATAAGCGGCTCGCTCCTTATCTGGAAGCAGAGGTGCGTGCATTGGGTTTTGCAATAGAAGAAACATTTATAACGGGTGTGAAGCTACATGCCAGCATCAACGATTGTATCGTGCTGAATCTGAATCTGCGTTGTGCCAGCCAGGTACTTTACAGCATCAAACAGTTTCGCGCACAGGATGCCGATGATGTGTATAATGTCGTAAAAAACATTGTTTGGGAAAACCTGCTGCACGAAGAGGGTTATTTCTCGGTAACGGGCAATGTGATGAATGAAACCATCAACAACAGCATGTTTGCCAATCTGCGGGTAAAAGATGCCGTTATAGACCGTATGCGCGAACGTGCCGGCAACCGCCCATCTACAGGAGCAGAACTGACAGGCGCGGTGATACACCTCTTTTGGAAAAATGAGGACGCGGAGATATTCATAGACACATCTGGCGACTCGTTGGCAAGGCACGGCTACCGCAAAATACCCGGGCGTGCACCGATGCTGGAAGCGTTGGCAAGTGCATGCATCTATGCAAGTAAGTGGGACAGGCAAAGTCCTTTCATCAACCCGATGTGCGGCTCCGGTACATTGGCTATAGAAGCCGCACTGATAGCAACCGACACCATGCCGGGGCTGTTTCGTACCAATTATGCTTTTATGCACCTGAAAGGCTACGACGAAGAGGTGTACCTGCAAGAAATGGAAAGGCTGGATAAGAAAATAATAGACTTAAAAGGGGTACAAATAATAGCTACGGACATCAGCACGCAAGCCATTACCAATGCAAAGAAAAATGCAATAGCAGCAGGTGTTGCAGATATGATAGACTTTGCTGTGTGCGACTTTGCAGGTACAAAAGTACCTGAAGATGCTGAGGGCATTATGATGATAAACCCTGAATACGGTGAGCGCCTTGGTGAACTGGAAGAACTGGAAGAAACTTACGGGCGGATAGGCGATTTTATGAAGCAGCAATGCAAGGGGTATCATGGCTATGTATTTACAGGCAATATGGACTTAGCAAAAAAGATAGGGCTGAAAGCCAAACGCAGGATAGAATTTTACAACGCTACCATAGACTGTCGACTGCTGGAATATGAACTGTATGCCGGCACCAGAAGAACAGATAAAGATACTAACGACTGATGCATTATATTTGTATAAACACGAAGAACTATGTCATTACTAAACGGCGGAAAGAATAATAATAAAAAAGGGGCGAAAGGCGCTAAGCCTGCTGCTACACCGGGGGCAAAACCATTTGTAAAGCCCGGCAAAGGTGCTAACATAAACAAGAAACCCATTAAAACAGGTGGCGCAAGGGGAAGTTGATAATATATAATATAGAATATGCAAATACCTGATTGGCTTATTATTGCAGGTGGTATTGGTCAAATATTCACTGCACTTATTTATCCTTACATAAGGCACGTTGTCTTTGATTGGTATAATGACATCAAACAATTAAAACCACTAAATCAGGAAATTGTCAAAACTTATGGTAGGTATATCCAAGGGTTGAATTTCGCATTTGGATTGATAGCCATACTGTACTACGAAGACCTGAAAAACCAATCGCATCTTGCTATTGCATTAACAGGATTAATTGCAGCTTATTGGATTGGGAAAGTTGCTACACAATTTTCATACTACCCTATGTATCAGATACCTAAGAAATTAATTTTCAAAATCGGCGAAGTCTGCATGAATACACTTTTCATCTCTTTCGCCCTTATATATCTGTTACTTTTCCTAACAAACCTGCAACTCATTTGATTTTGAGCAAAAAGCACAATTTATTAGTGATAGGCAGGCATGGTGGTATGTTGGCATCTGTATTAGAGATGCTGCATACAAATGGTTATGATGCCACGGGCTGCACTACCGATGCGCAAGCCATAGAAATGTTTAATACCCTGCTACCCGATGCGGTAGTAATAGGCGGCGGTGTTGAAGCCAGCAGCAGGGCATTGTTTCACAACCAATTCAGCCATACAAAGCCCGATGCAGTAATTATAGACGCGCATCCAAACACGTTGCTACAAGAACTGCATCAGGCATTGGGCAAATAGCTATTCAGGTTTTATCAGCGAATACACCAACTCATCGAGGTATTGCCCGTTGAAGTACATATAGTCTTTAAAATATGCCTCTCGTACAAAACCCGCCTTCTCCACCACCTTTATAGATGCTTCATTTTCGGGGCGGATAATCGCTTCGATAGAATGCAGGTTCATCACATCAAAACCATATTGCAATACGGCTTGTAGTGCCTCGTACATATACCCTTTGCGTAGATAGCTGTGATGTATTACATAACCAACCTCTGCACGGTGGCTTTCCTGCTTTACGTTTACATATCCAATAACACCTATCAACTTATCCGAGCCTTTTTCTGTCAATCCCCAATTGATGCGTTCATTGGCTTCTGTAAACCCACGTATCATATTGATGAGTGCCAAAGCATCGTCTGGCGTCTTTGCCAATGGGCGGGGTATGTATTGCATTGTAGTAGCATTGCTGCGTATCTCAAACATTTCCTGTACATCCGTATGTACTATATTACGTAATACCAACCTTTCCGTTTCTAAAACGGGGAATGGGTTGAAATTTATATTCAACATAAAAAATCTGTTTTATTAATGTGATTAAATAATAGACAGCCCTGCTAAAAGGGCAAAACGGCAATAACTAACAACAGCAACAACACGGCATTGCTGTTAGCAATACGGGTGCCTGATAATTTAGCGGTGAGCGTGCACCGCTGTAAACTGTAGTCATTACATCGGTTTTCATTATTGTATATTTACTTCTTTACTAAAGATAGAAAGAATGTTTGATATTAAGCCTGTTTTTTAGGCGGCAAATCAAACGCCTGTGCATCATGGTCAAAGTTTCCTTTGTGTGCGCCATCACAAAAAGGTTTGTTTTTTGACATCCCGCACCTGCAAAGGCTTACAACTTCTCTGCCTTGCAGTCCGTAGGTATTGCCATCCTTATCCACTATTTCAAAATCGCCCTCTATTTTCAAAGAGCCGTTATTATTTACCGTTATTTTTGTTGTTGCCATTTGTTACGAATATTGATAACGAATGTATGAAAAATAGTAACGCCCCAATGATAGGGGCGTTTACTGCTACAAAAATCATTCATTATTTTTTCGACACTAATATTTCCCAACCACCATACGCTCCACCATTGCCCGTCAGCTTACTTTTCAAATCTTTTACGGAACCCAGAACAGATGTTTCTGTTATAGGCATTACTTTACTGAAGTTGACCTGCCACCTTGTGTAAGGCATCTTTTTAGAAGATACAAGGGTGTAGCTATTACCTGGCAGTGCTTCCTTCCATGTACGCATATTTTCTTCATCCTTAAAATATGCCCAATAGGTTACTTTGTGTGGCTTGTTAAGATTATATCCTGCCTTCTTCAGCCTTGCTATCATACGTTGATAATATATTTTCTGGCGTTGCTCCTCATCAGGATACAGCACACTAAAAAAGTTATCCCACTTAGTATCGTAAGCCATATCTACTTTGTGCTTGCTATAACCTCTTTTTCTGTAAGCAGACTCCAAATAGTTGCGTATGCCGGTAGTATCTTTTGTATAATAATACATTTCGCAGATTCTGTTGTGAGATACTGCCCCCGCAAGATAGCATTGCATTTTATTGGATAATATCTTTTTAGTGGCATCCTGAATGCTTACCAATCTTGCAGACTCGGCTTTTGTTGGCAGCTTACTGTTTTTAGCCCCTGCGTACGTATGCGTTACTTTTACCAAATAAGGTGTTTGTGGCACGGGGCCTATATCATACAGCTTATTGTTTACCAACACATCTGTTATACCATCGGCGGCATTTTTGCTATATCTATCCCAGTTTTTTTGTTGAGCCTGTAGTGTAATACCCGTTACCACACAACAAGCCATTGTGAGTAGTGTTTTTTTCATAACGTGCAGATTTTTAAAGGAGCTTAACAATAGTTTGCACTTACAGATACGGATATTATGATAAAAAAGTTCTCTCTGTAAGGCTATCATTTTGAAATAGCACAAGCAATGTGCCGATTTGACACAATGGGATTGTGAAAGATGTTATTTAGCTAAATTTTCACAGAAGAAGATGTAAAAATGCTCATCTGAATAACAACCCATAAGCAAATATTCGGGTTTAAGAATGGACATACCCATTCTTTCCTTTAGCGGTTTCGCCCTACTTTTGCAGCAATAATGAGTGCACCAGTATTATTAATAACGCCGCCTTTTACGCAGTTGAATACCCCCTACCCTGCTACTGCTTACCTGAAAGGGTTTCTCAACACCAAAGGCATAGCCGCCGTGCAGGCAGATATGGGTATTGAGGTAACACTGGCGTTGTTTTGCAAAGCAGGGTTGCAACGATTGTTTGCACAGATAGATACAGAGGTCGAGTATTCTGAAAACGCAAAGCGCATCATAGCCCTGCATACCGACTATATACACACTGTAGATGCTGTTATCAGTTTTCTGCAAGGGCATAACCCTACACTGGCACAACTAGTCTGTAAACGTAATTTTCTGCCAGAGGCAGGCAGGTTTGCTCAACTCGATGATTTGACACATGGCTTCGGTACGATGGGTATGCAAGACAAGGCCAAGCATCTGTGCACCATGTATCTGGAAGATTTGAGTGATTTGATACAAGAATGTGTTGACCCGCATTTCGGATTCAGCCGCTATGCAGAAAGGTTGGGACGTAGTGCCAATAGCTTTGATGAAATATACCATGCGCTGCAAACACCACTTAGCTTTATTGACACGCTGACTATAGAACTATTGGCACAACGCATAGAAGATGTTCGCCCTTTTATGGTGGCATTCTCGGTACCGTTTCCGGGTAATTTATTTGCTGCTTTCCGTAGTGCGCAATGGTTAAAAGCGAATCACCCGCATATAAAAGTAGGTATGGGCGGCGGCTTCCCCAATACAGAGCTACGCTCACTGAGTGATAAGCGTGTGTTTGCATTTTTTGACTACATAACACTGGATGATGGCGAAGCACCTATTGAAAATCTGATAACATACATCAACGGCAAACTGCCGATAGAGCAACTGAAACGGACTTTTGCGTTGCACGATGGCGAGGTTACTTACTTTGATAATCCAAGCTGCAAAGATTATAAGCAAGGACAAATAGGCACACCCGACTACAGCGATTTGCCATTGGATAAATATATATCTGCCATAGAAGTAGTAAACCCCATGCACAGCCTTTGGAGCGATGGCAGGTGGAACAAACTGACAATGGCGCATGGATGCTATTGGGGCAAGTGTACTTTTTGCGATGTGTCGCTGCCCTATATAAAACTATACGAACCCATAGCCGCACAACTATTGTGCGATAGGATGGAAGAACTGATAGCACAAACAGGACAATCGGGTTTTCACTTTGTGGATGAAGCTGCCCCACCCGCGTTGATGCGAGAGCTGGCATTGGAAATCATCAGGCGGAAATTGGTGGTTAGCTGGTGGACGAATGTGCGGTTTGAAAAAGCCTTTACACGCGATTTGTGTTTGCTGCTGAAAGCATCTGGCTGTATTGCCGTATCGGGTGGATTGGAAGTAGCATCAGACAGATTGCTGCAACTGATAGACAAAGGCATAACGGTAGCGCAAGTAGCCAAGGTAAATAAACATTTTACCGAAGCGGGCATTATGGTACACGCTTACCTTATGTATGGCTATCCCACACAAACCGTGCAGGAAACGATAGACAGCTTGGAGATGGTAAGGCAACTTTTTGAGGCAGGTATATTGCAGTCTGCATTCTGGCATCAGTTTGCCCTTACAGCACATAGCCCTGTAGGGCTGAACCCTGAAAAATATGGCGTAACCATTACCACGCAAGGCATTGGCAGCTTTGCCAACAACGACCTTGAATATACCGAAACAACAGGTGTAGACCATAACAGTTTCAGCTATGGGCTCAAAAAATCGTTGCACAATTACATGCACGGTGCCTGTCTGGATTATCCGCTACATAAATGGTTTGACTTTAAAATACCTAAAACAAGCATTGCTCCTGATTATATCACCAATGCATTGCAAGAAGAAAACATCAGCAGCAAACCTACAACCAAAGTAGTGTTTATTGGTAACCAGCCTGTGGTGGAATACTATACCAAATCGAAGAAAGGGAGTAGTTGGGAAATGGCATCATTCCGTTTTGAAAGCAGAACCGAAACGCATACTATACATATAGAGCAGGCGCAAGGCAAGTGGCTGGAAAGTATATTGCCGGCATTATCTGTAAATAATATAGCAACTACTAGCTTGCAATCACTCAAAGAAAGTTACGAAGCGGCAGGGCTGGAAGATTTTGAATTGTTTTGGGACAATAAGCCCATGAATACAATATACAAAGCAGGGCTGCTGCAATTATAGCATGATGAAAAAAGTATTGTTATCCTTTGTTGTATTCATCATTACGCTGCTGCTGGCAGGCGTATTGATGGAAGCATTCAAAACAGACGAACAAGCAAACGCACAATACTTTCGGACAAGAAATATTTTTCAGTACAATGCAGACAATGTAGTATATGACGCAGGGCGAGGCTATGTACTAAAGCCTGATTTGCAAACTACGTTCACCAACAAAGAATTTACCACCAGCATACGCACCAATATGTTTGGGTTTCGGGACGACAATACATCGCTCAACAACCCCGATGTACTGATAGTGGGCGACTCTTATGCATGGGGATGGGGTGTAGAAGAAAATGAGGGCGTAGAAAAACAATTAGAGCAAGTAACCGGCAAGAAAATACTGAACATGAGCGTGCCCGGCTATGGCAACGTGCAGGAACTGCTTACCCTTTTTGCATGGGAAAGACGTGGCACATTGCAGGGCAAGGATATACTGCTCTTTTTCTGTGCTAATGATATACAGGACAATCAAAACACATCATTCGGGGCATTTCCATATTTCGTACAAGAGGCTAATAGCATACGCCTGCACAACCCTACAAAAGAAGCATTTGATACATGGCTGCAAACAGCAAATGACTGGATGATACGCAGTCCGCTGGCACAAAAAAACATTCTTGCCTACTACACGATAGCTGCTATAAAAAATGCAGGCAGTAAAGATTTATACAAAGACTACCTGACTGACGACAACAAACTGAACGGAGCAGATGCGCTACTGCAAGTAGCAGGTAATCTGCAAGCATTACAAACACAACAACAAGCACGTATCACACTTGTATATGTACCACCATATAGCTATTATACAACGGGTAAAGCAGATGCATCGCTGATACTGGTGCAGCAAGTGTGCAAACAAGCAGGATTTCGTTTTGCAGACCTTAGTAGTATACTAACCCAAGCAGACTATTATCCGCTCGATAAACATTGGCGAGCAAGCGGCCATCAGAAAGCTGCACAATATCTTCAGCCTTTTATTAATCAGTAACACATTGTTGTTGGTACATCTAACATGAGCTATACACAAATTAGCTTTACACATATTTGTTATAATTAAACAACAAATAATTGTAAACAACTGGATATCATGTAGTTGAAATAAAATTATTACAACAAAAAAATGTAAAATAAAATTAAAAAAAAACCGTGAAATTGCGGGTAAGATATAGGTATATGTATATGTAGCTTTGAGAAGTTTGTTTTGTTTGTCCTAAAGACCCTATCACCCTGAAAACAAACTTATTACACCCTGTTGCTGTAACCGATGCAGCCCCTTTAAATGATACTATCTACTGTGCTTACTTAATATCATGCGGTTCTAACCCGAACTGCATGGCAAATATCACGAGCCCTGTTCGTGTATTTACCCCTAATTTTTCATACATCCTATCTCTGTACGAATCTATAGTACGCTGCCCTACGTTCATTAGTGGGGCAATTTCTTTATACACAAGATCGGTACAGCAATACCTCAAAAAGTTGATTTCAGAGTCCGTCAAGTCCAGCATCTTCGACTCCTTTCCTTCCTCTGTACGCAGTATTATTTTCTCATCCAACAGGTTTGAATAATACACATACCCATCACGCATAGCATCCATGGCATCGCGTAAATCTTTAGGACCGGCTTCTTTAGGCAGAAAGCCCCTTGCACCATTGCGCATCATCCGCATAATGGTAAACTCATTTTGGTGCATAGACAATGCCAGCACGTGTATATCAGGCCATCGTTGTTTGATGATTTTGGTAGCATCATAGCCGTTCATACCATGCATCTGTATATCCATAATGCAGTATTGCGGCTTCTCGTCGGTTTTTTCTATTTTGTCTATCAACTCCTGTCCGTCTGCAGCATCTATGGTTACTTCGTATTGCTCAAAACTGTTGACGATAAATATTAACCCTTTACGTAGTATAGCATGGTCGTCTGCAAGGGCTACCCGGTATTTTTCAGCCTTTTTCATTCACATTCATGTTTAATAATATAGTAACGCCTGCACCGGGGGATGTTTTGATGTCGAGGTTTGCCTTCAGCATTCTTGCCCTGTTTTTCATATTGGCAATGCCTATACCCGAAGATACAGCATCGGCGTCAAACCCTATACCGTTGTCTGATATATAGAGTTCAAAAAAATCCTGCCCATAGCTCATGCGTATGCGCAAGTGGGTGGCTTTTGCATACTTCAGCGTGTTGGATATAGCCTCTTGAACCATACGGAAGATGATAAGCTCGAGCCCGCTGTTCAGGTTGTAGTAATCGCCCTCTACCAATACCAGCGCATCTATGCCTGTAGCTTTGCGTACATATTCTACCTCTTTGTACACAGATTCTATCAACCCGTTTTGCATTACATAATCGCTGCTGAGCATGTGGCTGATATTGCGCATATCTTTGATAGCTTCCGTCAGCGTATTGCCCGACTCTTGCAGCAACTCGCCCGCATTGGCAGCGGCGGGGTTGGCCTCTACCACCTGCATATACCGCAGCACCGCACTAAGCCTTGCGCCAATATTATCGTGCAGCTCTCGCGATATATTGTTGATGGCTTGCTCTTGCACCTCGAGCCCTGTTTTTAATATCTCCTGTTGCAGTTGTTCCTTTTCTATACGGAAACGGTTTTGCTTGCGCTTCTGCACCTGCAGGTAGATGACAAGGAAAAACGCAAACAGCGACAGCAGGAGCGTACCTGCAATAAACAGAAACAATACAGAACTACCTTCCATGCGCTGTTTGCATTTTTTTGTACAAAAGAAATACCGTACCAAAACCGAGGTAGGTGATGACGTTGACTACGAGTAACAAATCGTGAATGAAAGCAGTTCCACCTTTGACATTTAGTCTTAAATAATCATATACTCCCCATGATAAAAATGTCGATGTCCAAAAGAACATGAACAAAGAGCTAACCCAAAAATGAGGCTCGGCAAGTAAATTTTTATCTTCATCTGTAACAAGCATATCATAAAATGCGTATAAACTCAAACTAATTACTATTAAGCTTTCAAGCAACAAGAAGTTACTATTCATTATACTTGGTGACTGTATGAAGAAGTAGTTCACTATAGCAACAATAAAGGCAAATGAACCTATTGCTAACCCAACTTTTCTTTTACCAATGCTATAAACTGCTTCATTATAATACCAACAAATCATAAATAGTTGTATTGGATTAAATAAACCATACACGTAAAAGTTGTTCTTGTAAACATATGCGCAATAAGTAGCTGTAATTTCAACTATTATCGTAACTACCAAAAGCAAGAGCAGTATTTTGGCTTTTATATCTAAGAACTTATACACGTATATTCCTGTACAAATACCGAAAAGGTATATGACTAACCCAATGATAAATGTAACCTCATACGGCATCTTACTCTGTAATAGTATTTGATGACGCTGTTCCTACTGTAGGACATCTATCTGGACATGGAGCCATTTGATCCATCACACTATTCCCATTTATTAATACATAATTGCCTGCTGCATCGTAGCCTGCTATTACCAATGTCAGCGCGCCGCTTTTGTAGCCTGCATTCTGCCCCTGGTGGCCGGTGTTAATATAGTCGAGCGTATGGGCAAACATCAGTTTTACATTCGTTACCTCAGGGTGTGCATTCAGGTATTTGCGCAAGCAGTTAGCATCTGCTATCAGCGAGTACAGGTTTTCTGTTTGCGCACCGCCACCTATACTTTGTATATAGCTGTTTATCATTTTATTGGCAGAGTCAACAGGAATGTCAGATGCGCAGGTATCGCTGCTGTCTGCACTATGCAACATGGCAGCAGGTGCAGCAGTCGCTGTGTCTGCACTTTGTTTGTTCTCTCCTGTATTGCTGCCACAAGCAGAAAGAATAGCCGCGCAGGCCAATACGGTTACGGTTGTTTTGATTGTGTTCATACGTTGTTTTTTTTGAAAGATACAATTTGAATATTAATTTCTTCTCGCTAAAATACGGGGTAAACGGCTTATCTGTCAATACCCTGTAAAATGAATGTCTGCAAACTGTCATGCGGCTGTTTGCGCCCTGTATTAATTAATTAACTTTTTTATTATACTGTTTATTGCCCGAAATGTGGCAATTTTGCACCCGAAACCTAACAGACAAACTGATGCTGCACAAAACGAAGATTATTGCTACCGTAGGCCCTGCTTGTAATACGTATGAAAAACTACTGGCATTGGTAGAGGCGGGTGTTAATGTTTTCAGGCTCAACTTCTCTCATGGTACACACGCCCAACACAAAGAGGTAATAGACCATATACACCGCATCAATAAAGATTTTCCTTTCAATATTGCCATCCTTGCCGACCTGCAAGGCCCTAAGCTACGTGTAGGCGATATTGAGAATGGCGGAATGGCACTACAGAAAGGTGATGTGTTTTACTTTACAAACGAAAAGCGCACAGGCAATAAAGACGGCATCTATATATCTTACCCCGATTTTCATACAGATGTACGCATAGGCGAAAAAATATTGCTGGACGATGGTAAGATAGAAGTATTGGTAACCGCCATCACTGCCGATAACAAGGTAGAAGTGGAAGTACTGACGGCGGGTACGCTGCTGCCACGCAAAGGGGTGAACCTGCCCGATACCAAAATATCGCTGCCCTCACTGTCTGGCAAAGACTTGGCAGACCTCGACTTTATCATAGCCGAAAATATAGACTGGGTAGCCCTCTCTTTCGTACGCCGACCTGAAGATGTGCATGAACTGCGTAAAATACTCCGCGATAAAAACAGCCCTGCCAAAATAATATCTAAAATAGAAAAGCCTGAGGCATTGGAACACCTACGCGAAATCATATTGGCATCCGATGCGGTGATGGTAGCCCGTGGAGATTTGGGTGTAGAGCTACCGCTGGAGCAGATACCGATGATACAGAAAACCATCATCCGCAAGTGCATACACAGAGCAAAGCCTGTGATAATAGCCACCCAGATGATGGAGAGCATGATAGACCGTACACGCCCCAACCGTAGCGAGATAACAGACGTTGCCAACGCCGTGCTGGAAGGTGCAGATGCTGTGATGCTAAGCGGCGAAACAGCTATGGGGCAATACCCCGAACTGGTTATCAAAACAATGGTGAGCATTATAGGTGAGGTGGAAAAAGAAGAGATAGTATATAACCGCAATCTGGTACCACAGGCACACTCGCCATCGTTCCTCAGTGATGCGCTGTGTTATAATGCTTGCGAGATAGCCAAAGACATCAATGCCAATGCACTGATTGGCATGACACAGAGTGGCTATACGGGCTTTATGTTATCGAGCTTCCGTCCACGCTCTCCGCTATTCATATTTACCAAAACACAAACATTGGTCAATCAATTGAGCCTTAGCTGGGGTGTACAGGCTTTTTTCTATGCACATGAGGAAAGCCTTGATACCATCTTCAAAGACCAACTGGCTATACTGAAAGATAAAGGCCTTTTAAAAACAGGCGATGTAGCGGTGAATACGGGCAGCACGCCCATAACCGACCATGGGCCTACCAATATGCTGAAGATTACGAAGGTTGAATAGGTTAATAGGGTAATAAGGTGATAGGTTGATATGTTTTTTAGGTTGTCTTTGAGGCAACCTTTTTTAGTGGTTGTACGTTTATTTATAGCCCCACCCGTCCTCCCCAAAGGGGAGGTTGTGTATAAAATTGAATAGGATGAAACTAATTACTACTATATTACTTAGCTTATTTGCCTTGCAGGTGCAGGCACAGCGTTTTGTGGCTGATGATGCTGCTTTTGCTTCGCTGAATGCGAAACGGATAAAGACCAACCATACGGGTATGAAAATACTGGGCGCTTGGGGTGCTGCCAATATTGTAGGTGGTGTAACGGGAGCGCTGGTGGCTACAGACAAAGAATGGCAATCTTTCCACACCATGAACGCGCTGTGGGGTGCGGTAAACTTGGGTATTGCTGGCATGGGTTATTTGGGTGCGCGAAAAGAAGCTAAAGAATCTATGGCTTGCGGTACAATGCTGAACCGTTATGAAAGTGGCAAAAGACTCTTCCTAATAAACGCGGGACTGGATGTAATATATATTGGTAGTGGTATGGCATTAACATCCTATGCCGACGAACTGGATAACCCTACCCGCTGGCGAGGATATGGCAAATCAATCATGATGCAAGGGGTGTTTCTTGTAATATTTGACGGTACCATGTTTGCCTTGCACCAGCATCAAAACAAAAACTGGTACAAGTTATTAGAAGGTGTTTGTGTAACGGGTAATGGCGTGGGGGTGAACTACAAATTCTAATTTATTGCAACAGCATATTATCTATCAACCTTATATCGCCCAGTTTGGCAGCTATCAAGGCTACCATAGGGCGGTTGATATCGTAGTTATCCAACAGGGTTAAATCATTGGCACCTGCCAGAGCTATGTATTCTACCTCAAACCCTTTTGCTGCCATCAGGTCGGCACATTCTTTTTGTACAAGGGCAAAATTGCCCTCTGTCTGTTTTGTACTTATAGACACTAAGCATTGGTATATAACGCCCGCCAAAGCACGTTGCGGCTCTGTAAGGCGGCGATTACGGCTGCTCATCGCCAGTCCGTCAGCCTCTCGCTTAGTAGGGCATATTACCATATCAATAGTGCTGTTCAACTGTTGTAGCAAATTCTTCACCACCATACATTGCTGGTAGTCTTTCTGCCCCATAAACAACCTGTCGGGCTTTACAATATCCAGCAGGCGGGCTACTATCTGCCCCACCCCTTTAAAATGCCCGGGCCGTTTTTCACCTTCCAGCACAGTATCGAGGTAGCCGAAATTGTAAGACTGCATACTATCTGTACCATCCGGGTACATATCAGCTACCGAGGGTAGTAGCAAAATATCGCATCCTGCCTCTATCAGCATGGCAACATCTGCTTCTACCGATGTAGGGTATTTTTCAAAATCCGTTTTATCGTTAAACTGGGTGGGGTTTACAAATATGCTCGCCACCACTATATCCGCCCCCTGCTTTGCCTGCTGCACCAGCGATGTATGCCCCTCGTGCAGTGCACCCATAGTAGGTACAAAGCCAACCAGCCTGCCATCTGCCCGTTGAGTGGCTATATATCGTTGTATATCAGCAAGTTTTTTAAATATGACCATAAACTGTTTTTTGCTTTTCCAACATAATATGCGGGGTTGGAATATAATATTTTCGTAATTTTGCAGTCAATTTCCGACAAGTTTAATTTTTTTTCTTGTTTTAATCTAACAATCCGCATGTCTGCAGAGAAAAAACGTGTATTAATTGTTGCCAACGAACTATCCCCATATATTGAGTTTACAGATTTTGCCCACATACTGAACAAATTGGCTGTAAAAACGTTTGATGCCGGTTTGGAAGTACGCATTATCATGCCCCGTTTCGGTATGATAAACGAACGCCGCCACCGCCTGCACGAGGTAGTACGCCTGTCGGGCATCAACGTAATAATAGATAAAGACGACTATCCGCTGATAATCAAAGTAGCATCGCTGCCCAGCGCACGCCTGCAGGTATATTTTATGGATAACGATGATTACTTCAAGCGTAAGCACGTTTTCCGCGACGACCAAGACAACTTCTTTGACGACAATGCAGAGCGTATGATATTCTTCTGCAAAAGCGCATTGGAAACAGTTAAGAAATTTGGCTGGCCACCACACGTTATCCATTGCCACGGCTGGATGACATCGCTTATACCAGCATACCTGAAGACGGCTTACAAGAAAGAACCTGTTTTCGGCTACTCGAAAGTAGTATATACCGCGCAAGACGGACAGTTTAAAGAAAAGCTGAGCGACGGTTTTGTGAAGAAAGCATTGGTAAGTGCAGACATTAAAGAAAAAGACCTGGATGCGTATAAGGATGGTACAAGCACTGCACTGACACTTGGTGGCAGTAAGTATGCCGATGTGGTAGTACATGGCTCTGATACGCTTGACAAAGCGATAGCAGACGAAATAAAACCAAGCCGCTACAAAAAAATTGTGAAATACGAAGAAGGCTGGAAAGAAGATGTTACATCGCTCCTCGACCTGTATAAAAGCTTAACAGAGTCTTAGTATTTCTTTTATCACTTTCGCTGAAAATAACTGCTACGTTGAAAAACAATTTATTGAACCTTGCGATAGGGCTGCTGATTTCGGGTTTTGCCATCAGCACTACGGGTTGCAAGGAAGATACTATTATAAAAGCCGGTATCACACCCGCATCAGACAATATCTTTTCTAACGCCATTGGCGATACGCTTACCATTATTTCCAAAACGTTTGAAGACGATTCGTTGGCTACCAGTACCACACCTACTAATATTAATGTGATACATGGCGCAGGTGTTACAAATGATGCCTTTTTCGGGCGGACAAACTGGGGTATCTATATGCAATTGGTGCCAACCGCATCGAACCTTACATTACCCTCTACCCCGGATTCTGCGGTACTTATTTTACCGCATTCCGGCTTCAATTGGGGAGATACAGGCGATAAGAATGCTAATATTGAATACATGGTGTACCGTATGACGGAAGACATCAGTAAAGACAAAACCTACTATAGCAAAACAAAAACGGGTGTTGACTGGGGCAACCCCGTGAGTGACCCTGTGAGTGTAAATTTATACAACCTGAAGACTGACTCTATAAAAGTTGCTGGTAGTACGCGAGCACCACATATGCGCATCAAACTGAAAGGCAGTTTTCTGAATGAATTAGTAACTATCGCAAAAAATGCAAATAACAGCGGCGATTTTATCAATGCGATGAAAGGATTGTACATTGCAGCAAGAGATACCAATAACAATACGTGTAAAGTTGTACCCTTCTTCTTTCTTACAGGCTCTGCCGACTATATGAGGGCTGCCATCGCATTATATTATAACCAAAATGGCAATACCAACCCCGATAATATCAGTACCGCGTTCATCAACTTTACTGCCAACGACTGTGCGCACTACAACTACATCAGCCGCAAATACGATGGCTACCCTGCTTACCCATATGTGAAAAGAACTACAACACAAACAAGTGACTCCATCATACTAATGCAAAACCAACCCGGCGCAGCATTGGATATAAAAATACCATACATCAAAAATCTGCCGCGCGCTATTATTAACAAAGCACAGTTAGTAATAACGAAAGTGAGTGTAGCAGGCGACCCGGATGCAGACATAATGCGAGAACCCAACCGTATCTTCCCAATAGGTGTAGATGCATCGGGAAATGAATATTCAGTACTTGACCTTGAAAATGTAGATGCAAACTCGGCATTGTATGATTTTGTGGACGGTACAAAACGATCTGTAACTTTAAATGGCGTTATAATAACGCAATGGTATATTAATATACCACGTGAGGTGCAAAAAGCTATTTTGAATAAATCAGAACAGTTACATTTACGTATTAAAGGTACTATTACTTATCCCGGTGCATACAGGTTGGTTGCAGGGGGCAAGCATAGTACTTACAGCATAAGGCTGAACATTACGTATTCTCAAATGAACTAAAACCATTACACGCATGTGCGGCATTGTTGGCTACATAGGTACAAAAGAAGCTTTCCCCATATTGCTGAAAGGGCTGAAACGCCTTGAATACAGAGGGTATGACAGCGCAGGCATAGCACTGCTGAACGGCAACCTGAGTGTTTATAAAAAAGCAGGCAAGGTAAGCGAACTTGAAAAAGTAACTGACGGTGAAAAGCTGACAGCCAACATAGGCATAGGCCATACACGTTGGGCAACACACGGCGAACCAAATGACCGCAACGCACACCCACATCTATCTCAGTCGGGCAATCTTGCTATCATCCACAATGGTATTATTGAAAACTACGCAGCCATCAAAGAAGAGCTGACAAAACGTGGTTACACATTTCATTCTGATACAGATACGGAAGTATTGGTAAACCTGATAGAGGAAGTATGGAAGCAGGATAAAAGCACGCTGGAAGATGCAGTACGTGTAGCATTGAACGAGGTAGTAGGCGCATATGCCATTGTAATAATAGACAAGAACAACCCCGACCAACTGATAGCAGCCCGTAAAGGAAGCCCGCTAGTAATAGGTATTGGCGATGACGAGTTTTATATAGCATCTGATGCATCGCCTATTATAGAATACACTAAAAACGTGGTGTATCTGGACGACCAGGAATATGCCGTTGTAAACAGAAGTGGCGACTTTACAGTTAAAACATTGGGGAATGTAGAGAAATCGCCCGCCATCAAAACACTTGAAATGAGCCTTGAGGCTATTGAAAAGGGTGGGTTTGAACACTTCATGCTCAAAGAAATATATGAGCAGCCTAAAGCAATAGCAGACAGCCTGCGTGGACGTATGAGCGCACAACAAGGCTGGATAAAACTGGGCGGGTTGAGTGAATACACTAAACGTATAGACAATGCCAAACGCTTTTTGATAACCGCTTGTGGCACATCTTGGCATAGTGGTTTGATAGGCGAATACCTGATAGAAGATTTGGCACGTGTACCGGTAGAGGTAGAATACGCATCGGAATTCCGTTATCGTAACCCTGTAATTAGTGAAAATGATGTGGTTATAGCCATATCACAATCGGGTGAAACGGCAGATACCCTTGCTGCCATAGAACTTGCCAAAGAAAGGCAGGCATTGATATACGGCATCTGCAACGTCATCGGTTCATCCATTGCACGTACATCTCATGCAGGTTCTTATACCCATGCAGGACCTGAAATAGGTGTAGCTTCTACCAAAGCTTTCTCTACACAGATATGTATGCTGACGCTGATAGCCTTGCAGATAGCACAAGAAAAAGGTACGGTATCAACATCCAAACTACGCGAGATACTGTACGAACTGGAAAACATACCTAAGAAGATAGAAGAAACGCTTAAACTGGATGCACAGATAAAAGAACTGGCAGCCATATATAAAGATGCCAGCAACTTCCTCTATCTGGGGCGTGGCTACAACTTCCCTGTAGCATTAGAGGGGGCATTGAAGCTGAAGGAAATATCGTACATACATGCCGAGGGCTACCCTGCTGCTGAAATGAAGCATGGGCCAATAGCACTAATAGACGAAGAAATGCCTGTGGTATTCCTTGCTACCAACCAAAGCGCGTACGAAAAAATAGTATCGAACGTGCAAGAGGTAAAAGCACGTAAGGGTAAAATAATAGCCGTAGTAAACAAAGGCGATACACAAATACGTGCTTTGGCAGATCATATTATAGAAGTGCCTGAAACGGAAGAAATACTATCGCCACTTGTAAGCATCGTACCATTGCAACTACTGGCATACCATATTGCCATATTGCGTGGGTGTAATGTTGACCAGCCGAGAAACCTTGCCAAATCGGTAACGGTGGAGTAATTATCACTTAAAAACAGCATTTATTAGCTATATTGCGAACCATTATTTTAAATCATAAATAGTATATAACAAAATGCCTTATTTATTTACGTCAGAGTCGGTATCGGAAGGACACCCTGATAAAGTAGCAGACCAGATTTCAGATGCATTAGTTGATAACTTCCTTGCTTGGGATGCAAACTCTAAAATAGCTTGCGAAACATTGGTAACTACAGGACAAGTAGTACTTGCTGGCGAGGTGAAATGTAATACATACATAGATGCACAAAGCATAGCACGCGATGTGATAACCAAAATTGGCTACACAAAGAGCGAGTATATGTTTGAAGCCAACTCTTGCGGTGTGCTTTCTGCTATACATGAGCAATCTCCCGACATCAACCAAGGTGTAGATAAAAAGAAGAAAGAAGACCAAGGCGCGGGCGACCAGGGTATGATGTTTGGCTATGCAACTAACGAGACAGCCAACTATATGCCATTGGCACTTGATATGGCACATGCATTGCTTCGCGAATTGTCTGCCATCCGCCGCGAGGGCAAACAAATGAAGTACTTGCGCCCTGATGCTAAGAGTCAGGTAACGCTTGAATACAGCGACGATAACAAGCCTGTACGTATAGACACTATCGTTATCTCTACGCAGCACGACGATTTTGCGGAAGAGAAGAAAATGCAGGAAACAATTAAGAAAGATGTATTGAACATACTGATACCGCGTGTAATGAAAATGTACCCGCAATACAAGTCATTGTTCAACAATAAAATAAACTACCACATCAATCCTACGGGCAAATTCGTTATTGGTGGCCCACATGGCGACACCGGTTTGACAGGCCGCAAAATTATCGTAGATACTTATGGTGGTAAAGGTGCACATGGTGGCGGTGCTTTCAGTGGTAAAGACCCCAGCAAGGTAGACCGTTCTGCAGCTTATGCTACACGCCACATTGCTAAAAACTTAGTAGCAGCCGGTGTGTGCGACGAGGTGCTTGTACAGGTATCTTACGCCATAGGTGTAGCAAAGCCAATGGGTTTGTACATAAACACATACGGCACAGCTAAAGTAAACCTGAATGACGGCGCGATAGCTAAGATAGTAAGTGAAGTATTTGATATGCGCCCTTACTTTATAGAGCAACGCCTGAAATTGCGTCAACCTATGTATAGCGAGTGTGCAGCATACGGACACATGGGCCGCGAACCACAGGTTGTAAACAAAACTTTCAAATCGGCGGATGGTAAAACCAAGCAAGTGAAAGTAGAATTGTTTACGTGGGAGAAGCTGGACTATGTAGCAAAAGTGAAAAAAGCCTTCAAGCTGAAATAGTAATTGCTTGATAAAATAAAAAAAGAAAACAGGGTGCAAATGCACCCTGTTTTCTTTTTTAACCTACAAATATAACACATAAAAAAACGCTTACTCTTTATGCAATTTTACCATACTATTGTTCTTATCATCTCTATAACGGATAAGGTAGATACCCGATGGCTTGCCTGTTAAGTCTATATCTAGGCTATCTTTTCCCATTTTGGTACGTACCAATACTTTACCTGTAATATCCGTTACCTCTACCATACCAATACCCGAACGCATACCAGCTGCTATCGCTATGGTTACTTTATCTACTGCGGGGTTAGGATACACCTGTATCAGTTCGTTATTATTTATTGCATCAATACTTGTAGGCGGCTGTGTCAGGAAGGGTGTCATGCTCCATGCAGAGAGGGGCGTCGGCGAGCAATGTGTACGTACAAAAAAGTATAATTGCGTACCGGGTATCAGCCCTTGCAAAGCTATTCTATTGGTATTAATGATATTGCCCGATGCCGGTGTATTTGTATCTACCCTAACAGCATACTCGTACTGTACGAAGCTGGGTATAAACATCCAAGACATGATGGCAGACGTACTCTTTACATCGCTGGCTATGGCTGTGGGCGCATGGCAACAAAGCGGCGCATCAAAATAATCCATCTTCCAGGGCGAATATTTCCAGTTGATTTGCGCGCCATTGGTATCGCATACACTACGCACATACACATAGTGTCGTTTACCGCACTGTATCGCTGTATTTGCATCAGGTAGGTTGATGACAGTATCTGTTGTCAGGTAATTGCCTGTACCGGGGTCTGGCACTGCGGGCGTGGTTGTTACTAAATATTCATATTTATCTGCATTATGGCGTTTGTTCCATTTGATGGTAACGCTATGTGCCGTCAGGTTGTTGTAATTTATTTTTTGTGGCTCAGTACATGGGTTTACAGCATAGAAGTCATAATCCTCTACTTCTCCGAAAGCAAAGTCTGATGCCGCACAGGGGTCTATACCAGTAGCAATATTGGGGGGTACATATGGTGGCGATGAACTGTTGCGCGTACCTGCCCGTATGCGCATACGTGTAGTACCATCTTCCGCATTAAGCGGTACAGGTATAGTAGCCGTGTAGTTGCCATACGTATAGCCGGTATTTGGCGATACTACCATACGCTCTCCCACCATAGTGAGCGGGTTGTAAGCCGTATTGTCAAAAGCACCATCATGGTTCCAGTCTATCCATATTACAATGCGGTATGGGTATTGTGCGGGATTAGCTGACGATGCAGGCTCTGTATTGACAGTGAGACTGATATTGGTACCTGCCTGTGCTATTACGCGGTTGCCTGTGCCTGTATAGTGCGTATAGCCGCTACATGTATTGTTGTTATTGCTGATATTGGAAGCTGCCCCCGATGTGCTGACACTATTGATGCGAACTGATAAACCCGATGTACCACAGGCTGCCAAGGCCCCGGGTGCAGGTATGCAATACTGCCCTGCTGATTGCTGTGCAGCAAACAACCCAATACAAACAGCTAGTATTTTTGTAAGCCTCATAGCTTGCGGACTACTTACTTAAAAATAAAATAAATGGTATTAATACAGCATTAAAAAACGGGTACTATTACAGTACCCGTTTCTCATTCATTACAGTTTTTATATGTAGTGATTATTCTTTGGCTATCTTAATGACTTGGTTGTTTTTATCATCGCTGTAGCGTAGCAGGTACATACCAGAGGGTTTGCCTGTCATGTCTACTGACTGTACATCTTTTTCTATCGTCACGCGTTCCACGACTTTGCCCGTTACATCTGTAATCTCTACTATTGCGGGCGATGAGGCAGAGCGGTTAACAATGCGCAACACTACCCTATCTTTCGCAGGGTTGGGATATGCCTCAAAGCTGAAGCCTTTATTGTTGCCCACATTGCCCAAGCCTGTTGTTGGCTGTGTAAGGAAGGAGTCAAGACCCCAATCGGACAGTGGTGTGGGTGAACAATGTGCACGCAGGAAGAAGTACCACTCTTTGCTTGGTGCCAAGCCCTGCAATACCACACTAGTAGCTGTGGTAATAGTACCTGCTTGTGGTGTAAGGGTATCTATACGTACAGCATACTCGTAGCGCTGAACACTCTTAACCGGTGTCCATGATGCGATAGCGGTAGTGGCTGTAATATTATCTATCGTTACCTCTGGTATATCGCAGCAAGGCTGTGTGGTGAAAGAATCCATACGCCATGGAGAATATTCCCAATCGGCCTGCGCTTTGCCTGCCGTATCGCAAATGCTGCGTACCCAATAGTAGTATTTAGTATCGCAATTGAGCGATGTAATGATACTATCGGGCAGGGCTATGCTGGTATTGGTAGTGAAGTAGTAGCCATTGGTACTGGGCGGTACATTGCTGGTGCTTATCCAGTATTCGTAAAACATGGCTATCAAACGCTTATCCCAATTGATGGTAGCTGTTTTGTAAGAAAGATTGGTAACAGGCTTGGCAGCAGGCGGCGTACATGGATTAATAACTACTACATCATAATCTTCAACCTCACCATGCTGATAACCAGCAGCAAGACATGGGTCTGATGCAGGAGGTGCAGAAATAATTATCTGCCCATTACGTGTACCAGCTCTAACACGCATCCTTGTTAAGCCATTTTTGGCACATAGCGGAATTGGTAAAGAAAATGAAGCTGTACCAGAACTAAAAGTAGCTACACTTGAGTGAAACATAAGCTCTCCTGTACAAGTCGTAGCATTATACAATACGTTCTCAAACGTATCATTCTGATTCCAATCTACCCATACTGCTATACGAAAAGGATAGCTAGAGCCTAAATTAGGAACTGTAACATTTAAAGAACAGGCAGTACCGGCATTAGCAGTTAAGGTATTACCGGTTCCACTGTAGTATGTGTAACCATTACCGCTATTGCAAGCATTGTTATTATTATTTATGTTGGTTATTCCGCCTGTGCTGGTTACAGTATTTATTCTCGTATTACGACCAGTACCATCGCCACAAAATGTGAGACTACCTGTAACAGGTATACAATACTGTGCCTGTGCGCCAACTGTAAACAGGCAAGCTGTAGCCAACAGGACGTTTTTCAGATTTTTGTAAAAGTTAATTTTCATCATACCAATGGTTGTATGTATTTACAGTATATGCTTTAAATATACTAAGCAATAATAATGAAAAAGCATTGAATTTCAAAGCCCGCAGGCAATTTAAATCTGCTTTTATATGGTATAAGGCATACCCTTTTAGCAAAACGTCGAAAAAATGGGGATACTTTCAGTATCCCCAAATATTAAAATAATTTCAACAATCTATATATTATTCTTTGGCTATCTTAATGACTTGGTTGTTTTTATCATCGCTGTAGCGTAGCAGGTACATACCAGAGGGTTTGCCTGTCATGTCTACTGACTGTACATCTTTTTCTATCGTCACGCGTTCCACGACTTTGCCCGTTACATCTGTAATCTCTACTATTGCGGGCGATGAGGCAGAGCGGTTAACAATGCGCAACACTACCCTATCTTTCGCAGGGTTGGGATATGCCTCAAAGCTGAAGCCTTTATTGTTGCCCACATTGCCCAAGCCTGTTGTTGGCTGTGTAAGGAAGGAGTCAAGACCCCAATCGGACAGTGGTGTGGGTGAACAATGTGCACGCAGGAAGAAGTACCACTCTTTGCTTGGTGCCAAGCCCTGCAATACCACACTAGTAGCTGTGGTAATAGTACCTGCTTGTGGTGTAAGGGTATCTATACGTACAGCATACTCGTAGCGCTGAACACTCTTAACTGGTGTCCATGATGCGATAGCGGTAGTGGCTGTAATATTATCTATCGTTACCTCTGGTATATCGCAGCAAGGCTGTGTGGTGAAAGAATCCATACGCCATGGAGAATATTCCCAATCGGCCTGCGCTTTGCCTGCCGTATCGCAAATGCTGCGTACCCAATAGTAGTATTTAGTATCGCAATTGAGCGATGTAATGATACTATCGGGCAGGGCTATGCTGGTATTGGTAGTGAAGTAGTAGCCATTGGTACTGGGCGGTACATTGCTGGTGCTTATCCAGTATTCGTAAAACATGGCTATCAAACGCTTATCCCAATTGATGGTAGCTGTTTTGTAAGAAAGATTGGTAACAGGCTTGGCAGCAGGCGGCGTACATGGATTAATAACTACTACATCATAATCTTCAACCTCACCATGCTCATAAGCTGCATTCAGGCATGGGTCTGAAGAAAGTGGCGGGGCTATGATTGCCTGACCATTACGTGTACCTACCCGAATTCGCATACGCGTCAACCCATTCTTGGCACTGATAGGGATAGGTATTGCAATATTAGGACACGCACCTGTAGTACATTGAGATGTTGCTACATTTGAATGAAACATTAATTCGCCTGTGTAAGTAGTTGGATTGTAAGCCACATGCTCAAATGTATCGTTTTGGTTCCAATCTACCCAAACAGCTATACGGTATGGATAATTGCCTGAACCACCTGCTGGTATTGGGGCCGAGCCAACAGTAGATATATTAAGTGTGCAAACCGTACCTGCATTTGCAGTAAGGGTATTGCCTGTACCACTGTAATAGGTATAACCAGTAGCCGTATTACAAGCATTATTTACATTGTTAATATTAGTAATACCCGCAACTGTAGTTACACTATTTACCCTGTTTGGAGAAGCTGAAGGATAACCATTACCACAGTTTGACCTTGACCCGGCAACAGGTATGCAATACTGTGCCTGTGCACCAAAAGCCACCAGACATGCAGTTGTAATCAGGGTCGTTTTAAGATTTTTCCAAATATTCATTTTCATAACAATATGCATGATTAATAACAATAAGATACCAACCTAAAATGTATATTATATTAAAGACGGGTACCTGTACTAAAATGTTAGAGCTATTGAAATAAAAATGTAAAACGAAATGACCATAAAATTTCAGGCCCACTAAGGGGCCTGAAATAATGATAAAAATTAAATGAGAAAGATTATACTACAGACGAGATAATGTATTCGTTACCAAAGCCTTACCCGCAGGCTGTCTGCCAGGTACATTTTGTTGCCGGGTTTAACTTTAAATGCCTCGTAAAACTCAGGCACGTTAGGAAATGGCCCGTTTACACGCTGCTTGGCGGGCGAGTGTACGTCTGTAAGCAGGCGGCTTGCTAGTTCTTCTTTACGTGTCTGGTACATCCAGCCAAGTGCATAGCCGAGAAAGTAACGTTGCAGCGGGGTAAGACCATTTATCTTTTCGCCTTTTTTGTAGGCTTCCGTTTGCTTAAAGGCATCTAGCCCTATCAGTATGCCACCCAAATCTGCCAGGTTTTCGCCCAGTGTAGCACGCCCGTTGATGCGCATAGTATCAACAGGCATCATGTTATTGAACTGCTGCACCAGCAATTCGGCACGTTTTGCAAACTGTTCTTCATCTGCTTTGCTCCACCAGTTTTTCAGGTTGCCTTTATCGTCAAACTTGCGCCCCTCGTCATCAAAACCGTGCGTTATTTCATGCCCAATGGTAGATGCACCTGCATAGCCATATACTAATGCATCGTCCAACTCTTCATCGCGGTAGCCCGGCACTGTAAATATACCTGCAGGCAATACTATTTCGTTGTTCGACGGGTTGTAGTATGCATTGTAGGTTTGTGGTGTCATTTCCCATTCTGTACGGTCAACAGGTTTGCCCAGTTTCTTCATATAGTAGTCGTTCCACCATTTGTTGGCAGCCATCACATTCAGCGCATACGCACCGCGTGTTACTTTCAGGCTACTGAAATCTTTCCACTTATCGGGGTAGCCCACTTTCTTGGTAATGGTAGCCAGTTTTGCCAATGCTTTTTGCTTGGTGCTGTCGGTCATCCAGTCCAGCTTTTGTATGCGTACTTTGTATGCATTGCGCACGTTTTCTACCATATCCTCGTAACGCTTCTTGGCTTTTTCGTTAAAGTATTCTTTGGCAAAAAGCTGTCCCAACGCCTCGCCCATAGCAGCTTCTTCGGCTGCTAATGCGCGCTTCCAACGGGGCTTCTGCGCCTGTGCACCGCGTATTTGTTTGCTGTAAAAATCGAAATTGGCATCTACAAAGTTTTTACTCAGGTACGGCGCCATTGAGCGTACGAGGTGGAAAGCCATATAGTCTTTCAGGTTATCCAATTTCTCTGTAGCTATAACTTTATCCAGTTCTCTGTAAAACTCCGGCTGACCAACAATTACACTATCAACACTCTTAACACCCATTTGTGCCAATGTGCTTGTCCAGTCTATTGTTGGCGAAATAGTTTTGAGGTTGGCAATGGCTATTTTGTTGTAGTTCTTATACGGGTCGCGCAGGTCTTCCAGCTTGCGCGATGCTTTTGCCAACCTTGTTTCTATGGCTATGATAGATGCCGCTTTGGTTTTGGCAGCAGCCGTATCGTTGCCCATCAGTGCCAGCATCTTTGCTACATAGGCAGGATATGCATTGCGTATCTTCACCGTACGCTCATCGGTATTGAAATAATAATCGCGATTGGGCAAACCAAGCCCACCCTGGCTCATGTAGTACGCCATCACTTCGCTATTCATCGCATCTTGCGACACACCTTCGCCAAAAAACAGGCCAACACCATTTTCGTGTGCATAGGCAACGTATGCCATCAGTGCTTTGGCATCTGTCAGCGCATATATCTTATCCAGTTCGGGCTTCAATGGGTTGATGCCTTCTTTTTCTATACTCACTGTATCCATAGCACTGAACCAGAAATCGCCTATCTGCTGGTCTGCGCCCGACTTAGCGTTTTTCTTCAATGCCTCATCGTTAATATGCAGCAGGCGTTTGTACAACTCTTCCTGCACCAGATTGGCTATACCCCAGCCTGTTTCTTCGGCAGGTATGGGGTTGGCTTTTATCCAGCCACCGTTGGCATATTCAAAAAAATCGTCTGCCGGATTGATGGTGGTATCCATATTGGCAATGAGCACATCGCCTTTGGCAGCCTGTTGTTGCGTACCGTTTTTACAAGCAGCCAGCGAAGCCGCGATGGCAATGATGCCGATGAACTTTTTGTTCATAACTATCTGAATTTGAAATGCGAAAGTAGGGTGTTTTGGCGGTAAAAAAATACCCACAATGAAGTGATAACATGGTTTAAAACAAACAGTAGTTTTATACAATGCAATTCGACACACTGGCAGAAACTGACATACAAACTATTACGCAGACGTTCAACAAAGCGTTTGCAGACTATGAAATACCATTTCATTTTACCCCTGAAACACTGCGGCAAAAGATAGATGCAGAGGATATTGATTTGTCCATTTCTGTTGGTGCATTTGATAATGGCGCATTGGTTGGGTTTATATTCTTCGGGCTGGATGAGGTTGATGATGTGATAACCGCATGGGATGGCGGCACGGGCGTATTGCCGGATTACAGGGGGCAGCAGCTTACGCAAAAAATGTTTACATCCATACTGCCCGCACTGCAAAGTAAGGGTGTGCAACGAGCATTGCTGGAAGTATTGGAAAATAATGTGGGTGCTAAGAAAATTTACGAGAAGATAGGTTTTGAAACTATCCGCTTATTGCACGCATACAAAGGTGCTGTAACAAAAACAGCACATCAGCATACCGTAGAAATTTTACACAACACTAACTTTGATGCGCTAAGCCAACTGTGCGACTGGCAGCCTGCATGGCAGCAAATGAATAGGCGCGTACAGAATCTGGGCGATGCGGTTGAAACCATCGGCATAAAAGATGGTTATGGAAATATTGTTGCGTACGCCCATTATAACAAAGGCACAAAGCGTGTGTATCAATTTGCTACTGCCAGTGCACATAGAAGAAAAGGCATGGCTACCGCATTATTCAACCATATAGCAGGCGACAATGTTACACCCGTAAGTTTTATTAACGCAGATGCTGATTCAGCAAACAGCCATGCTTTTATGGAAGCCATTGGCTTAAACTTGTTTATTAGTCAGTATGAAATGAGGATGTGCATATAGTTAGTGTCATTCCCCCTTATGCCATCTGTGTTTTAAACTCGCTGGTAAAGTGGAATTCTATATCAGGATTGTTTTGGCGCTCTGTATTTAAGAACCATTCGCTTTGTGCTAAAAAAACAAGGTTGCCGTCTTTATCTTCCATTACGTTAGCCTGCTTGAAGCGGATGAAATCTTCTATCTTCTTTTTATCGCCCGTTATCCAACAGGCTTTGTAGAAGCTGAGCGGCACAAATGCGCACGATGCGCCATATTCTTGCAGCAAGCGGTATTGTATTACTTCAAATTGCAGTTCACCAACACAACCTATCACTTTGCGGTTGCCGCCATGTTGGGTAAAGAGTTGTGCTACACCCTCGTCTGTTAGCTGATTGATACCTTTTTCAAGCTGCTTGGTTTTCATAGGGTCTTTGTTCACCAGTTCCTTAAATATCTCCGGAGAGAATGTAGGGATACCTGTAAACTGCATTTTTTCACCCTCGGTAAGTGTATCGCCAATCTTGAAGTTGCCTGTATCAAACAAACCCACCACATCGCCGGGGTAGGCTTCTTCTATCACATCTTTTTCGCGCGCAAGGAATGAATACGGGTTACTGAAACGCACATCTTTTTCTATACGGGTATGTTTGTAATATTTATTCCTTTCAAACTTGCCGCTGCACACACGCAGGAAGGCAATACGGTCGCGGTGGCGGGGGTCGAGGTTGGCGTGTATTTTGAATATAAAGCCCGTAAACTTATCTTCTCCCGGCTCTACATAGCGTTTATCCGTTGCCCTGCCCAACGGGTGCGGTGCTATACGGATGAAAGTATCGAGCAATTCCTTTACACCAAAATTATTGACCGCCGAACCGAAGAAGACTGGGGCTACTTTACCCTTCAGGTATGCATCCGTATCCAAATCGCCATATACACCTTCCAGCAAATCAACATCTTCGCGTAGTTGTTTAGCATCGCGCTCACCTACTTTTTCGTCCAGCAGGGCATCGCTCAGGTCAGGTATAGGTACGGTGTTTTCATCCGTAGCTTTTTGGCTGGCAGTAAACAGGTTCAGGCTTTTATCAAACAGGTTGTACACCCCTTTGAATTCTTTACCCATATTAATAGGCCAGGAAAGCGGGTGCAGCGATATATTCAGTTCTTTTTCTATTTCGTCCAGCAGGTCGAATGGGAATTTACCATCACGGTCCATCTTGTTCACAAACACTATCACGGGCGTATCGCGCATACGGCATACTTCCATCAGGCGGCGGGTTTGCTCTTCTACCCCGTTCACACTATCTATTACCAGTATAACACTATCCACAGCCGTCAGGGTACGGTAGGTATCTTCGGCAAAGTCTTTGTGGCCGGGGGTATCCAGCAGATTAATGAGTGTATTTTTATACTCAAAGCTCATAACCGATGTAGCCACCGATATACCACGCTGGCGCTCTATCTCCATAAAGTCGCTGGTAGCGTGCTTTTTTATCTTATTGCTCTTAACGGCACCTGCCACCTGTATGGCACCACCGAACAACAGCAGCTTTTCCGTAAGCGTAGTTTTACCCGCATCCGGGTGAGATATAATGGCAAACGTGCGGCGGCAGTTGATTTCCTTTTCGTATTTCATGCAGTTAATTCAAAAGTCAAAATTCAAAAAGACAGGATTGCGGTAAATATTTTGAATTTTGACTTTTTACTTTTGAATTTGAAGCGCAAAATTGCGGCTTTTTTATCAATTCTTTGCCCAGTTTTCCACATTATACCTCTCTGCTCTTGATGCAATGCGCCATTATTTTACTTTTGTTACCGAAAAATACCCTCATATATGCCCAAGCTGCAAGATGATTTATTGCACGAGTTTAAAGAACATAAGGCTTTAATATACAGCCAGCTTGAAGTGTTTGACCCCATGGGCACTATGCTCAGCAAGCCTATAGCACAACGCCTTGTAAATAAAGGCATATTAATATTTACCGAAATACTTTGCTACCTGCTGGCTGTTGGTGTTATCGTCTTTGCCTTTTTCATGAATAAGATATATCCGTTCTATATACTTACAGAGCTGCAATATAAAAGCGAGTATGCCACACTGGGGGCAATGAATGTGCGGATGTTTACTCTAGCTATCTATGCTATGTTGGGACTTATAGCGCTTTTATTTTACTTCTTGGGTACTGCTATGCGGCAGATAAGATTAAAGAATAAAATACTCGCTTTTGCAGGCAAGCATATCAAAACACTGGTAAGCCAGCACCTGAAGCGCAAAGCATCTATTGATGCCATAGAGCAACGCCACTTTTTGGAACTGCCCGATATGCAGCATGATGGTGTAGGCGTAGCAAGGGTAACGCAAGTACCCAACCCCGGCTATGAGGGCTAAACCACCCTTTGATATACAAGTATTTTCTACAATTAGCTATATTAGCTGGTAGCAACGCATTTTTACAATATGGCTAAAAAAGCTGCCCCGCAAGCACCTAAACAGGCTGCCGCACCCAAAGAACAGGTTACCAACTACAAACTATGGTTGTGGATACTGATAGCCGTTACAGGCTTGGTATATTCCAACTGTCTGGAGAATGCTATTCTCAACTTTGACGACATAGAATATTTCCAACTATACCCTGAGGTTACCAACCTGTCTTGGGCGAGTGTGAAGAAGATTTTCAGCAGCTACTACCTCATCATGTATCAGCCCTTCCCCGTGCTGACGTTTGCCATCAACTATGCTACCACAGGGCTGGAACCGATGCCTATACACCTGCTGAATGTAATCATGCACCTGATAAACATCGCCCTTGTATTTCGTTTAGTTACTGAGCTTACAGACAAGAAAAACATAGCATTTATAGTTACATTCCTGTTTGCGCTGCACCCTATGAATGTAGAGGCTGTATCATGGATTTCGGCACGTAGCAGTAGTATGTATGTTCTCTTCTACCTGCTGGCTATTATCTATTATATACGCTATCATAAAAATGAATACCAAACGAAATACCTTATTATCACCGCTTTGTTTTTCATCCTGTCGCTATTCAGTAAAGCACAAGCGGTAACACTACCGGTAGTGTTGCTGGCGATAGATTATTATTACAAACGCAAACTGAATGCAAGGCTGATAATAGAGAAACTACCATTCTTTGCACTAAGTGTGGTGTTCGGTATCATCACCATCAGCGACCCCGGCACCAAGGGCAATCTTACCAATGGCATGCTGATAGACTACAACGCTATGGACATCTTTTTTATGGTGTGCTATTCGTTCATGTTCTATTTCTTCAAGCTTCTGCTGCCCGTAAACCTATGTGGTATTTATGTGTACCCACCCAAAGCGGATGGTATGCTGCCTTGGGAATATTATGCATCGCCGCTTTTATTTTTGTTTATTATTTACTTGCTATACCGCTTTCGTAAAAACAGGATGGTGCTGTTTGGCGCGGCTTTGTTTTTCATCACTATATCTATCAATATACAACTCATACCTTCTCGTTTGTTTATTACTACAGACAGGTATGCTTACTTCCCCTACGTAGGGCTGTTTTTGATAATAGCGTATGCGTACAATAGCATACTTGCCAACGAGGCATTGAAAAAGAAATTTGCCTATGTTTTTCAAACAGCATTTGCAGTATGCGCGGTTGTTTATTGTTACGCTATCTATGAGCGAAACAAAACATGGAATAACGACCTCGACTTTATGAGCGACATCATAGAGAAGAATGACAGAGTGCCGTATGTATCTCGCGCATATGGCAACAGGGGCAATTACTATCTGAACAACGGGATGGTAAACGAAGCAATAGCCGATTTTACAGAAGCCATCACCATCAAACCAGACGACGGACAATCTTACTACAACCGTGCCATAACTTATGTAAAAGTGAGCCGTTGGCAAGAGGCGCTGGCAGACCTTGATAGTTGTTTGCGTTATACCCCCGATTTCGGCTTAGCCTATTCAAACATCGCATTCATCAAATACAATCAGCGCGACTATGAGGGTTCTGTGGCGGCATCCACCAAAGGTATCGCCGTTAGCCCCAAGCTACCCGAATTGTATAACATACGCGCGGCGGTGTACTTCATCAATAAAAACTACCCTGCTGCCGAGCAAGACCTTGATATGGCACTGAAGCTGAATAACAAATACAGCGATGCTTACAAAAACAGGGGCATACTGTATATGAATACCAACCGCAAACAACAAGCCTGTGCCGATTTTAAAAACGCCAAACAAAATGGCGATGCTACGGTTGAGGGATTGATTGGCAGCACTTGTAATTAAAGAAGTTATAGTAAATTACAAACTATGAAAATCATAAGTGATTTGTATAAGATGATGCCAAAATATATGCAACCAGTATTTTGGTTTGTTCTATCAATAGCGACAATAATATTTATAGTAATTTTCATTTCAGCTTATCGTACACATGAAAAAGCCTGTAATGAAAATAAGCAAGATGAATTCTTTTGGTTAAAATGCTATGCAAAACCTGATAGTGTTGAGGTGATTAAGATTGAATATAGAGATACATGTAATAATATTCCTGCCAAAATTGAAAAAGAAGTTAATCAATCTGGAAACAATAACACACAAAATGTAAAAATGTAAATCACTATGAATAAGTTATTATTTACACTGTTGTTAATTAATTCTATCTCAATAAATGTTTTTTCACAAACAAAAAACGTAAATCAATTTGGCAACAACAACACTCAAAATATTACTATCAGCCCTAATTCAACAGTTAACATTAATACAAAAGTTGTATTATCAAATGACAATATTGATAGCATTGTTGTTGACATAAGAAGAGAGATTAAACAAAACAATTGCAAGAAAGACACTATTGGCATAAGCTTAACTAATGGTGGTAATTCAGACATATACTCACAGTTACTTGAGGATCTTCCTAAAAGAGGACTATATATAGAATCAACAGGACAATCATTTACTACAAAACCAATTAAAGGGCTTCAGGCAAATATTGATAAAGAAACAAATACACTTCGTGTTCTTGTTGGTAGTTAGCTTATTCCTTGTTTTACTATTTGTATGTTAAACACAATGAACTTATACGACAGGATACAACAGACAGCATCTTATATAAAGCAGCAAACGGATATACGCCCAACCATCGGCATCATATTGGGTAGTGGCCTCGGCGGGTTGGTAGATGCTATGCAGGTGAGCAAAGAGATTTCTTACAAAGACATACCCGATTTTCCGCAGAGTACGGTAGAGGGCCATGCGGGCAATATGCTGTTTGGCACATTGGCTGGCAAGCAAGTAGTAATGATGGCAGGGCGTTTTCATTATTACGAAGGCTATACGATGGAAGATGTAACGTTCCCCGTAAGGGTAATGAAAGCATTGGGTGTGGAAACGCTGTTCCTAAGCAACGCGGCAGGCGGTATGAATGCCACTTTCAAAGTGGGTGATATTATGCTCATCAACGACCACATTAATTTATTTCCAGAACACCCCTTACGTGGCCCGAATGATGAACGCCTCGGTACACGCTTTCCAGATATGAGCGAACCGTACGACCATCAGCTACTGGCACTGGCAAAACAAGTAGCGGGCGAACAACAATTGGATATACAAATAGGAACCTACATAGGCTTGCAAGGACCTACGTTTGAAACACCTGCCGAATACAAATGGCTGCATGTGATAGCCGGCGATGCGGTAGGTATGAGCACTGTACCCGAAAACATTGTAGCAAAACATGGCGGTATGCGTGTATTTGCAGCAAGTATTATTACCGATTTGGGTGTGCCGGGCATCGTCCACAAAGTATCGCACGAGGAAGTGCTGGCTGCCGCCAATGCAGCCGCACCTAAGCTGGCAGCACTGGTAGCAGGCATCATCGGCAAAATCTAACCGCTATTCGTGTATCTTTGCGCAGTTTTACAGCCCATTTGAAGAACAGGATATATATATATGTATGCATATTGCTGCTGTGCGCCGTGCATACAGGCTATGCGCAGATACAGCCGCCCGGGCAGGGGCAGTCTGTCTTCGACAACCAGAAGAAAGACAGCACCCAGTTTAATAAGAGCAATACAGCCGACTGGAAAGACGAAAGCTACCGCATCTTTTATCGCAAGCTACATTCCGACAAAGTATATACGCCCGACACCTCATTACACACATTCCATCGCAGGCTGGTAAACCAACCCATACGCGATTTGGGCAATAATGGTACTGCTGCACGCAACCTGCTCTTTACCCCAGACCACCGCACGGGTCCTACATTTGGCTACACTGCCTACGATGCATACCGCTACGATGCTGATAGCCTAAACTACTACAACAGCAACCGCCCCTACTCTGCCTTTGGCTACCAGCTTGGCGGCAAGCAAGAGCAGATGGCGAGCATCATGCACACGCAAAACATCAAACCCAACTGGAACTTTGCCATCGGGTATAGGAAAATAAGCTCGCCTGGGTACTATAATATTCAGCGAACTAACAACGACAATGCATATTTATCTACCTACTATCAAAGCAAAAAGCTGCATTACGAACTGTATGGCGGTGTAGCCTACAACAAAATGCAGCAAGACGAAAACGGTGGTATGATAAACGAAAAGCAATTGGACAGTGCTGCCTACAATGACAGACGCACCATACGTGTTGCTTTTCAGAACGATGCGTTTGGCAATGTGGGTGCTACACGTCGTAGTGCGGTATCTAATATGTTGCGCGACTATTCGGTAATGGTGCAGCATGGCTACACTTGGGGCAAAACCGATAGCCTGTATAGCGAAGATAGTACGCGCTACAGCCTGTCGCTTACACCACGTTTCAGCATTGTGCATAGGTTGGAATTAAGCGGTGAAAGGCATGTGTTTAAAGACCTACGCCCCGATAGTTTGCGCTACGTTCCTTTCTTCAATCGTGGATTTGCAGCTACCGACTCTGTGTACAGTAGGCAGGAATGGTTTTTTATAGACAATCGCTTTTTGCTCAATGGCTTCATCGGCAAGCGCGAAAATCAATTACAGTTTAATGCCGGGCTGGGTTACCGAAACGATGTATTCGAAACAGTGTATCTGCGTGGTACATCCAAATCTGTCAACAACAACAGCTATATTACTGCATCGTTGAAAAAAGAAGCCTTGCTGCAAGGCAAATGGTTTTATGAAGCCCACTTGCTTAGTTACTATGCGGGCAGTGCAGCAGGTGCCACATCCGTTAGTGGACGGGTGGGTAAAGACCTCGGTGCTACATGGGGCAGCCTGTCGGCAGGGGCAGCGCAAAACATAAATGCTGCACCATACAGCTATACCACCTACTACAATCAGTACGATACCATCACTGCTACATTCAATAAAGAAAGCGTTACACAAGTACACGCATCGTGGGTGAATGATGCATGGCAAGCCAATGCGGGTGTACGCAATTATTTAGTGAACAATTATATATACCTCAACAGCAGCCAACTGCCTGCACAGTACGGGGCAGCATTCAATGTATTGCAGGTATGGGCAAGAAAAGCATTCCGCTGGAAGATATTGGTACTGGATAACGAACTGACCTACCAGCAGGCAGACAACAACACACCTGTGAACGTACCTGCATTGCTGGGCAGGCATCAATTAGCCATCGAAACTAAAATATTCAAGAAAGCATTGCAGATAGCTACGGGTGTAGAGGCGCGCTACCACAGCAGCTACAATCCTGCCGCTTATTCACCTTTCTTCAACCGTTTTTATTTTCAGAACACCTACACAGTAAGCAACACCCCCGAATTGAGCGTATTCTTCAACTTCAAGGTAAAACGCTTCCGTGCCTACCTGATGGCCGATCAGGTGCAACAGCTATACAGCCGCAATACGCTGATAACACAGGGCTATGCCACGCAAAACTTCATGATACGTTTCGGGTTCAATTGGGTGATGATAAATTAAACCTATTTCCCATATCTAAGGCTTGTAATAAGCCTGTATTTCTATTTTCAGTTTACCTCATTTACTGTTAACTTTACACGCTATCTTATATATATAAAGCATATCTGCAAAAACAGACGGTTTTTACGATGAAAGATTTTTCGTACGTGATGAGTTCACACCCTTCTTACATTGAGTCTATGTACAGCGATTACGTTAAAGACTCAACGACCATTGACCCTGAATGGAAGAAATTTTTTGAAGGCTTTGACTTTGCCATATCCAAAGCAAACGGCAATGGTGGTGCTACAACTGCTACCATCACCATAGATAAAACACCCGTAAGCAACGAGCAGGTATCGAAAGAGTTGAGTGTGTACCGACTGATACGCAGCTACTGGAAGCGCGGACACCTGGTAGCCACTACCAACCCCATACGCCCGCGCAAAGACCGCAAGCCTTTTCTGTCACTGGCAGACTTCGGGCTGACGGATGCAGATTTGAATACCGAGTTTCATGCGGGCGCGTTTGCAGGTTTGGGCAAAGCCAAACTAAGCGACATCATAGCCCGACTGAAAAAATTATACGCAAGTAATGTGGGTGTAGAATATACCTACATCAACAACTACGATACCTGCATGTGGGTGCAGGAAGCCTACGAAAAAATGCAGGAGCAGGAACTGACGTTGGACGAGAAAAAACGCATTCTTGAAAAACTGAACGAGGGCGTGATATTTGAGAAATTCCTGCACACGAAATACATCGGGCAAAAACGTTTCAGCCTTGAGGGTGGCGAAAGTACCATCCCCGCTCTGGACACATTGATAAACGAAGCGGCAGACAATGGCGTGAAAGAAGTAGTGATAGGCATGGCACACCGTGGCAGGCTGAATGTACTGACCAACACCATGCGCAAAACATACGAGCAGGTATTCTCTGAATTTGAAGGTAATATGCCACCCGATACTACTATGGGTAGCGGTGATGTGAAGTATCACCTCGGTTTCCGCAGTAATATCAAAACACCGAAAGGCAAAGAGATAAACGTGCAGCTTACACCCAATCCATCTCACCTTGAGGTGGTTGACCCTGTAGTGGCAGGCTTCTCTCGCGCCAAAGCAGACATATTATATAACAGCAAGTACGACGAAGTGTTGCCGATACTGATACACGGCGATAGTGCCGTAGCAGGGCAGGGCGTGGTTTACGAATTGTTGCAAATGAGCAAACTGCCCGGCTATCAGACCGGTGGTACTATCCACTTCGTCATCAACAACCAGATAGGTTTTACAACAGACTTTGATGAAGCGCGCAGTGCCGACTATTGTACAAGCATAGCTGCTATGGTACAGGCACCTGTACTGCACGTAAACGGTGATGACCCGGAAGCAGTAGTAAAAGCTGCTAAACTGGCTATCAAATACCGTCAACAGTTTAATCAGGATATATTTATAGACATGGTATGCTACCGTAAGCATGGCCATAATGAGGGCGACGACCCAAGCTTTACACAACCGCAACTGTACGACCTGATAAAGAAACACCCCAACCCGCGCGAGGTGTACACCGAGTACCTGCTGAAAAACGGTACTGCCGATGCACAAGAGTTAGCAAAGGAAATGGAAAAACATTTTTGGGACGACTTGCAACAAAGGCTGGATGAGGTGAAACAAAAACCACTTCCCTACCAGATGCAGGCGCCTGAAAAAGCATGGGCAGAACTACGCCGCTCTACATTTGAAGATTTTGATACATCTCCCGAAACGGGCATCAGTAAAGAACAAGTTGAAAAACTGTTCAAAGCATTGATGAATATACCTGCCGACTTCAAACCACTACGTAAAATACAGAAGCTGATAGAGGAGAAAGTGAAACTGTATGACGAAAAAGGACAACTGGATTGGGCTTCAGGCGAATTACTTGCTTACGCCAGTTTATTAGCTGAAGGCATACCCGTACGCCTTAGCGGGCAGGACGTAGAGCGTGGTACATTCTCTCACCGCCATGCTGTGTTGCACGACGAAACAACCAATGCGGAATACAGCCGCCTCGGTAAGCTGAGCGATGCACAGGCACGCTTTCAGATATACAACTCGCTGCTGAGTGAGTTTGCTGTACTGGGTTTTGAATATGGCTACTCTATTGCCAACCCCAATGCACTAACGATATGGGAAGCACAGTTTGGCGACTTTGCCAACGGTGCACAAACAGTAATAGATCAATACATAGCATCTGCCGAAACAAAGTGGCAGAAGATGAGCGGTTTGGTTATGCTATTGCCACACGGCTACGAGGGGCAAGGGCCCGAACACTCATCGGCAAGGCTGGAGCGCTTCCTGCAACTGTGTGCGGAAAACAATATGATTGTTACCAACATCACCACAGCAGCCAACCTCTTCCATATGTTCCGCCGCCAGATGAAGTGGAGCTTCCGCAAACCGTTGATAAACTTTTCGCCTAAGGCTAATTTGCGCCATGTGCGCGCGTACTCTGCAACAGCAGATTTTGCGACAGGTAAGTTTCAGGAAGTGATAGATGATGCAAGCATCAAAACGGCCAGCAAAGTAAAACGTGTGTTGCTGTGCAGCGGCAAACTGTACTTCGACCTGAGTGAAAAACAAATGACTGAAAACAGGCAGGATGTAGCGATAGTAAGGCTGGAGCAGATATATCCGTTCCCTGCCATGCAACTACAGGCACTGCGTGAAAAATATAAGAAAGCGGAATGGGTGTGGGTACAGGAAGAACCATATAACATGGGCGCACTGGGCTTTTTGAAGATGCAGGAAGAAGCTGCTGTAAGTAAGTACCTGAGCCGCCCTGCAGGTGCTGCCAGTGCCACAGGCTATAGCAAGATGCACGCTAAAGAGCAACAAGCGTTGATAGACAAAGCGTTTGATGTATAGAAACACAAACAACACACTATGACAAAAAAACTTATAACCACCATATTTTTAGCAATAACCTGTTTCGCAGCATCGGCACAAAAATTCGCCATTAGCCTGCAAACGGGCTTTGTGTTTAATACGCCAATTAACGATAAATTTTATAACAAACCAGGCTACATCAACATGGGGCTAAATGCGGTATTGTTGCCTACATATAATTTTCATAAGCATTGGCAAGCAGGTATGTTGATAGAAGCCTCTGCGGTTGAATCATTAAGTGGTCCGTTTGGTATTGTGGGCGGTGTGCTGAACAGACGCGTTTATTTTAGAAAAATGGAATTATACGCCGGCATTACTGCGGGTTATTTGTTTGCAGATATACAAATTGATGGAAGCAGCACTGTAAGTAACGGATATATGTATGGCTTGAATGCGAGTACCATTGTTCCTTTATCAAAACATTGGGGACTTCATTTATCTACGGGAGTGAGGCACATACGCCAGCACGAGAAAAGCAATATTTACCCCTACTCTACAGAAATAATCAGTAAATATAACGCACTCACATTCCCTGTGATGGTGGGTGTACGGTATGCTTTTTGATATTAAATTCTACAAACCTCAAACTCATTATGGCAAAGAAACTTATAATCCTATTGGTATTGTATGCAATATGGTGCCCTATGGCATCTGCACAAAAAATAGCAGTAAGCCTGCAGACGGGTTTTGTGTTCAACACTTCATTATCTGACAAAACTGATAATTTACCTTTCAACAAAGGTTTAAGTGCTGCTATAAGAACTACTTACCTGCTTCCTCAAAAATGGGAAGTCGGTTTGTTTTTTGAAGGTAACGCATACGAGTATGTTGCGCCTGGTCATTGGACAGCAGGTATTGTAGCTCATAAAAAGATTGGGCTGAAAAAATCAAATCTATATGCAGGTACAATGATAGGCTACAACTTTCGCAACTCGCAGTATGAGAAGGGAGCTTTTGAGTATTATGGTGTAAGCGGTGTAACGTTGGATATACATGGTGGTGTTTTTATCTATCTTACTAAGCGGCTATCTTTAAATACATCCATTAGTGCGCGTTATGTATACATAGCAGGACATTACCACGGATGGTTTGAAAACCGGATTCTCACTTTCCCTGTGATGGTGGGTGTGCGGTATGCATTTTAGTATTGCCATTACTCGCTCATTACTTTTTCTATTTCTTTATCGGGTGTTATCCATAGCAGGGCTACTGCTACAAAGAGGGCTATTGATATATATGTGCTGATAAAAGCAGCAGGTATTGCCAGCGCATATAGTATGGTCGACCATACTGCTTTGCCTCGTTGTTTTTCTAACGCGGCTTTTACATTTGTTTCGTTCTTGTATGTGGTTATGATGCTTTTGCGGAGCAAGTCGTAAGAATAACCGCATATCAGCAATATGGTAGCATATTCTACAACAGGTAGTGGTTCGGTATGGTTCTTACCCATCCACCCTGTACCAAACGGCACTAATGATAACCAGAATAATAGATTCAGATTACTCCACATCACGCGCGCGTTCACACCACGTAAAGTTTGCAGCAAGTGGTGGTGATTGTTCCAATAAATACCCAAAAACACAAAGCTGAGCATATAGCTGAAAAGCTGTGGCAATAATGCCAGCAACGCAGCACCATCTGCCGACTGTGGTACTTTTAGCTCTAACACCATAATGGTGATAATAATAGCCAATACCCCGTCGCTGAATGCTTCTATTCGGCTTTTGTTCATAGATAAACCGTTATACAGGCAAATATAAATATCAGGTTGATGGGTAAGACATATCTCTTGAATTCAAAATAATAATATACCGAAATAATACGCGCTGTTTATTCCCCCCAATTATATTATTTTTGCGCCACACCTGATATTTGATATGGAAGATTTAAAACTTACGTTGAAGCAACAAATCATCGAGTCGCTGAACCTGCAGGGCATGACCCCTGCGGATATTGATGATAACGCACCTCTGTTTGGCGAGGGCCTTGGCTTGGACAGCATAGACTCGCTGGAGATGATGGTATTGCTGGAACGTAACTACGGCATCAAAATAGAAGACGCGCGCGAAGGCCGCAAAGTGCTGGAGTCTGTAGCTTCTATGGCCGACTATATAGCGCAAAACCGCAAAATATAACCATACCAATACCCGCACCATACATGGCGGAAAGAATTGTCGTTACATCGCTGGGCATCATATCTGCATTGGGCAACGGTGCAGATGCCAACCTGCAGTCGTTGATAGCCGCCAAAGCAGGGCTGCACTACCCGCAACATTTACAAAGCATACATGCCCCCCAGTTTTTGATGGGCGAGGTAGCTTATAGTAACGACGACCTGTGTACACTGCTTGGCCTGCCTACAGGAAATAATGGCTACACACGCACTACCCTGCTGGCACTCGTAGCCATGCAAGAAGTAATGCAGGGAATAGATAAACAACTGTTGCAAGAAGAGGGCTTTGCCTGCATCAACGCCAATACCGTTGGTGGTATGTGCTCGGTAGAAGACCTGTACCCGGAGTTCATATCGGACAAACAAGAAGGCGACTTTCTTAAATATTTAGATACGCTTGACTGTGCGGAAAGCACACAAAACATTGTCAATTATTTCGGCATCAAGCCATTTACAGCTACCATCAGCACTGCCTGTTCATCATCTGCCAACGCCATTATACTGGGTGCAAGGCTTATACAGCATGGTATTGTAAAGCGCGCCATCTGTGGTGGATGCGATGCGTTGAGCCGTTTTACACTGAATGGTTTCCACTCGTTGAAGAATGTAGATAAACAACCATGCCGCCCGTTTGATAATACACGCTTCGGGCTGAATCTGGGAGAAGCAGCAGGCTACCTGTTGCTGGAAACTGAAAAAGCTGCCAAAGAACGTGGTGCAGAGATATTAGCCGTCTTATCGGGTTATGGCAATACCAACGATGCCTACCACCCCACAGCCCCATCGCCCAACGGAGATGGCGCATACAATACCATGCAACTGGCATTGCACAAAGCAGGGTTGCAACCACAAGACATTGATTACATCAACGCGCATGGCACTGCCACCATCAACAACGATGCGGCAGAGGGCAAAGCCATCGAGCGATTGTTTGAAAATAACATACCCCTGTTCAGCAGCACAAAGCCATTCACAGGGCATACACTGGCGGCAGCAGGCAGTATAGAGGCTATTTTCAGTATATGGGCATTGCAGCAACAAAAGGCTTGGGCTAACCTTCATTTTACAACAAAAATGGAAGAATTAGCTATTGCCCCTGTGGCACAAATGCAAGATGCCAACCTGCAACACGTACTCAGCAATTCATTTGGTTTTGGCGGTAATAATGTATCACTGATATTCAGCAAAGCATGATGAAACCTGTTTACATATCAGCAGCAGCAGCACTATCGCCTCAACACAGTTTTGATGCAGACGGTTTCCTGCCCGATGTTGTCAGTAGTAATAACGGCAAGTTGTATGTACAAGATACTGATTACTCAAAATTCATCAACCCCGTAGCTATACGCCGTATGAGCCGTATGCTGAAAATAGGCATCAGCACGGGTATGCGCACTATGCAACTGGCAGGCATTGAAACACCCGATGGTATCATAACAGGTACCGGGCGTGGCAGTATGCGCGATATGGAACTGTTTCTGGGTGATATGATACGCCTGCAGGAAGAAGCGCTGAACCCTACCTACTTTATACAAAGCACCTACAACAGCATCAATGGCTGGCTGGCCATGCAAACCAAATGCACAGGCTACAACCAAACCTACGTACATCGAGGGCACTCGCTCGAAGTTGCCCTGCTGGATGCACAAATGTTGCTGAACGAAAACGAAGCGAAGCAAACCTACCTTGTTGGCTGTTTCGACGAAATGACCGAAGATTATTTTGTGGTAAAAAACAAAGCCCATTATTGGAAAAAAACACTACCCGATAGCCAGCACCTGTTGCAACACAGTGATACCAACGGCACCATCGGTGGTGAGGGTGCAGCATTTTTTACAATTACAAACGATGCTGCTAATGCTATATGCAGTATTGAGCAGATGACCATGCTGCAAGAGCCGACACCACAAACAGTGCAGGCTACTATAGACAGTATATTAGCCGAAAAAGGCATGAGGTTGAAAGACCTTGATATGGTACTTTGTGGCATGAGTGGCGATGCACGCTACCAACCATTGTACCAACCCATACTTGAAAACACCACGGCACACACTACGGTTGCTGCCTTCAAGCACCTGTGCGGAGAGTATGATACCAGCACAGGTTTTGCCCTATGGCTGGCTACCAGGCTGTTTACCGCACAAACAATACCCGAAGTGTTGATACAGAAAAAGGGCATCAACCCTACCATCGGCAATATATTGGTGGTAAACCACTACCCGCAGGGTACGGCTTCTATTTTACTGCTCAGTACCAATAAATAAGCATTTAAACGTATATATAAATTATTATTTTTCATTTCTGAAGATGAAAAAATGATTTATACAAGCAATCTGCATAAATAAGTCTTTAATTAAGAAAAAAATAAAGATGGGCTATTCCATTTATAGATAGTAATTTATACCTTTATCGCGTAGTTAAAATGCCCATGGAGTGCTTGTAATGACTGTATTTTTCACAGAATTTTACAAGTTGTTGAAGAGGTGTCGGGCATTAAGATAATGATACCCCATAAAAAATTGTTTTTTCATTTATAATCATACATATGCGAACGTTGAAAATCTACACCACGTTAATGGTCATGTTGCTGACATTAATGTACAGTAACTACTCAAAAGCACAGTGTACAAGTGCATCAATTTCCACCAGCCCTACCCAGCAAGCAGTATGCGCAGGCAACAACACTTTCTTTCTGGTTATAGCGTCGGGTACAACCCTCAGCTACCAATGGCAGGTAAACAACTGGCTTGGCGGTGGCTGGGTAAACCTGAGTAACAACGCTACGTACTCCGGCGTTAATACAGGGGCATTGGTTATTACAAACGTAACCATGGCCATCAACACATTCGGCTACCGTTGTGTGGTGCAAGCTGCTTGTGGCCCTGCTGTAATCAGTAATGTAGGCTGGATAGATGTTAATCTTCCCCACAATGTATACAGCAGCCCTACTACACAAACAGTATGTGTGGGTACTAATGCCGTATTTTCGGTAGGTGCCAACAGTGTTAGTGTCAATCCCATTTCTTATCAATGGCAGGTAAGCACCAATGCCGGTGTAACCTTTGCAGATGCACCTAACAGTGCACCATACAGTGGTGTAAACACGCCCAACCTTACCATTACTACACCCGGCGTAGGCATGAATGCTTATGTGTATCGTTGTCAGGTAAGTAGTCTGTGCGGCTCTCCTACCATCAGCGGAACGGCTCAGTTGAATGTGAATGTAGTGCCAGGTGTTGTATCACAGCCTGCCAGCATCACAGCTTGCCCTAACGGCACTACAGGTTTCAGTGTTACAGGTTCTGCTACATCCAACTATCAGTGGCAGGTAAGTACAAACGGCGGCGGCACATGGGCAAATATTTCTCCTGTTGCTCCGTATTCCGGTTCTGCAACATCTAATCTTACAATATCTAACATTCCGCTTTCATTCAATAACAACCAATACCGTTGTGTACTGAGTGGCAACTGTGCACCGAGCATTAACAGCAACCCGGCAACACTTACGTTATTCTCTCAACCTTCTGTATCTACACACCCGCTCAATACCACAACTTGTGAAGATGGCGTTGCTAACTTCTCCGTAGCAGGTAGCGGTACAGGTATCAACTATCAATGGCAGGTAGCACCGGCAAATTCAGGCGTATATACAGACATTGCCAATGTATACCCTTACTCTGGTATGCAAAGCCCTAACCTCAGCATCATTAATACACCACTTTCTTTCAACCAAAATACGTACAGGTGCGTAATAGCCGGTACATGTACTCCGGTAGCTATATCAAATGCAGGAACACTAACTGTTAACGGCAAACCCAGCATCACTGGCCAGCCTGCTAACTTCACTACTTGCGACTATAACATCAATGGTTTATTTACTGTAACAGCTACAGGCGCAGGGCTTAACTATCAGTGGCAGACTGCCGCATCAAGCAGCAGCACGTTCAGCAACCTGAGCAATGCAGGCATCTATAGCGGTGTAAATACCAATACACTGGTAATAACAAGCGGAACGATGGCATTGCAAGGCCAACAATACCGTTGTGTGGTTAGCGGTACTTGCGCACCATCTACTACCAGCAATGCTGCCGTATTAAATATCAATCTGCGTCCATCAATCATTAACAACCCGCTTGGCCTTACAGTATGCGAAGCGTCTAATACCTCTTTCTCAGTAACGGCTTCAGGTGCAGGCCCGCTCAACTATCAATGGCAGATAAGCGTTGGTGGTGGTGCATATACCAACTTGAGCAACGCCGGTGTATACAGCAATGTAACTACACCTACACTTAATATAACTGGTGTTACCAACTCATTGCACGGTAGTATGTACCGTTGTGCTGTAACAGGTGCTTGTACACCAGGTACAGAATCTGCAGGAGCATTACTGAATGTAAACGCACTGACCGTGCTGAGCACAAGTCCTTTATCTCAGGTGATATGCGCAGGCAACAGCACATCTTTCAGTGTTGGTGCTACGGGCGGTGGTGTTAACTACCAATGGCAGGTAAATAATGGTTCCGGCTTTACAAATGTTACTAACGTGGCTCCATATGCAGGTGCTACTGCTGCTACACTGAATGTAAACGCAGCCCCTGCATCATTAAACGGATTTACTTACCGTTGTGTAGTAAACAGCACATGCGGCCCTGCTATCAACTCAGGTATAGCAACACTGACAGTAAACACTGCACCGGTTATCATTACACCAGCAGCTACATCTACAGTGTGTGAGGGTTCTGCCACATCATTCAGCGTAGCAGCTACTGGTACTGCACTTACATATCAATGGCAGTTGAACGCTGGTAGCGGCTTTGCTAACCTTAGCAATGCAGGCATCTACAGCGGCGTTACAACTACAACATTAAACATATCTACCACTACTGCAGCTATGAATGGCTTTAACTACCGTGTAGTAGTAAGCGGCACTTGCACTCCCCCTGTTATGGCCAGTGCTCAACTAAATGTAAATACAGCACCTGTAATAACATTGCAACCGGTAAATGCTACTGTGTGCGCAGGTTCTACTACATCTTTCAACGTTACAGCAACGGGTACCAGCCTTACATACCAATGGCAGGTAAACAGTGGCTTTGGCTTTGTCAACGTTTCAAATGGTGGTGTGTATAGTGGTGCAACAAGCAATACGCTTGTACTGACAGCACCTAGCACAGCATTTAATGGTTTAACATATCAATGTATTGTAAGCGGTACTTGTCCTTCGCCTGTAACATCTGCAGTGCGTACGCTTACAGTTAATGCATTACCTGCAATATTCAGTTCTCCGCTTAGTACAACAGTATGTACAAACAGCCCTGCTACATTCAGTGTAGTAGCAAGCGGCGCAGGCCTTACTTACCAATGGCAGATATTCACAGGTGGTGTTTGGGTAAATGTATCTAACGGTTCTCCATACAGCGGTGCTATGAGTGCTTCGCTAAGCATCCTCAGCACACCACTTTCTTTCAACGGCAACCAATACCGTTGTATCGTAGGTGGTAGCTGTGCACCAACACAAACATCGGGCACTGCTATACTCAGTGTCAATTCACTGCCTTTTATTTCAAACAGCCCTATAGCATCAACTGTTTGCGTTGGTGGCAGCACCAGCTTTACAACAGTTGCAACAGGCACCGGTGTAACATACCAGTGGCAGGTAAATACAGGCAGCGCATGGGCAGATGTAATACCATCAGGCGTGTATAGCGGTGTTAATGCAAGTACTTTGACGGTAACAGGCGCAACAGCAACGATGAATACATATCAATACCGCTGTATTGTTGGCGGTACTTGCGCACCAACACAAACATCTTTCGCAGCTATGCTGACGGTTATTACACCACCAACAATATTGTCGAACCCGAAGAGTGCGACTGTATGTGATAAAGCAACTGTAGTGTTTAACGTAAACACAACAGGTGCAGGCGGTGTTACTTATCAATGGCAGCAACTGAATGGTGCCGTTTGGGTGAATATAGTTAACGGTGGCATCAACGGTGGCGCTACTACAGCCAACCTGAGCGTGAGCAATATACCATACAACCTGCACGGCACACAATACCGTTGCGTAGTATCAAACGGTTGTGCTCCTGCTGCCATCAGCAGCACTGCTACACTCAATGTATTCTCTAAGCCTGTAATACTGGTTCCTTCTAAAAATGATACCATTTGCGAGAACACACAAACCACATTCAGCGTAACAGTTGATGCGCTGAATCCTACCTACCAATGGCAGGAAGATAAAGGTACAGGATGGGTAAACCTGACTAACAGTGCCAACTACTCACTGGTTAATACACGCACACTGCTGGTAAGTAATGTAACACTGGCTATGAGTGGCTATGGCTACCGTTGCGTTGTAAACAGCGATTGCGGTAGTAACATTGCAGGCCCTGGTGTACTGCACGTGTATCCTAAACCACGCATCACTACACAGCCAAGAAGCACTAAGCAGACGTATAATGAAACAATCAAATTCTGGGTAGATGCAACAGGTAAAGACCTGACATACCAATGGCAGGTTGACACCATGATAAGCGGCAATGTGGTATTCGTTAACATTAACGATAAACCAGGTGCTTATGCAGGTACTACTACCAGAGAGTTGACAGTACTGGCACGAGGCGGATACATGAACCTGCGCAGCTACCGTTGTGTAGTAAGTGGTTTGTGCAGCCCTGCTGAAATATCGAATGCTGCTAAGCTGACGGTAATATTTGCTACAGGCATTGACAATGTAACAGGCGAACAGTTTACGGTGAAGGTATATCCTAACCCTGTAAACGGTGCTACGCTGAACCTGCAACTAAGCAACTATAACAACGACCAGGTGAGTGTGAAAATCACTAACAATCTGGGTGCTGTTGTTGCCAACCAGGCAGTAACACTGCAAAACAATGCAGGCGTTATAAATGTAGCTAACCTACCTGCAGGTATGTACAACCTGCACATTACAGATGCTGCTAACAGCAATGTACAGGTGATACGCTTTGTGAAGCAATAAACTTTGCATAATTGATAAATGAAAAACGGGTAGCGATTGCTACCCGTTTTTTGTTGTAGGTTATCGTTAATTTTATACAAAGACAATAGCCTGTGAATAAACTCTTTGTTTTAGTAGCCTTACTGTTTACTATTAACAGCCATGCGCAGAAACAGTTTTTTGTACAACCGTGGGTTGATACATCTGCCACAAAAGTGCAGCAAGCCATTGCTTTTTACCGTAGCTATGTAGAGGGCTTCAAGCACGACACATTGCCATCATTCCATACATACTGGCGTACAAAAGACATAACCCGATACGCGATACCCGACCACATGATTTACGGTATATCCGGCGACTACCCTACCTATAGTATGTGCCAGCAGAGAGGTATTATATACGTAAAACCCATAGGCCACACAATACACATAAAGACACAGATGGGATGGGAAACTGATGGTAAATACCAACTGCTTTGTATCGCCAACCATTACGTAGGCTTCACAAAAGATAATCGCCCTTATTTCATTAGCCCTATTGATATGACTGCATCAACATGGCAGCAAACCCGTGTGCGAAATATTGTATTTCATTATCCGTCTTACCATTCATTCGACAGGCGGAAAGCAAAAGCAATGATAACAAACATAGCCAAGCTGGAACGCGATTGGCAGTTGCAACCTATTGACATCAATTACTTTTTTGCCGATACCCAAGATGAGATAAAAAAATTGACAGGCTTTGACTATACGCTGGATATGGGTAATGCACCCAAACCATCGGGTATATCAAACGACAAGAACAATACTGTCTTTTGTGCAGGCTTGGGAGAGAATTATTTTCACGAAGTTGTGCATATCTACCTCAACAAACTATTTCCGAAATCGCCTTTGCAAGAGGGGTTAGCGCATTTTTATGGTGGCAGTATGGGCAGGCCTTTAGCCTATCATAAAAACAAGTTGATACGACACTTGATAGCACACCCTGAACTGCGGGTAGATAGTATAGATAATCTTCCGAAGCCCGGTAATTATACAAATCAGTATAGTACTGTACAGGCTATATTGTGTGCAGATGCTTTTGCAAAAGACGGGCTACAAGGGCTGAAACGTATTATGCAGTACGAAACGATGGAAGCTATACTAAGGGAAGAGTATGGCATAGATAGCTTTGCAGCATTTGTAGAAAAACTGAAACGGGAATATGTTGTGGAATAGTAAGTCTTTACGTTCCTACATATAGAACATAATCAGCTACAAAAAAGAATAAGGCATCAGATTTTACACCTGAGCCTTATCCTCTATGAAAAATAATACACCCGTGGCTAAGTTACCACTTATTTGTATTCGATGATTTAAACTCTTTAGGTTTAACAATTGTAAACACCCTCGATATATTGAAGCCGAAGTGTATGCCGCCATCTGCCCAGTCGCTGGTAGTTTGGCCTATGAATGCCCGCTCTGTCATGGCATTGGCATTGGTCAGCATCAGTTGGAAAACGTGGCCACCTGTTTCTATATCCAAACCAAGCGATAATGAGTTGAAATAGCCGTTCAGCTCGTTGAAACGATAATAGTACTCCGCATTCAGCGATACGCGGTTCGATAGTTTCAAACGGCCGCCCACACCCAATGCTATTACATCGTTAGGCTCTGCCGTAGTAGGCACCAGATTGTAGTGTATATGCGTAGGCATCACCTGTACAGACAGCCATTTGTTGAACTTTCTGGCTATCAATAGCTGGTTTACGTAAAACAAACGATTGCTGAAATGATACTCTGCACCTGCGGGTAACGTGGGTGCAGGCATAGCCTGTGCACTCATAGCACCGTAGTAGCTAACGCTCAGGGGCATACCACCTTTATTATCCGTTTGGCGGAGTAGCTTTACTTTAGTAAAGCCCAGAAACTCTTTCTGATACGTGCTGCGGCTGATGCCTATCATCAACCAATCGGTAATACCATAGTCGAACCCGATGAGCGTATTGGCATTATCCAGCCCGAAGAAGGTGGAAGCCCCACCCTTCAACTCACCAAAGCGGTGGTTTACTTTAAAATCGAGTACACCTGCTGCGGTGTTTTCAATGCTGTGGCCATTTACCACGCGCGATGTTTTGAACGTAGCCGTTGTATATTCTTTACCTTTTTTACCATTCTCTTCATCCAGCATTTCCAGCAGGTCTTCGCCTTCGTCTGCTTTTTTAGTTTTATCGTCCTGCGCGTAGGCAGGTTGTATGGCAAAAACAGATGCTGTCAGTAGTATTGCGGGTAGTATGCGCATCATTGTTGTGTTGGTTTGTGTTGAGTATTGAATTTATTTTTTTTCCAGTATCGAATTAACCGTTACTTCTATTTCTTTCGCTATTTTATTTTCTACCAACTTGGGTATGTTTATTTTATAGTCCTGCGGCTTTACTTTGAATTTGCTGTTGAGCGTAGCCTGATTGCCCTTAACGGTTACCGTGCCAGGTATGGTTACATCTTTGGTAACACCGTGTATGGTCATTTTGCCTGCACTCACCACATCGTACTTACCATCTTTAGCAAAGCTCACTTTTGATATATCTGTAATCTTGCCTTTGAAATCGGCTTTGGGATATCTATCGCTCTCCATGTAGTTTTCGTTGAAATGCTCTTGCATCAGGGCTTTTTCAAACTTAAAGCTCTTGATGGCTGTCTGAAAAACAAGGTCGCCCGTTTTACTGTCCAACACCGCGCCTGCTTCGTTATTCACTGCTTCAATATTCTCTACCGGTGTGCTCGAAAAAAAGCTCACTTTGCCCGTGCGGGTAATGTATTTCTGTGCCGATGCGCCATAAGCCAATGCTGAAAACAGCGCCACCATTACTATCTTTTTCATGTTCTTTCCTGTTTAGTATTATCCGTTGTTAATATGAATTAATTGTTTTGTGTGCCGAGGTTTACCCAACGTGTTATTTTTTTGATGCTGCAATCGTCCAGTTTTGCCATTCCTTTTGGCATTTGTGAGTAACCCGCATCGTGGCGGATGGCACCCAAGAACCTGCCTGCATCCAATGCTGCTTTTACCCCTGCATAGTCGCTGAGGTTATAGCCTGTAGGTGCGGTAGTAGCATGGCAGCCCGATGTAGCACATTTTTGCTGCATAACAGGCAACACATCTTTGGCAAAAGTGGCGGTTGTAGTATCGCAACTGCTACCTGTTGGCGATGGGTATAGCTGGTCTTCTTTATCGTAGTAACAACCCGATAGGGCTACCACACCCAGAAACAGAATCAATAGTTTTTTCATAACGCTGCTGATATTCTTATGTATTAAAGTTATTATAGTTTTTTTATAATCCGTTTTAATTCTCTAATGCGCCTGCTGCTGCCCATTTTTGCACCTGTGCTATCTGGCAGTTACTCAGTTTTGCACCACCCATCGGCATGGCAGCAATACCCGCCTCGTGGCGTATGGCTTGCAAGAGTTTACCATTGAGTGTAGCATTTTTAATACCTGCATAGCTATCCAATGCTACACCTTTCGATGCATTAGCACTGTTATGGCAGCCTTTACAATTATTGTCCATCATCGGTTTAATAACAGCCGCGTATGTAAAATTGTTGCTATCGCACAGCGTGCCGCAATTATCAGAATATTTTGCTCCCTCATTTATCCACCTACCTATCAGTGCTATTTGTGCAGATGATAACGGTGGATTTGGCGATAGTGGCATACGCTTTCTGATGTCTGTTTCGGTAATGGCTTCGTATAGTTTTGTTTCGTTGGCGTTGCCTTTTACAAACTCTTTGGAGTTGACAATGTTTTCGTACGTTGTAAACACATAACCATCAGCTTTATCTACCCCGTTGTGGCAACCTGCTCCCGTACAATTGCCTGTAAATATGGGCAGAATATCTCTTGTAAAGCAAATACCTGTATCTACAGGATTATTTCCCCCGCCACCATTACCACCGTTGCTGCCATTGCCACCCGTATTAGTTGTGGTAGCAGGTGTTGGTGCATTTTTCTTATGTGTGCACGCTATTGCCATTACAATGAGTAATACAATTGTCGTTCCAACCAGTGAGCGTTTGTTCATTTGATATCCAGTATTTAACATTTCTTATTGCAGTACACAATCAGTAAGCGTAACATCGGTGATGATGAACCCCGTGCATACACCTTTGACGGTTACCTGCTGCCCTGCTAATACTTTCGCATCTTTCTCGCGCATGGTACACAGTACGTTGCCGTCGGTATTGCCTGTTATTGTTACAGCCAGTCCACCATCCTGATTTTGTGATGCCTCTGCCACTGTACCGCTTACTACCAATGCCTTGTTCAGGTATTGTTCGTTGGCGGCTGCCTCGTTGGTAGCAAATGCCGTACATAGTTCGCCCGCGTTTACAGTTATGCCTTTCATATCTTCCACTTTCTCATGTGGTTTGTTCCACATATAGAAGCCAATAGCACCACCGACACAGATGGCTGCAAAGAGCAGGTAGAGTATTCTTTTCTTGTTCATAAACAAACGGCTTATTTATAATGTCAAAAATATGTCATCGCTTGCAGGCACAAAACCGCATCCTGACGAAACGGGAAAATGCCAGTACGAGTGCGGACTATGCAAATATGCACTATATATACTGTATTGAAGTGTAAATAGTTTTAGGCATCCCCAGCCAGCCAGCGTTTAAACTCTGCCGCGCGTTCTGAGCTTACTACGGGCAGTTCTTTTACGGGTGGGTTCAGCGTTACTATCACACGGGCTTTCGTGTACGACTTCATATCTGTAATAGCTTTGATATTGATAATGTACTGCCTGTTGAGCCTGAAGAATTGTTTGGGGTCGAGCATGGTTTGCAGGGCATCGAGGTTATGGTCCATCGGGTAGTTACGTCCCTCGAAAGTACGAGCCAGTGTAGCTTTGTTCTCGCTATAGCAATAGGCTATCTCGTCTGTTTCCAGTGTTTTAATGTGCTCGCCAAAACGAATGACGAAGCGTCTTTTGTATTCTGGTTGGGCGAAAGTTTGGGCTAATACCTCGCCCTTGTCGCTAAATATTTTCTTGAGGTCATCGAGCTTGGTGAGTGCCGATTTTAGTTCTTCTTTCTTTACGGGTTTCATCAGATAGTCTATACTCGATGCTTTGAACGCATCAATAGCATATTGGTCGAAGGCGGTGGTAAAAATAATAGGTGCATCAATCTTTACACGTTTCAGCAGGTCGAAGGCAGTACCATCTGCCAGATGCACATCCATAAAAACTATCTCGGGCAGTGGGTTGGCAGTAAACCATGCAGCCGCTTCTACCACACTATCGTGGTGTGCTACTACCTGTGCGCCGGGTAGTGTTTCGTCTATCAGTTTCACCAAACGCTTGTAGGCTGGTGTTTCATCTTCTATGATTACTACTTTCATAACAATGGCAAGTTTACAATAAATTCTTTTTCGCTGACACCATAGTACATTTTTTTATCAGTGAGCAGTGTATATCGTTTCTGTATATTCTTCAATCCCAACCCGGCCCCTTTCTCTTTACTTATTTTAGGATTAAACGTATTGCGGATGGTAATAGCATCGTCTGTAGCGGTGATAGTGATGTACAGGGGTTTTGATTTTGATACCACATTATGTTTCAATGCATTTTCTACCAATAGTTGCAATGCCAGCGGCACAATCCGCTTGCTTGCCAGTATAGCGTTGGGTATGTCTATTTGTATATGTAGCGCATCTGCAAAGCGGCTCTTTTGCACATAGAGGTAGTTTTCCAGTATGGCTATCTCTTCGCTCAGCAACACAAGGTCTTTGTTTCGGTGCAGCAACATATTGCGATACAGGTCGCTAAGATGGCTTGTGTATTTCCCTGCCGCGTCTTTATCGTCTTCTATCAGGCTGGCAAGGGTGTTCAGGCTGTTGAACAGGAAGTGCGGATTGACTTGGCTCTTCAGGTTTTCATATTCAAACATCAGGCGTTCGCGTTGCAGGGTTGATAGCTTGCGTAGGTTTTTTTCGCGAATGGTGATGTATGTATATACTATGCCGAATACCACACCCGCAAACAACAGGATAAACAACGGCGTGCGCCAAAAAGGCTGCCTGATGCGGAACGTATAGCTTGCCTCGTTGTACTTACCAAAGCTGCTATTGAGCGATGCCTGTACAGTGAATGTGTATTTGCCCGGTGGCAGTTGCGGGAAAGTTACTGCCTCATCGCTGGTTACTACCCATGTATCGTTATAGCCATCGAGCTTGTAGCGGTAGTGCAGCTTATCGGGGTTGGCAAAGTTGATGCCATCGTAAGCAAAGCTGATGTGATTTTCGTTGTGAGCGTATCTTGTTTTGTCGGGCGATACGGGTTTGAAAAACAGGCTCACGTTTTCGATGTGTACATCGGGGCGTATATCGAAACGTGCATAGATGTTTCTGAACACGATAAAACCATGCTCGAAAGGCACATATACATTGCGCGATGTATCTCTGGCATACAACTTCAGTATGCGCGACGTGCTGTCTATATGTATGCCCTGCCTGCTGTTGTAGCTGCGAAACTGGTTGCTGTATGGATACCATACGTCTATACCAATATCATGCACTACCACTACCTGCCCTGTGGCATTGGCAGCTATGGTGTGTATGTTCACATCTTGCAAGCCTTGTTGGGCAGTAAGCAGTTGCCATTTGTTGCCGTTGAAGTAATACAGCCCATCGCCCAGTGCCGATGCCCATATACGCCCCTCAGCATCTTCTGCCACTGTATAGGCTACTTTGCTTTTGATGCCGTCTGCTACGGTATATTGTTTATATACGCCGTTTTGCAACATGGTAACGCCACCACCATCGGTAGCCATCCACACACGGCCTTTGCTATCGGGGTACACCTGATAAATGTAATCGCTGCCTGCCCCGCTTTTTTTATTGTGTACACGGCGTATCGTAGGTATTGGTTGCGATATATCCAGCTCCGCAACACCATTCAGCCCCGATACCCATAGCGTATTGCCTGCACTGCTGATGTCCAACACGCTTTCTCTATCCAGCATTTCTATACCCGATAACTTAACAGGATTGCCACCTGCTGTAGTGTACCATACCCCATCGCCGATAGTACCTATCCACAGCCTGCGCTGCGCATCTATGTGCAGGGCGGTAATGCCCGCATCGGCGGTGTGTTGCAATACGGGGGTGTTTATTTTACCGCCCAGCGGCAGTTTGTATAGTTTCTCTTCCAGCGAAAACCAAAGATTATTGTCCTTATCACAAACCATAGCCCGCACATCTTTCAGCGTATAGGGTGGCAGCACAGGCAGGTATTGCATATAGGCATCGGTTATCATAGTCATGCCCGTATTGGTGGCACACCATATCACGCCCGAACGCCCAAGTAGCAGTTGCTTCATCTTGCGCCCCTCAAAGTAGTGGGCGTTTACATACACGGTATCGTAGTCGGGCGTATATAGCTCCAGCAGATAGCCCATTTCTGTTGCCACCCATGCCCTGCCCTTGCCCATAGGTAATATATCGTTTATCTGCCCCCAACGCCATGCGCTGTCTATATGGGGTGTCCATACTTTGCGGCTGTTGCTGCAATAAAATGATATGCCACCCTCTTGTGTACCCACCCAGCAATCCGTTACATCGGGCGATGGTTTAAGTACACGTACTATATTATCTGCCAACCCTTGTCGGGTGGTTACATTATTTATTTGCAGTTTGCCTTTATCAAAAAACACTTCGTTAATGCCTTGGTCGGTACTTACCACCACCCGCTTGTTCGGAAACAGCGAGAGATTGTACACATAATCGTCAGACAGTCCTGTTGTTTTATTGCAAGCCAAGCCAATATGGTTGATGACGGCAAAGAAACCATCGCCCTCACTGCACAGCCACAACACTCCTGCCCCATCCATACGAATGTCTTTTATAGCACTGGCAGGCTTTGCTCCTTGTATGTTGTAGGGTTTTATCAGTTTATCGTCCAACACACCAACGCTGCCGTCTGCAAAGCCAATGAGTATGGTATTGCCATACGCGGTAAGTGCGGTGACGGTTTTATCTTTTTGCGCGGTAACAAAAACTACCTGCCTGCCGTTGAAACGGTAGATGCCCGCGTCTGTGCCTATCCATACATACCCGTTGCCGTCTTGGGTGATGGCATTGGCTTTTACAGGCATATCGGCATCGTTGAGGAAGAAGTGGCGCGAGAAGGTATGCTGCGCCTGTGCGCTGCCAGCGCATACAAGCATCATCAACATAAACAGTACACAACGCATATATTACCTGACAGCTGGCACCATGCTACCACCAACGGTAACGTGTATATCGGGCGCCAGCTTGTCGTACACCACTTTGGGTATTTTAATATTATGGTCGTAGAGCGAAACGAAAAATTCGGAATGAACAATGAGCTTACCACTCTTTGCCCTTATTTCCACATCAATAATACGCTCCTGCTCCACACCGTGAATTTTCAACTTTCCCTTTGCACGTAGTTTGTACTCACCGTCTTTGCTTACGTCCACGTCTTCAATAATCTTACCTGTAAAGCTCGATTCGGGGTACACCTCGCTTTCCATGTAGTTTTCATTAAAGTGCTCGCGTTGCAGCGGGCTGTTGAAGCCCTGAAAGCTGGCGTTGCTTACTTTGAATGCAAAAGTTTTCTTCTGAATATCCAGTTTCCCTTTCAACTCGGTTGTAGAGGCGCGGATGAGTTCCTGCGGGGCTTCGGAAAAAAACCGTATCATCCCTTTCTGGATTTCGTACACTTGCGCCACCGCCTGCCGGCTAATGAAGAAGCTGAGTGTTATGAGCAGGAGTCTTAACATGAGGCAGGAATAAAGATAAAGAAGATACCGTAGATAATTTATGCCCCATTGTTGATGGTTTATGTTTTTTTAGATGTTGTGGAGCATTTAGTGTTGTTTTCAGGATATATTAAATCTTAGCCCGAACATACTATTACATAGCTTTTTCGTACATTTATTATAATCAACGATTGCCTAGTGCGTAGTGTATTTGTACTAATGTTATGCTTATTGCTTGCTTTGCCAGCCTTTGTAAAAGGGCAAGATACAACTGTGAGCATCAGCCAACCACTGAGTACCCATAGTTTTTGCCCGGGCGATACAGTGCATCTGCATTACAGCGTCAACCGCAAGTTTTTACTCAGCAATGTATTTACTGCCCAGCTATCCAACGCATGGGGTGGTTTTGGCAATGCAGTACCTATAGGCACAAAATCATCAGACACTGATGGTGTTATCATATGCATCATACCCGATAGTATGTCTGCAGGTACTGCTTACAGGGTACGCATTGCTGCATCATCGCCCGTGCGCACATCTGCCGACAATGGTATAAATATCACTATCCGCCCGAAACCTGTATTGGCACCTGCCAGCAACAGCCCTGTATGCGAGGGTAAAACCCTACAACTGACGGCGGGGCATAGCGGCAGTGCTGCGATAGACTGGAGCGGACCAGGCAGCTATACAGATGTGGGTAATAATGTAAGCCGTGCAAGTGTTACCCCATCTATGGCAGGTAGCTACACTGTCAACGCTACACTAAACGGATGTACTGCTACGCAAATAATACAGGTGGTAGTAAAACCATCGCCCCACCCGATGCTGATAACCAACTCGCCCGCATGCCTTGGCGATACGATGAAGTTTTCATTCAGCGGTACGCCCTCATCTATCTATAAACTGACACTACCTGACGGCTCTACCTACGATAGTATTCAGTACCTCATTGTGCATCAGGCGGTATTTAAGTATAGCGGTACCTGCAAATTAAGAGCCACATTAGATGGTTGTGTAGATAGTTTGTTCAGCAACTTTACTGTACGCCCGTTGCCCGATACGCCAACCATCATCAGCAACAGCCCGCTTTGCAAAGGGGCTAATATTCAGTTTTATGCATTGCTTGGTACATCGCCATCGGCAACGTATAGCTGGAGTGGCCCTGCAGGTTTCAGCAGTACGCAGGCTACACCATTCATACTATCGGCCAATAACACACATGCAGGGGTGTACAAACTGCAATCGAAGCTGAATGGCTGCTACTCTATACCTGCTTATGATACGGTAGAGATATTAGACAGTCCGCCAAAGCCAATAGGCAGCAGTAACAGCCCGATTTGCGAGGGCGATACCATGAAACTGACTGTGCAGAATGTGGCAGGTGCTACCTACTTGTGGGTAGGGCCCAACAACTTCAAAACCAACATACAGAACCCAGAGCTACCATTCGTCACCACAATGGGCAACGGGTATTACGTAATACAAGACAGCATAAGCGGCTGTACAAACACAGATACTATTTTTGTAGAAGTAAACGCCTATCCTAAGAAACCGCACATAGCCACCAATGCGCCTGTTTGCCCTGTAGATACTTTGGTGATGAAAGCCATAACAGATATTGAGGGTATTGACTTCATGTGGACATCTGCACAAAACATCGCTGATACAGGGCTGACAGTAAAAAGATATCCCGTAAAAAATACTGATACCGGTTGGCATACCGTAATAGCGGATAACAGAGGCTGCGCCACACAAGGCGACACAGCTTATGTAAGCATCAAGCCCATGCCGGCTGTACCTGGCATTGTACAAAACACACCACTGTGGGAAGGGCAAGAACTGCAACTGCAAGCCAAAACCAGCGAACCAAGGTTGTTGATATACTGGAATGGTCCCAACGACTGGACGGATACGGGAGCATACGTGGCACTTGGTAATATGGGCAGCCAAAACAAAGGCACTTATATACTGACAGTAGATAAGAACGGTTGCAAAGCATCGGCCGTTACCAATATTGATGTGCGGGAGTTCGTAACCAAATATGATTTTACCCTGTACCCATCGCCCAACGATGGCGACTTTACCATATCGGGTAAACTAAATGCCGACCAACACGTGCAGATAAGCATTGTAAACAGTGTGGGGCAAGAAGTATATTATGTAGCCCTGCAAAGCGATAAGAAGTTTATACAACACAAACTGAACCTGAAAGGCAGGCTGAGCAGTGGCATATACACCCTGCAAGCCACCTACAACGGGCGTATAGTACGCATACCATTTACCATCATCAGGTAGGCTTTTTATTTTCTTTAACATAGCACGTATATTTATGGCATAAGGCTTGCACAGCATCATGTACATGAAATCACTCATTACTATAACGGCTATATTACTGGCAGTACACACCAACGCACAAACAAGCGATAGTGCTGTATTATTCAGATTGCCGAACGTGGATGTGAATGGTGGCAGAAACTGGAGTAATGATACCATACGCTATCAGTACAACCAGATGAAGCATTATGTAACCACTATACTACCCTACCTGCAAGCCGCTACTGCCATGATGGATGAACTGAACAGGCTTGAACAAGACCCGAGCATCAGCAAACGCCAGCGCAAGTCTTTCATCAACCAAAAAGAAGATGAAATGAAGCAGCGTTTTGAAACCGAAATAAAACAACTGAACGAAACACAAGGTGTGCTGCTTGTAAAACTGATAGCCCGACAAAGCGGTGAAAACATCTACGGCAAGATGGAAGAATATAAAACTACCTTCTACGCGCTGAAGTGGCAGGCATGGGCAAGGTTGCACGGATTCAACCTCAACAGAAGATACGACCCATACGATGAGCCTATGCTGGAACACATAATGCAAAGCCTCGGCTATCCTTTGCCTGCCAAGTATGGAGAATACGAAGCACGGCTCACTACTTATTAACCGATAGTAAAAGTACCTATGGCAAATAATCAGTACTTTTAATGCTGATAAAATCAGCTATTAATGAAACTTTCTACGTACCTGTGTGCTACTATGTTGGCATTACTACCCTTTGCGGCCTTTGCGCAACTGAATAACGGACTGGTAGCTCATTGGCCCTTTAGCGGCAATGCAGGCGATAGCAGTGGCAATACTTATAACGGCACTCCATTATTCATAAGTTATGGGCAAGGTGAAAATGGAGTGAACACAACAGCCGCTTCGTTTAACGGCACGAGCAGCCACATCAATGTAGCATATCAGGCAGGACTAAATCTTACACAATATACTATCTGTGCTATTGTAAAACCTACTGGTTACTATACAGGGCAATGTCAGGGTAATGTTATCGTACAACGCAGTAATGAAACGCTTAAAGGATACTATGGCATTTTATTTTCAGACAATCCTTACAATGATTGTTTTACTACCGATACAAGTAAATTTGTTTTCTACCCTTCAGCAACAGCAGCCAACCCTGCCGCACTGCAATACACGCCAAATATAGTTAGTAATAACTGGTACAGACTGGTAGCTACTTGCAATAATGACACTATTAAATTTTATGTAAACGGGCAGTTCAAATACAGCTACATCACTAACAACCCAACAGGCACATCTACAGAGGGGTTAACTATCGGCGCACTGTATCAACAAACTGCAGGCGGCTCATTTCCATATTGGTTTAAAGGGCTGATGGATGACATACGCATATACAACCGTGTGCTGACAAACAAAGAAATAAAGCAATACAACAGCGATGTATATTTTGCACAAACCTACACATCGCTTTGCAAAAGCACTACGTTCAACATCAATTACAATACAGTCAATGAATTCCCGTCAACCAATACATTCAGCGTAGAGCTATCAGACGCATCGGGCAGTTTCGCATTACCTGTGGTAATAGGCACACAAACAGCAACACGTGGCGGCAGCATCAGTTGCAGCATACCAGGCAGCACACCCGTAGGTAGTGGTTACCGAATACGCATTAAAGCCAGCCAGCCTGTAAAAATATCTGACACCATGCAAGTAGCCATTGGCATACCCGTTACACCACCTACGGCAGCATTGACAGTAGCACCAGGCACATCGGTAGCAAGCGGCGTTACGGCCTTCTTCAGTGCTATTGCTACCAATGCAGGCACAACACCTACCTATATATGGAAGAAGAATGGCATAGTGCTTACGGGCATCAGTGGGTTTACACTAACCGCCAAAGCAGGGCTTGATTTTGTAACGGGTGATACCTTTTCTGTTGTGGTAAAAAGCAGTACACAATGCGCAACACCAGATAGCGCAGAGAGCAATAAAATAGGTATGACGGTGTTACCTGTAGGCGTAGAAAATATTGAGAACAATCAAAAGTTTAACATTCACCCTAACCCAAGCAAAGGTATATTTGCCGTCCATTACAATGGCGTAGAGAATGGCATAGCGAGTATAGTTGTTACCAATCAAACAGGGCAAACAGTATATAGTAGCAATACGACAGTTGAAAACAACAAGCTGCAACACAACATCTTATTGAATAAAGTATCGGCAGGACTATATTACCTTCAAGTGCAAACTGCCAGTGGACAGATAACACGAAAAATAATTGTAGAATAGACTTAAAATGAACATTTAAAAAGTAAAAGCACCATAAGGTGCTTTTACTTTTTTAACTTATCTATAAACTCATTTAAGACTTCCTTAAAATGTTCCGGCTCTTCAAGAAAAGGGAAGTGGCCTGATTTGGTAAAACGAATTAGCTTGGCATTAGCCAAACTTTGCTGCATTTTTTCGTGTGCGGCAAGAGGTATGGCGTCAACATCGCCACGGACAATGAGTACAGGCGCTTTTACCTTCGCTAATTGATCGTAGAAATCAACATCATACTTTTTGTAATCATGAGATAGCCCACGGAATAAAGCAATCTGCGCATCAGCATAGTTTTCCGGGTATGTGAGTGTGATTTTATCTACATCTTCAGGATTATACATAGACAACATAAACGAATGGCGTTGTTTGATTTCAATCAACGAAATATGCCTTTGCATTATTTCCTTTTTCTTTTCAAAGAAACCTGATTGGACAGAACGATTGCCGGCATATACTTGTTGCAAGCTGTCATAACTATTACCCAAAGCACTTGGAGCAACTAGTATAAGTGACTTTATATTATCCGGGTATTTCAATGCATAATGTAATGTAAGTTTAGCACCCCATGAGTGAGCTAAGATGTTTATCTTATCAACATTAAATGTTTTTCTGATTCCTTCAATATCATTGATAAGGTATTTATACTCGGTCGCATTACTATCATTCGGGATGTCAGACTCACCAGTGCTACGAGGGTCAAAAAAAATCAGTTGATAATCATCGGCCAGATAGCGCAAATGAGGTTCAATGTATTGCATATTCAAGCCCGGTCCACCATGCACTATTAACAAAGGTTCACCTTTACCTATTACTTTAAAATAGAGCGTTTGTCCATTTATCTTTTTGATGCCGTCAAAAACAACTTCTTGCGCAATAGTTTTTAGCGAAAATAGCGACAATAGTAATAATAGAATATATCTTGTCATACAGGCAAATTACTAAAAAGCAAAAAACGAAAGTATATATTCGATATACACTTTCGTTTTTTTAACTAATAGTAAGTAAATATGTGCTGAGTATATGTATATAGAATCAATCAAGGTAATTTTATTCCCCAAAACCTGAACAGCCAACGCAATAGTGTATAGCCCCCTAAAATGACAACTACCCAAACAAGCATCTTATTTTGACTTTTCTTTACTGCAATTGTAGCAGCCATCTTATTATTCTCGCTGAGCAACATTTGCTCTTTAGCTTTGTTTACTGTTTCTGAGTTTCTAATTCTGTAAATAGTGTCTACCCTCAACTTATATGAAACAGCTTGTTGTTTAAGTATACGCTCAGTAGTATCATATGTATGTACAGTGTCATTTATATAAACTGCATTACCTTGTAAATAGATTAAACTATCTATACGCAAGCTAACTGACGGATACATGTTGGCACACGCTTCTGTAATCACATTTGGATGTTGAGCCAGAACTTTCGATAGTTTATTCTTCGCGACACGTTCTGTGAGGCAGCCAGTTATCATCATGCTGACAGTAAGGATAACCAAAGAAAAGGTGATAAATGTTTTCAACATAGGAATAGGAATTATTATTTTTCAAGCCGCTCAACACGTGCTTCCAGAATTTTTATCTGTAATTTTTGTATTTCTATATCTGTTTTAATACCATAGTAAACACTGAGTATAGTAGCTGTGCTTACTGTTGTACAGACAACAAGTGCCCAAATAAGCCTCAGATTGATGCCTCTTAGCTGCTTATCAATGATTGTTATTTCCTGTGCTGTCATTGTTAGTTGAATTTTCTGTACCGAATAATTTAGATATCCCCCAAGACAGCATATTAATGCCTGCAAACCACTTTAATAATATCAACTTAGTCTGCTCGTTTATGCCGGGGTAATCTGATACCATAAACACTCCAAAAGACAATAGCAAGAAAATAACCCTAAAGCTGTATTTAATCCATTGTGGAGTAGGTTTATTTATTTGTGATAAACCAAACTGAATATTCGTTTTCATGATTATTGAACAATTGCAAGTTTATAAATAGTACCGTCAATTTCAACTTCTACAAACTTATCTGTCTGCACAGTTACTGAAGCACCTGTAATTACTTTGCCCAACTTGTATTCACCAGCTCCGTTAGATGATGGCTGAGCAGTTTTAATTTTTTGTACTTCCGCATTGCCGTCTTTATCAATTTTTGCCAATGTGCTGCCAGCATTATTTCTCCACTGAGTAATATCAGCTGTTTGTGCACTTGCTGTTTGGAATATACTTACTGGTACAGACGCATTACTACCTAAAACATGAAGCCGTGCAGATGGCAAAACTATTGTTAGTGCCTCTTTTGTGGGCGGCAGTGTACGAGATAACCCTATGGCAACATTTTGGTAACCATCAATAAACATCGCTCTAGTATTACTTTCGAAATTACCCCAAGTTCCATTATTCGTAAAGAATGATAATATACCACGATAAGAATAGTTATCAGCTTCGCTGACAATAGCATTTGTCATAGCCGGACCACCAGAACCATAAGATATATTGGAGAAGGTTTGAATGAGTGGTGAGGCTTCATTTCTATTCCATAAATTAAGAATATGACCATCGCTATTATTGCGTATGATATTGATTTGAGAAAACAAACTACTAGCTCCATGTCCTGCTGCACTTTGTGTATGATACCCCATTGTAATAACATCTCCATGAATGACAAAACTTTCTATAGGGTTTGTAGTAGCTGAAATACCTCTTGTCTTGATCCTGAAACCTCCTGTAAAACCTCCTGGAGCACCACCACTAATTATTTCTAGCCCCTCTTTCGATTCATCATTAAACCTTCTGATAATATTATATATGGTCGGGTTTATCCATAGAGGATTATTAAAACTAACCCCATGACTACTTACAGTTCCTTGTACTTGTAGTTTATCAGTTTGGTTATCTGTATATTTACCAACTAATAGATTACCGTTTGGTATCACCACTCTGGAAGTATCAAATACTACTGCTGTATTGCTTGAATTGACTGAACTACCATAAGCAACAAAACCTTTTCCATTTCCATCAAACGTACCAGTTGATAAGCCTGATACTAATTTCCTGTTAGTTGCTCCTTGTATTGTCAGTTTTGCCTCGTTTGTACTATCAGTAACAATAACTTGTTTATTGAATGAAGTATTTCCATTTGCTGCAATAGCAACTCTGCTTACATTATTCGTTTCAATATTGACTGCCTGATTATCATTCGAACCTATAGTAATGGATGCACCAGTAGTATTCCCACCATTTTTAATAAACCCACTGCTGTTTACAAAATTTTTCGTGGCAATAATGTTTGTATCTGTATTAGGAACGTTAGCAGCAATTAATTGCTTAATTAATATGGTGTCTTTATACGTCATATAGCGAACCCGCTTATTACTATCAAAATGATAGAGTACAGAATCTTTCAAATCGTACACAAACAGTCCACGCTTTGTGGTTTTGATACTATCCAATACTACTCGGGGCAGTATCAAACCTTTTTTAGTAGAGTCTTTACCAAGTTGCAGCCATGCTGATGTATCTGCGAATGTCCTGTCACCTTTACCAAGCACTAACGAACCCGTAATATAAAACCGGTTCATCATCATGCCTGTCTGGGCAAAAGATGTAGCAGAAATAATAATAAATAAAATAGTAAGTATTCTTTTCATGGTTTATTATTTTATGTAGAGTATAGAAATTTTTTGTGATGCTGTTAATGTTGTATTGAATGTAATAGTGCCGCTTACTAAGTCTACCTGATATTCATCGATAGCAGTGCCTTCTTGCAGGATGACACCTTCAACAAACACAGCAATTTGCTTTGCGTATATCAATGAGTCATGATTATATGTTTGTTGGTTGGGTAATGCATAAAACTGCAACTTCCCGGCATTGATAGTAGCTTCGCCAATACCACCTGTGTACACAACACCCGGCAATATAGGTATCGTATGCACCTGATATACAGCATTGTTGTATAATGACGTATCTGGTTTATACAGTTTAAAGCTGTAAGTGTAGTATTCATTCAGCTTTGCAGGCACTACAATCTTATCGCCGGCCGTTGCATTAAATTGTACATACTGATAAGCTCCGTTGAAGTTGGTGATAAACTCCCAAGCACCTGTACTATCTGCCGTTAGAGGCAATGCAATGCCTTCTTCTGCCATAGGCACTTCTCCAAGATTGATTGTATTAGTCATGTTTATGGTTTTATAGGGTTTACAATACAGTTGGATGGGATATATTCTTTACTGATAACGAGTTGCAGCCTCACAACTGTTTCTTGTTTTAGCCTTTGCAATGCTGCGTGAATATCATCTTGTTTCATCCCTTGCAGCTCGTTATACAATACTTGCTCTCTGTTCCAGCTACTGTTAACCGGCACTACATTCATGTCGGTATAAGCCATACAGGTATTTTTCAGGTTTTCTATTAACAGATATGCGTCAGCATTTTTCACGATAGCAACGAGGTATGCCGTTATTGTGTCATTGAATGTCAAACGTTGTGTACCACTATCGGTAAGCCTTTGTGTTTCTTGTGGCAAGTGTTTCATTTGTGCATCGTTACGGATATAGCAATAGTTACCCAATGTATCTGCAGGCAACAGCACAAGTTTATCGCTACCATTGCCTACCAACACTTTACCAGTCAATTCATCTTTACTGGCATTAGCAAAGCCTTTACTGAAGTATGTATTGCGCTCCAGTATGTACGTTTTTAGTTTTTCAAAATCTGTTTGTTGCATTTATCGCTTTTTGCTGGTGAATATTTTAGGTTTCAGTTTTGCATTAATTGGCTTTGTTATTGACTTCTTTGACTCACGGCTTGTTGACTTAGCCACACTTAGTGTTTGCAGGTATTCATAATATGCTGTCAATGTCATGCTCATTTTTCAAAGAGTTTTGTAATGAAATACAGTGATAGCACACTACCGATTGATACATAGACCAGATACCATACAATATTGCCGAACACTACCCAATACCATGTGGTTACAAAGTCTGTTATCCAAACATCTGCTATGGTATTCATAAACAGTACATAAATCCAGTAACCTATAAATGTCAGTATATGACTGAAACAGGTTTCGCAATAGCCGCCAGCTTTTGACAGAAACAGATTACCATTCATATCCCATTGTTTGAGCCTCTGCTGATAGTTAAACAATGTGTCTATCCACTGCCCCGGCTGTATGCTGATATGCAGTATCTTCACCAGCGATGCATTAGCCAGCCATGCTATAATTGTATAAGAAAGAAAAATCAACATCATTTTTGTTTTTAAACATTCGTTACCCATCTGATGCCATTACACACAAGGCAATCATCTTTTATACCTGCTACAATGCCTTGCAACGCTCCGGCAAATACTTTCCATTTTTCACGGTACTGATTTTCGATGTCTGTCAGGTATTCTTTTGTTTCTTCTCTGCCGTATATCACCCAGTTGTTCAGTCGGTTGGTGCGCAAGTGTTCTTCCAATAGCAGCACACGTGTTTTCAACCATACCAGTTCGCCGATGTATGTTTTACTCAGGTCGCATAGCAATTGTTCATAATCGCACTCACAACCAAATTCCAGATTAACACCAAAGCCCTCTTTACCGCTTATCTCTTTATCGCAATACCAACCTTTGGTATAGCCACAATCGTTGGGTAGTGTACCGTTACAACCTGTGAAGCAAGTAAGGTAAGCACCAACTACTGGTACGTTTGTACCATCCAGCACTACTCTTGCATAACTACCTTTCACCAAGTAGTTTACATCAAAGCTGTTTTGTTGATTAGCAGTTAAATTGACATTGTAAGTAGAAACTACTCCACCTGCATAATTATCATATATTTTCAACTGCACATCTGCTGCATCTGCCAACGGGTATACTTTCACTTTGTGTATTTTCAGCTTGCGCAATGCACCGTGTATTCTGTTATTTTTATACAGTGTTAGTCCACGTTCTTTTGCTTCGGCAGGGAATGTAATAGCTGGTTTAAACTCGCCCGTACTATGCTTCTTCACATCCAAATTGGGTATAACATGATTAGTGGCTAACGCACTCATCAAATCATTCCTTACAATCAATGTCGCCTGTTCAATCTTTTTACGCGCTAATACAAGCCCGCTTGTATATTCTTCATTAGCTATATTGGCAAGATTAATGATGGATATTTCAGGTGCATCCATCAAATCGAGTCCACTGAGTGATGGTACGTTTTCTTCCGTTGTAACATCGCGTATGGATATGATATTGTGTATATCAGACATGGTTATTCAGGTTTTAAAAGTTCCCCGCTACTAACTACGGGGAACTTTGTTTTAGATGGGCCATTAAGGGGCTGCTGTGAAGGAAACGTTAGTAGTATCATTGATTTCGCCGCCAAGTGTGCTATAGCCTGTATAGGTAAGTTTTGTACCACTTACGCTGAACACATAACCATTCACACTGCTATTAAACAGGTTCCTTAGCTCTGTTATGTTGGCAACGGTTACATCAGGATGCGAGGTCTGTCCGCCAATCTCCAGCTTGTGTACATACAGCGGATAGGTTACCGCGCTGGTTGTATTCCACTCGTATGTTTCGCTGGCTGCAGGTAATTGTGCTGTACCCTCTGTAGGGCAAGTGTATTGTACTGCAGGGCATGTAGTGAAGTGGAAAATACCGTTCATACCCGATACACCGCATACGGTTGGTGGCATCACAAAGATGTCCCATTCCAGTTTCCATTGGAATGTCCAACGATAGTTGCACTTGTCGTAATTTACATTCAGGTCCCATAGCAAGCCTGTCAACGGGTCTGCCATTACGCCCTCTATGTAATCTGTTCCGCCACGCTGATAGATGGCATCAATCGCATCTATGTTTTGCAGGTCTGTTGCGAAGATGCCTGCATTGCGATTGAAGCTCACAAACTTCAGCATTTGAGGGTCGAAGCTGATGATGTGTTCACTATCCGGGTCGTTGAATGCATCGTTGATAAGGCTATCGTAGTATGCGTTGCTACGCCCCAATTGGCTGATGTCCTGACCTTTGTCGTTCACGCCACCAATCTCTACGGCTTTGCGCCAGTGAAACACATCTGTACCACCCACTACAAAAGGATTAGACAATCCCGCATCACGATAAATGCGTTCTACTTCCCACAATCCCATCGGGTTTACAGTACCGTTTTCTTTATCCATAAACGGTAGCATACGGCTGTTGTGTCCATCGGGCAATACGCCTGCACCTGATACTAACAGGTTGGCAACTTCCAACGCCAGCTTGCGGCGCACTGCAGGCAATGCTGCATTGATGGCTGCTTTGGCATGGTCGCTGAAAGTATATGCACCGTCCACATAACGCACATCATCACGGTTTAGTTGATAAACGGCAGATGCTGTTGTACGCTTCAGTTCAAAGAACACTTGCTTGGGTTCTACTACCGTACCTGCATTACAAAGGCTTTCATTACCTGTGCCATTATCGCTGCATATAGGTGCGTAGTAGTTAATTTTCAACTGTCGTTTTTTACCTGCTTCAGATTGCAGGTCGGTTTCCAAAATTGTTGTATTGTATTGTCGCGCGGCAAGCACAGCAGCAAGCACCTCGTAAGGGCGACCTTGCTTTGCATATTGCAATATGCTTTTTTGTGTTGCCTGCATGGCATTTTTAAAGCTCATGGCTTATATCTGTTATTGGTTTGCGGACACGCACCCTGTAAGTGCCCGAAATAATTTTGTGGCAGCAGGGTACTGCCAATGCTTGTGTTAAAAGACCTCAACAGAAAAGCCGAGGTGAAAACGTTTTATTTGAATAGCAGCGTCCCGCTATGAAAGTTGTTTTAATTGGTAGTTATCAGTTGGCAATTATCAGTTAACAGTTTGCAGTTACGTTGAAAACTATACTGAAAACCCATCCTAATAATTATGCAAATTGCCAACTGCCTACTGCCAACTAAAAAAACTACTACTGCTCTGCCCATGCTACAATGGCTTCCATTGCGCTATCGGGCGATGCATGGTTGGTAACGACGATACCGCTGGCATACCCACCGCTATGTCCTGCCTTTACATCTGCGGGCGATATATGTCTGGTATCGTTTACAAGTATGCCGGCTTTTTCAGCCCACATACGTGCAAAGTTTTCATCGGTCAGTGGTTGGTTATTATCCGCCAACACGGGTTTATCTTCTTTATATAAAGCAAGTGTTTTGTCTGCTTCATTGAATTGTACATGGTAAGCTGCCTGCATTTTATGGCGTAGCATCTCCGCCTGTTCCGTAATATCTCCCCCCTTGCGTGGTAGCTTTTCCAGCATAGCTATGCAGCGGGTTGTAATATCTCGTTCTGTTTGTTTGTTGCGTTCTGCCATCAGCATGGCTTCGTAATTGTCTTTCACTTGTTGCAGTTGCGCTTCATATCCACTGATGGCTGTTTCCATAGCTGTTTGCCTTTCCGCTTCTGTTTGGCTCATATAGCCATCTACTACCTGCTTGCACTTATTCACCATCTGCTCAATCGTCATACGCTCCAGTTCTTTATTCGTAAAACCAAAAGCGCGGTTCAATGCCGAGCGTAGCGTACCGTTAAACCTGCCAAGGTAATTGCTCTCTATCACAGGCTTTAGTTGTTCTTCCAGCGTGGGGCGGAGTGTGGTACTCAGGTTGTCGTGAATAGTAGCCAGCAGCGCATCGGTATCTGTGCCTGCATCAGCCGATTGCTCATCGGCCACAACTGCTACATCCCCCGCCAGTGCGGCTAATAATTTGTTGGCTTGTTCTATTGAGATATTCATAGTGTGTATTTTCGGTTATTTCGTGTTTCGATTTCAGGCGAAATTTGGTGGTATCGCCGTAGTACTTGAGGTAGTTTTTTTTAGGGTAGAAAAATTCGCTGCCTTGTTTATCGCTGCCGTCTTCTTGCAGTGCCACCAGCAACACATATCCTTGCGGCACTTCCATTTCCCGCTCGGCAGTAACGGTTATCTGCTCTACACTTACAGGCTCTATGGTTATACTGTCTGTAGTGGTTGTTTCGGGTGTAGGTTTCTTCTTTGCCATTATGCTACCAGTTCAAATTCGTTAGGATATTTTTCGGCCAGCATGGCGGCTGCTTTATAACCCATCAGCACTACCCTGCCTGTTTTCTTATTGTGCAGGTTGATGCGTTTAGGCATATCCGCAGGGCTAAGGAGTACAGGTGCAAGCGATACAGCCTCAACACTTACAGGTTGCAGCACCGCGCTACGTGTTTGTTCTACTTCTATACTGTCTTCCAACATACGGCGGTAGCCGCGTTGCGACAAGCCAAGTACCAATAATTCATCGGGTGTTTTGCCCTCGTTTGCCTGTATGAGGCGGACATCTTTGGGCGAGAATTTGGTGAGGTTCATGCGTGGTGTTTTCGGTTTTGTTACACAAATGTACAAACAATTTTTTAATAACAAAAAATATTTTTAAAAAAGTTTTTTTGTTTCTGAAACTTGGAATGTCGCATGTGATTTTGTATGCCCCCTAAATCAAACCCCTAAATCCCCTAAAGGGGACTTTCTATCGTAATTGAAAATGATTTTTTATCTTCAATAAAAACAATATCACAATGGCAAAAGTTACTTATTTACTTGGTGCAGGGGCAAGTTATAATGCATTACCTGTAGTAGATGAAATTCCTGATGTAATCGCAAGAATTACAAAGCAGCTTACTAGAAAAAGAAGAGGAGTAGCTCACGATTTACCCATTTTATATGAAAGTAATGAATATCAAAAAGCACTTGAACTTGCGATTGACCATTTAACTCAACTCGAAAAAGGTTGTAACGACCATCTAAGTATAGACACCTTTTTAAAAATGCTATTCTTAACTAAAAATGGAAAATACGAACATATGAAAGGAAGCATTTCATTAATGTTTGAATTATGTAGTATTTTAAAGAAAGAAATTAATGAAAACTATAACAGTCATACCACTCAATACAGACCATTAAATAATATTGATAAACGATATGATGCCTTTCTATCATCTATCCTAAAAGACTCTTATGATATATTACCAGAAAGCATAAAAGTATTAAGTTGGAATTATGATAATCAAATGGAAATATCTTATCAAAGATATTTAGATAATGCTAAGCAACAAATTGAAAACGTTTCATCATTATTGAATATTTGTCATAAATATCAGGATGTATCAGAGTATGATTCAACTAAATTTAGTTTCTTTAAAATTAATGGAAGTATTTCATGGAAAACATCGAAATGCAAATTTGTATCGTTACACGAAATGAAAAAATCTGACACAGATAAGTTATTTAACGTGTTACTTAATTATTACAGTTGCCAAAATTCAAAGCAGCACACTTCTTCTATATCTTTTGGGTGGGATTCCCCACAACAAACTAAGGAACTATTAAATTGCATTTTTGAATCAACAAATGATACAGAAGTTCTTGTCGTAATTGGCTATTCATTCCCATTCTTTAATAGAGACGTTGACAACCAAATACTGCTTAATATGGGTATGCTACAAAAAGTTTATGTACAAGACCCTAACCCAGACGGAGCTATCGAACGTTTATCATCTACACTAAACCACATACCAACAGAAAACTTTGTGCCAATAAAAAACACCAAACAGTTTTATCTACCACCAGAATTATAATACAACACAAGTCCCCTTTCAGGGGATATAGGGGTAAACACAAGTCCCCATTAGGGGATTTAGGGGTTTCCGTCGTATATTTATGGCATATCCCTTTATATTGATACGCAAAAGCAACTAATACCCATTAGCCTGAAACAAAACAATACGACATCTGCATGATTAGAATAACCGGATTAACGGCACTGGCTGTTATTATCTGTATAATATATACAAGTGTGCCCGCAAAGGCACAAAGCAAAACAGACAGCTTTTTGCGTGTGTTGTCTGCTCATGCCAAAGAAGATACCACCACTGCCCTGTTGCATATAGAGCTTGCCAAGCACCACTTCTATAGTAATGCAGACAGCCAACATTATTACGCAAGCAAAGCCTTGAAATTATCCGAAAAGCTGCAATACAGTAACGGCATCATCCTTTCGATGGAAGAGATGGGTTCTTCCAATTTCCTACGTGGCAAGTACGATAGTGCCATCCATTTTGCAACACAAGGCTTGCAACTATGCTATACCACAAACGACCTCAAAAATCGTAGCCCCCTGCACAATAATATAGCTAATGCAAAATTCCGCAAAGGAAAGTATGCAGAAGCCATGACCAACTACGACAGCAGCCTGCACTACGCTACCATAACAGACAATACTGCCATGACAGGTAAGGCGTTGAGCAATATTGCCAACGTGTATTACACAATGGGCAGCTATACCAAAGCACTGGAGTACTACCTGAAAGGGTTGAAAATACAAGAGCAAAGTAATAATAGCGTAGCCATAGCATCAGATGTATCGAACATTGCCAACGTGTATATGCGCTTGGGCGATTATAAGAACGCTGCAAAATATAATAATCGTGGCTTATCCATCAACCGAAAAGCCAATGCCCGCAACTACATCATCGGCAACCTCACCACGGCCGCCATGATATTCAACGAGCAGCAGCAGTACGATGCTGCCCTTGCCAGCCTGAACGAAGCCCTGCAAATAGCCAATGCCGTAGGTAATGAGTTTTTGCAAACATTGCTGAAAGGCAATATGGCAGAGATGTACCTGAAAAAAGGTGAGTATGACAAATCGCTGGCTTTATACACGGAAGCCAAAGCCGCATCAGAAAAGATGCAGGATGATGAGGGTATAGCTATTGCAAATGCAGGCATTGGCGAAATACGCTACAGGAAAGGAGAACACCAGGCAGGACTTGCCGGCATGGTCAATGCGTTGCAAACTATTCAACAACTTGGCATCAAAGAGCAGGCAAGAGATATTGCAGGTAAGCTGGCAGGTTTTTACGAACAGTTGAACGATTACAAAAATGCATACCACTATTACAAAATAAACCATGCCTACCGCGATAGCCTGCAAAAAACAAAAACACACGACGAGGCACAGCAGCTACTCTTCAACTACGAGATAGAAAAGAAAGAAACCGAAATAGCCCTGCTTGAAAAAGACAAAGCACTGGCCGCAGCAAGAAACAATACACAAAACCTGTTACTGCTCGGCGCATTAGGTGCTATCATACTATCTGCCATTATAGCTTTTATGTTCTTCCGCAATGCAAGCCGCGAAAGGAAACGCCAGCGAGAACTGCAAAAACAAAAAGAAGAAATAGAATGTCAGGCAAATAAACTGAAAGAACTGAACGATATTAAAGACGTTACATTCTCCGTCCTCTCTCACGATTTGCGAAGCCCTGTAAACGCGCTGACAGGTACGATGATGATGCTGGATGAAAAGCTGATGACACCCGAAGAGTTTTCGATGCACAAAGACGAGCTGAATAACAAACTGCAATCCGTTAGCCTGCTGTTGGAAAATATGCTCTATTGGGCGCAAAGCCGTATGAAGGGCGAACATGCATTGGATATAGAAAAGCTGAACATAAAACGTAAGGCACTGAAAACAATGGCGATGCTTAAAGATGCTGCTGCACAGAAAAACATTAACCTGACACACAATGTAGCGGAAGATTTATATGCCTATGGCGATGCCAATCAGGTAAATATTATATTGCGAAATCTCGTATCAAACGCCATCAAGTTTACACCAGATGGCGGTAGTGTCAGTATAAATGGTTTCGCATCGGGCAATACCACCCAAATATCCGTTACCGATACAGGCGTGGGTATGACAGACGAACAACTGAGCAAACTATTCAGGGGGTTGAGTATAGAAAGCACCAAAGGTACGGGCGGAGAAAAGGGCACAGGTCTTGGCTTGCAACTATGCTACGAGTTTATACAACAAAACGGCGGAGAGATAGTAGTAACCAGCACACCCGGCAAGGGCAGTACATTTACCATCACACTACCTAATACGATATAAAATTGGTCGCCCCTTTGTGGAATAACCACAAGGGGGCTGTCTGCAGACCATTGCAGAGTATCATTAAAAACACGAACGCTCAACTATGCTATGCGCTTATGCAAAAGCACCTGCCGCTACCGCAGCGCGCTTCAATGCTTTCTTCAATTCGTTTACGTCTTTTACCATAGCAGCTTCGCCATCAGAGAAGATGAACAACAGGTTCATACTATCTGTAGTAATAACACGCTTCGAGCGTTTGAAAAATTTGGTGTAATCTTTTTGTTCGTTATACGGCTCCCTAACAAGGATGTTAGCTGCGTGGGCAGTTGCTGCCACTTGTATATCGGTACTGTTTACGCCGGGGAATACTACCGCTACGGCATTGTTTAATGCGTTCATTCTGTGTGTTTTTTATTGTTTTTGTTTTGCACCGCTTGTTAGGGCGGCTTTTGTGTTTTGTGCTTTCGGTAGTAAGACTACCACCAAAATGCAAATATATATCGGGCAAAAGCCCATTAAAAAATTATTCCTGTTGTTTAACGACCTCTTTACAAGCCGTTAGCCACTCGTTTACATATCCCTTTCTTACTTAGCCTGTATGCCCATCAGTTGCTTCACCTTGTTCAGCACCTTGCTCAGGCTCATGGCATCTTCTACCAGTTGCGCACTGCCATCTGCAAATACAAAAAGCAGGTTTACATCATCTTTATGAAATATGCGCCTCGATGGTTTGAAGTAACGCTCATAATCGCGTTGCAGACTATACACTTCTTCGTTTACTACTTGTATATGGTATTTTTCAGAAGCATTGGCTACGGCCGCTTTTTCTGCGCCGGGGGCTAATATCGCTACTGCATTGTGGTTAGTTGGCATCTGTTGCATTTTTTTGTTTTGGTTCGTTTGTTTGATATGCAAATATGCACCCACCACAGGGCGATATAAAAATTTTTAGCCCCGATTAACGGCTGCTTTGTAAGCGGTTAACGAACAGGTAACAAAAAACAATAGCGCACCTTAGACAAGGCGCGCCCTTTTATCTATGAAACAAAAACAAACCCTACACACTTGTCAGTACCTGTTCTATCAGATACACATCAGTATGCAAAAACCAATATTCTCCTTTATCTCTTACTAATGCATCTACCATAGCGGGTAGTTTGCGGCTGTATTGCAGTTCGGCATCGCCTATGGCACCGGCATTGCGCAGGGCCGTAATTTCTTCTATGCTCAACACACTCAGGCTGTCGAGTTGTGTTATCAGTTGTGCTTTCTTCTTCATCACCGCATCACCACTGTATTGTTTGTCAACAAAATCCATAGCCATGCGCTTGCGTATAAAGGCAGGCATACCCGCTTGCTTACCTGTACTGTATTCTTGCAGCAAGCCGGCCGATGTTTTGATGCGAAACTGTGTTGGCTTCACCACACGGAAGGGATATTCAGTAGGGTGTACCGTACCACCCGTTGCACCGGCATTGCGATAGGCTATTATATCTCGCAGTGTATCTGTCAGCAGTTTATCAAATACATGATTGCTGATATTGCTGATGAATTTATACAGCCTTTCCTGGTCTATGGCTTTCGCCACGCCGCTTTGTGCCTCATCTGTTTTTTGCAGGTGCAGTGCTTCTATTATCAGCCCCATTACCTGTGCGCATACATTGCGGTGGTGCGCATTGATGCTAACATCTGGGTTGATGATTTGTATAGGCGAGCCGTCTTTCAACTTGTCTTGTGGTATAATGATATGCTGCCCCGGATTACGACTTATCTGCCCGCTACCTGCACAACCACCACACGATACCAATTCCACACCATTAGGACAGCTACTACAATCTTGTTGCACTGTACCCATGCCTCTGCAATCAGGACAGTCAGTACTGGCTTCTACAATAAACGGATGTGACGCTTCTTTATCTACTAATTGCGCTGCACTGTATGCACTTACAAAATCGTCAGCAGCAGCTTTGGCTTTGCTATAAAAACTATCGTAGTAGCCCTGTGTATTCCATACACCACCGGCAATGCTTACGGGCAGCCTACCCAATAGGTGAGCATAATAACCGTTTACATCTTCGGGTGCTAAGTAATATTCTTTCTTTTCAGCACGGTAACTGAAACGCCAGATGGTTTGTTTATCTACCCACCAGGCATAGCCGTTGCGCAAAAACAGTAAATCGTCTGCAGTATGCAGCACAATGTCTTTGGTATTGATGAACCAAATATCTACCTGCAATTTATCATCTGCCTGCTCGTACCCTGCCTGTGCAGGTATGCGTAGCAACAAGCCGTTCGGGTCTTCTACCATATTGCGGAATGCGATATTGCTGAAATAACCCACGATGTCGTGCCCGCTGAAATGATTGCCCCATATATACTGCTCATCCTTTGCATCTTGCAGGCTGATGTCATAATTGGCATCCTGAAAAACAGCACCCGTTACTATTTCCGTTATTTGTGCAAAAGGTGCTTTCGTGAGCGGACGGTATTGACTGAAACGCCAGTTGCGCGTAGCATCATTCTCTCTCGGGTGGCGGCTCAGCAGGTGTTTATCAAACAGTCGCTGATACTCTGGGCCATAATAGCCTTGCGGGTATATCATTCCCCCGCCACTCAAATCTCTGAATGCAGGACACGCGCCGGTAGTATGCAGGCTGATGCCGTAATACACATCGCGTTTGCGTTGCAGGGCTTCATTCATTTCACGGCTCAGTTTCACCGTCTTGTTCAGTATGGCTAATGCTTCGTTTGGTTGCATGGTAGTTTTAGTATAAAGTCATAAGTAGAAAGTAGTAAGTATATCAAGTAGTGCAGATAGTAGCAGCATGCAGCGGGTAACACATGTTTCGTGTGATAGTTTATGGGTTGAGAAAACTGTGTACGGCATACATCCGCTTACTACTATCTACTTACTACTTAATACTGCATTACAGAATGCCCGCACAATCTGTGAGGTAAAACACCTCGTTGCCTGTAGTAAATTCGGGCTTGTTGAAATCGAGCGGGTCGCCTTTAAATTCAAGCTGCCCTTTTTTGATTTCAAGAATGTAAGAACTGCCGCCGCTTCCTTGCCTTTCGTAGCTCAGGAACACATCCAGCCCTGCAGCCATAGGTTTGCCGTTCTCGTCTTTCGGCACTACGATGCTGCCATCGCAAAACACAAACATGTAGCGCAGCATGGCGCGTTTGGTTTTCTTGTCTTTCCAGAAGTCGTAGTCGAAGAAAAGATTGGCAGGTACTGCCGTAGGCGTTGTGATGGCTGCCGTTTCTATCGCTATCCTGTCTTGGAAAGTGATGAGGCGGCTGGTAGCCATACGCTCGCTGGGGCGGCAGTCTGCAATTTGCAGCTCTTCAAAATTCGGGTCCTGCACTTCAATGTTGGCAAGCGGGCTGCTGAATGTAAGCGTATTCGCATCTACAAGCGCCTGCAAGCCTGCACAGGTAAAAGGCGCTGGCAAATCTACACTGCACGGAAAGAAACCGATGCGGTCTATATTGCGTTTGCGCACTTTGAGGTCGCAACCACCGGGCTGATTGGTGGTAATGGTAATGTTGGCACAATCTGCCGGACAAAAAGCCATTTGTTTAAAAGTTTAGAGGTTAATAAAAATGAATCTGACTATCCTTTTGCAGGCAGGGATAAAGCCTAAAGTACGTTTTTGAATAGCATACCGGCTATGTTGGCAGGAAATTTATAAAAACAAATTTACATCTTTTTATACATTCTAACAAATATTTTCTAAAATCTGCCGCAACTCACCGTATAGGTAAACATACCCGTACACGCATCGCGGATATAACCTGTATAGGTAAATACCTCACTGATGGCAGATGTATTGGGCGTTACCTGAAACGTAACACTCGTAGCCGTACTGCTGATGGTGGGCGTAAACAGTTTTTCATCTGCCACACCACTACCCAGCGGATTGGTTTGCTTGTAATACACCATCGGCGTAGTGGTTGGCGGGGCAGACTGTACAATATTCAGCGTAATGAAAAACAACCCTGTTGACGGATTTTTTGTCATCAACGCGCTCACCAATGTCATGTTCGTACATGGTTCGTATGGCTTTGTAACGTCTGCCTCGTAACACTGTTTTCTTTTACCGCTGCACATATCAGAGTATATACGTACCCACACGCCATTGTTGTTGCTGAGTGGTATCTTAATGCTACCGGAAGCAGACACTAAAGATGTGATGGTGTAATTGTACGTGGTGCTGTTGTGCACATACACTATCTGCCAACCACAAGGCGGCGCTACATAGCCAGCATTTTTGGTGTATAATACTTCCAGATTATACACACTGCCAACCTTTATCATCCGTGCGCTGAATGTTACTTTGCTACAATCATAATCGCCGATGAGGGTAAAGGTTTTGTATATGGGCGGGCACTCTGTACCGTTTGCTTTTACCAGTACCACCTCAAGCTGATATTGTGCGGCAGACAGCCCGGTAATGGTAAATGTAGCGTTGGTTCGGTTAGTATAGCCGCTCCACCCGCCCGATGGCAGTTGCCTGTAACGGGTTTTAAAATATTGCCCCGCCGTCAGTACGGGTTGTGGTATAGTGATGGTTGCGTTGGGCATTTGTTTTCAATTTGATGATGTGATAATTTGATGATGTGATAATGGGTGAGCAATACCTTATTACTCACGACTCATACCTCATCCCTCAAGACTTTCTACTAACTACTTTCTACTAACTACTCTATACTATGTATTCACTTCAAGCAGCAACGGTTCGCTCTGTATGCCGTCGCAACAATGGCGAACAATACGGATATTATACGTAGCCGATGGAAACAGGTTAGCAATTTCAATATCGGGCATGTACACAGGTGGCATCGTGGTATAGTTCACTTCGCCATTCAGCCTGTAGCTTACTGTATAGTATTGTGTACATACGGTAGGTGAACTGTGATTAGTAATCGGGATGGTTATTTTTTTTGTCATGGTTGTATATTATATATTGTAAACAAGATTCGTTAGGTGTACTGTACATCCATTCTCATCCGCAGTTGTAGGCGAGCCTGAATAGCGTATCAAACCTGCACTGTCAATACTGATGAACACACCAATAGGTATCGTATCGTTATTGGCATTGGTAAGCACTGCTAATACTTGCGGGCGTGCCGCAGCATCTACCGTACCTATCACTTCGTAGTTTATCAGCACATCTTCGTCAGGAGCTTGCACTATGGTATCGGTAAATGTTTTGATATGCAGCGTTACCTGATTGCGATGAATAGTTGCTTTGCTCACATCTGGCCATACCGTCCAGTTGCCGTAAGAGCGCACCAATACTTCCGTAGGTGTAACATCCGTTACTGTTGCGCTACCTGCCGTTGGTGCGGTGCATACTATATCTTCTATCGTTATATCGCCTGCTATCGGTGTCATACAGCTTGGTGCTTGCGGTATCAAATCTTCGGCAGCTGCTACTACCCTGCCATACACACGTTTGCGTAGTATGGGCGCATCGTAGTAAAAAAATGATGGCAATGCTGCCGTACCACTTACGCTAACTACTTTATACAAATCGGCATCCAATTCACTTATATCTGTATCATCGGCCTGTGTTACACCATCCTGTGCACGCAAGTAATTGAGCAAAGCATCATAATCATTCGCTACCAATTGCTTGTTCTCGTTATAGAAAGCACCACCAGCGTAAGACGATGGTATAGCATACATCTTCATTGCTCCATTGTAGCTCACTGCATTATTACAATCACCACAGCCGAATACCTGCCGTTGTGTACAGTCTTCCAGCATCGTTTCCAGCTTGAACAACTCGGCACATTTATGCATCTGTTTGAAAGCCGTACCACCTGCATACTGATACGCTTTGTAGTTGGTATAATCATCTACCCATATATGGTTGGCATGTAGTTGGTTTTCTATCTCTGCCATCTTCCACGGCGGAAAATATTCAAAACCTTCCAGCAGGTATTGCGTTGTACTCTCCGCTTGTTGCAAGCGGCAGTTGTAGCTCATCTCGCGCTTTATCTCTCTCGGCCTGCGCACTATACGCCCTTTTATGTTGCTTATCTTCAAAAACGGTACAAACGCACCTGATAGTATATGGTTTGGTCGTCCATAATAATCGCCTGTAAATTTATCTTCACAATCAAATTGCGATATCAGGCGTATCATTGGCTCACCACAATCATTCAGCTTCTGTGCGCCCGCAGGTGCTATGCTTGCAGCACCCACTACCAATGGCGGTGCTAACACACCATCCTGCATTACAACGATGCCCTTAGCCGTATCACAACAATCGCTGATGCACCAACGTTCTGTCCAGTTGGCAAAAAGATAATTGTTAGGGTCGCCCACATTGGTGATGCCTACCCGTATCAAAAAACATTTATGCGCACACATGGCAGGGCTGAATGTTTTGAGCCTTGCTGTGAAGTAGTGCAGTTGGTTGATAGGGTTGGTAAAAAAATAATAATCAAAATAAGAAGTAGCCACCTCGTAAGCTGTATTACCATCGGTACTCCACACCTCTATGCTGATGTTGTAGTTGCCGCTGCCCCTGCCACCGGGTATTTGTCCCTGCAATATCATATCGCTTGGGTATATCAGTTCTTCGCAATAGCAGGGTACGCTAGGCGACTGGTTGTAATACTGTAAATCTTTTTTATCGCTGAACCAAAGCATAGTTATTTGTGATTTCTAATGTATGATGGGTGATATTATTATTGGTTTATTAGTCATGATTTGATAATCACAAATCGCAAATTATCAATCGTAAATAACTAAACCGTTCCTTTCAATTGTATGTATTGTCCTATAGTTTCTGTTGGGTCATAGCTTACTTCTATTTCGGTTATCGTACCATCAGGATAGTATTGCAACGGTAGCTTTATCTTTTCGCCGAGATTGATACCTGCAGCATCATTAAACACTTCCAGCTTTTTCAAATCATCACAACACAAATCTATCTTCGCCGTCCAGTTCTGGTTCAATACAGGCTTCAGTTTCGGGTCGTCTATCCAGTGAAACCAATCCCACAGCGTATCATAATATCCCGGCTCGAAGTACATGGGGTAGTTGACTAATTTTGCTGGCTGCTTTGCAATCCGTTTGCTTGTAAACCCTGTCCAATCATTCACAGTATAGTACCCGTAAGGAAAACTGCCTAAATTGATGGCGCTGCCGGCAGTAGTGGTTTTCGGCGGATGTTTCATAGGATGACTCCAGAACAAAGGAATGTTTAACACACTGTGATTATACGACCAATTAATAGATGGCTCACCCGAAATGCCAAAAGCATCATACGGAGCTACACACTTAGCATTTTCAAAACTTTGCTCATCCCATATCAGTATTTTTGGCATCGTGCATGTTTCATCTTTCATCAGCAAAGCATAGTCTGCATATTCTCTGAAACCAGGGTATATCATATCCCTGAAAACATCACCAATCCATAAAATACCAGAGGGGCCAGCAGCGTTAATTACAACTTGCATAGCATCGAATACATAATCGGGGCTTGCTCCATCCAGCCTGAATTTTGTAGCAGCATAAGCAGTTATTTTATCCATTACACCATCAAAAGTGGGATTCTCCTCAGTATTACCAAGTGACAGATATGCATTCATGTGCGCCTTAGCCTCATTACCACAAGTATCTGCAGCATCTGCATTATACAGTCCCTTACACCAAGCAGGTGCTTTTCTTTCGTTCCACTCATAGCACAAACCTTGTAATAGTTTATACCTGTCAGCTCCATTGTTTGTAAAATCAAATATATAATTACCTGGTCCGTCTGTAAAAAAGTCTTTACGTTGAAAGAATAAATACGGTTCATTAACACCGTTGTTATTAATTGTCTTCACACGCCATTCTGCATTGTACAATAGTTTAAGTTCATCCAATAACATATCAAGTGTTAGCAAAGGGGCATTATCGGGCAAATAAAAGTTTGTTGTATTCGGAGTTCGGGACAGTAAATTAAGAGTGGAAAAACGCCTGATACCACGCTCCGTCTGCGGAAAGAAATAACAAGCATTGTAGTGCGGGTTATCTTGTGTTATCACACCTCTTTCAGATGTTTCAATTGTCATTTGCCTGCCGAAAAAAATCGGAGCAGTCTTATCATCTACTTTCACTCCACACTTGTCGCATACATTCTGTATATAATCTCGTACCAGCGGCGCAGGGTGTTCTCGCCCGCATCCTGCACTTTCTACATAAAACTGTGCATATGTATCTTTGATATCTCTCCATTCTATCGGATCTTTAATATTCCAGTTGCTGGTATCAAAACCCAATTTGTCTAAAAACTTCTGTATTTGTTTTAGTATCCATAGTATCGGATTGATAACTAAAATCAACGGAATAATAACGAACATGGATATGGTCATCAATATTACTGCTATATACCATAACATGACAAGGATACCATTAGGTCGTTGCTCATTACAATAGCTAAAACGGGGGTGCTTTTTGGGGTTCGGTTTACCCTCAATGCTAGCATCAAACCATCCCTGCCAGTTATCCGCTATCAGCGTACTCTTAATACAGTTCAGTGCTTCGTCTTTTTGCTTCAGCGTTACATCAAACGTGCATATGCTGTTTTCGCACCAGCGTATGTCTGTGCTTTTGATGGTGTAGTCAAGGTATTCACCACATCCCTCATGGTCTATTTTTACATCCACGCAATTTAGTGGCGCGCTCACATCATCTATCAACCATCTCTTTAGTAGCTGATACGCTTCGTCCTCAAACGTCAGCGTACCGCTGGCACTCTTCTTTTGCTGCAATGCACCGGGTGTTACAAAGCCGCTGTTATCTCGCTCGGCAGTCCATGTCAGTTTTAGTTTGTACAGATTGCTGGTGCTGTTGGTAACGTCCACATAGCCACCATAGTTGGGCCAGCGCCTTGCATTAGGCAACGGACCGCTATACAACTTCAGCGTAGCGGGTGATGCACCATCATAATGTATCTGCCCACCGGTAGCTTTAAACGTATCTGTTTGTTTTATGTATAGTTTCAGGTTCAATGCAAATAAGGTTTAGGATTTAGTAATTGGGATTTAGCATTTCGTCTTACATCCACTTCTTTCTGTCCTTGCGTATGGCGCGTTCCGTCATGATGCCCACCCCATGCTCGTTGAAGAAGATATTTTGTTTCATACGATTGTCTTCTATGGCATTTATAACACCATCCAGTTTTGTTTCCACCACTTTCAGGCCGTAGGTAGATGCATAGCCCTGTGTGCTGTATTGCGGATTGGCAAACACAGGCATCGTATATGCCAGCGCGGGGTTGATGAATTGTAGTTTAGCACCATCATTAATGGCTTCCAGCAGATGACGGTTGTTGCGCGTACCCTCGGCTGTTATCACACTTTCGCCACTACTTATGCGTACCCAGTTAGCATCATCGCGCGGGCCACCTTTACCTCGAAAGTCCACTACACCATCGGCATAAGCGTTCGCTTTGCTGAATGCACCATTTAGCGATGCTATACCCGCCACCAATGCTGCCACTGCTGCAGCAACGCGCAGAGCGATTGTATATGGATCACCTTTTGCAGCTGCACTTACTATGGCGCCAATAGCTTCAGACAATGCTACTGCCTGATTGGATGCTTGCAGCAAAGCGTTTAACTGCATCTGCTGTCTTGCTTTCTTTTCACGTTCGGCTTGTGCTTTATCAAGTTGTTCTTTCTCAAGTCTTAATATTTCAGTATTACCACGCTCTGCAAGTTTTTCTGCTTGCGATACGCGTTCTTTGCGAAGCTCTATTTCTTTATCAAGCACTTTCATCTGTGCCTCATACACCGCGTTGATTGCTTTGATAGCCTCATCTGCAAAGTTTTTATACTCTGCAATCCGTTCTTTCATCTCTTCTTTGCGCTTATCGCGGGCAGCTGCTTTTGCTGCTTCTTCACGGGCAAGCATGGCTTCAATATCTATTTCTTTCGGCTCAAATTCAACACGCTCTGCTGGCAACTCTTTCGCGGGGCGGGGCGATAGGTAAGAGTTGTCTTTGTCTTGTTCTATTTGTTTGTTACTTTGCTTACGAGGCAATTTGTTCGAAAAAATGTCTTCCTGTTGGGTAGATGTATTGAGCTCAAATTTTGAATTCTCTGCAATACTATTAATAAGTATATTAATTTTATTGACGATAGCCCCTTGCTGAGAAACAAGCAATAATAGTTTGCCGGATACTTCTTTTACATTATCGGCATCTTTTTGTTCTCTAGTAGGCGTGTTGCTTTGCATTACAGACAAGGGAACATTATTTGGCCCAGACGGATTATCGCTTTGGTTTTGCACACTATTTTTTAACGTATTATCAAACGATTTATAGTACGCCTGTTGCAAATTGTATACTGGCAATTGTGTTGTTTTATCAATGCGTCTGTCTAACTTATACCCCGTTTTATCTGCTTCTGTTTCAATATCACTTTGCAGTGTTACAAGTTCTTCAAATACTTTTTCTAATTGTTTTTTGAATACACTCGCTTTAGCCGCAGCCATTATTGCCTGGGCTACTCTTTCGTAAGCACTTCCTACTTTTCCTGCAAGAATTTCTTCATCTTTCAAATTACCAAATATCTGCGGGTACATTCTTTGCAACTCGTTAGCCGCTTCAATCCTTTTATTATAAGCAATCGTAGTGTCCTCAACAGTAGATTTCAGTAATGCTAATTTCGAAATCTCGCCACCTGCCGATTCGCCTAATTGTTTACTAAACTCTGCCGCTTCATCTATTTTCTCCCCGTAATCTTCTAAGTTTTCTGTAGCTCCAAATATTTCATCACTGAATGTAAATATCAGGCTTGCAACAAGTGTGGCAATATTACCAAAGGAAAACAACTTGGTGGCAACATTGCCTACAGATAAAGCCAAAGGCCCTAATCTTGACTTGCCAACCTTTAATGCAGCATCACCTAATCCTGTTATGGAAGCAGCAGCTATTTTACCTGACTTATCAACTTTGCCCGCGCTACTGATGAATTTTTCAAAAGCACCTTCAAGTGTATTGCTGAGTCCCATACCTTTCAATACACCGGTAACAATATCATGCAATGGGCTTTTGCTACTTCTGTTTGATAACTTTACCTGCAACTTGAGAATCTTATTAATGGCATTCTCAATACTAGTCAATTGATTTTCCGCAGCTTTTCCGGAAGTTTTCTGAAGACTCAATATTTCATTATTCAGCCTTACTAAATCCTGTAATTGTTTTGCAAGAATATTCTGAACGCGAATTAGGCCGTTATCATCTACCTCGTAGGTTATTTTGTGTACTACATCTATTACATCTGCCATAGGATGCGGGTATTGGTATTAATTGAAAGGGAGAAACTTGCACTTGCAGGCGGCAAAGATTGCCTGATAGCGTATTATTATAGCGGCACGCCTGCCATCGAAAAGAACAATTTCACAACAAAAGTACAACAATTTTTTATTCTGCAAAATTTATTTTTATGAGCAGTTTATATTAACTTCAAAACTAAATCTCACAACATGAAAAAACTGACAATACTCGTTGCTTTTGTAAGTGCATGCAATGCTGATACAAACAAAAAAAGCCACAAGCTCCAAGAAGCAAAATGCAGCTCAGCTACAGATGCCATCCTGTACGGATATACAGGCCCCGTAAAATCAGTCGCTCATTGGACGCGCAATGCAAAAGACAGCCTTGGAAATTTCATTGTGGAAAACGACTCGATGCTGTTCTGTGAATACAGGTTTGACAGCACAGGAAGTTTAACATATCTGAATCATGCCTATCAGGGGCAATACATGGCAGACAAGGGATATCATACCATAGTCAGGAATGAGGAGTTGAGTGCAGATTTATATAATGGTCGTCTGATGCGAACTATAGACAAGAGAATTTTACTGACTGACACATCTACAGAACATGAAATCTATTGGGTGTATTATGTAAACGGTAAAGACAGTGTGATTACCAACAGAAAAATTCATACTTCTTTAGACAAATACTGCAGGCCAAAAGCAAAAAGAACATGGCTTTATAATAATACAGAACATACTGACTTATATTATTACACAGATAACGGCGACACATGCCTGCAATACACAGTAAAAAATAACGACAAAAGATTATCATCCAGCACCATCATACTTGAAAGAGACAGTTATGGAAATCCATTAAAAGCAAAACAAATAAATGCAGAACAAAATGATGGTGGTGAACCATTCATTTCTTACCAAACATGGCACTATGAATACTATCGCTAAAATATAATGTTTGCATGAAACATCTTGTTATATCAGTATTTTTACATTAAACATTCCGACATGAAAAACATCTTACTATTACTCTGCATTGTTGCTATCACATCTTGCCAATCAGACAAAGCAGGTGAACAGCGAAAACCTACATCTAAATACATAGCGGGTCTGAAAGGTTCTGTACATGAAACAACTACAGAAACTAACTATTATAAAAACGACAGTAATATGTCAACTGTATTTTATAAAAAAACTATTTACAATTACTACAGCAAAGATGGAAATATTGAAAAATCAACAGTCATTTCGCATAATATTAAGAGTGAAACAACAGATACATCTTACAACATTTTTACAATAAAAAACAATAAAGTAAATAAAGTAATTGAAGTATCAGGTAAAGACACGTTTAACAGCAATTATGTTTGGGAAAGTGATTACAAATACACCATCATTACAAAAAAAGGCGGGACAATAATTTCTACAAGTACATTCATACTAAATGATAGCTTTCTGACATCTAAGAAAGTTTCCTCTATTCCAACACCCCACGGTACAGAGGAATCAATACAATACAGTTTTCACAACGATAAAGGTCAATACATAAAACTGATAACCCACAAAAAAAACGAGCCTGCTAAAACAATAGATAAAGTTATCCTGTCCGAAGACAACTTCGGCAATATTACACACTACAGAAGTGTTGACAGCGCTACCGGCAAAATGCTGGAAGAAACTTATACAGCGTTTAAGTATTACTAAAACCTTATTTATAGGCCATCCATTGAACATTTAAAATCTGGTTTATGAAAAATATATTCACGCTGTTTTGTACAAATACTACTAAAACATCCTGCTTGACAGATTGTAGTTTTTATCATTAACTTTATAAAAAACAATCCTATGCGTTATCTTATAATCACTATTTGTTTGCTATCTGCACAGTTAGCAACAGCACAAAACACACAATACTCACATGCCCGCGAGCTGGGCTTCATCAGCAAACCCAAACAAGTAACACTGCATACTTACGAGGCGAGAGAAACACCTGCAAAAAGCTATGAACGTGCCGCACGCAAGCCATATAGCACACAAGTAATAACATTTGACGACAATGGCCGTATTACAGAGCGTGTAGAATACTATTTCAACACCGTACACTACGACAAAGACGATACTGTATCTGTTACCAAACAAACCTATGAGTACGATGCGAACAATCGCCCGTCTATAATAAGACAATATTTTAATAGCGAGCCTTATACCTATACACAACGCACCTGGGTTAATGATAAAGAATATATTGATACTGCATGGTTTTTGTACACTAATGAAAAACATGTAAAATACGGTATACCGACAGAAAAAAAATTCAACGTAAAGAGCACATCTAACGTGTGGCTGAATGATGAGTATAAAATAGCACGTACTGCATATACATTACATATTGATGGACTGCCATCATCATCGTTACCAGGCCAAAAAACAAAGGTACCTGTAACGATGCGCCCGTTCGACCAACATGCTATATACAAATCTGTTGATGGAGATTTGTTGGTGTTTGATAAAAAAGACAACAAAGGCAATATGACGGTAGCTGTGTACAAGACCAGTGCCGACAAACAAGCTGCTGAATACCTGCAAGAAGAATACAGCTACGAGTATTATTAAGCCCCTTTCTTTGCTTGTTGCATCTGCTCATTGTGCCATTTGGCATATTGCGCCTTCTGGCGGATGCGGTAGTAAAACATAAACACACTCGTATCCATCATGTGTTCGGCGGCACGTATATCGCCCTCGTTATACTTCATGGCTATATCCCAAAAGCCGTCATACCATTCATCTACCTGCGCGCTTACGCTGCGGGTTGCGGCATCAGTGCGTTCAGTAGCTCCCGCCTTTGGCTGAAATAGTTCGTATCTGTCAAAGTAGCTAATTGTTCGCTCCATGCCGGTGTGTACGGTACGCCTATGCTCAAAAAAAAAGCGTACAAGGCAGGGTCTGGTGCAATGCCTTGCGTAGCATCGCCTTTGGCAAGCAGCAGTTTACGATTCGTCCAGTAGTCTTCAGTAGCATCGGGGTTTTCGCCTTCTACAAAAGTATAGATAGCACCCATACGCAAAGCGCAGTCTTCATCTACCGGGTAGCGCAGGCGATACTTAATGTTGTTGGCAAGTGTAGCAATATCGGTACGCAACGTCTTTACACTTTTTTCATCGTTGCATAGCTCCAGCATCTTATCCATCATAGCACCAAGCAGATCTTTAGTAGCACCGCCGGCAGCATATATGTTTTGTGCGCCAGCCGCCACATAACGGCTCATGTGGTAGCCATTGGCTACATCTTGCGGCATATAAAAACGGACGTTGTGAATAGTAGAATAGAACACTTCTTTGTAGGCAGGGTTGTCGGCAAACATATTGTAATAGTGGTTTTAGTAACCACAAAAATAAAACATTATTGCAATTACATAAAATAATTTTTATTTGCCTGATGGTGTGCTGCAAAAATTATTTATCCATTCCTTTCTGTCAAAAGCAGTAAGCGATTCCTCGAAACTTTGCACCTGCTCATCATGCGGATATTGAGCTTTCAACTTACTGTATGCTTCGGCTACTACTGTACTATCCTGCAAAAATTGCATAACAAACAACTTGCCCGTCTTTATATATATACTATCCGGGTATTTCTTTTCAAGTAAGTTATAACCATAATAAATCTTCTCATACAAAATATTAGCTTCAGAATAATGCCCTAAGTTTTCTAAGCTATGTGCCCGAAACAACAATACTGAATTTTTATCTTTAGACGTACGTTCCAGTTTCTCTAAAGTACTGAACACTAAAGCCGAATCACTGCATAACCTATGCAATACGTTCAGCTTATTAGCATAATAAACACTGTTTCTACTGTTAATTGTTATTGCAGTATCCAGCATCTTTAACGCGAGTTGCAAGCTATCTTTGTTATCAGTATTATGATGGAATATTTTTAATGCCCTATTATTCAAGTCGCTTCCTGCTTCTTTTTTTGTGTTCACATCGCAACTCGCAAACAGCGGCAATAAGAGCAATAGGCGGTTCTTCATCTTAAATAGTTTTATTCAAGTACAAATATCATAAAATATTGAACACACACAGAATCATTCCCAATATTCTCCGTATCTTTTCATACACGCAAAAACCATCTGCAATGAAAAAAGCCCTTTTTATTTTGTTGCTACCTATTAGCATCACTACCCATGCCCAAACATGCGATGGTGTGTTGCAAACAGTAGAAGAACCACGCAGCGTACATTACGCCTCTACAGATGTTGCTAAAACCAAAGAAAGCATTGTGATGGTAAGTACCATAGCACAGCAGCAAAAAAGCAAAGCCATAGATGTAAAGCATGGTATGAAGGCAATGATATGGGTAAGCATTGCAGAGGGCAGTATGCGCCTGCACCTGATGCCTGTACATACCAATGGCAGCTACTGGCAGGCAGATATACAGCAACGCTACACTCTGAGTGTTTACTTTAAAGCAGACACACCTGCCACTACCCTACCCGTAATGCGCATAGAAAACAACAACCAACTGATAGCCAACTGGACGTACATAGACAAAAAACGCTACGAACAACACAAAACTGCCTTTGTGTATGGGCTGCATCAAATACAAGGCATACGCCTAAATAGTAGTACAAACGAACTATACGATTTTGAGCTACCGCCTGCTGAACTGGAAAAGATAATTACCGCCATCGGGTGTATGGTGGAATAATGCGCAACATTGCTATATGTTACGCAACATCACTTTCCCTGAAAATCTATTCAAATCCTACAAATCCAGGTTCAAATAATCTCCCGGCTCAGCATATACGCCGCATCGCTCACCTCTTCGGCAGACGGTTGTACCATAATCATACGCAAACCTTCTTCGGTGCGTACATATTGCGGACGTTTTCGCTTGCGTAGTATTATCTGTTCCAGCAATACACGCTTTTCTTCTATGCTTACAGGCTGTACTTCGGGTATATCCAGTTTTGGAAAGCAATCTTTGTAGTAATAGAGTATGCCTGCATCTATACGGCGGCGTACATCGGGGTTGCTCAGCATGTATTGTATAGCAGCAGGGAAACATTCGGGCAACATACGGGGGTAGGCAGCCCGCACCGCACGTTCTTTATTGCCGTGCAGTATCATCTCTCTTACAAATATATCTTCTGTAGAAGAAGGTATGTGCTTCATCTATCGCGCTTACGATGGGTTGTACAAATGTACCCAAGCATCGCGCGAAGTTGGCTTTATAATATCCACATATCCACAGTAGATAAGTAAAAAGTAAAAAAGCAAAAAAACTTGTCAGGGTTGTCTTATAACGACTTGGACATTTTTACTTTTTAATTTTTACTTTTTAATTTAATACAAAACCATCAACCCGCATAGCAGCAGCGCGATGAGCAGTATCAGCAAAGGCAGGTATTTTTCCCAAAGGGCTTGCAGGTAGCTGCGGCGCGTTTGTTTGTGTATGCGTATCAGCATATCGTTATCTGTCGGCACAAGCAGTGCCATCCTGTCTGCCAATGGCTGCATGTATTGGTGCTTCAGGTGGCGGGTGCTTTGCAGCAGCTCGTGTACAATGGCGGTATTGTTCTCATTGTCTTGTTGCAGTATAGCCATGTGGCTATCTGCCAGCAGTAGCATTACATAGTCGTGCAGGGCACTGTGGCTCATGCGGTAGGTGTCTATCGTATGCATGTGTGCTTGCAGGCGGCGCGCCTCTTGCAGCAGCCATGCAGCAGATATGACGGGCTGCTCCTTCGTGCGGTTGCTCATGCCATTCAGCCAGCGTTCTTCGTCATACTTGCGGCGTTTGTGTTCGTGGCTCAGTATGCTGTAGGCTTCCTGTATGGCTACAAAATGGGTGTGAGCAAAAGCATTATCGGGGTTGGTATCTGGGTGGTATTTGAATGCCAGCGCGCGGTAGGCTTTCTTTATCTCATCGGGCGTTGCCGATGGTGATACTTCCAGCGTTTGATAATAATCTTTGAGCGCGGCGGCAGGCATGGCGCAAATGTAATGCGTATAGCAGATATATGGAAAGGGGCATCATGGCATATACAACAGCAATATACTCTTGGCAAGTGGCAAATTAGTAAAGGAATAAATCAGTTCCTCAAAGAGAGATAACGTACTTCATTTTGAAGCAGCCACTGTCGGAAAGCCTCTTCGTCAGCAGGGTCGTGGTGGATGATTTTACCGTTTTTCAACGATATGATAAATGTGCCGAATGTTACAGCAAAGGCACTTAGTTCGTGTGGCGCGTACGGAAAGTTATTATCCTGCATGGAGATTATTTCATTAATTGGTTAGGCGCGGCTAAGATAAAGGCTCTTGTTAACACAATCCATTGACCACAATCAATTTATATGGCATTTAATAAGATTTTAATTCGTCTATAATCCCTCAAAACCGCTACACGCCTGTTTTTCAGGCAATTACGCAATGGCACTGCTTATAGTCTGTTTGTTAATTAGTCGTTAACCGATTGCAAAAACGGTGTTAACCAAAGCGAAAAATTTCCCTATCGTGGGGTGGCGCAGCATCTTTGTGTCATCAAACGAACAAACAGACAAACAAAACAAACCAACAGGCCCTTTCAAAACAAATTAAGAGAAGAGAAAAGCCCAACCCCGTAAAGTTGGCAGAAGCAGAAAGAAACAACCCCGTAAGGTTGACAAAGATAAAAGCCCCGCCCCGTAAGGCTGGCAAAACAAAAAGACCAGCCCCGTAAGGTTGGCACGCACAAAAAAGACTAATCCCGTAAGGTTAGCAAAACAAAAGACCCGCCCCGTAAGGCTGGCACGAACAAAAAAGACTGACCCCGTAAGGTTAGCAAAACAAAAGACCCGCCCCGTAAGGCTGGCACGAACACGACAGGAACAAGGCAGCACCGTAACGCTGCTACAAAGCAAAGGAAAAGCGTAACGCTGAAAGGCGTTATGAAAAGAAGAGAAAAAACCAACAGCATCAGACAAACAAGCAGCCCCGTAAGGCCGCCGAAAGAAACAGAAAAGCAACCCCGTAAGGTTGCTTTTTCATCCGCCAACAAACAAACTAAATATAACAACAATGCTAACAGCTATTATTATCATCGGTTTTGTAAAAAGATTCAGCGGCTTGTTGCCTGCTGAAGATGTAAGGCGCAGGCATAGCATGTATCCATAAGCAAGTCTATTCGCTTCAGCTATATAATATACACCACGGCAGTGCCGTGGTTTTTTATTGTCTGTTTATACGCAATATGCCGCGGTATTGATTTTCAACACATTAGCCATTATTTGTTAATCGCCCGTTAACCGATTGCAAAACAGGCGTTAACCAAGCTGCATAATTTCGTTACCCCCTATATGCCATACTATATTTGTATCATCAAACAAACACAAACAACAAACAACAAACAAAGAGAGAGGCCGCCCCGTAAGGCAGCGAAACAAACAAACAAAATGAAAAAGATAATCGCCATATTAATCATCAGCTTCTGCAGCACAGCCATCTATGCGCAGACTGCCAACAGTGGTGCTACACAAACCACCAACCTCAACCTGAGCGATGCGATAGAAATATCATTTACCGCTACAGGAAGCAACACAGGAAGTATCGTAAACCTCGCATTCAGCACTGTAAACGATTATGCAAATGGTGTTGAAAGTGCTACCCAACAAATACGTGTACGCAGCAACAAGAAATTTGATATAGAATTTGAAGCCAGTGCCGACTACTTTACTTACTCTGGCAGCACATCTCCCGCACCACAAATGAAAGTGAAAGACGTACTGGATATGCGCATCACTGCCAACAACACAGGCGGACAAATAAACAGCGGCTACCACCAATACAAGCACATAGACGGCGACCATGATAAACGCATCCTCAACGATTGCAATAACGGCAGCAACCAAACTTTCAGCATACAATACCGCGCCACACCAGGCTTTAACTTCCCTGCCGGTACATATACTACCAACATCATCTTTACAGCTACACAAGACTAAGAAGGTTAAACAGGGATTTTTTGGATTAAGCTGATTTGCAGGGGTTTATATATTTATTATACCTCTTTGTGCCTTAGTAACTAAAAAATCAGCCAATAAAACACAAGTCCCCTGAAAGGGGATTTAGGGGTTAACAACAACTTCTCGAAAACCTTAGCGTCTTTGCGGTTAAAAAATGAACCGGGATTTTTGGGATTAAGCTGATTTGCCGGGTTTAAAGATGTATTATATTTCTTTGCGCCTTAGCGTCTTTGCGGTTAAAAAACACACAAGTCCCCTGTAAGAGCCTGTCAAGCTGCAGGCAGGGATGTAGGGGTTAATACCCGTCATCAGGTAATTGTGCTTACGCATACAGCTTTTCACATACATTGTATCCATCTAATAATACGATAACCTATTCCCTTATTAACTTATTCCCCTATTAACCTATTAACTTATTCCCCTATTACCTTATTGCCCTATTCACTCCCCCCTCAACTTTGTTAATCGCTTGTTAACGACTGGTGAATAATTTGCAAACGGATGGTATTATACCCCATATTTGTCCTGTTAACCAACCAATAACAGTTAACAAACAACATGAAAAAAGCCACCATCGCATTATTCACCGTACTTGCAGCCATCACCACGGCAAGTGCACAAAACCAGCCATCATCGGGTGCGTCGCAAACCGTATCGTTGGCGTTGGCCAATGTGGTACAGATTTCACAGTTCAGCACAGGCGGTAGCGGTAGCAGCGATGTAAGCATGCCATTGGGCGGTACAAGCGTGATGGCAAACGGTATAGAAAGCCCTGAATATTCAGTATCTATCAACAGCACCAACGGTTTCAGCATCAAAGCGCAGGCCGTTAGCGAATACTTTACCTACGCGGGCAGTGCTACGGCAAATACCAACATGCGCATCAGCGATGTACTGCAACTGAAAGTAGCTAGCAACAATACCACGGGTAGCATAGCAGGCGGACATACCAGTTACCAACCATTGAGCAACAGCAGCCAGTCGCAAATCATCAACAACGGCAGCCGCGGTGCCAATCAAACTTTTGCTATCAAGTACAAAGCCACACCAGGCTACAATTACCCCGGTGGTACTTATACTGCTAGCATACTCTACACCGTTACACAGTTTTAAGAGAAAAATAAAGAAGTTACATATAGAGGAATAAGGGGCGTATTCTTACGCTCTTTTTTATTTTTATTACTTTCAGGATGCAGACCGACACTATACAATGGTATAATCTGTAACATCACTGATGGCACAAAACACTACTACACATAACGGCAAGCCCTTTACAACCGGCTGGCTGGCTACCATGGCACACTGGATACCTGTACTGCTGGGCATCTTGCTGTACATCAATACACTGCCCAACAAATACGCGCTGGACGATATACCTGTTATAGAACAAAATAAATACGTACAAGAGGGCATCAGTGGTATTGGCGATATATTCAGCACAGATATGTTTGCCGGCATGTACAAAGATTATAATGCAGACGCACAGCTAAGCGGTGGCAGGTACAGGCCATTATCCATTGTCAGCTTTGCCATAGAGTATCAGGTATTTGGTGCGAACCCTATGTATAGCCACCTGATAAATGCTTTGCTCTACGGGTTGTTGCTGGCTTTGCTCTTTGTGCTGCTGAAAAAACACTTCTTACTAAACGATAACATCGCTTTTGTTACTACACTGCTTTTTGCCGTACACCCCGTACATACAGAGGTAGTAGCCAACATCAAGAGCAGAGATGAGTTGCTGTCAATGCTGTTCATCATCGCATCGCTGATATGCGCATTTAGGTACATAGCCACACCAACATCCAAATGGCTTGGGTTGACCGCATTGTGTGTATTATTAGCTTGCCTGTCGAAAGAGTATGCAGTAGTGATGATGGTGCTGACACCTTGCAGCATGATGGCTTTCAGAAAAGAGGCTGATAAGAAGAGGATAATCTACATCACCGCAGCGATAGTATCGGCAATAGCACTGTACGGGTTGATACGGTATAATGCCGTTGGCTTCAGCACCAGAGCGCAAAATGATATACTGAACAACCCTTACCTGCTGGCAGATGCAAGCCAGCAATGGGCAACGAAAATATATGTACTGCTGAAATACCTGGCACTGCTCGTATTTCCGCATCCGCTATCGGCAGACTATTCTTACAATACCATCCCTTACAAAACATGGGGCGATGGCATGGTTATATTATCACTCATCATTCATATTGCATTAATAGTCCTCGCTGTCATCAGCTTCTTACGCAAATCTCCTTATTCGTTTATCCTGCTTTGGTATCTCCTGTTTTTGCTGCCTGTATCAAATCTGGTAATGGATATCGGTGCTACTATGGGCGAACGCCTGCTGTTCCACGCATCGCTGGCATTTTGCATGGCATTGGCGGTATTGTACGATAAGGTAGCAACACGCTTACCACGAAATGTATGGTATGGCGTATTAACCGTTATTGTTGTGGTAGCAGGTTTCAAAACCATTGCCCGAAACAAAGCATGGAAAGACGATAGCACTTTGTTTACTACCGATATTAAGACAGTGCCCAACAGCATAATGGTAAATAATAACGTGGCAAAAGCACTGATAAAAGAAACCGATAGCGCGAAAGATGCAGATGCCAAAAACAAACTGCTGGCACAGGCATTGGCACACACGCAAAAGGCATTAGCCATGCACCCCAGATTTACCAATGCCATGATAAATCAGGGTATTATATACCACCTTACAGACAGGCAAGACAGTGCCATGAAATATTGGTTGCAGGCAAAAACAATATTGCCAAACGACCCGCATTTCCCTCAACTATCCGATTACTTTACAGACCGTGGGCTGACGATTGGTAAAAACAATTTGCCTGTAGCAATTGGCAATTTCAATATGGCTGTAAAGCTGTATGAGCAGAATGCCAATGCATGGAGCAACTTAGGTGGTGCGTACTATACAGTAAAGAACTATGATAGCGCAGCATACTGCTGGCAAAAAACATTGGCCATCAACCCCAACGACCAAAACGCGCTGAACGGCTACAGAGCCATCACTTCTAACAAACAATAAAAGTGGAGAATAGTCAACATAAATACGCTTCTTATTATCCTGCCATCGTGTTGCTGGCAGGTATTGTGTTATATGGTGCCAGTGTGTTTTTCGGTTTTGTGCTGGATGATGAAGCCGTTATTTCTCAAAACAAAATAGTGCAGCAAGGTATTGCAGGCATCCCCGATATACTTACCACAAGTTACTGGAAAGGGTATTGGGAGCTGGGCAATGGATTATTCAGGCCATTGTCTTTATTGATGTTTGCAGCCGAGTGGGAAGTGTTTCCCGATGCGCCGTTTATTCATCATGCAATAAATGTATTGCTCTATGCCTTCAGTGGCTTGTTGCTCTACAAACTATTATTGAAGCTGCTGCACGACAACTATCTGCTCGCGTTGTTTATCTCCTTACTGTTTATAGCCCACCCTATGCATACAGAGGTGGTAGCCAACATCAAAAGCAGGGACGAGATATTGTCTTTGCTGTTTTTGTTACTGGCAGCAACAGAGGTTGTAAAACACAATAAGATAACCGTACTCACGATGTTGTATTATCTGCTCGCGCTCTTATCCAAAGAAAGCTCTATCGTGTTTGCGGCTGTGTTGTTGTTTGCCATATATAAAAAGGGGGCTAAGAAAAATGTACTCATAGCGCTTGGTGCATTATCTGCCATTACGGTTGCATGGATTGCGTTGCGATACATGGCACTGAGCAACAGCCCTGCCAAGCTGCCTTATACCTATGCCGACAATTCGTTGGTAGCATGTGGCAGTATCATCTCGCAAAAACTAACTGCACTGTGCTTATTAGCGCAATACATATTGAAGTCTGTATTCCCCACCTTATTGTCTTACGACTATTCGTACAATCAGGTACCCTGCGTATCATTCGGCGATGATATCTTGTATATAGCAGGCTCTGTAATACTGATTGCATCAACTGTATATCTGGCTTTTAAGTTCAGGAAGAAAAGCCCTGCTGTCAGTTATGGCATTGCGTTCTTCTACCTCACCATACTGCCTACAAGTAATATTGTGTTTCTCATTGGCTCTACAATGGCAGACAGGTTTGTGTTTATACCATCGTTGGGTATCATAGTAGCCATCGCCTGTTTGTTGCATTATTTGTATGCTGCTAAGAATACTTATCTGTTTACAGTGCCATTGTCGGTATTGTTGATTGCCTTTGCTGCAAAAACAGTGGGCAGAGTGGGCGCATGGGAAAGCAACGCTACCTTGTTTACGACAGATGCAGATGCAACCAACAGCGCGAGGGCAAAATACAACTACGGCACACTACTGCTGAATGAAAATGCAGACGCTACAAAAGCAGAGGCGTTGCAGTACTTGGAAGCCGCATATGCTATAGACACGGCAGACTATAAAGTAATATCCAATCTGGGTATAGCGTATTATCGTCATGGCATGATGGATAAATCGTTACAGTGTTTCAATAAATGCATCGCCATGAATCCCAAAGACGGAGCCAACTACCTGAACATGGGCGATGTGCATTTTACCACAAAAAACTGGCAGGCAGCTATTGATGCATATACAAAAGCCATCGCGCTAAAGAGCTATAACAAGCAAACACATAACAAAGCAGCTACCGCTTGTTTTAATATACAAGACTATAACAAAGCGCTGTCGTTCTTTAAAGAGGGCATGCAACTGTTTCCCGACAATGCAGAGATGCAGGCCAACTATGCCAACACACTGGCTATGACGGGTAAGTATGCAGATGCCATTACTGTATTTACCGACATCTATAAAAAAGACCCGAAAGCTACTGCTGTACTGCAAAAAATAGCCATGTGCTACAGAGATATGGGCGATGCTAAACAGGCGGAAGCATACAATAATCAATACCTGCAAGCTACGGGGCAGAAGTAGCAGACATCATACATCTTGGCGCAATAGTTATTTGCAGCAAACAACTTATTATTGTATTTTTGCTGTTAAAATAATTAACCTGTCCCTTATTAACTTATCAACACCATGTCCCACACCACCCTCTACCACCGCCTCATGGCTGCAGACAAACGTTTTGTACTCAGCTATGGTGGCACAGCCAGCGGCAAAAGCTACAGTGCCGTACAGAAAGAACTGACCATAGCCACGCAACGCAAAGTAAAAACCCTCGTCATACGCAAAGTAGCCAATACGCTGCGCGATAGTGTGATACCTGCCTTCCGTGCAAGGATGGAAGAAATGGAACTCGCCACCAAATTCAGCGAGAACAAAAGCGACCGTACACTAACACACGAAAACGGCTCACAAATCATCTTTCGCGGGCTCGACGACCCCGACAAGCTAAAAAGCTTTGAGGGGCTGGAACGCATACTGGTAGAAGAAGCTGCCGAGCTCGACTTTGAAGATTTTCTGGAACTGAACCGCCGTGCGCGTGGCAGGGAGAACATACAACTGACACTCGTCTTCAACCCCATGCACGAAGAGCATTGGCTGAAAAAACACTTCTTCGACCGTACGGATATGGAAGACGACTGTGTGAAAATACACAGCACGTATAAAGACAATCCGCACCTGACAGATGCCGACCGCAAGCAGATTGAGATGCTGAAGCTCTACAACGAAAACCAATACCGCATCTACGCGTTGGGCGAATGGGGCTTGCGCGAAAACAACGCACCCTGGTTATTTGCCTTCAACAAACAACGCCACTTGAAACCAGACATCGCACTGATGCCGTCTTTCCCCATCTATCTCTCGTTCGACTTTAACCGCAATCCCCTCACCTGCCTTGTGGTGCAGATGAGCCCCAACAAAGGGCAGCACAATAGCTTTATTCATTTCATTGATGAGTTTGCCGTACGCGACCAGCTTGGCGAACTATGTCAGCAAGTGTATGCCAAATACAAAGGCCACCACCTGTACATAACGGGCGATGCCAGTGGCAACCACGGCGATGTAGGCTTTGACGGCAAGCACGATAGTTACTACACCATGATACGCAGTATGCTCAACATACCCGAAAGGCAGTCAGTCATCAATACCCGCAACCTGACGCATAACGACAGCCGCGCGCTCATCAACATACTATTATTTCAATACCCCAATATATACATCAGCGAAAAAGGCTGCCCGCTGCTGATACGCGATTGCGAAATGGCGATGGTAGATGAAGACAGCGAAGTGCCAAGTGCCTTAAAGAAAGACCGCAACATCTACAAGATGGACCTCTTCGACTGCTTCCGTTATTTCTTCCAGTCCTTCTTCAAAGACTATGCTGCACGGGTAACGCTGGGGAAAGTAGCGTGAGTTTGGTTGATTGGCTGACTTGTTGATTGGTTAATAAGTTGATAAGTTAGTAGGGTAATAAGTTGATAAGGTAATAGATTAATATACTGTTGATACAAATTCATCTTTGCGTCTTAGCGACTTTGCGGTAGAAAACTATAAATAGTTATAAAACTTCTTGTTGCAAGATTTGCACCGTTGCACGGGCCAGTCATTGAACGTATTTGACTCATTACAATAAGGACAGTTTGCAAATATTGTTCTACAGGTCTTACACAATGTCGATGTTGCAAGTTTTCTCTTGCCAAGTTCATGCATGATTGTTCTTATGTTAATAAAGCCTATTAAGGTGTTAAGCGAGAAAAAATGTACAATTATTCTTTCCTTATTATGGTCGTAATGACGTAAACAGTTTTCTTTATTACAAATAGCACAGCAATTATCCATAGTTAGTGCAATTAATGTTTCAAAACTAAGTTGTTTACCGCAAAGCCGCTAAGCCGCAAAGGTTTTCCGTAAATAAAATATATCAACTAATACCCCTTACCCAAACTGTGGCACTTAGCGGCAGTATGTAATATGGTTGCAGCATCCTGCGGTATATACATAGTATATATAGGGTATGATGCATCTTGTACAGGCACGCCGCCTGATAAGATGACTGCTTTTTGTAACACAGTAATACTAACCAAACGGCTGCTTTCCATTTTTTGCAACAACGGTATATTGCCAACCCAATGGTATAACTTTTGGCGTTTCTTCTTAAATCTCTCCCATCTTTTCAGCAATATAGCAAATGCATCTTTACAATTATTTTGTGTAATGTTTGTGCGCAGTGTATCGCCGTTCTCAAACCTACATGTTATTACCCATGCTGGTTTACTACATGGCCCGAGATTTATCTCTTCTGATTTTTCTATTACAGGAAAATGAACTATTCCATGTAACCATAATGCACTAGTGTCTGCTTGTTGCAGGTATATGTAAGCTGCAGTTGTTGGTGTATCCGTTTGTACCGTTAGCTTTTGGTAAAACGTGCTGTCAATACACCGCTGTGCTTGTGCATCGTAGGTAAGTAGTAAAAAGAAGGCAAACAGGTATTGCATACTATAAAATTACAGCAATATCCCACATCATTCATGCTCGCTGAACATACGGTGAAAATCATCTCTATGTTGGCGGCTGATGGGTATGGCCACACCGTTACTCATATACACCGTACCGGGATGCTCATACCGCCTTACAAACTTGATGTTGATGATATAAGAACGGTGTACCTGACAAAAATTCTGCCCATCGAGCATGGGGCGGTATTTACCTATGCTGTAAGAGCTCAGCAGTTTTTCATGCAGCTTTACTACAGATGTATACCTGTTTACCGCTTCCAGGTACAGTATATCGTCCACATCTACATAGTCTACTCCCTTTTGCGAAGGTATGCCAATCTTTGACTTAGCCGTATAGCTTACCAACATACCCGATGCAATGCGTTTATTATTAACCCGCTCCAGTGCTTTGTTTACTGTTTTGTAGAGCAGCGTATCGTTGATGGGTTTTAATACATAGCCCGTAGCCCCGAAGTTGAAGGCGTCCAGCGCATGTTCTGAATAAGCCGTTACAAATATTACTTCGCTCTGCAAGCCTGGTACAAGCGCCAGCAAATCCATACCGTTTTTCTGGGGCATAGATATATCAAGAAACACAATATCGGCAACATTATTTTTCATAGCCTGCAGGGCAGGCTTCCAGCTATTGTAGGTGCCTGTTATCTGTATGTTGTTATACAATTCATCAAGGCTGTCTTTCAGCAATGCTATTGCTTTCGGTTCGTCATCTACTATTATGCAGGTATAGCGGTTCTCAATCATTCAATGTATAGTTTATGGTAAGTACTACAATGGTGCCTGTATCGGGCAGTTGTTTGTCTATGTATTCAATTTGTATATCTACCGGCTCGTACTTGTTGAATGTTTCTATCAATTCTTTCACAAGGTCTGTACCGTAAGATTGTGTTTTATAGGTAGTATTATTGTTAATATCTTTCGATTTCTGTCTGCCTATACCATCATCGTCAATAGTGCATATCAATGCCCCATATGCATTTTTATCAAAGCGCAGCAACAACCGCCCCGCACTCTCTTTGTGAAACAACCCGTGGCTGATGGCATTCTCTACCAGCGGCTGCAGCAGCAGTGCAGGTATTTTCGTGTTATAGATGTTGATGCCATCTGCTACTTCCACATCAAACTCAAAAAGGTTTTCAAACCTCGACTGTTGCAGCAATACGTACTTCTTCAGGTTGTCTATTTCTTCATCCAGCATTATGTATTTATCACGAGATGATTTGATATAAGCACGCAGCAGTTCAGAGAAAGATGCGATATGCTCATACGCCTCATCCATCTGTCGTTTTTTGATGTAATACAACCCGGTACTGAGTGTATTGAAAATAAAGTGCGGATTTATCTGTGCGTGTATAGACTTTAACTCAAGCGATGTACGCAGGCTATTCAGTTCTGTTTCCAGGTTTTTGCGTGCATTTTTTCGGTTTACTATATTTCTTGTTATCAACATCACCGCCCATACCATCATCAACAGCAGCCCCACACCACCGGCAAACAGCAACCACTTGCCTGTATTGGTTTGCCACCATTTGGGCATCATGTATAGCTTTACATACACAGGCTTGCTTAGCCAGCCGTCGTCTCCGGTGCGTAGCAGCACATCGTAATACACACCGGGCTTCAGGCCCGTTACAAACCACTCGTTATTGGTAAGCTGCTGCCATCTGTCTTGCACACCTTTTATGTAGTAATAATATACAGGCTGGCCTACACCTGCCGGGTTTACAACATCCATCTGCAGCACGGGGCTTGCCTGCTGCACGCGCACTGTATCGCCCCATGCAAGGCTGTGCTGCCTGCCATCTATACGTGCAAAAAGGGAATGGGGGAAATAGGCTGGTGCGGCAAAGAGGGTATCGTGCGGTATAGCAATACGGTACATGGCTTTGTCTGTATTCATCCACACTTCCGTATCCGATACGTGTATTTTGCCTTCGTTAATGAATTTATAACTGGCATATTTATAATTGGGCATATACACAGGCCCCGCAATGCTGCCATCGTGGTATATTTTATAAAAGCATAGCCCCCATTTAGAAGCCAGTACCAGGTTGTTATTATACAACTCTGCCACCATATTATCCAGCCGCATGTTATTAGGCAGCCTCTGCAGGCGGCGTTTGTAAATATCAAAAAACAGCACTTTATCAGTAGTAATAATAATGAAATCGCCACGGGGTGTCAGCAGTATTTTACCTATACTGTCTATCCCCATTTGCCGTAGTGCGGCTGCGCTCACACTTCTTTCTATATTTTTTGATAAGTTGTAAGCGTGCAGCTTGTTTTCTTCTGCAAAGTATAGTTGATGAGAAATAGTATCTGCCACATCAGTATTGGTGCTATACTGCCTGATGGTGGTAAACAAAGCAGAATCTCCGAAGCGAACCATTTTTGCTAATGACTGTATAACCCTGTAGTAGATAGTATCTTTATTATAAAGATAGGTTTTTACATTTGTGCTCGTGATGGTGTACATCAACAGCCGCTGTTGCGACATTTTTTTCAGTTCCCACGCAGGGTCGTAAGAATAAGTAATACCATCAACTATATTTTGTATCCTGAGCGATTGCTCATACAAAAAAAACGCGCCACCTCTGGTACCTATCAGGCTCTTCTCTTTATCATAAGCCTTTATAGAATACATATACCAATCTTTGGGCAAATCGTGTACGATGCAGCTACCGTCTTTACGGATTGCGTAGAGTTTTTCTGTATTATTGTTCCACCAGTATTGTGTACCCATTGCCGAAGCCCCGGCGTATACGGCATCCTTCATATCTGCCTTGTCATATACATTAAAGTTGTTTGTACCATAGTGTTGGTAGTATCCTTTATTATTGGTTGTTACTATGGCATTCCATATATCGTCTCGGTGCAGATACACTATCACCGCGTCTGTAGTATCTGCAGGATGTACTAACCGGCTGATGCGAAATTGTTCAATTACATTGGCCGAATCGCTGAATATTGTAACACGCTTGCCTGTGTAAAGCGATAAGTATTTGTTATCAAAATTGAAGTGGATTATTTTTTCACCCTTTTCAAAGTCGTGGTTGTATGTTTTAAAAACACAATTCTTGACATTCAGAAAATATATCCCACCCCGCAAATTGTGATATCCGATAATATAATTACTGGCAAATGCACGGTCTCGTTGAAGGGAGTCTGCAAAAGAGTAGACAGATGGTGGCAGCCTGCATAGGTATTGTTTTACCAGTTTACCTTTTGACATCTCCCGTTTATAAATGGTATCGTTCAGCAACTCATAATGGCTGCCTTCATTATCAAAACCATTCAGCCTGGGTTGGTCTTCAGGCGCATAGTAGGTTTCGGTAGTAAGGGTATCTCTATAATAAACTAGCGTTATATATAAGCCTAACCTATAACTGGCAGAGTCTTTCATAGAGTACAGCATAAACGCAATACCGCCTTTTATAGATTGCATATTGCGCGGGTAGTATTCCTTATCTGTATTACTGTTTAATATCTTATAAAACTTATCGTTGTATATATACCCCACGCAACTGCTGATGCTGCCCAGCCATATTCGGTTTTTGTCATCCACCACCAGTTTCCATACATCCTCATTGGGTATGCCATCGGCCTTGCCGAATTTGCGAAAGCTATAGCCGTTGTATTTCAGCACACCTTGTGTGGTAGCCAGCCACAGGTAGCCTTGCTTATCGCGTGTGGCCATATATACGTGGTTGGATGGCAGGTAATTGTCAGCATCATACTTATATATCATGGGCTTGCCCTGTGCCATAGCAGGTTCTGCCCCGCCCCATAGTATCAGCAGGCAGGCAACAGCCAATAAGTATATAATGGGTTTGCAATGCAAAGTGGATGCTCCTGTAAAATATGGCTACAATATAATGCAATGGGCTTAATGATACCGCACCTGTAGTTGCATCATTCTACGGATAGCCGTTATCGTACTACCAATGGCAGCTATTAACGCCTGATGCGGAAGCGCATATCTACCTGAAAATTGTGGATATAGTAATCGGGCGACACCGCACCGGCGTATGTATTAGTACGGTATGGTAAAGCAAACGTGGTGTACCTGAGCCCTAAGAATATGCGGTTTTTGATGCGCAGCCCGCCATGCAGCTCGCCCGATGCATTAAAACGGGTTTCTTCTCTGAAGGTACCCACCTCTACGGCAGGTACTATACCTGCACCCACACACAGGGATACTTTGCTGCGGTGTACAGGCATATAAGCTACCCCCGCACCCGCACCCAGTGATGCTGCGTTGATGTTGACAATAGTATAACTAGGGTACAGACTGCTATACCTGTCCACCACTTCCAGATTGTTGGTATGCAGCCTTATGGGCAGAAATACATATACTTTACGATTGCCGCGGTCCAGATTAATATCTGTAGTAAACGATAATGCCAGATTGCTGAATGGCGTATTGTTACCATTTATATAATTGTACTGCTGGCTGAAGGTGCTGCTGCCAAACAAGAAACCAACATCTACCGAGTTTTTCCGGGCTTGTACCTGTATGCCCGATAGTAATATCAGCACAATAATAATGTAGCGCATATATACAGCCATTGTGTGTTATGAATAATAAGAACAAATATACCCAACAAACGTATGGATATACGGTTTATTGCATACACACAGCATGTATTTTGTACCACAGGCACAAGAATCAGTTATCTTTTGTATCAGTATTTTAACCCCGGATTAATACGCCAAAACTTTTAGTTTTTTTGTGTGTTTATCTCTAACACGTGCAGCAACTGCTGCGTCATTATACAGCACAAGGCCTTTTAAATCAATTCAATCTGAACCTTTTTTAAAAACAGTACAACAACAAAAACAGTAATTATGAGAAAGAATTTACTACTGATACTGGCAATGCTCTGCACCGTGGTGGCACATGCACAGTTTACCTTTAGCGGCACAGTGCTTACAACAGGTGGCGCACCCGTTGTAGGGCAAACCGTATGGGTAATGAGCGACAGCAGCCGTGGCTGGAAGAGTACAACACATGGTGCTTTCTTCAGCCTTACCGCGGTAACTAACAGCACAGGTGCCTATACGGTAACTATGCCAAGCACTACCCTCAGCGGCCACCCTATTTGGGCTTCTACCATCAACTGTACCGGTGGCACACCCGCTACGTTGAACAACCTGCATACCTATGCGGGCGTAAACATCAGCAGCAATTTCACCAAATGCGTGCCGCCACCACCGCCAACCATTAGCGGTACAATAACACTTGGCACTGGCACTACGCCTGCCAATGGCGCTAAAGTAATGCTGATAGACCGCGGCATGGACTCTATATGGACAGGCACTACATGGACATGGGGCATGACGCTGAAAGCTATAGACAGCACCATAACCAGCAGTACAGGCACATACAGTTTCACCATCAATTCAGGCCATGTAAATGATACCATGTTGGTAAAAGCCTTCCTACTGCCATCGCACAGCAGCTACAGCAGCTACCTGCCTTCTTACCACACATCATCGCTGATATGGAGCAGCGCAACTGCTATACCATATACTGGCGCATCTATCACTGCCAACATAGCCCTGATAGGCGGCACTAACCCCGGTGGCCCGGGCTTTGTAGGTGGCAGCGTATTGGCAGGTGCCAACAAAAGCACAGCCGCAGGAGACCCACTGCCCAACAGGTTGATAATACTCACTAACGCGGCCAACCAAGCCATAGCATATACATACAGCAATGCCAGCGGACAGTTCAGCTTCCCGGGCGTACCGTATGGCAGCTACAAAATATTTGGCGATGTGGGTGGCAAAACAAGCACGCCGCTTAGCTTCACACTCAGCACGGCTGCACCATCTGCTGCTTTCATCAAGTTCGAGGAGAAATCGCAGACATTCAATGCCAGTATGCCACCAACAGGCATAGCAGGTGTAGCAACACAAGCTGCAGGCATCTACCCCAACCCTGCTAAAAACAACATCGCCATCACAGGCCTTACGGGCGATGCACAGGTTACTATATACGATGTAACAGGCAAAACAGTAGTAGCACAAACTGTAACGGCAAACAACAACAACATAAACATAGCAACACTGGCAGCAGGCAACTATATACTGAAGCTGGCTACTGCTACAGAAGTATCTACCAGCAAACTGGTAAAAGAATAAGCACCTACGTAACTGCCTGCAAGAACAGAACGGTAAAGGCAGTGATACATTCCGCGGAAAGTCGGGATATCATAATCAACCAAGCCCCCTGCTAATCGTAGCAGGGGGCATTTTTTTTACTTCCGTTCATCCAACCTGTACCATGTTACGGGTAGCCCTTCGCGCCAAAAGGGTGTACCATCGTAGTTGAAGGTTTCTACAAACACAAAGCCCAGTTTCTCCAGTATGTGGCGAGACGCTTTGTTATCTACTTCCGTCATGGCATAAATGTCTTTAAAGCCCAGCACTTCTATACCATAGTCCAGCGATGCTTTGGCAGCCTCGTAGGCATAGCCCTTGCCCCAGTAAGGGCGTGCATGTCGGTAGCCAAAGTCGTAATGCCCCGTGTGGTTGTTCACCGCTTCGGTCATCAGTTTGTAGCCCGTCCATCCAATAAACTCGCCCGTATCTTTCAGTGTTACTGCCCAGCGTCCTATACCATTGTCTGCATATTGCTGGCGTACGAATGCTATCACGTTTCGTGCTTCTTCAATATCCGTTTGTGGTTTGTTGCCCAGGTATTTATGTACTTCGGCATCGCTATCCATAGCAAACATGGCGGCATCATCTTCCGGCAATAGCTCTCGTATCAGCAGGCGGGGTGTTTCTATATGTACACTCATCGGCAATAGTTTTTGTTGTAACTTTCTACTACAACGAATATACAATCTATGAAAAAACTACTATTCATCACACTATCATTATGCGCCATCGCTGCCACATCTTGCAGAAAGAATGAGAGCGATTTCATCATTACAGGCAAGGTAGTATATGCAGACAATAACGAACCTGTAAAGACCACCACCATGCGCCTGATGATTATCAAAAACAGGAGTATCATGCCCAATGCTGATGGCAAGCTAACATCTTACCCATTTGCTACAGATAGCACAGGTGACTTTACCATACGTTGCAGCGCACACCGAAAAGACCATTGGTATATAGCCACCCCCGATAACGAAAAAGCATTGGACTATGGGGGACAATTTTTGAAGCAAGTGAATGTAGAAAACCGCATACTGAAAATAGAACGCTAACAAATAAGGCAATGAAAAAATACACCACCACAAGCGAATACATTAAAGACATACCACCACAAGCGCAAGCCCGTGTAGATGATATACGTGCCATACTGGGCAAGCTGCTGCCCGATGCAGAAGAAGTTATCAGCTACAATATGCCCGCATACAAGCAGTATGGTAAGGTGATAGTGTACTATGCAGCCTACAAAGCGCATCTGGGCTTTTACCCCACCAACACACCTATTACCGAATTTGCTGCAGCGCTTACCAAATACAAAACATCCAAAGGGGCTATACAGTTTCCGCTGGATAAACCACTGCCCAAAGGGTTGATAAAAAAGATAGTGCAATATAGGGTAGCGCAGGTAAAGCCCATCGCTACTTCTCCCAAGGGTAGGTGATGTGAACCGGGACTTGTAGGATTAGGCTGATGAGCTCGGGTAAAGATGTATTACATTTCTTTGCGCCTCTGCGTTTTTGCGGTTAAAAGCCCCTGCTTGGGAGGGGTTGGGGGAGGCTTCTTTTCCCAAATACATTATGTAACTTTATACTGCATCAAAACATCCCCCGTTTTATGAAACAGTTCTTTACCATCATACTATGCTTTGCTGCATTATATACAATAGCGCAACCCGTACCCGTATTCACAGGCTTCGACCTCAATACAGGCGCATCTCAAAACTCCGACCCCTACTATTTTACCCAACTGGGCAATAAATTCGTCTTCAACACAAAAACCGATGCTACTGGTGCAGAGCTATGGATAAGCGATGGTACTACCGCTGGTACCACCATGCTAAAAGACATATATGCAGGTGCTAATGGTGGTTTTCCATCAGAGTTTACACCCATCAGTGGCAAACTCGTTTTTGTTGCTACCGATGCTGCCAACGGGCAAGAGCTATGGATAACAGATGGCACAACAGCAGGCACACAACTACTCAAAGACATCTACCCAGGCGCAACTAACAGCGGACCAGAAGAGCTAACTGCATACAATGGCAAAGTGTACTTTAACGCCAGCGATGGTATTAATGGCAGAGAGCTATGGGTAACAGACGGTACCACAGCAGGTACGCTGATGCTGAAAGACATACGCCCGGGTGGCAACTCTTTTCCCGATTTTTTTACGGAATGCAATGGTAAATTGTTCTTCAAAGCAGACGATGGTATTAATGGCGCAGAGCTATGGATAACCGATGGCACTACCGCAGGTACAAGCATGCTCAAAAACATAGCAGCAGGTAGCACCGCAGGAGATCCGTATTTACCTTTTGCTGTTGGCAATACACTTTACTTTCGTGCTTTTACAAGTACCGAAGGTTTTGAGCTGTGGAAATCAGACGGCACTACCGCAGGCACACAAATGATAAAAGACATCAACCCCGGTGTGCCAAATGGTTTTAATGGTTCTGAATTTATCAGCTACAATGGTAAAGTTTATTTTCAGGGCACCGATGCAACTAACGGAGAAGAGCTATGGGTAACGGATGGCACCGCTGCAGGCACACAACTTGTAAAAGACATTAACACCGGAGCTGGCGATGGCGATGCAAGGTATTATTGTGTGTACAACAACAAACTATACTTTCATGCGTATGATGCTACCAACGGGTACGAACTATGGACATCAGACGGCACCCCTGCAGGCACACAATTATTCAAAGACTTGGTGCCTGGCACAAATGGTAGCTTTCCCAACTACCTTATAGTATATAGAAAGCACTTGTATTTTACCGCATGGCAAGCCAGCAACGACAGGCAGATATGGATAAGCGATGGTACTGTCGCAGGTACTAAAGTAGTAGCCCCACCTGTATCGCCCAACACCAACCCACTCCAATTATCAGAATTAAAATTTGTGTACAGTCAAGACTCTGCACTATACTTCTCTGCCAAATACACATCTGCAGGCAGAGAACTATGGAGCATGAAAGACACCACCACCTATCTCAATATCAACACTATAACAAAAAATAATTTTTCCCTCTACCCCAACCCTAATAACGGTACATTTACATTAGTGTTAGATAACAACAATTTTACAACAGGAACCCTGCAAGTGTACGATGCACTTGGCAGAAGGGTACATGAGCAATCTATTACAGATAAAACACAAACCATCCGCCTGCAACAACCCGCAGGCAACTATTGGGTGAAACTGCAACTGGACGATGCAGTGCTGACCAAGCAGGTGGTAGTAGAGTAGTGAACCGGGATTTATAGGATTAAGCAGATTTGCCGGGTAGGCGCGTATTATATGCCTTTGCGCCTTAGCGTCTTTGCGGTTTAAAAAATAATCGCGAGTTCCAAGTGTTATCAGGAGTTCCCTCCTGGCAATGATAACCCACAACCCTACGCGAACAGTCAGGAAGTAATTCCTGACCACATAATGAACAAAAGTCCCTTGAAAGTGGATTTTAGGGGTAAAGCCCTCTTGATTTCACAAACATATTCTATAACTTTATAGTACATAAATAACCTCCTTTTATGAAACTACTATATACTTTCCTGTTTTGCATTACAGCGAATTTTATCAATGCGCAACCTGCACTTGTTTTTACAGAATACAACCTCGATACGGTTACTCTCAGAAATTCGTTTCCCAAAGAATTTATAAACTACAACGGCAAATTTCTGTTTGCTGCATCCACGGCTGATAATGGTAATGAACTCTGGATAAGCGATGGCACAAAGGCGGGCACTAAGATGGTAAAAGATATATATCCTGGTTTGCCAATTGGTGGCCCGGAATGGTTCACACCTATCAACGGTCTTATTGTTTTTGCCGCTTTGGATACCAATGGCGAAGAACTGTGGATAACCGATGGTACTACCAATGGCACACAAATGCTCAAAAATATTCACCCGGACTGTTGCGTCGGTTCTCAGCCAAGAAATTTTTTTGCATACAATGGTAAAGTGTATTTCCACGCCAACGATAGCTTGCATGGCAATGAGCTATGGGTAACAGACGGTACTACCGCCGGTACGCAAATGTTTATGGATATCTATCCCGGCTTTGTGGGTTCAGACCCCGGCGGTTTTACATTATTTAACGGCAAGATGTTTTTCTCTGCCAGCGATTCTGTACATGGGCATGAATTGTGGATGACAGATGGCACCATTAGCGGCACACAAATGGTGAAAGACATCAACTACACACCCTCGCTACCTAAAGCCAGCAGTTTGCCGTACGCACTCACACAGGTTGGTAATCAATTATTTTTCAAAGCACAAACACAAACAGAGGGTAAAGAATTATGGGTAACGGACGGTACCGTTGCGGGAACACATATTACCAAAGACATACAAGCGGGTGCAGGATATGGTGTGAACAACGACAACAAAATGATAGCTTATAATGGCAAAGTTTTTTTCTCTGCCAGCAATGGTATAGATGGTTTTGAGCTATGGGAGTCTGATGGCACTGCATCAGGCACCCGAATGGTAAAAGACATTAATCCCGGCAATTTGCACAGTTTGCCAAATACTTTTTTCATTTTCAAGAACAGGCTTTTTTTCGGTGCAGAAGATAACGTTAACGGTAAGGAATTATGGAGTACTGATGGAACCAGTGCGGGTACAAAGCGTGTAAAGAATTTAAATACCAGCCACCACACCAGTTGGACATCCCCAACCATATATAAAAACTACCTCTACTTTGTTGCAAGCGGTTCAAATATAGACCACCAACTATGGCAATCAGACGGTACAGAAGCAGGCACCAAAATTGTTGCACCATCATCTACACTTGTACATAGCCCATTATCAGCCGCTAGACAGCTTTTTTTATACGAGCGAGACTCAGCACTATATTTTTGCGCAGGCTATACGTCAGCAGGTCATGAACTTTGGAGTGTAAACGATACCTCAAAATCTGTTGGTATCAATACCATCACGCACAACGCCTTCTCCTTCTCCCTCTACCCCAACCCGAACAACGGTACGTTTACATTAGTGTTAGATAATACCAATTTTACAACAGGCAGCCTGCAAGTATATGATGCACTTGGCAGAAGGATACACGAGCAAGCTGTAACGGATAAAACACAAACCATCCGCCTTCAACAACCCGCAGGCAATTATTGGGTAAAACTGCAGCTTGATGACGCAGTGCTGACCAAGCAGTTGGTAGTGGAATAGATTTGAACCACGATTTTCAGGATTGGATAGATAAGCCCGGTGAATGTATTTGTTATTTCCCTTTGCAGTAAAAAACACAAGTCCCCTGAAAGGGGATGTAGGGGTTAATGCGTCTTTGCAGATAAAAGCTCCTCCCAGCCTACCCCAAGTGGCGGTGATGTGGTTACTACTTGCAACATAGCTGACCATTGCTCCGCTATCTTTCATAGTGCTTATACATTACAGATACCGTCATTCGGCGGCATGACGTGATAATAATGCGAAATATATTCTGTAATTTCACAATACACAAAAACCTCCCTTTATGAGTAAATTATTCACAGCATTGTTGCTCCTTACAACATCTTACATGCACGCGCAACCAACTTTGGTATTTACAGGCTACAATCTTAACACTGGCGCTTCAAATCATTCAAAGCCACACATTTTCGCAAAATATGGCACCAAGTTTGTCTTTAGTGCCCATGCAGATGCTACTGGCAGAGAGCTATGGATGAGTAACGGTAATGTTAGCGGCACTTCGCTACTACAAGACATTATGAATGGCTCATCAAGCTCTTACCCTGATAATTTTATTGAATACAAAGGTAAAGTTATTTTTAGTGGGCAATACATTGGGTGTGGTACAGAGTTGTTGATAACAGATGGTACACCAGCAGGCACAACATTGCTGAAAGACATATACCCCGGACCTGCAGCAAGTAGCAAAGCTTTCTTTACAAATTACAATGGCAAAATATATTTTATAAGTTCTGACGGAATACACGGCATAGAGCTTTGGGTAACGGATGGCACAGCTACCGGCACTGTGATGGTAAAAGATATTAACTCTGGAAGCGGTTCTTCTACTCCATCAGAACTTACCATATGTAACGGTAAACTTTTTTTTCGTGCAGGTGATGGCATACATGGTACAGAATTATGGGTAACAGATGGTACAACCAGTGGCACAAAAATGGTGAAAGACATGAGTGTAGGCATATCAGGCGGAAACCCAATGGTTATGCGGGCCGTAGGCAATACGCTTTATTTTTATGCAAACACCACCACTGAAGGCTATGAACTATGGACATCAGACGGTACTACAGCCGGTACAAATATGATAAAAGACATCTTCTCAGGCCCCATAAGTAGCGTTGGCGATAATTCAATGCTTGTTGAATATAATGGCAAAGTATATTTTGCTGCAAATGATGGCACAAATGCAAGAGAACTTTGGGTAACAGACGGCACTAATGCGGGCACAGTAAAGATTAAAGCCATGAAACCCGGCATACAATCTCCGAATAACAACGACCAATTTTGTGTATACAACAATAAGCTATACTTCAGCGCCAACGATGGCACAAACGGGGTAGAGTTATGGGAGACAGACGGTACCACAGCAGGCACAAAAATGGTTAAAGACCTCTTCCCAGGCGCTTTAGGCAGCAACCCACTCTACTTGACAGTATATAGACGACACTTGTACTTTACTGCCCTGCAAGCTAACAACGACAGGCAGCTATGGGTAAGCAATGGCACTGTCAGTGGTACAAAAACAATAGCGCCAACAACAACAATCAGCAATCCTGCCGAACAAACAGGCCCCTTGTTTTTATTTGATGTTGATTCCTCTTTATACTTCGCAGCTTCGTTCAATTCAAATGATGTTGAACTATGGAATTTGAAAGATGTATTTGATTATCCCAGCAATATAAATAAGTCGTTGCATCACAACAATTTCTCCCTCTACCCCAACCCGAACAACGGTACGTTTACGCTTACATTAGACAACAACAACTTTACAACAGGAAATATAACTGTGTACGATGCCCTCGGCAGAAGGGTACATGAGCAAAGTATAACCGATAAAGTACAAACCATCCGCCTGCAACAACCAGCAGGCAATTATTGGGTAAAACTGCAGCTTGATGACGCAGTGCTTACCAAGCAGTTGTTGGTGGAATAGATTTGAACCACGATTTTCAGGATTGGATAGATAAGCCCGGTAATACCGGGCTTATTTGGGCAAACTGTAACATAGAGTTAATAAACCCATGAGCATATAGAACTGTAAGTATATTGTATGGCTATCAACGATTTGCTAACTTTATACAAGCAGCGCATGGCACATATTCCGTTTACACCCGCTGTTTGCTCCGGTCATTTTTTAAGTATGCTTTGCGCGGTACTATATATTAGTAAGCTATGATGCACAAGTATGCAGTATGTTTAGTAGCACTATTGGTGAACTGGCTGCCACTGCATGCACAAAACTTAGTACCCAACCCGGGGTTCGAAGATTTTAATACTTGCCCCACCGCTTTATCGCAAATCACTTACGACCCTACGCATACTACATTTTCTACCGTTGATAAATGGGTGAACCCGCACAAACACACTACTGCCGATTATTTTAATGCCTGTGCAACAATAGCATCGGGCGTCAACCTGCCCGATTATTTTCTGGGATACAAACAAGCCCGCAATGGCAACGGTGCGGCGGGTATCATAGCATACGGCAAAGACATCTTTCAACTATCGGTAGAATATGCAGAGTATATACAGTGCAGGCTGACACAAAAAATGAAAGCAGGCGTCAGTTACGATGTCAGCTTTTATGTAAGCTATAGCTACGGCCCCAACAGGGGCATGTCAAATAATTTTGTTGCGTTGGATGCCATCGGGGCGAATTTTAAAAACACCGCAATAAGAAGTACGTCTACCACAGCTACACACCTCAGTGCGCAGTATCACGTTGTCAGCACACCGGGTGTTTTTCTTACAGATACTTTGCAATGGACAAAAATACAGGGCATATATAAAGCCATTGGCGGAGAAGAATACATGACTATCGGTACTTTTAACAATGGCGGCACAGCTACTATTCAGTACCAACCTGTATATCCGCCTACTGCCAACCCAAATGCTGTATATTATGCCTACTATTTTATAGACGATGTATCTGTTGCAGAGGTACCCCCTTGCGATACTTTTTATTACACCCGCGATACTACGTTGTGCAAACTATTACCTCTTACCCTTACACTCTCTTCTCAGCGCACAGCACCTGTTTACCAGTGGAGTACTGGTAGCAACACACGCACTGCAGTAGTCACTAACCCAGGCATATATTGGTGCAAAGCCATCAATGGTTGCCACCTGACGGTTGATACTTTTCACGTAAAAAATCCACCACAGTTTGCAGGCAACAAAACAGACACTACGATATGCCCCAACACAACAGCCATACTGAAAGCAACTGGTGCAACACAATACCGTTGGAATACGGACGACACCACACAGCAAATAACCGTACAGGAAGAAGGACTATATACGTGCGAGCGCGTCAGCAACTGCACCTACTATACAGATAGCTTTGTGGTAGGGAAACACAGCTTCGGCTTCAGCACCCTGGGCAACGATACTACCATCTGCCGCGCAGACCGCATACTATTGGGTAGCCGCCACCCGCATGTACAATATATATGGAACACAGGCGACACCACCTGCTGCATACAAGTAACACAAGCAGGGCGATACGAAGTAAAAGCATACAACCCATGCACATACCAAACAGACGATATAAACATTGATGTGATGGGCTGCAACGATTGCGTAGTAGTGCCCGATGCCTTTACACCCAATGCCGATGGTAAAAACGACTATTACAAAGCCATACAAGTATGCGCTGCCAATTTGTTTGAGATGAAGATATTCAACCGATGGGGGCAGCAGGTATTTGCCACCAACAATATAACAGATAGCTGGAATGGCCGCTACAACGGAGCCAATGCAGATGTAGGCACCTACCAATACTTTATACAATACACACCCAACGGCAACCGTCCACGCCAACTGTTGAAAGGCACACTGATGCTGATAAGATAAGGCGCAGCAATACATACAAAAAAGCCCCTGCTTATGCAGCAGAGGCTCTTATTATACTTTAGTTTCGGTAAGTGCTTATACTATCCTTTTCACATTCACCGCACTGAGGCCTTTGGCAGTGCGCTCTGTTTCAAAGCTCACTTTATCGCCCTCGCGTATTTCTTCTGTCAATGCGTTTTGGTGTACGAAGACACTATCTCGGTTTATGGCATCGTCAATAAAACCATAACCTTTCGTTTTGTCAAAGAAGCGCACCTTACCAGTACGTTGTGTTTCCTCTGGTGGCAAATCTTCTCTTTTGGGTACGCCAATCTGTATGCTATCGGCTTCAATGGCTCTCATCTTACGCGGGTCGGGCGGTGTTGGCGACAGGTTGCCGTTCTCGTCCAGGTACATCATCATCTCTTCCAGGCTCTTACCCTTGTCGTTGCTATCCTTGCGGTTAGCTTTTTTATCTTGCTTCTCTTGTTTCTTTTTTTGTTTTTTCTTCTCGCGTTCTTTTTTGGCCATTGTTTCTGTACCCATAAGCTATGTATCGTTTTTTGTTGTAAAATAGTTGGTGATGAAAAAGCCATACTTGTTACAGTATGGCTTCTTTGTATATTCGGTTACCGATATTAATAACGGTCGTTATATTCTCTTCTTTTGTAGCCACCACCGTTTCTGTCGCCACCACCACGGTTGCCACCACCGCCTTCTGTACGAGGCTTAGCTTCGTTTACTACTACCTGACGACCGTCGAGCGTAGAGCCATTCAGCTTTTCGATAGCTGCTTGTGCGGCAGACTGGTCTGGCATTTCTACAAATGCGAAACCACGAGCGCGGTTAGTGTACTTGTCAATAACAACATGTACGTTGTCAACAGTGCCAAAGGCAGAAAAAGTGTCACGTAATTGATCTTCTGTAGTCTGAAAATTCATGTTTCCTACGAAAATGTTCATAATTCATTAATTAAAAAAAAGTAAAAAAATATGGTCGCGGAAAATGTAGACTGAACAGAAATACAAAACAAATTGTGCCCATCAGCGGCTGCAAAAACTCAAGAACCATTGTCTGACAGCAAAGGTATGGTAAATTATTGAAACTTGACGGATTTATTTAATTGGTGGATGTAGAGGCAGGCTAATCAAGCGTTCAATATACTTTTTGTATACTTTACCAACTGGCAATATTATATTACCGATTTTAATTTTGCCGTCATGTTGTAAAGTACTCTCCATCAAGTTTACAATATACGACTTGTGAACACGGGCAAATGCGGAAGAAAGCAACATATTTTCCATATCAGCAGTTGTTATTAACATTACTAAAGTTTTATTCTTGCATACAATCTTAACATAATTACGCATACTTTCAACATATAAAATGTCTGCAGTGTGTACATTATGTACGGCATTCTCTATTTTCAACTGTATAACCTTCCATTTAACATCATCGTCATTTGCAGTTTTCCATTTAATCGCTCTATGTATTGCCTGAATAAATCGTTCAAATCTTATCGGTTTGTGTAAGTAGTCTACTACACCATAATCAAAACTTTGTAAAGCATATTCTGTATATGCTGTCGTTATTATTATTGATGGCTTGTATGTCAGTAAATTAATAAGTCCGAACCCGTCAATTTCGGGCATATTGATATCTAATAAGATAATGTCAACAAAATGATTGCGTAAATAATCGTATGCAGCCTCGGCATTATATGCATTGTATTCAAGACTGAGAAAAGAAAGTTTATTAATATAATTCTCGAGTACAACGTGAGCCCTATCTTCATCATCAACAATTATGCAACTATACTTCATAAATCAAAATTTAAGTAAACTTCATAATAACCCTCCGTAATCGTAAAGTCAATCCTATGTTTATTGGGATATATCAAACCTAAGCGCCTAATAACATTAGATAATCCCATTTTTGTCGAGTCAATACTATGATTTTTAGTGAGCGTATTTCTAACAACCAATGTTATCTGCTTTTCATCTGAGGTTATTGCTATATCTATTTTTGAGTCCTTTATAGTATCAGTACCATGCTTGAAAGCATTTTCGATAAAGGTGAATAGAATAAACGGTGCAATTTCTGCGCTTTCGCTATATACTTGATGAGAAAAATTTATGGTACATCTTTTCCCTACTCGTTCCTTTTCAAATGCAATATAGCAAGATGCGAAATCTATCTCACTTTGCAATAGTATCTTTTCTTTTCTAGAATTTTCAAGCACCATTCGCATCAGCTCACTGAGTTTTAGGATTAATTCACTGCTTTTGTTATTACTATCAATGCTGTAGCTATATATATTATTCAATGCATTAAATAAAAAGTGAGGACTCAATTGTAATTGTAATTGTTGCAATTCAACCGTTCTTGCAAGGTATTTAAGGCTTAGTTCATCATGCTTCGTTTTGAAGTGTTTATAGGAAAAATAGATACCAAAACCGAGTGCCATATAGAATATATCCATAATAAAAATAGATAACCATGTCATAACACTATGGTCAGGGAAAGGCCTTTGCATCATGTATCTTTCATACAATACCACCGTTGATTGGAATAATATCAAACATATAATCAGAAAAAAAACATAACTGCCATACTTTTTTGACTGTATCAGATGGTCGTACAGGTATCTGTTATGAATAATACATAATGCAAGGAAACAGGTATTAACGAATAGCTCCTGCAATATTACATTCGTGTTATAATTCCCTATTGCTACTTGCTGAAAAATTAAAGGGAACAAAATTAGTATCAGTACAACTATGTTTCTTAAAAAGAAATTGCCATATACCTTATCAGCAAATTTATTTTTCATGAGAGTATAATAATACTAAAAGAAAACAACCACCATAATTGACAAACGTCTTTCGTCAATTAGTTGGGTAGTTTGTACATATCATGCCAACTTAATAGACAAGGTATTTGGTCTATGATGTAGATAAAAAATGAATTAATATAAAATCAAGTAAGCATGAAGAAAATTCCTACATTATTATTGTCACTTTCTTTTGGTACAGGCTTTGCACAAGTTAGTTATACCAATGTCACCCCAGTTAGGGTGCTGAACGGGACAACATCTTCTAACGGTCTAGACTCCGTTAAGCTACATTTAGCACACCCACTGACAGCAACTATTGGAAAGGATAGTGCTTTGCACATTTGGCATTTTGATGCGCCACCAACTTTCTCTAATGATGTTGGAATAGACTGTAGGGGAAATAATGTTGAACTACTAAAACTATCAACATCATCTAATCCTTTTCAGATTGCCGCTATAGATTCAGGGGTAATGATTGATGCAAGTGCGGGCACTTGGGAAAGACCAAATTACGACAGACTTGCTATTGAAAATGCCCCTGACAATTGGGATAGCAAAACTGACAAATATCTGGGAGTCCGTTTTAAACGAAATGGGGCATGGCACTACGGATGGATAAAAATGAGTGTTGACGCCATGCCAACCAAGGCTGAAATAAAAGGATATGCATATGACAAGACCGCAGGAAAAAGTATAATAGCGGGCAACAAGGGGAGTTCTATTAATGTTATGGAATTATCGTCAGCTCTAGATATAAGCATTACATATACTAATGCATTGTTGACATTCGCAAATTTAGAGCATCCATATAAAGTTCATATTCTTGATATTAATGGTAAAAATATTTACACTTCAACAGTTGACAGCAAAAACAACAAAATTAATGTATCTCTTATACCAGCAGGTGTTTATGTTATTGATGCCATTTCGCAAAACAAACGGGTAAAACAAAAAATCAACATATATTAACATTAGACATTAATTGTGCAGAATAGTAGTATTATATAGAATCTACGCCATAGCAAGAGCACAGTGCTCTTGCTAATTTTTTATTGCAATGTCATTACGTGCTTACTTCATGTGTAAACATCAATATGTTACCCCACCCCACCAAACAACATCGTAGGACCGTGGAAGCTGAGACGTATGTCGGTGGTTTGGCCGTTGCGCCATTTGCATACCAACAGGTCGGCATCGTTGGCGGTGGTAGCACCAGTTTCGGTTTGGCGTATGCCCGCCTGCCAGTCGCGGTGCAGCAGCATCACCACATCGGCATCTTGTTCTATAGCACCACTCTCTCGCAAGTCGGCCAGCGTAGGGCGTTTGTTTTGGCGGTGTTCGCTCTCGCGGTTTAGCTGGCTGAGGGCTATTACAGGTATTTGCAGGCTCATGGCTATCATCTTCAGCCCGCGGCTGATGGCGGCTATCTGCTGCTCTCGCGGGCGTTTGCCATCGGCGTGTTCCTGTATCAGTTGCAGGTAGTCAACTATCAGCAGTTGCAAGCCGTTGGTTTGTTGTAGTTGCTCGGCATGGGCGCGTATATCGTGTATGGTCATCTGTGCATCGTCTGCAAAAAACAGGGGCAGATTTGCAGGCAATGCGTCTTCGGGTTTGTAATTTCCCTTTACCACGTCTCTGTATCCCACCCCGCTGTGTTGTGCCAGCATACGTGCATACAACTCGTGTACACCCATCTCCATAGATACCATCGCCGTGTTGTGCCCCGCTTTTGCTGCTTGCAGGGCTATGTTGCAAGCCAGCGCACTTTTACCTACCGATGGGCGTGCGCCTATCACCACCAGATGCCCTGCGGCAAAGCCACCGTTTATTTGGTCTAACGATGGTATTGTTGTAGAAATGCCATGCATCTCTTCCTGTACACTATGGTTTCTGAGCCTTGCCGCCGCCTCTGTGGCAGACACCCATTTGCTGACGTGTTGTATGCTCAACGCCTCGCGTATCTGCTCCTGTAGCTGTTGCGCGGTGGCGGTTATATCATCGTCGGTATCGGCAATGGCAGATAGCTCCAGCATCATCCGTCGTGCAGCCAGTTCCCTCAGGCGTATGCACCAACGCTCCAGTTGAGATGCGAGGTGCAGCTCGTCGCCCAGCTCTGTCATATACATGGCGGTGGGTATGCCGTCTATAGTATGTACACCATCGGCATAGAGTTGTGCCGTAAGACCGATGCCGTTTACCACTTCTCCCTGCATCCACAGTCCGCGCATGGCACGATACACCTGTTGGTTTTTCTTTTCATAAAAGCACACCTCTGTCAGCAGGTGGTGGACGCCGCTATACGCCCCCATGTGCATGATACAGATGCCCAGCACACCGCGCTCTATATCGGGGTTGTAGTGTATGTATGGTTTCATTGTTTAGTAGAAAGTATTGAGTAGAGAGTAGAAAGTATTGAGTAGAGAGTAGAAAGTGTTTTTATATATAAGTGCCGTCATGGCGAACGAGAGCAGCGAGTGTGGCCATCTCACGAAATGAGTATTAAGTGATAATGTGTTTACGTGAGATGGCTTTGCTTCGTTCCTCGCAACGCCTCGCCATGACTCATATTTTATACACTCCACTTTGCGCCTCAGCGTCTTTGCGGTTAAAAACTAATCGAACGCAATTCCCCTCTTGAGAGGGGCAAGGGGTGTGTTTACTCTCGCAACCGCTTCAACGCACGTTCTGTTTCTTCGCGTTGCAGGCGCAGGGCTTCTTCTATGGGTGTTAGTGGTGGTGGCGATGGTAGCATAGGTCTGCCGCGTTGCCGGTGGGTAGTAGCAGTTTTGTTGTCCGTAAGTGGATTGTAGTGTGCTGGGTTTTGTGTCAGGTCTTGCATCTTCAGCCAGTTGTTGAAGTGCAGGCGATAGTCGCGCTCATTTTTTACATGCTCACCACCATAGCGCAGCCATTTGTTGAACGCATCGAGCCATAGGGGCAACTGTGCCGCATCTGCTATGCAACCCGCACGCAGGTGTATAGGTACAAAGTGGACGGTATCTGCCAATGCACGTTCTTTCAATTCATCGAGTGTAGCAAAGGGTAAGGGTTGTTGTTTACCAACTTTTATATTTACAACCGATGGTGATGATGATGTAGTAATAGTATTATCTTCTACTCTACTCTTTTCTTCTGTTTTGTTTTCTTCTCTTTTCTTTTCTGCTTCAAAATCTGTAAGCCCCCCTTCAGCCACCCTTACGTTTTCGGAAGCAGTGAGCTTCTTTTTTTTCTTTTTTTCTGCTCCTATCTTACCGTACTCACTTAATCTTGCCCGCTTTTCTTCCAACGGTTGCAAAGTTTCTATCAATACAGGACACCATAGATGCGTATCATCATTTTGCAGTAAATGAAATTTATTGACACAATCGCCGATAAACTTTTCCAGATACGCATAGTCGCAACGCATATCGTCTGCCAGCTCGGCATAGGCAAACTCGTCGGTTATATCCAGCTTATAGCCCGGCTGGCTGCACAGTATCTCTTGCAATATCCACCAGTAACCATAGCCCGCCCCGCCGTAGGTGTTGAAGAGGGCTTTTAGTTTTCGATTGCTTCGGGGGTTGGTTTCGTGCGGAAACCACGGTGTGAACTTCTTACTCATAGTGCATTAGGTATTTGTGATTTGTAATTTTTGATTTGTGATGTAGAATTTGGGGTTTGGGATTTAGATATTAGTATTTAGAATTTAAATTTTGTTATTCGCTTGTTATACACTCGTTTTTATTTTGTTGCGCTACAGGGTGGTTTTATATTGGCAAGAACAAAAAATAAAACACTATTATGTCCGCTCATCGCTTATACCGCCTGCATCAGGCAGAACGTCCGTACAACCAATATCGCAAATACATAACACCGTACCGTGCATTGCTGCTCATTATGCTGCTGCCCATGCTATTCAGTATATCATTACGCTTGCCATGGAAGAATGAATTACTCGGTGCATTTATACTACTAAGCATACTTACGTTTGTGGTAGAGGTGCTGCTATTCGCATTCCAGTTTACCCGCAAGGAGTGCGCGTATCTCGAGGTATTACTGTTTATCTTATTAATTCCTTTCATGGTGATGTTGTAGTTTTTTTTGTTGTGGTGTTATTCGTCATTTCGACCAACGGGAGAAATCTCCTTACACATTAACACTGTTGCCTAAACTATGCGAGTATTAGCCTCGCTCATTGCCAACGCTTCCTTTCTTTCTTTTGGCAGCAAAAGAAAGAAACAAAGACCGCGAAGCAGCATGAATACCCAAAAAAATAAACATGCAATGAATAAAAGCTGCCACCGACCAATGACAGAAAGGTCGCTGGTGGCTATCTATTTAGCTTTATTACTACTGTACTGCCAAGCTGCAAGCCTTGATACCTCACAATTATTTAAAACTGCACTATTTCTTTGTGTCCTAACGTCTTTGCGGTTCAACTATCAGATACAGCATTTAATACAACATAGCTTTATACAACCCTCATTTCGTGAGATGACTTCTTGCTTCGCCATGATTCATAATTTTCCATACACGCACTTTGCGTCTGTACGATTAAAAAACTAATATTTTATCAATTCCCCTCTTGAGAGGGGCTGCGACGCAAGAGGGGAGTGTCTACTCGTGTTGTGTTCACTCTACGCGAGTTCACATCCCCCGTCCTACGGACACCCCCTTCAAAGGGGGAATCATACAGTACTTTTCCTCTCCAGAGGGGACATATACAACATCTTATTTTAACAACGAATTGAGCCATTGAGCTATTAAATCATCGAGCCATTACCTAAGCAGCTACTTTCCGCAACTGGTTCTTTCTACTGGTAAAGAGTTGTTTTAGTTCGGGGGCATTGTCTATGCGTTCTTTATTTTCGTTGTAAAGTTGCAGTAGTTCTTCTTCGGTAGTACAGGTAGCTACGGCTTTTGTAAGCCCCTTCATCCCCAAAAAGAGAGAGGTAGGTAACCAACCCTCTGCGCCCCCTGAAGGGGGAACTGCATCCTGTGCCGTTGCCAATTCCAAATGCAGGAAATCTTCTTCCCCCTTCAGGGGGTTAGGGGGTATTTCCGTTTCGTCGAGTATGCCGAGGCCCAGCAGGTCGAGCGTAGCACGGCGTTTGGCTTTGGTTTCTGCTTTCATCATGGCATTGCACAGGTTTTCTCCTTTCAGGTTGATGATGGGTACAGCACCCAGGCTTTCCGTTTTACGTCCGTCGGGTGTACTGGCTTGGGCGGTTACCACATAACATCCGTTTACGGTTTCTCGGCTGCGTATCTCGTGGCTCACACGATGTAGCTTATTCAGTTGTTGCGCTCCACCACGGTCGCAATACATTATCTCTCGCCCATGCAGGCGCAGTATGCGGAATGGTTGCGATAGCGGGTCGAGCCCCAGTTTATCGCACACACGGCGGTAGTAGTCTACTTTCTGTACAGGTGTCAGCCGGCTGATGTCGCCGTGAATGAAGAGGGATGAAACGATATCGTTACACACCCCTGCACCCCTCTCCAGAGGGGAATGAGTGTTTATGTTTGGTTCTTGTTTCATGATAGTGTTTTTTGAAAAATGTGTTGTTTGATAATGCGGCAATACGGTAATGTGGACAATGCGGCAATGTTATTTGCCTACAATATTCAATTATCGCATTGCCGCATTGTCTAATTGTCGCATTCTAAACCCCTACTCTCCCAACAGTTTATACAGCAGCTTGTGTTTGGTACGTTGGCTTTCGGCAAAGGCACCGAGGTGGAAGCAGGCATAAGCCAGTTCATTGGCATTACCAAGCTCTTCGGATATGGCTGCAATTGCATCGGGGTAGGTAGTGGTTTCTGCATGGCAGCGGTCCATCAACTGGTCTATTTCTGTTTCTCGTTGCTCGGTAATGCTCAGTGCGCGGGCAAAGTTTTCATCGTTGGTTTGTACGGCTTGTACTTGTGTTGTGTTGTTCATGTGATTGTTGTTTTAGTGTTGCTTAATAATTTATTTAAAATAATGTAAAATTGATTTTTATTAATTCCCCTCTTGAGAGGGGTTAGGGATGTGTCCACACAGCGCGAGTGTACACACCCCTGTTTCTCTCCGCTTTGCTTCGTTCAACATCCCCCTCTCCAGAGGGGAAATGAGATTGCTACTGCATTACTACTGTGCTGCCGAGTTGCAAGCCTTGATACTTTCAATACTGGTGTTTCTTTTTGTTTTCATTTTCTCTTAGCGGCTTAGCGCCTTTGTGGTTAAAAAACTACTTATCAACTAATTAACCTATTAACCAATCAACGAGTAAACTCACCCTATAGGACGGGGCGCAACGGGCAGTGTATGTGTTGTGGTTTTTAGTTTAGCAGTTGTAAAAAACACAATGATGCACATACATGCCTGTATTGTTGCCACCCCGCTCTATACGGCTATCGTATTGTCAGTTGTTCTGTTTGCTATGTTTCATATTGCAGGGCATGGTATAGCGGTGTAGCCATGCAAGTGTTCAGGCTGCGGCTTCCATACTATTTACAGGGGCTGGCTCGGTAAGCGTTATGCGATACTGTGTGCCTTCCTGCTCCAGCTCTACATCGTAGCCTTTCAGTGCCAGCTCTGCCAGTTTGCACACCGCGCCAAAGCGTGTGGCATATACACGGGGTTCACCTTTTTCGTCGGCCAGGTAGGTGTTGCCACCCCATACGGTGAAGCCCGGCATCTGCCGCAGGCGTGTTTCTTTGTAGTCTATCTCGCGATAAAGCTGCTCTTTGATGTTGGCAGGCTCGTTGCTGTTATCTACAAATCGGCGCAACCAATCGAGTGCTTCGGGATTGCGATAGCTGCGTATCCAGCTACTAACACGGTTGTAAAAAATGTTCTCTTTCATATAGCTCTGTTTTTTTGTTGACGTTTTTGTTTTAGTAATAAGTCGTTAGTAGAAAGTTTGCTCTGCGCGAGTGTACATCCCCCGTCCTTCGGACACCCCCTTCAAAGGGGGAATGTGTTTACTACTTTTTTACTATTCACTTATTAACTTATTAACTTATCGACCTATTCACTTATCACCCTTTTCATCTATCGCCCTATTCACTCTTCCCCCTGATACCTCACTCCTCATACCTCACTCCTATCTCATCCACCATATATGTTTTCAAATCGTTGAGGGAGATGCCGTAGTGCGCGTATATCCACTCATACGTAGGTTGTGTTTGGTGTTCGCCGCTTATCAGCTCGGTGAGGCACCAATCCAGCCGACAGGTTTTGTACAACCATTGTTCAAAGTCTGCACGGTATACACGTAGCTGCTCATTCGCATCCATACCGGGCAGTGCCCAGTCTATCACTATGTTATTGTTTGTGATACATATAGTGTCAAATTCTAAATAGTTTATTATCTTCGCATCGTGTTTTTTATTTTTTGTTTTGAAAGGCCCGTAGTTTCTACTCCGGGCATTTTTTTTAGCCACCACCACCTGAAGGGGGAACTTGCCTGACGACACACTCTCTGCACCATACCACACACATTCGTCTGTAGTTTTATTGTACATCCATACACCATACTGCCAAGAGGCGGAACAATACGGAAGTATTTCCTCGCTCGTGCTGTTTTCCCTGCGCGAGTGTACATCCCCCGTCCTGCGGACACCCCCTTCCAAGGGGGAATGAAAATGTTGTTTATGTATGGTTGTACGCATTGGTTTTACTTAGTCTTTAGTCATTAGTAGAAAGTAGAAAGACACTTGTCCTGTTTGTTTGCTAATCATTCTTATTACTTTCTACTCTTTACTTATCACTTTCTACTATCTGCTTTTTATTTTTTCCTTTTACTTTTTTCTTTTTGCTTTTTACTCCCCCCTCATCTACGCTGCCTGCTCTACAAATACCCGCGATGCGGATGCTTTGATAAACTGCCTCAGCTTTTCGGCAACGGGTGTGGTGGCTTCGCCTGTTTTCAGCACCCTGCTGATGGTACTGCGGTGGATGCCTGTTTTAGTAGCGCAATCCGTTTTTGCCCCGTAGCCCTGCAGCCGTTTGCGTAGCAGGTGTTTCTCAGTGATAGAAAATTTTTCGGTCAACATGGTATTTTGTTTTAAAAGTTTTTATACATTTGTGCAACAGTGTAGCATTAATGTAGTTTCATTTGTACAAATGTACAGTTATTATACAAATGTCCAAATATTTTTTAGAAATTTTTTTTAGGGTAGAAAGATGATAGTAGAGAGTAGAGAGTAGAAAGTAATAAGTAGAGAGTAGAAAGAGAATAGGTGATAAGTGAATAGGTCAATAAGGTGATAAGTGAATAGTAAAAAAAGTAGTAAACACATTCCCCCTTGCAAGGGAGTGTCCGAAGGACGGGGAATGTACACTCGCGCAGAGCAAACTTTCTACTTTCTACTAACGACTTACGACTCACGACTAACGACTAAAACAATAAAACAACCCACAATTCTATGATACAAATACACGAAGGCGAAGCATTGCAAAACGCCGCACGTATGAGCAAACTGGGCATCCATGGGCTGGCAGATGCTATGGAAGTACCACGTAGTACCCTGTACTACAACTTTAAAAAAGACAGGCTGGACGATGAGCTGAAAGACAAAGCAGCCAACGTACTGGGCATAGATGCCAACAGGCTGTTTGGCGGGGCGTACAACCCCGGTGCTAACCGCATAACCGGCGACGACCTGCGGCGACTCAAAGCCTTTGGCGACGGTAGCATACCCGAAGGCATTCCTGTAGTACCCATCATGGCACAGGCAGGCTACAGCAAACATTACCTGGACCCTACCTACGCCAACGAGTTGCAACAGATGCACCTGCCCAACCTGCCCTACCGTGGCGACAGGTATCGTGCTTTTGAGGTGAGCGGCGATAGCATGGAGCCTACGCTGAAAGAAGGATTCCTGATGGTGTGCGAGCGTGTAGAGCCCGACTTCTGGAGCAGCACCGCACAGTTTTATATATACGTGGTGGTAACAGAAGACCGCATTATGGTGAAACGCCTGTACCGTAAAGACGATAAAACATACGTGTGCATCAGCGACAACGAAGATTTCTATCCGCAGTTTACCCTGCCGATGAGCGAGATAAAAGAGCTATGGCTCGTAAAACGCAAAATTGACTGGGACATGCCCCCACCCAAGAAGTTTGAGATAACGGTGTAGTAGTTAGTAGAGAGTAGAAAGTATATAGTATAAAGTCCCTGCCAGATGGCGGGGATTTTAAATTTAATTTCATTTTTTGAAATTAAATTACTATATTTGTAGTAATAGGTGCTAGTATACTGAATACTACACAACATTGTATGGTTTAACAGAGGCGGCAACTCTATAAATACGGCAAATCGCATGTTTAAAAATATTATCTAAAATGGTGATTATTAAGACGGGTACCCTTAAAGCATATGCTGAAAAATACCCTGATGCAAAAGAAGCTCTTAAAAAATTAGAATTAGTAGTTCGTACAAGTGATTGGGCAAACTTCAACCAACTAAAAGAAACCTTTAATTCGGTTGACTATTATGGAAATGGGCTCTACATTTTCAATATTATGGGCAACCGTTACAGGTTGATTGTCCGAATCATCTTTAAGACAAGAACAGTATTTATAAGATTTTTCGGTACACATACGGAATATGACAAAGTGGATATAAGCACACTGTAACTGCTATCCCAATGGTGTCAATGGGTAATATGACATTTATTTATTTGAAAACTGATTATGGAAAAAATCGTACAAATCGTAAGCCGCGAGGATTATGATAATGCAGTAACCCTGCTTGAACGAATGGCAGAGAAAAGTGAAGAGAACCTCACAAATAAAGAACTGAAATGGATTGAACATACTGCACAACTCATTGACGAGTATGAGGATAAAAATGGCATGTCCCTTATTAATGTACAATCAGTACACCATGGCGAAACGGATATACAAAAAATTAGTGCCGCATTGGGTTATGAACCCGACCTTACCGATATCATCCGCTTCAAAATGCTGCAAAAGAAGTTAAATCAAAAAAGCCTTGCATTATTACTCAATATGGCAGAAGCCAAAGTATCACAAATCCTAAATGGTAAACGCGAGCCAGATGTAGACTTTTTGCGAGGCATCCACACAAAGCTGGGCATTGATGGCAATATATTACTAGAAATTGTTTAGAGGATATACCCCACTACCTGTATGGTGGGGATTTTTATTGATTATCAACACATTACATTACTTAATACATATTTATTAAGGCAATAACCTTAATTATTATTTTATATTTTCAGGTTATTACCTTATTTTTGATATTAAAATTTAAGGTTAAAACCTTATTTTATGAAAAATAAACAACTACTCATCAAGCAATTGGATGATAAAATACAGCAAACACCAATGGCTCTGCTCAATATACCTATTGGTGGATGGGTTACTACTATAAGGAAAGCCTTAGGCATATCTCTGCAACAAATAGCAGGAAAAATGGCTATAACACCACAGAGTGTAAAAGAGATAGAACAACGCGAGGTAACAGGCAGCATTACGTTAAAATCGCTGGGCGAAGCAGCCGATGCTATGGATATGAAACTGGTATATGGTTTTGTACCTAAAGACGGCAGTATAGATAAAATGATAGAGCGAAAAGCAAGACAAGTTGCCGAAAGCATCGTCATGTCAACATCTCACAACATGAAGCTGGAAGGGCAGGAAAACACACCGGAACGCATTGCCAAAGCCATAGAAGAAATGACCGCAACGCTGAAACAAGAAATGCCAAAGTATCTATGGGATTAGAAATGGACTACCGCGATGGCGACACGCTGATAGATGAAGAAGAAAAAGAAGCACTGAAAATACTGAGCATTGCCACTAAAAAAGAACTGGACGAATGGGAACAAAAAAACATAGAATATGCAAAATTGTGGTTGCGCGCACGTAGAAGAAAATGGAATACGGAAGACGTACTTACTGAAAAATTTGTTTGCCAACTGCACAAACGAATGTTTGCAGACGTATGGAAATGGGCAGGCAGATACAGAACAAAAGAAACCAACATAGGCACAGCACCCTACCATATACCTGCACAACTAAAGGTACTGCTGGATGATTGTAAATACTGGGTGGCAAACAATACCTACCCGGCAGACGAGATAGCCCTGCGCTTTAAACACCGATTGGTGAGCATACACTGCTTTGCCAACGGCAACGGCAGGCACTCTCGCATGATGGCAGATATTGTTGCAGAAAAGCTATTGCAGCAGCAACCATTTACATGGGGTACAACACTGCCAGATGCCCGCACAACCTATTTATCTGCTGTAAGGCTTGCGGATGCCGGAGAATATGAAAGCCTATTGAAGTTTGCTAGAAAATGAGCTACATCCCTGCCTGATGGTGGGGATTTTTGTTTATCATGCCCATACACTTTATATAATTTCTGATTTCCGATTTGGAAATTGGAAATTTAATTGTTGCAGTATTCTTTACCAACAACAATAGTACGCAGCACAATACCTTCCTTCTATCATCATGATGCCTTATTTTTATCGGCAAATTCTATTCAGTATGAAATACCTATTGACACTTTTTTCTTGCTTATTTTTTACAAACACGTTTTCTCAAACTAAAGCCAGCGATGTTGTGGTGTATGATGAGCATACGTCTGTACCATCACATTGCAAGCTGATAGGTAAAGTAAAAATTCTGAATGATGGCTACAGGGCCGACTGCGGATACAGACAGATAATGCGTGAGGCTCGCGAAAGAGTTGCTAAACAAGGTGGCAATGTGTACAAAATAACAAAACTTGGCAAGCCTTCTGCGTTGTACCCCTGTTACGAGGTGTGGGGACAGGCATACTTTACAGATAGCCTGAAGGCTATAAAAGAAAAAGCTACTGCTAAAAATGATTCCATTATTAAAAAATTGATAAGTGATACCGCAAAATATGCATTGCTGTATATCTACAGGCCAAGAGTGTTTGAAGCGTCTGTATGGAACTCCCGGATACATGCTGATGATATTGAGCTATGCCGTATGAAAAACGGAAGCACGTGTATTGTGAAAATTGAAAAAGAGGGTGTTACTGAAATATCGAGCTCTTTAAAGGGGCTTAATAAACTAAAGCTTGATATAAAATTCGGAATGGCATATTTTATAAAAATCGAACTAGGCAACTGGCCTCTGATAAGTGCACCGCCAGCCCTACAGGGATACAATGAATTTATGAAAGTAAAAGCTGAAGAATAGTATCCCGACCCTACAGTCTCCTGCAATATTTTATGAAGTCAAGGTTTTAAAAACACCGTTAATTACTTTGGACAATCTGTAAATATCCAGCGTTTCCAGTATGTCGGAAGATTGATGATAATTTGGGTTACGATAAAATGCTGTATCTGTAATCATCAATGCACTAAAGCCAAAACCCCAATAATTGAGATGGTCGGAAAAATCAACACCTTGTAAGGAAGCTGGCCCCTTAAACCGCTTCGTTCTCACGGCTTTTGTTGATTTATATTTTCTGCTGAATTTTCTCGCAAATTGCCCTGCGCCAAATTTTCTTACAAGCGTTATGTAATTGCCTTTATTGCCATAAAACAGAGATAGGACTCCTATCGGGTATGCTTGTGATTTTTTATGGTCTTTAAAATAACCTATCATTTCAAGACATACCATGCCAACTACATCTACTTTATTGTCTGATAAAGATTTGGCATGAATATAACTGCCCATGTTTTCAGTTTGGAAATACGGTGGCTCTTCCAATGTATATGCAACAAGGTCTATTCTATAACTTAATTTTTGCCCCTTTAAAAGCCGCGAAAGCTCTAGAAGTCCTGCTATTCCGCTTGCATTATCATCTGCTCCTTCCTGGTTGCCGCAAACATCGTAATGAGCACCGACAATTATTCTTTTGCTGTTTTCTATACCGTAAGAACAAATTACGTTTTTGTACACTTGTCCCTCAACCATATACTCTTGAAAGTAAACACTATCGGCATACTGGCTAAACACCGACTTTATATAGTCGGCTGTTATACTGAGTTGGTCAATATTTTTAAAATTCCTGAATGCTTGTGTTTTGGTCAGAGTCACTAAGTGAGCCTTTATTCTTGTAGTATCAGCTATTGTAGTAGCGATACAAGTGTTTACAAGGAGTAAAAATATAACTGCAAGTATTTGTCTTTGGATAATCATCAGCATGGATTATGATGTTTGGTTTTGCATGCAAGGTTAGTATGCTTTACGAATGTATATATTTTTCAATTCCTCACCACAATACCCCCTGCTCCACTTTCTTGGGTGCAGTAGCTTTTTGATAGATAATATATTAGTTACAAAACTAAGCAAGTACAAAATATACACATTAAGATGTCTGTACAGATTTATACACCATACCTGCTTACAAGGACTATTGCCAAAGGATGATGTTGTTCACCTCATCGTCAGTAGGCATTATGCTGTTGCAGAGAATACCGTAACAACAAAAAAAGTGTTTTATAGAATTATTAACACCTTGCACAATACGCTCACCTGCTACCATACGTTATCTTCGGTATATATTACAAACCATAACTTACCTGTATGAGAAATATATGGCTACTCGCATCTCTTATGCTACCCTTTTCTGTATTTGCCCAAAGCAAATTTGACCATGAGCATTACAACAACACAACACCAATAGAGGGTACAGAATACGTATACGCTACAGCAGAACACGAGGGCAAGAAAAGTACAGACAATCAATTTCTGCTGTTTATCAATGCCAAAACAGGCGAAACACGCAAGGTGGAGTTTCCTGCAAAGTCTATGATATTATCCATCAACCGTTTGAAATATGACAGTCTGGATATTGACAAATTTCTGCTGACAGCCAAAACGGTTGACCTGAATGACAGGGCAGGCATCAATTACAACGACCCTACACAAATCATATTACTATCTATAGATGGGAAAGATAAACAAGTGATAACAGAAGATGGCTACTTTGTAACCAAGTGGTACGTAAGCCCTGTATATGGTACACTCATCGTACTAGGCTACTACGATAGTAATAATAACGGGCGCAGAGACTATAGCGACAAAGCCGAAACCCTTGTGTACGACATCAAGAAAATGAAAGTATTATCGAAAGGGTGATGGTGTATATCTAAACAACAAATACATTCAACCAAAAAACACCGCCGGAAGCAGAGCCTCGCGACGGTTATAACCAAAACACCTATTCTTATTTTATTTCACCTTGTGCATATCAAACACATAACGGTACGGCTTGCTGAGTGCAAAGTATCCGTATCCCGTTTGCACATTGGTAGGCAGGTTGATGGGTTCGCCCGTTAGCTGATTGATGAGGTAGCCCGTGCGTTTGTATGCCTGCAGGTATTTGTAGTAACCCTCATCTATACGTGCTACCTGTACTATCAGCGTATCGGTTGTGGCTACACGCAGTGAAAAGCTATGTTCAAACTGTCCGTCTGTATTGCTTTGCAGCAGCTCTACCTGTTTAGGTTCAAAATTAGTAAACGCACTCAGGTTTTGTGCAGCAGTTTGAGACAAGAGTTTTATGTTCTGCCTAAGCTGCCTGGCTGTAGTGTACGATGCAAAATAGTATGCTCCTTTTTGCGCTTCAGGTACACTTATTTGCAGCCTGTACAGTGTATCACCTGCCCTTACACCCTCGTAGCTTGGCGTTACTATACAACGGCCGGGTTGCGGCATCAGTATGGTTGTAGCGGTTGCCTCTATACCTTTTCGCAGGTCTTTAATACGCAATGTATATTGCTGCCCTTCCCGCAGGTGCATATTGCGGTTGCCATACAAGCCGGCCGATAATTTGTTGAGTGTAATGGATTCTCCACCCGCAGGTGTCAGTGTTACGATGCCACTGTCTATCAGCATATTTTTAGGCACGGTACTGTTGGTTGTTTCATCGCTCACGTTGGTTATAGCTTCGATAGAATAACCTGCCGATACCAATAGCGTGTTGCCATCGGTCATGGTGGCAGACAATACTATTTCGTCTTTGCGTTGCGGTATGCTTATATCAAGCGGCTTGGGTTTGCGGCAGCTAAACAGCGTGGCCGATGTCAATAACAAGAATATTACTTTACTGTATTTCATAAAAACTATTTTCTCTTTATTATAAATGAACATTTAATGAAAGGGCGGTGATAGTACCGAACAACCCGCGTTGCTGGTATTTGTATGTTTTCGTTTGCTCATCGTACACGCGCTGTACGCTGTGTGGTTGTGTGCGGTTGAATATGTTGTACACACTCAGGTGCGCATCTGCCTTAATACGCTTACTGATGTTGAACTTGTATTGCAAATCGGCATCTGTACGAAACTGTGCAGACATGCGCAATTCGTTTCGGCCTGTATAAGCGGGCATAGCCTCAAAGCCTGTAAAGCCGGGCTTAGGCATCAGGTACTGGCTGGTTTGCCCGGTAAACGGTGCGCCTGTTGCATACACAGTAGTGGCGCTGATGCTCCAGCTCTTTGTTATATCGTACATGGCAACTACAGATAGCTGATGCCTGCGGTCGTAGCGTGCATAGTAGTCTTTACCATTGTTCAGCGAATCGAACCTGCGGTGTGCAAATGCCAGTGTATAACCTGCCCATCCTGAAAACCTGCCCGCTGTTTTGCCTGCAAACAATTCCAATCCGTATGCCTTGCCACTGCCCTGTACCATTTCGTTCTCGTAGTTTTTGCTTTGTATGACAACTGCTCCTTCTTTATACTCACACAGGTTGTGCATCCATTTGTAATACACCTCTGCGCTTAATGATATACCCGTATTGGCAATGTTGTGATAGTAGCCTGCGCTTATCTGGTCGGCATTGGCAGGCTGCAGGTTGGCAGATGCGGGATACCACATATCTGTTGGCAACATCAGCGACGAGCCCGATACCATATACATGTATTGCACCATACGCGCATACGATAGTTTTACAGAGCTGTTATCATTCAGCGAGTAGCGCATAGCTATCCGTGGTTCGGGGTTGATGTATGTTTTACCTGTTGTAAGCATACTGCTGATGCGTATGCCTGCCGCTACTTGTGTTTTTGCACCCAGCGATACTTCATCGTTTACATACACGGCTGCTTCGTTATTGTGTATGCGCTGCCCTGCGTTATTACCAAAGCGCTCTACCAACGGGCCGCTGCTGCTTATGCGGTTGGGGTGAAAGAAGCGGTTGGAGAAACTGGCACCCGCAGTTATTTTATGCCCTTTGATGTAAGACAACCGAACATCTGCACGTACACCCGCGTCTCTGATGGACGACAGCATGGTTATGTCGTTGCTGTTGAACTTGCCATTGATATCATAACTGAAGCCTGAATAATATGCTGTAACATCGCTAGAAGCTTTGTTGTCTTTACTCATACTGTTCCATCGCAGCGACATGGTATTGTTGCCCATCTTCATGCCGCTTTGTATGTTTTGCGTTTCTTCTCCGTCTGTATTGCTTTGTGCACGCAACACATCTCTGCCCGTATAGCTGCTGATGTAAAAACGATTGCGGGTGTTGGCCATGTAGTAGAGTTTCACATTCACATCATGAAAGTGATACGGAATATTCTTCATCACTTTATCAATATAGGTGCGTCTGCCTGCTACCATTACAGATAGTTTGTCTTTTATGATAGGTGCTTCAATACATGCTGAGGATGATATAGTGCCGATGCCCATTTGTGCCTTTACACCACTCAGCGAGGCATCTTTGGTGCGTACGTCCATTACAGACGATAGCCTGCCGCCGTACTGTGCCGCAAAGCCCGATTTGTAGAGCTGTACATCCTTCAATGCCGTGTTGTTGAATACTGAAAAGAAACCCAGCAGGTGGCCTGCATTGTATAGCGGTGCGCCATCCAGCAGTATCAGGTTTTCGTCGTTAGCACCACCACGTACATACATGCCTATGCTGCCTTCCGTGCCACCCTTTACGCCGGGCGTCAGTTGCAGGGCTTTTACCACATCTACCTCTCCGCCAATAGCGGGCGCTTTCATCAGCATACGCATAGGCACATCTACCTTGCCCATCTGTAGGCTTTGCAGCATTTGTTTGTTGCTGCTCTTTACAGTTACCTCTGCCAGTTGTTTATTGGCAGGCGTGGCAACGCTGTCTGTAGTAGCTTTTGCCTGCATGCCGGCAGCCATTATGAACAGAAAAAATATAGTGTGTGTTGGCTTCATATCTTGTTGGTGTACGGTGATAAAACAAGCCAACACGGGGCTTACCCCCACAGAAAAAAATGTTTTTTTTGGCGTAGGGGTAATGACGAAAAGCAGCGTTATATAAGGTCTGGAGAGGGGAAAGCGGCATTAAAATGTTAAAATATACAGAGCCTTGTGTGAAATAATTTGGTTTTAAAATCTCCCCGTATCTTTACACCAAAGCCAATACGATGCATACAGCAGCGCAAATAGCCAAACACCTGAAAGAGGTACACAGTGGTGGTAACTGGACGTGGGTGAACCTGCAAGACACGCTGAAAGACATAACATGGCAGCAGGCCATTACCAAAGTGCACAGCTTCAACACCATTGCCGTGCTCACCAACCATATAGGCTACTATGCTACCGCTATACTGAATGTGCTGCGTGGCAACCCGCTGGAAGCCAAAGACGAACTGAGCTTTACCCACCCGCCCATCAACAACGAGGGCGACTGGCAGGCTATGATAACCAAACTGAACGATGACTGGCTGGCATTGGTAACTGCCGTAGCAGCAATACCAGACGAGCGGCTGGGCGAAATATTTGTACAGGAAAAATACGGCATCTACTACCGCAACCTGCACGGGCTGATAGAGCATACCCACTACCACCTAGGGCAAATAACCCTACTGAAAAAAATTGTACAGGCACAGGGGAAGTAGGGACTGGATGTTGCACCCAATAATCAACGCACAATTCCCCTCTTGAGAGGGGCTGCGACGCAAGAGGGGAGTGTCTGCTCGCTGAGAGTAGTACACGCTTAATAGTCCCCCGTTGGGGGATATAGGCGCTACTTCTTCTCCTCTCCTTTATCGGGCAATATAGCCTCTCCTTTGGTGAGCCATGATATGCCAAATGCCAGCAGGGCAACAGACTCGCACACGAGTGTGAAGATGGTTTCTTCTTCCCGTTTATCGAAAGCGAAGTAGATGGCGATAGCAACGATGCACGAAAACATAATACCCCCACATATATAGTAGATGCCGTTTCGCATCTTCTTACGCTCGCCTTGCTGGTGTTTGGGTTTGTTGCTGAGTGTAAACAGAAATACCGACATGAAAGTAAGTGTAAGGAAAAAAGCGGCGGCAGCCACAAGGTGTATAGTACCGCTATACGGCACATCTGTAAGCGATGCCAATGACTGCTGGCAGGGGTATGCAGGCGTAGAAATATTGGTAGGAAACAATGCCACCATCAGCGCGAACAAGCCAGCTATGTTGGCACTGATATTATCTATACGGCTGAAGCCCTTGTAGCAAAACATAAACAACGATACCGCACAGAGTGCGCCCACAAACAGTTCTCTGGCATTGGTATAGTAGTAGTGGCTGATGGATGGCTGTACGGTACGGCAGGCATCAAACAAATAGCCACAGGCTATCAGCACCACAGGTATCAGCATACCTATCCACCCCACTGCTTTGCGTATGGTGTAGAAAGTAACTACCGCATTATCGGTCTTGGTGCGCTTGGCGGCTTCCTCTACTTTGTTATATATCTCTTTGAACATATTGATAAAGGTTATTCATACTTTAATATCAGCAATTCAGAAAGCAAGCTGTAGTAAGATAGTTTATAAATGATGTGATACTCACCAATCACCCCAACCTTTCCAGCCTGCCTTTGCGTTTTACAATGTTCTTATAATCCCACTGGATTGTTTTTGATTTTTTCAGCCAGCGTTGCAGGTCTTTGGTGTTTATCTGGCCTTCTTCTGTATATCGTACTTCCGCAGCTTTGAATTTTCCTTCGGGTTGCAGCCCCTCTTCGTCAAACGATTGTCCGCTCCAGAACAGCAGGCGTACACTGTACTTTAGTTTATCGTAGCCTACAATGGGGTTGCCCTCTATAAACCATACAGGGTGGGCATGCCATACTTTGTTTTCGGCATCGGGCAGGGCTTTGCTGATGATGGCATAGAGTGTATCGCATATAGCCCTGTCTTCTGGTGTCAGCGCGTTGTGGTAGGCTTGTACGTCTGTGTTCATAATCTTAAAGTTAGCGGATTAAAATATTTTAATATTAAAATGTTTTAATCTTAAAAACGGGTGAGAGAGTAGTATGGGCTATATTTTTACACCATGTTTGCCTTCCTCTTTATGTTGCTCCTGTCTGCACCTGTATGTGCAGAGCAAGGCTCGCTAAGCGATGCCATGTTGCGCGCTGCTAACGATGCTTTGAGCAACCCTTCTCAAACAGGTAAACACATCAACATTACTTACCCGTACGATGCATCGCATAGCCTGCATATAGATGTAGAAAAACAAACCGTACGGCTGGCGGATGCCAACAAACAAATAGTAGCAGAGGGTGGGTATAAACAAGCCGATGCTACGGGCAACCAGCTATACCCACACGGTAGCTGGAAGTATTACCACCCCAACGGACAACTGAAAGAAGAAGGCAGCTATGTAATAGCTCCCTATGCTTGGGTAGATACTGCTTATGTTATCAACCCCGCAACGAACACTACCGAAATGCAAACCACTACCACGCTGCGCTACCAGTCTATACCCACAGGCATACACCGCTACTACCACCCCGATGGCAGCTTGGCAGGGGAAGCTGATACGGATTAGTGTGAGCTGATTTTTTACAATACTCTGCGAAACTTATTTTTTACAACTTTGGAAGATTTGAAACATGCAATGATTGCATTGAACTCTGCATCTACTAACTTGCCGATGATTTCATAATCTACACCCTCTACCTGATATGCTTCTGATAAGGTAACCAAATCATGTTCTGATAACCAATGCCCGTGCAAGTATGTTTCTTTAGGAAATGAAAAGCCGTTTTCTGTAACTACTTTGCCTTGCTGAAGTATGTAACACGAAATGCCAGATAACGGCTCGTTTATACAACCATAACGGCCTGCATAAGCAATGGGTAAATGTGCTATAGATGATGGCAAAGAGGCAATGATGGTTGTATTGCCCATATTTTTCAGCACTAAAAAATACTTTGATTTGCTGGTGCCGGTATTAAAATAGAAAGGATTGAAATAGATAATATTACCTGCTTCGTACATTTTTTAACGGCTGTATAAGTTTTTGGCTTGCTCATAATGAGCTACATTATCCAGATAAAAATCTTTTTTTGCAGGGTCGTCTTCCAGTAGCAGCGACATATCTACCTTGATGTCTGAACTGTTGGTTTTATTGTTTTCAAACAATTCAAGCAATCCGTTTTTTTGTGCTGTAAGATACCAGGGATGATTTTCGCGGTGTGTGATGCGTATCAAATCCTCGGCATTATATGCCTTAAATGTATCAGTGGCAAATCTTAAAATTTCTATTTCCAGCTCAGAAAACTCACTATCATCAAACCCGATTTTGGGGTTGATGTACAACCCGCCATTGTCATTACTGGTACTGATGTATTTTTCTAACAATACAGGAGATGGAGATGATAAATCTATGAAGACCTCTTTGGCTACAGGCCCCAGTTTCCAAACCTCAAAGCTGATATTGAAAAACGGCATACCATACTTCTTGATAGCTACTTCCTCTATCAGGTAGAGCAGCTTCAGTGCTTTGGTTTTAGAAAGTGGTTGTATGTTTTGCGCAAGATAGATTATTGCGTTTCCCAACTTTTCAATCTGCTCGTTGGTATATTGTCCGCTAATCATGGTATAAAGGTATTAATCTTTTATATAAAAAGAAGTTAAAGGGCTAGGATGTATTGTACAAATGTACAGCTATTTTTCGATATTTCACTACCTTTTTATATCGTTTCTTTGCAGCCTGCAAATGGCACTTTTTACGGCATCTATCAACTCAGGCAGCAATGGCAACTGTTACTATATCAGCAATGGGCAAGATGCTGTACTGATAGACGCGGGCCTATCTTGCCGCGAAACCGAAATACGGATGAAGAAGATGGGGCTGGCCATCAACAAAGTGCGGGGCATATTTATAACACACGAGCATACAGACCATATAAAAGGTGCGCAACTACTATCGAGCAGATACAAAATACCTGTGTACCTGAACCATAAAACGCATTACAATAGCCACCTGAAGTTTAAACCAGAACTATACCGCCGTATAGAGCACGGCGAGGTGATAGATATTAACGGCATCAGCATTACGGGTTTTAATAAACTGCACGATGCGATAGACCCTTTTAGTTTTGTGGTTACTTACAATGCAATAACCGTTGGTGTGTTTACCGATATAGGTGCGGTGTGCGACAACCTGACGCACTACATGCGCCAATGCCATGCTGCATACCTAGAGGCTAACTACGATGCCGATATGCTGGAGAACGGACGCTACCCCCAACACCTGAAAGACCGCATACGCGGCGGGTTGGGGCACTTATCTAACAAAGAGGCGCTTGATTTTTTTCTGGCACACAAGCCCGCGCACATGACGCACTTGTTTCTATCTCACCTGAGCAGAGATAACAACAACCCCGAACTGGCATTGCAACTCTTTCGCCAACACGCGGGCGATGTACAAGTACACGTAGCATCGCGCTACCACCATAGCGATGTGTATCATATCTCCACCGAAGCAACTACCCCAAAGAAAGTGGAGCAAGGGGTGTTGTGGTAGGGGGGAAGAATTAAATATTTATGCCTTAGCACACTCACCAACATACCGTTGCAACATTCTTCTCATGCAAGAATCATTCTGAGCATATAGCGTACGCACACAACTACAAGCATTACAACGTAACACCCGCAAACACCATCATTACAGATGCCGGCGACAATGAAAAGCGTATTGAATTACCTGATTTAGCAAAAGGTGTTTACATTCTGAAAACTACTTTCAATGATATACAGAAAGTTGAACGGATAACTATCAAGTAGGCTAGGTTTGCTATATGAACATTAAAAAATCCCTGCACAATCAATGCAGGGATTTTTACTAAACCGAAACCAACATGAAAACTGTTTATTCTTTTACAAACTGCAACGTCAGTGCTTCGTCTGCTTTTACAATCCTTGCCACGTAGCTACCTGCTTGCAGATGCGCTATGCGTATGCTTGCATCTTGCGGCTGCAATGCCTGTGTGGCTACCAGCCTGCCTGTCACATCATATATATGTATTGTTGTGGCAGATGCAAGGCCCTGCACGTGCAGGTAATCGGTGGCAGGGTTGGGATATATGGCAATTTTGCCCGCTTGTGTTTGTGCAACACGCAGTGGCGGCATACTTACATTGTAGCTATACTTATGCTCTTCAAACCTCACCTGTGTAACAAACGGATAAGCCGTACCGATAGCAAACAGCAGTGGCGTACAATATTTACCATAGTTATCTATAAATATCTTGTACCCTGCATACGGCAGCCCTGTAAACGAAAACGTACCTATATTATCGCTCAGCGTGTAGGCTATTGGGTAGTTGTTGGCATCTGTCAGCATCACAGTACGGTTAGGTAATGGTGTACCGCGCGGCACTGCAATACCATCACCAGCCTGAACAAAGCCTGTTATATACCCTGTACCACCGGGGTTGTTGGCTGCCTTCAGCCCGAAGTTGAGTGTGGCAGATACGCCGGTAGCCAATGTATCTGCTGCATCCCACTGCAGGTCTCCGCCGTGGTAGGTTGGCAGGTATTTGTTGTAGTTGGCAGATGTTGCCTGCAGTTGTGCATGTACTATCAGCTTGCCTGTAACACCTGTTGGGTAAGAAAATGCAAAGCTGCCATTGCTGCTGGCTATGATGCTATCAAGCCTGTTGACAATATAATAATCTCTGATGCCGTCATTGCTGTCCACTACTTTTTCAAGCAACAACACTTTTGCATTCGCCGCACGAACAGAGCTGCTGCCGAGCGATACCTGTCCTGATATTACGGGTGCAGGGTTGATGCATATCGTAAAATCTGAACCTGTGATGTTAGCACCCGTATAGGTATGCGTATTGGTAAGCACCACACTGTTACAGTCTACCGTACGAGACATGATTTTCATACCATTCACTACTGTGCCGGGCATCGTAAAAATATACAGGCCGTTGGTATCTGTATATGTATTCAGGTTGAACCTCGGCATCCATGCAGGGTTGATGGTAGAGTCTGCCACCAGAAACACCTGTTTGTTTTTCACGGGTTGGCTGTTGGTATACAGCAGTGTCCCCCTGAAGTTGTATTGCGCCTGCCCATACAGGCACGCCAGCATACACATCATCAACAACAGTTTATTTTTCATACTTCACATTTTGTGCAGTGCATTGCTGCGCTGCTTTTCATTTATTATTTACTATTCAGTTTGTAGCCTATACCTATACGAATATACGGACGCTTGTAGATACTGCGTACGCGCTCGTCAGGTATATAAGCCGCATTATTTAGCATAGAGAGCATCAGCAAATCGAAGCTGACACCGTTTTTCAGTGCATAGTTGAGCCCCAGCATATAGTTGATGCGTACGGGGTTGCCGTCTGCATTCAGCTTTTCTGTTGCCATAAAGTCTTTGTAAGGGGCATAGTTATACTTGATGCGTGTTTCTATACCCGGCATTACAGGCGCGGGGCTGCTTTCGTTTACCTGTGCAAACACCAATGTATCGTACCGCATTTTGCCTGCAAAGCGCAGTTCATCGCGCTCTACCTGCACCAGCCTGCTGAAGTTGGCAGATATACCACCCGATACACTCAGTTGTTTGGTGAGTTTGTATTGCACCAGCAACGGCAGCTCAAATTCAAAATACTGCTTGGGGCGTATGGTTTTGGATACGGATACCGAGTCGTACTGCTGCTTATAAAAATATCGGCGGATGATGTTGTACACCGGGTTGCCGCCACCATCAATACCATCCGGTGTAATGATGTGCAGTGCATCCGTGTTGTTCACCTTCACATCGTAGTACGGCTTGGCAGCATCCAGCGTTGTTTGTTTCATCCACCCGTATTTGATGGTAGGCTGCATCAGCAATGCTATGCGCTTGGTAATATTAGCCTGTGCATACGCACCTACTATGCCGTTGCCCGCATGGTATTTGTTGGTGCTGGCCTCAAAGCCCATTTTGGCACCATACTCCCATGTTACGCCACGGCGGGGCGCATCGGTAGTAGCGGGTATGGGTGCAGCTGCTACTGCTTCGGCACCTGCTGCTTTTTCTTCCTTAGCAGGTGTGGTGGTGGGTGTTTCGGCAGGTGTGGTGGCCTGTATGGTGGGGGCAGGGGCTGTAGCCTCATATATGTTGGGTTTGCTTTCCACAGGTGCCATCTGCCTGTTGGCAGACGCTATCATACTTTCGCTATGGCGCTTGCTGCGGGTTATCAGGGGTTCGTACTGAGATATGTCTGCCTGTGGCTGCGGTTTTTTAGGCGCGCCTGCTATCGGCAGGGGCATCTCGTCTATCAGGTCTTTCTTTGCAGGCGGTATAGTTTCTTTTTGTACGGTATTGGTATTTGTTGCTATGCTTCCGGCACCCTCTACAGGTGTAGCGGCAGCAATGGTTGTATTATTAGTATAGTTTTTAGTTACATCATTTTCTTTATTTATTGCTGTGGTAGATGGTATAGTTGTTTCATTATGATGCGTTGTAGTAGCTGCATTGTTTGGTTGCTGCGCCAATATAGGCTGTACGGGAAGACTACGTGCCTGTTGTTTGGGCGCATTCACCTTCGCAGGTGGCATTGGTCGGGGGGTGGGCATAGCGATGGCTGCCACCGGCGCAGGTGCAACCTGCACCGGCGTTTGAACATCTGTATGCACAGGTGTAGTGACAGCTCCGCTGCTTGTTGCTGTATGCTGTGCAGGTATGCCGGGTGCCAATGCCCCCGATAGCCATAGTGTTGATGCCGCCAGCAGCAGTGCCAGCCCCGTCATCCACCAGATGATGACGCGCCGCTTTTTGCGGCCCTCATCCAGTCTTTGCTCCAGTTTGCTCCACACGGCCGGGCTGGGCACCTCTCGGTAACCGCCCAATTCCTCGCGGAACAAATCATCCGGATATCTGTGTTTGTCTTCCATTTGCTTAAACAACTAGATATGGTTAATTAATTTTTCTTTCAATCTTCTGCGTGCATCGTTGAGGTACCAGCGGCTGTTGCCCTCGCTCATCTGCAACATCTCTGCTATCTCTTTATGCATCATATCTTCAAACACATACAGGTTGAAAACCAGCCTGTGTGTATCGGGTAGCTGGTGTATTACGCCCAGCAGCTCTTTGTACGATAGTTTGCTCACCTGGTTGTCTGCCACGCGGGCATCTATCGGGTGGGTTTCAGGGTCGGGGTGTACCTCGTTTTCAAACTTGCCGTTGCGGCGCAAGTGGTCTGTTACCTGATTGATGGCTATACGGCGCATCCACCCCTCTATGCTGCCCTTGAACCCATACTGGTCCATCCGCGTAAAGACTTTGAAAAACGTATCGTTCAGCACCTCTTCTGCAGCTTCTTTATTGAACAGGTAACGCCTGATGACACCATACACTACGGGGACATAATGGTCGTAAAACTTCTTTTGTGCTATACGTTTACCCGCAAGGCAATCACGGACGAGTTGTGTAAGCTCATCGGGGGTATAAGCAACCGTAGTCGGCGATGATATGTTTGCAGGGCCGGTCAACTTAAAATAGGCACTCGCTTTTAGTTAAAAGTTAATACTTTCTCTTTATTAACTATGACGCAATAATAGCACCAAACGTTAGCAAACGGGGTGTATATATTTATTGGCTATGCGAAGGGGGTGGACAGCACTCTACTGAACAATAATTTTGCCTGCATAAGTTGCCTGCCCGTTCGTCACTTTGTAAAAATACATTCCGGGCGGATGATTTTGCAAATTCACTATAGTAGTATAAGGTTCATCATACAATACTTTACCTGCAATACTAGTGATGCTTATGTTGTATCTATGACTGTTTGCCATGGCAGGGAAATACACAATACCATCTGTTACAGGATTGGGATACACTTGCAAAGCCTCAAATGCTAACAATGGCACACTGCTATATTCATCTCGTTCAAGAATAATATTATCTATCAGCCAGCCATCTTTGTTATCTGCAATGCTATCGCTCACAAACCTGAAACGAATAAACACATCATTGCTCACACAGGTATCTGTGGCTGTATTTTTTGCAAAAGGATGGTGGTATACCTGCATCCTCGATTTTTTCCAACCACCGCTATTGCCACTAAACCCCTGCAAACCATTGTAAAGTGTATCTGTTTTTTTATAGAAATTCTCAGTTAATATGGCTGAAAACACAGAAGATTCACCATCCATATTGCAGCTACCTAATGCGTTTTTCCATGTTTTGCCCGTATCTATTGAGTATTCAACCACACCACCATCCCTGCCTTGTGTAGTATTGTATTTGTGCATGAAAGAAAATATACCATTGGCATACGTATAATACCGCAATACAAAATAATCATCTGCCCTAACAGGATATGACATTGCAGTATCCGTCATGATAGACACACTATTACCAGTGCCTAAAGAAAAGTATGGTTTAGATGTAGTACCTATCTTCCAAAGCCGTGTACCTGTAGTATCTATATATTGATGATATAGGGGTATAAATTCTGTTTTATCCAGGCTATCATTGGCTTCTAAACTAAAACGTAATGGATGACCATCATGCCCGTCACGAACATTTTGCGCACTAACACCTGATACAATAGAACAAAGCAGGATTATAGTAATGAACTTCATTTGGCTTAGGTTGTTTCATACTAAAGATACTGAAAACAATAAACGCCTGCCATATATGCAAGCGTTTGTGTGAAATATTTATTTATCAATTTGCCTACGTGTGTGTAACACAGCAGATATAATCACGAACTTTTGTTCTTCAACAATAAAAAAGTGAATCATGTATGGAAATACATCCAAGACAGCCGTCCGCATTTCTGCATAACGTATAGCATACACTTGCGGGTGTTGGCAGATGGTATTTACTTTCGCACGAACACTATCTCTAAACCGATTACCAAGCCCCAATAACTGTTCATTATACCATTGAGAAGCCTCTCTTATATCTTGTTTTGCAGCAGATAGCAGGCGGGCAGTGTACATTATAGTTCCTTATCCAGTTCGTTCATTGCCTCGCCAAAATCTTGTGTATCAGAGGGGTTGGTTTTATATGTAGCATTTCGCTCGGCTACGATGGCTTTATGCCATTCGGGTATATCTATATCGTTTTCTATGCCTTTGTATTTGGCAGTTAGTGTATTCCACTCTTCAATAGGTATAAATACACCCGTTGTTTTTCCTTTGGCATCAGATATGAGTTGCACATTCATAACTATCAACTTTACGCTTTATAAAGGTACAATATTTACCTCTATATCTCCTTTCAGGGGACTTTGAGGATTATTAATTGTCATTACTTTCAACCTAAATAGAAAGTCCCCTTTAGGGCCTGCCTGCCGCAGGCAGGGATTTAGGGGTCGCGCTACACCTGAAACACTCCCGTCTTAAACTCCTTTATATCCGGGTTGTGGTTAGCTGCGTTGATGCCCTCACTTATCACACGGCGTGTTTCGGCAGGGTCTATTATTTCGTCCACCCACAGGCGTGCAGCTGCGTAGTAGGCAGATGTCTGTGTGTTGTATCTGTCAGTTATCTCTTTCAGCAATTCTTTTTCTTTGTCGGCATCTATCTCCTGCCCTTTGCTTTTCAGCGCGGCTACCTGTATTTGCAACAATGTTTTTGCAGCCTGTTCGCCACCCATCACAGCTATCTTGGCATTGGGCCATGCGTAGATGAAGCGTGGGTCGTAGGCCTTACCGCACATGGCATAGTTGCCCGCACCATACGAGTTGCCTATCACGATGGTTATCTTAGGCACTACACTGTTCGCTACCGCGTTTACTAATTTTGCACCGTCTTTAATGATACCACTCTGCTCGCTGCGTGTACCCACCATAAAGCCCGTAACGTCTTGCAGGAAAACCAATGGTATTTTTTTCTGGTTGCAGTTTTGTATAAAGCGCGCTGCTTTGTCGGCACTGTCATTATAGATAACACCACCCAGTTGCATTTCACCTTTGCCGCTTTTTACAATCTTGCGTTGGTTGGCAACAATGCCCACTGCCCAGCCATCTATACGTGCGTAGCCGCAAACGATTGTCTTACCATAGTCTTCTTTAAACTGGTCGAACTCCGAATTGTCAACCAAACGTTCTATCACCTCTACTATATCGTACGCCTTTGTATTATCTGCCGATACAATACCGTATATATCTTTCACATCTTTTGCAGGCGCTACTGGCTTTGTACGGTCGAAGCCTGCACGTGGTTGCTCGCCCATCTTGTCTATAATACGGCGCACCTGGTCGAGGCATTCTTGTTCGGTATCAAATTTATAATCAGCAATACCGCTTACTTCGGTATGCATTTTAGCACCACCTAATTGTTGCTGGTCGGCATCTTCGCCAATGGCTGCTTTAACCAAATACGGCCCTGCCAAGAAGATAGAACCATTACCCTCTACCATCAGTGTTTCGTCGCTCATAATAGGCAGGTACGCCCCACCCGCTACGCAGCTACCCATTACGGCAGCTATCTGGCTGATGCCCATCGCACTCATCTGTGCATTGTTGCGGAAGATGCGGCCAAAGTGTTCTTTATCCGGAAATATCTCGTCCTGCATTGGCAGGTACACACCCGCACTATCAACGATATATACTACGGGCAGTTTGTTTTCCATAGCTATCTCTTGCAGGCGCAGGTTTTTCTTACCTGTTATGGGGAACCATGCACCTGCTTTCACTGTATTATCGTTGGCTACTATCACACACTGGCGGCCATGTACATAACCCAAGCCTGCGACCGTACCCGCGGCAGGGCAACCACCATGCTCGGCATACATTTCCCATCCGGCAAACGAACCTATCTCTGTAAACGTACTGTCTTTATCTATCAGGTAAGCAATACGCTCGCGGGGTGTCATCTTCCCCTTTTCGCGCGCTTTCTCTATTGCTTTTTTACCACCGCCCAGGCTTACCTGCGCGTGGCGTTGTTTCATCTGGCTCACAGCCAGTTTCATAGCATCTTCGTTCTTGTTAAATTCAAGGTTCATGCCTTATGCCGTTTTGAGGGGGCAAAGATGCTCATAAATGGGCAAATTGTGAAATAGGTCGCCGCATTGTCATAAATTGTCAAAAAAATATCAAATCTGCACCGTATGCCGTTTTACATTGGTAAATTGCGCTACACCCCTTGCTGATTGTTTATTTTATCCAGAATGGAAGCATGCGGAATACGTTTTTTATAGCCATAGCAAGCATTTGCTTGTTCCTACTGTCTGCAAACAAAACATTTGCTACCCACTTGTATGGTGGCGACTTGTTGTACACACACATTGGTGGCAACGATTACAGGCTTAAACTAACTCTTTATGGCGATTGCGATGGGCAAAGTTATCCGTTGCTGATGAGGGCAGTGCCGCAGGTACTTGTTTACAACAATGGTATTTTTATAGATACTTTGTTGTTAACACTCGATACTACCAGTATCAAAGAAATAACGCCTGTATGCCCCGCCGAAGCCAATAATACCGCTTGTAAGGGCGGTACACTGCCAGGCATTACACAATACGAGTTTTATATTACTTATACCGTACCATCAGCTTCTGCCAACTGGCAATTCGTTTTTAACGGTAGCTTATCGGGTGGGCAATCCGCAGGGCGTAGCAATAACATAGGCAACCTCAGTACCCCGGGTACACTATCGCTGCGTGCAACGCTGAATAATACTGCGGGGCCCAATTCATCGCCCGCATTCACATCGCTGCCCACACCTTTCTTCTGCATCAATACCATGCAGGAATATAATATCGGAGCAACAGATACCAATAACGACTCTCTCTACTTTTCGTTATATACAGCCCTCAACAACAACCTGCCTATGACGTACAGGGCAGGCTACAGTTCACTGAAGCCGGTAGCGGTGGTTGACAGCACTTACAACTTCAACAACCTGAACGGGCAAATGACTTTTATGCCCGATATGGCGCAGACATCGGTAGTGGTAAATAAAGTAGATGAATACAAGAACGGTGTATTGGTGGGTAGCAGCATGCGGGAGATGACGTTTATCGTTTTCCCCAATTGCAATAATACCGCCCCCGATGGCAAAATAGATACCGCCAACGTCATCAACGCGGGTATAGACAATACCAACATCTACACCTGCATCGGTACGGAATACATTGCATTCCCCATAGCCACCAAAGACAAAGACGGCGATAACGTAACCGTTGGTAACTATACCCTGCCAAGCGGCGCGGGCATCGCCATCAGCAATAACGGTAGCACTACACCCCTCATCAACTTTGCATGGAACATTAAGGGCATACCCGTAGGCATTTACAATATATACATCAACCTGCGCGATGATGGCTGCCCGCTATCCAGCAATCAAACCGTGGCTTACACCGTACACATTGTACCCGATTTTGTTATCAGCCATAAAGTGCTGTCGCCCACCAACTGCTATGGTAAGCAATATACCGAGATTACCGTCTCCGGTGGCTCGGCTAAAAAAACGGTAACCGTACATAAAGGGTTTGGCGTCATTAAAAAATATACCGACTCTGCTACCGTAACAGTGATACGCGATAGCTTTGCTGCTGGAGAATATACCATTACCGCACAGGCACCTGCCAACGCGTGCAGTGCTACCGTACCAATGGTTGTTGCCGATAGCGGCACCTACCCCATCAAACCTTTTCTGCGCAATATGAACCTTTGCGTCAACGATGCAAAAGAAGCCCTGCCCGAAACATCTATAGACAACTATCCGCTGATCTGGTATAGTATGGACGGACAAAAAATACAACCCTATGATCTATACAATACCCAAACACCGGGCACCTATTACTGGCAGGCAAAGCTACAAGTAAATACCTGCGAGTCTATACCGGACACATTTATACTCACCGTTCATGCCCCGCCTGTTATTGACGCTACTACCAAGGGTGGTACGGTATGCCTGGGCGATACCATATTGCTGACAGCTACCGGCGGCGCTACCTACAAATGGCTGCCCGCAGATAAAGTATTCCGCACCAAAGACGGCGGCTATGCTACACGGGTGATGCAGCCCGGCACATACACCGCCATCGGTGCCAGTATATATCTTTGCGAGGCTGCGGATAGTGTACACTTTACCAATATCGAAAACTGCTGTACATTCTCTTACCCCAATGCTTTTACCCCCAATAAAGACGGACTGAACGACGGCTTCAAACCCATTATGTACGGCAACGAAAGCGAGTATTTCTTTGCGGTATACAATCGTTGGGGAGAGCAGGTGTTTGCTACCCGCAACCCACGGCTCTATTGGGACGGCACCTATCAGGGCAAGCTATGCGATGTCGGCACTTACTTCTTTCGTGTAAGCGCGATATGCCTTACAGGCCACAGAGAAGTGGCCAAAGGAGAGGTATTGTTGCTGCGCTAACCTGCACACATTGTTGTAGACCAAAACACAGATAATAAAAAAGCAGGCATAAAGCCTGCTCATCATCTGCATATACTGCAAGTGCTTTTTTATTCGTTGATGGCGCAAGTAATAGTACCGCCATCTGCTTCTACTTCAGGCTTCAGTTTGTTTTGCGTATCAGTACAGTTGCTCTTGGCTTTTTTCTTTGTAGTCTTATTCACTACATAGCTGCTATCTACGCTGATGGTACCAAAGCCGGGTATATCAGCTTTTACAGTGCATTTGCAGGTGTAGTCTTTTTTGCAAGCTACAAATAGTGCCGAGCAGGCTACTAATACTAGGGTCATTTTCTTCATAGAATGAATTTTTTGATTTTGGTTTATCAATATGCAGCAAATATAATACCAATGATACTATACACAAATAACTACTCTACTCCATTATAAAAACATTCAATTAAATATTAAAAAAATTGTCAATGACATAACATAATACTAACTTTAATATTCCTGACCGATTTTTAACTCTCTAAAAAATTATCTTATGAAAAAGCTAATCTTCCTATTAATGCTCAGTGCAGTTACTTTCACCAAATCAAACGCACAAGTTTTAGCATTATCAAATCTTTACAACGGCAGTTGTGAGGATGTAACAGTAACATTTTACGCAGTTGACGCCTCATGTAATCTTGTTGGTCAAACAAATCCTATAACCCTAGTATCGATGGCCTCGCCTATTCATTTTTATCATAGTGGTGGCACTGCAATACCTTGGAGTACCGCACCTTCTGGTGGAGTTGATTGGACATGGGGCTATGCATTAGTAGAGTCTCCGGGCACATCTGTTTGTAGTAATGTAGGCAGTAGTTCATGTACAAGTGGGTTAACAACGTCTGCCTATGTAGGCATATGTTCGCCTGCAACAAGTACTGCTGAGTGCTATAATAGATATTGGGGGGGTGCTGGTTGTGCAGTACCTACTTCATGTGGTACTGATGGTACTAGCGCCACTTTTGGCACTAATAGTATTTACATAAGTTCAGGCTTCCCAGATGCAAACGTCAGCGTAACAGACCAGTAAGTATCTTATTATTATTTTTAAAAAAACAAGGTCGGGAAAACAGGGCAATAGCCCTGTTTTTTTATCTACTTATTTTAAGCGTTCGTGTTTTAGAAATGCATCAATCCTAATAAATCTTTACGTCACCCTCACCGTTCCATTTCTTATACCCGCGAAACATAGTACCTGTATTAAAAGGCATGGTTATATTGCCCTGCTTGTCTATGCCTATCAGCCCGCCATCGCCGCCTAGTGCGGGTAGTTGTTGCAGTATCATATCTTTTGCAGCGTTATCAAGGCTCATACCTTTCATCTCTATTCGGTCGGCAATACTCTTAGCCATCACAAGGCGTATAAAATATTCTCCCCAACCTGTACAACTGATGGCGCATACATTGCTGGCATACGTACCCGCACCTATTACGGGTGCATCGCCAATACGTCCGTGTCGTTTGTTGGTCATACCACCTGTGCTGGTAGCAGCAGCAAGTTGTCCGTTTTTATCCAATGCCACCGCCCCTACTGTGCCGTATTTTTCGTCGTAGTTATCGGGTTGCAGCATGGTTTTCTTTTTATTTGTTTTCTTTTTATTTGTTTCCTTTTGTTTTTGTTCTGTTTGCAAAGCCGCCTTCAGTGCATCCCAACTGTGCTGTGTGTAGAAGTAAGAAGGCTTTACGATAGTGCAGCCACTCTCTTTGGCAAACTGCTCTGCGCCCTTACCCGTCATCATCACATGCATACTCTTATCCATCACGGCACGTGCCGCAGTTACGGGGTTCTTTACGGTTGTTACGCCCGCTACCGCGCCAGCTTTCAGGTTGCTGCCGTCCATAATAGCTGCATCCAGTTCGTTAGTTCCTGCATGGGTAAACACCGCGCCTTTGCCTGCATTAAAAAGGCTATCATCTTCCAGCACCATCACGGCACGCTCTACGGCATCTACCGCACTGCCACCTTTGCTCAGCACATCATACCCCGCATCTATAGCTCTTTGCAAGCCCGCTTTGTACTTGGCTTGCACAGCTTCGGGTTGTTGTGCAAAATAGCCCGCACCACCATGCACCACAATAGCAAATGGTTGTTGTGCTGCCACAATATTTACAAACAGCACACCCAACAACAGCAATAGGAAACGTACCATTATTACAAGTTACGCAATTACTCCCACTTAAAAACTTTGGCTGCTATGGCATACAGCACCACGCCCCACAGCAGCAGCAGCAATACATCTATCCTTACATCCCACAGGCTGGCACCATCAAAAGCTACTTTGCGCATCGCATCGTTCAGGTAGGTAAGCGGCAATGCCTTACAAAAAGGTTGCAGCCACTTAGGAAAGTTGTCTATAGAAAAGAAAGTACCTGCCAGCAAAAATTGTGGCAGCGTTATCATATTGGCAAACGGCGGTATCGTAGCATCGCTCTTAGCTAAGCCACTGACAATAAAACCAAAGCCCATAAACACCAGTATAGCAATTCCACTCAAGGTTATCATTTCTATATAGGTGATGATACCATTAACTAGCGTGTACCCAAATGCAAAATGGCCTATCGCTATGATGATGGATGCGCCCATCATTTGAAATATCATCCGCGATATACCCTCACTCAGTACAATAATCTCTTTACGCACTGGTGTAGCAAAGAAACGTTTCAGCACCAAGGTCTGCCGCAGGTTGAAGAACACAAACGCTGTACCGAACACACTACCTGCCAGCAGCGAAAAGCCAAGCTGCCCGGGTAGTATAAAGTCTATCATCTTAAACTCTCGTACTGTACTTTCCTGCACTTGTATATATGCCAGTTTGGCTGCTCGGGTAGCTATCTCCGGGTCCATAGCCTGCGTTACCGCATTGATGATGGCTTTTAATTGTGGTACAGCCGCCATTTGCGATGATGGCGTGTGTAGCAATATACTGTATTGTGGTAGTGTACTATCTGTATGTTGTGTGATAGAGATGGTAGCTGCCAGTTCGCCCTCGTTCAGTTGTTTGTTGATGTAGTTACTATCGCCCTGCACCCATTTTAGTTCGGGTATATTGTGCAATACGGCATATAGTTTACTGCTGGTATCGCTGCCCGGTGCGGTGGCTACCTTGAGGCTGCCATGCCCGCCACCACTGCCCAAAAAGCCGAATACCAATATAAATATCAGCGGAAAGGCAATGCTGAATACAATGGCTGATGGACTTTTAAGTATAGATTGCAGGCTGGCTTTGATAAGTGCCCGCATAGCGCGTGCATTGCTGTATTGGCTCATATATTATTGCTACGGATGGGCAAAAATACTTGTTAAAAATGAAGTGCGTTATTTTTTGTGCGGATGAATGGTGTAAATTACGGTACGGTAGATATGCGCAATAACATAAAGAAATATATAACTATAGCGGCTGGTGTGATGATGTGCGGGCAGGTGTACGCATCCAAACTCTTCATACCTATGGATGCCGACAACCAAACCAACCACCTGAAAGCCTATGGTGTAGCCTATGCAGCCCTGAAAGCCGGGATGGAAGTAGACTGGATGCTGAACTACGAGGGCGGTAGCTTTTGTATGGACGATGCCAATGAAATAGAAAAGCTGTGCAAGATACGCGGGGTGAATTACGACATCATCAGCGATGCCCGATACCTTGCCATTGTAGAAAAAATAGCTAACCCCGATTTTAATGCAGACATCATAAAACTGGAAAAGCCACCTAAGATAGCCGTATATACCCCACCCGGCAAGCAACCCTGGGACGATGCAGTGACGATGGTGCTGACCTATGCCGAAATACCTTACGACAAGATATATGACGATGCTGTGCTGGAAAGCAAACTGCCCGAGTACGACTGGCTGCACCTGCACCACGAAGATTTTACAGGGCAGTACGGCAAGTTTTGGGCGCAATACCAAAACACTACATGGTTTCAGGAAGATGTGCGCAATAGCGAGGAGACTGCCAAGCGACATGGCTTCAAAAAAGTATCGCAATTGAAGCTGGCTGTGGCTAAGAAGATACGAGAGTTTGTAGCAGGTGGTGGCTACCTCTTTGCCATGTGTAGTGCAACAGATACCTACGATATTGGCTTGAGCGCATCCAGCACTGATATATGCGATGTACCTTTTGATGGCGACCCCGCAGCACCCAACGCGCAACAGAAGCTGGACTATACACAAGGGTTGGCTTTTAAAGACTACCGCATATCGCTGAACCCGTATGAGTATGAGTTTTCGGATATTGACAATACACACTTCAGGCAGGTGAACCCTGATGTGGATTATTTCTCACTCTTTACATTCTCTGCCAAGTTCGACCCCGTGCCTACTATGCTCTGCCAAAACCATACTACTACAGTTAAGGGCTTTATGGGTCAGACAACTTCTTTCCGTAAAGAGACACTGAAGACAAGCGTACTGGTAATGGGCGATTACAAACCAAAAAACGAAGCACGCTATATACATGGCGAATATGGTAAAGGCACATGGACCTTCTATGGCGGGCACGACCCCGAAGATTATGAACACTCCATTGGCGACCCACCCACCGACCTGAGCCTGCACCCCACATCGCCCGGCTACAGGCTGATACTGAACAACGTCCTCTTCCCCGCCGCAAGGAAAAAACCAAGGAAGACGTAGAGAGTTAATTCAAAAGGAAAAAGTAAAAAAGAAAACTTAGTACTACTCACTCATTCACACCCCGTCTTTGCGAGCGATAGCGAAGCAACCTCGCGAAATGAATGATTGCATCTGAGTTGTAAAAGAGAACTATAATGAGAAATACGAATTGGGCAATTTATAGAATTCGTTTAATTATAATAACTAATATAGTTTTATTGGTAGGATGTGGAAACAATAAAGAGAATGTTGAGTCGAAAGTTATCAATAATCAAAGTGACATTAGTAATACAAAGGTTACAAATGCCAATGTCATCAAACCTTTCTGTGTGCAAGACACAATAATCAACAGTTTTAAAAACGACAATGTAGAGATAATTCTTGCGAAATTTAAAACGATGATGTCTATAAACCAGGATAGTTGCGTACTCTCTTATGTAGACATTGCCTTTGAACATTTTAAGGAATACCCTACGCAAAGAGCATACGAGATTATTTCGTCGTTATCGTGTTCATTTGACGGATACATTTCCGAATCTGCTGTTGATAAATTCGATGAAATATTTCATGACACAAAACTAAAAGATAAATTTTTAGGTTATTTATACAATGAGTATAGAAAAGAACCAAATTCAACATGTCTTTACAGCCATGTCCGATTGTACCTTGAAGTTTATAACAAGGATTTTGCAAAATCCGTAAGAATTAAAAATAGAAATGAAGAATATAATACTTTCTTAAACAGGCTAATCAGCAGATAATTTACCGAACCTATTACTGCACTATCAATAGTACCCTACTCCTAACAATATCAACCCTGCACAAATCATCAGCAAGTAATTCCTCACCAAATGAATTCCCCTTTTGAAAGGGGATGTTGAACGGAGCAAAGCGTAGTGAAACAGGGGTGTGTTTCTGCATCGTGAGCAGGCACTCCTTCTTACATTACAAACATCGTACGTTATAAAAAAACTAACACAACCGTACGTTTAACCATAAAACCTTGCACTCCATTCTAACATTTCTAAAAAACAACTCGTCAACCTTATTGATACTTCATTATTTATCCTTTAAATCTCTTTTATGAAGAAGCTATACTTCTTATTCGCAGTCTTGTCATGCTTATTTTTCTTTGCCCACAGTGCCACAGCCCAGTCAAGGCTCGACTCTGTAGGTTTTTATCCTGGTTGTGGAAGTGTCCCATACATATCTACTACTATGATTATTAACCCGTTGTTACCCAATACAAGTGTTACATGTTATTATGGAGACGGAAACTCATCTACCCAATCTGCAATTGCTTCCCCTTGGGTATACTTCAACCACACCTATGCTACGGAAGGTACGTATACTGTAAAAGCAGTATTAAGGGTAAATGGCTCAGCAATAGACTCATTTAGCGATGTTGTAAGAGTGTATTGCAGCTATCTTAGTATATACTTCTATCAAGACAACAACAATAATTGCGTGTATGAGCTTGGCGAACTTGGGTCAGGAGGCGGTTATTTACCCGAAATAGAAGTACGGGAAAACGGAATTGTTATAGATACCATTACAGGTTTTGGCAGTGCAGGCATTTGGGCTAAAAAAAGCACCCCTTATGTTTTTACTTTATTGAATACGCCAGTAGGCACCAGTGCTACCTGCCCGGCTAACAAACAAATCAGCGTTACTACACCTGCCATACCATTTAATCAGATGCATTTCTACGGGCTGCAATGCACTACGTCTACCCAACATGATGTATGGGTTAATTTTTGGAATACTATATTGAGACCTGTTGGAACATCTTATGTATTTATTTATGCTGGCAACAGTCAATTATGCGGAAGTAAAAGCAGCACAGTAACACTCCAAATAGACCCTAAATACTCATACAGCACAGCCAGTATTACCCCCGCGAGTATCAGCGGAAATACTATTACTTGGAATTTACCGGCAATGAGTTCTACTTCAGGTCATTGGGGTGTCAGCGTATCACTCATACCTGCAACAACCTTATATATTGGTGATACCATTTGCAATACTGCAAACATTTCCCCAACATCCGGCGACGTTAACATAAACAATAATACATATAATAAATGTGGCCCTGTTGTTGCCTCTTTCGACCCCAACGCCAAGTCCGTTTTCCCCGAAGGCAATTTTATACCAGGCGATTGGTTTACCTATCGTATAGATTTTGAAAACCTTGGCAACGATACAGCGTTTAACGTTCATATACTCGATACACTCTCTGCACATCTCGATGAAAAGTCTATTGAGATATTATTTAATACCCACCCTATGAACCATAGGCTCATAAAAAACGGTGCGCTCAACATACTGAAGTTTGAGTTCCCCAACATTATGCTGCCCGATAGCAATTCAAAACTATGGAACAAAGGTTATGTAGAATTTAAAATCCGAACAAAGATTGGCATGCCGGTACTTACAAAAATTAATAATCGCGCAGGTATCTATTTCGACATCAACCCTGTAATAATGACTAACAGTACAGAAAATATCTATGTACTAAACAGCGTTGCAGAAACAACCCACGGAGAAAAAATACACGTCTACCCCAACCCCGCTAATGATGTGTTGTATGTAGAAACAGGCAATAGCAGCTACAAAAATGCTAAAATACTGAACAACTTGGGGCAGTTGATTACTCAATTCTCCCTCAGCAAAAACATCAGCGAAGTGTCTACCGCACAGCTTGCGCCAGGCATATACCACTTGCTGCTGCAAGGCGATGAGGGTAGCAAAGCCATCAAGTTTCAGAAAAATTAGTAGTACATATTAATCATACAACAAAAGCCGCTCATCAGCGGCTTTTGTTATTATATACTTTATATCCGGTCAAGAATTTTTACCTCATGATAACCATCTATTGAAACTGCCTCATGTCTATGATACTAATGCGAAGCCTTACGGAAGATACGTAAGTGCGGAAACTTTTTGCGAAGAAAACTACTTACAAAAGTAAATACAACAGGCACACCTTGCAGCAATAGCAATGCTGCTATAAATGCAGCCACTATCAGCAGTATATCGTTGCTGCTGCTTATCGTTCCGCCCGATGCGATGATGTAGTTGAGCATAGTACCTATGTTTAGTTATTTAAAGTTACATATTACTGCATATAAAACAATGTTAATGTATAAACATCCCCCATTTCGTTTAGTCAAAAGAAAAGCCGCTGATTAGCGGCTTCTGTTATTATACTTTTATTTTTTCTACAAATGCAGTTTCTCTTTCTTAGCCAGTAGCTCATCTACCGTTTCTTTATACATTTCATCAGGTACGCAACAGTCTACAGGGCATACGGCAGCACACTGCGGCTCGTCATGAAAGCCCTGACATTCTGTACATTTATTAGCGGTAATGTAGTAGGTATCTACAGCTATAGGTTCATGCTTTGCATTAGCATCTGTCGTACTACCGTCCATCAGTGTAAAAGCGCCTTTTACAGATGTTCCGTCTGCAATCGCCCATTCTACTCCACCCTCATATATCGCGTTATTGGGGCATTCAGGTTCGCAAGCCCCGCAGTTTATGCATTCATCCGTTATCTTTATAGCCATAATATTTTTGGTTTTTCTGCGGGTAAAGTTACAACTTCGCACCCATAAATGTCAATGGCATGATGGGTACAGAACAAAGAATATCGCTTTTGGTTCGTTTAGCGGATTATTTGCAGGGTAATAGTGAAGAATGGCAAGACATTAAACTACGTGCTGCAGATATGAATGCCTGGTTCACGCAGGGTAATATGGAATTGGCAGTACGCAATATATGTACTCACTTGCTGGATGCCGATAAACTGCAATCTTGGATACAGGGCTACACCGTTACTGCATCGCCCAAACGGATTGGCATTGTGGCTGCAGGCAATATACCCTTGGTTTGCTTTCACGATTTTCTTTGTGGTTTTATGTCGGGGCATATTACCGTACTCAAGCTATCGTCTAAAGATGAGATATTACTGAAGCATATTGTAGCCAAACTAACCGAGTGGGAACCACAAGTAGCACAACAGGTAATGATAGCCGACAACCTGAAAGGCTGCGATGCCTACATTGCTACAGGCAGCAACAATACTGCCCGCTACTTCGAGGAGTATTTTGGTAAATACCCGCACATCATCCGCAAAAACCGCACATCCGTTGCCGTGCTCGATGGCACTGAAACAGCCGAAGAACTAGGCCTGCTGATGGATGATGTGTTTACTTATTTCGGCTTGGGTTGTCGCAACGTTACACAGGTATGCCTGCCAAAAGGCTATGACATAACCCTACTGATGGAAGCGGCCAACAAATATGCCGACATCATCCACCACCACAAGTACAAAAACAATTTTGATTATTATCTCGCCATCTACCTGCTTAATAAAGTACACTATTACAGCAACGATGCACTCTTAATGGTTGAAAACACCATACCTTTCTCTGCGGTCAGCGTACTCCACTACCGTTTTTACGATGACAAAAATACGCTGATAAGTGAATTGCAAAACAGCGAAGATATTCAGTGTATTGTAGGGCATGGACAAACGCCATTCGGTACTGCACAATGCCCCACCCTTACCGACTATGCCGATGGTGTTGATACCATGCAGTTCCTTACAACACTATAATACACTTCAGGTATTACAAAAACACAACGGGCTTACAAGATGTAAGCCCGTTGTGCATTGTATCTGTTTGCTTGTTTACAGTTTTGTAAACCTTGCGTTGTAGATGAAGTCATGTTCCGCGTTCACTACCTGTATAGTATACGTACCTGCTGCCAGATGCCCTGTGCTTACGCTGATAGGCTCATCCGCTTTCAGGCTGTTTACTTTCTGCACCGCTACTACACTACCCAGCTTGTCTAATATGCGTATTTCGCTATTGCCAGCTATGGTTTTGTCAGTGCGTACATATATCACCGCATCTGCAGGGTTGGGGTAGGTAGTTATCTGTACATCTGCACCTGCTATGCGCTGTATGCCTGTGGTTACGGTATACGCATTGCTGGTTAGTGTTTTGGGCACTGCGCAGATGGCACTGCTGGTTACTTCTACAGCTACACGGTCGCCCGCTTTCAGTGTGGCTAATGTGCAAATAGCGGCCGTTTGCCCTGCTATCGCTTTCTCATTCAGCAACCATTGGAATGTTGGCGTACCGCCGTTTACAACATTGGCTGTGAATATTTTTTGCCCACCTTGGTCTTGTACTGTTACGTTCACGCCGGTTGCCAATCTTGGGTATTGCAATATCTTCACTGCACGGCTTGTAAGCGGGAACACACAAATGGCATTGCTCGTCATACGCACCGCTACCGTGTCATTATTGTTCAGGCTGTTGGTAAAGTAGGTAGCCGTATTGCCACCCGGTACATCCACGCCATTCACCACCCACTGGAACTGCGGGTTCGTACCGCCATTGGTGTAGGTAGATGAGAAGGTAATACCGCTGCTCGGCATACACATAATGGTATCGGGGCTTGCCAGTACACTCACTGTTGCCAGTCCTATCGGGTTCACCGTCAGCACAATGCTGTTGCTGGTAGCCGTTGTTGGCGATGGGCAAGCCTCTGTGCTGGTCAGCACACAGGTAATGTTATCGCCCGTGCTTGGGGTATTCAGCGTATAAGTAGCACTGTTGGTACCTACCGGCAGGCCGTTTCTGCGCCACTGGTACAGTGGTGTAGGCCCGCCATTGGTAATGGTAGCCGTAAACGTCACCGGTGTGTTCAGACAAACCTGTGTACCGAAGTTGGATACGATGCTGATGGTAGGTGTTACCAGCGGCAGTATCGTCATTGTTAAGGCATTGCTGCTTACAGAGCCTGTATTACAAGGCGCGTTGCTGATGAGCTGACAGCTTACCACATCGCCGTTTACTAATCCTGTAGTGGTGAAGGTAGTACTGTTGGTACCCACCGGTGTGGTATTGATGCGCCACTGGTAGATGGGCGATGTGCCCTGGTTGGTAGCCGTTGCGGTAAAAGTGGTTGACTGGCCTGCGCAACGCGTAGTGCTGCCTGTAGCGATGGTGAGCGTAGGTGTTACCACCGGTTGCACCGTCATGGTGATGGCATTGCTGGTAGCAGTGGTGGTAGATGCACATACGGCATTGCTGGTGAGCACACAACGTATCACATCACTATTTATCAAAGTATTATCGCTGTAGGTAGCACTGTTGGCACCTGGTATCGGGGTACCGTTCTTGGTCCACTGATAAGCGGGAGAAGAACCACCGTTTGTAATGCTGCTGTTGAAGTTGGCGGTAGCCATAGAGCATACGGGGTTGTTGGCGGTGGTTATCAGTATAGTAGGTGTTACTGTTTGTATTACCGTCATGGTAACAGGATTACTGAATACGACAGCAGGCGATGCGCAGGTAGCATTGCTGGTAAGCCTGCAGGTAACTACTTCTCCGTTGTTGAAGTTGCTGGCGGTAAACGTGCTGCTGTTGGTACCAACGGGTGTAGTACCACGGAACCACTGATAAGCAGGAGTGGTACCGCCATTGGTAGGTGTAGCAGTAAAGGTAACGGATGTACCGGAGCAAATACCGTTGGCCGACGGAGAGATGATAACTGATGGGGTGAGGTTGGGGTTCACCGTCAGTGTGGCATTATTGCTGGTAGCGGGTGGTGCGCATGTGCCGCTTACTATGCAGCGATACAGCCATCCGTTCATCGTGGTAGTTACAAAGCTGAGGCTGAGGTTGGCACTGGCAGCACCTGCCACATTACCACCTGTGGTCAGGTTGGTAAAGCTGAGGCCTGTTCCGGTATTGTCTACCTGCCACTGATAACTGAGACCTGTACCTGTTGCTACAACGTTGAAGTTGGCTGTGCCATTCTCACAAACACTGGTACTGAGTGGTTGTGTAGTAACGGTTGGTAAGGAATAAACAGTAAGTAATGCGCCAGATGTAGTAAGAGATGGGGCACACGCACCGCTAATAAAACAACGGTATAAATTTCCATTGAGTCCCACAGTAGCACCGGAAATAAATAAGACAGCAGATGTAGCACCACTATAAGGAGCGACATTACTGAGGTTGGTATACGTAACACCATTATTAGTACTTACCTGCCACTGATGTGCAAGTGTAGTACCCGATGAAGATACGCCAAACGCTGTTGTGCCGCCAGCACATACATCTGTGTTTACAGGCCCGCCTGCATTAGTAGGCGCCGACTGTACTGATAAAGTAGCAGCCAAAGAAGTAGCAGTAGAAGGCCCGCAAGCACTACTAACAAAGCAACGGAACTGATGGCCGTTAAAGCTTGCAGATACAGGATAAATAGCCATTGTAGGCGTACCTATATTAGTATAAGAACCTGTGTTAGTCAGGTTGCCCCAGGTAGCACCCATATTCGTACTTATTTGCCACTGATAGGTATTGCCATTAACATAAGGCCCTATACTGAAAGTTGCAGTATTATTACCATTACATACGGTTGTATTTACTGGTTGAGAAGTAATTGTAGCAGGCATATCCAATGTAAGGATGGCACCTGTAGAAGGGCTTGAAGAACCTGCACCATTGGTAGCTACCGTACGGTATCTGTTGTTGGCCAGCCCTGTAGTATTGCTGATGTTCAGTACCGAGTAGGTAGGTGTGTTTGTAGTGCTGTATGGCGCTGCAATGGTAAGGTTGCTGTAAGTAGCACCGCCATTGGTACTTACCTGCCATGTATAGCTTGTTGGGGTATTAGATGCCCATGTGGTAAAGCTCGTAGATGTACCGCTACACACGGTAGCATTTTGCGGGTCGAGCGTAATAACCGGTATAGGCGGCGGATTATATAATTGTACGTTATCAACTATCCAATACCAACTCCAGTTACCCGTCCAGCGGAAGCGTACACGTGCGTTGGCAATATTAGCTACATGTGCAGATACATCAATATCCTGCGCGTTGGGGTTGGCAGTTGTTGTAGTTGTACTGTAAACCGACACCCACGCAGAGCCATTAAATACCTCTACATTGGCACCACCACCAAAACCACCCTGAAAGTATTGGTCCCACTTTAGCCTGACAGTAGTAAAACCTGAAGTGCTGACAGATGGCGACTCTAATGCCACGTTTTCCGAACCACCACCGGATGAATACCAGTCACTATCAAAAATAGCTGCAGGATTGCTGATGGGTGCATTCAATGCACGACCACCGGGATTGTTGAACCGCCATGTATCCGTACCTATCGTGCCGGCAATAATGTTCTGGCTCCACCCTGCAGGGGGAGTAGCACCTGAGCCGGTAGCAAAGTTCTCATTAATAAAGAATGTTTGGGCTGATGTTTGTAGCACTAACATCAGCAAGCCTAAGGCTGTAAGGCTTAATTTTTTGGTTTTTTGCAATGAGGTAAAGATTCCCATATCTATCTGTTTCTGAATAAAAAGTAATACCTATTTAACAATTTGTTGATAAATAAGCCGTCATTATTACATAAGAGTGACAGACAAGTTACATTTTTTTAAGAATATTTCAATCACTCATACCTCAAAAAATTAAAAAAGCCCCATCATGGTGAAGGGGCTTATATATTGAAAAATATAACAATGCTACTCCTTGCTCTTTTGCGCTTCCAGCCTGCTCATCTCTTTGGCTTTGTATAGAAAGTCTGATGCGAAGATGAAGTCGTCCAGCAGTTTATCATCACTGAAAATGATGTCTTTGCTACTACCTTGCCATTGTTTTTTGCCCTTATACATATACACAATATTGTCACCGCTTTCCATTACGGTATTCATATCGTGTGTGTTTACAATGGTAGTCATGTTAAACTCCACTGTTATCTCTTTTATCAGCTTATCTATCACCAGCGATGTCTGTGGGTCGAGCCCCGAGTTGGGTTCATCGCAAAACAGGTATTTGGGATTAAGCACGATGGCGCGTGCCAGTGCTACCCGCTTCTTCATACCACCACTCAGCTCTGCCGGGTATTTTTTGTTCACTCCTTCCAGGTTCACACGTTGCAGCACCTCGTTCACCCTTTTGCGCTTTTCGCTAATAGATGATTTCGTAAACATATCCAATGGGAAACGGATGTTATGTTCCACATCCATACTGTCAAACAATGCACTACCCTGAAACAGCATCCCTATCTGCTTGCGTATCTCTTTCAGGTCTTTATCTTCCAGCCCGGTTATGTCCTGCCCCTCGTACAACACCTGCCCGCTATCGGGCTTGTACAGCCCTATCATACATTTCATCAATACAGTCTTACCACTGCCGCTGCTGCCTATTATCAGGTTGGTTTTGCCGGGCAGCATCGTAGCCGATACATCTTCCAGTACCACTTTATCGTCAAATGATTTTCTTACGTTCCGTACCTCAATCATGCTGTAAATGTAAGTAAAACAAGCCTGCAACACTGTGTAAATACATTCTTTTGCAAACTATCTACCCCTTATATTCGTTGATATTAGTTAATCTTTCATTTTTTAACACATGCAAAAAGATACTGAAGCAAAACGGCTGAAAGAAGTAAACCGCTTCCTGACACTCGATTTTGATATGACGAAGGAGTTTACGGAAATAACAGCCCTTGCTGCAGAGCTATGCGACACACCGGTAGCACTCATTACCCTGCTCGACAAAGACATAAACTGGATAAAAGCACGTACAGGCTTTCCGGCAGAAGCCATGCCACGCGAAACATCTTTTTGCCAGTACACCGTTTTGCAGGATGAATTGCTGATAATACCCGATACCACCCGCGATGAACGTTTTACCAACAACCCGCTTGTAAATGAAGCACCGCATGTACGTTTTTATGCAGGCGCGCCGCTAACCATCAAAAGTGGTGTGCGCCTTGGCAGCCTCTGCCTTTTTCATGCCATCCCGCACAACATATCTGCTATTCAGCAAAGAGTATTAAGCACACTTGCCCGGCAGGTAACTTACCTGATGGAACTGGAGCTGAACCAAAAAGTATTGTTGCAACAAATACGCGCTATAGAAGAAAAAAACAACAAGCTGAGTGAGATAGCACACATACAATCTCACGAAATAAGGCAGCCGCTTACCAGCATTATGGGCATTATAAACCTGATAAAGGAAGATGGCTATATAGCAGGTAAAGACAAGCTGATGATGCTGGAAGAAGCAGCTACACAACTTGACGCAAGAATACATGCCATTGTAGACAATACACGCGATTTGTAACACATATTGAAAAAAACACCGCGCAATTCATTTGCATTGCTGTTCTTTTCAATTATTTTAGCTACTGCATTTATTGCAAACAACGCGCAAATCATTCAACTGATGAACATTAAAATAGCCGTTTTAGCCATCTGCATGGCTGCCGCCGCCACCGATGCCGCTGCACAACTGAACAGGGTAAACAGGCGTATAGAATACAATAACAGGGATGTGGAAAAAGGCCGCTACCCGCTGTGGCAGCGCATATCGCTGGGTGGGGGTATGCATTTTTTGTCAAACAAGGCAGACTATTCATTCCGCACGGTTACCAATCAGGTATACAGCAGGCCTGCTACATTAAAAAGCAAACCCGGCTATGCAGCCTCGCTCGATGTGTACTTTCCGTTGCGCCGTTTCAGCCAGCGTTCTTGCTTTGCCATCAGCGCGGGGGTAAATATGATTGTTGCCAACCTGACACACGATACCGTGATACTGGGGCCACAGATATACCAGAAAGACTTGGCAGCCGCGTTTATTGGCGTACCCATAGGTGTGGAATATAAAACGGGCGGAGATGCCGTGCAGAGCAAAGCATACGGTACCATGTTTACCGTAGGTGTGGGTGTGATGCCTACCTATGTGCAGAGCGACGGGCTGAAAACAGAAGGCCCTGCCAATGACGACCAGCAAATGAAGATGCTATCTTATGCCAAAGTAGAGGCAGGCTTCTTAGCGGGTATCGCCATCAAAATACGCGCTATGGCATATCTTGGCAATGTGGTAACTGTACAGTCTTACGAAACAGTGAAACGCGAAACAGCACCTAACGATATATTGGGTTACAGAACAGCCTCATCTCGCGGGCCGTTGGGCTTCAACTTATCGCTGATACTGATGCCGGGCTCTGCCGGATGGAAGCGTTATTAATCAGCATAACTATCAATATTCATAAAGCCTCCTAACAAGGGGGCTTTTCTTTTTTTGGCAAGGCATTTATGGCACTGTATTTGTATCGCATCATTTACAACCATACCTGTATGCAAACCAAACTTATAATCTCTGTATTTACGCTATTGTGCTTTGTGGCAGCCTGCCAGAAGAAAGAACCAAAACAAGAGCTGATATGTAAACTGGATTGTACAAAACTAAACCCTGCCATCAAACTGGTACTTTTTGAAAGCTATGATACCGATACCATGTTTTTAGAAACATATACCAAGGGTAGCGGTTTTGTAACACCGCTTCAAACAGAACAAGTATATAATGAAAATATACGCACAACGAGATTATCACCCGAAAACGATTATGTGCTGCTTATACCCGGCACTAAAGACACATTTAAAATAACAGGCATTACAATAGATGCTAAAACTGAATACCAAAAGCCTGCCACACATCGCGGTTGCTATGGTATGTACTGCTTTTCAAGGCCGTACAATATTATGGTTAACAACGACTCTGCAATCATGTCACATGAACAGTATGACAGCTATATTATAATCAGAAAATAACTATACAGCCTTCCGTCCCGGTACTACCCTACCACTCAAAAAATCGGTAGCTGCTTTTACTTGTTTATCAATGTCTTTGAAGCGGGCTACGTAATATATCAAGCTGCGCTTTTTACCATCGGTTAGTCGGTTGTATGCTGCCAATGCATCTTCGTCTTGCGCCAGCAAAGCTTCCAGCACTTCAGGCATTTCCACACCCAGTGGGTTGTCATCTCTTGTCAGTACAAAGCTTACAGTATCGCCCGCCTGTTTACCAAGCGTTTTCAGGTTTTTGGTAGATAGTATGATGAAGAAATCGCCATCGCCCATATGGTTCAGTCCGCAACGGTAGCTGATGCTGCCATCTACCGTACACAATAGTCGCGTACGTTTTTGTTCAGGCATCTTGGCTACTACTGCAGCAGGCACGTGTATGTAGTAATACGCACCTCTCCTTTCATCCAGCTTTTGCAATACTTGTTTACCCTTATACGGTTTCATGTACCAAAAACAACAAAGGCAGGCAGATTGTTTATAATGCCCGTTGATGCTTCGTCATCCCACCCATAATGCGTTGCATCACTTTCACCTTCATGCTACGCGGTACGGTACGCAATGCGTAGGTCAGCAATTTTGACAACAAACCAGGCAGTACAACTTGTTGCCTGCCCAATGCCCGTAGTATAGGTACACCTACTTGCGATGGTGTCAATGCCATATCCATCTGCATATTGGCACGCCTGCCAAAGCCGCTACGCACCGGGCCGGGGCAAGCCGCCAGCACATCTACGCCACTACCTTTAAACTCTGCTGCCATACCCTCTGCCAGCGATTGTATGTATGCTTTCGTAGCCGCATAATGTGTGGCATACGGCACACCTTGAAATGCAACAATAGAACTCAGCAATATGATACCACCCCTGCCAGCATTACCAAAACGCTGCCCGAAGTAATGTGCTAATAACAAAACGGCTTCACAGTTTACACGTAGCATATTCACTTCCTCATGTACAGAAGAATGAACGAACATACCCGATGTGCCGTAGCCTGCTGCTGCAACCAGCAAGCCTACTTGTTTACCATTAGCTGCTTGTATTATTTCATCTGCACCTGTACTGTCTGCAAGGTCGGCAGCAACAGTTACTACATCTATACTATATTGTGCCCTCAGGCTGTTTTCCAATGCCAGCAGCCTTTCCAAGCCACGTGCATTTATTATCAGGTTAAATCCCGCGGATGCCAACTGCATAGCAAGCTCTAAACCTATACCCGATGTTGCACCCGTTACAATAGCCCAATCGCCATAACGTTCTTGCAGTCTTTTCTTTTCGTTTACCGATAAATGCATACAATGATTTTTTTACTTCGTTACAGATTGAGTATACTTCGCCTCTGCCTGCTGCTTTAATGATAGCAACCATACATCGTGCAGCCGTTGTAGCTTACGTGGCTGAAATACTTTCTCGAAAAATGTCAACCATCCTCTTTGCGATTCATCTGTAATAACCCTGCAACCACCATCGGCAGGTATTATCAACCATGCATGGTAGCCGTTGATGCTCCGCTTCTCAGACTGCCAACAAAGCGTTTGTTGCGGTACAAACTCCTGAATGGTTGATACAAAATGCAGATTCATGGTATTCCATGTAAAACTTACATTGTTTGCCAGTTTGTTGATGGTCGTGTCTGTATATTGTACATTGGTAGCACCTGTGTACCATGCAGGCCATTGCTCTGCATCCAGCAGCAAGTTCCATATCACAGGTGCAGGAGCTGCAATGAAAATTTCGTTGTGAACGAAAAAGCGGCTGTTTTCGGGCTTGTATTGTTTAGGCCAGTTAATAGTATAATCTGCCTGTGCATAGCCTGCTGTATGCAGCCATAGTAGCGTAAGCGTAAGTATGTGCCTGTACATAAAATTGTTTCAGGCAAAGCTATACCCGCACTACAGGGCAAAACGATAACAAATGTTTAGATTTCTACCTGCTCTCTCCTTTCTTCAACCTGCTGAGGTGTACGGGAGTGATGCCCAGATAAGAGGCTATCATGTGTTGCGGTACACGGTTGTGTATATCGGGGAATACCTCTGTTATTTTATCGTATCGCTCTTTGGGTGTATAAGCATACAGGTTCCGTATGCGCATATCCTGATAAATAAAGTAAAACTCTGCCACCAGCCTGCCCAACTTATCTCCCTCTGCTAAGTTTTTATAGCCCCATTCTACCACGCTACGCGGCAGCACTATTACCTCTGTCTGCTCCAAAGCCTGCAATGCATACAGCGATGGCTGCTTCATGATGAAACATGAATAGTCTGCAATAAACTGATTTTCCAATGCAAAGTGGATGGTATGTTCTACGCCATCATTGTCTGTAATCGTTACACGTATAATACCCTTGTTAATAAAAAAGATTTCATTAGGCACTGTGTCCGGACGGCTGATAATATCATTGCGCTTAAACGCCTTTGGTATGCAAGACGAAGTAAAAACATCCAGTTCGTCTTTACTGATGTTGATCATTTGTTGCAGGTAAGCACGAAATTGTTCCATACGGGGTAATAACATTTTTGGCAGCAATAAGTTCTACCCCAATACCTCTCTTACTTTCTTGGGCAGTTTACTTTTTATCAACTCGTACGACTGGCGGATGTAATGCTCCCATTCTTTGGGTTTCAGTGCACTGCGTTTTTCTATCATCACCCACTTGTTGCGGGCAAGGTAGGGAGCGGGCGATATACCATCTCGCTCACATAGTTCTTCAAACTCGTCATCACCCACTTTCAGCGATACGGCAGCACCTTCTTCCAAGCCCGTTACACAAAACATCTTCTCCGCCACCATATAGCACAGGTCGTGCTCCCATTTAATGCCTTCATGCACACCCGGCAGGCTCATACAAAATATGCGTAGTTGTTCGCTGTTCATACCAAAACAAAATGACTTACTGATACATGTAAAAATACGCGCAAAAAAATACTGTCAGGAGAAAACTCCTCACGGCACTAAAAAGCCAGGAATATAAAATGGACTTAACCCTGTGCTAAAGCATAGGGTTATTATCTACATGGGCATAAAAATAACCCCTGCTTTCAAGCAGGGGTATTAACAGCAATTACTAATAAGGCTTTAGCCATGATGGCTCTCGCTAAACTATCGCAACTTATACCGCAACCCCACATAATAGTTAGCACCCATAATAGGCCCCCAAGCCATAGAGGCATCGAAGCCATTGGCGTATGGATGTTCTGCACCTAACACAGGGTGGTGCATCATAAAATTGGTCAGGTTTTCGCCACCTACATATACTTCCAATTTTTCGTTCCAGCTTTTGCTTATTTGCGCGTTCATTTGCCAGAAACTAGGTGAATACGTTTCTGCAAGGAATGAGTTTGTAGCATGGTCGTGCAACATAGGCAAGCGCTTAGAGCTTATCCATTGTACGGTGTAGTCAAACTTCCATTTGTTGCGGGTTTCGTAGCCTATGTTGGCAAATGCCCTGTGTGCAGCAACTAACGGACGTTCCTTAAGTGTAGTACCATATGTAGTCTTTACATCGTACCAACGATAGGCAAGCCTCAGGTCGAGGTTGTGTATCAATTCATAATCGGCCTGCACCTGCAATGCATTGGCAAATGATACACCGTTGAGGTTATAAAAACGTACACTACGTGGTTCTTCCACATCTACCACCACCTGGTTTTGAAAATGGGTGTAGTAATAGTCAACACTCACTGCACCATCTCGATAGTCTGCCGTAAATTTCTGTGTAAAATTGACACCTGTATTCCATGCCACTTCGGGGTTCATTCCATAAGGGTTGGGGCTGCCTGCATCGCCCAACACCATAAAGCTGCGGTTGCTTGCCATGTAGCCCATGTTCTCTGCAAATATATTGGCAGTACGTTGTGCCCTGCCTACCGATGCGCGAAACACGCTCTTCTTCAACGGTGCGTAGCGTACGTGCAGGCGTGGTGTAGCAAACGCGCCGAAGATATTATGATAATCGCCCCGCAAACCTGCTACCAGATTGAACTTGTCTGAATGGGTATAGCTGTATTCTGCAAATGCACCGGGTACTATTTCTGTGCGCTTGTAGGGTGTCATCCTGAACGTTTCATCATAGTCATCTATCAGGTTGCTCAAGCCACCTTTCATTACGTGATTGGTATTGCCCAATATGGTTTGGTATATAAGGTTGGCATACATACTACGCTGCACACCGCTGTAGTTGGTACTACCGTACAATGCATCCTGATTGTGATATACACCTGCCAGTTGCAAGCCCATACTGGTGCCAGGCTTTTTGAACATCTTGCCAATCTTTGCCCATGCTTCTACACGCTCGGTATTCAGTTCAAACCCCCAAGGCTTGCCTATTATCTGTTCGCCGCCACGCTCGTAGTTGGTTTGCCCGCCTACGTTGCTGCTGTATGCACCTTTTACACCACCTTGTATTTCAAGGCCATTGGGGGCAAAGTAAAACCACCTGTTAGCACCTACAAAAGTTCTGTCTAGTGGCTGGTCCAGAAAACCATCTCCATTCATATCCTGTTTCACCCAAAAGCCTTTACCATGCAGGAACACGTTGGTAGATAAGCCCTCGTTGATTTGATTTCTGTAAACCACATTGCCCTCGCTACGCCCCTGGCTACTTTGGTACAGGTTCAGGTGCAGCTTTTCTTCTTTCTCTTCAAACGGTTTGCGCCATTCTACATTTATTTGCCCTGCTACGCTTTCATATCCGTTTACCACACTGCCAGTACCTTTGCTTAGTTGCATACCTTCTATAAATGTGCCGGGTGTAAACGTAAGCCCGGTAATAGATGCCAGCCCGCGTGTATCAGGTATGTTTTCGCGCGTTATCAGTGTATAAGGCCCTGCCAGCCCAAGCATCTGTATCTGTTTGTAACCCGTTACCGCATCTGTAAAAGCTACGTCAACTGATGGGGTGGTTTCAAAGCTCTCGCTGAGGTTGCAGCAGGCAGCTTTCAGCAATTCGCGCTGGCTGATGAGTTCTTTTTTCAACGGATCGAGCATGCTGATTTGTGTTGCAGCTCTGCGTTTCTTTACCGTTACTTCTTGTAGATTTTGCTTCTTTGTACTGTCTGCTTTGCCGTCTTGTGCAACAGCGTAGGTGTATGGCAATATAGCCATACTGCCCAGCAGCAGTTGTTTATATATACTTCCCATACTTGCGTTGCTCTTTAGTCGTTACAAGTATTGGTTTTGTATTGGCAACATTCAGGCAGCTTTTTATAGTCTGCTTCAGTTGCTTCCATTTTTTCGGAGCTATGGCCTGCCTTAGCTACGCTTTTCAGTATAGCATCATCATCGGTTTTCGATGGTTTGTAGGTAACGGTCAGCAGGTGTTTTTCTTTATCCCACTCTGCACGTTTTACGCCTTTTACAAAAGCGGCTTCTTCGATGCGCTTTTTGCACATACCGCAATTACCCTCTACTTTGTATGTTTTGGTAACAATGTCTTTAGCATCTTGCGCCCATGCGCCAACGGCAGAAAATAGTATAGCAAGAAATATGATTATCTGTTTCATTTTACTTATTCGGTTTTTTGTTGAGAAAAATTAAAATAACACTACCATGCATTGCCACTAATAAGACAACGCACAAATACATAACAGTAGTATTTAACCGTAATAAGTAAGGCTGCCATGCAGCTTGAAGAGGGGTATGTTTTGCCACAAGCCCGGCGGGGCATTGGGCATATAGCTAACGCGTGTAGCAACTGCATAGTCGCTAACTGCATTTACTGTATTGTAAACAGGACTTGGGGCAACCCATTCTGCCGATGCCAGTTTCAGTTTGAAAAAGTCAACCACATTCTGGTCAATCTCTACCTTAGCGGCTATTACTTCGTCTTTGCAGCAGCCGTCTTCTTCTTCAGGTATATCGCTGCAGCTATCGCCACTGCAACCATCACCCTCGGCATACATACCCCACGACTCAAGCTCATCACCACAATAGTGCATATTTATCATTACCCCCGACATTGCCAGCAGGTAGATAAACATTATGGGTATGACGATGAGCCTTTTCATTGACCGTACAAAGATACATGATTGAATTGTTAATAATATTGGAAAAGGATTATAAGATTATGGGCACGATTTATAGTATTTTGTGGTAGCGAATTATGATAAATCCTTTTACAATAGGTGATACAAAAGAATACCGCCACTTGGTAACTGCGGCAGATGCTGCCAGTTTTACCAGTGGAGAGGTGCATAATGTGTATAGCACGTTTGCACTAACGCGCGATGCCGAATGGGCAGGCAGGCTCTTTGTGCTGGAAATGAAAGAAGCAGATGAAGAGGGCATTGGCACTGCTGTAACGGTTACCCATCACTCCCCAGCGTTGATGGGGCAAGAAGTATTGTTTACCGCCACACTGGCTGAAGTAAATAAAAATGAAGTAGTTGTTGACTTTACCGCCACCGTAGGCACACGCCTGATAAGCAGCGGCAAAACATGGCAAAAGATTCTGAAGCGCGAGAAGCTGGATAGGTTATTTGAGAGTTTACAATAATTACCCCTGCAACACTTTAGCCACCATTGGCGCAAGCCTCTCTGCCCATATTGTATATTCTTTACCGCTTGGGTGCAGGCCATCCTCTGCAAGGTAGGCGGGTGTTGTGCCGTTTTTGCGGGTACTGTCGGTTATATCAAGGTAGTTGCATTTGTGTGCCAGCGTTATTGCTTTGCAGGCAGCGTTGTAGGCATCTATGTCTTTGGCTATTTGCACCCTGTCCCTGCCTTCGGCAAAGGGTGTTACACCCCAGTCTGGTATGGAGAGTACAAATACATTTTGCGTATGCCCGTTGGCGTAGCGTATGGCAGTATCCAGCAGTTGGGTGTATTCTTCTTTGTAGTTGTCAATGCTACGCCCTCGGTATTGGTTGTTTACACCAATCAGCAGTGTTACAAAACTGAATGTATCTTTTATTGCACGCTCTTTAATAGCAGCAGCCAGTTCATCAGTCGTCCACCCTGTAGTAGCAATGATGATGGGTTCTTTCACCTTAATACCTTGCACATTAAGCATCGCTACCACTTGATGTGGAAAGTTATTGGCAGCAGGCACTTGTTCACCTATCGTATAAGAATCGCCCAGCGCGAGGTATGTGTGCATTATTTGTGATTTGTTATTTGGGATTTGTGATATAAAACTGTTTTCACTGTTATTTTTTCTTCCAACTCTCAATCATCTTTTTCACTTCACTGTGTGGTATCCCTTTACCCTCTTCAATCTCTTTCATCCCTTTCTCTATCTTATCAATCACAATCAATTTCTCAAACAACTCATCCAAATGAAAATCCTGCGGCATATTTTTAAGAGCCTGAAGTACTGTTTCTTTTGTCATGACTACACACTATTAAACTTGTTGTTATTGGGCATTTGAAGTTTGTGATTTTTACTTTTTTGAATTTTGACTTTTGAATTTTTAATTAATAAACACAGTTTTAATATTCACAAACTCTCTGATACCAAATATACTCAATTCCCTGCCATATCCGCTTTGCTTTACACCACCGAAAGGCAAGCGGGGGTCAGAGTGTACAAAGGCATTTACAAAGCAGTTGCCTGCTTGCAATTGTGTAGCTGCTATCTTCTCTGCCCTTACTCTGTTTTTACTGAATATACCAGCCCCCAATCCGTAGATGCTGTCGTTGGCAAGGCGTACGGCATCTGCTTCGTCTCTGGCTTCTATAATAGCAGCTACAGGACCAAACAGTTCTTCATCATACGCAGGCATTCCTTTTTTTACATTCGTCAGCACCGTAGGCGGATAGTATGCGCCATCGTTTTGTGGTATGTAACCACCGCACAATAGTTTTGCGCCCATGGCTATGCTTTGCTGTACTTGTAGGTGCAGTTGGTCGCGCAAATCGTGGCGAGCCATAGGGCCTATTTTATTATCCATATCCATGGGGTCGCCAAAGCGTGCTGCTTCCATTTGTTGTACGAATGCTTGTTCAAACACTTTCTTCACCGCCTTCTCTACAATAAAGCGTTTGGCAGCTACGCAACTCTGTCCGCTGTTTACCAATCTGCCATCAACGCATGTTTTAACAGCCAGTTGCATATCTGCATCTTTCAGTATGATGTACGGGTCGCTGCCGCCTAGTTCCAACACTTGTTTTTTGATGTGTTTAGCTGCAGCCATAGCTACTTTACTGCCCGCACCTGTACTGCCCGTAAAAGTGATGGCTGCTACTACAGGATTAGCTATCAGCTCTTCTACACGTGCCGATGGCAGCAACAATGTTTGCAATAATCCTTTTGGCGCACCTGCATCTTTCACTACTTTCTCTATAGCCAACGCGCAACCACTTATGTTGGATGCATGTTTCAACAACATCACATTACCTGCCATCACAGCAGGTGCCATAGCGCGGAATACCTGCCAATAAGGGAAATTCCATGGCATGATGGCAAGCACCACACCTAACGGTTGAAACGATACATAACTCTTGCGCGCGTCTGTTTTTACTATCTCATCTTTCAGAAAGGCAGCTCCGTTTTTGGCATAAAACTCAAATGTAAAAGCACATTTCTCTACCTCTGCAAGGCTCTGTGCAATGGGCTTGCCCATTTCAGCCGTTGCCAGCTTGGCTAACTTATCCTTGTCTTTGCGTATCTGGGCGGCTATCCGCTTCATAAAGGCAGCACGCTCCCTCAACGATAATCCACCCCACTCACCAAATGCCTGCTGCGCCTGCTTTAGCTTGTTTGATACTTTTTTTTCATCATATATCTCATAATCGCCCAATACCTTGCCCGTAGCGGGGTTGATGGAAACAAGCCTGTCTGTCATCGGAATAAATCTTTGTAAACAAAATTAAACAACCCGCTCGGTACAAAAGGTTTACTATTTTTGATGCCCGTATAAATTAACAGTTGTTTCAGACATGGTTATTGATAAGATAAAATTCGGCACCGACGGATGGCGTGCCATTATTGCACAGGATTTCACAGTATATAATGTAGCGCGCGTTACGAAAGGACTCTCTCATTGGTTGCTACAACGTACCGACCGCCCTACGGTAGTATTGGGGCACGATTGCCGATTTGGCGGGCCCTTGTTTACCGATATGGTAGCGAGGGTATTATGCGCCAATGGCATACAGGTAAAAATGGCAAAAGGCTTTGTGAGCACACCTATGATATCTTTCGGGGTGCAGCAGATGGGTGCACAGCAGGGTGTTATCATCACGGCATCGCACAATCCGCCAACATATAATGGTTATAAACTGAAAGGCGCGCATGGTGGCCCGTCGAACCCTGCCGATATTGCAGCGGTAGAAGCATTGATACCTGATACAGTAGATATACCAAAAGAGGGACTGGCATATTGGGAAAAACAAGGGCTGCTTTCGTACATCAATCTGGAAGATATGTATGTGAGCTACCTGCAAGAAAAATTTGATATTGATGGCTTGAACAAATCGCCTTTCAAACTGGCGTATGATGCCATGTACGGTGCAGGGCAAAATGTAATGCGAAGATTGTTTCCTACATCTGTAATGATACATTGTGAAGACAACCCCGGCTTTAAAGGACAAGCACCCGAACCGCTTGATAAAAACCTGCAAGAGTTGGCTAAGACCGTTGCTACCACACCCGAAGTAAAAATAGGGTTGGCTACCGATGGCGATGCCGACCGCATAGGGCTGTATGATGAAGATGGCAACTTCGTAGATGCCCACCACATCATACTACTGCTGATACATTACCTGCACAAATACAAGGGCATGACGGGTAAAGTAGCCGTAGCCTTTTCGGTAACAGACCGTGTGAAGCGTATGTGCGAGGCGTATGGATTGCCTATAGAGATAACGGCTATAGGCTTTAAATACATCAGCGAGATAATGACGAAAGAAGATATACTGGTGGGTGGCGAAGAAAGTGGTGGTATAGCTGTAAAAGGACATATACCTGAGCGCGACGGCATCTACGACGGGCTTGCATTGTACGAGTTTATGCATACTACGGGCAAAACCCTGAAACAGCTATGCGAAGAAGTGTATGAAGTAGTTGGACGCTTTGTATATGAGCGCAACGACCTGACGCTGGAAAACGAAAAGAAAGAAGCCATCATCAAAAAAGCGGCAGAGAATGGTTATAGCCAATTCGGCAAATACAGCTTCAACCGTATAGAAACCATAGATGGTATCAAATACCATCTGGATAACGGCGGGTGGATAATGCTGCGCGCATCTGGCACAGAACCACTGCTGCGCGTATATGCCGAGGGCAACAGCAAAGAAGAAACGCTGGATATTCTGGAAGATGTGAAGAAGACAATTTTAGCATAAAATGTATAATTATTAAAAGGGGCTGTAAATACAGCCCCTTTCTTTTGCCTATTCTCATCCCTGATTAGCGTTGTTATTTCTGTACTACGTCTTTTCTTGTAGTTTCTACTACTTTGCCTACCTGCCCTATCAACTGGTCAGATAAACCTACTTTCTTAGCACCTGCTACCAAATCAACCACAAACTGGTCGAAGTCTGCATTGCCTGCTTTGCCGTTCATACGCGGGTGTTTAGCAGGGTCGTGCGCGTCTTTCATGTTCAGCCCTTTGTAGGTGAAGTTTTTAGCACCAGTAGCCACACAAAAGAAATCGGTCAGGTTGGTGCTTAGTTTCTGGAAACCACTCAGGTTGCCCGATGTTACCTCTGCCAGCAATACGGGGAAGAAGCCATTCAGCTTAGGGTCTGCTGCTATTACAAAGATGGTACTGTCAACTACAGAGCGTATGCCGAGGCGGCCTTTCTCTATCATCTGTCCGCTGGCAGACGGGTCTGCCACCATTTGTGTACCACCCAACGAATCGTATAGCGTCATAGTGGCTGTTGGTGTTGGCGTAGTCATATTGTCGTCGTCTTTTTTGCAGGACGTTGCTACCACCAATCCTGCTACTACAATCAAGGCTAACTTTTTCATACTCGTTCTGATTTTTTATGGTTTTAAAAAGATGTGTTTAGATATATTGGATTATTAATTGACAGGACAGCCCGATTTCATAGCAGCGGCACTTGGCAGGTAGCGTTCTGCTTTGTAATTGCCTGCCTTTTTCAAATCGGCTATTATATTATTAGCATCTGCCTGAGCAGGATAAAAAGTAAATACAGCTATATTGGTTTCTGCATTGCACAATACGTGGTGTATGCCTTTGTTTGCGTACAGCCATTCGGTTATTTTCGTAGCATCATCGGCACTTATGTCTTGTTGAAAATCAACCCTAGCCATCACAATGCGTTCAGCATCAGTTATTTGCGGGCGCGTTACCTGGTATATATGTACTGCCAGTACAGTAGTACCTGCCAGTAGCAATACGCCAACAGAAATCAGTAGTTTTTTCCATGTCAGTTTCATTGTCTTTACATTTTTGTAGTGTACAAACAGGTATCGCTACCCCATTAACAAGTACATATACGACAATACTGTGACAATGGTTTTACCCTTTGCAGAAAAAAAATACAGGGATGGTAATTACCATCCCTGTATCTGTTGTTCACCGTTGCACCTGGTCAGTGTGCAGCCTCTTTCAGCTTATCCTTGAATACTTTTTTAAACTTATCCATCTTGGGCTTTACTACAAACTGGCAGTAGCCCTGATTGGGGTTGTCGTTGTAATAGTTTTGGTGATATTCTTCAGCCACATAAAATTTGCTGTATGGGCTTATTTCCGTAACAACGTCTGAATTGAAAGCTTTCTCTTCGTTCAACTTCTTTTTATAGGCTTCTGCTTTTTGTTTCTGCTCGTCGTTATGGTAAAAGATGGCAGAACGGTATTGCGTACCTACATCATTGCCTTGTCGGTTCAGTTGCGTAGGGTCGTGCGCTACCCAAAAGGCTGCCAGCAGCTCATCGTAGCTGATGACTGAGGGGTTGTAGTAGATATTGCAAGCCTCGGCATGGCCTGTTTCGCCAGTGCATACTTGTTTGTAGGTGGGGTTGTCAACATGCCCGCCTATATAGCCGCTTTCTACACGCTCTACGCCTTTTAGTTGTTGGTACTGTGCCTCTACACACCAAAAACATCCGGCAGCGAAGGTGGCTATTTCGGTTTGTTTGTTTTGCGTAGCAGGTGTTGTATTGTTCATTTCTTTAAAAGTATTCGATTTTTCGTAATGATTATTGTCTTGCGCGCAGGCGGTAAGCTGTGTTACCAAAGCCAGTAGTGCCGATATTCTGAATGTCTTCATCATTGCCATGTAAAGTTATAACACTAAATACGGACAACTGTTGCACGGAGATTGTCTGTTGGCAGACAATGGGTTGTATTTAACATAGTATTTGAAAATATATGGTCAAAACGGAAAAAGATTTTTGAAAAACGGGCTGCTTATATAATTTTGCGCCCGGAGAGATGGCAGAGCGGTCGAATGCGGCGGTCTTGAAAACCGTTGACTCACAAGGTCCGGGGGTTCGAATCCCTCTCTCTCCGCCAAGCAGTATAAAAGCCCCTGAGAAGGGGCTTATCCTTTTTCCGCTATTTTCAGATTTAGTTGAATCAGGGGTGGTGGGTGGGTGTTTTGTTTGTTTGGTGGGGATATAGGATAGTTTGATATGAATATCCTCTTTGCCGACTATAATAGTATCAGTTATTAGCTCTACGATATGCCTCTTGTCTTCATAGATAAGATCATCCCATTGGGAATATAAATCTTTAGCATCCTGCAGGACAACGGCAGTTGATTGTGTCTGTACTGTCAGAATATCTACTGCTGCTTGCAGTTCTGGTATTTGGTCGCTCAAGGCATGGTATCGCTGCTCAATCGGCTTAAATTGCTCCTCAAATGTTTCCTTTGTCATTTCATCGTTTGTTCGTAGTTTGATTAGACTATCAATCGTTTTTTTGAGGCTTGTTCTCTCGTCAATCACAATTTGCAGCAACTGGATTTTTTCTAATAGCTGTGTGTCGAGGGATTTATTGTAGCTATCTACATCTGTGTCGGTCAGCAAAAAAGTCTTTAGTTGTTCCCGATATATTTCATTCAGGTCAATTTCAGCAATCTTGTTTCTACAGGCTTTGCAGATATAGCTCGGCTCTTTCGTTTGATGGAACACATACATTTTGTTGCCGCAATCACATTCAACAAACCCTGCCAGTAGCCATTTGGATTTCGGACCAGGTTGTTTGCGTGTTCTATGGGACTCTCGGAGTATTCTGTTACATTCTTCCCATAATTCAGCAGATATGATTGCCGGACAGGATACAATGACCCATTCTGATACTGGCTTGAATATACGCCGTTCACCAGCCCGTTTCTTGTAATTTGCCCTACGCTCTCCTTTGGCTATTGGGTCTTGCAGGATGTGGCTGATGCCTGCACCTGTAAATGGTTTACCACCCTGGCTGCGATAGCCCTTTTCGTTGAGGATATTGGCAACTGTTTTCTTGCGTTTATGTACCAGAAATAGCTCGTAAATGAGTTTACGGATAGGTGCTGTCTGCTCATCTATCTGTAATTGGTTATTTACCCATTTATACCCAAGTGGCGGATAGCCGCCTAAGCGTTTACCAAGCTGCGCTCTGACAGGGATAGACGATTTTACGCGGTCTGCAATTTCCTCTCTTTCCCACTGTGCCATTGCGGCAATCATGGTGTAGAACAATCTTCCAGCAGGTGTTGTGGTGTCTATGGCTTCCTGCAAGGAAATAAGGTCTGCGCCCTCTGCATTAAAGATGTCTGCAAATTCAAGTAGTTGGTTGGTATTCCTTGCAAGCCGCGCAAGCTTGGAAAAAATAAGTCCGGTAATCTTTCCTTTGCGGATGTCATCTAACATACGCTTGGTTTCGGCATAACCCATTACGTCTTTACCTGACAGGGCTTCTAAGTGATATACAGTTACAATATCCCAGCCCTTGCTTTCGGCATACATGCGCGCCCTCTTTTCGTGGTGTTCGGGAGATTCACCTTTGGCTTGGTCTTCTGTAGATACGCGTATCCAGATGCCGACAGATTTTTGTGTGTCCATAGCAGTACAATTTTTTTATGAAAAAAATGAGATGCTATCGGTCAGTGCGGGAGCAAGGCTCACATATTGCACGATTGTAAAAGAAAGGATAACGTAACGCCGGATGCGATAGCTGTATAAAGATACAAAACTTTCTATTTCTTACCGCTCTTACGGGCTGCATCTGCAATGGCTTTGCTGACTGCCTGTCGTTTGCTGTCCGTACCGCTTGGCTCTGCGCTGTATTCTACTTTTACCCTATAACCTCTCACTCTGGTTTCCGTTGTTGCTTCTTTGGCTATTTCGCTATCTAAATAGGTAAATAGCTGTTCGGGTTCTAAGATGAGAATAGTGTTTCTGATTTGTTCTTCAAATACCTTTTCTACTGTATCCTTTATAGCTTGCAGGGTTTTCTTATCCTGGCTGCATTCTACTATTAACTCATATCCAGCATCTATACATTTCTGTATGTTATGCACTTCCCAGTCGCTGCCTGTGGTAACGCATACCTCACAGGCTATCCGTTTGCTGTTTCTCTCTAAAAGTACATCTACTTTACCTTTGCCATCCGGTGTGGCAGCCTCTATGGTTGCCTTGTAGCCTCGCTGCTCTGCCATCTTTTTAATCCGAAGCTGTAAGCTTCTATGCAGCGTGTCTGTATGCTGCTGAACAAGTGCTGCTTTGGTTTTTTGTATGTCTTCCTCTTTGAGTTCTGGGACTTGTTGTTGCGGTGTTACTTGTTTAGGTGTTGTTGGTGTAGGGATATGTACTGCTTCTTTTTCTGCCTGCGGCTCTTTTGTTTCTTCTTGCAGTAGCTTTTCTACTGCTGCTCTTGGTGTGGCATACTGCTGTCTGGAAAGATTAATAACAGCTTCCTTTATAGCCTCTGCTGCTTGGTGTTCAATTTCTGGCAAGGGTATGGTACTAAGAGAGAAGTCATAATCGGGTCTGTCTATTCTGCAAATTGCTTCGCCTGTGTTCAGGCTCTCTAAATCTTTGGCATCGAAAGAAGAAAAGCCGCTATCAAATCTTCTTGCATCGGTATCTCCTAATCTAAAACATATCCGTGTGCCTGCATTGGCGACCACGGCACTTGCAAGTTCGCTATCATACTTGGTTAGTTGCTGCATGTCTTGGTGGGCAAGTATTAATCCTACATGGTACTTTCTTGCACCGCTGAGGATATGCGACATGCTGGGGGTAATGAAATGTTGAAATTCATCAATATAGACAAAGAAATCTTTTCTGTCTTCCTTAGCTTGTCGTGCCATGGCTGCCTGATGTATCTTACTGACAATCACAGTGCCAAGTAAGTAACTGTTCTCTGTGCCTATCAGTCCCTGTGAGAGTTTTACGAGTAATATCTTTTGGGTATCTAGTAGGTGTTCAAAATCAAGGGACTTGTTTTGGGCGACCATGTTCCGTATGAGCTTAGGGCGTAGGAACGTATCTAATCGTGTCAGTATCGGGCCAATGGAATTGGTCTTTAACAGCGGGTATTCTTTCTGCCAGTAGTAACGGATGTTTGGGTCGCTGACTGTTTGTAAAAACTTTTCTCTGAATGGTTTTTCTATGAGAAAGCGTCTGAGGTCTGCCAGTGTACCGCCTGTACTGCTTTCAAGGAGTGCAAGTATGGCATTAGCCAGTACTGCATTCATCTGGTCGCCCCAACTGGTACTTAGTCTTTTAAAGACAGCTACAAGGTCAGAGGATAAAATGTCTTTCTCTGTTTCGCTGTGGGCGGTGCAGAAGTTAAAGCCAATGGGATAATCTCTATCGCTTGGGTCTATGATACAGACATCTTTTCTTCTGTGCTCCGGTATATGCGGCAATACGTCTTCTATTAACTGGCCGTGGGGATCAAGTATGGCGATTCCATTTCCTAGCTGCATGTCTTGGACTACCATGCTTTGGATAAGGGTACTCTTACCTGTACCTGTTGCGCCAATAATATGGGTATGCCGCAATCTTTGTGCTGCTTGTATGCTGACGTTTTTCTCTCTGCCTTGATGTTCATTTACGCCGAGTATAAAGGAATGTCCCTCTGTTATCTTCGGTGCTTGTTTGGTCTTTCTACGCTCTCGGACGAGTTGTTCTGAATGCAGGCTTTCAGATGGCAGGTGGACAATGGTTGCCAGTTCTTCTGTGTTTAGAAGCATACCCAAGACATGGCTTTCACGGCGGATGAAGTCGCGCAGTCTATCCATAAAAGATATGTCGGGGTGGATGGGTATGATGCTGTTACTCTCAGAGAAAAATAAACGCCCGAACGGCTTTTGGATATACTGTGCAAGGTATGTTGCTTCTTCCATGCTCTCTGCCACAGTAGCCACTCGCATGGATACGGCGTAAAGCGGACTACTTATTTTCTCCTTAGCCAGTGGCAGCATTTCGGGTGCGTTTTCAAAAAATGGTTTGCCCTCACTATCACTGACACTGCGTATGATACTCTCTGCCCAAGGATACTGCGTTCCCTGAAAGAGTACCTGTATGATGATTGACTGTCCCTGTTGTAGGTGTTCCAAGGCTGCGAATAGCCCTATGAACGGGTCAGGGTCAAAGGTAGTAGTCATACAGATGGGTCGGGTGAATTCATCTCTGAGGCCATAGTAGTCTATGGCTGCAAAGCCTGTATCACTGCTACAGATGGCGATAATAGGGTCGGCTGTTTCTTTAATAGTACAGGCCGGAAAGTAGGCTTTGATTTGGCTTGCGACTAATGGCGCATCTGTGCCGTAGCAGGCAAGCTGTAAGGTGGCGGTGTTTTCTGATGTGATTATTTCAAAAGATATGGGATAGCGGCTATCGGATAGGACGATGAGCAAACTTTCCATGTTTGCCATCTTTACGACATGGCCTTTGGGCAGGGATATGGTAAAGGTTTGCAGTGGTTCGTCGCAGTCAAAAGGGATGGGGTCTAGGAAGATAGGTTCTTCTTCCTGTATTACTTGCTTAGGGCGAAGTGCCTGCTGTACTTTCTCTGCTACAAAACTGAATATGGTATGTCGTTTGCCATCGTCTTTGACAGGTGCGCTATGTGGCTTTGTATGGTAATAGAACGGCACAAAGGGTGGTTCGAGGTAGATAGGTGCATCTGCGTACAGCCAGCCTCTGCCAAGCTGTTCCCAATCGTAGAATTGGGCGGTGAGCTCTTGGGATAGCGAGGGCTGCATAAGTTACATTGCTTTGAGGTAGTCGGCATTTGTAAACTGTGGCTGACGTTCAGCTTCAGTTAGCGGACGAAGCCCTTTAGCACTGCTCATGTGGTCAATGGCTTCATTGACTGCTTGCTTTACCATTGCTGCAAACATATCGTCCGTATCATGCTGGAAATATGTTTTGGAAAACATGGCTAGTACCAGGTATGGCCCTACTCTGGGTATGCGAGCTACGAAATCCTGAATAAAGTTGACAACGCTGCCAAACCACCAACTGACAAAGAATGTGTCCGCAAATGGTGCGGCACAGATTAGAAAGCGTTGTTCTCTGCGCGTTATTTGCAAGTATTCTCTTTGTACCAAAAAGTAACTGATTTCTGCCTTAGTTACTCTTTGGATGTCCATATTGGGTATCTTCCGATTCTTGAGCGCATCTTCTACCAGTTGGTAGAACTCTTGGCTAGAAAAGGGCGTGTTAAAGAGGTGTTGCCAACGGGAATGAATGGCTCCGAAGTCTTTAAACCTGCGGAAGAGGTACGAGAGAAGAATGATGGCGAGAAGGTAGTAACACAGCCATTTCAGTAGCTCGATGAGCATTTCTGTAAACATATATGGTGAGTTTAATGATGACGAACTTTTTAGGGTAGTAGGTTGGTAGGGGTAGTATAAAGGTATGAAAATTGGAAATACAAACATCTTTATCAGATTGTTGTAGCATCGTTTATTAGTAAGCATGACAGGATAACCATATAGATGTTACTGAATAATTGAGTTTTAATGCTATGACTTGATAAAATTGATACAGATGTACGATTAATATCTATTCTAATATCGGCTGTATTATAATTTCAAATGGCAAGAAAATATTGTGTTTAAAATATAAAACTATAGTAGGAAATAATATTTTATATAGTACATTCTTTAGTGATTAATTGCTTTAAAAAAGAACAAATACCAGGCTCTCCTAAAAATAACTCATCTTTTAGATCAACTACAGGCAATTTTTTCATTGCCATATTAAAAAGAATTTCCGACCTAAATGGTTTTGCATGATCAGCATACAGAAGATTGGTCAGAGTTTTCTTTTGCTCTATTTCTATTTTAGAAGAACGCAAGTCATATTTATGAGATGCTCTCAGTATGCATGCTCGTATAAAATTCTCATAATATCTTCCATTTATATACTTCTCTACTGCATAGACCTTTGAAATCGGTTTGTCGAAGTTTTTATTTAGTTTTCCATTATCTCTCATAGATTGAATCGCGCTTGCAATAGCGACAAAAATATCTATCTCTTGATCCATTGGTCCAAATATTGTTCTTTGTTGACCATGTTTCAGCCATTCTCTATTATTTTCATTCCATTGTAAAAAAAGGTTTGTTTTTAAGCCATCACGAGATTCAAGAATATTAAATCTATCTTCTAAGAGTTTAGTTCCTATAAAAGTGTTACCAAGCTCTTTTATTTTTTTATACTCCCAGCACCAAGGACATTCATCTCGCCCCCAATTCGGCAAAACTATTTCTTCAACACATGCAAAATTATCATACGGAAAGATAATATCTTTAATGCCTTTTAAATATTCAATGCCTGTTGCTCTTGCTACACCGACCAAAAGACTAATTTGTGAATCTTTATTTTTTATCTCGAAGTTGTCTAGATAATATTTATAATTGGTCAATCTTGTACCAGTTTGAACAACATCGTCAATAATAAGTATTTTATTAGCGTTGTACAGAAGTTTTTTTGATTCTGTTGACAAGTTATTTAGGCGAGAATGATCACATAACACTGTTGGTAAATTCAATACAGTTTTTGCCAATGTAGCCATTTCTCGTGCAGCGTCATGTTCTGGAGCAAGAATAACATTGGCATCTTTAAATAGTTCTAACTTTTTTAAAAATGCCTTTTTGAATTGTTCATTCTTTAGTAAGATTGATACATCAATATCAATCATATGGTGTCTACCATCTTCTTGATCTTTATGAACTGTAAAGCAACCACTATCTGGGTATCGTTGAAAGAATTTTAATGCGTGTTCTGCATCTTTCCTGTCTATTGATACAGGTTTAGCATCAGCAGAAATTTCAAGTGTATATGTTCGTTCACTAATTTTTAGAGGCAAACTTCCCTTTGAACATTCCGAGCAAGATGCCTCTAGTCCTTTGAAGTCGAGTGGTAATTGGCAATATATATCTTCTGAAAAACTATCAGTTGATTTACAAAGTTCAGGTAGTGAGAATAAGTAAACATTATCAATAAAATTAGCACCAGCCTTTTCACAGATGCTTATTAATCTTTCAGCAATCCTACCAGTTCCACGTGCTGAAAAAATATTTAACACGTTAAAAGGCGATGATATTAATTTTTTAAAACCGATTATCCTTCGAAACAATTCAGTATCATTCTCGTTGTATGATTTAAAACATTCAATTTTCCCAAACCAATCTGGTGTTGAAAGCAAGTTGCAGTCGTGGCAATAATTCGGTAGGTTTAGACCCAGAGAGAGAATACTTCCAGAATCAAGGAGAATGAGTGGTTTTGAATGTACGTGTGGAAGTAACCAAAAACATATTGCATCAAGTGCATCTTTTGAATATAGAGCATTACCTATTCTAAGGAAACTCCTGTAATGACTACCATTGGGCCCGATATAGTGGTAGTCGTTATCTTCATTAAGTAAAACATTTGGTTGGCTAACAATTGAAAGGAGTTCTGCATGTCTTAACTCTTTAAGAAGCAATTTTTCTGTAAAGTGAATTTCTGCTTTTGCTGAAGATCTATAATGAACTATTTTATGCTCTTTCCCATTCCAATTGAGAATAAAAATTGATTTCGATTTAAATCTTTGACAAAATAATTCTATTAGTGATTTGTCATTTTTCAATGTGTTAATTTCCGGTTGGTGTAACCTTAACACTATTAAATCAAACTGTTTTTTTAATGGGTCAACTTTATACGGAATAATATCTAAAAAAGATAAATTGGCATTTCTTGGAATAGGAACATAGTAAATCGTTATTTTTTGAGGATAGTTAGAGAATGGCACTTCAATTGTTTGAATAGTGTCATCTGGCCATTTATCAAGAATATTAATTGTTAATAAAGCCATCAGGATTGAAACAAAAGTTGTTGATAAGGATTTGACTCTGTCCAAGGAAAAATCAAACTAATAGAAGTCCCTGGCAAATAGTTTCTAGTTGTTGCATCCCAAAATGCAAGCTGACTATCAGCATTATCATCTTGGAAAGAACTTTTAAACATATATAATCGCCCTGTTCTAAACACAATTAAGCCTTTAACCTTTTGCGTAGCTAACATTATTTTATGAAGCCCGAAACCAGCACCAACTTCATTTAATTTTGAGGTGTGATTTGGCAATAAAGCATTTTCTAGTGCATCTGCTTCTTCTTCAATTTGTTGTTTGTATATATCAGCATTACCTAAAATTTTTGCTGGAATTCCTATGCCGCAATCAGAAATTGTGAATTCAGTAAGATAAAAATCATTAAACTGTGATGGGCTAAAATGAAGTGATTTTTCTAAAGCACGTAAATAAGTAGTTACAGGAGTTGTTTCTTTTTCGAATAATAGTTCAATATGGGATTTCCATGTGTTGAGGCTCAGACGTTTAATTTCTAGAAATTGAATTTGATTAATTCTATTATTTGAGTTGTCGTACAATGCATGATCTGTTGCATTCTGAATAGCCTCTGCTGCAATATTGCTGCAAACAATCTCGACTAATGCTTGATTCTTAGTACTGATAATTTCGTATAAAAGATTTGAAAAATGATTATAAAATGTCGTAAAGTTTTGGTACTCTTTACTAGTATATTTAAAAATATCCGCTTGTTCGGGCACATTGAAGCCACTTATCGAAAGTGCTGCTTTTTCATTTCCACTACCAATAATACTTTTAGACGCACTTAAAATTGAAAACTGTTTTTCTTTAATTGTACTTTTTACGTCTGTACCAGATCGGTCAATAATCTTATCAGCATAATGAACTAATAGGTATCCTATTGTTGTGTGTACAAGAAAACGCCAATTTTTATTATTTGATGCATATTCCTTTAATATTTCTCCTATTTTAAGCTGTATCGATATTTTTTCTTTAAAGCATTTATGCAGCAAAGATGCTAATCTAGCATTTGCAAACAGTCTAGTTCCTTCCAATTGATTTATTGTAATAACAATTTCAGATGGCTTATTATTATCAATTCTTTTATTAATATCTTCTACTAAATCTGCGGTTAAATATTTTGGCAACTCTATTTCCATATCTTAAAGATAAAAAATCCTTTATATAATAAAGGATTTTAAGGTTTCGTTTTTGCATCAATAACCCAGCTGCTTAATGGTAAGACGTCTGTTTTTAATACCTCATTTAAGAATAACAAACGTTTAAACTTGTAGGGCTTATCTAATGAATCTGAAATTTCTCCAATTTTTATCCAAATTGTTTGAGGATCACTTTTAGTACTAATGGACAGGATTACATTCGACTTTTTAGAATTTGTTGGATAATTTGATAGAAAGGAAAGTGAAAAGCACTTATTCTCAGTAAAATGTTTTTGCGTAGAACTACAAACAAACCATCCATATGCACCCAAGCTTTTTTTTTCACAAACTTGAAAAATTAACCCTTCAATATCATGAGATTGGATTTCTGATATTTTACTAAAACCATATTTTGAGAAAAGTAACGTAAAAAGATAGACAACTATATTTTGAACTGGTTCACTAAATAATGGCAATTTCGTAAGAGGTTCAATTTGCAATACTTTTAAGAACAAATCTGGTTGTAGCACTTGACAATTTTCCATATTTGATATTTTATTATTAAATAATATATTTCATGTTTTATTATGCATAATAAATATATCATGTAAAGAATATGTATTAAATTGTGTTCTATAGATTATCAACTAAGTTTCCTTTGTATTTAATAATTAGTCAATGTATTAAGGTTGGTAATGTTCTCGCACTAAACCCCTTACTACTCGCCCCATCAATCATCAGCTTAATATACATCCCATACCTAGGCAGGTTAATAAAATCATCTTGGCTGAATACAGGGTAAAACTCTTTTGCAAGATATTCCGAATCAGTAGCACCTACCCTAAAGGATATAATAGTCCCCACATTCCCGAATATAGCTTTGCAGATACGCTCATCTAATTGCTCTATGTACTGATGACACAAAAACAAGGATAATCCATACTTTCTGGCTTCTGACAGCACATCTGTAATAGCGAGAGTCAAAAATGAATGTGCCTCATCTATGTAGCAGTAGAACGACCTGCGGGTATGCTCCGGCTGCTTGGCTCTGTGCATAGCAGAGAGTTGTATAGCTGTTACCAGTATAGAACCTAAGAGCATCGTAGCTTCTTCTCCAATCTCTCCTTTGGAGAGGTTGACAATAAGTATCTTTCCCTCATCTAATACTCTCTGCATCCTAAAACTACTGGTCTTTTGTCCGAGTATGTTACGCAAGGGTGTACTTGTCCTGAATAAGCCCATTTTGTTGAGTATCGGAGATATGACTTCGTTTCTAAAGGATGGACTGTATGTTTCATATTCATCTGCCCAGAATGCATATACATGCTGGGCTGTTATATAACTAATGGCTTTCGCCCTGTATGCTTTATCTACTAACAAGGGCTGTATATCCAGCAAGGTAGCATCCGGTACTTCTAAAAGCGTCAGCAAGCAGTAGCGTAGTACATACTCCATTCTCGGACCCCAGTTCTCGTGCCATATCTTTTTGAATGTGCTAATTAGCCCACTTGCTACTAAGTGGTGATACTGCGGATGTATGCCCTTGAGTGGATTAAAAGCTATGGGGTTCTTGGTATTGGTGGCATCGAAGTAGATAAGGTCTTGTTGTCTTTCTGTTGGTATCTGGCTAATAATATCTCTCGACAAATCTCCGTGCGGGTCTATGACACATAGTCCATTGCCTCTGTGTACATCCGACAAAGCCATTTGTTTTAACAGAGTGCTTTTGCCAGTACCGCTTTTACCGATACAGTAGATATGCTGCAATCGATCTTTGTCTTTAATGCCAAACTTCTTATTGGTATTTCTGTAGTTGGTTATGCCGATGGGCGTGATGTCGTTATCCATCCCCTAATGGTATATGTAATGGTATTTCTTTTGCAGAGGAAAATAAACCCTATTGAGGGATAATATGCCTACTGTTTGTAAAGCATTGATTTGTACACAATAGGTTCATGGTTATTTCAGATGCACAACTGGCGGCATTCATGGACATATACAAATCCCATTACGGAGTTGCCATCAGCAAGGAACAGGCATATGAACAAGCAATGAAACTACTTGTTATGTTGAAGCATATTTATAAGCCTGTAAGTAAACAGGCGTATAATGCGGTGCTTGCTGAACAAGCTGTATTCATCAGAAACATGCTGGAAGAACATACTTTACACAAAGCTGATAGTGTGTCAGGATAATTTATATGTATCAGACCATTAACCCCAAACTGATATTTTTCCTGTATGCCCGTAAGTCTTCAGAAAGTGAGGACAGGCAGGTACAGTCCATAGACGACCAAGTAAAGCGGCTCAGTGAACTGGCGGCTGCTTCTGGTATTACTATCCTCGAAATACTGACCGAAGCTAAATCTGCTAAAAAACCTAATAACAGACCTGTATTTGCAGATATGCTACGGCGTATAGAAAAAGGTGAAGCTAATGGTATTTTATGCTGGCAGATAAACCGCCTATCCCGTAACCCAATAGATAGCGGCATGATTAGCTGGATGCTCCAACAAGGTATTATCCAATGCATACAGACCATTGACAGAACATACCGCCCGGATGACAATATACTACTCTTTAACGTAGAAAGCGGCATGGCTAACCAGTACATCATTGACCTGCGTAAAAACTGTCGCAGAGGTATGGTTGGCCGCGCGGAGCGTGGCTGGTATCCATCACAAGCACCACTTGGCTATAGTAACGACAAAGAAAATAAGTGTATTATCCCTCATAAGCAGTATTTCCCCCTCATACGCCGTATCTGGGATACCATGCTTACAGGTGCGTATAATCCTGAACAAATCCGCCTGATGGCAAATACAGAGTGGGGTTTCCGCAGTCCAAGGCATAAACACTATGGCGGCAAAGAATTATCCCGAGGAATGATATACAAGCTGCTGGGTAATGTTTTTTACACAGGTATTTTTGAGTGGGCAGGCAGTTTATATACTGGTAAGCATACTCCGATGGTAACAGTAGAAGAATATGACCATGTACAATTTCTATTAGGTAGAAAAGGTAAACCAAGGCTACAACGCCACCAATTTGCCTATACAGGGCTTATACGCTGCGGCACTTGCGGCTGTATGGTAACTGCATCCGTTAAACAAAAGCACATCAAATCTACAGGCGAGCTAAAGCTGTTTACCTATTATCACTGTACGAGAAAAAATAAGGATATTAAGTGTACCAATAAGCCTGTTACACTCCCTATGCTTGAAACTGCCATTAATGAGGACTTGAAGAAATACGCCATCATCCCTGCGTTTCTTGATTGGGCAATAACCATACTCGACGAGCAGGAAGCAAATGAAGTAGTTAATACTATCCATAGTAAAGCCAGCATAGAAACTGAACTGGAAACTGCCCAAGCAGAATTAGACAACCTCATTCGTATGCGTATGCGGGATTTAATAGACGACAGCAGCTTTATCAAAGAGCGAGATGTGCTGCAACGCAGCATCACAAAACTTACCACCCAATCCAACGAAAAACCGAAAACGATGGATGCAGGTAGTTTAACTGAACTCGCCAAACAAGCTTTTCAGTTTGCAGCGTATGCAAGAGTACATTTTACAGATGGTACAATGGAAGCTAAAAAGAGCATTGTTAATTCACTTGGCTCGAACTATGTACTAAGCAATAAAAAACTCTTATTTGAAGCCTCAGATTGGCTGATGCCTATTGTAGAAGCCTATCCGTCTTTGTTGTCTGAATATGACAGGCTCGAACTGATAAAAAAGGTTGATACACAAGCTTATAATACAGCATTGAGCCTGCTTATTCAACGATGGTGCGCCATCGTTGACAATGTTCGAACCAAGTTAGCATCAGGTGAACACAATATACCTGACCTTAGCTCATACCATATAAGCGATAAATCACCCGATACCTAAAGCAGTATAAACTCCTTTTGCTTTTCAAGATAGATTTTCGCTTTCTTGTACATGGCAGGATACATCTTTTGCAGGTTCACACTTTCCGCAGTACCCAATAGCATACAAAGCATAAAAAACTCACTGAACGTTGGTAGGCTTTTATCCTGCTCCATTGCTGCAAAGAATGCATCAATCTCTTTAAACTTTGTTTGGATTTGTTTTAGCTTTTGTTTAGAAATTCCTGAACCTCTCATGGAATAGCACTCTACAGGTTTTTACACTTCAGTCAAGGTCTTTATAACTCAGGTCGTTTTCCCCAAAAGTTGCCGCTTCCGGCAATTTCTTCCTACTATTCACCCCTTATACCTGCCTGCTACGTTTAACAATATGAATAACAATAAACATGCAATAGGGCGCAGGTTACGCAAGGCTCGTGTGCTGATGGGATTTTCCCGAAAGGAAGTCATGGAAGCATTGGGGTTACAAACGACTACCCATATCTGTGATTGGGAACGAGGAGAGCGTTTACCGGGTGTGCAAAATCTATTAAAGCTATCTGTGCTGTATAAAACGCTTCCTGATTCATTGTTGTATGAATTACGACAGGATGCCATTAAAGAAATCGGTGCATGGATGAAAGAGGTTGAGGATAAGAAGCAGCCATAAAAACACATACTCTGTAGCTGTGGAAAACTATTATCAGTAATTGTGCCGTGTGCGGGAAGTTTTGGGGATAACAAAAAGCGTTTCGTATCGGTTACGTTCTCGGACGATTATTAATTAATAATAACGAACGGAAATTCTCTCATTTTCTGTTTGTAAGTAATAACCATGAATGAACAAGAAAGAAAACAGTTTGCCTTTGAACTTGCCAGTACCTTACAGGATGTTAAGTCTTTAGGAGTATATGAAATATTCGTTGCTAATTACACGGAAGATAAGTTGCGGGAAATACTGCGTATTGTAATGAATACGCCCATAGAGAATATTAAACGCAGCAGGGCTGCCTACTTTACTTATTTGGTTAAGCACCGCAACTTCTGATATGCGCCTCGGACTATGTATCGGCACTAAGTATATGGGGTATGCGGTAGCAGATACCGCAGAGTTGCTTGATTGGGGTGTAAAGGCAGCAGGCGGTAAGTGGAATAGCAAAAAGCTGCAAAAGATGGTTACAACTTTGCAAGCTATCGTATACACCTACCATGTAAAAGAAGTCATTATCAAGATACCGGATGTACTGCCTGCTTCTAAGGGCTTTATGCAGCTTGTAGGGGCTATGAATGTGTTGTTTGAGGGTATGGGTGTACAAGCAAGATACATTCGGCTATCTGACCTGAAACTGCATTACTGCAATCGGGTGGATGTGAACAAAGAATGTCTGTTTGCTGCTATTGCAACTAAGCATCCTGAACTTGCGTTGGTATATCCGAAACAGCTAATAACGGATACCCTATACTACAACAAAATAGCAGAAGCTGTGGGTGCTGTGTTTTATGAAATACACCCTTAGCTCCGCAGTTTCTTTTGCTTCTTTGCTTTCCTGCTATGGAAAGAAAAAGAAGTTTTACAAATAACAGGTATTCCATTGCCAATGTCAAAAAAAGGAGTAGATACTAAGTTTTCATACCCTCATCAAGAGGACATCATCTTTTCAATTCATAATGATCCAATAAAAGACCCCTACAGTTCTTTTTTTGAAAAGAACATAAAGCATTATGACAGAAAAAAACTTGGACAGTTTTATACACACAAGGAATTAGTCAAATACATCTTCAGTACTATTCCTGTAAATGAAAATTCAAGAATACTTGACCCTACAGCAGGTGCAGGAGCGTTTTTGATTTCAGCCTTGACATATAACAATAATAATGATCAAAATATTTACGGTATAGACATCGATGCCAATGCTTTGAAATTATGTGTACAAAACATCTCGTCGAACGCAGGCGCTACTAATAGCGATAATTTCATTTGCGCTAATACAATACATTCCGAGTTGCGGGAACTATTTCCGGAAATATATTCAGAAGGCGGATTTGACGTTGTAATTGGCAACCCGCCATATCAACACGTAGTAGCAAAAAAGGATTACAATCCTGACGATGAAGTATTTAAGCCAATATTAAATGGAATAGTAAATGCTGCATCCTTAATCATAGCCAAAAGTTTGCAATACTTAAAACCGGGGGGCTTTCTTGGTTTTGTTTTACCCAAAGGCATTTTAAGGGTTGGCTCATTTTCGAATGTAAGAAAGTATATCGCTACCAATTTCCTTGTAAAAGAAATATTTGATTTAGGCCACTATTTTAAAGACGTAAGAGGCGACCAGATTATTGTAATAATTCAAAAATGCAAACCCATAAATTATCAAAACGATGTATTAATAAACATACATAACAAGAACAAACCACTAGAAAACAAAACCAGCTATCGGATAAAACAACAGATGCTTATTGATTACGATTTTTACCCGGTGTATCGTAACGAATCAATCATACAATTATCTGCTAAATTGCTTGGTATTAAAACTACACTTGATTCAATATGTGACGGCAATATATTCAGAGGCATTAACCTCAGCTCAAAAAATGATGCAATCAGTAAAAACCATCAAAAGAATTGTATAACAATTTACAGAGGCGATTCAGTAGGAAAGTTTGCAACCAGATATCCGCTATATCTTGATCTGAAAAAAATAAAAAATGACAACAAAATAAACCGATTGAAAAATGAAAAAATAATTCTTCAAAACCTATGTTCAAAGGAAGGTGGGATAGCAGCAACTATTAGCAGCGCAAATGAATTAAATATGGACACCGTAACAAACATACTATCTGCAAAAAATGATTTGAAGTTTTTATTAGGGATTATCAATTCTAAGTTTGCTGATTTCTTTCTGCTTCACATCATTTTTTTAAGTTCAAATTTCACCATGCATACAGACAGGAAATACATAGGCCAATTACCAATAGTATTGCCGGATACAACTATTATTAAAAAAATATCAGCAATTGTTGATGCAATATTAAAACTGAATGGAGAAAAGGGTACGGAATATCAAAACTTGTATATTAAGTTGAATAAACTGGTTTATTCGATTTATGAACTAACCAACGAAGAAATTAATATAATTGAAAGTTGCTTAAAAGACACATTAAGTAGCAGGAACTATTATGGTCCGGAAAATGAATAACCTGACAGGCAAAGAATGGCTAAACTATTCCTTTTCAATTTGGAGAGATATCAGGAAATCCAAACATGAAAACAGCTTAAAGCATCCTGCCTTATTCCCTACCCAATTGGTTGAGCGATTTATAAACATCTATACAAAAGATAATGGCGAGATAATTCTTGACCCCTTTCTGGGAACGGGCACCTCTTTAATAGCTTGTAATAATACAAAACGCTCAGGCATAGGGTGTGAATTAAACAAAGAATATGCCGCAATAGCAAAAAACCGCTTGAAGAATCAGGAAACAGCATTGTCTGCAGCTTATAAACTAAAGATATTAATTGGTGACAATAGAAAAACACTGAAAAAAATCCCGTCAGGTAGCATTGACTTGTCAATCAGTTCTCCGCCATATTGGGATATTCTGAATCAAAAAAGAACTGTTGATAATAAAGAGATAAAAAATTACTCGGACTCAAAAAAAGACATTGGCAATATTTCTGATTATAATGAATTTATTGACAGCCTGAAAGATGTATATAGCGAAGTGTACAGAGTGCTTAAACCTGACAAACGCTGTATTATCAATATAATGGACTTGCGTAAAAAAGATAAATTTTATCCATTACACATAGATATTTCAAAAATGATGACAGCAATTGGATTTGAATTAGAGGATATTATTATCTGGGATAGGCAACATGAGTACAATAATATGAAAACACTAGGATATCCATGGGTTTTCAGGGTAAATAAAGTTCATGAATTTTTATGCGTGTTTTGGAAAAGAGAACATAGTGATAAAAAGATTAAAAAGGGCAAAGTTATATAGATGCTCTCCTTCCTGCCATTCGGGATATTCAGGCTTACAGACAAGGAACATTCCTATTTATGGCATTGCCATAAAAACAGTTTTAATAAGCCATCTAAAGGCAGCTCGCTTACTTTGCCATCTGCAACTGGTGATACCACTAACCCCAACGCCTCGCAACTAAAACTATTCTAGGCAGCCCTCAAAGGCTGCTTTACTTTTGTGCCCCGCAGTTTCTTTTGCTTCTTTGCTTTCCTGCTACTGAAAGAAAAGAAGTTTTGGCAACGAGGTACACCTACCTGCATTTTCTGTACCTTGAGGTAGTTTCAATAGGGGTGAAATAGAAGCCATCTTGTATGTACAGGATGGCTTCGCAACATATACGCCATCTTAAAACGGCAAGTCATCCTTACTTGCACCTGCACCATCAGGTATGGGTACTGCTCCCTTTTGCTTTCCGCTATGCAGTACCTGTATATGCTGCACATGGAATGTTAAATACGCATGGTATTCGCCATCCATGCCCTTATACGCATTGATACCTGTATGCCCTGCAAGCGATACAATACTGCCTTTGGTAAGTACCTGTGCTACTTTCGTACTTATCCAATACGCACAGTTGTAGTAGCTTGTTTCTTTCTTCTTCTCACCTTGCGTGGTGTACTGCCTGTTAATGGCAATGCTGAACGCCACTAACTGCCGTTTGTCTTTGAGTGTCTTTACCTGCGCATCTGCCGTTAGTCTTCCTGTAATGATTTCCATATCTGTATGTTTTAGTCTGTGAATAATCCGAGTTGGTTAAATACCTGTACGCCCAATCTGTTTTTCTGAAACACATACTTTGCCATATACCGCAGGGTGATTTCTTCATTATTGAGAATTGCCCATGCCTGTATCAGTGCTTTGGAGCGATTGAGGCTGCTTTTTTGTCTTTGGATGTCCCAGCTTAGTGTCATTAGCAGGGATTTTCTTTTCTGTTGTGCTGTCATGTCATTTTTTTAGATACAATTCGCTGTAAAAAATCTGCTTAGCGCATAGCTACTCATCCGGCACTAACTGAATGACAGGCAAGGTTTTTACAAAGAATACGAGCTGTGAGAGGCTCTTTCCACTAACTGCACAGTCTGGAGATTGTTTGTAAAACCTGTGGCATGACCTTGCATGGCATGAGGGTGTGCCGACTTTCGCGGCTGCGGTAAGTAGTGTCCCTTTATAGGGTCTTTTATACCCCTTATGCTCTCAGCAATTCTTGCATACACTGATACTGAAACAATATTCTTTCACAATTAAACAGTACACAATGCAAGAAACAACCAATGCGCAGGCTACACAGCCTGTAAAAGATGTATATGCCCTTGTAACAGAGCGTATCGTAGCACAATTAGAAAAAGGGGTAGTGCCGTGGCGACAGCCTTGGATAGATGCAGGGATGCCCAGAAACCTTGTGAGTGGTAAAGCATATCGAGGGCTTAACCTGATACTCTTATCCATGCTTGGCTATGAGCAAAACCTGTTTTTAACCTTTAAGCAAGTCAATGACTTAGGCGGTAAGGTAAGGCGGGATGAACAAGGCCACATGGTTACATTTTGGAAACAGCCTGAGAAAAAAGAAGCTGGCGAAGAACTAGTAGAAGATGCAGAACGGCGTAGGTCTATACTGCGCTATTACATGGTCTTTAACATCTCACAATGCGAACTACCTGAAAAGTACCAGCTACCTGAAATTGAACCTGTGGCAAACCTTGTCTGTGAGGCAGTGTATGAGAACATGCCGAACAAGCCGCCTATTCGGTTTAAAGAGCAACAAGCATATTACAATCCGTTACAGGATTACATTAATATGCCGAAGCAGAAAAGCTTTGAAAGTAATGATGCCTACTATGCAACACTCTTTCACGAACTGATGCATTCGACAGGGCATTATTCCCGCTGTAACCGCAAAGACCTCATTGAGATGTCGGAGTTTGGTTCGGATGCGTACTCCAATGAGGAACTGACGGCAGAGATTGGAGCATGTTATTTACAGCAACTGGCAGGTATTCCATCTCAATTTGAACAAAGTGCAGCGTATATACAGAACTGGCTGCTGAAACTGAAGTTTGATAAGCGGCTGATATTTACGGCAGCAGGTAATGCTCAGAAAGGTGTGGACTATATTTTGGGGGTACAGGGTGATACAGATGAGCCAAAGACTGACTGATTGGTTTTGTTTATTTGATGTGTACAGGGGTTAGTTACACAAGGCTCAACATCTTTATGTTGGGCTTTAATTTATAGAGGTTATGTTAATAAAACAGATAGTATTGATAGTCGAAATAATCATAGAGTAATATCTATTTAGTAAGAAGTTTAATCATGAATATATAATAGCTATATCCCAAGAATACACCCAATAAAAATCGAATAAACCAGTAAGTTATGTTCATCCTTTTTAATAAATCCATCAACATATAAGATACAAGTATTGCAGATGGAATATCAGTTATAATAGTTCTTAATTCTCTGGACTCATTATTCAGTAAAAAAAAGATGGGAATTTCAAGTATAGTAATATATGGTATTAGCATATAATTAGTACCATATATAAATAAGCAAGCAATTATTACTTCGACAAAAGAGTACCTAGGGTATGCAATAACAAAGTACTCAATGATTGCCAATCCTAGCAGTATTAGTAAAAGACGTTTATCTTCTAAAGAAGCACTAATCCCTTCATCTAATTTTATAGGTAAGAAATTAGACGATAGCCAATCACACAGTGGGGCAAAAAAATATTTATTTGTTACAATTAATACCGCAATCCAAAAAATAAAGTATATAAGTGGAGCATAATATCTTTTTCTTTTGCCATTCCAAAATGCAATGATTGTTTTACCAGGTCTTAGTAATAACTCTTTTGAAGTATAAAAAAGTCCACTTTCAAAATTTAAATAGGCGTTAGCCAAAGCACTAATAATATAAGGAAAGTCTAACCTCTTATATTTCTTTTGTCCGCATTTGGAACAATATAAATTATCAAACAACGAATTACAATTTTTGCAGTATTCGTATGTGTAAAATTCAGTATCTTGTTTCTTCATAATTACTTATGCTATTTAAGTAATGTCTGATTGCTAATATGAATGAATAAGATACATTTTATTTGTCTAATATTAATACTGCATAACAATGTTTTAGCTCAAGTAAAATCAAATTTCATTTTACCAATACACGTTATTGCCAAACATAATTTTTTCTTACAGTATTCCCCTCGTTTGGAAACAGGAAGTCATGTAAACGAGGCTGGTGTTGATTTTCAATTTTCAAAAGTTATTCCTAAAAAACTATTAACAATCAATTTTTCTTATCGAACAGGCATATCATATTATCTTACTAATATTGGAATAGATGGGCAAAGTTTTGTTGGAGAACAAGAAGTTATGCTAACTACCTCTTTGGGAGAAAAAGCAATGTCATCATATTGTCTTTCTCCTGTGTTACGCAAGCATAATATTTCTTACTATTTAATTTATTACATAGCCACAGACCATACAACCCAATTAAGTGGCGGAATAAAATATAAGTATGCAACTTTCAAATCTGAATGGAATTTCTACTTTGAAAATGATTTCTTCGCATTTACATCATTAGATGAATTTAGAACATTCGCTTTTGAACTAAATCATAAAAAATCTATAAACAATCATGTATATGGCATAGGTATATATAATGCATTGTGGACAGGTACTACTAAAGGCTTAGGCTTATTAAACAGGCAGCAGACTTATGACATGTCTAAGCAATATGGTGGGAAATACTCTAACGGAATATTAGCTTTGAAGTTTTATTTTGATAATTTTTCAGTAGGAATAGGGTATGATTCAGAAAAAATAAGAACAGTAATTCAGAATAATTTTCATTACATAATAAATGATGGAAAGATACCACCACTGAATAGAGGTGATAGAGCATTCTTGCAACTTTCTATACTTGACTTTAGTTCGCTCTATTAAAAAACAATACATTGATACTATGTAATGACCAAAGTATTGATAGAATGAAGTGTTAAGAATAATGAAAGTTAATTAATAACAATAGGTTTATAATTCTTCTATTCTAAAAGGCATGTCATCATAAGTCCGCCCATTCAGAACCCTACCTGTCTTTTTCTTATTTGTACCACCCCATTGCTTAAAGAAAAAAGCAACCTCTGCTGCCTTGCATTGATCCATAATATCTAATACCCATTCTGTATTCATAGGACGTGCATTGTGCCCACTTTCTCCACCAACAATAACCCAGTCAATATTTGTCAAATTCATTTTTGGTAAAGGGCCTATTAGTGGTTCACACGAGAGAAATTTATTTCGTGCATTCGTTTGTTGTAGTAACCCTATTCGATTCATTACCTTCTCATTCTCAACCGATACACCCATCCAAATATTATGCGACCATTTTAATTCTTGATGTATTTGCAATAACCTGTGTGCCCGTTTGGTAAGAACTTGAAAGACATGCTGAGGGTTTTCATTCATAACTGTAAAAACCTTTTGGATAAATTCTAACGGCACATCTTTATGAAAAAGATCACTCATAGAATTGACAAATACTATTTTTTGCCGTTTCCATGTTGCAGGAATTTTTAGTGCTTCTTCATGCAATGTTAATTTAAAGGCATCCTTATACTTTTCGACACCCATTGCTTGCAGGCGTTTCGACATTACTTCTGCATAACAATATTTGCACCCGGCAGAAATTTTTGTACATCCGGTTACAGGATTCCATGTCATTTCAGTCCATTCAATACTTGATTGTGCCATACTTATTTCATTCTAAACGTGTATTTAATTTTCCTTTCTTTATACACAGCATATGTAAGTCCAAAGCTATTTGTATTCACAATATGACCAAATAAATCCTGAATTACCAATTTTCCTTCTCTTTTTAGCCGTCGTATTACTTCATTGCAATGCTTAGGCAGAAATTGATTCTTTAATGTAAACTCATATAATTCAAGGTTATTGCATGACTGCCGCTGTTTTAATAATTCCTTTAAAATTTTCTCAAGCCTCTCTTCTGTATATGTTTTATCAAGTACTTCCAGGTTATCTCCAAACAGTGTATTACCGATGCTCTGCTGGTTAAACCCCTTACCTAGTGAGTCGTTTTTCCATTTTACTTCCAGGAATTTTTCTAAACCATAAATATGGTGTCCGATAAAGAACACTGCATAGTAGTTTGCGCTATCCCTTTGTATGTAGTGTGAGGATGTATAATAACTGTTATCAAAAGAAAACGCTTGTGTCAGCTCATTTATGTAGTCAAAGACATTTGTAAAATTTGATTGTAGCGCTTTCTCGTTACCTGCAAAAAATTCATTTGTGAACTTCCTGAGATTGTCATAGCACTTTGTTTCAAAATCAGTTTGTGCTTTTCCTGTAAAACGATACATCTGTGCTACAGGCAGAAACAGTAATACTTCTGTTCTATTGGTTTCAAGAATTTTCAGTAAGCTATTTTTTTGAATTTTAGAATAGCCGTATGGGTCTATGAATACCAGATTGCGTTCTCGTTGGCTGTATGATTTTATATTGTTAGCTGTAACCTCAAACATTGCATCGGCATCTAAGTTATATGCTTCTATCTTACAATTGGTTAATGGCAAACTATCTAAAACATCTTGGACCCCATTTACCTTTGTCGCATCAAAATCATTTATTACCAGACGAATTGGTTTTACGACTTTGCCTTGTTCGTTAAAGGAACTTATGTAATTGAGTATTTGACTTGCAGCAATAAGCGGGCTTCCTAAATTGCCGTCTTCATATACTCCTGCACCACAAAAAATATCGAAGAGGTTAATTCGATCTATAAACTGACTGTTACCTAAGATAGGTAGATATTCACTCAGATAATCCTTGTACAGATTCAGTTTTGCTTGTGAATGAGGCAAAACATTTGATTTCACATCTTTTTTCACTTTGGCGTTTTAGGGAATTGTGTTTGTTTATCAAATACAAATATACATATAATTTACTATTAGATGTATCTATCTGCTCGCCGTTAAAACGGAATGACTGAAGTATTGAGGGAATGGAGTGCGCGAGTAGCCAAAGGCTGGCGCGAATTTACTAAGGCGATAGCCGCAAATTCGCACAATGCAGGATGTTGTGGTGGCATGTCAATACGCGCAGGCGTGTGAAGCAACATCCGTAATGCAGCCGTTGGCTCAGCAGGCGAGCACAGACAACAGGTTGCGTATGGACTGTAGGCTCTGTGAAGCGAATACAAACGTGCCGGATGGTATGTTTGTAATGAGCAAGCAGGTAAGCCTACAGGACAGGGAGCAACCATGAGAGTTTTATACGAGCAGCAAAGGGTATGACAGTTCGCTCTTGTGGGTGTTGATAGCAAGCAATAGCGGCTACAATACACATAAGAAAAACGACCTCTTGGATTACAAGTGGTCGTTTTAGAAATGGCGTACTATTTGCCGAGTGTAAAAGGCGAATTCCTTATCATCACGAAGGAACTTGTGTCGAATATTAACTGACATGATATTGTTTTATACATATATGGTACATTGTTTTTTATTAATGTTTGGAATGAAAAGCTAACAATAGTTAATTCTCATTTTCTTCTTTGAAGGTTATTAACCTAGACATCTATATATAATGAGATTTTGCTAAGCATCTAGCTGGAAAATTTACTGAACCCAATCTATGATTGTATAAATAAAAATAACAATAATACATATATAGTAATATAATATAGGCTGATACATAAAAAAGAATAACAATCCATAACAAAAGCTACCATCCCCCAACCGTCTACATTATTATCCTTTCTATGTTTAGTTATTCCTCAACGTAAAAAAATAATAATTATGAACAGGTATTTTTTCTTCTCTCTATTTAGTATCATCTTTATTGCTATTTCTGAATTGTGTATTGCACAATACACAATTAATGGCAGTGTTTTATTTACATCAAGCAATCCTGTTGCTGGGCAAACAGTTTATATTGAATCAGACTCAACTGTTAATCCTCAAGGTAGCCCAAATGTTAAAATTACTGTTATGACAGATAGTAATGGAAATTATACTGCTACTATTCCGAGTAATAGTATAAATGGGATGTCGTTAGAAGTATATACTAAAAATTGCGACAACACATGGTTGAAAAACACTTATACTTATTCTAGCACCAATATTACATCGAATTTTACTGTATGTATACCTGTGCCTCCTACAGCAATCGAAGGGAAAATAACTTTGGGAACTACATCAAATCCAGCAATTGGGGCTAAAGTTTTGTTGATTAAAGATGTAATTGTAACTGTCGGAGGGGTATCAACCAATATCTTAACTGCAATTGATAGTGCGGTAACTAATTCAGCAGGGGCATATTCAATTCCTTGCCCTACCTCAAGTAATGATAATTACTTGATTAAATCTTTTTTATTACCATCACACATAAATTATTCAAATTATTTACCAACTTATTACGGCAACTCGTTAATGTGGTCTGACGGTTACTCAATTCGACCTAATACACCATTAGTTGCTAATGTAGAATTACAATCAGGTGTAAATTCGGGTGGGCCTGGATTTATAAGTGGAAACGTACTGCTAGGTGCAAACAAGAGTACATCTATGGGTGACCCTTTACCAGGAAGGATAATAATATTGACTGATGACAATGATAATGCAATTGGATATACACAGTCTGATGTGAGCGGACAATTTAAGTTTAACAATTTACAATATGGTAAATATAAAATTTTTGGCGATGTAATGGGTAAAGATTGTGATGAATTATTACTAAACCTCACTAACTCAAATAATGTATTTGTAACTTTTGAAGAAAGGCAACAGACTTTTCACCCAAGGTTGGTTACACTCAATATTAATACAAGTAGTCAAAGTAAATATAAAGATATCTTAATATACCCTATTCCAGTAGTTGACGTATTGCATATAAAAGGTTTGAGCACTGAAGCATCAGTATCTTTATATAATATACTTGGTAAGATTGTTTTTAGTGAAACAATCTTACCAAAAAAAGAATCTTCAATCAATCTGTCTACCTTGCCTTCGGGTAATTATATCATTACAATTACTACAAATGAGTACGTACATAAACAGACTATAGTAAAACACCTGTAGTTATAAGATTAATAATTAATCAGTAGTTATTTTCATACACAACTACTGATTATTAATTACGCTATTATGGAGAATCATTGGGAATATACGGACAAATCACTGTATAGTTCATTTTTAGAATCCTACTCGTGTCTGTGTGATTTTACACACGAAACCTTGCTTCGGTTAATATGGGTTCATGTTACAAAGTACAACAATGCAAGCAATGCTATGAATGAATTTATATACGGGCTAAATCAGTTCTACGAACAAAATCATAGGGTGCCTGTCATGCTTGATCAGATCACTACAGCTATTTATGTACTCATAATTCATAGTCGGCAAGTAGCAGGAAGGTATAAAACATCTCAAGCTTTTTTAAAAGAAAATAAGGATTTATATAATAATATTAGCTTTATAAATAGATACTATAATAATTATTTGAATAATTACTTGCATGAATAATGGTATTATTAACAACATTCCATTAATAAAATCTGTCGAGCACTTTTAACTAATTATTTACACAAATCCTTTTTCACTAATTTATAACCGTTAAGTTTTTTTAAATATTTATCCCCCTTTCTACCCCCAACCGCAATAACATACAGATGGTCTACTGATAGTTAAAAAATGTTATGAAAGTCAAACTTCACTTTTTTACACTATTACTTCTTCTATTTTACTCAGCGCCTTGTATAGCTCAAGCATGGGTTAAAAAAGCTGATATGCCAGATAATCAGCTTGGCTATTTTGGGGCTACAAATTTTGTTATTAATAACTCAATTTTTGTAGTTGGTGGAATATTTAATCCAAAGGTTCTCGAATACAATACTGTTAGTAACACTTGGACTGATAAAACTGCGATACCGTATGTGCAAGATGAATTATTTGGCGCAATATCTTTTGTTTCGAATGGTAAGGCATACGTTGGTTTAGGTAGCGAATTTATAAGATCTAGTTCTGTTCGGGTGTACAAAAAAGACTTGTACCAATACGACCCTGCAACGAATCAGTGGGCAGCAAAGAAGACATTTCCTGGTGCAGCTAGATCGTTGTCAACATATTTTACGCTAATTGACAAGGTTTATGTTGTAGGTGGCAAAGATAGTAGTGGGACAGATTTGGACGAAGTGTGGGAGTATAATATAACAACAGATAACTGGCAACAAAAGACAGATTATATAGGAACTTTAAGTATGGGCACAGGCTTTGTGTTAGGCAGTAAGGGGTACCTTACATTAGGAGTATTGAATGCTGGTATAGGAGCAGCAACGCACAACAAGACATTGTACGAATATAGCCAATCCACAGATACATGGTTGAAAAAGGCTGATTTTCCAGCAGATGGAAGATATGCTGGTATTTCATTTTCGATAAATAATAAGGCTTATGTTGGTTTAGGTGCAACAACCAGTTCAACAGTAAGTTATCATAAGGATTTGTACACGTATGATAACGCTACAAATAAATGGTCAACATCAACGTATGATTTAATTGCTGAAGGCAGGTATTTACCGTTTGCCTCTGTTATTTCTAACGTTGCATATATAGGAGGAGGGTATGCAAAAATAAATGGTGCAGATAATGGTTTTATAGATTTATATGCTTTTAATCCCACATTAAATATCAACAATATAGTAACTAACGACATGATAAAGCTGTTCCCCAATCCTGCAAGTAATTCAATTGTTATTGAGACAGATATTAATCTGCAAGGTTGGAATTATTTAATAAAAGACATAACAGGTAAGGAAGTTGCAAAGGGGCAAATAGGCAATGGAAATTCTATTGATATACGTAGGCTTCAGCCAACAAAATATATATTGACGCTCAACTCTAACGATAGAATGTTTGTAGCGACTTTTGTGAAAAAGTAATTTACAGGTAAGCCATGTTACTTTACTTTTCCATTACAATTATTATGTTTTTTTATGTATTCAATTTGGCTAAGACAGTACATTTGAATGTTGTATAGTTACAGCGTTTAAAAACTAAACGAATGAAACGAAAATTATTACTACTTCCTATATTATGCAGCATAATAATGGCTGTAATTTTATTTGACGCTTGTAGAAAACATAAACCAGAACCTGAAAAACAGGCGGATAGTTCAGTCATGCAGCCAATTGGTACAAGCAGAAATGAACAGGTAGTTAAAGATTTTTTTAGCGCTTTTAATGCTCATAACTGGGATTTAGCTACTTCTTATTATGTCGATAGTGCCATTTTTTTAGACCCATCCATAAGTGCATCTTATGTGAAAATGTCTCGTAATCAAGTAAAACAGAAATATGTAGAGCTGCAAACTGCAGCTAGCGATGTAAAGGATAGTGTAGTAAGCATGTACTCAGTAAATAATGTTGTTGTAGTACAATTTATATCAACAGGAACATTTGGAGGATTTATAGCCAGGTCACCAATATGTACTGTTTTTACGCTCAATGACAGTAATAAAATCAGCGTCGATGCTACATACTACGATAAATAGTTTTTACGATTTACTACAAAGGGGTAGTAACAACTACAGATTGAATGTTTAGTCACATGTTAGTCTTAGTCCCTTCTCCTGTTCTCAGGAGAAGGATTTTTTATATCAGTTTAAATTATTCACGAACATTAAATACTTTTTTATGAAAAAACTACTACTAATTACTGCCTGTTTCTTTGGATTATCTTACCAAACTCATGCACAAATTTTCTATCAGGATTACATACCTGATACAGTAAAAAACAATATATCAGATCACTTGATAGTAAAAATTTCTAGGGAAATTAACTCAACATATGTTAGTGGAGATATTTATGTTATAATATGGAATGAATACACGCATGTTGGTATTGACGTAAATCATGGTAATGAAATAATACTTGATAACACATCAACAAAACCAATTGCTAGCGGTGAACTTATTGATGCGACTGGAAATTGGGGTCAAACAGTATCATTTCCATATACTCCGTGCAGCACATGGCCAATTGGTACTGAAAGGTATATTGGCGTTAGGTTTAAAAAGAATAATCAATGGCACTATGGTTGGGTTTGCATGATTCGTCTTCAGCCTGTAGGAGTTAATAATGGATTTACAGTAAAAGATTATGCATATAACACTATACAAAATCAAGGCATCAAAGCTGGTCAAAAATCAAGTACGGGTGTCAATAAAGTAGAGGCTAATAGTATTTCCGTAAACTGCTACCCCAATCCGTCTGGTAATTACATCTCAATTGATATACCTACAAAAGATAACTACAGTTATTATATATATAGTGCAGAAGGAAAATTATTGCTGAATGGTGAACTTGTAAGTAGTAACAAAATAGATGTTAGTAGCCTACCGTCTGGTAATTATAGTGCAATATTACGCTCTACTGAAACTGAACTACATAGTAAGTTTATTATTCAGAGGTAAGATGGCATTGTAATTTATTTCGCAATCAACTATGAATGAGAATGTCAAATTTTGTACATCTTGTTTTTTACCTGCCTATTGTTCTCAATTGGTGGGTTTTTATATAATCTCTCAATTAACTATTTAATATAAACAATGTTTATTATGAAAAAACTACTACTAATTACTGCCTGTTTCTTTGGGTTATCTTCCCAAACTCATGCACAGATTTTTTATCAAGATTACTTGCCAGATTCTACAATAAATAGTTATGCAGAAATTGTAATAGCTAATACTATTAAGCCAAGTTCACCGCCACCAACAACCTTTTATGGAGTTTTGGTAATATGGCAACATGGCAGTACGTTATACGACATTACTTCGAGCAGCGATGCAGAAATATTAGCAGCATCAAATAAAGTTACTGCAGTTAATATTGGAGATGCAATAAACATGTCTGGTTCTTGGAAAGTAATGACTACCAGTCACGGTACAACATTTAATGATTGGCCAAATGGAACTGAAAAATGTATTGGCGTACGTTTTAAAAAAGGTGGTACAGATTATTACTATGGTTGGATACGTGCTGTAAAAAACAGTAATAGCTTTACGCTGAAAGATTATGCTTATAACACAATACCAGGTGGCAGTATTAAAGCAGGGCAAACAGCTAATACTGGCATTAATGAAGCAGTGATATATGACAACATTGCTGTTTATCCGAATCCGTCAAATAATTGCATATCGGTAGATGTGCCAACAAAAGATTGCTATAGTTATTACATTTATGATGCCGGAGGAAAATTAATGCAGAATGGTGAACTTGTAAATAGCAATAAAATTGATGTAAGCCGTATTCCATCCGGTAATTATTCTATAATTATCAGTTCAAAAGAATTGCTGCTTAATGCGAAATTTATTGTTCAGTGACAATAATAGTTTGTACATAAAAAGTTGCATTTTTCATGCTTTGCAACAGACCCTGCAAATGTTCTCATTTGGCAGGGTTTTCAGTAAAATAAACGCTCTTTCATTGCTGCTGCCAAGCAAAGATTTACCGTAGTTTAATAAAATGAACCAAAATGATATCATTACCTAACATACTACTCGTATGCATATTTACACTAAAAAGTAATTATTGTGCGGCAAAACATAATTCAATTGACACATTATCAGTCAATGAAAGTTTCAATGGTCAAAATTGCGTAATTGATAATAGTATACTTGCTGGTTCATACAAATTGGCATCAAAACATATGTTAATAGAACTTTTCTCATCGCAAGGTTGCAGAAGTTGCTTAAAAACAGACAGCTTAATTGACCAATTAATACAACAAAAAGCTATTGAAAGTAAAGACATCGCATTTATATCGTATCACGTAACGTATTGGAATTCGCTTGGCTGGTTCGATAAATACTCTACTATTCAACATGATTCATTACATCAGTTTTACGCGTTCCGTCACAAACAATATAGCTATACTCCTGCGATAGTTGTTAACGGTCTTTCTTATGGTAGTGGCAATAATTTACCTCGAATCGAAACTATTATTGATTCTATTCATTCTGCACTTTTATACAATACTGTTTTTTTATATGCACGATTTATTTCAAAGGACACCGTGTTGGTTGAGTTGTCAAAAACTTTCGAAAAGGCTAGGCTTCACTATGTAGTCGTTAAAAAAAGAATAAACACAGCTATACTCAATGGCGAAAATAAAGGGAAATTAATGATGCAATACAATACCTCAATTAATAATAAAGCATATGATATTACTTCAGATAAACAATTAAGCTACAAATTGTATATTCCTCAACTCGAGGATGATGTTCAATTATACATCTTTTTAAAAAATAATGATGGTCATGTCATATCTGAGATTATAGAGATAATAACTCAGTAATATTAAGTTAATCTTTTGTTTGCTAATATTGCTATTTATATTTTATTATGATTGTTTAAAGATTGTTTGCAGCATTTCATCCAACACTATAATACAATGAAAAGTCTTCTTCTCAAGATAAAACATTTGTATTATGAGAAAATCATTATTTTTTAAAAAAGGATTAATATGCATAGCTACAGTTATAGCCATGCAATCTGCACAAGGACAATGGGTTAAAAAAGCAGATAATTTGCAATTTCAGCAAGGCCGCTGGGGAGGCATGAGTGCAGTCATTAATAATAAAATCCTAATTACGGGCGGATATGCAAACGCACAATGGTTAAATGATTTGCAAGAGTATGATCCTGCTATCGGCACATGGAAAATGCTAGCTAATCCAACAGGTCCTGTAAATCGCTCTGAAGGTGTTGCATTCGCCATAAATGGTAAATTGTACGTAGGATTAGGAGCTGAATATTATTTAGCTATACCACCGGCTGGACCGCATAGAAACCTCAAAGATCTATGGGAATATAATCCTGCGACAAATGCATGGACGCAAAAAGCAAGCCTTCCCGATTCTTCCAGAACTGAATCAAATGTATTCGTTGTGAATAACAAAGCCTATATAGTAGGTGGTAATGGCGTATTTGATGGGGGTACAACCGTAAGCCAAACTAATCAGGTATGGGAATATGATCCAGCAGGAAATAAATGGACAAAGAAAGCTAATTATCCTGAAACTGCAGGAGTTCGCAGTGCTGCGGCTTTTGCAATTAACGGCAAAGGTTATATTTCATGTGGTAGTTCTGGATCAAGTGTCATCGCTAAAACATACGAATATAACCCAACGTCAAATGCTTGGACGCCTAAAGCTGATTTCCCAGATTCAGCACGCGATGGTGTGGTATCTTTTGTAGTGGATAATAAGGGTTTTGTTGGGTTAGGTGCCAGTGGCGGATTTAATAACTATAAATCAACTTTCTATTATTACAACCCAGCTACAGACAAATGGAGTTATCTACACGGAAGCTGGCCTGTACAAGCAAGGAAGTATGCGTTAAGTGAAGTAGTAGGCAACAAAGCGTATGTGGGTTGCGGATGGCGTGTCGATGGTACAGCACAAACCTATTTCCGCGATTGGTATGAAATGGATGTAGTAGCAAAACTTGGTATTGAAAACACATCTGTCACAAACAAACTGAATGTATATCCAAATCCTTCAACAGGTGTCGTGCATGTTAATGTTGAGAATGGCACATATAACTATGCATTATATAGCATAACTGGTCAAAAAGCTGCTACGGGATTATTGGGTGCAGATAAAACAATTAACCTGTCAGATTTACCACAAGGGCAATATATACTGGAGTTGGTATCAGAAGAACAAACTTACCGTTCTATCGTTTCTTTAAACAAGTAGTATAGTTTACGTAGTAGGTTGCTGCCCCGCTATATGCGGGGCAGTTTTTAACGAGTATGTCTTTAATAATATAAAAAAATAACATGAAAAATCATATATGGTTTATGGCCCGTTATGCTTTACTCATCACTGTAATGTTAGTTGCTGGTCATGTAAAGGCAACACACTATGCAGCTGCCGACTTACACGCAACGTATGTTGGTATAGGGGTAGACCCTTGTTCTGGATTAAGGGACTTTAGCTATGAAGTGACGCTTGACTTATATAAAGCATGTGAACCAAATAATGCTAATTTAGGAGCAACAGCTGATATAGTAATAAGGAGTACTAGTGCGGGATACAATATTACACAAAATGTACCTGTCTTATCTATTGATACTTTAGATGAACTATGCGATCTATATAAACCACAGAACTCTTGTAGAGTGCCAACTAATAGTAATTTGCCAGGTTTTGTAAGACATAGATATGTACTCAATATTACTTTACCATCAGCACAGAATGATTGGATATTCAGTTGGCGAAATGGCAATAGAAATAATAACATCATTAATTTGTTTAATCCAAATGATGCTGAAATGTACGTTGAAGCTGGATTAGATAACAGCACTAGGAATAACAGTACCCCTAAATATCTTATACCACCAATACCATTTATATGTTCGAATCAACCCGCAGTATTCTTGAATGGTCCATATGATGTTGATGGAGATTCGTTAAATACTACCAATGTACAGCCATTGGATGATATCGGCGTTCCGATTGCTTACCAAACAAATTACTCTCTTACCAACCCAGTTGGTTCTGCAGGCAGTAACCCGTATAGTGTAAATAAGTACACAGGTACTGCAACATTTACACCAACAGGTGCAGGTTATTTTGTTGTAGCGTTCCTTTGCGAAGAATATGACAAAGCAACGGGTGCAAGAACAGGGTACACAACTCGCGATGCACAAATCAGTGTCTTAAATTGTAGTGCACCACCACCATCTGTAGACACCATTCCGTTACAAATTAATAATGCAACTTTTGTCAATAATGCGTTATTGGTATGTCCAGGTAGTAACCTGAACTTCTCAGTAGAAAGCAAATCAACAAATCCTGTCAATCAGTTGTATATGGAGGCAAATACCGCAATTATTCCGGGCTCATCTTTTACTACATCGGGCAGTGGTACAGCAAGTATCACAGGTACATTTGACTGGACTCCAACAACTACAGACATTGGCGAACATACACTGATAATAACCTCTAAAGATTCTACCTGTTCAGGTACAAGTGGTATATCTATCGTGCTGAAAAACTATTCAGTTATTTTGATCCGTGTATTACAGGGGTTAGACGCTGGTAAGGATTTGCCATTTTGTGCTTTAAATCCTACTCCTAAACAACTATATGTAAGGGGAGCAGAAATGCTGAACACAATTAAATGGACAGATATTAGTGGAGGGGCAGCTAAAAATCTGTCAGCAGATAATATCATCAACCCTGTTGCAACACCTACAACTACAACTGAGTATGTTGTCTCAACACCTGACTTGGCAGGCAATTGCAAGAATCAGGATACAGTATCTTTATATGTTGATAAAAGCAGTAACGTAGATATTTTTCCTGATGCTGATAATTTCGTGATGTGCAGACCAGGTTATTTACAATTAGACCTGAAACTAACTGGTAAAGAGCCAAAGATAAATATGCTTTGCGGTCCGTCTGCTAATACTAATACATTACTGGATTCATTTACAATATATGGCTCTTCTGTGTTTGGTACAGGCTTTAATTATGATACACTGGGTAGTGCTACACCAGTGTTGTACAATAATGTACGTTCTGCTAAAATGCAATTTTTGCTACAAAACAGCGAATTGAAAGAATATGGTATACGATCATCTACACTACGTTCTTTAACTTTTGAAACAGCTAAATCAACTACTCCAAATAATTTTGAATACAAAAACTTTACGATATCGTTAAAGTGTACTGAAAAAACAGAACTCGATAAAAACAAAGGTTTTGAAACTGGCACTATCCCAGTTTACACTGCTCCTAGTAATATTACATTCCCGGATGGGGTACACAAATTCAATTTTGATGTGCCTTATAATATTGACATGAGTAAAAACCTTATAGTGCAAATTTGTTATAGCGATAACCCAGATACCGTTGCATCTTGCACTTCGCTTAATGGTACGCCACCGCTTATTAAATTTAACCCTGTTACATATTCTGCTGGTTTAGTATATAAACCTGCTAATGGAACAGTAAAAGATGTTTGTAATATTTCTTCCGCAGCTAATATATCTGAAATAGAAAGCAGACCAACATTCGAGTTTGATTATAATGAAGCTCCAAGTGAACCTTTTGTATTTACGTGGAATTCTGACACATATCTTTCAGACTCAACAAGTAAACAACCATTATCATATGTTCCAAAAACCTCAAACTTTGTAATTAAAACCTTTGGTAGCAGTGGATGTTTACTACACGATACATTGAAAGTTGTAGTGCCGCAACACGATTTCTATGTACTACCCAAAGACACTTCTATCTGCTTTGGCGAAACAGCCCCGTTGTCTGTTAAAAACGGTACTTATTTCGAGTGGTTTGAGTTTGAGAACGGTAAGTTCAAATCAGCACACGAATCGCTGAACTGTGACCGTTGCCCCAACCCGATAGCGAAGCCTAAAAAGACGACACACTACAAAATAAAAGTAGGTGATGAACTCTTCTGCTACGATACCATAGATGCGTTTATAGAAGTAAAACCATTGCCGATAGTTAAGATACTGACCAATGACACGGTAATAAAATATGGTAAGAGCATACAGCTGATGGTAAACGGAGCCCGCCTCTACAACTGGACACCGGTATCGTCGCTGAACAACCCGAACATTTCTTACCCGGTAGCTACGCCTACAGAGTCTACCCAATATGTAGTAGGCGGTATAGCCAGCAACGGTTGTGTATCGTTTGATACGGTACGCGTAGGTTTGGATTATCGTGACAATCTGTTTATCCCGACAGCATTCAGCCCGAATGGCGATGGCAAGAACGATGTGTTCAAAGTATCGAACATGACATTCCAACGTTATACAGAGTTCCGTGTATTCAACCGCTGGGGCCAGGAGATATACAATGGCAACAAAGGATGGGATGGTATGTGGAAGGGCGTAGTACAGGAAGCAGGTGTATATACCTACCTGATACGAGTAGCCTACCCTGATGGCGAGATAGAAACCTACAAGGGAGATGTGACACTGGTAAAGTAAAGAGTCGGGATATTAATTAAGCAGAATTAGTAAAACTGCCCAGTATTTGCTGGGCAGTTTTTATTACTACATTTTATCGTGTAATTATGTGCAATATTTCTTGTATTCCTCCTTACCTATTTAATACATTACCACATTGATAAATTTATTACTGTGATTACTTTCAGGTAAAAAGAATTCAACTTTTTATGTTCGGCAAATCATACACATATTAATAATTATAACTTGACATGCAAGAAGGTCTTGTAGCAATGAGTATAGTTACTCTTCACGACCGACAAATCTTTATATTGATTTTAGATTATATTGACGGTAAAGATATCCATCCATTCTATCTTATAAACGTATGTTCGGCATAAAAACAAAGACGAATACAATAAATTGATGGCATAGTTATGTAAGCCACTTATTTAAGAATAATATATTTTTTATATCAATAATTCTGAAATATTAATCATTTGAACTGTAATATAATTTGGTTCGAAAAAAGTCCACTAAAGTCTACATTCACGAACCTCAATAATAATTCTTTAATAGTATCTACTTACTACTTAACGAAAAATACAAAATAGGTTGTTTGCTGAATGTACCAGGCCATGCCATATCTACCCTTATGGGATAACCTGCGAGTGTTGTCCTTGCACTTAGTCCATAAGACAAATGCCATTTGTTATTGATTGGATTTGTCGGATTCCATGTTTCTCTGGCCGTAGCTATATCGCTAAATATACCCAATTGCAGATTGTTGATGAAGTTGAGCAGTGTTTCTATGGGTATCAGTGTCTGAAATACGGGGAAATACACATCATTGTTCCAGTTTAGATATTGGTTGCCTTGTATCGTGTTTTGCAAATAGCCTCGTAATGGTGTTACCAATGTCTGAAAAGCATAGGGTACGTTTTGTGGTGCTTGTGCATTGCTATCTACTCTAACTGTTACATTGTTATCTATCCCACCAAGGTTATACAATACTTTGCTCTGTCTGCCACTGTAGCCTATTTGAAACTTGCTTACCCATGTGATGTATTTATAAATAGGCTGGTGGTATTGTAACTGAATGGTATTACCTGTAACTGTACCCTCATTGCCACCTAATGGTTGAAACACATCTATCATGGCTTTAGCATGATAGCCTTTGTGTAGCATGGGTATAGTAGGTTGTAACTTATTGTAAGTAACGGATAAGGTACTGATAGACCATACACTTCTGTAATCTTCAAATTTGAGGGTGTATTTGTCTGTTGCCAGAAAGATAGTCCTGTCATAACGGATAGCTTGGATAAAACCTGCTTTAAGGTAATAGGTAAATGGATGGGTAATGTTTACTTCTCCATAGTGGGTTTTTACTTTGGCATTGTTCGGATATAGCCTGCCTGCTTCATCTGTCCAATTGCGTTTAGGGTCTGCATTCAGGCTTTCTACTTTCCTGAAATATGCCACACCCCAATCTATGCGTTTCTTGGTGTTTTCATATCTGATATAAAAATCACTACCCTCACTACCTGCTGGTAAACGAAAACCTATATTGACATGATGGTTCTCAAATATATCGGTAAAGCCACCTTGTGCCATACCGCCCAGTTCAGGAAACTTAAACTGTCCCTGATAGTTTTGATAGGGCTGATAGCGGTTGATAAAATAGTCATTGTTTACTTTGGCACTGAAATAAGCACCATGCAGTTGCAGGATATATGGTTTTACTTTCTTAGTATCATATTGCAGTGATTTGGCTATACTGTCTTCTCTTTGTCTTGTTTTCTCTTTTGCTCCTTTGGGTATCAGTACGCCCTCTAAAAAAGAGGGATTATCGTCTTTAGACACTTTTATCAGACTGTCTTCTCTTTTTTTAGCTACCAGATTGTTATTATAGTCTGTCAGCCAGGGGCTGGTGGTATCTATGTTATTGTTATCTGCTATCCATTCCTGTAAGGGTGTAGTGTATATGGTGATGGTATCTTTGGTATGGGTATAGCTTGTAATGCTGTTTGTTTGCGGGTGGTATTGGATGGGCTGATAGTTACCTAGTGTCTGTATTGCGCCATTATGTTGATTAAAATTGTTGATAATGGCAAAGTTTTCTGTGCCTTGTTTTGTATGTGTAGCAAGGATTTGATTACTACTTAGCCAAATGGGTTTATCCCATTTGCTGTATGAGATTATATCTGTTTGTATGGGCTGTACTTTTTTATTGTTTAACAAGTAAATGCCTTGTTCCGTTTCGGATGTGTCTTTAAAGCCGATGGTTCGTTTTTGCTCTGGTGTTGCTTCCTGTATTTTTCGGTCGGATGTAAATACGGTTGCTCCTTGTTGGTTCAGGTCAAAACTATTGTCATCATATGGGTCATTGGTAAGGGCTGTGTAAGCTTCTTTATTCGGGTCGTAGGTAACTATATCGCTTTGTCCTTTTTTGTAAGCTGATAGCTGGTATTGCTTATTACTTGTTACTCTTGTTTTTGTTATGCCGTCTGCTCTGGCTATGCTTGTCTGTGTGCCTTGTGTAGGGTTTAGAATGCTGAATTTGTTTTTCTTGGGTTGAGTGATGTACAGATTATTACTTTCCCATTGCAGTAAAGGGTATGGGTCGCTGCTGTAGTCGTTTATCCAGGGTGGTAATATGTAACTACTTATTTTCTCCTGCTCTTTGGTCTTTGTATCGTAGAGCCATGTGGTACGTTTGTTCTTGCTATAAGTCGCATAGGCTATTTGCTTGCCATCTTCACTTGTTTGCAGGTTTTTGAGTATGCCTGTGGCTTTGGGTATGTTAGTGCTTTTGCTCTTTGTTATTTGTTTGGTTGTATCTTTTTCGATAAACCTTTTTGTATAGTATTGGTGGCATTCATAAAGTACGCTATCTATATTCTTTTTAGTAATCAGCCGTAATGCCCGTCTGAGGTTTTTCTTTTTTTTCAGTTGGCTGAATAGCTGCATCGGAGCTTGGGGGTAGTACTGCTGTTGCAGGAAATAACAGAATGCCTGTCCGCTGAGTTTGGGTTGGTAGGCAATGCTTTGTTGCCAATTAGTAAATCTTTGTTCCCTAAAGCTTCTTTTGAGTTGGTCTTCTGCCTGTATAGGCCATCCGTTTGCAAAGTATTTGATGGCTCCTTCTTTATACCAATAGGGTATGTCTTCTTCTCCTGTTTTGCTTTTAGCTTGTTCTTCTAAGTTTTGCCTTAGCTGCGCTTCCCAGATGCTCCGTGCCAGTGCTTCGTATAGCTGCGCTTTCAGTTGCTCGTAATTGTCTGTATAGGCAAGTACTAATCTTGTGCCTTTGGTAATGAATGTCGGAAAACTGTATTCTTTTGTTTCGTATAGCCCGATATTGCTTTCATATACCTGAGTAACTGATGGGTAAAGTATAACGTGTGGTGGCCGCAGCAGGCTGGTACCCATACTGCGTTTTATCTTCTTGGTGGCTTCGGGTAGTTCTCTGGATATATATGATGCCATGCTGTCATTGCCTTTGGGGAAGTAGATATGAAAGGCTTTAGTATGGAATGTGTGCCATGTGTAGTTATGCCATTGGAAGCGGTTGTATCTGGGTTCGTTTTGTAATTGGGCAGTTGTTTTGTAAGTATGGGTGATAAGCAATAGTATGAGCAGCAGTTGGTATGGGAAGCGGTGTTGTTGCTTGTAAAAACTGGTTGGGGGCATACTGCGCTGTTGCGGTTATTTACTAGTGCAAAAATGCGCTTATTTATTGAATTTTACCTTATTATTGCTTTGTTTTCATGCCCATGCCATATCGCTTTTTTGTACTGGTTTTTCTTTGCTGTCTGTGCCTGTCTGCACAGGGGCAGCAAGGGGTGTGGGATAAGGCGGCTAGCGGTAAAAAATCCAAGTCTAAAGTTGATAAAAAGGTTAAGGGTATTAAAAAACTGCGCGACCATATCAAGCAATGGGGTTTAGAGGATGAGTACAATAAGGGATTATTGGTTGGTGGCAGGCTCAACAGCAATGGTTGGAGCGGCGGGGTGTATTATTTCACCAAAAGCAAGCCGGGTGTTTACAATGTATGGCAGTTGCATTTTGCTGAAATCAAGCATGAAAAACAGGTAAAGCAACAGGCGGTTAGTACTTCTTTTACAGACTTAGGTGAACCCAGTCCTTTTGTATTCGGTAAAATCAATAACCTTTATACTCTACAGCTTGGCTATGGCAAGGAGCAGGTTTTGTTGCCCGGAGTTGTTGAGGGTAATGTATCGGTTGCGTTCAGGTGGAATATAGGTTTTAGCCTCGCTATGCTCAAGCCGTATTATCAGCGTTTGATACGGGTGGATAATACGGTTGCAAATCCTATAGCCACTTTATCGGAAGAAAAATACAGTGAGGAAAACGCGGAACTGTTTTTGAAATCTGGTTATACATTGGGGGGTAGTAAATGGAGCAATGGTTTGGATGAAACAAATCTTGTACCTGGTGTATATGCAGAGGCTGCTTTTATTGTAATACCTGCACCCTCTAAGGGTTTTGTGCAGGCTATCAGCTTGGGGTGCAACGGGGCTTTTTATACCAAGCCTTTGCCGATACTGGCAGAAGTAAAAGCGTATCGCTATCAGGTGGCTTTGTTTGCAGGGCTGGCGATTGGTAAAAAATGGAAGTGATGGGCAAGGTTATTCTTCTTTTCTGTTTATTGGGTTGTTGCTCTGCTGATGCGCAGACGGTGGAAGATAAGCACCATCGCATATTGATAGTATTGGATGCTTCTTTGAGTATGCAGGAAGCTTTTGATGGTAATACAACCCGCTATAAAGCAGCTACAGATTTTATTATACAGTTGATGGACAGTGCGTATGCTCGTAACGATGAGGTGGAATTTGGGCTACGGGTGTACGGGCATCAGTACGCTACAGCTGCTAATTACTGCTACGATACAAAGCTGGAAGTACAATACAGCCGTAATAACTACGACCAGATGAAGCTGCGTTTGGCAGATATACAGCCGAGGGGTATCAGTAATACAGCTTATGCATTGAGTGAGGCATTGGATAATGATATACACTTACGCGATGGATACGCCTACCACATAGTAGTTATTACAGATGGTGGTGAGGCTTGCAATGGGGATGTATGTGCTTTGAAAGAACGGTTAGCTTATAAGCAGGTTGCTACACCTTGCATTGTTTCTTTAGCTGAAAACCCTTTGTATGGTTGTGTTGGCAATGCGCTTAGTTTGGCTGCTGATAAGAGCAAGTTGATTACGAGTCTGCTACAAAGTTGTTGTATTGTGCCGCATAAAAAAGCTGCTGTGCAAAAACAGGAAAATGTACAAACGGTTGTTTTACTTGAAAAGCGATTGACAAAACAAGATGGTAATGCGCTGGCAACTGCGCAAAGCAAAACATTGGATATAGCGATAGATGCTCCTGCTGTGCAGCGAGTTGCTCTACCTGAATTACCTGCCAATAAAGAAATAGGCTACCTTAAAGTTACTGGCACTACCGGCATGGGTACAATACGCATCTATGAATACACAAACGGCAACTACAAGCTACACAAAACAATGCAGGTAAGTACCGCTATCATAAACCAGCGTATAACCTTACCCGTAGGTAAGTACAAGCTGGTTTATGAAATAGGTAGTAGTGAAACTACTAAAGAGTTTAGGGTATTGAAAGAGATGATAACGGAAGTATTGATAACATAATATTGATGTGCATTTACTGAAATATAACATTTTAATTCTTTACAGCATATTGTTTAAGCAAAGATGCAATCACTTCATTATCTGAAAGGCTTAAGAATTGTATAAATATTTCATTTCCCAATGCAGAGAATAATATATAAACCTCTTCGTTTTTATTAATTATATATGTACTTACTTTACTATCCTTGTTATATTTAATACCAATTTCTTTTGCAATAATTTTCGTCATAATAAAACTATCAGATTTTATAAGTATTGACCCAGTACCATCATAAACTATATTCAACTTGTTTATAGTATAAGGTTCGTTTCTGGATTTATAGTTGAATTGAAATCGATAGTCTTTAATGCTATGGTATGATTGGTTTCTATAATTAAGCGGTTCATTATCTTTTAAAACAATTCGGCTACTTAAATCAATCTCATTAACAGTTTTAACGTGAGTAATAATCATAGTGTTTTTATCCTCTTCCATAACGATTAGCGGGCTTTGATACTGATAGAAAAAACCTTGCCTTATTTGGAATTTTTTCCAATTATCATTTTTATTAAGGAATGTCCTGTAATTATTTGGCACTTCTTTTTTAACAATTACTTTTTCATTAAATTTTAAAGAATTGTTCACTATGAATAATATATCAATAACAAAAAATGCAATAACAATCCCAATAAGTATTTTTATTTTTTTATTCATTATTTAACTTTTTAAATTACCAAGCTAACAATCTAGCAACTGCTCTCGGCACATAAGTTTGCGGAGCCAATACTAACAACGCTGCGGCTAAAGGAATACCACCAGGATGATATGAGTACTCCCAGCCGTCACTATTATTTCCAGAACTTTTGCTATAACCTATTGATATACCTTTATCCCAAGATAGCCCAGTCATGAAATTATTATCTCCATAAGTATACAAAAGATTAGCTCCAGGGAGCCCTTGGGGGAACCCTATGCCTACGTTTGATTTTTGTATGCTTAGTGCAGTGGGTATCCCATTTTCAAGTGTTATGTTATATTTAGCGTTAGGAGACCCCTGAGTTATTCCTTTATATGTTCTATATGTTACTGAAGAGCCCAAAGGACCTAACGAGGTATTTTCTGGACCAGATTCAGATGTAATACATTAACACTCTCAAACACTAACTATTCTTATTCCTTAGTCCATTTTTTTGAAATATTATTTAGTATTCTCTTTTCAAATAATTCCTTTTGAAACTCATTTGCTTCTTTATCAAAATCTCGGTTAATATCTTTCCAATTTCCTAAAACAACACCTTCATTGATTGCATCAAAATCTACGATTGAATGAGTACCCATATCTATTAAAATAACATGCAGTATTTCATTCCTGTCCATATAATAAAAATAACAATGATACCAATTATCAGATTTTTTATCAACTAAGTTTAACTGTGTTGGCGGACTCACATTAGGATTTTGCTTTTTAAAATTGTTAATAGCGCTAATTAATTCGCTATATTTCATCTCAATAGAGTAGCGTTCTGCATAAGGATAACTGCCTGGCGAAATGTGTAATGCAAAGTGTACTAAATAAGATACAAATAATAAAATAACAAAAGCAATGATAATAAATTTTACATAGTTTTTTTTCTTTCCCATTTCTTAATGTTTATGTTGAGCAGGCTGATTTGTTACACCATAGTTGCTAATATGATACCACGATAAAATTGTTATACCTCCATAGGGTTGTGATAGTTGATAAATAGTTTTGGGCAATGCAAATAAGCCCAATCCAAAACCTAAATACGTCGCTTGCAATTTTTCATTAATTGAAGAAGCCGGATTTAGTACTACCCCCACTTCCTCAGCTACAAATCGCCAATCAGCACCTATTGCTCTTGTATCAGTGAATAATCCGCGTGGTCCTTTTATTTTTAATGCATCATACCTACGGTCATGTCCTATTGCGGGATAATCAGCCATACTTTTAGGAATATATTCGTAAGAATCTTCTTTACTGTAACTTTTAGGGTTTTCACCTCCTGCGTATGTTAGCCCTAATTGATTATTTCCGACGGTTGTTGGATCATAACAGCTTTGACAAAATTTACTAAGCCCAAATTTCCCTATAGTCACCCACCCAGCACCTATACCCGCTCCCATGTTCATAATATTGCCACCATATTGTTCTACACCATCTTCCGCCCTCATATCAGAGGTATATTGGTATGAAAATCCGTAATCTCCTCTATAATAGCCAATACTTCCACCCTTACCCATTCTAATTCTATATTCAGATATTCCGCCGCCAACTATCCTTGCATCAATATAATTAGTACTGCCCCTGCCGCCGCCACCACCGCTTATTACTTCGTCAAATGTTCCCAAATAATCAAGACTTGTCCAACCCATTGCACCATGACCCATGTAGAAAGGCGTGCCAGGAGTAGGCCCTATATTAGCAAGAGCTTCTTTCCATCGCCTATGACTCACCACGTCAGGTGCCATTCCCGCATTCATTTGCACTTTCATACCTGTCGGGTCAAGTAAATTAGCAGGGTCATTGCCCATACCTGTGTACCCACTCGGGAATTCATTCATCGGGTCAACCGCCCAAAAACGCCCTATCTGTGCATCGTACTGCCTTGCATGGAAGTCGTGCAGTTCCAGCCCCAGTTCTTCCTGCAAGCCCTTAGTCTGGTACAGATGGTTATTCTGCACTGCAGGCGTTGTAGCTACCGGTTTGCTGAATAACATACCATGCGGATAATAATGCTGCTCTTGCAGCAGCCTGCCCTTTACATGCATCAGTACCTCATTATCTACATATACGTCTATCACGCTCTCATTGCTCAGGTAGGCCAGAATAAAGCCGTTTGCTTTGGCTTCATAATATCCCAAGTCCAGTTCGTGCCATGTGGAATGTACACCTCGCAATTGTAATACTTTGCTCAAAGTTGGTTGCAGTTCCATATTTTCATCAAACACCAGCAGGTTGAGGTATGCCCTTGGGTAGGCAGGGTCTGTCGCGTCTGCTTTTATGTCTTCATACAGATTGTAGTTGGCTGGGCTTAGCAAGGCATTAATTGTACCCGGAGCTAGGCCGGGTATATTTATATTCTCGCTGCTATAGCCATTAGTACCATTTGTTATTGTATTCAACAGTGAGGTCATCATGTCCTCAGGTGTGCTGTATGTATTCATAGCAGCCGAATCGTCATCTTCATAATAGCCGAAAGCTTTCAACGATACATTGTCGCCCGTCATCGTTTTTACCAATATGGCTGCACCAATACGCAATGAGTCTACTCCGCCATTTAGTTTTCCGCTCATCAGGTCTTGTGGAGTACCTAATGGTTTAGCTTCTCTTATACCGCCGATGTTATCAAAAACGGTTTCTTCCAAGTTGGCATACGCAATTTCAAAACCTGCTTTGTATTCATTAATACCAAAGCTAACATCTGCTGTAACGGTGGTACGCACATTGTTCAAATGATCTCTTATAAAAAAGTCATCTTTAAATTTGGTGCTGTCTTCCAACCACCTGCTGCGTCCTTCCTGATGGTAGTAATGCTGTAATTTATTGTCTTTATAAACAAAACGCCCGGGATACCTGTATACAGTAGTTGTACTGCCATCGTTAATTGTCTTTTGCAGCAGGTTGCCATTAGCATCATATATATTGGTGATGTTATCGCTGCCTTTTGTTACAGTCACAGGCAGGTTTTGGTAGTTGTAGGTGATGTTTGTTATGCCTTTGTTTTTATCTTCTGTCAGGTTGCCATTGGCATCGTAGGCATAGTCGTCAGTTGTATTGGTACCATCCAGAAAATCGTTTACATGGTAGGTGGCAGGGTCTGCCACTTTTGTCAGTTTATTGCTCGTAGCATCGTATGTGTACGAAAGGTCATCAACCAATACAGGCTGCAGCGTAGTAGAGCCGCCTGAAGTAACATGCGCCATGCCTTTTTGCTTCATGGTTCCCATATTGCCATTGGCATCGTAGGTAAGGTCTGAAACACTATAGTCTACGTCTGTATTTTTCCATATACTGGCAGGCGTACTAGGCACAGTTGGGTGCGCTCGCTCATTAAAGTCTGCTTTTGTAAGCCTGCCCAGACGATCATAGTCATATCCATAAGCACGGGCACAATCCATATAGCCTGAGCCACGCCATATATAGCCTGCGATACTGCCATCGTACCTTTTATTATCAAAGCCATAATCGTAGCAAATAATCTCGCCAAATGTCTTTTTATACGAAGTAATATTATGGTTATATACATGGTCAGCATTAATGCTTTCAAGCTGCCCACGGATGTTGTACTTGTATTTTTGTGTTTCAGCAGCCCCTAGGTTTTTAGATTCTACCCGTCCTAATTCATCATAGTAATAGGTTGAAATATCCCGCCAACCCGCGTTATCAGCTTTCTGGTCAACGGACATGAGTTGTCCATTATTATAGTTGTAGTTATACTTTGTAGTTACTTTTGTGGTTGCCTTGTTTGTACCTGTCCAGCTAAAATGCTCATTGATATTAATAACCGCATTATTGCTGAAATTGTATTGGGTGGTATTCATATCCCACTGATTACTGGTATTCCACGGGTTGAGAGTTTGGGTTTGTGTTAGCCTGCCATCCACATCATAGAAGAATACCTGGTGTACCCATACATTGTTATTTGATGGGTCTAATACTTTCGTTTTCCTACCGGTTACCTGTCCTCTGGCAAAACCTAACTTCATATTGACAGGTAGTATTGCAAGGCCTGACATGAATTCTGTTGATGCATAATTGTATGGTGTTCTGCCACTCATGGGTGATGGCAGTTGGTCGTATCTGTCGTAGTAGATGTATTCATGTAATACACAGTTGGTAATGCTCGTTGGGTACGTTCCGCCTGTATAACCATTCCATATATAGGCAAACAAAGGCGGGGGTGTACTGCTGGTACCTGCATCTACTAGGCTTTGCATGGCTGCACGGCTCAGGTTATCTGGATCTGTATAAATACCTGTAAAGCAAATTCTCCCATTTATATCATATACATTAAACTTCCATTGGCCGGAAGCCCTTAATAAAGGGGATTGATACAAAATAGGTCTGTGCCATTTATCATACACAATAAAATCGCCCCAGTTATCATTGGCATTTTTGTATTTATCGGGCACATAGCTTTCTATCGTTTGTCCGTACTTGTCATATTCAATCCTGTAGCATAGTTTATTGAGTTGGTCTGCAGTTGGTACTGTCTGGAAACTGGTAAAGCTGCTAAGTACTTTAGGTGGCATTACCCATTGCAGTTTACCCATAGCATTGTAAACGTACCATGTTTCAAGATAACCGCTACCTGTAAAAGCTTTTTTCACTAATAATTTTCCGTCTTTATCCAGATATTCCAATGCCAATCTGCCGTGTTCAGCTTGCGATACATTTACTTTTAATTCGCCCATACTATAGACCCCATCATTTTGGGGTAAGCCATTCGACCCGACACTCCATTTTGTAATATTGCCATCCGAACTGTTGTTAAACCTTGAATGATTAATAGCAGCCCTGCTGCTACCGACAAATGAAAGCCCAGCGTCATATTGTTCATTATAAATTATATTGTTGGCAAGGCTGATTTTGTTCAGTGAATAGGAATACCCCTGTTCTGCAGCATGTGTAGTAGTGGTGTTAAAATAGCTAATCTGGGCATTCATCGGGTCAGCATGAAAAGTAGGATTAACTGTTGCAGTCGTTGCTGCATAAGGCCTGAAAGCAAAGTTGTTGAAGCCGGGCTTTTGATACATGGGTGTTATGACATCTTTACCACCTGTACCTGTTTTGAATACTGTCTGTAAAGCATTACCCCATCCATTGTAATACGTGGTAGTACGATAGGTTTTTCCCATCGTAGTCCCGTCAATGGTCATCATGGCTTGCCTTGGTACATATACACGGTCATAGTTAAAAATTGATGCGGTATAGTTAAGGTGATTATAGTTATGAAAAGTATAGGTAGGCCCACCACCAAAGGGACCTGTTGGTTGAAATATGTCAGTTGGCTCATTTTGCGCTCTACTGCTGATGTTTGTAACTGCAAGCAAACAAAAAGCTGCGATAATATTTTTGCTGTAAAGTTTCATACGAATCAGATTTATTAGTTATTACCTTGAACTGTTCTGTCAATTTGAGAAATAATCTTCCAATGCGTATTTATCTTCTTCCAAACACGCCCTTGTGAGTCATAGTGTGTGAAAATGATATTACTGGCATCATCGCAAACTGCACTTTCACCAAATAGTGGCTGATATGTGTATGTAATAACTTTTGAATTCGCGGGGCGTATTCTTACCTCATCAACAAAGCCTTGACTGGCAGATGTAACGCTGGCTGGCTTTTTAATCAGCAAATACTGGCTGGAATTTGAGTTTGTAGTGATATATGCCGTATAGAGGTCAAAAACGCCAATTGTCTTGATTTCATCCATCGTAATTGCACTACCGTTAATTGTTACGTCAAGCGGTACATCACTGCAAAATGAAAGCAGATACGTTGTGTTGGGTTTTAAATCTTTTGAAATATCCTGATGAGCGGAAGTGTTTAGCTGGTAGATATATTTACCTGTTGCAGCCCATGTTTTGGGTGTGTTGGCAGCAAGAACTACTCCATTAGTGTTAAACTGCAAGCCTCCTTTCTGGTACACATCTATAGTGCCTCCGTTTAAACCCTCAAAGCTGGAAATGCCAATATCTTCAAACTTTGCATTACTGACTTCTGCAACTACTTGCCCCAATTTATAATCCCAAAGCTTACAAGAATAACTAAGTCCGTTTTCTTGTTCAATTTCTATAGCATTGTTCTTTGCATCCCTTAATTTTACTTCAAAGTCTACTGTTGTGTTGGCTGTCGTACTTGGCTCTGTAGTTTTGAATGTATTTACTATGTCAGGTATTAATGAATAAGCATCAAATGATTTTTCATTTTTTGACAAATAATAATTTACACCTCCTACAACTTTATATAATTGTTCTCTGTACACATGCTGGTGAGTTTCTCGCCCTGAACTAGGTACGTAATCGTATAAGTACGCATTGTCTTTAACGTAGTTATCTCCTCTGCTGTCTGTCCATTTTGTTTTTTTAATATTATCTCTGCCATCATACTCGTACTCCGTAACTACCTGACTACTTGTTGAACTACTGTAATCTGTAGTAGTCGTTTTTATCAATCTCCATTTTTTATTTACAAATGCTTTTTCATAAACTTGATTATAAAGACTTTCATATGCTGTATTACTATAAAGACTACAGCATGGAACGCTAAAATCACTTTGGATTATCTCGCCAGGCAGACTGCCATTGGGTGGGTTAAGAGCAGGGTCATAGCTAGGGATAACAACATCGTATTCATATTGAACCGCATTATACGGCTGGGTATTGCTAGCGATGTAACTCTCTTCTTTAAGTAAGTTACCTATTGCATATTCGAATAATATACTGGGTTGTGTACATGACAGATTATTTCTTTTGAAGTCAAGTATTTTTATTAACAAATTATCAGCACCGGAGGCATTGCTGAATGTTTGAGCAGGCTCATTATTACCTCTCAACAAATTTGAATAATAGTATTTTTTTCTGCTGAGTACGGTATTAGCATTATTAGTTTCGCTAACCATGACTTCACTATATCCATGATTGGAACCATTATATAAGCCGATTTTATTTACCGGGGAATTTGACCATTTCCTCTGTGTAGAATACGCAGAACTTGTCCAAGTCAATGATGCTGGTCCCGAAGGAATCAATACACATGGATTTATCAATGTTGGATACCAGTAATATAAATATTTATTGAAAATCTGCCCATTAGTATAGCTGTATGTAATAATCTTTTTATGTTCATCGCTAAACCCATCGTTATAGATAATCTTTTGTGTTCGCAGTCCATCATAGGTGTTATTACCATCATCACATGTTGAAATAAACAACTGGTTGCTGGGAAAACTTAATGAATGAGGTTCATACACTATTTCCATTTCACCTCCATAGCTGTTTTTTACTTTTGTTAATACGCCTGTTTGTAAATAGTTGAAATCTGGTGTTTTATCAACGCCATATGTGAGATTCAGAGATGTCGGGTTTGTACCTGTCTGGGTGAAAGAAAGTAAGTGTTTGGGTATTGAAAAAACAGGTGTTGTTCCGCTTACCTGATTGTTATACAGATTTGATGGCGGTGCAATAGGCGTTTGACCATTATAGTACCCATAATAATCTGTGGATGGTGAGAGTCTGCTTGGCAACTGAGCATTATTATACGTAAATGTGTAATACCTCAATCCTTGCCCGCCATTAACTTTTCTGTCAATTGAATTCAGCTTTAAGCGATATTCCAGTTCGGGATTATTACAAGTTCCACCAAATGCAACTTCACTGTTAGAACCAAATGAAGCATAATATGAATGATTAAAATTATATTCGATATAGTTATTAGCAGGGTCTTCGTATCCTCCTTTTATTTTGATTGTATTCAAAGCCTTATAACCATTCGGCATATCACAACGTGTATTGGTTTTGTAGAAAAAAGCTAATACATCGCCGTTGGGATATTTTATTTCAGAAATAATATTGGCTTGTACATTGACGCTCACTTCTTCGTTTGCTACGACAAGGGGTACTATTCCGTACGCGGTAAATGAATTACTACCCGACGTACAATGCTCAGGGAAACTCTCCATAATCTCTTCTTTGCGATAACTTTTATAGCTAATCGTACTATTTGTGTAAGTATAATCTATGACTGCGCCCGTGTATGTAACAACCTTTGAACACCACCATTTTACAGGGCTGCTATAGGTTGTAACGGTTCCATCCCCCCATTCATATTTTTTATTCGTCTGACAGTCTACTTTGTCAAAATAATAGATATTGTTTTGCTCATCCGTTATCCTTATTTGGAAATTACTTACTGCGTGGGAATTCGGATTCCACCAATTTATACCTTTTACAACAGGTGTGTTATTATATAATAATTCAATTTTAAGTTCTGATTTGGGATAGGTTGAAATTTTGAGGTTATTATTACTACCGCCTGTAGAGCCACCTAGATCGATTGTAAATTTGACTTGTCTACCCCCGAGATTTACTATGAATACATCATTCCCGTTTCTATCGTACGACAGCTTCGTGGGATCGTCATTGCTTATTACATAGTCTTGCCGACATTGCCAATCACCAAATTGTTTAGGCTTGCCTGACTGGTCAATTACTACTTCGTCCTCTAAAAAATTGGGTATCCTGTCTATGTAGGGAATACCTTGTAAGTTCCAACCTAATCCAACACTGGATGCTACTTCATCCACTTTAATGCCGCTTGTTGAGTAGGAAATACCAACACCCAAACCAACCCCATCAATGCCATAGTCATATATGGGGACATTTACAGTCGTTGTGCCTGTAAAAAGGTCGGTATTATGAATAGATCCTCCTTGTGACGAAGCTGTGGAGTTTAATGATGCCTGTGTTCTCACATTGTTTGCATCTGTATTTTGTGCAATGCAATGCGATGTTACAGATGTAACAATCAGGAAAAAGAGCAGGTGTTTTATCATACACTTTGTTATTTTATAAATGATAGCCTTGTTTGTATCGGACTGTTTAAGCCTTTTTCTTTCCACCAAATGTCATAGAGTACATGTAAGCTACCGTTTAGTTTTTCGTTAATCCGGTAGCGTTTCGTTAATCCTATCAGTACTGCTTCTGCATATTGCTTCGTATTATGTTCATTTTCTTTTCTGTCGTAAACAGGAATAGGTGTGTCTGTAATAAATGCAGCACGTTTATACATTCTTTCATATCCTGCATACGCTCCGATGCCGTATATAATTTGCCATTCAGCAAAAGTTCTGATGCCGATGCCTTCAAAACTGAAACGGATATTGTTCCAGTTTCTGCCTAATCCGATGGACGTTGAAATGCCTGCGCCGTAGGTGAGTTTAGGGCTATGCTTAAACCCTGCTGTTGCTGCAAGCTGGAACATGGCTGGTTTACCATCTATACTAGCTCTGGTCATCTGCCAGTTGTATTGTTGTTCAATGCGCTGTCGCAATGGCATCCCTCGCATCGGGTTTACCTTGAATGTCGGCTTATCAATATGCCTGATTTGTTTTGCTGTCTGCTTTGTTTCTTTGATGGCTACAATAGCTCCTTTGCCGTCTTTGATTTTTTCTTGGTAGTCTGTTATCTGGCTGCTCATCTGCTGCTGTACGCCGGAGAGGTTGTTGCCAAATTTTTGCTGCATTTGTGCCTGCATTTGCTTTTTGGTCTGGTAACCCATTTTCTCCAGTTCGGAAGCAGATGCTCCTTTGGCAGCCAGCGATTGCATACCTTGATTATTCATACTAGCCAGTTGCTCTTCAAAGCCGGCATGTCCTTGCAGTATTTCGTAAGCTGCTTCTTCTGCTTTAGATGGTTCTTCACTGATAGATTTAAAAGCTTTTATCTTCTGTTTGGTGTAGAAGACCCGTTTGTCTATTCCTGTAAATCCGCCAACCTTTCCTTTGTTTTGCGCCTGTATGTTTTTGAGTGTATTGGTTCTTTGGGTTATCAGGTTACCGATGTTGGTATTATGCCTGCTGTCTGTCTGCAGGTTGTTGATTTTTGCATCATAACCATCAAAGGGTACTAGATTGCTGTTGTTTTGTGTTTTAGCTGTTACAAATTGTTGGATGTTTTGCAAGGTATCTGCTACTGTATGCTTTGTGCTTGGCAATTGTAGCCCTGACGATGGCTTTGTAGCTGCCAGTTTGTTGATGGAGTCATAACCGACTGGTGCTGCTATGTATGTGGCATATCCTGCCGAGTCATTACGCTTTAATTTCCTTGCATAGCGTTGTTCACGTTTTACAAGCTTTTTGAGCAGTTTCTGTTGTCGGTTAGCGACTTGCTTATTGTATTTTTCCTGTGAGCGTAGGTTAATGTCTATGTATCGCTTGGCGGGCTGGTATATATCACTAACTTCTTCCTGCGCCTTTGTGGTGGTGGCATAGAGAAGGCATAGGATGCCGATAAACGATGTCAGGTAGTGTTGGTTGTTCATAGTATCGTCGCGTTACAGGATACTTAGATTACGAATGTATATCCAGAAAGATTATTTTCATAATCTCAACTGTCATTTTTTCTTTAATAAATGATAACCAGTGTTTTTACGCTTCATTTTAGTGTTTATTACTGGATTTGTATTTAGTTGTTAACTGCTATTTAGACTGTTGCTTTTCTTTATTGTTTTTTAGCTTGTAGTTAAAGTAGTAGCCAACTGAAAAACTAAATACACTGTTTTTAGCAGTAAGCCCATTACCTGCAGATGTGTTTGAGAATCCTAAGCCGTATTGAGTAGTCAGGAATAGCCCCATAGGGAATATATAACCAGCCTTTATGTTCATACCCGCATCCATCGGTCTTACACCACCTACATCCGGGTCCGGGTCATTGGTTATTTGTATTTTTTCTACTACTGTCGTATCTAATGAAATACCTTTATAACTGGCTGCACTGGTAAAAGCTATATATGGCCCTGCGCCAAACTGCAAACCTTTGAAATTGTATTTAACATACAAGGGTACTTCTATGTAGTTATACCTCATTTGTACTTCAATACTTTCGCCGTAAATAGTTGCACTGTATCCTATGCCTTTCCGTGAATACACAACACCTGGTTCTATAGAAAAGCCTTTACCAAGTCCTATATTCAACAGTCCGCCAAATCTTGCTCCTAATTTGGAACTCAGTTCATCTGCACCGAATGCGCTTTTAGGGGATATACTTAATCTGGCAATATTGATACCTGTTTCTACTCCGAATTGAACGCCTTGTGCGGATGCGTTGCTTACGATTAGTACACTTGCGAGTGAGATAATGAATTGTTTACTGTTCATATGATTACGTTTTTATGAATGCAAACATAGAATAAATTTTCTAAAGTTTCCTTATAGGAAACTTATTTGATAATAAGATTTAAACCTTTGAAGCACCCAATAGGTAGGGATGCGAAACACAATTGATACATACGTTATTGAGAAAGTGAAAGAAATGCGCAAAGCAAAATGTATCAAGCAACAAGAAATCGCCGATTGGCTAGAAGTAGACAAAAGCTATATAGCCCGTATTGAAAGCAGTAAGTACGATAAAAAATACTCTGTTTCTCAATTAAATGAGATAGCAAAGTTATTAGGGTGTAGTCCCAAAGACTTTTTCCCAAAACAGCCATTATAAAAAGCCTGCTAATTGCAGGCTTTCTTCATTTTATTGATTTTCAACGGCTTAGATACTTTTGCATCCATACTGGAAAATGGCAAAGCCCCTGAGAAGGGGCTTTTGTTATTTATATAATACATTGAAAAACATCTATTTAGTACACCAATATTCCATAGAAGAGCACATTACCAATACAGGTGTACTTTGTGTACATGCTTCGTTGGATGTATTGGCTATCATAAAATGTAAAGTATGCTGACCTGCAGCTACAGTGTAGTAATCTGATGTAGAACCGGGTGACAATGTTGTCAGCACACTGCCATCCCACAATACAGTATATGTTTGGCTGGTACCTGTTTTGTTTTGAAAACGCACTTTGGCGGTCTTATTAGCCTCACATTTTCTTGTTTCACAATATGTGCCTGTATAGTCTGCAGTACAGGTACAGATACCATTACTGCACACTCCGCCATTTTTGCAAGTAATGCTGGCACACTTATCCGTTTCAGTTTTTTCGCAACTGGTGTATGTGACACCTATAAATAATGCACACACTATAACTATTGTTGAAATAACATAACGTAGCATAAGATATATATTTAGAAATTATCAGATACATCAAAGCTACTGTCTATTTTCAACAACACAATAGTTTTTTTATTATTTATCTGCCAATCCTGTATATACATAATAAAAGCCCCAATATGGGGCTTTTATTATGTAATATTCTAATAACAATTGTGATTAATGCTTCTCCCGTTGCTCGTGTATCATACGGGTTGCAATGGCAATAGCATCCGTATCACTGGCTGCCTTTACCAATGCAAAAGTGAGTTGTGCTATTTCATTTTCATACACCACGTTTTCAGCATTTACATACATCTGCTGCGTGGTGGGGAAGCATGATAGCACCTCGTCTTGCCTGAACACTACTCTATAGTAACTCATGTCTTAACGCTATTATGCTTAGTTACAAAGCTACTCCCCCTAATGCTGCCATGCCAAAAAACAGGCGTTCGTTAACGAGTGGTTAACAACTATATACAACGAAACCAACCAAAATCTCTGTAATTCAATAACATAATGCAGATAAACCCAAATCCTTATTGGCTATATCCTATGCAAAACGCCACTGTACATACATCAACGCTGTATTTCTCTGTACTCATTCACCCAAAAAAGTCAAAACAAATCATGCAATTGCGCGATGCATAAAGTATATTTATATTAAATACACCTATTCTTTAACATTTAAAAATCGTTTATGAAACTATTACTACAATCATTACTACTTGTCATATCTGTTAATGCTTCTGCACAACTACCCGTATTCAAGGAGTATGACCTCAATACAGGTATCGACGACGCTTACCCAAACAGCTTTGATACTGTTGCAGGAAAAATGATATTCAATGCACGTAATGCTACTGCCGGCTTCGAGCTATGGATAAGCGATGGTACCACAACAGGCACCGTAATATTAAAAGACATAAATGCCGGTGCTGCTAATGGACTGCCACTTAACATGGGGCACATCAACCTGAAAGGTAAAGTATTGTTTAACGCCACTACCGCAGCCAATGGTACAGAACTATGGGTAACAGATGGCACTACCACCGGTACTACTTTGCTAAAAGACATTTTCCCGGGTACTGCAAGCGGCATTACTACTACTATGTTTATGACTAAAGTAGATACAGAAGTGTTTTTCATAGCCACTGATGGCGGTGCAGGACTGGAGCTCTGGAAAACAGACGGAACAACATTAGGCACACAACTGGTAAGAGATGTACGCCCGGGGATGCTTGGCGGAAATATCAGTTCTCTTACAGCACTAAACGGCAAACTATATTTTTTAGCTGAAGATGGCATCAACGGGCAGGAATTGTGGGTAAGCGATGGCACTACATCGGGTACCAATATGCTTAAAGATATACAACCGGGCCCCGGCTCATCATCCATCAATAGCATGGTGGTGATGGGTGGTAAAATATACTTTCGTGCTACTACCAGTACAGACGGCACAGAACTATGGGTAACAGATGGCAGCACGTCTGGTACAGCCATAGTAAAAGACATAAATGCAGGCACTGCTGATGGCTTTATGGGAGATGCACTTGTTGTGATGAACAATAAACTTTACTTCAACGGCAATACTACTGCAAACGCTGAAGAGCTATGGACATCAGACGGCACTGCTACTGGTACGGTTATGGTAAAAGATATATGGACAGGTACCACAGGCTCTTATCCTACACAGCTTACTGCACATGGCAACAAGCTGTACTTCCGTGCCACTGATGGTACTAATGGCTACGAACCGTGGGTAAGTGATGGCACTGCAACAGGTACCGTTATGGTAAAAGATATTTATACAGGTAGCGGCAACTCAGACCCTATGCTGTTTGTACCTTACAAAAAGTATATGTACTTCGTAGCCACACCATTGAGTGGCCCGCAAAGCATATTTCAGTCAAACGGTACTGCTACGGGTACTATACCCGTAGCACCTGCATCTGTAACAGGGTTGATGCCATTGTTTAACACAGGCAGCTTTTTCATGTACGACAGTACACTCTACTTCAGTGCTGCATATAACAGCGCTGCGGGGCAAGAGCTTTGGAGCCTGAAAGATACTACCACCTATCCACCACCACCAGGTAGTGTACACAATGTTGAAAGCAATGATTTGTTGAGCATATACCCCAACCCCGCACACAACAATTTTACAATAAAAACAAATGTAGCCTTCAAACAAGGCCGTATGATAATGACAGATGTTACAGGACGAGTGGTAAAAACACTAACCCTTAGTCCCAATAATCAATCACTAGTTCCACTCAATGGCATAGCCGCAGGCATATACATGGTAGATGTGTTGTTGGATGATAAGCGAAGTGTGCATCGGTTGGTGATAGAATAATATAAAAGCCCTGTTACACAGGGCTTTTATATTAAGAGTAGTATTAATAATAAAAAAATACTGTACTTTTATATTAATCAAAATCAGCATCTTATGAAAAAGTATCTATTACCCCTTGCTTGTGCTTTTTCCCTTACTGCTACAGCACAACCACAGGTTTTTACAGGCTTCGATTTGAATACAGGCGCGCCTGCATCCAACCCGGAAGGCTTTGCTACAGCTAACGGTAAAATGTTCTTTGCGGCAACAACCCCAACAGCTGGTAATGAGCTATGGATAAGTGATGGTACCACAACAGGCACACAATTGCTGAAGGATATTAATCCCGGTGCAAACGGCAGCGACCCATACAATATGATAGCATTTAACGGCAAACTGTATTTTATTGCCAATAATGGCACAAATGGTTCAGAGTTGTGGGAAAGTGACGGCACCAGTACTGGCACGCAGATGGTGAAAGACATGAACCCGGGAGCCAACTCTGGCGGTGGCCCATTCATGTTTGTCTATAACAGCAAATTGTTGTTTACTGCCTATACTGCTACTAACGGTGCAGAAATATGGGTAAGCGACGGCACCAATGCAGGCACACAATTACTAAAAGACATCTACCCCGGTGCTTCAAGTGCCAGTATATTCAATATGACATCGGCACTTGGTAAAATATATTTTTCAGCAATGGATGGCACTAACGGTCAAGAGCTATGGGTAACTGACGGCACCACAGCAGGAACGCAGTTGGTGAAAGATATACGCGTAGGCGCGGCTGGTAGCTCGCCCAATAACATAGTGGTCATTGGTTCAAAAATATACTTTGATGCAACCGACGGGCTGAATGGGCGAGAATTGTGGGAAAGTGACGGTACAGGCGGTGGTACAGTATTAGTAAAAGATATACGCGCGGGCGCAAACTCTTCTATCAACAACGGTTACTTTGCTGTTATTGGTAATAAGCTCTATTTTGAAGCAAATGATGGTACCAATGGCAATGAATTGTGGATGAGTGATGGTACGAGTGGTGGCACTCAGTTGCTGAAAGACATTAATGCTGGTGTTACTGGCAGCTCTCCTTATGGCTTTACATCTTATAATGGCAAGGTATATTTTCGTGCAGGTGATGCAACCAGCGGTGGTGAGCTATGGGTAACAGACGGTACTGCTGTTGGTACACAGATAGTTAAAGACTTATTAGCAGGTGCAGGCGGCTCATTCCCATACAACTTCTTTGTTTATAAAAAATTCCTGTATTTCATTGCAGAGGTTGTGTTTAATGATGCGCAGCTATACGTAACAGATGGTACATCTGCAGGCACTAAGATAGTAGCACCTGCCATTGCACCCAATCTGGGGCCATTGCTCAATGCAACTACTTTTCACATGTACGACTCTACTATCTTTTTCAAAGCCAACTATACGGGCATTGGTTATGAGCTATGGGCCATGGAAGACACAACTACCTACCCAAGCAGCATCAAAAGTATTAACGGTAATCAAGCAATGGTACAGATAGCCCCCAACCCGGCTCACCACAATTTTACAATAAATACAAACATAGCCTTCAAGCAAGGCAGTATGACGATGACGGACATTACAGGACGAGTGGTAAAAACACAAGCCCTGATTCCAAATACACCATTACAAATTCCCTTGAATGGCATACCATCGGGTACATACATGGTAGATGTATTGCTGGATGATAAACGGAGTGTGCAGCGATTGGTAGTAGAATAGTATTGTATAATATAATTGTAAAAGCCCCATGCCATGCGTGGGGCTTTGTTATTTACTCCATATTTTCCTTTAATTTGCAAATACATACCAATTGGTATTTTTCCTATGAGCAAAGCAGCAGCTACAAGGCTTACCATATTGCAAAAAGCGTTTGAACTGATATATACCAACGGCTACCGCACTACCAGTATAGACGACATCATTGCACAAACGGGTGTAACCAAAGGTGCATTTTACTACCACTTTGCCAATAAAGACGAGATGGGGCTTGCCGTCATCAACGAATTGCTGGACAGCAGCTCGTATGCCACTTTCGAGGCTATGCTGCAAAAAACAGGCAACCCGGTACAGGATATTTACGGGCTGATAAAATACCTGCTGATGGATAGCGAGGAGATGGTAGTAGAATATGGCTGCCCCATTGGCAACCTTACCCAAGAGTTGTCTTCTTTCAACCGCGACTTTGCTGATGCTTTACAGCGGTTAGCATCTCACTGGCAAAAGCTGATGGAGCAGAGTATAGTAAAAGGCAAGAAAGCAGGCCATATAAGGGCAGATGTAAACGCTCGGCAGGTGGTGTACTTCATCGTGTCGGGCTACTGGGGCATACGCAATTACGGCAAGATGGAAGGCAATAAAAACAGCTATAAAATATGGCTGAAAGAACTGAAAAACTACCTGGCAGGATTGCAATAAAAATTTTACAATCAAAAAAACATACCAGTTAGTATGTTTTCAGTTACATTTGTGCCGTCAATTTATCTGGGTATATGTACCACACACTACTATACCTGCACAATGCCACTCGTTGGCTGTTGCTGGCAGGTATACTCCTGAGCCTCTACAAAGCTTATACAGGCTATATACAAAGGTGTTTCTTTTCGCGGGCAGACAATGCCATCCGCCACTGGACGGCTACCATAGCGCATATACAATTGGTGCTGGGCATTATCCTCTACGTCAAAAGCCCATTGATACAATATTTCTTCAATCACACTGCCGATGCCCTTAAACAAAAAGAAACTACTTTCTTTGCACTGGCACACAGCCTGCTGATGCTGGCAGCTATTGTCATTATCACCATCGGCTCTGCTATGGCAAAAAGAAAGAAAGAAGACTTGGATAAATTCAAAACCATACTGTGGTGGTATGGTGCAGCATTGTTCATTATCATGATAGCTATACCGTGGCCGTTTTCACCTTTTGCTATGCGCCCTTTATTCAGATACTAAAAATGAAACACTAACTATATGATAGATTTATTAAAAACCAACATTGGAAGGCTACGCATACTGGGCGTATTGGAAGGCACTTCACTGATACTGCTATTGTTTGTAGCTGTGCCGCTCAAGTACATCTGGGGCTATCCGCAAGGCTCACAGGTTATAGGCACCATACATGGTGGGCTATTCCTGTTGTTCATCATCAATACGCTGAGCGTAGGTGTAGAGCAAAACTGGAAGTTTGCTACCACTACATGGAAGGTGCTGCTGGCTTGTGTGGTGCCCTTCGGTACATTTTATATAGACAGGAAAATACTACGCCACATCAAATAATTGCTGTATGATAACTGTATTAAAAACCAATATTCAGGAAGCGGAAACTATAGCCACCGCACAAACACTCATCAACAAACTACTACCCAATGCTGTGTGGAGTATTGATACCGAAGATTGCGACCATGTGCTACGTATAGACTATGCTACAGATGTATCGGCAGTGTTGATAAAAGCCCTGCAGGTAGCAGGTATAGATTGCGAAGAGATGATGTAAGCTACTCAATCGGCTATGCCGTTCTTCACCGCATACACTACAAGGCCTGCCGTGTTGCGTACACCTATTTTTTCAAGCAGGCTGCTACGGATGCCCTCTACGGTACGCTGGCTCAAAAATACTTTTTCTGCAATCTCGGCATTTGTATGCTCGCTGCATATCAGGCGGAGTATATCTTTTTCTTTATCGTTTAGCTGTATGTTGTCTTTAGTACGTTGCTGCAGTTGTTTTTTCTTCACTATCGTTTTCAGCATCAGCTTGCTCACCATATCATTGAAATAATAATCGTTTTCCTGTACGGTATATATGGCTCTTATTATCTCTTCGGGTTCAGCATTTTTTATCAGGTAGCCGTTTACACCCATATCCAGCATGTGCAGCACAAAGTTTTCATCATCATACATCGTCAGCACAATGATTTTGGCAGCAGGATATTTTTCTTTGATGGCTTTGGTGGCTTCCATGCCATCCATTTCGGGCATCTTCATATCCAGCAGTACCACATCGGGGGTAATGCTGCCCAATAGTTGTAATAATTGTATGCCATTCTCTGCCTCGCCAATACACTTCAGCGCGCTATCACTATTCAACGCATAGCGGAGCCCTTGTCTGAAAACCTTGTGGTCGTCTGCTATGATGTATGTGATGATGGCCATATTTACAACGGTATGCTGATGATGGTATGAAACCAGTTGTTTTCTTTATCAAAGCTAATGCTGCCGTTCAGCACTTTCAAACGGTTGACGATATTTTTCAGCCCAGTGGCATCTTTTTTATAAATATAATCCTGAAAGCGCTCTTGTGTGATGCCCTGCTTACCGTTGTGGCTAAAACGTAGCTCCAACTGCTGTGCGTGTTGTTCGGTATGTACCTCTGCCCTGTCTGCCTGGGCGTGTTTCAGTGTGTTATTTACCAGTTCCTGTACTATACGGTATATAGCCAGCGATTGGTTGTCGTCCAGCACAGGCAGGTTGTCGCCCGTGTACGTAATCTGTATTACACCACTTTTATTAAACACATCAAAGAAAGATTGCAATGCCATTTGCAAGCCCAGCCGTTGCAGCATAGCCGGCTGCAGGCGGTGGCTCAGGTTGCGCACCTTGCCGATGGTTTCGTCTATCAGGTGCTGGCTTTGTGCAAATGCCTCGCTATGCGCCCCCTCTTTGTCTGCCATCCGCAGGTACAGGCGTACAGATGCCAGCGTAGCACCCACATCATCGTGCAGCTCTGCCGCTATGCGGTTGCGTTCTTCTTCCTCTGCACGTATCGCCGCTTCTGTCAGTTCTTTTTCTTTTTTAGAGTTGAGAGTATTCAGTTGTTGCTGATGGGCTATAACCCTGCGCTGATAAAAGACAACGAATAGTATAATAGCGATGGCAAGAATTATCATTACCACTACTGCTATGCGTATTAATAATGATAATTCATTTTGCACTTTCGTAGTGTTTATAATTGTATAAAGCTATGGCAATAAACAGGTTTTTAAAAATATTCAATGGCCTGAATATATAACGCCAGAAAAGCATAATTAATTCTTTGTCTTGTATTTCAAGATAATACTGAAAAAGTAGTATTAACGATACCCCAGATGCATATATAAGCATAGCAACACAAGCCATAAAGAAGCTGGATGATGTAAGCATTACGACTGGTGCTTTCTTTAATATGCTATAAAAACCAAGCAACGACAACACCATATACAATACATAGCAGCAGGTGTTGATGAGCCCGTTGTACATCTCTAAACTACCTTGAGAAATGTGGTTTATGACATATACTGCAGACCATGCTGCCAGCAATGCCGTTGCTGTGATTAACAATTTTGTCTGCCTCTTGCCCGTTAACTGCTCACTGAAATAAGCTACCACCAACGCAAATTCAATTATCATGAATAGTTGTATGATAATCCTTTTTAGCAGGTCGTCGCCCATAAAAATATGTAGCAATACATCTGAAAGGATGGCAGACAAGGCATAATACCAAAGTGTATGTCGCTCTCTTCTGCCAATGAATATTGACGGAAGAGGCGACAGTACAGACAGATAATATATCAGTTCATTCAGCACAATTAGTTCGGATAGACAAGCTCTTATTGACCAACTGGTGGGTAGGTGCCACTCAAATCACCAAAATAAATAACAGTATTATTTGCGTTCAATACTTCAAAAACTATATCGGGCCTGTTTTTAGCTTGGTCGTATGCATTATAAAAATGAAACTTAGCTACGTCCATTCGCAACAATGCTTTAAACAAGTGTATCGTATAAAAAACTTCTACCAAATCTTCCATTTTATCATCTATCCTTAAAGCGATATTTTCGTTTGATACTTTTGTAGGGCTTGCATCGCTGCACACCAATACTTTCAGATTGCAATCAACGTTAGCAACCATTGCTTGGATTTCTGCGGCTGTGTATATTTTGGGCGCAAAGCGTACACCTGCAGCATCTTTAAGTGCCATATTATGCAGTGTCACAGAATCTATACGATGTGCGTCGGCATGATAATCCTGACAAGCAATATCGTTACAATCTGTACAGGTTTCATTTTTAGCAGCAACAGCGGTATCTTCTACAGTAGATTTTTCTGTGCTGGGATTATTGCCGCAGCTGAATAGTGTAATTGCAAACAGGCCTACAGCCAATGAAAATGTAAGTTTCCTCATAGTAGTTCGTTTTTTATAAAGATAATAGAACCCTGTTGGCATACACAAACATTTAGCTCATTTAGCGTAACAGTACCGCTAAAATGCGTATTTCTACGCAATGTCAAAATCAGTATTTCCGCTCTTGTGTAAAGGGTGTTATGGTTGCAACTTTACACTGTCCGTTACATTACAGACAACAAAAACACCTGCCATGCATCCGCCACTTATATACAACAGGATAATACACCCCTACATGCCGCAATGCGGTATGGCCCTGCCCCTTCGGGGCGGGGTTTGATTATAAGCCCTATATGTTTTGAATGATTATTATTAACAACAACTAAACAGCTAATTATGAAAAAACAACTACTGTTACTCCTCTCAATGCTGCAATTTGCTTGGGCGGGTGCACAATCAATCAGTTTCGAGAAAAAACGCGACACAATCAAAGTAGCGAAGGGTGAAATTATTGAGCATACTATTAAGATAAAATGTGAAGGCTGCTACGACAAGCAAAACTTCTCTGCAGACTTGTATGCAATAGACTATCCCGAAGAACTCATCAGCCTGACAACCAAGAAAAAAGACATGACTGTTCTGGCAGACAAGCCTTTTGAGCTGACTTTGCTTGTAAAAGGCAAAGACACCATGTTTGGCAAGCTGGTAGAAGTAACACTGGAAAATAAAACTACCCGAATGGACAATGATAAAACTATGTATGTGTACATCCAGGAAAAGTCTGACAATAAAAAAGCCGTGCGCAAAGCAAACGAAAACAGGCTGATGTATCTGAATGCAGGGACATTTGATTTTCTGGAATCAAAAATCAACTATGTAGGGCATGTAAATATTTTTGCACCCAATGCCACCATCGAAAAAGATACCCGTTTCGGATTCAACACAGGTATTATGAAGCTGAATTACTGGATGAACAATGGGACTGTAGATACACTGATGCAGCAACGCAGATACCAGAATGTATCGCTCAATCCACTGAAAACATTGGATAGTGGCGGCAAATACTTACGACAATCCAATACGTACACCACGCGCATAAAAAATACAGTATATAGCTTTTATGCGCAGCCCATGATTGATATAATAGAAAAAGGCAGTAGCGATGCTCAAATATACTTTCACCTGCACGGAGAGTTGTTAGTAAGCAGGTACGAAGCAAAAACAACATTGGTAAACAACCTGACTGATACCAATATATATGCAGGTAACGAAAATGGACGAGATATTGGGCTGCGCGACTACCTGCCTGCAGAGGTAGTGTATAACAGAACCTATCTGAACGGTTACTTTGGTGGCGGGTTTACATTCAACTGCATACCCTGGAAAGAAGGTACTTTCTTCTTTCAGCCTACTTTTGGGGTAACGACAGACAATCCTTACGACGTGCAACGCACTTTATTATCGGGCATGCCACGCCCTGTAAACAGAATATGGAGTGGCTTCTATTTAGTTCGCGCATATTATACACATACATTGTCGGCAGATGCTAACGTGGTATTGGGTACAGATATTCGCGGCCTTCTCCCCACCTTCGACCCTGCCTATGCAGCCTATGTTGGTGTCAACCTGTCTGTGGGTGCCGCTATGAAGTTGATAGGAGTGAGCACGGGTAGTGATGAAAAGAAAAAAGAGTAACAATTAGTTGGCAATTATCTCCTCATAATACCATGCACGGCGTGATTGCCGTGCATGGTCACATACACCCAAAAAACTAACTGACAAAAACGATTGAAACAGCCTGCGAATATACGTTTCATCACTTTAGCTACTAAACTACCGCTCACCATACGCCCAAAAATGAGCGTATAATAAAATACCCTACCCGCTTGCTTGCAGTACTTTAGCCAACAGCAACGCTCCACAATACGCAGCAACGATATTTTTTGTTTGTTTTGTTTTGAAGGGGCGGTTCACCGCCCTTTATTATAGTAAGCTATTAGATTATTGATTTACCCCTTTATGAACAAACAAACTTCCCGTGTGCCATGGTCGGCAGCGGGATTTTTGTTTACCACAACTTACCTTTGCAGCGATGGACAAACAGCAGGAAACCGAAGTACACAAGCAACTGATAGACATCAGCATCAAATCGCACATACAGTCGCTGGTAACGGGAGGGCAAATAACCGAAGCCGACTTTTACCTGAATGATGCAGGCGATAAAATGATAGACATAACCGACGATGCAGGCGATGTTATTATCTTCAACTACACACTGGGCAAGCTGCACAGCTATGCAGGCAGGGCGAGAGATTAGATAAATAATATGCACAAAAAAACGCCCCGATGAGGGGCGTTTATATTTTCAATAAAAGATGATAGCAGGATGGAGTTTTTTTTGATTACAGTTGCGTAGCTGTGTAAACAACATCTACCGTGTACGTACCTGCAGGGTAAGCGAAACCAGGTTCAGCTTCATACTTTACGCCGAAAGTTTGGTTGCCACCGTTTGCTGCGTTTGTTATCAGGTTTTGTGCTGCTGATGTAAGACCTGCATAAGCACTAGAACTAAAAGGTGAAGCGATAGCACCACCTGTGCTGTTAGCAGATACCATTAGGCTCAGTACACCAGAAACAGGCATTACTGGAGCAGGAGATACAGAACCTGTGTACGTAAAGTTGGCATTGTTGGTACGAACCGTAACACCGAAGCGGCGGTTTGAACGCACACGCAATGTTTGTTCAGATGAAGTAACACCGTTTGCATAATCGTTTACAGTGTTGAAAGCCAAGTTAACAGCAGCACCTGTAGCAGTACCAGACCCTGTGAAAGTCAGTTCGATAGCGTTGCTCAGATTCAGGTTAACCGTTTGAGTAGCTGTAGAAGACGGAGCTTGTGCGTTTGCAGCGAAACCCGTGATGCCCAATGCGATAATTGCGATTACTTTTTTCATTTTACTTTGGTTTTGTTTGAATTGAATTGTTTTGTTGATTAAAAAATTTGTTTCTATCTGGCACAAAGATGCTATCAACAGCCTCTCATATTCAAAAAAGCAGGTGTTGTTAACCCCCGTTTAGCAAGCGGTTAACAGGTGGTTAACAATTAACTCATAATCGTTTGATTATCAACCTGCTAAAACCCTTAACAATGCTTAACAAAAACAGCTCTTTCATAACAATTACCATTATTTTAGTAGTATGAAACGTCATGTAACTATTGTAATAGTATTGATATTGGTTGGCGGCATTTGCTTTGCTGCAGGTATGCACTATGCTGCATCTACGCGCAATGCCACGCCACGCATCACAGGTATTGGCGGTATCTTCTTCAAGGTAAAAGACCCTGCCGCTACACGTAGCTGGTATGCACAACACTTCGGGATGCAAACAGATAAGTATGGCACCAACTTTCTATGGTATCAGGGGGCAGACAGCACACACAAGGGCTTTACTCAATGGAGCCCGTTTGGCAGCAAGACAAAATACTTTGCACCATCGCCGCATAGCTTTATGATTAACTACCGTGTGCAGGGCATAGAGGCATTAATAGCCAAGCTGTCTGCAAGCGGTATCAAACCGTTAGATACACTCACTACCTACGACTATGGAAAATTCATTCATTACTTAGACCCCGATAGCAATAAAATAGAACTGTGGGAACCTATAGATGAAATATACCACAAGTACAGCGGTGCGCTAACGTACTGACCAAAACAAGAAAAGCGTCCTTACGGGGACGCTTTCTCTTTATGATTTAATTCGTTACTTGATTACAGCTGCGTAGCAGTATAAACTACATCTACAGTGTATGTACCAGCAGGGTAAGCAAAACCAGGCTGTGCTTCGTATGATACGCTGAACAGTTGGTTGCCACCGTTTGCAGCATTTGTTATCAGGTTAGCGGCTGTGTTAGTAAGACCTGCGTATGCACTTGTGCTGAACGGGCTAGCTATGGCACCACCTGTGCTGTTGCTTCCTACTTTCAGGCCTAATACACCACTTACAGGCATTACAGGAGCAGGAGATACAGAACCGGTATAAGTAAAGTTGGCGTTGTTGGTACGAACTGTTACACCGAAACGGCGGTTTGAACGTACACGCAGTTCCTGATTTGCAGAGGTAACACCGTTTGCATAATCGTTTACAGTATTGAAAGCCAGGTTTACAGCTGCACCAGTTGCAGAACCAGACCCTGTGAATGTCAATTCGATTGCGTTGCTCAGATTCAGGTTAACTGTTTGCGTAGCAGTAGAAGATGGAGACTGTGCTTTTGCAGCAAAACCAGTGATACCCAGAGCGATGATTGCGATTACTTTTTTCATTGTTGTTTGTTTTTGTTTGTTTAAAAATTTGTTTTTGTTGTTGTTTATGATGCAAATATGGGGGCATCGCTACCCGATGGTCAAATTTTCGGGCTTTGTTAACTGCTGATTTGCAAGCGGTTAACAACCAATTAACAACTGAAAATCAACAAGTTAGGAAATAAAAAAGCCCCGCGGGGCAGCATGGTAGCGGCTTTGAGGGGCTTTTTTCAACAATGAAAAATCAACAACAAATTTTCATTTCACAACTGCCTGCTAATCATGCGTTAACGTTTAGTTTCAGGCAATAAGCTTCGGCGTTGATAATGTAAATATACTATCACCTATTGCCCATAACGTTTAAAACACAGCCGCTTAACACCAGCTTAACAGGCTGAAACCCGCTACTGTAGATACTTTCAAGCGTATTGTGCTGATTATCAATACACTTAATGAGATAAGAAATCGCTCAATTATAAAACCCTGAAAACATAATGACGAGATGGATATACCTCTTTACAACGGTTTATACATATAATATTATGCACATCAATATAATACCTCATCAATACACAAACGCCCCTGCAATTAGCAAGGGCGTATATTATATAAACAAGTTCAATTAAAACTCCGCATTCTTCGGTGTGCGCGGGAAAGGTATCACGTCGCGGATGTTGGTCATACCTGTTACAAACAATACAAGGCGCTCAAAACCTAAGCCAAAACCTGCATGTGGCACTGTACCAAAGCGGCGGGTATCCAGATACCAATACAATTCTTCGTGTGGTATGTGCATCTCGGTCATGCGCTGTTCTAATTTCTCAAGGCGTTCTTCTCTTTGAGAGCCACCCACTATCTCGCCAATACCCGGTGCCAATATATCCATAGCGGCTACTGTTTTACCATCATCATTCTGGCGCATGTAGAACGCCTTAATGTCTTTCGGGTAGTTAGTAACGATAACGGGTTTCTTAAAATGTTTTTCAACTAAGTAGCGTTCATGCTCGCTTTGCATATCTATACCCCAGTTCACCTCATACTGAAACTTCTTCTTTTTATAAGCGGGCGAATCTAAGAGTATGTTGATGGCTTCTGTATATGTAATACGTTCAAACTGGTTATTGAGTACAAATTCCAGTTTTTCTATCAAAGCCATTTCGCTACGCTCGTTCTGTGGCTTCTGTTTTTCTTCGTCTTGCAAGCGTTGTTGCAAAAACTCAAGGTCTTCGCGGTTGTTATCTAATGCAAACCTGATAACGTACTTAATGAAATCCTCCGCCAAGTCCATATTATCATTAAGGTCGTTGAAGGCCACTTCAGGTTCTATCATCCAGAACTCTGCCAGATGGCGTGCTGTATTACTGTTCTCTGCACGGAAGGTAGGACCGAAAGTATATACCTCACCATAAGCCATTGCCCCCAGCTCTGCTTCCAATTGTCCGCTTACCGTTAGGTTCGTGGCTCGCCCAAAAAAGTCTTCTTTAAAATCTATTGTGCCATCCTCGTTGCGTGGTGCGCCATCAAATGGCAATGTCGTAACTCTGAACATTTCACCAGCACCCTCTGCATCACTCGCCGTTACTATCGGCGTGTGCATATACACAAAGCCCTTGTCGTTAAAAAACTTGTGGATGGCATAAGCCAACGTATGGCGCACACGAAACACAGCACCGAATGTATTGGTACGAAAACGCAAGTGTGCTTTCTCGCGCAGGTATTCAAGGCTTGGTTTATTTTTCAGTTGCAGTGGGTATTCGTTAGGGTCGCACTCACCAAGTATCTCGATGGTTTCGGCCATCAGGTCAAACTTCTGCCCTTTACCTTGTGATAGTACTATCTTACCCGTTACAGAGATAGATGCGCTTTCGTTTATCTTGCTGAGTATGGTTTCGTCAAACTTGCCGAGCTCTGCTACAACCTGCAGGCTCTTCATGCAGCTACCATCGTTGAGGGCTATAAACTGGTTGTTGCGAAATGAGCGCACCCAACCTTTTACGTTTACATTGTAATCAGCCTTATCGCTCTGTAAAATATCTTTAATCTTCGTACGGGACATATATCTTTATTTATCAAAAAACAGGTATTTCACTGCTATTATTATCATGAATATCGCGAATATCTTTTTTACCACGCCTACCTCAAGCCCCAATGCCAACTTACTGCCAAAGAAGCCACCCACTACAAATGTAATGGCGAGTATCCCGGCAATACGCCAATCTGTTTGCCCTGCTTTGTAATAATTGTAAGCACCTGCAAACGCTACTGGTAGTGATAGCAACAATAACGATGTGCCTTGTGCCATCTTCTGGTTCAGCCCGAATATCAGTACCAATGCGGGTACTATGATTACACCGCCGCCTATACCTACAAGGCTACTCATCATGCCTGCCAGTACACCTACCAGCATCAGCAACAATATTGTTGTAAGGCTCATTTTTTTCATTTTATACTTTCCCGAAAGCTGTAATATACAAACTACTGGCCGCCTACCATAAAATTGCACATCTTATACAACACACGCGCACCCACTATGCTGTCTATACCATCCTGGCTATGCTCCCCGCACGATACCTCATTCAGGTCGAAGCCGATAACTTCTTTACCACTCTGGTGCAGCAGTTTGAAGAGATAAAAGATATGATCCATCTCAAAACCACCCGGCACAGGCGTACCCGTATTAGGGCATAGCTTGGGGTCCAGCCCGTCTATATCAAAGCTGATGTACACTTTATCGGGCAGTTCGCTGATGATGTTCTGGCAAATCTGTTTCCAGGTAGCACCTTCAAATTGTTGTTCTTTAATGTCTTTATCAAAATAAGTAGCAATGCGGTCTGGGTTTTGGCGGATGATGAGTAGTTCCTCATCGCAATAATCGCGGATGCCCACCTGCACCAATTTCTTCATCTGTGGCACTTCTTTCAGCACATTGTACATGATAGAAGCGTGTGAGTATGTAAAGCCCTCAAAAGCCTCGCGCAAGTCTGCATGGGCATCTATCTGCAATATCCCGAAATCACTATGCACTTTTCCTAACGACCTGATGAAGCCTAACGGTGTGCTGTGGTCGCCACCTATCAATCCTACTTTTTTACCTTCTTTCAGCAAGCGACCTGTCATTTCCTCTACCCAATCAATCATCAGGTGGCTGCCTGCATTTACTTCGTCTAATTTTTCAGATAGCTGCTCGTTTTCTGCCACCACGCCACCATCTACCAAGTGAGATATGATGAGCTCTGCACACTGGCGCAGAAAGTCGCTTTTCTTTTTGATGACCTTATCTACAGGCAGCATATAAAAGCCTTTCTTCCAGCCGTCCATCACATCGGGGTCGTACAAATCTACCTGCATAGACGAGTCGAAAATATGCTCCGGCCCGCGCGATGTACCATTACGGTACGAAACAGTTACTTCCCAGGGTACAGGCAGCAATACCAGTTGCGCATCTTCTTCCTTGAAAGGCAACCCGAAGATGTTGTTCGATTTAAGTCCTACGGAGTTGGGGTCAAACTGCGAAAGGTCAGTCATTGTCTTTGTTTTAATTTGAGGCGCAAAATTAGGGTTTATATCATATCAAACCATATCTTTCTTACATATATTAAGGTAGCTTCTATAAATAGCTAATCTTTATCTATAAAAACGTTTTTAGTTCATTTAGGCTTAACTTTGCCTAGCCTGCAAAACAGGTTTGATACAAAGACAGGATTTTATGAAGAGGACGCACATCATTCTGCTTATTCTGGTAGCCGCAGCGGTTACTATTATCGTTAGCATGTTTGGCGATTTCAGCACGTACGAAACCTTTGCTTCTGCAGCTAAAGAGCCGGGCAAGCAATACCATGTTATCGGTTTTCTGGACAATAGCAAACCTTTTGTTTACAACCCGGAAGTTGACCCCAACCATTGCACATTTTACGTAAAAGACAAAGCTGGCAATCTGAATAAAGTAATATTCAATGGGGCAAAACCTACGGATATTGAAAAATCGGAACAAATAGTAATGACAGGCAGTATGCAGGGCGATGCTTTTCGTTGCCACAAAATACAAATGAAATGCCCGTCGAAATACCAAAACGACCAGGTAGCGATAGGAAATGCGAGTTAAATAATGACTAAATGGCTGAATTGCGCAATGGCTCAATTTTGCTTTTTACTTTTTAATTTTTGATTTAATTGGAACAAGTACAATTCATAGGAGAACATCTCATGCCGGGGAAACTCGGCCATTTTTTTGCAATACTCTCTTTCGTTATGGCACTGTTCAGCGCGTTTACTTACTGGCGCGCGGCAGCTACCGAAAACAAAAATGCAGATAGCAGCCGTAGCTGGCAGTTGCTGGGGCGCAATGGTTTTATATTGCATGTAGCAGGTATGGCAGGGGTGTTCATTACCTTATTCTATATTATCCAGAACCACCTGTTCGAGTATCACTACGCCTGGCGCCACTCCGATTTATCTCTTTCTCCTAAATACCTGCTATCCTGTTTTTGGGAAGGGCAGGAAGGTAGTTTCCTCTTATGGTCTATCTGGCATTGTGTATTGGGGCTGATAGTGATGTTTACGGCTAAAGGTTTGGAAAGCCGTGTGATGACGGTTATATCCATCGTACAGGTAGCACTGGCAAGTATGTTGCTGGGCTTCTATCTAGGCCCGGACATCAAAATAGGCAGCGACCCTTTTATCCTGTTGCGCGTAATGATGCAAGAAGCTCCTATCTTCTCTCAACCCAATTATTTAGACTTTGTAAAAGACGGTAACGGGCTGAATGTATTACTCCAAAACTACTGGATGGTGATACACCCCCCTATCCTATTCCTCGGCTTCGCTTCCACGCTCATACCTTTTGCTTATACAATAGCAGCTTTGTGGAAAGGTGATTACAAACAATGGCTGAAACCAGCACAGGTATGGTCTTTGTTTGCTGGTGGCATATTGGGTACAGGCATTATGATGGGTGGCGCATGGGCTTACGAGTCACTTACATTTGGTGGCTACTGGGCTTGGGACCCTGTAGAAAATGCATCGCTGGTACCATGGTTGCTGTTAGTGGCTGGTTTGCATACGCTCATTGTATTCAAAGCTACAGGGCGTTCTATTATCATCACCATCATCCTCATGTGCCTGATGTACCTGTTTGTATGGTACTCTACTTTCCTTACACGCACTGGCGTATTGGGCGATACGTCCGTACACGCGTTTACAGACGAGGGCAAAGCACTTTACTGGCATCTGTTATTCGTATTGGGTTCGCTGATGCTACTGGCACTCTTGCTCATCATTGCTCGTTGGAAATCCTTTCCACGTGTTAAAACAGAAGAAGCCGTCAATAGCCGCGAGTTTTGGATGTTCATTGGTTCATTCATCCTACTGCTCAGTGCTATTCAAATCAGCATCACTACTTCTATACCTGTTTGGTCGCCATTGGCAAAAGCCATCACAGGCAAAGACGTAGCACCACCTACCGATGTGGTAAAACACTACAACGATATACAAGTATGGGTAGCTATCATCATTACACTACTCACTGCCACTATATTATATCTACGCTTCAAAACCAGCGATAACAAAACCGTGCTGAAACGCCTCGGCATCACAGCAGGTATTGCTGCAGTGTTATCAGCCATCATGGCTTACACACAACGCATTGGCGATGCACGTTACATTGTGTTGCTGTTCGGCAGCAGTTTCACCATCGTTGGTATGATATACTATGCCATCAAAGTACAGAAAGGCCAATTGAAAAAACTCGGTGCGGCATCTACGCACCTCGGCTTTGGCATCTTCATACTCGGCGTACTCTTTTCTTCTTACAACAAAGAAGTAATGTCTATCAATACCATGGGCGTTATGATGGACTTTGGTAAAAAGAACGCATCCGAAAATGCCCGTGAGAGCATGGAAAATGTACTGCTCTATAAAAACACACCCGTTGTGATGGGTGAATATACCGCTACTTTCAAAGGAGATTCTACATCTCCAGACGACCCGCGTGTGTTTTATAAAGTAGCGTATGAACGCCGCGATACCACTACCAATAAGGTAACAGAATCTTTCACGCTTTACCCCGATGCTTTCATCAACCCCAAAGGGCAAGAAGAAAACAGCATGAGTCCCAACCCCGACTCTAAACATTACCTGACGCGCGACATCTTCACCTACGTTACCAAAGCCTACGACCCCAACGCAAAAACGGACGATACCTCTCAGTACAAAACACACAAAGTACACGAGGGCGATACCGTATTTACCAATGAGGGTTACCTGATTTATGCAGGGCTGAATACCAACCTGCCTGCCAATGTGTACGATAAGCAACCCAATGATATTGCCGTGCAGGCAGTATTGATGGCTTATGATATGAAAGGCCCTGTTGATACCCTCTACCCGCTCTACTACATCCGCGACCAGTATGCTTACCAGCTGGATGATACATTACAGGCAAGCAACCTCTACGCACGCATCGGCAACATCATCCCCGATGAGAAAGCCATAGAGTTGAAAATAAAACAACCTGAGAAAGAAGACGACTACATTGTTATGAAAGCCCTGATATTTCCATACATCAACCTGGTATGGCTGGGCGTTATCATTATGGCACTCGGTTTCTTCCTCGCTATGCTCAACAGAATAACGAAGAAAGAAAAAGCGGTAGCGGCGTAATTAACAATTTTATGACAATAGCAAGCTCACATAGCTTGCTATTTATGCGTCAGTTTATTTGTTTTGTATATCATTGCATTACTTCACACCCTAAAAAAGTACGCATGCAACGTTTACGGCATACCCTCTTTACGGCAATCATGGTAATGATTGCCTTTATAACCGTTACCTACACTGCTTGCAAAAAAGGTGATTGCGTGGATATGGTTTGTCTTAATGGCGGTATATGCGATCATGGTAAATGCAGTTGCCCTACAGGCTATCAGGGTTCTCGCTGCGAAGAAATCATTGTTAATGTGAGTACGCCACCCACTACCCAAATAGATCCCTGCAAAAATATTTTCTGCAAAAACGGGGGTGTGTGCAAAAGCGGTATTTGCCAATGCCCAACAGGTTATTATGGTACTTATTGCGAAAAAGCACTGAACAGTATATTTTTTGGCACCTTCAATGGAAATGAAACCTGTACATCAGGAGAAGAAAAATATGCATTGACCTTTACACCCACATCACCGGCATCGCCTACTACCATGCTTTTAAGCAACCTATATAATGACAACTACACTGCCAACTGCAATATGTTAAACGCAACTGACTTTTCTTTTAGTGGCTCGTCTACTAACGGTACTGAGTATACCGGCACAGGAAGTCTCAATAACAATGTCCTTACTGTCAATTATACCATAATGAATGGGAGCACTAGTAACACCTGTACATTTATTGGCAGTAGATAACGTAGAGATTATTACTTTGCCTTTATTATATGCTTACTGAATGTATTTTTACATCAGTGATACTGCATCTGTATGATTGACATAGATTTTTCCGGTGCTATACTGAAACTGCGCAAAGAGGAAGGCAAAACACAAGTGTACGATATAGTACGCCGTAAGTGGATAGTCCTTACCCCTGAAGAACATGTAAGGCAATACATGCTGCATTATCTCATCAATAGTTTACAATACCCTGCATCGCTCATTGCGGTTGAAAAACAGGTGAAACTGGGCAACCTCTCCAAACGCTTTGACGTTGTAGTATATGACCGAACGCATAACCCCTGGCTACTTGCAGAGTGCAAAGCCCCCGAAATAGATATTGATAGCATTACATTGAACCAGCTACTGCAATACCATAATAGCCTGCAATGCAGGTACTGGTTGCTTTGCAATGGCAGAGAGATTTTTTGCGCAGACGCTGCTGACGCGACCAACATCAAATGGTTAGAAGCCCTGCCTGCCTATAATGGCTGAGTATTGAGGGCTATTCATTATCTCTACCGTTTTACGGATTACATTATCATCCCAAACAGTAATGGCATAGTACCCATTATTGCGGTACAGGATACGAGCCAATTGTGCTTTTAATTGCAGGCAGAAGTAATTATAGTTCGTTTTGTTGCGCAACACACGCTCTACCGCCCGTCTGAATACCGCATCCTGACGTTTCATAAAACCATTAACCAACTCATCGCACTTAAAAGACGTATTGAAAGCGGCTATGTTTTTGTATTGCAGTAATTCAGCTCGGTGGCTCATATAATAATCCCAAACTACACGGCGGGCATCGTCGCTATACAGCATATTACTGATGCCGGGCGTTATCCTTGCCGTATCAAAGGGCACATACACATCGGGCTTTATGCCACCACCACCATACACTACACGCTTATTAGCAGTATAATACTTAGTGGTATCTGCACTGAATGCGCTGTCATTCCCTTGCAGCACATCATGCTGAAAGCGGGTGATAAAATCTTCCGCATAGGCGTCTCTGCCTTTTTCGTAAGGGCGTTGTATGCTTCTACCCGATGGAATATAATACTTCGCAATCGTTAACCTGATAGCAGCACCGTCGTTCATTTCGTATTGCTCTTGTACCAGCCCCTTACCGTAGCTGCGCCTACCCACTACTATACCCCTATCCCAATCTTGCACTGCGCCTGCCAGTATCTCACTTGCCGATGCAGCACCTTCGTCTATCAATATCGCTACTTTGCCTTTTTCAAAACCATGTCTGCCATTGGTTTTATAGTCCTTACGCTTTTCGTGTATCCCTTGCGTATATACTACCAACTTATCATCCGCCAATAGCTCGTCGGCAATATATTGCGCTGCCGTCAGGTATCCACCGGGGTTTTGCCTTACGTCTATCACCAATTGCTCCATACCGCTTTTCACCAATCCCAGCAATGCTTTGGCAAATTCGTCGTAGGTTGTAGCGCTAAAACGGTTTATCTTAATATAGCCTGTCTTATTATCCAGCATCAGGTCGGCAACAACGCTGTATATGGGTATTTCGCCGCGTGCTATTTTTATAGTCTTAGTAGCGTTTGCTGTCGGTTCTATCAGTTGTACCGTTACTTGTGTGTTCAGCTTGCCTTTCAGCATACGTATCACATTATCGCTGGGCATCTTTACACCTGCCACTACACTATCACCTACACGTATCAGCTTACTACCTGTTACTATACCTGCTTTAGCTGCAGGCCCATCGGGTATTACAGATGTTACATTGATGGTATCGTCAAACACATCAAAGCCTACGCCTATCCCGTAAAAACTACCATCCAAATCCTCGTTCACTTCTTCCAGCTCGTCGGCAGCTATATAATTGGTATGCGGGTCTAAATGGCTCAATATCCCTTCTATGGCATCTTGGTACAGCGCGTCTTTATCTACCGAGTCAACATATTTTTCGTTGATGAGGTCTATTATCTGCTCCAGCCTGTCGTTGCGCTCTATCACTGCCTGTATATCACGCTTGCCACGCAAGGTATCGCGCAGGTTGAAACCCAACGCCATACCGCCCACCATTACTATAGAAAAAAACAGGGGCATCCAAACCTTGAATCCGCCCAATTGCTTACCATCCATTTTTTTGAAAAAGATGGGCAAAGTTAGCTGCATTTAATGATTAAATAATAAACTTATTCAACTGACGGACACTATTAACAAAACCATATTAGGAAAATGAAATACGATGCCGCAAATTTGTAAGACAAATCTCCCCGTTATGCCTTCTATACTCGTTGTTGAAAGCGGCTCTACAAAAACCGATTGGTGCTTGCTTGCCAAGGGAAAGAAAGCCCTGCACTTCAGCACCGCAGGCATCAACCCCCATTTGCAAACAAAAGAAAACATACTGCAACTGCTGCAAACCGAACTACGCTGGAACAAAAAGAAACACCATGCCGACAAGATTGTGTATTACGGAGCAGGTGCAGGCAGTACTGCTAAACAAAAACTGATAGCAGGTGTACTCAAAAAACACTTTGGCATAGATAAGATAGAAGTGAATGGCGATATGATGGCTGCGGCAAGGGCATTGTGCGGAACAAACAAAGGTATGGTGAGCATATTAGGCACTGGTAGTAATTGCTGCTATTACAATGGCAATAAGATAGCCGAACAAAAACCATCGCTCGGTTTTATAGCTGGCGACGAAGGTAGCGGCAACTATATTGGCAAACGGGTATTGCAATACTACGCCTACAACACTTTTGATGCGGAACTGAAACTGGCGTTTGAGCAACTGTTTGGTAATGATGTACAAGCCATTATCAACAAACTATATGCAGAGCCATTCCCTAACAGATACCTGGCAGGCTTTGTAAAGTTGTTGATAGATACACGCGGGCATTACATGACGGAGAACATTATTGAAGATTGCCTGAACGATTTTTTTCATCATCATATACTGAAGTACCGAAATAGTTGGAAGCTACCTTTATACTTTACAGGCAGCGTAGCATACGAATTCAGAGATGTGATAGAAAACCTGTGCAACCAGTACGAACTGGAGCTTGGCACCATAGCCAAAAGCCCTATGGACGGGCTGATGGCATATCATAAAAAACAATTATAAATTTACTCTTTCGTAATCTTCACCCTGATGTTATTGCTTTTATTATCATCGAGCAGCAATATATAATTGCCTGAGATAAGGTTTTGCATATTCAGTGTTTCGTTGTTGCTGATGGCTGTTTTGCGAATGAGTGCCCTGCCTGCAACATCGGTTAGTTGTATAATTGTGCCTGTTTGTATCCCCTCTATTATCAGTAAGTCTTTTACAGGGTTGGGATAGATGCTCGGTTGCTTACCAATCCATGTACCTTTGATGCCTGTTGTTTCGATGCTTACTTTAATGCAGTTGCTCTTAACCGTTTTAGGATTGGGGCATAGATAACTGCTGGTCATGTTCACACATATCTCATCGTTATTACTAAGCGTAGGCGCACCCCATATATTGCTCAATGCACCTACTATATTGCTTCCGTTACGCGTCCATTGATAAGTAGGACTGTTACCCCCGTTGGTCGGCGTGGCGGTAAAGTTTATCATCGTACCACTGGGTACTGTGGTGGTCGGGTTGGCGATGATGGTCACTTTGGGTGCCAGCCACGGAAAAACCCTGATAAGTATCTGGCTGCTGGTATCTGTAAACGGCTCTGCACAGTTACCACCAGTTAGCGCTACATAATACACATCATTATCGGCAGCGGTTGAAGTAGCATAATTAGTACCTGTAGCAGCAGATATGAGGGTATTGTTTCTGTACCACTTGCGTTGGAAGACACTTCCTGCATTACTCTGGCTCGATACGAATGTGAGCGTTGCACCCTGACAAATACTATCATTAGGGCTGGGGTACATATTGATGGTTGGCGCGGGGTTGACAGTAACCGTCACACTATCTATACCCGAACTGCAACCATTGGCTGTTGCCTGTACATAATATTTGCCTGCCATTGCAGTTGTTGCAGTTGGGCGTACTGGGTTTTGCAAAGCAGATGAAAAACCTATTGCACTTGTCCAAGAATAAGCTGCACCTGCTACGTTGGTAGCTGTCAGTTTTAAATCTTGCCCCGTGCATACGGGTGTATTGGCAGATGGTACGGGTGTAGCAGGTATGGGAAATACCGTACCAAAAGCCGTGTCTTTATCTGTACAACCATTAAGGGTAGCAGTGAGTATATATGCGCCTGAAGCTGTAGTAGTAGCAGATGGAATATTGGGGTTTTGCAGTGTGCTTGTAAAGCTATTAGGGCCGGTCCAACTAAAGTTGACACCGGTAGAAGTAGTATTGCCTGACAAAAAAAGCGTATTACCCGCACATATTGTACCTGCCGTAGCATTGAAGTTGGCAGGCAGTGGTTTTATGAGTACCGTTACTGTATCGCGGATAGTGCAATCTGTATAGAAAGCGGAGAATATATAATCACCACTCATGGCAGGCAGTGAATTATTCCGAAAAGTATCTTTAGTAGAAGATATAAAGCTATCTGGCCCAATCCAACTATAGCTGTTAGCTGCTATCTGCACGAATGCAGACAAGATAATACTATCACGTTCGCAAACAGGAGATGCAGCAATAGTTGTTACTATAGAAGTCGATAAGGAAGAAACCGTAATTACTGTGGTATCTTTTGCGATGCAGCCGAAGAGACGTGCAGTGACTATATAGCTGCCACTGTTGGCAACGGTTGCAGATGTAATTGTAGGGTTTTGCTGGCTAGATATAAAGCTTATAGGACCTGCCCAACGGTATGATACACCTGAGGAGGTACTGGAAGCAAAGAGGTTGATTTGCTGGCCAGTGCACACTGGTGTGTTGCTGCTATTGGATACATTTGGGCGTGTAATACCAATGCTGATAGGGTATTGGTTAGCATTGGAGCCATCTACAGAACTTGTAGAGAGGATGCGTATACGATAATTCGTACCTGGTGTGATGGTTGTCGGGACTACACAGGTGATGCTACCAGCCGTAGTAGCTGTACGTGTACCGATAATAGTAGTGCCACTTACGAATGAACCACTACTGTTGCTAAGCTGGACACTGAATATATTGGTGCCTATAAACAAGCTCGTACTGTTGAGTGTATAGGGGACCTGAAAGGTGTCCCCAGCACATATCATGCTATCATTATACATGTTGTTAATTCCAGAAGTTTGGCGTACAACAACAGAGTCAATATAATAGTATGCATATGATCCGAAACCACCTAAACCATGATTTGTTGCTGACTGACCAGTTGTTGTTGAACTGCCGAACCCCCCGATTACGATGTTATCATATGCTGAATCTGCAATGAAAGTAGCACTTAACCTAACCCAATTAGTTGTATCTGTAACACGAATAGGATAGGCTATTTGGGGTACAACAGATAATGCTGTTGAACCTGTTATAGTTGTTGTAGGACCATTATCATAAAACCATGCACCGATATCGTTTGTGGTATATCCGCTAACATTTGCAAGCGAAACAGATATTGATACTTCGTAACGCTTTCCAATTGATAATGGAGTGATAGCTCTTGCTATGTATTCTTTATAGTTAGCAGATGAATTATAGGATATCACACCGCTATACGCTACACCTTGAGCAGCTACTTGATATCCTAAAGCATTTATGGGTGTTCCTACAACTATGTTTGTGCAGTTGAAATAGTCAGAGGTACCACCATGGTATTGCCACCAACCTATTGCCTTTGCAATTTCAGAATAATTTGTAGGACAACTACTATAACTCTCAAAACTCCCATTAGGTACTAAATTTTGTGCCTTACCTAATAAGGGTAGTAATAAATAAAAAAGTATACAGGTTATCTTTTTCATAAATAGGTAGTTGAAGTGATATAAAAATAAGCAATAATCACTTAGCCATTATTAAACAGGCATTAAAAAAGCGGCTTATAGAGCCGCTTGTATGTTATCATTTATTCCATCAGAAATCCACCACCAGTTTCACATTGATGAGCCTTGCCGTCAGGCGGTTGGGTACGGCAAATGTTTTACCGCTGCTCTGGTCTTGCACCCATGTATAAGACAGGGTATTTTGTATGCCCAACAGGTTGAAGACTTCTAAGCTAAACCATGCGTTCTTTACACTGCTCCATACTTTGCTGTTGGGGTGCTTGCTGCCATTCAGTATCAGTGTGCTGAAACCAATATCTACCCTTCGGTAGTCGGGCAGGCGTAGTGTATCTCCATAGCGGTTGGCATCGGGCGGGCCAAAAGGTAAGCCCGTAGCATACATCAGGTTCAGGTGCATTTTAAAGTTTTTCCATTTAGGAAAGTAGTCTTCAAAATACATACCCAGCATCAGGCGTTGGTCTGTAGGGCGTGGTATATAGCCGGGTGTTATGGTGGCACTGTCATTACCATTCGCGCCTTTCAATACTATCTTATCATTCTGCACATCTTCCATACTCTTCATCACCCCTATGCTTATCCACGATGTGGCATCTTTCACAATATCGCCATACAGGCGCACCTCGCCACCTGCTGCATAACCCACTGCGCTGTTCTGCCCGAAGTAACGGATGCGCACATTATCATACTCATACGGTACTATATCCCACATGCCTTTGTAGTATAGCTCTGTGGTCATTTTAAAAGGCCTGTCCCATGCTTTGAAATTGTAGTCGAGCCCTGCTACGGCGTGGTAAGATTTCTGTGCTTTGAGGTTGGTATTCACATTGCCGTTCAGGTCGCGCATCTCTCGGTAAAAAGGTGGCTGCTGATACAAGCCGCCCGATAGTTTGAATACTACATCGTTCTTCCACTTGGGCTTGTACGATACCTGCATACGCGGGCTAACAAGAAATTCATTATTCAGCGTATTATAGTTAAAACGTACACCGAGCGATATGGTGAGGTCGAGCGAATCGTTGAAACGGAAATTGTCTTGCAGAAAGCCTGCATAACGCATATAGTTGAGCGTAGTAGCCGAGCGATAAAAGCGTGTCAGCTCCAGCTTGTTGGGATTGTAGGGCTGTGTGAAGCCTGCAGAATCTCTGCGTTCCCATTCGTATAGTTTGTCTTCAATATTGGTAAGATTGGCATCTACACCCCATTGTATAAAGTGCAGGTTGGCATTGTAAGAGCCGCGGTGCGCGGCATTACCCACGTTTACTTTCAGGTAGTTGCGTGCGTAGTTGTGTATTACACCCGTACCCAAGTAGGTTTTTACCTGCCCGAAGTTTTCTTTGCCGAGGTCTGTTTCCAGTTCGCCCAGCAGATACTCACCTATGATGTCGTAGGTTTCTTTTTCATTGGTTTGAAAACCTGATGCAAGTAGTTTCAGTTTCAGCTTATCGTTGGGGCGAAAGGTGGTCGACAAACCACCAAAGCGAGAATCGAACTGGTCTATCTCTCCACCCTCATAAAACATACGCAACTGAAATGCTTTGTTGATAAGCCCGAAACTACTGGTAGCTTCTTCCGGTATAAAATTGAAACGGTTTCGCGCGTAGTTCCCTATGGCTTCTATTTCCCATTTATCATTAAAACGATAATTAACCAACGCCTGCGCATCTGTAAAAGACGGATTGTAAATACCCTTCACGGGTTGAGAGCGCAACAGGTATTGGTTGCTTTTGTGGCGTACACCTACAAGGTAGGTGAGCTTTTGGTTTTTGCTCGCACCTTCCAATGCTATGCTTGCACCTAACATGCTGGCTACTGCCCTGCCACCAAACTCTTTAGGGCGTTTGTAGGTAACATCCAGCACACTGCTCATCTTATCGCCATATTTGCTCTGAAAACCACCTACCGAAAAGTTGACACCCGATGCAAGGTCTGCATTCACAAAGCTCATACCCTCTTGCTGTCCGCTGCGTGTAAGAAAGGGACGGTATATTTCAAAGTCGTTTACATACACCAGGTTTTCATCAAAGTTACCACCACGTACATTGTATTGAGAAGTTAGCTCGTTGTTACTACCCACCAATGTTTTAATCATCGCTTCTACGCCATCACCAAAATTCCCACCTGGTAGCAATACAGATTTATTGGGGTCTAAGCGAATGGTATTAAGGTCTGTTGTTTTATCTCCTTTTACTGTAACGCCTTTCAGCTCTTTATCAACCCTTGTAAGGCGCGCATTTATTTCACGTGTTTCATTTGCTTTTAGTGAGATGGTGTCTTTGCGTTCTGTAAATCCACTGAATGAAAACACGACAATAATCTTATCGCCTGCGGGTAATGAGAGGTTGTAATATCCCTTGTTATCTGCATTGGTACCAATGCTGGTACCCTCGATGGCTACAGTAGCTGCTTCCAGCGGCCTGCCACGGTTGTCCGTTACCCTGCCGCGTATGGTGGCTTGTTGTGCCTGTGTATATATGGATGCCAATAACAGTATGGCAAAAACTACGATGCGCTTGGGGGACATATTCGGTATCTATAACGCTAAAAAGGTACGTTTATTTTCCTGCCTGTTTCAGCTTTTTTATGGTATCCACCGGGTCGGGCGATGAAAATACTGTATTACCTGCTACCAGTGCATCAGCACCTGCTGCTACCAATGTGCCCGCATTATCAAGTGTTACACCACCATCTACTTCTATCAATGTATTGCAGCCGGCCTCATTTATCATGGCTTTCAGCTTGCTGATTTTATTAACTGCCTGTTGTATAAATTTCTGCCCACCAAAGCCGGGGTTCACACTCATTATCAGTACAAGGTCTATTTCGGTTATGATGTCTTCCAGTACACTTACGGGTGTGTGCGGGTTCAGCGATACACCAGCCTTCATACCCAGTGCTTTGATGGCTTGCATACTGCGGTGCAGGTGGGTACTGGCTTCGTAGTGTACAGTTAATATGTCTGCCCCTGCTTTTTTAAAATCTTCAAAATACTTTTCAGGTTCAACAACCATCAGGTGCACATCCATCGTCTTCTTTGCCAGCTTCTTCATCTGCGCGATGATGGGCATACCGTAGCTGATGTTGGGTACAAAACGCCCGTCCATCACATCGAGGTGAAACCAGTCGGCTTCGCTGTTGTTCACCATTTCTATATCCCTGCCAAGGTTCAGAAAATCGGCAGAAAGCATTGAGGGCGCAATAATCGGCATACAGTAGTTTTAATTAGTGGTGCAAAGGTAAATAATTATCATTGCGGGCAGGTGTATAAAACATTATGATTTATTTGAATTGAATAATTTTTTTATTATATTTGTAATAAGGGTGCAAGAAAGAGAACATAACCTACCTGTAATAAGCCTCTATAATATTTAACTGCTAAACAGTCTGAAAAACTGCTATGAAAAAAAATAAGCAGAGCAGGATATTGTTGCACCTGAACATTATCGCCGTATTAGTCTGCCTTTCGTTTTTGGTGTACATAGCTGCCTATATCGGCAAAGCTACACATGCATCATATTTTGCCATAGCGGCTGTGGCATTTATCAGCAATCTGTACTTGCTGCACAGAAAAAAAGTACATACCGTTGCCGTAATGAGTGTGGTGTATTCGGATATGCTGGTACTCTTGTTCGATTCCGGTTTTGTAAACAATTACAACAACAGTGTGGTGCTGTATATCCCACTATTGCTGTTTGGTTATGTAGTTACGGGTTACGAAAACAGGTGGCAGCGTGTTTTTACCATATCGTTTACGTTTCTGTGCCTGCTGGCAGTAAACCTTACAGACCTGACACCCAAACTGGGGTTAGCTTTTCAGCAAAATGACGAGATGGCTATTGCCATGCAGATATTCAATCTCATCATTGCCATCATCTGCACATTGCTGATAGCGCGTACCATCACCCGCAACAATTTTTATATGGAAGAGGCATTGGCAGATGCCAAAGAAACCGCCGAGCAATCGCTGAAAGAGAAAAACCGTTTTCTTTCTATCATGAGCCATGAGATACGTACCCCTGCTAATGCCATACTGGGCATGACGCACCTGCTGAAAGAAAAAGGCGTGCCGGAAAGCATCAGGCGAGATGTACAATTACTGCACTATTCATCGCAACACTTGAAATCGCTGATAGACAATGTACTCTACTACAATAATCTGGAAATGGGTAAAGTAGATGTAGAGCTGCGCCCTTTCGACATCCGCAAATTTTGCCACAACGCCGTTGATAGCTTTGTACTGGAAGCTGCCAAGAAAAACATAGAACTGCATTTTGATTTTGACGACAGAATACCGCAATTCGTTTTGGGCGATTATGAAAAGCTGATATTGGTATTGCACAACTTGCTGAGCAATGCCATCAAGTTTACTAAAAAAGGCGAGGTGTTTTTGTGGGTGAAGATGAGCCATATTGATGACAAGAACTGCTATGTACTGTTTAAAATTGCAGATACGGGTGTGGGGATTAATGATGAAAAAATGGCTGATATATTCAGCGTCTTCAGCCAGTTGGATAGTAAGATAACACGTAGCCACGATGGTATGGGGCTAGGCTTGTCTATATCGCAAAAACTGCTGCAACTGATGCATAGCTCCCTGCACGTCAGTTCTGAAGAAGGGGTGGGTACTACCTTTTCTTTCGAGGCTACATTGGGGCTTACGAATGAAGTGAAAGACGATGAGCAACGCTTTATAGAAACGCACGACCTGAGCACGGTAAAAGTGCTGCTGGTAGAAGACAATAAACTGAATATACTGGTAGCGAAAAAAATACTGGACAGTATGAATGCCAGCGTGTCTGTTGTTAAAAATGGGCTGGAAGCTGTGAAAGAACTAACTAACAATGCGTACGATGTTGTATTGATGGATCTGCACATGCCCGTGATGGATGGCTTTGAAGCTACCAGGGAGATACGCAAGAAAGACAATCGTACCCCCATCATCGCCTTTACCGCAGATGCATATGAAGAAGCAAGACTGAAAGCCAAAGAAGCAGGCATGAGTGATTTTATTACCAAACCATTCGACCCAGTGTTGCTATACCATAAAATAATAACCAACCTTGCACCGTAACGGTACAGGTTGGCTATGGTCAATCACCCCTGATGACGATCTTTATTGCTTCCTTACTTTTCCTGAACCCGATATATCTGTATTGACGGTAGATGGATTGCCCCAATACTTTATCTGTCCAGAGCCTGATATGTGTGCATCTAATTTTTCTTCTACCGTTATTTCAATATCGCCAGAGCCCGAAACTTCGGCACGCACATATTTGCCTGTTGCTTGCCGCATGTTTATATTACCACTGCCATTTATATCTAACGATAGGTTTTGGAAATAGTTCGGATAACTATACACATTGCCGCTACCGTTTATTTCTACTTTCAGGTTATCAGTCTTCAGGCTGTCTTTGATGTTGATGTTACCACTGCCGTTCAGTTCTATTTTGTTGAGGCTTGTGGTGTAGAGTGTTACTTTGATGTTGTTATTGCGCACGTTATAATACTTGCGTTCAAACTCAAGGTTCAGTGTGCTGCCCGATACATTGGTTTTATATACAGGTACTAAATTCTGATACCCGCTCACTACTATTTTGTTTTCTTTTGATGGTACTATTTCCAACTCCTCGCTACCGTTCAGATTCACCTGTGTGATGGTGCCGATGCTGCGTGTTTCTGATACGATGGATCCTTCTCCTTTGATGCGGTTTTTGCTGCAAGATGCGAGTGTCAGTGATGCGCCTATTGCCAAGGCTAGTATTCTTTTCATTGTACTATTGTTTTTATACTTATAGATTGGTTACTTGATTAATGAAACTCTATACGGTAACTCAGGTTGGGGAACAAGCCAAGTTGATTAACTGTTTTTATGCCTGCTGTTTTATCATCGTAATAAGAGAAAAAGTAGTTTTTGCGGTTGGTTACATTTTGTACATCCAACTGTACTGTGTGCGTAGCACGTTTGTTATTTACTTTATAGTATACACCGCCATCTACACGAAAATAGCCTGGTACTTGTGTGGTGAAGTATTGCCCCTGCACATATTCAGCCTTGCCGCTTTGCTTCGATTTAGCAATATCTATCACTGATTCGCGAGAGCCACCATTTGACATGAGCTTGCTATTCAGCCCTATCAGCTTACGCCCGCTATGGTTTAGTTTGAATTCTTTACCGCCCACTATATTGAATGTATATCCTCTGTTAAAACGTGTATTGTACTCTTTACCCCCATAGGTTGTGTAAGAACTTTTGAAAACAGAGCCTGTAGCCAGTATATAATAGTTATTGGCAAACGGACGTTCGAGGCTGATGTCTAAGCCGTAATTTCTGCCAGTACCCTCACTCACCAATTGTTTAGTACCAAGTAGCGAGTACACATCCAGCGCATTGATGATGGAGAAGCCCGAATTGCTGTCTTTTTCCACAGGTATGTTATACAGATGCTGATAATACACTTCTGCTTTCAGGCGTGTTTTGAAAGGCAATGATGTTTCGTAACCCAATACGGTATGGAAAGCGCGTTGGAGGTCGAGGTTTTTGTTGGGGTGTGTTACCGCTTGTCCCAGGTTTGCATTTTGGAATAGGTAGGTAGAGAGGTGTTCGGGTTTGCTATGCAAGCCTGCTGCCAGTGTGAATTTGTTTTTATTGGGCTGATACGTAATTGTAGCGCGTGGCTCTATGCTGTACTTGCTATTGAGTGCCAGATAAGAACCATGCACACCCGCTGTTGCAGTCAGCTTTTCAGAGAGTCTTGTTTTCCATTGCAGATAGGCTTGATAGAATTGTGTGTTCCCATCGCCATCCAGTATGTTGCGCCATGTATCATCCGAAAAGTCAAAATATTGTTGGTTCATAGTATATGCCCAATACTGCCCTATTACACCCACCCTATAAGTATGACGTGCGTTTACTTTCTGGTTGTACATGACAGATGCACGCAAGGCATTGTTTGTAATACCGCTACGTTGTATAGATACCCTTTCATAATCGTTGGCGGGATTCAACGTATCTGCATCGTTGGTTGATTTGTCTTGCGATACCGCAACAACCGTTTTGATGTAAGCATCTTTCTTTACAAAATATTGATGCGATATACCACCTGTGTATATGTGGTTTCTGCTGTCGAATTTTATATTGAGGTTATCATCATCCCATTTGCTGCTGTCTTTGTCTGGTGTATTGGCAGCCACATTGTAGCCCCCTAAACCCCAAAGTGTAAACGTACCCGCTTTAGCAGTTGGCAGGTTCACTTTGAATGAACCATCCTGATAGGCAGGAATTGACTCTCCTACATCAATAAAGTTTTTCAGTAGGGTGAGTGTAGAATACCGATAGTTGACAAGGTATGAGCCTTTGCTGTTTTTACTGAATGGCCCTTCGGTTGCCAACTCTATACCCAATGTACCAATGGCAACTGTATGCTCCGCACGTTTGTTATTACCTGTACGCAGGTTCAGGTCGAATGCACCTGAAAGGGCGTTACCTATTTCGGGTACAAATGCACCTGTGTAGAAGTCTGAATTGCCCAGTGTGTTAGCATTCAGCATACTGATAGCACCCCCACTTGCACCTTGCGATGTAAAGTGGTTGGGGTTGGGTATCTCTATACCTTCCATACGCCACAGCACACCTTTGGGCGAGTTGCCGCGTACTACAATGCTGTTATCCATATCGCCCGCATTGCTTACCCCGGGGAAGTTTTGCACCATACGCGCAGGGTCTGCAAACGCTGCAGCATAACGGCGTGTTTCTTCTACCGAAAATGCACGAGCACTAACGGCTGCAAATTCGTTCATGGGTTTGATGCGGTCTTTACTTGCTGCTTTTACCGTTACTTCGTCCAGCTTTTTCAGGCTCTCGTTCATAGAAATATTCAAGTCCAGTTCCTTACCGCTGATAACGGGTGTTTCGGCAACTGTATAATCTTCAAAACCTACCATTTTAAAGATGAATGTTTGCCTGCCCAATGGCACGCCTGTTAGTGTGTATGCACCTGCATCGTCCGTTATGGCATTTATTTTAGTGTCAGATTGCAGTACCACTACCACACCGGGCAGTGGCTGTTTTGATGCAGCGTCCGTAACAATACCATGCACTTTTTGGGTGATGGTCGTTTTCTTAGTGCTTGCGGCTGCTTCTTGCGCAGTACCTGTGTTGCTGTTAATTAGTGCCAGTCCTGCTATCAATAGCCAGTTTCTGAAGTGTAACATTTTGTTGGTTTTAGATAAAAGACAATGAGTGAATATTTTACCCCTATGAGAGGTTGATATTTTTATTATTATATATTTTTCACGAAGTATTGTATTTCGATTGTGCTGCAAAGCAAATACAGGCAATGGTTGTACGGAATTACCCTTCGGTAAAAACAGTATATCAATCGGTCAATACACTTGTACGTGCGGTGAATGTTTTATCAGAGGTGAAAGTGCATACCTGCCGCAAAACCCAGATAGATGCCGTTGAAATTGCCCCATTCATACCGGCTCCACAGATAGTTGTTGCTGATTTCATTGCCGTTGTAGTTTTCTCCCTGTACATGGTTGATGGCAGGGCCTGCAAATACTTCAATTTTGTTGCCTACACTGTATGCGGGCATTACACGTAGCGATGACTTCAGGTATATCTCGTCTGTAAAATCTGTATAACTGGTGCTGCTGCCCTCTATGTTCAGTCGAAACTTCTTAGTGATGCGCAAGTGCGCTCCAAGCCCTGCCTCTGCGGCATACAATGGTTTACGTGCATTGTTGTGGTAGCCTGCACCTACTAATCCATACATCACCCTGCCACCCGAACGGAAGGTAGCCATATTGGTAACACCATCGTAGGTAGTAACGCCTAAAGATTTTTGCCCGTTGCGTATGATGTTAATGGGTGCAATGGGATAATCGCTACTGTCTGCTATGTTGATGAAACCTGCCACCTGCACACCACGCACTTCTTCGGCAATGTTTATAAAACCTGCTATTTGCGCATCTGCATCTTTTGCCTGATTGATGAAGCCCCCTACCTGCACACCATCTACGTTGCCTGCACTATTCATAAAGCCCGCCACCTGCAAGCCCCTGAAATCTTTTACAGCGAGGTTTATAAAACCTGCACCTTGTATACCTTCGCTTTGTTCAAATGCTATATTGGCAAAGCCTCCCAATTGCGCACCATTGATGCTGCCTGCAATATTCATAAAGCCTGCTGCCTGCAAGCCATGTGTATAGTTGCGCACCGTATTCATAAAGCCCGCCAGTTGCGCGCCATTCATCTCGTTGCGCACATGGTTGGAGAAACCCGCGAGCATTATTCCATCCGCATTATTGAATACATAACTGCTGAATCCTGAAGCGCAAAAAGATGTTTCGTTATAAGACATACCACCAATAACATGCAGTGAAAAGCCATTGGTATATTCTTTAGCAAAAACGCCATTGGTACTAAGTGGATAAACAAACCCTATATGCGCTGCCGAAAATTTACGTGGCTGCGCATAGGTTGTGGTAGTAAAAAGCAAGGCTGCTAATAATCCTGCTAATTTCGTTGTCATATACTTTCTTTCTGTTTGATAGTATGACAACAAGCGGAGCATATACCCCTATGAGATTTTTCAGAAAATATTGATGCCTACGCTCCAGCCTATCCAGCTTGTCCAGTCTTTGTTGTGGCGTGTACCACCAAAGCCCAGATTGGGTATGTCATTGCGATAACCTGCGGGAAATTTGGTCTGGTCTATATAACAGTAGTTATAAGACGGTGCAATGTATGCAGAGAGGTACTTATTCAATTTGTAATTGACACCAGCCTCTAAACGGAAGAAGCCATTTGTATATTCAAAATCGCCGAGGTAGAGTTGATTAACCGTCAATTCAGGATTGATGGAAAAATGCTTACTGATATTGAACTGTCTGCCTATACCATAACCGCCTGTTAATGCCATTTGGTTACCTGCATTTACCCCAAAAGAAAGAATGGTGTACATATTGCGGTTGCCCAGCTTACCTGCTACATGGATATTGGTTACCTCGTTGGACGATATCACTACTTTATGATACCCTTTTGCAATAAAGTTTACGAAGCCTATACTCACACCAGATGAGGTATCCGCAATATTTATTAAACCCACCTGCACACCTTTTACATGCTTGGCATAATTGAAAAAGCCCGATACCTGTGTGCCTTCCATCTCTGTATGGGCTACGTTTACAAAGCCCGCTATTTGTGTACCCTCTACCGTATCGTGCGCGTAGTTGGCTGCGCCAGATACTTGTACCCCCTCTATCTTCTCTACCGCAACATTCACAAAGCTCGCTATCTGTGCGCCATTAACGGTACTGTCTGCATAGTTCACAGCACCACTTATCTGTGTGCCATTCACATTGCCTTTCGTCAGGTTCACAAAGCCCGCTATCTGCGCACCCTCAATGTTGCCCCATACATGGTTGTATGCACCGCCTATCTGCATTCCTTTCAGCTCTGCATTTACCAGATTGGCAAAGCCTGCAAACTGCCATCCTTCCGATGCGTGCATCACATGGTTGTACACACCTGCTATTTGCAAACCACTTACCCTGCCGCCAGCCATGTTGAAAATACCTGCCAGTTGCGCACCACGCACATCTGTTTTGTTGATGTTGAATACACCTGCCATTTCAAAACCATTGACACCCCCGGCATATCCACCTAATAAGTTGAAAGAAAATTTATTGACCGCCTGCCCGCTCATACGCCCGTGTGTACCCAAGCCCGGTATCAATGATGTTTGGTATGGTTTGTCGGCAAAGAATTTACCGAGATTTACACCCTGCATACGTTGTTTGGAAGAAAGAAATAAACGACTGAGCCAATTGCCCTCTACACCTGTTTTCTTTGTTACCACAAAAGAGTCCAGTTCAAAATTCTTGGGCGTGATGCCAAGTTTCACTTCCTGTTTTGTGGATGCATGTACTACAATTGCCGTATCTATATACCAGGATTTGCTGACGGATATAACCGCAGGTTTGTTTCTATCTCTCAGCCGCAAGCGGAAGTAACCCAACTCGTTGGTGAGTGTACTGACAAATTGTGTTTTCTCGTACACGCTGGCATGGGGTATGCTTTCGCCTGTTACCACATCTTTTACATACCCTGTAGCATACCAATACATAGCCGCCGATGGCTGTATGATGATGTGCGTAGCTGTTTCAGTGTATTCAAAATTTTTATCGAACAGCATACCCAATACCTGCCGTACAGTTTTGTTGTTGGCAGATACCGACACGAGGCTATCATCCTGTATCAGCTCGCTATTGTAAGAAAAATAAAAGCCCCCTTGCTTGCTAATGGTTTTCAACACTTCGCCCACGGGTTTACGTTTGGCATCTATATTGATGTTCTTATTTAAATACTGCTGCGCCGTTGCAATAAACGGCGAAACAATACAGAGTATGATGCATATTAGTTTGTACAGATAGTTCATGCAGGGGTAGATGCTTTGCTTATTCTAATACTATTTGTCCGTCTTTTCTTACTACTGTAATATTAAAAGTACCACCCAACACATCCAGTATATCATCCAGCGATTGATTGTTGAATGTTGTCGTTATTCGCAAGTTGTTCAGTGTGGCATTAGCTATTACTATGTTGGCATTGTATGCCTCGTTCAGCACAGGTACAAGGCGGCTGAGTGGTGTGTTATTGCAAACAAAGGCTTTGGTACGGTAGTAGTTGTGCAATTCATCTTCCGTCTTTTCTTTGATGGGCAGCTCGGTATCTTTTTTTACAGTAGCTCTTTCTTTCGGATTCAGTACTACGCCTTTCAGTTTTTTGCTCACCTGCACCACACCTGTTTCTACCACTACTTCTGTTTGGCTGCTGTTTGTTTTTACGTTGAATGATGTACCTACCACCTGCACATCTGCCTCGTTTGCATGTATGATAAAAGGCTTTTGTTTATCGGGTGCTACGTTGAAGAATGCTTCACCGTCCAGCGTTACCTCTCTGGTATCGCCACTGAATTTTTTGGGGTACTTTATTGTCGCATGTTTGTTGAGTGTAATGGTAGAGCCGTCGGGTAGCGTTTGTGATAATACCGCATCGCCCGAAGCAAGCGTAACAGTTCCTGCGTTATACAAGTATAAATAGGCCATCCAGCTACCGCCTATCAACAGTATCAGTGTTGCTGCAATGCGTAGCCAGTTGGTACGCCTGCCAAGTGGTATGGTTTTGGTAGTGGTCGTTTGTGTATCTATTCTTTGTTTAAAACGTTGCCATGCAGCATTCTCATCAACATTACTAGTTGCTTCCAATTTTTTTGATTCAGCCCATATATAGCCTAACTGCTCCAGCTGCTTTTTATTGGCATCACTGGCAGCCGCCCATTGCTCCACTTGCTCGCGCTCTTCGGGCGTAGCCTCTCCCAACAGGTATTTTACCTGTAGGTCATTATTTATATGGCTGTTGTTCTCGTTCACTTTGTTTGTTTTACATATACAGTAATATTATCCACAATACCGGCAGCAGGTCTGCCATTTTTATACGCATCATTTTCAGTGCTTTGCCCATTTGGTTTTCCACTGTTTTTACTGAAAGTCCCAATTTGTCTGCTATCTCCCGGTATTTCAATTCTTCAAACCTACTTAGCTGGAATATGGTGCGGCACTGTTCGGGTAGTTCTGCCAATGCCTGCCGTAGTCGTTCTTCCAGTTCATGCACCCTTTTTGTTGATGCGTTATTATCTGCTTCGCTACCGGTATGTATGGCGTGTTTTCTGTAGTTAGCTTTTACTTTTTCATGTTTCAGATAGTTCATACAATCGTTGTGTATGGTACGGTACAAGTACGCATTTGCAGATTGTACCTCATGCAGCCTCTCTCTCTTTTCCCACAGCTTCATAAACATCTGTTGTACTATTTCTTCCCCTTCGTCTTCGTCGTTCAGTATAGTGCAGGCGTAGGCATGTAACCTCTTGTAGTGAGATTTAAACAGTTCTTCAAACAGTATGTCGGTATTCGCCATGCTTGTGGTGGCATTACCGTTTGTCATATCCATGCAGCCTGTGTGGTATCGGGGTGCAAAGATAAGTGCTTCTGCCGTTGCCATTTAGTGTATGACAACATCCTGCAACAATACCCCTACGCCCCAACGATAGTTTTTTTACAAAATTATTATTTACACCTATGTTATTGATAATCAACAATATAGGATTTAGCTTGGTAATGGCTTGTTAACCGCTTTTAAAGCATCCGTTAAAACCCCTCAAACACTTGCAAATAGCGGTATACCCATTGCATATTTGTTATTATCTGACAACAAAAGCAGTAATGAATATAAGGATGGAAACACAGCCGTATATAAAAAACACACCCGAATACAATGTACCGGGTGCGCCTGTTGCCGACAATAGTGCCGGACTGAAACTATTTCTGATGTTATTTCTTACAGCTATCGTCGCATTCGCTAGTGCAGCCTTTGCTACAGTCGTGGTTGCAAGTTTCGCTGCATGATTCTTTGCTGTACTTTCCGTTTACATCATACTCTTTTATGCGTTTGAAAGTGGCTTTGTCCACATCTATATATATCTTCTTTACCGGGTAATCGGCCTTTGCAGGCGTTATGGGTATGTTGTTTATTTTCTCTGTTGCTAACAGCGCCTGCTCGTCTATCTCTTTTACATATACCGTTCCTTCACAATCATCGCATTCACAATCTTCGCGGCTGTAGTAGCGTGCATACACTTTTACTTTCAGTTTGGCAGTACCTGTACAACGCTCTACATATTTAACTGTTTGGTTTTCTATAGTGGGATTGTAGTGATAGAAGGCGTTGCCGCATTCGTTCATGATGTACAGGTTGCAATAGCCGGGCATGGGCTTTATCAGCCAGCAGGCAATATTGCGCTGATTGTTTAGCGCCAGCAGGCTGTATATATAATTGTGCTTGCCATCGCCCAGCATACCTATAGCACCAAACGGAATGTTAGTAGCTACCAACTTGTCTTTGGTAAAAGCAGGGTCTGCAACACCCGTATAGCCTATAGAGCGAAACAGTGCGTTGATTTCGTCTTTATACCTTGCGTCTTTATCCAATGCTTTCAAATTTTTGAAATACACATCGGCGTTTACCACATAGCGCAGTGGTATGAATTGTGGTGATGCACCCAGTTTGGTGATAACAGCAGGTGTCTTGTCTTTTGGTACATTGAATATACGGTGCTTGCCCCCACAATTTGATTGCGCGTAAGATGAAACAGCCATAACAGCCAGCATACAAAGCAGAAAAGCCTTCTTCATAAAAAACGGTTTGATGACAAGATACATATAAAATGATATTAAGGCAATACGTTATGTGCCTGCTCACAGGTACTTGCCGTATATTGCAGTATGAAAAAGATACTGGCAGTGTGTATGATGTCTTTTTGCCTGCAGGGGTATGCACAGGTAGATGCCGGATTGGGCGGCGCATTTGGTTTCCCCATGTTGTTTAACAGCAATCTAGGTGGTTACAACCATTCGTTGGGTGCACCCGCAGGGCGTGTGCAAATAAACTACCTGCCTGCCAACGCTACTTTTGTACCATCGCTGAGCATGGAAATAGCCCCATATGAATTGCCCGTTAGCAGACTGGGCAATACCGACCGTGTATTAAACATGAACTTTACCGTGATGAATGCTATGCTGCATGGCAGGGTGCGCAAAACATTGGCTAATAATAAAGAACTGTACTATGGCATAGGCGTGGGTGCAATGTATATGAGTGGCAGGCGCGTTGGCCTCAGTGGCGACCAGAACAGCTACCTGACTGTTATTGAAGACTCTGCCGACTATATAAAAACTATTATACCGAAAATGTGCGTAAGCGTGGAATATGTAATGCCTGTAACAAGCGACGCCCCTGTAATGCTGGGCATAGGCGCGCAACTGCAATACAGTTACTTCTTCGAGCGGCAAACTACATGGCGTGTGTCTGTTGTAGATGCGCAATACAATTTATACAACCTGCGCCCTAAGCTACAGGGGCATTTTATTAATTCAGGCGTGTATGTAGTATTGTATTACAGGTTCAAGGGCAAGGAACGTTATTAGTCGTTAATTAATTAAGTTTGCAGACATGAAAAAACTATTGTGTCCGTTGTTGGCTGTTGTGCTGTTGTTGGCTTGTAAAGAGGGGAACAAACAAACTGCTAATAATACATTGTTTGGTAGCGGCAAGCTGAAAGACATCAGTGTTAAAATAAATGATAAGCCTGATAATGCTGCTCTTTACTTTGAGCGGGGACAACTACTGCACCAGATGCAGGAAGACTCACTGGCAATAGCTGACTTTAAAAAAGCTGTTTCGTTAGACAGTAGCAAAGCGCCCTATTACAGTGCCATTGGCGATATATTGTTTGAACATAAAGACATCAGTGGCAGTGTACCTTGGATAGAAAAAGCTATTAAGCTAAACCCTGAAGACAAACAGGCACAACTAAAGCTGGCAAAACTATTCGTATTCATCAAAGAATACACCAAAGCCTTTCAGTCTATCAATACCGTATTAAGGCAAGATGTATATGCTGCCGAGGGTTACTTTCTGAAAGGCATGATATACAAAGACCTTAAAGACACAACCAAAGCTATATCCAGTTTCCGTACGGCTGTGCAGGTTGATGCAAATTATCAGGAAGCGTTCGTGCAACTGGGACAGCTATTCAGTGCAAAAGGAGATCCTATTGCATTAGCTTATTACAACAATGCTTACAGTGCAGATACTACAGATGTTTTCCCACTCTTTGCGCGTGGCGTTTTTTATCAGGACCGTAAAGAATTTGAGCTGGCTAAAAAAGAATACCGCAATACCGTACTCCACAACAGGCTTTATCTGGATGCCTATTTCAATATGGGCTATGTGCTGATGCAACAAGACTCTTTAGAAAAAGCAATGCGACAATATGAACTAATTACCAACATAGACCAAACCAATGCAGAAGCCTATTACAACAAAGGACTCTGCTACGAGTTGATGGGTAAAAAAGAAGAAGCCATCAAAGAATATAAACAGGCGCTTGTTTTTGAAGAAGGCTATGATATGCCCAAAGAAGCACTGAAACGCCTTGGTACACAATAATCAGCATACACACTACCATATCTCTATACAAAACACTATATTTAGTGTTTGTGAAACCATGTAGTATTATTACAACTACACGTAATCTATAGAGAAAAACAACTTCTTTGGGTACAGGTAAATTTATTATACATTGCTTTGCTTGGCTGTTTTTATGTACGCCCGTATGGTGTGTGGGGCAAACAAAAAAGAAGAAACCTCAACCTAAGCCCGACCTTACAGAATCTACCCCCATTATACCTCGCAAAAAACAAGATAGCGCATCAAATACACCACCTGTCATTTACGAAACCATACCTGCACGCAAACCCAAGCAAGCTGAAACAATAGAACCTGTTTACCGCATAAAGGAAACTGTAATAGAAACCAAACCCGGCAAAGCTGCAACACCACGCAAGAACCTACCGATTATATATGACACCGTAAAGCTGGCGAAGAAACCACGGGAAGAAGATATGCCTGCAGCAAAGCCAGCGTACGATACAGTCATAAGCATTGGTACCAAAACAAATGTAAAGCAACAAGACACAACACTGGCAGAAGGTACTTGTAAATGTGTTGATATCACTATCAATGCACAGGAAACAATACAGTTTGAAGACTATGTCAATTACTCTTTTACATTTCGTAACGATTGTAAGAATGATGTGTTTGTGCACTCTGCCAGCTTTCGCTTTACAGTAGCAGATTATTTTGGCAAATCAGTAAAGCGCATCCGCAAGCTCGATTTCATCAAACGATTCGACCATCCTGAGTTTGTACGCCTGAGCCCCGGCGAAACCTACGAATATCGCTTTGCAGACGACCCTTTTTTTGAATATGAGCTATCCAGAGGCTCACAATATCGTTTCACATTTATGTACTACAATATAGCCAGCAAATACAAACCACAACCTGCCAAAACACTGCTATGTAATAAGTACAGGGAAGTTACTATCAATGTGAAGTAGTGTTACACATCTCTGAATTTTTCTATTTCAGCCAGATTGGCTTTGATATTTTTTATAGTATCGAAGTATAAATATTTATACAATAATAGCTGCACAATAATCATAAGTACAGAACCAATAATCATTCTTGGCAGAAAAATATCAGGCAAATCCTGCACATCCATTCTTAAAAGCCATTTTACAAATACAATAACAGTACTGACAATAATTACAGGTGAAAGTATAAGCGTAGCCAATCGTTCTTTAATAATAAATAACCTGAAACGCTCAATAGTACCTGCCGTTTGTGTAAGATTATTCATATTTAAATCAAGAGATGTAAGCATTTTATGTTTGTAGTAAAATGTCACAAAACATGTTGCCACTAATGCTAATGATATAAAGTAAGAAACAGTCATCAATGCATTGTCAAATGCTGTATTGAATTGTAACAAATAAACCATTGCCAGCAAGCAGCATATCACAAAACCCAGGTATTCAAAATTCAAGATTTTTCTAATCGCATTTTTCGATTTGTCTTTCAGCATCATACTGATAATCTTTTCATTCAGCATTTTGTTCTGTTGCAATACTTTGTCATACTGTTGCCATTTGTTTTTCATTTCTTCCAGTTCCATTGCTACACTTTTTAAATTTTGTTTACAATAATGGCTGCGCTTGTTTGCGCATCCTGTCTTTTATACGGTTCAGTTTTGTGCCTACATTGCTGATGCTGATGCCCAATATATCTGCTATCTCTGCATGAGGCCTGTCTTCCAGATAAAGTAATACCAACGCCTTGTCAAGCGGGGGTAGTGTACCTATCATTTGGTGCATCAGTTTGTAGGCTTCGGCATCAGCACTATCCAATTCGTCTGCCATTTGTATAGCAGTCATATCGGGTAATTGTGCTGAGTGGTATTTACGCTTCTTTCTTTTGTGGGTGATGGCTGTATTCAATGCTACCCTATATAGCCATGTGCCAATAGCTGCATCGCCGCGGTAGCGTTGGTAGCCACTCCAAGCTTGTAATACTATTTCCTGAAACAAGTCGCGGGCATCTTCAGCATCAGCCGCATACAGGTGGCATACTTTGTACACCAGCCGCTCGTGCTGTTGTATCATATCCGTAAATGCTGCCTGTAGCTGTTGCATAACAATAATATACTACTATTAGTATTGCATTGCTATACTATATCACACAAAGGAGTAAAAATTACTGCACTGTCAGTTGGCTGCTGTAGTATCGTTTGCCGTCTGCACCAGATACATTACACTGATACGCTCCTGCTGGTAAGGTGGTAACAGGCAATTTGACTTGATGATTACCCGCACCATATTGCACTACACCTGTAGTATATACTATGCGCCCTTGCATATCTGTCAGCTCTGCCAACATGGTTGCAGGCTGTTGCAGGTTTACCTGCAGCGTTGCCATTTCTTTAGCAGGGTTGGGGTATAGCTTTATATCGGCAGTAAATGTTGCACTTTGCACAGATAACTTCTTATAATTATACTTTAAAAGTTCTTCGCCCACACCACTACAATCATTCGCTCTGAAGTAAAGGTCGTCACCCATTGCCAATAGCTGTTGCGGGTTGCTGCCTGTTGCCCCTTTACACAAATCCAATATAAGACTTGGCGCATTTGTTCCATCGTACGCCCATAGCTCCAGCCCTGTAGTATCGTTATAGGCTGTAAAGTATAGTTTGCCACCGTAGGCGGTCAGCCAACCTGGTTCTGATGTATTTGTACCATTGGTACTTGCAGCCATTGTTGCATTGCCCGTTGCAGGGTTGTATACATATAGTTGGTTTATCAGATTTGCATCGCTACCTGTGAAGTATATTTTATTATTGAAACCCGCTATTACAGGTTGAGCCGCATCCGGCACACCGTTGAACGAACTTGCAACAAGATCTGTAATACGTTGCGGAAGGCCTGCGCCATCCAGCACATACAGCTCTCTGCCCGTAGCATTGTTTTCTGCTGAGAAGTAGAGCTTGCTGTTGATGACTACCAGATTTTTAGGGGTTGATGGTGCAGCACCAGGGTTAATATCTTGTACCATGCTAACTGTATTGCCAACAGGCTCATAAGCCCACAGTTCGTTATTACCACCCAAGCTGTCTGCAGTAAAATATATCTTACCACCAAAAGCTATGATATTGCCTGTAATGCTGCTATCGCTGCCGGGTTTTAGGTCTGTAAGACGTGTATGTTGGTTAAGCGCGGGGTTGTATGTCCATAATTCATACCCTTCTGCCGTTGTATTTGCCCTGAAGTACAGATTACCGTTCAGCACAGCAAAGTTATCGGGCGAGCTGCCACCAGTGCCTGATTCTATTTCGGGGGTCATAAGTGGTGTACCTGCCCCGTTGTAAGAAAAGAGCTCTGTTCCGTTCAGTCCGTTATCTCCGGTAAAGTATAGTTTGCTGCCAATTACCGCCATGGGGCTGTGATAATAAAGACCAACACTGCTACCTGCTAACGGATTCAGATCTGCCACTAAAACAGGGGCGCTGCTACCTTCTTGTGTGTACAGTTCCCAACCCTTGCTGCCATTATTGGCATAGAAAGCTACTTTGCTGCCGTATGGTGTTATATGTAGCGGGTAAGAAGATGAGAAACCAGTATTGATATCATATTTTTCTAACCCCGGCTGTGCATAAAGGCTTATAGATAAGAAGGACAAAATACTACTTATGATGAAACGTACTGAAGGCATATCCTATTCGTTATTTACACAATTATATACTGACCTACTAAATTAAATAAAATATGGCCTTCGTCACCTTTCACCACCTGAAAAGCAAATAATATCATCAATTAACACTATATGTACATTTTTTAAAATTTATTTAAAATATTGATGCGGGTCAATATTGTATCAGATATTTTTTGATACATTTGAAATGTATAAGGTCCCCCGATAATGAAAGAGAACATTTTATCTTATGATGAAGCGGTAGCTGTGTGCCGTGAAAATCAACATGTGGTAGGTCAGCTTTTTTGTGGTGAATACCGCGAGTTTGGTCAGGTGCATGCTGTAGTTGTAGCACCTGCCAGCAAATTGGATAAATGGGCTTTTACTAAATATTACCAAAAGTTTAATGACAGTGTACAAGCACTCGCTTTTTATACAGGTACGGAGTATGACGTGGTATTGATTGGCAAAGATAGTACAGGCAATATAGTTTGCAGAGATTTGAGTGCCCATCTTGCTTTTGCCGGCAGCTCCCCCGATTTTTTTACTGAACTGGATTAAGTTGATACATACAAAAACACATCAAGAAAATAATATAACAGCCATTTTGATAGTGTACCACAAAAAGTAATGGTTTGTTTAGTACATTTGAACCAGTACAATAGTATCATCAAACAAATTCCAAACAAATAAGAGATAGCAGAGAGGGGAACTTTTATTATTTATTACACCCGCAAACATGCATCGAGAGCCGGAAATTGTTCAGATTTTTAACGCCATGGCAGCTAATATTGCTGCAAGGTATACCATTAACATACAGGCAGAAACCACTATACGCGGCAGCCGCCCCCATTTGAAGAATTGATGCTACTACTGCAACAATTGGACAAAGAGCTTACCACACAGTGTGTAAAACTGCTTGAAGGTTACAAAGCGTCTGCCGGGCAAATACCCGATACGCTGACGGCAAGCTGCAAGCAAATTATTACCGATACTGTAGAGCAATTTGTAAAACAACTGTAAACATAGCAGCTATTACCCTTGCTTTGTATTGCTATTGATTATCAATGCTATTTGCATAGAATTAATTATGTTTTGTTGCGTTTTGTTGCAATTTGCGGGGTTTTGTGAAAAACTGCAACAAATTATAGAAACGATTAACGGATGGCTTTTTCAAAGAGCTTTTTTACTATAGCAAATATACGCAATTTATGCGTAATATACAAAAGCAACGCCTGAGCGTTGCTTTTGTATTGTTGGGATGGTGGATAAGGATAATAATGTATTACTGCTGGATACTCAGTTTTTGCTGGTGTACCATAGCACCATTGCTGTATACATGTACTATGTATAAACCTGTAGCAACCTGTGGTAAAGAAATAGGATGATTACCTGTTTCTACAGCTTTACCATTGTAAAGTTCTTTAACCACCTGCCCTTGTACGTTAACCAATACTACTTTCACATTCGCTTCAGCGTTTATAGAACTGGCTAAGCTGACGTTAATCTCATTGGATGCAGGATTGGGGAATATAGTGGTTTTAGCACTTTGTAGTCTGGTTACACCATTACCTTGTTTATACACGGGGTTGCCGCTCGGGCTGAAATAAATGCCTGTACAATCTCCATAGTAATCAAAAGGTTGATTCGTAAAAACAGCATACGGCCTGTCTATTATCTCAATATCCGTAGGCTGATACATGTCTAACTCTGTAAGGAAAGTACCCGTAGACTCAATCTCTTCTGACGAAAATGTATTAGGAGTAAAAATTTCATTTATGCAGGGGTCTACGCCGGTTTGTGTACCATATTTAAAAAATATAGGGTCAACAAACATTGCTTTTATGCCGAGGAAATTGCCTGCTGGGCTCGCCGTAGAATATATATCCCATTTAGGGGCGTTCAATATAAAATCGCCGGTTCCGCCTATTATAGCTTTTGCCGCAAATGTTGGCCCCCATAATACGGCAGACATATCATAGCCCATCGACAGGTAATTGTTCCAGTTTGTTCCAGTATTGCCCGTACCTGTCAGGTTAGGATAAACCTTAATTTTTTCGTTACCAGAACCAGGATTGAACAAGGTATTACCAATAACAGCGCCACCTGTAGTGCCGGTAAAGCTTGACTGGCCTTCTAACAGAAAGGGATTGACATTATTGACACCGGGCCCGGGGGTAACGGTGAATGTTGGGTCGGTATGCATCATACCAGCGATAACATAATTAGCAGATGTAATATTGCTATTTGTACCTCCGCTTACTCCTTGACCCGGTAATACCTGCAATGCCCAGCCCAGGTTACTTTTTTCCCGCTGGTTGAAAGGGGTTGCCAAATTAGCAAGGCCTACGTGGTTTACATGCGTTACGGTAAATACATCGGGTTTCAGATTAAACCCCCCGTATATGCCTACCCCGCCCAATACACCTGCCGGATTGGTAAGCCAGGGCAGATTGTAGGGCCCGCCAAGCGCATTGGGCTGGCCATCGTACAGATTGCTGACAACATAGTTGTGGCCATCGCCCGGCCCTTCTACATAACCAACACCATATTCGCTACGGCCTACCCCATCTCCATTAGCACGCGATATAAAGGGCCTGTTAGAAAACGGGTTGACGGCAAGGGTTACATCATCTATTATCATATTCATAGTACCGCTACGCACAAACATTAGGTTGGGCGGCACATTATTAGCACCTGTTTTGGCAGTAACGCTGCCCGTAACATGTATATCGCCACCCCAAGACGCTTGTTGACAGGTACCACACCATGACGAATAAGTAGGCGATAATTCCGTCATTCGCATGGCTATATCAAAATCATACTCCGGTGTATTATTGCTTGTGCCTGTGTATGTCCAATCATAATACTTGCAGGCAAGCAAGGCAGTGCCCGATGGGGCATCTACATCTATACACATTACAAATGCTTTTTTGGTACTGGTAAAGCCAGGGTAGGGTTTAGGGCCGGGTGGTGGTGGCGGGAAAATACTAACAAGCGTATATGGGCCGGGATAACCAATGGTAGACTCTTCGGTTACATAACCGCATATATACAATTTATTGACACCACCTACTTGTTTGAAGATGGTATGCACGGGGTACAGGCTATTGCCCCATTCAATACCCGCAGGCCTCACATCTGATATTACTAAACCAGGCATCAAAGGATTACCGTTAATATCTACTGCCAGTACTTTTATCTTGTCTCGCTGCTGCCCGGGCTGTGTCGCATCTTCGCGCACAGATGATGTGATGAAGAATGTTTGTGTAGTGGAGCCGGTAATACCTTCAACTATATCTACAACACGGTGGTCGAAAAAAGACTGGTCGTCATATATCACAATGTCGTTGTTGGGCTGATTGGCAATATCGGGGAAAGCGCCTAAAGGATGCCCATCATCAAAATGTACGAAAATAGGTGTGCCGTGTCCGTTATCAGGATTGTAAATAGTACCTGCCATTACGCTTTGACGGTCGGTACCGGTTACATGCTCAGTAGAAAAACCTTTCACATTTTCCCAATCGCTGAATTGGCTGAGTGCAGCACCGTAGAGCCGGTAAAACTGTGTGTTGGTAGGGGGTTGTGCTGCTGCCTGCTGCAGGCCGATAGAACAAGCTGTAATAGCTGCAATGGATAAATACCTGCACCATGCAGGCATGCGGCAGGTGCTGCCGCGGGCTGTACGCTGTTTCATTTTTCTGGTTTTTATTGGTTAAAAAATATTTCAATGACGATTAAAAAAGTAGTCTGTTCGGTTTGTGATATTAAAGCTAAGACGATGTTTTGTCATTAGCAATAGTTTTTTCACGGGTGGCGTCAGTTACCCGTATTTTCACGCACAAGTCATTGATTTTCAATATTATTTTTTTTATCATTTTTAAATTGTAGCTTAGCATAGCTGCCTGCGGGTGGCGGTATTATTTTACTATTTTAAACATACCATGTAATATGAAACCAATAGCCATCATCTGTATAGCGGCGGCTGTGTGCATAGCCCAAGCTGCTACAGCACGCGAAACTGCAGCAGCTAACAAGCCACTTGTATTTATAGAAAATAAAGGACAGATAACCGACCAGCACGGCAAGCCGCGCAGGGATATTGATTATAAACTGGATGGCGGCAATGTAACGATGTTTGTAGGTGGCGGGCAGTTGCATTATCAGTGGAGCAGCCCCCTCCTGGCCTCCCCCCAAGGGGGAGGGGTTTCCCCTAAATCCACTAAAGGGGATTTAGGAAATGGCAAGCACAAAGCTCCCCTCCTTGGGAGGGGCGGGGGGGAGGCTGTTTACCGTATGGACGTAACCCTGCTGGGGGCGGATAAAAACGCGTGGGTGGTGGCAGAGGATGTGCAGCCCTATTACGAAAACTATTACCTGCCCGCTACACCCGATGGCGCAACGGCGCATAGCTACCGCAAGATAACGTACAAGAATGTGTACCCCCATATAGACTGGGTGGTGTATACCCCCCAGAGCCTCTCCCCCGCCCCTCCCAAGGAGGGGAGCCTGACAGGTATTACCCCCTCCCCCTTGGGGGGAGGTCGGGAGGGGGCTTCTTCGGTTAAATACGATTTCATCGTACACCCGGGAGGCAACCCTGCCAATATACGCATTGAATACAAGGGTGCAACCGATTTGCAATTGGTAAACGGGGCATTGGTAGCTGCCACACCTTATGGCTGCATTACGGAAGATGCGCCGTATAGTTATGATGCTGATAACAAAGAAGAAGTAGCAACGGCGTACAAGCTGCAAGGCAATATATTGTCTTTTGAAGTTGCGAATGCTGCCGACAACCATACATTAGTAATAGACCCCAGCCTGAAATGGGCTACATACTATGGCAGTAGTGTGCTGGAAACAAACTTCGGGATGGCATCTGACACGGCAGGTAATGTTTATATAACGGGCAGGTCGACAGGCAATGGTAATATTGCCACCAGTGGTGCATTCCAAACAGTGTATGCAGGTGGTACGTATGATGGGTACGTTGCCAAATTCAGCCCCGGTGGCAGCCGCCTCTGGGCTACTTACTATGGCAGTAGCGGTAATGATTTAGGCTTGTTTAGTTCGATAGCTATAGACCCTGTGGGTAATATTTATATGGTTGGCAGTACAGATGGCAGTGGGCTGGCAACATCGGGTACACATGCAGCAGCTATAGCAGGGCTGGATGATGCGCTACTGGTAAAATTCAACAGCAGTGGCCAACGCATATGGGCCAGCTATTTTGGCGGCACAAGTGCAGACGATGGCGTAGATGTAGCCTGCGATGGTAGTGGCAATGTGTATATAGTGGGCAGCACCGGAAGTACCGGACTTGCCACTGGTGGGGCGCACCAACCCCTATTATCCTCGCATTATTTAGCCAAATTCAGTGGTGTGGGGCAGCGATTGTGGGCTACCTATTATGGCGGTGGGTACGGGGTGAAGTGCGACGCCTCAGGCAATGTGTATTGTTTTGGCTTTACAGATAGTACTACTGGAATAGCTACAACGGGCGCGCACCGCACTAGTTTCGGCGGTGCTTTTATAGCCAAATTTACCGCATCGGGCACCAGGCTATGGGGTACCTATTATGGCAGTAGTGTAAGCGGGGACCATTTTTTGGATATGGTAGAAGATGGTTTGGGCAACCTTTATTTTGTAGGGAGTGCTACATCTACAACCGATATAGCTACCACAGGGGTGTACCAGACAACAAAAAGCGGAAGCATAAGCGGGAATGCCAATGGCATGCTGGTAAAATTCAGCCCTACGGGCACCAGGCTGTGGGGTACATATTATGGCGGCAACGTAAGTGATTTTATAGAAGGTTTAGCAATAGACCCTAAAAATCGTATATACATAGGGGGTACTGCGCGTAGTACCACAAATATATCTACCCCCGGTGCATATCAACCCAACCATGCCGGATCTACGAATAGTGAAAGTTGTTTTATGGCTGTTTTCAACACAGCAGGCAACAGGCTATACGGCACTTATTTTGGTGGCTTCTCAGGCGGAGATGATTTGACTAATGGTGGCGTAAGCTACAATAAAGGCTTCGTATATATTGCCGGTAGTACAGGCAGCTATACAGGCATTGCCACTACAGGGGCATTTCAAACCAGCTTAGGCGGTAGCCAGGATGCTTTTATAGCGCAGTTTGCAGTAGATACGGGTGTGTATATCGTACAGCCCTTTACAGATACAGTAGTGTGCAGCGGAGATACGCTGAGCATACCGTACGGGGTTACGCAGAGCTTCCGTACTACCAACAATTTTGTGGTGCAGTTATCCAATGCATCGGGCAGCTTTGCCAGTGGGGTAACCACGCTCGGCACACTTACGGGCGCGCAAAACGGCGGCGTGTATAATTGGGTAGTGCCGCACGGCACCACGCAGGGTACAGCCTACCGTGTGCGCATACTGGCTACCGCCCCTGTAGATACCGCTACTATGGAGTATAACATCCGCATCAGCACCACCCCGCAAACGGTGAATGCTACCAGCAATACACCCGTATGCAGCGGCAATACCATCAACCTCAGCAGCAGCACCGTTACCAGTGGCGTAGCCTATAGTTGGGCAGGGCCGCAAGGTTTTACCAGCACCCTGCAAAACCCTACCCGCGCCAACGCGCGCACCAACCACAGCGGCAGTTATATCGTAACATTCACCAACGGGGGCTGTATATCTAAAGACACTACTACAGTTGTTGTAGACAGCACCCCTGTAGCCATCACAGCAAGCAACACAGGCCCCTACTGCGCAGGCAGCGATATACAACTGAATGCTACCAACACTACGGCAGGGGCTACCTATACATGGGCAGGGCCTGCATCATTCAGCAGCAGCTTGCAAAACCCTGTTATAAACATAGGTACGCTAAGCAATACAGGTACTTATACGGTATATGCAGTATTGGGCAGTTGCAGTACGGCAGTTGCCAATACGGTAGTAAGTGTAGTGGCTGGCCCAACGGTCAACATCTACCCCAGCCCTAATGATACGGTATGCGGCAATGTAACAGGCAATGCTAACTTTACGGCTATACCAGCCAATGCGGGCACAGGTTTTGGTTACCAATGGTACAAAAACGGCAACCCCATAGCAGGTGCAACTAATGCTACGTATGCAGCCACAGGTGTACTATCGGGTGATGTGTATAACGTAAAGCTGATACCCGGTAGTGGTGCGCCTTGCAACACACCTGTAAACAGCAACAGCATAGCCATGACAGTACTACCGTTTGTAACACCGGGTGTAACGATAACAGTGAACCCTGATAGCATAGCATGGAGTGGGTTGCTACTCACCTTCACCGCTACCCCCAACAACGCAGGCAGCAATCCAACTTATCAATGGAAGCGCAACAGTCAGAATCAGACAGGTGCCACGAGCAACACATGGGGTGCCCCCAACCTGACGGACAATGACAAGATAACCTGCGAGGTAACGAGCAGCTACATCTGCCCCCAACCAAGCAAAGCCACCAGCAACACCATCAGGCTGAAGATAAGTACGGGAATAAAAGGTACATGGGCAGGTAAGGTACCTTCCATCTACCCCAACCCTGTAAAAGACTTGCTGATAATAAAGGGTATAACAACAGGTACAACCATACAACTAACCGATGTAGCTGGCAGAACACTCATCCGCAAAACAGCCATCAGCAACAACGAAACATTGAACATGCAACAACTCATCCCCGGCAATTATATGTTGCTGCTCGATGATACTAAAGGTAATAACATAAGGGTGAAGATTACCAAAGAGTAAACAAGTGCAAACGGACATAAAAAACGAAAGCTCCGCATGTTGCGGAGCTTTCTTGTATTCGCTATAAAAAAGATTAAGCGTTGTTTTCTTCTGTACCTTCTGCAGCAGGTGCTTCAGGTGCAGCTTCTGTAGCAGGTGTTTCGTCAACTACGGGTGCTTCGGCAACAGGAGCCGCTACTGGTGCAGCAGTTTCAGTTTTCTTAGTACCTGTTGTGCTACGGCGGCTACGGCGTGTTTTCTTAGCACTATCCTTAGCGTCTTTCTTGTAGATTTCGTTGAAGTCAACGAGTTCTATCATGGCCATATCAGCAGCATCGCCCATACGGCGTGGCAGCTTGATGATACGTGTATAACCACCAGGGCGGCTAGCCATTTTATCGCCTATTGTACCAAACAATTCTTTGATGGCTTCTTTGTCTTGCAGATAGCTGAACACAACACGGCGGTTGTGCATACTGTCGTTCTTAGAACGTGTTATCAACGGCTCTGCATATACACGCAAAGATTTTGCTTTAGCCAATGTAGTGATAATGCGTTTGTGCTCTATCAACTGGCAAGCAAGGTTTGAAAGCAACGCAGCGCGGTGAGAAGCGGTGCGGCCTAAGTTTTTAATTTTGTCTCCGTGACGCATGACTGTTAATTTTAAATTCCCTCATACCGTGTCAAGGAATATGAAGTACTGTGTTAAATGAAAAATTCAAAATTCAAAAGCCAAACATTTTTGACTTTTGAATTTTGAATTATATTATTAATCGTTACTACGGTGGAATTTGCTGATGTCCATACCGAAGTGCAGACCGCGTTCGCCCAACACTTGTTCAATTTCAGACAGTGATTTCTGGCCGAAGTTGCGGAATTTCATCAGTTCTTCCTGTGTATATTGTACCAGTTCGCTCAAAGAATTAATCTTAGCAGCTTTCAGGCAGTTGAATGCACGTACAGAAAGTTCCAAGTCTTCAAGCGGTGTGTTCAATACTTTGCGCAGTTGCAGTGTTTCTTCGTCAACGACTGTTTCTTTTTCTTCACGCTTCGTATCCAGGCTGATGTTCTCGTCTGTGATAATCATCAGGTGCTGAATAAGGATGCGAGATGCTTCTTTTACAGCTTCTTCAGGATGAATAGTACCATCTGTTACTACTTCCATTATCAGTTTTTCGAAATCGGTGCGTTGTTCCACACGCGTATTTTCGATGCTGTATTTTACGTTTTTGATAGGCGTGTAGATAGAGTCGATTGCCATCAGGCCAACCGGCGCTTCGGCAGGGCGATTCTCTTCTGCAGGCACGTAACCACGGCCTTTGCCTATGTGCAATTCTATATGGAAATTAGTACCAGCATCCATTGTGCAGATAACCAATTCAGGGTTCATCACTTCAAAGTTTGGCAATGCCTCACCTATCATACCGGCAGTGAATATTTCTTTGCCTTTGATGTTCAGTTCTACTCTGTCAGATGAAATATCGCTGTCTATCGCTTTTTTCAAACGAACTTGCTTCAGGTTCAGAATGATTTCAGTTACATCTTCCAGCACACCTTTGATGGTAGCAAATTCGTGGTCTGCACCTGCTATTTTGATAGCAGTGATAGCGTAGCCTTCCAATGAAGAAAGCAATACGCGGCGCAATGCGTTACCAATGGTAACACCATAACCCGGCTCTAGCGGGCGAAATTCAAACTGAGCTTCAAAATCGGTTGCTTTCTGCAAAACGATTTTGTCCGGCTTTTGGAAATTTAAGATTGCCATATACTTATTAATTTGTGATTCGCGAGGGACATTCTATCCAACGCAATCGGTTAATAAACTACGTTAAAAACTATTATTTAGAGTACAACTCTACTATCAATTGTTCCTTGATGTTTTCAGGTACGTTATCACGCTCAGGGTGAGCGATGTACGTGCCTTTCATTTCTTTCTCGTTCCAATCAACCCATCCAATTTTAGGGTTTTTGCCACGCATCAGGCTCAACAATGTAGGGTTGATTTTGCTCTTAGGCTTCAACTCTATGATGTCGCCCGGCCTCAACTGGTAAGATGGTATGTTTACCACTTCACCATTCACCATAATGTGCTTGTGAGCTACCAACTGACGTGCAGCAGGACGTGTAGGAGAAATACCCAAACGGTAGATAGTATTATCCAAACGTGCTTCCAGCAATTTGATAAGGTTTTCGCCAGTCGCGCCTTTCAGGCGAGAAGCTTCAACATACGTGTTGCGGAATTGCTTTTCCAATACACCATACGTGTATTTAGCTTTTTGCTTTTCTTTCAGCTGAATGGCGTACTCGCTCGCTGTTTTGCGTTTGCGTGTACCACCGTGTTGACCCGGAGGGTTGCTGTTTTTACCGAGGTTCTTACCTGAACCCAGTATTGGTTCGCCGAAAATGCGGCAGATTCTGTTTTTTGGACCTGTGTAACGTGCCATGTTCGATTTTTAAAACTGCTTCCGTCTCATTTAAAATCGTAAATCTCGATACGGAGCAGTAAGTTATTATTTGTTATTTATGATTTGTGATTTCTCACTATTATACCCTACGTTTTTTAGGAGGACGGCAACCGTTGTGCGGCATTGGTGTAACGTCTTTGATAGACACTACTTCTATACCAACACTTGCCAGTGCGCGGATAGCACCCTCACGGCCCGAACCCGGACCCTTAACGAATACATCCACTTTTTTCAAACCTGCATCTGCAGCTACTTTACCACAGTCTTGAGAAGCCATTTGTGCAGCGTATGGTGTGTTCTTTTTAGAACCACGGAAACCCATTTTACCTGCTGAAGACCAAGAGATAACCTGACCTTGTTTGTTAGTGATACTAACGATGATGTTGTTGAACGTCGCGCTGATATGTACATCGCCGTGCGGGTCAACTTTCACTACGCGCTTTTTAGCAGCGGTTTTTGCAGAAGATTGTGCTTTTGCCATTTTACTTTTAAAATAAGGTAGTCGTTAAAAAAACCATCAACCGGTATTACCCGGCCCCATGCCACTCCTCCCTGCTGCAGCTTTGCAGATCCGGCAGTGGCGCGGTTATTATTTCTTAGCTGCTTTCTTTTTACCTGCAACAGTTTTGCGCTTACCTTTACGGGTACGGCTGTTGGTACGTGTACGCTGGCCACGCAAAGGCAATCCTTTACGATGACGCAAGCCACGGTAACAAGCAATATCCATCAGGCGTTTGATGTTCATCTGAACTTCAGAACGCAACTGGCCTTCTACTTTGAACTCTGTGCTGATGGTGTTACGAATAGCAGCCTGCTCTTCGTCATTCCACTCCATCGCTTTCTTGTCATAATTAATCCCTGATTTGTCAAGGATGTACTGAGCAGTGCTACGGCCAATACCGTAGATGTAAGTGAGGGCTATCTCACCACGCTTGTTCTTCGGAAGGTCTATACCAGCTATACGAGCCATGTATGATATAAATTTTTAAATACTAATTACTAAATACTAAATTATCCCTGACGTTGTTTGAAACGAGGGTTCTTTTTGTTAATTACATACAGCCTGCCTTTACGACGAACTATTTTGCAATCGGCACTACGCTTTTTAATAGCAGCTCTAACCTTCATGACCGGTTATTGTTTTATTGTTTAATTATCTTGTTATTTATACCTATATATAATACGGCCTCTGCTCAAATCGTACGGGCTCATTTCAACGCCTACTTTATCTCCCGGCAATATGCGTATGTAGTGCATGCGCATTTTACCCGATATTGTAGCCAAAATTTCATGCCCGTTTTCAAGACGTACGCGAAACATTGCGTTAGACAGTGCTTCTACGATAGTACCATCTTGTTTAATCAAAGACTGTTTAGCCATATTAAAAAGGACTGCAAAGGTAATGGGTATTTTTTTTCTATCCAAATAATTTGAAAGGCTGTATATGAGATAATTTTCAGCCGCTTTGCAGGGTGCAAATATATACAAAACAGGCACAATAAGTGCCTGTTTATCAATCATTTAACCCATTCTCACACATATCCTACCCTACCATCTCTGCCATCTTAACGGTGGCAGCCCAGTCTTTTAATGATGCGTATTGTTCGTCTATCAAATCGTGTGGCATGGGATATGGCTCGTGTTTGGTTGTGAGGAACACGGTATGCATACCCAGCCTTTTGCCAAATTCCATATCGCTGATACTATTACCCACCATCACGCTCTTTTTAAAGTCTATGGCAGGGAAATCTTCTTTTGCTTGTAGTGCCATACCCGTATTAGGCTTGCGATTGTGGTCATTATCTTCGGTAGCTGTGCAGGCATATATCTTATCTAAGCGCCCGCCAGCTGCTACAATATTACCCGTCATCTGTTCGCCAATCTCTTTCAGGTCTTCTTTGCTCATAATGCCCTTGCCTACCCCACGCTGATTGGTTACTACTACTATATTACCAAACACCTCGCCCAGATGCTTCAACGCATCCAGTGCACCACCGCAAAACTCAAACTCCTGCCAGTTGGTAACGTAAGAGCCTACATTCTCTATATTTATCACACCGTCCCTGTCAAGGAACAGTGCCCAGCTTTTATCTATCGTTGCCTGAATATTAAACGTTGTCATCTTGTTTGCTTTTTCTTCTTTTTTAAAACATCCTTTCTTCTACCAATTGGCACATAATATGCCCTATGGTGATGTGGCTTTCCTGTATCCTCGGCGTATCGTTGCTTGGTACGTTTACCAGATAGTCGCACAGGTTTTTCATTTTGCCGCCACCCTCTCCTGTAAGTCCTACAGTAATCATACCAATCTCACGTGCGGTTTGTAATGCATTTGTAATATTCACCGAATTGCCCGATGTGCTGAGCCCTATCAGTACATCGCCTTGCTTGCCAGTGCCTTTTACTATCCTGCTATAGACCACATCGTATCCGTAGTCATTCGCCACTGCTGTTATATACGAAGTATTGCAGTGCAAGGCTTCAGATGGCAAAGGGTCTCTGTCATTATAAAACCTGCCGCTGAACTCTGCTGCTAAATGCTGTGCATCTGCCGCGCTGCCACCGTTACCGCAAAACAATACTTTATTGCCGTTTTTAAAAGCCGTAGTTATTTTTTCTACCACAGCCTCTATGGTTTGCAACAAAGCAGGATTGTTAAGTATCTGTGCTTTTACATCTATAGAGCCTTGCAATATATCTTTTATCTGTTGCTGCATATCTTCCAAAAATACAACAGCGCACGATATGATACGTGCGCTGTTTATAAAACGTTTATTTTCTGTGGATATTATAATACCAACATAGCATCGCCATAGCTGAAGAAACGGTATTTTTCTTTCATTGCAGTGTTATAAGCTTCCATTGTCAATTCATAACCTGCAAATGCGCAAACCATAATCATCAGGCTTGTTTTAGGCAGGTGGAAGTTGGTAACAAGGCTGTTGGCAATTGAAAAATCGTATGGCGGGTGGATGAACAGGTTCGTCCAGCCTTCTTCTGCTTTCAGTAAACCTTGTGCGGTTACTGAGCTTTCCAAAGCACGCATAGTTGTCGTACCGATAGAACAGATGCGCCTGTCTTCCAGTTTAGCTTTATTAACTATTTTGGTAGAGAAATCATCAACACGGAAGTATTCAGCATCCATTTTATGCTTCGACAAGTCTTCTACCTCTATAGGGCGGAAAGTACCTAAGCCTGTATGTAGTGTTACCTCTGCAAACTTCACACCTTCAATTTCCAGACGCTTTATCAGTTCTTTGCTGAAGTGCAAACCGGCCGTTGGTGCTGCAACAGCCCCTTCATATTTTGCATATACGGTTTGGTAGCGCTCTTTATCTTCTTCTTCAGGTTTGCGTTTGATATATTTAGGCAGTGGTGTTTCACCAAGTGTTTCTAATATTTTCTTGAACGCTTCTTCGTCACCATCAAACAGAAAACGGATGGTACGACCACGAGATGTAGTATTATCTATTACCTCTGCTACCAGTTCGTCATTATCACCAAAATACAGTTTGTTGCCCACACGTATTTTACGAGCCGGATCAACGATAACATCCCACAAACGGTTAGGTTTATTCAGTTCGCGCAACAAGAACACTTCAATCTTCGCGCCTGTTTTTTCTTTGCGTCCGTAAAGGCGGGCAGGAAACACTTTGGTGTTGTTTACCACCATTACGTCTTTATCATCAAAATAGGTGATAATATCGCGGAAGGTTTTATGTTCCATTTTACCTGTGTCGCGGTGAACAACCAACAGGCGGCTTTCTTCTCTTGTTTTAGCTGGGTGCTGGGCAACAAGGTTGAGCGGAAGGTCAAATTTGAATTGCGACAACTTCATATACGGAACTATAATTTAAAAGTGTGCAAAGTTAATACAAAATCAAGCCTAAAACAACATATTATTTAATTATTGAAAATCAATCACTTAACCCCTGTTTCAAGTCTGTGTTGCCGGTATCTTGTCAAAGGGTTAAAAATAAGGTGTATTCCTGCCCATAGTGTTGGGCTATGTGGCTAATTATTTACATTTGAAGCCTAAATCTTTTTTCATGCAAGTTTGGAATGATTATATGGCTGCCAATAAGCAGCGTTTCCTCGATGAACTATTAGACCTGTTGCGCATACCATCTGTAAGTGCCGACAGTAAGTATAAAGCCGATGTGGCACGTTGTGCGGATGCCGTAAAAGATAGCCTGCTGAAAGCAGGTTGCGATAATGCGGAAATTTGCCCAACTCCGGGCCACCCGATAGTATATGGCGAAAAAATGATTGACCCCAAACTGCCAACAGTGTTAGTGTATGGACACTACGATGTGCAACCGCCCGACCCGCTGGAACTGTGGCATAGTGGCCCGTTTGAACCTGTGATAAAAGACGAGAAAATATATGCACGCGGTGCTTGCGATGATAAAGGACAGATGTTCATGCACGTAAAGGCGATAGAAGTAATGGTGAAAACCAATACCCTGCCTTGCAATGTGAAGTTTATGATAGAGGGCGAGGAAGAAGTAGGCTCGTCGAACCTTGGCAAGTTTTTGGAAAGCAATAAAGAGAAACTGAAAGCAGACATCGTACTGGTATCAGACACATCTATGATAAGCATGGAACACCCATCGCTTGAAACAGGCTTGCGCGGGTTGGCGTATATGGAAGTGGAAGTAGTAGGCCCTAACCGCGACTTGCACAGTGGCGTGTATGGTGGTGCTGTTGCCAACCCGATCAACATACTGGCAAAAATGATTGCATCGCTGCACGACGAAAACAACCACATAACCATACCCGGCTTCTACGACAAAGTGCAAGACCTGACGGAAGCAGAACGCGCCGCACTAAACAGCGCTCCTTTCAATCTTGAAGAGTATCAGGAAGAATTGGGCATCAAAGAAGTAATGGGCGAAAAAGGCTACACTACACTCGAGCGTACCGGCACACGCCCTACGCTGGATGTGAACGGTATATGGGGTGGCTATATTGGCGAGGGTGCTAAAACCGTATTGCCATCAAAAGCCAATGCTAAAATATCTATGCGCCTTGTCCCTAATCAAAGTTCTGACGAGATTTCAGCATTATTCCAGAAACATTTTGAGAGCATAGCACCCGCCGGTGTAAAAGTGAAAGTAACTCCGCATCATGGTGGTGAGCCTGTTGTAACACCAACGGACTCTGTAGCGTACAAAGCGGCAGCGAAAGCTATACAAACTGCATTTGGCAAAGACCCGATACCTACACGCGGTGGTGGTAGCATACCCATCATAGCACTATTTGAACGTGTGCTGGGTTTAAAAACCGTGCTGCTTGGTTTCGGTTTGGATAACGACAATATCCATTCGCCCAATGAAAAGTATGATGTGTACAATTACTTCAAGGGTATAGAAACCATACCATACTTCCATAAGTATCTGGCAGAGATGAGTTAAACCCCAAACCCAGCCTGCGGCAGGCAGGCCCTAAAGGGGCTTTGTATATTATTATAATAAGGGGCTATGTGCCCCTTATTTATTGTGCATGATTCAGTATATTTGAGTATGGAAACAATGAAAGTTGACATATTGCACCCTAAAGCTGCAAAGTTGCTGAAAGACCTTGCAGACATGAAGCTTATCAGCATTCAGGATAATGCTGATAATCCTTTTTTGAAAGTTGTGAAAAGATTACGTAATAAAAACAAACAACGTATATCTCTTGAAGAAATAACAAAAGAAGTAGCAACTGTCAGGGCAAAACGTTATGGCAAATAAGACAAAGCGCATAATCCTTGACACTAATCTTTGGATTAGTTTTTTACTGACACATAATTATACCAAAATAGACAAGCTCTTGTCTTCTAATAATATCAAACTCCTATTCAGCGAAGAACTATTGAATGAGTTTTTGGAAGTAGCTGCAAGACCAAAATTCAAGAAATATTTTACTGTTACTGATTTAGAAGATTTAGTTACAACAATTCATGAACACGCACTGTTTGTAAAAGTAAAATCTAACGTAACCATCTGTAGCGATCCTAAGGATGATTTTCTACTCGCGCTTGCTAAAGACGGCAAAGCAGATTATCTTATTACGGGCGACAATGCCTTATTAGCCCTACATAAATACAGGAATACAAATATTGTTTCCATCAACAAATTTTTTGAAGAAATGTAGTCTTCAATTCACATTTAACTTATTTAAAATGGCACTCTTGTAGTGCCATTTTAATTTACCATATTTTTATAACAAACACAATGTTTGTATTACCGAAAGGTTGACGGAAATTTGTGGTGATGGCAAAGCCTAAAATTATCATAGCAATAGATGGCTACTCTTCTTGCGGCAAGAGTACGGTGGCTAAAGAATTAGCCGCCAGGCTGGGCTATAGTTATATAGACAGCGGTGCCATGTACCGTGCCATTACCCTTTATTTTTTGCGTAATGATGTAGATTATAAAAACAGCGAAGAAGTATTGAACTCTCTGAAACATATTCATCTCTCATTTGCTTTCAACGAAGCGAGTGGCAAATCTGAAATAAACCTGAACGATGAGAATGTAGAGCATTACATCCGCGATATGATAGTGGCGGAGAAAGTAAGTGAAGTAGCTGCCATCAAAGAAGTACGTGCGTTTGCCACCGCACAACAAAAAAAGCTGGGCAAGAAACGTGGCATTGTAATGGACGGCCGCGACATAGGCACCACCGTCTTCCCCGATGCAGAACTGAAAATATTTATGACCGCATCGCCCGAAGTAAGGGTGAAACGCCGTTTTCAGGAACTGTATGCCACAAACCCCAACATAACGCTGGAAGAAGTAAAACATAATCTGGAACTACGTGACTATATAGACAGCAACCGAGAAGAAAGCCCGCTAAGGCAGGCAGCCGATGCGGTAGTACTTGACAACAGCCATCTGACCCGTGAGGAACAACTTACAAAAGTGATAGGCTGGGTAGAGGCGAGGATTTCTCAACCATCAATTTCATAATCTAGTGACCAAGTTATTTTTCATCTTAGCAGTATTACTATATACATATTCATCTGCTTGTACTTGTGTAGGTACTTCTACCATAACTGAGCGTTTCACTAATGCAGATGTAATACTTTCAGGAAAAGTGATAAAGATTGATACAACATCATATCCCGATGATAAGTTAAATGGTGTTACACATTTATGGCAAAAAGTCAGCTTATTAGTCTTCAAATATTATAAGGGCGAACTACAAAAAGATACAGTGGTAGTTGAAAGCGGAATAGGCAAAAGTGATTGTGGAGCAACATTTATACTGAATGAAACTTACATTGCATTTTTCTATATCCACCCTGAAAGATACGTAACTACTATCTGTGAGAAAAATAGAATATACAACAAGAGAGATAACAGAACACTGTTAAGACTATCTCGCAAACACAATCAATGACCAATTACGAAATAGCCGACCATTTTAGTTTTTTATCCAAGCTGATGGATTTGCATGGCGAAAACGCTTTCCGTGCCAAGTCTTTTGGTGTAGCCTCTTTTTATATAGAAAAGTTTGAAAAAGAAATTGCGGAGATGGACGATGCCGAACTGTTTGCACAAAAAGGCATCGGCGAAAGTATGGGGCGTTACATACGTGAGCTACAAACTACTGGCAAACTACCACCACTTGAAGAAATACTGGCGCGCACTCCGCAAGGTGTGCTCGACATCATGCAGATAAAGGGGCTAGGCCCAAAGAAAGTAGCCGTGATATGGAAAGAGATGGGCATAGAAAGCGTGGGCGAACTGGAATATGCTTGTAATGAAAACCGCCTCGTCAACTTCAAAGGCTTTGGTGCTAAAACACAGGAAGCCATTCTGCAAAACATAAGCTTTATACGTTCCAACCAAGGCTTTCATTTATGGGCAGAGGTGCAGACGGTAGCGAATATGCTGGCAACACAACTAAGCAAAGCCAATGCAGGCAAGCTGTTTTCTTTAGCAGGTGCATACCGCAGGCAGATGCCAACTGTTGAAAGCATAGATATTGTAACAGATACACCTGCATCTACCATCAAACAACAATTCAGCATCACGCCGGGCATTGAAATAATAGAAGAGGGTGATGTACTATTTATCAATGCGCCCAACCAGCCACTGATAAAAGTACATTGCACCACTACGGCATCTTTCTACACAACACTGTTCAACACATCTTGCAGCGATGCTTTTTTGCAGGCTTTCAAAGAACGATATGCAATGCCTGAAAACCCCACGAGCGAAGAAGCCATATTCGATGTAAACGGCTTACAATATATACCTGCTCCGCAACGCGAACTACCCGACATACTTGACAAAGCTGCGAAGAACGCTTTGCAACAAGTGATTCAACCTACAGACATCAGGGGCATTATACACAACCACAGCACATGGAGCGATGGCATGAATACCATAGCCGACATGGCAAAAGCCTGTATGGATAAGGGTTATGAATACCTTGTTATCAGCGACCACTCGCAAAGTGCTTACTATGCCAACGGGCTTACACCCGAACGCATTGCAGCGCAACAACAAGAGATTGACAACCTGAATACAAAATTGGCACCGTTTCGCATATTCAAAAGTGTGGAAGCTGATATTCTGGGCGATGGCAGCCTTGACTATAATGAAAGCGTGCTCAAAACATTCGACCTTGTAATAGCATCTGTACACAGCAACCTGAAGATGACGCAAGAACGTGCTATGGAGCGTGTATTGACTGCCATTCGCAATCCCTACACTACAATTCTCGGCCACCCGACAGGCAGGTTGCTACTTAGCCGCGAGGGTTATCCGCTCGACCATAAAATCATCATTGACGAATGTGTGAAGCACAACGTAGTGATAGAAATTAACGCACACCCCCGAAGACTGGACCTCGACTGGACTTGGATTGAATACGCCATGCAGCAAGGCGCGCTGCTATCTATAGACCCCGATGCACACATAATAGGTGGTTTTGACGATGTATATTTTGGTGTAATGGCAGCACAAAAAGCCGGACTAACAGCCAAGCACAATCTGAGCAGTTTTACATTGGCAGAGTTTGAGGCTTTTTTGGAGAGGAAGAAAGGGTAATGCTATTGATAATACAAACATCATATTAGCCACATAGTGCAGCATGTTGGCAACAAGTACGTATTGATGTATTTTTGCGTATATTTATTTGCTATCTTCGATACTACATAAATCAGGAAAAGAGAGATATGCAACTTGCTGCCATACCACAAAACGAACACGAAAGACTTACCACACTACACTCCTATCATATTCTCGATACACTACCCGAAAAAGACTTTGATGATATTGTTGCCATTGCCGCACAAATATGCGGCACGCCCATGTCGCACATCAGCATTATAGACAAAGACAGAAACTGGCTGAAATCGCAAATAGGGCTGAGCCTTGGCGAGGGCACACCTCGCGAATTATCTTTTTGCGCGCATGCTATCAACCATCCCGATGAAATTATGCTCGTACCTGACTCTACAAAAGACGACAGGTTTCATGACAACCCGTATGTAGTGGGTGCTCCTTTTGTAAACTTCTACGCTGGCGTGCCGCTTGTAACAGGTGGCGGACATGCATTGGGTACGCTTTGTGTACTTGATACAGAGCCACGCCACCTGTCAGAAACGCAGTTGGCTTCACTACGCGCTTTAGCCAATCAGGTAGTATCTCAACTGGAGTTGAGAAAGAAAAACAGAGAGCTGGCACTCAGCAAATTTGCTATACAGGAAATAAACGAAGAGCTTGAAAAATTTGCACACGTTGTAGCGCACGATTTGAAATCGCCCTGTAACAACTTTATAGGGTTGGCAGACATACTACTGGCAGATGCCAATAACAACCTGACGGAAGACAGCAAAGAAATAGTAAACTACATCAGCGATAGTGCCAAACAACTGAAACAACTGATAGATGATATACTGAAGTATTCTAAAACACTCAACTTCTCTCACGACAGCACACAAGACTATAGTTTTGAGCAACTGATGCAGGCACTACGCCCCATGCTGCAATTGCCCGATACGTTTGAACTGCATTACCACGGTCCTAATGCACTCATCAGTGTATCTAAAGCGGCTATGTTGCAGATATTGCTCAACTTTTGCACCAACGCCATACGCTACAACGATAAAGAGCATGGCACCATCAACATTCTGTTTTCAGAAGAAACGGATTACTATGTTTTCTCTGTAGCAGACAACGGGCGCGGCATACACGAGGCTGATTTTGAACGCATCTTCGAGCCGTCGTTCAGTACGCTGAAAGGCACAGACCGTTTTAATACATTAGGGCAAGGCATAGGGCTGGCAACTGTCAAGCGCCTTGTCAACAAACTGGGTGGCGAAATATCCATCACATCCAAACTGGGCGAGGGAACGACTTTTCATTTTACGATTGCAAAGTAGCTGCAAACCATAGACTATACTCCACCCCTTATACTTGTACAAAAAACAAGTATGGACATAGTTACAGAACAACCAACAAGGGTTAGCAATATTGTACAACGCAATCTGCTGCAACAACGCAAAATATTCCTTTGGGGGATGGTAGAAGACGAGACTGCTAAAGTGATAGTAGAGCAACTACATTATCTGTCTGCACAGGATGAAAGCCCCATACATTTTTACATCAACAGCCCCGGTGGTGTGGTAACGGCAGGCTACGCAATTTATGATATGATAAACACCATCGCCGCACCTGTATATACTTACTGCATGGGCTTTGCGGCTTCTATGGGTTCGGTATTATTATCGGCAGGTGAAAAAGGGCACCGTTACATATTCCCTACTGCAGAGGTAATGATACATCAACCAAGTATGGGTGGCTTTCAGGCAAGGGCAAAGGACATAGAGATACACGCGCAACAGATAGTAAAAGCAAGAGAAATAAGTGCGAAGATATTAGCGGCTAATTGCGGCAAAGATGTAAAAACCATTCTACGAGATTTTGACCGCGATTACTGGATGGATGCACAAGAAGCCATTGCTTACGGCATTGTAGATAAGCTGGCAGGCTAAGCAGCTTGTTTCATTTCGGGTAGTTGGATGATATGATTTGTACGCTTCTCGTAGAGTGCCTGCCTTGCTTTGCTTAGTTGCATACGCATAGCGTGCAGGCGTTCTATCTCTTCGTCTACGCCTGTTATTTTTATCTCTATCAGTTGAGATAACTTAGCAACATCCAATACCTTAATGGATTGCAGCACCAGCAATTCCCGTATTTCTTCCAGCGTAAAGCCTAAATCTTTGTATTTGCGAATAGCTTGTAGTTGATGCAGCACTTCTTCAGGATAATCTTTATAATTATTCTCCCTACGCGCCTTGCGTGGCAATACAATCAAACCAATCTTCTCATAATACCTGATAGTATCTCGAGAAAAACCTGATAGCTTTGATAATTGACCTATGAGCATGGGAGTGAATTACTTTTTATCTCTTTCTTCTATTGCTTTTAATAAGTTTGGTGGTAATGAAGCATACATACTTTCCACTTTCTTTGGCTCAGTAATCATTACATCAGCTATAATATTTATCAACCCGAATAATGATGTAGCTAATTCAATATTGTCCGTTAAATCTATTAGACCAGGATGAACAGCATTATTTCCTATCACTCTTACAATATCTAATGATTGTTGAACCTTTACAGGTAGTCCTTTCTTAACAAGATTTGCAATATCATCGTTAATATTCTTTCCTGGCTCGCCTAAATGACTACATAATTTTTGTATTGCCAATCTTAATAACGCAGAAGCACCTCTAGGCGACTTATTTAATATACTTCTTGCTTCATTATAATCATCTATAATGTCTTTTGGCAAATCAGGATTTGGCATTGCTACAGAACCAGAATCAGGTAAAATCATAACCCCACCATACCAGTATGAAAACTCTTTACAATGTGCACAGTGCGCAACTTTTAATTTATGTAATGGATACTGAGAACTCACATAATATGTAGGATACCATTCTTGTTTGGCAAACACACTACACATTGGGCAATGAAATTGCTGTTGTTGATAAACTGGTGGATAGAAATTCATTATAAAACTATATACTGTAAATCTACATAAAAAAGCCGCTACTTATCGTAGCAGCTTTTAGTATTAATCCATGTTATTACGAGATTGCTTCGTTGCACGCTATGACTCGAATAAAAAAGCCGCTACAAACGCAGCGGCTAATACCAATTACCTTATTAACTAATTGACCTGTTAACTTATTAACCAATCAACTTTACAGTCGCTCAATCACCACGGAGCTACCACCACCGCCACCGTTGCAGATGCCTACAGCACCATACTTAGCGTTTTTCTGGTTCAGTACGTTGATGAGTGTTACCAATATACGCGCGCCACTTGCACCAAGCGGGTGTCCTAATGATACTGCACCACCATTTACATTCACCTGTTCTGGTTTCAGGTTCATGCGCTGGCTGTTTACAATACCTACTACCGCAAATGCTTCGTTCAGTTCAAAGTATTCTATGTCCTGCATTTGCAAGCCTGCCTTAGCTACCGCCATCGGTACTACTACCGATGGTGTGGTGGTAAACCATTCAGGTGCCTGCTCTGCATCTGCATAGCCTTTTATTTTAGCCAATGGTTTGATGCCCAATGCTTCCGCTTTTTCTTTGCTCATCAGTATCAGCGCGGCTGCACCATCATTCATGGTACTGCTGTTGGCGGCCGTTACACTACCATCTTTTACAAACGCCGATTTCAGTTCGGGTATTTTTTCAAACTTTACATTCCAAGGCTCCTCATCTTTTGCAAATACTACAGGCTCCCCTTTTTTGCTTGGTATGCTGATGGGTACTATCTCGTTATCAAACCTGCCCTCATTCCATGCAGCCTGGCTACGCTTATAGCTTTCTATCGCAAACTCATCCTGTGCCTCGCGGCTGATGTTGCATTCTTTCGCGCACATTTCCGCAGCATTGCCCATCATATAGTTATGATACACATCCAGCAGACCATCTTTTACAATACCATCCGTCAGGTTTACGTTGCCGTATTTATTTCCCCAACGCAGATGTTCACTGTAAAAAGGTACGTTGCTCATACTTTCCATACCGCCTGCTATTACCACATCGGCATCGCCCAGCATAATGGCTTGCGCGCCCTGCATCACGGCTTTCATACCGCTGGCGCATACTTTGTTTACCGTTGTGCAAGGCACATTGTCGGGTACACCTGCAAAGCGGGCCGCCTGTCTGGCAGGTGCCTGCCCCAGATTGGCCTGCATCACACAGCCCATCAATACTTCATTTACTTCGGCGGGGTTCAGCCCTATTCTATCCATCGCGCCTTTGATGGCGAATGAACCTAATTGGGTTGCCGAAAAACCTTTCAACGCACCACCCCATGCACCCATTGCGGTGCGCACAGCCGATACGATATATACTTCTTTCATAAAGAAAATTTTTTAAAGACCGCCAAAGCTACTGAAAAAAAAGACTTGTCAAAGCGAGGGTATAAATTGCGGTTATACAGGCATTTCAGCGGCTGTTAAACCACCGTTAAAACGAATATTTATTAACAACACGTGAATAAGAGTTTATATATCTTTGAACAAGTACTCATTACTCATCATATTCTCGTTACAGCATAATGAAGGGATTGACTTTGCGGATATTGGTTTTGCTGCTGGCAATAAACTTGCCTTATATTTCACTCGCAACAGAGGGTGCAAATAATATCAATAGCATTGCAGACAGGCACATTGAGGAAGTGTATCATACTATTTGTGCCAACGGGCAATCTTTACCTGCATTCTGTGTTTTCGAAAAAGCCTATCGTGGTTACCTAAACCTGCAAAGCGCAGGCAAACTGAATGCCGAAAAAAATATACTTACCATTTGCGACCTTTCCCTTTCTGCCAACGAAAACCGCATGTGGATTATAGACCTTGCACAGAAAAAAGTATTGCTGCATACATTGGTAGCGCACGGGCAAGGCAGCGGTGAGGAATATGCGGTTAAGTTTTCTAACAAAATGAACTCTCACCAAACCAGCCTCGGTTTTTATGTAACGGGCAACACCTACACGGGCGACCACGGGCGTTCCTTATACCTGCACGGGGTTGACAAGGGCTACAACCACATGGCGTATGAACGTGCTATTGTAGTACATGGTGCGGAATATGTATCGAAAGATTTTATTTGCGATAACGAAAGGCTGGGACGCAGTTGGGGATGTCCTGCCGTACCTAAGCATTTGTCAGATGTTGTCATTAACCACATCAAAGACAGTACATGCCTGTTTATATACTATCCGCAGCAGCGTTATTTAAAATCATCTGTTTGGCTCAATAAGCGCATCAACCATATACCAACTGATATGGCGAAGCAGTTTGAAATAAAACCACAACGCAAAGTGGTATATGAATTCAGCCCCAAACTACAAGCTATGCTGAAGCAAGTACCTGTCTTAAAGCTGCCATTACTGTAACAGAGCCTGTAGTTTTCTGTCGCGCTTGTACACGTCTGTCAACAGGCGTATCTGTGTACCTGTTGTGTCTTCAAAAGCCGTGAGGTAAACGATGTGTACAGGTATCTTATTCTTCAACACCTCGTACCTTGTTTTTTTGGTAGTAATCACCGAGTCAATTCTATCTAAAGGATAGCGTTTGCCTTCCAATTCCGTTAATATAAATTCAGCCAGTTCTCTTGGTTTCTGTACACGTACACAACCGGAGCTCAGGTAGCGGTCTTTCTTGCCAAAGTCTTCGCGGTGTGGTGTATCATGCAGGTATATGTCCCACTTATTCGGCAAATTGAATTTTACATAGCCCAACGCGTTATCATCTCCGGGGTCTTGGCGAAAAACATAACGCTTGTAGTTGTTGCTGTTTACATTACCTGCATTTACACGGTTGCCTTTCAGGTCATACACTTTCAGCCCTTTCTTGTTCAGGTATGCCTGCCCGCTACGTGCCATCCCCGGTAGCACATCTTTCTTCATAATAGTGGGCGGCACACCCCAGGGCGGGTTGATGACTACATTCGCCATATTCGCGTTGAGGCTCGGTGTCTGTCGCAGGGTTTTACCTACCACCACTTCCATGTGCATAGCATTTTCGCCATTAATACGGAAAAACAATTCCAGCAACGGAATATTAACGATGATGTATTTTTCTTCGGGTGCTTGTTGCATCCAGCGCAAGCGTTCCATGTTTACTACAAAACGCATAATCAATGTATCTATTGGCGCTTTCAGGTAGGCTTGTGTAAGGCTGTCTTTTTTACGATGGTCTTTGATGCCCAAAAAGTATTGATACGATTTCAGCATCCCTGCACTCACAGTCAATGTATCGGGCGTGGCGGCTTGCCAGGGCAATTCGGCAGCTATTATCACATTGCGTATGCTGTCTGTAAACCCGCCACCGTTAGCTGCTTGCTTGGCATACAGGTAGTTGCTGTCCGCTTGTAATATGCTGTATTTCTTCATCGCATCGCGTAGCAATATGTATGTTTTCAGCTTGCTCCTGAAACTATCAAGCGATGGATAATCGGTATCTGCCCTACCCAATGCTGCAAGCATACTATATGGCTGCCATGCAGAGTCGTTGGCATGAAACCAAAGTGAATCAACTTTCTTAGGCACTACAGCACCTAGCAACAAATCGCGCGATGCCTGCAGATAGCTTTGTGTACACAGTGTATCGAAGTTCACTACAAATGCTTCATCAACCGTTTGTGCATTTTGATATTGGTGCAACAATGTTTTCAGCTTCGTTAGCTGATACCTTGCCGTATCAAGTCCATCATGTTGCAATGCTTCCAAATCTTGCAACAGGCTTGATACATAACTTACATCCCCATTCTCCGTAAGCCATATAGGAAAGTAGTCTTCGTCCGCGTACGATTTTGCCAATGCCTTGCTTATATCATACACTCGTCCCTTCTCAAACAAGCTATCGTCAACCAACCTGCCAGCTAACAGGTTATCCAGTGCATCCGCAGCATCTGCTTCGTTAAACTTAGGCTTAGGCGCATTTACTTCCTTTGCTTGTGCATGTTTACTGGCTTTGCGCTCCTTTCGCGAGCGACAAGAACTTATAAGCAATACAGATAATGCAGCCAGTAAGAGTACAGAAAAATACTTGGTAGGACGTTTGTCAATTTCCATGAAAGATGTGCGATGCGTTTACGGGGTAATGATACAAAAACCATTCCCGATTTTCTAACCTAATAATTCCATTACAGGGTCCCAAAACAACTTATCAAAATCCACTACTTTATCGTCTTTCACTTTAATGCCCTCTTTTTTCAGTAGCTGCTCCATTTTTTCGGGTGGGGTGAAATGGTGTTTGCCTGTTAGTAAACCATTTCTGTTCACTACCCTATGGGCAGGCACTTTGGGTTTCGTGCTATGGCAGGCGTTCATAGCATAACCCACCATCCTTGCGCCCGACTTGACACCTATGGCTGCCGCAATAGCCCCGTACGATGTTACCCTGCCTTTGGGTACCATGCGTACTATATCATATATCACATCATAGATGCTTTGCTCAGGAGCTTTGGCCATTTTGTTGTCTTTTATCTAACAGGTGTTGCCGCTTATCAGGATTGTCAACATTAATATATTCGTACGGGCAACACAAGCAGCCTTTACCGCAACAATACCCACGCTCCAGATGGTATTTTTCTGAAAACACCAAACGCCCGTCCGGCAGTTTGTAATAATCTTCCCCCTCAATCAACTGCTTCATGCTTCGCAAACCTTTCGGGTAATATAATGGGCTTATCGGGCAACGAGAATGAAATGAAATAGATAGTCCTGCCTTCGGCAAGGTGCATCTTCTCGTAATAGGTCTGTATGGCTAACGCACCTGTTGCTTTGCCCTTGCCATATATATCAGCAATGTTCTCGTGTATGTGGCAGCCTTGCTCGGCAATCGTTTCCAAAGTAAAATCGTACAGCTCTTTTGAGTCTGTCTTTAAATTGATAGTTGCCCCCGGCACCAACACTTGCTGATACAGATGTAGAAAACGAGCGTGTGTCAGCCTGTTCTTCGCGCGAGATTCACGCAGAAAAGGGTCTGGAAAAATTATCCATATTTCTTTCACCTCACACGGTTCAAAATATTCATTGAGCTTACCGATGTGTGTGCGCATAAACGCTACATTGGTCAGTTTTTCCGCCAATGCTATTTTAGCCCCTGTATATATACGGTTGCCTTTTATGTCAACACCTATAAAGTTGCGGTCAGTATGTTCTCTTCCCAAGCCCACACTGTATTCTCCTTTACCGCAAGCCAACTCCAATGTTATGGGTTGATTATTCTTAAAAAAATCACACCACTTGCCCTTTATATTCTCAGGATATTGTAGTACATTCGGGTAATTGCTGATTGCCTCAAACTTTAGTAACTTCTTTTGCCCCATAATTAAGGAAGCAAAGATAAGCATTAGCTTATTCTTAATTATTTGTCACAATTAAACAACCGATATGAAGAAAAAAAATCTACTCTTAACTATTATTGCTGGTTTTTCAGCATTTGTCATTTCAAGTTATTCTGCTGGGCCTGCAGGTATGGGTGCTAACCGCACAGGTAGCAACGGCACTACCGCAGGCTGCGACGGTGCTGGTTGTCATGCAGCTAATAATACTGCTCTAACTGTCAATATATCAGTTGCTGACACTTCTACTACTGCGCCAATAACGTCTTATGTACCTGGTAAAAAATATACTTTGCGAATTCTTGGTGGAACTACCAGTTTGACACAATCACAATTCGGCTTTCAGGTATCTGCGGTTAGGGCAAGTAATACTTCAACACAAGCAGGCACAATAACTGCAGGTGGTTCAAGTACTCCAAATACAACTGTAAAAAACGTAGGTAGTATACAAATTGGTGAACATACTGCACCATTAGCTGGCACAAGCGTTGGTGGTGGTTGGGTATATGATGCAGATGTATATTGGACAGCCCCTCCGGCCGGATCTGGAGCAGTGAAGTTTTATGCCGTAATCAATGCTGTAAACGGAACAGGTAATTCTTCTGGTGACGCACCAAATGCGGGTTCAATTACTATAGGCGAATCTACTTCCGTATCAAATGTAGATAATGCCGCATCATTCAAAGCATTCCCTAATCCGGCAATCAACAGTGTAAACATTACAGCAGAAGGCATCAGCAATGGAGCATTATCTATGAACGTATATGATGTACGTGGCAAAGTGATAGCTACGCAAACTGCTAATGCTGCCAACAGTTCACTGAATACAAGTATAGATTGCAGCAAATGGGCAACTGGCATGTATTATGTACAGATTATTAAAGAATCATCCAGCAGCATTATACCCGTTGTAAAACAATAACACATTCATTTACAAATACTTAAAAGCACCGCTGTGAGCGGTGCTTTTTTATTTATATGCAGATTAAAAAACAAAGCCGTTTTTTAATACAATTCAGTGGTTTTATGGCTTTAACTTTATAATAGTTCTTATTATAAAGCATGGCATAGTATCATCAATCAGGCAGTGTTTCAAGGTCAGGAATTATATGAATATTCTTTTTACCCAAAAAACTGTTTTATGATTAAAAAAGCTTTACTAACTACAAGTTCTTTTTTGTTTTGCACGATTATCTTTATGAGCAATAAAGACGGTCCGGCAACAAACAGCCAAGGCATCAAAACCGGAGGCCCAGGCTCCAATGGCGAAACATGTGCAAAAGCCGGCTGCCACACTACTGGCGCGGGTACTACATCCGGAGGTTTTGAAGTGCGCAAAAAATTCAAACCCGATTCAGGCACTATTGTCAACTCATATGTTCCAGACTCCCTTTACTTAGTAAGATTATCAGGTTCACATACTACTCTTACCAAATTTGGATTTCAGCTACAAGCAGTTAAAATAAGTGATAGTAGCGATGTAGGTATTTTCAGTGCATTGGCTCCTAAAATACAAATGGTTACTGTGGGTAGCAGGAAGGTATTGGAGCATACAGACACCATGTCAAAATTCGGCGGTGGTATTGATATTGTATTTACATGGAAAGCTCCGGCTAAAAATAGCGGACAGATACGTTTTTACGCTGTACTGAATGCCGTTAATGGAGATGGCACTGGCAATAATGATAAACCAAGCAACACCATTGTATTTGCATTAGCAGAAGCGTTGAATGTACCCTACAACACAAATGCGGGCGAACTGAAAATATATCCTAATCCTGCTGCTGATTTTTTCAACATAGAGAATAAATATGCTGCTAATGGCGATTACCAATTACAGGTTATTAACAGCACAGGACAGGTAATTGCAAGAGAAACATTCACTGTACAAAACAATTTGCTATCTCATAGAGTAGCAACCAACAACTGGGCAAGTGGTTTGTACATCATCCACTTATCGCACAATGGCAAACAAGAGGTAACGACTGTAATAAAACAATAACATCATCCCCTTATGCAAAGCGGCATACCTCATGGTATGCCGCTTATTTATTTTTATACGCCAATATTACAGTGGTATATTACCATGCTTGCGCTTAGGCATACTCACCGCTTTATTCTCCAGCATCTTGTAAGCCCTTATCAGCTTTGCTCTTGTTTCAGATGGTAGTATCACTTCATCAATAAAGCCACGTGCTGCTGCACCATACGGGTTGGCAAATTTTTCCGTGTATTCCAGTTCTTTTTCTTTCCACTTGGCATCGTGGTCTGCTGCTTCGGCTATCTCTTTTTTGAAGATGATTTCCGCCGCGCCCTTCGCACCCATCACGGCAATCTCTGCCGTAGGCCATGCGTAGTTCAGGTCGGCACCAATATGTTTAGAGTTCATCACATCGTATGCGCCACCGTAAGCCTTGCGTGTTATCACTGTTACTTTGGGTACAGTTGCTTCGCTTAATGCATACAGCAGTTTAGCCCCGTTGGTAATGATGCCATGCCACTCCTGGTCGGTACCCGGCAGGAAGCCCGGTACATCTACTAACACCAGTAACGGTATATTAAACGCATCGCAAAAACGTACGAAACGCGCGCCTTTTTTGCTTGAGTTAATATCTAACACCCCCGCAAGAAATGCAGGCTGATTAGCTACCACACCCACGCTACGACCGCCAATACGCGCGAAGCCCACTACTATATTCTCCGCATATTCTTTATGTACTTCAAGAAAGGAATCAGCATCTACTACTTCTTCTATCACTTCCTTTATATCATAAGGTTGATTAGGATTTTCAGGAATAATACTGTCTAATTTCTCTCGTATTTCATCAGCCGCTTCATATGCATATATCGGTGCTTCTTCTTCACAGTTTTGCGGCATATAGCTCAGCAGGCGTTTGATGTGGTCTATACATTCCACCTCATTAGCCAATGCAAAATGCGTAACACCGGATTTGGATGCGTGTGTATGCGCACCGCCCAATTCCTCGCTCGTTACTGTTTCGTGTGTTACGGTCTTTACCACATTCGGCCCTGTTACAAACATATACGATGTGTTCTCTACCATCAATATAAAATCTGTAATAGCAGGCGAATACACCGCACCACCCGCACATGGCCCCATAATAGCCGATAGCTGAGGTACAACACCCGATGACTTCACGTTGCGGTAAAATATATCCGCATATCCACCCAGTGATACAACACCCTCTTGTATGCGAGCGCCGCCGCTATCGTTCAGCCCTACTACAGGCGCACCATTTTGTATGGCAAGGTCCATTATCTTACAAATCTTCTCGGCATGTGTTTCCGAAAGGCTGCCACCAAACACGGTAAAATCTTGCGAATACACATATACCAACCTGCCGTTTACCGTACCATAGCCCGTTACCACACCATCGCCGGGGTACATTTCTTTTTCCATGCCAAAATCGCGGCAACGGTGCTGCACCAGCATACCTATTTCTTCAAATGAGCCTTCGTCCAACAGCAACTGCAAACGCTCACGCGCGGTCAGTTTACCTTTTTTATGCTGGCTTTCTATGCGTTTGACACCACCACCCAGCAGTGCTTCTTCCTGTTTATTTTTTAATGCAGATACTTTGTCCATCTCTCGGTTTTCAAAAAAATTACGGAACAAACCTAATGTAAAACCACCCAAACAACAACTATTTATAACAAGGTTTTATGCCATAGTAATTGCATCCTACCCCGCACTGCAATAACTTTACATAAACTGACGCATGAGATACATTATAACTATTATATTATTTATAGGCTCGCTACAGGCAGATGCACAAATAGCCGCATACAAAGCCAAAGACCTTGCCAACCGCGTAGCCAATACAGATACTTTCTATGTGGTAAACTTTTGGGCTACCTGGTGCGGACCTTGTGTGAAGGAACTACCCGAGTTTACCAAGTTGTCCAATCAACTTGCGGGCAAGCCTGTAAAAATCCTGCTCGTCAGCCTCGATTTTAAAGAAGCCTACCCTAAGAAAATTGCCACTTTCGCGGAAAAGAAAAAACTACAGCATGAAGTGGTATGGCTGAACGAAACCAATGCCAACGAATTTATACCTGCTATAGACAATCGCTGGCAGGGTTCTATACCTGCTACATGGCTTTGTTATAAGAAAACCGAATACACCAATTTTTTCGAGGGTACCATCACCGCGCAACAATTACAAACACTGATAGAAAAACAACTGGCACTACAATAAGCATTGCGCCTGCTACCGTCATATAAAAAACTAAACCAACTTGTAGAAGCCGAAAACTTCGAGCCTGTTTTCAGTTGGGGGTTGCGTATGGCCATTGCTGCCATCGTACCTGTGTTGTGGGGCGTATATACGGGGCGCACGGAAGATGCCAGTTGGATGGCACTAACCGCCGAAAGTATTTGCTGGGTAGAAATGAAAGGTTCTTTCGGGCAACGGTTGCGCATACTTACGGGTGGCATCATTCTTACCGTATTCTTCGGCATATTGGGCAGCATTACGGGTAGCGTACTATGGCTTACGCTGCTGTGTATGCTGGGTGTTGGTTTCATATCGGGCTTGTTCAAAAATCTGGGCGACCGTGGCAGTGGTTTGGCAATGAGTGTATTTGTACTCTTCATCATAGCCAACGAATACCCCACCCATAGCTGGCAGGAAGTACAACACCGTACCACATTGATATTTGCTGGCGGTGTATGGAATGCTTGCGTGGGCATATTTGCCGCACTCTACACACCTGCCAAACAGCCCTACCGCCGCACTATAGCCGTGATATGGAAAGGTATAGAGGGTTTGGTAGGCACTGTTGCCAAGGGCTGGGATGGCAACAGCATCCGTAGCAACATACGCGATATTTACCTGAAAGAAAAAGAAGTACGTGCTGCCATTGATACATCGCTGCATCTATATGAAGCTATGGCGCATCAGGCAAATAAAAAAGATACGCATGAATATGAGTTGGCACAGGTACGCAAAGCCACAGCCCTTGTCGCTACACACATCATAGCCATCAGCGAAGAACTGGAGCAGGTAAACATCAAAGAAACAGCTACCGAACTACGACTGAAAATATACGCTGTACTCAAAGCATTGCAGCAAACCGTTGACCGTATGGCAGTGTATGTGGTAAACCTGAAACCTGAAGAAGAACTGTTACTGTCAACCCGCATCAGCAGGTTGGAAAAACTGATTGCTTTAGTAAAAGAATACCCGCTGGATGATAACCCCAATTACCAACCCATCAAACGCGCTACAAGATTAGCAGAGCGTTGTACCAAGCTGATACAAAACAGTATGGAACTGCTTGAACATTCGGGCAAAGAGCTACCGGTGTTCCGTTCCTACTCGCTTATCAAAACCATCTTCATACTGCATCCTAAACATTGGTGGCGAAACCTGCAACTGCTTTTCAACTTCAATACTTTCACCACACGCTATGCCATACGTGCTGCTGTTGCTGCCACCATCGGTATGTTTATCGCCAAGTGGTTCAGCATCAGTCATGGTTATTGGATACCGTTTACTACGCTGTTGGTATTACAACCCTATTTTGGTGCTACCATCAAAAAAGCCATAGACCGCGTGATAGGCACCGTAGCGGGTGGTGTAGCAGGTGGCTTGCTCATGGGTTTGCCTGCCGGTTTGTTTATCAAAGAAACCATGCTGTTTATCAGTTTTGTATTGATGGTGTACTTCATTCATAAACGCTATTCGGTAGCGGTATTTTTCATCACGCTCAGCCTTGTTATGTTGTTCGATGTAGAGGGCACACTCAATACATCGCTCTTATTTGTCAGGGGGCTTTCTACGGTAGGTGGTGCTACGCTTGCCATCATTGCGGGGTTTGCATTACTGCCGCACTGGGACACTAAATGGTTGCCATTGCATCTTACAGAATCCATCAAGACAAACTATCAGTATTTCATCTACACATTCTTTGCAGACAAACCCGTTACCAACTGGACGAGATTGAAACGACAGGCAGAATCTAAAAACACTAATGCGTTCGATTCGTTCAACCGCTACATGCAAGAGCCCAGCCTCAAGCGCAAGCCCTTTGCCATCTACTACCACATCATTACACACAATGTGCGCATCACGAGGGAATTGAACAACATACATCTGGAAGAAGAAAACCGACAGCCCAAAGCCACTGTACATCCGCATCAGGAAGAAAAGCTGATGAACGCCTTACGTTGGTTTCATAAAAACGCGCACTACAGCAATATTATCAACAACGAAAAACCGATAGATACTATACCTGTAGATAGCCTGCCTGCTTATCGTGCTGCACTGTCAGAACTGCAATTGATGTATATAGACCGTATGATAATAGAACTGAAAGCCATGCACACCGATATGGAAAAACTGGCACAGAGAGAAAAAGAATAATGCCTTAGCTTCGCGATATGAATTATCTGGGGCACGCCTACTTATCTTTCGGCAATGCGGGCATACTTACGGGCAATATGATGGGTGATTATGTGAAAGGTAAGCTGGCAGTAGCAAAATACCCCGAAGAGATACAGACGGGATTGATGCTGCACCGCAAGATAGATGCGTTTGCAGATACCCACCCCTCTAACCAACGCGCCAAAGTATGGTTCAGAAACGACTACGGCCTGTATGCAGGCGCGGTGCTTGATACCCTGTACGACCATTTTCTTGCCAACGACCCCAAACATTTTCCATCGCAAGAAGCTTTGTTTACTTTTTCTCAAGACACCTACAGCAAACTGGCAGCCAACCAACAACACTTCCCCGAACGCTTTGCACAGATGTTTCCATATATGCAGGAGCACAACTGGTTGTACAATTACCGCACGTTGCGTGGTGTGCAGCAATCGCTTGGCGGGCTCGCAAGGCGCGCCAAACATATACAGTCGGTTGACAAAGCATACGCCACATTCATTACACAATTTTACCAACTGAACCAGTGCTATTATGAATTTATGGACGACGTGGTTACATTTGTTAAACTTGAGTTAAGCCTGTAGAATTGGTACGACTGGATAGTATTTTTGAACGCTTCGGTATTTTGGTATTTTAAATTAATCATGCGCAAATTTTTCTTCCCATATATAGCAACTGTTTTATTATTAATTATCATAGTTGCCTGCAACTCTCAAAACCAACCTGTTAACGCAAAACCACCCCTTCCCGAAGAGAAAAAATTCGGCAGCATCAAGCTGAAATATGAAGACACATCACAACCCGAGTTTCGCAACATCGTCCGCCGCTTAGATTCTTTCTATGCCGTACAAACAAAGATGGGTTTTAACGGCAGCGTATTGGTGGGCTATAAAGGCAAAGTATTGTACGAAAGATATTATGGTATAGCCAACCGCGAAACAGGACTGAAACTAAACCCTACCAGTGCTGTGCAACTGGCATCTGTTTCTAAAACATTTACCGCCGCCGCCATACTGTGGCTACATCAGCAGAAATACCTGAACATTGACGAGAAAGTAAAAACATATATACCCGAATTGCCTTATGCAGATGTTACCGTGCGTATGTTGCTCAATCACCGTTCTGGTATTCCTGACTACATCAAATGGGTGCCTAAATTCCGTAAAGACAGTAAAACACCCATGACCAATGATGAAGTATTGGCCATGTTTGCCAAACACAAACCCGCGCTGGAATCTCGCCCTAATACAAGGTTTAAATACTGCAACAGTAACTATGCTATTCTGGCGTCTATAATAGAAAAAGTAGGCGGCATGAGCTATGCAGAGTTTATGAAGAAATACATCTTCGACCCATTGGGCATGAAATATACGTTTGCTTATGACCCCTTTAAGGGACTACCCTACGGGCATACCATCAGTTACAAAGCCAGTTGGGTAAAAGAACCCGATATGTTTGCAGACGGCGTTTGGGGCGATAAGGGCATCTATAGCACCGTACAGGATATGTATCGCTGGGACCAGTCATTTTATAAGAATGCTTTTCTTGACAATGAAACGCTTGAAATGGCTTATGGCCCATGCTCATTCGAGAAGCCGGGCGTGAAAAACTATGGCCTCGGCTGGCGTATGCTTTGCTACCCCGATGGTGATAAAATCATTTATCACAATGGCTGGTGGCATGGCAATAACACAGTGTTCTACCGTTTTATTCAAGACAACTTCACCATTATTATACTGGGTAATAAGTATAATAGCGGCATTTACAGGCAAGCTCCTGTTGTTTACAGCATACTTAAAAACACATCACCGGATAAAGGTTTCGATACAGAAGAATAAAGAACGACTGAACATCTCCCCCGAATATGTTATAAAACACTCAAAACAAATCCATACTGCACAGGAGTATGGTGTATTTGGTTATGAAGTATGTAATAGTATTTTGTTGGAGTTTACTTCTTTATCTCCAATCGTCTGCACAAAATATTTCTGGCATTGTCCTTGATGCAGAAACTTACAAGCCTTTGCCGTTTGCCACACTACAGCAAGGTAATAGTAAACAAGGTTTTATTGCAGACATCAACGGACGTTTTAACTTCAACCTGCTATCAGGTATTAATCTTGTCAGAGTATCTTATACAGGCTATAAAACTATCAGTGTCGGTATACAAAAAACAGATACTATTTTTCTGCAACCACTATATAATATGGGCGATGAGGTAGTAATACGCCCACCCTACGAAAAAATAAAGCGTATCATCAACACTGCTATTCGCAACAAGGCTGACAATAACCCTGATAAATATGCCGAATACCGCTATGATATTTATTACAAAATGCGTGCAGACATTTTGCCGAATGATGATGCGTTGAAAGCCAGATATGCCAAAGAAGAAAAGAAATCCAATCAAAACGATTCAGCAAAACGAAATACAGATTCAATCTATGCTGCAAGAAAAAAGAAAATAGATTCTGTATTTAATCGCAACCACATACTATTTTCAGAAACATATAGCAGGGTATTCTTTAAAGCACCTGGTAAAAGACAGGAAACAGTCTTGGCATCACGTTTCTCTGGGTTTAAAAAGACATTTTTTACGAATGTAGTTACAGGTATATTACCCTTCCATGCGTACGATGAGTTTATAAAGATGAATGCTACAGATTATGTAAACCCATTGTCAAAAGGTTGGCAATCACGTTATCAATTCGACCTTGTTGATGAGATACTGGATGGCATCGATACTATTTTCATATTCAAATACAAAGCAAAAAAAGGCGTCAGCTTTAAGTCGCTACAGGGGAGATTATACATTCACAGCAATGGCTATGCCATATCACACATTACAGCACAAACACCTGATACAGGCGATGGAAGGGTTTTGAAAATGCAACAAGTTTATAAACATGTAAAGGGCAAATGGTTTCCGCGAGAGCTAAACTATACCTTTATTTTTACAAAGTACCCTTCTCCCGAAATGGGCATGACACTATCCGGGCAGTCGATGATTGACTCTGTTTTTTATGAAGCCGGACCGGTAAAGTTTGACAAAGCACACGAAGTGAAATTACACGACTCTGTTGACTTGCGCAGCGATGTTGCCTGGCAAACTTATCGTTTCGAACCCATCAGCGTAAAAGAGCAAAAAACATACACAGTGATGGATAGTGTAATGGATGAAGTAGGGCTGAATAAATACCTTGAAAACGCTACCAACCTCGCCATTGGCAGAATGCCTGTTTACTTTATGGATGTCGACCTTACGCGATTAATTGCATACAATACCTACGAGGGTACACGCCTCGGTCTGGGTTTATACACCAACGATAAAGTCTCAAAATATTTCTCTGTCGGCGGATGGTTTGGTTATGGCTTTAAAGACAAAATATGGAAGTATGGTGCATCTGCACGCATATTCCCTACAGGAAAGAAAGAACACTGGGTAGAGTTTGCTTATCAGAACAACTACCGTAACACAGGAAACGTAAATATTCACCCGGAAATAGACAGGCGCGGGCTGCAAAACTGGCTGCTTGTACAGGTTGATAAAATTGAAGAATACAAAGCCACATTACACGGGCGTTTCGGCTACTGGGAAATGGAACTGAGTGGTAAACAACAAAATCTGCAACCGCAATATTTTTACAACTTCAACGAAGCTGGCAGCAGGATAGCAAACTTTGATGTCACTGAGGCTTCACTCAATATTCGTTACGCATTCAGAGAAAAACGGACCCCCGTGTATGGCTACTATATGCCCGCGGGTACAAAATTCCCCATTCTGTATTTACACCTTACTGGCGGACAGTTAAGCAGCGGCTCTTACCAAACAAATTATACAAGAGTACTGGCTGCAATTGATTACAAAGTACACATCAACCGTTGGGGGCAAGACCATTTCAGGCTGATGGGTGGCTTAATACAGGCAGAAAACGACAACGCCTTACCACGCTCATTGTTATTAGCAGGCAATGGCTACCGCTTCAATAGTGAATACCAGATATATGCATGGGGCGGGTTTATGACCATGCTACCATTTACATATTTCAGTGATAAGTTTGGCTCTGTATTATACCGTCACGATTTCGACAGATATTTTTATAAGCACAAATACAGCAAGCCATCCTTGAGCATTGCGCACAATATGTTGTACGGCAGCCTTTCAGCACGTAGCGCTTTAGCAGATGGCAATATCAATACACCGGTTAATGGCTATCACGAATCGGGGATGATTATCAATAATATTATCCGTTTAAACTATCTCAACATAGCTCATTTCAACATCAATGTTGGTGGTTTTTATCACTGGGCAAACACACCTTTCAACTGGAAAAAAAACGGGCGATTTGTAATTGGCACATCACTCACCTTCTAAATAAAAGAGCCGCAAAATCTGCGGCTCTTTTATTATATAACAATAACTTTTTTTACCTGCTATAGTTTGGTGCTTCTTTGGTTATCACAATATCATGCGGGTGGCTTTCTGCCATACTTGCCGATGTGATGCGGATGAATTGTGCTTCGTCTTGCAGTGTCTTAATATCTTTCGCGCCGCAATAACCCATACCTGCACGTAAACCGCCAACGAATTGTTGTACTACTTCATTCAGCGAACCTTTATATGGTACACGCCCTACAATACCCTCAGGTACCAGCTTTTTAATATCGGCTTCCATATCCTGAAAATAACGGTCTTTAGAACCTTCCTGCATCGCCTCTACACTACCCATCCCACGATACGATTTGAACTTGCGTCCTTCATATATAATCGTTTCGCCGGGGCTTTCTTCCGTACCTGCAAATATTGAACCTGCCATTACACACGATGCACCTGCAACAATAGCCTTTACCATATCGCCAGTATAACGAATACCACCGTCAGCAATTACAGGTATGCCACGTTTTTTCAAGGATGATACTGCTTCCATAATAGCAGTAAGTTGTGGTGCACCTGCACCTGTTACCACGCGTGTAGTGCAGATAGAGCCCGGCCCTACGCCTACTTTCACCGCGTCAGCACCGGCATCTGCCAATGCCTTTGCACCTGCTGCAGTTGCTATATTGCCCGCTATTACAGGCAATCCTTTAAATGTTTTCTTTACCAGCTTCACCATATCAACCACCCCTTTCGAGTGGCCGTGCGCGCTGTCTAATGTAATGACATCAACACCTGCTGCTTTCAGTGCTTCCACACGTTGCAGTGTATCGGCAGTGATGCCTACAGCCGCACCTGCAAGCAAGCGCCCCATATTATCTTTGGCAGAGTTGGGGTGGCTTTTTATCTGCATCGTATCGCGGAAAGTTATCAAGCCTATCAGTTTGCCTTTCTTATCTACTATCGGCAATTTTTCAATTTTGTATTGTTCCAGTATCAGCTCTGCTTTCGCCATGCTGGTACCTACCGCGGCAGTAACGAGGTTGTCTTTCGTCATCACCTCGCTCACTTTCTTTTTAGTATTACGCTCAAAGCGCATATCGCGGTTGGTGAGGATGCCTACTAATAGTTTATTCTTATCTACTATGGGTATACCGCCTATTTTATTTTCGCGCATCAGTTTTTGCGCTTCAGCTACAGTAGCATCGGGCGTAAGTGTGATGGGATCAACAATCAGGCCGCTTTCACTACGCTTTACTTTACGCACCTGGTCTGCCTGACGCTCGATGCTCATGTTCTTGTGCAACATGCCAATACCACCCTCACGCGCCAGTGCTATAGCCAGCGTGGCTTCCGTAACGGTATCCATAGCCGCAGATACCATCGGAATATTCAGTTTAATGTCTTTTGTAAGTTGAGTAGCGGTACTTACTTCGCGAGGCAGTACTTCGGAGTAAGCAGGCACAAGGAGAACGTCATCAAACGTAAGGCCTTCGCCGTAGAACTTGGATTTTATTGCCATGTGCAAAGGTAATGTAAGAATTTGAAATTTTAAAAACAGGCTATAATGTTCTGCTATACCCTTATAAAACCCTTTGCTGACAAGCCTCTACACAAAATACCGCAACAGCTAATCAGCAAATTTGCTAATGAGCTAATCGAACAAAAACCGTATTTTCAGCCTAAATATCGCTACCCCCAAGTATGATACAGCAGCCGCAACTGGCTTTCGAGCCGCGTAGTAAACAGGAAGCATGGCAATCGCAAGCATTAGTAGAACTGTTGCAGTATGTACAGGCAAAATCACCTTTCTACCAACGCCTGTTTACGGAGCATAATATCAACATAGCCAACATCAGGGGCGTACAGGATATAGGTTTTCTGCCCACTACTACCAAAAGCGATATGCAGGAACACAACTGGGATTTTCTTTGCGTACCCTCTACCGATATTAAAGAATACACCGCTACATCTGGCACGCTCGGCAAGCCCGTAACCATAGCTCTTACCGCAAACGACCTTGAACGTCTTGCCTACAACGAGCAGCAATCTTTCCTGACGGCCGATGGCAAGCCCGAAGACTGTTATCAACTGATGCTTACACTCGACAGACAGTTTATGGCAGGCATAGCCTACTATCAGGGTATTCGCAAATTAGACGCTGCGTTAGTGCGCACAGGGCCCGGCCTGCCTGCCATGCAGTGGGATACTATTTTCCGTTTGCAGAGCAATAGCATCGTAGCTGTACCATCTTTCATGCTGAAGATGATAGAGTACGCGCAAGAGCACCAGATAGACCTGCACAATACACCCGTTAAAAAAGCCATCTGCATTGGTGAAAGCCTGCGTGCTGCCGATTTTGAGCTGAATGTGCTGGGGCAAAAGATTTATGATGGCTGGTCTATTAAGTTTTACAGCACCTACGCATCCACCGAAATGCAAACCGCTTTTACAGAATGTGGCGCAGGCATGGGCGGGCACGAAATACCCGATTTGATAATACTGGAAATACTGAACGACCACGGCGACCCGCTCCCTATAGGGCAATACGGCGAAGTTACTATCACTACGCTGGGCGTAGAGGGTATGCCACTAATACGCTACCGCACGGGCGACATCTGCACCTATTACGAAACGCAATGCAGTTGCGGCAGGTATAGCCGCAGGCTCAGCCCCGTATTGGGGCGCAAGCAGCAGATGATAAAATACAAAGGCACAACACTCTATCCCCCTGCTGTGTTCGAGATACTGAACAACATAAGCTTCATCAAAGAATATGTGGTAGAAGTATTTACCAACGAATTGGGTACAGACGAGCTACGCCTGCATATCAACACACCCCTACCCGTTGACGATTGCGAAGCAAAACTGAAACCGCTGCTGCAATCAAAACTACGTGTAGCACCCCTGCTGCACTTCCACAGCGGCAGCGAAATGCAGCAAATGCAATTTCCACCCAACAGCCGCAAGCAGGTAAAGTTTTTGGATAATAGGAAGAGTGAGGTGTAGGTTTACTATTTTATAATACATTCAATATATGCAGGAATTAAAGCACTTAGCTTACTGCTTACAGATTTATTCAATGCACCTACTCCTACCTTTAGAATTTTCTTATTTCTAAATAATAAGAGATTAGCCTCTGTTAAATAAATATTAGCTACTACTACAAAACTTCCAGCAATATAATACTCTGATATTTGCATTTCTGGTTCGCGATATACACTATCATCTTCAAATAACACATACACCCCTTTATTGCCTTGATTAGACACCGACGACTTTACGTTTATCTGTAAAAAAGTACTGTCTTTATTGTCGTAGCGCAATACTCTCTGTATAACAATCATGTCTTTATACGGGGAGTGAATAGCTTTCCATCCCCTCAATTTATCTTCAGTCGTCTTTATATCTTGGCAGGGATTCCTTTGAGCAAATACTTGAAACGGCAGCAGTATAAAGTATAAAAAGACAAATTTATTCATTGCAGAAAGTTAATTAAATTACTTTCTTGATTAAAATCCACCCATCAACAAAATTTATTTGCCGACTTGGAAACTCTTATTACCTTTGTGGAGTGATTAGTCAATCTGAATAATGGACAAACAAAAAGAAATATTAAATGCCGCGCTGAAACTCTTTACAGAGTACGGCTTTCATGGCACACCTACCAGCAAAATAGCGCAAGAGGCAGGTGTGGCAAACGGCACGTTGTTCCATTATTACAAAACAAAAGATGACTTGATTATTGCCCTGTATGCAGACATCAAGCAACGCCTCGGCTTTTGTGTAGTACAAGATGTAAAGCCTGCCGATAGTGTTTACGAACAGGCTAAAAAATTCTATACAGCTGCCCTGCAATGGGGTATAGAAAACAGCCTCGAGTTTCGGTATGTGCAGCAGTTTGCCAGTTCGCCTTATGTAGCTATGATACCCGAGGAGTTGAAAGAACAGAACAATATCACCATCAACCTCATCAAGCAAGGCATCAAGGAAAAAATAATCAAAGTAAGTCCGGCTGACTATGTGCTGGCACTATTCAGCAGCCATTTGTATGGTGTCAATCAATACATCAACGAACATAAAATGAGCGCGGCTAAACAAAAACAGTTTGTTGCCGAATCGTTTGAATTAGTGTGGAAAATGATAACCTGATATTTTTTTGTCCGTCTTATAGACTGACTGCTCAATCTAATAAATATAAAAACAACAACGATATGCAAAACAAAGTAGTATTGATAACAGGTGCCTCATCTGGCATAGGCAAAGAAACCGCCAAAATGCTGGCGCAGCAAGGCTATACAGTATATGGCACTGCCCGCCGTATAGACAAAATGAAAGACCTTGAACAATATGGCGTACACCTGCTGGCTATGGACGTAACAGACGATGCCGCCATGGTAAATGCAGTCAATACCATCGTAGCCGCGCACGGCACAATAGATGTATTGGTAAACAATGCGGGCTATGGCTCTTACGGTGCGCTGGAAGACGTAGCCATCAGCGAGGCAAGGTATCAGTTTGAAGTCAACATCTTTGGCTTGGCGAGGCTTACACAATTGGTACTACCCTATATGCGCCAACAGCGTTCGGGCAAAATCATCAATATATCGTCTATGGGTGGCAAGATAGGCGAGCCGCATGGCGCATGGTATCATGCAACTAAATTCGCGCTCGAGGGTTTGAGCGATAGCCTGCGTATGGAACTGAAGCAGTTTGATGTAGATGTGGTGGTGATACAACCCGGTGCCATCAAAACAGAATGGAACACCATAGCCAGAGAAAACCTGATGAAAGTATCGGGGCAAACAGCCTACAAAGAGCTTGCCGCCAAACACTTCCGTATGCTGGAGCGTGCCGATGGCAAAATGGGTTCAGAGCCCATCGTCATTGCGCAAACAATAGCTAAGGCAGTGAATGCAAGCAAACCCAAAACAAGGTATGTGGCTGGTGCTACTGCCAAGCCGGTACTACTTGCACGTGCGCTGATGAGCGACCGTATGTTTGACAGCTTGATGCTTAGCCAAATGAAATAAGATGCGCATCCTAAAAAAGATATTATACACGATACTCACTATCGTATTCGTACTAACTTCGGTAACCATACTATATATGCAAAAAGCAACATTCGGTAAAACACCAACTGGCAAAAGGCTGGAACGTATTTTACAATCGCCCAACTATCGCGATGGCAAGTTTCAAAACCTCAGCCACACACCCGACCTGACAGAGGGAGCGACTTACTACAAAGTAACCAAAGACTTCTTCTTCAAAAAAGACAAACGCAATATACCTGCTACCACTATACCATCGCAAAAGACAGATCTGCACGCACTGCCTGCCGATAGCAATGTGCTGGTGTGGTTCGGCCATTCGTCTTACTACATACAGGTAGATGGCAAGCGTATATTGATAGACCCTGTATTCAGCGGCAGCGCATCGCCCGTCAGCTTCACCACCAAAAGCTTTAAGGGTAGTGATGTATATACGGTAGATGATTTTCCGTTTATAGATTACCTCTTCATCACACACGACCATTACGACCATCTGGACTATGAAACCGTCATGCAGCTAAAGCAGAAAGTGGGCAGGATTATTACGGGTTTGGGCGTTGGCGCACACTTCGAGCATTGGGGTTTTGATATGAGTAAAATATCAGAACACGACTGGAACGAAACCGTTTCCTTGGGCGATGGCTTTACGGTGCATACCACACCTGCAAGGCATTTTTCGGGCAGGGGTTTTAAGCGCAATCAGTCTTTGTGGATGTCTTATGTATTGCAAACACCGAGTAAGAAGTTGTTTTTGGGTGGAGATTCAGGTTACGATACCCATTTCAAAACCATCGGCAATCAGCACGGTCCTTTCGACCTTGTATTGCTGGAGTGTGGCCAGTACAACGAATATTGGAAATACATACACATGATGCCCGAACAAACAGTGCAGGCAGCTATAGATTTGCAAGCTGCCCACCTCATGCCTGTACACTGGTCAAAATTCAGCCTATCGCTCCATGCGTGGGACGAACCCATCAGCCGGGCAATAGCAGCAGGTCAGCAACAAAACATACAGATGATTACCCCCATGATAGGACAGGCAGTAAATCTGAATAGCCTGAACAACCACCCTCATTGGTGGAAAGGACTGGATTGATTAACAATAAAATAGCGTATATTTGTAGTAGTAATTATAGCATAATTACACGCTCTTTGACATACCGTTTCTATCACCGAAAGTTAAAAATGTTGCAATTTGTTGCCGATTTATAACTTTGAAAAACAGCAACAAATGGCAACAAAATTTCAGCGCATCTAAAATAAGGCTGTAAATCAAGCTATTACAAAGGCATAGTTTTCCGTACAAACAGATAGCGGCAACAAAAAACGGCCCCGATGTTCCGGAGCCGTTTAACTATGTTGCTGCAATGGTTTAGCGGGCAATGTTCACCGCGCGTAGTTCGCGTATCACGGTTACTTTTACCTGCCCAGGGTATTGCATTTCTTTCTGAATCTTGTCTGCTATTTCAAAAGACAGGCGTGTGCTGTCTGCATCGGTTACTTTCTCTGCTTCTACTATTACACGTAGTTCGCGGCCTGCTTGTATAGCGTATGCTTTCTCTACACCGTTGTAGCCCATAGCCAATGCTTCCAGGTCTTTGATGCGTTGCAGGTAGCTTTGCATCATCTCGCGGCGGGCACCCGGCCTTGCACCACTGATAGCATCGCAAGCCTGTACTATCGGGCTGATGATGTAAGTCATTTCCATCTCGTCGTGGTGCGCACCTATCGCGTTTACAATAGCAGCATGTTCACCGCTTTTCTCAGCAAGTTTAGCACCCAGCAGTGCGTGGCTCAGTTCCGTTTCTTCGTCAGGTACTTTACCTATATCGTGCAGCAAGCCGGCACGTTTTGCCAGCTTCACTACTTTCTGACCCAAGCCCAGTTCAGCAGCCATAATACCACACAGGTTGGCTGTTTCTTTAGAGTGCATCAGCAGGTTTTGCCCGTAAGACGAACGGAAGCGCATCTTACCCACCATACGCACCAAGTCTTTATGCAAACCGTGGATGCCCAGTTCTATAATGGTACGCTCACCAATTTCCAACACCTGCTCTTCCAGTTGCTTTTTGGTCTTCTCTACCACTTCTTCAATACGGGCAGGGTGTATGCGTCCGTCTTGCACCAAGCGTTGCAGCGACAGGCGTGCCACCTCGCGGCGCAGCGGGTCGAAACAGCTCAGTACTATAGCCTCTGGGGTATCGTCTATTATCAGGTCAACACCTGTAGCAGCTTCCAGTGCACGTATATTACGACCCTCACGACCAATGATTTGACCTTTTATCTCGTCGCTTTCCAGGTTGAATACCGTGATGGCATTCTCAATAGTCTGCTCTGCACCGGTACGTTGTATAGTTTGGATGATGATTTTCTTAGCCTCTTTGGTAGCGTTCTGCTTCGCCTCTTCCATGATTTCCTTTACATGGGCCATAGCGGCAGTACGAGCTTCTTCTTTTACCGCTTCCATCAGTTCAGCTTTGGCTTGCTCGGCACTCAGGTTGGCTACTTTCTCCAAACGCTTCACCTGCTCTTCATGATGTTTCTCTACCTCGGCACGCTTTATCTTCACGATTTCTATTTCGCGATCCAAGTCTTCCGATTTCTTTTGCACATCATTGGTCTGCTTTTGCAGGGCAGCTTGTTTGTCATTAAAACTTTGCTGCTGCTGTTTGATGCGGGCTTCTGCCTCAACTACTTTCTGGTTGCGCTGTTGTACTTCTTTTTCGTGTGCGCTTTTTAGCTGTTGGTAGTGTTCTTTGGCTTCGAGTATTTTTTCTTTTTTGGTGGCTTCTGCCTGCCCTTCTGCGGCTTCTATTAGTTTCTTGGCTGTTAGTTCTGCTTCTTCTACTTGTTTTTGTGTGTTTTTAGCGAATACGAGTTTACCAAGAAAGATACCTATTAATATAGCCGCTACCGCCACGACGGCAACGATGATTGTTGAATCCATAATGTTGTTTAACTTTTGTTCCTGTAATTAATACCATTTCAATCTGCCTTTTCCGTCTATTACTTATATATGATATTATAATAATGTGGTTTGGCTTCTTTAGCCTGCTAAGTTAAGAAAAGATTTCGGTTAAGGAAATGGGGAAGTTGCTGTCTATTTATGGCTTTATCGCCGTATTATTGTGGTGTTTAGCACATTATAATGGTTTTATCATATGCTTACTGCAACGTATCTGTACTGCCCATGCGTAGCGAGCCATCGCATACCGCCGAGCAGGTAAACCAGATGCTGTATGGAGAGCGTTGCGAAATACAAGAGATAAACGAAAAAGACTGGGCAAAAATACGTTGCGAGTGGGATGGCTACGAGGGCTGGTGCCGCGCGGGACAGTTGTCGTGTATATCGTTGCGCGAATACAGGAAAGCTCCTAAAGCAATAGCCTTTGCCAACAACAGCAAATTAGTATTTGATGGCAGTGAGCAACCTGTACCCATAGGCAGCGACATCTATGGGCTAAAAGGTGGTAAACCACCGCTGAACCTACCAAGTGCCAAATACAAAGGCAAAAGGCTGCGTTACGACAAGATGGTACTGGATGCCGAAACGCTGAAGTCTATGGCATTGAAGTACATGCACACACCATACTTGTGGGGCGGGCGTAGTATGACAGGTATAGATTGTTCGGGGCTTACGCAAATGGCTTTCAAACTATGTGGCAAGGCTATACCACGCGATGCCAGCCAACAGGCCAATGAGGGAGAGACAGTTGACTTTCTGCAACATGCCCGTTGTGGCGACCTTGCCTTCTTTAATAATGCTGATGGTAAAATAGTACATGTGGGCTTGCTGTTGGACCACGATACGATAATACATGCTACCGAAACCAGTGGGCGTGTAGTTATAGACCGTATAGACCAAGGTGGTATCATAAGTGTAGGCTTACGTAAGCGTACACACCATTTGCGTTTTGTGAAGCGGCTGTTCTAATCGCTGTACTCTGTTCCTTTATAATAAATGCGGAAGAGGTTCATACCTATCTGATAGCGTAGCACATCGTAATTCAGTTCCCAACTTTCCAGTTCGGCATTGGTTACATCGTATATTTCGCCTTCGGTAAAGAGCCTTAACATACCAATGCGGTTTACATAAGCGATGGAATTGTACTGCACCACATACTTTTCAGGATAGTAGCTTTCTAATGAATAGATATTGCCTTTGTAGAAGACTTTGAAATAGCCGCTCTGGTCGCGGTAGGCTACCATATTGTCTATCACGCGCATATCTTGCGGTGTAAAGAAGCCTATGCTTCGTACACTGTCGCCATAGAAGATTTTGAAGTACCCATCGTTTGATACATAAGCAGCCACATTGTCCCCAGCCTGATAGCTTTGTGGCGGAAAGTCCTCTACCACGTAGGTTTGCCCCGAGTGGAAAATTTTGAATTGCCTGTTGATGTCGAGGTACGCAACCATATTACGCCCCACCTCAAAACTGCTGACAGCATAATCTTCCTGCTCCAGTATCTGTCCGTGGTAAAAGATGCGGAACTGGTTGGCATAATTATCATACGCCACTACATTGTCCGATACTTTGATTACTTCCAACGGGTTGCCAGCCAGAAAGCCCTCTATGGGATATACCTGCCCGTTGTAGTATGCTTTGTACTCACTGCGTACCCCATCAAAGAAAAGGATAACACTATCGCCCAAAAAGTATTGTGTGCAGAATGTAGACAGGTTTTTGGTATTGCCTTTATCAAATACATGCAACGACCTGTTGTTCATGAACGCCACAATATTATCTGTTACTTTAAACTCATTTGTAAAACCGACATTCAGTGTTTTAACCCCACCGCCGTAGTACACTTTGAAGGAGCGTGAGTTGTCTATATACGGAATGGTACTGCGCCCTACTTTTACTTCCATAGGCACTAAATAGTCAACCTTACGTATCATGCCTTTGTCCCACACCATTACCTGGTTTTGCATATTCACATAATAAGACAACTGGGAAAGTGCAGCTTTACTACAACCTAACAGAAAGAATACAATCAATAAAGCACGAGGCATATCTGGTATTTAGCCTACTAAAGTAAAATAAAAAAGCCGACCTGAGAACAGGCCAGCCCCTATAAACCCTATCACTATGAAAACTTTTACAAAATTAAATCTTCATTAAATTCCTACCAAAAAGTTTTTATCAATATCGCTATAAAAAAAGCCAGCCTGAGAACAGGCCAGCCCCTATAAACCCTATCACCATGAAAACTTCTTATATAAAACGCCTGAGCGTGATATGGTATTCGATTGTTGATACAAATGTAATAATCCTTTTAATTCCAAACAATATTTAGTGCTTTTTTTTAACACATTAACATTTAAGCTATTTTTTCTTCTTCGGGGTAAAGATGGCAATCATCCTACGGCCTTCCATTTTAGGCATAGACTCCAGCGCGCCTACCTCTGCCAACCTTTCTGCAAACTTCAGCAACAACAACTCACCCCTTTCCTGAAACATGATGGCACGCCCCTTGAACTGTACATAACATTTCACTTTGTTGCCTTCTTGCAGAAACTTCTCTGCGTGTTTGGCTTTAAAGTCAAAATCGTGCTCATCGGTATTGGGGGTGAAGCGTATTTCTTTTACTTCAGATTGTTTTGCCTTGGCTTTCTGCTCTTTATCTTTCTTCTTCTTCTCGTACAGAAACTTCTTATAGTCTATCAAACGGCATACGGGCGGTACGGCATTGGGCGATATTTCCACCAAATCTACTTGTTGCTCTTCTGCCAGTCTTAGTGCCTCTGCAAGCGGATAAACGGCAGGCTCTATGCCCTCGCCTATCAGGCGCACTTCCTGTGCGGTAATCTCACGGTTTAAACGATGTTCGTTTTGCGGTACTCTCGGTTTGAAATAAGGTCCTTTACTTCTTCTCTGCATTAATGATTTTTAATAAATGATGGCAAAAATAGTGTATTTAGTTTTTAAATGTATATAGTTTCTGTATTATAAATACATTATAACCAACCCTATTTCTTGCCGCTTAATTGTTCTTTTACGGTGTTTGTAATATCTGTAATAAACTGTTGTAATGGCAAAGTACCTTTATCGCCCTCGCCATGTATACGTACGGCTACCATACCCTCGTTCATTTCTTTTTCGCCCACTACCAGCATGTAGGGCACTTTCATCAGTTCCGTATCGCGTATCTTCTTGCCTATCTTTTCGTTGCGGTCATCTACCTCTGCACGGATGCCCTCATTCTTCAAGGCTTTGGCAACCGTTTCTGCATATTCGCCAAACTTATCGCTGATGGGCAATACTTTTAGCTGCACAGGTGCAAGCCACAGAGGCAGGTTACCACCGCAGTGCTCTAACAATACAGCAATGAAACGTTCCATAGAGCCAAATGGCGCACGGTGTATCATTACCGGGCGTTTGCGGCTGTTGTCGCTATCAACGTATTCCAGTTCAAAACGCTCTGGCAGGTTATAGTCCACCTGTATAGTGCCTAGCTGCCAGCTACGCCCCAATGCGTCTTTTACCATAAAGTCGAGCTTAGGGCCATAGAATGCCGCTTCGCCATATTCTACAACAGTATTTAAGCCTTTCTCTGCCGCTGCCTGTATGATGGATTGCTCGGCTATCTGCCAGTTTTCTTCGCTGCCTATATATTTGCTACGGTCTTCTTTATCGCGTAGCGATATTTGTGCGGTAAAGTTTTCAAAGTCGAGTGACTTAAATACATACATCACCAAGTCTATCACTTTCATAAACTCTTCCAGCACCTGGTCTGGACGGCAGAACAGGTGAGCATCGTCTTGGGTAAACCCACGTACACGTGTAAGACCGTGCAACTCGCCCGATTGTTCATAACGGTATACTGTACCAAACTCTGCAAGACGCAATGGCAGGTCTTTGTAAGAGCGTGGCGATGTTTTATATATCTCGCAATGGTGTGGACAGTTCATGGGTTTCAGCATAAACTCCTCACCCTCTTGCGGTGTAGTAATGGGGCGGAAGCTATCCTTGCCATATTTTTCCCAGTGGCCTGATGTTATGTACAACTGCTTGCTGCCGATGTGTGGTGTCATAACAGGTACATAACCACTATCAAGCTGCGCTTTTTGTAGAAACTGTTGCAGACGGTCGCGTAGCATGGCCCCTTTGGGCAGCCACAATGGCAAACCACTGCCTACTTTTTCGGAGAAGGCAAACAGCTCCAACTCCTTGCCCAGCTTGCGGTGGTCGCGCTTCTTGGCTTCTTCCAGCAATGTCAGGTATTCGTCCAGTTCCTTTTGTGCAGGGAATGTAACACCGTAAATACGGGTAAGCATTTTGTTCTTTTCATTGCCACGCCAGTAAGCACCCGCAATGTTCATCAGTTTGATAGCTTTGATGAAGCCTGTATGCGGTATATGCGGGCCGCGACATAAGTCTGTAAAGCCCCCTTGTGTGTAGAAAGTTATTTGCCCGTCTTCCAATCCTTCTATCAGTTCCAGTTTATACGGGTCTTGTTTGTCTGTAAAATAAGATACCGCATCGCCCTTGCTAACGTCTTTGCGTTGGTACACGCTATTGGCTTTAGCAAGCTCTTTCATTTTATCTTCTATCTTCTTCAGGTCTTCTTCTTTTATAACCCTGTCGCCCAAGTCTATATCATAATAGAAGCCACTTTCGATAGAAGGGCCGATACCCAACTTAACGCCCGGGTATAATACTTCCAACGCTTCTGCCATCAAGTGTGCAGAAGAGTGCCAGAAAGTTGATTTACCGTTTTTATCATCCCATGTCAGCAGTTTCAGGCTTGCATCGTTATTGATGGGGCGTGCAGCATCCCATACCTCACCATTCACCTCGGCAGCCAGCACTTTGCGCGCCAGCCCTTCGCTTATAGACTTTGCCACGTCCATGGCAGATACCCCTGCATTGTACTCACGAACAGCACCATCGGGGAGTGTAATATGTATCATAAAATTATTGTAGTCGTTATTTTCAATAAGTTGCAAATGTACGAATTGGCTTCGTGTATGTAAAAAACCCACCGGCACACCGGTGGGTTGTATAAATAAATTACGCCGGTTACTTCTTTTTCAGCCTACAGGTGATTCTTACGTTTACGCTATCGGCACTCGTTGCTACTCTTCTGTAAAATGCAAATGCAAACTTGTCTTCGTCAAAAAACAACATATCGCCATTTACATCCTGACCGAACAATGCGTATGCACCATAGATGTAAATCTTGGTATCAGCATCGCGCAATCCCCATGTGAATTCTATATCATTGGTTTCGCCTGTAGCACATTTATTCGGGCCTGGTATGTGAGAGCCGTCGTTCTTAACCCTGAATTTCACCAAATCATCTTTCAGGCAATCAGGCTTGGTGTTCACTTCCTGACCAGATTCAAAACGCTTCCATAAACTGAAAACCTCAGAGTCGGCACTGGTAGATGTAAGATATGTAACGGTCATAGTATCTATCGTCCAGTCTGATGCGCGCATTTTTTCCTGCTTTGAAAGAGGTACTTCTACCTTATCGCAAGACACAAACATCAACACCGAGAATAGGAACAATACGCAATATTTCATAATAAGTTCTGCAATTATGCTCCTAAAACTAATGAATATATTGATGTTGCAAAAGGATTTGAGGGTAAATTATTTCTTCTTTTCGGCAAACACATTATCGGCAATGCCTTTGTTCACTACATAGTCTATATAGTGTATCTGTATCTTACCCTTTTTATTCCCTTTTTTTGCTTTGGCAGGTTCTGCCGCAGGGGTTTGTGTTTCATAGTCCATCGTCACGCCTTTTGGCAGCTTGAATTCTTTTACATCAAGGTAAAAAGTAACCCTGTCGGGTAGGGATTGTTTTTCGTATTTGCCAAATTCAAGCTCCATTTTTATAGTGCCGTTATCTCGTGTAGTGGTTTCGGTTTTCAGTGCCAACAGCCTTTCTTCATCTACCCATATTTTGGATAGTATGATGTCGCTTTCCGTATCGGGGATTACTTTCAGCACACGTGCTTTGCGTGTACCTAATGTTTCCGTACCCATATCTATAACGGTTGCCTGTGCTGTAGGCAACAGGTTATTCACCGTCATGTTGATGCTGTTTTTGGGCAGTATGGATATGCCGCCGTTTCGCTCCAGCTTCATCTTATCGGGTGCTTTGAAGTAGAGTTTGCCTTTCAGCTTAGGCACACGGATGAAGGCTACATCAATTTTCATATCCACATCGGCTACATAGTCTTTAATGCCGTCTATCTTGCCACGTAGCTTAGTGTAGAGTTGTGCAGCATCTGCCTGTGCAGTAGCATCTACACACACTAACATCAGCAATAATGCTACCAATACCTTCCTCATGACTTAATATCTTTTCTATTGAACCAAAATATAGTGATGCCAACAAATACGATAGTATATACTACCAATACCGTAGCAGAACGCAGTATGGCAGCATAAGGCACAGGGTCGTCGAAAAAGCCCTTCCAGCCTATCATGTGTGTGGTGAACAGGTATTTTTTGATTACTGCAAAAATGGGTAGCTCCAACGTGCTGAATATCATCAGTACAACAATAACGCCCATTGTACCCATAATAGGGCCTATAGCATTATCGGCAAATGAAGACAGCAATAATGCCAATGATGCAACCGTTGCCATAGCCAATGCTGCAAAACCAAAAGCGGCTACATAGCGCCAGGGGATATCTTGCTTTAGTAACACTACAAAAGAATCACTTTTCAGATTTATCAAATCGCCCTGCCCGAAGATGAGTACCGACAAGCCCAATGCTACCACCGCCAACCATGTAATGAGCATCAATGCATAACAAAGCGATGCGATAAATTTTACCAATACAATTTTAGTACGCGATTGTGGTTTAGTAAGCAAGAGCCTGAGCGTACCCATGCCTGCCTCTCCCGCTAGCGCATCGCCCGCTACCAATGCTATGAGTAAAGGTATTTGCACCAATAATGATTGTAGTATAATATAGGCTACCAGATAACCATTCAAAATATTGCCCTGAATGTCAAACTGCTCTGTAACTGCCTGCAGGGCAAATGAAATAAAGTTTTTACCATCGGCCAGCATAGCCAGTTGTATAACCATAGCAATGGCTGTAACAATAGCAAAGCTGATGTAGGTGCGTGGGCGTTTGAATATTTTATACAGCTCCAGCCTTAGCATGTTCATTATTGGTTAATGATAAAAAGTAAGACTCCAGCGAGTGGGTAGATTTTATTTCGAGCACCCCTAAGGCTGCAGATACCAACCAGTCATTAAGAGCTGGCATATCTGTTTGCGGCATTTTGAAGGTATAAGTATCGCCATGGTGGCTGGTAAGTAATTTGCCCCATGTACTATCGGTTATAGTTGCTAACGCATTGGTATTGTTTTGCAGGCGTACCTGCATCAGGTTTTCAGCAGGCGCCATCAGGGTTTTCACATCGCCCTCTACTACTTTTTTGCCTTTGTGTATGATAATCATCCTTGTAGCCATCTGCTCTATCTCGTATAGCAGGTGGGATGAAATAAGGATGGTTTTGCCAAAGTCTTTACTAAGGCGTTGTATCAGCAGGCGCATTTCATAAATACCTTGCGGGTCAAGGCCATTGGTTGGTTCGTCGAGTATCAGTAGGTCGGGGTTGTGAACCATGGCTATGGCTATGCCCAGTCTTTGCTTCATACCTTGCGAGTAGCCTTTTACCTTATCCTGCTCGCGGCCTTTCAGCCCTACAACATCCAGCACTTCATTCAGGCGTTCTTCTGATATTTTACCACCGCTTAGTTTGGCAAACATTCTCAGGTTGTCCCAGCCGGAGAGGTATTTGTACAAATCGGGGCGTTCTATTACTGCACCTACATGCTTTAACAAGTGGCGGCTACTGTTATTGAAGCGTGTACCTTTTATATATACCGAACCATTATCAGGAAAAATCAAACCCAGCAGCATACGCATAGTTGTACTCTTACCAGCACCATTCTGCCCCAGGAAACCATACACATCGCCCTGATAAATAGAAAAGGAAACATCCTGAACGGCAGCAAAGTTGCCAAAAGACTTAGACAGGTTGCGGGCTTCTATTATGGGCTGCTGTTCCATTATTCGTTATGCAAATTAACATAGTATGGGCAGTATAGTTCACCCCGCGTTGCAAAAAATAATAACTGTGGTATTTTTAACCTTTCGTTGCAGCCGTTAAACAGGCGTTAAAACCATCGGCAGCCGCTTAGAGAATAAGGCACTGCATCCTTACCTTTGAAGAGAATATGAAAAAAGTATTTCCGCTTATTGTACTTCTTATTACACTTTCCGTACTGGGCATCATCTTTATACAGATGTCGTGGATACGCGACGCCATCAAACTACGGCAGGGGCAGCGCAAGCAGGATATTGAGTATGCCATGAACCAGATAAAGGAAATGGTATGGCGTAGTTACCTCATCAAATCGGGCAACATCGGTTATCTGGATGAGGAATCGAAAATGTATTACTTGCAAGACTTTACGGTACAAGCGTTGAGCAACGATGAAATAAAACTGATTATTGATACATCGCTCCGCAAATACAATATCAAAGAGTCTTATGACTTTGGCATCACTAATATTTTTCAGGTGCCTGTAAAAAGTTCTCAAGGTTTTTTGTCAGATTACATTACTAATAGCGCATCTATATCTTTCACGCCCGACCCCGACCGTGCCCGCAACCCTGAGGTATTTCATCTGTATATACACGAAGACAAGAACTATATATTACGCAAAATGGGCTGGATGATTGCAGCGTCTATTTTGTTTACGGGTATTATTATATCTGCATTTGCCTTGACAGTGCGGACGTTGTTCAATCAGAAAAAGTTATCAGAAATCAAGTCAGACTTTATTAATAACATGACGCATGAACTGAAAACACCATTAGCTACTATATCGCTTGCTATAGATGCGCTTACAAATGAAAAAGTGATACACGACTCTGACAAAGTGCGCTACTACAGTAGTATGATAAAGGACGAGAACAAACGCATGAACAAGCAAGTAGAAAAAATACTACAGGCTGCACGCATAGAGAAACAAGATATAAAACTGAACCTGCAACAACTGAACGCTCACGACATCATCAATAAAGTAGCCGACAACCTATCTCTGCAAATACAGGAAAAAAATGGCAGCTTATCGTTGGCATTGGATGCTGAAAGACATATAATTGAGGCAGATGAAGTACACTTTTCCAATATCATCTTCAACCTGCTTGACAATGCTATCAAATACTCGAAAGACAACCTGCAAATAGAAGTGTCAACTAAAGTAACCAATGGTATGCTTGCCATCAGTGTGAAGGATAATGGCATTGGCATGAACAGGGAAACACAATCGCGTGTGTTTGAGAAATTCTACCGTGCACATACGGGCAATATACATAATGTAAAAGGCTTCGGTTTGGGGCTTAGCTATGTTAAAGCTACTGTAGAGGCACACCAAGGCAAGGTAACAGTTGATAGCTCGCTGGGTAAGGGCAGTATGTTTACTGTTTCATTACCATTAGCATAAAAGAAGAGAAGTATACAGTATATAAAACAACAAAGGGCGCAATTGCGCCCTTTGTTGTTAAGTAATATTATTTATCGTTACCGTATCAGTGTTACGTTACCCGACTTCTTCAATCGTTTGCCGGAGTTGCAGAAGCCATCTACATTCCAAACATATACACCCATTGGTGCAACCTCACCGTTTACGCGACCATCCCATTCTTTGGTTGGGTCGGTTGTAGTAAATACTTCCTTACCCCAGCGGTCGTAGATGTTAAATGCTGCTAATTTTACAATTTGGCTGTTGGCAAGACCAAAACGACTTTGTGTATTTTTACCTTCCGGCATAAAGGCGTTAGGCAGATTTACGTCATTACAACCAACGTTTACAACAACTGTATCTATTGCCTGACATCCAGCCTCGTCTGTTACATACAGGTAATATGTATAGTCGAACGGAGGATAAACGGTAGGGTTTGTAATACCATCGTTGCTAATGTACCTTGACGGTACCCACTTATACCAATATTTAGTGCCTAAGCTGGTGAATGGCCCACCTAACAGTGTACTTGCACCATCTGCTAATGTGCGGTCAGGACCTGCATCTGCCTGTACTTTATTCACTGTTACTTTTATAGCCGTATCTACTGTACAACCCGACAGGTATGGCATATATATCCTATACACCGTGCTGTAGTCAGGCCATACCCTTACTTCATCTTTAGTAGTACTGGTAATGTTATAATCAGGACTCCACGTTTTGTTAATGGCATTAACAGATATGATTTTCAAATTAATAGTATCGCCCTGACAGATGGTAGTATCATTGCTCATTGTTATTGGGGGCGTTGGCAATACATATATCAGCTTACACTGCACATCCATCGTAGGCAAGCCTTCATTAATCATGTAATAGATATTGTATATACCCGCAGTATCGTATTTGTATGGTGGTGGAGTAGACGTTGTAGAAGACTGAATGCTGGCATTGCTACATTGTTGGAATACAATTTTTACCAACAGGCTATCTGTTTCATTGGTAGAAAGCATGAAAATATTATCCTTGTCGCGGATGGCACGTGAAAGACCGGTAGGCGCCAGCATACCACCCAAAATACCCAGGTTTACCGCATTGAAAGCTGTTGATGGCCCGGTAATATCTGTTGCATCAAGCCTTATAAACTCTCGCGTGGTTTTATTTGTAATAAATACGTGGAAGCTATCGCAATCGCGTATCAATGTTATACCTGTTGGGTTTCTTAACTCATTTCCGAAATCGCCCAATACATCACTTGTAATGGTTGGATTTGCTAATGATGAGCCCATACGCAAACGTGTAAGATCGTTATTTACTTCATTGGTAACGAAGAAATACCACAATCCGTTGTGCTTTAGTACTGTATAGTCGTTAGGAGCACCTATACCAGTTACTACACCCAAATCGGTAAGTGTTGGCGTAAGCGATAGCAACGTATCAAACTCCATTTTTACAAGGCTGTTGGTATTACGGTTCAATGTGTAACCATACCACATATTTGCTTCTTTGAAAACATAAAGACCAACAGGGTTATCCAAAGCATTATTCAGATTGCCGAAATTGACAATGTTGGGTGTATTAGCGAGGGTTCTACCGAAATCCATACGTGCCAATGTAGAGTTACCACCATTAGTACCACCCACTACAAAAATATGCCAGTTGCCTTTAACGGTATCTTTTACGATGTGTAACGAATTGGATGACAACGGGAACACATTATCCATGCTACCATAGTTGGTTACTTTCGGCGTATTATTAAGATTGTTACCGAATTCTAACCTTAGAAAAGAATTTGCAACACCCCTATTCAACACAAATGCATAGTAATTATCGCCATCTTTCTCTACTTCAATAGCAGAAGCACCGTCTAAACCAAGCTGGTTGCCCAAATTGCTACCTACGGGATTGTTGAAAACATAACCCGAACAGAAGCCCCACCAATGCGTTGCGGCATTCGGGACATTACTTTTCAGTTGTACGGTTTGGCGCATACATACGGTGTCGGGTGCAGTAAACAGCGCCTGAGCTCTCAATACATCAATCTGCGACACCATAAAAAGCGCGGCAAGCAGTAGGTATTTTCTCATAATATCGAAAAGAATTTCACTTTCTAATGGGCTAATATAACAAATCGGGCAAAACTTTTATAGCAATACTGTATTTTTATTTCTTTAAACCAACACAATCGTATGCTCAAACAGTGCCTTTTTTCTCCCATATCTATTAAGACCGCCTTTACTGCGGCCTTGGTTGGCTTGCTTTTTACTGCCAATGCCAAAGAAGGTATGTGGCTGCCCCCCACCCTGAAAAACAGGGAAAATGACATGAAGAAAATGGGGTTGCAAATACCTGTTTCTCAATTGTATAATGAAGACGGTACCGGGCTGAATAATGCAGTTGTATTGTTTGGCAAGGGATGCACCGGAGAAGTCATCTCTTCTCGTGGTTTAGTGCTTACCAATCATCACTGCGGATATGGTACGGTACAGGGCCTGAGCAGCAAGCAAAATGACTATTTTGCCGATGGCTTCTGGGCGAAAAAAGATGAGGAAGAAATACCCTGCCCGGGCCTTACGGTTACGTTTGTCAGGAAGATGGAAAATGTTACCGATAAAATTATTACCGGACTAGCAGACACCATGAACGAAGCTGCCCGCCAACAGATAGTAGATGTGCGCATTAAAAATCTGGAAAAGGGATTCAAAACCGCTACGGGTATGGATGCTATGATAAAGCCTTACTTCAACGGCAACCAATATTGGGTAATACTAACCGAAACGTTTAACGACATTAGATTAGTAGGCTTTCCGCCCAACGGCATAGGCTCTTTTGGTGGCGACACAGACAACTGGATGTGGCCAAGGCACACGGGCGATTTTAGTATGTTTCGCATATATGCTGGCAAGGGCAATAAACCCGCCGCTTATGCAAAAGACAACAAGCCCTACCAGACCAAACAGTTTTTAACCATCAATGCATCTGGCTACAAAGAAGGTGATTTTACCATGGTGTATGGCTTCCCCGGCACTACGATGGAATATATCAGTTCTTATCAACTAAGCCAGGTGTATTCGATACTGGACCCCATACGCATTGAGGCACGCACCCTGCGACTGAATGCATGGACAAAAAATATGCAGGCATCGCGCGATGTGTTTTTGAAATACACATCGAAACGCGCAGGCATAGCCAACGGATGGAAAAAATGGCAAGGCGAAGTACGCGGATTGCGCATCAATAATGTGGTTGGCAAAAAGCAGGATTATGAAAATTACTATCAAGGGCTAGCAGTTCAAGACCAGCGCTTACTTTTTGCAGATGACGTACTGGCAAACATGGCTGCCAAAGCCACTGCGGTAAACGACGCGCTGAAAGCGGAAGAATATATAAAAGAAGCTGTTTTTGGTGTAGAATTGTTGCAAAACGCCGCCGCACTGGATAAGATGCTGCAAGTACTGCGCAACCATAATATTGCCAACAAAAATGACAGCCTTGTGAAACTGGCAAAAAGCCTGGATGGAGTGTACAAAAACTACGATGCAGCTACTGACAAAGAAGTATTTGCTGCCCTGATGCCGTTGTTTGTACAAAAAAATGCAGGCTACGTACCTGCAGCATTTACCAACCAACTAAAAGGGCAAGGGAATGATTACAATGCTTGGGCAAATTATGTATTCAGCTCTGTAGTTGCAGACCAAAATGCATTGAAAAAATTTGCAGAAACCGCAACGGCTGCAGACAGCAACCGCATCATCGGCGACCCTGCATGGCTCTTGTATAATGGCATTACGAAGGTGAGGCAACAACAAATTTCACCATTCATTTCACGATATTATAATGATATGGCCTACCTGAACAGGCTGTATATGAATGCACAAATGAATCTGGACAAACAAAAGAGCTTCTACCCCGATGCCAACCTGACACTACGCCTAACTTATGGTAAAGTGGCAGGCATAGACCCCGACGGGGCGGCAGGTTATTCCTTCCAGACTAATCTGGCAGAAGCTGTAAAAAAACATAACCCTGACGTAGAAGAATTCAATATGCCAGCCAAACTAAAAGCTTTGCATCAGGAACGTGATTTAGGGCGTTGGTCTGTTGGCGGGTCTGTGCCCATTGCATTCATAGCCAACAACCATACATCCGGTGGCAATTCGGGCAGCCCGGTACTGAATGCTAAAGGAGAATTGATAGGCACCAACTTCGACCGTATATGGGAAGGTACTATGAGCGACCTTTATTTTGATGAAAAACTATGCCGCAACATCTCGCTCGACATACGTTATACATTGTTTATAGTAGAAAAATTTGGCGGGGCAGGCAGGTTGTTGAAAGAAATGAACATCGTTAAGCCCTGCGATTAATTAATTGTCACTAAAGCGTTACAGATGCAGTTTACCTGACAGGGTAAGCTGCATTTTTGTTATCTTTACTGCTTGCAGATGAAAAAGAGTTATAATAAATTTTTAGCAGTTGTGATGGCTGCTGTGAGTGTTACATACACTGCCTGTGCACAAACAAAAAAGGGCAGTGCACCTAAACAAGGTACTACGTATGCCAAGCTAATAGAGTGCAGTGAACAAACCACACTGCCAGGCAGGCCAGAGATGGAACCTACTACAACAAAGCGCATACTGATAGTGTGGAAAAGCAACACGCCCCCCCATCAAATCTTTTGGCGGGGAGAAGATGGGTGGACTGACTGTGTTGTAGCCAAAGCACGTAAAAACAATAACAGGCAACCCAAATACGAGTTTGGTGAAACATGGTATGACACACAAGAAATAGCTCCTGATAAAGTAAAAAAAGGCGATACGCTGGAACTGACGCTGATGTATGGTGGCAAAAATACCATACCTGCTGAAGTAATTGCTACCATGAAGAACAGGATATTTTTTAAAACTGAAAAAAGCCAGTGGATGTTTTTAACCGTAAATACGTGTAAAAAACGCCCTGACATAGCTATGCAATAAAGTGATGAAGAAATTATTAGTTATATTATTGATAGGGACGGTTACTGCCGTTAATGCACAACCATGGGTAACAGATATCGGTACAAAACCTGTAAAGCTGAGTGATATTGACCAACGCATGAAAACATCACTAAGCAAAGTGAATGAAGAAAGTGAAGGTGAGGAGCATGAAAACTACCACTATAGCCGATGGAAGTGGTATTGGGAACATCATATGGACAAAGATGGCTACCTCGTATCGCCTATGTACCGGTTTAATGAATGGATAAAAACATACTATAAAAACAAGCAACACAAAACCACTGGCAACAGCCCTGCATGGACGTTTCAGGGGCCTTATAAATCGCCGGGCGGGTATAATGGTATCGGTAGGATTAATGTCGTAGCGTTCCATCCTACTGACACCAACACATTTTGGATAGGTAGTGCAGGCGGTGGCACTTGGAAGACAAGTAATGGTGGCCAATCTTGGACATCGCTTGGCGATCAATTTCCTGTGATGGGCGTGTCGGATATTGTTTTTAATCCACTAAACCCTAATACTGTGTACATGGCTACTGGTGATAAAGAAGCGAATGATACGTACAGCGTCGGGCTTTTGAAATCTACCAATGGCGGCGCTACTTGGGATACTACCGGACTGAAATGGGCCATAACTGATTTTATACAAATAGCAGGTATATTAATCAATCCGCTTGACACTAATATATTAACAGTAGCTACCACAAACGGTATTTATAAATCGAGTAACGGCGGTATCAGTTTTCAACAGACGCAAACAGGGCATTTTAAACAAATGCTGTACCACCCTGCTGACACTAATATACTATATGCTACCGGCTACACAACAGGGACACACCAGATTTTCCGCTCTGCAAATGGCGGTTATACATGGACACAGCAAACCACACTTGGCAGCAATGCACGCATAGCTATCGCAATAACGCCTGCTAATCCAACAGTTGTAAAAGCAGTTGTATCTAACACAGCTTTCGGATTGGATGGCATTTACAACTCGACTGATACTGGCAAAACCTTTACACGCATCTATACTACTACAGGCACATCCTGCAATGGAAACATTCTTGCAAGTGCACCATCGGGCAGTGCCTGCGGCGGACAGGGTTGGTATGACCTGACAATAGCCATCAGTCCGCTTGATGAAAAAAATGTAGTTGTTGGTGGTGTTAATACATGGTACTCTGCGGATAGCGGGAAGACATGGCAGATAGCCAACCAATGGCAAAGCACATTGCCAGGCATTAAAGTAGTGCATGCAGATAAACATTACCATGTGTATCACCCCATCAACAAGCAAGTATTATTTGAATGTAACGATGGTGGGATTTATAAAACAACAAACCCCGTCAGTTCTTTATGGACAGACCTAACAAACGGATTGGGCATTACACAGTTTTACAGAAACGCTGTAGCCGATATTGCACCCTTTGTTTTGGGGGGCTCTCAAGACAATGGCTCTAAAAAAATACAGGATACGACATTTAGTGAACTAACAGGCGGTGATGGTATGGACTGTCAGTTAGACCCGAATGACAAAAGTACGTTCTACACATCTATACAGTATGGAGAGCTAAGGCGCACCATAAACGGGGGGGCGAATTTTACAGATATTGCCAACAATATACCTGGCACACCTAAAGGCGACTGGATTACACCCTTCATACTGCACCCACTGAATAATTATATGATATTGGCTGCTTATGCCAAAGTATACCTGTCTGAAAACAGAGGCAATAGCTGGCGAGAGATTTCGCCCGGTTTCAGTGTAAATGCAAAGCGCATCGCCATGTCTCCTGACAAGGAAGAAAATATATTTGTAGTGGCTGAAAATATGATACGCTACACAACCAACTTCGGGGTAAATTGGGCTATAGTTCCCAATAAACCCGATGGTGTTATTTCAGACATTGCAGTACATCCTAAAGACGGCAACAAGATATTTGTCACTTTCAGCGGGTATGGCAGCAACAAAGTTGCCAGCCATACACTGAACGGCACATGGACTCTTATGAATGAGAATCTGCCAGACATACCACTTTATTGTATTGCTATTGATAGTGCAGACGGAACGTTGTATGTAGGTACAGATTTCGGGGTATACTACCGTAGTACCAGTATGAACCAATGGGAACCATATAATACAGGGCTTGCCAACGTAGAAGTAACAGACCTTGGCATCAATTATACTACCAACGAGATATGGGCATCTACCTACGGACGCGGTATGTGGAAGAGTGTGCGACACGGCTATCCTGTAGGCATTATGAATGCTATACCTTATGCTGCTGATGCAATGCGCATATACCCCAACCCGAACAGTGGCAAATACACTTTGCAGGTAAACAATGCTTTAGCAGGCAAAGCAGCTACGGTACAGTTAGTATCTGTAACAGGGCAATTAGTAATGCAGCAAAACGTGAAGATACCTGCCAGTGGCAAAGTACAGCTATCTGCTGATGTACCTGCGGGTACCTACATGGTGCAGTTGGTAGCTGGTAACATGGTGCAAGCAAAATGCAAGATGATAAAATACTAATAGTAAAAGGCTGATATAGAAAGAGGGTTGAACCATGTTCAACCCTCTTTTGTTTTTATATACTTACCAACTCTTTGGCGTTTGCTATGGCGGCATTGCTTGGGATGTCGCCACCTATCATACGGGCTATGGCATTGATGCGTTCTTCCTTATCCAGCACCTTTAAACGGGTTTGTATCACACCGTTTTCGGCAGCTTCTTTATATACATAAAAATGAGTAGTGCCTTTGGCTGCAACCTGTGGCTGGTGGGTAATGCATATTACCTGATGGTGCATGGCTAATTGGTGCAGCAATATACCTACCTGCCGTGCTGCCTCGCCAGATATGCCTGTATCTACCTCATCAAAAATAAGCGTGGGTAAATCCATTGCAGATGCTGTAAGCGATTTGATGCAGAGCATAATACGGCTCATCTCACCACCCGATGCGGCTTTGCTGACAGGCAAGAATTTATTGCTCTTGTTGGCATCAAACAGAAAACTTATTTCATCAATACCAAATTTATCGGGCTGTGTTTTATTTGTTAGCGTTACCTGCATCCTTGCATTGGGCATACCTACTAATGCAAGGCGTTTATTTACTTCTTCTGTAAATGAAGCGATGGATTTTGTTCGACGATTTGATAGTTCTTTCGCTGCATCCAGCAAAGTTTTTTCAAGATAGGTGAGTTCTTTTTCTAATGCCGTAATCTTCTCCGTAGCATCGGCTACAGATTGTAGTTCGCTTTGTAATTGTTGTTGTAGTGCGATCAATTCAGCGGTGGTTTGCAACGCGTGTTTCTTCAATAGCTTATAACCCACGTCTGCACGCTCTTGCAAGCGTTGCATTTTTGCATCATCAAGCTGTACAGTGCTTTCAAGCCTTTCCAGTTCGTCAGCCACATCTTTCATATCTATAAACGCGCTGTTGATGCGTTGCTGCACGGCATCTGCTTCGGGCAGCACATCTGTAATAGTTTGTAGTTGCTGTACTATTTTTTTCAGTTCATTGACAAGCGGCGCATCACTCTCTGCCAGCAGATAGCGCGATGATTGCAGGGTACTTACAATCTTTTCCGCATGCTCTAATTGTTTCAGTTGTTGCGCTGCGTCTTCTATTTCGTTATCGGTAAAATTAGCTTCGTCCAGCTCGCTTAGTAAAAACTGTTTGTAGTCGGCATCTTTCTGTTGTTGTGCCTGTTGCTTGTACAAAGCATCCAGTGCAGTTTTCGCTTGCCGATATTGATTGTATAACTGTGTGTACGTTTCCCGCTGTGTTTTGTTTTGCGCTATCGCATCTATCACATCATACTGAAAAGCGTCTTCCTGCAAGGCAAGATGCCCAAACTGCTGCTGCAAATCTACCAGTAAGCCCGTGAGCCTGCCTAAAACATCGAGCGTTACAGGTGTATCGTTGATGAATGCGCGCGACTTGCCCGCACTACTTATCTCTCTGCGGATGATGCACAAAGCCTCATCATCTACATCTGCCGCCTGTAAAGCTGCTTTGAATGGTTTGTTATCAGCTACATCAAACGCTGCTTCTATCACACACTTATCTTCTTTATTAATGAGCACGGAAGTATCTGCACGCTCGCCAAGTATCAGCGACAACGCACCTAAGATGATGCTCTTACCCGCGCCTGTTTCGCCCGTAATGGTATTGAGTTGCCTGTCGGGCAACACTTCCAGCTTGTCTATAATCGCGTAATTCCTGATGGTGAGTTTCTGTAACATACCGTTGCTGCAAAAATATATAACCCCCGTTGTTGGCTGTGCATTATTTTTGCACGATGGCAAAATTCTTTTTGAGGAAAAAGGCAGGCGACCGTGTCATAAACGGCCACCCGTGGATATTCGGCAATGAACTGGGCGACAGCGAGGGGACTTTTGAACCCGGCGACATGGTTGAGGTGTACTCTTACAACGGCTCTTTTGTAGGCAAAGGTTATGTAAACCCTGCATCGCAAATACGCATACGCCTTGTAACAAGGGTGAAAGATGAAGTAATAGACGAAAGTTTTTTTCGTAACCGTATTGCCGAGGCATGGGCATACCGCCAAAGCATAGGCTATGTAGAAAACTGCCGCCTCATTTTCGGCGAGGCCGACCAGTTGCCTGCATTGATTATTGATAAATTCAACGACTACTTCGTTATCCAAACCCTTGCATTGGGTATAGATATATGGAAGCAAGCCATTGTAAAAGCGCTGGAATCTATCTTCAAACCGAAAGGCATCTATGAAAGAAACGATGTACCGGTGCGCGAACTGGAAGGAATGGCACAACAAAAAGGCTTTTTGTCAGCCCCTTTCGATACGAATATTATCATCAATGAAAACGGCCTGAAGTTTCATGTAGATATTGAAAACGGGCAAAAAACAGGCTATTTCCTCGACCAGCAAGACAATCGCCGCGCCATACAGCATATTGTAAAAGGGGCAGATGTACTGGAAGCATTTTGTTATACAGGCACTTTTTCGCTACACGCTGCACATTACGGGGCAAAGTCGGTATTGGGATTAGATATTTCTGAAAATGCGGTGAATACAGCCCGCCGAAATGCCGAACTGAACGGGCATCAGGGTATTTGCAAGTTTGAGGCCGTAAACGCATTTGACGTACTGAAACAATGGGTAAAAGACGGTAAGCGTTATGATGTGGTAATGCTTGACCCGCCTGCTTTTACAAAAAGCAGGGAAAATATACAGAAAGCCATCACAGGGTACAAAGAAATAAACCTGCGTGGCATGAAGCTGACTAAACCCGGGGGCTTTTTGGTAACCGCATCCTGCACCAACCTGGTACCACCCGACTTGTTTTTGAAAACCATAGACATGGCAGCCAAAGATGCCAGAAGAAAAATAAGGCAAGTAACATGGCAAACACAGGCATCAGACCACCCTATACTGTGGCATGTGCCTACTACACAATACCTGAAGTTTTTGATAGTGCAGGTACTATAACAAGCAATAGAACCTGATAAAAATAATTAAGGCTGCCAATTGGCAGCCTTAATCGTATATACTTACTAAATGTATTAATTACAGTTGATTGTAAATCTGTGCATCTGCACTGCGTGCGATACCGAAATACTGGAATGATTTCTTGCGGAAACCTTTCTTGTAATACGCATCTGTATTGCCTTCTTCAGGTACAGTTACCCAATCGTGGTTTTTTGGAACATACCAACGATATACAGCTACTGTGTTAGCACCACGGCCAATCAGCGCATAGAATTGCAGATGTTTGTTGGTGTAACCCATTTTAATCATCTGGTCGTCGCTGAATTCATCTTCAGATGTACTAACATAATCTTTAGTATCAGGATTGTACCAGCTATTCACAGCCACACGGCCGGGGCCAGGGTTGCGGTAGGCAGAAAACATTAAAGTTTTATCTTTCCAATTCCAGTTGAGCATCTGGCCGTCCTGATATTCTCCCTCTGCAACTGTTACGTAATTCTGGTCGTTTGGATTGTACCAACGGAACACCCTAACCAGTTCATCGTTTTGAGCAAAAACAGTATTTGTCGCAAAAACCGATGCCAACACAGTTGTAATGAGGATGAAGGTTTTTTTCATAATTAATCGCTTTTTTTCTTAATCGTTTCCCAAAATACATAAAAATTTTCTTGCCTTGCAAGAGGTTAGCGCAAATTTTTTTTAACCCCGAGTAATTACGCCCTCTTGTCCTTGTTCAAATGAGGCTTTTGGCGTAGCTTTGGTGCCCTTTGAGTGCCAGCCTGTCAGTCGGTAAAAACTGCACGGGTTTTGATACTTGATAGGCTTAACACCGAGTGGCTCGCAGAGATATTTCGGCATTTTATATATAAGTAATAGAACAAAAACAACAATGATAGGTTTCCTTTCCAAACTGTTTGGCGGCAGCAAATCTGATAAAGACGTAAAACGCTTACAACCCATTGTAGCCGACATCAACAGGATATATAACGAACTGCAATCCCTGACACACGACCAGCTTCGTAATAAAACCAATGAATTTCGCCAACAGATACGCGAATACCTGGCTGATGTTGATGCCGAAATAACCAAACAAAAAGCAGCAGGGGATGAATACCCAGAAACAGACCTGCACGCACGTGAGGCTATTTATAATGAAGTAGATAAGCTCATCAAAAAGCGCGACCAACAGATAGAGGAAATACTGGAAAAAATATTACCCGAAGCCTTTGCAGTAGTAAAAGAAGCATCGAGAAGGCTGAAGGAAAACCCTGTGATAGTTTCTACCGCTACCGCATTGGATAAAGAACTGGCACTTGAAAAAGATTATATACGCATAGAGGGCGAGCAGTGCCACTTCAGCAATACATGGCAGGCGGCAGGCAATACCGTAACATGGAATATGGTACACTATGATGTACAGTTGATAGGCGGTATAACCCTGCACGAAGGTAAGATAGCAGAAATGGCTACGGGTGAGGGTAAAACCCTTGTATCTACCCTACCCGCTTATCTCAACGCCCTTGCAGCAGATGGCGTACACATTGTAACGGTGAACGACTACCTGGCACGCCGCGACCAGGAATGGAACGGGCCTTTGTTTGAATTTTTAGGACTGACGGTAGATTGCATAGACAAACACCAACCCAACTCTCCCATGCGCCACAAAGCATACAGGGCAGATATCACCTATGGTACGAACAACGAATTCGGCTTCGACTACCTAAGGGATAATATGGTGCACCAACCGGAAGAGAAAGTGCAGCGCAAGCACCACTATGCCATGGTGGATGAGGTGGATAGCGTACTTGTGGATGATGCGCGTACACCACTTATTATATCTGGCCCAGTACCAAAAGGCGATGAACAACAGTTTCACCAGCTGAAACCACGTATTGAAAGGCTGATAGAGGCGCAAAAGCGTGTGGTAAACAGCACCCTGACAGAAGCTAAAAGACTTATAAACGAAGGCAAAACAGATAAAGATAATGGCGGGCTGCAATTGTACCGTGCTTTCAGAGGTTTGCCGAAGAATACTGCCCTCATAAAATTTTTGAGTGAAGAAGGTAATAAACAGATACTGCAAAAAGCGGAGAACCACTACATAGGCGAACAAAAACGCCATATGCCGATAGTGGATGCGGAACTGTACTTCAGCATAGACGAAAAAAATAACAGTGTCGACCTGACGGAAAAAGGTATTGCGCTCGTCACACAATCGGGCGAAGACCCCAACTTCTTTGTACTGCCCGATATTGCTACGGGTTTGAGTGCTATTGACAACGACAATATTACGCCCGAAGAAAAAGCCCAACGCAAAGACACACTGCTACAGGAATATGCTGTAAAAGCAGACCGCATACACTCTTTGCAACAATTACTGAAAGCATATACCCTGTTTGACAAAGACGTGGAATATGTGGTGATGGATGGCAAAGTGAAAATAGTTGATGAGCAGACAGGCCGTATACTGGATGGCCGCCGCTATAGCGATGGACTGCACCAAGCAATTGAGGCAAAAGAAAATGTAGAGGTAGAAGCTGCCACGCAAACATTCGCTACCATCACATTGCAAAACTTCTTCCGCATGTACCACAAACTGGCGGGTATGACGGGTACTGCAGAAACGGAAGCAGGTGAACTATGGGAAATCTATAAGCTGGATGTGGTAGCTATACCAACCAATATGCCTATATCGCGCAAGGACCAGCAAGACCTTGTATATAAAACCAAGCGCGAAAAATATAAAGCTGTAATAGACGAGATAGAAGCATTGCGTGGCGTAGGCCGCCCTGTGCTGGTAGGTACTACATCTGTAGAAGTGTCAGAATTGCTGGGGCGTATGCTGCAACAAAAGAAGATACCGCACAACGTACTGAATGCCAAGCAACACAGTAAAGAAGCACAAATAGTAGCCGAAGCAGGTTTAGCCAGTGCTGTAACCATAGCCACCAACATGGCAGGCCGTGGTACGGACATCAAGCTGGGGCCTGGCGTTAAAGAAGCAGGTGGGCTTGCCATTATAGGCACAGAACGCCACGAGAGCCGCCGTGTTGACCGCCAGTTGCGCGGACGTGCAGGCCGTCAGGGTGACCCTGGTACATCTCAATTCTTTGTTTCGCTTGAAGATGACTTGATGCGCCTGTTCGGTTCAGAACGCATTGCATCGTTGATGGACAAGATGGGACATAAAGATGGTGAAGTGCTGCAACACAGCATGATAACCAAGTCTATAGAGCGCGCACAAAAGAAAGTAGAAGAAAACAACTTTGGCATACGTAAACGCCTGCTGGAGTATGACGATGTGATGAACTCTCAGCGCGACGTTATATACAAACGCCGTAACCACGCCCTGTTTGGCGACCGCCTTGCCATAGACATAGACAATGCGATGTATGATGTCTGCAATGATACAGCCACCAAGTTTGAAGACAGCAGGGATTTTGAAGCCTTCAAGCTGGATGTGATGATGCACCTTGCTATGGAGCCACACGATATTACAGCCGAGGAGTTTGCCAAAGCAGACCTTACTACCATCGGCGATAAACTATATCATCAGGCAAAGGAGTTTTATAGCCGTAAGACAGCAACCATCAGCGAGAACATACTGCCTGCACTGACACAAATACTAAATGATAACGGCGACCGTGTAGAAAACATCGTAATACCGTTTACAGATGGTATACGTGGCATACAGGTATATGCTAACCTGAAAGAAGCAGTAGGCAGCAACGGACGTAGCGTGATGCAGACATTGGAGAAAAACATGACGCTGGCACTGATAGACGATGCATGGAAAGACCACTTGCGTGCTATGGACGACCTGCGCAATTCGGTACAAATGGCATCGTACGAGCAGAAAGACCCGCTATTGATATATAAGTTTGAAGCGTTCAACCTGTTTAAGCAGATGATGCTGGAAACGAACAAAAACATCGTTTCCTTCCTGCTGCGTGCCGGCATACCTATGGAAGAAACACCACCACAAGCTGCCCGCAATATGCCACAACAAACAGATATGAGCCAGTACCAGATGAACAAAGATGAGATAGACGATGCAGGGCAAGACTACGGTGCAGACGAGCGCGATGTGTATAACGAAACAGCCGTAAAGCGTACACCTGTGCAGGCTGGGCCTAAAATAGGACGCAACGACCCCTGCCCTTGCGGTAGTGGTAAGAAATATAAAAGCTGTCATGGTAAGGGGCTGTAAACCCGCTTACATGACGATTGGGGATATGTGAATTTTTTGTTTTTTAATTATTGCTCTCGAGTTTATACTTTTGACCTGATATGAAGAATAACTATAGTACTATTTTAATAGCGGCTGCTTTGATAATCATCACTGCCGTATTGCGCATTTTTTCTGCCGAAATGTTTATACCCAACGTAACCCCTGTTGCAGCAGTTGGTTTGTTTGGCGGCGCGGTGATTGCAGACAAAAGGTTGGCTTATCTGCTGCCTTTGCTTGCCATGTTTATTGCAGATGTTTATTTCACAGTGTTTACGAGTGTAAAAGGCTTCTATGGCTTTGAGCAAACTATAGTATATGCTGCTATGGCATTGGTTACATTCATTGGCACTAAAATGGGCAAAGTAAGTGGTGCAAAAGTGATTGGCTATTCATTGGTTGCATCTTTCCTGTTTTTTGTAGTATCTAATTTCGGCTACTTCTTAGCAGGGTGGAATGGCTATAGCTTTGCAGGCTTAACAAAAACCTATATTGATGCTATACCTTTCTACAAAAACAGTGTTGTTACAGACCTTGTGGGTAGCGTTGCACTATTTGGATTGTACTTTGCAGGTAAGAAAGTATTTGCACCGCAAACGCAAAATGCATAATCCTTCCTAATACAATATTTTAAACATCCCGCCTCGGCGGGATGTTTTGTTTTACTGCATATTCCAAAGACCTTTGCAACATGGTACTGCATTCTTTATATATAGACACAACCACAAATAAAGGACGTGGTGTTTTTACGCTTGAGGCCATTGAAGCCGATACGATAATAGAAGCATCGCCTGTAATAATAATGAGTGCAGAAGAAAGAGTGTTGCTTGACAAAACCCTGCTACACGATTATATCTTTGAATGGAATCCTGAAGAAAACCCGAATCAATGCTGCATGGCACAGGGCTATATATCGGTGTACAACCATTCTTATGCATCTAACTGCGAATATTTTATGCAGTATGAAGACAAAACCATCATCATAAAAACAGTACGCGATATAGCAGCGGGTGAAGAATTGACCATCAACTACAACGGCGATTGGAATGATGAAAAGCCCGTATGGTTTGATGTAAAAGAGTAACTTTAACAGAAACACCAACAAACATGTGGCAGGAAGAAAACAACGCGCTCTACAGACGTTTCCAGTTCAAAGATTTTTCTGAGGCATTTGCTTTTATGACGCGTGTGGCGATACTGGCTGAAAAGCACAATCACCACCCACGCTGGACGAATGTATGGAACACAGTAGAAGTATGGCTGAACACACACGATGCAGGCAATATTGTTACTGACAAAGACCGTGCATTGGCTAAAGATATTGACGCACTACTCTAACCTGAAAACAGGATAGCGCATGTGTACAGGCTCGTAGTAGGGAGAATGTTTGTACACAAAATCCAATTGCGCTTCGCCATCTGCTGCAAACTTGGCATCGCTTGCTTTCTTCTCTTCCAGTTTTTTGCGTAATGCCGCATCCTTAGAGAGTATCTTTGCCGCTTCATCTTCAAACACATAATCGCTATAGCCTTCTTTTTGTTGCAGCATGGCATCGAAGAAACCCCAAGCAAAATATGCATCAGGTGCTGTAGGCTCTAACACTTCTGTAATAAACCTTTTGGCGGCTTGGTTAGTGGGTATGATATAGTCGCCCTTGAATAGTTTTATGTACCGCTTTTCTTTACGGGTTTTTACTTTGGTATGCAGGTAATGCCCCTCGTACGGGCGTGGTGTAGTTTCGTAGCTTTCTATGTAATACACTCCTGCATAGATGGTGGTATCTTTATCTACACTTGTCATCTCTACATTATTATCACGCAACCTGCTGATGACTTTAGCCCATGCCCCCGATAGCATATATGCTTGCGGTACAGTAACGGCTTGCTTTGCTTTATAGTCGTTATACAACAGCACCTCTTTGGTGTATAGTTTGCTCCTGTCGTAGTATAATCTTGGTTGTCCTGACACCTCACTTGGTTTATAACCTGCCTCGTAACCTTTGTAGATGATTTTTGTTTGCTTATTTGTATCGCAAGTCCACTCTACGGGTAGTTGTGTTGCTAAGGCATCTGCTTGTAAGTCAGCACGCCTGCTTTGCTGTATATCAGCAGCATTGGCGGCAGCAACTTGTATTATCGTTTTCATCAACTCATAAGTACCATACACGCGTTTGTCAAATGGCTTCAGCATATGAGTTTCTGTAACAAATGCATAGGTATGGTGCATGGCAGCAAAGCCACTTGCAAAGCGTGGCCCTTCATGAAAAGCTGTCCACCCTTTATCGGGCGTATCGCCCCAATGATTTACATAAGGCACCAGGTCGTAGCCCTTAGCAGCCATATCCTTATATATCAGTGGTTCAAAATAATTATTCAGGTAATTATCCATAGCACCACCCAGTTTGTTATGTTGAGTAGATAGCAGCGTAACGATATGCTGATAATCTGCACCATTGCTTACGTGATTGTCAATCAATACATCAGGCGACAGTTTATGAAAAAGGCGTACAAGGCTGCGGGTTTCTTTCGCATCCATCTTAATGAAATCGCGATTCAGGTCGAGGTTTTGTGCATTTCCACGAAAGCCGTATTCAACAGGACCATTTTGACTTGCCCTGCTGTAGCTACCCCTGTTCAGCATACCACCTATATTAAATACAGGGATTACTGCCAGCACTATATTATCGGGTACTTTTATTTTTCCAATTGCTGCATCGCGTAGCAACATCATGCTTGCATCAATACCATCTGGCTCGCCGGGGTGTATGCCGTTGTTAATCAAGAGAATAATTTTGCCCTCACGCTTCCAGTCTGCAACACTAAACCTACCACCTTTACTGTAGTACACTACCTGCAAAGGGTAGTATGTATCTGTTTCGCCTACGTCTTTCATACGGATGCTTTCGTAAGTAGCATCCAGCCTTTCGTAGTAATCAATCAACTGTACATAAGTAGCAGATTGTGTACCGTTACTTACTTCAAAAGGTGTATTAAAAGATTGTGCCCTGCAAATGGTGGTCAGCACCATGCAGGGCACAAGAATTAACCATTTTTTCATCATGGTTAAAATTAATAGAATTATACCAAGTGTCTAATAGTAGTTTTTATGCCTTGATTTCCAGCCTTTATACATTCTTTCGCTGTTTTGCGACCTGTTCCACCAACCATTATCGCGCCATGCCCAAGAGAACGGCATTATAACAAAACCTATCATCAAGGTAGATTTTCCAGTCATAGTAAAATCAGACAGCAGTTTATCATATACGCCACCAAAACCATTGTTCTTGCTGATGTACGGTATTTTGCTGAAAACATACGTTAAACGTGCCTTCATACAAATACCTGCAAAAATGCCCGTTTCAATTTTAGCATAAGGACTTACGTTAAACTGCGCACCAGAACCATCTTCAAAAGAAGTAAAGCTATATGAAGGCAGTACACCTGCACCAAACGTAAAGCAAAAACGCTGATTTTTATTCATAGTAGCGTCAGCGCCAAACTTAGCATCCAAGCCTATCGGCAGGCCCATTTGTACGGTAACACCAGAAAAATCCCAACCTACAGCCTCACCATACAAACCATCACCGATACCTTTCCACAACATGAAGTTGTAGATGTAGTTGACATCTAACGCTAGTGAACTATTGCTGCTCATACGTGATAACGGAAAATAAGTACCTGTTGTAATACCATAAGCAACGCTGGTCTTGACATTTCCAGTCCTGTACCGAGCTGTATCGCTGAATGTATTGGGGTCGTATGTTGTAAACTTGCCTCTGTAATCAGCAGATGTACTTACAAAATTGTACCCAAGCTGATAGCGTGCCAAAAAGCCTGGCAGCCTGAATTGAGCAAACACCGTTGTTGACAACAACACGAATAGCACTAATAACTTTGAGTTTAGGTTGCGTCTCATTATTTTGAAAATTTATAACAAAATATTAATTATTCTGCTTTTATGCAAGTAGCCTGTGTTATGGAAACTTGAATTTAATGCATCTTTAAGCTAAGATTATATTCATTGCTTACCAGTCAATATATATCACTGTCTGACGAGGAATTGCTCAACCGCTACAGAAGCAGCAATAACAGTGAGCTATTAGGCATATTATTGCAACGCTACACCATGCTTTTATTAGGAGTAGCAATGAAGTACCTTAAAGACAAAAACACAGCACAAGATGCCGTGCAACAGGTGTTTTTAAAAGCCATCACCCACCTGCCAACCGAACCGATACAAAACTTTAAAGGCTGGCTGTATATTTTGATGCGCAACCACTGCCTGCAATTGCTACGCGATAAGCAGTACATTACAGATGAAACCGCACTGGCATATACCCCACAAACAGAAGATGACAAAGAAGAAAGAATATGGAAAGATGCTACATTAGAGAAAATGCAGGCTGCCATAGATGCACTGGAAGAACCGCAACGCCAATGCATCACGTTGTTTTACCTGCAAAAGAAAAGTTACAAACAAATAATAGCGATAACCCGCTATAGCTTTGAACAAGTAAAAAGCTATATACAAAACGGCAAACGCAACCTGAAAATAATATTAACTAAACAATGAGCCTGCATAAAGACATACTGAAACGTAGCGGCGGCAAACTGACCGAAGAGGTGCTGCGTGCCTACTTTGCAGGCGAGCTATTGGCGGCAGAGCAGCACGAAGTAGAACAATGGCTGGCAGATACAGGTATGGAAGCAGATGCGCTGGAAGGCTTGCAAAACTTAGAAGCCGACGAACTGAATAATATTACCAATAAGCTAAACCATCAATTAGCGCAACATATACGTAAACAGCCACGCAGGCGCACCAAAGCCATTAAAGACAATTATTGGGCGTGGGTGGCCGTTATAATAATATTGTTGCTGTGTATTGCAGCTTATATGCTTATACGTCTATCTGCTTAATATGAGATGCTGGCTATTATTGTTTAGTTTTTTGCTCTCCTGTACTTCTGATGAAGTAGCAAAAAATGCGGCTCAAAGCCTAAAAGATAGTTCACAAACCCAAGACTATACCGACACAGACGATTCATTAATAAAATTTGACGCACCTGCATTTAATGACTATGCAGTAAAGGATACTTACGATGGCACTATGGCTAAGGTAAAGCTATACCCATGTACCTATGCAAGACGATATAGAACTGCTATAAGAGAAACCTATCAAGCAGAAAAAGTGAATTTTGCAGGACATTATTGTTTTGTTTATTGGGGTTGTGGTTCTCCTTGCAAAATGGCAGCTATTGTTGATGCAACTACCGGGATGGTATATGAAGCACCCTATAGTGCTATGGGTTATGATTTTCGCCAAAATAGCTTTGTGCTTATAGTTAATCCTACGAAAGATGGATTTTACCCATATCACCCGCCTTATGGCAAACCGGAAGTATGGATTTGGAAAGAAAAGTCAAAAAAGTTTGTGCAGATTAAATAAGCGCATCTTTATCAGTACTCGGTTAGCATCTCTATTAAAAAGCGTATTTTGCAGCGTTTATGCATTTAGCAGGTAAAAAAATAACACTGGCAGTAACAGGCAGCATTGCGGCATATAAAACACCGCAGCTTGTGCGTTTGCTTGTAAAAGCTGGTGCTGAGGTGCGTGTTATTACTACCCGTGCAGCAGAAGATTTTGTAAGTCCGCTTGCATTGGCTACCGTATCAAAACACCCTGTATATAGCAATGTAGCAGACGGTGCGGCATGGAACAACCATGTGGAGTTGGGCAGGTGGGCAGATGCCATGCTGGTAGCCCCTTGCAGTGCCAATACCCTTGCAAAAATGGCTAATGGTATTTGCGATAACCTTGTTTGCGCAGTGTATCTGTCGGCTATATGCCCTGTATTTGTTGCTCCTGCTATGGATGAGGATATGTGGCTACATACCAGTACTAAAAACAACCTTGACAAAGTGCGTAGCTATGGTAACCAGATTATACCCGTAGCACATGGAGAACTGGCAAGCGGGTTGGTTGGAGAGGGGCGCATGGCAGAACCTGAAGAATTAGTAAGCCATCTGGAAGGTTACTTTCAAAAAAAAAACAATAGCCCACTAAAAGGCAACCATGTTTTAGTGACTGCTGGTCCGACTTATGAGCGTATAGACCCTGTGCGCTTTATAGGCAATTTTTCTACCGGCAAAATGGGCATAGCCATTGCTGAAGTACTTGCAGAACAAGGGGCTAAGGTAACGTTGATATTAGGGCCTACACATTTGCGAACACTAAATCCATCTATCACAACAATATCAGTAGAAAGTGCTGAAGAAATGTATAACACCTGTATGCATGCATTTCAGGATGCGGATATAGCTATACTATCGGCTGCTGTTGCTGATTATAAACCTACAGAACGAGCTCCAGAGAAAATAAAAAAGCAGGGTGGTACGTTAGATATAAAGTTGACAAAGAATAAAGACATATTGGCTACATTGGGTGGATTGAAGAAAGATGGTCAATTGCTGGTTGGCTTTGCATTGGAAACAACTAACGAACTGAACCATGCTACCGAAAAGATGGAGCGCAAAAAAGCGGATATGATTGTGTTGAATTCGTTAAAAGATACTGGGGCTGGCTTCGGGCATGATACAAATAAAGTAACTTTAATAGACAAAACGGGGTACAAAGCCGAACTGCCGCTAATGAGCAAACAAGCTGTGGCCGAGGCTATTGTAAACCATATATCGTTGCTGAGAGATGCTGAAAAGACTATTTAGTACCATATTGATTGCCGCAATGGCAATGACGGGATACACGCAAGAACTGAACTGCAAAGTGAAAGTGATGCGCGATGCCATACAAGGCATAGACAAAGAAGTGTTTTTGGCTATGGAGCGAAACATACTGGAGTTTATGAACACGCGTAAATGGACGACCGACCAGTTTCAAAACAACGAGCGCATAGACTGCAATATTCTTATCAACCTCACCAAACAACTTGATCAGGATTTGTTTCAGGCTACTTTTAATATACAGGCATCGCGCCCGGTCTACAATGCCAGTTATACATCATCTATTGTCAACCATATTGACAAAGAATTTGTGTTTCGTTTCAACCAATTCACCCCACTGCAATTTGATGATAACCGCGTAACGGGTAACGACCCGCTGGCATCGAACCTGACAGCTACGCTTGCTTATTACGCTTATTTGGTATTAGGCTTAGACTATGAAAGTTTCTCGCCAAACGGTGGCAGCGACTTTTTTAAACGTGCACAAAACGTGGTAAACAATGCACCTGAATCGGGTAAAACCATTGTTGGCTGGCGTGCAGTTGATGGCAATAAAAACAGGTACTGGATAGTAGACCAAATACTGAACCCACGCTTTAAAGAATTCAGGACAGCATGGTACACTATGCACCGAGAAGGACTTGATAAAATGTATAATAAACCTGATGAAAGCCGCAAACTGATACTGGAATCATTGCCCAAATTCGTGCAAATAAACAGGGAAAACCCAAGCTCTATATTGTTACAGTTTTTCTTTAGTGCAAAATCTGATGAGTTTGCCAGCCTGGTATCGCAAGAAGATGCGGGACAAAAAACACAATACATATCTATGCTGCAACAGATAGATGTACCCAACATACAGAAATACAACAGCATAAAATAAGGCAGCATGAAGTGGAGAACCCTGTTTGTATTCGCTTGTGTTTTTATAGCATCATGCAATCTATTTTCAGATGGTAAAGGCGACGTGATACCGGCAGATAATATGCAGTCTATTCTATCAGACCTACACATTGCAGAAGTATATAGCACTATGGTGAATGACAGCCTGCATCAGGTACGCGATAAAAACAAAGATTCGCTGGCTGTGTATTACAAGAGCATACTGGAACATCACAAAGTAACCCCCGAACAACTAACAACGAGCATTAAGTGGTATAAAATGAATCCCGAAAAGCTCGACTCTGTGTATGCAAATATGATTACTCACTTCAGCAAGCTGGAAAGTGAGTACCCTGTAAAATAAGCTATTGATTATTGCAATTTTGCGAATGCAGCAGCCATACGTTTCATGGCTTCTTCCAGTTTTTCCATACTAGTGGCGAATGATATACGGATGCAATTTTCGTTACCAAATGCTGCACCGTTTACTGTGCTGATGTGTGCTGTATGCAATAGATACATACTCAAATCCTCATCGTTGTTGATAACGGTAGTACCATCCGTTTTGCCGATGAATGAACTGATATTAGGAAATGCATAAAATGCACCTTCCGGCATATTTATTTTGACACCGGGCATTTTTTGCAATTCACCAATCACAAAATCCCTGCGTTGTCTGAAAGAGGCAGTCATGTTGTGTGTCGGTGCTAAATCGCCCGTTAATGCAGCGATAGATGCGCGTTGTGTGATGGAACTGGTAGCTGATGTAAACTGCCCTTGTAGTTTTTCGCAAGCCTGTACGATGTCTTTTGGCCCTGCCATATAGCCAAGGCGCCAACCCGTCATGGCAAAACCTTTGGACATACCGTTTACAATTATCACTCTATCTCTTAATTCAGGGAACTGTGCAATACTTTCGTGTTTACCTGTGTAGTTGATGTATTCATAAATCTCATCGCTGATGATAGCTACTTGCGGGTGGCGTTTAAAGACCTCTGCTAGTGCAGTCAACTCTGCCTTAGAATACACACTACCAGTTGGATTGCAGGGCGATGAAAATATAAACAGCTTAGTATCAGGTGTTATTGCTTCTTCCAGTTTTTCTGCAGACAGCTTAAAATCTGTGTCAATAAAGCAATTCACAAATTTTACTTTCCCTTCAGACAATTGCACTAACGCGCTATATGTTACCCAATACGGTGTAGGTATAATCACCTCATCACCCGGATTGACGATACTGAGTATGGCATTTGCCAATGATTGTTTAGCACCTGTTGAAACGATGATTTCATCTATTGCGTAATCCAGATTGTTATCACGCTTCAGTTTATCTGCAATAGCTTGCCTCAATTCAGGATATCCAACTACGGGTGTGTATTTGGTAAAGCCCTCTTCCATGGCTTTTGTAGCAGCATCGCATATATGGGCAGGTGTTTTAAAGTCAGGTTCGCCCAAGCTCAGGTCTATCACATCAGCCCCTTGTGCTTTCAATTCCCTGCCAAGTTTTGCCATCTTTATCGTCTGCGGCTCCGATATACGGTTCAGCCTATGGGCTAATTGCATATAAATATCCTATGTTGCTTGAAGCAACAAATCTACTGAAGAATGCTTGAAAATACGTTTAATAACCTACGCTTTACGATGCCGAAGACATGTGCGAGAAAGCAGATGTAAAGAACGATAGATATAACGCCAGCAATACGATAAGCCCTATCACTACCGATAAGAATACGATTGTTTTCTTATACGCGTTGTTGATGGTCTTAACCTTATGCAGTTCGCTTACGTTATTGATGATGTTTTCTGTACGCGAAAAAGCTGTTTCGCCTTTTACCACATAGTCATAAGCACCATATTTCATGCTGTCTATGGCTACATCTATTTTGTCTTGTCCCGAAAGCATGATAACCTGTGTATCGGGGCTGCGTTCTTTTATCATTTTCAGTATTTCGACACCATTTTTAGCATTCGGCAAATGCGCGCTGAGATGGAAGTCTAATACTATTATTTCGGGATTTAGAGAGAGGTTGTTAACCGCTTCTTCACCGTTATCAAATGTTTTGATATTATATAAAAATCTTTCAGAAAGATAGTCTTTCAGCATTTCGTTCTGGATGGGTTCGTCATCCACCAGAAACATATAACGAGCGTTTTCAGTAGCCATGAGCTAAAACTTTCAATTTCGTAGTAAAATAGAAAAAATATTCAGAAAATAAAAAGGATGCCTGTCATATACCTGATTATTTGCTATGTGTTCTTATATTTTTCTCAATTCATTAAAGGCTTTTTCGCATACACGCTTTAGGTTAGCAACCAAAGTTGGCAATCTGTCGTAGTGCGCAGACTCTCCTGCTGTTTGCTCTATCAGAAATATGTGACTTACGTCTTCTTTTACCCCCATATAAGATAATTGCGGCTTCATAGAGTGTGCTGCTATTTTCACAGCACCATAGTCTTTTGTTTGCAACGATTGCTCGATGGTTGCCAACAGCTTCGGTCCGTTTTCCAAAAACATGCCTACATACTTAGCCATTTTTTCATCATTGCCGCCTGTAAATTGTTTTAAGAACTGCATATCCGTAATCACATCGGGCAATGCTGGCATAGCAGGCTCTGCTACAATGGCATTTTTCACCGTATTGCCTGATTTTACGGGAGCCTGCCCCTCGAGTACAGCATACATTTTCAGCAATAGTTCATCTGCCTGAAAAGGTTTTGAGACATAGGCATTCATCCCTGTTTTGAAATACTGGTCAACATCTTCCTGTAATACATTAGCTGTCATGGCTATTATCTTCACGTCTTTGGCGGGCGCAGATAAGGTAGTTCTGATGGTGCGGGTAGCTGTAACGCCATCCATAACGGGCATTTGTATATCCATCAGCAGCATATCATATTGCTCCTGCTGCACTCTATTTACAGCTTCCTGTCCGTTAACAGCTATATCTATTGTGATGCCTGGCAGTAACTCTTTCAGCGTATCTTCCGCCACCATACGGTTAAATTCGTTATCCTCTACTAATAACAGTTTTACTTTGTTCAAGCGTTGCATACTTTGTATATCCAATACACTGCTTTGCTCCTCTACAACCTGCACGTCCGATTCTGTAATGGGTATCACTACCGTAAATGTAGTACCTGTGCCCAGTTCACTTGTTACACCTATTTCGCCACCCATCAATTCTGCAAGCTGTTTGGAAATAGTCAACCCCAAACCTGTACCTCCAAATTTGCGGGCAACGTCTGTGCCTGCCTGTGTAAAACTGTCAAATATCTTACCTACATAGTCGGGCGATATACCAATACCCGTATCTATTACATCAAATTGCAACCAATATTTTTTGTCAAGTTTTTTCTTAATAGTTACCCGTACTTCTACAAAACCTTTTTCGGTAAACTTCAGGGCATTGCCTGCCAGATTAATAAGTATCTGATTGATGCGGGTAGGGTCGCCCATAACGCGCGATGGTATGCCATCTTCCACATTCACCCTGAACTCTATACCTTTTTCTTCAGCTTTCAGCATCAGCATATCGCGTACGCTGTTGGCTACTTCGCGTATAGAAAAATCAGTTTGTTCTATAACAATTTTACCTGCTTCTATTTTAGACAGGTCGAGTATGTCATTAATGATGACAAGCAAATTATCCGCAGATTGCTGTATGGCTTTCAGGTATTTCATTTGCTCGGGCATCGGTCTTTTGCTCAGCAGCAAGCTCGTCATACCCACAATAGCATTCATGGGTGTGCGTATTTCATGGCTCATGTTTGCCATGAACTGCTGCTTGAGGTGGGCGGTGCGCTCTGCTACTTCTTTTTCTTTCTGTGCCAGCTCTACCTGCTGGCGTGTTTGCAGGTTGCGTATTTTATTAAAAGTTGTTTGCTTGAATATCTCTTCTTTTGCTTGTTCATATGCTTTCAGGTGGTGGAATGCTTTGGGTATGTCACCCATATTGTCATACAGCAAAGAGAGTGCTTCGTGCACACTCATTACATCGTGCTTGCGGCTATACTCGTCAGCCAGTTCAAAAGCGGCGTTCATGTGCTGCAACGATTGGCGATAGTTGCCCTCGTCCATCATCATACGACCTATATAGAAGTGGCAGATAATCTGCACCTCTACATTGCTCAATTCTTCCGACTGTTTCAGCGCATCAATCAACTGTTTGCGCGCGTTTTCAAAATCGTGCATTTTATAATACACTTTGCCTAAACCACTGATGGCAAGTGCGTACAAAACAGTATCAGGTTCGCTAAGGCGTAGGTTCTCTTCAAAATAGCGGAGTGCTTCCTGTAGTTGCTCTTGCTTGAAGTAGATATTACCCAGTATATGATACAATGCATTCAGCCTATGCTGGTCGTGTGCTTTTTCAAATATCGGCAGGCAGCGTAGCGCGAATTCGAGGGCGTTTTCATAATCATTCAGGTCGTATAGCAGATAGGCAATGCTCGATAAGTTTACGGACTGTGCTACTTCATCGCCCAACTTTTCGTTGATGCGTAGCGCTGCTTCAAAATGATTGAGCGCATCTGCCAAATCGCCCCTGTCGCGGTATATATACCCGAGGTTATTCAGCACCCTCGCGCCGAGCGGTTTATTATTAATGTCGCGAGATATTTTCAATGCTTCCTGCAAAATATCCACGCCATCATCATACTCGCCTTGCTGCCAGTAGCACCAGCCTTTCAGGTTCATGCCTCTACCCTTGCCCAGCCTATAGCCTATAGCTTCGGAACGGCTGATGATTTCATTTGCCATATCCATGGCTTGCTCTATATCCAGATTCCTCACCTCAACAGCCATTTCAACATACACGTCTATTTTGGCGCGCTCATCTTTCAGCGTGTCGTATTCTTTTTGCAGTTCTTTATATCGTGGGGTATCCATACCGTACATATCAATAGCTTAAAATTAAACACCCCTTGCGGCAATGCAAGGGGTGTTTGTATAATTCAGTAATGTATCTGTGTTAACCGTTCTTTTCCTGACGGCTGTATTCTGCATGACCAGCATCCTCATAACTGGTATATACAGCGCACCAGTGGCCTATTAAAGACAATGCCCAAGCAGCTATTATCCATGCATGCCAAGGATATGCCCAATGGTGTTTGCCCTGCTCTTTGTGTATCATCACCATGATAACGGTAGCAATGGCAAAAACGATGAAGTGTACCAAGAATATAGACTTCTGACGGCCAGTTGGTTTTATTTTTTGAGGCATTGTTTTCTCTTAATTTGATTGCAAATATAGTAGCTAAAGCCTTAAAGTCAAAACGATACGGATTATGCTATTTCAAACCTGCTAATAATAGTTTCATCTGTTTCTGCCATCCTAGCCTCTACTTCTAATGGATTATTACGGTAGCCATGCCGGATATGGTTCATCACATATAAAAACAAAAACCGCACAAAGCCAAGCCTATGGTATTGTACTACATGCTGCAACTCATGGCGTAGCCACCTTTTATCTTCCAAAAAAGCCTGTTTTGTAACACCATGTATATAAATACTGTTGCCAAAAACAATAGCAGCATTGTGAGAATGCAAGAATTTTGCCGCTACTGCCGCAATCCAAGCACCCTCTGTTACTCGTATCTTGTTCAATTAATATTAATTATTTCTGTATTTTCTTTTAAACAACATTAAAAGAAAATTAAAAATGAGCTATATTAGCAAATTGTGATTTTTTCGAATAGTTAAAATAACGTTATAAATGCTAAAAAGAGTTTTAGTTTTTGCCGGGTTGATAGCTGCTACGCAAGTTAATGCACAGCCTTGGTTGGAAAATGTAAACGTTGAGCAAACAAAACTGCAAGACATTGTTGCTGCTTACGAAGCTAAAAAAGAAGCTGAGATAGAAGAAGCAAAAGTTGCAGGTGAACCCATTAAGGAAAAGAAATATTATCATTTCTACCGTTGGTTATCTCATGCTGAATCTCACACAGATAAAGACGGGTACTTGGTACCAGCTACCAAAAACTACGAAGAGTGGAAGAAATATTATGGCAACGCACAAGGTAAAACTACTGCCGCTACAACCAGTGCCAACTGGACATTTCAAGGCCCTACCACCAGCACGGGTGGATATTCGGGCGTAGGGCGTATCAACGCTATTGGATTTCATCCTACAGACCCTAACCATATATGGGTAGCTACGGCAGGTGGCGGTGCATGGCGAACACTTAACAACGGTGCAAGTTGGGCATCTATGTCGCACATGCTGCCTGTATTGGGGGTATCTGATATTGATATTCATCCCACCAATCCTCAAATTATATACATGTGTACAGGCGATAAAAATGCCAGTGATACATATAGTATAGGTGTTATGAAATCAACCAATGGTGGTACAACTTGGGATACAACAGGACTAAAGTGGACTGTAACTCAAAGCAGACTAACAAATACGCTTGTTATAAACAAACAAAACCCTAACACCATCATCGTAGCTACCAGCAATGGTATTTATCGCTCAACGAATGCCGGTGTAACATTTGTTCAGGAGAAAACTGGCAACTATAAAGAAATAGTTTACCACCCTACAGATAGTAATATATTATACGCTACAGGTAGCGCATTGGTATCTCGCTCTGCAAACGGCGGCGATACTTGGACTGATATTTCGGGCTTTACCGGTAAAGGTCGTATTGCCGTTGCTGTAACACCTAATAATGTCGCTGTTGTAAAATTGGTAGTTAGCAATACAGCAAACGGATTAGATGGTATTTATAATTCAACAGATACTGGTAAAACGTATAGCCTTATATATCAAGCTACAGGTAGTGGTTGCAACGGTAATATACTCGTTGGAGCCAATAGTGGTAACGGATGTGGCGGACAAGGTTGGTATGACCTATGTATAGCTATTGACCCTGCCAATGTAAACAACGTAACAGTAGGTGGTGTAAATACTTGGTATTCTACTAACGGTGGTACATCATGGACCATTTCTACCAACTGGTATAGTGTGGGCGGCATAGCTACTGTACATGCTGATAAACACTACATGTCTTATCACCCGTTAGTAGCAGGCAGGTTGCTGCAAGCCAACGATGGTGGCATATACAGAACAGATGCTCCGATGGGTAAAAATTCCATCTGGACGGATATGACAAATGGTTTAGGTATTACACAATTTTATCGCAATGCCATCAGCCCTGATAGAAACTTTCAGCTAGCTGGCGCACAAGACAACGGTACTAAAGGTTTGCGTAATACTACATGGACGGATGAAAACGGTGGTGATGGTATGGATTGCCAGATAGATTTTAGCGACAGTACTATTTACTACTGTGGTGTGCAGAATGGTTCTATAACAAGAAAAATGCCGTCAAGCAGCGTAGAAATATCTGATAATATTCCACCAGGCAGTGGTTTTATGTCAAACAAAGGAGCATGGATAACACCTTACATTGTTAACCCACACAACCCTATGCACATCATTGCAGGCTACAGGCAAGTATATGTATCGGCAGACAGGGGTAATTCATGGATTTCATTATCTAATGGTGACTCACTGAATAAAACACAGAATATCCATCGCCTGGCCATGACACCAGCTGATAACAAAACTCTCTATGCCATTACTAACCAAGGTGGTAGTGATACTGCTAAGGTTTATTATACCTTTAGTTACAGTGCTACAACACCTGTAACATTCAATGTAATAACCTCTCCTTACAGGTGGAGACCGACTGACATAAAAGTTGACCCTAAGAAGAAAGACCGTTTCTGGCTGACTTTTGGTGGCTATGGCAGCCCGCAAGTGGTAGAATACAATGCAGGAGTATGGACATCTAAAAAAGTTGGTTTGCCTGACGTACCCGTACAGTGTATAGAAGTAGATAGCTCCAACGGCTTTATGTACGTGGGTACTGACATTGGCGTTTATCACTGGGACACTACCAGCAACCAATGGGAAGTATTTAACAACAGTAAAGCCATGCCAAGCATAGAAGTTACAGACCTAGGCATCAACTACAAAAAACGCGAATTATGGGCATCTACTTACGGACGCGGTTTATGGAAAAGCGCCATACAATTATATCAAGTACCTGTAGATACTACCGACACAACTGATACTACCACTATCGTACACATCATTCCATATTCAAACCGTAACTTGAGCATATACCCGAACCCCAACAATGGTGTGTTTGAGGTAAAAACGGATATGGCTAAATATGCAGGTATTGTGGCTGACGTACGTATAGTAGATAATACTGGCCGGACTGTATGGAAAAACAAACAAGCAATTTCGGAAGCAGGTACTATGTACATACGTGCTATAGGCTTACCTGTTGGTGTGTACATCCTCGATGTATCGCATCAGAACAATGTAATAGGCAGACAACGATTAGCAATAGAATAGCTAACAAAACGTATATAAAGTAAAAGCACCGCAATGCGGTGCTTTTGTGTTTTTATCTCTATCCCTATGGCTATATGCCAATGGTTTAAAATTCATTATTTCTTGCAGGCACATCTGTAACACGTTGAGCCAATATACCTGCCCTTCCTTCTTCCTCGCTCACCACATCAACTTTTACTTTGGTGATGCCTTTCTGGTGGAAATTGAGACGTTTGGCTGCAATGCTTGCTAAGTCTATCAGCCGATTGTTGCTAGCAGCCATACGGTCGTTGATTTTGACATATACCACCTCACCATTGCTCAGGTTAGTAACTTTTACATAAGAACCCAACTTCAGCTTGTTGCTGGCAGCGGTGAACTTATCATTTGTAAAGACCTCGCCGTTTGCCGTTTTTCTGCCAATAAATTTATCGTGGTAATAGCTGGCTACACCTTTCTCGCTCTCAGAAACAGTTGCCTGTTTTTGAGCATCCTGGGCTTTCAGCCCCGCCAGCGAGCAAGATAAAATCGTTAGTAAAAACAACCGCCTCATACACATTATAAATATTTGCAAATATACAACCTTATCGGCTAAGAAGCAAGCACATATAACTATTTGTCATTATATCTCTTGTTAAACTTCTGTGAACCACCTCTGCCTTGCCTGGAGCCACTACCATCATTACTCCTTGAGAATGAACGATTTGTAGGAAAACCACCTCTTTCACGGTCGCGTTGTTCGGCTTCTTCTATCCTTATCTTTCTGCCCTTATATTTTTTAGCAGAAAGGGTCTGAACGATATATTCTGCAGCAGAACCGCTTACGTTAAAGAAGCTGCTCAGGTCGCGGACGGTGATCCGGTCTATTATATTTGCCTCAATATCTGTACTGTCGGTGATGAAGTGCAACAACTTTTCCGCATTGCTGATACCATCCTTCATACCTATATTGATGAACAGGCGCACATTACTACGGTTGCCACGGCTCCGGCTTTCTCTCTGCTCATAACCCGCATTCAAGTCCTCAGACTCGTTGTAGGCTTCCATGGTATCTTTCAACTGCAACCATACCAATCTGCGTATCAGTTCATCCTTGTCCATATCCTCAAACTTCTCGTGGATAATAGACTGGTATATTTTGGCAAAATCGGCCTCAGGCTTTGCAGTTTCAATTTGTTCTAAGTAATAAAACAGCTTTTTACGTACTATTTCTGCCCCATCAGGTATATCACTCTTATGGAAGCGGGTTTTTGACAGGCGTTCTACCTGACGTATGCCCGATATTTCTTTCGGTGTAACGATAGACATACAAATACCCGACTTACCTGCGCGAGCCGTACGTCCGCTACGGTGTGTGTACACCTCGGGGTCGTCGGGTAGTTCGTAGTTGATGACGTGGGTAATATCATTCACATCTATACCACGTGCTGCAACGTCTGTGGCAACAATACATTGCAGACTTTTGTTTTTAAAACGCTCCATCACCTTGCTACGCATCTTCTGGTCCATATCGCCATGCAGCGGGCTTACGTGGTAGCCCATCTTCATCAGCTTCTCGGCTATGTCCTGACAGTCTTGCTTGGTACGGGTAAAGATGATACCATAAATGCCGGGGGCAAAATCCAGCAAACGGCGCAAGGTTTCAAACCTGTTGTGGTGATTGGTAACGTAGTATTGATGGTCTATGTTTTCGTTTGTTACGTTTTCTTTCGCAACTGCAAACTCCTGCCATTTGCTCATAAAGCGTTTGGCAATGTTGCGTACATCGTTGTTCATAGTAGCCGAAAACAGCCATGTAAACTCGCGTGCAGGAGTATTTTTGAGTATAAACTCAATATCCTCACGGAAACCCATATTCAGCATTTCGTCTGCTTCATCCAACACTACATACTTTACCTGATCGAGAGACAATGCTTTACGCTCCAGTAGGTCAATCAACCTGCCTGGTGTTGCTACAATTACTTGTGGGTGTGCTTTTACCTCGCGTATCTGCCCACTGATGGGCACTCCGCCGTACACAGCAGTAGTACGCAAACCACGCATGTAGTAACCATATTTTTTAAACTCCTCTTGTATTTGCATACACAATTCGCGTGTGGGGCTCAATACAAGGGCTTGCACATGTTTCTGTGCAACGTCTGTGTGGTGCAGTAGCGGAAGTCCGAAAGCAGCAGTTTTACCGGTACCGGTCTGTGCTAATCCAATAATATCAGAAGGTTGAGATAAGAGTTGCGGAATAACTTTTTGTTGAATAGGCGTCGGCGTCTCAAAACCCATGTCCGATACGGCACGAGTCAATTCCTCTCTCAGTGAGAGGCTCGAAAATGAAATCATCTAATAAAGAACTTTTTAATAAGAAGCCGCAAAGATACAGCTAATAAACGGGATAACCTTGAAATATTAAGAATAAGACTAAAATAAAACAGATTGTATCACTATTAAGCCATCATTAACAACTATACCTGCAAAGACATAAAAGCCAATATTGACTTGTATATTAGTACAACCATATCATAATAATCAATGTACACACGCCGAACCATCAAGTGGAGTATCATCATGCTGTATGCATGGAAGTATATCATCTTCTTTGTACTATACAGCAGTGCTGTAGTAGCTGCTCACCATGTGTTTGATATGCATTTTTTGCAGGTGCCATTCTTACCCATATCTGCTATAGCGGTAGCGGTAGCTTTTTACATTGGCTTCAAAAACAATTCGTCGTACGACAGGCTGTGGGAAGCGAGGCGTATATGGGGTGCATTGGTAAACAGCAGCCGCACATGGAGCATACAGGTATTAGACTTTGTAAACAACAAGCGCATACATGAGCAGTGCGGACAGATAGAACTGGAAGAAGTACACCGCAAACTGATATACAGGCACCTTGCCTTTCTGAATGCGCTACGTCTGCAACTGCGCCGCCCCACCTATTGGGAGCAGGCATACAAAGCAGGGCAACGATTGGTAGAGCATGAAGATGCTTTTCACATGGAATCGATGGATAAAGAATTGCAACCCTACCTGAGTATTGACGAAGTAGAAACAATTGTAAAAAATCGCAATGCCGCCACGCAGCTGATAAGAAGACAATCGAAAGATATTGAGGAGTTGTACAGTAAGGGTATGATAGACTCATTTCATCATGTAGAGATGACACGCACATTGTCTGAACTGTATAACCAGCAAGGTGCGGCAGAGCGTATCAAAAACTTTCCTTTCCCGAGGCAGTATGCTTATTTCAGTTTCGTATTTACATGGATATTCATCCTGCTGCTGCCTTTCGGGCTGATAAACGAGTTTCAGAAAATGGGCGAAGAGTTTGAATGGTTGGTTATCCCGTTTCACTGCCTTATATCTTGGGTGTTTAACACGATGGAAATTGTAGGTGCGAGCAGTGAAAACCCCTTTGAAAACTCCATTAACGATGTACCCATGACGGCACTATGCCGTACTATAGAAATAGACCTACGCGAAATGCTGGGTGAAGAAGACCTGCCAGCCAAAGCAGAACCTGTGCATGATATACTTATGTAAAATGGGGAAATGCTAAATACTAATATCTAAATCATAAAAATTATTATTGGTTCTGAAAATTAGATTTATAAGGCATCTCAAAATATATCACAGCATTTTTCATTCCTTAGAATATTTACAGAAAAATGCTGAGTTATAGGATTTGAAAACTTAAAAAAAGTAAGCTATCATTTTTTAGCTCTAATATATAATTCTCCTAATTTGATTGGAAGACTACAGTTACTTACGTGTACATAATCTATATAAAAGTATACAGGGGGCTTTCTCAAATTCTTTTTTATTTTATCCCATGCAGGTCCGCGAAGCTTATTACCCTTAATGATAAATGGCCCTATTAAATCACACATTCGAGGGTAATTATAACTAATAGAAAAACTATCTATTTTACAGCCCAAACTTTCTGGTATAACTTTTAACTCCGGTTCAACTGATAGCATGTCTATTGTCCATTCATCCCAACATTCATCATTTCCTAAAACTAATTGTGTTTTTGGAGGCCTTAGTGAAGTTACCGTATTGAAAACTTTCATATCAACAAAGTCATTACCTGTAAATATGTCAAGAGTATCGAAATTCCCCTTGTAACACTTCCTAAGCTCTATCTGATAAGTAGTAGCGTCAATTTTTCTAATCCATCCGTGCTTCATTTTTAATACTGCTTTAGCAGACAGTCCTTTAATAATAAACATATTCTTTTCCCCTTTGTAAATCTTCTTATTGCTGCCACCCGGAAAATAGGATTCAATAACAACCTGCGCTTGTACAGACAGTGTAACAAAAAACATTAGTATAAAAACTAAGAACCGCATACTTAAAATTACTACAAAACAGCCATTATAAAATTGTTATGCCATAGACGATTGTTAGTGTTGTTAATAATATATTATACTTTTATATTATTAACTAATAAAAACAATACTACATGGGAACATTAAGAATACAAGGGCAAATAGACATCAACCAGTTTTGGCCTGCTGGCTCTTCTGATGCCGATACTACGAAAATAAAACTCATTGTTGGTAGCAATTCATTCAAATACAGGGCTGGCAATAGTGGTGCGTTTAAAACTACTAAAGTGTATTACGGTGCCAAATCGAAAGGCAGCATTACATCTGAAGTAGTAAAAACAAGTAAGAAGACGGGCGAGCAAACTATCACGGTACGCCTGCAGGGTGTAGATGCACCGGAGCTTCATTACAAAGCATCGCCATTGAAAAAAACAGCTGATGTATCTGACGCGGAACGTGCAGCGTTCAACGAAATAAACGAAGAGCGCAGACAATGCTTTGCGGAAAGCGCTACGGTAGCCTTAGCTATATACCTGTCGCAATTTGCAGATAACAAGGGCATGATAAAAGCTACATTTGAAACACAAGTAGATGCACCGCACGAAGCAGTTGATACCTACGGCAGGTTTGTTGGCAATATCATAATCGGCAATAAGAAAGATATCAATCTGTGGCTGGTAGAAAATGGCTGGGGTTTGCCTGCTTTCTATACATCTATGAAAACTGACGAGATAGATTTGTTTCTGAAAGCATGGAAAAAAGGCAAAACAAAAAAGAACAGAACCGGCAAAGCCATCACGACAGACCTGAATCATTTTGATTGGGATTTGATATACAGAAAGCCCCCCGTAGAAGAAGACTTCAGCGTAGGCGATGACAAAGGGGCAGTGATATACCCGAAAGTATATCGTAGGCAAGTGGCTTGGCAGGTATCTGCACATGTAGGCATCCATCAACTTGATTTTAAATCTTACCTCGCCAAGTCGCCCGACCAGTTAGTAATGCTGGATGAGTTTCTTGACAATGAGGGAGATTTAAACACAACAACAGTATATGCACTGCACGATTGCATAGATGATAACAACAAACTGACTTCCGCACCGCACGAATTGATATTTAAAGAAAAGCCGGGAAAGCTCATCAACTCCAAAGACAAAGAAATAGTGAAATGGTGAGGAATGTATTAGCTGCAATAAAATAAGGATGGTGGTTGCCATCCTTATTTATATCAAGTATTCATTAAGCTGGCACAGCATGCAAACCAATACGATTACCCTCACTATCAATAAATACACCCATAAAGCCATGCTCTGGAGAAATCTCTGTTTTAGGAACTAATACACTACCACCAGCAGCTACTACCCTGTCAAGAATTATCTGCACATCAGGGTTGCCATTCATGTAAATGAGAGGTCCGTCTGTTCCTGATGGTTTATGAAATCCGCCACTATCGCACAAAGCACCACCAACACCCATCATATCTTCCAATGGAAACATACGCATCCTGATGTTAGGCATATCCATCGGTATCATTTGTATTTGAAAAATAGCTTCATAAAACTTCTGCGCCCTGTCAAGGTCTTTTGTCGGTATTTCAAACCAACTGATTGCATTTTTCATTCAAGTATATCATTTAAGTTGTTAAACTAAAAAATTGAAAGTTTAAAAAAGATTTTTATAAATGTTCATAATCAAAATCAACTTTTAAGTTCTTCTTTATAAAGTCAATATATTTTTTCTCTTCATCGTTTGCAGGATATTGTCCTACTATTACTATTTTTTTATTTTTCTGCCCTTCATCAAAATAAGCATATGACATTATTTGTCCTAAACCTTCTCTAATGCAGTCACTTGCATACGGAGCTGACTTTACCTCATAAAATGTGATACTATTTTTTAGCTCTAATTTTATGTCGACAAAATTTTGTTCAAGAATTACAGCATGTTTACCATATAGATTTATCAATTTTTCTTTTAGTTGATTTTGAAGTGTATTATGTATTGCTCTCTTAATATAAGTTATACCTTTTGTTGTCACGATTTGTTCTATATTATTTTTGCTTTCGCTACTACGTCTTTTTCTCAGCTTACGCTTACCTGAAGATTTATTTTGGTCTGAATAAGTCTGATATAAAAAATTTGAATACTCATATATATTTAAATGCGGTGGCTTCTTTGAAATCATTAGTTTCTGAATTGCAGAAATTGTTGTTTTTCGATCAACATTTAGCCCAAAAGCTTTTGCGATTTTTGCTAGGACTTCTTTTTTAAAAATAGGAATAAGCCTTTCATTAGAATACAGATAAGCAATTTTCCATTTAAAGAGGCTTGTCAAATGTAAATTATCAATAGCTTCAAAATTTCCAACTAATGCGTATTCAATAGTTTCGACAACTTCTTTCCTTACTTGCTTATATGCTTCAAATTTTCCACCAATATCACTGCCATAATAAGACTGCCAAGAATATTGATTATCGTTAACGCATGTCTTAAGTTTTTTCTTAGAATCTGCCCTTTTGAAAATACCAAATTTTATAGAGGTGATGCCATTAATACCACCTAAACTTTTTGTCCTTGTTTCAATCCATTGACAAAATGTATCAGGATTACCTACACTTACGTATTCCTCAAGTTTCATCTTTTTTACACTTTCCAAATCCCACCTCTCTAAAAATTCATTAAGAATTTCTCTGGCTATTTCTATTCTTGTTTCCATATATGTGAAAGTATAATTTTTTATAATAAAACTAAAAGCCCCGCATTGCGAGGCTTTTAGTTTTATTCAAACAACATTTTAGTCTTTCAACACCGTGCGGCTGATAACGATTTTCTGTACCTCGCTGGTACCCTCATATATCTGTGTAATCTTCGCATCGCGCATCAGGCGTTCTACGTGGAATTCTTTTACATAACCATAGCCACCATGTATCTGCACTGCTTCGTTGGTTACCCACTGTGCTATTTCAGATGCATACAGCTTTGCCATAGATGCAGACAGTGTATAATCTTTGCCCTGGTCTTTCGTCCAAGCAGATTTTATAACCATCAACCTAGCACCCTCAATAGCCGTAGCCATATCTGCGAGTTTGAAAGCGATTGATTGGTGGTTTGAGATTTCTGTACCGAATGCTTTACGCTCTTTAGAATATTTCAATGCCAGTTCGTATGCACCACTTGCAATACCCAATGCCTGTGCAGCAATACCAATACGTCCACCTGCCAGTACTTTCATGGCAAATGTAAAGCCGAAGCCATCATCGCCTATACGGTTGGCTTTAGGTACTTTCACATCCTGAAACATGATGCTGTGTGTATCGCTACCACGGATGCCGAGTTTGTTTTCTTTTGCGCCTACTGTTACACCCGGCCAGTCTTTATGCACTATCAATGCATTAATGCCTTTGTGCTTTTTATCGGGGTATGTTTGTGCTATTACTAAGTAGTATGATGCTGTGCTACCATTTGTTATCCAGTTCTTTGTGCCATTCAGCAAGTAGTAGTCGCCCATATCTTCGGCAGTAGTACGCTGCGATGTGGCATCAGAACCTGCTTCAGGTTCGCTTAGCAAGAAAGCTCCTATTTTCTGACCACTTGCCATTTCTGTCAGATACGTTTGCTTTTGCTCTTCATTGCCGTATGTTTCCAAACCCCAGCAAACAAGCGAGTTGTTTACACTCATACATACAGAGGTAGAAGCATCTACTTTCGAGATTTCTTCCATAGCCAGAACATAAGACACCGTATCCATACCCGAACCACCATATTTCGGGTCAACCATCATGCCCAAAAAACCGAGTTCGCCAAGTTTCTTCACTTGTTCTGCAGGAAACTTCTGGTGTTCATCGCGCTCAATAACACCGGGCAACAATTCATTTTTCGCAAATTCGCGCGCTGCTGCCTGTACTGCTAATTGTTCCTCTGTGAGTTGAAAATTCATATTGTATAATAAAAATTTGGTGCTGCAAACGTACGCTTTTTATCCCTATTTTTTTAGTGCTTACCATCTATGTTTAATAGATTCATACTCAATCTGCAGCAACCCATAAACAGCCGAATCTTCAGCTACACCATTTCTTCCGTAGTGCTGACGTAGCAAGCCTTCTTTGGTAAAGCCATAGTTCTCTATCAGCCTTATGGATGCTATATTTAAGGGGCTTACAAAGGCTTCTACCCTATTCAGGTTCATTGTTTCAAAACCATGTATTAATACAGCTTTCATAGCTTCGGTCATATAGCTCTGACGTTTATGTTCTTCTCGGTAAATGCTGTATCCTATTTCTGCCCTGTTATGCACTGCTTTCCATGTATGGTAGCCAATTCTGCCAACTGCAATACCCGTTTCTTTATCTACCATCATAAACCCTTTAAAGCTGAGGTAGTAACTTGTTAATCCTTTTAAATATTTCTGCTTCTCCAGTTCGTAATCTTCCAGTGTAGGATTCCCCAAATACATCATTATTTGTTCATCTTTCAGGTTATCAAACAAATAGTCGTAAAGTTCTGGGGTTAGTTCTTTTAATAATAACCTGTCAGTTTCTAACACTACCGTATCAGGTATTTCAGTATGATTCATAACAACCTAATATCGTTAATATTTCCCTAATCCATACCCGTATAAGCGAAACTGATTTGGAAATGACAATTCCATGTACGTACATTTGTTGTAGAAACATTGTAAATAATCACAAAAATTAACTGTATGAAAAAATTCTTAATCCTTTCGGCTATGGCTTTTATGCCAATGGTAATGGTAGCACAGTCTGCAAAAAAGCCAATGGCAGCAGCAGAAACACCTACAAAGTGGAATCTTGACCGTAGCCACTCTGGCGTAAAATTCAGCGTATCTCACCTTGTTATATCTGAAACAGAGGGTACTTTCCGCGTATTTGATGGTACTATAACTTCTCCAACAACAGATTTTAACAATGCGGCTATCAATTTTTCGGTAGATGTAAACAGCATCAATACAGATGATGAAAAACGTGATGGGCACTTGAAAAGCGATGACTTCTTCAATGCAGAGAAATACCCTACAATGAAATTTACCGGTACTTCTTTCAAAAAAGTAAAAGGCAACCAATATGTATTGGAAGGCAACCTGACAATACGCGATGTAACAAAGAAAGTGAAACTGAATGTAGTATATGGCGGCACTGTAAAAGACCCTTGGGGTAACACAAAAGCAGGGTTCAAAGCTACAGGTAAAATCAACCGTAAAGATTATGGCTTGAAATGGAGCGCCATGACAGAAGCCGGCGGTGCTGTAGTTGGCGACGAAGTGAATATGGAAATAAAAGTTGAGTTTGCTCAACAAAAAGCATAAGTATAGGTTTAGTGGTAAATGGTGGTTTAGTGAGCAGTCCTGATATTCAGGGCTGCTTTATTTTTTATCTTTCAACCTGAAGTAGTACACAGCAAAGCTGCCTTTTTCTTTACCAAATGTATGCACAGTGCCATCATTACACTGCACTTTCACATTGTAAATCCATATCGTTCCTTTATCGCCTACTTTCTTAATCAATGCCCTTTGTGGCGAACTGACATTTGCACCGTCAGAAGATACTGGCCCCACTTCTTTTTTGGCTTTATACGCTTCACCAAACATATCGAACGACTGTACCTTGCAGCCCTCTTGTTTACTCACCATCACGGGTTTAGAAAGCAGTAGTGTGGTAGTTGTTGTATAAATACCTGTTTTAGGATAATTACCGTATTTCACCCAGTCGTTTACATCTTGCGCACGGGCAATGCTGCAAGCTAAAAGCAGTATTACGAAACAGTATGTTTTCATGCATCAAGTATAAAGCAAAAATCCCGGGCAGAGCCGGGTACAGCCATGAAAATGGTATTAAAATATTATGCTATCGATTGCACAGCAGCTTGCTGAACAGGAGAAGGCATAACCATAGTCAATTTCCTAGGCGGGCGAGGATGCACCTGTGGGCGTGGTACTTTATTAGACGACCCGCAAGATTCTAATGTTGCAGTAAGGGCAAATAATACACTCGCAAAAACAATCAGCTTTTTCATGAATGTGAAAATAAGAAGCAATCTGCAAAAAAGCAATCGGTAAATAGATTTGCCAAAAAAGAATTTAGCTTCAATTGGTTATTAATAGTAGTTATTATTTTTACCAAATGACAAATATCCGCCCTTGTACCATTGCAGATGTTGACATCATACAACAATTGGCTACAGCCATCTGGTGGCCAACATACAGCCCTATACTTACTGTAGCCCAAATAAACTACATGCTTAATAGCATATACAGCAAAGACACCATCAGTAGCCAGATAGAAAGTAACATCCAGACCTATATATTATTAATTGTCGGTGATGTACCTACAGGTTTTGCTGCATATAGTCCAAGAACTGAAAATCCTGATGTTTACAAACTACATAAACTATACTGCCTTACAACAACCAAAGGCATGGGCTACGGTAAGCTATTATTAGATACTGTAGAAGACGCTGTACGTAAAGAAGGTAAATCTGTATTGGAATTGAATGTAAACCGCCACAACACGGCGATAGGATTTTATCAGAAAATGGGCTTTGAAGTTGTTTATAGCGAAGATATAGACATCGGCAATGGCTATTGGATGAATGATTATGTAATGCGAAAAAACTGTAGTAGCATTTAGTTTATTAGTCATTACAACTACGAAAGAAGCAAGTTTGTATATCAGATAAAAAAACAATCCCGCCGTTGTTACGGCGGGACTGCTCTGTTATGAAGTCTGATATTAATTCAGATTAATCTCTCCTCAGGTTAGGGAAAGGAGGTGCCACATTAGCAGGACCTTCTTCACCAGGCATTGCAGAACGATACATTACACCATTTGCATCACCAGCTTGACCATATTGGAATATGAAGCGATTGCGATCAATACCGTGTTTTTCGCTCATATACTCTATGATAGCGTTTACACGATCCCAAGAACGTTGTTGCTGTATTTTACTACCGTTGCCAGCACCTGTAATAACTACCTTACAAGTTGGGTTAGCTTGCATTTGAGCAGCCAAAGTAGCCAATTGTGCTTGTGCAGCAGGGCGTATTTTAGATGCATTGTTGTCGAAAGTTACGTTACCGGCACCTATACTACCGCAAGTAGGGGCAACTGTACCACAACCTTCCGGACAAGGGCATTTACCTACACCGTCAGCGTCAACTGGTTGACATTCAGTCGGAGTTATCAATTGCTTATCGCGATCGTCAGGTACACCATCACCATCTGTATCAAGTGGGCAACCATGGCTATCAACAGCTACACCAGCAGGTGTACCAGGACATTTGTCAAACTGGTCAGTAATACCATCACCATCACTATCAGGCAGAATTGGATCAGGCAGTTGCATGTGGCGAGGATAAGACAATTCGTTGAAAGCATGATCCAATGGATTGATCCAGTAAAGTGGTTCGATGCTTTTGCGTTTGTTACCCAAGTTGAAGTTGATACCAAGGCTCAGATAGTTAACACCATCATTTTGGTTTGTTTGTACCGGAGAACCGAATACTTGCTCAGACCAACGCTGACCGTCTAAGAGATCATCATCCCAAGGTATAGTTACGCGATCTTCAAGAGCCAAGTTGATGCGTGGGCTAAGACGGAATTGGAAACCAAGACCGAAGCTAGGCGCAAATTGTAAAGTTTTGTTATTGAAGATTTCAGGACGACGGCGATCACGCTCATGTTCAGCATCCGTTTCATAAGTGCCATCCATTGCATCTTGCAGTTTAGTTTGAATGTCCCTGCGATTTTCATGAATTTGAGTAGAAGCATTGTTTATACCCAAAATTTGATGAAAATTATATTTCTGACTATTAGGTCCTAAAGCATCAACACGTGTGTTATAAGCATATGCACCCAAACCAACAAAGGCATAAGCAGATATTGCTGTACGAGCTTTGTGGAACTTAATGTTGTTCAAAGATGCAATCAGGTCAAGATTCAATTGATGTGCTTCTAGGCGATAGTTATAAAAAACAGGATCAGAAGGTTGATTCAAATTCTCTAACCTTGCAGGCTCATAATAATCTTTCCAAGCAGTGTTGAAACGATAGTTACGGCTTTCCTGCCATTGCAAACCTTTTGCAACGCCATAGATATATTGCAAACGGGTAGATAATACATAACCCCATGCTTTACGAACATGTAAGTGGTAACCAAGGCCACCGCCGCCTTTAGTTTGCCAAGCCATCAGCGTTGGCACGTCACCAGATACATTGTAAAGACCTGCACCAAAACCAATTTCCCACATGTTACGAGGACGTGCAGGGAAAGCATACTGGTGATTCAGGAATTTACGATGTTGTTTCATACGGAAACCGGGCACATAGTTTGTGTCCAAAACGTCGTAGCTCTGACCGCGATATGTCATATCACGTCCAGACCACTTAGCGGTTTGACTTCCTTCTTGTGCGAATACCGGCTGCGTTGCCAATAGTGAGCATACACCGGCTAGCAATAGGTACCTTTTGTTGACCATAACAGATTGTTTAATTATACAAATTTTGGTTAAATTACTCAAAACATGACAAAGGTATAGCACCACATTCAAAAAAACAAAGAACAAAAAATAAAAAATATTTTATGTTATTGTTTACTATACTGCATTGTACATGGGCATAAAAGTAGTTTTTAATATCAACAACATCAACGATTTTTGCTTTTTTTACGATAGGTTAACATGGTGTTCACCGATTATTAACAACGAATGGAGCTCGTTAAACAGGTTATTGGGCAGGAACTGGACGTATTTGAGAAGAAATTCGCTGATAGTGTAAAAGGCTCAAACCCTTTACTGGATAGGATTATGCGCTTCATCATCAAGCGGAAAGGCAAGCAGATGCGACCCATGTTTGTATTCCTTTCTGCTAAAATTGCAGGGGGTATTCAAGAAAAGACTTATAGGGCTGCTTCGCTCATAGAATTACTCCATACAGCCACTTTGGTGCATGATGATGTGGTGGATAATGCCATGCTCCGCCGCAGCTTTTTTTCTATAAACGCCTTGTGGAAAAATAAAATAGCCGTGCTGGTAGGTGACTATTTATTGGCAAAAGGGCTTCTTTTATCGTTAGAAAACGATGATTATCAAATACTTAAGATAACATCAAGGGCTGTAAAAGAGATGAGTGAGGGTGAGCTGCTACAGATGGAAAAAGCACGAAAACTGGACATAAAAGAAGATATTTACTTTGAGATAATACGTGCCAAAACAGCTTCTTTATTATCATCCGCTTGTGCAGCGGGTGCTTATTCGGCATCCGATGATGTTGCTACATCTGAGCATTTCCGCCTGTTTGGTGAAAAAGTGGGCATTGCCTTTCAGATAAAGGACGACCTTTTTGACTATGGGCAAGACAATGTAGGCAAGCCTACCGGTATAGACATCAAAGAAAAGAAAATGACGCTACCACTCATCTATACGCTGAACAATACAGACGCGGCTACCAAGCGAAAAATCATCTATATCGTTAAAAACCAGAATACCGACCGCAAAAAAGTACAGGAAGTAATAGACCTAGTAAATCATTCGGGCGGCATTGAATATGCCCGCAACAAAATGAACACATACAAACAAGAAGCATTAGATATGCTGCACCAATACCCGCAAAGCCCCGCCAGAGAAGCGATGGAATCGCTTGTTAATTATGCTATAGAAAGAAAGTACTAACCTGTTCAAACAGTTTCAGCAAGCCATTGTTTATATTGCACATCCGCCCACGGCGGAAGCATTATGGCAAACAAAAAAACGGTTGCAAAAACCAATCAGCATATAGAAGTTTTAGGGGCAAGGGTACACAACCTTAAGAATATAGATGTACGTATTCCTAAAAACCAGTTAGTCGTTATTACAGGTATCAGCGGTAGTGGCAAGTCATCGCTTGCGTTCGATACTATTTTTGCAGAGGGGCAAAGACGCTACATGGAAAGCTTTGCTGCCTATGCACGCCAGTTTATGGGAGACCTCGACCGCCCAGATGTTGACAAAGTAAGCGGACTTTCACCCGTTATATCCATCGAACAAAAAACAACCAATCGCAATCCGCGCTCTACGGTTGGTACAGTTACAGAAGTGTACGACTTTATGCGCTTGCTGTATGCACGTGTGGCTGATGCCTACTCTTACAATACAGGTAGGAAAATGACAAAATTCAGCGAAGAGGAAATTGTGACGCATGTAGAGCAAAACTTCAAAGGCAAAAAGATTGTATTGCTGGCACCCATTGTACGGGGTCGCAAAGGGCATTACAGAGAATTGTTTGAGCAACTACGCAAACAAGGCTATGTGAAAGTGCGTGTAGATGGTGAAATAGTGGAGATGAAAGAACGGATGCAGCTTGACAGGTACAAAATACACGATATAGAACTGGTAATAGACAGGCTGATAGTACAAGCAGATGCACAGGCACGCCTGGCACAAAGCATACAGAAAAGCCTGCAAACGGGTAAAGACCTGATGTTTTTGCTGGATGCTGACAAGAATACTGTTACACAATATAGCAAGCAATTGATGTGCGCAGATACTGGCTTGTCTTACGAAGAACCATCGCCCAATACATTTTCATTCAACTCTCCGTATGGTGCATGCCCAAAATGCAAAGGGCTTGGTAGCGTATATCAGGTAAATATGGCTGAGGTATTGCCCGACAAAACAAAAAGCATCAACGATGGTGGCATTGCTCCGTTAGGTGGCGAGCGAGAAGCATGGACTTTCAACCAGGCAACCATCTTAGCAAAAAAACATAAAATACCACTCAATACTGCCATCAAAGATATACCCCAAAAACAACTGAATATATTACTGTACGGTAATGAAGAAGGTATTATCACCTACGAAAATGATGAGGCTGACAGCTATCATCAGAAAGTAGCCGAGAACCAATACGAAGGCATCATCAATATGCTGCTTCGCTGGTTTAATGAAACTACCAGTGAAGCAATACGCGACTGGGCAGAGGGGTATATGGAACTGAACACTTGCCCTGAATGTAATGGTGCAAGGCTGAAGAAAGAAAGCCTGTGGTTCAAATTGGCGGATAAAAATATTGCAGAGCTTACACATCAATCGCTACAAGAACTGGCTGGATGGTTTGCAACTGTCGAAAAGAAATTAAGCACCAAACAGCAGGTAATAGCGAAAGACATACTGAAAGAAATACGCGACAGGCTGCACTTTTTGCTGGATGTTGGTTTGCACTACCTGACGCTTGACCGCCCAACACGCACATTAAGTGGTGGCGAAAGTCAACGCATCCGGCTGGCTACACAAATAGGCTCACAACTTACTGGCATTACATATATACTCGACGAGCCGAGCATAGGACTGCATCAACGCGACAACCACAAGCTGATAAGCGCACTAAAAAACCTGCGAGATGGCGGTAACAGTGTGTTGGTAGTAGAGCATGATAAAGACATAATGCTGGCTGCAGACTACTTGATAGACATAGGCCCTGCAGCAGGCAAGCATGGTGGACGTATTGTAACACAAGGCACGCCTGCACAAATACTGAAAGGCAATACTACCACAGCAGGCTACTTAAGCCACAAATTGAACATTGACATACCCAAAGAAAGACGCAAAGGAAATGGCAAAAAAATAACGCTGAAAGGCGCAACCGGCAACAACCTGAAGAATGTGAGTATTGAAATGCCGTTAGGTAGTTTTATTTGTGTTAGTGGTGTATCTGGCAGTGGCAAGAGTACACTGATAAATGAAACACTGTACCCTATCCTTGCAAAACAATGCTATCACAACTTCAAACAAATGCCAATGCCTTATAAAAAAGTGGATGGCATAGAGCATATTGATAAAGTAATAGAAATAGACCAAAGCCCTATAGGCCGCACACCACGCAGCAACCCAGCCACATATTGCGGCTTCTTCAACGAAGTGCGCCAGTTGTTTGCACAAATACCCGAAGCGAAAATACGAGGCTATAATGCAGGCAGGTTTTCATTCAACGTAAAAGGTGGGCGGTGTGAGGAATGTCAGGGTGGTGGTATGCGTGTGATAGAAATGAACTTCTTGCCCGATGTGTATGTGCCTTGCGAAAAATGTAATGGCAGACGGTATAACCGCGAAACACTGGAAATACGATATAAAGGCAAATCAATAGCCGATGTGCTGGATATGACTGTTGACGAAGCGGTAGAGTTTTTTGTGAATGTAAACTACCTGCATCGCAAAATTAAGACACTACAAGACGTTGGGCTTGGATATGTAACACTGGGGCAAAGTGCGGTAACACTAAGCGGTGGTGAAGCACAACGTGTAAAATTGGCAACAGAACTATCAAAACGCGATACAGGACAGACCATTTACATACTTGACGAACCAACAACAGGTTTACATTTTGAAGACATCAAGCACCTGCTGGCTGTACTTAACAGGCTTGTTGACAGAGGCAATACCGTATTGGTAATAGAACACAATCTGGATGTAATAAAAGTAGCAGACTATGTCATAGACATGGGACCCGAAGGTGGCAATGGTGGTGGGCAATTGGTGGGTAGTGGCTCCCCAGAAGCTATTGCCAAAATAAAAGAAAGCCATACAGGTAAATACCTGAAGGAAGAATTAAAATATTAAAGGGTTGCGAGTGCAACCCTTTAATATTTATGTATCACTATCTATTTACTGAACTACAAATTTCCTGTTCAGTATTTCATTCGTGTTTGTATTTACTAATTGCAAGGAATAAACACCTGCTGCCCAGCTAGCAATCTGCACAGTTGCTTTATCACTAATATCGCTTGTCCATACTTGTTTACCAAGTATATTTGTAATGATAGCTTTATAAGATTGCTTCTCCTTAAACTCTATATTAAGCACATCATTTGCAGGTATTGGATAGATGTTTATAAACGCATCCTGTGCAACATTATTAACAGATGCAGACCACGGAAAGATAGAAAAGTTTTGATTGCTGATATCAAAGAATACGTTACCTGCACCTTTCACTTTCACCCTGCATCCTTTCGCATAGATATTATTTGGCACAGTGATAGTTTCACTACCATCATTGGCAGTATTTGTTGCTAATGTATACGGATAGGTATATCCACCATCAACAGATAGCAATATATCTACGTTTGCACAGTTTACCGGAGCAGCAGTTGTATTAGCTACATTCCAGCTAACGTTTGCTGTAGTACCACATTGCCAATGGTCTGTATCTGCATTAGGAGAATTGACCAAAAACGGGCCTGCATCATTTGTCACATTAAGTGTAAGCTTATCATCAGACAAGTTAATAGTGCCATAGCCATTCAACACATCTCTTACCGTCAGTTTAAAATCTAGTACCCTCGTGGTTTCAGGCAGTTTTTCACCAAGATAATTTGTGTTATTAGCTAGCAGTTTTTCAAGTGTGGGGAATACCCTTGTTCTTGAAGTAGAGGGATTGAATGAGCGGAATATAGGACCTGAACCTACTGTATTAGCAAAAGACTGTCCAAAGCTACCTAAGTCCCATTGTTCCCAACAATACGTAAGTGCATCATGGTCTGCATCAGATGCCTCTGGTGCTGTCAATTCAAATGGGGTTAGCTTAGGTATATTGTAAGATTGCTGAATAGACGTTACAGATGGTGGTGTATTATTTGATGATACTACACTGCCGCAAAGGGCGCCATTAACTGACAAGAAATCTGTTATCTGGTCAAGGCTTTTGTAGTGGAAATAAGCATCGCTATTGGATTGTATATTATTGTCAGCGCCGCAAATACCTGCATAACCTAAAATAGTAGAACCACTGCCTGGTTCATGCGCGCTGGTTATATTACCATTACCAGAACACGAGCCTGTATTGGCGTTAAATGTATGCGTGGCCCCTAATTGGTGCCCCATTTCGTGTGCTACAAAATCTATATCAAAAGATGCGCCCACCGGGTTTGGCTGGCCTGATACTCCTTTTGCCTTATCGCCAAAATCGCACACACTTGCCAGTTGTGCTATTGCATTACCAACGGTGATAATTATATGTCCGATATCATAATTCAGTGTGCCGATTACTGCATCTAAATTCGTTTGGTTGGTATTAAAATCAGCCCCCGAATTAGCATAAGGGTCTGTAGAACCGTCCAGATAAATAATATTGTCATTATTCCCTATCAGGCTCATGCTTACACCTATCTCACGTTCATACACACCATTTATCCTGTTCACGGTTGTTGTAATTGCACTTAGTGATATGGCTTTTGTTGGTGTAGAAGTTCCCGCAACTTTTACAGAATACTGACCTGTGCAAGCCATTGCCAGCCTGTATGTACGCCTTACGCTGCCATGTGTTTTGTATTGCACAACTGGCGGTTCGTTGGCTATATGCAACTGCTGATGATTAATCAGCCCTTCATCTTCTTTTGTTTCGCAATACTTACTGTCCGTCAGTGAGTATAAATCTTTTTTATAATAACACACATAATATCCTGTAGATGGGTTGCTGTAAGGGTCTATGATGTACGTTGATGCTCCATCGAAAACCATAGCATGGAAACCCATGTATGTATAGTCGAACTTTGCAGTGATGGCTTTATTATGCAGTGCTACACCGGTAAATGTTTTTATCTCAGGATATTTAGCTGCTAATGCAGGTTCCATGCATGGTGTTTCTTCCATCCTGAAAGCAACCATTTTACCATCTGGTGCGGGGAATTGCATAATAGCACCTTGTGGCAAGTTGAATAATGTATTTTTCAATTGTGCTTCCTGGAATGCAAACAGTGCATATGATGCAGGTGTTACGGATTGTACAATATTTGAAGGGGCTTTATCTATGCGCTGCCATGGGTTTACATTGGCATATACAGTACCAGATATTGCTAATAGAACTATAATCAGGATTTTTCTCATAACTAATATTTAAACAGGGCTGGTTACCTATATGTAAATTAACAAAACAAGTGCCTGATTTTGTAACCGTTATGTCTTTTTTATGACATTTTAACTAACGGCTAATCTTTCTAATACCCAAACGTAGCGAGTTGAAGATAAGCACTACATCGCTCAATGCCATGATGCCTGCACCATAAGTGGGCTTCAACATACCTGCTGCGGCAACGGGTATTGCAATAATATTGTAGAGAAATGCCCAAAATAGGTTTTGCTTTATAGTTTGCGATGTGTATATACCTAAACGTATTGCTTTGGGCAGTGTTGCCAATTGATTATTTGACAGTATTACATTGGCAGACTGTATGGCTATCTGTGTAGATTCGCTCAACGATATGCCTACGGTGGCTCTTGCCAATGCAGGTGCATCATTGATACCATCACCCACCATGGCGGTTGGTGCTATCTTCAATAGCTCATCCAATTTGGCATTTTTCATTTCGGGGCTGTGCTCTGCGTACACTTCTGTAATACCTAATTGTGCGGCAATCCGTTGGCACTTGTCTTTTTTATCACCACTCAGCAAAATGGTTTTGAAACCCATCTCATTCAGTTCAGCTATGGTTGCTGCAGCATCGGGGCGTAGTGTATCGGCTATCTTCAAAGCACCTGCATACTGGTTGTTTTTATACAGGTATAAATCGTATCCGCTATTATCTGCTGTATGATGCAGCCATCTTTCTGAGCCCAACTGCCATATATCACCTGTTGCATCAATAGCTTCCATACCCTTGCCTTTTACTTCTTTTACATCTGTAAAATCTACCTCATCAACCCCTCTCCATTGATTGCTAATAGACTTTGCTATAGGATGAGAAGAATGATTTTCGATAGATACAACTACCGACTGAAATACTTCTTTGGTCAATACGCTTTCGTTGCACACATACGCATCTATTTGTAGCTTGCCCGTAGTAAGTGTACCTGTTTTATCAAATACAATTTGTTTAACGGTTTTCATACGCTCCAACGTATCGCCACCTTTTATCAGCATACCATTACGCGCCGCACGACCTAAGCCTACGGCTACAGCAGCAGGTGTTGCCAGCCCCATAGCACATGGGCATGAAATAACCATAACCGCTATAGCACGCATCATAGCCTCTGCAAAACTATGTTCCAGCACAAAGTAGTTTACCAGTATCGTTACCAATGCTACACCTGCCACCACCGGTACAAATATGGCACTGATTTTATCTGCCAGCTTCTGCAATGGTGGCTTCACACCCTGTGCCTCTCGCACCATCCGTATGATGTTGGATAATACAGATGTATTACCCACCGTTGTAGCCTTTAGCTTGATGTTGCCATCGGCTACCAGCGTACCGCCCACTACCGCATCGCCTACGCGCTTATGTACAGGTACGCTTTCGCCTGTTATCATGTGTTCATCTACCTGTGCATCGCCATATATTATTTCGCCATCAACAGGTATGCTATCGCCATGGTTTACTAACACTACATCGCCCTCTTTCACATACTTGCTTTCCACATCCAGTATAGTTTCTTTACCCATACTGTCTGTCATTACAATACGTGCATGTTGTGGCTGTAGTCTTACCAATGCGTCAATAGCTACGGTAGTAGATTTCACCGTACGATGTTCCAGCCAGTTACCAAACATTACCAATGTGATGATGGATGCAGTTGTTTCAAAAAACAAATAATCATGGGCTGCTTCTGTATATACCAGTAAGCCAATAAGAGAATAGATATACGCTGCCGATGCACCTAATATTATCAACACATCCATATTGGGCAGCCGATGCTTTAATGAGCGTACCGCACTCTTACCAAACACCCATAAACCAATGGCATATACAGGCGTAGATAGTACCAACTGTACCCACGGGTTGTGCAGCCAATGCCAGCTTACAAACATATGCAGCAACAACGGCAGGGTAAAGACAGCGCATATTATCAGGTACGTGGTGGTATTATCCGTATGCTCGCTCGTGTTTACTACTCCATCTGCCGCATCGCCACGCACTACTTTATAGCCCATACTGTCTATACTATCATATAGCATATTCACATCCGCCGCATCAGGCAGGCTGAAACTTACCTCGCCCGATGCTGCATTAGCCGCAATATTCGTTGCGCCTTTCTTTTCCAGCAGTTTGGAAATAGTAAGCGCGCAATTACCGCATGTCATCCCCTCTACTACCGTAGCATGTGTTTTTTGCATCCCGTTTATTCAAACCGATGTTTGACAGTATCTTTGCAGACACTATGGCATCGGTTCCTTTATTACAAATTTCCTATTCTTTAGCCACAATAGAAAATGCCGCACATCAGTTATGGCAATCCGCACATCAGTATAACGTATGGGCATTTCGTGGCGAGATGGGGGCAGGTAAAACTACTTTCATCCATGCACTGTGCAATGTGTTGGGTGTAAAAGACGCTGTAAGCAGCCCCACATTCGCACTCATCAACGAATACCATTTTCTGCAACAGGGTACAGACCGTACTATATACCACATGGACTGGTACAGATTGCGAGATACTGATGAGGCCATCAATGCAGGTATGGAAGATTGTGTACTGCAAAAAAATAATTATTCCTTAATAGAATGGCCTGAAAAAGCACCTGAACTGCTACCACACCCTCATATATGGATAAGCATTGAAGAAACAGATGCTACCAACCGTAGCATGACGGTATGGGTGAAATGATACCATACCCAATTTTATCACCATGTTATGAGTTTTGCAGGTAGGCGTTCCGCGTAAGTTTTTTATCTTACACCATGCATTTACTCGATGCAATCATTAAAGGATTATTACTCGGGCTGTTCATGGCCATATCCGTAGGCCCTACGCTGTTTGCGGTATTGCGCTACAGCCTCAACCATAGCTATAGGGCGGGTATCGCTTTTATAGCCGGGGTATCACTGAGCGATATAGTATATGTAACAGTAGCCAATGTGGCGGCCGAATGGCTGGAACTGCTGCACGAATACGAAAAATACATTGCGTACGGCGGTGCCATCATATTGATAGGGGCAGGGTTGGCTGGGCTCGTCAGGAAGTACAAACCCATACGCCCCAATGCCAAAACGGTAACTATTACAGGCGGGCATTACTTCCGCATCTTTATCAGTGGTTTTCTTATTAACACTATCAATCCGGGCGTTATTATTATTTGGCTTGGTGCGGTAACGGCTACTGCCAATACCACCAGCCTGTACAGGATTGTACTCTTCGGCAGTTGTTTGGGCTTGATATTAACCGTAGATATATGCAAGGTTTTTCTGGCAGATGCCATACGTAGAAAGCTGACATTGCGCAGGGTGATGTACCTGCAAAAAATATCAGCGGGTTGCATCTTATCCATCGGTATAGCTTTGCTACTGAGTACTGCCCTGAATATCCACTTCAAACAGCCTGAAATAAAGCAGCCTGTTGCATATCAGCATTTTCAATCTGTATATAATAGAAACTTCGGCAAAGCTTAGTATCTTTGCCGCCTCATGTCTGACGCGATACGCCACGAATGTGGATTGGCTTATATCCGCTTGCTGAAGCCACTGGCATATTACCACCGCAAATACGGTACAGCATTTTACGGCCTTAACAAACTATACCTGCTGATGGAAAAGCAACACAATCGCGGGCAGGATGGCGCGGGTATTGCTACTGTTAAGCTGAATACGGAACCGGGCCACCAGTTTATGCACCGCTTGCGCATCAGTGGCGGGCAGGCCATCTCTCAGATATTCCAGAATGTGCAACAGGAAGTAGCCGAGTTGGAGAAAATGTACCCTGAAATACGCCAATACCCCGGCTTACTGAAAGGTTACCTGCGCTTTATGGGCGAGGTACTACTGGGGCATTTACGTTACGGCACACAGGGTAAAAACAATGTAGAATTCTGCCACCCGTTTCATAAACCGGACATCAACCCTACCCGCAATCTGGCTATGGCCGGCAACTTCAATCTTGTGAATACGGATGAGTTGTTTGACATGCTGAACGCGCACCCAAACAGTACTATTCGTGAGAGTGACTTGGGAGCGATGATAGAAACCATGCATTATTACCTGTGCATTGCAGACGATACCGACCCTCAAAACCTGAACCTGGAAGGTGTACTGAAACAAGCGGCAGCTCACTTTGACGGTGGTTTTGTTTGTAGTGGGTTAGTAGGCAACGGCGATAGCTTTGTGCTACGCGATGCCAATGGCATACGCCCTGCTTATTTTTATAAAAACGATGAGATAGTAGTTGTAGCTTCTGAACGCCCTGCTATCATGACGGCATTCAATACCCAGCTGGACGAGGTACAGGAACTGAAGCCGGGGCACGCTGTAATAGTAAAAGCAAACGGTGATTTCAGCAATCCACGCATACTGGCAGAAAAAGAATTGAAAGCTTGCAGCTTCGAGCGTATATACTTCAGCCGTGGTAGCGATAAGGATATTTACAAAGAGCGCAAACAACTGGGGCGCAACCTTGCAGAGAAAGTATTGCAGGCTGTTGACTACAAACTGAAAAACACGATTGTTTCTTTCATTCCCAATACTGCCGAAACGGCTTTCTACGGTTTGATAAAAGGACTGGAACAATTCCTGAATAAGATAAAGATAGAGCGCATCACATCGGGCAAGCTGAATAATGAGGAGATTGAAGAAATGATAAGCCGCCGTGTACGCATTGAGAAGATTGCCATTAAGGACGTGAAGATGCGCACCTTCATCACAGAAGATGCCAGCCGAAACGAGATGGTGCAACACGTGTATGATATTACCTATGGCACTGTAGAGCGTGGTGTAGATACATTAGTTGTGATTGACGACTCTATAGTACGCGGTACTACCCTGCGCGAAAGTATCATCAAAATGCTGGACAGGCTGGGGCCAAAACGTATCATCATCGTATCATCGGCACCGCAAATACGCTACCCCGATTGCTATGGTATAGATATGAGCCGTATGGGCGATTTCATTGCTTTTCAAGCAGCAGTTGAGTTGCTGAAACAAAACGGCAAAGCTGCATTGTTGGATGAAACATACGATAAGTGCAAAGCTGCTGACGAAGCAGGCACGCTGAAAGAACAGAACTACGTGAAAGCTATATACGATTCGTTTACGGCAGACGAAGTAAGCGCGCAAATAGCGAAGATGCTACGCCCGGATGATGTTACTGCTGATGTTGATATAATCTACCAATCTATAGAGGGGCTGTACGATGCTTGCCCCAACAACCATGGCGACTGGTACTTTACAGGCAACTACCCCACTGCTGGTGGCAATAAAGTAGCCAACAAAGCCTTTATGAACTACATGGAGCGCAAAGAGGGAAGAGGGTATTAATTGTATTAATTCCTGATTGACAAGCAGTTATTCCTTGTTGGTTAAAAATTAATTTGCAGAAATTATATTATTACATAGTTTCGGTGCCTTAATTGAAAAATAAGGCACCTTATTTTTTGTGAAAATGAACTGTTGCTGAGGCCTCAATCAACATTGCAACGATGTCATACAAAACAAACAACCTTAACGGGTTGTCAGGTGTTATTATGCTTCAGTAAAAGGAATGTAACGTTAAAAAAGAAAGCTAACCTGTAGAAAGAGATGATAAACATCAAAAACAAAGAACAAGAAGTATGCTCGCTAATGGTGGTTGATATGAACGGACGTGTGTGCTACGAAACACACATGGAACCACAAGACAACCTGACACTCGATATGCGCTCGCTGTTAACAGGCATCTACACCCTTATATTCAAAACAACGACTACCAGCTTTACACAACAGATAGTGAAGTACTGATATTTCGCATTGCACATAAACGACAAAGCCACTCATAGAGTGGCTTTGTCGTTATCAGTATGTTTATTAAAACGTCCTGTTGACACCCACTAAATACCTGAAAGCCAGATATTCAGGATTAGCAGCAGGTGGGCGGTTCAGGAAGAGTGGCATATCAAAGCGTAGTGTCAGTGGCTTGGCTTTGTCAAACCATCCCCATTTCTTAATCGTCAATGCAAAGCCTACACCCGCATCTACACGTATATCGCTCCACATAGTTGTAGGTGCGGTTATCCAATATTGCGCCAGCGATGCACTGCTCAATTCTATAGCACCTGCATCGGCAAACAAATAGGCATCAAGATGCAGATAATCTCTTACATACTTCGGTTTGAATTTGATGTACTCATCAAAATCTACCTCTGCACTTACAGATGCACCACTACGTCCTTTATACCCTATCAGTATATTACCATTGCGCTCATCTGCAATAAAATAACCTGCATAGCCACGCAAATTTAGCCCCCCACCCATCTGGAAGCGATTGGTTTCGTTGCTTGTTATATCGCTCCAGCCATCGGGTATAAAGCCAAGTGTGCGTGTATATTTATTATCCATCAACTCTTCGGGGTTGGCACCTGCCAGCCACAACGTGCTTTCATGCGGCATATTATTACCTGTGCCGTATCTGCCAAACAAGCGTGTACGTATTTCTAATTTGCCAAGCCTGTTATGGTTCACTGCTTCAAACTGTGCATACGCATAGTCAAAGGCATTCGCATTATTACCTGTCAGGAAAGGTGCACGTACTGACAGTTTGTAATTACCACTACCACGCTTGTAAGCGTAACGATGTGTCCACGACGCATTGAGCGATGAGTTGGGTAAACCCCGACCACTGCTCCACTCGTTTTTGTATATCAGGTAGTCCCTGTCGTAGCTCAAAGCACGCCACATGGTTTGCCCGTAGAGCGATAGTGTGTTGTTTCCATTCACCAACCAGTTGCCACCTACACGATGATACCATAAACCATCAAGAAAACGGCTGTTGATTTGTGATTGCAACTTAGGCATCCAGCGTGTGATTGGGGAAGTATGGTTGAAAGTATAGTTGATGGGGACATACCTGTCATACCAGCCCTCACTCTGGAAAGCCTGATAATCATAATGCTGCAATACGTGCGTATTAAACCATACCGATGCATCTACTTTGTGCATGGTGTAGAGGTAATCGCCCTCAAAATGTACACCTGCTTTTATACCATCTACAGGGTTATACCACAAATCTGGACGAACATACATCCGCTTATGTTGTCTATCCCATGGCGCAGATACACCACCATCCAATTTCACCGCTATTGCTTTGGGCGATAATGGCATGTGGCGCGATTTGTAGTTATCCAGCACATACACATCTGCCAATCGGTGTGTAGTATCTATCTGCACATTGCGTATGCCGCTTGGCACTTCTACGTATGCGGTGTAATCTTCGTTCAGCTTGCCCCAACCATACCACTTAGGTAGCACGGTAGCATCTGTTTCTTTTACAAACCATGTATTGGGTATATGAAAACTACGCTTAGCACCGCCGCGCGATGTGATGGTAAAATCAAGCGGCATCTGCATCTGCCCCCTACGGCGAAACTTGATAGCAAATGTATCATTGTCTTTTTTGCGGATGCCCTCTACACTGTAGTCAATAGCCTTAGTTGTTTCAAGCCATTGGTCGAAAAACCAGTTGAGGTCCACTTTTGTAAACTGTATAACAGAGTTGCGGAAATCTTCAAAGTACGGATGCGCAAAACGCCATTGATGAAAATAGTTTTGTAGCGCTGCGAGGAACAATGAATCGCCCAACGTGTATTGCAGGTTGTAGAGCATGGTTGCTGTTTTGTAATACACACCACGGTAGCCCCCCTCGTGCCCTACGGCATTGTTAAAGTCATTAGAATGTGTATTAAGCGGCAGTTCATCTTTATTCAGCGCATCATATAGGTAAGCATTATACACCCTTTTGTCAACCACTATTTCAGGCTCGTAAAACATGCGGCGATACCAGTTTTTAGGTTTTTTCTCTACTAATGTATCACCATCTATACGGCGCAAACCCCATGCGGTGAGGAACTGCGTAAAGCCCTCATCAAGTGCTGCGCGGTAAGTTTCGTTATTGCCTACTTGTCCGTAAAACCAGTTATGTGCTATTTCATGCGTCAGCAAACCACGATAACCCGGGTCACTACCACCATCCAACGTCAGCATCGGGTATTCCATACCATCCGCAGCGTCTGCTGCTACCATCTTGGGGTATTGGTACATTCCTATGTCTTCCGAAAAAGTCTTTATGATTTTAGCAACATACTCCGCGCCATTCTGCCAACCACTTGCATGTGGTTCTTGCGCTATGGCTACACACTCTACACCATTCCAAGTAGTAGTGCCGATGCGGTAACTGGGGTCTGCTGTAAATGCAAAGTCGTGCACATTGTTGGCAAGGTATCGCCATACTTTGCGCTCGCCTTTGGTGTACGGTATTATCTCACTTGGTTTTTCATTCCATGTTTTTTTAGCAAAATTTTTCAGGTCAATTTTTTCTCTAAGTTCGGCAGGCAATACTTCATTTTTGTTTTGTAACACACCTGTTGCTTCTACTATATAATTGGATGCAAAATTGAGCGACACATCATAAGAGCCGAAGTCTGCATAAAACTCTTTATTCAGGTGCTGGTAAGTATCCCATCCAAACTTGCGGTCGTACACACATATTTTAGGGAACCACTGCACACCGTTGTAGTGTTTAAAGCCCCAAGCATCGTACATCTTCATACGGCGGCGTGTAGCCCCATTATCGAAATATGTTTTGAAGTTCATAGAGAAACTAACCTTGCTATTGGGGTATAACGGTTTTGGCAAGTACACTTTCAGGATGGTATTATCCAGTTCCATTTTTACCTCTTTGCCATCTGCTTTCAAATCTTCAATGGTTGTACCCAAGCCCTTGCGCTCGTATCTGCCCATGCGCACTTTTACATTCACCGCATCTTCCAACGAGTGCAGGTACGAACCTTTTACAAACGCATTCTGCCAAAGGTGGAAGTACACGTAGTACAATGTATCGGGCGAGTTGTTCCAATAGTCCAGCGTTTCATCAGCCGTTATTACATGGCTTTCTTCGTCCACTTTAGCATTAATCTTATAATGCACATCCTGCTGCCAATATGCTGCATCGGGTTGGCGATTTTTCCAGTAAAGCGTATTGCCCTTGCTTCTGTATTCCCCTTTTTGTGCCGATGCAGAAAAAGCAACAACCAAACAAACCAATGCGAATAATAATTTCCTCATACCTATGTTTTCGTAAAGCAGGCTTGAAAATACGAAACAGATGGCAAGCAGAAAGGGGGAAGTTTGTAACAGGGTGAAGAATAAAATCTTTTATTTAAGATAATATTTACATTCAAATTACCGTTTATTCAAACAATTTAGTATATTTTTGTATCGGCGGGATGGAAATTTGTGTGGTTTGAGCATGTTGCAGCCCCTGTATTACTTGCACCGTACCGTCAAGGCCTTATTGGATTTACCGCTTTATGAGCGGTTTTTTCTTTCTTATACCCTACCTATCATAGCACCACCTTCCAGAAAATCTTCTTGCTTACCTGTGTATTGATTGAAACCTGCTTCCAATAGTTTTTCGTGTATGCGTTGATGGTTATCGTAACTATATACATGCAGGTAACCGTATTTGCAGATGTACAATACCCAATCTGCACCAGTAGCCGTAAAATGTATGTAAGGCAATAAAGCATTGCATCGCCCCAGCCAGAATATTGTTTTGATAATGCGTTTTAACTCTACACCAGTTGCAGTAATAGCATCTGTACTGTCTGCATTCATACCAATACTTTGTAGATATTTCAACTCTGCTGCTACAAGTGGGTAGGCATTTCTTTGCAGCAACCACGGTATTTTATACAATACCATAAACGACATACCATTCCAACCCATCAATTCTGCCAACTTAAAAACACCGTCTGACAAACCTTGCAGGTAATCATAAATATTATCAGCTTCCAGTTTGTAAATCGTTTCGCCTTGTAGTATGTGCGTATAGTTGTGTGTAATACCATCCATTTGCCCACGGAAGAAAGTGAGTTCATCTTCATCAGCATCTGCCAGCATGTCTTCATACTCTGCCTGTTGCCAGTCTTGCATGTATTTTGCAAGTGCTGGACATTGAGAGAGAATTTCTGAGCGTTCTGATAGAAAAATCATGCTTGTTATATACGTGAATGATGCTATTACTACAATAGACTACATTAAAAGTTTACAATGTGGACTACTATTTTATTATCCTTATAAAACCCGATAGATAAATCGTGTTCTTCTTCTAAACAACTAAATGAAATTACTTGTTTGTCTTGCTCAAATTCTGAAGATATGTTGTCAAGTTGTTTGCTACCCCTTACTAAACTTTTATCTATAGTGTATCTTTTATCGCTTCTAAATTTATTAATCAAATTGCTGTAGTCTTTTTGATTAACTGTCATAACAAAAGCAGCGACGTAATCACCATGAAAATCAGGATAAGAAGCATCTTTATCTAAAATCTCACCAGATGCAGGAAAGTCTGTTTTAAAATAATATTTAAACTCGTCTTTGTAAAAATCATCTGTAGGGTATATGGCAGTGTAAACGAAATAAATAACAGACAGAACAATGGTACATAATATAATAATACCTGCCTTATGGTATCTATTTCTCTCAAACCATCTATATAATTTATACAGCAAATAGCCACTTAAAAGTAGTAGCAGAAAATATATCAGTATAAAGAAAAAAATCCACTCCATACTTACTCTTCCCAACCCAATTCTTTCAGCATACGTTTAGCCTCGCGCTTGCGGGGGCCGCCCTCGTTTACTATACTGATGAGTATGTCTTTGGCTTTGTATCGGTTGCCCAATGCCAGATAGCAACGTGCAGCGCCAATAGCGGCTTCCTGCCTTTTGCCTTTGCTCGATGCGCTCCGCATTTCCTGTGTGTAGAGGTTCAGCGCATCGTTTGTTTTGCCGGCTTGCAATAACTTATCTGCCTGGTCTGTTTTACTGATGGCTTCTTTCTCATTACCTGCATTATTAGCAGCATCTTCCACAACAGGCTCATAGCTATTACCTGCTGATGGTGCAGTAGTGCGTGATGGCATTTTATCTATCGCGTTCACATCACTGCGCTCTTCTTTGGGTTTCAGTTTTTGCTCTTCGGTAAATTGGTTTTTGGCAGACGTAGCATATTTATCGGGGTTGTCGTTTTTAATAGCCCCCATTACCTGCTGTGTCGCTTTTTTGGCGGCGGCAGTTTCTATTTTATTGCCAAGGCGTTTCAGTAAGCCTTCTTTCTGTTCTTTTTCTTTTGCGCCATCTGCCATCGCCACTACACCACCTTTTTGTGTAGCCTCGCTTTGCGTTATAGTTTTTATGGCAGCCGGAGCATCTGCCAATTCTTGTTGTGCACTCATATCCTCTACCACTGCTGCTAATGTTTCTTGTGGCACAGGTGCAGGTAACGCAGGCTGTTCTGTTTCGGGCAATTGCTGTGCTATTGGGCTATTGCGCATCATTGCATCTTCCGACAATCTGTAATACCACACGGCTACCATAGCCAGTAATATTGTCGCTGCCATAGCCGTTACCCTGAATGCGAAATAACTCTTAGTGGCTTTAGCACGATGCATGGCAGGTGCTTTTTTTGTATTGGTACGTGTTGCAGTCAATGGTATATCTGTGTTTGTTTTTGGCAAATGTGCGTTCAGGAAATCGGCATTCAACTTGCCGATAGCCGCCGTTCCTTGTTCTTTGTGGGCAAGCAAGCCATCAACCGCATCGCTGCATAGGGGGCAACTGTTCAGGTGCAGTTCTACAGCGTGGGCTTCTTCGCGCGTCATGCTGCCATCTGCATAGCCTTTCAGTTGCTTTTTGGTAAGGCAACTGCTCTGGTCGAATATATGTTTCAACTGCTCCCTGTTCATGTGCTCACATTTCTTTTTGCTTCCAGTTTCAATTTCAGGTTTCGCTTGCCGTTTTGTATGGCACTCTTTACCTGCATCATGGTATAGCCTGTTTGCTGTGCAATATCGGCATAGGTCATTTTTTCAAGGTAAAACATTTTTATGCATACCTGCTGCTCTGCTGCCAGTTCACCTATACACAGTTCAAGGTTATCCAATAATTGCTCCTGTTCTATTTTATGATGCCATCCGTCGTCAAATTCCATATCGGCTTCCCTGTCTATTTCGCCATTCACCTCATGCACAGTCTTTCGTAGCTGCATAAAGCAATGGTTTTTAGCCACCTGATACAGCCACGGCTTAAAGCTGTCTATCTTAAAACGCTTCAGGTCTTCAAGTAGTTTGATGAACACCTGCTGCATGGCATCTTTAGCAGCCTCGGCATCTTTCAGGTACTTGAGGCATACACCATATACCAAATGCCCGTACCGCTCGAAGAGGGTGGCAAATGCAGCCTGCTCGCCCCGCTGTGCATAGCGAAACACCAATTCTTCATCTGCCAGTTTTTTATAATCCCCTTGCGGCAATGCCTGATTGTTTAAGTTGACTTGTAGCACCTAAAAATAGGGAAATAGATACTAAGAAACGGCACTAAACACATTGCAAAAAAGCTAATAACCATTCTGTTTCGATGGGTTTTGAAACCTATGATTTTCGAGCCCAAACAGCTATCTTTGCCCCACTTTTAATTACAACACACATAGTTTTAATATGAATTCACTGTTTTACTTAGTACCTGCGTTCGGAGCGTTGGCATTGCTATATACCATGGTCAAAGGTGCATGGGTTGGCAAACAAGATGCGGGCAACGACCGCATGAAAGAAATCTCTAAATACATAGCCGAGGGTGCTATGGCGTTTCTGAAAGCAGAGTATAAAATACTCACTTACTTCGTTATCATAGCCGGATTGCTTTTGGGCTTTATGGGTTACAGCAATCCAAAATCGAGCCCTGTAATAGCTTTAGCCTTTATTATTGGTGCGGTATTCAGTGCATTAGCAGGTTTTATAGGTATGCGCATAGCTACCAAAGCCAATGTACGTACTGCCAACGCGGCACGTACAAGCCTTAGCAAAGCATTGGCCGTGTCTTTTGGTGGTGGTTCTGTAATGGGTATGGGTGTTGCGGGCTTGGCTGTGCTGGGCTTGGGTAGCTTATTCATCATCTTCAAAATGATGTTTGCTCCTGATGCTGCTGTAGGCAGCGAAGAAATGGAACGTGCTATTGAGGTGCTGACTGGTTTCTCTCTCGGTGCGGAAAGTATTGCTTTGTTTGCACGTGTGGGCGGTGGTATCTATACCAAAGCTGCCGACGTAGGTGCTGACTTGGTAGGTAAAGTAGAAGCAGGCATACCTGAAGATGACCCACGCAACCCTGCTACTATTGCCGATAACGTAGGCGATAATGTAGGTGACGTAGCAGGTATGGGTGCCGACTTATTTGGCTCTTATGTAGCTACCGTATTGGCTACCATGGTATTAGGCCGTGAAACAATCTCTGCTGATAATTTCGGTGGCTTTGGCCCGATATTGCTACCTATGCTGATAGCCGGTATCGGTATCGTTCTCTCTATTATTGGTACGTTGATGGTGCGTATATCTGACAATGCAGGCATCAGCACAAACGCTGTACAAAAAGCATTGAATATAGGCAACTATGGTTCTATGGTGCTTACAGCTATTGTTTCTTACTTTCTGGTAATGTACGTCCTGCCATCTTCAATGGAACTGCGTGGTATTACATTCAGCAATACTGAAGTATTTGGTGCTATAGTTATAGGCCTTGTAGTTGGTACGCTGATGAGTGTTATTACAGAATACTATACAGCTATGGGCAAACGCCCTGTGCTGAGCATCATACGCCAATCTGCTACGGGCCATGCAACAAACGTTATCGGTGGTCTTGCCATTGGTATGGAAAGTACATTCCTGCCCATCCTTGTATTGGCAGGTGGTATATGGGGCTCTTATGCAATGGCTGGTTTGTATGGCGTGGCAATAGCTGCAGCTGGTATGATGGCTACTACAGCTATGCAATTAGCTATAGACGCCTTTGGTCCTATAGCCGACAATGCAGGTGGTATTGCTGAAATGAGCGAACTACCTAAAGAAGTGCGCGAGAAAACAGACGTGCTGGATGCTGTAGGTAACACAACGGCAGCAACAGGTAAAGGCTTCGCTATAGCTTCTGCTGCGTTGACTGCATTGGCATTGTTTGCAGCCTATGTAGGTGTAGCAGGTATTGATGGCATCAACATATACAAAGCAGAGGTATTAGCTATGTTGTTTGTAGGTGCTATGATTCCTTTCATCTTTTCATCTCTCGCTATACGTGCAGTAGGACAAGCTGCTATGTCTATGGTGGAAGAAGTACGTCGCCAGTTCCGTGAGATACCGGGAATTATGGAAGGTAAAGGCAAACCAGAGTATGATAAATGCGTAGCTATATCTACAGATGCCTCTATTAAAAAAATGATATTGCCTGGTGCTATTACTATTATCGCACCATTGCTGGTTGGCTTCCTTGCAGGGCCTGAAGCATTGGGTGGTATGTTGGCAGGCGCTACCGTAAGTGGTGTATTGATGGGTATGTTCCAAAACAATGCAGGCGGTGCTTGGGATAATGCTAAGAAATCATTTGAGAAAGGTGTAGAAATAAACGGCGAGATGTACTACAAAAAATCTGACCCGCACAAAGCATCTGTAACAGGTGACACCGTAGGCGATCCATTTAAAGATACATCCGGCCCTTCTATGAATATCCTGATAAAGCTGATGTCTATCGTTGCATTAGTGATAGCACCTACGCTGGCTAATATGCACGGCAAATCTACAGAAGCTGCTAAAGCACCTGTAAAGCAGGAAGTGAAAGCTACAGTTGTTACGATGAAATAAGATTGTATTTCAGATAAAAAAAGCACCGCTCAATGAGCGGTGCTTTTTTTATTGCGGTTTGTTATACAGTTTACTCTTTACTATACCTCTCTTGTGCAGCCAGTGTGCCATAGATACACGCAATACACCAAGTCCGTACTTCATGCTACGGCTGAAGTTGATGCTGCTGGCTTCTTCAAAATATTTAGTAGGGCAGGTTACCTCACCTATCTCATACCCATTCATGAATATTTGCGAAATCATCTCGTTATCAAACACAAAATCATCACTATTGTGGGTGAAGTCTATAGAACGGATAACCTCTGCACTAAACGCCCTATAACCTGTGTGGTATTCGCTCAACTTCTGCCCCAGCATGATGTTTTCAAACAAGGTAAGGCAACGGTTGAAGATGTATTTGTACATAGGCATACCACCTTTCAGCGCACCTTTGCCTAATATTCTGCTACCGAATGATACAGGATACACATCATACGCTATCACGGCTGCCATGGCATGTATTAGTTTGGGAGTGTACTGATAGTCGGGGTGCAGCATGATGACAATATCCGCACCAATTTCCAGTGCCTTTGCATAGCAGCTTTTCTGGTTGCCGCCATAGCCCTTATTCACCTCATGGCGAATGATGTGTTTGATGCCCAGTTTAGCACCTACTTCAGCCGTATTATCGGGGCTGTGGTCATCTACCAGCACTACGTCGTCCACTATATCAAAAGGTATCTCTGCATAGGTACGCTCTATGGTGAGCGCGGCCCTGTATGCAGGCAGTACCACTACTATATTTTTACCGTTCAGCATCTTAGAAATTCAAAAGTAAAAATTCAAAAGCCAAAAACGAAACCTATTTAGTTAGCCACTTTATAATCGCCATCTACGGGTTTCATGCCCGTTACTATCAGGTTGCTGGTAGCTTTGCCCAGCAGCCTTTTCGCCATATCGTACACACGGCACTCTACGTGTATTATCTTTTTACCTGCTCGTATCACTTCTGCTGTTGCTTGCAGCCTATCCCCTTGTTTGATGGCGTAGAGAAAGTCCACATTCAGGTTCAGCGATGTGTAATGATTATTGGTATCGAGGCTTACCACAGCCCAGCCAATAACTTCGTCCATCACCAATGCCATCATGCCACCATGTATATTGCCATATGGGTTGGTCATATCGTGCTTCACTTCCAGCGATATGGTTGCTATCCCTTTATCTATGGCCTCTAAGGTAAATACCATCCAGTTACCTGCAGGCGAGCGAGAGCCAGTAACCAGCTTACCCAGATAATGATCTTTGATGTATTGCAGTACCGCGCCTTGCGGTATGTCTTTATTACTCATTATTTCTTCTTATTATCTTTATCTGTTTTCATTTTCAGCAACATTTCTATCGTCTTCTCTATTCGGCGTTGGCGGGTTTCGGGTTTCTTTGCATCTGCTATGGCTTCTGCATATTCTTTTTTATGGGTGAAGGACAAGGCATTAAAAAACTGCTCCAAGCCTTTGTAGGGTTTCATTGCTGCTACCGCGTCTTTAGGTAAGGCTACAGTACGCTTTACATAATCCACACCCTCTGTTTTACGCTGCGCCATGGGTATATCACGTAGTTTATCTCCAATGGCAGCAGTTTTACGAAAACGTAGTGCCGACCAGTCTGCATCTATCGCTATTTGTGTTACACCTTCGTATTGGTAAGTATCCATTACTGCCCAGCCTTCATCCCGTGTAAGGTCGGACTTAATACTGCCACTCTTTTTAGGATACGCAACCCAAAACAATGCATCAGCTTCCAGCCTATCGGCTATTTTAGTTATGGCAGCATCCAAAGTTTTCTTGTCTTTAGCAAATACAACAGCCTGTGTGTAAGTAGCTTTGCCTGCAAGGGTCGCTTTTACATCATACCCCACAAAAACTGCTTTACAGCTTTCAGGCATATGCAAGACGGCAAGGGTTGCGTCTGTTTTCAATCGTAGCTTTTGTGCTATTGACATAACAGAAAATTTGGCGCAAAGTTACCTCAATATTCTTTGCAGGCATAAGAAAAGCGGGTAGTTTTTGCTACCCGCTTTATCCAATATAATAAATTACTGAAAACTTACCTGTTAACAACAAACGGCTTATTGATAGCCACTTTATCTGTTTGCAGCTTCAGTATATAGTTACCAATAGGCAGGCTGCTGATGTCTATCTGTTGCTTTTTAGCATTTGTTGCTTTTTGTTGCAATACAACAGCACCGAGTGTATTTACAATAATGATATCTGCATCTGCAGGCATATCTTCATATTCAAACGTAATGCTGCTATTGGCAGGATTGGGATACAATAACGCATTGTCATTGGCAGATGTGATGTTGCTGATACCGAGCGGTATTACTAATTCTGTAGTATCAGAACCGCAATCGTTTGATAATATCAACTTAACCGTATATATACCAGACGTAGTATAATTGTGCATTACTACAGGACCCATAGCGTACGTGCCGTCTCCAAACAACCACTTGATTGTGTTTGCATGTTGTACACCTGCGGCTGAAAACCAGTAATCATTACCATTGCGTTGATAAGAAATACCAGATGTTTCGGGTAAGGGGTTGATAAATACTTCAACCGTATCGCTGCTTTTACAATATTTATCAACTTCCACCCAATAAATGCCAGGCGCATTCTTTACACTAATGGTTTGTGTAAACTGCTGTGTATTCCAAACATATGTGCCCCCGGTATGCCCTGCGTCCAATATGATGTCTTCATCTTCACAGCCAATAATATCCTTACCCAAATTGGCAACTGGTGCAGGTCCTGTATAAGTCCTGATGGGCTCGAGAGGACTCTCGCACAATGCTGCACCTTTATTGTAAAACACAGTACCGTTAAACATACGGCTTGCGTTTGTACCACCAAACTGGCTACACAAACCTGTACCTGTCTGAATAGTTACATCAGCGTTTGAGAACGTTGTGTTACCGTTAGTATAAGAAGCATTATAGTTAATGTATATACCGTATGTATTACCTCCCATTACAGGAAGTGCTACAGGTAGTTTAAAATTTGTAAATGCAGTTGTAGATGTTGCATTTACATTCACTGTTGCCAATAATGTCCATGCACTTGCTACAGTTTCATTACCGGCAAAACTACCCAGCCTGTAATATACATTTACTGTTTGACTGCCTGTAGCGGCAAACAATGCAGCAAAACTATCAATCTGCATGTTTACATTTGGTATAACATCAAACATGGCACCGCCACCACAGCCATTTCCTGCTGCATTGGTAGTTGTTAGTGAGCCTGTATTAAGCGTTGATGGCTCTGAACATACATAGAACATAGTATCGCGCTGTATGTTGGGTATACGTAGCGTATCGCCAACAAATACTTTAGTACCGTACATAGAGGTCATGTACCAATTGTGCTTGTATCCATCGGGCAGTACATGCAGCATTGCTTCATCTCCAACGCATACAGAATCTACTCGTACTATTGGCGGATTAGCAACTCCATTCAGTTTCATACCAACAGCCATCGTATCATTTCCGTTATTCATATCACCCGAAAGCTGTGTGTGAGCCGTAACTGTATATTGACCCGGGAAGAAGAGATTATAACTGGTAAGTGATAATGTATCTGTTCTGAAAGGCTGCAATGTATTTGTATATAATGTGCTGAATGAAGATGTTGCAGGGCCGGTAAGATTTACAGCAACATTAAAATTGCTTTGTGCTGCAGTGCCGTTATTATAGATAACTACCCTTACAGGTATGTCTTTAAACGGACAGAACTCAATATTAGCAAAAGGAGACAGTATTGCTTGCAACTTAATATCATTTAACGGTGCTGGTGTAATGTTAATTACAAAATCTTCTGTTTCGCCTGATGCTATATTACTACAGGCATTTGCAGCACCGTTTGTAGCTGCAGGGTCTGAACTGCGTATCCGCATACCAGTAAGCCCGCTAAGTGCAGTTGGTGGTACTTGAAACACTACTTCACCTGTGGTTGCATTTGTGTTTATTCTAGTCCATTCACTTGCTTCAAAAAGATTGTTTTGGTTAGCATCTATCCATAAAGAACCTGCTGCTGCTGACCCATATTTAACAGTAAGTGTATATAAGCTGCCAGCTTGCAATGTAGCAGTAACAGGCACAACAGGCTGATATTGTGTGTAAAATCCGGGAGCAGTACCGGGTGAACCATTTTTCAATGTAGTACCTTTTACTATTACAGAGTCAATAGATGCTGTTGCACTACCCCCTAATCCTGTCTTACAATAGCAAACATAAAAGTTATTGATACCGATAGACACTGCTGCTGTATTTACTGTTTGAGAGCTATTGAAACAAGTAACTACACACCTGTACTCTCTTGGCACAGTAGTGTTTGTAGTAATAGTAGATGTAGTAGCAGCAGGTATATTGGTAAACGTACCACCAGGCAATGTACGCGATTGCCATTGATATAAAATACCCGGCCCTATTGAGTGACCTGATAATGAAAGATTGAAATTAGCACCTGGACATACATTTGCAGGGGCGTTTACAGTACCCGCAACAGGTGTGCCAACACATGGCGGTGGCGGGTCAAAACGGTAACCGTTGCCATTGCCTGGCCACGCACCGGCAGTAGTTGTTAATGTAAATGAGCCATTCAATGCATTGATGAACCTGTTTGCACCGCCAACAGCATCTTCAATGCCTATCGTTCTGCCTGTAGTAAGTGCACCTGATTGTGTACCATACAGCATTTCAATACGGCCAGGTGTTGCAGAGCCTTGTCCGTAAATCCTTATCATAAAATTGATGAGGTTTACGGTAGTACTGCCAAAACCGGAACCAGTCGCATTTCGCCACTCAAAAGTATATACACCCGGGGCTGTAAGGCCGTGTACCATACTGCCTATACCTGCGGGACCGGGAAAATTGGCAGACATATCGCCAAACCAGGCAGCTAATGTATTATTAGGTACTGTTGTAGTAAACAAATTAGCTGAGGCCCTGCCTTGTGCAGCAGTGATGCCAAGCTGGTTGCCCATACCTACCCAACCATTAGTACAAAAAGTTACTTGATTGAAATTATTGTTATCATACGCAAAGGTAAATGGCAGGTTAACCAACACTGCGCCATCATCAGCATTTCCACCAATAGTGCCGGCACTAAGGCCTGCATTTGTATTAATAACAGTACCACCAACAATGGGTGTATACGTTTGTGCTGATAACACCGTACGGCTATACAGCGTTATCTGTGCATGGCTGCGGCCTGCCATAAGGCAAATAAGGGCAGTAACTATAGATAAGTTCACTGCGACTAAGGATAGTAACTTTTTAAACATAAAAAGAGTATTAGCTAATAATAAACACTGTAAGGGGTAATCAAGTTCAGACGGCAAGTCATACTTGTGCAGACATTACAAAATTAAGCTAAGGTTTGTTCAGTATCAAAAAAGGAAGTTTTTTTAACCCCTTTTTAATAGTAATAATAGTGTGTATTAGCTGATAATTAATGCTATTATCGGTAGTTGGAGTTCAGGCATCAGCATTTATGCGCTTATTTTGTTAACACTATCAATTTTCTCTATATAAAATATTGGCGTAGGTTTGTAGCAGAATAGAATATTACAATGACAATAACTCAATTAGAATATGTAGTAGCTGTTGCTACTTATAAAAGTTTTGTTTCGGCAGCCGAAAAATGCTTTGTTACCCAGCCTACACTTAGTATGCAGATACAAAAACTGGAGGAAGAGCTTGGAATCAAACTTTTTGACCGTAACAAGCACCCGATAGCCATAACTGCTATGGGCGAGGCTATAGTAGAACAAGCGCGTAATATACTGGCAGAGTGTGAGCGAATAACTGAACTGATACAAAACCAACATAACACGCTGAGTGGAAAATTCAGGTTAGCGGTAATACCTACAGTAGCTCCTTACATACTACCTGGCTTGCTGGAAAAATACGCAGGTAAATACCCTGATGTAAAGATGGAAGTGAAGGAGATGGAAACCAAGCAGATAGTACTTGCTTTGCGCAACAATGAAATAGATGCAGCTTTGGTAAGCACACCGCTTGAGGAAAATAATATCAAAGAATATCCACTATTTTCGGAGCCTTTTGTGGCTTATTTTTCGGCAGACGAACCTGCATTGAAAAAACGATTGATTACGCCCGATGATGTTTCGCTAGAACGTATCTGGTTGTTAAATGAAGGGCATTGTATGCGCAACCAGATACTGGACCTGTGCAGTGACCAAGTGCAGGTATTGCAGGCAGACAAGCCATACAGGTACGACAGCAGCAACGTTGAAACACTGCGCAAAATGGTGGATAAAAACAAAGGTCTGACTGTACTACCCGAACTGGCAACGTTTGAGTTTACAGAAGACCAGCAAGATAGGGTGCGCTATTTTGAAGACCCTGAACCTGTACGCGAAATAAGCATCGTTACAAACGACCATTTTGTACGCCTTTCTTTGCTGCAAACACTGATAGATGAAATAAGCGAACTGGTACCAGAAAAAATGCGTGTACAAAAGAAGAACAGGAAAGTATTGCGCATACAGTCTGCTAAGCTGTAGCAATCACAATTCGGTTCATGCCGTCTTCTAATATTTCACATTTACTGAAAGTGGTTTCTATACAATGCCTGGCTGCTTGCCAGGCATCTTTGTTTATTACAATATAGTTAAGCACTAAAACACCACCATCAGCTAATGCTGCTTTACAAGACAGCAGAAACACTTGCGATGTTACAAATGCAGGCACTACCCTGCTATTAAAAATATCTACCACTACCAAACTATACTGTTGGCTGTTTGTTGCCATATATTGTTCTGCATCTTCATGTATAGGTATTGCTTCTGTTGCAACAGCTTTGGGTAAGGTATCTATTGCCCATTGCAGAATAGTGGCATCAGCTTCTACCAAAGTATATGTTGGTGAATAACCAAAGCCATACAAAATATGTACAACACTACCCAACCCTGTACCCAATACCAACACACTGTCGCCTATAGCTTTCCTTTTATGGAGATAACGAATAGCAAGCCTAAGCGGACGATAGCGGCTACCGTCTGAATACAAAGCATCGTACGTGGCCAATTGGTACTGCCCTCGGTGATAATAAAGCTCCAATACTGCGTTTTGTTGTGTAGCAGCTTTGGCAATTTTTACCGGGTACAGATAGCTCAGCAGCCTTTGATGCCATGATAGCTCATGCTCCATCTTATGGCTTGTAGTACTGCATTGCTTTGGGCATCCAGCCTTTCAGTTGGTTGATGCGGGTAACATCGCTGGGGTGGGTGCTCAAAAACTCAGGTGGTTTCTGCCCGCCTTTGGCAGCCATGCGTTGCCAGAATACAGGAGCCTCATTAGGATTGTACCCCGCCATTGCCATAAAATAAAGCCCCATTTCATCGGCTTCGCTTTCGTGCGTACGAGAGTATTTTAACACTGCTAATGTAGACCCAACACCATACGCAACATTGAATAGCTCTTGTGCCTGCTGTGGCTTACTTGACATAAGTACAGATAGTGTAACACCACCTGCTTGTTGTATCAAACCTTGGCTCATACGCTCATTACCATGTCTTGCTACCGCGTGGGCTATTTCATGCCCCATAATAACTGCAAGACCTGTTTCATTAGCTGCTATCGGCAAGATACCACTATACACCACTACTTTACCACCAGGCATACAAAATGCATTCACCTCATTGTTATTTACCAAGTTGAATTCCCACTGATAACCGGCAATTAAATCTTGCTTCCCTATTTGTTTCAGATATTCCTGGACAGCTAAAGCCATTTTGTTACCTACACGTTTTACCATTTCAGCTTCGGCAGTACCATTCACAGGTCTATTAGTTGCTAAAAAACTACTGTATGATGTTGCTGACATTTGCCTTACAGATCCTTCATCTACAAGGTTTACGGAACTCCTACCCGTTACAGGGTTTTTAAAACAAGAACTGAATATTGCAGGCATCAACATAATAGCTGCAATGGCTGATAGTTTTCTCATACCAAATACGTTTGGGTAATATCAATAAAAAAAATGCTACAACACGCTTACTTGCGAAACCTGCGCTTACGGAAGAGGGGGACTTTACTTTCGTTACCGTTCAGCAGCCTGTTTATGTTTTTGTGATGTGTAAGCACCACAAGGCAAGCAGTAGCTACTGCAAATATACGATAACTGATTTCGGGTTCGCGAAAGATGAATAGAATTAATAACGGAAAGGCAATACTGGCTACGATGCTGCTAAGCGATACATAACGCGTGAGGTATAGCATACACACAAACACCAACACAAGGCTAATGGCTACTTGTGGTTGTATGCCCAGTATCATACCAAATAATGTGGCAATACCTTTACCACCCCTGAAGTCGGCCCAAATAGGGAATATATGCCCTATAACGGCACATAAGCCTAGTATTATCTGCAGGTTGGTAATAGCCTCTGTATGCCAGCCATAATTGGATAATAATGAGAGCTTTACAGCAATAAAGCCCTTCATCATGTCTATCAACATCACTACAGAGCCTGCTTTAGAGCCTAATATCCTGAATGTATTGGTAGCACCTGCATTACCGCTGCCATGCTCCCTTATGTCAATACCATATACGTTTTTGCTTACCCATACCGCCGTAGGCACAGAGCCTATCAGGTAAGCTAATACTACAAGGATTGCAATCGTCATTCTATTAATTTCGGGTTGAAGACAACAAATATAAACTTTGGGCTCGGTATATCCTATACCCGCAAAATTGCAAATTTAACACGTTAATTGTTTATGAAATATTAAAAGAAAACAACTACTGATTATCATTTTTCATATTCAAGACATATCCAATTACTGTAGCTGTTTGTCTTTATATATATATAGCCGCTATTTTCAGCACATTTTCGTATTACGGATTCATCTTCTGTAAGCAAGCCACTCATCAATAGCTTACCACCAGCATTGGTAAGCATATACATATCTTGCATGTAATGTAAAAGTATGTGGCGGTTGATGTTGGCTAGCACTACATCGTAATGGCGCGGTGGTAATTGTTCAAGACTGCCTTGTGAAGCTGTAATATGTTTACAAGCATTTCTCTCAATATTCTCTCTGGTGTTTTCATAAGCCCATTCGTCATTGTCTATAGCTGCTATATCGGTAGCCCCCATCTTTTCTGCCAGTATAGCCAATATACCCGTGCCGGTACCTAAATCCAGTACAGATTTACCTGCAAAGTCTATATGCCGCATATTAGCTACCATCATCCGTGTAGTGGCATGATGCCCAGTACCGAATGACATTTTGGGCGTGATGATGATTTCGTGGGTTGTTACAACGTCCAGCTGATGAAAATCTGCCCTAATGGTACAAAAGTCGTCCACCACTACTGGCTGAAAATTCTTTTCCCATTCTGCATTCCAGTTTTGTTGGCCTATCGTTTCTGTGTCATATGCCAACTGATACTGATCAGCCAGCAGTTGCAGCGTTTCAGCATCAAAGCTATCTGTAGGTATATAAGCGTACAATGCATCGTCTGTTTCTTCAAAACCATCATAACCCTCAGCAGCCAGCCTGGCAATCAATATCTCGCGCGTCGATGCTTCTGTGGTGTGTAGTATTGCTTTATGATATTGCATAATGACAAAGGTAATGGCTGGCAGGTGTATATAAAAAATCATCCCGCAGATATAGTGCGGGATGATTAAAATATGACTAAACAAATATTTATTACTTATTAACCCTGCTACCCGGCGTTGTCATATCGGGCGTGCCATCTGTAGGGTCTGCATCTTCATTGTTATTTTCGTTCTGCATCAGGTTTTTAGATTGTTCGTCCATATTGCCTGGCTTAGCACTGTTGTATAATATGCGACGTGTGGGCACATCTGTAACAATACGGAACTCAGTACGGCGGTTCAACTGGCGACCAACGGGGTTGTCTTTACCATTGGTAGTATTAGGAGCGGCAGGCATAGCAGCACCAAATCCTTTTGCTACCAGACGTGTTTGTTCAATACCTGCACCTACCAGATAATCAATCACAGATTGTGCACGTCTTTCAGACAATTTCTTATTGTAGTCGTCTTTACCTTTACCGTCAGTAAAAGAGTACACTTCAACATTAAATGAAGGATTGTCTTTCAGGAAGTTTACTACAGAATCTAATGAAGCAACTGATTCAGGACGTAATTCTGCTTTATCATAATCGTAGTATACATTGCTTACTGCGAATGTATAGACGGGTGTAATTTCATCCATATAGATGGTAACCGTTACTGTATCATCCGGGTCAGTACGTTTTACATCCATTGTATTAACCGTTGCGCGGCTTGATGCAAAACCTTGCCTGTCACCATTCAATACATATGATTTACTGCGGGCAATGTTGAAAGCGAAATTACCGTCTGTAGAATTGAATGTCTTCAAATCTCCATTCTGGTCAACCATTTTCACCACCACTTCATTCATCAGTTGCGATGTTTTGCGGTCAACCACTTTACCAATAACAACCAGTTTTGGTTCGTATTGTATGCGCCAGATATCATCGCAACAAGTTGGGTTTTTCAATGCCACAGAGCCCAAGCGGTTTGATACTACATAAGCATCTGGTTTACCAACCGGATCTTTGATGTAATACATTTCATCTGCTGCAGTATTAACCGGATAACCTAAATTTTGAACATTTGAATAACGAGATGGTCCACCGTCGGCAGAGTAGATATCAAAACCACCCATTGTCACCCAACCGTTTGAGGCAAAATACAATTTATTAACACGGCTATCGTAGTATGGTGTTACCTCATCTCGCTCAGTATTGATTTGCTTACCTGCATTTTGCGGGCGACGGTATGTACCGTTGCGTGAGTCAATTACAGAATACCATATATCATAACCACCACGGCTTTGCAGTTTGCGATTTGATGAGAAGAATAATATTTCTTTCTTGCCCACTTTTGCAATAAATGGTTGTGTGTTAGAACCACCTTCGTTAATGCCTTCGCCCAACAGTTGCGGTTCACCCCATTTAGCTTTTTCAAACTTAGAAACGTAGATTTTACATTCTACTTTCAAAGAGTCACCTTCAGCACATTTAGTAAAGTAAAAGCGTTCTCCACCAACACTGTAGCATCCATTACCTACGTGTGCTTTTTTGGTGTTAAAACCACCGTCTTTAAATTCCAATGCCCATTGAAATGAATCTACACGTTCAGTGTACATTTGTTTGCGAGACACCATGAAACTTGACATATACTCGGCACTGCGTTTGTCAAACTCAGCAATGCTGTTTTGACGCATGCTGGAGAACAACAACGTTGTATCACCCAGTGGATAAGGGGCAGATTCAGTATATGCACTGTTTACGTTAGGACCGGCATTGATGATCGTAACAGCCTGTGGGTCTTTAACAGAATTCATGGCCATGTTACAACCTTCTATCTCGCGCAATGCACGTTTCTTTTCTTTTTTGAATGTTTTGGGATTGTCAGTAATAAATTTATTGAACTGAACAATCGCATCTTCATAGCGACCTTGTTGCTTCAGCATCAGCGCGCTTTTGAAGATAGCTTCAGGATACATTTTCGGAGACATAGAATATACCTCTGAAAAATAAGCTGCCGCAGGAGCATAGTCGCGCGTCATCCAATAGCATTCTGCCAGTTGGTACGTCAGGTAAGGATTGCGTTCATCCTCCTGTTTCAGTTGTTGATAATACTCTATCGCGTTGAAGTAGCTTCCTTCGCGGTAAAGCCCATCTGCCCAACGTAATTTTTTATAGTACGGGAGCTTCGATACGGGATCGTCAGCTTTGTTTCTATACTTCTCTTTACGTTGCTGCTGTGCGTTAGCATCAAATTGAATAGTAACCAGAACCGTAGCCAGAATCAGTAGCAGCCAATTTTTTCTCATGTTAGCGAGCGTTGTTAATGGGTATAAAAGTATAAATTGCTTTAAAAAAAAGAAAGGGCTTTAAAAAATTTTTTTGCCCTTTCTTTTTTGGTTATTTAGAATGTTGTTAGAAGCGAGCGCAAGGATATATCAATTTACGCGCAAAATCAAGCGGGTCGGGCGCTATATATATCAGCGATATCTCAAAACCACCGTTACCGTTTGATGCTGTTTTGAGGTTTGACGTGTTGTAATCGTAGCTCACACCTACACGGAGTCCTTTAAATTCAACACCTGCGTTTACCATCAAAGCATCATTTGAACGATAATAACCGCCTAAGAATACCGCCGTTGTAAAGTTGCGGAATTCCGGATTGCCTACTATCAGGTGAAATTCATTACCTGCAACCAACTCTGTTGCTGTAGACTGTGACTGGTAAAGCACTGCCGGGCGCAAGCTGAATTTTTCGCTAACATAAGCTATAGCACCTACCTGTGCGGTATAACGCATACCTAAGCCTACATCTTTTGTGCGCTTGCGCATAAATGATTCCTGAGGTTGGTTCAGGTTGTTTGCACCCAAACCAATTACATAACCAAAGTTTGAACCTACAGACTGTGCCCAAGAGATGCCTGCATTCAGCGTAAAGTAGTTAACCCTGTTATTCATAGCCTCTCCGGATGTACCGGGGTCAAACTGGCCGTTATTGAATTCGTTCTGAAAATACAACTTTGTCAGATCAATACTTTTTTGCGTATAACCGCCCTGAAAGCCTACTGACAGAGATTTGTTCTGATTACCACCAAGAAATTTGTGGTACGCAACAGAACCTAATACAGACAGATTAGAGAGATTGCCATCACCTGCGCGGTCGTTATACAATTGCAAACCACCAGCAAGATAATCATCATGTGATAAATCGTTGATGATAGGCGCATCAATAGACACAGCATACGTTTTGAACGGAGAAGTAACGCTTCTCCACTGATCGCGATAGATAGCTGTCGCGCGCCATTGTCCGCTGAAGTTGCCTGTGAATGCAGGGTTCACGATAAGCGGTGCAGCGTTGAACTGTGTGAAGTGCACATCCTGCGCCTGTACTGTGTTGAAAGCAAGAGCCAATGCTGCTACTACGCTTGCCCGGCTAATTGTATTTTTCATCGTCATGATATATTAACCTTGTTGTTAGTATCTTAAAAGTTAAAAGTATGCTATTTATCTATTGTTTGCAAGCCATACTAAATAGGTATAGTCGCAGTTTCTCAACGGTTGAAAATACGGAAATATTTCAAAGTTGCAATGCCTGTATGCAGATTTTTTGACGCAACCCGCACAGAGCCTTTATTTACCAACAGCTAAAAAAACATAGTCCGCCCGCTAATTTTATTAGACAGACCTATGACATTGATGGTTGGTTGTTGTTTTATTGCAATATGTTCTTTTTCAAAATGGAGTAGATGTAAGTTTTAGTTATAGCCGTTATTTTAGCCCGTGGTTTATTGAAAATTGTACTTTTGCCACCTACTGCCTGCTATGGCCAAAACAAAGACTACCCAGAAAAAAGCTGCTGAGCAGCCTGTTGACAACACAACTACTACTACAGACCGTATAAGGCAGCTACGCCTTGGGTTTGGTATGTTTTTATTGCTATTCGGCATATTCCTGACCGTTTCTATTGCCAGCTATTTTTATAACTGGACGGCAGACTTCGACAAAGCATCTGTAAATATGTTGCTGAAAGGCAAAACCAACGTAGCTAATTGGGGTGGTCGCTTCGGGGCTACGCTATCTCATGCATTGGTGTATAAGGGTGCAGGTGTTGCATCTTTAGCTATAGGTATATGGGTGGGTATGCTTGGGCTGAATATGATATACGGCAGACGTGTAGTACCCATTATACGTTATCTGCGTTGGCTTTCTATATTGCTGCTGATAGTAGCTCCCATACTGGCTTACGTGTTACCCAATGCAGGCTTTCCATATGGTGGTGCATGGGGCAACGAGGCTATTGCTTACATGAATAGTTTCTTCGGGCATGGGGGTACGGGTATGATACTATTTGCCATCGTGTGTTTCTTTGCATTTGTTGTATTCGCGTTGGACATTTCGCCCATACTGCGTCGTGCGCGTACTACTGCCAAAGCCGTTGCCAGCATTATACCAACAGCCGTAAAAACAGGTGATAGCGAAACAGCTACTGACGACGAAACAGAACCAACTAAAGAGATACCAACAAAAAACAGGAAAACTGAAGGCGGTGATTTTGTAAAGCCCATACTAATGGATGAAGAACCCATGCAGGATGAGTGGAACATGACCATGAGCGACAAAACAGCCCCACATACTAATGCGCTGAAAACCACACCCTTAGCAGATTTGGGGATGACGCAAGAAGAGGAAGAGGAAACAGAAGAAGCGTACGAAACAGACGATGAGGCGACAGAAGAAATGGAGCTATCCATACCTGTTGCAGAAAAACCTGCCAAACAACAAGAAGAACCAGAGCTATCTATAGAAATTATACAGCAGGACGAAGAGCCTACAGTTGTTACCAAAAATGCACACATCAGCATAGAAGATAACGAACCGTATGCCCCTGAACTGGACTTGAGGGATTATAAATTTCCTACGCTCGATTTGCTGCAAGACCGTAGTGAAACCATCACCCTTGATAAAGACGAACTGGAAAAAAACAAAAACCAGATAATACAAACCCTACGCAGCTTTGGCATAGAAATACAACGCATCAGTGCTACCGTAGGCCCTACCGTAACGCTGTATGAAATAGTGCCTGCCGAGGGTGTGCGTATATCTAAAATCCGCAATCTGGAAGACGACATAGCGCTGAACCTTGCCGCATTGGGCATACGCATCATAGCTCCCATACCGGGGCGTGGCACCATAGGTATTGAAGTACCTAATACCAACAAGCAGATAGTATCTATGCGTACACTATTGTCAAGCGAAAAGTTTGCAAAGTCGAACATGAGCCTGCCGATAGCGTTGGGCAAAAAGATTGATAACGAAAACTATATTGTTGACCTTGCAACCATGCCGCACTTACTGATGGCGGGTGCTACAGGACAGGGTAAATCGGTAGGTATCAACGCTATACTGGTATCGTTGCTGTATAAAAAACATCCATCGCAACTGAAGTTTGTGATGATAGACCCTAAAAAAGTGGAGCTATCCATCTACCGCACTATCGAAAAACATTTTCTGGCAAAACTACCCAATGAAGAGGAAGCCATCATTACCGATACCAAGAAAGTTATCTATACGCTCAATGCCCTGTGCATAGAGATGGATAACCGCTACGAACTGCTGAAAGAAGCTGGTGCGCGCAACATCAAAGAATACAACGAGAAGTTTATAGCCCGCAAGCTGAACCCACAGCGCGGCCATAAATACTTGCCATTCATAGTACTGGTAATAGATGAGTTTGCCGACCTGATAATGACGGCTGGCAAAGAAGTGGAAATGCCCATCGCGCGTTTGGCACAGTTGGCACGTGCCATCGGTATACACCTTATCATTGCTACACAACGCCCAAGTGTAAATGTGATAACGGGCACTATCAAAGCCAACTTCCCGGGGCGTATTGCTTTTAAAGTATCTGCAAAAGTAGATAGCCGTACCATACTGGATGCGGGCGGTGCAGAGCAACTGATAGGGCGCGGCGATATGCTGGTGTCTTATGGCAGCGAGCTATTGCGTGTACAGTGTGCGTTTGTGGACACGCCCGAAGTAGAAAAAATAGTTGACTTCATAGGTACACAGCGTGGTTACCCTTCTGCTTTTGAACTGCCTGAATACGAGGGCGAAGATGGCGAGAACGATAAAATCGTTGACCTGACCAACCGCGACAAACTGTTTGAAGACTGCGCCCGTACCGTGGTGCAGACACAAAGCGGCAGCACCAGTATGCTGCAACGCCGCTACAACCTCGGGTACAACCGTGCAGGCCGCATTATGGACCAACTGGAAGGAGCTGGCATTGTAGGCCCTGCCGTAGGCAGCAAACCACGCGAGGTGTACTTTAAAACAGAAGCCGAGCTCGACCAGTTTTTAAGCAACCTTAACGATTAATGGCGTAAATTCGCCCCTCGTTTTGCAGGATACCGTTAAACGTTTTCGTGCGGCTGGTGTCAAAAAGATTATCCATAACTAAATAAGAGAAAAGCAGATGAAAAAGATTTTGTGTTTAAGCATGGTGGCCGCTATGGCATTTGTACAACCCGCACTGGCACAAGGCGATGCTAAAGCCAAAACCATACTGGAAGCGGTGAGCAAGAAAGTAAACAGCCTGAAATCGCTGAAAGCCAATTTTGCACTGCACCTGACAGGCAATGGCGGCAAGGTAAAAGAAACGAAGAAAGGTACTTTCTACATGAAAGGCCCTAAATACCGTGTAGAGATAGCAGGGCAACAAATAATGTGCGATAACAAAACCGTGTGGACGTATATGAAAGCTACCAACGAGGTGCAGGTAAGCAACTACAACCCCAACGAGCAGACTCTATCGCCCACTAAACTGTTTACTAATTTCTACGATAAAGAATACAACTACAAATACATAGGCACTCGTAAAGTAGGCACTAAGACTTGCGATATTATTGAAATGACCCCCATTGCCAAAGGCAAACAACTGAGCAAGGTAGAACTGGCAGTAGATAACACCAGCACCATAGTAGGCGGCAATGTGTGGGAAAAGAACGGCAATATGTACAAATACGAAGTAAGTGGTTTTACCCCCAACGCTACGGTAAATGATGGCATGTTCTCTTTCGACAAAAATAAATACCCTGGCGTAGAGGTGGTTGATTTGCGATAGGACCCCAAACTCCTAAAGGGGCTTAATGATATTTTAAAAGGCACTTAATTGAGTGCCTTTTGTTTTGTAGGATTAAATTAATCATCTAGTTTATCTAAGTGTTTCAAATTATCAGGAATTTGTAACATATCCTTAAACGCTTTGACATTAGATTGGTTTCTATATTTATTAATTAAATTCCTAACAACAAGAAAAATTACAATAGTAATAATAATCGGAACTGTCCATTTTAGAATTATATTGTTGGATAATTCATCTAATTTTGATATAAACTTGCTAACATTCCATTGACAGTTATAAAAGATACAAAGCACTATCAACACTATTACTAAAATACAAAAAAACAACTCCCGCCATGACTTCGATCTCCATTTTTTAACTTCGGTTTTTACCCATTCCTCTCTTAGTTCTTTTCTTATTTTATTTTTTTCAATTAACCTTTTTTGTTTTTGCTCTTCGATTTCTTTTGACATTTCCTGTAACTTATCTTGAGCCTCTTTTGACTGTCTTTCATGGCTGCTTTTTACTCTATCTAAGTTATCAATTTTCTTAACTAGCCCTTTAAGTAGTTCATCCATTTTCTTTTTTTCTTCCTCTTCTTCTTCTTTTTGTGCCAGTGACATTGTTTCTAATCGCCTAACGAACTCTTCAGAATCCTTTTGAGCTAACAAGTTCAACTGCTCAATATTATTAACCCTTTTATTAGCTATTCTTGTTGCTACCCTGTATACATCTTTATCAGTTAAGTTATCCTTAGCGTATTTTTGAATGTTGTCGTCTAACTCTTTTATGATGCTTGCCTTGGGTAAATTTTCGTTTAATGTGCATGAAATTAAAGTTGTAATCCCTATATCCACAAGTTCAGAGTTATGAATATTCATTGAAACATTAGGGTTGCTTAACCATAATATATTTAATAAGTCATCAACCTTGATGGTTATAGGTAAACTATCTTTCCCCTTAGCATAATCCACGCTCTGATAATTATCAGAAATTGAATTATTTACAAACCAACAATTAACTTTTTCGAAGTCTTTTATCTTCTTATCCCCTCTTTTTGACTTTACGTACTGTATTGCAGTAGCATCATGTAATGCTGCTATATCATTATATCTAATTTTTTTCAGTGCTATGTATTCATCACTGAACTTTCCTAAGTTTCTATATTTAGTTGTATCGGGAATAACAATAATCCCTTTACTGCTTAATGTATCCTCTAAGTTATCAGCAATTCTATCAATATCTACTTTACTTAATTTTCTACGATCGCAAGCATTATAAATATCCTCAGGATTGACTTTTTTCTGAAGAAACGTCTTATCGAAATTTTCTGCTTTTTTATGAAGAAGGTTACTAGCTTCCTCAATAGTATCAATCAAAACATTTGTTTTAAACCCCAATGATTTTGCAACATCCAATAGTTTCGAACAGGTTTTAGTAGATTCTGGTGTGTTTAAATCAATAAGACTTATTATGTAATTAGTATCAAATACTAATTCCACTTCTACTTTTATTTTTTCTGGTTCATACTCTATGTAACTTGAAATTATTGACCCTAAGTATATGTTTCTAATCAATTCATATACTGTAGCAATAGACTTAAAGTACTCTACAAATCTAGCTTCAATTGTATAGTCATGGTTATTTGTTTTAACACTGCCTTTTAAATATTTACCTAGTGTTAATTTATTAAGTTCTATAAAGGTGAAAATTGAACCGTATTCTTCTCTTGTAATATTATTTAACTTACAAAACTGGATAAATATTCTTTCTAGTTCTTGTATTTCAAATGCCTTCTTTTCAATAAAATCGTCAAACTGGGCAAATACGTAATTATTTATTGCAAATGAACCATCTTGGTATAATTGGAAATGAATAACATCTTCTGTATTAACTTCTTTTGCTATTTTTAATAATATCTTTTTTAATACTGGAAGCGGTATCTCAATATCATATAATTGGCTCACTATAGCCTCAATTTCAGATATATTTTTCCCGCTGAATTGTCCCTCTCTATTCAAAATAGATATTGCTCGTTTTACTATAGGCACAAAAACATCAAGTAAGTCAGTCATTAACGTTGAAGAATTATATACGTGCGCTAACAAACTGTATGCAAGTATTCTATCTGTCTTTTTCAAATCAAAATAATTTACTAACTCTAATCTACAACACCCTTTGTTAACAACAAAAAAGCTGCCCATACAGGCAGCTCCTCTTTACTGAAACCTCAAAATGAAAATACTTATTGCTTCACTACACGTTTTATAAAGCCAGCACCCTTATCATCCTGTAAACCTATAAAGTACATGCCATAGCTATAGCTACTCATGTCTATCTGCACGGTGGTATTTATTTTCTTTTCTTGCAACACTTTACCCTCTACATTATATACTGTCAGGGTATAGTTCTTATTTTCTTTTAGTTGCACAGTCAGGTAGTCTTTTACAGGTACGGGGTACATCTTCACAGCATCGTCCATTGCTTCTACTTCTTTTACAGCCGTAGTTGGTTGGTATTGTGTAGCACCGCCCGGCACGGTAGCTTTACCACCATTAGGACCTGTATTACCTGTTTGCAGGTTGCCATAATATGTAGGTCCTATAAAATATGGGTAGATGGGTTTCAACGATGCATCTACCGTAGTAAAGTATGCGTACGTGCCGTTGGGGTATTCAGGTGTTTTACAGAAACGGCCATTGTGCTCGTCCAGATGCCCGGAGCCTGCTGTGTATTGCCAGTCTTCTATAAAACAGCCTATCGGGTATTGTGTGTTCACATTCGGTCCGTTAGTACGTGTGGTGTACGATTTTGTACTGTAGCTGGTTTGCATCCTTGTAATGCCACCAGTACCATCTGTATTGGCATAGGCATAAGGGCCATACACAGGGTAGCCATCCCATGCATAGGCTACAATGGGAGAGTGTTTGGATGCATCAAAATCGTGCAGTGCGAGATTATCAAAATGGTGGTGGTACATATTGGTAGGTGTACTGTGCCCGTTGTACGGGTCCATATCATTGCCTTCAAAATAATAGGCAAGCCTGTTCCATACACCAGCACCGTTGTAAGACTGTGCATCGCCCGGGTGAAAGAATACGGAGCCATCATACATGAGCCCCGTTTGTCCGCCTACCACGCTGGGCTTGGTAGTAGCTACAGATGGAGTACGTGGCAATGTCCAAGTGGCTTGCAAATCTTTGGCGTTGTTTACAGTCAGGCCATCTTTGTAATAATTGGGGATGCCGCTTGTCTTTACATACACATTGGTAGTGGTATAGTACACCGCTTCTACATCTGTTAGAATGCCGTTATATTTATTGTTAGTCGTGTTAAACCACCATTTGGTTATCATGGGGTCTGTAACTGTTTGTGCACCTGCTATGGCAGTGTACATAAGCATAAGCATCAGGAGTGCGTTTTTCTTCAGCATAAATATTTTTGTTTTAGCAGATACAATATGGTTGTCTTCTTATCATGTTTAGACGACAGCCACTTTACAATCCTTCGCTCTGTTCAAAATATTTTTTCGGAAAGCCGTATGCAGTATTGGAAACAAATGTTTTATCATTCAGCGTTGCCAGAAAACTTATCAGGTAAAACTTCTCTTCATTATTCATAAACACTCCTTTTTGCAACTGTGTTGCCAGTGTAGGTGTACGCTGGATGCCCATAGCATAATGGTTGAGTACCTGCCCCAAATGTTTAAACCTGCCATCGTGCATGTAAGGGTAGCTATACTTCAGGTTGCGGAGTGTGGGCACTTTAAACTTCAACGAGTCTATTGGCAGTTTGGTTATTGCCATACGCCCGCTGTCATTCAGGGTATTGTCAACATACAATCCGTTGTTCTCAAAGCTGTAATTGGTAAACAATGGCTCTGTATGGCAAGATGCACAATGCTGTTTGTACAAGGCATAGCCTTTACTTTCCTGCTCGGTAAATGCTGCCTGCTTGCGCATCACGCTATCGTACTTTGCATTTTTACTCACAAGCGTGAGCATGAATTGCGAAAGGGCTTGCAGCAGGTGTTGTCCTGTTATTACAGAATCTCCATAGGCTTTATAAAACAAGTTGGGGTAACGTGTATTGCTTTGCAGTTTGCGGATAACGTTGGGCAAGCTCTCATCCATTTCAAGCGGATTGGTAATGGGAGCAAGCGATTGCACGTCAAGGTGGTTTATAGAGCCATCCCACATAAAGCTGCTACTCCATGCAAGGTTCATCAACGCCGGAGAATTGCGCTTGCCAATCCTGTCATTAATCCCATGGCTCAAGTCATGGTCAACATGCGTAAAAGCATTGAATGGCGAATGACAACTTGCACAAGATGTAGTGCTATCTCTTGATAGTACAGGGTCGTAAAACAGCATCCTGCCCAGTTCCACTTTGTTGAGCGATAGTGGGTTTTTACCAAAATCATATACAGGCTTAGGCCAGCCCTTGGGTATGGCAAACTGTATCTTGTTCGTCTTAAACGATAGCAAGGCAACCGTTGCCAGCAGACAGCTTATGACCAATCCCTTTTTCACTGCTGTTGTATGTTTAGGGTAGCTGCTAATTGTTTAGCAAGTTGTACGGCCTCTGCACTCGGACTCATGATGGTGTGTTGCTGGCGCAAGTCTATTTGTTGCAGCCATTTGTCTAAAGGTATCTCTATCGTCATGGCATTAGGTGCATCTACATTTCGCAATGTTACCTGTACCAGTGCATTATCCTTGCCTGCATAGCCCCCAATATGAAACTGAAACTCGTTACGACGTGTATTACAGAGGTTGCTGTTGCCCTCAACCTTGAAGTTGATATAACCACTCTGCCAAGCCCAATACATGCCTTTTTCGGGGTCTAAATCGCCACCATGTGCCCCAGATACACTCATGATACTATCTACACCAATACTGAAATGAATTGCATCGTACTTGGGTATGTTTGACAATCGTAGCTGCAAGGTGGTTGGTTCAGCCATATCCAGTAAGTGATAACTATTGGGTTCTCTGTAAACTATCTTACCGTTTACAGACAAGGATATAGCCGATATATAACAACGGAAATTGGTTATTTGCAAACTATCGCCCGATGGTAGCTTGTAATACTTCTCTGCATCTACAGGCTTACCACCCCATGTGGGTACAAACCGTAAGTTGAGGTGCTGTGCTACTACCACCTGTGCGCAACAGAACAAACATATCAACAATAGCGGGCGGAGAAGCATATATGGGTGTTTCACTTACAATATACAGACGATATTAGTAAGATTTCCCTTCGGGTAGCTGCAATAAAAAAAGCGGGAATAATCCCGCCTTGTCTATTTACCTGTCCCTTGCTATCAGAGTTTTGCCAATTGTACTTTGGTAAAAAAGCCTTCCGTTATCACCAAAGAGTCGGTCATGGTAAATTTTTCTGTATCTGCATTGTAGAGATACAGCGTACCACTGAATTTGCCTGTTGCTTTTCTATCGCTCGTCAGTTCTGTCATTTCAAGGCTGCCTTTATTACTCATGTACATTTTATTGTTTTCAGGAAAGTAATATATCCTGGCCTTACCTTTCAGGCGTTTGTCGCCAACTGTGTAGTTGCCTGCCGTATTGCCGAATATATCTATAGACAATTGTTTTACACCCTCTTCGTATTTAACGAATGTAAAAGTATCTGCCATCAGGTAGCCACCACCTGTTTTACTGATTTGTGTACCGTTCAGCTTAAAACACACGTTACCATCGCCACAGCCACCATTGCTGGTATTGTTATTAGTAGTGGTAGGTGTTGTAGTAGTTTTGTCTTTTTTACACGCTGCCAATAAAGCCATGCAGATACATACGTAGAATAGTTTTTTCATACTCGGGATATTTATTTGATGTAAAGCTACCGAGCATCCCTTTACCGTTTCCTACACTTATCGGTGTATTTATGCCTACCTGCCAGTACGGATATAAAAAAGCAGGGATAGACCCTGCTCATTATAACCATCTGCTATGCACGCTTCGCCGTAAGTGGTTTGTACACGCATCAATCCCTGCCTTACAACAGTAAGCGCACACCTACATTGGTTAAAAAACCATTGGCATATATCGGCTTACCTACGCTTTTCTCTGCTGTACCCCCTGTACCCATACCACCCATTTCTATATGGAATGCAATAGGCTTGGCAAGAAAAAACTCAAAGCCAAAAAGCCCATAGCCACCTATAGTGCTATTGGCAGAAAACTCGTCGTTTGGCATTATTACCACTACACCACCCTCACCATAAAAACGCATATTTTTCTTAACAGCACCATCACCACCTACAAGCCCTAATTGCAACATACCGTATGGCGACCATATTGTAGCTGCAGGAGCTGCCGTGGGTATGTGTTGCAGAAATTGCATATTGGCACGCAGGCGCACTGCCATACTTTTATCAAAAAAATAAGGGCTAGTAAGATTCAGCCCAACACCAAAGCTGTTTTGTATATCCGTCAGGTTGTAACCGATAGCTATTTTATTGGCAGCTTTGGTAGGTTTTGCATCCATTCTTTTTTCAATAATGTCCATGTCTTTTTCAACATCATCATTTTGCGCATTTGCCGTGAAAGCTGCCAGCGCAAGGCAGCAGGAAATAAATAGTGTCTTTGTGAAGTACATAGCTTGTTTTTTACATTAATAAATAAGTAAGCCGCAACATCTTGTAATCGGCAGCAACAAAACTACCCACACACATCCTTAACAATTGATAAATAAGTATAAGAGAATATTAAAAACCATCAACAACAAACAAAACTTAGTATTCTGTTATCTGCTGTTGTTTTCTGTTATCTACTGTACTCTACTATTCTATCCTCTCCTTGTTGCAAGGTAGTTGCAAGCACCTTGCAAGGGGGTTGCGTAAGTGACTGATTTACATACCCCATTGTTATATACCTCAACACTAAAAATTAACAACGTCAGAAAAAAACTATTTTCTGTTCTGTTATCTGCTGTTATTTTCTGTTATTTACTTTACTCTACTGTTCTCTCCTCTCCTTGTTCAACGTACGCTGAACGTGCGTTGAACGTACGTTGCATAATGAATTGATTTACAACAGCTATTGATGATAGGGGTGATAATGGATTTATTGCGGGTAATATTATTGCGTGGCAAATCCCTTAAATCCAACTAATCCAGGTTCTGAAGTAATAAAAAAACCTGCCAATAAGCAGGTTCTCTGTTCAGGGTGGAAAGGTTGCAGCAGTATGCCGCCTATCATTCCGAATGGGTTTATACGCCCATCATGTTTTCTATTTTTTGCAGCAATGTGTTATTATCACATCAGCATCAGGTAAACAGCAATAATACTCATTACGATGCCTGCAATTAATTCGGCTGTTTTCAAAGATTTACTCATTCCTTCAGGTTTTTAAAAAGTTAAGCAATACAATACCATCAGCCATAGGCTGTACCCTTACTCTTTTCCCTTATTGTTTGTTTTGCTGAACTGATAGAACCCTGTTTGGAATGCTATCCTCTATATTCTGTTGTTCTCTCTGCAACAAATGTAGGTAAAAAATCAGAAAAAAAAGAACCCGGATTAATGAAGATTAAAGGATTAACCCTGATTAATACGAGTTGTGTATAAACCTTTATAAGAAGGTGGATTTCAAGGATAAAGGGATTTACCCAACAACTATCTTTCCCCGGTTAATCCATCAATCCCAAAAATCCAGGTTCAGTTAATTAATACCTGCCGTTTCTACCTCTTTGGCTATTTTCTTTACCAAGCCTTGCAATACATTGCCTGGTCCTACTTCAGTAAACTTAGCAGCACCGTCTACAACCATATTTTGTACGCTTTGTGTCCAACGCACTGGGGCAGTCAATTGGTTTATCAGGTTTTGTTTGATGCTGGCAGCATCTGTATATGGTTTTGCATCCACATTCTGATACACAGGGCATAATGCATTTCCAAAAGCAGTAGCCTCAATAGCAGCTTGTAGTTCTTCACGAGCTGGCTCCATCAACGGCGAGTGGAATGCGCCACCTACCTGCAACACCAATGCACGCTTAGCACCTGCCGCTTTCAGCAGTTCGCAGGCTTTGTTGATGCCATCTATACTGCCGCTTATTACCAATTGACCCGGGCAGTTGTAGTTGGCTGCTACTACCACATCATCCGTTATGCCTGCGCATATTTCTTCTACTTTCGCATCTTCAAGCCCCAATACTGCCGCCATTGTTGATGGGTTGATTTCGCAAGCACGTTGCATGGCTGCTGCTCTTTTAGCAACCAACCTCAGCCCGTCTTCAAAAGACAATACTTTATTAGCCACCAACGCGCTGAACTCACCCAATGAATGCCCCGCTACCATATCGGGTTTCAAATCGGGTGTAGTGAGAAATAATATAGTGCTATGCAGGAAGATAGCGGGTTGTGTTACTTTAGTTTGTTTCAGGTCTTCGTCAGTACCTGCAAACATGGTATCTGTAATGCGGAAGCCCAATATCTCGTTGGCTTGCTCAAAATATTCTTTTGCCAGTGTGTTGGCTTCGTACAGGTTTTTGCCCATACCCGAAAACTGTGCCCCCTGACCGGGAAATACAAATGCTTGTTTCATAATCGGCGAAAATAATAATTAATGGTTGACTTGTTAATTGCCTGACATGTTTATATGAAAACCATATAAAAAAACTCTATACAGAGATTAACTATTCAACAAATCAACCAGTCAACTAACACATACCTTTGCATCTATGAATTGGATTGATTTAGCAGACGAAACACAACTAACCGCCATCAAACAAGAAAGTACGGAAAAACCCGTTGTTATCTTCAAACACAGTACCCGTTGCAGCATTAGTGTGATGGTAAAAAACAGGCTCGACAAAGCAGCACAACCAGACGGCATAAAATTCTATTATCTGGATTTGTTACAACACCGCAATATATCTAACAAGGTAGCGGAAGATTTTCAGGTACACCACGAAAGCCCACAGGTGCTGCTGATAAAAAATGGTGAATGTGTATATGAGGAAAGCCACAACGGCATCTTTATGGAAGAGATAGCAGAGCAATCAGCTAATTGACAAGATGGCAAAAGGTTAATAAGGCAATAAGGTATCGCCGTTCTGTTCAATGCCTTATTAACTTATTGGCTTATTGACTTCTTACCTTATTAACCTATCATCAAATCGTCTTCCCTTTCCACTTACCACTACGTAAGTACAGATAGCTGATAATAAACAGCGATGACCAGTAAACAAACTCCGAACCCCAAGCCCATGCCAGTGGCATCTTTGCTCGTTCTATGAATAGGTAGCAATACACCAAGTAGATGCCTACACAGGCTACTTCTATCAGCAGGTTTATCATTGTATTGCCCGTACCTACTACCCCATTGAAGAGAACAGTTGACAATGACATAATGAGCGTTGCCAGCAGTATCAATCGCAAGCTGGGTAGTGATAGAGCTACTAAAGAAACATCATCTCTATAAAGAGATAAAAACTCTGAAGGGAACACCAGCAAGGGCAAACAGATAACAGTAGTACAAATAAAACTAAGCAAGCCTATTTTTTTGATAACGGGTATTACCTCATATTGTTTACCCTGCCCTATTACATTACTCACCAACGTATTGCAGGTACTGGCAAATGCCCATGTTACCACACTCACTACACCAAACACACTGCGCAATATCTGCGATGCTGCCAACTCTCGCTCGCCCAGATGCTCTACAAATATGAAAAACACCTGCCAACCACCAATGCTGAAAAGGTATTGCAGTATCAATGGTGCAGACACATTCAGGCTACGGCGGGCTAATGTCAAATCGAACCGCGATTGGGTAAAGACAGGAAACGTCTTGTATATCTTACGGAAGTAGAAGATACCGTACATCACAAGGCAATACACCATCTCTGCTATTACAGATGCTACGGCAGCACCATTCAGCCCCAATTGCGGGAAACCACCCTTACCGAAGATGAAAAAATAATCGAGTACAATATTGGTAAGCGTAGCCGCCAGCGAGCCATACATCAAAAACCTCGACTGACCAGTGGAAATATAAAACGCGTTCATCAACTGCACCAGTAGCAGAAAGGGCAAACCCAATACCCGTATATTCAGGTAGCCCACACTGCTTTGTACATGGCTTTGATCGTGCAGGCTCATACCAAAGATGAAGGGTGCCAACAACATGGCAAGCACCATCAATACTGCCGATGATATAACACCCAGCAGCATACCATTTGTAAGTGTCCTGCCAAGCTCTGCATTATCGCCCTCACCGCCACGTCTTGCCATCTGTGCCTGAATACCACTGTTAAGCCCGTAGCCTATCATGCTCATGGTAAGATAAAACACGCCTGTAAGCCCGTTAACAGCCAATTCGTGCTCGCCCAACCTGCCAAGGAAGGCTGTGTTGGTCAGGAAATTAAGTTGTGGTATCAATATAGCGAGCGATATGGGTGCCGCCAGTTTGATAATACCTTTGTTGGTGATTGATAATTGCACTACCTGTAAAATCTTAACACATCCTATAAATAATATTATTTCTTCCTATGACAGTATCAATAAGCCTTTCAGAGGAATACAAACAGGCATACGGTGATGCCCTATGCTGCAAGTGTCGCAAATTTACCCTATAATTGTGTGCTTTTCTATGTCAGAGGTTACAAATAGCGGATTTAATCAGCAGATATACAAAGTGCATAATGGCGATAGTCTTGTGTCGCAAGTAGCACGTATTATACTCGTGCTCACGCCACGTAGTGTTACCACTGCAGGCTTTAGCGAGCAGGGAGATTTGCTGATGATCAGCCACAACGACTACAAGAAAAGCCTGCCTGCCTGGATAATTGATTTCTTCGAACACGAGTTTCTAAACGATACTTTATTAGGTGCACCGCACAAAGTCATATCAGCTTTCATAGCTACCGACAAAGCGATGCTGATTCCCGAAATACTGTTTAAAGAACAAGAGGCGGATAAATGGGTGCGGCAACTGCATTTTGTTGAGAAGAATGAAATAATGAGCACTTATCACCTGCGTGAAGATAAGGCACACTATATGTATGCATGGCCTGCAGCCATCAAAAGCCTGATAGGCAGGTACTTCAGCAAAGCCAAGATTTTACCGTTTTCAGCTTACCAGTTTTACAAGCCTTTCAAGTCGGAGTCTTCTTTGCAGTGTACCATTACCAACGATCAGGTATTTGCCACATTGTATAAAAACCGTGCATTGCACTGGCATCAGGTTTTTCCATACCAAACTGCCGAAGATATAGCCTACCATTTGAAGCATCTTTGTCAGCATACAGGTATACACGAAAATGAACTGGCATTGCAATGTACCAATGCCAACCGTAATATGGCAGGTATTGTTACAGAGCTATCTCAATACTTCCCCGAACTGAAAGACGGTACCGGTAGTGTACCATCCAACGACCGCAGTTGGACGGGAACAATCTATTTATTACAACAGTTGTACGCATGCGCATTGTAGGCGGAGAATTCAGCGGCAGACGCTTCAGCCCGCCAACCAATACACCTGCACGCCCTACTACCGATGTGGCTAAAGAAGGATTATTCAACATACTTGAAAATCTGATAGATATAGACGGTGCTATTACTTGTGATTTGTTTGGAGGCACCGGCAGCATAAGCTATGAGTTGGCATCACGCGGAGCAAAAGACCTTACGCTAATTGAACGTGATCTAGGCAACATAGACTTCATAAAAAAAACAGCTACCGCATTAGGCATTTTAGACAGAATGCATATCATTCGTGGCGATGTATTCAAGTTTATGAAACAATGTACTGAACAGTACGATTTTATCTTTGCAGGACCACCTTATGCCTTGCAGAATATAGATGATATACCCATGCTGGTGTTTGATAGAAAAATGTTGGTACCCGGTGGCATTTTTGTACATGAACATACACCACGTAACGACTACCAAAAACATCCTAACTTTATGCGAATGAAAAACTATGGCACTACCGTATTTACATTCTTCAAACAACCAAGCGAATAAACTATGCAACGCATCTGCTTATTTCCCGGCACGTTCGACCCCATAACACTGGGGCATGTAGATGTCATAAAACGCTCTGCATCACTTTTCGATAAATTGGTCATAGCCATTGGTGTCAACTCGCAAAAAGCCCCTATGTTCAGCATAGAACAGCGTATAGCTTGGATAGAAGAAATATTCAAAGATTATCCGCAAGTAAGTGCTACGAGCTATTCCGGACTTACCATCAACTATTGCAAAGAAATAGGCGCGCAATACATGATACGAGGTATACGCTATATATCTGATTTTGAATACGAAAAAGCTATTGCAGATATGAACCGTATGCTGATGCCTGAAATAGAAACCATCTTCCTGACCTGCGCACCTGAATACTCTACTATCTCATCTACTATAGTAAGAGATGTAATACGCAATGGTGGCGATGTAAGCAAAATAGTACCGAAAGAAGTGAAGTTTTAGTAGTGTACTTTCCTGCCCATTACCTTAGCCCGCACATATCGGTGTGCTTCTTTTTGCAACCTTTTTACAAGCAACACTATGACGAATGCATCATCTACCCAGCCAATAAACGGCACCCAGTCAAAATCTAATGGTAGTAATACATAAGCTATTCCTGCCAGCAACAACCATTTACTCAACCCCGACATTTTATAGTTGCCACGCCACACATCTTTCAGCATACACCAGATAGTCTTTCTGTTCTTCACTAACTGCCAGCCTGTGTGTATATTTCCTGTTTTTCTTAATTGTGTAACCCTCGACATCATCCGCTTCTTTTACACAAAATTACAGCCCCTATTGTTGCAGCAATGTTAAGGTATAGCTTATATAAAGTTAAAAGGTCGCCTACCACTTGAAGCCCGCTTCTGCCAGCACTTCTCTGATGGCTTCGTACGATTTATAAACCACAAAACGCAAGTCTTTTTCTTTCAGCCATTCTGCTTTTTCAATGTTCTCTTCCGCTTGTGGCGCAAGCGTATCGGTAGTGCTACCCTGCATCTTATACCATGCAGTACACTTCAGCAGGCTTTGTCCGTATTGAGAATACACATGATAGGTATCGCATATCTTATCGCCCAATTGCAGCTTTTTCAATCCTGTTTCTTCTTCCACTTCACGCAATGCACAGGTAGCTACATCTTCACCATCATCCCGCTTGCCTTTTGGCAAATCCCACTTACCACGGCGGTATATCATCAACACCGCACCATCTTCATTCACTACCACGCCACCACCCGCATCTATAGGCTGGTACAGTTCATACAATTGTTCTTGCAACGAATTAGACGATACATCCTCTATGATAGCACCCAATGTCCCCGGCTTTTCAAGATGCTGCAAAGCCAACCTGAAATTTCGGCTGAACGCGCCTGTAAACAGCATATATCCCTCTGCTATAGGGTGCGTTTCCATATAGCTGCGGGCATTGGTAGCCAGTATCAGGGGCTTATTATTAACGTATATTTTTTGTGTGAACATCTGCTGCCTTAGTTTGTAAACTTATGTATTTGACGTAGGTTTGAGCGGTTATGAGTACACAAAAACATTTCGCCGAAAAACTATTGCAAATTAAAGCATTGCAGATAAACCTGCAAAAGCCATATGTATGGGCATCTGGCTGGAACTCCCCCGTTTATTGCGACAATCGTAAAGTATTGTCTTACCCCTATGTACGCGATTTTGTGAAAAGTGAACTGGCAAACATGGTATTGGAGCATTTCCCTGATGCGGAAGTGATTGCGGGTGTAGCCACAGCAGGCATAGCGCACGGTGTGATGGCTGCCGACTTGCTGAAACTGCCTTTTATATACGTGCGTAGCAAACCCAAAGAGCACGGCATGGGCAACCAGATAGAGGGCTATATGGAAGCAGGCAAAAAAGTAGTGGTAGTTGAAGACCTGGTATCTACCGGCAAAAGCAGCTTGCAAGCCGTAGATGCCATACGTGCTGCAGGTGGCGAAGTAATAGGTATGTGCGCCTTGTTTACATACGGCTTTAACGCTGCGGCTGATGCATTTGCCCAAGCAGATGTACCACTGCATACCATCAGCAATTATCAGGCTTTGATGGAAGTAGCGGAAGAGCAACAACTGATAGCATCTGAACAAAAAGCATCGCTTGAGCAATGGCGAGTGGACCCTGCAGGATGGGGGAAATAGTTGACTTATCTAAAAGTCAACCAATCAACACAATATGTACTGGCTGCAACTGATACGATGGAAGAACCTGCTGATAGTTTTCCTCACACAACTGCTGGCGTGGGCATGTGTTATATTACCCATTCGCGATTACAGCGAACTATCCTTATTGCTGGATGGTAAAAACTTCTTCTTGCTTTCATTATCTACCGTACTCATTGCAGCTGCGGGTTATATCATCAACGATTATTTCGATATAAAGATTGACGTCATCAACAGGCCCGAAAAAATGGTACTTGAGAAACAGATACCGTTGAAGTTTGCCATATTGATGCATTCTCTATTGAATGTAGCAGCATTGATAATGTCTGCCTATGTAGCAAGGTTGGCAGGGCATTATAGTTGGCTTGCACTGCAATTAAGCTGTACGATATTGCTATGGTTTTATTCCACCCATTTCAAAAGGCAGTTCATGACGGGCAATGTGGTGGTAGCTCTGCTGACGGCACTTACTATTGTCGTATTGATACTCTACGAACCTGCCATCCACACACTAGCATCGCAAGGCGCATTCATCATTATACCAGACAATAAGATACCCAACCCCGTATGGGTATTAGGCATCTACACCTGCTTTGCATTCACCCTTACATGGATGCGTGAGATAGTAAAAGACATGGAAGATTTTAAAGGTGATGCGCAAGAGGGTTGTATTACCATGCCTATACAATGGGGACTGCTTCGCTCTGTAAGGTTTACGCAAGTGTTGGGCATCGTAGCACTCATACCATTGATAACGGGGGCTGTCAAGCTGCTGAATGCTGGATGGATGATGCTCGGTATTTACACAATACTATTGCTCACCATACCTATTATGGTGTGGATGTATTACCTGCCCAAAAAAGCTACTTCACAACATTATCATACCATGAGCCGATGGTTGAAGATGATTATGATTTCAGGTATCGGCTCACTTATTATCTATTACTTCCACGCACATGCATAAAATAATACTGGCATCACAATCGCCGCGCCGCAAACAGTTGATGGAAGCTGCAGAACTTACATTCAACATCATCATAGCAGATGTGGATGAAACCAATCCACCCGGTATGCCCGGCAAAGAAGTGCCTGAATATCTTGCCAAAAAGAAAGCAGCTGCAATAGAGCAACAAGTGCATAATGCCATCATCATAGCTGCAGATACCATCGTACTATTGGATGATGAAATATTAGGCAAACCCAAAGATGAAGCAGATGCCATCAGCATACTCACCAAGCTTTCGGGACGGAAACATGAAGTGATAACAGGTGTATGTATGCAACGTGGTGATAAACAGATTTGCTTTTCAACTACTACAGAGGTGTATTTCAGAAGTCTCACAACAGAACAAATAAAGCACTATGTAGTAAACTACCAACCCTACGACAAAGCAGGAGCCTACGCTATACAGGAATGGATTGGCATGATAGGCATTGAAAAAATAGACGGTGATTATTATAATGTTATGGGGTTGCCAATAGGAGAAATCATCCCCCTGTTGATGGAAGAGTTTACATATTAATTAACCCAACGAGGGAACGCCCCACATCACTACCCAACGCAACCCCCATACCACCCATACGGAAAGCACCGTACACCCTTTTTGAAAATGCTTTTACTATCGGTTGTTTAGTTTCGCCAAAAGCCATGATGCCAGCCCAGCGTTGTGCTATGGTAAAATCTGTATCAGGCAGTATGATGCTTCTTAGCTTGGCTTCAAGGTCTTGTTGTATCAAATCCGTCAATGCAAAAGTCGTTGTAGCCTCGCCCTCAAAGTCAAGGTTTCTGCCACCACCCAGCAATACACGCCCATCTATCTCACGGAAATAATAATAGCCCTTATCAAAATGATACACTCCTTTAAATTTCAAACCCGCTATGGGCTCTGTTATCAGTACCTGTCCACGCCCGGGCACTACATCTACATCGGGTAGCAACTGTTTTGTAAACGCATTGGTACAGATGGACAATGTATCGCAATACAGCAACAACATTTCGTCCCTTACCGGGTCGGCAATATGCACCACTACCTTTTTTTCTTCTTCATCAAACCTACACACTTCAGCACCTGTCTTTATTTCCACACCTTTCATCAGCGCATAGTCTGTCAAAGCACGTAGCATCTTACCAGTATGCAGTTCTCCCTCACAAGTATTTTCTATCAGCGCCTTTACTGCATCTTTCGCAAACCCAAATGCTGCAATCTTCTCATTCACCAACCTGAAAGCTGGTTGTTTTGTAACAGGCAATAATAGATTATTTACATAATCCAACTTATCCAGTGTTGGCAATTCATTATCACCAATCAGTTCATAGCTACCGTTGTTTTTATAACCAATAGCTGCATCGCCCAGCCTGCTGCGCATCAACTCTAATCCACGCTTACGCCACTCATACAGTTTTACTATCTCGTCTTCATTAGTGTATTGGCTGTCGTCCAGTATTTCCGTCAGGCTGCCCATACAGGCAAAACCAGCATTGCGGCTGCTGGCACCCGTAGGCAGCAAACCACGCTCCAGCACCAATACAGATTGTGCAGGGTATTTTTCTTTCAACTCTATCGCTGTGCTCAACCCAACAATACCTGCACCAACCACGATATGGTTGTACCTTACGAAACTTTGCCGCTCCCAATAACTTAGCATAATCACAAATGTGCAAATTATTCGCTAATCATGTAAATTGCCGTTATGAAAAGGTTACTGACTCTGATAGGACTTTTACCATTCACAGCATTTGCCCAAAAAGACACCGCCGATTGCAAAATGGACATCTACGGCTGTTATGTATATGCACTCAACGCGTTTGCAAAGGGCAGCGACGGGCTGGCACCACTTAAAAAACAGGTAACAGGCAAAGCCAAAGAGGTATATGTTGCTAAACAATATTTCACCGTCAACCTACCTAAAAAAGCGGATAAGCTAACTTATCAGTACGAAGACATTAATGACAATGTACAAGACATCTATACAAAACAAGAAGCTGGTAGTGCTGGCATCATGTACATGACCGAACTGAGTGTAAATGCAGACACCTGCCATTTGTGGATGATGCCGATAGTATTGAAGAAAGAGGGTGCTGATATAGAAATGGATTATCCGTCTAAAGGTTGTAAGTTGAACTTCATTGTAAATAAAAACTCCGGCAAACTGTGTTTTGCAAATGTGCATTGTCCACCTGCCGATAAACAAGATTAATTGATACGCATACTGTTTATATTCTTATTGTTGCCTGCATTTGCATGGGCACAACCCGCTAAAGACTACGAAATGTGGCGGGAAAAAGACCTGTATGTTCATGCCCTGAAACTGATTACCGAAAACAAAGGCAAAGTAAATGACACTTGCAAAAACCTGCTACCCGTTGGCACAAGTGATATATACATCTTGAAAACAGACTACATACCATCGCTACCCGATACGCTAAATTGCTACCGTATCCATTACATACACGCAGATAGCAACATCAAACTACTCTACACATTGCAAAAAGAAAAAGGCGTACCCATCTTCTACCTCGGCAAATGGCATAATTTTACTGAACTATACCAGTTTTGGCTGATGCCTGTGCAGATGAAGAAAAAGAAAGTATGGTATCTGCCCGAAGCATTCAAATTTCACTACTATTTCCGGCACGATTTATCCCGCTTTGAGTTTACCCGCAGCGAATGTGTAAGCTGGTAGCCGCTTGCAGCCTTATTTCCCTATCAGGGGTGGTTTTTGTACTTTTGGCATCCCATTTATAAAGCATAGCATGGAATACGCGTTCAATACCATTGAAAAGAAGTGGAAGCAATACTGGAAAGACAAGCATGTGTATCGTGTTAGCAACGATAGCACAAAACCCAAATACTACATACTCGATATGTTTCCCTACCCCAGTGGTGCGGGGTTGCATGTGGGGCATCCGTTAGGTTATATAGCATCAGATATATACGCGCGCTACAAACGTATGAAGGGCTTTAATGTATTGCACCCCATGGGGTTCGATGCATTCGGCTTGCCTGCTGAGCAGTATGCGTTGGAAACAGGACAACACCCAGCAGTTACTACCGAAAAGAATATAGCACGCTATAAAGAGCAGTTAGACAATATTGGTTTCTGTTACGATTGGGAACGTGAGGTACGCACCTGCGATGCGGGTTATTATAAATGGACACAGTGGATTTTCCTGCAACTCTTCCATAGCTGGTACGACCGCAAGCAACAAAAAGCACGTACCATTAAAGAGCTGATTGCCATTTTTGAAAAAGAGGGTAATGCTTATAACTCATGCCCCGATGATGAGAAGTTGAGTTTTGACGCGAAGGCATGGGCTGCCATGAGCGAGAAAGACAAGCGTGATACGTTGATGAAGTACCGCCTTGCTTTTCAGGGATATGCAGAAGTATGGTGGTGCGAGGCGCTGGGTACAGTATTGGCAAATGACGAGGTGGTGAATGGCGTATCGGAGCGTGGTGGACATCCCGTTATCCGTAAGCAGATGCGCCAATGGTTTTTGCGCATTACAGAATATGCAGACCGCTTACTGAGCAGCCTTGACACCCTTGAATGGAGCGATGCCATGAAAGAAATGCAACGCAACTGGATAGGCAAGAGCAATGGTGCGGAAGTACGGTTTGACATAGAGGGCTTTGCAGATAAACACATCACGGTTTTCACAACACGCCCCGATACTATCTTCGGTGTTGACTTTATGGTACTGGCACCAGAGCACGATTTGGTAGATGTAATAACTACCGAAGCACAATGCGAAGCTGTTGCCGAATACAAAAAATATGTACAAAGCCGTAGCGAACGCGAGCGTATGGCAGAGGTAAAACAAGTTACGGGCTGCTTTACGGGTGCGTATGTTACACACCCCTTTACACGCAAGCAAGTACCGATATGGATTTCGGAGTATGTACTGGCAGGCTATGGTACAGGCGCTATTATGGCTGTGCCAAGTGGCGATGAGCGCGACCATGCTTTTGCCAAACACTTCAACATACCCATCACTAATATTTTCGGCAGCAACTATCATGGCGATTTTGCTTATACCGAAAAAACAGGCACGTTGGAAAACAGCGGTTTCCTGAGTGGTATAGATGTATCGAAAGCTGTGGATGTAGCCATACGTGCTATTGCAGATGCAGGCATTGGCAAGGCTAAAGTGAATTATAAAATGCGCGATGCAGGCTTTAGCCGCCAACGTTATTGGGGTGAGCCTTTCCCTGTAGTGTATGTAAATGGCATACCGTATGCAACGGACGAGATAGATGGTGGCGATGCACTACCCGTAGCCCTACCAATGGTAGAAAACTATAAGCCCGGTCCTGAAGGTGAAGGTCCTTTAGCTAATGTAACGGAATGGGTAAACACACCAGCAGGCACACGCGAAACCAATACTATGCCTGGCTATGCGGGTAGTAGCTGGTACTTTCTCCGCTATATGGACCCGACCAACGATGCGGAATTTGCGAGCAAACGAGCTACCGACTACTGGCGCGAAGTTGACCTATACATAGGTGGTACGGAACACGCTGTAGGGCATTTGCTATACAGCCGTTTGTGGACGAAAGTATTACACGACTTAGGTCACATCAGCTTTGAAGAACCTTTTAAGAAACTGGTAAATCAGGGTATGATACAGGGAAGTTCAAGGTTTGTGTATCGTGTACATGCAACAAAACAATTTGTATCAGCAGGCATTAAAGCAGAATACCACACAAATCCCATTAACGTTGATGTAAATATCGTTAATGGATTTGAGCTAGATATTGAGGCATTTAAAAAATGGAGACCTGAATATGCAGATGCAGAATTCATACTTGAAGATGGTAAATACATCTGTGGTGCAGAAGTAGAAAAAATGTCCAAATCAAAATACAATGTTGTGAACCCCGATGATATTGTAGAAGATTTTGGTGCAGATACTTTCCGTATGTACGAGATGTTCCTGGGGCCTATAGATGTTAGCAAACCCTGGGAACAGAAAGGTATTGAGGGTGTTCACCGCTTCATCAAAAAAATGTGGCGTTTGTATGCAGATGAACAAACAGACTGGATTGTTACTGACGAAGCAACTACAGATGCAGAACTGAAAACCCTGCACAAGACCATCAAAAAAATAGGCGAAGACATAGAGCGTTTTTCTTTCAATACAGCCGTTAGCCAATTTATGATTTGTGTAAACGAGCTAACATCGCTCAACTGCCATAAGCGCGCAGTATTACAACCTTTAGCAGTGCTCATCACACCATTTGCACCACACCTTGCAGAAGAATTATGGCAACACTGCCTCGGCAATACCACAACAGTACTCGATGCACCATTCCCCGTGTACGATGAAAAATACACGGTGGATAACAGCAAGATGTACCCCGTAGCAGTTAATGGTAAAACACGGGCAGAAATGGAATTTGCATTAGATGCCCCGCAAGCAGATATAGAAGCTACCGTATTGGCAGATACTACCATACAAAAATGGATGGAAGGCAAGCCGGTAAAGAAGTTTATATATGTAAAGGGTAAGATGATAAATGTTGTGGTGTAGTTTATTGGTTGGTTGGTTTTATATGAGGGTTCCTAATAAACTATCAATCAGCTAATCAACCAATCAACAAACCCCCTACCTTTGCACCGCTATGAGTAAAAGGACTACTACAATCATCCTCGTTTCGTTTTTCATTGTCTTTTCGGCGGTGTTTATGACGTATTTCTACCGTGTAACACGAGAAGCACCTAAGAAGCTTAATATACTGGGTAATCCGGGTCATAAGGTAGGCGATTTTTCATTTATCAATCAGGAAGGGCAAACCGTTACACTAGCCAATGTAGATGGCAAAATACGTGTAGTCAATTATTTCTTCACTACTTGCAAAGGCATCTGCCCGCGTATGAACGAGAACATGACTAAAGTATATCAGGCATATCGCGGCAATAACGATGTACTTATCATGTCGCACACTGTTGACCCGAAGAAAGATACTGTTGGTGCCATCAAAGCATACAGTTTACGTTTCGATGCAGACCCCAAACAATGGCTCTTCCTGACGGGTGATAAAAAAGCCCTGTACCAGATGGCGCGCGAAGAATATCTCGTTACGGCTGTTGACGATACTGCTACCGTAAATATTGAAGCAGACTTTATACACTCCGAACGCTTTATACTGGTTGACAAGGGCGGGCGCATACGTGGCCAATACGACGGGTTGAACAAAGGTGAAGTGAGCCAGTTGATTGGTGACATCAAAGAATTACTGAAAGAGAAATAGGCTTACACATTCATGGCAAGCCCTAGCAGCAGCCAGCCCACCACCACGTAGGGCGATGGTATCTTAGTGAAGTTGAGTATGGAAAAAGTTATTACTGCTACTACGACATTCGTCCATTCAAACGTCATGGTTTGAAACAATACAATACCCGATGCCCATATGATGCCTACTATAGCTGCATTGATACCCTCTAACGCTCGGAAGATGATTACATGCTGTTTCAGGTGTTGATAAACGGGATATAGAAATAGCAACAATAATGTACTTGGCAGAAAAACTGCCACCGTAGCCACCAAGCTACCCGTCAGTTGCCACATGGGACCGTACCCACTCATTACCATACCACCTGTAAAAGCACATATAGAAAACACAGGCCCCGGTACAGCCTGTACCAATCCATACCCCGTCAGCAGGTTTTCGCCCGATATGAGCGGTGCTTCACCAATAGCAACGGGGCGGTTTACAAACTGGTACAGCATCATAGGCAACAAAGCCTGCCCGCCACCAAACACAAAAGAACCGAAACGATAAAAGTTTTCAAACAGGTTGAAGAATCTGCCATACTCCCAGTTGCCAATGCGCGATAACTCACTCAATATACCCGCTACGATGAAGATGACAAAGAATATCCATAGGCTCATCCACTTGATGGGCTTTGGCTTTTCATATTTTAAAGGAATACGTTTATTACTGAAATTACTGATAGTACCCGACACTAATAACAAGGCTGGGAATACCCACGGCGTTTGGATGTACATGGTAACAATCATACACCCCGTCATAATAGCCCATGTTGCTACGTGCCGCACACTGGTTTTCATCATCCGCACGGCTGCAAAAGCTATGAACCCTACAGACATGGGCTGCACGTACTTAAACAGGTTGGTCTGCACGTCTTTTACATCAAAATAGTACACCAAAAAAGAGAATGCAGCCATAATAACCGTAGCAGGAAATATCCATAGCAGCAATGTAACGATAGCCAATGGTACACCCCCACGTTTGTAGCCTATCAACATCACCGTTTGTGTAGACGATGGGCCGGGTAGCATCTGGCAAAATGAGTTGTATTCGGCTATTTCTTCCTCGGTTACATCGTGCCGTTTATTGGCAAAGGTTTTCACCATCATACCCAAATGCCCCAGCGGCCCGCCGAAAGCTGTGAACGCGTACAACAGTACGGTCTTTAAAAACGGTATGTGGCGCAAAAACATATACCCGAATTGAGGTAAATGAATGCGAAAAATACTCACAAAAACGGGAATTGCATACTGTAGTATTTCCCATCAGGATTTTGTATCTTGCAGCCCTAATCACATTTTTTCAGGATATGAAATCTTTACTATTAGGCGCTTTCTACGATGCTGTACAGTATAACATCGGTGATATTTTGGTTTATACCTTCATCATTCTGATGACGGTTGAACTGATATATGTGATGGCGAAATATTTGGGCGGAGAGAAAAAGAGCAAATAACATTGTCCCTTTCGGGTAAACATATTGCAGATATTAGAAAGGATTATCAGCTTGCAGTGCTTGACGAACAAGTAGCAGGCGATAATCCTTTCGCTTTTTTCCACAAATGGTTTGAGGATGCGCGTAATGCCGATGCTGAAGAGGTAAATGCTATGACACTGGCTACTGCTAACGCGGCAGGTAAGCCTCACGCACGGATTGTATTACTGAAAGGATTGGACGATAAGGGCTTTGTATTCTTCACCAATTACAATAGCGAAAAAGGCAAAGACATAACAGAAAACCCCTATGTATCTCTCGTTTTCTTTTGGAAAGAACTGGAAAGACAGGTATGCATAGAGGGCACTGCCGAAAAAATAAGCGAAGCTGAAAGCGACGAGTATTTCCTGTCTCGCCCTGCTGGTAGCCGTATTGGGGCATGGTCTTCGCCACAAAGTACTGTTATTGACAGCAGAGATATATTAGAAGAAAACTACAACAAATACACGGCTCAGTTTGGCGACAACATACCTCGCCCTACGCATTGGGGTGGTTATCGCATAATACCAACATCTATTGAGTTTTGGCAAGGTCGTAGCAGCCGTATGCACGACCGCATCATCTTCACCCAAAATGCAGACGGGGCTTGGCAGAAAAGCCGATTGGCACCATAACCCTTTATCCTTAACAGTGCAATAACGCCACTGTATTTTCCCTTGTTTTAATTTTGTTTTAGTTGCAGGAAAACGCCTGTGGACAAACTGTTAATAACCTGTTGATAAGTTATCCACATTTGTTTATAATGCGCTAATAACAAAGTATTTTGCACTATTATATAATATAATAAAATGCGGTAAAACTGTGCTGAAACACGCATCAAACAACAGTTTTACGATATTAGTGCCTTATACACAATTTACATATACCGTGTGGAGAGAGCAATCAACAGATTGTTTTGTAAAATCATCGGCAATAGCACAAACTGCAACACAACACCCATTTAAATTCATACACTTATGCGTAGGCTTACACATACACTCGCCATAGCTAGCCTGTTATTGATTGTAGCTTGTACCGCTCCGCAAAAAACAATCTATTTTTCGGAGAATGGTTTACAAAATGCATCTGTACAGGTGGATAATATTGACAGGCGTAAGGAAGTAACCATACTGCCAGAGGATATTATTGCCATCAAAGTATCTACCATCAGCAGCATTATTGAAAAAGGTGGTGTTAACCCTGTAGCTATCTTCAATGAGGGTGGTACTGCCTACAGCATCACTACAGGTGGGGGTGCTGGCGGTGGGGGTGGCGCAGGTAACTCTGCTCAAAACCTAGGCTACTTAGTGGATGTTAATGGGCTGATAGACTACCCCGTGATAGGGAAGTTGAAAGTATCAGGGCTTACATTGAGGCAAATAAAAGACTTGCTGGCAGATAAACTGAAAGCATATGTAAAAGACCCTGTTGTAGAAGCCAATATCATCAATTTCCGTGTTACAATATTCGGTGAGGTAGGTAGACCAGGACAGATTGTTGCAGCCAACCAAAAGATAAGCATTTTGGATGCCATAGCCGCATCTGGCGATATACCTATAACCGGGCGCAAAGACAATGTGCTGATAATACGCGAAACAGAGGGTAAACGAGAGTATGCTCGCCTGAACCTGAACAGCAAAACGGTATTCAGTAGTCCGTACTACTATCTGAAGCAAAACGACATCATCTACGTAGAGCCAGCAAGAATACGCCGTCAGGAAAGCAACGACTTCCTGCGGTTTTACTTGCCTACTATCATGACGGTGATAACCTCTGCAGTAACAATTTATGGTATAACACAAATAGCAAAATAAAAGGAGTGACACAGACAGGATAAATGGAGCAACCTAACCAACAGCAGTTTTCTGAAAAGATACTGAAACAGTTTAACTCGTCGTTCGACTTTAAACGCTTGCTGGGCACATTAGTCAGCAACTGGTATTGGTTTGTCTTGTCTGTATCTATCACTGTTACTGCCGGTTTCCTTTACTTGCGCTATACTACGCCCATCTACGAGATAGGCAGTTCTGTACTAATAGACGAATCGCAAGACAACAACGTTGCGCAAAACGTCCTCAGTAAACTCGACCCTCAAAACGACAAATCGAAAGTCAACCTTTTTAACGAACAGGTAATACTGCAATCGCAAGACATGCTGGCGAAAGTAGTTGACTCTCTTGCGCTGAATGTGCGCTATTGGGCATTAGGGCGTGTAAAGGAAACAGAAATATACAAGGAATGTCCAATAAGAGTAATCTTTGATACAACGGGCCTCACGGGCGGTACTGTAGAACTGACTGTGAAACAATCTATGGAAGGTCAGTTTGAAGTAACCAATGCAGGCAATACCGACAAAGTATTGTACGATACATGGGTTACCAAACCATACGGACGCTTCAAAATACAATATGCAGAAGGGCTTGGTGTAAACAAAGGCTATCTGAAAACAGCCGAATTTATTGTAAAAGTAGAACCACGCGCAGCTGCACTGGGTCGTATTTCCGGCTTATTTTCCGTGTCGCTTAATGACGGGCGTACCAGCTTGCTGGGGCTTACTTATACCGACAATATTCCGCAACGAGGTGTTGACTTTCTGAACTCACTAATACACTTCTACCAGAAAAACGAACTGGAAAACATCAACAAAAAAGCAGAGAAAACACGCGATTTTCTAAAAGCTAAGAAAGCAACCATCAAAGACGAGTTGAAGTTTATTGACTCGATGCAAGTGGACATCAAACTGAATAACGATATAGTTGACCCAGCCGCACAAACAGAGCAGTTTATGGGACAAAAGACGGAAGCTGAGGCAGAGGTAAATAAAAGGCTTTTGCAGAAACAAGGCATTGTAAGCCTGAAAAATACCGTGATGACACTTCCACCAAACAGATACTCTATCCTTAGCATAAGTTCTGATGACCCGACATTAGGAGGCTTAATAACTCAATATAACACAGAAGTAAAACAAAGGGATGCTATTGCACGCAATGTAGGCCCTGAACATCCCTCGTTAAAAGAGGCCGAATACGAGATAAAAGAACAACGCAGGCGCATCATCGTAGCATGCGATGCAGTGTTAGATAAAATAAATCTGGAAATACAGAACGCTGCTAAAAACGCTGCTGAATATACCAGCAAAATACGCAATACACCCAATGTAGAGCGCAATATAAAAGACGTAAGCCGTGGTTACGATGTATTACAGCAAACGTATTTATTACTGTATCAGAAAGATGTAGAGAACGAAATTTCGGTATATGCGGCTACCAACAAATCGAAAGTAATTGTTGTACCGTTTGCATCCGCAACACCCATCAAGCCAGTACCTAAAACCATTTATGCCATAGTCTTTCTGCTGGGCATACTGATACCAGGCGGCTATCTTGTGGCAAGGGAAATGCTGAACAACAAAGTGATTAACGACCATGATATTGAGTCACTTACCAATATACCCATTGTGGGCAGTATCAGCCGTGTAGAAGCTGCCACAAGTCGAGAAAGTACTATCGTAGTAGGCCCACACATCCGCACTGGTGTTGCAGAGCAATTCCGCCTGATACGTGCTAACCTCGAGTTTATGGCGGCAGCACAAAACAACCGCGTGTTCATGATAACATCGAGCAGTAGCGGCGAGGGTAAATCGTTTATATCTATCAACCTAGGTATCACCATGACACTTGCCAAAAAGCGTGTCATCATTATGGAGTTCGACTTACGGAAACCTAAAATTTCACAATACCTCGGTCTGCCCAATCATGGTGGTATTAGTAGTTATTTGGCAGGCATGGGCGATTTAGATATAGCCATCAAAGCATCTGGCATACACGAAAATCTGTACATAGCCAATTGCGGCCCTATACCACCCAACCCAGGCGAATTGCTTGTGCTGCCTAAAACGGCACAGATGATTGAAGAACTGAAAGAAATGTTTGATGTCATCATCATAGATACTGCTCCTATAGGGCTGGTATCAGATGCATTGGTACTATCACAATATGCAGGTATCAATTTGTTTGTTATACGCCAGTCGTACACCATCAAAGACCAGGTGCGGATGTTTGATGTGTTGCATAAAGACGGCAAAGTGCAAAACCCCGCCATCATTTTCAATGGTGTTGAATTTTTGAAGAAATACGGATATGGATACGGTGGTAGTGGCTACGGATATTCTTATGGTTACGGATATGGATACGGCTACTACGAAGAAACAAACCCTAAGAAGAAACAAGGTGGTGGCGGATTGAAAGGATTTTTTACGAAATAAGAGAGGACAGCAAAAATGCTGTTCACATATCAATAACATGGCACAACTACCATCTGCAACGGTTGATGGGTAGTTTTGCAAAGTAAAAATACAGAGAGGACGCGTAATGAATTTAAAACAGGTTGGTGCTGTAGCAAGCTCGGCTAAACTATACAAGCTATTTACACCCGCGCAAAAGAAACATTTCTTTTGGTTGGTAGTATTTACTTTCATCAGTTCGCTTACAGACCTGATAGGCTTAGGCTTTGTAATACCCGTTGTTGGCTTAGTGCTTTCCGAAGATTTTCACAAAACGATGGGCGAGGCTGTGCCTGCTTTATCTTCCCTTAGCAAGAACCAGTTACTACTCTATACGGTATCTATCTTTTTCCTGATTATCATTCTCAAAAACGCATTCGGTTTATACATAAACAAGTTGCAGGTAAATTTTGTACGTAACCTGTACGTTACTTCATCAATGAATGTGTTGGATAAAATCTATGACCGTCCACTGCTTGACATACAGAAAGACACATCGAACGAACTGGTAACAAAACTCACTTTTTACCAAGCTGCATTATGTAGCAACGCTGCTATATCTACCATCATCCTCATCAACGAGGCTATGATATTCGGCCTAACAGCCATCAGCACCTGCATGTGGGACTGGAAGCTGTTTCTGCTATTGATAGCCGTTATGGGACCTAGTATGGGTTTGTTTTACAACCGTGTGAAGGACATGATAAAACAGGCAGGAGTTGAAAAAACAGAAAACGCGACAAGACTATACGCAAGCGCACAGGAAATGATATTCGGCTATACTGACATCAAAATAGCAGGCACGGAAAAAAACTTTAAAGAACGTTTCAAAGGATTTGCAAAAAACTACAGTGTATATCAGGGCAGACTCGACTTTATGATGTTTATACCCACGCGCATTATAGAGATTACCATCTTCTTCTGTATAATACTGATACTGTTATACGGTGTATTCGTTTTGAAAGACAGTCAGAAAATCATTACAACTATCACTTTCTTTTCTGTTATCGCTTACAGAAGCATACCGTCTATCAACAGGTTTGTTATAGCGATGAACAACCTCAACTCTACCGAGTTTGTATTCAACGACCCGGACTTTATACCCAAAGAAGAAAACATCGTTGCAGAAACACCTGAAAGTATCAACTATCAAAACAATATTACGTTCGACCATGTTTCTTACCAATACCCGGGCGATATTAAAGAAGTGATAAAAGACTGCAACCTCACCATCACCAAAGGACAGAAAATAGGTTTTATTGGTAAGTCAGGAGCTGGCAAATCTACACTGATAGGCAACATACTTGGCTTCCTCTACCCAACCCAAGGTAGAATATTGATAGACGGTACAGAACTGCAAAAAAACAACACCGCACAGTGGTGGAAGATATTGGGCTATGTAAGGCAGGAAGTGTTTATCATGAACAAAACATTTGCCGAAAACATAGCCATAGGCGAGGATAAAGAAAACATAGACCCCGTGCGTATGGAAAGGGCAATAAAGCTATCCAGCCTGTCAGACCTTGTGGCTGGCTGGGAAGAGGGGATGCACACCATGTTGAATGAACGCGGCAATAATCTATCTGGCGGACAGAAACAACGCATTGCCATAGCCCGAGCTATATACAAGGGTGCGCAAGTTTTGATATTTGACGAGGCTACATCTGCACTCGACTCGAAAACAGAAGAAGAAATCACTAACTCCATCAGGCAACTGGGACAGGAAGATCTTACCATCATCATCATAGCACACAGATACACATCGCTAAAGTATTGCGATAAGATATACGAACTGAATAAAGGCACCATTGCTGCCAGCTATACTTACGACGAACTGCTAAAACACAATACACATTAGTACAGATGAAGGTTAGCGTCATAATGTGCTCATACAATACCGAAGCCTTTATACAAAAGGCTATTGAATGCATTGTGCAACAGACCTATACAGATTGGGAACTGATTATCAGCGATGATAAATCTACTGATAACACCATCAATATCATCAAGTCGTTCAAAGACCAGCGCATCAGGCTGTATGAGCATACCGAAAACAAAGGATATGTTGCTAATAAAAACAGGGCATTCACTTATGCTACTGGCGACTTACTCACACAATTAGATGCTGACGATACCTGCCCGACAAACAGATTGGAAAAACAAGTTGCTGTATTTACCAACAGCCCCGATGTGAAAATCTGTGGCAGCAACTACACCATTATAGATACCACTGGCAATCTGCTGCAAACATGGCAATACGATAGCGATAGCCTGATAACAGAACTGCAACTCAATTATCCGTTTTGGTTTCCCGGCCTGATGTTCAGAAAAGAATTGAAAACGGAGTTTGGCTTGTTTGCAGAATACTTTAACGGCATCTATGGCGACGACCATTACTGGACAATGCGTGTAAACAAAAAATACCCTGTTTATTTTATTAAAGATGCGCTTTATGGTTATCGCATCAACCCCAACTCGCTCACCAATGTATTTGACAAACCAAGAAAACTGATAGCGCAGGATATAATAGCAGAACTATACAGACAGTTGACAGAAACCAATAGCGACTATCTTTCGACAGGCAACGAGAAAAAAATGCTAGCTTTTGAAGATGGATTGTATAACAATAAAAAACTGATGGCAGAACGCTACCGTATGTGGGCAGCCAAAGCCATTGATAAGAGGCACTGGCAACAAGCAATAGGTTTATTGAAAAAGTGTTGGGGAACAGGCAGAGCAGATAGTGCAGCCTACCGCACTTTGTTATATTATTTTAAGAAACGTTATTTAGGCATAAACTAAGAACAGGTTGAAAAGGCTAAACATCTTATTGGCAACAGAAGTGATACACCCGGGCGGTGCAGAAACCTTTGTGCTTCGTCTGTCGAATGCATTGATGCAAAAAGGCCATAAGGTGCATATCTTCATTTTTTATGAAGAGAAGTTTAACGAGAGTCTGTATAAATTGTTTGCCCCAGACGTACCACTTACTATAGCCTCTATTCCCTTTTCATGGTTGTTGAGCAAAATAGATGCCGCATTATTCCGTATGAATATAGATATAAGCCTCAGAAACTACTTCATTAAGCGTTCACTTACTCATACCATCCGAAAAGAAAAAATAAAAGTAATACACAGCAACCTATTGAAGTCTGATAAGTTATGTCTTGAAGTTGCAAGTGGTTTTGCAAAGCCTGTTATAACAACCGTCCATGGCGACTACTTACAGTTTTACAACAAAACCGAAAGCAACATCCCCATACCCTTGTTGCATTACAAAAACAAGGCTCTCAAAAACATAAAGCAGCTTGATGAAATTGTATGCATATCTGACAAACAACTCGCTTTCTTTCACGATAAGTTTGAACAGATTACCAAGCACAAACTGTCTAAAATATATAATGGGTACGATGGTACAGCGTCTGCTGATGCAGGCTCGTTGAAGAAACTGTTAAACATACCTGCTGGTGATTTCATATTCGGTATGGTATCGCGCGGCATTGCCGAAAAGGGATGGGAAACAGCTATACAGGCTTTTTTAAAATTGAATAAACCCTACACACATCTGGTATTGGTTGGTGAGAGTGAACACATCCGCGCCCTCAGCAATACTTACTCAGCACATAACAATATTCATTTTACCGGGCACTCTGATAAACCACTTGACTGGATACAAATAATGGATGTGGGCTTACTGCCTACCACTTACCCATCCGAGAGCTTGCCTACTGTAATAATAGAATACCTATGTTGTGGCATACCGTGCATAGCATCTGATGCGGGCGAGATAGTGAATATGATACAGAAAGACGGACGGGTAGCGGGGCTGATAGTACCCATAGTAAATGGTAGTGTAAGTGTTGATGGTGTAAAGGATGCAATGGAAAAATATCATGGTGATAAAACATTGTATCAGGAACATAAAGATAATGCGGGTGAATGTTACGAGCAGTTTGACATGGATAAGTGCGTAAAGTCTTACTACGATGTGTACTATGATGTAATACTGGATAAAATAGAAAATCTATCAACCAACTGATACCCACTATATGAGATTTGCTATTAGAGATGATGATACCAACTTCTTCACAACTCCTGCCGAGTTGGAAAACTGCTATGCAGATATATGGGGTGAGTTTCCGCCTACACTTTGCCTAATATCCAAAGTAAAAGGCGATTGGGCAAAATGGGTGCATCAGATATACAAAGACAAACAAGATACAGATTGGCAAGCATGGACTGATGATAATACTGCACACCCAATTGAGGATAATGCGGAATTGATTGGTTTTTTGCGAGCTAAAATAGCAGCCAACAAACTAGACGTTGGCTACCATGCCAAATACCACCGAAATGAAGATAGTAAATTACCTGCTGCCATGACGAACAACTATGTGCGCGGGGCAGAATATTTTACAACACGAGATGTAACCGAAGAAATAAAAACAGAAGTGTCTCATCTGAACAAGCTACTAAATTGCAATATCAGCGTATTTACACCACCACAAAACCTGTTATCGCTCAACGGATATAACTGTGTATTGAAAGCAGGCTTGAATATATGCGGCGGTGGCATTTCTTTTTACAAAAAAGAAAAAAATCTGCAAGGGTTGGTTAATATAGCCAAGCAATTGGCATTCAAAACCATCAACAAGCAATCAGATTATCCCAAAGTATTGAAATTTGCTAACCATACTGAAATTGCCTACCACTACCCGCTGCAACCAAGCACAAGGCTCAACACATTGATTGATGATTTTGAAATGGTACGCAAATATGATGGCGATTTTGTACTATCAACACACTATGTAGAATTTGGCTACCCGATGGTGTATGACGAGAAAATAACGATGAAAGAAGTGCTGATGCAGTTTCTTGACTATATTTCAAAATACAGCAATGTGCAGAAGATGTCGCTTTCACAAATGCTTAAACCGTAGCTATTGAATAAGAACAAAAAAATATTAGTAGCATCTTTTCAATCGCTGACCGCCAATAGCGGTGCAGGTATGGCTCGCTTGGGCTATTACCTGTCTGAAGTGCTTGATAAAAAAGGCATCTTACAGGATTTTATTGTTTACTCAAAAGGCAAGTTCACTACCCCGTTCAAATCCTCACCAGTATCGTCACTATCAAGGTACATACTCTTTGTCCTCAACAAGCTAAATAGCTACCTGCATTTTGCGCCGCACAAATTCAGGTATTGGCAAGAGCATATATACGATATACTTTGCGTATCGAAAATAACGGCAGACACAGGCATACTATTTGTAACACAACCCTACTTGCCCCGCACATTCAAAAAAGCAAAACGACTCAACATACCTATACTGTTTATTCCTGCAAACCCCGAAGAAAACTTCATAAGGAATATCATCATTGAAGAACAGGCAAAACTGGGCTTTGTGGCAGAAGATGCTTACACATACCCTAAGCGCATTGCCTTATTCAATCAATCTATCAATTACGTAGATAAAATAATCGGTTCCTACCCTACTGTTTACGATACTTATAGCCGTTCAGCATACAAAGGTGAGGTGGTGAAGATGATAGGCCATATCAAACCAGACTTCAAGCCTGTAAGCATAACAGAAAAAACAGCTTCTACAGGAACATTCAAAATCGGTTATCTCGCACATACAGTAGCATTAAAAGGATTGCATTATCTATTGGATGCATGGAAGCTATTGAAAAAAGAATATTCTGAATACGACCTGCAACTATACGTTGGTGGAAAAATTGATACCACTATTGAAAATTACATCAAAGCAAACTACAAAGATTTATCAGATGTACATTATCTCGGACGCATACCTGATGTACCGGAATACCTGAAAACATTAGACCTATTTGTAGTCCCCAGTCTGATTGACGGTGGTCCTTATACAGCACTCGAAGCTGCTCATTATGCTATACCAGTATTGATAACGGAGAATTGCGGCTCTGCAGAATTGCTATCAAGAAATGAAACAGGCTGCATGATTGTTCCTATAAGGGATGCGGAAGCAATGAAAGAAAAAATGGCATGGGCGTATAACAACAGAAACGCAGTAGCAAAGATGGGTATGAATGCAAAGCGCAACCTCGACACATACCGAATGGATGAGTTAATAACGGACATTGCAAATTATCTTGAACAAGAACTAATAGCGATAAATAACAGATAGTATGTGTGGCATAGCAGGATGTTGGGGGAAATATGACGAACACCAGATACAGGCTTCTTTTGAAAGCATCAGGCATCGTGGACCCGATGCAAATGGCATTTTCAAACACGAAGACCTGACACTGATGCACCACCGGCTGTCTATTATAGACCTTACTGAACTGGGTGCACAACCTTACCATTACGAACACCTGAGCATGGTGTATAACGGAGAGGTTTACAATTTTGAATATGTAAAAAAAGAACTGATTACAGAGGGTTACAGCTTCATCTCTCGTTGCGATACAGAAGTTATTATCAAAGCATTTCACAGGTGGGGGGTAGAGGCGGTACATCATTTTATTGGCATGTTTGCTATAGCCTTATACAACAAGCAAGAAAACACCATGTACCTGTTTCGCGATAGGTTTGGGGTAAAGCCTGTTTATTACACGACACAAGGCGGCTTTGCATTCGGCAGTGAATTGCGTAGCGTTTTACCTTTCTTACAAAACAAGACACTTAATAACAATTCCGTCTATGAATACTTCAGGTTTGGTTACATCTCTGAAGAAAAAACCATTTTCAATGAAGTAAAAAAACTGATGCCGGGCTACTACCTCAAATACAAAGATGGTAAAGCCCGTGCTTATTGCTATTGGGATGCAAAACTATTAGCAGCACAGCCAACACCCGCATTGACAGACGATGAATGGCAGGAATTGCTGCACAAAGAATTGATTGAAGCTTTCAGCCTTCGTATGGTATCAGACGTGCCGGTAGGTATTTTTTTAAGCGGTGGTATTGACAGCTCATTAGTATCAGCCATCCTGCAAAAACACTATGGCAATATCAATACATTTACCATTGGCTTCGACCATGAACGATATAACGAAGCTCCTTATGCAAAAAAAGTAGCCAACTATCTGGGTACAAAACATACTGAGTTTACACTCGATACAAAAGAAGCATATACCGTACTCGAAAAGTTTTACGATATATATGATGAGCCCTATGCCGACTCATCAGGCATACCAAGTACCATTGTATCGAAACTGGCGGCAGAGCAAGGCGTAAAAGTGGTACTATCTGCCAATGGTGGCGATGAGTTATTTGCAGGATACAGGCACTATCACACTACGCTCAATTATTACGAGCGTTTTGCCTCCATACCCTTTGGCTTACGTAAGATGATGCACTGGGGAACATCTGCACTATACGACACCGGCATACTGAAAAAGATATATAACAAGAATACAGAACATAGACTGGCAGTATTGAATGAACTGTTGAACGTAAATGAACTCGGCAATTTCTACAATTCGTTCTTAGCCAATCAAGGCGATTTGGAAATGAAATCGTTATTGAAGAAAAATGGCAAGGACACACAAGACACTGAATTAGTAAGGGACGATTTGACGGGATTGATGCTCTATGACATTGGCCACTACCTGCCAGACGACTTGCTAGTAAAAATGGATAGGGCTACCATGTATAACAGCATAGAGGGGCGCGAACCGTTTTTAGACCACAGGCTTGTAAAGATTGCCTGCCAGATGCCTGTTCAGCTAAAATGGAGAGATAATGAAAGTAAATGGATTCTGAAACGCATACTTTCCGAATACATACCCCGCGAAATGTTTGTACGCCCCAAGATGGGTTTTTCAATACCTATTTTCAGTTGGTTCAGCCAGCATATGGATGTTTTGTTTGAATACTACTTTGCCAAACACCGCATTGAAAAAACAGGCGTGTTTAATGCAGATGCCGTATTGGCGGAATACAAAAAATACAAGTGGAATAAACAAAACAACAAAGAATACAACATTGAAAAAATGTGGCGTATGCTTAGTTTCATGATGTGGTGGGACAGGTGGTGCGAAAAATTATAACAAAACGAACAAGTGATGGGTAAGAAAATACAAGTCGTTTCTTTTCAGTCATTATCTGCTACAAGCGGTGCTGGTATGGCACGTCTTGGGTATATGCTGTCTGATACATTAGACAAAAGAAAACTACTGGTAAATTTCATCGTACATTCTAAGGGTAAATTTGATACCCCTTTCGCATCTTTGCCTGTCAGTTTTCTGTCAAGATTTTACTTGTGGGCATTAAACAAATTTGTCAACTTCTTCAATATACCCTCTTACAAATTCAGGCTGTGGCAAGAGATGTTGTTTGATTGGTTTTGTCAGTGGCGTTTACAAAAAGAAACAGGGATACTCTTTACCACCAACGCATTTATGCATCGCACATTCAAGCGGGCAAAGAAATTGGGCATAGTAATAGTACTGCTTCCAGGCACACCGGAAGAGAACTATATATATGAATTGGTAGCTGAAGAAAACAGGCGTATGGGCATCAAAACCACCGATGCATATACGTATAAAAAAAGGCTTAACTACTTCAATAAAAGTATAGGCTATGTAGATGCGGTGATAGGTGCGTTACCAACTGTTTATACATCATACAGCAATACAGAACATAAAGCAAAGGTTGTGCAGCTGCTCGGGCACATGACACCAGACTTCAAGCCTGTAACTATAAATAAAACACACAACAAGGATGAATTTCATGTAGGCTATATCGCACATACTGTTATCCTCAAAGGCCTGCATTACTTGCTGGATGCGTGGAAAGAGATTAATCAAGAACCGGCATATACAAACATAACACTACACATAGGTGGCGGCATGGATGGCGCAATGCAACAGTATGTAGCCACACACTACGCGAACCTGAAGAATGTAGTATGGGAAGGGCATGTTGCAGATAGCAGTGCATTTATGCAAAGCATAGATGTATTGGCTGTACCCAGCCTCATAGATGGCGCGCCTATGACTGCATTAGAAGCTGCACATAATGCGGTACCATCCATAATTACAGACCATTGTGGTGCTACAGAATTACTAAGCAGGAACAACGCTGGTTGTTGGGTCATACCCATAAGAGATAAAGACGCAATTAAAGAACACATACTGTATGCATTTAATAATCGCGAAACGACCAGAACAATGGGAATGAATGCGAAATACAATATGGATAGCTACAGTATGCAAGACTTCATAACACAAGTAGCAGATTACCTTGAACAAAAAGCATAAGAAATGAAAAACGTATTGTTAATAGGTTCAGAATTAGGTAAAGGTGGGGCAGAACGCTCTATCTCTTTGCTTAGTTATTACCTTGAGCAATACGGTTATAATGTTACGCTTTGCATACTGTCAGGTACTGACAGAGAAAAGTTTTATAAAACCTGCAAAAATGTAGTGTTCATAGACCCGCCTGAGTACAGTGGCGTGGTTGGCAAGATAAAAGCTTGGCGTTATCGAATAAAGCGATTAAAACAACTAAAAAAAGAAAACAAGATAGACATTTCTATAAGTTTCCTTGAAGGTCCAGACTATGTGAATGTACTAACCAAAGGAAAAGAAAAAGTAGTACTGAGTATTCGCGGCTCGAAAATGCACGACAAGGTGATAAGCGGAGCAATGGGTACTATCAGAAAAAAAATACTCATTCCACGTTTATACGGCAGAGCTGACGAAATAGTATGTGTAACCAATGCATTGGCAGACGAACTACATCAGCATTTTGGCATAATTAGAGAGCGGCTTACAACTATTTATAATTTTTACGAAACACAAGACATCATCAATAAAAGCAATGAACTGCTTACAGATGATGAGCAAAAAATATTTACAAAACCCGTCATCATAACTTCGGGCAGATTGCATGTAGCTAAAGAGCAGGATAAACTCATCAGTATATTACAAAAAGTAAAAAGCAATATTGATGCACGTGTAGTAATACTGGGCGATGGCGAATTGAAACAGCCTTTTATTGACCTTTGCCATCAATTAGGGCTAAAAGCTTGCGATTGGCAATCGGGCGACAGAAACGATGCGGATGTGTACCTGATGGGCTTTCAGCACAACGCTTTTAAGTTTTACAACCATAGCAAGCTGTTTGCGCTAACATCTTCGTGGGAAGGTTTTCCGAATGTATTGGCAGAAGCGTTGATATGTGGTATACCAGTGGTATCGACAGACTGCCCTACTGGCCCAAGGGAAATACTCAATATCCCCAATCTGCCTGCTGAACCCATAAACTACCATATCAATACACCTGTCGGCACATTATTACCTATGGTAAATGTACTGACAGAAGAAACCCAAAAATTGTGGGTAGATTCCATTACAGGTTGGTTACAAAAACCTACACCAGACAACAGCGAATTTCAAAAACTAATACAACGCTTCACCCTGGATGCCATGCTGCAACAATGGGTAAAAGTAATAGAAGAATAGATGAACATACTGATAATAGATAACTCTATGGCTTTTACAGGTGCATTCAAATGCGCATTGAGCGAAGCATTGTTATTATCAAACAAGCACAAGTTTACATTCATCATTCACCCCAATAGTAAAGTAAAAACCATTTTAGAAGAAAAAGCTATAGCATACCATACACTGGAAATGATGGAAATACGAAAATCACCATCCTTGCTATTATATCCATTCATTCTACTTATTAATACCTACAAACTAAGCCGCATTGTAAAACATGAGCAAATAGATGTAGTGCAGATGAATGATTTTTACAATCTCTTGGGTGCAATGCTGAAATGCTTCGGATACAAAGGCAAACTAATCACGTATGTACGTTTTGTACCATCAGCCATACCCGCTCCTTTTCGCAAATTATGGACTTTTTTTGCGCAACGGTTTTCAGACAAAGTAATCGCAGTGTCTGACACAGTATTATATCAGTTACCACAAAAAGAGAATACCATTCGTATATACGACCCTGTTAACTTAACAGAGAATATTACATCTAGCAAAACGAGTACAGATACAATACAACTGTTGTATCTCGCTAACTATATACACGGCAAAGGACAGGATTACGCATTGCAAGCATTTATCAAAGCACATCAAACAAATAAGCAACTACGCCTGAAATTTGTTGGCGGCGATATGGGCTTAGATAAAAACAGACAATTCAAACAAAGCCTGATACAAGAAGTTAACAAATTACAGTTGAACGACGTTGTAATGTTCGCCGATTTCAGCAGCCATATTGAAGCTGAAATAAAAGCCGCCGACATATTACTTAATTTCTCCGATTCTGAATCATTATCCATGACTTGTTTGGAAGCCGCATATTATGGCACGGCTGTAATTGCCGCTAAATGCGGTGGACCAGAAGAAGTGATTGAAGAAAACAAAACAGGGTTGCTTGTGCTTGTAGCTGATGTACCAGCAATGGCCAATGCCATACTTACATTAGCTGGCAATAGCAGTTTGCGAGAGCAATACGCACAAGCAGGCAAAATATACGTAAGCAATAAATTCAGTAAAGAGCAGTTTATACAACAATTTGAAGCTATACTTGTAGCATAATGAAGACAACGAAAGTTTTATTTATGGTTCCGTATCCCCTCGGCAAAGCGCCCTCTCAACGCTTTCGTGTCGAGCTGTTTGAGCCATATATGAAACAAGTGGGTATTCATTATCGCATTGCCCCTTTTATGGATGATACTACATGGCAACATTTATACAAGCATGGTTCTGTTTTACAAAAGGCATGGGGCATTGTAAAAGGCTACTTGTCGCGTATAAAAACAGTGTTCATTGATGTACACAGTTACGACTACGTATTTGTGCATAGAGAAGCTGCGCCATTAGGACCGCCTGTATTTGAGTGGATAGTATCTAAGCTATGGCGCAAAAAAATGATATTCGATTTTGATGATGCGATATGGATACCAAATACTAGTAGTCAAAACAGTATAGCAGCCAATCTCAAATGCTTTTGGAAGACGAAGTACATCGTTAAATGGTCTTACAAAGTAGCAGCAGGCAACGACTACTTGCGTACCTATGCTTTGCAATACAACAGCAACGTAGTACTAATGCCTACTTGTGTTGACATGGAGCGGATGCACAACAGCACTAAAGCACATAGCAACCACAAACCAGTGGTAGGATGGACTGGCAGCCACTCTACCCTGCCATATCTCAACAACATCATTGATATTATTAGCCAGTTGCAACAAAAACATGATTTCACTTTTATAGTGATTGCCGATAAAAACCCCGAACTACCATTAAAGGATTTTCAGTTTATACCGTGGAGCGCATCTATCGAAATAAGCGATTTACTTAAAATGGACATCGGCATCATGCCCCTGTTGGCAGATGCATGGAGTGAGGGCAAATGCGGTTTCAAACTCATACAATATCTTTCCTTGGCTATTCCTGCTATTGCGAGCCCTGTAGGCGTTAATAATGTCATCATACAAAATGGCGTAAACGGATATGTGTGCCATAGCGATGAAGAATGGGCAAACTACCTGGAAGTATTGATTACAGATGCCGGCAAAAGAAAACAGATGGGATTGGTAGGGCAAGCATATATGCTGCAATCATACAGTACCCAATCGCAACACACCACTTTCTTGCAATTGTTCAGTTAATGCTACTCCAACCTGAAAGAAAAAATATTCTTGTCTAAAGAATTATTCTTGTAGTATATCAACATCATTGCTATGCCATAAAAAGGCAGTGCAGGTATGCGATAGCGAGATAAAGCACCGAAGTTGCCCGATGATATACCCACCGCAAAAGCGAAGATAATAGCGAATATCAGGCAAAACTGTATGGTTGGGTCTGCCGATATGGTAGCCCACGCTCTACGCGGCCCTATTGTTATCAGCACTTTGATGGTTACCCATAAAAACATAGCGGCTTCAAGCGCGTTCAGCATCTGCATTATTTTTCTTGTTTCCCATATATACGGGCGAAACAATGAAACCACCACGGCCTGCGGAAACTTCTTCAACATACCTGCGAATGATGGATCCATCGTACCCAAATCATAAGCTGAACCTTCGTCTGATACGGATGCGATATAAGTACTGGTGATGTAAGATGTTTGCGCTACGTTTTCCAACGAATATTTACCAAGCGTACTGGCAAATTGCGACGTGATAGCCATAAAACCACCAGCCGCACCACCTATCACCAATATCTTTACCAAAAACCTGCCAAACGAACTTCTTATTTTATGCGAGTATGAAAACAAAACCCACAACATCAATGCCGGTAGAAAGGCCATGATGATATACACTTTGATGGATACTATCAGAAAAAAACTCATTACTGTAAAGGCTATGACACTAAAGCTGAAATCTCTGTTTATCAGCAACCTGAACACACCATAGGTGAGCCAACCCAAACCAAACATACACACCGTATCTTTAAATATACCTGAACCCCACATTACAGTACTAGGGATGTACAGTACGCAAATGGCTATTTGCTTTGTGTACATCGGGTACTTGGTAGCAAACGTACGAAACAATGCCCATAACCCTGTAAAAGCAAGCGTACCAAGCAACACGGCTGTAGGCAGGTAAGTAGTAAAAGTAAATATGCCTAAAAAGGCGATGATAGCACAAACCACATATTCTGTTGAACCCTCTATATACCATGTCATTTGCGATACATACTTGCCGTAGTAAGACGGGTCGTACCAATCTGGTATGTGAAACAGCAAGTTGAACCACTTATTAGCAGATTCGCTGAATGACCAGTTGATTACCTCAGCGTGTCTGAAATAATTGACCGTATCGCCACCACCACCATAATAATATTGATAAATAAGCCCTATAAATATGGCGCCGCCTATTTTTACTGTAAGCCCCGAAAGAAAATAAGGTCGCCATTTATGACCTGGCGGGTATCTGACATCGCGTATTTTTATAGCAATCAGGTAAATGATACCTAAATAGAAAGGAAGCAGCAAATAGTCGAGCAACGTAATAAATTGATTGCTATCTTGCATCAGGTTTTTAAAATTTCATAATTACTAACGTTCTCACTGCTATTTTTTCTGTCTCATGTGTGGCATTACAGGTTATTACGCTTTCAGGGCAAACGCTGCAACCAACCTTACAAAAATAACACAATCGACAGACAAATTATTCCTTCGCGGTCCCGATACCGGTAATGTTTATACACATAATAATGTGGCTTTAGGGCATCGCCGCTTGTCTATTATTGATACTTCCACAGGCGCATCACAACCCATGACGGATGTATCCGGCAGGTACACCATTGTTTTTAATGGCGAGATATTCAATTATCAGTCCTTATCAGACAAATACCTGCAAGAAATATGGCAGCGCATTGGCGGAGCAAAAACTACTTCGGACACTGAGGTACTGCTCTATTTATTGATAAAATACGGTGAGGCTTGTATTGAATGGCTGGCAGGCTTTTTTGCTTTCAGCTTTTACGATGCCGAAAACGGAAGGATGATACTTGCACGCGACAGGTTTGGCAAAAAGCCACTTGTATATCATGCTACCGAAGAACATCTGGCTTTCGCATCAGAAATGAAAGCATTGCTGGAGTGGAACATACCGAAAGCTATCAACTATACTGCCCTGCACCAATACCTGCAACTGAACTATATACCCCAACCACACAGCATACTGCAAGGTGTGGCAAAGCTGCCACAGGGGCATTATATGATTTGCGATGGCACAGGCATACAAGCAATCAAACCATACTATCAGATAGACATAAAAAAAGACGAGTACAACCAATACGATTACGATACTGCACAGCAAGAGCTAATAAAACACATGGATGCATCGGTACAAGAACGTATGATAGCGGATGTACCACTCGGTGCTTTTCTTAGCGGTGGCATTGATTCATCTGTTATTGTGGCATTAGCAAGCAGGCACACCAATAAACTCAATACATTTTCCATCGGCTACAAAGACAATCCCTTTTTCGACGAAACTAAATACGCAAAACTAGTTGCTGATAAGTATCAAACAAACCATACTGTATTCTCCCTCACTACTGATAATTTTCTGGAACACTTGTATAGTGTTTTAGATTATTTAGATGAGCCTTTTGCAGATTCATCTGCTATACCCGAATACATACTTTGCTACCATACACGCAAGCACGTAACCGTTGCCCTTAGCGGCGATGGAGGCGACGAAGTATTTGCCGGATATAACAAACACGCTGCTGAGTGGAAGATAAGACAACAGTCCGTACTGAACACGCTGGTGAAAACAGGCGCGCCAATATGGAAGTTGTTACCCCGTAGCCGCAACAATAAAATAACCAACCTGTTCCGCCAATTGCATCGCTTTGCAGAGGGCGCAAACCTCTCAGAAAAAGACCGTTACTGGCGTTGGGCATCTTTCAACACCCCACAACAAGCATATGCATTGCTTACAGATGCTGCACGTGCACAAGTGAACGAAACACTATCTGCCAAACATAGAGAAGACATCTTACAACACTTCAAAACAGGTGACTATAACGAAGTATTGCTGACAGATATGAACCTCGTGCTGTTGAGCGATATGCTTGTAAAGGTGGACATGATGAGCATGGCTAATAGCCTGGAAGTACGTAGCCCATTCCTTGACTACAAGGTAGTTAATTTTGCATTTTCGCTACCTGTTGAATACAAAGTTGACGGCAGCATGAAGAAAAAAATCGTACAGGACGCTTTCCGCACTATGCTGCCTGCAGAAATATACAACCGTCCCAAACATGGCTTTGAAATACCATTACTCGATTGGTTTCGCAAAGAATTATGGGGATTGATTAATGACGATTTGCTCAATCAACGCTTCGTGGAAGAACAAGGCATATTCAATCCACAGGCGGTAGAACGACTAAAGAAGAAACTACATAGCAACAACCCTGAAGACAGCCATGCTACTATTTGGGCATTGATTGTATTCCAATACTGGTGGAAAAAGTACTTCAACTAGTACAAAGACTTTTAATACCAACCTATTTGTTGTAATTTTAACGCTGTTACTAGTTACAGATGCCACGGGTTTTAAGGATTCTCAACAGGTTGATAATAGGTGGCCCTGCCATCAATGCCACATATCTTACCAAGTATATGGCACCTGAGTTTGAGACCATGCTGGTGATTGGTGGCAAAGACGACCATGAGCAAGATGCAGACCATTTGAGCATGGATTTAGGCATTACCCCGATAGAAGTTCCTGAAATGAAGCGTAATATCCATCCTGTTGATGATGGTATTGCTTATAAGAAAATCAAAAGGCTCATAGAAAAGTTTCGTCCGGATATAGTGCATACTCATGCGGCTAAATCGGGGGTAATAGGCCGCTTAGCTGCCGATGCTTGCAAAGTACCCGTCATTGTACATACTTTTCACGGGCATGTATTTCACAGTTATTTTAACAAGTGGAAGACTAATACCTTCATACAGATAGAACGCTACCTTGCCAAACGCTCTACAGGCATAATAGCCATCAGTGAGCTACAAAAGCAAGAGTTGACTGACATTTACAAAATATGTCCAGCTGAAAAAATGAAAATCATTCAGCTTGGTTTAGATTTAGATAAGTTTCAACAACATCAGGATATAAAGCGGGTAGAGTTTCGGCAGAAATATCATCTGTTCGAAGGAGATATAGCCATTGGTATCATTGGGCGGGTAGTACCTGTAAAAAACCACAGCCTGTTTGTAGCAGCTGCAAAAAAGGTATTAGCACAAACAACAGCAAGAGTAAAATTTGTTGTCATTGGCGATGGAGATATGCGCCAACAAATGGAAGCTGAATTTAAGGACGCAGGAATTGACTATGCATACTACCCCGAAAACCCACGAGAGGCTATAGCTATTTGCACTTCATGGCAAACGGATATGGATGTAGTATTGGCAGGGCTTGACATAGTAGCCCTTACCTCTCACAACGAGGGTACGCCTGTATCGCTGATAGAAGCACAAGCAGCATCGCGCCCTGTAGTATCTACCAATGTAGGTGGTGTGGCAGATGTAGTAACCGACAACCTGTGCGGCTTTATTACCGAACCCAATCAGGCAGATATATTTGCGGAAGCATTACTACAACTCATCAACAAACCCGAAATGCGCAGCTATTTTGGCGCACAGGGGCGTAATTTTGTACAAAGCAAATTCTCTTACCAACGTTTAGTAGGCGATATGAGTGAATACTATTATTCTCTACTTGACAAAAAAGGAGTTAATTATCGCGAGCGTTTAGGTCGCCCTGTCCCTTCTTTTCTTGAGGAATAAACTTTAGCTATACACTTCTTTAAAGAAAGCCACAGTTTGCTTCAGTCCATCCATAAAGCGTTGGGTGGGTTCATAACCCAGCAGTGTTCTTGCCTGTGTAATGTCTGCCAACGAATTGCGGATGTCGCCTGCACGCTCTTCTCTATAGGTAGCTTCGTGTGCTATACCCAGCATATCGCGGATGGAACTGTATAATAGATTAACAGAAAAGTTTTCGCCAACGGCTACGTTGTATGCTTTACCAAATGCTTCCGGATTATCTGTTAGCATACCACGTATATTGGCTTGCACAGCATTGTCCACAAACGTAAAGTCGCGGGTTTGCTCACCATCACCATTAATATACACTGGTGTTTGGTTGATGATACCGCTTACAAACAAGGGTATAACAGCCGCATACGGCCCATCGGGGTCTTGGCGCGGTCCGAATACATTGAAGTAGCGTAGTCCGACAATTTTCATGCCATATAACTTGGCAAACACGTCTGCATATAACTCGTTTGTCTTTTTTGTAACTGCATATGGAGATAATGGATTACCAACCCTCTCTTCTACTTTCGGCAAGTTGGGTTCATCACCATATACTGATGAAGAAGACGCATATACAAAAGACTTTACGCCAGCATCTTTAGCAGCCGTTATCATATTCACAAAGCCATTTACATTCACTTCGTTGCTTGTTATGGGGTCTTTTACAGAACGTGGCACAGAGCCAAGCGCTGCCTGATGCGTTACATAGTCTATACCCTCACATGCTTTGCGGCAAGTTGCAGCATCACATATATCTCCTTGCAGAAATTCAAAATTTGGATAGCCTGCAAACAAGTCAATATTTTTCTGAAAGCCCGTTGCTAGGTTATCCAGCACACGCACTTTACCTGCACCATTTTTGAGCAGGTATTCTGTAATGTGCGAACCAATAAAACCAGCACCGCCTGTTACCAAAAAACTACTACCCGATATATCTTTTGTATGAAATGCTGCCATATTATAATATTACCCTTTGCAGGCAGCGCAAACTTATAGTAAATAACAGACATCCAAAAGGGCTTTGAGCGTAGATAACAGTTCATTTACAAACTATTACGCACAAGAAAGCCCCTTTACGGGGGCTTTAAAATAATGTAACGTATCTATTACGCTTTCTTGTCAGCTTTTGCTGTTGCCTTCTTCGCGATTTTGGCAGGACGGTGTTTACCGAAACTACCCATTGAAATTTTACCGCGTTTAGTGCGCTTGTCGCCTCTACCCATGATTAAAAATTTTAGACTGCAAATATAAAAAAAAGCAGGAAACGATGCGCTTCCTGCTTTTTATTCTCTTTTGTCAACAAGACTGATTACTTCTTGCCGCTTGCAATTTTAGTAGAGAATTCTTTACCAGCTTTGAACTTTGGCACTTTGCGTGCTTTGATTTTGATTACTTCTCCAGTTTGAGGGTTGCGGCCATTACGTGCAGAACGCTCAGAAACTGAGAAAGTACCAAAACCAACCAAAGTAACGCGGTCGCCTTTTTTCAGGGCAGCTACTACAGCGTTTGTGAAAGAATCCAATGCTTCGTTAGCTTGTGTTTTAGTAACGTCTGCATCTTTGGCAATTTTGTCAATCAATTCAGCTTTGTTCATTTGTTGTGTGTTTAGTCGTGAAAAATTAATTTTTTTGAGGATAGGGCAAATATACAGACGTTTGGTACACTTCCAAATATTCGACAAAAAAAATTTGGATGCTAAACCCTTGCCTGTAGCAGGTTTCCACAGCTTATACACATTTTCGTACAATAACGAAAAAATTAATATTGCTGAAACACTTGCCTGTATTGCATTTCCGCATATTGGCAAGGAATTTGCTTTATCAAAAGCCTTGTTAACAAAGGGTTTCAAGCCATAGCAAAAATCAACTTACAACTTCCATTACCGTCCTGAAAGCAATAAATTTATCGCCGAATTTTTGCAATCCTTTTTCTCTTAATGCAGGCGCGTGTTTTGAAATATATTCGTTATATTCCTCTAAAGAGTGGCAAAAGTACTGTGCTGCATACGTTGGGCCTTCGCTATCATCCTGCTCTAGCAGCCTGCAAAGTTTGTAAGCAGTAAAGAATCCTGTTTGCATGAGTTCGGGCATGTGTTCATCTTTCATCCACGCTACCCAAGCATCGTGTATACTGTTATCTATTTTGATTGTTACGTTGTAAATTATCATGCAGTTACTCTTTTTTGATTACCACTTTTTTTCAATGGTGTCAAGTATGGTCATATAACTGGCATACCTGTCTATACTGATTGTTTCATTGTTCACAGCTTCTTTCACGGCACAGCCAGGCTCGTTAATATGCAGGCAGTTGTTGAATCTGCAATGTTGCATCTCTCGTCGCATTTCCGGAAAGTATTGCGCAAGTTCTTCTTTTTCAAAATCAATCAACCCGAACTCTTTTACACCCGGCGTGTCAATGATTTTACCACCCTCAGGCATATCAAACATCTCGGCAAACGTAGTGGTGTGTTGACCCTTACCACTCCATCCTGATACTTCCTGTGTACGTAAGGACATGCCCGGTATCAGTTGATTGATGAGTGTACTTTTACCTACACCCGAATGCCCGCTGAATAATGTTGTAATACCTTTAAGCCTTTGCACTAACGGTGTTATCGTTTCGGGTTGTAATGCTACAATAGGATACACTTCATACCCTGCATCTGTGTATATTTTTTGCCAGTATGCAAGTTGCTCCTGATGCTTGGCTTTCAGCAAGTCTATTTTATTGATGACGATGATGGCAGGTATATGATAAGCCTCTGCTGTTATCAAAAATCTGTCAATAAAGCCAGATGATGTTCTGGGCTCTGCAATGGTAGCAACTACTAATGCAGCATTAAGGTTGGCAGCAACTATATGTTTCTGATTTCTGTTGTGTGGAGATACACGGACTATATAATTATTGCGCGCCGCAATGGTTTTAATGGTGGCTATATTCTCTTCCTTTTCTTCTATGTCAAATATCACCGTATCACCTACAGCTATGGGGTTGGTAGATGATATATCCTCATCAATTTTCAGCTTACCTTTTATGCGCGCATTCCATAGCTTACCTGCATCATCGCGTACTATGTACCAACTGCCTGTAGATTTATATACCAATCCTTTCAGTTCACTCATACTATCTGTTGCAGTTATTATTACTCATGCCTTAATGCTTCTATAGGGTCGAGTTTGGCAGCTTTGATGGCAGGGTATATTCCTGATATGATGCCTACTAATGCGCATAGGCTTACGCCAACACCTATCCATAGCCAAGGTACAATAAAGCCAGTATTAAATATCAGCCCGAAGAGGTTGCCTACCAACATACCAAGTATCACACCTGCTACACCACCTGCAACGCTTATCATAATAGACTCTGTAAGGAATTGTTGTTTAATAGTAGAGGCTTTCGCACCCAATGCTTTGCTCACACCAATCTCACGTGTGCGTTCTGCTACCGACACCAGCATAATATTCATCAACCCTACAACAGAACCCAATAGCGTAACAATACCAATTACTAATGCAGCCCAACTAATATATTTGATACTATCCAACACCATCTCTGCCAGGTTATCATTTTGCTCTATGGTAAAATCGTTTTCTACACCAATCGGTACTTTCCTTATTACTCTGAACAAACCTTCAGCTTCTTCCGCCGCAATACTTTTCTTATTTATATCGGGCACTTTCACATTTATCACATAGCGTTCGTTATTGCCATAGGTCATTCTGCCATTGGATAATGGTATCAGCACCAGATTATCACTGTTCATAATCATGCTGCTGCCTTTTGATGCTGCAATGCCTGCTACTTTATACTTCACATCGCCCAGCGAAATCGTTTTGCCTACACCAGAAAGATAGTTTCTGCCAAACAATTTCTTAGCCATGCCGTTACCTAATATGCAAACATAAACACCAAACTCCTGCTCGTAGGCAGAGAAATTTCTGCCAGCATCCAGTTTTGTATCAGATATTTCAAGATAGTTTTCATCCACACCCATTACAGAAATATTGGGGTTGGTCTTTACAGAGCCATACCTGACGGTTGCTATACTGCTACCCGACATAGATATGCCTATTGTGGCTGGAAAACGAAAACGCTTTTTGAACGCAATGGCTTCTTCGTAACGGATATTCCTGCCTTCGTTGATGTTGATACTGATGCCACCACGCCTGCCGCGTTTCTTTTTCTTTACTACATCGCTGGTTATCTGGAAGCTGTTAGCACCCATACTGCTGAAGTTGGAATACACACTGGCTTTCATCACTTCAATAGCTGTAAGTATGCCAACTAATGCCATGATACCTAAGCCGATGATAGCAATAGTAAGCGCAGTACGCAAGCGATTGGTGCGTATGGCTCTGAATGCCAGCGACAGATTGAATAATAATTGCATCATGGCGAAGGCAAAATTAGCTTGGATTGGCCTACTAACATCATTGTTTTACAAACTTGTGTAAAACAACATCTGCTCCATTCGCATCCACACCCTTTAGCATGTAGCTACCAGTAGGCAATGTGGTAATGTCAAAGCGTATCATATTAGCACCTTGTTTGCAATAATGGTCTGTCAGTTTATCTACCATTTTACCCTGCATATCATATATGTAAAAGCTGAGGGCTGATGATTGCGGAATCTCAAACTTTATGCTGGTATATATAGAAGCGGGGTTGGGGTACAATACAGATGACTGTATGTTTTGATTTTTTTCTTTTACTGATAAAAGTGGCGAGTTTAGTTGTGCTATCCAGTTACCGTATTGGCTATTAGCACGTCCGTAAATACCTTCAATCCATACCGTGCCTGTATTGTTCCAGTCAACCTGAGCACCCATATAGTCGCCCCAACGTTGCTGTTTACCACCCATCACTTTGATGCTTCCTTCTCCTGTTTTTACCAATGCAATTGGAGAATACCCTACTCCATCAAATAACAATGCACCAACCCCAGGATGTATGTTAGGCCCTGTATAGTTAAACGAAATGAGCGACTGCCTTAAACCCCAAGGGTTGCCAGCAAACGTTACATTGGGGTAGCCAAAATCCATCGTATCTACCGATATAATTTGTGTTTTTGAAAAATAAGGAGCGCCTGCAAAGTTTTTAACTACTCCGTGAAAAATACCCGATGCTCCGCTTACAGGCGCAACAGTTGTACTAACAAACTGTATTTCATCACCATCAATATATGCACCCAAAAACCTTCCATCATTTGTAGCAAGTGTTACAGAGGTATCAGGCTGTCTGCCTTCTGGTGGCACACCATATTTTGTGGGCGATATCAGCACTTTAATATCAAGGTTGGTGTTTCCGCTACCTATAACATCGGGTACTTTTGCTAAGAAAACCGTATCGTTTTGTACGTCAAAGTTCCTGTTTGACAGGAAATATTGGGCTGGCCCCATAATACCGCTACCACCTTTTGCAGGGTATAGGTTTCGTATCTGTATGCCGTTGTAGCTGATACTGTCCCAAAGTTGGTACGTTAAGGTTGCAGCACTGTCGTAACCGCTTTTTTTGTTTACCTGATAGATAACTGTTTCTCTAAAACCTGCTTGCCAGCTGGTATTGAATTTTATTTTATTACCCGTCAAAAAGAACTCGTCTTTTGTGATAGCTATACATGGGTAATCAAACCATGATGTATCATTTTTATCATTACCGTATATCTTATAAAAATTCCATTGTCCAGCTGGGTCGTTGGTTTTTGAAAAACCTAACAGGATATAATTGTACTCATTAATACCGTTTAGAATAACACAAATAAACTTATCAGCACCAGGATCATAGATTACTTTGGGGTCGTATCTGTTATTGTTTATACCAGGCAATCCCACAGATGCTGTAAATAGCCCTAATACTTTTCTATTGATTATTTTCTGTGTTGACGGATCAGATACAGCTATACTGCTATTAATAACAGATACAGCTTTATTGCCTTTAGATATTGCCATATCATTATCAGGCGGAATACCTGAAAGTGAATCTGCCACATAACCCTTAACAACTATTGGTGCAGGTGTTGCAGTTGTTTTATAATGTGCATTTGATCGTTTGTAGGGAAACATCTTGGCTGATTCCTGTTTAGCATCATACAGTCGTTTTCTGTCTGCATTCGCATCTGGTGCAGGAGATTCTAAATTATATACCTCGACATGGTACTTATCTTCCACATCGCGTAGCACCACGGTACCTGCTAATGGTGCAGTATATTGCCTCACACGAGCGTTTTGCGCTGTGGCTATATAGTTGCCAATCAATAATGTTATTAAAAGCAGTTTTCGCATATCAGCCATTATTTGTATCTCTAAAAATACGAAAAAAAACCGCCGCATCTGGTATGCGGCGGTTCTTATTACATAGTATTGAAAATTCAGATTATCCCTGTAAGGCGGCTGCACCACTTACTATCTCTGTCAGCTCTGTAGTAATAGCAGCCTGACGGGCACGGTTGTAGCTTATTTTCAGGTTCTTCAACAGTTCGTTGGCATTTTCGCTGGCCTTGTCCATCGCCGTCATACGTGCGCCATGTTCAGATGCATTGGCATCCAGTACGGCTTTGTACACTTGTGTGTTCAGTATTTTAGGCATCAGTTCCTGCACCAGTATTTCTTTTGATGGCTCGTAGATGAAATCACTGTTTTTGTTGCCACCTTCGTTTTCTACTTTGGGTATGGGCAGGTAGGCTTCGGTAACAAATTTTTGTGTAGCGGCGTTTTTAAACTGGCTGTACACCAATTCTACCCTATCATATTCTTTGTTCAGGAAGGCTTTTTGTGCATACACTGCCGCGTTGCGTACATTATCAAAACTCAAGTCGGCAAATATGGTCCAGAAATCGGCTACTACTTGATAGTTGTTCTTGGTAAAATATTCAAAACCTTTTTTACCAATAGGCAGTATAGTAACATTGCCAGCCGCGTGTTGTGCAGCATATTTATCGGCAATCAACTGGCGGGTAGCTTTTATGACGTTTGAATTGTATGCACCGCACAATCCACGGTCGCTGGTAACGGGTATCAGCAACACACGCTCAACAGCGCGCTCCTCTGCCAATGGCAATGCCATATCAGAAGATGAACTGGCTATATTGCTCAGCATTTCCTGCAATTTTTGTGCATACGGGCGCATTTGGATAATGGCATCCTGTGCGCGGCGCAGCTTGGCAGCACTCACCATTTTCATGGCTTTTGTTATCTGCTGGGTAGATGTTACTGACTTAATACGGTTGCGAACTTCTTTAAGCTGTCCCGACATATTATAATATATAGAAAATCAAATGATGAAACTGGGCGCAAAAGTACGATATCTGGGCTAAAATCTGAAAAATAAGCCCATTTTTTACCCCCAATCATTTACAATACAATAATTCTACATTCGTTATGGGTCTTAAAACAGCAAAGCCTGCAAAATATGCAGGCTTTGATAATATTGTAATAAGTATAATTATTCTACCACCAACCTTACGTTACTATATCCTTTTTCTGCTTTCAGTGCTATAAAATAAACACCCTTAGCCCATGTACCTGTATTGATGGGCAGGTAATTATCTCCGTTGTAATAATCCATCGGGAAAGACTGTACCAAGCGCCCTGTTACGTCTGTTATTTTCAATTCGCCTTTACCATTCGCCCCGGCAGTAAACTTGATAGTTGCTGATTGAGAGGCTGGATTGGGGAATACAGTGATATTAGCAGGATTACCTGCGTTGATTTCAAATATAGACTGAGGCACCTGACAACTATCGGGACGGAAGCCCAACTGCGTTGATGTACCACTTTGGCAGACAGCCTCGAAGCGCGGCGCGGTAATGGCGGGATAAGTAACAGTACGCGTAGCACTGATGTTTAAAGATGAACTGACGCAAGTAGAAGAATTTGAGCAATTAAAATCGAATGCTTTGACTAGTGTACTCGCTAAAAGATTCGGTACACCTGTAAGCGGGATGCTGTATGTGCCATTACCCGCCAGCCCATTTACCCTGTACCATACTGTATTAGTACTTGCATCCTGTACCAATATTGTCAGGTTATTACTACGTCCTGTATAGCCGGAAATAGTAACTGATAAGGTTTTAACTGTTGGCGTATCTAATAAGTCGCAAGATGTTGCAACAGTTGATTGATTGGGTAATGTTGCGTATGCACCTATCACCGTCAAATCCTGATCTACCGTACCAGTATTGGATACAGTAGAGGTAATATTATTCAGAGCCTTAGGTTTACGTGTTACAAACGGTGTGTAATAGTACGATTGATTTGAGCAAGGATTAGGTGAGTTTACAGATAATGTAGCTGCCGTGCTATTGGTAACGGCTGCACTGTTGGTGCTATATAAAATATCTGTTGCTGAAGCAGCATTAAACGCCGTTTGTGCTGCAGAAAAACTTGCAATAGGCGAAGTAGTACGCAACCACGCAACCGTTTGGCAGCTTTTTAAATCTGCTGGCACATCGGCAGACAGTGTTATAGTTACAGGGCCTTTATCGCAACAAACAGGCAGGTTATAACCTGTTGGTTTGCCATTACCCGGGCGGGCGAGTTTAGCAACATCTGCATTGAAGGTATTTGTACAATTATTAGCATCTGTAACGGTAACAGTATAGTTGCCTGCCGTACTTAATGAGCCGATGCTTTGCGTATTACCACCATTAGACCAAGCATAGGTATAGGGTGCTACACCAAAATTATCGCTATTGTAGGTAAGCGTTACAGCACCATTGGTTATGCAAATATCAGTAGGTGTTAGCTTAGCGCTGATTACGGACTTAAGATTGGTTGTGTTAGTAACATTGTCTCTAAGCAGATTGCCTGGTAAAGGACCGAACCCATTTGCAAAGCCAATGCCGCGAGCTACTTGGTGACAATAGCTCATAATAGTTCCTGACCATGCACTTACAGGAGCTGCATTACTAAATGTAAAGGGGCAGCTATTACTGCAACTGCTGCTGCTTTCCTGCGGTATATTGCAATTATCAACAGAACCACAAGAGCCGCCAACACCAGTATTCCATCCGCACCAGTGTGTATGCATCGAACCGAAATTATGGCCTGTTTCGTGCGATATTACCATAACGCTCCACGAATAGGTTGGCACTGTGCTGTAACTGGCATGGATTTCACTATAAGCATACGCAATAGAACGGTTGGATGTCGGAAGCACATCAAGATAGGCTAGCCCACCGTTAGAGCTGGCATCCATTGTAATAAAGTGTGCTATATCCCCATCAAAGCCATCGTTATGCCCGTTCCAATAGCCCATAAAAATATCTAACCCATCGCTTGATGTACCGGAAGGATAGCCGTCATTTACCGTCCATATATACAATGATTTCAACTCTATAGAAATATTCTCATTTCTATACATAGTCTGCACTTCGTTAAACAACCCCGTCATATGGTTTTGCGCAGCTATCAGTGTTACTTTGTTTTGAAAATACTGATAGTCGCACTCCCAATACAGTTGCACTTTACGGCACATATTGGCGGCGGTGGTTTTGCCTTGCGCGCCAACATTTACAGGCTGCGCCCTTTCCTCGCCCCTCACGGTACAAGGCATGGCGGGTTTTACAAGCATATCTTTATCATTATACAATATATAGTTGCCCGATTTGTCTTCCAATTCGCCTACCACATAGTTACCATTATCGTCTGCAAACAATGCCATGATGCTGCCATCGGCAAATATGCTCATGGATGCCAATGATTTTTCTGTTCCAGCCAATGCGCCTTGATAATGCAAGCCATTATCTACTCGCTGCTGATACCTGCCTTGATGGGTGATGTAGCCGAAGTTGGCATTGTCAGCCATTGGTTTCGATTGTATCATTTCCAGTACAAATACTTTGCCTTTACTATCTGTAAATTTTACAGCTATAGCCTGTGGCTTGCTTTCATATACCGCACCTATTATAGCTTTATTTGGCTGCAACAATGTTTCGTCGCTCAACACATTGGTGTGTTTGGCACCCTGTATTACGGTAAACAAGTTGGCATCCTGAAATACAGTACCCGATTGATGGGCTTTTGCTATGGCTGCAGATAGTGCATTAACACCTTGTGCGTTGGTTGACAGGCCACACAGCAAGCAAATAAATAGTAATAAATAGTTTTTGTAAATTTTTGATTGCATACAGCTACAGTTTATATAAGAATGGCATTATTTACAATAAGCAATATACCATATATCTGCCATAATTTAAGCCTTTTTACTATCTTAGTTGCCAACCTTAGTATAACCGTATGATGCGTACTGTTCTCTTACTGATACTTACACTCTCGCTGGCAGCATCTTGCCGTAGCGGTAAAAAGAAACCCAGTGTACCTAAAGGCGAAGCCGAACTGACCAATACCTACTGGCGGTTGGCAGAGATGAATGGCAAAGTAGTAGAAACACCTGCTGACGCACGCGATGTATTTATCAGGCTGAATACAAGACGTGGAAAGTTGGAAGGCTTTGCAGGATGCAATACCATAGAAGGCACACATAGCGAGGGTAGAAAGGGTGCTATACAATTTGACGCACTTACAACACTGATGGCTTGCCAGGAAAGAATGGACGTGGAGCAATACGTACTGAAAGCATTATCAAAAGCAAACAGATACCTGATAAACGATAAACACTTGCTGCTGTATAACGACAACTACCTGCTGGCTGTTTTTGAAGCACGATATTATAAATAACTACAACACTACTACATAATATAAAGCGGGGCTGTAGCCCCGCTTTATATTTACAGCCAGTTAGTTATCAGATATTGAACTTAATGCCCTGTGCAAGCGGCAGATTCTCGCTCCAGTTGATGGTATTGGTTTGACGGCGCATATAGGCTTTCCAGCTATCAGAACCACTTTCGCGACCACCGCCTGTTTCTTTTTCACCACCGAAAGCACCACCTATCTCTGCACCGCTAGTACCTATGTTTACATTAGCAATACCGCAATCACTGCCTTTATGAGAAAGGAATGTTTCCGCCTCGCGCATATTCAGCGTCATAATAGAAGACGACAAACCTTGCGGAACACTGTTTTGTAGCGCAATGGCTTCTTCCAGTGTCTTATACTTCATAATATACAATAGTGGCGCAAACGTTTCGTGCTGCACTATCTGCATATCATTTTTCACTTCGTAGATGCAGGGCTTTACGTAGCACCCACTTTCATAACCTTTGCCGCTCAACACGCCACCTGCAACAACAACTTTAGCACCTTCTTTTTTCAATGCATTAATAGCGTGCAGGTAATTTTGTACCGCATCCGTATCTATTAATGGACCTACATGATTTTTCTCGTTCAGCGGGTCGCCGATATTTAGTTGTTTGTATGCAGCTACTAATTTTTTCTTAAATGCCTCGTACACGCTTTCGTGTATAATAACACGGCGTGTAGTAGTACAACGCTGTCCTGCTGTACCTACCGCGCCAAATACTACTGCACGCATGGCTATGTTCATATCAGCATGCTCGCTTACAATGATGGCGTTGTTGCCACCCAACTCCAGCAACGCGCGCCCAAGCCTTGAACCAACAGCCGCACCTACTGCCTTGCCCATACGTGTGCTGCCTGTTGCAGACACTAATGGAATACGCGCGTCATTGCTCATCCATTCACCTGTTTCGCGGCCACCAACTACTAAACCACAAACGCCCTCAGGTACTTTATTGGCTTTGAAAACATCCGCTATAATATTCTGACAAGCGATGGCTGTCAACGGTGTTTTTTCAGATGGCTTCCATACACAAGTGTTACCGCATACCCATGCCAGAAAACTATTCCAACTCCAAACCGCAACGGGGAAATTGAATGCACTGATAATACCCACCACACCCAACGGGTGCCACTGCTCGTACATACGGTGCATGGGGCGCTCGCTATGCATGGTAAGCCCATACAACTGGCGAGATAAGCCAACTGCAAAGTCGGCAATATCTATCATCTCTTGCACTTCACCCAAACCCTCTTGCAGGCTCTTACCCATCTCGTACGACACCAACCTGCCCAATGGTTCTTTATGCTTGCGCAATGCTTCACCAACCTGCCTTACCACCTCGCCACGCTTAGGTGCAGGCCACATTCGCCATTCTTCAAAGGCGGCTTCTGCCTGTTGTACAACTGCATCGTAGGTTTTGCGGGTAACGCCGTTTACTGTACCTATCTCTTTACCATCAACAGGACTCCACGACATAATCTTTTCACCACCTGCCTTAATCCATTTTGTACCTGTACCAGCACCTTCATTATTTTTTTTGATACCGAGCGTATCTAATACTTTATTCAGTTTCATATTGTTAATTCAAAGAGACGCAAAGGTAAGGTTTGCATTTTGATAAACCTGCTACCTTGCTCTTATCCAACCACATAACCCCATGCCTTCAGACTGGGGATATAAACCATAACCGCAGAGGCTTTAGCCATGACTGTATTTATCATGGCTAAAGCCTGTATCAATATACCTGCTGCCGCACACTTCAGTGCGGGGTTAATTTACTTTATGTATTAATCCCCCTTCTTCCACTTCTGTGCTATGCTGATGGCGGTTTCCAGCATATAGGGTGCCCAGTTTTCTATCTGCCATTCGCTATTGGCAAGCGATGAGTTTTGAAGCCTCTGCAAAGCATCGCTATAGCTTGCCGCTGTCTCTAAAATTTCAGAGAGTGTTGTTTGCTGCCTGTACAGTTCTTCATCTTCTGCCACGGTTGCTGGCAGCATCAGTGATGCGGGAATAAAATCATTAGTGAGTGGTGGTATATCAGTTGCAGCTTTCACTATTTTATGCATCTTCAGGTAGTCTGTAGCAAAAGCTTCTCTGCTCTCTTGCGTATGTAGTGCAGTACCCAATTGCTCGAGTATTACAAATTGCAGGTTGGGACATTTTGGAATAATGTACTCAAGCATAATAAACACCTCGTAAGGCACTGTACCATCATGCGTATCACGCCTTACTTTTCTGCCATTTTCTATTGCCGATTGTTCCCAACTACCGCCAGATATGTGTACTTCCCTCACTTTATGTAAGGGGTACAACTTAATAATCTCATCTATACTAACAGAAAAATTCTGCAAATGGCAATACAGGTTATGCAGGTCGAGAATAATGAACCCATTGACAGGTGTTATCAGCTTCTCTAAAAATTCGCCATGTCGTTTTACCTCATCCAGACTGTACGAAAAAGCAAGGTTTTCCAAACCTACGGGCTTGCCACAACCATCATAGATTCTTGCCAATCTATCTTGGCCTATTGCCAGTGTCGTGTTTGTATAGGGTATGCTCAAAGGTGCGCCACTATGAAAGTCGGCACCAGTCATAAACCCAAAATGTTCTGTAATATGATTGAAGTTGAAAGCGGCAGCTACTTTGCTGAGGTGTTTAAGCCACGCCTGTTGTTCAGCCGTCCACCTACCCGAAAACAACGAGAAGTAAACACCATGTCCTACCAGCCTGTCCGCATCTGCAAATGTTTGCAGTAATTGCAAAAACCAATCAGGAATATTTTTTCGGTTGTATAATGCATCAAAAGACCATTCAATGGCTTCTACTTTCGATGCTTCGAATAACGGATAGCACGCCTGCAATATATCTGCATCAAGGTTGCAAGCCACCCCTGTATGTATGGTACGCACGCGTTATAGCAGGCTTAGTATTTTAACCCATGCCACAAGCGGGGCAGTTATCAGGATGCTCGGGCGATACAGACGGGTTTTGTGTTTGTTCTGTATTATTTGCAGGTGCAACATTTTTCGCATCGTCTTTTGTACAAGATGATGTTTCTACAGCTATACCCAGCAATAATGCGCCTAACAATACTTTTGAGAGTTCCATCTTTCGATAATATTTATACTAAAGCTACCGCTTATTATAGTAGTACGATAAAATAAAATGTCATTTTTTTGTTACAGTCCTGAAAATCCCCCTCTTTGAGCTAACCCTATTGTTATATTATGAACGGTGAGTTAAAAGCATCCAGTTTCCCGAACGACAAATCCCTTTCTGAAATAATGGGATTATCTACCCCCCAATCAAAACCAAAGCTATTGTACAATATACCCGTATCGCTTTCTTTATTGTAGCCCGATGATACCAAATAGTACGTCATCGCATCATCCGTCAGTGCCTTGAAACCATGTGCAAAACCCTCAGGAATGAAATAGGCTTTATGATTGTCAGCAGAAAGCTCGTGTGCATAGTATTGTCCGTATGTGGTAGATTCTTTGCGCAAATCAACAATAACATCCAGTATCGCCCCTTGCGGGCAAAATACCACTTTGCTATGCTGGTGAGGGGGCAACTGAAAGTGCATACCACGTATCACATCTTTGGCAGATGTGGAATAATAGCTTTCACGCAAGGTAAATTCAATACCTGCCTGCCCGAACGTAGCCTCGTTGAAAGGTTTAACAAATACGCCCCTGTCGTCTGCAAAACGGGGCATGGTTATGAGAAAAGCCCCCACCAATGGCAATGCTTCAAAATGATACATACTATGCCAAATTACAGCGTTTAGCGATAAAAAACTTAAAGAAAAAGGTAATTTTGCGGTTGGCTTTAAGTAAAGTGCATATGCAGCAACATTTTCAGGATATACGCAACAATATTATCGGCATCAACCACAGTTTTGTTTCGCCATTTGGCAAAAAGAAAATACTGTATGCCGACTGGACTGCCAGTGGGCGTATGTACAAGCCTATTGAAGATTTTATGATGGATGAGGTGTACCCGTATGTTGCCAATACACATACACGCACCACTTTCACAGGCTCTCACATGACGGAGTTGTATCAGCAAAGCCTGCAAAAAATAAAAGCACATGTTGGGGCGGGCGCAAATGAAGTCATTATATCGAGCAATGCGGGTATGACGGGTGTCATCAATAAATTTCAGCGTATGCTTGGCCTGCGCCTGCACGAAAATTTTGAAGATAAAATAACCATACCTGACAATGAACGCCCTGTTGTGTTCATCACCCACATGGAGCACCACAGCAACCATACCACATGGTTGGAAACAATTTGCGAGGTAGTAGTGATTCCCCCCAACGAACAAAACGAAGTTGACTTAGCCGCTTTTGAAAAACAGCTTGCTGCTTACGCGCAACACAAATTGAAAATAGCTTCTGTTACAGCCTGCTCAAATGTTACGGGCGTATACATACCTCATCATAAAATAGCCGCTATTATCCATCAACACGGCGGGCTTTGTTTTGTGGATTTTGCTTGCAATGCGCCCTATGTTGACATCAACATGAACCCAGCCATACCCAATGAATACCTTGATGCTGTTTTCTTTTCACCACACAAATTTCTTGGCGGGCCGGGTAGTAGCGGCATATTGGTTTTCAAAAAAGAGTTGTATCAAAACGTAACACCCGACCACCCAGGCGGCGGCACAGTAGTATGGACAAGCCCATACGAAAAACACGTTTACAAAACAGATATTGAAAGCCGCGAAGATGGTGGTACACCTGGCTTTATACAAACCATCCGCGTAGCAAAAGCTATAGAACTGAAAGAAGCGATGGGTACTGCCAATATTCAACAGCGCGAAGAAGAATTGCTGGAACGCCTTTGGCAACGTGTAGAGAAGATGGATGGTGTAAAAATACTGGAACCCGGCATACGACACAGACAAGCCATATTATCGCTGGTGTTTGATGATATGCACTACCACATGGTGGTAAAAGCACTGAACGATATGTTTGGCATACAGGCACGCGGGGGCTGCTCTTGTGCAGGCACATACGGGCATCACCTTTATGGGCTCGACCATGATGCATCGCTGCATATAAAAGACGAAATAGTAAGCGGCAATCCGTTGGTACGGATAGGTTGGGTGCGCATATCGCTGCACCCTACTATGCTGGAAAGCGAAATTGATTTTATTGCAGATGCCATGCAGTTTGTCATCAACCAAAAAGAAACCATAAAAAAACTGTATCAGTACGATACAGCTAAAAAAGAGTTTTATTTAGACCAAGAGGCTTTGCAAACAGAACAGTTGCCCGAAGAAATATTTACGGGTAGTGTTGTTACTGTTTAAAAATTACCAAAATAATCTGCAATTTGCCGCATACATTTTTCGTGTGCGGCATTTTCTTTGTCTGCGTACCAGTCGGCAGTCATTTCTATAGCTTGTGTAGCATTCAGTTGTGGTTGCCAGCCTATAAGGTTCTGTGCTTTGCTGCTATCAAGCAACAACAACTTTGCTTCGTGTAGTGGCTTATCGGGTGTAACGGTTGTATATCCACCCGTACCATAACGTGCTACAAATATTTTAGTCAGGTCTTCTACCGTCAGGGTATCATTTACATCAGGACCAAAGTTGAATGCAGTACTGTATCGTACAGGGTCTTCCGTCATCTTAGCAGCCAGTAACAGGTATGCACCAAGCGGTTCTAATACATGCTGCCAAGGGCGTACGGATTGAGGGTTGCGCAAGCCAACCGTTTCACCAAATTCCAGCGCGCGTACTATATCGGGTATTATTCTATCATCTGAAAAATCGCCACCACCTATTACATTGCCTGCCCGTACAGACGCTACTGCTTTTTGATGCTTGCTATATGCCTCGGGGCTGAAGAAAGAACGGGTGTAAGACTCAACTATTATCTCTGCCGCTGCTTTGCTGGCAGAGTATGGGTCGTACCCACCAAGTTTATCATCTTCTTTAAAGGGTGTACCACGCTCAGGGTTTTCATATACTTTGTCGGTAGTAATCATCAATGCCACACAAGGGTGTTGCATACTACGCACTGCTTCCAACACATGACAAGTGCCTTGCGCATTTACCATAAACGTATCAACAGGCATATCGTAACTACGGCGTACCAGCGACTGTGCTGCCAGATGAAAGACAAAATGCGGCTCGAAGCGTACTATTTCACCTTGCAGCTTTTGCATATCTCGCAAGTCGCCTATTACAGAGCTATAGCAAATTTTATCACCATCAATCAGATTATATAAATCGTTCGATTTTTCAGGAGCTAATGCATAGCCTTTCACATCTGCACCCAACCATTGCAATATCTGTATAAGCCATGCGCCTTTAAAGCCTGTATGCCCTGTTACAAACACACGCTTGTCTTTAAACACCGAACGCAGATAAGCTGCTTTTACCACTTTTTCCATAGGGGTTCTGTTTGCCAAAGATGTTCCAGTTCTTCTTTATCGCGTAGCGTATCCATACACTTCCAGAAAGCGTGGTGCTTGTAGGCTGTTATCTGTTTATCTGCTGCCAGTTTATCCATCGGGTATCGTTCCCACATGATGTCGTCCGCATCATCGGGCAAATACTTTGCAATAGATGGCTCTATAACAAAGAAGCCCCCATTTATCCATGTACCACTATCTTCCGGCTTTTCTTCAAAGCTATCTATCACACCATTGTCTTCCATTTTGATGACACCAAAGCGGCTGGTAGCCTGTATAGCCGTCATAGTACAAACCCTGCCACTATCTTTATGAAACTGCACCAGCTCATTAATATTCACGTCACTCACACCATCGCCATAGGTAAGCATAAAAGTTTCGTTACCTACATAGGGCAATATGCGTTTCAGCCTGCCTGCCGTCATGGTATCTACGCCCGTATCAATCAATGTTATTTTAAACGGTTCTGCATTGTTATTGTGTACTTCCAATGAGTTTTTAGAAAGGTCAACAGTAATGTCTGCATTATGCAAAAAGTAGTTGGCAAAATATTCTTTTATCATCCAGCCTTTGTAGCCGAGGCAGATGATAAACTCCGTATGCCCGTAAGCAGCATATATCTTCATGATATGCCAGAGGATGGGCTTACCACCTATTTCTATCATAGGCTTCGGTCTCAGCGACGACTCCTCAGATATTCGCGTACCCCTGCCACCTGCAAATATTACAACCTTCATCAGGAATATGATTTGTTTTTATACAGCTTCGAAAATAATAGTAAAGAAACTAAAAAAAGCCCTGCCATTGAAGCAGGGCGGGCAATTTTAACGCAATTATTTATTTTAACTTATAGTTTTTAGGAATGTTGAACGGCATATCCAATGGCTGGTCAAATTCAGCCTTATTGAAGTTCATATCAAGGTAGTGCGGCTCGCCTTTGTTACTGATTGATATGACTCTTTCCGTGGCAAATTTTCTGCCATCTGTATTTTCGTACACACCATATTGCATCATGGCTTGTACACTATCATCCTTTGTACGCATTTGCATACTACGAATGGTACTATCTGCTTTGTTAAACCCTATCTGCTGATACATATCCGTGTCTTCCATACTCAGCGTCCATGTGCCGCCAAAGTCGGTTGCGTTTTGTGGTGTGCCGCCTTTTTTCAGCAAGTTGCCAATCAGCAGGTTTTGCATTAGCGAAAAGTTAACCGGAAAGGGCAGCAATTTATTGGCATCAGCTATTGCCAGTTTATGCACTTCTTTTTGCAGGTAGTTCAGCAGCAGCAAGCTATCGGGGGTAATGAATATACGTGCCACACTCACCATACCGGCAGCTGCGGTTACATTTACCCATATTGCACTGTCTTTGCTGATGCGTATGTGTGCTACCAAATCATTTTTTTGCTCGTTGGATGCGTAGTGCATTTTCGCCTTGCCGCTGAATGTCTTGTAATCAATCTCATTTTGCAGTAGTGGTGCAAGGTTAGCAATCAGCAGCACTTTATCATTGTTGGGTTCTTTAGCTACCACATCTGTTTTAGTAGCTCCGGGTGTATCTACCGTATTTGCACCAAAGCGTTCTTTGATGGCATACTTCTTCTCGAACCAGACATTTCTGCTGACCGGTTTCTTATTTGTTTGGCAAGATGTAAAAACGGATGTAATGGCAATCAACACTACCGATACCCACGCTATATTAAATTTCATACAGCTTTCTGTCCTTGATTTTTTTATCAATATCTGTATTCTCTGTTCCTTTCTCTTTGGCTTTTGTCCAGCACTCTACGGCTTTATCTATGTTCCCAAGTTTGTAATACACATCGCCCATATGCTCCCATAGCGTACCATCGGCGGCATCGCCATTTATATCTATGGCTTTCTGTATGTATGTACGTGCATCATCATATTTTCCCTGCTTGTACAATATCCAACCATAGGTATCTAAAAAGCTGGGCTCGTCTTTGCGCAAGTCAAGCGATTTCTTAGACATCTTCGCTGCGTCTTCCAGCCTCGCACCACGTACACTCAGGTAATAAGCGTAATTATTCAGCACAGTTGCATTCATCGGGTCAACCCGCAATGCCTGTTCATAGCTACTGTCCGACTCTGTATATTTTTTCATGTAGTTGTACACATCGCCCAACGTAGTGTACATCTGTGCCAGTTGCGCTTTGTTATCTTCAGGCTGCATATCTATACCCCTGTTGATGGACTTGGCGGCCTTGGCATAATCTTTTTTATTCATCTGCCCCACCCCGTTCAGGTAATGAAACATTGCCTGATTAGGAAACAGGCGCAATGCTTTTTCGCTGTATCGTATCAGCGAGTCGGCATTTTCTCTATCTGTATATGCCAACAGCAGGCTTTCCCATATTTTGTAGGATGAGGGGTCTATCTGTACCGATTTTTTGTATTGTTCTGTTGCCTCGTTCAGTTTGTTATTAAAAGCCAATACATCGCCGTAAAAAGCTGCCACACGCGGATTTTCGGGGTGTTGTTGTGCAAGCAGGGCTATCAAATCCAAGCCCTGTTTACGCTTTGCCGTATCGTTGCCAGCTTCCACAATAATAGGGCCAAGCAAACTAAGCTGCACATCTGCATCAAGGGTTTTATTGGTTATCAGCTTCTTCATGTATTCATCATACTTCTGCTGATTATTGTTTTTTTGATAATGCTCTGCCAGCGATAATTGCACACTCGGGTCGTCTGCAAACTGGGTTTCCATTTTCTTGTAAATCTCTGCCGCTTTGCCTGTCAGTTTGTTGTTATCATACACCTCTGCCAGCTCTGCATAATACTTACCATCCGTCGGGTTGGCTGCTATCTGCTGTTCTATTACTTTCACCACACCATCTACATCGTTACGTTTCAGCAATAGTTTTTTCTTCAGGTCTAATGCTTCTTCGTTATCTGGTTCTTTTACCAAATAACTATTAATAATCGTCAATGCCTCATCGTACTTGCCTATATGCTGATACAGGTTGAATGCTTTCAGCAAATACTCATCATTATACTTTTCTTTTTTAGCAATGTCTGTAAACAGCTTGGCAGCTTCTTCATATTGCTTGCCTTGTACCAACACTTCTGCATACTGTGTTTTGTACCAAACATTATCACCATCCAGCGCAATGGCTTTTTTAATGTACTCGCTTGCTTTGTCGCTACGGTTGGCTTTAAAGTACAGGCGCGCAAGGTCGTAATAAGCGCCCGATGCTTCGGGCTTCATGCCAATCACCTGCAGCAATAGTTTTTCTTCTTCCTTATCATCACCTTTCACACGGGCACGCAATGCATCATAATACAAGGCATCTGCTTCCAATCCTTTTATATTGGGCGACGATGGTGGTGGCGTAGCTGGCCTTGCACTTTCCTGTGCATACAACAAGGCATTGGCAGTCAATACCACCAATGCCGTTAATAATATATTCGCGGGTTTCAGCTTCATATTTGTGTAGAAAAATCCCCTATGCTCAAATCGCGGGGCTTCTCATTGTAATTTACGCTTTTCCCTATTAATGAGTTTTCGATACGGGCATTTTTAACAATGCTGTGAGATTGCACTATTGTATTATTGATACGGCTGTCTTTTATCTGTACCCCTTCTTCCAGCGATACAAATGGCCCGATAACCGAATTCCTGATTACTACATTCTCACCAATAAAACATGGCGGTATTACTACCGAGTTTTCAATGATGGCTGTCTCAGCTACCAATTGCTCTTTATCTGCTTTGATAGACAGTATGCGCTGATTGGTATAAACAGTAGCATCTTTATTACCGCAATCCAGCCACTCAGCTACTTGGTCTGTGTAAAATTTCACACCCTTATTCAGCATGTGGTCCATCGCGTCTGTTATCTGGTATTCACCTTTCAGTTTGATGTCTTCATCTATCAGGCGTTGCAGTTCTTTGCGCAGGTTTTCACCATCTTTAAAATAATAAACACCAATAATGGCAAGGTCTGACACAAATTCTTTGGGCTTCTCAACAAAGGCTTCTATTTCGCCTTTATCGTTCAGCTTTACCACACCAAACGCGCTAGGGTCTTCTACTTTCTGTGTCCATACTATCGCGTCTTTGTCTTTGTCTATGCTGAATGTGGCTTTGAACAATGTATCTGCAAATGCTATGAACACATTGCCTTTAAGGCTTTCTTTAGCGCACAATATGGCATGTGCCGTACCGAATGCCTGCTCCTGATAACATATTTTGCCTTTTGCGCCGAGGCTCTCCGCTACTTTGCACAGGTGGTCTTCCACATCTTTACCAAAAGAGGGACCTATGATGAATGCTATTTCTTCTACTTTCTCGTTGCTGGTGGCAATGATGTCTTCCACAAGGCGTTGTACGATGGGCTTACCTGCTATGGGTATCAATGGTTTTGCAGTAGTAAGTGTATGCGGGCGCATCCTTTTGCCCATTCCTGCCATCGGGATAATGATATTCATATACTATTGTATTGAGTCTTTTATTAATAATGTTATTTGATGCCTGAATGCCCGAAGCCACCTGCACCACGTTCTGTTTCGTTCAAGGTTTCGGTTACTGACCAATTTATTTGTTCGTATCGGGCTATTACCATTTGTGCTATTCGTTCGCCGTCTTCTATCGTTTGTGGTTCTGTACTCAGGTTGATGACTGGCACCATTATCTCTCCTCTGTAATCGCTATCAATTGTGCCCGGGGTATTGACTAAAGACAGCCCTCTTTTGATAGCTAAACCGCTACGCGGGCGTACCTGCGCTTCGTAGCCTATGGGCAATGCCATAAACAGCCCCGTGGGTATCAGCCTGCGCTCCATAGGTTGCAGGGTAACAGCCTGTGGTAACCAAGCACGTAAGTCCATACCAGCCGAGCCGACCGTTTGGTATTGCGGTAGTTCGTGCGGCGACTTATTAACTATCTGTACATCCATTCTGTGGGCGCAAAGGTAATGCCTAATAGGTAGATAGTGTATAGAAATCGTAACGCATTTGTTAAGTCTGTGAAATGTTAAATTCGTCTTCACACATTAAAAACCAGCCATATATAATCGTAAAAAACTGAAACTAATGGTTACTTTTGTATCCCTTTACTTGCAACAGAGAAAAATTTAATAAGTAGGGTTCAGAAATGGCATTGTTGGGAAATCTTATTGCTAGGTCGTTAGAGGTTCGGAAAAAGTTCAAACTCCCGGTTGCTTCACCATATTCATACCAAAGGCACACGCTAAGGCAACTGCTTGAAAGGGGACAATACACATCATTTGGCAAACATTACGGTTTTGGCGATATACTGAGTAAAGAGGTAGATTTTGTAAAAGCCTTCAAAAGCCGCGTACCCGTACATACCTATAATGAAATGCATGAACGCTGGTGGCATCGTTGCCAGCTTGGCGAGGAAAATGTAACATGGCCGGGCAAGGTAAAATACTTTGCCTTGAGTTCCGGTACATCAGAATCGGCAAGTAAGCACATACCTGTTACCAACGATATGCTGAAATCTACCAAAAAAGTAGGCTTCAAGCAGCTATACAGCATGACGGATTTCAATATTCCGCCTGTTGCTTTTCAGAAAGGGATATTAATGCTAGGGGGGACAACCTCTCTGTTTGAAAAAGGTGATTATTACGAGGGCGATATGAGTGGCATCAGTGCCAAAAATATGCCTCGCTGGATGTCGAACTTTTTTTACAAACCGGGGCAAAAAATATCTAAACGTACCAAGTGGGAAGACCGCATCAAACTCATCATCCGCAAAGCACCGCAATGGGATGTTGGGACAGTATGTGGCGTACCTGCATGGGTGCAAATAGTGCTGGAAGAAGTTATAAAATATCATAAGGTAAAAAACATACACGAGATATGGCCCAACCTGAGTATCTATATACACGGCGGCGTATCTTTTGAGCCATACAAAGAGAGCTTTAAAAAACTATTGGGCCGCCCTGTAGAGTTTATAGAAACCTATATGGCATCTGAGGGTTCTTTTGGCTTTAAAGCACGCCCGGGCGAGCATGGTATAAAACTGGTGCTGAACGCGGGTATATTTTACGAGTTTGTGCCGTTTACAGCCGACAACTTTGACGAAGATGGCAACCCGAAACAAAACCCAACATCATACCTGATACATGAGGTGGACGAACAAACGGAATATGCCGTGATGCTGAGTACCTGCTCGGGTGCATGGCGTTATTATATTGGCGATGTGGTTCGCTTTACCGATGCCAAAGAGGGCGAGATAGCCATTGTAGGGCGTACCAAACAATTCCTGAGTTTGTGTGGTGAGCACATGTCTGTTGACAATATGAACAAAGCCATTGATACCGTATCGCGTAAAATGGGCATTACCATACGCGAGTTTGCAGTAGCTGGTTTTAAATACGAAAACCTGTTTGCGCACCGTTGGTACATTGGTTGTGATGACCCGAACATTGATGCTGCACAAGTACGAGCCATCATAGATGAAACCCTTTGTGAGATAAATGACGACTATGCTGTAGAGCGTACATCGGCACTGAAAGAAGTATTTGTAGAGCTATTGCCCAACGATACTTTTTACGACTATATGAAGTCTATAGGCAAAGATGGTGCGATGAATAAATTCCCCCGCGTATTGAAAAATGGCAAGTTGAAAGAATGGGAAGATTTTTTGGAGAAGCAGAAAGTTACTAACGGGTAACCGCTACGCATCTTTCATCCACTGATAATGCGCTTGCGCTATCCTAATATCGCCATAAGAATATTCTTCGGGCAGTAAATCTTTTATCGGTTTAGATGCAATGGTTTGCCCTGTTTGCTTTATCAAAGCTACAATAGTATCGAGCTTCTCTTTACCAATCAACTTAACAGCGCTTAATTCACCACTTGTTATGAAAGGCATCAGGTGGTTTTCTATTGTACTGACAGCCATACCACGCTTGGCAGCAATGTCTGCAATGTCATAACCCTCTTTAAACAAATCGAAACTGGCACGTTGTGTACTGTTTACAGTTGGCTTGTTGGGTTTTGCAGCACGTTCTCGCTTGGGTACTTTTAGCTGTATTTTGGTTTCCAGATTATTGGTAGCTGCATATTGCTGTAGCACCTTCATAAATGCTGGACCATATTTGCCTACTTTATAATCGCCAAAGCCAGATATACGGCGCAGGCCATCAAAACTCAACGGCAAGTATGTTGCCATATCCAGCAAAGTATTATCGCCCACTATAATGTAGGCTGGCACATTTTCCTGCTCGGCTATTTCACGTCGCACTTCTTTCAGCTCCTGTAGCAAATCAGCATGGTGTTGCGGTGCTGTACTGATGCTTGCTGTTTCTTCTTTCGGCTTCTTCATCACCAGCGTCACTTCCAACTCGCCACGCAATATGCGGCGGCTGGTTTCATTCAGTTTCAACGCAGGAAATGCTGCATCCTCAACATCCACCAATCGCTGTTGCAGCATCTGCTTCACTATCACTTGCCATTCATCTTTCTTCAAGTCCTTACCTATGCCGTAGGTCTTTATCTCTTTATGTTCGGGTATTATCTTCGCGCTGTTTGAGCCTCGCAAAAAATCTATCAGGTAATCGGCACCGTATCGCTCTCCTGTTCTTGTTACTGCCGATAGTAGTTTTTGTGCTTCTACAGTAGCAGTACGATGTTCAAGATTGCTCAAGCAATAATCGCAACTGCCACAATACGCTGGTGCACGCTCGCCAAAGTATTCCAGCATATACTGTCTTCGGCACCCATCATGCTCTGCAAATTCTTTCATTTGCAGCAGCTTTTTCTTCATCACATTGGTTTGCTCTGCATTGCCCTCTACCGCTATAAAACGCATCAACTTACCAATATCGCCCGATGAGTAATAGAGTATCGCATCGCTCTTCAAGCCGTCCCTACCAGCACGTCCAGTTTCCTGATAATAACTTTCCATGTTTTTAGGCACATCATGGTGCAAAACAAAACGCACATTGGGCTTGTCTATACCCATGCCAAAAGCTATGGTAGCTACAATGATTTTGATATTGTCTTTCTGAAATGCTTCCTGCACTTTGGCACGCTCATCGCTGCCCATACCCGCATGATAGTATGCTGCTTCATAGCCCACTTCTTTCAGTTTAGCTGCAATACTCTCCGTACTTGCTCTCGATAGCGTATAAATAATACCGCTATCGTTTCGGTGTTTATCTAAGTAGTGTATTATCTGCTCAAACGCTTTTCGTTTAGGCTGTATATAGTAGCTGATATTAGCACGATTGAAAGACGAGATAAATACCTGTGGCTGTTGCAACGCCAGCTTATCTACTATATCTTTTTGGGTAATGTTATCTGCACTGGCCGTTAAGGCTATAACAGGCACGGTTGGAAAATGTTGCTTCAATGCCGCAAGCCCCAGATACTCTGGCCTGAAATCATGCCCCCATTGCGATATACAATGTGCCTCGTCTATCGCAAACAGATTACAAGGCAATGTGCTGAGGAAATTCACAAACTGCATACCGCTGGCAAATAGACGTTCAGGAGCAAGATATAAGAGTTTTATTTCGCCGTTTCGTACGGCAGTGATAATGTGGTTTTGCTCAGTATTACTGAGTGTTGAGTTGAGAAAAGCAGCACGAATACCATTTGCCTGCAATGCATCTACTTGGTCTTTCATCAACGCTATCAGTGGAGATATGACTATTGTTAGCCCATCGAGCAACACAGCAGGCAATTGATAGCAAATAGACTTACCACCACCTGTTGGCATAATAGCCATCACATCTTTTCCTTGCAACACAGCTTCAATAATGGGTTGCTGGTTGAGTCGAAAATTATCGTAGCCAAAAAAATGTTTTAACGCGCGGTGAATGGGATATTGCTTCATCAGGCAGTCGTTAATACACGTTCACACTCTTGCAGCAATGCTGCTTTATCTATCGGCACTACACCTACATGCTCGCAAACCAAGCCACCTGCTATGTTCGATGCCTCTGCCATCAGGTGGGCATCTTTTGTAAGTGCATACATAACAGATGCAGTAGCTATCACCGTATCACCTGCACCGCTTACGTCTTTTATATCGCGCTTGTGTGTGGGTATCAATGCAGATGTACCATCGTTATAATAAACTCCTTTTTCGGATAAAGTGATGAACGTTACACTATGTTGCAGTGCCTTGTGCAGTGCCGTATGTGCAGCATCCAGTTCAGTCTTATCAACGCTTACTACATCCATATCCAATCCCTCTCTTACTTCTTTCAAGTTGGGCTTGAAGATGGTTACATTCTTATATGCAAGAAAGTTTTTCTTCTTAGGGTCAACAGTTGTGATGATACCTAAATGATTACAATGTTGTACTATTTTATGTATCACGTTTTCTTTCAGCACACCTTTGTTGTAGTCTTCAAATATCACTACCTGTGGCTTTTCTATTTGCAGGTAGCGCATCACCATATCTATAAAGGGGTGTTCTTCTTCCGTTGTCAAATCATCGCACACTTCTTCGTCCAGCCGCATCATGTGTTTATCATCTACTATTATGCGTGTCTTAGTAGTTGTAGGGCGATGATGACTTTTTACTAGCAACGTAGTATTAATCCCTGCATTATTTGCTAATTGCTCTAATATACTTCCATCATTATCATCACCTACAATGCTGGCAAGGGTAACTTTTGTACCTAACGCTATACAGTTGAGTGCTACGTTAGCTGCACCACCTAATCGGTTATCTCTTTTCTTTACCGTAACTATCGGCACAGGTGCTTCGGGCGACATACGCTCTATCACACCCCATCTGTAGTTATCGAGCATTACATCGCCTATCACCACAACATGCAGTTGTTGCATATCATCAAACAACTTATGCAATGCTTGCTTATCCATTCGCCTTTTTACCTTTCTTATCCAGATATAAATATATCGGTATGCCTATCAATACAATTATCAACCCGGGCCATGTATATTCCGGCTTATATTTCAGTAGCACTACACAAATAAATGATGCAAGGAAAATATAAATCAACGGTATTACTGGGTAGCCAAATGCTTTGTACGGTCTTGGCATATCAGGTTGTGTTTTGCGCAATTTGAAAATACCCGCTATGGTTAGTGCATAAAATAACAGCACTGTGAAAATGATGAAGTCTAGCAGATTACCATATTGCCCGCTAAGGCAAAGAACACAAGCCCAAATACACTGCATCCACAATGCTTTGGCGGGTACGCCTTTATCATTTAGCTTACCCGCAGCGGGCAGAAACAAACCGTCTTTTGCCATGGTATAATATACACGCGCGCCGGATAATATCAAGCCATTATTGCACCCGAATGTAGATACCATTATCAGTAGTGCTATAATAACCGTGCCTGCACCACCAAATATTTTGAGTGCTGCTGCCAGTGCTACCCTGTCAGACGGGGCATTGGCTATCTCACTAATGCTCATTACGTTCAGGTACATAAAGTTCATAGACACATACAGCAGCGTTACCACTACCGTACCTATAAACAAACTCAAGCCTATATTACGTTCAGGCTTTTTTATTTCGCCAGCTATAAATGTTACGTTATTCCATGCATCGCTCGAAAACAGTGCGCCCACCATCGCAACACATAGCGCAGCAACAAGCCCCATACCCGAAAGGCTTTCGTGGCTGATGACATCTGCACCCGTAGTTATCTTCTTTGCATACCATGCATCTGTCCAGTTTGCAGTCCATATACTACCATCATTAACCAACGCAAACCCAAAGACCACCAATGCCGCCATAGCCAGTATTTTGGCACTGGTAAAGATGAACTGTATCCACTTGGCATTTTTCACACCACGTGTGTTGATGTAGGTAAGCAATATGATGGTAGCTAAACCCGTAAGCTGGGCAGCTGTTATTTTAAAATCGGTGATGGGTCCCAGTTTCATAGGGCCTGCTAATATATTTTCCTCACCAAGGCTTGGTATCAGATAGCCGGTAAACTTACCAAAGCCTACACCTACCGCTGCTATCGTACCTGTTTGTATCACGGCAAAGAAAGCCCAGCCGTACAAGAAGCCATACATTTTGCCGAAGGCTTCTCGCAGATATACATACTGCCCCCCTGCTTGCGGGTACATACCACTTAGTTCGCCATAGCTTAATGCGGCAGAAAGGGTGATGAAGCCTGATACCAACCAAACCACCACCAGCCATCCAGCACTACCTACATTGCGGGCTATGTCTGCACTTACAATAAATATGCCTGAGCCTATCATGGAGCCTATTACCAATAGTGCCCCATCCGTTAGTGTCAGCGAACGTTGAAAAGAAGACTTGTTTTCCAAGCAGCAGTTATTTTCAGAAAAATACTATTTTTTCTTCTCTGCAGGCTGCGGAATATTTTTAGATGCTTCATTCATGGCTTTTATTACATCTTCTGTAATATCCAAAGCCTTGTCAGCATACATAATAGTACCATTTTTGGTATAAGAGAGTATGTAGTCGTAACGCTTGTCTTTATTGTATTCTGCCAATACTTTATCTAATTGCTCCTGTAGCGTTTTATTAAACTCTTCCTGCTCTTTCATCAACTGTACTGTCAGCGCTTCTTCTCTTGTTTTCAGGCTTTGTTCCATCTGCATCAGGCGTTTGCCTATGCTTTGTTGCTCGGCTTCCGTCATGGTACCCGCCTGTGCTTTACGCTGTGCGGCAGCATAATCATTTTGTAATTGTTGAGCGCTACGTTCCAATTCGCCTTTCATAGCGTCTTGCCTTGCTTCAAATTTTTTGCGTTGGTCTTTCAGGTATTCGTACTTCGACTCTAAAGTATCTATGTTTACGTATGCTATTCTGGTTGTAGTAGCAGTAGTAGCTGTCGTGTTGCCTTGTGCAGGCTTATTGCTGCCTTGTTTCATAAAAAACAATGTAGCAACACCTGCCAATGCCAGTATGCTGAGTATTGTAGAAAGATTTTTCATTTCTTTTAGGTTGATTATTGTGCAGCAAAAGTAATATCAATTGCGGCAGTTTCCACCATCGTTCTTTCTTAAATCTTTGGTAATATCCTGAAAACGAAAAGGCTATTTCATTGCTGAAATAGCCTTTAATTGCTAAATTATCTTCCTGTTACTCGAGCCTGAACGTTATAGGCTGCGTATAGTATACTTTTACAGGGCGGCCATTTTGCTTGCCGGGTTTCCATTTCGGCATATTTGACACTACGCGGATGGCTTCTTCTTCCAGTCCTGCACCCAATTTTTTACCTACAACTCTGGCATCAGAAATGCTCCCATCTTCGCTTACTACAAACTGCACTGCAAGGCGACCTTCTATGTTATTCTCTTTAGCTGCATCCGGATACCTAAGATTCTTACTCAGGTATTCATTCACGTTATAAGGTGGTTCAGGCATCTGCTCCACATACTTAAAGATTTCCTGAGCAGGTGCTTCTACCACACCTGTACCAGGGTTCTCAACTATTGGTGCATCTATTGCATTCGGGTCACCTTCCTGCGTTTTGATACCCACATTGGTTATTTCCTGTTGTTCAGGTGGTTTTTCATCTTCTTTCACCTCTTCATCCTTCTTAATAACCGGTGGTGTAAATTTTACCGTTGGCTTTACCGGTGGTGGCGGTGGTGGTGGTGGCGGTGGTGGTGGTTTTTTCGGATCAATTGGTGGTGGCTCTGCCAGTTGCACTTCTTTCATCATGGCAACTTCTTTCTTTGCATTATTTTTCAATGCACTCGCCACCAACGAACCGGATACAATCAACCCTACCACACCAATAACGATGATACCCGCATTGCGCATACGTGTTGGGTATTTCTTGCGCAACTCGTAGCCACCGTATGCTTTGTTACGTCCCTCGAATAATATATCGAGGTAGTCGCTGTTGAGTATTTTATTAATATCCATTTTAATAGTTCTTTTTTAATTAGATGTACAATTGCTCATTTTCCATAAAACAGGTTCATTATAAACCATTAGCCTGTTCTGTAGCTGTTATGAATTCTTTATCTACATCTGTAATATCAACTATTGCATACACCCTCACATCGTTAATACTCATTTCATCGAGTATGTTCACAAGGTCTTCGTACGTGCTTGTAACATCGGGCTTGATGATGATGGTAGCTTGATCTTTAGCACCTAAAGCACCGCTACGTTTCATGTCTTCAACCATCTTCTTCTTGTTGATGAGCACATCACGTATACCATCCTTAGGTCTGAAGTAGGTTACTTTTACCTCTGGTGGCTTTGTTGCATCATCGCCTATACCTTCGTAGTAATAAATACGATGGTTTTTACTCAACAATACAGATACCACAGTACTGGCCTTTATTTTAGTCTGTTCTTCTTCTTTTATCTGCTCGTCCTTATAAGGCATGTTTATCTGCATGGTCTTTGGCTTCGACAAGGTTGTTGTAAACATGAAGAATGTTATCAACAAAAAGCCTAAGTCCACCATTGGCGTGAGGTCAACACGCGTAGAAAGTTTCTTGCCTTTCTTGACCCCCGGGCCTTTCTTATGCCCCCCCTTGGAGGAGGTATCCATTTCAGCCATGGAATATCTTTTATTTAGTTAAATAATATTTTTTGTCGGTTATTGCCAAAGCAATAACATATCAATCATTAATTCGTTCCACCACCATTCTTTATGTCAAATGCGGCAGTACCCGGAGGTACAGCTTTAAGTCCGGTAATCAGGTTGAACTTAAAAATCTTCCAACCTTCCAGCGTTTTGATTACTTTCTTTATTTCAGGATAAGCAGCTTTACCGTCTGCTTTGATGGTAATACGCAATTGAGGGTTTGTATTCCTTGCAAGACGTATCCACGCACCCAGTTCATTCTTGTCAGACGATACAGTTGTATCCGTTGGGATGCCCGTAGTCGTCTTATCGAATGTTTTTTGTTGTTCCGGGTCTGCAGCTAAGTATGATTTTAACTGATTGAATGGTGCGCCAACAGATGCACCTAATGCAAATGCATTGATTTCCTGTGGCGATAACCCAAGTTTCTTCTCATCGTTCAAAGCTGTAATAAGGTCTTTACGTACAATTTGGTTATCGATAGAGAAAAACAACCTACCTGCCGGGTCAATCGTTATCATCATGATGTCCTTGTCTGGCAAGGGTATCTCCGATATTGAATTAGGCGTGGTAACCATTACTGGCTCCTCGGGCTTGAATTTTGTTGCCAACATAAAGAAGGTAAGCAGCAGGAACGCCACATCACACATCGCAGTCATATCTACGCTGGTACCCTTCCTTGGCATTTTTACTTTTGGCATCTCTTAATATTTTTCTTCAACTGTTAGTAATTAAGACTCTCGATGGCGGTTTTTCCATAAAACCACTTAGAAATACGATTACTTGTAGTTAGAAGCGAAGCTCTGTGTCAGTGTGAAACCGCTTTCGTCAATACCGAATGTGATACCGTCTATCATAGTAGTAAAGAAGTTGTACGCTACAATAGCTAAGAATGATGTACCGATACCGATAGCCGTGTTAATCAGGGCTTCAGAGATACCAGATGCCAGTGCTGCAGCATCAGGCGCACCCGCCGTTGCCATGGCAGCAAATGAACGTATCATACCTAATACCGTACCGAACAGACCCAAAAGCGTAGCTACTGATGCGATAGTAGACAAGAATACGAGGTTCTTTTCCAGCATTGGCAGTTCCAACGCAGTGGCTTCTTCTACTTCTTTCTGTATGCTCAATACCTTTTGGTCAGTAGCCAATTCGTGGTTATTAGTCATTTCACGGTATTTCAACAAACCGGCACGCATTACGTTACCCACGCTACCTGCTTGCTTGTCGCACTCAGACAGTGCAGCATCTATATTTTTGTTAGCCAAATGATATTGCACTTTACGTACAAATTCAGCAGGGCTTATTTTACCTTTAGCCTTAACGATAGTCAATGCGCGCTCTACGCAAAACGCTATCAAAATCAGTGCAGATGACATAAGGATAGGTACAACCCAACCACCAGAGTACACTGTACCCAAGCCGTTTGCAGGCACGTGTTTTTCCGCATCTTTAAAATTACTTGCTTGCCCGAATACAAGGTGGAACACAAGTTCTGCTACTGCAATACAAGCTACAACCACCAAAAGGTTTGTCATGAAGTTGCTTGAATTCTTTGGTTTGCCCGCTTGAGATGACGGTTTTGCGGCTGCTTTTACTTCTGCCATAATGCTGATTTTTATTAGTTTTTACTTTGGTTGATTAATTATTTTAATACATCCTTTGTGTGCCTGCAAAGATATAGGTACACTTCAAAAAAACAACTTGGGGGTTCATTTTTTCTCACAAACTTAATACTCCTTACAAACCCGTGACAAGCAATGCTTTCAGAAGATTCCGCACCCGCATTTAACGAAAGGGAGAGGCAAGATATTGCTTTTTTCAGGCAATCGCCAATAGTTGATGATGATTTTAACATTTACCTTTGTGACGTTTAATAAAACGGCTTACATGTAGCGTTTTCGGGCATATTATAGGCTGTATTGCTTACTCTAATGCAGAAAACTAAAGTTTACAAACTAAAAAATGACAATCAGATGAATTTCAACCCCTGGCACTCGGTTAGCTACGGCGAAAATGTACCTGAAAAAGTAAACGCGATTATAGAAATCCCAAAAAACTCGAGGGCGAAGTACGAGCTTGATAAAGAAACCGGCTTGCTGAAGCTGGACCGCGTTCTTTACTCCTCTGTGTACTACCCTGCCAACTATGGTTTTATACCCCGCACCTATTGCGATGATAAAGACCCGCTGGATATCCTGGTACTATCGCAAATAGAAATGCAGCCGCTATGCCTTGTAGAAGCCAAAATAATAGGTGTAATGCGGATGCTTGACCAGGGCGAGGCTGATGATAAACTGATAGCCGTTTGTGCCAATGATATGAGCGTAGCCCACATGAACGACATCAGCGAACTACCCAGTTACTTTATAGAAGAACTACGCCATTTTTTTGAAGAGTACAAAAAGCTGGAAAACAAGGTTGTGAAGATAGAAGAGTTTCAAGGTGCGCGCCTTGCCAAAAAAATATTACAACACAGCATTAACGACTACGACGCTAAATTTGGGCAGATAGGTTAAAACGGAAATATGGCGATAAGTCAATAAGGTAATGGGGTAATACGGAAATATGGCAATAAGTCAATAAGGTAATAGGTTAATACTATCTTGTCATTTTATAACAATATAGTGCTGCTCATCCTATTACCTTATTAACCTATTAACTTGTCAACCAGTTACCTTATCAACCTATTAACTTATTCGCCAATCAACCTCTTATCTTATTAACCAATTAACTTATTCACTATCTTAACGGCATGGAGCAAAACAAGAAACGCGTACACCGTGCATGGGCCATGTACGATTGGTCAAATAGTGTTTATAACCTTGTTATAACAACTACTTTCTTTCCTGTTTATTACAACGCGGTCAGCGGTGTTAAAAATTATCCTGATGGTGTTGAACTGTTTGGCTACAAGTTTGTCAACACAGCTTTAAAAGATTATGTATTAGGTTTTGCATTTTTAATCATTGCATTTATTTCTCCTATCCTATCATCTATTGCCGACTACAGGGGGAATAAAAAGAAGTTCATGCAGTTCTTCTGCACATTAGGCAGCATTGCTTGCTGTGGCATGTTTTTTTTCAATAAAGACAATATTGGCTACGGACTGCTATGCTTCATGTTAGCGGCTATTGGATTTTGGTCTAGCCTTGTTTTTTATAACTCATACTTACCCGAAATAGCTACCGAAGAAGAAAGGGATAAACTTAGTGCCAAAGGTTTTTCTTATGGTTATGTTGGCAGTGTACTTATGCAGTTAGTTGGCTTTGCATTAGTAACCTTCTGGCCAGACAAAGACAGCGCAACACCTGTATTGATTACATTTTTATTAGTGGGCTTATGGTGGATAGGGTTTGCGCAAATATCATTCAAAGGTTTGCCAAAAGGCAAAGCAATGGAACAACACCCTGAATACAATATTTTTCTTAACGGATTTCAGGAGTTAAAAAAAGTATGGCTACAGGTAAAAAAACTGAAAGTACTACGCAATTATCTTGGTGCTTTTTTCCTGTATAGTGTAGGTGTACAAACAATCATGATAGTTGCAGTAGATTTTGGTGACAAAGTATTGCAATTACCGGCTGTTAAGCTCATCGTTACAGTTGTTATCATTCAGTTAGTAGCCATCTTGGGGGCATGGATTATTTCAAGGCTCTCAGGCATATTCGGCAACATTAAAGTGTTGATAGGCGTAGTTTGTATATGGATTGGTGTCTGCATTTTTGGCTACTATATGCAAACAGAAATGCACTTTTATGGCATAGCGGTTGTCGTTGGCATGGTAATGGGTGGCATTCAATCGCTCAGCCGCTCTACCTACAGCAAACTGATGCCCGAAACAAAAGATACAGCATCATTCTTTAGCTTTTATGATGTTACAGAAAAGCTGGCTATCGTCATAGGCATGTTCTCTTTCGGCTTTATAGAAGAACTGACAGGTAGTATGCGCAACTCTGTATTGGCGGTGCTTACATTTTTTGTACTTGGCGGTATTATGCTGGCGGTAACACTTTATCGTGCTAAAAAAGAACAATTACAATCAACCGTTATTTAATGAAACTATACACAATCATAGCAGGTTATTTCAAGTTGGACGGTGGTGCTATGCACGGCGTTGTACCTAAGAGTATGTGGCAGAAAGTAAATCCTGCCGATGACAACAACATGTGCAGCTGGGCTATGCGCTGTCTGCTGATAGATACGGGCGATAGAAAAATACTGATAGACAACGGTATGGGCGATAAACAGGATGCTAAATTCTTCGGTCACTACTACCCGCATGGCGAAGACACAGTAGCTACCTCACTTGCAAAACATGGCTTTACCCATGCAGATATTACAGACGTATTCCTTACACACCTGCACTTCGACCATTGCGGCGGCAGCATAGTACGTGATGGAGATAACCTCGTACCTGCATTCCCCAATGCTACTTACTGGAGCAATAAAGCACACTGGGCAAGCGCCACCGCCCCCAACGAGCGTGAAAAAGCATCTTTCCTGAAAGAAAATATACTGCCTATACAAGAAAGCGGCAGGCTGCAATGGGTAGAAACTCCCGATGGTGAAGAATGGCTACCAAATATACGCATACGCTATGTACAAGGCCATACAGACAATATGATGCTGCCGCAGATAAACTACAACGGGCAAACCATCCTATTTTGTGCCGACCTTGTACCCAGTGCAGCACATATATCTATGCCCTGGGTAATGGCTTATGATATGCGCCCGCTTGATACCCTCAACGAAAAACGTGTATTACTGAAAGAAGCCGCCGATAACAATTGGCTCCTCTTCTTTGAGCATGACCCCAAAATAGAAGCCTGCACCTTATTAAACGACAATGGCAGGGTGAAGATGGGGGAAGTGAAAACTTTGTAACTTTATGGTATGTCAACGGATAATGATAATGAAAATGAACTAAATGAGCCCTCTGCTTCATACAATACCAGGAGTATTAGAATATTCCACTCATTCGATGATGCCCGTGACCAAGAACTGGAAGCTATCATTAATCAATCTCCAATAGAAAGGATACGTGAAACTGTTGCATTGATATTGCGTGTTTACGGTGTTACACAAGAAGAATTAAATAAACGCCCACGTAATAATCATATTACAATACACCATTCATCATGAACCTGTTCATAGAACTTCATCAAAAGCTAATAAAAAAGCTAATTGACGGCAAGGTTGATTTTATTATCATCGGTGGGTATTCAGTTATATTTCATGGATATAAGCGCACTACGGGCGATGTAGATATATGGCTAAACCCTGATAATAATAATAAGAAAAAACTGCTATCCGTATTGAAAGATTTAGGGTTTACAACTGATGAATTAAATAGTATAGATAATATTGATTTTACAAAGCACACTGCTTTTAGTTTATGGAACGAGCCCGAAAAAGTTGATTTTATTACAATTATCAATCTCGTTTCTTATGTAGAAGCATCCACACAAAAAATAATAGCAGACGTTGATGGCATGCAAATACCTTTCCTGCATTTAAACCATTTAATACTCTCAAAAATCAATACCGGCAGGTTGCAGGACAAAGCAGATATTGAAAAGCTACAAGAGATTGAGCAAAAACGAAACAAGAAATGATAATGGCGGAGTGAAGATGGGGGAAGTGAAAACTTTGTAATAGTTTAACTTATCCACAAAAAAACATAATATATCCACCAAAACCCTGATAACTGGCACAACTATGGTACAGCCTGTATTTTAGTTGTACTTTCAGGTATTACTAACCATTAAAAAAAACATCTGGAATTATGGATACCTCAAAAATGATAAAAGCATACTGCCTGAAGACAAAGGAAAAAAATGTACCGATGCAGGATGCCGTTATAACCAAAACATCGCGCGGTGGCTACATGGCAAGCGGCAATGATGGCAAAGGCAACAAAATGGCTGCCATCCTCAGCGAGGCCAAAGCACTGCAAGCCATCAAAGACGGTGTGGCTAAGCAAGGTTTTTAGTTTACATCCTAAAGGAATGAGAGAAGGCAGGTGGCTACCTGCCTTTTTCTGTTATCATCGCGCATACATTACAATACCATGACAATCCCTTTTATCTTTTTGTAAGTATATACCCATCTGTGCAAGTACCTTTGCGCGCAAAATAGATTTTCTGTAATGATGATGTCCCGTTTACTGCCTGTTGCTGCTTTTGTAGTGGCAAGTATCAATACTGCCGTTGCACAGCATGGCACACAAGCTACCCCTGCCAAATACGAAGGCAAGTTGGTGTATGATGATGAAAAACACTTCAAAAATGTGCGCCAGCTAACATTCGGTGGCGACAATGCAGAGGCGTATTTCGGCCCCGATGGTAAAGCCATCATCTTCCAGCGTACCAACCCTAAAGAGGGTCTTACTTGCGACCAGATATTTTATGCCAAACTACCTAAATCGGCCAACGATAAGTTTGAATATTCTTTGGTAAGTACAGGCAAAGGGCGTACTACCTGTGCCTACATCATGCCCGACCGCAAAAGCATTGTGTATGCATCTACACACTTGGGGGCAGATACCTGCCCGCCGGTACCCGACCGTAAAGTGCTGAAAAAATACGTGTGGCCTATCTACGATAGCTACGATATTTTTGTTGCCGACCTGAAAGGCAATATCATCAAACAACTGACTACCGAACCCGGTTATGATGCCGAAGCAGTGGTATCGCCCAAAGGTGATAAAATTATCTTCACCTCTACCCGCAATGGCGACCTAGACCTGTACGTAATGGATATTGACGGCAAAAATGTAAAACAAATAACCAACGAATTGGGCTACGATGGCGGCGCATGGTTTTCACCAGACGGCAAAAAAATAGTATGGCGTGCCTCTCGCCCCAAAACCGATGCAGATGTGGTAGAATATAAAGCCCTGCTGACACAAGGGCTGGTTGCACCCACCAATATGGAAGTATTTATAGCAGATGCTGATGGCAGCAACGTGCAGCAGGTAACCAAACTGGGCAAGGCCAACTGGGCACCCAACTTTACGGCAGATGGTAAGCGTATTATCTTCGCATCCAACCACGAATACCCTCGCGGATTCCCGTTCAATATGTACCTCATCAACTTTGATGGTACGGGATTAGAAAAAATATCGCACGACGGTGGCTTCGATGCATTCCCAATGTTCTCTCCAGATGGCAAGAAACTCATCTTCGCATCCAACAGAAACAACGGCGGCACTAACGAAACAAACTTGTTTATTTGCGATTGGGTGGAGTAAAGCTTATAATCTTTAAAAACTAATTGAGCAAAGAGTAAGTGTATTACTTTTTGCTTTTTTATTTTTGATAAATGCTACGAAGTTTATTATTAGTTGGTCTTGGTGGTGCTATGGGCAGTATAGCAAGATATGGCATTTCGCATATTATCAGTACCCGCTACACAAAACCTTTCCCGCTTGCTACTTTTATTATAAATATAGTCGGGTGCTTTTTTATAGGTTTGCTGTTTGGTTATGTACAGAAAAACAGCAATCAACAATCAGATGTATGGTTAGTGTTGGCTACTGGCTTTTGTGGTGGCTTCACTACGTTTTCTGCTTTTGCATTAGAAAACGTCAACCTGCTGAAAGGGCAACTCAATATTACTGCACTGCTCTATATAGCAGCTTCAGTTGCCATAGGTATGGTTGCATGCCGTGTTGGCATCACACTTAGTTCTTAAGTACAATTAATAATCCAACTCTATCACCCTTGCGTTGTGCAGCAACAGTTGCAGTGCCGCATCATGTTTTTTCTTTGGCGCGCGGATGGTCCATATATAGCGAAAGCCATCTTTGGTTTTGATGTGTTTATTATCCAGTACACGATGTTGCTTCACATCAAAAAAATCGCGGTAGTCGAGCGGTTTGTCTGCATTACCATCGTAGGTGATATGGTATTCCCTTGTTACCATCATGGCATCAAACACCAATTGCAGGCGATAAAATACTACCAGTACAAGCCATATCAGCACCGTGGCAGATATGGCTATATAATATTCGCCATCGCCTACTGCCATACCAATTGCCGCTGCCGACCATACGGTGGCTGCCGTTGTAAGCCCTCGTACGCCCTTATCACTTCTGAATATGAGCCCTGCCCCCAGAAAGCCGATACCCGTTACTATGTTTGATGCTATCCTGTCACCACTTGCCATGCCGGGCTCTGCCATGTGTTTCGATACAATAGTAAACAATGCCGACCCCACACTCACAACTATCAGCGTACGGAAACCCGCAGCCTTACCACTCCATTCGCGCTCCAGCCCTATTATCATGCCCAGTAATGCCGCCAGCAATATCTTTTCTACCTCATGTGTGTACCATTCCATAATACCTGTTTTATACTATAAATATAACGATAATATAAGCCTGTCTGTTCATTCGTAGCCAACCTGTTGTCATAATTACCGTATTGCCCCATTTTTTCCTAATTTAGCTCCCCGTACAACGAGATTTTTTTCCATGATTGAAATAAAAGTGCCTACCGTAGGGGAATCTATCAGTGAGGTAACCCTTGTAAAATGGCTGAAAAAAGAAGGTGAGTGGGTAGAACGTGATGAATTGTTATGCGAATTGGAATCTGAAAAAGCCACTTTCGAGCTGAATGCCGAACAGGCAGGCATCTTACACATTGTAGCTGCAGAAGGTGCTACCCTTGCCATTGGCGAGCTGGCTTGTAAAATAGACGAAACGGCCACACGCCCTGCAAGTGTAGCGGCACCCGCTGCTAAAGCAGAAGCAAAACCTGCTGCCAAGGCTGAAGAGAAAAAAGCGGAAGCACCCAAAGCTGCAACAGTAGCAGCTAATGTAAATGCTACCCCCGTTGCGCAAGCCATCATGGCCGATAAACAAGTAAAAGCTACGGACGTAAAAGGTAGTGGCCCGCAAGGGCGCATCCTGAAAAGTGATGTGCTGGAAGCATTGGCAAACCCTGGCAAAAAAGGTGGTGCAGATGCATTCAGCCGTAATGAACGCCGTGAGAAAATGAGCAACCTGCGCAAAACAGTTTCTCGCCGCTTGGTGGAAGCTAAGAATACGACTGCGATGCTCACCACTTTCAACGAAGTGGATATGACACGCATTATGGAGATACGCGCTGCTTACAAAGACAAGTTTAAAGAAACACATGGCGTAAATCTGGGCTTCATGTCGTTCTTTGCCAAAGCATGTACTTATGCATTGGCTGAATGGCCTGCTGTGAATGCTTATATAGATGGTGAAGAAATTGTATTTCACGACTATGCCGATATATCTATAGCCGTATCTGCACCAAAAGGTTTGGTTGTGCCTGTTATCCGCAATGCAGAAAGCCTGAGCATGGCTGAGATAGAAGCCAAAGTGATGGAACTGGCAGGCAAAGCGCGCGACAACAAACTGAGTATGGAAGAAATGACGGGTGGTACGTTTACCATTACCAATGGTGGCGTATTCGGTTCGCTGATGTCAACACCCATTATCAACATACCACAATCTGCTATACTGGGCATGCACAAAATACAGGAACGCCCGATGGTGGTAAACGGTAAAATAGAAGCACGCCCCATGATGTATGTAGCCCTCAGCTACGACCACCGTATTATTGACGGCCGCGAGTCTGTTAGCTTCCTTGTACGCGTAAAAGAACTGCTTGAAAACCCCGAACTACTGCTTATAGGTCAAAGCCCTGTTAAGGCATTATTAGGGGTTTAAGAACAACTTGATATTATTATACAAAAGCCACTCATTGAGTGGCTTTTATTTTTGCATGACAATCTACTGATATTATCATGACATTTACGCATACAAATGCAATACTATTGTCATTATATTCTTAACGAATCAAAATCACCCCATAGCATTCAAATCTTTTCATGTCAATTTGATAAAAATTAAAAAAGCATGAAACTATTTACACAAACACTGCTGCTTGCAATAGCTTTTCAATCCGCTACTGCGGCTCCGTTAGTTCGCAAAAACAAAAAAAATGAAAATGCCACACACAAAGAAATACTACAAGGTATTTTTCAACAACAATCAAGGGCAGCTTCTAAAACTACCGCACAGCAAAAAAGATTGATTGGAAGCTCATATACCGCCAACAGTCAGATACAGGACAGTAATTATTATCATTATTCAAACGGGCGTGGCTCCTCGCATACCGACCTTTCAAGCTATTTCGATAATTTTTACGCGACAAGTATTAATAATACTACCAAAAACATTCTTAGCGACACCAATACTAACTGGCAGTACTATAACGGTGGGCTAAACAAAACACACGACGATTTCTTTGTTTATGATGCCAGCAACAGGGTTATCAATCATATTTACAGCGCTACCTCTTACAACCTGCAACACAGTATTGTTTATAATAGCGCAGGCACCATCGCACAGATTACTACTTCCGACTCATTTGTCAACAATATTTTTATTCCTCAGCAGATTATTTACATGACATACAACGCACAAAATAAACGTACTGCTGACAGCACTTTCGACCTGATAAAAAACAAATCTGAATACAAAAGAAAATACACCTATAATGCGGCAGGAAATATTACTTCATTTAAAGCATACCAGTTTCAAAACAACAACTGGGTACAAACCTACGAAGCCATATATAGCTTCGATGGTAGCGACAGGCTCATACTCAACAATACATCATATACATTAGGCACTACACTCTATCAAAACAAAGACAGCTTTGCATATATAGGCACAAATACAAAACCGTATTACGAAGCATCTTTCTCTTGGGATGCAGGACTCTCGTTATGGCAAGCAGAAGATGCCTATACACACTACTACAATACTGCTGGGCTTATTGATACAACTTATATATACAGGTACACAACACAATGGGATACAATAGAACGTAACGTACATACTTATGATGCGAACGGACTCCTGCAACGTGTTAACGGTTATCTCTACAATGGCAATGGCAATTTTGCTACTACGCCCTACGACCAAACAACGATGTATTACCAGGATTACGACCCGTTGACAATCCAACAACAAAGCAACAAAGCATTGCTGTCATTATATCCCAATCCTGCAAAAAATACACTATCAATACAAACTACTTTACAAAGTGGAAACATCACCATAACAAACATGAACGGACAAACTGTACATAGTGAACCATTGAGCAGACAACATCAAACCATCAACACACAATACCTGCCAGCAGGTAATTATATACTCACCATCTTTAATCAAGACAAAACACAAACAACCCATCAGCAATTTGTAAAGCAGTAACATAGTAATACACAGGGTACAAAAGCCGCTCGTTGAGCGGCTTTTATGTTTACATCCACTTTTTAATTATCATTGCAATCGGTTTTAATCGATACAATCTGCGGTACATTTATCAACATATCACTACTATACTCGGCAGCTACGATGGCAGCCTGCCATTGGCTCACTACCTAAAGCAGTATTACAAACAACACCCCAAACTGGGCAGCAGAGATAGAAAAGTACTGAGCGAAATGGCTTATTGCTGGTACCGTAGCGAGCGTGGCTTACCAAACAACTTGTCGGTTGAGGAACGTGTACAGGCTTGCCTTGCAATATGCAAACGTAGCGGCAAACACCTTGCATCTTTTTTACCAACTAATGAGCAACAAATTGACTTTCAATTATCAAACATCTTCTCGTACGATGTGCAATTATCAGCAGGTATAGAAAAAGAGGAATGGCTACACTCCATGCTCTCACAGCCCGATATGTTTATACGCATACGAAAGCACAAAGAGGGTATTATCAGAACACTATCGCAAAACAATATTCCTTACAAAGAAATATCACCAACCTGCCTTGCATTACCCAACAGTAGTAATATAGATGCGCTGCTACCCGAAGAAGATTATGTAGTGCAAGATGCCTCATCGCAACAAACGGGCAATTACTTCCAACCTCAAAACGGAGAAGCATGGTGGGATTGTTGCAGTGGCGCAGGCGGTAAATCTTTATTACTGGTAGATAAGGAATCCACTATCCGCTTAACAGCATCAGACACACGCCAAAGCATATTGCACAATCTTTTGCAACGCTTTAAAAAATACAAACTACCCGCACCAACTACCATACAGCTAAATATGGCTGATGATAAAGATGTAGCACAAAAACTGAAAGGACGTTTATTTGACGGCATTATATGCGATGTACCCTGCACAGGCTCAGGTACATGGGCACGCACACCCGAAGAGTGTTACTTCTTTAATACCGACAAATTAGCAAGCATCAACACATTGCAAAAAAGCATTGCCAACAATGCTATAAAATACCTTTCGCAAAACGGAACGTTCTGTTACATCACTTGCTCAATATTCAGGCAAGAAAATGAAGAGGTTGTAAATCACATACTGGATAGTAACCCAAACATTACACTACAGGAAATGCATACAATAAACGGGATTAAAAACCATGCCGATAGTATGTTTATGGCTGTACTAAAGAAGCAGTAGATTATTGCACTACAACACGGCGTGTCGTTTTATTATCGCCAGTTGTTACCGTTAGGTTGTAAATGCCGTTTGCTAATTGCGGTATTTGCAGGCTGATATTTTGCTTGCCAATTGACAGTTTCTTTTCACTAACAAATACCTGCTTGCCTGTTACATCTGTCAATACAAACTGTACAGTGGTATTTTGTGGTAATGTGATAGTTACCTGTAGTTGCTTATCTATAGGATTGGGATATACCTGCACCCAGTTTTTATCGGTAGTTATCGGGGTGTCCTTTATATTCAGTAATGCACTGGCAGTGGCAAAATCGGGTACTCCATAGCCTACTTGCGTACCGGGGTTGCTGTATGCGTGTGCACTTTGTACTATGGCATTGCGTATGCGGTAGGGCGATGGATTAGCGTTCGTTGCCTGCAACAGGCATGCTGCCCAGCCTGCTATTTGTGGTGTAGAATAAGATGTTCCTGTACCCAACGTTGGCGTTGCAGAACTGAACATGATGGCAGAAGGGCTGCCCTGTGCGCATACATCAGGCTTTACCCTACCCGATGCATTAGGCCCATACCCACTCTGGCTCCATGGCACTTTGCCATTATTTACACAGCCAACCGTCAATGCGCTATCGGCATCACCCGGTGCTAATATATACTTCCACGAGCTGGCACCGTCATTACCGGCGGTAACAACAAACAATATTCCTTTTGCTGTAGCCATATTTGCACCAATGCTAGCTACGGTAGTTTTACCATTAATATCGGCATATACCAACGATGTAAACGGCGATGAAAAACTATTATATCCTACAGATGCTGATATAACGTCCACCCCTACACTATCTGCCCTTTCCGTAGCAGCAACTATCTGGTCTAATTCTATTGGCAGTTCAGCAAAGCGGTATTCTGTAACATACAGAGCGTACGATGCCTCTGGCGCACTACCAACATACGTGCCCGGCAAATTACCTGCCATAGTAGAAAGGCAACCCGTACCATGATTGAAGTTGCTGTACACATCTGTATTAGCATATACAAAATTGTACTTATCAACCATTCTGCCACTCTGCATCATGCTATCAAATGCCGGACCTGTATCCACGCCCACAAAGCCTTCATCAAAAACAGCTATCAGCTTGCCTTTACCTTTATAACCCCTATCGTGCAGGTGGTCGCCATTTACCAATCTCGTTTGTTCGTACGCTGCTCCGTAATAGCTTTCACTACCTGTGGTTTTTTCTGCTGCTAAGCCCTCATTGCCTGTAGTTTTGTGCAAGCCTGTGGGGAAGTAACCTACATAATCTACCCCCGTTACATAAGGCTTGGTGCGCACCGTAGGCATATTGGTGCTGTCCGTTACCAGTATTACGGCATAGTTCTGCCATTTAGATGTAAGGTGAAGTTTGTACGTAATGGTTGCAGCAATATCATTCAGGTATGTGGGCGATACGGGCTGGTCTGTACTATCAATAACAATACCCAGTTTAGTACGCCTGTCTTGCGCGCGTTGCGATAAAAATGCCGATGGATTGCTCAGTGGTAGCGAGCCTTGTTTATCTTTCAGCCGTATGCGAAAAGCAAATTGAGGTGTTTGTGCATCTGCAAGATAGCAGCACAAAACAAAGAGGGCACACCATACACTTTTCAATCCGCACATAATATGTTTCCTTAGCTTAGTTGTGGTCAACAGCGCGTAGCACAACACCATCACCCTTCAGGCAACGTGCATCCAGATTGTTAATGTCGTTGTTGTTCAATGCTGCTGCATCATACGTCCACCTGTAGTACTCACGGTATACCATACCAACACCTTTAGCAAACACTTCTTTGCTGAAAGTTCTGGTTGCATTCTCACGAGGTTGTGTTTCAGGGTCGTTTACTTTTTCATCTATCTGCATTACTGTTACAGTGCTGTCGTAATTAACATGCCCGTTACTAAAAGGCATATTCACATTTACATAACGGTAATTCCAATCATTAAAGTATGATATAGCAGTATCTTTCGTATCAATGTATGCATTACCCAACCATGTACGGCCTTCAGCTATCGGGTAAATCATTTTGATAAATCTGAGTTGCGAATAAGCAATTTCAAGCTCTTGCCCCGTATTGGTAACATAGCTTACATTTTGTAGCTGCCAGGGGTCTTCCGCTTTTTTGCGCATGCGCATGTCCAAACGATATGATGCCCTTCCCCTTGCATCGGTAAACGTATCAGATACTGTGTACATCATCTGGTAGCGGCGTGTTATTTTCACACAGTTTACATGATCCCAAATTGTGCTATCCACATTATATATTACATATTTGCCAATTTCCAGCGGGAAATAGTTATCACTTTCCTTCACAACGGGTATATCATCTGCTTTTTTGCAGGAAGTATATGCGATGGTAAACAAAACTGCCAGCAGTAATATTGGTAATGTCTTTTTATTCATATCAGTTTTCGGCTGCTTATTAGCGTAAATATAACTAAAGAAATGAAAAATTAATATTTTCCACCGGGCTTTGCAAACATTTCTATTGCTAATAATTAATAATTTTCTTTATATCGGATTAAAATCCTATTAACTTGTTTTTTGAGGCAACGAGCTACTACCATATATAGTTAAATTACAGGTCTTTTACTATTCTATATGAAGAAGTTTCTACTCTCATTAACCTTGCTGGCAGGTATATATTCAGCAACTGCCCAGAACTTAGTACCTAACGGCAATTTCGAAACGATTACTTCCTGCCCTAGCAGTTTTAGCCAAACAACTAATGCACCACCGTGGCGGGCATATCATGGCGGTACGTCCGATTTGCTTAATGTTTGTGGCTCTCCCAGTGTTGGAGTACCCTCTAATACATTCGGCTATCAATTTCCTGCAAGTGGCAATGGTTATGCCGGTGGATATGCTTTTTCTTCTGTATCCAGCACATCCGGGTATACAGAATATCTTGCCACAACCATGTCCCCTATGGTTATCGGTGCTACCTATGAGGTTTCTATGTCAGTATCATTATCAAATCTTTCAGGATATGGAACAAACGGTATGGCCATGTGGTTCTACGACAATGGACCCACGACCAGTATTACAGGTTCTGCATCTTTAACTAATACACCGCAGGTTTTCTTTTTATCGTATGGCAATCTGACAGACACCCAAAACTGGGTAAGATTGGTAGCAACATTTACTGCAGATTCTGCTTATGACAACCTCGTTATAGGAAAATTTACACCACCATCAGGTTTAACAACTGCTGTAGCAGGTGGCCCTCAATCCTGGGCTTATTATTATGTAGATTCTGTAGTCGTACGCCTTGCTTCCGGCATAAATAACTTGTACGCGGATAGCCTTATATGCGCAGGAGATACTTTTCAGGTACCTTATACGCTCAATAGCGCTACACTATTTACAGGTACTAACGTATTTAGCGCGCAGCTTAGCAATAGTTCGGGCTTATTCACATCGGGCACTACCATCATTGGTACACGTACGGCTACTACAGCAGGCAGCATCACTTGCGTAGTACCTACCACCATAACACCAGGTGGCAATTATCGCATACGTATTATATCTACCAGTGCAGTAGATAGCTCAGCACCCAACCAGCGCAACATTAGTATTGGCGTTACACGCCCCAATGTTTCTAACAGCAGCAATGCACCCGTATGTACCGGGCAACAACTCAACCTGTTTGCCACCAGCACCACTACAGGTGTATCCTACAGGTGGACAGGCCCTGCTGGTTTTGTATCTACCATCCAAAACCCAACTATAGCATCACCAACAACTGCGAACAGTGGCGACTATATTACCACAGCACGTTTATTTGGTTGCCTTAGCAGAGATACCACAACTGTATCTGTTTCTTCAGCATCTGCATCAACAGTGTCAGCAACCGCACCTACACCTATATGCGAACGCGATACACTCAAACTCAATGCCACTGTAGGCACTATTGCTAATAGTTATAGCTGGAGTGGTCCCGGTGGCTTTGTATCTGCAGCAAAAGACACCATTCGCGCAAACGCAATGCCTGCCATGAGTGGCGACTATATATTCACCGCATTCTATACAGGCTGTAGCATCCGCGATACGGTAACTGTACTCGTTAAGCCATTAGCTGCTAATCGTACCATTGGTAGCAACACCCCTGTATGCAACGGCAGTAGTCTAATACTGAATGGTGGCAGCACTTCGTCTGGTGTCAACTATACATGGAACGGACCGAATAGTTTTGTTTCTACTTTCACCCCTGCTTTTGTTAATAATATTTCAGCAGCAGGTGCAGGCACATACGTACTGACATACGAACTCAATGGATGCCTTACCAAAGACAGCCTTACAGTGGTTGTAAACCCATCACCCATTGCCATTACAGCCTCTGCCAATACATCAGTCTGCGAGCGCGATACACTGTTTCTCTCTAGTACAAATAGTAGTACTGGTGTAACATGGGGATGGACAGGCCCCGGCAGCTTTACGGCTTCTACGCAAAATACTTTCAGGGCAAATGCTAGCAGTACTATCAATGGCGATTATATCGTAACCGCCACCAATAGCTTCAACTGTACAGCTAAAGATACAGTAACAGTATCTGTGCGCCCGTTGCCAGCCAATTTCAGCGCGGGTGCTAATGGGCCGCTATGTCAGGGTGCTACTTTATTCTTAACTGGCAATACTACTACAAGTACGGGTGTATCATTCAACTGGGCAGGCCCGGGCAGCTACAACAGTACTTTACAAAACCCTTCTATCAGCAGTGTACAGCCAGCACAGGCAGGCAATTACATACTCACTGCCGCACTCAATGGTTGCAGTATTAAAGACACCATTTTTGTACAGGTAACGGCTACACCTGCTACACCTGTTGCAAGTTCTAACAGCCCTGTTTGTGCTACTAAAAACATTAACCTCTCCGCGTCTACCGTTGCAGGTGCTGTATACTCTTGGACAGGACCCGGCAGTTTTGGTGCATCTACACAAAATACTACAAGGCCCGCTGCTACTACCGGTATGTCTGGTACATACAGTGTTACGGCCAGTATCAATAACTGCCCCTCATTGCCCGGTACAGTATCTGTAAATGTAGTGCCTGCACCTGCTGTAAATATTTATCCAAGCCCTAATGACAGTATTTGCCTGGGTGCCAATGTATTATTTGTAGCAACACCAAGTGGCGCAGGCAGTGGACTCAGCTATCAGTGGTACAAAAACAATAACCCAATAACGGGTGCTACAGGTGTAAATTACAATACCACTACTGCTGTAGACCTCGATGAGTTTTTCTGTGTAATGACAGCACCCAACGCCTGCAGCGATCCGTTTGTAGATAGCAGCATTGCCATCAAAATGCGCGTACTGCCCTGGCTGGCACCTTCCGTTAGCATTGTGGCAAGCCCTACTGGCACCGTACCAAGCGGCACTACCATCAACTTTACTGCTACACCAACCAATGGCGGACTGACGCCTACTTACCAATGGAAGCGCAATAGCGCAAATGTCATCGGTGCATTAAGCAGCGTATGGGGTGCGCCCACCCTCAGCAATGGTGATGAAATATGTGTAGAAATGACCAGCAGCTACCTGTGTCCCAATCCTAAAACAGCCAAGAGCAACTGCATCAAAGTAAGCATCGAAACAACAGGCATCAAAGGCACATGGATGGGTAAGCAACCCGCCATCTACCCCAACCCTGTAAAAGACTTGCTGATGATTGAAGGCATTGCAACAGGCACAACAATACAACTAACCGATGTAGCAGGCAGAACGCTCATCCGCAAAACATCTATCAGTAACAACGAAACGCTGAATATGCAAAACATCATCCCCGGCAATTATATCTTGTTGATCGATGATAATAAAGGAAATAACATCAGGGTGAAGATTACAAAAGAGTAATTACTATCATAATAGTCAATTACAACAAAAGCAACGCATAGCGTTGCTTTTGTTGTAATTGATGAAAGTGCTTAAAGGAAAAAAGCTGTTCAAGATGTTCCGAAGGGCATCTTGAACTGAGAATAAGTAGCCGTTTTGTAAACGGTATTTGGAATACTGCAGTTGAGTAGTTGTGTAGTAAAGCCCTTTTAGAAATCACCGCATTTATGTAGCTTTAGTACGATGAACGCTGTTCAATGCACTATCGATGAAACATAAACTGTTACTAAATTGTCAAAGTCCGTATTTCAAATACCGTTCAGAGAACGGCCTTCTATCTGTAGTTCAAGATGCCTTGCAGAACATCTTGAACAGCGGGAATTGATAGTATTGCTTTTGCATGCGGAAAATATTAGATTGCATATATAGTTAACTGTATAAAATACTTTCCATGAAAAAGTTCATCACTTTTTTCTCCTTTTTATTCATCACCCACCTCAGTTTTTCCCAGTTCTATCAGGTGCCTTGTTGACTTAGTACACATAGCGTTGGTGGTATTAATGTTACAAACTCACCGGTTAATAGTTCTGCAGTATGTGTGCCTGTTCTATCTGTATGCAGCATGTCAAGCACACTTTTCAGGCATACAAGCGAACCAATTACCAACACCCCAATGGGTTGGAAAATTGAATTTTCTCGTGGTGTTACACGTGTCCGTTTGCATACATACAGGTTAGCCAATAACGACTCGTTGTATATCTACATCAATGGCGTGCAATACCCGGTAACTGCTGCCAACCTCAGTGCACCAACCAGTGTATGCAGCAACATCAGCCCTGTCATGGCAACCCCCAACGGGGCTATTACCTCTATTTATTCAGCCAGCATGTGCAGCACAGCATTAAATAATAATACTTTTAACGCGCAGACAGATATTGCGACACCTTATTTGATAGATTCGGTAAAGATACTTGGCCGAGCAGGACCTTGTGGTGGGGATGACGGGTCTTTAGTTTTCTTTGCTATTGATACCCTTGCGTATATACCCAGACCACTTGCCACCACCAGCGTATGCGCAGGCGATACCATCAGGCTACCATATTATGTCAGTAATTTTTTCAATAGCGGCAATGTGTTTACGGCACAGCTTAGTAATGCCGCGGGCAGTTTCTCTGCCCCTGTCAATATCGGCAGCCGAGCCGATGTTAAAGATGATACCATTGTATGTGTCATACCCCGTACTACCGCGGGTGGTACAGGCTACCGCATACGCATTGTCAGCAGCAACCCAAGCAGTATATCTTTTGATAACGGCACCAACATACAGGTAAAGGCACTGGCTGCTAATCGCATTATTAGCAGTAACAGCCCCGTGTGTGAGCCTGATACGGTGAGGCTATTCAGCAGCACCAGCACAACAGGCACTACCTTTAGCTGGGCAGGGCCATTGGCCTTTACTGCCAATACCGCCAATGCCAAAACAGGTAACAGCACCACCGCCCATAGCGGGCAGTATATCGTTACCATGACGACCACGCAAGGCTGTGTAAGCAAAGACACTACGACTGTGTTGGTAAAACCCCTACCACAAAAACCTGTAGCTAATAACGATACATCCCTCTGCACTGGTGCTACGCTCAACCTTAGTGCTGCTACAAGTACAAGTGGCGTAACATGGGCATGGACTGGGCCTAACAGCTATAACAGCACGGCACAAAACCCAAGCAGAACAGGTATGACCACCGCCGATGCAGGCAACTATATTGTAACTGCTACACTGAATGGCTGTAGCCGCCGAGATACCACCAATGCTACGGTATTCGGCATTACGGCCATACCTACGGCTGGCAACAGCGGCCCCTATTGCATACGCAGCGATATAGAGCTGAGTGCTACCAGCATCCCTGGTGCTACCTATACATGGAGCGGACCTAATGGTTTTACCAGTAATACAAGAAACCCCATCATACCTGCTGCAACACTTGCATACGCAGGTACGTATAGTGTATATGCAACGGTGAATGGTTGTAACGGTAATCCATCTACCACCACCGTAAGTATGGTAACAGGCCCAACTGTGAACATCTACCCCAGCCCGAATGATACGGTATGCGGTAATGTAACAGGCAGTGCAACGTTCAATGCCATACCTGCTGGTGCAGGCACAGGCTTTGGCTACCAATGGTACAAAAACGGCAACCCCATAGCAGGGCCTACTAATAGCACCTATGCAGCCACCGGCATACTATCGGGCGATGTGTATAACGTAAAGCTAATACCCGGCAGTGGTGCACCTTGTAACACACCTGTAAACAGCAACAGCATAGCCATGACAGTGCTGCCGTTTGTAACACCGGGTGTAACCATAACAGTGAACCCTGATAGCATAGCATGGAGTGGGTTATTACTCACCTTCACCGCTACAGCAACCAATGCGGGTGCAAACCCCACTTACCAATGGAAGCGCAACAACCAAAGCCAGACAGGTGCCACGAGCAATACATGGGGTGCTCCCAACCTGACGGATAATGACAAGATAACCTGCGAGGTAACGAGCAGCTACATCTGCCCCCAACCAAGCAAAGCAACCAGCAACACCATCAGGCTGAAGATAAGTACGGGGATAAAAGGTACATGGGCAGGTAAGGTACCTACCATATACCCCAACCCCGTAAAAGACTTGCTGATGATTGAAGGCATTGCAACAGGCACAACAATACAACTAACCGATGTAGCAGGCAGAACGCTCATCCGCAAAACAGCTATTAGCAGCAACGAAACGCTGAATATACAAAACCTTATCTCGGGCAATTATATATTGCTGCTCGATGATAATAAGGGAAATAACATCAGAGTGAAGATTACAAAAGAGTAATTGCTATTGCAGATTCAGGTTACAGATTTCTTTTTTGTCTCTTGTATTGTATTTATAGAAACGAAAATCAAACCCTATGGTCAGCCTGTGATAGGCATCAGGCTTGTTTGAAAATACCGCCACACCAAACCCATCCAGATGGTCGTTAAAAATAGCATGGTAACAATACTCCAGATATAATCTTGCCTGATTCCCCAGCGTAATATGCGTGCCGATACCCACCGGCGCTACAAGCATACCCGTTTTGTATACAGTATTTGCCTCTTTATAATAATTCTCCCATGCAATATCACCTACAAAAAAAACTGAATCAATTCCACTCATATCCCTTTTCACATTGTTTTGCAAATAGCCAATCCCCGCAAAAAAATAGGGTGAAAACCGCTTGTATTTTTTCACTTTATATGTACGCGTGTATCTGTCGTCTTCTGCATACTCCCAATTATTGCCAGCAAACTCCCACTGCAGCATTGCGGACACTTCATGTACCGTACTGGTAAAACTGAAACTTCTTTTACTACGCCATCCATCATGCCTGGCATCGTCGCCATTCAGCGCACCTGTATGATAATTCAGCCTGAAGGCAAGCTTATCCGTAACAGGTATACGAGACGCTAATTGCAAACCTATATTGGCAGTATTCAGGTCGCCGTATACAGAAGGAGTCAGGTCGCCCAGATACACCATACCACTCATCCCCGCCGAAAAATTGACACTACTATACTCGTTGCCTTGCGCCATTGCATGCCATTGTGTAGTGCAGCAAATTAAGAGTAGAAAGAATAGATTTCTTATCAATGTGATAACCATTTACGGTATAAAGATAAACAAGCAAATCAGCCATACAAAGCATTGCATATATATCCTCAACCCTTCCTAATAAGCCGACATTGGTACAGAATGGGGCAATTTTGATGTTTTAACATCTCTTTTCAAACCACTTTCGTTAATTTCAATGTCATTTTCTAAAAGCATATTCTCTTAAAATGAAAAAACTAATATTACTCCTTCTGCCTATGCTGCTCTGCATAGCTACGGCCAATGCCAAAGATGGCGACGCTGCAACGGGCATAAAATTTCAGCAACTGAGCTGGAAAGACGCGATGGCAAAAGCCAAGAAAGAAAACAAACTGATATTTATTGATGTGTATACTTCTTGGTGCGGGCCCTGCAAATTATTGAAGAAAAATACATTCCCGGATAAGACATTGGGTGCTTACTTCAATAAAAACTTCATCAATATTGCCATTGATGCAGAAGAAGGAGAATGGGTACAGTTTGCAGAACAAAACGCTGTTCGCGGATACCCTACACTGCTGATAATGGATAAAAACGGCAAAGAAGCCGGACGCACAATGGGCTACATGCCCGCAGAGCAACTACTGCAATTCGGCAAGGAAGTAAAAGAAAAGAAAAAGTAAACATCTCTCATCGACTAAAAAGAGAAGCACCTGCATAGCAGGTGCTTCTCTTTTTAAAATAGTATTTGTGTCAGTTATTCTATGTCGAAATATCAAATGATATAATTGTCAACTGAAAATCAATACACGCATTTGTATCTGTATTTTTATTTTTGAATTTTTACTTTTGACTTCAACACATGAGCAACAGCATCAAAACATGGAGCGAAGATGAACGCCCGCGAGAGAAAGTATTGCTGAAAGGGGTAGCATCGCTATCTGACGCTGAATTGCTTGCTATACTTATCTCCAGTGGCACGAAAGAGAAATCGGCACTTGACTTAGCAAGAGATATCTTATTATTGGCAGATAATAACCTGCACGAGCTTGGCAGGCTTGGTGTGATGGAACTGCAACAAACCAAGGGCATAGGCGAGGCTCGTGCCATTACCATTGCTGCAGCGTTAGAGTTAGGCCGCCGCCGCCAGATGGGCGAAGCACTACAACGCACAGCCATCACCCAAAGCGGAGACGCTGCAGAGATAGCCATCCCCCTGATGCGTGATTTGGCTCACGAGGTGTTTTGTATCTTTTACCTCAACCAAAGCAATAAAATACTCCGCTACGAAATAGTAAGCAGCGGCGGGCTCACGGGTACCGTAGCAGACATCCGCATCATGCTAAAAAATGCCCTGCTGCAAAACGCCAATAAACTCATCATCGCCCACAACCATCCAAGCGGTAATATCAACCCCAGCCATCAGGACAAAGAACTGACCAATAAACTGAAAGAAGCTGCCGGATATATGGATATTCAACTGCTCGACCACCTGATAATTGCAGGTACAAATTACCTGAGCATGGCAGACGAAGGCATGATTTAGTGGCGGTTAATTGCTATATTGCAACGCTCTGTGAGCTTTAAAACATATACAAACTTACCATACATAGGCAGAACGTAATGCTAAAGATAGGTGTAATAGGTGCAGGCCATCTGGGCAAGATACATATACAACAATGGAAGGAAGTACCCACCATTCAGATAATAGGCTTCTTTGACCCAAGCGATGAGCAAGCGGAAAAAGCCATAGCTGAATACAACGTAACCCGCTATACGGATGTTGATGCGCTGATACAGGATGCAGACGCGCTGGATATTGTAGCACCCACCACCAACCACTACGAGATAGCCAAGAAATGCCTGTTGGCTGGTAAGCACTTCTTTATAGAAAAACCACTTGCCAATACATTAGACGAAGGCCGTGAATTAGTGAAGCTGGTAAAAGAAGCGGGCATCAAATGTCAAGTAGGGCATGTAGAGCGTTATAACCCCGCTTATCTGGCGCTGGGTGAAGAGGTACTGCAACCTATGTTTATAGAAGCACATAGGCTGGCACAGTTTAATCCACGCGGTACTGACGTATCCGTGATACTCGACCTGATGATACACGATATAGATATTGTGATGCACTTGGTAAAAAGCCCCGTGCGTCGCATATCTGCAAGTGGTGTGTCCGTTATCAGCGAGACGGCAGACATTGCCAACGCCCGTATAGAGTTTGACAATGGTTGTGTAGCTAACCTCACCGCCAGCCGCATATCGCTCAAAAAAATGCGTAAGCTCCGCCTTTTTCAGCGCGATGCCTATATAAGTGTAGATTTTCTGGATAAGAAAACCGAAGTAGTAAGGCTGAAAGACGATACAGGCAAACGCAATATGTTCGATTTTCCACTAGATATGCCTAATGGCGATAAAAAAGTCATTTCTGTACAGATGCCTGAGGTACTGCCCTCTAACGCCATCCATGCAGAACTGACTGAATTTGCGGATGCCATCATCAATGACAAACCTGTGCGCGTAAGTGTGTATGATGGCTTTCAGGCAATGGACGTAGCTCACCAGATATTGAAAAAAATGAGCCTTCATAACGAATTACACAACGTTTAGCACAATTATTGCTTATTGAATAGACAGGTACGTTGACAGTATAAATAATGAGAGTAGTAACAACAGCAATAATAGCTGCAGCTTTCTTTTCACAAAGCTGTAATATCATTAACCCTGCAGAGCAGGTGCCTACTTATATCAAGGTAGATTCTTTTAAGATAACATCTGATGATTTGAATAAAACGGGTAGTACCAGCAGCAAAATAGCCGGTGTGTGGGTTTATGTCAACAATTCATTGGTTGGTGCTTATGATATACCCGGCACAATACCTGTATTAGCAGACAAGAATGCCAACATCATCATGACGCCCGGCATATCCTATAGTGGACTTAAATCTTACCTCACACGTTACCCTTTTTACACTGCAGATACTTTCACATTAAATGCTACTCCGGGTAGTACCATTACACGCACTGCCACAGGACACTATACAGAGGCAGCACAATTTCAATGGAAAGAAGATTTTGAAACAGGCAACAGCCTGCTGAAACTGAATGACAACAGCACTACAGATACGAGTATTGTGCGTACATCAGACCCTGCAAAAGTGTATGAAGGTGGCGGTTCAGGCTATGTATATTTGACACAAGGCAGGCCATCATCAGAAAGTATTAACAACAGAGACATAAAGGTAACAGCAGGAGAAGCATATATTGAGATAAGCTATAAATGCAATACTTCTTTTGAAATAGGACTACAAACTACCATTTCAGGACAGATATACTATGAGTACCTGGCTGGCGTAAAAGCAAGCGCAGAGTGGAATAAAATATACATCGGCATCCAACCCTTCACAGGCAAATATAACGCTACCAACGTACGTATACTACTAAAAACAAAACTCCCGGAAGGTGCCGGTGATGCGTACGTATTACTCGACAACCTGAAACTGATTAGTTATTAGCAGATGCTAAGCCCCTTAAAAAAACGAGCTATTAGCCGCCTTGTTATTACAGATTATGTAACGGCAGCTATTTCCTGGATAGTTTTCTGGGCATATCGTCATTCCCTGCTCGACAATACAGGCTTTTTTCAGTCGCTCGGCACATTGCAACCGCGCGATTATATCTTTGGTGTGCTCATCATACCCGGCTTTTGGCTTTTCCTTTATCTGTTATCGGGTACTTACTTCGACCTCTACCGCAAATCAAGGCTCAATGAAATAAACCGTACACTAATATCCTGCATACTGGGTAGCATCTTTATCTCGCTATTCGTTTTTGCAAACGATGCGGTTGATTATTCTTACTTCATCCGTATGACAGGGCGGTATCTTTTGATACACACAGCCATTACTTTGTTTGTACGCATGATAATCCTGAACAGAGTAAAGGCAAATATCATTAAGGGCAAGGTTGGTTTCAACACACTCATCATAGGTGGCAATCAGAAAGCCATTGATGTTTACAAGCAAATGAGCGACAGCCCCAAAGCATTAGGTAACATCTTCAAGGGCTTCATATATTCTAATCTTGAGTCAGCAAATGGCATGAGTAAATACCTGCCGCAGTTAGGTCATTTGTCTGAACTGGAAAGCATCATTGATGCACACAATATTGAAGAAGTAGTAGTAGCCGTTGACTCGTCAGAACATCACTTGCTCGAAAACATACTTACCCGCCTTAGCTATCGTCCTGTAGTAGTAAAAGTATTGCCCGATTTGTACGACATTATTTCCGGCTCTGTTAAAACAAGCAATGTGTATGATGCGGTTCTCATACACATTCACCCCGACCTGATGCCCGACTGGCAGCGTGTTTGCAAACGCACTTTAGATATTGTAGCTTCTCTTTTTGCACTCATACTGCTATCACCTGTTTGTGTATTTGCCGCTATCAGGGTAATGCTTTCATCTCCGGGTTCTATTATTTATAAACAAGAACGTATAGGGCTTTTTGGCAAGCCATTCTACATCTACAAGTTTCGCTCCATGTATGTAGATGCCGAAGCACAAGGCCCTGCATTGAGCAGTAAGGAAGATGCCCGTATCACACCATGGGGCAAGTTTATGCGCAAATGGCGTATTGACGAACTGCCGCAATTTGTAAACATATTGAAGGGAGATATGTCGCTGGTAGGGCCACGACCAGAGCGTAAGCATTTTATAGACATCATCAGCCAAACACACCCGCACTACAAATACCTGCACAAAGTAAAACCCGGACTTACATCATGGGGCATGGTACAGTTTGGCTATGCCGAAAACGTAAAGGAAATGATGGAGCGCATGAAGTATGACTTGCTATACATCGAAAACTGCTCTCTGGCACTCGACGTAAAAATAATGCTCTATACCTTAATGGTAATTTTCCAGGGACGTGGGAAATAGCCTGCCATTATTCACATTCAGGTATTCTATAGCTTCACCAACAATAAAGAAACTACCCGTTATCAGTACCGCACCGCCTGCTGTAACCGCATTACGCGCCGCACTTACCGCATCTGCTACTGTATTGTACATTTCGCCTTGCAAGCCTACGGCCTCTGCACGTTTTTTCAATTCTGATGCAGGTAATGCACGGACGATATTAGCATTACAGAAATAGTATGTATTGTCTTGTGGTAGTAACGCCAGCACAGCATCTATGTCTTTGTCTTTTACAAAGCCTATCACAATATGCTTATTGTCTGCTGCTACTTGTTTCCACTGATTCGTCACTTCTGTTATACCTGCTATATTATGCCCTACATCGGCAATGATGAGTGGCGTTTCTTGCAATACATCCCATCTGCCAAACAAGCCTGTCAGTTTCTTTACTTTGCTCAATGCTCTTTGTACTGCTGCAAATGGTATATCCATACCCTGATTGGCTTTCAACACATCAACTGCTGCCAGTACGGTTTTGATGTTGTGGTACTGATAGCTGCCGGGTAGGTCGCTCGTCAGGTCGTGCATTTCGCGCATCGCACGGTTCACCACTTTATAGTATTGTTGTGATGGTGTGTTGCCTGTGCGTACCAAGTCCCACATAGCATCGGCATAATACACCGTGCTTTGCGCATGTACACTCTTTTCAAAAAACACACGCTCTGTTTCGGGGTGCTGCTGCCCTATTATTACAGGTATTTTATGTTTGATGATGCCTGCTTTTTCACTTGCTATCGCTGCCAATGTATCGCCCAGCAGGTCGGTATGGTCGTAGCTTATATTGGTAATGACAGACAGTATGGGAGTGATGACGTTGGTACTATCTAATCTGCCACCAAGCCCTGTTTCTATAACAGCATAATCTACTTGCTGTTCTGCAAAGTATGCAAACGCCATACCTACTGTTATCTCAAAAAAAGACGGTTCTATCTCTTCTATATTCGTTGTGTATTTATCAACGAAATCAATTACCCATTCTTTGCTAACTGGCTTGCCGTTTACTCGTATGCGCTCTCTGAAGTCAACTAAATGTGGTGATGTGTACAAGCCAACTTTATAGCCACACTCTTGCAACACGGCTGCCAGCATATGGCTGGTGCTGCCTTTGCCGTTTGTGCCTGCTATATGTATTGATTTGAACTGCTCGTAAGGGTTGCTTAACAGACTACATATCTTGATGGTATTGTCAAGATTGGGTTTCAGAGCCGCCGCCCCTTGTCGCGAAAACATGGGCAATTTTTCGTAGAGGTAACTCAGTGTTTGTTCGTAGCGGTTGTCAGTACCCATGCTGTGTTTCAGGAACGTGTTTTGAATACAAATGTAATATCGCCAAACTGTTCTTCATCACTATCTGTTCTTTTAGAGAACTTTACTTTATCTAATTTGCGGAGCGCGATACTTTTTATCTCTGCATTAGTAAAAGACTTTACCTGCTTTCCTACTATCTCGCCCTCTTTATTTACCGTTACACGTATCACCACTTTGCCGCCCTCTCTATAATCTGCCTCTGGTGGCGGATAGGCTATAATGCTACGCCCCCTGATAGTGTGACTGATGCCACCCCTGCCGGGTGTACCTGTATAGTTAGTAGCCCCGGGCGTACCACCCGGTACACCCCTGTCGCCATTACCTGTTGTGTTGCCCTCGCCTGTGCCGGGTTTGTTGGTAGCAGCACTGTTACCACCTCGCCCTGTGCCACCGTTATACACATAGCGTGGTTGTTGCGGCTTAGGTTGTGCGGGCTGTGTTGTTTGTGTATTTGCCTTAGTGGTTTGCTTTGGCTTTTCTGCTATTACGGTATTGCGTACAGGCTTCTTTGGTTCGGCTGGCTTGGTATTGATAACGGGTGCATCAGGCTCTTCTGTTTTCAATACTTCCTTTTCGGTATTTGTTTCCTGTGGTGTGGCTACGGTTACATTATTTGCTTCCCTGTTATCGGGTGCGGGGTCTTCAGCTACCATCGGCTGGTCTGTACCACTGCCATCTGCATCTGTACCCAAGTTTACTTCTATACCCAGTTCTTGTACGGGTTGTTCGGACGCAGCATTGTATTTTATAAAGAAAAACAACAACAGCAATACAACATGAACGATTACCGTCCACCCTGTGGCTTTTATATTAATGCTTTGTTGTGTTGCTTCCATTACAGTCTAAAATAAAGAAACTATTGCAAGAATACTGTTAATGTGCAAAATCAGTATCGTAATTCAGCATACGCTCTTTCGATGGATTGAAGTAACCATACTTCAGGTTCGGAAATTCTTCCTGTATCAGTTCCATCATCTGTTGTACGCCCAAACATTCGCCCGTATCAGCAACGCCTATTTTACCCAAATACCAATCGGGATCTATATTGAAGTTGCGCCACTGTATCATGCTGATGTCTGTGTATTTAATAAACTCCCTCAACGCTTCGTATTCAGCTACGCTATCCGTCATTCCCGGAAAGACAAAATAATTGATAGACGCCCAGCCACCGTACTTGCGTGCAATACGTGCGCTCTCGCGTATGTCGTCAAAAGTATAGTTGTTGGGCAGGTAATACTTCGTATATACTTCGGGGCGAACCGAATTCAAACTAACACGGATGCTGTCTAATCCTGCCTGCATCAGTTTCTCCACTGCATCGGGTTTGCTACCGTTGGTATTGATGTTGATGCTGCCCTTTTTGGTATGCTTACGTATTTCTATAATGGCTTCGCGGATGGTTTCCCACATCAGCAAAGGTTCTCCCTCACATCCCTGACCGAAGCTCACTATCGGGTATGGTGCGGTTTCCAGATGCGGTACGGTGTATTCTACTATTTCTGCAGCTGTAGGTTTAAATGTCAGCCTGTCTTGCGATGAGAAAATCTCTTCTGTTTCGGGTTGAAAAGATATACAGCCAATACAATTAGCATTACAAGCGGGTGATGCAGGTATGGGGCATTCCCAACGACCCATAAAGTAGTTGCGAGCCGCGGGGCAATGATATGTTAATGCACAATTGTTGGCAAGGTGCTGTACCAATCGGTTGTGCGGATATGCAGACAGCATATCTTCTACACCTTTGTGTATCAGCGTATCATTATAGCCTTTGCATTCCTGCCTTATATCTCGCTCTATACGGGTGGCTGTTACGTAAAATTTATCATCGTGCCAGCCAACAGCCGTATAACAAAACAAAGGTAGCGTAGGCGCATCGGGCATTGCCTCAAATGCAGCCATATAAAGCCCCGTGTGTGCAGGTGGTATGAATGCAGCAACAGCCCATCCCTTCTCGCAAAGGCGCATCTCGCCTGTTTTTACATCTATACCTATACCCCTGCGCATGGGCAGGTGATACAGCGAGCCACCATCAGGCAGTTCTATCCATGCATCTTCTTCAACAGGTAATGCATCCCAACCGCTGCGGCCAATAGCATACAAGCTCTTGTCTTCAAATATCTTGCCCTCGTTGTCTGCGTATAATAAGTATGGTGTCATACCCCCTCTGCCCCCTAAAATGGGAACTGTTTTTTAATGAGTTATGTAATGTATAGTGCGCATTTTCTTACTTCTACCAATCATTCTTATCCCGTTGTTCTCTTGCTTTATCTACCTGCCTGATGCAAAACACTTCAAACACATCAGGTTCAAACTCCGTATTGCCGATATTCCATTGATATAAACGGTTGTCTGCACAATTGATGGTAAGCGTACCAAAACGCAATAGTACATGCTCTACCTCCGGCCATTCAATAAACCGCTTGCGCGCATTGACTGGTGGTTTGATGCCTTCTTTATCTACTACAATAGTAAACGGCACATCTTTCTTACGTTCCCAATTGATAGCGAACACAATAGCTGCTGCCAATGCTAAGAACACAATACCGGGTACGATAATGCCATTTGCCAAAGCAAAGCCTGCAAATACCAGCATCAACAGCAACTCAACACAACGCATGATGAAGTTATTGAGTGGTTTTTGCAACCATCTGTTCTTTACCAATATTATTACCAGCATCACAACAGACATTAATAAAACAGTCAAGCCAGCAGCCAGACCATAATATAGTACAGTACGATGAGCCAATGCTTTATCCTCCGGCATATGGCTGACAGCATAGTAACTAACCAACAACACGGCAGCCGTAATGAACATGGTAAACACTACAAACAAGTGCAGTGCCGTTACCTGATGTGGCTTCACTCTCTCTTCCGTTAATGGCAGTTCAAATCTCATGCTGTGTTCAATGCTAATTGGCAGCTTCTGTAGTGGCTTCGTTGCCTGCTACGATGGCATCGCCACCAGTTAGTTTTATTTCAAAGTCCTTCAATGTTTTGGCAGCATCGCCTTGTAAAACCAATTTGCCTTCTTCTGCCAGCATACGCAAACGCCAACCGAGATATACGTCGCCTGTTGGTACATTGTATTTGTTGATGGCTTGGTTTACAATCTTGTGCGCTTTCTGAAACTGCTGCGAGCAAAAACTCAATAGTATATTATCATAATAGCTTTCTGTGCGAGGTGCTGTTTTCTTGCCACCCTCATGTGTGCGTATGCCCGCATTGTCAGTTACCATCTTCTGCCATTCGTCGCCATCCACTTCAAACTCGGCTGGTGTTAGCTGTCTTGCCAGCCTGCGAGCCTTCACCAGTTCGCGCGGTAGTATCTCGCTTATGTTTTTAGGGAAGTACACTTTACCATCTTCATTGAGGAAAGGCAACCCGGCAATACTCACCAAGTAGAACCTTCCTGTATGCTTACCCATATATGGCAGCATCCAGTGGTAGGCGCAAACATCGGCAGGCCAAGGGGCCATCCACAGCCAAGCCTGTGCATCGGGGTTGTCGTACATATGCTTCGATACTTCCAGCAGGCGTTCCATATCGGTTACCTCAACTGGCTTATCACTACCCGTTACCTGTTGCCAGAAAGCAGCCCGTACCTCGCTAAAGCCCTGCCCCTCTTCTTTTTGGAGAGGACCGACATGCAGCAGGTCTTTCAATACTATTATCTCGCCTTGTATGGATGGTTCATTGAGTATGGCTTCCTGTAAGGGTTGTGCAGCCATATCGCCCACTACAAAATGATAAATCATGGGTGCAAAGTTAACCCCTAAATCCCCTAAAGGGGAGTTTTAATGCAAGTTTTTCACATTAAGTTTATTCTGCTTTGTTGCTTTTTGTTGCTTTTTTCAAGAAACATTGCGTTTTGCAACAAAATCCAACAATTTCAAACAAGACGAATATCGCTTTCAAAGAGTTGTTTACAATAACAAATATACGTAATTAACATTATTTAATGCCATTAAATAATGTTATTCTTAGTTTACTTCGTAAGACGAAAATAGCTCTTCGTGTAACGAAAAGGTGCGTTCGTCGAATAGTATAAACAAAGTATTAGTATACCTGTTACATTCGTTATGACATTATTTTTTACTACTAAATATTAACTGCCAATGAAAATATAGTTAAGCACCTCAAACCGAATATTCATTAAAAAAACTAATTAAAAACCTTTAAAACTAATTTTATGAAACTAGCTCTTTTAAAAAAATTTGCATCCAGCAAGTTGAAGCTTACAATTAATACACTTGCAGTACTGCTGTTATTTCAAACCGTGGGTATTGCGCAATGTCTTGTTACTTCTTTGAATGCATCAAGCAATCCGGCCAATACCAGTTGGTATGTATCAAACAAGACCGGATTATATGCACCTACCACTCCGCCGATAGGCAGCAACGTAATATTTCCTTCGCCTATACCTGGCGGAACGAATGGCTGGGATGCTACAACATCCGGTTGGGGTGCACATTGGATTTCAGATACACAAAGCCATGTTACACCAGGGTTAACTACTTACAGTGCTGGAGCTATATTCTTCTCAAGACAATTTAAAACTTGTGAGGATGCCAGCATTGATTTTAACCTGTCATTCAGATCAGACGGCAGAGTTGAAAATATTTATGTTGATGGAATAATAGTTTCTACTGTTTCTTGGCTTGGCAACTGGAAAGCAATAGATCCTATTGCCGGATTTATTCATACAATGTCATTATCTGCTGGCACTCATATAATAACATTTGAAGTTGTAAACCCAGCTGTTAATATGCCAGATCCAATAGGACTTGCTGTAAGCGGTACAATAGCCAGTGCATCGGCTGTAATTGTGAATGATAATGATCCTAACTGTGCTGGTTATGAATGTAACCCACAGCCTTGTAGCGACAAGTGCTATTGGAAAGTTGAGGGTAATAACATACTGAACGGTAACAATATATTCGGTACACTCACTAACGACGATATTGACATTCAGACAAACGCTACGTCAAGAGGTGTTATTACCAATGCCGGCAGAATGGGCTGGGGCACAACAGCGCCTACCGCATTAATGCACCTTAATTGTAATGCAGTTCCTTACATAGGTCCGTCAAATGTCCGTATTGAACATCTGCCAGCCGGAGCGGGGCACATATTAGTCATTGACGATAACGGGTATGTATACAGAACAGAAAGAGATGTTGCAAGCCTTATTGGCGGTGGTGACGAAGAAGTAACCTCTATGAAACAAGAAATACGTGAATTGAAAGCCCAATTGGCTGAATTGAGGAGCGCTGTAGCTAGTGGTTCTTCAAACAATCTCGAGTATCGAATAGGTAACGAGCTTTACCAGAACAATCCTAACCCATTCGGTAAAGAAACAAGCATAAGCTACAATATCGCTAATATGCAGCAAAATGCGTTCATAGCCATTTATGATTTAAATGGGAAAGAACTTTATAAGTATGCCATTACAGAAAAAGGTAAAGGCAGCATAATGATAGGCAGTGAAAAGCTTCAACCAGGCATCTACCTGTACTCTCTGGTAGTTGATGGTAAAGAAACTGATACAAAACGTATGGTAGTTTCTAAATAACACTGAAGACACCTATTTATTACCTCAAAAGCCTCGTTTGTAACGAGGCTTTTGTTATTGACAAAACTATGACAAAAACACTATTACATACTTGGCAGGTGTACATAGCTTTACTATAAACTTTCTCTGTTTGCTCAACTACATTCCCATAGCTACTACTTTGTTTTGTGCATTCTTTTTTGTGGAGCTGTGGCAGCATTGGCGCAAACATCCGTCTGCCACTTACCTGCTGTGGTGGGCTATCGGTGTTTTCTTTTACGGGGCGGGTACTATTACAGAGAGTGTACATGCACTGGCTGGTTATTCGCCTGCCAACTTTAAAGTGTGGTATATATTCGGTGCGCTGCTGGGTGGTGCGCCACTGGCACAAGGCACGGTGTATTTGTTGCTGAAAAAAAGAACAGCACATACGCTCACCGCTCTATTGGTAACCGTGATACTGACAGCTGCCATATTGGTAATACTATCTCCCTTGAAACCGATTGAAACTACGGGTGGTAAGCTGGGCGGCAAATTGCTGGAATGGTCTTACATACGCGCCATTACACCGTTTATCAATATCTATGCTTTTATATTTTTAGTGGGTGGGGCGGGCTACTCTGCATACCTGTACTACCGCACCATGATAGACAAGAGCAAGTTTTGGGGCAATGTACTGATAGCAGCGGGTGGATTGCTGCCTGGCATTGGTGGTTCGTTTTCAAAATTCGGGTATATCGAGGTGTTGTATGTTACAGAGTTTGTAGGCATCTGTCTGATACATGCCGGTTATCAGAAAATGAAAGAGAGTAATGTGCCGTCTGTGCATGTGAACCAAAACCCCTAACTCCCCTAAAGGGGACTTTTCAGTGTTGTTTGTTTCTTATGGCTGGTATACAATTTTTTGCAAATACACTATGTTTTCATTGCTGATTATTTGCAATACATACATACCTGCAACAGCAGCAGCATTAATTTTTACAGCATATTCATTCCCTTGCTGCTCGATGGTTGTACCCACCTCTTTACCCACTAAATTGTACAGACGTATTTGGGGTTCATTTTGCTGTACGGGCATCGTCATATATACTATACCATTTGTGATGGTTGGATATACATCTATCTCATTGGTAACTATAGGGTTTATGTTCAATGGCTTTCTGCCCAATCTTACCAACCAACCGTCAGCACTTCCATTATTGCCTTTTACATCTCCATCTTTAGAGTTATTAATACACCCTAATACATAGGTACTGTCTGCCTGTTGATATATCCTTGAACCACTCTCACCACTACTACCACCGTAAGTGGCATTCCATTCTATCTTGCCTGTATCATTCACTTTTACTACTAAAATATCTGCCGCACCCTGGTTGCCTTTTGCATCTATGTCTGCCGACTGTGTTGGCAATGTGAAAATATACCCACCCTCTTTACTTTGGATGATACTATGAAAAAAATCTTCGCCGCTGCCACCGTAATTTTTTATCCAATACGGATTAAAATTGCTATCTACTTTCAGCACAACTGCATCTTTATCTCCATAGTTTGTTTTTATGTCAACATCTTTTGAGGTAGATGTTCCACCAATTAATAAATCGCTGTTATTATCTATATAGATTGAACTGCCCTCGTCTGAACCACTACCACCGAAAGTTTTTGATGATAGCAGGTTGCCATTACCATCAATTTTAAACAGCCATATATCACCAAACCCTTTATTGACAGGTACATCACCATCTGCACTGTTGGTTGAGCACACAATGAAATATGAATTTCCTTTTGATTTTGTTATGGACTTAGCAATATCTCGCGCGCTACCGCCATAATTTTTTTGCCATATTATATTGCCCGCAGGGCTAAGCTTCATAACCCAAGCATCGTTTACACCGCCTTTAAAAGAAAGAGAAGCAAAATCTCCGTCAGCAGCACCTATTGAGCCAACAACAAGGAAGTTGTTATCATTCGTTTCTATTACATCATAGGCAATATCCGTTTTAGTACTGCCTAACGATTTCTTCCATACTACATCCCCTGTTGCATTGAGCCTTAATATCCAAGCATCATACTCCCCTTTTGCATTGGTAATATCGCCGTCAACAGAACGGGTGTAGCCTGCAATAATATACCCACCTTCAGATGTTGTAATGATTTTTGAAAAATAATCTGCCAAACTGCCACCGTATGTTTTAGACCATACCATATTCCAGTTGGAATCTAATTTGGCAACCCAGCCATCCAAACTGCCTTTTCCACCACTTGCAGCCCATACACAACTTCCGGGCGAATAAGTACTGATAGAGCCAACTGTTATATAGTCGTTTTTGTCTATTGTAAAGTCGTAGATAGATTCAGCCGATGTACACCCAATACTTTGTTGCTTAATGATGCTTGAAAACTGGCAATATGCAGTTTCTGTAAATACGCACAATAATAGTAGTGGCAGGTATTTCATCGTTTTCAAATAGCAATATAAAAATAGAACAATTAGGTGGCTGATTGCAAGTATTGCTATTATATATGATGATTGTATGACAAGAATTGCGGAAAACTCCTAAAGGGGAATTTTGTATTGTTGTGCCGTCAGGAATTACTTCCTGACGGTTCATACTGGTCTGTGTTACTGTCAGGAGGAAACTACTAACAGCACGAGTGAATGTTCATCAATATTCCCTATCAGCAAATAACCCAAGTATTAAAACCTACGCTTAACTTAGCAGTCTAAAGCATACATATCCCCCATGGATATTGACTGTACACACATACCATATAGCAATACGGGCAACTTCAGCGACTTGGTTACTGATTACCTCGATGCTAATACCTATTTACAATCTCTCTATCGCTATACGCCCGATGCTAACGGCATTGCGCAAGCTATCGCAGACAGGAGCAAATATCCTGTGAACCGCGCTGTATTGGTAGATGTGCTGCATAGGCAATATGCTAACCTTAACAAGCACGATAAGGTAACGGACAACATAGCCAGCCTTGCAGATGATAATACTTATACCATCTGCACCGCACACCAGCCCAACCTGATGACGGGTTATCTGTACTTCATCTACAAAATACTACACGCCATCAAGTTGGCGGATGAACTGAATACGCTACATACAGACAAGCATTTTGTGCCTGTGTACTATATGGGCAGCGAGGATAATGATTTAGAAGAACTGGGTACATTTCGCTACAACAACCAAAAGTATGTGTGGGATGCAGCAGGGCAAACAGGTGCGGTAGGGCGTATGCAAACGCAAAGCCTGAAACCCTTACTGGATGAGCTGTTTAAGCTATTAGGGCCGCCGGGCGAACATTGCGATGTACTGAAAGACATACTGACACAAGCCTACCTGCAACACAAAACTATTGGCGAGGCTACACAGTATCTGGTAAATGAACTATTTGGCAGATACGGATTGGTAGTGCTGAACCCCGATGATGCAGAACTGAAAAAACAATTCATCCCCATACTGCAAGACGACCTGCAAAACCATATGGCTTATGGTATTGTAACGGATAATATTGACGTACTGGAAGAGCAATATAAAGTGCAGGCTTATCCGCGCATGATAAATCTGTTTTACCTGCGCGATGCCATTCGTGAGCGTATAGAAAAACGCAGTGGTAAATGGAAAGTGCTGAATACAGATATTGAATGGACGGAAGAAGAACTGCTGGCAGAACTGAATGCGCACCCCGACAGGTTCAGCCCGAATGTGATACTACGTGGCTTGTTTCAGGAAAGCATATTGCCCGATGTGGCTTTTATTGGTGGTGGTGCAGAGGTGGCGTACTGGCTGGAACTGAAAGCCGTATTTGATAATTACAAAGTGTTTTATCCTGTTGTGATGCTGCGCCAGTCTGTATTGTGGATGAACAGTCAACAAAACAAATTGCGCCAACAGCTTGGCTTTAGCGTGGCAGATATTTTCAGGTCGGAGTCGTCGCTGATACGTGGATATATAAGTACGCATAGCAGCAACAACTGGCATACGGATGAAGAAGCCGCTGCCATCAAAAACATAATAGCACAACTGAAACAGAAAGCCAACGCGCTGAGCCCTACCCTGCAAGCCAGTTCCGAAGCCGCTTTTGCCAAGATGAACCACCAACTACAGGTATTGGAAAAGAAAATGCTACGGGCCGAAAAGCGCAAGATGCAAGACCAGTTGCAACGCATCACCCGACTGAAAAACAGCATAGCCCCAAACAATGTATTGCAGGAACGGTATGAAAATTTTATAGGTTACTATGCCGCAATGGGCAGTAGTTTTTTTGATATATTATATAAACATATAGAGCCGTTGCGCAATGAATTTTTGGTGTTAGCGGAAGTATAACACAGGCGGCACGTTTTTTGCCCTGCCTTTAATACATTTGCATCGTTAATTTTTTTAAATCCACTTTTTTATAAAAACATATGAAACGTATCAAATTATTAGCAGCCATCCTATGTATGCCAATGCTCTGCATGGCGCAACCAGGGGCAGGTGTTGTTGACAAAGTATTGCCAGTAAAAATAGACTTGGGGATAAAAGTAGGCGCCAACTTTGCAAACCTCGATGGTAAGGAATGGGAAAGTGGCTACAAGCCGGGTATTGTAGGTGGTATCTTCGGTGGTATCAGCCGTAAGAAAGTAGGTGCTACTGCCGAAGTGCTGATAAGCAGTGTACGCTACACAGGTAAAGGCGTTGACTTTTATAAAGCCAATTCGTCGAAATACAATAATGCTTCAGACAGTGCCAAGAAAGGCGACTTTGCTGTAACGTATGTGCACATTCCTATATTGTTCAACTACAAAATAGGTGGGCCGTTGTGGTTGCAGGCAGGGCCTATGTATAGTGGTGTACTGAGTGTAAATGACAAAGACAATCTGCTGAAAAGCACAGCTGGATTATTGAAAAGCGGCGATGTGTCGGGCGTGTTGGGTTTGCAACTCAACTTCAGTAAGTTGCGTGCCAATGCGCGTTATATCATCGGCCTGTCAGACATGAGTGCATCATCTATTGGCAATAGCTGGCGTACACGTACTGTACAGCTAACGCTGGGGTATAGCTTTTTGTAGTTTTTGTATAAACAATATTTGAGGGCGGTTTTGTACCGCCCTTTTTTTTGTGGGTGGTTAGCGTGCGGTGGGTATATAAAATAAGCAAAATGCATTGCAGAACAGATTGAACAGTGGATTATTTAAAAAAACCATCGCCATTTTTATACATAGCAGCTATCATGGTAACAAAAGTTGATAGGAAATACGCTGTAAGAACAATAACCAGTTGATGTATTTTTCTAAAGGGATCTTTCTTTTCATCATACTTATTCACAATTCGTTCACCTCTGCCTTTAAACGAATAATATTTCCAAACAACAAATAATAAAATAATAGCAACAACTGTTTTGTATTTAACTATTGATTCAGAGAAGTCTTTATTAAAAGTACTATTAGGGCTAATATATCCCTCAACTAAAAAAGACAGTGCTGCTACATTTAGGAATGCACACAATACAACTATAAGTGTAGCAAAAAAAACAGGTGTATCTTCCCATTTTTCAGACTTCTTAGCTAACTGGTAAGCTTTATAAAACAAATAATCATAAATGACCATCACCCTTAAAATCGAAAAGTAAAGGTTATTACAAACGTTTTATGTTGTGTTTGAAACACCCAAAAACAACAATAGGATGACAAGTCATAGAATTGTCATCCTTTGCAGAAACATCTTAAAAAGGTATTTACTTAGATAGCGATATGCTCAATTTGTTGGGGCAGCCATATTTTTTGCTGTTGCCATTGCACGACGCCAACATCACCACAGCTATTACAGCTATTGCAGGTACTACACGACGCAGGATAGATACTAATTGCATAATCAATCTTCTTAATTAAATAGTATTAGTTAAAAGGGTAATTTACATTTGTACTTCCTACGAAGATAATTAATTTTTTAATGAAAAACATACATTTTATTGCCATAGGCGGGGCGGTTATGCACCAACTGGCATTGGCACTCCTCAGGCAGGGAAATACCGTAACAGGCAGCGATGATGAGATAAACGACCCTGCAAAAAGCAACCTGGCCTCTGCAGGCATATTACCCGCCACGTATGGCTGGTACCCCGAAAAAATTACTAAAGAGCTGGATGCCATAGTATTAGGTATGCATGCCAAAGCTGATAATCCCGAACTACTGGCAGCACAGGCATTGGGCATCCCCACATATTCTTTCCCCGAATATGTGTATGAGGTGAGCAAAAACAAAAAGCGTGTTGTGATAGCGGGCAGCCATGGCAAAACCACCATCACCAGTATGGTGATGCACATACTGAAGAAGCAAGATATAGATTTCGACTATCTGGTTGGTGCAAAAGTGGCAGGGTTTGAGCAGTCTGTGCGATTGAGCGATGCGCCCATTATTGTGTTAGAGGGCGATGAATACCCCGCATCGGTAATAGAAAAAAGACCGAAGATATTTTTCTACCATCCGCACATCAGCGTACTCAGTGGTATAGCTTGGGACCATATTAATGTATTTCCTACCTACGATATTTACCGCAATCAGTTTGAGCAATATTTAGAGGGTTTGGAAAATGGCACACCCGTGTATTACAATAATGAAGACACGGAAGTACAACGCGTGATAGATAGCAGTGCCAACCATTTAGACGCTGAGCCTTATAATATGCCTGCGTTCCATTACGAAGATGGTATAGCGGTGCTGGATACCGAATATGGTGCCGTGCCAGTATCTGTCTTCGGGCGGCACAACTTGCTGAATATGCAGGCAGCTATAGCGCTGTGTGTAGAGTTGGGTGTGAGCAAAGAGGATTGCTACAAAGCCATTGCCGACTTCAGCGGTGCGGCGCGCAGGCTGGAAAAACTGTTCCAAAACGACAAGCTGGTTGCCTACCGCGATTTTGCACATGCACCATCGAAACTGAAAGCCACGTTGGACGCTGTACGTGAAGGCTACCCTACACACAAATTGATAGCCTGTTTTGAATTGCATACCTACAGTAGCCTCAACGCGCAGTTCCTGAGCGAGTATGCACATAGTATAGATTCGGCAGATGATGCGGTAGTGTACTTCAGTCACCATGCACTGCAACTAAAAGGCTTGCCAACACTCGATACCGCAACTGTAAAGCAGTATTTTGAAAGGGAAGACCTTGCGGTGATTGATAATAAAGAGTCATTGCAACAACATATCAGCTCGCTACTCAACCAAAGCAGCCAACCTACCTGTCTGTTATTGATGAGTTCGGGCACTTTTGATGGAATTGACTGGAATGGCGTATGTTCGCAGCAAAATTGATACCTGCAGGATGGCACAGCTTAGCTTAAAAAGACCAATTATATTTTTCGACCTGGAAACGACAGGCACAGAGCATGGTAAAGACCGCATCATAGAGCTGGCACTGATAAAAGTAAACCCTGACGGTACAAGGGCTAAGTATGTGAAACGCGTGAACCCCACCATACCCATACCCCCAGACTCTACCGCTATACATGGCATAAAAGACGAAGACGTAAAAGATGCGCCATCTTTTAAGCATATAGCACACGATTTATATAATTGGATGAAAGGTTGCGATTTGGGTGGGTACAATTCCAACAAATTCGACATACCGATGCTGGCAGAAGAATTTTTGCGTGTAGGCATCAATGTTGACTTTACGGAGCGCAACATGATAGATGCACAGCAGATATTCTTTAAAATGGAAGCACGTACACTGGCAGCCGCCTATGCTTTTTATTGCGGCAAGCAGTTGGAAAACGCGCACAGTGCAGAGGCCGATGTAGAAGCAACGATAGAAGTACTGGAATCGCAATTGGATAGGTACGAACAATTGGGTACTGATGTAAAACAACTGCACGAGTTCAGCAATGCAGAGCCGATGGTGGACTATGCCCGCCGTATGGTGATGAAAGATGGCGAACCGATATTCAACTTTGGTAAGTATAAGGGGCAGAAAGTGGAAGAGGTCTTCAAACGCGAGCCACAATACTACGACTGGATGATGCAGGCCGATTTTCCGCTGCATACCAAACAAAAAATATCGGAGATATTGAACAATATGAAGCTGCGAAAGCCCAAAGCATAAACTTTAGACATTTATTTAACAGATAGGTAGCCATTATTTACTATTTTAGCCCCTTTAATTTTCGCCCCAAAATTTGGACAAACTCGTTATCATACCAACCTACAACGAAAAGGAGAATATTGAACGTATCATCCTGAAGGTACTTTCTTTGCCCGGTAGTTTTCATATACTGATAGTAGATGATGGCTCGCCCGATGGTACCGGAGCTATCGTAAAAGGTTTGCAGCAAAGCTATCCAGAGCAGGTACACCTGCTGGAACGTAGTGGTAAACTTGGCCTGGGAACTGCCTATATAGCAGGCTTCAAATGGGCACTTGACAGGGGCTATCAATACATCTTCGAGATGGATGCCGACTTCTCTCACAACCCCGAAGATTTGATACGCCTGCACCATGCTTGCAGCAATGGAGCAGATGTGGCAGTAGGTTCTCGCTACGTACCGGGCGGCAAAGTTGTCAATTGGCCTTGGGACAGGATATTCATATCAAAAGGCGGTGCGCTCTATACAAGGCTCATTACGTTTATGCCTGTGAAAGACCCCACAGCAGGTTTTGTATGCTATCGCGCTAAAGTATTGCAGACCATACCTTTAGATAAAGTACAGTTTGTAGGCTATGCCTTTCAGATAGAAATGAAATACCGTGCTTGGAAGCTGGGCTTTAAGATAGAAGAGGTCCCCATCACATTCATTGACCGAACGGAAGGCCAATCGAAAATGAGTAGCGGCATAGTACAAGAGGCTATGTATGGTGTATGGAAAATGCGTAGAGAGCTTTCTTAACGCTTGTACGCAAGCATCACAACATTTGTTCTTTACCAACACAATATTGTTAGTTTCTGAAAAGAAACTTTTCAATATCCTTTCTGTGCATGTAGCTGCAACGGTAAGGTAACAGCGGAACTCTCTTGTTATTCTCGGTTGTGTAAGGTACTGCTTCCCATATTTTTTGTTTTTCTTTATCTATAAGCAGCAACAGGTTTAATGTACCTGCATTTACCAATACACAGTCGTCATCCAGTATAGATATACTGCCCCCGCGAACACTTAATTGAAAAGCTTTTTTATCTTCTAACAACCGCAACCCTACGTCCCAGTTTTTTATAAGGTCGTTATTAGCACCTGGCGGCTGTTTATATTTTACAATGTGTGATGTCAGGTAGCCTTGAGCATCTAACTGTGATGCAGATACCGGCAAAAAATCATTGTGATTATTATTGTATAGGTATAGTTCATTCGTTCTGGGGTTTACACGACAAGCATGTTGCCCGTAAAAATAATTTTGATTGCCTTTCTTCCCATATGTATTCAACACCTCTCCACCCGGGTAGCTTATTTTTAATATGCGGTTTGTGCTTTTGTAACTTACATATATTAGTTTGTGTACTTCATCAAAGTCGAAACCATTCAGGTAGGGGTTACCATCAAATGGCTTAGTAAGCATATTTTTAGGCCAAAAGAAATCTTCGTCATTGTAGTGTTCTGCTGTTTTCCACAACCATACCACATTGCCCGATTTATCATATTCTATAAGTGTACCACATGTAAACTGTTTATAGTAGCTACCATCATCACCTTGTATTACAGACGCATCCCCATCTGCAAAATAATCGCTTACCGCACCGGGTATTCGTTTTTTTACTAATTCTGCACCCGCCACCATATAATGACCATTACTTAATTTGGTAAATTCATGATGGTAGCCTTCTGTCTTAAGACCACTCACCTTACCGTCATCAGGCGCTTTCCATACTATCTTTCCGTTATAATCTACTTCTATTGCCTGATCTTGTATTAGCATCGTAAACGTACCATCAGCAGTGGCTTTAAAGTCACGGACATTAATATCACGCTTTTTTATTTCAGGTATATCAGGCATATACCATATTGGTTTGCCTTTCATATCATATATGACTAACGACCTGTCTATCAATACCAGCAAATCTTTATGGTCTGTAGCTTGCTTAACGATTATCAGCCCGTTTTGTGTTGTATCGGCATACGGTAGCATACCCGTACTGAAATGATAAAATCCTGAATTGCCTGCTACTCTCCCTGATTTGTCTCTGTACACTACACGCCAGGTATATGATTTGCCCCAAAATGGCACTTCTTCTATGTCTTGAGGTCGGTCTGTTGTTTGTTCTATGAAAATTCCTTTTACGAAATCTTGCAGGTTTGAAGTGTTACCGTAAGCTACCTGAAATATATATGCAGATGCATTAGTATTTACAGGTACTGACAATCCAACTATACGATAGTTTAGAATAGCATTCTCGTAAGGCATTATTTGCCCATACGATGATAATGTAAATAGCGATAGCAACAGTATTACTCCTATGGATTTCACCATATTAAATTAAAGAAAGATTAAAAAATCATTAAGGAGTAATTAAAACAGAGATTAAATAGCAATTAAATTTACAATATAGTTTGGCAATACATAGATTTTGAAGCAAATATTTTGTTTAATATCCGCATTATAAAGATTACTACAACTTTGACAAAAATTAACTACCTGATATTTGTCTGCATGAGAATATTAAAATAAAAAAGGAGAAAAGCTATGCTTTTCTCCTTTTGATAAATATTAGTTGCTTAGCTTATTCGCCTGCTACTTCAAATTCTACTTCCAGTACAGTGTCTTTACCAAAGTCTATCTGTGCTTTGTAAGTACCTGCTTCTTTCACATCGTCAACGATAGAAATACGGCGGCGGTCTATTTCATATCCTTTCTGCTCGCGGATGGCGCGTGCCAGTTGGATAGATGTTACCGAACCAAAGATTTTACCGTTAGTACCCAGCTTTGCACCTAATTTAACAGGGCTGGCTTTCAGTACTTTGGTTACATCAGCAATTTCAGCCATCAGCTTCGCTTCGCGCTTAGCCATTTGCTTTTGGCGCTCCTGCATAATTTTCAGGTTGCTGCCACTAGCCTCGATAGCATATTTCTGAGGTATTAGGTAGTTGCGGGCATATCCCGGCCTTACTTCTACCAGCTCATGGGCACTGCCCAGGTTGTCTACGTCTTTTATTAATATTACTTGCATGACTTAACTATCTTATTTTAAAAGGTCAGTAACATAAGGCATCAGAGACATCTGACGAGCCTTTTTAACAGCGTGTGCTACTTTACGCTGAAATTTCAGCGAGTTGCCGGTAATACGGCGAGGCAGCATTTTGCCTTGTTCGTTTACAAATTTTTTCAGGAACTCCGCATCTTTGTAGTCGATGTACTTAATGCCCATCTTCTTGAAGCGGCAGTATTTTTTCTGGCGTTTTTCTACGCGTGTAGAAGTCAGAAATTTAATATCGTTTTGCTTTGCCATTGTTCAAAGTTTTTTAAAATGATGATTAAGCGTTAGCTGTTTCAGCTACTTTATTGCGCTTTCTTGCATTGTAAGCCACAGCATATTTGTCAAGACGGGTAATCATCTGACGCATGATGGTTTCATCACGGTTGATTTGGATTTCCAGCTTGCTGTTTACGTCTGTAGGCGCTTTGTACTCAAGCACGTAGTAAAGACCAGTGGTTTTTTTGTCGATGGGGTAAGCGAGTGAACGTAATCCCCATGCATCCTGGTGAACGATTTCGCCACCATTTTCTTTAATGAAGTCCGCGAACTTCTTCTGAGCCGCTTTGAACTCATCCTCTGCCAATACAGGCGTAAAGATGACCATCAGCTCGTAGCTTTGAAGGTTTTGTGTTGCCATAAAAACTTTAAATAGTTAAACAATAATCCCAATCATCCGGCAAACAACGTTGGATACTTTCACCATAAGGCTCAAGCAGCCGGATAAATTTTGGGACTGCAAAGGTAAGGGGAAAAGCCTGAATTGACAAAGAAAACCTACGCTTTTTTAATAATGTGACTACTTGGCAATAAAGAAATATGACAATTTCATTAGAAAAATACAGATATAATGATTGTATTTTTATAAGAGCCAACACAAAAAAGCATGAAACAACTATACATATTGTCATTATGCAGCCTGTTTAGCTTTCAGGTATCAGCGCAAAATATATTGTTTCAAGACGATTTTGAGAGTTACAATAGCTATGTATTTGGCAGCAAATGGATAGCCAACCCATCTTGGAGACCGGGTGTTATGTACTTAGTTACCGGCTCTGTAGATACAGCTTGCCTTTGCAACGAAAATCATAATAATATTGCCAACAGGCGTGTTGCAGGGCTGTCTGATTGTGCAAAATCCTATATGTTGCCGGCAAACTTTCAAAAAAACCCGAATGAATGGTTACAAACATCACCCATTAATATGGTCTCCATTAGTAAAGTCTGGTTGCGCTTCGAGTCATACTTCCGTAAAGGCAACTACTTGGGTACGTATGAAAATGCCGATGTATTAATATCTGTAAATGGTGGTGCATTATGGACTTTGCTGCAAGATGTGCCACGAAACAAAACAATGGCTGCAATGGAAACTTTGTATATAGACCTGAGCGCCTATACAGGCAATGCAGATGTAAGAATCGCCTTCAGGTTTATGGATAATAATATACAAAATGGCGGATGGGCTATAGATAATGTAATGGTTTTTGAGCCGTCAGCCAAAGACATTAGTTTGGTACAAATGACTCCTGAAAGGGAAAAATACGGTTATGTAGCAGTTAATACAGGATATACCCATGAATATGTAATACAAAATATGGGTACGGATACTGTACGCTCATTTATTGCCTGTTATCAGCAACAAGGCAAACCAGTACAAACAGATACCGTCAAAAATATAAGCCTCGCACCATTTGCATATTATACACACAAGCACACTGCCCCTGATACAGTTAGCAGCATTGGTAGCAATGCGGTGAAAGCATGGGTATCGCTGCCAGGCGATGGAAATACAAATAATGACAGCATCAGCACTATACTGACAGGCGTTAGCTTCCTACCGAAAAAAATGGTGGTGGTAGAAGAAGGCACAGGCACTTGGCATTACTTATCGCCCAGAGGCCATTGGTTCATGAAGCAATTATCCTTAGAAAATATAGATGTATGCCAGCTTGCAGTACATGATACCGACCCTATGAGCATAGAAGCATACAACGATTATTTGTATAACCGTACACAATTATTCATACCATATTTTTTAATAGACCGCTATAGAGATGTGCTACACGATAGCCTGTTAGCAATCGTAAAAAAAGAAACTACTGCTTTTGGATATGCACAATTAAAAGCCAGCAGTTATACCTACAATGATAAATTGACGGTAGATGTAAAAGTAACACCTGCTGTTGATATGACAGGCGACTATCGCATACAACTGGTGCTAACCGAAGATGGTGTGAAGGGTACTGGAATTGGCTGGGAACAAAAGAATGGTTTTGCCAATAATGCAAAAGGCCCTATGGGTGGCTATGAAAACAAACCCGACCCAGTACCTGCTGCCGATATGGTGTATAACTATGTAGCCCGTAGCATACACCCATCGCCCGAAGGCAAAAACAATCTGCCCGCTACGCTTGTCAATAACCACACATATAGTGTGCAATTTGAAGTACCGCTGAAACCTGAATGGAATAAAGTAAATATGCGTGCACACGTACTGCTGCTTCGCCACGATGATAGTGCTATACTCAATGCTGCTAAAGCTCCTTTCAAACTCTCAGTAAACAATACGCTATCTAACAGCAGCCTATATGCTAACCTCTACCCCAACCCGTCTATTGATAAAACAACACTCGTATTCTATACTGATAATGACAACATCATCGGCATTACCATTAGCGATGTAAGCGGCAGAGTAATACAAACCATACCCGCAACAACTTACAAAACAGGCAGGCAACAAATAACCTTGTCAACCACAGCTTACAATGCAGGTATATACCTCGTAACACTGACAGGTGAGGGCAAAAAAGAAACGATAAAAATGCAGGTGCTGCATTAATGCAACGAAAAAACTCGTTACTTTAATGCTCTTTATGTGTACCACCTATGTGGAAGTACCTGCTATTCATATTACTCCTGCCAATCACCACGTATGCCCAAAAGGCAGACAGCCTGAAGCGTACAGCGAAAGATACTGTTACTATGCAGGATGTGGTGGTAAGTACAAAAGTAGCCGTGAAAGTAAGTGGTGATACTGTAAGCTATAATGTAGATTCTTTATCAAAATCGCCCAATGCCACAACTGAAGATGTATTAAAACGTTTGCCAGGTGTAGAAATAACACCAGATGGCAAAATAATGGCAAATGGCAAAGAGATTACCAAGATATTCATCAATGGCAAGCTATATACTTCCGAAGACATCCGCACACTGACACAAAACCTTCCTGCACAAGTACTGGAAAAAATGCAATTGGCAGATTGGTATGATGAAGAGTCACAGTTTAGTGGCATCAAAAAAGGCAGCACTGAAAAAATGCTGAACCTGAAAATAAAAAAGAACTACGAACGTGGTGTGTACGGTCAAGCCATAGCAGGTGGTGGTACTCAAAAAACATATCAGGCTGGTACGTTTACCAATTATATGAGCAATGCAACACGCATTACAGCCATCCTGAAGATGAATAATACAGGACTATCTGATGTTGGCATAACATCAAGCGGAAATGCAGACAACACAAGAACCTCTACACCCAACGCAACAGGCATTACAACAAGGCGCGTTGCAGATATTAGTTTTAGCAACGACAATGGTGGCAAGATGAAACTAAGCGGGTCGTACAATGCATGGTTTACAAACAACAGCCAACAACAGTCTTCCTTACGCAGCACCTACCTTGCCGGCGATAGCGCATTAATACAACAGCAACAGAGAGATGTTAATAATAAATCGCTGAACCACAGGCTGAATGTACGCAGCGACCTGAAGATTGATTCGTTTCAAAGCCTGCAATCAGACATAGGACTTTCTTACCGTAAAAACGATGCTACTAGCACCAATAACGATGGCACTTACTACAATGACAGAAGCAATCTCAGCTTCACACGTAATAGTGCGGTTAACTCTGTAGCAGATGGATATGGCATGAATATAGGCAGTACATACCGCAAACGCTTTCATAAACCTCGCAGAACCTTATCTACTAACATGAACATCAGATACAATAAAGATGACAATGCGGGAGATAATAAAAACACGAACCAATACTACAACCCTGCAAGCATCAACATCAACGATTTTGTAAGCGAAGAAGGAAAGCACACTATCGGCACGAAAGTAGGTGCCAACTACAATGAACCTATTGGTAAGCTACATACACTTTCATTCAGCTACAATTACAACTACAATAAAAATGAAAACGACCGCAGTGTTTGGTCTGTAATAAACGATAACAGGCAAGTTGACACCATACAAAGCAGAGAATACGATACATACAGCAACGACCATAACATCAACCTGTCTTATCAATTTCATAAAGAAGAAAAATTCAGGTTCAATCTGCAAATGGAAGCACAGCCATTTTCGCGCGGCATATTACTATCGGGTTATTCAAATCATATCAAACTATCTCAAAACGGCACAAACTATACACCCGGGTTATTTACAAGGATTGACTTCAATAAAAACAGCAACCTGAACCTACATTACAATATAGGCATCCGCGTACCGGAACTTACACAATTACAAGTAATCCCTGACTTTCGCGACAGTCTTAACATCGTACTCGGCAATCCAAACTTAGCGGGTGAAAAAAGGCATAATGTGTCCTTGAATTATAACACTAGTGCGAAAAACAACAAATCGAATTTTTACATTAATGCCAATGCCGGGTGGACGTATGACAAAGTGGTAAATAACCTGGAGATTACAGCCAGCAAACGTATATCTATCCCTACAAACGCTGATGGCTACTACAACATAAACGGCAATGCAGGTTACTATAAAAAGCTAGCAAAATGGCTCGGCACATCCCTGTCTGTCAACGGCAATCAAAGTAACAATATTGTTATTACTAACAACAATAAACAAATAATACCCAACCAAAGCGCAGGTGGCACAGTGCGTATTATTTTTAACGGTCTTGATTGGTACGAGGGGGATATAAGTTATAATTACAGAGTAAACAAGATTACCAATACTACAGGCATTACCAATAGCCTGCAAACACAAACCCTGAACAGCAGTGGTACTTTTACGCTGCCGCTGCAAATCAGGTTTATATACTTTTTGAATTACATGAAAAATGATGGCCTACTTGGCAATGCCAACCCTGACTTTATATTGGTAAATGCCACACTTGAAAAGACATTCAACAAACCTAAAGGTGTTTGCATCAGAGCGCAAGGCTTTGACGTATTTAATAACTACCCCAATGTGCAACGCAGTTTTGGCGACAACTACTTTGAAGACAGAGAAGCCAATAGGTTGGGTAGGTTTTTTATGTTATCACTGATATACAAGTTTACATACTTTCCCAACAAAAAATAAGTGCATTAGCTTAAAAAATAAGCTAATGCACTTGATAATAATAGTTTTCTTATTACTGTTTTGAAACTGTCTTTACTGTATATATGCTACCCTCAGTTGTGTACAATACAAAGTGATACATACCTGCGGGAATGTTATGCAGAGAGAAGTTCATGCTCTGTTTATCTTTACTAAATACTTGTTGTGCTAACAACTTACCAGTGTTATCAAAAAGTTTTGCAGTGAGGTCTTCATGATTGTCTGCGCGGATAGTAATTATATCTTTTGCAGGATTGGGGTAAACTGTAATATCAGCTTTCTTGTGTGTAGTATTATTAACAGATACAGGGCCTTGTTTAATGTTCAAGTCATCTATATACAAAACAGAGCCAATAGCTGGTGTACCCATAATAGTACCAGACAATACGTTTATATATACATCGCTGACAGAACCGGGTGCTTTTATGGGTAAACTGAATTTTGTATATGTTGAAACCTGTTTAAGCCCGATTGTAAAACTGTTCATATCAGGCATACCATTATTAAAGAATAATACGATGATGGTTGCAGAATCTCCCGGAGCTGCGGCAGTGTATTTATAATAACCCGTAAGTGTATCAGCAGTATTGCGTGTGTACGGCTTGAAGACGTTCATGTCTGCAAGGTCTGCATCACCTGTACCATCATCAACAGATACGAGCTTAGCTGCATAAGTACCTTGGTATTTATCTGTGCTGCGTGTTATGTCGCCATACACACTCCAGTCATTTGGTACCTGATTGCTTTTAGCAGTCCAGCCCTCAAAATCGCCATTGGTAATGATTTGCGTTACACCAGGCCCTGTAAAACTCAATTGGTCGAACTCTATCCAACTGGCACCATTCATACCTGCGGTATTATCAATGTTACTTGAAGTAGCCGCAATCACAACAGAGTCTGGTGTTACGGCCATTGACAACGGATAGCTAAATGATGCAAATGTAGACTGGGTGCCTGTTCCTTTAATTTTAAATGTATTAGAACTGATAACTGTTCCATTCTTTTTGAATACTATAATTAGCAATGCAGTATCATTTGCAGGCAAGTTGTACCGGAAAAAACCTGTAACACCGGTTGGCTTTTGAGAGTAAGGCACACCACCTTCTCCTATTGTCGGGTCGCCCTCTGTATTAGTAATATACCCGGTAGAGGTGTCAGTTCCAGACACGTAGGTTTCAAGCCTTACAGCATTTGTACTTGTATGCCCCGTTACTTTTTTAGCAGTAGCTACCCCGTAATCAGGAACAGTATTTTCGTTTGAAGTAAACCACGGCGTGTTTAAATCGTCATAATTAGTTATAGTCCAATTTTCAAAATTGGATACAGGGATGGTTTGTGCGTAAGCAACCCCGGTTACCATCATACATAGAGCAGATAAGAGTTTCTTCATAATATAAAATTTGTTCAAAATTAAGCGGCCATATCTCTGAACATGGTTTAACAGTCATATAATTTTGTTAAACAGTAACTTTCTTTAACCTGTTGTTATTAATAAACACTCTTTTCAATAAACAAAGGATATACGTCACTATAAAATATTACTAAAGATTTTCTTTTTTGATTTGGCAAAGGGCTGTTACATTCGCACCTCAATACAAGGAAATTTTATGATTGCTTTCGCGCCTACAGTATCAGCCAAACTCAACATCAGCCAACAACAGGTAACCGCCGTATTAGAATTACTGAATGAAGGTGCTACTATACCATTCATTGCACGCTACCGCAAAGACAAAACAGGCGCACTAGACGAGGTGCAGATACAAGCCATACAAGACGAAGCAAAGTTTCAGCAGGAGTTTACAGACAGGAAAGCCTTTATAGAAAAGACCATCACAGAACAGGGCAAAATGACCGAAGCCCTGCAAGAAAAAATAAATGCAGCAACAACATTAGCGGCACTGGAAGATATTTACCTGCCCTACAAACCCAAACGCAAAACCAAAGCGCAAACTGCCCGCGAAAACGGACTTGAACCATTAGCATTATTGCTGCTGGAACAAGGCAATACCATACCGCTTGACGAAGCCGCTAAGTATATTACCGATATTGTAAAAACTGCCGAAGACGCACTACAAGGGGCAAGAGATATTATTGCCGAAATCATCAATGAAGATGCAACGGTGCGAGCCAAAATGCGTAAGCTGTTTGAAGATACTGCCACCATACAAAGCAAAGTATTGGCAGACAAAGAAACAGAGGGAGTTAAGTATAAAGACTACTACGACTTCTCTGAACCTATCAGTAAAATACCATCGCACCGCATATTAGCTGTAATGCGTGGTTTTATGGAAGGTGTGCTGCGTATGAGCATTGCACCTGTAGAAGAAGACGCGCTTGCCATCATCGAAAAGCTATATGTAAAAGCCAACAACTACGCGGGCGAACAAGTAGCAAAAGCAGGCAAAGATGCCTACAGGCGTTTACTCCAGCCAAGTCTTGAAAGTGAGTTCCGTATGGCATTGAAAACAAAAGGCGACGAGGAAGCTATCAATGTATTTGCAGAGAATCTTCGTCAGTTATTGCTAAGCTCTCCGCTGGGTGGTAAACGCTTACTAGCAATAGACCCCGGCTATCGTACAGGCTGCAAAGTAGTATGCCTTGATGATAAGGGCAGCCTGAAGAAAACAGAGCTGATATATATACACGAACCCGGCAGGCTGGCAAGTGCAGAGCAGACCATCCGCAATCTTGTAAAGCAATACGAGATACAAAGCATAGCAGTAGGCGATGGTACAGCTGGTAGAGAAACGGAGCAGTTTATCAAAAAACTGAATCTCGGCTTACCCATATTTTTGGTAAATGAAGATGGTGCATCTATCTATTCAGCATCAGAGATAGCAAGAGATGAATTTCCCGACCAGGACATTACGGTACGCGGCGCGGTTAGCATTGGGCGCAGGCTGATGGACCCATTGGCTGAACTGGTAAAGATAGACCCTAAGAGTATTGGTGTAGGGCAGTATCAGCATGATGTAAACCAAGTGAGGCTGAAAGAACGCCTCGACCAAACAGTAGTAAGTTGCGTGAACCTTGTAGGTGTAAACCTGAATACTGCCAGCAAACACCTGTTGAGTTATGTAAGTGGTATTGGTCCGTCTATAGCAGACAATATCGTTAAGTATCGGGATGAGATAGGTGGCTTTACATCACGCAAGCAACTACTGAAAGTACCACGCTTAGGCAACAAAGCTTACGAGCAGTGCGCGGGTTTCTTACGAATAAAAGATGGTGACAATCCGCTTGACGCTAGCGCCGTACACCCAGAAGTGTATGATGTAGTGGCTAAGATGGCAACCGACATGGGGCTGGATGTAAAAAAGCTGATAGGCAATGAAGAAGCCGTAAAACAATTGGACACCAAAAAATACATCGGCGAAGCGATTGGTGAACACACCATAAAAGACATACTGAACGAACTGAAAAAACCCGGACTTGACCCGCGCAGTGAAGCGCAGGCTTTTGAATTTGCCAATATATACAGCATTGAAGATGTACATGTGGGTATGGTAGTACCAGGCGTTGTTACCAACATCACCCGCTTTGGCGCGTTTGTAGATATTGGGGTAAAACAAGACGGATTAGTACACGTTTCTGAAATATCGCACACATATATAACAGACCCTAACGAGGCACTGAAACTAAACCAACAGGTACAAGTAAAAGTGCTGGAAGTAGATGCGGCGCGCAAGCGCATATCACTATCCATTAAGCAGACGTTGGAAGCACCAGTTAAGGTTGCAAGGAACAACCATCAGCCGCGCACACAACAACCGCGCAAAGAAGCAGACACCAGCAACATGAACATGAACGATGCGCTGAGTATGCTTAAAAAGAAATTCGGTAAATAATCAGAGATAACTCAGCCACCATTTTTTGTGGTTCATCTTTACAAACATAAACCACCTGCATGGCAGGTATAGCAAGGCTATGGTCAATAGCCAGAATACATACACCATCGGCAAATCAAAACCCCAACCCGGTTTTGCACCAAATACATTATCACCCATGAAGTAGTTAGCAGGTATATTCATGAACAGTGCTATTACCAATGCCATAGTATGTATAAGGTATATATGGAGTATATAATAAAACATAGGCACTCGCCCGAAGACAGTGAAAAACCTTGTAGCGGTATTATTAATACGCTCCAGCAAAGGCAATGCTACTAAAGCAGGACCAATGGTCATTAAGAGATACAGCAGTGATGGCGGGTATTTGCTGCAATTAAGAAAACTCAATACAGTAAACCAGCCTGTCCGTTGTGGTTGCCATTGGCTGGCATCGCCATAAAGGTTGGTGTAGCGCAATGCAATAAACAATACGATGGCGGTAATACCCAATGTGTAGAGCGTTCTGTTTCTCTGTTTTTCTTCCTGCTGCATCACTGCACCCAATACATAGCCTGCTGCCATTACGCCCACCCAGGGCACAAGCGGATATATCACCATCAACCCGATACCATCGCCCAGTTTGGTATAGCCAAACTCGTGTAGTACCCGCCAATACAGCGCATTGTCGCTAAAGGCTTCCGCTTTGATGCCATCTAATGTATTATGCCCGAAAATCAGCAGCAAGCTGAATGAGAGTATAGCCCAACGTGGCAGATGGATTAGCCCTGCAAGGCATATCATACTCCACCCGATGGCCCATATCACTTGCCCTACCATATCGGTTACAGCTAGGTTGAACAACCAACCGAACCGCACAATGGTTAGCTCTAACAACAACAACCACAAACCACGTTGTAGTAAAAAGACGGATGCCTGTTTTTTTGTTTTGCCTTTACTAAGCGATAAATAAGCACTGGTACCTGACAGAAAAATAAAAATGGGTGCACAGTAATGCGTTACCCAACGGGTGAAGAACATGGCAGTATTGGTATGTTCCAAATCGGTAGGGTTGTACGGGAAATTGCTGAAATAATCGCGCGTATGGTCGAGTGCCATGATGACCATAACCATACCCCTGAGAATATCTATGGAAGCAATACGTTTATTAGCAACTGGCGACATGGCAATAAACATACTACAATACCCAACTACTTACAATGCCATTAAGATTTATTAACTGTTGGGAATAAATGTATTAGTGAGGAACGCCGACAAAGTGAAATGCCTTAACTTGAGTTTAGCTATTTAGTAAGAACAACAATATCCAAAATGCACACCATTTTCATCCAATTTAAACTGTTATAGAAATGAGAAAAATCTTATGTCTGTGGATATGTTTATTCTGTACTACATTCATTTTCGCTTCAGAGAAGTACAACTATATAGAATACAATTTAGAGGTAGAAGCTGCCGAAAGGTTATTTCTTTTAAACAAAACAAAAGAAAGTATGGAAAAGTATAAAGCGGTATTCTCAAAATACCCTAAGGCTTTTGCTAAGCATTGCTTTATTGCAGCTCAATTTGCTGGTATGCGTTATGACACAACAAATTGTATTTTTTTTCTACGCAAAGGATTTATTAACGGCTTGCATTGGAAAATGATATCTCAATCAAAACATATAAATAATCTGCTTTCTTCTGACGTAAATTTTAAAAGTAAAGTGCACAAGATATATGCTGAAAGCAGAAGTGTATATGTTAAAAAAATAAACCTAGAGCTACGACGCCAAATCGTGAATATGGTTGTTGCTGATGTTAAGGACAAGACAGACCCTGCGAATAATCCGGTGAAATATGGTTATCATGGTTCACCAAAATATATTAAGACTCTTGATGAAAATATGAGTCGGTTTGTACAAATAGTTAAAAAATATGGTTATCCAGGTGAACATGTTATTGGAGTAGCAGATAATGAATTAGACTCTTTTACCTCAACTAAGCCTCACTCTATCACAGCAGTTTTGTTTTACCATCATGCATATGGTTTTCATTGCCTAAAAGAGGAATTGAAAATAGCTTTGATGAATGGAGAAATTGAACCTAGAGAATATGCTCTCATACATGATTGGTCGTATGAGAAACTGATGTATGTCGCATATATTGATAGCCTAAGAGCAAATGGAGTTAATACATCAAAGTATAAACAAATAGTGTATCATTATTATTATAAATGCCCCGTCGATAAAAAGCAATACTACTATAATATGAGTCTGCAGAAAGTGGGGTATTCCACTGATACTGCATATGTAAATCTTTGTCGGCGGCAAATAGGTATGCAATCACTTAATTATGATTCACTGCGCAACAAATTTGCAATTGAAAATGATATAATATTGCACTTTAGTTTTGATAATATTTTATAATTAATATAAAAAGGTTTTAGCTCCCTGCTACCGTTACTTTTCTTCACCAACAGCAACCTACTCCCTCTCCGTTACAGACCTGCCTAAGAGTGTGCCATTTTTGTAAAATAAAACCGTGCCATTTTTAGCATAGACACTATCGTATGGTACGACTTGGTTATCAAGTTGGTTTATAAGAAAATTATTTTTCGCAGTTTCAATTTCAATTGCATGCTCCAAGCGTTTAACACGTTTATTGTAATAAATAAACTGAAACACTACTATAAATAGTACCGATACTATACATATTACTAAAGATGTCTGTTGCTTCATGTCTTTGTTTTACGATAATTGTATAGTCTAAATTACGGTTTTCTCCACTTCTCACATCAACTCTACCAGCATCTCCATAAACTGCTCTCTTGCAATCATCCCTGCGCCGAGGCTTTCTAAATGTTCGGTATATACCTGGCAGTCTATCAGTTGTACACCTTCTTGTATCAGCCGCTGCACGTATTGTATAAAAGCAAACTTGCTGGCATTGCTTATATGGCTATACATGCTTTCACCAAAAAAGACGTTGCCCATACGTATGCCATACAGCCCGCCCACTAATTTACCATCCTGCCAAGCCTCTGCACTATGCGCATAACCCAATGTATGCAGTTGTGTATATGCCTGCTCTACCACATCTGTTATCCAAGTACCTTGCTGCCCTGTGCGGGTCGTTTGTTTACAGTTGCGTATTACCTCTGTAAAAGCGGTGTTCGTAGTAAATCTAAATTGCCCCCTGTCTATCACTTGCCTCATGCTTTTGCTGATGTGCAGTTCTTTGGGGTATAAAACAAAGCGCGGGTTGGGGCTCCACCACATGGGTAGTTCGTCATCAAACCAGGGAAAGATGCCGCTTTTGTATGCCAGTAATAATCGTTCCGTACTCAAATCGCCACCTATAGCCAGCAAGCCATCGTCCAACGCCTCATCAACTGGCGGAAACCATAAGTCCTTATCCAATACATGCAGGTGCATATTGCAAGTTAATGAACAGCTAATAGCAAAAGGCTGATTTCTTAACTAACTTTATAAACGCTATGCCAACAGACAGCAAACTACCCAACGAGCATGACTATACCTTGCGAAACAAGGTAGCATTCGTGCATGGTGGTAGTGAGTATTTTGATACGCTCATCCACCTCATCAACAAGGCTGTACATACCATCCATTTGCAAGTGTACATCTTCACTACCGACGAAACAGGCAGGCGTGTGGGCGATGCGCTGGCAGATGCCGCTAAGCGTGGCGTACAGGTTTTTCTGTTGGCAGATGGCTACGCTTCACAACATATTGATGATGACTATATAGAAACTTTACAAGCGGCAGGTGTACACTTTCGTTTGTTTGAGCCTATTTTCAAAAGCAGTAATTTTTATTTTGGCAGGCGGCTGCATCACAAAGTGTTTGTAGCAGACCATTACAGGGCATTGGTTGGCGGCATTAATATAGAAAACAAATACAACGATATGCCCGACACACCTGCATGGTTTGATGTGGCACTCTATACCGAGGGTGAAACAGCCATCCGTTTATCTGCCATCTGTTGCGAAATGTGGAATGGCGGAAAGGATAAAAACAGCATCGCCACCCAAGCAGATGCTGCAACCACAGCACAACTACTGCAAGGCTTTAATAGCGGTGAATGTGCGGTACGTGTGCGTAGAAACGATTGGGTGAAACGCAAAAAGCAGATATGGAAGAGCTACTTTGATATGCTGAATACCTGCGCCGATGAAATGATAATTGCAAGTAGCTATTTCTTGCCCGGGTGGATTTTCAGAAAACGAATGGCAGCCGCCATCAAACGGGGTGTAAAGCTGAAAGTAATAGTAGCTGGCCTGTCGGACGTGATGCTGGCGAAGAGCGCAGAAAAATACCTGTATCGATGGATGTTGAGAAACAACATAGAATTGTACGAGTACACACGTAGCATACTACACGCCAAAGTAGCCGTAGCAGATAACAAGCGTATGACGATAGGCTCTTACAATTTTAACAACATCAGCGCTTATGCAAGTATAGAACTGAACCTCGATGTGCGGAATAAACCATTTGTAAGCGATGTACAAGAAGCGTTAAATGACGTAATACTAAAAGACTGCAAACGAATAACAGAAGAAGCATACAGCACCCAAACTACCTACCTGCAACGCGCTTGGCAATACATGGCATACCTAACCGTAAAGCTGTTGCTGAATGTGGTAACGTTCTACTACACACAAGAAAAATAAATCAACGCCCCATCATCCTCTCCCATAAGCTGCTTAGAGCTGTATTATCCCACTTGGCAAAGCGGCCACGTTGTATCACCAAATCATTACCCGTTGGTTGTTGCAGAAAATAATGGAACACAAATTTTTCTTCAGGCTTTTTCCAGCCCAGTATTTGCCCGAAGCGTAAATCGCTGAACACCAAAGTATCGCCCCATTGCTGGGCTATATAATACCCTTGCGAAAAACGCTTCAGCTTTTGCAGGCTCTCATTATCGTGTACCCCATGCAGCAGTTCTTCATTGCGTTTAAAGTACACAAGTGGCAATGCTTCTTTATTATCAAATACAGACCTGTAGCCTATATAGCTGCCGCTATCATCATTTGCCACAATATACCATAGCAGGTTGTTGAGCGGTGTGGGTGTTACAAAGTTTTTATTGTAGGCAATATTTTGTTTGGCAAGCATGTCTTCCATCTCGTTGGCAACAATCAGTTTATTAACCGTACAGATAAATAAATACAACGCACTGGTGGCTATACCTGCCGTAGCCCATATCAATCTCCGCCTGTCTTTCTTACGAAAAATCAATAATACAATACTTGCTACCAACGCCACGATGGTAAATAAGGGGTCTGCCACAAACATGGTATTAAACGACACCCTTGCATGGCTGAAAGGCTCGAACAAGCCCGTACCGTACGCATTTTGGCTATCCAGAAAAATATGGCAAAACATCTCTATACCGAATAACCACATCCATGTGCGTAAGTGTACGTTTCTGTTTCGGTGGACGCGTTTTGCTATTAAAGCGAAAAAAGGTGTAAACAACAGACAGGATAAAATAGAATGCGTAAACCCACGATGTGCAAGCAGATTGCTTGGTGTGTCCAACCATAGCTCTGCCACTACATCTATATCAGGAAAAGTCTGCGCCAATGCACCCCACAGCATAGCCCTGCGCCCCAGTTCTTTGCCGGCAACCACCTCGCCAATACAAGCCCCTAATACAATATGGGTTAATGAATCCATGACTGTTTATTGTGGGCTAAAAGTACAAATACAAAAGGTAATAAAAATGAGAACTAAGGAAGAGCGTTCTATTATATCACACCTGCCGACCATAGCAAAGTGCTGTATTTTATATGCCACTTGGCTTTCAGCTCTATAAGCTTTTGTTGTGCTTCCAGCAGCTTATTTTCTCTGGAGTTGATGAGGAACAAGGTACTTTCACCTACTTCATAACGCACCATTTCAGCATTGTACATCTTGGCAAAGTTTCGGTAAGCGTCCTCGTACAAGTTGATTTGTCTGTATAGGTTCAGCACTTCGGTATAATATACTTTTATCTTATTCTCTATCTGCAAAGCAGTATAGTCCTGTTCCAGTCGGGTTTCCATTATCTTGTACTTAGCAGCTTTGTAGCCCCCAACAGCTTTTCTGTAAAACAACGGCAACTTAAATTCAAATCCTGCTTTGTAGTTATTCTCCAAAAAATTGGCTGAAAAATCATTTGGCATGTTATAGCCTTTATTCAACAAGTTTGCTTTAACATCTAATCTTGGCAAAAACTCTTGTTGCTTCAGGCGTTTCTCTATTTCCAGTGCATCTATTTTATACTCAAAAATATTCAGCTTGGGGTGCAGAACATACGCCTGTGTTATCAGTTGTTGCAAAGCAGGCATATCATCGGGCGATAATTTGTTATCAAGGTCAATACTATCAGGTACTATTTTTTCAGACCATGCAGCCGGCTTGTTGTTTTCCATCCACAGGTAGGCAGACAGTTCATAACCCGCATTCTGAAACTCTGTCCATGCATCATTTGCCAACAACTGAAAAGCCTGCAGTTGTGTAGTAGCCTCTGTAGTATCTATCGCAGCACGGTTGCCTTGTTCATATTCTATCCTTACAAACTGTAGCCTTTCCTCGTTAATATCTACTACCCTTGCATACAACCTGTACGTATTATACGCGCTTACCCAATTCCAATATCGCTCTAAAGACTCCAGCAAAATATTATTTTGTGTTTGCCTGCGCTCTACTTCGCTCATACCCCTGTATGCCTGTGCTATACGCAACGTAGCCCTTCTTTCATCAAACAACAAGCCATTCATCACGGCCATGTTAATGCCTGCATAGCTTGTCTTGCCAAATGTGCTTTCGCTATTCACCCTGTCGCCATACACTTCTTCCGCGCCTGCTTTTATATCTATGCCGTACCATGTAGGTATTTTCAGTTCAGGATTCAGGTAGCTGTAATATTCCTGCCCGCTGAAAGTTTTATTTTCTCCCTGTGCAGTTATTTGCGGGTCGAAGGCACCTCTTGCACCCAACACCTCTGCACCCATACGGCGCACTTTCAGGTCGGCCTGCTTGATGACAGGATGGTATTTCTTGACAATACTTATCACACCATCTTTCGATAAGCTGAGCAGAGAATCCTGTGCTGCTGCACTTCTATGCATCAACAACAGTAAAACAACAATTAATAGCTGTCTGAAACTCATATTTTTGACTTGCTCTTATTGTCTTGTTTATTGCTGTATTCAGCAGACTCTTTATAAAAATCAGGCGGGAAGCCATTTACATTACGCCATAGCTCATACCATATAGCTACATCTTTCAGTAAAATTATAGCAGATGCGCCTGTGCCTATCGTTAGGCCCGGTGGCCAGGGTTTTTCACCTTTCTTTTCGCGTACCAGTACCCTGAATTTACCATTCTTGCTTACAGAACTTTCAATAGCTGTTACTTCGCCCGTAAAAGTACCATACGAAGCATTGGGCCACCCGCTGAATACTATAGCTGGGAAGCCGTCAAAAAGAAAACGCACCGTTCTGCCAACCGAAAGCAATGGCAGGTCTACAGGGCGTACATATATTTCTACTGCATGTTGTGCTTTGCCCGGCACTATTTCTACCAGTTTTTCACCATCTTTTACTATCTCATTGATACCCGCTTTGCTGGCTTGTATTACCTGTCCGCTTTGTGGTGCTTTCAAAAAATATTGCCCTGCACGTATAGTGTAGTTAGCGTATTGGTTATTTAGCTTTGCCAATTCACCTTGTGCGGTAGCTATTTCACTTCCTGCCGCAGCCACCTCGCTACGTGCTTTAAATATTTTCTCCGCATACTCCTGCCCCACTTGGCTTAGCTCTATACGCGCATTATTGTACTTTATTTGTGTGCTGTTTTTCTTGGCAAGCGCATCCTGGTATTTCTGGTTACGGTCTTCAAGCTGCACTTTCGATACAAGGCCACTATCGCGCATAATGCGTTGACGGCGATACTGCTCATCGGCAATCATAAATGCATTATTGGCAGCTACAGCATCAATGCTATCACTTATTACCTTCAGGCGTAGTTGTTGTAGTTTGAATTGCAATGAGCTTTCCAAAGCCTGTATCTGCCCTTGCGTTGCTGATATTTTTTGTTGATATGCGTTGATAGATGATGATTTCGCGTCTATTTGTTCAAATGTTCTTTGTCTAAGTTGCGGATCCAGATATTCGTCTTTAATCTCTGCCAGTTGTGCTATCGTATCGCCTGCTTGCACAAAATCACCTTCTTTTACATACCATTTAATAATTCTACCCGGAATGATGGCATTCAACTCCTGTGGTCTGTCTTCCTGCCTCAATGTGGTAACAGCCCCCCTTGCTCTGATGTTCTGTGTCCACGGCAAAAACAGGAATATGACAAGTATGATAAAAATACCTGTTACCCATTTTTTAATATTACTCTCCTTATCAACACGATAAACCCTTGTGAAAGATTTAATGCCTTCACCCTTCGTAATATGTTCTACTATTTCTTTTACCTCTTTCATGCGGTAAACTAATTATCGGTTTTTATCGCTCCGTTTTCCAATCTTATTATCTTATCAAAGTATTCATCTTCTTTGCATTCAGTGGCAGTAATCACCACTGTCGTATCCTTCATCTCGTTGTATATGTATTGTAATACACGTTTTCTGTATTCAGGGGCAATTTTATCAAACAACGCTTCCAGCAACATCAGTTTGGGTTTAGATACCAATATGCGCGTCAGTAATATTTTCTGTATTACATTATCGGGCAGGTGATACGCCGATGGCTGTATTATTTTATCATACCCTTCTTCAAGATTTACTACATACTGGCGCAAGCCTGTCAACTCTGCCATGTTATCTACGGTAGCATAGTCTATATTCTGCCCCAATGTTATATTGTCCATTATAGATGCGCTGATAATATCCGTTTCAGAAAACAATACGCTGATGTGCTTTCTCAGGCTGCGCAAATCATAATTATGTATGGGTACATCGTCCAGTTTTATCTCGCCATTATCGGGTGTATAGATACCGCTAAGTAAGTACAACAAAGTAGTTTTGCCCGACCCGGGACTACCAGTAATACAAACCTTCTGCCCTGCCGATACATTAAAACTCACGTTGTGCAATACATCATTATCGCCATAGGTAAAGTCCAGTTTTTCAACTGATACAGTAATACCTGTTTCTGTTTTTGTACGTACTACATTGCCTGTTCTCTCAGCAGGTTTATCTAATAATGTATTCAGTTTTTCTAATGATGTAAGGACATCGTACACTTTTTCAAGATTTACTATCAGTTTCTCAACAGAGTTGATTACCAGAATGATTACAATTTCTGCCGCAATGAACTGACCTATATTTAATTGTTGATTTACCAACAAAAAAGCACCAACAATCAGCATAGCTGCTGTAATCAATAATTTAAATACTATCAGCGACCAATACTGTATTAGCAATATCCTGAAGTGTGCCGTCCTTGAGCCCAGATAATTGCTGATATGATTATCTGCTTTTTTTAATAAAAAACTGGTATCCACAAATTTGAAAGAGCTTACCATCCTTGCTTCTTCTTCCAGATAGGCAGCTACTTTATATTTATGGTTGCTCTCTGCCATGCTTGTTTCCAACCCTCTGCTACCTGTAAACCTGAGTATGGTATATAAAATAGTAACCAGCAAAATACCGAAGAAGATAAACGTAGGGTGATAAAACGATAACAATAGCAACCCGAATAATATCTGTATTGTAGCGGTAGGCACATCCAGTAACAATTTGGCTATTCCTTTTTGTAAAGAAACCACATCAAAAAATCGGTTTACCAATTCGGGCAGGTAATAGTCTTTTACTCCCTTTATGTCTATTTCATTTATATGATGCGCGTATTTGAATGAATAACGTACAAAAAGCTGTTGCTGTATCTTTTCAATAATCTTCATTTTGTTTACCTGCAGCAAACCATTGATGAATACGCCGAATACTACAGATATTATAAGTAATACCAATGAGGTAGAGATGGCCCCACCCAATACGAAACTGATGATGGCCTGTATGCCTAACGGCAGCGATAACTGTACTAAACCAGCTAACGCCGCATAGAAGTATATAGAAGATATTTCCTTCTTCTCGAAGCGTAATATCTCTAATATTCTATACAAAGGATTATTAGACATAGGAAATATTTAATAATATATGAGTTTTTTGTTCAGCAAATTAAACACTTAAATCAGTGAATAGTTGCTAACGATAGCATAAAATATCGGCATTCCAAAAGTAATATTAAATGGGAATGTTACAGCCAGTGTCATCGGAAGGAACAAACCGGGGTTTGCTTTGGATGCTGCAATCTTCATGGCAGCGGGTACGGCTATGTACGATGCGCTGGCTGCCAATACGGCAAAGACAAACCTGCTGCCCACATCGTCTGTAACTAAAGAACTAAGTACTGCCATAGCACAGCCGTTAACCAACGGTATAATCAGTGCGAAAATAATGGGAAACCATCCCTCGCTGATAAGTGACTTTATCTTTCTACCACTTACAATGCCCATATCTAATAAGAAAATGGCCAGGAAGCCTTTAAATAAATCGTTGGTAAATGGTTTGATGCCCTGCGCCTGCTCTGCACTGGCTATATAACCTATCACAAGGCTACCAAGTATCAGCATCACACTACCATTGGTAAGCGAGTGTTTGATAGCTACTCGTTTCTTTACACCTTCATCATCACCGTTTCGGTACAACGACATCAGTATCAGCGCTGCAATGATGGCGGGTGACTCCATCAGTGCCATAATGGCTACCATGTGCCCCTTCAGTTGCAGATTATTAGCCTCTAAATATGCAACTGCCGTTACAAAGGTAACGGCACTTACAGAACCATAGGCGGCAGCTATGGCACCCGAATCATATACGTTCAACCGTCGTTTGAGTATGAAAAAAGTATATATAGGTATAACAACAGCAGCACCTATACCAAACAACATGGATACAATAACCTGTGTTGTCAGCGACTCGTGCGATAATTCTTGTCCACCTTTAAAGCCAATAGAAAACAACAGATAAAATGAAATGAATTTGGAAGAACTGGCCGGTATCTCCAAATCGCTTTTTAAAGCTGCGGCGGCAATACCCAGCAAAAAGAATAATAGTGCAGGGTTGGTAAGATTGTTAATGAGTAAGTCAAAGTTCATGCGATGTTATTATTGCGTTACTTCTATTTTAATTTCAGAATGTATTTTCAATTTGTACCCTTGCTCAGTACAATGGTTGAAGAATGAAGACAGATGTTGTATGTTCTGCTTCAATTCTGCTATACGTTGTAATGCCTGCGCATTGGGTTTGCCTTTTTTCTCCTCGTGCCTGAGGTTCTTCAGCGCCTGGAACCCGATTTTGTCGTTCAGCAGCGACAGTATCACGTCCTTAGCCTCTGAAGCGTCAAAATCTCCTTTTATCAGTGCGATGTTTTCCGTTTTGTTGTACATAAATTTTCAATTTTGATGCAAATTTGAATTAGTTTATTGATTTATTTTTATTTATGTTTATAATCAAATGCATAAACGTTATTTATGAATTATACATTACACCAATTGCAGATTTTTCTGAAAATAGCCCAAACACACAGTGTTACTAAGGCCGCAGAAGAGCTGCACCTTACGCAGCCTGCAGTATCAATACAGTTAAAAAACTTTCAGGCACAGTTTGATATACCGCTTACAGAAGTAATAGGGCGAAACATATACATCACAGACTTTGGCAAAGAAATAGCCGCGGCGGCTGAAAAAATACTGGAACAGGTGTATGACATCAACTATAAGATGCACGCCTACAAAGGCCAGTTGATAGGCAAGCTGAAAATATCTGTGGTATCTACCGCCAAATATGTAATACCCTACTTCCTGTCCGACTTTGTGAAACAACACACGGGTATAGAATTGGTAATAGATGTAACAAACAAAGCCAAAGTGCTGGAAACACTTGACAAAAACGAAGTTGATTTTTCGATGGTATCTATATTGCCCAATAATATGAATGTGCAGAAGATAGACCTATTGAAAAACAAACTATACTTAGTAGGCAACAGTTCATCTCCGCACAATAAGATTAACAACAATAAAAAAATGCTGGAGTCACTGCCATTTATATTCAGGGAAGAAGGCTCCGGCACCAGGCAGGTAATGGAAAAGTTTTTCAATACCAATAATTTATCGGTGCTGAAGCGTATGGAACTGACATCAAACGAAGCAGTAAAACAAGCCCTATTGGCAGACCTTGGTTACTCCATCATGCCCTTGATAGGCATAAAAAACGAAATACAAAACGGCGACCTGAAAATAATACCTTATAAAGGGATGCCTATACAAACTACCTGGAGCCTAATATGGCTGAAGGGTAAAAAACACTCTGCAGTAGCCAATGCATTTTTACAGCATGTACAAGAACACAAAAAAGATATTTTGAAAAACCACTTTGAGTGGTACGAAATGTTTTAATTAAAAAAAAGCAGCTATGAAAATCATAACTGCTTTTTTTGTGTGGTGCGGGAGGGAATTGAACCCCCGACACAAGGATTTTCAGTCCTTTGGTTTTTGGCTTTAGTTTGTATCAAAAGTAATGAAACAGCTTATTTTACTGTATTATTCGCACAAATATATTTAATAAAGACCAAGAAAAACCATTAAATGTTGTACCTATGTTGTACCAATTGCGTATCTTTACCATACCAAAAACGCAATCATTTTATGGCAGAAATCAAAGTTGTGCTGCGAAAAAAACTGAATAAAGACGGCACATATCCTTTAGCTATCAGGATTACCAGAGATAGAAAATCATCGTTCATTTATTTGGGGCATAGCATAAAGGAAAGGGACTGGGATAAAGAAGCGCAAAGGGTTAGAAAGTCTTACCCAAATTCGGGGCGCATGAACACGCTTATCACGTCAAAGCTGACAGAAGCCAATGCGCGTTTACTGGAAATAGAAATACAAAAGAAAGAGGTGTCCTCGCAAGCGGTCAAAGAGAAAATCAAACCGAAAGGCGGCATCACGTTTTTCAGTCAGGCGAATGAGTATCTTGAAAGCTTAAAGAGCAAAGGCAAATACAATCAATATACTGCCGATAGTGCAAGAATAAAATACTTTAAAGAATTTCTGAAAGGCAGGGAAATCGCATTTTCGGATATTAATGCGGGGCTGCTGGAAAGATTGCGCATTTATCTTATTGCGGAAAGAAAGGTAAGCGAAAGGACTATACAGAATTACTTTGCGGTTATCCGCTCGGTATTCGGCTATGCCATAGCCAATAAAGTCATCGAAAGGGCATCGTCGCCTTTTGGCAAAGAAGGCATTTCTATCAAGTTTCCCGAAAGCACGAAAGTAGGCATCACCGAAAAAGATTTGGCAAAACTGGAAACTGTAAGCCTGAACAACCCCGAACATGACCATGCCCGTAACCTGTGGTTGCTAAGCTTCTACTTTGCAGGGATGCGGATTTCTGACGTGCTACGTCTGCGCTGGTCAGATTTCTATGAAATGCGCCTACACTACACGATGGGCAAAAACAAGAAAACAGGCTCTGTCAAGATGCACCAAAAGGCATTGGATATATTAGCCAAATACGAGCCTTTGAAGGATGCCGATAACGACCTTGTATTTGCAGAACTTAAAAAAGTGCGGGATTTCAAAAATGAGTTTGACGTGCAACGGGTTATTAACCTTGCTGCCAGCCGATACGATAAAGTGCTGCGGCTTTATGTAGCTCCTGCGGCAGGAATAAAAGCAAAGCTATCTATGCACATTGCGCGGCACACATTCGCCACTCTTGCAGGCGATAAAGTGACAATTCAAATGTTGCAAAAGCTATATCGCCATAGCGATATAAAAACGACTATCGGTTATCAGGCAAATTTCATCCATCAAGAGTCGGACGATGCGCTTGATGCGGTGATTGGAAAGTAAAAAGCCTTATAACAAGTGTTATAAGGCTTTTAATATAAACATGATTAATAATTATTGCTTCGCCAGTTTTATAGTCGTAACAATTCCATCGGGCGAAGTAAGCCGAACTAAATAAATACCCGATTGGTAATTAGAAGTGTTTATTTCTTCCCTTGATTTATTGATTTTAGATGTATGTACAACCCTTCCTACCAAGTCATATATTTTAACATCACTACCGATAACAGCATTATCTATTATCATACGCTCATTGACGGGATTTGGATAAACCTTAGCACCGGCATTTGATAAAACAATGTTATTTGCTGCTATATTCGTAGTACCTGATTTAGCACCGGCATTAATATCATTACATTCTTCAGAGAAGTGTATAATAGACGTTAAGGTATCGTATTTTGTTGTACCGCCACCCTCTTCCGTGTAAGCAACAATTACTTTAATCTCTTTCGAGCTAAAGTCGTTATTTACGTCTTCGAGCTTATAGACTGCATCGCTATTGCTTAAAGTACCTTCCCATGTTGTAGGCAATATCCAAGTATATCCCTGAACAGTAAGATTTGCATCTACATATTTATCAATCTTAAATACTGCTGGTTTTGTTGAGTGTCCAACAGTAGACTCAGCTAAAACCCATGCAGAACGTAATCCAAATCGCTTGCAGTTTGTAAGTTGGGTAATTACCCCAACATCATACCAAGCTCTTTCTACTTTCTTCCAAACTGGACTACAAATACCACCATAGTGCCATGCAGCGACATCTAAAGTTCCCCTTGCAAGGCTATGATACATTGTTTGATTATTTGCAATGTGATAATAAGTAAGGAAAGCAATATTTTCTGCCGTACCTAAACCTACCCCAGAATAAGCTGGAGTCCAATTCCATTCGCCTTGACTAAGATGGTTAAACCATTTACGTAATGGCCCTGACATTGAATATGGCATAGCATCTTGCCAATGAGAATCGTAATAAGTCGCTGATGAGGTTCCACCAGCAAAATAATAGTCATTCTGCGGGTCATGGAAACTGCGTTGAATATAAGGCCCCCAAAAACCATCGTCTGACCAATTCCAATCAGTCCAACCCAATGCACGTTCCTCAGAAAGTAAGCCAAAAATATCCGCAAAGCCTTCATCAATAGCCCTCGCTTCATGTGCATCTTGTAAACCAGCACCAATACGACCATGCTCATAATTTAAGGCATGTGAAAGCTCATGCCCCATCATTTCTAAATTTGCTGTGCTTAACGCATCAAAGCCTGGGGCAATAAGGATTGTGTGGTCTGTCGTATTACCGCCAGGCTTAAAAGCTCCTGGGGGATAATATCTACCCCCAATTGGCACTCCAAATTGACTATTATTACCAGCATTTGCAATTGCAATTACTCTTTTATTAAATACACCATGCCTATCCCATTTAAAATATTCATAAGCCATTTGTAACCCCCAATAAGGATTAGCAGCTTGTTTTTCCCAAAAAGTGTACCAGTTATTACTAGTTGATATAACCAGATTCCTATTAAAATTTTTCTGTGGGTCATTAAATAACTGCATCTCATAATTATGAGTCCTATTATCCAACCTGTATCTATTAATAGAAAGACTGGCTTTAAATGTATTAATGTTTGATACGTGTCCGTTAAAGTACGTCCACAAATTTCCGGTATGCATAGCACCACCATGTGAGGGGTCGTACATTTTCCAAATAGTTCCATCGTTCGCATTCACATATACGACTTTACTTGAAATAAATGAGTCTCTTGAATTATAAACCCAAGTAGAATCCACCAATGTAGAGTCGTGAGTAATAGTATCCTTGTAAGTTATTGCGAACTTCCAGCAAAGCGCGTAATTAGCAGCAATATCTTCTACATCTTCCCCTCTTTTCATTGCGATTACTAACTCGCCTTCCGGGAAGGTAGTTACTGTTGAATCAAGATTACCGGAAGTATCTTCACTTGTTCGTATCATGCTATTGATAATAGAAGTATCATTCCATGTATATCCCAATGTGGAATCAAAATGTGCAAATACAGAATCTAATGCTGCGCTTTCGCTCATGGGCGTTGCCACGTCAATGTTTAAATTTTTTGCGAAATCTCCATGAACCATTAAAGCAACACCACATTTACTTAAAATACTTACAGTTCTATTCTCAACTATATAGTCTTTGTATTTCTGCTGATAACGAGAATAGACGCTCCCCCTGTCAATTGTATCTGCCTCATCAACTTTAATATATTTTTCATCAATAAAGACCATTTCATCATCAGACGTAAGTCCAAATTGGGATTTATAGGTTGAAAACATATCTGTGGTTTTCAATTTAAAGGTATCTTGGAAAATATAGACACCTGACTCTAAATAGTTATTGAAATTTATTTGTCCATAAGACGTAATTGATAAAAATATTGCAATGAGCAGCGCGTAATACCTTGTTTTTGGTTGGTTCATAAATTTAGTTTTAGCTGATTATATAATTAAAAGTTTACCCCTACATGAAGATTATAATCGTATTCTGTAAGTGAGGCTTGATGATAAAATCTACCTCGAATATTCGCCCCAATAGTTAATCTGTTATTTAATAGAGTGTAGTCATATCCACAATTCAATAGGGTTGCATAGTAATCCACTTTCTTATCAATAGATGTGGAGTGTATCTCGAATAAATAGACGTAGTAACTTTCTAAATACGAATTACTTCCCCATATATAAGATGCACCAAACCCCAATGATACCGCATGACTCGTATTGTATATATTCAATTTATAAGAAGCATATAAATCAATCATTTTATAAGTATTCAATGTTTGGAGTTCCCCAATTGTTACCGTAGTATCAGTAAAAACAGATTTAGGGTAAACAACATATTGGTCTTGATTTCGCATAAATATTGGCACCCATTGCATATATCCAATACCTAAGTGTATTTGCTTATAACACCTTCTTTCATAGTATGCGCCAATTTGCGTTATAGCTCCACCATCGTGCTGCATACCACTAATGTGGAAACTTCCCAATGATAGTCGAAGACTGTTGTTGAAACGGTATTTTTTATACAAACTATCATTTCGAGAACTTTTCGTCTTTGCCCAAAGTGTTTGTGCTTTGATGTCGTTACTAAACATTGCACAAAAAACACAAACGAGATATATAAGATTTCTGTTCTTCATTATTATAGTTAATGCATTTTATCAATAATTAAAATTAAGCTGGATATATCCGCCCAACAAGAGTGTTTTCACCCTATTTTTGCCCTGAATTGTCATTTTTTGGTCGACAAATACCGTGTTTTCACGGTATTGTATGATTGGTAATGCTGTCTTAATTTTGAATTGCTTCTTTACTTCCTATCGAGGCTTACTGCTGAATATCATCATTCCTCATGTATGGCATCAAACAAAATAATCAGCCTCGCCGTAGTGGACGACCATCCGTTATTGCTTGATGGGCTTAGAAACGGGTTAAATCGGTTCGACGATTGCGCCGTTGATATAATGGCTGTAAACGGACAGGATTTAATAAACCAACTTGGCACTGCAAAACGGCTGCCGGATGTGTGCCTGCTGGACATCAGCATGCCCGTGATGGATGGTTACGAAACCCTTATCCAAGCAGGCAAGAGATGGCCTGATATTCGGTTTATCATGCTGTCGCAGCATTTCAACGAGTTCTCCATTATCAAAGCTTATCGCAACGGCGCAAAAGGCTATCTGCCGAAAGAAGTCAGATGCGAGGACATCCATCATGCCATTACCCATGTCTTTAACGGCGAATTATATTTTGCGGAAAACGCCAATCACTTTATCAGCAATATGCAGGTTAACCAGTCCATTAATACCGACCTGTCGCCAAAGGAACTGGAATTTTTACGCCATGCCTGTACGGATATTCACTATAAAACTATCGCTGAAAAAATGGATGTGAGCATGCGCACTGTTGACGGTTACCGTGATAGATTATTTGACAAGCTGAAAGTAAAAAGCCGCCCAGGGCTTGTGGCACTTGCCATCAGCGCAGGTATCAAGCCGTTAGATAATATTGCTTCATAACAAGGCTGAATAGAGTTTTGTCTAAAGTTTCGCCGTGTGATAATTTTTATCCCGTACCTTTGTTGCGAAACAATTTTTAGCGCATGATTTAATTTAAGTGTGATACATAACATATAGCTGTCTACAGCTTTTTTCCTTCACAAAACTTGGAACTTTTAGAACCGGAAAAAATGATGTAAGACGCGCCGCATGGCGTGGGCTTATTCATTCCGGTTTGGTATCCAAGTACCAGTGAAGGGTGTTTAAGTTTCACGCCTACTTTATTTCCTGCCATTCACACTTAAAATCAAAATGAAATGAGTACAAAAATGTTGCGGGGCTTGCTGCTATTAACAGGCCTTTCGCTGCCAATGTCTACTATTTTGGCACAACAACCATGCAAGTATGTGAAAGCCACCAAAGACGAATGGACGGGCAAGACCATGAACACGGCGCAAATGGCCATCGGCAATGCACTTGCAGGCCGTGAAGTGATATTGCAGGAATCAGGCGGTACCTACTACCTCGGGCTGCGTATCACTTTTAACAGCGATTTCCCTGAAGTGGCGTTTAAGAAAGGTGATAAAGTCAGCTTCAAACTGGCGAATGGGGATATTATCGAAATCGTATCTATCAAAGACCTGCCGCCAAGCCTCACCCGCTTTATGGATGTGCCTGTACGGATGTGGTTCGTCAATCAGGATGTCAGCAAAGCAATTTTTGAAAAACTATCCGCCTCACCCATTACCGCCATACGGTTCAGGTTGAACGATGCCGACCATGACTTACCAGCTATCAAGGACAAGCAGACGGCTAAAATCATGGAGACCGCAAAATGTATGCTCAATAAACAGTAATCAATTCTCTCACTTCAATAACATTAACACAATGCGTAGTATTTTAATCATGATGATGGCGATCTGCACAATGGGTGCCTGTAAGAAAGACAACACGAGCAATAATCCGACACCATCCCCCACGCCTACACCTGCTAAAACCAATAAGGAACTTATAACAGGTACATGGCTGATAGTATCGGTTACGACCACCGACCCGAGTAATCCCAATCCCCTGCCGGATTGCAGCAAGGATGATATATTAACCTTCAAGGTAGACGGCAACTGTATTGCCGATGCAGGAGCGACCTTGTGTGATTCCACACAGCCAAAAACATTAAGCGGTACATGGAATATAGATGCCTATCCTAAACTGACATGGAATGTAACGGGTGAACTGGCAAGTGAAAACACCATCAAGCAGCTTGACGAAACTACCCTTGTGATGGAGCGTAAGTTTACACAAGTGAATGATTTTGTCTTCACGTATACGTGGAAGCGTAAATAGGGGTAATAGAACGGGTACAAACAACAAACGAGAGAGGCTGCCGATTGGCAGCCTTTTGTCTATCGTGCAAACAAGCCCATCTGTTGCAGGGCAGTATGCTTGACGGGCTTGTAATGGTTCAGCCGCCTTGTCAGGTAAAAGACGGTGATGTCCTCATTGCCGATAATCGCCCATGCGGCGGTCAGGGCTTTGGAACGTGTGTTGCGTTTAGCCCGTTGAATATCCCATGACAGTTTCATCAGGCGGGATAATCTGTTGCTCTTGTTGTTCTTGCTGTTCATACTATGCTGTTTTTAAAGAGTGATAAAACCCAATTCGGCACAAAGCCTCATTTGGACTTTGATAAGCACCCCATTGAGCGCATGACGGATGGCAGGCAAGGTTTTGGCAAAAAGAATACCACTTGGGCGTGCAGGTAAATTAGCGGCAGCCACCGGAACAGAAAGGGAAGATTGTTTTTGCCAAACCCATCGGGCAAGTGCAGCCCTGCCGACAGAAAGGGCGTAACGACCGACCTTGCCTGCCATACGGCATGGGCTATAGCTTTGCTGGCTCAAAGGCTAAAGAGAAATAAACTCATATCGGCATCGCGCTATCCTGTCCGTTCAGGCATGGCAGCATGGGTGGACTGGATAAATGCTGACGGGTGATAAGCTGTAACGGGATATACCCCCGTGCGGGGTAAGGCTCTGTCTTATGCCGCACACCGCATGGCAAGCCATATCAGGGAAACACTATCACCCTTAGGGCAATCAACATGACAAGCGATGTAAGCCTTTCGCTTTCTTCGCTTGCCATTTCATCATCAAACGCCGCTCCACAAGTGGGGCGTTTGATTTGCTTAATGGATATTCAGGCGATAAACGGAGCGTCGCAACGATGCAGAACAGGGAATAACTGCTGATACCAAAAATAGTTTCTTTTCGTTTTCAGGTGATAGGTTTTTCTATTCCATATCCATCCCGCGCTCACGGTTACGCTGTTGGCTTTGTTCGTTTTCCTGCATCCGCTTTCTAAATTCTTCGCGGCGTTTTTCCTTGTCTTTTTCTTTTTCGGTTTTGGTATCTGCCTTATTTTCGACAAATTTTTCCTGCAAGGATTTATCTTTTTCCTGCCCCGTAATATCGGGTTTGTTATCCTTAAACTGCTCACGGGTATTTTGCGCCTGTTGCGCTTGTTCGGATTTGCTCATGTCAGCCTGATTATCGGCAAAATGTTTTTTGACGGGCTTGTCATGTTGCTGATTTGCGATTTCCTGCCTGCTGGCTGCCAGCTTCTCTTTTAAAGTCGGTTGTTTGTCATTATCATTGGCTGCCATATCGCCTCTGTTATTTGAAAATTCCTGCTGCATCGTTTTTAGTCTGGTTTTAAACTCGTGTGTTCGCGTACCTTTTTCACCATCGCCGCCACGCTCCTGCTCGTCATGTTGCGGCTTACGCATCGTTTCAATCGCTTGTTTTTCATCCATCAGGTTTTCGCTGCGCAGCCGCTCGCGCACTTCTTTTAGCCGCACCCCTTGCAACTGGCGGGTCAGGTCATAGGAACGCCCGTTTTCATCCACGACCATAAACGGGCTGCGCCCCGAGCCTGTAGAAATCAGATACCCGTTTTGCCTTGCCGCTTTTACAAACTGCGCCCCGGTGTTTGCCGATTGCCACAAAGCCGATAACGCGGCTTTGAGTTCGGGGCGGTGCTTGTTGCGATGCGGTGTTCGCTTTTGTTCAAAGACCGTTTCCATTTCCTTTCTTGCCCTGTCCTGCGCCAGCCGAGAAAAACTGTCGCTGACCATTTTACGTTTTGCATGGTCGTAACGCTCCCACACCACATGCGCATGGGTGCGCCCTTTTTTGGTGTGCAGAACGATGGCGCGGGACTGGTGCAGCAAACCTAACTGTCTGCCGAGAATGTCGGCAGCCTGTAGCCAGTGGTCGTCCTGCATGGCGGTATCTTCGCCAATGGCAGGGTTTATCTGGGCGTGATAAAGCCCTTTATCGCTTTTGGTAAGTTCTGCGCTCACACCCATAAGATAAACCGCCCTGTGCAGATCTTCCGCATTCGGGTTTAGCTGCCCGTCTATATCAAGGATGCGGATGGCTTCATTGTCTTTCTGCGCCAGCAGATAATGCGCCAACTGCCTTGCGCTGCCTCTGCTATTGCCGCGAATGACCATATTCCAGTTCCTCTGCGATATACGCCGTGAGTAATTTGATGCCCTGTAAAACATCGGTAATCAGGGCGGGGTCTATGCCTGTCAGATTGTCGCTGTCGCTGCGGCGGTTTAATGCCCGTGCAATCTGGTTGGCGTTGTTGCCCACCCTGTTCAGTTCAGCCTGCAACCTGATAAGGTTTTCCCGTTCAGGGGTTGCCTTGTGGGTCAGCGGCTTGCTGCCGATAAGCCTTGTACGGGCAAAATCGCTCGGGGTTAGCCCGACTTCTTTTGCCAGCATCAGCAGTCGTGTTTTCTCGGCGGCGGTAACGCGCAACTTGAATATCAAGCTGCGTGTCGCCCCGCCATTGTCAGGGGTTCGTGTCATACCATCCGTTTACTGCGGGGGGTGTTTCAATCTTTACGAGAGGGTCAAGGGAGAAAAGCTTTGCGTTCTCCCTTGCAAGACGGTTTCGTGCCAAAAACTTGTTTTGTGGCCACAAACCACGTCTTGCAACCTGATTGAAACATACACCCAAACCTGTTATCTGTCAAGCCATGAATGTCAAAATATATAACCATTACAACGAGATACCGTAAGGTATCAAGTGATGTTATAAAGGATAATACTGTCCATGCGCATGATAATTTCGGCGGTAAAAAAAGAAAAAAACATGACGCAGGCAAGGTGGAAAACACGGTATTTGCGCATGACAAAAAAAGGGTGTTTTCACTATACCGCAGGAATTTTGCCTGACGTATTATTGTCGGCAAAAATTTATTTGATGCGTTCAGAAAATGCAAAATCATGGTTCGACGTTTCCAAAGGCGATGTTTTGCATTTGTTTAAAACGCAAGGCAACCCTGAAAACAGGACAAAACTTATCCTGTGGCTGGTGACTGTCGTATTGACACCTATTACATTAGCTGGTGCCTTGATTGGCTACGTGCGGGGCTATAACAGGTTCATGTATCGTAACAGCGAATATCCTGTTCTTTATCCCATATTGCCGATTGTGCGGGTTGCCATGATTATCGGAGCCGTGATGATTTGGGTCGTGCTTCTTGTGGTGATATGGTTGTTTATTACTCTGATACCGGAAGAATGGCTTTATGGTGGTGCGATATTTTATTACTTAGGTATCAATGCTGTTTTAGGGCTGTTTGTGTTTCTGGTATTTAAGGGATGGCGTATCGGCATTAACAATGCTCTGGTCGAGGGCAATAAATTTGGCTCGGCGCGGTTTGCCAGAGACAGCGAATTAAAACCTTATCAGGATGGCAAGGGGTTTTATATCGGCTGTGATTATAGCTTTAGCGATAAAGGGCATATCCTGACCTGTGCCGGCACAAGGGGCGGCAAGGGTACGAATTTGATTATCCCGAATCTGCTCGGTGCAAGCGAGTATCAAGGTTCGTGGGTGGTGATAGACCCCAAAGGCGAGAACGCCGCTATTACGGCGCGGTATCAGGCGGCGCAAGGGCAACAGGTCGTAGTGCTGAACCCGTGGGGGCTGCTCGCTGAAAACCTGCCGCCTGCTGCCAGCTATAACCCGCTTGATATACTGAAAGACACCAGCAACATCAATCTGGTGGATGATGCGCAGATGGTGGCAGAGATGATCGTGCCGATAGACAGAAACGACCGTAACAAGTTCTTTACTGATAATGCGCGGGCGATTGTGTCGGGCTTGCTGCTGCACATGGTAACCTATGATGAAAGTCTTGCGCAGGACAAGGTAAAAGATGACGAAACAGAAACACCTAAAACCATAGAACAAAGCCTGACCACGCTCTGGAAATGGGTCAGGCTGCCTAAAGCCCAGTGGCAAAAGCTGATAGAGGATATGAACGTCAACGACCATAAGGCGTTTGGCGATACCGTGAAACAGGCCGCCAACGAAATCGAGAAACTGATGGTGGCTGGTGATAGGACTTGGGGCAATATCATTGCAACCGTGTTGCAATGTACCGACTTTATAAAATCGCCAGCCTTGCAACAATCCATGCAAAGCAGTTTTAACCCCTCAACCTTGTCGGACGGCAAAACGACGATGTATATTATTATCCCTGCGGATAAACTGCAAAGCCATGCAAGATGGCTGCGGCTGGTGGTAACCACGACCATGCGGGCAGTGGTGCGCAAGCCCAAAGAAAGGGTCTGCTTCCTGTTAGACGAGTTTGCAGCTTTAGGCTATCTGCCCGAAATAGAAACCGCGCTTAGCACCTATGCAGGGTTCAATATTACAGTATGGACAATCCTGCAATCGTTAATCCAGTTACAGGCGCATTACAGCGATAACTGGGAAACCTTTGTCGGGAACTCAACCGTGAGGCAGTTCTTTAGCGTGAATGATAATTTTACGGCTGAATACGTCAGCAAGGCTATCGGGCAGACTTCTCATGTGATTAGCGAAGTGCTGCCGTTTGGCTTGGGCAAGTCCGAATCCAACGCCCGTGCGCTGGTAACACCCGACGAACTGCGCCGCGCATCAGGGGAAAGGATCTTTACCTTTATTGCAGACAAGCCCGTTACATTTTACTTTAAAGTGCCTTATTATTATATGCCTCGGTTATACGATAATTACAAGGCGAGGTATGATGAAAATCCTTATTACAAAAATTAGATAGATTATAAATAAATATTATTAGAATATAAGATAATTTTATAAATTTCGAACAATGAGATTATTAAGACGATTACAAGTAATAGTTATTGTACCTTTAGTATTAGTAATTTATGCCGCTTTACGCATACCGATTGTTATTCAGTTTTTCACAGAAAAACCTTGGGCAGGACACTTTACGTATCTTGTTCTGGCAGCATTCACCATATTATCATATTACATAAACTTTTATCAGCCCTTGAAAGAAAACGACACTATGAAGAAAAAAGTTTGGAAACTGCTGAATAATAATGCCAAATCTCATTTGGGTGCCATCATCAAAAAATATGATTGTACACTCAGTTTGATGATACCTAAAACAGCATACTTATACAGGATTGAGCCATGCGAGGGCGACCGCAAAAAGGCAAAACTTTCTAAAAAGGGAAAAGTTTTTAAAATTATTTGGGAATACCCTGACAATAAAAGAATAGATAAGCAGTTAAAAATTAGCGTAAATCAGGGTATTTGCGGTGCTGTTTTAAAAACTAACAATCCACGTGCTGTTGACCTTACTCAACCAAATATAAATTTAAACTGTTTCACAATAAAACAGGAAAAAATACTGAGAGACTACAAAATAATTGCATGTGTTCCTATATATAGAGTGAAAGATGGCGCAGACCAGCAAGTTACTGAAGTGATAGGCATTTTAAATTTGCATAGCAAAGACCCCAATTCCGTTAATTTATTAAAAACGAATAAAATGGCAGACAATTTTTTATTAGAACCACTATTTAAAATAAGTACCTATTATCAAGATTTGGCATAATTTTTTTGACATTTGGTACGAAAGATGTATAGTATTTATATGAGTTTTGTTAACCCAAAAAAAGGAGGTCAAATGACCGGAAAAAAAGCAACAGCAAGTGCAACAGCAAGTGCAAGTAGCTTCCGACACAACATGGTTAGTGTTCCAAAAAATGAACGCCAGGAAAGAAATGGTGTTTATGTTGGCAAGATTGACGTGGCAGCGTTAGAGAAGCTCTATGAGACGGATGGGAATGCTTTAAAGTACTCATTGGATGTCGATGATACTTTGGAGCAAGAACTGTCGAAAATTGAAGCGGAGAAACCTACTCCGTAGCAATTCGAACTAGCTAAAATGGCCGCTAATTAGCGGCCATTTTCATTTTTTTCAATGAGCGATTTTTATTCCGTCTAAATACTCAATACAGAACAGAGCGGTTGATTACGACATCAATTTTCACTGCCCAAAATTGGTCTCTGTGCTGTATGCACTGAAACGCTAATCAGCTATGTTAGAAGTGACCTGATTTCTTCTACATTATACCCTTTAGCACGTTCCCCTATTTGTTTGGATTTAGGATATATGCCTCGTTTTACTCCCTTGTACCATGTGGAACGGCTTATTGGTAAAACTTCCAATACAGTCTTCAAACGTACAAGCCCCTCGATAGGCAAGATCTTATCTTTTGACATGGTTTATTCCTTTTTATATGTTGATTGATGATGTGTACAGTATCATAGAATAAGAAGCTGTCAAGGAATATATTCCTACATACCTGTGAATGAAAATTATTGATTGGATAAATCAACCCTGTTATTATCATCTCCTAAACGGCGTAGCTGTTTAGAGGTATAATTGGTGGTACGAAAATTTGCTGCTAAAAATATCAGCTTCTCTCTCAACCAGATAAGGACATTTGCCCCTCTCCCGCCGGGACTAAGACAAGAGATTTCACAAGGTGCAAGAAAGAACTAAGCCTTGACAGGATAACAATTTGTGATAGGAATAGTATCCTATACCTGTTGCTTGTGTCTCATAGCATCCCACCCTTTTGGGGGTAGCGGCAAGGGTACTTATCACAACCTGTAAGGACTATTCCATGCTTACTGATTTAAGCTGCAAGGCACTTATTGTGCGTGCAAAACAATTAAACAAACCACTTAAAAAAGCCGATGGCGGCGGGCTGTACCTGTACGCCCTGCCGACAGGCAAAGCCTATTGGCGTTATAAATACCGATTGCTGGGGCGTGAGAAACTTATCTCGCTTGGCGCATACCCCGCCATATCGCTAACTGAAGCCAGAACCGCGCATGACGACCTGCAAAAGCAGGTGGCAAAGGGTATTAACCCTGCGCATATTCGCAAGCAGCAAGCAACGCTGGCAAGGATTGCCAGCGAAAGGACGTTTGAGGTATTGGGGCGGTCATGGCTTGCCCATAATGCCGAAAAATGGAGCGAAGCCCATGCGCGTAAAATCAGGCGATACCTTGAAAAAGACCTGTTTCGGATGCTGGGTAAAATCCCTGTTTCCCAGCTTACCCGAAAGCAGTTATTAACTGCCCTGCAGGAAATCGAGGGGCGCAAGGCGCATAATACCGCAAAGCGATCGCAGCAATTCGCCTATCTTATCCTCAACCATGCAATGGATGAGGAAGATGTAAAACATAATATCGCGCAAGGGCTTGGCAAATCACTCAAGCCCTATAAGACCGGGCATTATCCGTCAATGGAAATTGACGACCTGCCGCAATTCCTGCACACGCTGGATAACTGCAAGGCCGTTGCGACACATGAGCATGATGCGGTGATGCTGTTATTACTGACAATGGTAAGGCGCAACGAATTACTGAATGCCGAATGGTCGGAATTTGACTTTGACAAGGCGCAATGGGTAATCCCTGCATCCCGTATGAAAATGCGCCGCAAGCATATTGTACCGTTATCACGTCAGGCAATAGAAATCCTGCAAAAGCGCAAGCGGCTGAATGCGCTGCTGTATCAAGGCAGCCCGTATGTGTTTCCTGCTGTCAATAAACGTAACAAGCCGATTTATAGCAAGCTTGTTGCCCATGCATTACACAAGCTTGGCTATAAGGACAGGCACACCGCGCACGGCTTCCGTGCTTTGGGGATGGGGATTGCAAAAGAAAAGCTTGGCTATCGGCACGAAGTGCCAGACAGGCAGCTTGCGCATCTTCCTGCTGGTGATGTGGACAAGGCTTATGACCGTGCAGGGTTCTTGGCAGAGCGCATAAAAATGATGCAGGAACTGGCAGACCACATAGACCTGCAAAGGGGTTAACGTAAATACTTAGAAATTAAACCCGTCCCTATCTTATAGGGGCGGGCTACTACAATACTTGAATGTGAGCATATAGAGTTAGTGCCATATTCTTGCTGTCTGAGCATTATATAAATTAACCTTGCATTTGAATTTGCCATGTATCTGTTCAATATGGGCAAGGTCAGCTTCTGAAAAAACACCAATATAAATACTAAGTAGTTTATCATGTTCTCCACCTCGCTTACCTTGATGTGCAGCTTTATTTATTGCCTCAATGATATGGCTGTCATTTTCACTAAAATTAAAACCGAATGTAACCAGCGAACCTTTAATATCACAAAGCCTCTCGTAACAGAATGATAAATATTTATTGTGCATGATATGATTAAGCTTCTCTTTTGCATTACCTGCGGTAACAAAAATAGGGTACTGTTTTTTTGCCATCCTGCCATTAATGTTTTCGAGTAATAAATGTCCCGAACCGTACACTTCTTTAATAACATCAATCCCGGTATCAAATATAGGAAGCGCACCGTGTAGATAATATACAGTCTGCATTTCTTTGTATTTTCCCCATCGAAGTTCAGACCAATCCGCATCTTCACCTATTATTATTTCGTCTGGGTTTTCAAGTTCACGACCAAATCCATCAATAGAATATTGGGCCTCATTTCTCATTAACACCCAATAGGGAAGCAAGTCATAGTTCGTAGAAAATACAAATCCGTTATTGCTTAAATACTCACTCAAGAAGTTAAAACATTGTACACTTTTTTCTTCTGCTATCGAAAACACATGCTCTGGATGAAGTTCCTTGACAGCTTCGATTAGGCTATTCTTAAGTGTATCGCTTGCCTCTGTTAATTTTAGAACTAATGAACTGTCTGTACTAAATACTTTTGCAATCTCTATAAAATTATCAAGCTGTTGCATTATCAGTTCAAAATTCTTGGTATTGACTATATCAAACAGCTTTTTCAGCAAGTCGTTATTCGTTTTATCAATAAAATTGCTCAAAGCATTGTACGAAAAAATGTTAGGGTCATACGCCATACTAAATCCATTACCAAACAACAGATGTTTTTGTCTGTTTTTAGATTTAAGTTCAGACACAATTTGGTCATACGTTTTTAAATTCTCAAATTTCATGCTATACCATTAAATATGATTGAATTATACTAATTACACTAACATACTTTAAATCAATCCACATCAATCCCCTTATCGGGGCTTTGCGATTGTTCGTTATCATTCGATTTAAACCGTTCCCGCACCTGTTCGCGTGTGGCTTCTTTTCTACCAGCTTTCAGACCTGAACTGTATTTGGTATCTTTTGAACGATTTATAATTTCGTCCAGTTCTTCGCTGTTACCACGCCTTAGCCAATAGCCATGCTCGAACCCCTTTTTATAATTGGGATCTATTGTTTCATCATCAAGATTAACGCCGCCTAATATATAGCTATCCATCAAAACGTATTTTTAGCGTGTTTTTCCAAATAAGCCTCTATGCTATCCCTGTCATAGAGGATCACCCGCGCCTCGGGCTGGCTGTAACGGATGCGCCCCTCATCACGCAGCTTCTGCATCGTGGTTTTTGATTTGATATGCAGCAAGTCCATTGCCTCATCAGGGCTTAACCACTTGCGCTCGGGCTTTGCCCCGAGTTGCTGCTTGATTTCAGCGACCAGTCTGATAACCAGTTCGTCAAATGCCTTGTCGTCAATGTTAAACGATATTCCCACTTCGTGTTCGTGCGCAGATAATTACGGGATAAATAAACAAACTGCGTATGACCTGTACAACGTGGAAAACACCCAGTTTTTTTAATAGACCAATTTGTACCGACTTAGACCGCTGGTTGTTGTACCTATGTTGTACCAAAAGAAAAAAGCGTTCCAGATTTTGCTCTGAAACGCTTTATTTTCGTGTGGTGCGGGAGGGAATTGAACCCCCGACACAAGGATTTTCAGTCCTTTGCTCTACCAACTGAGCTACCGCACCTTCCCGTTTTGGGATTGCAAAAATAGGTTTAATATCCAATTTTCCAAAAACGATAGTAAACAATTTACTGCTTTACAAAGTTGGCTGTAGCGTACAGCATAGCCCCATCATACAGCATCACCCTGTATAGCCCTGTGGGCAATGCTTTCGTTTCTATATGCGTTTCGTTGTTCTGTAGCTTTCCATTCATTATTACCTGCCCGTTCATATTCACAATCTTATAATCTGCATGGGCATTCAATACATACTGTTTTATTTTAATTGTTACGAAATCACCTGCCGGATTGGGATAAATTTTCATCAATTCTTTATCTATCTCTGTTTGGGCAATACTGTTATACGAAGGGTCATATATCTCAACTATCCTGTCAATACGCGCACCCGTACCGCCAGATGGCGAGTTACTAGTTGACACGTAAATACGCCCCTCAGGCGAAATACATAAATCCCTCAGGCGGCGGTATTTTACCAATGCTACTTTGCTAATAGTTGTCACATCATCACTGGTTGTATTTAGTTTTAATTGGTAGAGCGTTGAGTCTTTGAGCGTAACCATCAGCAACGATTTCTGAAATTGCGGAAACATGGGGTGGTCGTAATAATCCATCCCACAAACAGCCGTAGTGGGAGTCCATGCTTCTATCGGCTCTACTACGTTGGAGTCATTACAGAAAGTCATTTCAGCACCTGTATTGCAATAACCCTGTACAGTAGGCCAGCCGTAGTTGCGCCCTTTTTGTATAATGTTTACTTCATCATCAGAATTAGCTCCATGCTCACTCTGATAAATTTTGCCATTGGCATACACCATGCCTTGTGCATTTCTATGCCCCCAGCTCCACGCGGCATTGCCTGATATTGGGTTATCAGATGGAATAGTGCCGTCCAGGTTTAGCCGTAGTAGTTTGCCGTTTAGCGAATTGACGTTTTGAGAATTAGATGTTGCTGCAGCATCACCAGTTGTCAGGTATAGATGATTATCAATTATCAGCAACCTGCACCCGTTATGTATGTTGGCAGCTCCGATATTGTCAATAATTGTTTGCGGGTTTTGCAGCACATTGGTAGTACTGTTATATTCATAACGTGCCACACGCAGTTTATATACAGTAGCATCTATATAATTGTATGCTACAAACACATGGGGTGTAGTGCTGAACTGCGGATGCAATACCAAGCCTAGCATACCACCCTCGCTCTGTATGCGGGTATTGGTTTCGTTGTAGAGTGTGTCAATCTTTCCACTGGTTGGCTGCATACGGCAGATGTAGCCGTTCTTTTGGGTAAACCATATATGGTTGTCTGGCCCGTACACCAATTCCCAGGGTATAAAGAGCGAATCTCTTACTACACGCACCGTCAACTGGGCTTTTACCTCTGCCTGAAAAGTCAAAGCGACAACTAATAACAATAGCAGCTTTTTCATATTCTCCTGTTTTAGCATATTGAAGTTACGAAATAAGGCATCAAGAATGCGCGGTTATATTTTGTTCTGCTATTTTTACAACCAATGGATGTATCGGTAACCATAGAGCAGTTTTATACCCAACTACAAGCAACTAAGCCTATTGAGTTTATTGCTGTACTCTTTGGTATGATAAGTGTAGTGCTGGCTAACAGAAACCATGTATGGCTCTACCCCACAGGTATCGTCAGCACGGTAATATATATATGGATAATGGCGCGCGTAGGTTTGTATGCAGAGTCGTTGCTCAATTTGTATTACTTTATAATGAGCATCTACGGCTGGGCATTGTGGCACAAAGGCAAAGGAAATGAAAACCCTGCTGCTATATCGCACAACAACGGTAAAGACTGGGCAATAAGCATCGCAATATGTGTATCAGGCTGGGCAGTGTTATACTTCGTATTATCAAGCTATACAGACTCTACCGTACCAATGCTCGATGCCATCGTTTCTGCAACGGCATGGGCAGGTATGTGGCTGCTGGCAAAACACAAAATTGAAAACTGGATATTGCTCAACATATCCAATGCCATTGCCATACCACTATATATTTACAAAGGCATACCATTTACGGCATTGCTTACGCTGTTTTTATTTATTGTTGCTATCTTCGGTTACTTCAGATGGAAAAAACAATATCGTTTGCTGCATACTGCATAGCCATACTACTACTACCGTTTCAATGCCTTGCACAAAACACTGACATTGAATGGTTGCGTAGCATAAACAGCACACGTAGTAGCAGTTCTGATGCCTTCATGAATGGCATCACCCAATCTACCTACCCCTTATCTTTTGCAGTACCCGCAACGCAATTATTAGTAGGCTACATCAAAAAAGATACACAAACCATCCGCAATGGATGGCAAACGGTAGCTAGCCTCGGCACTACAGTAGTTATAGGCTATGGTTTGAAGTATGCCATCAACAGAAGTCGCCCTTATGAGTCTTACAAAGACATCATTCCTTATCATTATGATACCGACCCGTCTTTCCCATCCGGGCATACCAGCATTGCTTTTGCTACTGCTACATCACTCAGCCTGCAATACTGCAAATGGTATGTAATAGCACCGGCTTACCTGTGGGCAGGCAGTATCGGCTATTCGCGTATGCACCTCGGTATGCACTACCCTACAGATGTATTGGCTGGTGCATTGGTGGGTGCTGGCAGTGCATTTCTGTCTTACAAAGGGCAGCAATGGTTAGTGAAACGTAAACAACGAAAAATAAAAGGCATAGTTGAATAGCATTAAAAAAATAGTAGTTATAGGCCCGGAATCTACAGGCAAAAGTACGCTCAGCCAATCGCTTGCCGTGCAATTGCAAACTGTTTGGGTACCCGAATATGCACGCGCATACCTGGAAAATCTTGACAGAGCATATACTGAAGCCGATTTGCTAGAGATTGCCAAAGGACAAATTGCTACAGAAGAAACCGCTATGCAGCAAGCCAACCAATACCTTATTTGCGATACCGACCTGTATGTAATAAAAGTATGGAGCGAAGCCAAATACGGCAGATGCCATCCATGGATATTGGAACAGATAGCTCAACGAAAATATGACCTTTATCTACTTACATATATAGATGTGCCATGGACGGACGACCCTTTACGAGAACACCCTTTGCCCGAAGAAAGGGCTTACTTCTACAATACATACAGGGATATTGTTATGCAATCGGGCAGCCCTTGGGCAGACATCAGAGGTGATGAAAATGAACGGTTGAAACTCGCAACAAACGCTATACAAAAACTGTTATAAATCCGTATATTTACTATACAGATTTATGTTGCTCCATATTCATCCAAAAGATCCACAGTCGCGCCTAATAAAAACAGTTGTTGATTGCCTGAAAAGTGGCGGGGTAATCATTTATCCTACCGATACTATATACGGTTTGGGTTGCGATATTTATAACGTAGATGCAATTGACCGTATCTGCCGTATTAAAAATATTGACCCCAAGAAGGCACAATTCTCTTTTGTGTGCAACGACCTGAGCCATATCAGCGATTATGCAAAAAGCATTGACACGCCTGTATTCCGCACACTCAAGAAATCTTTGCCTGGCCCGTACACATTTATATTAGAAGCCAGCAAGATGGTACCCAAAATGCTGAAGACCAAAAAAGATACCGTTGGCATACGTGTACCCGACCATAAAATAAGCCAGGAAATAGTAAAGCAATTGGGCAACCCCATTATGAGTGTATCGCTACCAATGGAAGATGAGGTAGAATATTTTACAGACCCCTTGCTGATACACGAAATATTTGAAGACCGAGTTGACATAGTTGTTGACGGTGGACACGGTGGCACTACCCCATCTACCGTTATAGACTTCTCCAACGGCACACCCGAATTGATACGTGAGGGTGCAGGCGAATGGGAAAAAATACTTGGCTAATTACCGCATTCAAACTTTCTTTGTTCTATGTACACCACACAGGACGAGCAACGCTTATACAATCAGGCGAAAGCATTGATAGATGCCGATAGCGCAAATGTTGAAGACACCATTCTGCAATTGCGTGAAGTGCTCAATTATGCCGACTGGAAGTATTATGTACAAAGCGAACCTGTGTTGGCAGATGTGGAATACGATACACTCTTCAAAAAACTGCAACACCTTGAAGAACAATACCCTGAACATATAACCCTCGACTCGCCTACACAACGTGTTGCCAAAGGCCTTAGTGAAAAGTTTCCCGCTGTCAGCCATTTAGTACCCATGCTGAGCCTTGATAATACCTACAATGCCGATGACCTTCGCGATTGGGACAGGCGTTGTAAAGAGTTGACAGGCATGGAAGAGATAGAGTATTGTGCAGAACCGAAATACGATGGTGCAAGCATATCGCTCATTTACGAAAACGGGCAGTTAGTGCGCGGCGCTACCCGTGGCGATGGTGTGATGGGAGAAGAAGTAACTATCAACATCAAGCAGATACGCTCTTTGCCTTTGTCTGCCGCTTTTACAAAAGACCATATTAACCAGATAGAGATACGTGGCGAGGTGGTGATAAATAAAGATGTGTTCGCCGCCTACAACACACAACGCATTGCAGAGGGCTTGTCGCCACTGGCAAATCCGCGTAATGCAGCATCAGGTACACTCCGTATATTAGACCCTACAGAAGTTGGCAAGCGCAAACTATATGCCATCCTCTATCACATCAGCTATTATACACAAACAGGTGATAGTGTTGTACCCGAAGTATTACAAACACACTATGGCTCACTCAAGTGGTTGTATCAGTTAGGCTTCCCCACACCCGTTAATGAAATGAAACGCTTTCGTAGTATTGACGAAGTGATTGATTTTTGTGCGGCATTTGAAGCAAGGCGCGACGACCTGCCTTATGAGGTGGATGGACTGGTGATTAAAGTAAACAACTTCGCCCTGCAAGATAAAATGGGCATGACTACCCACCACCCGCGTTGGGCAGTGGCATACAAATTCAAAGCAAGACAGGCTACCAGCAAGCTACTGCGTGTAGAGTTTCAGGTGGGGCGTACAGGCTCTGTAACACCAGTTGCCAAAATAGAGCCAGTGCCTATTGGTGGTGTTACGGTTAGTTCCATCTCACTTTTCAATGAAGATGTAGTACGCGAAAAAGACCTGCACATCGGCGATACAGTTTTGGTAGAGCGCGCGGGCGATGTGATTCCCTATATCGTAAAACCATTGTCAGATTTGCGCGATGGTACGGAAGAAAAAATCATATTCCCTACCCACTGCCCTGTATGCAATGAAGAGTTAGAGAAGCCCGAAGAAGAAGCGGTATGGCGGTGCATCAATATTAGCTGCCCTGCACAAGTAGTAGAGCGAATCATACACTTTGCAAGTAAAGATGCGATGGATATACGCAACATGGGCGATGCCAACGTACGCAAGTTTCATGAATTAGGCTTACTAAATACTATCCCAGATATATACAGCATCAATTGGGATGAAGTAGCTAAACTTGGTGGCTTTGGCGAGAAATCAATCACCAACCTGAAAACCGCTATTGACAACAGCAAACAACAACCGCTGAACCGTGTGATATACGGGCTGGGCATACGCCATGTAGGCGAAACAATGGCAAAGACACTCGCCAATGCGGTAGCGCATATCCACGATTTATATAATTATACCGAAGAACAATTACTGGCACTTGAAGATGTAGGCCCTAAAGTGGCAGCAACGGTATTACACTTCTTCCACACACCCGAAAACAGGCACATGATAGACCTGCTGGAGCAGGCAGGTGTTAATCTTGTCAACCAAAAAAGAAATACGTCACAAACAGGCGGCGAACTGGAAGGCAAAACATTCCTGTTTACGGGTACGCTCAACCGTTTCAAGCGCAGCGAGGCCGAAGCAATGGTTGAAGCTAAAGGTGGTGCACTACTTAGTAGTGTCAGCAGCAAGCTCAACTATTTAGTAGTAGGCGAAGATGCAGGCAGTAAATTGGAAAAAGCCAAGAAGCTGGGAACAGTTGCGATACTGAGTGAAGATGAGTTTTTGACTTTGATAAATGGTTAGAATATATACTCCTTACTACTAACCCCACACTTTAGTGTTAGGGCATATCAAATACATAATAAGGCTTCAGCCATGACAAGCATAAGTAGAATATTCATTAAATTTGTTTAAACACATTTAGGTATGACATACGTGGAAATAGACGACAAAACCCCCGAAGGAAAAAAAATTGTTGAGTTTCTCAAAACACAACGATATATACGCATATTGAATAAGCCCAATGCTGTTACACAAAAAGCTATAGCAGATGCCAGAAACGGCAAGACAAAGAAAGCAAAATACACTAAAGACTTATTCAAACAGATTTTGAATTAATGTTCACACTTTCCTATACTAACCAATTCAATAAAGATGTAAGGTTAGCAGCAAAAAGAGGTTATAATATGCGCCTGCTGGAAACTGCTATTAATAAACTCATTACTACAGGTAAACTCGACGAAAAATACTTACCTCATAAACTAAAAGGCGACTACAGCGATTGCATGGAATGTCATATCAAACCCGATTGGTTGCTGATATGGAAACAAGACAATAAAGCAAAAGAGATTACTTTGGTTCGTACCGGCACTCATGCCGATTTATTTTGATGCAATACCAAAATATTATTCATCACTGTTTACATACATTCATATTATGAAACACACCCTCTACATCTTACTAATGGCATTATCTGTAACAGCTTGCAACTCTGCCAATACAGAGCGTCCGTCTGATAAATACGAAGCCAAAAAGAAATCGCTGGAAGAAACCGAGCGAGAGAACCCATTGCAGTTTCTGCGCATCGAGGGCGATAATCATGTCAACCTGTTGAATCAGGAAGTGGTAGAGGGCGAGATAACCAACAAAGCCACGCTGGCATCTTTCAAAGATGTAGAAGTACGCATCACTTTCAAAAGCAAAACAGGCAGCACTATCGAAAAAACGGTAAAGACGGTGAATGATGTAGTTGAGCCCGGTAAGTCGGTGTCTTTCAAGTTCAAGATGAAAAAACCGAAAGGCACTGCCTCTGTAGCCGTTGATATAACAGGTGCGTTAGCCGATAAATAAGCCTTTGATAGATATATATGTTTTAAAAGCCGTTTACAGACGGCTTTTTGCATGTATTCACCTCACATTATATTACCTTTGCAAACGTTTTAAGCGCACTATATAACTGATGTCTGAAATTAGACCATATCTCAGGTTGAGCGGGTTGGAACCATTAGTGGTTCGCCCCGAAACCAATTTTGTAAACGTAGGTGAAAGAACCAATGTAACGGGTTCTAAAAAATTCGCCCGCCTTATCAAAGAAAACCAATACGAAGAAGCACTATCTGTTGCCCGCCAGCAGGTAGAAAGCGGCGCACAGATACTGGACGTAAACATGGATGATGCTTTGCTGGATGGCGAAAAAGCCATGACCACATTCATCAACCTGCTACAGAGCGAACCCGATATTGCCAAAATACCCATCATGCTCGATTCGTCTAAGTTCTCCATCATACTGGCAGGGCTTAAATGTATTCAGGGCAAGTGTATTGTTAACTCAATATCATTAAAAGAGGGCGAAGAAAAGTTTATAGAGCAGGCAACTATATGCAGAAGTTTTGGTGCATCGGTTATCGTTATGGCGTTCGACGAACAAGGACAGGCAGATAACCTGCAACGCCGTGTAGACATCTGCCAACGTGCTTACGATATACTTACGCAACAAGTAGGCTTTCCGCCACAAGACATCATATTCGACCCCAATATATTTGCAGTAGCTACGGGTATAGAAGAACATAACAACTACGCAGTAGAATTTATTGAAGCTACCCGCATCATCAAGCAACGTATGCCGCTTACCAAAGTAAGTGGTGGTGTCAGCAACGTATCTTTCTCTTTCCGTGGCAACGACCATGTGCGCGAGGCTATACACAGTGTATTCCTCTACCACGCCATCAAAGCGGGCATGGATATGGGCATTGTAAATGCAGGACAGTTGGTGGTGTATGATGAGATAGAACCACAACTACGTGAGCTTTGCGAGGATGTGGTTTTGAATCGCCGGGAAGATGCTACAGAACGCCTTGTAACATTTGCAGAAACGGTAAAAGCAAAAGGCAAAGAAGAAAAGAAAGACGAAGCATGGCGCAACGGCACGGTTGAAGAACGTCTGAAACATGCGCTGGTAAACGGCATTACCGACTATATAGATACTGATACGGAAGAAGCAAGACAAAAGTACGCCCGTCCGCTGGAAGTAATTGAAGGCCCGCTGATGGCTGGTATGAATGTAGTGGGCGATTTGTTTGGTAGCGGAAAAATGTTTCTGCCGCAGGTGGTAAAGAGCGCACGTGTGATGAAGAAAAGCGTGGCATGGCTTACCCCGTTTATTGAAGAAGAAAAAAGAAACAATCCTGCCGCACAACAAGGCAGCGTAGCCAAAATATTGATGGCTACAGTAAAAGGCGATGTGCACGATATTGGCAAAAACATTGTGGGTGTGGTATTGGGTTGCAACGGGTACGACATCATAGACCTGGGCGTGATGGTGCCTGCCGATAAAATATTAGATACCGCACAGAAAGAAAATGTGGACATTATAGGTTTGAGTGGTTTGATAACCCCATCGCTCGATGAAATGGTGCATGTGGCGAAAGAAATGAAACGCCGTGGCATGAAGCAACCATTGCTGATTGGCGGTGCTACTACATCGCGTACGCATACTGCCGTAAAGATTGCACCTGAATACGATAACGGTGTAGTATATGTACTGGATGCCAGCCGTAGTGTAACGGTAGCAGGTAGTTTGCTAAGTAACGAACAGAAAGGGGGATTCCTTAGTAACATCAGTACAGAATACACCAAGCTGCAAGAAGACTTTGCCAGCAAACGCAGCGCAAAAGAATATGTACCATTTACAGAAGCACAGCAAAACCCGGTAAAAATAGATTGGGGCAACTATACACCGCCCGTACCACAGTTTACCGGCACTAAAGTATTTGAAGACCATAGCATTGCTGCCATTCGCCAATACATAGACTGGGGCCCATTCTTCATAGCATGGGAAATGAAGGGCAAATACCCGGACATACTGAAAGATGCACACATAGGCACAGAAGCTACTAAATTATACAACGATGCTAATGCTATGCTGGATAAAATAGTAGCAGAGCAGTGGTTGCATGCAGAGGGTGTTATCGGCTTTTGGAACGCTGCTAAAACAGCACCTGATACCATCGTATTGAAAGACGATGCAGGCAATGTACTCCATACATTAGAGAGCCTGCGCCAGCAACAAAAGAAAGCAGCCAATCAGCCACATTTTTCATTATCAGATTTTATCAGTCCTGTTAGGGCAGACTATATGGGTGCGTTTGCCGTGAGCATACATGGCATAGAACCACACCTCAAAGCATTTGCAGACAACCACGACGACTATAATAAAATAATGCTGCAAGCATTGGCAGACAGGTTGGCAGAAGCATTTGCAGAGCTGCTGCATCATCAGGTACGTACCGATTACTGGGGATATGCCAAAGATGAAGCACTGAGCAATGAAGAAATGATTAAAGAAACCTATCAGGGCATCCGCCCTGCGCCGGGCTATCCCGCTTGCCCAGACCATACGGAGAAATACAAACTCTTCGACCTGCTGAAAGCAACCGATAATGCAGGCATCATACTGACGGAATCTTTAGCCATGTACCCTGCTGCATCGGTATGCGGTTGGTATTTCAGCCACCCGCAGAGCACTTACTTCGGCATCAACAAAATACAGCAAGACCAGCTTGAAGACTATGCCAAACGCAAGGGCATGACACTGGAAGAAATGAAAAAATGGTTAAGCCCGATATTGGAAGGATAATATGAGTGAGATAAGAAAAACGGAACAGGCAGGCACACAATCGCCCGTATTACGGATACTGGCAAACATCGTATCGTTTGTCTTTCATCCTGTATTTATGCCTACGGTGCTAACATGCTTACTATACATATTGGCTCCATCGAACTTTGCAGGTATAGAGGAGAAGAAATTAAGCATGTATATCTTTATAATCGCAAACATTACTCTTTTCTATCCCTTACTAATTACTTTCTTATTAAAAAGGTTAGGCTTTATACAAAGCTATTACATGACCGACCAAAAAGATAGGATAATTCCATTTATCAGTACCACGATAATGTATTTCTGGGTTTATTGGGTTTTTAGAAATACTGGTACACCTTTTATTTTGCGCTTGATGTTGCTTGGTAATTTATGGGGAATCGTTGTGTTATTCATACTCAATATCTTCTTCAAAATAAGTATGCATACCAGCGCGGCTGGTGGCTTTTTAGGTGTTATGATTGTATTGTTGCTTACCAATCCTGTCAATATGATGCTGCCGCTATTCATATCGCTGATAGTATGTGGTATGATAGGCACTGCACGCCTGCTGTTGGGCGCACACAAGCCGGGCGAAATCTGGTGGGGGTACGCCATCGGCATATTGGCGCAGGTAGCCGCTTATATCTATATTATCTGGTAAAACATTGAATATACTCTTCATTTGCAGCCGCAACCAATGGCGCAGCCCCACAGCCGAAGCGGTTTATAAAAACACAGAGGGCGTTACAGCCAAGTCGGCAGGTACATCTTCCTCAGCACGTACTAGGGTTAATGAATCACTCATCCGATGGGCAGATATTGTATTCGTGATGGAAGACAAACATAAAAAAATCCTGCAATCACAATTCCACACTGCCATCCAAAACAAGCAGCTTGTCGTCATGCATATACCGGACGAATATCAGTATATGGACGCTGAATTGATTGACATGATACAGGATATTGTTAATCCATATATCATATAATTATCGTAAATTTGCTATAGTAAATTTCGCTCTTTGACATACTGTATAACCCTGCTATTTTCATGCATTTGTTATCAATTGTTGCCGTTTTAAACAATTACAAAACGGCAACAAACAGCAACAATTCTGCTGCTAATAGATTGATTATCAATAAAAATTATTACTTCAGTTTGTTGCTGACAACAAAAAAATATAGGCTTCCGTTTTGGAAGCCTAATCGGTTTAGATTACAATTAGTAACGGTACATCTCTGGTTTGAAAGGACCATTCTTAGCAATGCCCAAATATTCAGACTGCTCGTCGGTCAGTTCTTCCAGTTCTACACCAATTTTGCCAAGGTGCAGGCGGGCAACTTTCTCATCCAAGTGCTTAGGCAACACATACACTTTGTTTTCGTAGTTGCTGTGGTTATTCCACAGTTCTATCTGAGCCAGTGTTTGGTTGCTGAATGAGTTACTCATTACAAAAGATGGGTGGCCTGTTGCGCAACCCAAGTTCACCAAACGACCTTCAGCCAGTACTATAACGTCTTTACCGTCTATTGTGTACAAGTCAACCTGTGGCTTGATGGTGTTTTTAGTATTGCCGTAGTTGTCGTTCAACCAAGCCATATCTATTTCAATATCGAAGTGGCCTATGTTACAAACAATGGCTTTATCCTTCATCAGTCGGAAGTGCTTTTCTGTAATCAGGTCGCGGCAACCGGAAGCTGTAACGATGATGTCTGCTTCTTTCACAGCATCTACCATTTTCTTTACTTCAAAGCCGTCCATAGCTGCTTGCAATGCGCAGATTGGGTCTATTTCCGTAACGATAACACGCGCACCTGCACCACGCAGTGATTCTGCAGAACCTTTACCCACATCGCCATAACCACCAACAACGGCTACTTTACCAGCCATCATTACGTCTGTAGCGCGGCGGATAGAGTCAACCAATGATTCTTTACAACCGTATTTGTTATCGAACTTAGATTTTGTAACTGAGTCGTTTACGTTGATAGCAGGCATAGGCAATGTACCTTTCTGCATACGCTCGTACAAACGGTGTACACCTGTAGTTGTTTCTTCGCTCAGGCCTTTGATGTGCTGTATCAACTCTGTGTAGTTGTCAAACACGATGTTTGTCAGGTCACCACCATCGTCCAGTATCATGTTCAGCGGACGGTCTTCACTACCAAAGAACAATGTTTGCTCGATACACCAATCAGCTTCTGCCTGTGTTTGTCCTTTCCATGCAAATACACCTATACCCGCAGCAGCTATAGCAGCAGCAGCATGGTCTTGTGTAGAGAAGATATTGCAAGAGCTCCATTTTACCTCTGCACCCAATGCTACCAATGTTTCAATCAACACAGCAGTTTGGATAGTCATGTGCAGGCAACCGGCTATGCGTGCGCCTTTCAATGGTTGTTGAGAACCATATTCTGCACGGATAGCCATCAGACCGGGCATTTCTGCTTCAGCCAATTTTATTTCTTTACGGCCCCACTCAGCCAAGCTCATGTCCTTAACTTTGTAAGGTAATTTGAAGTCAATTTGCGAACGCGTCATTGTGCTCATTTTCAGTCTTATTTATAGTTTTTATTTTTTCGAAGCGCAAAGATAAATCATTTCCTATTATTAACCAATTAAATAATATGTGTTAGATAATACCTAATAGCTGATGTATAACAGTAAAGAGGACTAAAGGTTTTTGAGGTACTGCTGTATTTTTTTGTTGGTGTCTTCGCTTACGTTCACCAATGGCAAGCGCACTGTATCACCGCAAATGTCCATGTGTTTAAGGACACACTTTACACCAGCAGGGTTGCCTTCCACAAACAACAGGCGGATGCCTTCTAATAATTTATAGTGCAGCATTTGCGCATTGGTATAGTTGCCTGCTAAAGCGTCATTTACGATACCAGTGAAGTCTTTCGTAAAGCAATTGGCAGCTACAGATATAACACCTTCCATACCGATAGCTATTTGTGGAAGCACTAAATCATCATCGCCAGATAGTATAGCAAAATGAGCAGGTTTACCCTGTACTAAATCCATACACTGGCTCATATTGCCGCTGGCTTCTTTCACCGCCACTATGTGTTTGAACTCATTAGCAAGCCTCAGCGTTGTAGGTGGTAGCATATTGGTTACTGTGCGCCCCGGTACATTGTATAATATGATGGGCTTGGTGGTAGCATGTGCAATAGCTTTGAAGTGTTGATATAAACCTTCTTGTGTAGGCTTGTTGTAATAAGGCACTACAGTTAGTATGCCATCTACATTTGTCAGGTCGTATTCTTTCAGGTTTTCTACAACCTCTGCTGTGTTATTGCCACCTATACCGCAAACAACAGGCACACGTTTATTACACTTTTCAATGATAAAAGCCAATACCTGCTTTCGTTCAGTGGCATTCATAGTAGGCGCTTCGCTGGTAGTACCAAGTGCTACCAGGTAGTTTACACCGCCAGCTATTACATGGTTTACCAATTTTTCAAGCGCGCTGTAGTCAACGCTTCCATCTGCATTAAAAGGTGTTACCAAAGCCACACCAGTACCACTAAACTGATTCATCAATAAATTCAAAAGTTAAAATTCAAAAAAAGATAATCCTTACTCTGCTACCTCATCATAGAAGCCCATTTTAGAGAACTTCTCTATACGCTGGTCTATACGCTGCTCGGGGCTTAGTTTATTGAGATTTGCTAATGCACCCAATAAATATGTTTTGATGATAGCTGCCATTTCTTCGGGCTTTGCATGTGCGCCACCTACCGGTTCGGGCAATACATCATCTACCAGATTGAAGCCCTTCATGTCTTCGGAAGTGAGCTTCAATTGCTCGGCCGCTTTTTCTTTGAAGTTCCAGCTACGCCACAATATAGATGAACAAGATTCGGGCGAGATAACAGTGTACCAAGTATTTTCGAGCATCACTACTTTATCGCCAATACCAATACCCAACGCGCCACCAGATGCACCTTCGCCTATGATGATGCATATAACGGGCACTTTCAGGTTCACCATTTCAAACAGATTGCGTGCAATGGCTTCACCCTGTCCGCGCTCTTCCGCCTCAAGCCCGGGATATGCACCCGGCGTATCTATCAATGTAACGATGGGACGATTGAATTTCTCCGCCATCTTCATCAGGCGTAGTGCTTTGCGGTAGCCCTCGGGGTTGGCCATACCGAAGTTGCGGAGTTGGCGCATTTTGGTATTGACACCTTTCTGCTGCCCCATTACCATTACAGGCATACCATCCAGCTCTGCCATACCGCCTACCATCGCCTTATCATCTTTTACCTGCCTGTCGCCATATAACTCTGTAAAGTTGCTGAATATCTTTTCGATGTAGTACAGTGTATAAGGGCGCTCGGGGTGGCGGCTCAACTGTACACGCTGCCAAGGTGTGAGGTTGGTATATATCTTTTCTCTTGTCTTTTCTATTGAGGTTTCCAACTCGCGAACAGTAGCAGAAACATCTACCTGATTTTTGGCAGACATCTCTTTCAGCTTATTCATCTGATTGTGTAATTCTTCCAACGGTTTTTCAAAATCCAGAAATTGCATTACAATAGATTTAGGGGAACAAAAGTACAATATTGCGCATCAAAAGGCTACCCTTGCAGGGTTAATTCTGTATATGTAATTTATACAGATGGGATATATTTAAAATACAAAAGCCACTCTTTGAGAGTAGCTTTTGCGGACCGGACGGGACTCGAACCCGCGACCTCCGCCGTGACAGGGCGGCATTCTAACCAACTGAACTACCGGTCCGTGTTAGTTGGGGTGCAAAGATAAATTCAATTTTTTGATTTCTGCAAATCTATTTTATCAAAATACGAGGTGTCAAACCAATTACCTTTTCACCAGTTTCCTCACAATCGTTTCATTGCCAGATACCAGCTTAACGATGTATACACCTGGCGCTTGCATTTCAATATCCATTGCAGCCGTGCCACTCATATCATTCACTTCTTGCGTTTGCAAAACCCTGCCTTGCATATCTGTCAGGTAGATACTGCCTTTTTCAGGTAGCCCAGCGTAAGAGATATATACTTTGCTATTAGCCGGGTTTGGATAAACATCAACTTGCGTGGCTGTATTTGCCATGTTCTCTACATTCAAGCCGAATGCAGCCATAAAGTATAAGCCATAATATGCACCGAAATCGCCCCCTGTAGTATTATATGGTCCAGCAGATGCACCTGTAATATCTTTCAATATACTGCCTGTAGCAGCATTCCTGATGCGTAACACACCTGTGCCTTCATACGTATTAAATGCCCAAAAATTCAATCCGTCTTTATTCAGGTTGGTAATGCTGGTAGATAAACCTTCATCTGAAAAGCGGAAATAATAACAATTTCCGGGGCTGAGGCTGATGGTATCTAAATACAGCTTTTCGTTTGTAAAGCCTGTTTTCTGATAATGTATTTTGTTGGTAGTTGCATTGAATATGGTGTAGCTGTTTTCGCTGGCATCTTTATTTGTTTGAAAATGCACAATAATCTTTTGAGGAAATACTGCGGGCGCACTAAACTCTGATGTCAGGCTATTATCATCTGTGTATTCGTCTGTAGCTCCGTTTACAGTTTTTATGTTTACAACAAACTTACCTGATGATTTTGTCCAACTAACAGGATTTGTAAGTTCTACCGTGTCGTATTGTTGCGTAGCCAGGTTGCCTGTCCATTGATAGGTAGCCATCGTACCACCCTCTTCTCCGTATTCTATCAATGCATTTGTAAGATTGGCACTGCCGTTATTACGGATGACAACCACAGGTGTGTTACAAATCGGGTTCATGCGCTTAAACTCTGCTTCTTTGCTTGGTGCCATAATCGTTTCCAGCGATGCATCATTTGTTTTAGCAGCATTTTTGTATTCTATTAAATAGGCTGTAGTATAAATGTTACCAAAGTTTTTGTATGCGATGTAAGGCTCCATGTTCATATCTACACTATGCGTACTACCGCCTGCTGCATTATTAATGTCTACATGGTCGTATGCTACTGGCGATCCAGGGCACCAGCCTGCACGGTCATACAACCATGTACCTGCCTGCGGATACACTGCATTTGAACCACAGTCATTGCGCCAGATATCTTGTTTGCTCACTATGTTACCATCCCATAATATTTCCCTGTATTTTTTACAAAACTCCATACAACCCTCGGCACTATCGCTGCCATGGCCGGTATTCATCATCTTAACGCGCACTTTTTGTGTTGCAGCATCGAGTGTAATATTTTGTGCCGCAAGGTATGTTTCAACAGGCATAGAAGTATCGCCCATTCGGTAAGAGCCATCCCATAGCTTGGTTATCTTCACAGGCTCTACAACGGGTGCACCTTCAATACATATAAATTTCAAGTTCACTTTCCACCCCCTGTCGCTATTGTCTTCGTAGCCTGAGTGGCGGTATATAACTTCAACAGAATCGTGGAGTAGCAATGCAAAATCGGTAACATCATAATACCAACTATGCTGCCAGTTCATAGACGAATTCCAGTAAAAACCATAGGGTGTGATGAAACGTGCTATCTCATAATTAAGCGGTGCATTATTCTTGCTACCTGTTCGTCCTACTATTATGTTATTTATATAATCCCACTCACCGCACTTCAACCCGGGAGCACATTCAAAAGATAATTGCATTAATACTTTTCGGTACTGCTTTGTGGTATTGGGGAAAATAGCCCATTGCGGGTACTTTGTTTCGCCTATAGACGGATTGGTTTTGATGACCACATCTTGATGTGATACTACAATGGTTGAGTCGGCAGCATTTGTTGTATTACACAACAATATGCACAACAGCCATAAAGCTGCTTGTTTCATAAGCATTCTGTTTTTATCAATACTACAAGTTACTAAATATTAGCGCATCTATGATTGCAGCAACTAAAAATCCTCTTTTGCGCAAAACGATTATTGCTTATCTTGTATAACGAAACCCAAACCTGTTGCAGGTTCTGCCTGCCACAAGATTGGCTTTATTTTAATCTGTTTTTAATACACCCTTTATTCAACTACATTATTTTGACAACAGTATACTAATCAGAACTACATGAAACACAGCATATTATTAGTAGAAGATGAAAAGAAGATAGCAGACACTTTGCAGTCCGGGCTGGAAGAAGAACATTTTGATGTAGCCGTAGCCTACAATGGGCTGGAAGGTAAAAAACTATATCTGAACAACCCTTACGACCTGATTATCCTTGACATCAACCTACCTTTTCTTAACGGCTATGAGCTATGTAAAATAATACGCGAAAAAGATAAGCGCATCCCCATCATTATGCTTACTGCCCTCAACTTTATGGATAATAAAATACAGGGCTTTGATGTAGGGGCTGATGATTATATCGTAAAACCGTTTGAATTTCGTGAATTGCTGGCAAGGGTAAAAGCCATGCTGCGCCGTGCCGATGTAGCAGTAGAAACCCCTGCCGAAAAAATACTGAGCCTTGAAGATTTGGAAGTAAACCTTGATAACAAAGACGTGAAGCGTAGCGGACAAAAAATACCGCTGACAGCTAAAGAATTTCAACTACTGGAGTATTTACTGAAAAACAAAGGTAAAGTAGTATCGAGAGCTGATATTGCTAAAGACGTATGGGATATAGACTTTGATACACAAACCAATGTGATAGATGTGTATGTAAACTTCCTGCGCAAGAAACTGGACAAAGACTTCACACCTAAACTGATACATACACAAGTAGGCATGGGATATATACTAAAAACAGAAGATGACTGATGCATTTAAAGTACAGAATCAACTTCGGTTACACACTCATTGCACTGATACTGCTGCTATCAGGGTGTTGGCTGTTGTATAATTTTACCTATCAGAATCAAACAAAAGAATTTAATAATAAATTACGCGTACAGGCAGAAAGCATCTATCACCTGTACGACACGCAAGGCAATAAAGACAGCCTGTTGCACTTGTTCTCGTCACTGTCAGCCAGCACATTGGTAGACAAAAGCATCATCGTTTTTAATGCAGCAGGCAAAGAAATATACAGTTTCGATGAAGATGCAACACAATCGCTGCATATCAACAAAAACACTTTAGGGACACTAAAAGCACGTAAACCTTTTTATTTCATTGCTGGGTTTCGTAGTGCGGTAGCCTATACTGAAGACAGGAAACACATAGTGGTAGTTGCTGCAGACAATAAGCTAAGCATTGTATGGCTACAGCAACTGAGAACACTGATGATAACAGGCATAGCAGGCTTTATCATTATCTTTTTTATTACAGGCTATTTTTATTCGCGGTATGTAGTACGCTCTATCAGTAAGCTGACAGATAAACTGACAAAAATATCTTCTGAGGCATTTTCTGCCCGGCTTACAACGGGTAAAGAAAAAGATGAATTGTGGGAACTGGCTACGACCATCAACAACCTGCTCGACCGCCTGCAATCCTCTTTCGATACACAACGGCGTTTCCTCTCCAATGCATCGCACGAGTTGACAACACCCTTGGCCGCTATCAGCAGCCAGCTTGATGTGGCGCTGCATAAAGAACGTAGTAATGAAGAGTACAAAAAAGTATTCCTATCTGTAAAAGATGACGTAAAACGATTGGCACTACTGGTACGTAGCATCCTGGAGATTGCTAAAGCCAGTGGTTCTGTGGGTGGTATAGACCTTACCAAAGTACGTATAGACGAGTTGCTGATGCGCATACCCGGTGAGATGAAAAAAATAAGCCAGCTATATGATGTGAAGCTGAACTTTGAAGATTTTCCCGAAAGTGAGGGCTTCGATATTTTGTACGGTAACGAAGCATTGCTGTACAGTGCATTGAGAAATATTATACACAATGCCTGTAAGTTTTCTAAAGACAAGTGTGCGAAAGTGTCACTTACATATACGTTTCAGAATATAGTAGTGGAAGTAAAAGATAACGGGCCAGGGATTCCACCCAACGAACTGGAAACCATCTTTCAGCCATTCTTTCGCGGTTTAAAGTACGAAAATACCAACCTGATACACGGTACGGGCTTAGGGCTTGCATTAGCACACCGCATCATCGAGTTGCACAAAGGGGATATTTATGTAGAGTCTGTTGTGGGTGAGGGCAGTACGTTCAGCATCTTCTTGCCTGTGGATAGCACTAAGACATATAAAAAATAGGGTGGATGACCACCCTATTTTTTTATTAACGAACGATTGTTATTGTTTGCCGTTGTAAAATTGCGCCGGCATCATCAGCTAAAGTATAGCAGTAGTTACCTTGCGGTAGTGAAGCAATGCTTAGCGAGGTATTACCCGAAAAGTATTTTGACATCAGCTGCCTGCCATCCATGCTGTAAAGAGTGATTGTCTTTGCATCTCCATTACTCTTGATATACAATTTATCTGATGCAGGATTAGGATATACTGTCATCTTTTTATTCTCAGCAATAGTATTGGTGCTTGCAGGGAATATAGAATAGCTAACATCATCTACGAATAATTCACTGCCAATTGTAGCCTGCTCGCTACTGCTGCCGAAAATTATCTGCAAAGCGTCGGGGTTCAATGACGTAGTTTCATAAGTGATAGGTACATTGATGAGCGTGTAAGGCTGGCTGCAGTAATGGTGTGTACCCCTTCGCCCAGTATTGAGTCTGCACCACCTGCACCCGCACCTACTTTTAGTGCAGACACTGCAACAAACGCGCTGTCGCCACCTTGTGGATTATATTTTACCCACGCATTTACATAATATACCCTGCCATATATAGGCGTACCACCTGTCAGTGTAAAATCCTGATTTACAATATCCAGATTGATGACTGCATTTGTGAGCACACCTGCTACATTACCCAGCATGCCCTGCTCTTTGGTTACGACTCTGGCAGCATACGTACCACCATGCTTATCTGTTGATTTGAACAACTGTCTTTCGGGCGTGCCACCTAATACAAAGCCGTATGCGTGTGCCAATGAGTCCGGACAACGCCAGCCGTCTACAAAATCGAGCTGCACTGCAGGAAACCCCACATTACCTGTCTTCCAGCTTTCCAATGTGCTGAAAACCGTTTGTGCATGTATACTAATTGTAATACATGCAGCCATTAAAGTGATAATTAGTTTTTTATACATAATGCTAAAATAATGCATAAATATACGGCTTAATTCAATCGCTTCAGCGTTTCTTGTATGGCATTGAAATCGGGCATATCACCTGCATTTTCCAATACTTCTGCATACTGTACCACGCCGTCTTTATCAATTACAAAGGCAGAGCGCTTGGCAACGCCATTCATGTCGTTAAACCATTTATCATAAATAGTATCATAAGCAGTAGATGCTTCTTTATTGAAATCGCTCAATAAAGTAAAGTTCAAGTTTTGTTCTTCTTTGAATTTGCCTAAAGAAAACAATGAGTCTACTGATATACCATATACTACCGCGTTGGTATCGTTATAAAAAGACAGGCTATCGCGTACATTACAAAATTCGGTAGTGCATACGCCTGTAAATGCAGCAGGTATAAATAGTAGTAATACGTTCTTACCCTTTTGCTCGCTAAGGGTTACTTTGTTCTTTTCCGTATCACGGAGCGAAAAATCGGGGGCTTGCTGACCTACTTGTATTGCCATAATTATTGATTTTTAGTTTTAAAACGATGCGAAGATAACATCCTGCCAAAATGAAAGGTTCATTCGGGGTATTTAAAATAATAACTGACAGAAAATGAATAGGACATATTAAAAAAAGTACTTTTTTCTGAAAAATTGGCGCACCTTTGCAGCCCCAAAGCCAATGGCACAAAAGATGCAGGCAATGAGTATAAACTAATTTTTAAATATTTAAATATTAATAAACTATGGCTAACGTAAACATCACACCGCTGCACGACAGGGTAATTGTGAAGCCCGCAGCAGCAGAAGAGAAAACAGCAGGTGGTATCATCATCCCGGACACTGCTAAAGAAAAACCACAACGCGGCACTGTAGTAGCCGCAGGCCCTGGTAAAAAAGACGAACCAATGTCTGTAAAATCGGGTGATACGGTATTGTATGGCAAATATGCCGGTACTGAAATTTCTATAGAGGGTAGCGACTACCTGATAATGCGCGAGAGCGATATTTTGGCGGTTGTATAACCACAAAACCCCTAAAAGGGTTTCATTATCAGTTTCTGAAAACAAAATTAGACATTAAAAAATAAATACTGAAGTATATGGCAAAGCAACTTTTCTTTAATACAGATGCACGCAACAAAATGAAGCGTGGTGTAGATATACTGGCTGATGCAGTGAAAGTAACATTGGGCCCTAAAGGACGCAATGTGGTAATTGAAAAGAAATTCGGTGCACCGAGTGTAACGAAAGATGGCGTATCGGTAGCTAAAGAAATAGAACTGGAAGACGCTATTGAAAACATGGGCGCACAGATGGTGAAAGAAGTAGCATCTAAAACTGCTGACGTAGCAGGTGATGGTACTACTACTGCCACTGTATTGGCTCAATCTATCATAGGTGAAGGCTTGAAAAACGTAGCGGCAGGTGCCAATCCAATGGATCTGAAACGCGGTATAGACAAAGCTGTAACTATGGTGGTTGAAAACCTGAAAAAACAATCTGAAAAAGTTGGTAACGACAATAAGAAGATTGAACAAGTAGCAACTATATCTGCCAACAACGATTATGAAATTGGTAAGCTGATTGCACAGGCGATGGGCAAAGTAGGTAACGAAGGTGTGATAACTGTAGAAGAAGCAAAAGGTACTGAAACTACTGTTGATGTAGTAGAAGGTATGCAGTTTGACCGTGGTTATCTGAGCCCGTATTTTGTTACTAACACAGAAAAAATGCAGGCTGAACTGCAAAACCCTTACATCCTTATCTACGATAAGAAAATAAGCACACTGAAAGACATACTTCCAATACTGGAAAGCACTGTACAAAGTGGCCGCCCATTGTTGATAATTGCAGAAGATGTGGATGGTGAAGCACTGGCAACATTGGTGGTAAACAAATTGCGTGGTTCGCTGAAAATAGCTGCTGTTAAGGCTCCGGGCTTTGGCGACCGTCGTAAAGAAATGCTACAAGATATCGCAGTATTGACTGGCGGTACAGTCATCAGCGAAGAGCAAGGCTATAAATTAGAGAACGCTACTATCGCTTCTCTTGGCCAGGCAGAAAGCATCACAATAGATAAAGATAACACAACTGTAGTAGGTGGTAAAGGCGAAAAGGATAACATCGTTGCTCGCGTAAACCAGATAAAAGCACAAATGGAAACTACTACCAGCGACTACGACCGCGAAAAACTGCAAGAACGTCTTGCTAAGCTAAGCGGTGGTGTAGCGGTACTGTACGTAGGTGCATCTACAGAAGTGGAAATGAAAGAAAAGAAAGACCGTGTTGATGATGCCCTGCATGCTACACGCGCTGCTGTAGAAGAAGGTATAGTACCGGGTGGTGGCGTTGCTTACATCCGTTCTATCGAATCGTTAGACGGTTTGAAAGGTGATAACAACGACGAAACTACAGGTGTTGCTATCGTTCGCCGCGCATTGGAAGAGCCACTGCGCCAGATAGTTGCCAACGCAGGTATCGAAGGTTCTATCATAGTACAAAAAGTAAAAGAAGGCAAAGCAGATTTCGGTTTCAACGCACGCACAGAAACATACGAAAACATGCTGGCAGCGGGTGTTATAGATCCAACTAAAGTAAGCCGCGTAGCTTTGGAAAACGCAGCCTCTATAGCAAGCATGCTACTGACTACTGAATGTGTAATAGCTGACAAACCTGCTCCGAAAGAAGCACCACACAGCCACGATATGCCGGGTGGTGGTATGGGTATGGGTTATTAATCTGTACAAATATTATAGAAACAAAAAGGCTGCGGTTGCAGCCTTTTTGTTTTATCCTAAAATCGTATCTCCATCGTAGGGAGATATAAACCAGTTGGATTGATAGCTAAGAAACTGTGTTATACTTTCGTCTGAAGAATGGTAGAATACAGGGAATGAAGGCACTTTACGCTGTAATGTAAAGCATGGTATATCAGCTTTGCGGATAGTGTTAGGTATATGTACTTCCAGCACATCGGCTTTCATATCGGCAGCATAACGTATCAGTGCTTTTAGCATGGCTTTTTTTGTTTCAGCATCTGTTGCCAAAAAGTCGCCTATTTTATAACGCTTAAAACCGCTATCACCCACAATGGGTTCATCAATGAGCGAGGCATAACCTGTTATCTTGTTATCTGCATTTCGATACACAAATACTTTTTTCAGCAAATCGCGTTTGCCATGTCCATACACCCATTGCAAGGTTTGCACATCGCGCGATGCCATGAAAGCATTACTGGTTTTTATGTAAGAATCAATAAACACGCTGTAATCTGCAGGCATGTTAAATACATCTACTTCTTCCAATCTTTTATCTCTCGCAAAACGGAATGGCAAATTCCATATCGGAATGACCGAAAACATCTTTGCCAATGGAGCTAAGAAAGATAATTTGCTTTTGCTGAATTTTAAAGCCATTAGCTTCGGCAGATTGTAAGGGACAATGTAAACACTGTCTAACGACTCGTCTGGTGCGCGCTTACCATTATATCTCTCAAATATCTTGCCTGTTGGTTTTATAGCAGTAGTAACCAACTTCATCGGCATAGGGTTGGCATTGAAGTATGCATCGCAAAGCATACTTGTAAAGGCACGATATTCTTTTTTTACACCCCAGTTGCTAGCAATAGATACTGGTAGCTGCTGCCCTTGCAAATAATATATACGTGGCACAGTACCAAAGAAGCCTACAATCTCATTGTTATGCTCCATCACCCATCCATAAAACACGGGTTCGTTATATGCTTTATAGAACGGATTGTTATTCCACATTCTCTGCCAATGCGCCATCACTTTCTGTTGTTCGCTTTTGGGTGGTAAGGTCAAGCCCAAATCTCGAAGCAAATCGCAAACAGGTATCGCATCTTCGTCCTTAGCAGGGCGTATGATTATTTCGCTGGCTTCTATCATTGACCGAAGAAATACTTGAGTTGATAATTACCCCAATTGGCAAGCAAATGGTCGCGCTTTAGTTGGTACAAATCGCTACCGACAGTCACTGCACCTCGATTAGTAGTCGCAAATGTTTTGTAACCTAAGCCTTTAGCAATATCAGTAGTAATAGCGGAATTAAAGTCTATACCTGCCCTACCCCAAGGGCAAGCGAAATGGGTGCAATCAATGCCAAGTTGTTTTTCAATTTCCTGTTTAGATGTCAGTAATTCTTTTTCAATATCGCTTGCCGATATTTCCATCAAATTGGCATGAGTAACAGTATGTGAACCAAAACTAATTTTAGCGTTCAGCATTTCTTTGCACTGCTGCCAACTAAGGAATGGCACTAATCTTGGCTTTTCGGGATAGAAGTTTTTTATCTTTTCCGCATCCACAGTTTGTTGATAATCGATATTGATATATGTAGTAGGCAGGTAAATAATAACGGGTACATCCGATGCCTGTGTAATTGGCATCATGTTTTCGTAACAGTTGTAAAAACCATCATCAAAACTTACACAAAAATACCTGCCGTCTATTTTCTTGTCAACAGCCACCATCTGCCACACATCATCCATAGATATAAACTCACCAAAGTTTTTCAGGTATTTCAACTGACGTTCAAAGCCTTTTCTTTCATCATCAAACACATGGTGATAATACGGCAGCTTTATCCAGTTATTGCCATTGATGCTTTTGCGCATTGACAACGCTTTGATTACCAAATTCCGCACTTGTTCTCTAAGCGTAGCAGAGAAGCTCTGCCCCACGGCAAATTGTCCGTATGTTTTTACAACATCCATTGCGGCTAAAAATAGTCAATAAATATATAATGACGTAGCCAAGGCGAAAAGGGTATTGATATTATTACATTAACTTCATATAATGAGTATAGATGTTACATCATTTAGTTATGTCGAAAAAAACACTCAGTTAAAATTTATATGCTACCGTCAGCTTAAAAAAGAATGGTGTACCGGGAGTAAAACATATTTCTGAAACAGGAGCTGATTCATTTCTCAACCTTGTCTCTGTATCAAACTGGGCTTCATTCCATTGCGTATTGAACAGGTTTTGTACCTGCAACCCAAATTCATATTGTTTGATACTGTAGTTGACAGTAGCATCAAAAACAGTATAGCCTTTAGCTATTACAGACTTGTCTTCATTTGCAGGCCTGTCTGCCATATAGCGGTAACGAAAGCTACCCGATAGTCCGTTTCTGAACTTTGCAGTCAGCCCACCGATAGAGGTGATTGCGGGTGCTAATGGTATATAGTTTTGGCCTGCCGGTTCGTTTACAGCGCGTGCGTAGGTGTAGTTAAAATCTCCATCAGCATACAACCATTTCAGCAATTCGTACCTCAACGAAAAATCAAATCCTGTTCTCTGTGTCGCGCCCGATATTTCTACTTCAGCAGCATCGCCTACATATACAAACTCCTGCTGCATATCAAGCCTCCAAGCCGCTAAGGATAGCAATAACTTTTTATATGGTTTAAAGATAATGCCCGCGTCATAAGAATTGGCAAGAGGTAAAACACCTTGACCATTTTGTGCCGTTACTACACGTGTATCATTGCTATGAAACCCAGTACCGTAATTAAAATATAAACGTGCATTGTTGCCAAAGTTGTAATAAATACCTGCTTTGGGGCTGAAGCCATTTGTATTAGCGGTTGTTTTGGTTCTTGCCTCTGTAGGTATCCTGTTGTCGTATGTATGTATAAAATAATCGAATCGTGTACCTGCATTAAGTACTAATTGCGGCAGTAAGAAAACTGATTGATTTACATAGCCAGACATATTGGTTTCAAACACATTGCCTAATGCCAGGTAACCGAGCGTGGTAGTACGGTTGACGGTACGGCTCAGTTCATTATCCATTACATTATCGTACCTGATGCCTGCACCGATATTGGTTTTTGTTTTCAGCCCTGCTATTTTATAATCATTTACATAGTCTGCATTATAACCGCTTACAATACGCTTCTCTTTTTGGCGTATCTGGTCGCCATTAACAGAGTCAGTTAGGAAGAATGTAAAGTTTGAATACAGCTCAAAATCATAATAAGATGTAAAGAGGTTAGTCTTCAGAAAGCTATGGTCGTTGATGCTTTGTGTAAATTGTAAATTCAAATTGTATCTGCTGGTAGCCCCCGTTTCTTTATCAATCTGCCCGAAACGGCCAATGATACCTTGTGCTACTGCACGCTCTGGTATTTGTCCTGATGCATCCCAGTTGCTACGAAAGCCGGACAGGGTGATGCTTAACAGTTTATTAGCAGCAATTTTATTGGTGTATTTACCAACAATGTTAGTACGGTTGAAATTTTGGGGCACATCAAAATAACCTCTGTTATTTGCATATTCAGCTACTACATAGGCTGTTTGTTTATCATCATTTTTATCAATCAGGTTTACGCCTACCAATGAGCGTGTATGCCCGAAGTTGCCGCCTTCCAGTTTTACAAAGCTGTTATCTAAGTAATCTTTTGTTTTAAATTCAACCCATCCTGCAGTGGTAAAGTTTCCTTTATCTATCTGATAAGGTCCTGTTCCAAAGTTTATTTTCTCAACCAATTCAGGTACTAAAAAGTGCAGGTCGGCATAGCCTTGCCCGTGCGCGTGAGAAACCATATTAACAGGCATACCATCTACCATAATGTTTACATCCGTACCATGATCTACATCAAAACCACGCAAAAATAATTGCTCGGCTTTACCACCACCCTGATGTTGTGATATAAACAAACCCGGCACCATGCGGAGCATATCCTGTGCGGTGTTCACAGGGCGCAACTTCAGATCAAGCCCGCTTACAGAACTAAGGCTGATGTCTTTTTTTGCATTGATGGTTACACTATTCAGGCTTACATCCGTATGCTTCATACTGCTTGCAATTTCTGCGGTGATGCCATCCTCTATTTTTATTGTTGTTGTAGTTTGTTCATACCCTACGTGGCTGATGATGAGTGTGTATTCACCTTCTTCAATCCCTTTAATGAAATAGTTGCCAAAAATATCTGTCACGGCACTAATCTTCGCTTCTCTGATATATATACTGGCACCTTCTACCGGCTTACGAGATGCTTCGTCTTTTACCATTCCTCTCAGACTGCCGCTATGTGCCATAGCAGTACCAGCCATGCAAATAAATAATATCAGGAGAGAAGCAGCGATGTAAAGTCTTTTCATTGCTATGCGTTTGTGGTTTCGTGATTATATGTACGATGCTGTTGTAGCGACAGTTTGGTTAATCGCTATTATGAGGTAAAAAATATTCTTTCAATCGTCCAGTACACTGCTATCAGCCCTATTAATACGGAAGATGGTATAACAATTCTGTTTCTATACCACAGTTTTTGTGAGAATACTTTTGCCACCAAAAAGTACATGATTAGTATGATTGTCAACTGTCCCAACTCTACACCAATGTTGAAACTTATGAGTGAGGTAGCAAAAGCATACTGTGGTAGCCCCAATTCGGAAAGCGCACCTGCAAAGCCCATACCATGCACTAAACCAAATAAAAACACCATCATCATTCTCCAAGGCTTTACCCTATCGAAGAAAATATTTTCTATTGCAAGGAATACAATAGACATTGCAATAAGCGGCTCAACAACATCTAATGGTGGGGTTATGACACCATACATAGCCAACCCCAGTGTGATGGAATGTGCCAATGTAAACATGGATGCCTGTAGTACCAACTGCTTTAGATTGGTGTTGAGAAAGAACACACACAGTATAAATAGTATATGGTCTAACCCATAGGGTATAATGTGGTCGAAGCCTGTTAGCAGGTATTTCCATATCACTTCGCCATCATCCATTTTATTGAGTTGATAGTTAATGGTGTGCGCAAACAGTGTTGTAGGCAAAATGAATAACAAGAGTAACAAACAAAACCTCTTCATAGCAGTATGTTTTGTGAATGTTATTATTTGTATGCCAGTATGGTATTGCCGTCCAGATATGGGTTTACTTTTTTAGCCATCAGTGCATAAGCGTCTGCTTTTGCAGCTTCATTGGTTTTGGCATAAATCTTAGCGGCTTTGTATAGTGTGTTTGCATTGCGCGTATTGGTAGCCATCATTTTATCTGCGTGCTTTTTGGCATTTGCATAATCGGCTTTCAGGTAATAAATCCATGCCACCAATTCGTTTGCATCAATATTTTCAGGACGTAGTGCCAAATCGTTTTTCGCATACACCAATGCTTTGTCAAAGTCAATAGCTGCCAGATATGCATTAGCCAGTTCACGATTGCCGTTGTGTTTCATCATATTTTCGTCTTGCTGTTTTTCAGCATCTTCCAGCATATCTATTACATCCTTATGAATGCTTTTTGCTTTATCCATATCACCTTTCAGTGCATACAACTCACCCAAAAAAGAAACATAAGCCGATTCGCTGATGATGCGTATGGCATTTTCTGTATGCTGTATGGCAGCAGTATAGTTTTTCTTTGCTTTTTCTACTTTGGCTAGTCCCATTTCCGCATTCGGAAAACCAGGACGATACACCAATGCACTTTCATAGAGCATTTTCGCAGTATCAAGTTTGCCTGTTTGCAGATAAAGGTCGCCAAGGGCTACCCTTGCCCACTCTGCACTTTCTGTACCCGCTGCACCTGCCTGAACAGCCATGTTCATAGCTTGTATAGCACCGTCATAATCGCCAAATATTTCGCGCAAGTACGATGCCCTTGAATAAGATTCCAATGATGGTTTTAACACCTGCATTTTATCAGACATGGCAATGGCTTCTTTGTAATTGCCTAATTCCACATTCGCATCTACCAACACACCACATACATACGCATTGTCGGGGTTCAGCATACGTGCTTTTTCTGCCAGTTTCCTTGCTTCATCGAAACGGTGCAGCGACATGGCTACTGAGGCTTTGTATGTGTAGGCTTCGAAATTGTTATTGTCTATTTTCAGTACGCCATCCAATATTTTGACGGCTGCCTGATGGTAATATGCATCGCCGGTTATTCTGGCTTCTGTCATGTATATAGTTGCTATCTGTAGCCTTGTTTTTGTATCATTTGGGTTTGCAGACAGCTTTGCTTTTAATTCCTGCACCTTAACCTTTGTTTTCTCCCATTCAGCAGCTTTTGCGAGCTCGCCCTTACGCTCCAGCAAGGCAGGTATGCCCGTATTGTCAGAGGTCATTTCTGATGTTTCACCACCTGCATTACTGCAGGATACTATTGTAGTTCCTAATGTGCCCACCAGCATAATAAGCAGCAGGCATTTTGATAGTTTTTTTGAGTGTAGCTTTTGCATAATATCTTTTTTTGTAAAAACATATACGGTAGCAGTGGCTAAATGGTTTTAAAAAAAACAAAGGGGCAAATGCCCCCATGTTCTCACTCTTAACTATGTTGCCAAAACCTACTCGGCTTTTACAATCTTAGCAGTATTCATTTTTTTGTCGTTTACAACCAACTGTGCTATGTAATTGCCTTTTGCAAGTGCATCCGCGTTCAGTTGTGCTGTATGTTCGCCGCTTTGTTTATTACCAACCGCTATTACCTTCACCACGCGGCCTGTAATATCTGTAACCTGTATGGTTACATTACCTTGAGCCGCCAGTTTGTATTTGAAGCTAACTGTTGTTTTAAACGGATTAGGGAATGCTACCATAGCCGCTTCGGGGCTTGATATACCCAGTTGTGCAATGCCCGTTGTAGGCCCTACATAACCATTGCCATTAAAGCCTCTCCATGGTGTTTGTAAATAAGGCATACACTGGCGGAATGTAGTATCGTTTTTAGTAACGCCTGCATTGAAGCCTAATACGCTTAACAGGTTTGGTGTAACAGGGCTACCTGTGCCTGGGTAATCATCGTACCAAAGGCCAATGGCTGCCAATGCTACACCCGATACTGCTTGCAACTCGATGGTTGTAACATCATCTTCCAGCCTGCGCCCGTTGGGGAAGCCGTCCATATTTGGTATAAACTGTAATGCTGCACTTGTGTTGTATGCAGGGTCTGTAAGTCCCAATACGGCTGCCTGTATGATACCCAGCGAACTGAAGTTGGGATCTGTACGCGGTGTAGCAGGCACAGCCATGTTTAGGCGTAGCATATCGCAAAGCGTTGGCAGGAAGTTGTTGATGAAAGGCTTACCTGCGGCTAACGGATTACCTGCCTTGCCTGTTGCCAACTGATACGGGCGAAGATTAGGTACACCTGTATAGAATATAGGCAGTATATCTACCGCACGAGGACTGGCGTTATTAGGCAGCAGTATAGTACCGAAAACAGCATCGTCGAGCGCAGTGCCAGCAACTGCACCACTTCCTTTCAATGGCCATAAACCTGGTTTGCCATTGCGGAAATCATAAGCACCTAAAGATGCAGTTTGTACACGTAATGCACTTAGCCCTGGTACTGCACCACCAAACTGTGAATTGTCCATATACAATGCCAATTCAGGATTGCGGAAGTTGGGAACAAAAGCACCATCACCTGTGTAAGGATTAGCACGGTTCCACGCATCTTTGCTACCAATAGGTATAACAGCCTCGTTTGTTAGCGGCATACCTAAACGAGATACCTGCACCCAAGAACCAGATGTTGTGGGGTTGCCACCTGTAGTGCTGAGCGTTGTAATTTGCGGGCGACTGGCTGATGCCCATACACCTATTACATAATCACCATCCAGTATATTGGCTCTTTGTGCTACTGTTTTTCCTGTTTTCTGCAATGTAGATACAGGTACTTCAATCACTATTGAATGACAGTTGAATTTTGCCAGACCATCACGAGCACCATTTGCCGCTGTGCGGAAACCGCCTACGTCAAAAGCACCACCGAGGTCAACAAAAAACGGGTCGTCCATCGGGCCGCAAAAGATTTTTTCACCAGTTGAGGCCGTGGCTACTGCGGCTGTTATCAAGTCGTCGTAAGAGGTTGCACCCAAACCTACTGTGCTGTTTTGTATAGAGCGCGGGCCAATGTTTGGCGGTGGCACTACACCTGCAGATACGATGGTTGTAAAACTTGTGCCACCATTCGTGCTACGTTCGCACACATAAGTAGTCTTCAGGTTTTGCTTGCCGAGGCGTATGTTGAAGAACGTGGTTGTATCTTCATTTACACGCTGAAAAGTAAAACGATAAATAATATCATCGCCCGATGTGGCTGTATTATTATCTATGTGTACCTCATAACGTATGTTCTCGCCAAATGTGTACCAGTTAGGGCCCCCGGCAGGATGCTCAAACGGTATATAGTTGGCAATGAGTACTATTTTTTCCGAGTCGCACGGACTTTTAAATGCATACAGGTCGGTATTATCCGCAAGCGGGTCATTAGATATCAATGGCGCTTCCCTGTGAGATGAGGCATTTGCCTGTAGTTGTGGCAGCAAGGATATAGCCGATGCCAGCAACAATTTATTTATAAAATTTTTCATAATTGTTCTTTTTATTTTGGCTGTTAAAACCTTGATTTGAGCGTGTAGTCATACCCTCTCCACGGGTTTTGAACATACGGGAATGAAGCCTTGAATGTGGTATCATTCTTTGTAACACCTGCGCTGAAACCCAACACGTTTTGCAATTGTGGCGTAACAGGATTAGTACCACCAACAGGATAATCGTCATACCACAAACCGATAGCCGCCAATGCCACACCCGATACTGCCTGTAGTTCGATGGTTGTAACATCGTCCTCAAGCCTGCGTCCGTTAGGGAAGCCATCCATGTTTGGTATAAACTGCAAATTGGCATTCGCGTTATATGCAGGGTCTGTAAGGCCCAATACCGCTGCGCTCACTATACCCAATGAACTGAATTTAGGGTCGTTCCTCGGTGTAACGGGTACTGCCATATTCAAACGCAACATATCGCCTAGTGTTGGTAAAAAGTTGTTTATGAACGGCTTGCCTGCTGCAAGCGGATTACCATTTTTACCTGTCGCTAATTGGTACGGGCGCAAATTGGGTACGCCTGTATAGAATATCGGGAGTAAATCTACTGCGCGTGGACTTGTATTATTAGGCAACAGAATTGTGCCGAATATGGCATCGTCTAATGCGGTACCTGCTACTGCTGCATTACCTTTCAACGGATACAGCCCTGGCTTACCATTACGGAAATCGTACGTACCTAATGATTTAGATTGAATACGCAAACCATTCATAGACGGTACTGCACCACCAAACTGTGAGTTGTCCATGTACAGTGCCAGTTCCGGATTGTTGAAGAATGGCGCGAATTGCAAATCGTTGTTATTATATGGCGTATTTGCATTCCACCTGTCTTTTGAACCGATGGGTATTACCGCTTCGTTGGTAAGCGGCATACCTAAACGAGAAACCTGCACCCACGAACCTGAATAAGCATCCGTTCCGCTTGCATTCAGTGTTTTAATTTGCTGACGGCTTGCCGATGCCCAAACACCAATTACAAAGTCGCCATCTAAAATATTAGCTGCTGCACTTACATTCTTACCATCTTTTTGTAGCATACTGATAGGCACTTTGATGCATATAGAATGTACATTAAAACGAGCCAAGCCATCTTTGGGCGCATTGGTGGTATTGCCTTCAGGGCGGAAATTACCTACGTCGAAAGCACCTGCCAGGTCAACAAAGAATGGATCGTCTGCAGGGCCACAAAACAATTTTTCGCCCGTAGAGGCAGTGTGTATTGCCGATGTAATAAGCGAGGTATAGTTTGCTGCACCTAAGCCTACAGGGTTACCCTCAATAGAACGTGGCCCAATGTTGGGTGGCGGTACGATACCACCTGAATAAATAGTAGTAAATGTCACACCACCATCTGTACTCTTCTCGCAAGTGTAGGTTGTTTTCAGGTTCTCTTTATTCAGACGTACATTGAAGAATGTAGTACCGTCCTGATTTGTTTGAGCAAAAGTGAACCTATACGTAATGTCATCTCCTGTTGTACTGGTCTTGTTCTTTATATGAACCTCGTACCTGATGTTGGGAGAAAAAGTGTACCAGTTAGGGCCACCCTCGGGTAGCTCGAATGGTATGTAGTTTGCAATGATGGTTACAGTATTTGTATCATCAGGACTTCTGAATGCATACAAATCTGTATTGTCAGCTAGCGGGTCGTTGGATATTAGCGGTGCTTCCCTGTGACTTGAAGAATAGCCGTTGATAGCCATAGCCGACATGCCCAGAACAAGTCCGAAAATCCGTAACCCTGTGAATAAGGAACGTTTTTTCATACGAGTATTGTTTTTAAAATTGTTAACAATACATCTATCTACGTCTTAACGTTCTGTTTAGATTTAATCTCTGGAAAACATTTTTATTCTGGCAACGTTAGCATAGTGCTTTCAATAATAATATTGTACACGGATGCACCTAATACTGGTTTATCATTCTGCAAAAATCATGAAGTAATCAACTCATCCTATGCAGGCAATTCAAAATCAGCATCTTGTAAGGAAAAACGAGGTTAAAAAATAAAACCCTCTGAAAACCATTGCAGCAATGGTTTTCAGAGGGTTAAAACTAAAATGTGGAGACTACGGAACGAGTGTCGAACCAACTAAAGGATTTTTTCTGTCGTATATATCCTTTGAAAGATAGCCTAGGCTTAACTTTACACGGGTATTATTGAGTTCGTTTTCAAAACCCTCTTAATTTCTAAAATATTAGATAACCAATTGTTTTTTACAATAAGAGTTAATTAAATTAAAAATATAGGAGCCGATATTGGCTCCTATATTTTTTCTATATACACTTTTTTTATGAATTTGACTAAGGTCTATTCTTTACATAGGGCAACATAAGGTGAATATTTTTTCTTGCTTATAAATCTGTAGCTATTTGTAGTATTTTGCATAAACCATTGAAAATAAATAAGATAAGAACAAACTCACTCTTTTTTGCTGTAGCAGGTTTGTAGCAATTCTGTAGGACGTTTTTTCGACAACATGACGCATCTATGCAAAACGGCAGGCTTTTATTATTTAATAACGGAGAAGCTAAGAAACAAGCTTATAGCAGGATAGTTGAATTTTAATTAGATGAAGCATCCAAAACAATACGTGATTTTTCATCGTTTAATGTGCCGGGAGCTTTTGCTGAGTATTTGGGTTCCATAAAAATGATACAATACACCATACATATTTTATAGGTAATGGCTCTACACAATATTTAACGGAAGTTAATTAGCTAAGGAGAGAAAAATTATTAGAAATGCAATTAATTGGAAATTCTTATTGAGCGCTCAAATATTACAGGTAATTTTTCATTCATGGTTAACAGATATTATGATACTAAACGCACAAAATGAATAGTAACATTTTTTGTAGAAGCTATACATTACACTTTCTTAATTGATTACAATCATGGACGATATAAAAAATGTGTATTGTCAGAAAGTTTCTTGGTAATACATACTCAATACGACTATTTTGTAACAGTAATAACTTTTCGAAGTTCGTCCCTATCTACTTCTTCATCTTTGTACAAAACTTTGATGGTAAAAGTTCCTTCTTTACTATAAGTATGTGTATTGTCAAGACCTGAAGATTTTTCGCTGCCATCACCCCAATCAATATCTACGTTTGGTGGTGTTCTGTTTTCACAGTTTGATACTTTTATTTGTTCGCCTACTTTTACGGTTGTTTTATCTACCTCAATACAAAGTCTGTTGAGCAATGCTTTTGTGCAAGAAGATAACAAGACAACAACGAGAATAAATGATAATCTATGCATGATATTTATGGATTTTGATGTTAATAAATATTGCTTACGAATTGTTTAGTATTAATGTATGTACTAAGCCTTAGCTGTATTTAATATACTTGTGCATATAGCAATAACAGAGAAGTCATTATTTTTTCTTGATGCTCATATTCTTTGGCAGTTTTCCGGGATTGAGTGTGAAATGGATACCCATATTAAGCCCTAAGCTGAGAGAGTTTTGTATTGCCATTGATTGCTCGGTATTGTACCTTATGGGCATAGAAACCGCCAATTTTATGCCGGGTGTAGCCTTATACTCAAAACCTATATCTGCCATCGGACTCATGAAACTGTAGCTTTTCTGAGACATATCTGTTTCCATGTCGTCTTGGCTGAAGTTGCCTTGCATTTCCTGCATAGAGGATGGGTTGGACATATCAATATCACTGATGTCAATAACACCTGTTACTTTTCCGGCAATACTTGTTACGTTGATTAAACCTACACCAACACCAAGGTAGGGTCTAAATGGTTTTTGGTGTCTGAAATAATACCTATAACTAAGCTCTGTGCTGATATACACATGCCCCGATAGTGTTTCGTTGATGTAAAAACTATCTTCTTCGTTTTGTACTGCTTCCATCATCTTCGATTGCATACCCGATTGCATAGATTTTCTGCCTGGTATGTTAAATGCGGCACCTACTGAAAACCTCAATGAATGGCGTTGTGCAATATGTTTTGTAAAGTCTAAACCGTAAGTACCGATGCCGTCTTTTGTTAACCCTAATTTGTTGCCTGTAAGTACTATCGGGGAAAAGAACAACCCAACATCAAAATTGCGTTTATAGTTAAGCATTTTGTTCTGATACTCTAATTCTTCATCCCTGTAGCTATTAGGCAGTTTATACAATTGGCCATTGGTACTGCCATCAAGCCCTTTCTTCAAGTCTGCAAGGTTTTCGTCTTGCAATAAGACGATATTGAAATCGTAGTGTATTTTTTGCGACTTGTGTATGCTGTAGCTGGCAGATGATTTATTTGGTATATAATAAAAGACTGACGGATTGATTTTGTGAGCTAAAACGATGTTGCGTATCAAAACATCGTAACAAGTGTATTTATCTGATGTTCCATTGTTTAGGATATTGATATATAGAAAGTCGTAGTCTGTAAACAGCTTTGATTTATCAAACTCGTTATTGTTCGAGTAGCTTACTATATCACTACCGTTAGCGTCTAATACGATGACACCTTTTGGGTTTGCTGCCTTTTCTTCAAATATTATTTCGCTGTAGCAATTGCAGCCAGGCAGGTTATACTTATACACTTTCTGCGCATTGGCAGTAGTTGTAATACACGCACAAATAGCAAGTTTCAAAAATCCTAGTCGCGGTTGTTTCATTTCACTACCTCTGTCCTTTTTTGTGATGTGTATGCGGTGAATAATCCTAATGCATAATTTCCTGTAATATTATTGGGCGGGTTGCTGGGCGTTGTACCGCCACCAGGGCCGCCACCTGCTATTTGAGATAAGGTATAGAAGTAGGTGTATGCTATATTATCAATACATCTCATTTCTATGCTCACTGTATCGCCAGTGTTTATTTCAGCATCGGGGCTGAATATGGGTCTTTGATTAACACTGCCATTGTTTACATTATCGTTGAAAACGATGTATGATTTGTCTTCCTCTCCATTTACCGTTTGTATGAAACGATAGCTATTGCCAAATACAGAAGGGTCTGTAAATACAGGAATTACAGTATAAGCATCGCCATTGCCGCCAAGTGGGCCGCTGAAAATATTAAATCGCACACTATCTAAACTCACGAGTTGAGGCATAGTAGAAACGGCACGATAGTCTTTACCCTCTGATGAAACTGTAAGTGTGTACGTATTGCCGGGAGTACCGATAATTTTATTAGTTCGATACATGCCTGGGGTAGCTTCTGTCAACGTATCTGTTACACCCGTATTATCGGTAATGATAACCAATGCTCCTGTAACGGGTGGATAGTTATTGGTTTCGCTGAAGTTGACTGTTTTGCTGATGCGCACATAATGTGGCCCGGGATTGTTGGTTATATTACCTTCTATCACAACCTTAGGGTCTGTAGAATTGAGGTCTATTTCAATTTCTTTTTCGCAGGACGCGAAGGTTAGTACGGCTAATGCCAATAAGATATTTCGCATGATTACTAAAATTTGAAGTTATACGTTATACTGGGTACCCAACGGAAGAGTGATGTTTGTATAGCTCTTGTGCGTGTTGGGTCGTCTGGGTGGTCTTCAAAAGTGATGGTATAGGCATTTTCTCTGCCATACACATTGTACACGCTGAAGTTCCATGATGATTCAAAGCGTTTTTTATGCGGCTTGGTGTAGGTAGCGCCGATATCGAACCTATGGTAGGCAGGCATACGGTAACCATTTCTTTCAGTATAGTAATAAGTGGTATTACCGCCTACATTGTATTTGCCACTTGGGAAGGTAACTGCATTGCCCGTGTTGTACACAAACAGACCTGATAGCGACCATCTTTTTGTCAACTGGTACATACCTACTACAGACAAGTCGTGTGTGCGGTCTTGTCTTGCTGCATACCATTCGTTATTGTTGATACCATCTATTTTGCGCTCTGTTCTGGAAAGGGTATAACCAACCCATCCTGTGAATTTTCCTTCTGTCTTTTTGAGTAAGAGCTCCACACCATAAGCCCTGCCAATACCATAAAGTAATTCTCTTTCTATATCGGGCGCACTGTTGATGTCTGCTCCATCTTTATAATCCACTTGGTTTTGCATGTGTTTATAATAGCCTTCTACGCTGAACTGAAAACGGTTATCGCTGAAATTTCTGAAGTAACCGATGCTCATCTGGTCGCTTATTTCAGGTTTGATGTTGTATGAATTGCCAATCCACTGGTCGGTAGGTGTAGAACTGGTACTATTGCTTAGTAAATGTAAATGCTGTGTATTTCTTGCATAGCCACCTTTTATGCTGCTTACATCATTGAGTAAGTAGCTGAACTGCATCCTCGGTTCGAGGTTGTAATAGGTTTTACCAAAATCGCCCGATGCAAGTACGACACTATCTGTGAGCTTACCTTTATCGTATATATTGTACTTATCACCACCCAGTATAGTATAGAATGAAAAACGCAATCCATAGTCAAGCGTAAACCTATTGGATAATTTCATGGTGTTGTTTGCAAACACAGCATTTTCCAACGAGTACCTGCTTTCTTTTTCTTCGGCAGTTATGTTATCACCCTCAAAGCGGCTGGGAGTAATATTGTGATGTATGCTATTGAACCCGAATCGCCATGAGTTTTTGGCATTTGGAAAGAATTGAAATTCTTGTTTCAGATTCCAGTCTTTGATTTGTGAGTTGATATTAAAATCTGTACCGCCGCTATTAATCTTTATATTGTAATCGTAATTGCTGTAAATAAAAGATGTGTTTGAAAACAGCTTGGGGCTTATGATGCTATTCCACCTGACAGTAGCAGTGGTATTGCCCCAGTCTATACCGAAGTTATCGCCAAAGCCCAGCACATCTCTACCAAAATAACCTGATGCATATATCCTATTTTTCTCGTTGATGCGATAATTGGCTTTAGCATTCAAATCGTAGAAATACAATGAGTTATCTTTAAAGTCGTCCGTCGCTTTCAGGAACACATCAGCATAGGTTCGCCTGCCGGATACAATGAAAGATGATTTATCTTTTTGTATCGGCCCTTCTACACTTAGCCTGCTGCTGATAAGCCCTAAGCCACCTGTAACATTATATCCCTGATTATTGCCTTCTTTCATCTTTACATCCAGTACAGAAGACAAGCGACCGCCATATTGTGCAGGGCTGTTACCTTTAATAATGGATACATCTTTCAACGCATCGCTGTTGAATGTGCTGAAGAAACCAAGCAAGTGAGAAGCGTTGTACACGGGTGCTTCGTCTAGCAATATCAAGTTCTGGTCGGCGGAACCACCACGTACAAAGAAACCACTATTACCCTCGCCAGCCGACTTAACACCTGGTAGCAACTGTATGGTTTTCAGAATGTCTTTTTCACCGAATATGATGGGTATTTTTTCAATCTCCTTAATATCTAATTTCTCAACACCTATTTCCGTTTTCCGCAAGTTGTCGTCTTTACGTTTGTTAGACACAACCACTTCTTTCAGTTGCGATGTGTTTTCAGACAATGAGCGGTCGAGTTTAGTATTAGCCGTCAGGTTTACTACAACCGTATCTGCTTTATAACCAACGTAGTTGCTGATGACGTGGTACTTACCTTGTGGTAGCGTAAGTGAATAAAAACCGTATTCATTGCTGCTTGTGCCTGTACCACTAATTTCTTTTACATACACGGCAACACCAATGAGTGTTTCGCCCGTTTTTTTGTCTTTGACTGTGCCGTTGAGGGTGAACTTAGTTTGCGCTTGTGCCGTGTTTAATATTAAACCAACCGCCAATAAGGGAAATAATTTATTCATCATAATGCTTTACAAATAGTAGAGTGCAAAAATGAATGTCTGGTCCTTCTCAAAAAATTTATTGAGATAAATGCACACTAATTGTCGAAGAACGACAGATGGTATTATTGAAAGGTTTTATTATGTGTAAGAATTTTCCCGTCTGCCAACTCAATGGTACGGTCGCTGGCTTTGGCAAAATCAAGGTCGTGGGTAACTGCTATGATGGTTTGTCCGAGTTCAGATGTTATTTTTTTGAAAGTATCGAAAACGATTTGCGTGTTCTTGCTATCTAAGTTGCCAGTGGGCTCGTCGCACATAATAATATCGGGGTCGTTAATTAGTGCTCGTGCAATGGATACACGTTGCTGCTGCCCACCACTTAGCTTTGATGCAGGCTTTAGTGCTTGGTCTTCAATGCCAAGCAGTTTTAGTTTTTCGTAAGCCCTTGTTTCAATTTCCTCGTAACTATAAGCTTGTTTTTTAAGGGCTGGCAGCATGATATTTTTGAGGCATGAAAACTCAGGTAGCAGATAGTGAAACTGAAATATAAACCCGATGCTGTTGTTGCGCAATGCGGCAAGTTCATCGGCCTTTTTGCCCGTTACTTGCTCTTCATTGATGTATAATTTGCCCTCGTAATCACTATCCATCGTACTTAGGCAATACAGCAAGGTAGATTTACCCGAACCACTTTTGCCAACCAAAGTAAGGAACTCACCTTTGTATGCTTCAAAACTGATACCATCTAAAACCTTAAACTTTACAGGGGTGTAAAAATACTTACCGATTCCCTCTGTCCTTAGTATTGCTTTTTTTTCTGACACGTATAAAGTCTTTAAATATTATTTGAAGAAGATTAATACTTCTAGTTTGCTATTGACTATTATTATATGCTTTGCCTTTTCTTTTTTCTAATAAATACCAATAAGGTTTCGGTGCTTGTTGCAGATTAAGATATTTTACTACATATTCTTGCAGGATATACTCTACTTCTTCAAAGGAGTTGGTAAAAAAAAGATTGGACAACTCATCCATGTGCAATGTACCTGCAAGGTGCATTGCTTCAATTTGCTTACGCATGGGGGAATAAAATTCTTTACCAAATACAATTATCGGGAAAGGCTTTATTTTACCTGTTTGTGTAAGTGTAAGTGCTTCAAAAAGTTCATCAAGCGTACCTATGCCACCAGGTAGTACAATGAATGCATGGGAGTATTTAATAAGCAATGTCTTACGAATAAAGAAATAGGGTATCGCTACTTTTGTATGCAAATACGGATTGCTGCCCTGCTCTTTTGGTAGCACGATATTGCACCCTACACTATATCCACCAGTTTCGTATGCTCCTTTATTTGCTGCCTCCATTAACCCGGGCCCGCCACCTGTAATAGTTGTAAAACCCATTTCGGCAATGAGTGTACCGATAAACTCAGCACTTTTATAATAATGGGAACTTGTGCTGTATCTCGCTGAACCGAATACCGTCACTGCCGGACCGCAAAAATGCAATGCACGTAACCCTCTGAAAAAATGAGTCATTACTTTCCAACAAAACAGCAGGTTTGACAGCCTTTTCCCTGGCCCTTCAAGGAATAAAGAAAAGTTTTTTGGCATTAGGTACTTGTTTTCCATAGCCATTCTATTTTCTGAAAATTTCTACAGGGTCAATACGTGCAGCTTTTAATGCCGGTATGTATCCTGCACAGAATGTTACCAATGCACCCAATAAAAAACTATAAGCGAATATTGTAGCATTAAAGTATATCGGGAAATACCCTGCTGGTGGGCCCATATATATGTTTGCCATAATGGCTATTAATATCGCTCCCATTAATAACCCAGCAACAGACCCCAATAGCCCCATAATAACAGCCTCAGTAACGAAAATTGTTATGACATCTTTTTTTGAAAACCCCGTTGCTTTCAATATGGCAATGTCATTCAGTTTTTGCATAACCGTCATGTTGAGGATATTATATATTCCGAAAGCAGCTACTATAAGTATGGATAGGGATATTGCACCCATCAGCGTACTACGCACCTTATTCCCAGACAATACATCTGCGTTCGTTATCTGCCATGCTTCTACTTTATAGCGCATAGAAGGCTGTATTTTTTTGGCATATTGAATTGCTCTATCCGAATTGTTTGTATTTGCATATATGGTAGTAACGTAAGTGGTATTTTCTTTAGCAAACTGCTGTGCTGTATGTATATTAACGTAGGACTTGCTCTGGTCTGTAAACGTATTCCCTGTGCTGAAAATTCCTTTTATTTTCAGTAGTTTATTAACGCCTTGAGATGATGTAATAGTTATATTGTCTTCCAGACCAAGGTTTAGTTTTTCAGCGATTCCTTTCCCGATTACAATGGCATTTACATTGTCCTGCAGGTCATGCAGATTGCCTGCAAGCATATAGCTGGTGATATTGAACATTGCATCTGCCGCAGTAATATCCACTCCATTTGCGGTGCCTGTCAACTGCGATTTCCCATTATTATAAAACACATCTACGTTTACTTGTGCTATTGCATGGGTGATAAAAGGATATTGTTTCAACTGCTGAATCAACGCTTGCGGATTAATGAGTTTTTTTGATTCCTGTAATATTTGCGGGTTGACGATTACATTTAATTGCCCTGTATCGGCAGAAGGTATTAATGGTTCGCTGATAGCATCTTCTTTGTATAATTTGATGTGTGCACTGTTTTTAAATATTTCATTTGTTGAATAGCGAGTAAAGCCCGCAGATAACGAATTCATAAACAGATAAACAGCAATACCTAACATCACACCTAAAGCTGCAACGATTGTTTGCTTTTTTCTGGTGAAAATATGTGTAAGGGCAATGTCGATATTTACGTTTTTAACTTTCATGTTATCTCATTTGTGCACCAAATTCAGAGGTGTTCGTTTTGCCTACATTGTCTGTAATAAGTATGGCTTCTTGATTGATGCCTGTAGTAACTGCTACCCAATCCTTCCCCACGAAACCTGTGGTTACCTTCTGCTTCTTATCGCGCCTCTTCAATCGTACTGTACCATCAAAGTCGAGGTAGTTTCTTGGTATGAGCAAAGCGTTTTTTCGAGTACCAATAATGATGTTGGACTGTAATTGTGTACCGATTGCCCTGAATACCAACGAGTCAGTAAAAAATAGTTTGCATTGAAAAGACTGACTTGCTTCATCAAACGATGGGTAGATATGAGCTACGGTGGCTTTGTATGTTTTACTTTTATCTGTATTGAGGGACACAATAGCTTTCTGCCCAATGGATATTTTGCTGATGTTGCTTTCATCTACGTTAACAAATGCGTATAGTTTATCCGTATTGCCAATGGTTAGTACCACATCTCCTTTCTTTACAAAGTCGCCTGTCTTTTTATGTTTCTTATATACTTTGCCGCCAATTACTGCTGTAATTTCGTTGTTGGCAGTTTGTGTATTGTTTACGCCCATTGTTGCCCTTGCAGAAATTAATTGCTGCTTCGCTTGTTGCTCTGCCAGTTTGAAATTTTCCCTTGCTACGATGTAATTGGCTTTAGATGTTCTGTATTGTTGTAGCTGATTATCAAATTCTGCAACAGCAACAGCATCTTGTTGTAACAGAGTTTCATAACGTTTGTACTGCACAGAGTCTGTATCCATTTTGTAACGCGCAGCCATCATATTGTTGTAAGACTGGTTAATAGCTGGTGCATTGTTGCGAGTATTGCTTTCTGCAATCGTATATAGTTCGTTTGCACTATTGGCATTATATACATTTTCTTTATTGTCTATAACTGCTACAACTGCGTTTTTTGCAACAATATCACCTTCTTCAACATCTAACTGTACGAGATAACCATCAGTTTTGGCGGTCAATTGATAACTACCATCTGCTTCCAACACACCCGAAGCAAATACCATTTCGGTAACGTCTTTTATGACTGGCTGTGTAGTTTCTGTTTTTTTACCACAAGACAGCATGGTAAATAGTGGCAGTAGTAACGCTGCTTTAATAATATTTTTCATCTTATACTATTATAAATCTTGATTTTTGAATTTGTATGGTGGTGATTTGAAACAGCAGACACATGGTTGTATCGGCTATTTACCATAGTAGTGTAGCTGTTCAGTAACACATCTAAAGACAATATGCCTGCTTTGTAACTCTCTAAGTTTTTACGGTACGTGTCTGCCCGTAGCATATATATCTGTTGCTGATTAATGGCAGATGTTTTTGTTTTTTCAGCCTCAATCTTTAGTTGTTCAAAATCGAGTGTTGCCTGCAATCTGCTATGGTTGGTATTTTGTTGCGCCAGTTTGTATTCATACTTAGCTTTAGTTGTCTGGCTGATGGTGCTGGCATTGGGTATCTGCCATACAGCTTTAAGCCCTATATAGTTGCTGTTTATCCATTTTACATTCTTATCAAACAGACTGAATTGCGTATTGAATTGCTGGTCAGTATTAGAGCCGAAAGCTGATATTGTGGGCAACATTGTTGTTTTTATTTGCCTGTAGTTTGCCAAAGCATATTTTTCTTTAAGTGCCGATTGTGAAAGGCTTAGATCATTGAAGGTGGGCTGTATGATATTTAGCGGCCTGTCAACATCCATTTCATACGAAAGTAAAATGCTGTCGTCTTCGGGTATATCGCACAGGATTTTCAAAGCCTTATATTGCTGCATAATCATGTATTCTATCTGTGTAACAGACTCGTGTGTGGTAACTTTATTTACAAGTGCGTCATTTACGTCCTGTCGCTTTGCAATGCCTTGTTCATATTTGCTTGATACTATATTATAGATAGTGTCAGCTGCAGACAGGTTTTGACGCGTGTACATGAGTTGGGATTGCAGGTTGATAATATTGTAATACGAAGCAGCAATATTTTCCTGCAATGTTTTTTTCGACAATTTGTTGTCAACTGTCGTCATGGCGATGTTGATTTTTGCTAATCGAAGGTTTTGCCAACCTGCGGCATTCAGCAGCTTTACATCTGCATACTGGTTTAAGTTGTTGGTATATTGTATCCCGGTTTGTACCTCTCTGAATGTACCGGGTTGGCCACCAAAAGTTTCTGCTGGGAAAAGACTTACTGGCAGTGTGGTGTTATTGGTAACATTCAGTGAAACATTGGCATTGAAGTCTGGAATGCCCAGTATTGCAGCCAGTTTCGTCTGCTTTGCTTGCAAGTACTTTATATCGTTTGATGCTAATACTGTGCTTCTGGCATCTGTATAAGCAAGCAATGAATCGAGCGACATGATATTTTTTTGCGCTAGTGCTGTATATGAAAAACATGATAACAGCATTATCAATATTATGTTATAAATAAAAGGTCTCATTGTATACGGGATATGTACATTGTTTTTGTCAAAAGCAGTTTTCTTACAGTTATCTTTATCTTGTCAGGACTAATCTGTGTCAATGTAGCATTCAGTTCTATATTAGCATCGGGCGGGTGCATAGTGCCTTTGTATTGTTTTTTATCGGCATCATAGACCAGCTTTTTCAATACTACTTTTTGTTTATTGTCTGCATCTCTTCCATAGTATGCGCCATCTTTGGCATAGTATATTTCTATTTTAATATTCTCCTTGCCATCATCTTTCCACAATCCGGTTATTGTTTTTTCCTGTCCTGATGCGTAGTACTGTAAGCCAATTAGCAGCATACTTGTCAATTGCTTTATCATACATTGTCAGTTTTATTGTACAAAAATCAGGAGTATTTTTTTGAGAGAGAAAATATTGAGATGAATGCCGTAAGAACTGCGATTAATGGTATAGTAGGTTTTACAAACCAAAAAAGAGCGCAGAAAGAATTCTGCGCTTGAAACACTCATGCAAAAAAATCACCCCTAATTTAAAATGTATGAGCATTTGTTTTGTTTGATAACGCTTTGTTACAGCATTGTCAAACATACACCTGAACTACTATGAGCATAAATGAGCGCAATGGAGCGTATTGGTTGCATCTTGAAAGAAGCCACATTCTCATTTATGAGTTAAAAGTATTGTGCCAAGTTTAGAGTGTATAAAATATGAGATAAATGCAATGAAAACTGCGAAGTATGACAATCAGGGTTTGTAGCGTTTCCCGAATTCTTCAACATAAGTTTTGCCTATAGAAACTTCTCTTTCTGGTAGATAAATGGTGTTGTTGCGAACAGATAAGATGCGATGAAATGGCACTATAAAACTTCTATGTACGCGCACAAAGTCACTATCAGGAAGTTTATCAAGCATGTCTTTCATTGTCATGCGTGCAACGATGGTTTTTCGGTTACTGACAAATATTTTCAGATAGTCTGCCAATCCTTCTATATACAATATATCTGTCAGGTACAATTTTATTAAACTATAATCTGCCCTAATAAATATGTAATTGTCTTCTGTATGCCCGGATTTGAGGGTGTATTGATAAAACTCTTTTGCTTTGATAACTGCTTTTTCAAAACGCGGAAAGTTGATAGGCTTCAACAAATAATCTATTGCATTCAGTTCATAGCTCTCTACTGCATAGCTACTAAAAGCTGTGGTGAAGATGACCATTATATTTTTGGGCAAGCTTTTCACAAGGCTGATGCCCGACATGGCAGGCATTTGTATGTCAACAAATACAAGGTCTGTAGGATTGCTTTTCAGGTGTTCCAACGCCTCAGTAGGTCTGGTGAATGTTTTTTGCAGGGTTATAAAATCTTTTTTAGCGCAGTATGCTTGAATAAGCTTCAGTGCCAGTGGCTCATCATCTATGGCTATTGCTTTTATCATGATAACTGTATGTGGAGTGAAACAGTAAATGAAGTAGCCCCATCTTCAATCTGTAATTGATGATGATTGGGGTATAGCATCTGCAATCTGCTGCGTGTATTTTCAATGCCTAATCCACTACTTTCGGTAGTAGTAGTTTGTACTTGTACTTTATTGTTCTGCACAAGTAGGTGTATGTCATCTTCTTTTACCTCTATATTAATATTTATTAGACTGTCTTCTTCTGCATTTACACCATGCTTGAAGGCATTTTCAATAAATGGTTGGATGAGCATTGGGGCTATTTGTTGTTCGTTGACAGTACCTGTAACTGTAAAATTCAACTTAACTGCATCATCCAGTCGTACTTTTTGTAAGTCTATATAATTGTGTATGTATTGTATTTCATCTTCAAGCGGCACAAAATCATTTTGAGTATCCTTCATCGTATAGCGCATCATTTCAGATAATTTCTGCACCATTTCTGCCGTTGCGGGAGATTTTTCGATAGCTGTAACATAAATACTATTCAATGTGTTAAACAAGAAATGCGGATTTATTTGCGACTTGAGTGATGATAGTTGTGCAGATAGTTTTTCTTTTTCCGCCTGCTTCAGTTGGTTGTTCAAAGCGAGCGAAATGGAAGTAATAAACGAAACCATTAGCATCAAAAAGCCATTAGCGCGAACAATAGGCCCAATCTGTGATATAAGTGGGAATTCTTTCTCTAATCTATCAGGATTCACGTTGAATATATAAAACACAAGCCCTGCTAATAGTATTGCGGCTATGGCTGTAGAGATAAAAATGATAGCATAGCGGCCATATTTTTTCTTTAACAGGTATTTTGGAATGAATATGTAGTAATTGAGATAGAACAAAGAAATTAAAACTAAGCTTTGTACTATGATGGGCATGTATGGGATATGATGTGCATCCTTACTTACTGATTTCAATACTTGAAATACAGATAAATATGGCACTAACAGTAACAGCACCCATGCTATAATGTGTACAGATATAGTTGAAATCCTATTTTTCATACTTGTGTTGCAATACTAATTTACAATCTGCAAATTGTATATTATTCTCCTTCCGGCAAAATACCTACATCGCTGCATTCAGTGTATTGTTCGCAATTGTTAGACTTTATTAAACTTATGCTTATAGGCTAGGGAATCATTAGAATAGTTAAGTATTCACATATTGGGAATATGTTTCAATACGAACTTTTATTACGCACTAGTGAGGGATAATAAATTGTGAGTTCTTTTGCTATATAATATATCTCGTCGGGAATCGAACCAATTAATATTCATTATCAGCATTTTACAAATAACAATAAAAACTCGACGGAAAAGTCGAACCCCTGAAAACCTTCTACTGTAGCGGTTTTCAGGAGTTTATGATTTTTTGGTGTGGAGTCTACGGAACGAGTGTCGAACCAGTTAAATGAATTTTTCTGTTGTATTTACCCATTGAAAGACAGTTTGGGCTTCGCTTTAAGTGGTTTACAATGAACTATTTCTCAAACTCTTATAAAATCTAAAATATTAGAAAGCTGATTATTATATATAATATAAGTGATTTAAACCTAAAGCTAAAGGAGCCAATAAGGCTCCTTTAGCTTTTTAATTCGTAGACCATTACTATTGTAAATCATCTAAAGTGTATAGTTATTTTAGGACTTAACAATTTTCTTGCTAGCAGAACTGTAGTAATTTGTAGCATTTTACATAAATAATTAAAAATAAGAAAGATAGGACTAATACAAGATATTTTCATTGTAGCAGTTTTGTAGCAAGAATGTAGCAAACTCAAGATTAAGGAAACTATATTAAGTAAATAATTGACTGTGTCTGAAATTAATCAATATCTAACTCGACTTTCTAAACAATTAATGCTTGCAGATGCTCAAATCAAAAGAATTGAAATCTCCATCTCATATTTACGTTCAAAACTTTGGTCAGTCTTTCAAGATAAACTGGAAAGTGTTTTCGTTTATGGCTCATATGACAGGCAAACCATAATACCTGTTGATGCGGATATGGACGTTGATGTTATGGTACTATTTAAACAAAACAAATGGAAACCAGATACCTATCTGAAACAAATTAGTGATTTCTGTATAAAACATTATTCTACCTCAGTTGTATATCGTGACCGACCATCTATCACTATTGAATTAGACCATATAAAGTTTGAGATTATACCTGCTTATAATTCAGAGGATCAAGTGAAAATACCTGCTAAAAAAGGTGACGAGGTTATTTGGATTTCTACATCCCCCCAAGATTTTAAAAACGCAGTACTAACTAAAGACAAAAACAATAACAAATTTATTTTACCAAGTATTCGGCTATATAAATACTGGAACTTACTCAATAATAAGCCATTCTTACCTTATGAAATAGAAAAGTATATAGTTGAAAAAACATATTATTTCATATTTTCTACACCTTCGTTAGAGGAATATTTTTTAGCTATTGCGAACGATTTACAAAGCATCGCTAAAAACGACAAACAAAAGGAATCTGTGAAATTGCTTCAGGAAAAAATCAAGGATTTACAACAGATTGTTCAAAATAATGTAACACAATTCGATGCAAATTTTTCAGCATATCTGCCACAACTAATTTAACTACTCAATTAACTTTTTAATAAAGATTGTGCTTCCTCAACTAGTATTTCACTTGAACGATTCATTAGTTCTTCCTGGCTATCTCTGAACAGCTTATAATAAGTATCGAGTATTAGTGGGCTTTTACTTCTATGTTCGAATATTTCATCTTGCAAACGTCTAGAATTACCTTCAATCATTTCTTTAGACAGGTTACCGCTTAAAGCTTCGTTCCATACTTGTTTGGAGAAAGCAACTAACTCATTGAGTCTTTTCGCCGCCTCATTGTTATCATTATATTGCTTAATACAAAACTGAAAAAATGGAATGAGCCCACTTGCTATCAAAGTAACTTGAACCAGAGTTAAATTTGCAATTAGACCAGCTATCATAATCACTGTAAATACAATCGAACCAGTATACATCAAAAACGTTGAGTACCGTTCTCTAAGTTTCGAATCCCACCAGCAATTAGTACGCTGGCAAAGTATTCTCGCAATGTGCATTGGAAGTTTCCCTACTTCAGACGAATACCAATTTCTAATTCTCTCTACATTGGTTTTTACTTTTATATGCGCATTATAATACTGGAGTACTTCTTCAACAGCAATATCGTCGACTGTTTTCAAAGGAGATACGGGTATTTTTAAAACATCACAGTCAAATAACTCTTGAATTTTTGCGGCTTTTATCCTCTTTCGTTTGATAACAGGTTCAATAAATGTTATGTCTGCAATGAACGATAGCACTCCAAATATTGCTGATATAACTGAAAGGTATGGCCTGATTAGAGCAACAGAAGACAAGAGAACTGGCAGGAAAACTGTGAGAACTATTTGACTAAGGTGCCATCTTTTAGCTGAGGAGTACAACTCTCTTTGAGCTGCTAAACGTTCCAGTTGCTTCTGTGTATTTTGATCTGTTGGAATTTGGTTCATTATCTGCTCGGAAATTCATAATTATAAAAAAGATTCCACCAATAAAAACAATCGTCAATATTCTTTTCCCGGTTATCATAGGCCTTCTCCACTCTCGAATACGCCGTTGACAATTTGGATAAAGCATCTTGTCTTTTTACATCCGTAGTACAGGCTCTAACATATCCTGATACACCCATTGGATCTTGTATACTCGCAAGGTTATTTTCATAGAGGAGTTTGATTACATGCCGAATATCAATATCATAGACTATTGACGACTCACTTTCAGCATATTTTGTCGTTCTCAACTCAAGATAGAATGAATTAATAGGTACATTATTATGAAACTTCCAAGCTTTAATTAAACGTATTAGGGGTTTAAGCTTGTAATTAAGCCTTTCGTCTTCCCTTTTCACATATGCATTATGGGCGTCAGGACTAGACTGCATCCATGAACCATCAAAGTTCGGAATATCATAGTATCCTTTGCTACCAACAGGCGTATTTATTAATCCATTAAAAGTGCTAGGTGTCACTTCTAGCGTTTCAGAAGCATAAGTGCCAAAAGGAATTTTGACAGCCGGCGTATTAACCGCAATACCATTAGTACTCCAAAAGGTACTTTCGAGCGCCTCTCTAACTTTACGTAATGTATACCCCGAGTCATAAGAAACATTTTTAACTGGGATCACAGCAAAATAGTCAGTATCGCTGTAATGTCTTACTCCTGTACCATTTCCAAATGAGCCTGTCTCAAAAAAATTATAACAACCGAAATTATTTTCTAAACATGACTTGACAGAATCTTTATGTGATTTTGCCTTGTTTTGTTCTGTAGCAGAAGGTGCCAGCCATGAGAGGAAAGTATCAAATGCTTGTTCCAGTGTTTTCGCCATTGTTGATTAGTGTTTACAACTTTTTTGAATAAATCTACATATAATATGTAGTTAACAAATTACACAAAAAACAAGTAATTCTAAAGTCAGAATTGTTCAAGTCTATTTATTGCTAACCAAATTTTATTAGGATTCATAGGAACGACAGATACGTATTAATTTTCTTTGTGGAAAATCCTTAAATAATTGGTCTGAAGTTTTGTGATTGGCTCAAAAATTTCAAAGAGTAATAATTGACCATTTGTAAGTTGGTTAAACCCGATTTGCCAAGTGTCGAATTTTTCACGATTTATTTTATCTGTAATTTTGCTTATTGTTAGTGGCTTGCCATCAGCAATATCAATAGCTTTGAAATGATTGCCATCAAATCTCCAGTCTGAAACAGACAACTTAACAGATGAATAATGAATTTTACCGTCTTGCTGTAATTGCGGATCAAAAATTAGTGATACAAATAAGTGCAATATGGTTGGCTCTGATTTATTGTTTATGAAAACAGGCGATACAGAAAAAGCTATGTATTTCTTCCCTTGCATTGATACAATAACACCTTTCGTAACGAATTGACGTAATTGGTCAATTAAACTGTAATAGCTATCCATCCTGACTTTACGTAGTTCAGGGTTTTCATATAGCCCGTTTATTAAATCAAAAATCCAATACACTTTATGAATAATTGCCACGCCGCCAATCCCGTTGTCTAATCTGTGGACTTTCCTATTGCGCAGTTTCCGCATATTATGAATACGCTCCTTATCTTCTGTTTCAAAATAATTGTTCACAAAGAACCAGTCTATGAGCTTTTCAAAACTTTCCTTAGAACGTTGGCCATGTATTTCTTTCCATCGTGTCGATAGTGCTTTATCCAGTAAAAAGATTGCCTGAGTAATAGCAATCTCAATAAATGAATATTCATAATAACTATGTAGTAATAGTTTCTGTGCCTGCAATCCTCCTTCCTTTATTTCATCAGCTACCTCATCTTTGAAAAATACTGGCTCTAAGATATTGTCATGGAAGGATTGTAATGTTGTAATTACCTCAAAGCCTTGCCATATATCATCTTTTATCAATTCCATATTTAAAAATAGTAATTAGATACAGAGGTATGCTGTGATTTTATTCTCATTGCTACAAGTCATAAGAATTTGTATAACATCTATAAATATTGCCATATATTTGAGCGTTGAACAGACTTTATAGATTCACCCATGAGTAACGCTCCCTCTGCATATATCCGCGAAGCTACTAAGGCCAAATCATTAGTCTTGATGTCTAATCCTGATAATTCGAATGAATTACTTACATCAGGATTTTTGAAGGACTCAATTGATGCAAAGAATTATATTATCAATACCGAATCAGGGGTATTTGTTGATGCTATGATTGAAGTAATACAAGCTGATCTAAATGAAGTATTCCCACTAAAAGTTGCTGAAGGTTTAAAATTGACCTCTAAATATGAAGAATGGCTTAAAACTCATTATAATGATAATCAATTCAGGAGTTTTGATTTTATCCTTAAACCATTCAGCATCGGTTTTTTAGTCAACCTCTATAATGAAAAACACGATGATATAATTACTTTTTATAAACACTGGCTTAATGAAGACTCCTTAACACTTTACCGTTTTGATGAATATTTTTTTGATTCACTCCCTCTTTTACAAATAGGCATAGAAGAAATATGCAGCGTATTACTTGCAGAAAGCCACCATTCAGAAGGGCATACACAACACGAAAAAACAAAGTTCGTTTTGAAGCTTGCCTCGACAAACTTTGAGCGTGCCCTCGAATTATATCATTATGGAAAATCAAATAAGCTGGATTCCAATGCCCCATTATTTGCTCTGTTATTAGCCGGTTTATATAATAATGGCTTTGAGGATGCTTTAGCAGATGCCAAGGCTTACTTTGGCAGCAATCAAAGTATAACCCTTATTTTCCTTGGTGCTATAACTGCCAAATCATCTGATTTAGTTGACTATACAATTAACCTGTCAACAAGTATAGATTTAACGAACCCAGAAGCAGTAAACGCCTATGTTTTTACGTTACATAAAATATTAATGGTGAAAATTGAACAACATCAGGTTGATGCGATTTTCAATGTGTTTTTCCATTTACTATCTCAAAAGATTGATTTAATTTCCAATAACGTCTTAGGCACTTTATCTCAGCTCATTAAAGGTTATGAACAGCAACGATGTGATTTGTTGGTTAAAGGTATATTACAGCAACTAATTAACATCAATGCACTCAAGCATTATTTTACGACTTTTGAAAACCCAACTTACTTTTTTGAACTTTTGGAATATAGCTGCGTAGCGTTAAGACACAGGGTCAACGTCAAAGTATTCGAAAGCGGCTTTGAGCATTTTATAAATAAAAACTATACAGGAACGGAACAATATATGCTCCGGTTTCTGACTCATGACAATATGAATGTCAGGATTGGGATACTTAAACTTTGGATAAGTACAAGACGTCGTGGGCATCAGCTAAACCTTACCTTGCTTGAAACAGAAATAGAGCAACTTAGGGCAGCAGAAGCCATGATTGCATTTCCTTTTGGGCTTGAAGAAATATTGCCTAACCTCTTATCTCTTCGATTATCGCCGTTTGCAAATGTTAAAGTATACCTGCAAGGATCACTATCTATGCTTGTTTTAGAGGCTTATCATGAGTATGCGATGGAGTTGATTGAAAAAAACATTACTGACTCTAGCGAGGATAAACAATTTATTAAACCCATAAAAAACGCACTCCTTACCTATAACAAAATGCGAAAGCGAAAGAAGGAAGTAAAGGATTTAGACCCCAGAGCAAATGAAAAAAGTGCTTTACAACAGTATTATAAACTTGAAGGGGAAAATCATGCGAAGGCAATAAATGAGGTTAACAAGGACGAAAACACATTTCTTTCCCATGTAAAGCAGATAAACATAGTTAGGGGAAACGCCTGGAAGATTGAAGGAAGAGATATTTCTCCGCTCGGCAGGTATGAATCATCGTTTGCAATAGATATGAGAATGTATAAGAACCCTGACCAGTTTGAAATGAAAATGAATTTTCCACAAGCCCAATTTTAGATGGAAATAAAAAATATCATAGTTAAAGAGTACTTGGAATCATTGACGGAAAAAGATGAGCTCAACAGGATATTCCCTTTACTTTTAGAATCCCTGAATTTTCAGATTTTATCAAAACCTACTGAGTATTTAGGCTTACAGGAATATGGTAAGGATATTGTAGCTATTGGCATAGATGAAGATGGCATTAAAAAGCGATTTTATTTTGAATTGAAAGGCGGTGCTGACCGCAACATTACTGATGAGAATTTCTATGGAAAGGATGGCATATACGATTCGCTGATTCAGGCAACCTACGATAAATTTATTTCGGCCTACCCTAAATTTGATAAACTACCGCTGAAGATTGTTATTGTCCATAATGGTGTTATCAAAGGCTCTGTACAGTCAACTTTAGAGAATTTCTTTATCCAACAGTCTAATGGTACGGACAACAAGACATACGACAGGTGGGACATTTCTAAGCTGACACTTCTTTTTTCTGAGCATTTGTTCAACCCTTATTTGCTTGTCAACAAAGAAAACACACGGTTATTTAACAGAATCCTGATTAATCTGGATAGTTACGAAGGTGTATCACCGGATTTTGTTGAACTTATTCAATCTGTTTTGAGTAAGGGGAAATGGAAACCTGCAAAAAAATCTTTGAGCAGGCAGTGGAAACTTGCTTTTGAAACCATTAAGTTACTCTCATTCATTATTTATACGGAATCCAAAGAATACAACAATCTTGATATTGCAAAACGCTATCTCTCTCAGCTCATACTTCAATTCTGGCATTGGATATTGGTGCATAAAGCAGAGCACGACAAATATGTGAGAAGTTATTTTGATATCGTTTTGAAATTTTACTGCAATGTGATGGAAGAATATTTCAAAAGGGTATTACCCATCGCCTTGATGCCTAACGGTATATTTTCAGAAGAAGCCGGAAGGTATGAACAGGTTGGGTATACCATGCGCACATTTGATGTATTGAATTACTTTCTTCTATTCGTACAAATGGATAAGGCATTAAACAGCCCTGTAGATGCCAGTCAAGTTAGAAGTATCCTCGTCGAAGTTCTTAACAGGAATAATGTATCCTCAAGGCCATTATTGGATATACATTCATCACCAATTGCGAGTGTATTGCTTATGTTTGTTGAGCATAATGATGTAGCATCAGCCAGAAGTTATATCCGAAATATATCTACCAATTTAAAGTGGGGAAAGGAATCCTATAATCGTCTCCCCGATGCTAACAACAGTGTGGAAAACGTAATAAGGCTCATAGTTAACCAAGAGAAATCAGTCTATTATATTGATAGTACATCCCTGCTTATACCTGTCCTACTAGAGTTCACAGCTATATTTGACTTAGAAGAAGAATATGTTGCGTTAAGGGATTTTGTATTAAAATATAAGATTGACTTAGGCTTATTTGTTCCTCATCATGGTAAAAATTCTGAATCAAAAGCCCTTATTCAAGATACTAAGCACGATTTGGAAGAACAGTTATTTTCAAAATCATTTTATGATGGATATCAATCAGAGCTTAGGTTAGTAGACGACCAGCTTCATAATGCATTTCAAAATATTCCATTGCCATTTGCGGAGTTCAAACAGAAAATCATTGACCGTATATCTGAATTTGAGTATGATTACCGCACGGATGCATGTGGTTATGGATTTCTGAGAGAACTTGCACACATATTTTACCAAACGCCATACTTTCCGGATAAATGGCGCAATTTTCTAAAGCCGGCAGAATAAAAGATTACTTCTTTTCACCATTGAGTAAATTGAGTATAAGCTCATTTTGAGAGGTAAGTTTTTTAAGTAGCTCATTATTTTCTGCTACTAAAGAGGGCTCAAGTGATTGCATTTTTTTGTAAAGTTCATGATGTTCGTTTTCGATTTTCTTTTTTTCTTCCAAGAGTAAAATGTATCGATGTTCTAGGTCAGTTATATCATGTTTATGATACAGTTGATTGCTGGTAAAATGGCTATCTGTTATTTTCTCTGAATGACCGGCTGTATCATGTGTCGGCTGGTTATAACTTTTGTACACCTCTAAATCAATAGAAAAACCTTTACTGACAGCATCTAAGAATTTATCACTTACTAGTTTTTCGCCTTTTTCTATACGACTCACAGTCGTTTGCGAACGTAGAATACGTTTGGCAAATTCCTCTTGATTAAGCCCCGTACTCCCCCTGAATTTCTTTAAATCGAAAACCTTCATTGAATATATAACTGAACTACAGCGTTTAATAAATATCTTTTCATGGTTTATTATGCCTTTTTATTACTTTTGCATAAATTAAACGTTATCAAATGTACAATATTTTAGACACATAAGCAAGGATTAGCATACAAAAGACGGGATTTTAGGCATAATAAGGAATAATTAATGTAAATGGAACTTAATAAAACCTACCGATATAAACTCAAAGAGTGGCTCTCTACCTATAGTACACAGCGTAAGCGACTAACAATAAACAAGTTAGTCAAAGAAAGCGGACAGAGTAAGTATACAATAAAACGAGTCATGTATATGAAGAAAGATGACACAAGTTATGTTCGTCGCGAAACAATCGAAGCTATATGTAAGATATTGAATAAAGACACTACCGATTTTGAATACCCTACAATTAAAAAGTAATGAATTCCAATATGGAGCAAGTGCTGGAATTATACCATTCCCTTTCCGCACTGCAACCAAGATACGAGGAGCTATACCTTGCCTTGGAAGAACAATACCAGTCATGCCAATGCTATGCTTGCAAGGTACGCATGATTACATTCAGTATGGAACTGACTAGTTTAAACTCAAATGTCAGGAATTTGGAAGCACAATTACTGCCTTCCATCACAAGCATACTTGACAGGCTATCAGTTAAATACAAAGTCAGTAATGGGCATATTGTCATCCTATAGGATACATCATTTGTAACAATTTTAATTACCCGACGATAGGCATACCTGTCGTATGCTTCACTTTTTCAGGTAATAATGGCTAATAATCCAACAGCAGACACTAAGCGTTTCTTTGAGGAACGAATGGCATTACTTGGCATTAGTAGTGATATGGTGGAGATTGATTTGTATACGGATAGCTTTACAAACACCGAATATCATAGCTTGCCTAACACAAAAAAGAAATATAGGATTTTTGAAGCAAATGATAAAGGCATAGGCATCTTACTATATTCTATAAAAAAAGAAGTACAATGGTTCAGAAGCATAGAAGGGAAGCAGAAAACAAGAGAGTACCGACAAACCAGGTTGTTATACCCTAAAACAAGGAAAGACAATGCTGTACAGAAATACGATATACCTAAGGGGCAAAAGACACTGCCTTTTTTCCCGCCATTATTACTCGATTACTTTGAATCAGGCGAAACATTAGATACATTATATCTGACTGAAGGGCATTTTAAGGCGTATAAAGCGACCATGCATGGCATTTACTGCATTGGGTTACCCTCAATTACTTGCCTCAGAGACAAGGAAGGGTTCATGCATGAAGATATTATTGCACTAATCAAGAGATGTCAGGTACAGAGATTGATATGGCTACACGATGGCGACTGTCGCAATATTACAGCCAAAGAAATTAACAGTCTTATTGACCTTTCTACAAGGCCTTACACTTTTTACAAAAGTGTGGAGTCCTTTCATGACCTGATGAGCAAGGAAGGTATCAGGCTGTATTTTGCTCATATAAACTCTTCAGAACTTACAGGAAGCCCCAAAGGCATTGATGATTTACTTTGTTTACTAAATGCTACAGAACAAGAGGAAGCTGCTAAGGAGTTCAATGATTTCAGGGTACAAAAAGCAGGTATATTTAACGGCATATACCTTACAAGGATTGAAATTACACGCTCAACACGATTGGTGTATCAGTATTTTATGCTGGATAGTGTGGACGATTTTTATCATTTTCATTTAGAACAACGTGCAGAACTCAAAGAAACTCCTTTCAAATTCTTTGGTACTACTTATCAATATGACCATAGCTCGCAAAAATGTGCTATTGTAACTCCTAAAAGTGCTGCCAATTATTTCAGGGTAGGAGATACCTATTACCAATATGTAGAAATACCAGATCAGTGGAATACGATTATAAAAACTTTTGAACGCAGGGAACGTAAAACCATATTAGAAGATAACGGCAAAGAAATCTTTGAGCATATACGTAAATACACCTCATTTTGTAATGTACCGAGCCATACAGATTATCAACAAGTGATTCATAATTGCTATAACCTATATCATCCTTTTGACTGGCAACAAGATGAAGCAGATATAGCTTGTCCTCATACACTGGGGTTTATCAAGCATATTTTTGGTACAGAGCAAGTACTGTTAGATAAGAATGATACTGATAGTGCTATTGAACGTTGGGAGATAGGGCTTGACTATTTACAATTATTATATCAAAAGCCTCAGCAGGTGCTTCCCATACTATGTTTAATCAGTAAAGAGCGGCAAACAGGTAAAACAACTTTCGGGGACTGGCTGAAGGAACTATACAAGGAAAATATGGCTATTGTGGGGAATGCTGACTTGAAAAGTGAATTTAACGCCCATTGGATAAGCAAGCTGATTGTAATGGTAGATGAGACCAAGGTTGACCAGGAAGTGGTGGTAGAAAGATTAAAAGCATTGTCAACGGCCAAGTCCGCTATTTGGAACAGTAAAGGTAAAGACCAGAAAAGCATACCTACTTTTGCAAAATTCATACTAATCTCTAACAGAGAAGAAGATTTTATCCGTATCGACAAACACGAAATCCGGTTTTGGGTTATTCGTGTGCCTACATTGACTGAAGAAACACTTGATGTGAGACTGCTACGTAAAATGGTGGATGAAATTCCCAATTTCTTGCATTACCTCAACACTCGTCAAATTAAAGCACCTGAAAAAGAAAGACATTGGTTTGAAAGCAGGTTATTGGTTACGGACGCACTGCAATCTATAGTTGCTCATAGTAAAATTACAGTTGAGAAGCAGATTGAGATAGCGTTAACCGAATTGTTTGAGTCAAGCGGTGAATATGTAATAACAATGCCGCTAACTGACATGGCAGCACTCGTAAAGCAACAAAACAACAAAAGCTACGTAAGTGAAGTTTTGAAGCGAATGGGGTATAAATCATCTGAATATCCATCTTCAAAATACTTTCCACGTATTAGTGAAAGGCGGGAGTCAAATGGCGAAATACACCTATGTTGCGAATATGTAAAGTTCAAAGGCAGGTATTATACTTTTCAACGAAAAGATTTTACAGCTTCTCCCGAAGAAAAATTAGAAGATTAACTTCTACATGCAATTTCTGTAAGCAAATAATAAACTGCATTATTCTTTTAGTAAATTATATTTAATGCGTTCCAATTCAATACTCTGAATTAGACTTATTTTGCTACTTTCAGTAATAGACTTTAAATACTCAGCATAGGGAGTATAGGTACGTCCGAATGAATCTAATACAATTGGCACATGGGTATGAAGATAGTCGTCGCGACGGTGTAACGATAATTGACCTCCATAATTATGTACATAATAGCCACAAGAATATATTAGTATGGCATAAAGTACTTCTTTCTCTTCTACAAAGTTTTTTATCTTAATTTTACTAATTGCCTTAAGGCTCTGTTCACTATAATCTAGCTTCCGATCCAACATTGAGGACAATAACGTTGTTGCATTTATCAATATTTTGCTGACATCACTATCCTCATCTAACCACCCTTCTAAATTTAAGGCCCTTACCTGAAGAATGTCTTCGTCACTAAAGGAATTAAACTCATTCAGTGACTTCCAAAGTCCGCCTTTGCCATCTTCATTAACTAACATAACTCTTCCGTCTTTAAAAAGGTATATACTTGCAAAATATTTATCAGAAAGTTGCTCATTCAACTCAGGCTTGTCTTGCAGTAACATATCATTTACCTGCTTTTTTGAGAGTTCCTTCACTTCAATTTTACCCATAGTTTGTGCATTTATTGATAGCCCTAGTAGTAGTGCAAAAAATAACAAAGTTGTGCTCTTTATATTCATTATTCAACAATTTCTGGATCCTGTGTATCAATAGATTCTGTTCTGACATTTGGACTTAAATGATACGGTTTCCCTAAGTCAAATACTTTTATTGCTGGCGTAACATTAATTGGAGTTGCCCTACCCACTCTTGGATTATTTAACGGAATAGGAGGGGTAAACCTAATTGAGCCATCATCTGTTTCTTCAAATGAAAGCACTTGATATAACTGAATTTGCTTTTTATTGGCGTAATTTATTACATCGGGTGCAATAAAGGTATTTGCGGTAGTAATAAATGTCATTGTACCTCTGCCAGCTTGCTTTGCACCCATTGATTGACTCACAGCATCTAGCTCTCCTTGTATTTGGTATCTGTTATAAGAAAGTCCTATCACTCCATCTACTGCTTTCACCTCAAAGAAAGAACTCTCAGGGTATGTCATAGTAGAAGTGCCATAAGGTATTCCGCACCAAGTTTCAATTTTGGTTTCATTAATACCTCTTACTCCATCTGGTATTACTTCACTAGATTTGCCATAGGTTTTTGCTTTCCTTTCTGACGATGTATATCTTTTTGTATTTTCACTCAGTCCTTGAGATCTCAAACTTACCCCTTCAAACATTTTCCCTGCTTGTCTATTAAAATTAATACCTCCACCAGTTGCTCCTGCTGCTCTAGCTTTATCTCTTAACAGATGGGTTGTCAATGCTCTTGGCGAATCTAATAAAACATCATTATTCCATATTGGATTGCCTCCAAACATCAAGTACGGACTTATCGAAGGATTGGGTTTAGGATCTAAGTTCCACCTAATGGCTAATCTAGGATCTAATTCTCCAAATAATGCAGTATTGTGATTAAACGCGCCTTTAATATCATCGTCTCTCCTTTGTCCATTGTAAGACATTTTATACACAGTATCCGCCACCTCATTATGCCATTCCTTCATCCGTTGCCCAAAAGGGTAATATCCCTGTGCGCTGCTTACATCTGGCAGATAATAGTCGTAGCTCGTAGCACTGCCACCAGGGTTGTGCCCTGTCTTTCTGTCGAGCACCGTAGATAATACATTGCCCAAGTGATCTGTCAGTTCATAATGCCTATAGCTCAATAACCTAGATAATGCCAGGTCGCCCGTATAGCTATTACCATAGGGTTCTTTCTGTGTACTATCTATCAGGTCATTGTATCGGTTCTCGTACCATACTGCTTTGCGACTCAGCCCTTTCAGCGGTGTGATGGTCGTATTGTTATTATAGGTCTGCCGGTATATACTGTCTTTGTAAGTTTGCACACCCAGCCTGCTGCTGCCATATATGTGGTGTTCCGATAAATTCGTAGTATCTACTACCGGGCCGAAGGTATATATATTTACTACGTCCATCGGTGGCAACCCTACATCATTCGACCATGAATTTGTCAGCCGTGCGTTGTGATAGTCAAATGCTATCAGGTCTTCTGTGTTTGCCAGTAGGGTATCCAGCATCAGTACATCCGTTGCATTGGCAATCCAATCGCCCAATACCGCATCCGCATCGGCACGGTACACAACCTGCATCCTATCGCTCAGGGTTGTATTATTGGTCATCCAAGTGGCAGTAGGTGTCCAGCCATCCAGAAAATCCAACACCTGCGGTTGCGATGCACTGCCATGTACCAGGTTCTGCAACTGTACCGTAAAGGTGCTGGCAGCACTGCGCAGATTAGTAGACTCATAGATAACATCATCCTGCATGATGGCATGGTAAAATGCCCTTGTCGGTGCATCAAATTCGGGGGCTGTAAGCATCGTTTGCAGCGCACCTAGTACGGCAGACTCCTGGCTGTTCTGTTTCATCCAGTTGTACAGCGTATTGGCATTCTGGCTATGCACCATCGTGCGTGTAGCATCAACACCCAGGTTCGTCCACATCTGATCCAAATCGGGTGAAGGTATTTCTGCATCAAAATGCTCCAGCAGCTTTTTGCCTTCAGTAGTTTGTGTAAGCACTTCATCTACTATATTCGCTGCCTCTGTAGGGGCTGCCATCAGTGCATTGGTGTACAACTGTGGCGATGGGGCATTGCCATCATATACCTGCAAATCATTCAGATAATCCGCTGCGGTAGTACCCGTTAGTATGTTACTGTATAAGGCAGGGCTGTTGTTGAAATAAAAACTGGCTGGTTTATCTGTCTGCACATCTACCCATCCACCCGAAACATCAACAGCCAAATCTGCAAAACCCTTTACATAACTACCTGTAGCTGCTACTGCATTCACAAATTTCGGGAAGTGGGTGTGGGTATGCACACCCGAGTTTGCCTCAGCTATCAGCGATATTTTTGCAAAGATGGTATTAAACTTATACGTTGCCAGTATATTGCCGCTTGCATCTCTTACGTAATATTCACCACGATGGTCTTCACTACCACCTGTCAGGCTGGTAACCATAGCTTTTCTTACACGGTTACCCTGCCCGTCATACTCATACCATAATTTACGTTTGGGGGTAGAATTTAAAAAATCTACACTGCGCAGCTTACCATACAAATTCCACTCCATCTTCAGGTTCGCTTGGTTATCCTGTAGCAGATTACCAATAGCATCGTAGCTGTAATTACCAGCTACCTGTCCTTTCTGAAAATCTACACCGCCAGTTACATTATTTACTTTATCATCTGCAAATGTCAGCCTGTTATTACCGGTTGCATAATTGTATTGTATGCTGTCAATCTTCGCAGGTGCTGTTGCACCGCTGTAGCGAGTAAGCCATTTCAGGTTGCCATCCATATCGTATTGGTAATGGTTGGCAAATTTTCCTGTTGCGGCCGCTGTCAGGTTCGGTTCGTTGATGCTTTCATAAGCCGTCTTCACCAACCTTTGTGCCTGATCGTACACATATGATGCACGCATATTGTCATTTGCTCCGCCACTGTTTGACACGCCTCTGATAGCTGTGGTTGTACGTGCTATATTACCGTTGTACATCCCCCTGTCTGGGCTGGTAAGATTCAATCCTTTTGCTGTATTATCAATAGACCTGTAATCATCTTTAAAGTAATCTATCGTATGTGCTACCGCATCCCTGGCATAGGTTAAGTCGCCGACTGCTCCATCCGGCATCATTTGCTTATCAGTACGCAACACATCTCCGTTCATTTCCTTTAGCCAACCCTGTATAGTGTATGCGTAATCCAGACTTTGTATTTGATTATTACCAACTTTCACATTTGCCAACGGGCCATGTTTATAATACACATAGCTTGCATCCCTGTTCCATATCAAACCATCATTGCTAGTCTCTGCCAGTGTGATGCGATTATCAGCATCATAATCATAACGTTGGTAGAACTGGTCAGGCCGCCCCCTATTGTAGCTTATCATGTTGACCTTACCACTTATCTGGTCATAATCATAATCTACCCTTTTGTATTGCTGTTTAGCCTGCTGCATAGCAGGGGAGTTATAAGACACGGTTTTTACATTACCGACAGCATCATAGCTGTAATAAGTAACGAAGTGCGGCGTTGGGTCAGATGTATTGTTGTAATCAGCAGCTTTTGATAAATAATACGTTACCGTACTCACCCTGCTGTATAGGTTTTCCTGTGTACTAAGATGTTCGCCTGAAATATTACCAAGATTGGTTTTCATCGTATCGTACGTTGTGACAACAACATCATATCTCGTCCTGGTCTTTATGTACTTGGTAAGTGTATCAGAGGGATAGTTTTCATCATTATAAGAATACGTGACATAGGCAGGCGGTGCGGCATTCGGGTCTGTCAACACTACTTCCCCTGTTTCTCTAGGTCTGCTCAATTCATCATACAATGTATAGCTGAACTTACCCTGCGGCTTTTGCTTGTCATTCTGCGAAAATGCCATTCTACCCGCAGCATCATAGAAGAAATTAGTAATGCCTGCATCGGGGGTCTGCTGTTTACGCAACAGGTTACGGGAGTCATAGTTGTAATAGGTTACTTTTGTATGCGCTGCATTACCCGAGCCGTCCACTCCCTGCGGCGGTACTGTACGTTGCAGGTTACCGTTCAAATCATAGTAATACAACGTTATCATATTCTTCGAGTTCTTCGCGCATAGTATCAATGTATCTTTTGTATTATCCAGAATATGCCTGTACATTTTATTGCTGTGGCTGACAACCGAAGAGTCAAAATAGAACGCATATCTGGCTTTACCAGCCCATATAGCTTCCTGTAAAATGTTGTATTCACAGTCTACGCTGTCCAGGCAGTTTTGGGAACCTGGTTTATTGTATAATACTACATCCTGTATGCGCTGCCCGTAGCCTAGTGGGAAGTTGGCATAACCACGGCAGGCTATCACTTCTGACATGCTACCATACCGCATATAAGCAGTAAAACGATACAGGCTGTCTGTACCCGGCCCTATCCTAACAGAGTCCAGAACTAATGTATTAATATCGAATGGTGCATTAGCAGGCGGTTCTAAGTAGAGGTTGTATAAATTATTACTTCCGTCAAAATACCTGTACCAGTGTACATTATTTGCTTTCCTGTATATTTTCAGATTAGCACCATACGCCTGTGTATTGCTATTAGCTGTTAAAAACAATTTACTGCTACCCAACGCACTATTCACCTGTCCTAATATCAGGTTCATCCTTACCGTACCGGGATGTGTGCTTTGCGTAGAAGTACATACATACAAATCGCGCATATTATCGCCACAAGAAGGGTCATCATAGCGAAGTGCTTTTGATGAAAAACCTGACAGCCTGCTCTTCAGGTTATAGGTTTCAAGTGAATCACGAATATCTATTCTGGACTTACCCTCTAAACCATATACATAAGACAAATAGTTTTGCTTTCCTGTCGTAATGTAATCAGCAGTCCTGAACAATGCAGCATCCTGCCATACAGATGAATTAGAGCAGGTTCCGATGTAGTTATTTGATGCGGCAATCATGTCAGCATGTGCCAGTGGGCTTGCATAGGTTCCGGTATATGTAAAAATACTGTCAGTAGAATGTACTGCTTTCCCGTTATATACGACTGCAAGGTCTTTACTAAAACTACCATATGTAGTAATGTGAGGTGAAGGTGAGCAAGCCGTGTTTCTAAACACCCGCATGGCATCTGTCGGCAAATAATGTACCGAAGCACCTGCATATATACCCATTGTAATCAGGTCATTACGATAACGAAGTACCGAATCAAAGGGAACCACACTAAAGTCAAGGGCAATATGTGTAACCGCTGTCGCAGCATATTTAAAACGTAAATCAATCAAACTCCTGGTAGTGTATCGTCCTACCCTGTCAACCAGGGTATCTGCCAATACATCGTTGTTGGTCATCTGATACCTGATAAAACCAAGATGATGCGGAATTTCTACTGAGTCACTTACTGCACATCCGCGCATCAGGTTGATGTACTCATCATAAGTATAGTTTTTCTTCAGATGGTAGTTCAGGTAGTTAGTAAGTGTAATATCGAAAAAAGGATGGTTATCTGCATCATCATAATTATAAACTCCCTTATCCGCTTTATACGACTTGACCGCGTTTTTGATGTCTATACAATGCAGACAAGCCAATGGCATCTTGCCTGGTGAAGGTACCATTACCGGGATGTCTTTAGACCATACATAATAACGTCTTGCTACGGTCGTATTACCATTCATATAATAATCTGCAACAGCCGTGTACTTTGCTGCATAGCCGTTATGCATACCATCGTCATCGTTGAGGCAGGTTACAGCATTTACAGTTAAACTGGTTGCACCATCCATATAAGGTGCATTGGTTGATTTACGTTTGAAGTACAGGTATATACTGTTGGTAGTATTAGGTTTGGTTATTTTCAGCTTTACATACTTCAGGAAGAATGTACTTGAGTATTGAATTGTATCAAGATAACCTTCTACCCATACAGGGTCATTAAGGTTGGTTAAAGATAATTTGGCAGCAATTTCATTTTCATATTTATTGGTTGCACTCAGATATACCGTCTGAACGCCGCCACCTGCATAAGCCGCAGATGTAGCGGCTGTTATTACACCACTACGTGACAGAAAATCCTTTAAACCTGTATACAATTCCGGACGACCGCAATCATAGGGAAGTTCTTCCTCTCCTTTATCGGTATTATATGCAGCCAGAAAACTATTACACAAATCTCCAACTGACACATTTACATCTGTGATGGCTGTCTTCACAACCAATGGCGTCAATTCACTGCCCTGACCAATATAATATAATAACCTGTTGCGGATCATAGTTAATGTATCCTGGCTCAGGGTGCAATTAATGAGTTTACGCATAATGGCATCTACATTACCTTGTGCCAGCGAGTCATTCACTTTATTAATCAGGGAGTCGGTAATATTGGTTGGCGGTGGGTTAAAACCAGATGAGTTATAATTGGGATCCATCGCATTATTAAAGATTGTCTTCAACCACGACGGCATCTCTATATTGCTGGCTATATCACTGCTGTTATTACTGAATAAACGGGGGAATATTGCCGGCTCAATTAATGTCATCCTTGCCGTCGTGCAGGGGCTGCACGTAGCCGCAGTACTATCTAATGCTTTTTGTAATATATAGGAACGGTTACCTAAGTACAGGCTTTTCAGAGCGTCAAAATATTGTTGTTTTACTGTCGAGTCAACAAATGTATTATTGGCAATTTCATTGAAATATAGGAACTTGGCATTGTGCTGTACTTCCTGCCCGTTTCCCGCTGCGCAATAAGCCTGTTCTAATGCTATACGATCAATTCGTTTCTCAGTCGCATTTTTCATATGTGCCAGTTTATCCTTGATCTGGGGCTTATTAGAAGAGCTTGCTTTGTAGTATAGCGGGTCATTGGCTATAATTGAATCCAATAGGAAACGGTTACCCTGAACTGCCTGCTTTTGTGTCTGAAAGCTATTCAGTTCTTCAATATAACGACCATCATCGCAGAATGCCAGTTTGCAATATTCAGGGTGTAATGGCAATAAAGCCATGGCAATCTCATCATTGAATACATAAATGAATGTGTCTACAGGCAGGCTTTTAATATTGGTGTATGTCCTGCCGTCTTTGACTACGCTTGTTGGCATCGTAATACAATCATCCTGATACCGGAACCTCAAACAGGACGGCAATAACACGTTGTTGGATAAAAACGAACTCACACATGGCGGATTTGTTGTATTACATATCTGTTGCGATGTAAAAATAGAGTTTTGATTGATTGCCATAGGAATACGTGGCCTTGTCAGCCAAACTCCTGAAGAATCGTAACACACGGTATCCATAAAAAAACTGCCATTAGCCGTTTTTGCATACATACCGTATTTCGCATCCGGGTAGAGTTCCTGCATCATCTTGTATTTCTTACCGGCACAGGAGTCTTGCACCACACTATTTCCACACGGCAGGCTGGCATTTTCAACACTGGAACGGATAAAAGAATTTTCATTGGGTGAACAATTAGCCTGCTCCAATGCAAGTACACCCTGCCGTACACGGCTATTAACTTCGTTCCTGTTAAACAGCAGGCGCTTATCTACTGAATGATTCCCTTTTATCAAAGATGCAGATGTGACAGGCGAACTGTAATAGTCAAATCCAGCGGGTAGGGTGGTAACCACCGAGTCATATCCTAATATACCCGTCGTTTTGGATATACGTGCTATACCGCACTCATCCGTTGCACTGAAATCATATGCTGCCCTTGCCAGTACATGGATGTTGCATCCAAGATTATAAGCCGGTATTTTAGCTTTGTATTGAATACTATGCGGGCCGTTCAATTCAACATAAAATTTCTTATTGATGGAAATTTCGTCTGCTGTTATTTTTTGCTGCACACCATGTAATATGTCAAAACAATAATCATTGTTGTTGGTGCCGTTAATCATCTCAATGGGTGAATTAAGCGTATCAGGATAACCAATCAAACCAGTAATTACAGGCTTACCTGCCGGATTGTGAATGGCAAAACTGCTTTGCAGATTGGGGTCTGTCGTTACTTTCTTTGGAAAATAGGATGCGACACCTGCTTCATTCTTGAAATAAAAATCCAGTTCCCCTTCTGTAGCTTGGGTATACTCATAACGTGTGCCATGTTTCGTCCATAACTGGTGGTCATAACCTGCACCACCCTGCCATATCAGTTTATTGTCAGGTGAGTGTATAGATTGTATAATAGGGTAGCCTTTTGCATCAGGTACGAATTTCTGTGCACCGGCCATGTCCGTATTGGCAGAAGAATAGTATTTACCAGCTAATGAACTGTTGAGTAGTGGTGGTATCGAATCAGGCAAGTTACAGCCTATCTGGTCGTAGTCAGACTGCAAATATGGTCTTGAACTACCAACCCGGACAATATCATCCCTGTAGCCCAGGTAAGCCTGTTGAAATGGGCTTGGTAAGGTCTGAATAGACGGCCTGCCTTCATAATCATACGCTTTGTCTACACCAATAACATAGGCGCTGTCCGTATTGATTTTTGTCTGTGTCTGCCTGCCACGTAAAGAACCGTCAAAATAGTTAATGACATGCTTATACTTACCTTCTTCCGCAAAACTAATAGTGTATTGCCAATTGAGCTTATCACCCATATGCGGTGCAGGTATCAGGTAGGCATGTCCTACATCATTAGATGCGAATGTACCAGCGTCAGGTGCTGACCATGCACCGTATATTGCATCCTTATAGGTTTTTCCGTAATCGGGACGTACCGTTCTGATACGAAATACGACAGCACCGCCTTCATAGACCAATGGTATATAATATTCATTCTTCTTTAACCGTATGCGTGTACTGTTTTTTCTGAAATCATAAGGTATATTACCATTAAATGAACCGGACTGAAAATAGTGTGAACCGCTATGTGTAGAGATGTCATACCTGTAATCATCCACATACGCCCATTCCAATTCATACTCCATAGGTTGAATGACATTCGTAAGAGTCATGCTCGTACCCCATTTCAAATACAGGCTGTTATTGTTATTGGTCAGGTAGGAAACTGCATACACAGGTATGCTGCCAGGGTTATCGTACCTGTCCATAGATATACCGGCTTCTACATAAAAATTACGGGGCAGGTTATTGCGTGGTACACTAACAGGTGTGGTGCCGCTGATGTCTTCTACATTTGTCACAGAAGCTACAACAGAATGATAACCAGAGAATTTATGTACGTATCTATCTGTATATGGCTTTAACGAGTCAGGGTCATAGCTGAACTCCAGCACTACAGACTTACTTGTTGTTGTACCACCAGGATACACTTTACAGCTCAAACTCAGGCTAACCCTGTATTTATACGCTGTTGTGATGACAGCTGTATCATTGCGAACACCTACTGCCACGTAATCCGACGTGCTTTTAAAATAACCGTTAGAAGGGGTAGGCCCAGTTAGCGAACTATATAATATGTCCTCAACAGCAGGCATCGCATACGGATAGGTAGTGCCGCTTGATGCAATGACAGAGCTATTCACACGCTGTAATTTCAGATTCGGGTCAAGGCTGAAATGTTGCGCTACTGCCATCCGGCATGTTGCTATCGTTAAGAGTGATAATAATAGTTTCCTGTACATGGTACGTACATTTTATTTGGTTAATGTATTAAGTTTAAATCCGGCAAAACGGCCTGTCAGTACAATAGTTTTATCAGCCTGTACTTTATAAAACCGTTGATGGTCCATCGCACGATTGTCAAAAACATAGTTAAACTGCATCATCTCATACACCTGTTCTGTTTGTTGATTATCTGTACCATTCATTTTACTGATGATCTTAACAGCGCGCACCAGTAAACTAGCTTTATCTACATCCAATACTGACGTCATATCATATGGTGCACCTAATGTCAGTTCTATTTTATAATTACCCTGTCCTGTCTTTGATAACTTAATCTGTCCGTACTTCTTTATGATGGAATCAGGAAATGCAATGACACCTGAAGTACCATTAGTTTCGATGCCCATTTGCTTTCTGAATTCGTCCGCATCGAATATGATAGCACTGCGTTCTTTAAAATCGAGTTTACAATAATACCCTTTGCGAACTGAGGAGATATAATAATTATTACTATCCAGATAGTCACTGCCTTGCTGGTATAATCTGCCGTTGATGCAATCAAGAATTTTGCCTGTCGGTACATATCGCTTACAAACCTTATACTCATAGCTAATGGGTTTATTTGCATTGGCATCGCGTACTTTTTTTAGTAACGCATAGGCATCGCCTTGCGCCTGAACGCTTGCTACCTGCATAGCCATAGCAGTGAATAGCAACATCCTTTTATTACTTATATTCATCCTATTGTTTTGTATTTGAACGCCTGCTTTCGCTTACTGTTTGAACACCCCTGTCTGTTTCCTTTTTCACACGTACCAATAAGCCTTCCTGATCATATTCATAGAAAGTGGCAAAATTGTTTTCGTCCAGCAAGGCAGACAGCTTAAATGAAACAGGGTCATAGACGTATGATTTCATATTGGCATCCAATGGTATCATTCTAATGTCATCAAAGTATGCACCTGACGGCAGTGTAATATCCATGCTATTCATGCCAGAGGTGATATACTCTGCCTTATACCAACCATCCACACTGCCTGTTTTTAATATAAACGGATAAGTAGTAAAATAAGAGGCTGTAGATGTACTATATGCAAAACCAATTCCGCTCAATACGTTTGCAGCAGTTCCTGATACAGGTTTAAACCAGAAGCTGATGACGTATTTGCGATTCTCATCAAGGCAGAAACGTTCTGCATTTATCAGATTATTATACACGCTTGTTTTTTCGCCGGCTCTTGCCCTGCTTCCGATATGAAATGTTCTCGCGGATGCGAAACGAACCGAATAATTACCACTATGCGCCGCTGCTGAAGTAATAGAGTCACCATTATTAACCAACGCGTACTGGCGATAGTCCTGTCGGTACCTTCCGTTACGAACTTTAACCGGTGCCATATCAAGCCCTTGAAATGATTGTGAAAAAGGTGTTTTATAATAATAACTGTTCCTGTACAGGAAATACAGGTGTTTAGGCACTAGCATACTATAATCTTCCAACCCCTCGTAGAAGAAACTACGTTGTTGCACATTATTAGCCACTGCAGTCGGTAACGATTTATTATAACCATATTGTACAGCCGTGCGTTTACCCGTGAGGGTTGAAGCAGGAAACTGTTGATTACCCCCACCAGCTGGACGGCTCACTGTAGCGTCCAATTCCTCCAGTATATTGCCGAACACATCATATTTGGTAACCTCGTGTATTTTTTTCCAGTAAGGGGCTTCCGCACCTACCGTGTTTAATATCGTGTACTTATTGGCCGCAGCATTGGCGTTTAACCAGAAAGGATGTGCTTTGATAGAATATGCGCCGTCCGTTTTTACATTATTTACATAACCCCTGTTTTCTATGTACGTATACTCCCTCACAGGGCGAAAATTACCTCTATGCCCTAATACATATCTGTTAAATACATACTTATTCAGGCTATCTATATCAGAGGGCAATAAATTAGGTTTATAAAAACCTGCCGGCTGTGCTAAATAGGTTGCTGTATCTGTAGCAATCTTACCGAAAGGAGTTGCCTTATCAGAATATTCCTGCACATTAACCCCTAACACTTTATTGAATGCATTGCTGGCTGATGTACCGCCAAGAATATCATTAATACTGCTGGTGTAGGGGTTTTGTGCCAGTTGGGTTTGCTGTACGGTTTTATCCAGCATATTCCTGCGTGCTGACCGTAGTATTTTTACAGTTACATCTTTCACATAGTTACCACCGCTTAACCCTCCCGGCCATAAAGATGCGCCGCTGCTGTTTTTAGATGCCCTTAAAGCAACCCAGATTGTATTTGCAGGGATAGCAGGGGCAGGTACAAACTGATTGTGCGTATAGGTAATCGTATGTATCCAATAAGGTGACATGTAGGGGTTCATATATTCGTAATCAGGTGCTGAATTAATAACTGATAACGGATTATATATCTCCATGACCCATGCTTTTAACTGATACGTTGTATTGTCAATACCTGCTTTATACGTCAGCATCACTTCATCACCCGGCAGAAATTTATTTGGATTCAGGTGAAGTTTACCATAATATGAGTCCGTGTCAATAATCAGTGAGTCAGATTTTTCTTCATAGCCAACATGCGTATAAGCAGGCCCCATCTTATCATACGCCCAATATGCGGGATATTTCAAATCGTATATGTCCGTATTGTATTCATTGTTGGTTTTGGACAACAACACGCCGCCTGTCTCACTATCATAAATCATATTATCTGTTCTTTGAACAATGCCGTTATCCATCCGTTCAACAGATTGTAATATTCCATAACGTTGTACTACTTTGGTTGTTACCATCGAACGAAAAGTCTCTGATTCTTCTTTTTCAGGGAAAAAAGCCGTTGGGACAGGCACGGGAAATATGCCGAATAAAACGACATTCAGGTTCATACTGATATTACGTTTATAAGTACGGTTGTACCTCTCACGGGTATCAACAGTAAAATCTGTTTCAACACCCAATGTCAGGCTATCAATACTATAGTTATTCATAGAACCTCTGGCACGTTTCAATGCCAATACACGATTGCTCAGTTTGCCGTCACTCTGTTGGCGGTATTTGTAGTGTACATAAGACACCTCTTCAGGTTTGGTGACACTTCCATCCGTCTTAATAACCGTATTACTGATACTTTTGGGTTTACCATGCATATCATTAAACCTCAGTACATAGCCCTGAAATACTTTTATTTCAGTTGATTTTTTACTGAACCCATTATGCTTGTTAGGTGCAGGTGCTTCCTTATCCGTGTATTCGACTTCGATGGGGTAGTCTTTGGCAGTATAAAAACTATAGTCTTCATACGACTGCGATGAGCGGCCTTGTGAAGCATGTATACTGGTCACCCTGACATTACTGTAACCGACAACGGGTGGTGGAAAGAATGATTCACCGAATGGTTGCTCTTGGAAAAATTCTATTTTCGGCAGTAACCTTCCGGCTTCAGCCGTATAGGGTACAGGCATTCTGAACGGGTTTTCATCTCCGCCTACGCCCGGTTCATAACTGGCCACGCCACTACTAATTGTACCATATTTTGAATCATAAGCTGTATAGCTATAGTTCTTTCCATAGTCTGCATCTTCATTGGTATTACTATTACTGATGGCTTTCCACGAGTCCGATAAACTCAGTTGTTTAACACGGATGCCGCCACCTTTTTTATTCAATCCAGGGCGATGCAGGCGAACAAAACACTTATCAATTTTTATATCCCTGCCAAGACGTTTTTTCTCGATAAACCTGACAATGGGATTTTGATTAATAGAACCTAATTCTTTAGCAGCATCCAGTAATGCTTTCCCTATTTTTATTCCTCCTTCATCTCCTGTCAGGTAGCCCGGATAAATAACATGTGGCAGATAATAACGCCCGTTATTAATGCCATATATAGTTGCCGGGTGCAGCAGTGACGGGTGGTCTCCCGGATGTTCTTTTTTGACTTTGATATAACAATAGCTGGTATCATCACTGCATTTACCTATTGCTTCTACATAGGCATATCCCTTGACATGTTCGTATTTGCCTGACCCTGAAATATCCAATGCAAAACTGTAGTACAGCACATCAGTACCTTCCAGATAGTTGTCTTTCATACTCAGGTTAGGTTTTTCTTTGGCAGGCACACGTTTGAAATACATATAGTCATTGACCCTGTTCAAATCTTCATATAACTTGGATTGGTTGTCCTTTTTTGTTGAATTACCGACACCTTCAATGCTAAACATCTGCATCGTGCGTTTTTGTTGGATAAACGCATAGTCGTCACTTTCATATACGATGTGTACGTTACCGCCCGAAGGAAGTTTAATATCTGTCAAGTTCCAGGGTGCTTTGTCAGCATCTAATCCTGAGCCATCCTGTTCTGTATAAGGATATTCAAAAGTGGTGAGCTTTGTATTCTTAGTATGGTCTTTATAATTTCCCCACCTGTCTTTATCTGCAAAATGATAATCCGGGTTTGAGTTTGCATAACTGAACTCATAAGGACTGAGCAGGTTTTTATCCGATTTGCCGTAACGAATGTAAATACGCTTCAGTGTGAGTTTACCGGATGTGTATGGATTATCACTGTTCGGTATTTTTTTGCATAAACTGTAATCATAGTCAAATATGACTGTTTTAACAGGCACAGCATTCGTCGTGTTAATATAACGATCATGCTTGTTAAACAATTTTATAGAGTCTAGCTTATAGGAGTATCCTTCGTCTGACAAGGCAGTACTCAAGTTGCTGCGGTCAAAACTGTATTTATTGGAACCACTGTTATACACTTTATTGGTGACACCCCTGCCATCTGTTCTTTTAGAGACATAAAACTCTGCGATATAGTTCTTTGACTCTATCGCACGTACATGCCATTGCTGACGAGAGCCAATCATATAGCTACCTTTATCGTCCTGGTTGTCTGACCAAAACCCCGGGCTATATTGTGCTGAGTCGCCAGGATACGGTGTGCGCCAGCGGAAATCATCATCCCATAGGGTGTAATTCATTTTCACCCAACCACCCAAGTCATCATCTGTCGGACCATCACCCACTACGTCTACGTAATCCGTTGCTAATACAGATGTCAATAAATAACTGTGTGCATAAGCCGGTGTAGTTGTAGAACTGTAAAAATTCTCTCTGCCTTTGCTGTTATTTTTACTATCATCCCCATTGTCGAATTTCACCAAGCCGTTTTCGATATTGGCACCGCTGTTATTTACGCTGAATGTGACTTCCCTACTCAGGTTATTCATAGCAGGCAGGCCATAAATATATCGCCTGCCATCCGGTAATGTCTGGGTAAACTCACTGATATGGGAGCCTTGCGCCCTGTCTGCTTTCCCAGCATCGTAACGGTCTTGGGCGGTTACGTTCGGTTGCCAGAAATTTGCTCCGGCACCGGATGTACCATAGGCATCATAATAATGGACTTTAGCATCTTGTGCAATATCCGCAACTGAAGCTTCTTCAGCAGTTAGATAGGTAATCAGATTAGCCCTCGTAGTACGGTCAACAACACCGTTTTGCCAGTATACGTGCGCGTTGCCATACTTATTAGGTAATGTTCCCGCTGCGGATTGGTTTTTACCTTTCAGGTTATACATGTTTTCAGCGAGGTAGACTGGCGCATCACCTGATACATTCGGCACCTCACGGTTATTATACGTGAGCTCGCCCCCTTGTTTGAAAAATAGCTTTTCATACGCTGAAGCCTGCTCATTACCACGAAAACTCAGCCGTTTCCAAGGCCCTGAATTAGCTTCATTATCCATCAAACAGATGTCGGAGCCTGCCTCGAACAAGTTACCGATACCTGCTTCCGCCAATACAGACCTGATATTACTTTTGGGCGATTTTACTTCCGGGTCATAGATACTGCCTATGTCATTCCGGAACGGTCGAAAGACACCTCCTGTACCTTGTCCGCAAACAGAGTACACATCATAAGTCATTGATGCAAGCGGCAGGTGTTCCATCGTTTTATTATATCTGCCGTCTTTATCCCTGCTGAAATCCTGAATACCTGTCGGAGGGGCATTTTCTGCATACAAATAGCCATACCCCGGCCTTGCTCCGTCCTCTTCGTATTTCATGGTACTCTTCTGAATACTCATATAACCATTCGGAAACGTATAGAATAATTCACCACCGACACGCGCCTGGAATTCAAATGAATTCAAGGAACTTGGATTTGTTACAACGGGTACATAGTTTTGTAATCCGATAGGTATATTGCCGCTGTAAGACGCTTGCATCTTGTTGTAGCTACCATTCACCCCGAATGCAATGTCCTTCATGCCGCTTCTGGAATTAAAACCTGTACTTCCTGATACACTGACACCCCCACCTATATCTGAAGTCACGGAAGCCGGGGTACAAAAGCCTGCATTCAGGTCTATATCCGCACCGGCTTGTGAACCGACGCCCATACTAACGCCGGCATTGAAAAAAGGCATGGACATAGAGGCATCCACGCTCATGCCGACACTGGTACCTTTGTAATTATTGAACTGTACATAGTTTTTAAACCCCAAGGACAATTTGGTATCAAAACCACCTATTTCAAAACCGATACTGATACCTGTACCTACTTTGAAGTTTTTTTCTTCTTTGATATGCAATTCCTTATCAATGGTCTCTCCATTAAAATCATCGGGCATACCGCGCACTGCACGGTTGATTTCCCCTACGTTGATATTCCAGCCAAGACCTACCCAGCTTGCTTCCTGTTCAATGCCCGGGCCACTGTGGTAGCTGATATTTACAGGATAGCCCTCGATATCCATTAACGGGATATTGTAGTTAAAATCACCCGTAAACATATCTACCATTTCGGTAGTGCCAACCGGTTCAAAGCTCTGTACTTCGGGTTGAGACGGCCCTGTCGTGAGCGCATAAGTATACAGCGGAAAGCCCAGTTGGTATACGAGTGATACCATCAATGTCTTTGCTGTGAGCCGCAGGAAGGTCTTTTTCATATACTTAATTCGTTTTTACTTTTTTTCGTGATAATGATAATAGTTCAGATTGGCTAAAACCTATCTTTAGTAATGGAGACTGTGTATATCGGTCATTGAACACCAACTGCACATCACCTGTTGTGCAAGGGTTAGCAAAACCAACTACAATTGTATTATAAGGAGATAACCCGTAGTTGTCCTCATATACATAAGTTGCCGGGTTGTATATTGTACCACCTTCATGCAAGCTGATATCCTGTGACGCCCTTTGTTGGTAGTACATGACTTCCTCTTCTGCCATCGCATTCTGTGCTATCCTTTCATTGATGCTTGCTGGTGCATTGGCCATTTGTTTAAGTTGTATCAAAAAAAACATATACCCGTTTATATCTGCTAGCCTTTTCTGATAAGCTGTATCAATACCTTGCTCCAGTTCTTTATAAAATTGCCTGCAAGCCATGTAAGCCGGCGGAGCAAGCTGTATGCTGTATTCCCACTTGCCAGCCCTGATTGTTTTTACATACCCGTTATCTTCGTCTTCCATATATTCCATATAACTACTGGGTGTCATCTCATTACAGGAGTTACACAGGCACAAGAGCATACATGCCGTTATCAACAGCTTAGTTACCTTTTTCATATTTATTATTCAGGTACTTAATTAAATCTTCTGTCAGGTCTATGCTTTTATCACCGTATAACACTGTTCCCGCACCGTTCGCACCAACAAGCAATTGCAGTCCTCGTTCTTTGCCATATGTTTCCAATAAGGGGTTTAACCGTTCCCATATCTTTTCATTGATCGCACGGTTTGATTGCTCATAGTATTGCTTAAATGCATACTGTGCATACATTATCTGCGTATCCAATGCCGGGGAAGGTTGGTTATTAGCCATTTTTTTCAGCATCTTCAGGCTATCCGTAACTGCTTTTATCCGATTAAGGTCACCTGCTGTCTGTTGTTCCAGGTCTTTTTTCATCTGATATGCATTGACCACCTTACTGATGTCTATATATGCTACCGGCGTAGGTTTTAGCAATAACCAGCAAAAGCCCACACATAATAAAAAGGTGACTAGCGCAAATACAATAAATAATCTCTTAGGCCATTTTAATACTACTTGGTTCATTCAACAAAAAGGGGGTTTAAATATTTAAAAGGGATAATGAACGTTTTTTGATCCTTATTGGCTAATTGCAAAAAATAATGCTTGCCATGTGACAACCTGACTTTTTCATACAGTGGAATAACAAAGAAATTATCCCCGTTATGCATTCCTATTAACGGTTGGGGGATTTTCGTTTCTTTATTATTTTCATCCATTATCTTAACTGACAGGCTATCATTCATCTTGTCTGATACATATTTCAGTCTCAACTCACCGATACCAGTGATACGTGTCTCGCCGTAATGGCCTGCAAAATCATAGTAGGACTGTACAGCATTGTATTCTTTGAGTAAACTGTCTTCTACGATTATAAACCGCCATACTTCCGCGCCGCCTAATAATATCCCTTTGTAATAAGCATCGACTGTCCAGACGTATGGCTGATAGACTATCAACGGCTTGGCAGTAGGTGGATAAATAAGACCAGTTGCGGTTACCTGCTTATCTTCAAAGATTGGGTTATTACGATTGATGGCATTTTCATTGTTCTGCCCTTTTTTAAGTTCAGCCACTCTTAACCGATATGTCAACTGACTGGCAAACGGATAATTGACTGCCCAATTCAGCATAGGATTGTATTCTGCAATTTTGGCATCGTTCTCCGGGGATACCAGATTAATCAAAAACAGGTCACTGACAGTTTGATAGATACACTCATCAATTACATCATCCAACGGGTTTTCCAACTGGTTGGTAACAGGTGTCACACTGACACAATACTCATACGTACCCTGAGGCAGTTTCCCGTATTCAAAGAAAAGTTCCTTTAGTGCATTATCTGAAAATACCCAGTTAAGCTCCCTGGCTTTGTCTATTGACATCCGATTAGTCCCGGGACTCAAACTTGTCCTGTAAGTATAAGATGCGCGTAACGTTGAATGCCGGTATAACAATGTACCTTTTACCATGACATCCTGACTTTTTCCTGTATTGTTCAGTATGTCGTAGTTTAATACATTAGATGGTCTTAACTCTACACCATCCAGTAATGCGAGATTGACGATCAAAGCTGATTGGCCATAACCCTTGTACAGGGAAACTAACAGGATGCTCATGGTTATCAGGATTATCCTTCGACTCGTTTGTCTGATAAGTATCATAGTATTTTCAGATTTTTTTCGTTTTTATCTGCCAGTTGAGCCCAATCTGCCCGTTCCATAATCGCTGACGCAGGGCTATTTCAGTAGCTTTCAGCATACTATATCTGGCCTGAATGAATATTTTAGTTGATATACGCTTGACGGCATAAGATGTACCTGCACTAATACTGTAACGTTGTATCCCGTAAGCTGCGACGGACACGTCCTGACCGGCGTTTATCGTATGAACAGGGCTTAATGTCATGTTCATGGATATACCCACCATATAAGCCTGTGTATAATACAAATCGTCTGTTAAGGAAAACATGGGTTGCTTGATCCATCCGAGGCTACCTGATAATGTATACTTCAAGGTTGTATACATATACATCGTCTGTACACTCTCACTGAGATATTGCATGGTGTCGACACTGCTGTTATTTCGGTTGTAACTTACCATGAATCGGTGTTGTGTTGCACCTCTTTTTATTTGGTAACTGCTTCTTGCAAGCCATACTTCCCCGGTAAGCGGTCTTTGCTGTGTTGTAAGGGTATCATCGTATCTTCTGAATGTTGTAAATGGCTTATAAGAAAGATACAAAGACGGGTACTGTTTCCAGCGTGTCTGTGCATCGAATCCCCAACGAACGCTATAGGCTGTATTGGCGAAATTCTGCTGCTGTATATAGTTCAACTGCACACCTGCCGTCAGCATTGATTTTAGCAACATCTTCTTTCCGGTAAGTGCATAACGTTCAATAGCTGCCCGCATATAGGGCATGGCATTATTTTCAAAGTTACGTCCAACATGCTCCCATTCGCCTGTAAGGTTCGCAGCTATTCGGGGCATATCATATCGAAGCGATGTTTTAATGGCAGCATGATCCATGCTCAATGCATCTTTGCGCGTTGATGGTTTATACGACAATGCAGCTTCTGTCTCAAGGGTCAGAAATTGAGCCACTGCGCCCTCATGACTGAAAGAAAAAATATGTACCGGTTGGTTGAAAACAGGTAAGGCTATATCTGTCTTCTTAAACCTGCTATCTTCCAGTATCTGCCGCGTGGGTGTATACGTGTAATAAATAATGCCAATCTTTTGTTTGTGTACGCGCTTGAAATCCACACGCGCCATATAAGTATTATATCTGTCTACCTGTCCTGCTCTGGAAATATATTCAGTTTTACCGGCACTCAGACTGACAGTTCCCATGCCAAGATTATACCCTACAGTGCCGCCTTTGAGTGCTTGCCCTGACATGGTATAACGTGACTCATAACTGTTTAATATGCCAATATCCAAACGCGTAAGCCCAGCCAGCAACCTGGAATTAGACGACTCAGGCAAAATATGCCGTGCTGCATTTGCCAACTGCATACTACTTGCCTGCGGGTCATCAGCTACATTGCTTACTTTACTGTAAGACATTTTATTTTCAAAATAATCTTGCTCATTGTATTGTGCCAGTTTACGCTGATAAATCGTTGCTTGTTTTTCGAGTTCCTCCACCTGCCGGTATTGCTTAAGTATATCTTCCCGTTTTGCACGAAGTGCTTCTGTGCTACTATCTGAACCGCTTGCCGTTTGTCCGTCCGTTTTTCCAAACTTTGTAAGTTGTTCCGGCGTCAAACCATATTGCCTGCGTACAGCATCCAAAACAATGGCTTTTTCACTTTGTATTTTTGACAACGCAGCCTGTCCTATATATTTAGCACTACCTGATTTTGACTGTACCTGTTCGTAACTGCTTTTATAACCCGAAACCGTTTGTTCCAGTTTCTTCTTTTGCTTTTCCGCATCATAGCGGATACGGAAATAGCCAGCTTTGGCTTGCCTGTTTTTGTCTTGTGTAGTGTAATACCCTTCTATCGTTACCGGTATCTTCAGTATTTCCGTATTGATACTTCCGCGATATTCACTGTAATTGTTATCCTGAGCCGAAGCCGGTTCCTGCCCATTACTGAAATTACCCACCATTTCCAGATTCGCTTCCGTTTCTGTTTCTTTACGCTGTCCGGCTTTCATTCTGCGGAACTGGGAACTTACAGAGCCACTACTACTTACGTCTGTTTGCATAAAAGATGCAGGGTTGCTTTGTAATAATTCACTTTCCTGCAACACATTTGCCTGCATTAGTTTTTTCTCTTGCTGTTCATAATAACCCATGAACCAACCCTGGTAATACAAGGCATTGTAAATCCTGTTGTCTTTTTTGATAATTGAACTGGTGACACCTGATAAGCGTGACGCCCGTTTATTAGTCATACCAGCCGCGTCACGAATTTTTTTATTATCGAATCGTACAGGGGATATATTTTTTGCCTGTCTAACCAGCTTCTCAGATTTTTTATCGGCTGTTAATGGGCTGTTCAGGTTCTGCTTTAATGCTGAATAAGGCGGCAACACACTATCAACACTATGAAAATACCTGTCCTTATATAATAGGTGTGTTTTATCTTGTATTGTTATTACAGTGGCATAATCACCGGAAGGTAATTGATTAAACTTTTTTACAGCTTCCAGAAATGAGTAATCAACTATATATACAACAGCATTTCTTTCGAGGTTCAGCAATAGACGATGGATACCTTTTTTAAGTGCTATATTATCGAACGCAATATCATATATGCAAATACTGTCTTTCCCCCTATATTGATAGCATTGCAGTCGAATGACCGTCTGTAGTGTTTTTTGAACGGAATAACTGAGGGGCTGTAATAAATACTTATTTTCTGTGAGTAACGGGTCAAGTGAAAAACGTACTGTACTATCCAGCTTTTGCGCCGAACACAAGTTACTTACAAGCGTAAGTACAAACAACATACAAAAAGCCCTTACAGCCTTCATTGGCTAACAGTTATTAGAACGCAATAAATAATTACGTCACTACCAATTCTAATAATAAAGTGTTGTTATAAATGAGGTGATACTCACTTTATGAACTACAGTTTATTGTGATACAGGTTAACGGTTTGTTTGTAGTATGTTTGTTTGTACCTAAAGGATATTACAAATAGAACTATTGTTTTTCTTTTTTACAATATCCTTAACAATAATTTTCGGATATATTTTATGACAATTTGAAACATGCGTTTCATTTTTTTGACAAGTATAAACTATTGGTTAAAACACTATGATGTTTGCAAAACAATATTTTACGCGCATTCATATCAACTAAGCTATTGCAGCACCTCTGTTTATCGCTGGTTTCTCATTGTCACACGGATACCGTCATCTTTATTAATATCCCTGACACCTTTTTCATACAACCATCGTTTGAAACCATCTGCATCATCAGCTATAAAATGAACAATCTGTCCGTTTTTCAGTGATACGATAAACGTATCAATACTGAATAAAAATGCTGACAGTTCAGATGCCTGGTATGGAAATGTGGGGTAATGATTTGTTTTCATGATAATATACTTCGGTTTGCTGTATGCGAAGTAATATATTATTACCTACAGCCGCTATAATAAACGCTTGTATCTTACAAGCAACAGCTTGTATTTTACCATTTACCATAAATTTGTACCTTACTCTGCATTAAATGTCAATCCATGCAACATATCGGGAGAAATATCAGCAGGCTTAGAAATTTTAAAGGGATTAAACAGTTAGACATGGCTCAACGTCTGCATATGACACAACAGAATTACTCCCTGATTGAAAACGCTGAAACAATCGACGATGACATGTTAAGCCTGATCGCAGGTATCCTTGATTTCCCGGAAGACCTCATCAGGGAATTAGATACCGCAGGGTCTCAAAGTATTTTTAATTCCGGCAGTATAACAGAAAGTGTATTCTACCAGAACAACCCTGTTGATAAAATCATAGAACTGTATGAACGGTTGCTTGAAGTGGAACGAAAACATAATGAACAGCTAGTACAGTTATTACAATCGAAAAAATAATACTGATACATACAACGGGGATAAACATTTTGTTTATCCCCGTTATGCTTATATCAATATCATAGCTTTGTTTGTAAAGATGTAATATTCATTTCCCCCGGCGGCGCAAATCTGCCTTGTGCATAGGCAACGCCATCCTCGACCCGTATCAGTACATCCACATCATGTGCATAGGTTTGCCCACCCCTGAACTTTCCGTCCTTTGTCGCATGAAATATACCTATCACAGAAGTGGGTTTACTTGATTTTATCAGTTGTTTGAATGCCTGCTCATCCAGGCCGGCATCACTGACACTATCAATAAACAAATACTGATAGGACTTGATGTACGGCGGCAACTTATCCGCAAAGTCCAGCCCTGGCACATCCGCATGATTGCGCACTACTTTATCTTTTAATGTAAGCCCATGTCCTTCTTCAAAAGCACAATACAAGACCTTTCCATGATTTGTTAGCTCTTTTGCCAGGTCAATAGCAACCGTAGATTTACCCTGTTTGGGTTTACCGTATATCATTGCCGAGAAGCCCGGTTCAGGGTCTCCGAGCAGTTGCTTGTATTTACCTTTCAGCCCCATTGTCCTGAACTGCTTACTGACCAGTTCCTTAGCAGATATAATACGTACATCTGCTGCGACCGCAGTATTCATACCAACTTCATCTGTTCCATTCAGGCTGTTTTTAGCAATAGTATTCTTATGCGGCTGCCGACCGGCTTTTTTCAGACGCATATCCATCAATTCTGTTTCCATATCATAGGGTGATGTCCCAGCTAATGCTTTTCCGCGGGCAACCCTTGCCGGGTTGCGCAACAGACTCATAGTAAGTAAGCCGGTATGCACCAGTTTATGTGCGATGGCTTTACAAAGGCTCGGTGCTACCGTATCGCCAAATGCCCTGTCGAACTCATCATCACCGAGGTTTTTCACTTTCTCTTCCATCAGTTTGTAAATAACAGCGTTTTGCGCTTTGTTAAATCCATCCAATCCTTCGTCACAAGCACATCCGAACACAGACAATTCTCCTATGCCACTCAAGCTATAGCTATTTACATCCACCTTATCATTTTCTTTGTTGAGGTAAGCAGTTAAAGCCGTCTTGGCATTGCGTAGTTCTTTAACATAACGGTCACCTTTCAGCCGACCTTCAGCTTCAGCTTTTTCAATACGGTGCAATAGTTTTTCCGCCCTTTCCTGCATACCCTCTTTCCCTGATATGTTGATATATTCTATCAGGATACCTACACTTATTGAACGTTCCACGCTATGAGCTATCTCATCATATACCCGTAAGCGGGCATCAGGTATCATCAGGTGAAGGCTGCCCGTTTCCGCAGCTTTATCCACTGCCACACGTATGCCGGCATTCATGGCAGCTATCTCTGTCTGGTATGGCGACCCCTTCATCACTTTTCTTTCTACAATAGCCTTGTTGAATGCGCGCCATATTGCCAGCAACTGCTCATAGGTTTTCTCTTTGTCATGCAGGCTTAGGTATTTTTTTGCCAACGCAATATCAGAAGGTATATGTGCCACCTGAACCGCTTTATGCTTTGCTACGGATTTTTTCTCAGGTTGAGGCTTTGGGGCTTTTTTTACCACTTTTGCAGCGGTTTGTTGTGCAGGTTTTGATGGTTTCTTAGACTGCTTATCCGGTGGTGCTTTCTTAACAGTTATTTTTTTCTGTTTGCTTTCTCTGCTGTTCAGATTTTGCAAGAACAAATCGAACGTCTCGCGTATCTCAGGGCTTTTGTTCAGGCTCTGCGGTTCTTTTCCATTCTTTGTCACCTTATTGATAAACCGGTAAGTAGCTTCAAAATCCGCATCTGAACGGATAATATCCATATAATGATTAATCTGCTGAAAATAGTTGGTACTGTTTAATTTCATATCTGAACTGTTTTGTTGCTTTATGCTGTTAATCTTAATTTAAGACGTAGTGTGAGTTTGAGAGCCTCTGCTTCCAGTTGGAGTAATTCCAAGTCTTCATCAGGAAGCTCCTTTTCATCTCCCGGTGGCCGTATGGGTTTTCGGTTACGGTATGCGGTTGTTTGTTTTTCCATCTGGTTGAATTGATAGCGGCTGACCATCACGGAACAAGTATGTCTGTCTTGAATAATCCGGACAAAATCTTCAATGGCATGTAATGGTAGTTGTGCTACCATCCTGTCTGCCACCCGGTTGAAATTATTACCCTCCACCAATACCAGTAAATCCTTATCGAGATAAATATCGCCGGCTACTTTGCGTGACATAGGCACGATGATTTTGTAATTATCTGGTTGCCGGACAAAACCTATACCGGTAGTCGTTACAATGGAATGCCCGGTAGTTATTGATTTGATAAGTGACAAGGCTTTGATAACCGGTATGCTGACCTTATCTTGAACTTGCTCATCCATTATCCAGTTATCCGGCAGCAGAATACCTTTTTCTATCTTCCCGTCAATGGTCGTATAATTTACGAGCTTACCTCTGAAATCGCTGAATGCTTGCAGAAGATTGCCGGTTACAATATGGCGCGTCTTTCTGTCTGCATTGTTTTGCTGAATATACGTCCCCCAGTTTTGCAGTATCTGTTCCTGCGTCAGCTTCGGTAATTCAGCACTGGCACCTATAATCTTGTCAATATCATCAAAGGACGCCGGCATGGCAAAGTATTTATTGCTGTTGGCGAGTGCAAAGCGCAACTTGATTTTAGATGGCAGGAAAGGATTTTTACGTTTCCAGTCAATGACAAAGCCTAAAAATACAGTCGGCACATATTCCGAATAACCGCTGCCATTATTAACAGGGAAGCTCAGGTTGCGCCCGATATAAAAAAATCGGAACAGTTTTTCTAAGTAAAATTTTCTGGCAGTTGCTTTTTCATGCAGTTGCTTCAGTGCTTTCACATGTGCTTCTTCCAATTGCTGTGTCCTGTCATGGTAATAAGCTGTACGTTCGACATCCGTTTTAAGCCGCTGAAACTTCTTTTCTAAAGGGATGCGTTTATGCAGTTCACTATAACGTTCAGACAATTCTTTTTCTTCAATATCAGCCGCCATAGCTGTTTCCTCATTATAGTCACGGATAATATCCTGTCGGATCTTATCGGCATCTTCACCCTGCAATGCTTCTTTGAGCAGGTTATCCAGTTCAGTTGCAGTAAAAGGTTTGCGTAGCACATTCGCCTGTACAGTTTCCAATATGCTGTCCTCACTGAATACACTACCTGAACCGCTGCCCATTTTCACAATTTTACTATTGACCGTTTCCGCCTCAAGGTTCATCGCTTCCATTTCCAGGTCGTATTCCCCGATTTGTTGCATATAGGCTACATAGTCATTATATCGTTCTGTTATCTCTGCATAAAACTCCTGCTGCATTTTTACAGACAATACCGCCACACGCCCGCTTACTTTATGCGCAGCATTCTCCAGCAATTGTGTTTCGCCCCCGTCACTGTCGGTGGTATTTTTTAAGCGCAATGGGTCGTCCAGCATCCTGTTGACAGCGGGGTTTTCGAGCAGGTATTCTTTGACAACGCGGTCGCCATATTTATTTAAAAAATCAGGTACGTCCAATATTTTCGAGGACTGCTTCTGGTTAGAAGCCGTGTTGGCATCCAGTGATTTTAACTTTTTCTGGAGCATCATCATCAGGCGCAGTTCTGCCGGTATGGCAGAAGTCATATAATCATATATCGGCTTGAGCAATTGTCCTGTGCGGTTGATACGGCCACGCTTCTGCACCTCTGTATTAATATCGAGTTCTGCCTGCAAGACAATCATGACCCGCTGCCTTACCATATCCCTGGTCACTTTAGAGGTGGCAATCGCATGTGCTGACGCACCCGTACTGCCGCTCTGGTTAATCAGTAACACATCTACTTCATTATTATTGAACTCCCGGAAGGCATCATTGGTATTGAGTTTCTTACGCAAAGCCACCATCGCTTTATGCATAACGCTGCCTGCCTGTTTGCGTTTACCACTGCTGTTATCAGGGAGTATATCATATAAAGGGTTATCCGCTTCCAACCATTGCAATTCGTATTTTCGTCCCGTTACTTCTGCCACCGTATATCCGGCAGCTTTTATTTTCTGTATCACCACATCAATCGGAGAAATAGAAATGCCGGTCGCTATTTCTTCAATACGTTTTCGGATATCATTATAAACAGCCTGTGCTTCAGGAGGAAGTTCGGTAATCTCAAAAGCCTTGTATAAGGCACTTCCATTTACATCTTTTTCTGTATATCGCATCACACCATCCAACCCCCTACGTAAGACTTCCGAAAAATCAGGTACAATCACAGAGCCGTCGCTAACGGGCAGGCCTTTTTCATCCGTCATGTCTTCGAGAAAGCTACCCATAGTGGAAGAAAACGCAATGACAGGCTTCTTACCTTCCTTGAGCCTTTCAATGGCTCGTTCTGCTACGGCAGTAGCTTTAATAGAGAACAACATCTGGTTGATAATATTAAATACCTTGCTGAAATAGGGTGTATTATCAACGCCTGCTTTACCCGTACCTTCCCGCATGTCCACTCCTTTGCCTTCCGCAACGGCTATCGTATCCAGTTCTTCTACGATGCTGTCAATATAATCTTTCTGAAAGCTGATGATGTCTCGGATAATACCGGTAATATTATCGGCAATGGCAGCGTGTTCCTGTGCCTGCTCCTGTAAACTAATATAATTAACTTCTACGCCTTCAAAGCTGCGTTCTCTTCGTATCATCTGTCCTTCAGCCACCAGTTGCGAGGACAATACTTCCTGTAAAGCTACTCCGCCGCGTTGTATGGCATCCACCAACTGGTCGCGGCTCATATTACAATCCGATATGGCTGTCTTGGCCGCATAAATGGGCATATTGTCAGGGCGTTTTGCAAACGTAGCGGACAGGTATACTACTCCCCTGGCTTGTGCAATAACACCTTGTAAAAAATTACCGGTGTTGGATGTGCCGCTGCTGTTATGTGACTCATCCATGATAAATAAGGTATCCCGTGCTATTGATTGCAGAAAGGATGGCTTTTCAGGTTTCTTTTCCGGGCTGTTGAACTGGCTATAAGTCGCTACAGCAAAGTCAAATCCAGCAGGCAATTCACCCTTTTGCATGATGGCTGCCTGTTCGTTATAGGGCAATGCCTGGTAAATGATTTGGCCATCTTCATCTTTGATGTCCGTTTTACTCTCCCTACCGTTGACGATAAAAGGTCGCAGATGTCCTGAACCGATTGCGTAGAGGTCACGGTACAAATCCGAAAACAGGTTAGCTTTTTCTGTAAGGAATACCGGCTTCATGCCCTGATGGCAACTGTACCGTATCATTGCGGCGGCTACACGACCTTTACCGATACCTGTCTGGTCACCGATAATCATGCCTTGCCCCCTGGCTTCCACATTATAGATAGCCATCATGACAGCATCAGTTTGTTCTGCCGATAAGGCTTTGCATAAAGCAGTCTTGGTAGCGTAACCCAAACGGTCACGAACAAAGTTATCCGTATCACCACCTACAGCTTCCTTAATAACAGCCAATGCCTCATGAGTTTCAAAAGCCATGCTGTCCGGCACTTGCGTATCTAATACAATACAGGCATTCGATGAGGGCTGGTACGGTGCGCCTAACCCCTCTTTATCTTTCACCTCCCGTTCACTCACGTAATGCAATATGCTGTCCAGTTCACTGTGAGCAAGTTTTGTCAATGCATCTGTATGATAACGTGCATCCTCTATACATACAGGGTTATAACCTGCATCCTGTAATAGAGCTATTCGTGCAAATAATAAAGCCCTGGATGAACCTGCAATAAAATATTTGAACACTTTATTTTCTGCCATCTTGATAATGCCGATGTTGCAAGCCTTAGCCAATGCTTCTGCATCTTCATTGAATGCGACAAAAGTTTCAGGGGTTTCAAATAAATACAATGCATTATTATCCCGCAACTTATGTTCTTTGAATTGTTCAAATAATGTATCGTGGTCTACTATTGTTTCGTCTTCCTCTCCCTGTAAAGTTTCTTTCTGAGGTAATGGAAATAATGGTTGTATACCCTTGCATACCTGTAGAAATGTATCGAATGGCAATATTGACAATGGCTGTGCTGAACCATTCAACCGGTTACCACTGTGTACAATGGTTTTCAGGTAGGTAATCTTTGCATCCTGCTTTAGCTTCATAGCGGGATAATCTGCCAATACACCCTCGCTTATAACAATATCCATCGCCATGGCTAAACGAATATTATAGCTGTGGATGATTTGCAGGCATCGCTTTCTGAATGCCACTGCGGATAATTGATTAGATCCGGTATGCGTATACGGGTTCGCAGGATGGGGTTGGTATATATCAGCCCCGGACAAGGTATTGAACAAGAGTACATACTCCGTTTTATAAGGCAGCTCATAGGCATATTCTTTTTGCATTTGTTGCCGATAATACTGTTCTTCAGCTTGTAAAAACTGTTCCAAGGTCATTTCCCATAGCTGCGTTGCAGTTAGGCCTGTATCCACCCTTGTTACCGGATGAGAAGCTTTGGCATTATCTGTTAATATAAAACGTACACCCATCGCACGAAACAGGACAGTCAGCTTTGTAACTTCTTCTTCATCGAGTGTAATATATCCCACATATATACCCTCGCATAAGAAAGTAGTAAGCGTTATATCGGGTAAGAGGTGTTTGATAAAACCTGTATCCTTTCCATAGACTTCATAATAATCTGCGTTTCGAAGGAATACGATAGCATGATTGTAAAAATCTAAAAGCGGTACATAGTATCCGGCATAGGCCATTGCGTACTGATTGTCTTCTGTGCCGCTATCACCCAAAGGCTTTGCACGCAGGGCTTGTAATAATCGTTGTGCTTCACTGTTCATGAAATCATTTATATTTTGATGTATTGCTGAAGTAGTAGTGTTTGTTGTAGCATCCTGATAAAGGGCTGGTTGCATAGCCTCTCTGACTCGTTGAAACAACGCGTCAAAACTGTTTGTTACGGTATCTTTCTGTTGGTCGTAACCAGGTGCGGCCCCACCTGGTTTTTCTTTGCGTCCGCTGATAAGTATCAGGCGTGTATTGAAGCCGGTACCTTGCCTTGTATACAATTGCTTCCCGTTTAACTGTATGACTGCCGCGACATGATAATGGTGATAGAGATAATTAAAAAACAACCTGTTTTTCCCTGCCTTTATGCGCCCTTTATGGTCCCAGCCTGTATGACCACCTATAATGATAGCCGCCTTGCCACTGCCTGCCATGGTATCCAAAGCATAAATGGCCATCAGGTGTTCCAAACTTTGGATGGGATAGCCGCTGATGGATACAGGCGTATCAAGTTGCCCGAAAGGCGGGTTGGTAAGCACTGCCATAAAATGGTGACGGACATCAAAAAAGGGCATAGCTGCATCACGATTCCATACACCTGCAAAACCCTGACCTGAAAGATTTTTACGACGCAGCGCATCTACCTCATTTACATATACACGCTGCGGATCGGCAGCCACCGTGAGCAAGCCATTGCCAGCAGAAGGCTCAAAAGCATAACCCCCTTTTTGATGCAGTTGGTCTATACCGCAAAAGACGCCCATCAGGTATCCGATAGGGGCGGGTGTGCTGTATTGCTGGAGCAAAATACTTTGTGAGCTACGGTGGGATAAGTTCACCTGGTCATGATAGAGTGTAACCAAACGGTTGAATTTTTCCGCAACTGTCCATGCAGGCATGTGAGCAATCCTTCTGGCTGTATTCACAATGGCGAGTTCCGTTAATTCTTTTATCGTGTGTTGATCTGATATCTCTATCTCTGCCGCCCGTTTTTCCAGGCTGCGTTTGTTTTGTTTGCTTCTATGCTGTAAATCCTGTTCTACAGTTTGCACAAATAAACCATGATTATCAGTCCCGTGTTCCAGACCAGACATACCTTCATCAGCAAAAGAATAATGCCGCTCTGTTGTTACGATGACATGATCCAGTAATTCAATTTGCAGATATTGGCAGGCATCACGCAGCTTTCGGGTCATTTCTTTGTCCGCATCGGAAGGGCTTGCCTGCCCGGATGGATGATTGTGCGCCACGATTATCGCCGTGGACAGACATTTGAGAGCAGCACCCAGTATGATACGTGTATCAGCCATGGTAGCTTGTATCGTCCCTTTCGTATGGCGGTAATAACCTATGATTTCTTTGGCTGCATTCAGGTAGAGTACAATAAAGTACTCCTGCATTTCTATTTCACCATGTTGAAAAATACTGCGGATAAACACGGCGACATCATGGCTGCTGTAAATAGTCCCTAAAAAAGGTTTTTGATGACGCGTATAGCGTATGTTTAACTCAGGGACACCTGCCGGTGCTACTGAACCGAGTACAATGGCAGGCTGAGATGTATATACCATAAAGGCTGTATAATGGTTATATGCTTAGTTGTTTATACGGCGGAGAAGAAAAAAAAAGCCAGTATGGTGGCTATTCCCGTTGCCGCTTCACCTACATTGTCGGGGTCTTCTTTGACAGCAGTAATGACTTCAGTGGTTTTGTCTTTCAGGGCTTTTACAAATTGATCCGTTGTAAATACCAGGCTTCGGATAGCAACAGGCGTGCTGCTCCATACATATTGTTTAAATTCAGCCATTGTAATTTTTCCATCCCTGACCTTGTTGATGGCCGGGTTCTGTTTGGCAATCAACGATGCGGGGAGTTTACGACTGGCAAACACATAGCCATCACCCCGACCCATGGCAGACGGGAAAAATGTAACGAGGTACACATCAAAATAGCTGTGCATTTTACCGCGATAGGGTGCGAAGTATTTTTTTACCCACTCAAGCTGTTGCAGGTGATTGTATTGCAAAACCGTTTTCGGCGCGCCGGGAAAACCCGAGGCTTTTGTCCATTGCAACAGCCCCGCAGCAATCAGCCTTCCATACTGTATATTTTCAGCACGGGCGTTCATCCTGCTTTCTGCATACATGACCTGCATCAGCCAGTTAGGGTTTATACCCAACCAGTCTGCGATCTCCGTTACTTTTTTTTCAAATGCCGGACGTATACCCACAGGTATGTTGGGATGGTCAATATGAATGAGTTGCGTCATTTTTTACTATTCTTTGTTATATAATCACCAAACGGCTGTGTGCAGGGATAAGCCCTTTCTGCCATACGATATGTGCATATTCAACCGAGTCATTGCCGCCTTTGATAAATGATGGTCTGCGTGCGTGCACAATAATCCACTTCGGCATATGCGCTAGCCAAAAAGATTTTCGTTTCAATGAACCGAGAAAATTCAGCCGCAACAACATACCTACATATCCACCCGGCCTGACCTCTGATAAGGCTTTTTGTATAAACGCGATGGCTACACTAAATGGTGGATTAGTAAAAACGGCATCAAATTTCCCCGGGCTCTCCCATTGCAGGTAATCTTTTTTGATAGCTGCCCTGCTATCCATGCGAATATCCAATGTGGATACAGTACAATTACCGATGGATGATAAGTACGAAGGGTAGGGCATGGGGGTAGTGCGGTCGCCACCTGCTGAAGGATCAAGGATTTGCGCTTCAGATAAACAGAATTTCGGCTCGAGTAAACGAAATACTGCAAAAAAATCTGCCACCGTGTGCAAAGGCGTTACATAATAGTCGTTATCATTTCTGATAGCAGTACGGTTTGTAGAACTCATCTTCTAATAGTTGATTCAGACCAGCCTGTATTTGTTGTTAAATAATAAATCAAAAGCACCTCCCTGTCCGCAGAATTTCAGGATATGTCTGCTAGTCTCCCGTTTTTTCGATACGGATAGCCTTGACTGATGTATCATATTTACCAGGCTGTCTGTATCTGCAACCGGTATTTTATAAAATGAATGGTTAGGGCCTGTATTATACGCACTCATAATTTTATCCAGTCTTACAACGTCCCCGTCAATAAACTTGGGATGCTGACAGAGAAACTGTAAATACAATGACCCCATCAACACATTGAATTCCGCACCTTTTGCTGTAGCTGATTTAGCAAGTGCAAAAGCTGCATCAGGCTGTACTTTGCCACCCTTACCGAAAGCCGGAAAAGATTGCTGAATTATGGGTATGGCTTTGGCAATGATTGCCGCCGGTGCAGCCCATTTTTTTCCGTCTGCATACATAGTACCTTGCAGGTAATCCAGGCAGGCAGCCACTGTCATTTTTCCTACCTGCATCAAGCCGACATAGGATGTATTGGTTGTCTTTTGGTTACCGCCGCTTTCTACAGCAGCTTTGGCAACTAATAAGGCCAGCGGCAATCCAGTAACATCAGCCGCCTGTATGAAATAAGGCAGCCAGTTGTTTTTGATACGCCCAAAGAAACGTACCATATCCGTTTGAGTGAACGGGTTAGGCAAATGAATGGAAGGAAAAGATTGCGTTCTTAAAATCATGTTCTACAAGATGGTTGTGTTCCGACAGCCAGGCCGATAGTGCACCCACGGGCTTACCTGCCGCTTTTCTTTTGAGTAGGAGCGGGTTGTCTTGCTACTATAGGTTGCTGTTTTACTGGTTTTTGCCTCACGGACGTTTTAACGACCGGCTTGCGTAAAACTGCTTTCCCCGTAATGATTTGTTTATACAGCCCTTCTGATACTTCAGACAGACCGTATCTTTTACGGATGGCAGCTAATGTGGCAGTACCGAAATAACCGGTAGCTGACACACCGATGCGGCGTTGCAATTCTTTCACATAGATATTGCTGCTACCCATGCGCAAAGGGAAATAGCGTACCGGGCGTGCTACAGCGGGACTAACTGTTTTCATGTTTGAAACAGGCACAGGTTGTGTGACCCGCATACCCGGTTTAGATGATATGATTGGTTGATTTCGCATAGATGGTTTTTGAGTGGTCTTCAGCAGGGGTTTATGAGCAGACTGCTTAGCGGATGGATCTGCGTATGCTTTAATACTGTGTTTGTTGCGCGCGGTATTGTCAAAACGGTTTTGTTTGGAGTTATATGCCCCGGGTCTGTATGCTACAGACATATTGCCAGGCAATGCATTGGAAGTATTGCCGGGATGATAACCTTGTTGCTTACCACTTACATATAGCGGTTCAGTATTGGTGTAGACAGTATCATCATTACTTGCTTCGCCATCCTCTTCGCTGCCGCTATTACGATAGGTATCCTGCTCTTCCGTACCATAGCCGGTATCATAAAACGCCTGTTCGTTGTTCACCGGTAAATCACGCTCTTCATCTTCCGTTATCTCTCGCAAGGCATCTGTATCACGCTCCGTATTTTTACGCTGTGGTGAGGTTGACCGTGTATAAGATGGTGCAGGCATAGGATTAATCTGTCCCGGTGCTATTGGCTCCTTCGTTTCCAATGTTACATTACCTGCTGCCTCAGCACCAGGCGTGGCAGGTGCGGCATTTGCTTTCTTTTTCACACCTGCTATCAATAACAATACACCCGCACCGATACCCACCGGGAGCAGCCATCCGTTTTTATTTTGTTCTTTCATCTGTCGACCTGTATCGTTTGTGAATAATAAATATGCGCATGAGGGTTTTTGAAATACACCCGTTGCTCCAGTATTTTACGGCTGAATATCCATAGCCATCTGCGTTTGCGCCTGCGGAATACAACCTGCGTCATGGTATCCCGACTACTGATATACAGCACCTGCCTGTCACCTGATGCGTACCCTGATACATCATAGTATGCATCCCTGTAATTAAATACCCGGAACTGCAATGTATCAAGCGGTATTGCTGGTGTCGTTATTCCTTTAGGGGCGATAGCAATACTATCCTTCAGTTGGGCAAAAATTCTTTGTTGTACACCGAAAGCCACAGTAGATGCGGATTGTACCACACGCGGCCTGATCCCTGACTGCCGGACTTCAGCAAGTATTGATGGGAATAAATTAAAAAATTCTTTTTGCCTTAGTTGCAATACCCCTGTTTGTGAAGCAATACGGCCATTAGACAGCAGGATTTTTTCCTGGCTTTGCTGTAACAATTCCTGGTTGCGGTTCATCCGTGTTATCTCCTGCTGGAAAGAGCGTGTTTGCCATATCAGCAGTATCACGATGGTGAGTAATAGCAGGCACCATGTTATCGGGAATTTGAAAAGGCGGAATAGTTTTATCATTGTTTGTTTTTTGAAATGAATAGGTTGTTAAAAAAATATAGAGCATAACACCGGCTATACGTATCATAGCTTGTTGCCGTAACGTGAATCCAAGAGCAGCAATCAATTCAAAATGCTCGTTAATCAGCAAGCTGCAACTATACAAAGCGGTCATCAACACCCATCGCCATACATAGATACGAGGGGTAGCTGCTGTGAGCCTGCGGATAAGCGGTGTATACAATTTCATACAATATCATTGAAACAGCAGGCAGGGTAAGATTATATACCGACCCTGCCTGCTGAAAAATTAACTCACCGGTACACCGGGCTTAAGACGATAGTCGACGATGATTTTTTCTGGGTATCCTTCGGTAAATCCGCCTGCGAGCACGATACCATTCGGTAAGCCCGCATTGTTATACCTATAATCCATCATGTGTTCCAGGCGCAGCCCGTTACGATATACTTTGATACTGGCGGTATCAATCTGGGATATAGCGTAGCTCAGGTTCACATGGTCACCGCTGACCAGGTCACGGAATACTTCTGTTAATTCGTTTGTCTGTCCGACTGTTCCGGCAGACTTGGGCACCCATTGGTTATTGACACTATCCCAGGCCAACACAACACCAGAGCCTTTCAGGGCTTCCTGATTAACTACATCTAATGAAACAGCCACATCTTCCAGCGCATCCAGGTTACGTGGTATACTATCCAGCAATACTTGTGACAGCGTTGCACTCAACGGGCTCTGCGGCGTACCATTGCCTGAGAATATGATTTGTTCCGTGTTTTGTGTAACGGTCGCCAGTAAGGCTGTCAGATCGACCGGATAGGTCGTTCCATCTGATTCAGTAATAATCAGACGATATACGCCGGTACTGGGATTTTCCAATCTCGCATCCGCCACGTTAATATCTGTCTGGCTGAAATTCAGTGGTGTAGATACCACCTGCTGGTTACCATCTTCGGGGGTATACTTTACCACAAGGTGGCCGTTTACTACTTCAACCGAATTCAGCCTCGTAATGGTCTCCGTTGCTTTGACGACAGCATCAATACCTGCGTACTGCAATTCGCCATTGCCATCAGAAAGCGGCACGTATTTATTACCCGGTGCTTTCTGGATTTGTTTGTCTAATCTGATTCTTGTTTCTGCCATTGCTGAAATTGATTTTTAATTGTTATGAAAAATTGACCGGTCACTTAATATGTATATATGCATTGCAGGCTATCCTGCGCGTTAAACGTGAAAGGGAACAGCAGTCTGTTACCATTCACCTGATAGTTTGTATGCAGGCTTTGTACAATGCCATTCAACATAACCATCAGCACGGGCGAAGCCGGGACGTATTGTAACAAAACAGAAGACTGACCATGCACCTGCGCAAATGTTTCTGTATGCCAGTTCTGCGGATATATCGTTGCTCCGCTTCCGTTTATTTCACGGAAGCTGGAGAGGTTAAAAACATCCTCATGTCGCGGCAGCCATATCTCATCATTGACCGCATCACCCAGAAGGTGCAGGATTTCAAGCAGTGTAAAATCCTTGTATTGACCATTGCGTTGTGAGCGGAGTGAAAAAACAGACATCTTTTTATTATTTATCCTGCGTATTGTTTGTCAAATGAGCGTATGGTATAGGCGTCAGTATTGGGTCGTTGGTTTTTTTTGTAAGTACTTATTGAGGCTTGCCGTACTTATCCATGCACGCCCTGTTTTTTTCAATAAGGCGGTTTCTGTATGTGTCCCGAAATCACTATCTGCTATCGGCTCGCCTCTTTTGGCAATACGCTTGTCTTTAAAGCCCAACCATTGCTGCAACCGGTATACATCCTTTCCCTTGCTCCCTTTCTTTAATACCGTGGTTGTAACGGTGTGGCTAACAGGCGAAACAAAAGGCTTTTGTCCTGGTTGCATGATGTTACGGTACTGTACTTCGCTCACTGTACTGATACGATATTGTCTGATAAGTGCCGCTTCCGTCCCATTGCCGAAAATGCCGTCAGCCGTTATACCTAATTTTTGCTGTATAGCTTTTATCCGCTGCCCCCTCATACCTTTACGAAGCGGAAAAGATTCATTTACATTAGTCGCAGGTACTTGCGCTGCTGCACTGGCTGTCTGCCTGGCTGGGGGTACCATAGTGGTATCATCAACGATAACTGCTTCCTTGACAGGTGGCTGCACCACCATAGCAGCCGCCACACGTTTTGGCTGCAACAGGTATTGCAAACCGAAATAAGCAGCAGCAGCATAGACGATATACAGTACCGTATTATCTTTTTTTTCTGCTGCTTTTTCTTCAGTTATGATCGTATCCAATCCTTAGTATTTTAAATGCGGTTTGTTTTTGTAACTATATATTTATATAAACCGTATCGCTACCCCTTTGCGGGCATAGTTTTTATTAATGGATTGCTTCTGCCCCGTATTCAGGTTGGACACAATCGTTTGTATCAGGTCTTTGGGGCCTCCATCCGGCAAGATGCCGAACCAGGTCTCCTGCCGCCTTCCATAGTATTTGTATAGTAGGGCAAAGTCTGCATCATTGCCTACATAAGTCATGCAATACCTGGCATCTTCATGCGCATCACCAACTGCACTATATTGTGTATCCCTGTAAATGCGCTCCGCCAGTTGCGCCCAAAAACCTGCCGGCCTTGTAGGCTTCTGTTTCTTCGGCACTTCATTGACATAGCGTTCAATAGCTTCCTGTGATTGCTTTTCACTTCTGACCTGCTCGTCCGATTTCTTCAACTGCAAAGCCTGTGCTATTTCATCGGCTGTCTGACCCGCACCCTTGATTATTTTTGATGCGAGGTAAACCGCTCCACCCGCCAGCAATATCATCGGCAGATTTTGAAGCAACTGTTCTTGTAGTTTAGAACCACTTCCCTGCATCTACAGAAAAGTTTTAATCATGTTTCGGTTGGCAGGTGTTTGCAACTTGCGTGCCGCAGATTGCATTTCTTTCAACGAAAAATGCTGTACGAAACTCTGAATGGCTTCCTGCATAGCTGCCGCTTCTTCTTTACTGTCCGCTCCGACACGTATGGTAATATCAACTTGTTGTTGTTGCCTTGTTGTCGTTTTTGTATTCAGTATGGGTAATTTCATTATTTGCTGTTATTTGGTTAAGTATTTGCTGAATGAGTGTTTTGTCTTTTTGTATTTCCACAAAAAGCAGGTAGAGGGTAGCTATTTCCTGCTGGCTCAGCTCTTCAGCCATATAGTCCCGCAGCATCCCTATCATCTGCTCCCGCTCATCTTTCGGCTCCTGTGCAGGTTCGTTCGTGAGGCTTGTTGCAGTACCCAACGCGGGTGCTGCTGCCGCCTCTTTCTCTTCTGTTCCTGCCAGCATACTGAGTATACCTGCACCACCGAAAAATTTGGATATACCAGGCAAAGCCATACCGAGGATACGCATATAACTCTCTGTTGTTTCCTTGGCAGCAATGTCATGCTTCAGGTCAGCGTTGCGTGTCTCCAGTTCGGCAATCTGGTGTTGCATTTTCTGGTTTTCTTCCCGCAGCCGTTCATATTCTTCCCGTTGGCGCATTTCGGTCAGCCGCTTCTCCACCAGGTTATTGACGTCCGCTTCACCCAACCCCTGAAAACCCGATTGCGGCGAGGGTATTTGTATCATGCGAACGGACGGTTCATCCTCACGTAGTAACTTACCAACCGCAAACGTGTGCTCAAAGAGTTTTTCACTTGTCTCACTATTATGCCAGGTGACGGTAATACTGTCCGGCTGGCATACTTGGTAACGCCCGCAGATAACCGTTGTAAAAGCTGTCAAAGATGTTTTATCCTTGCTCTCTGCAATCTTTTTACCCAGCTTATTGTACACAGCTGTAAAGGCAATCTGCTTATCGGATAGGTTTTTCTCTCCTTTGAGCATTTTGACTACTTCACGGTTTTTATCAAAGAGCGCGCGCAGTTCCGGGAAATCACTTTGTGCCATGCTGTTGTTCTTATTCGTTGAATTGTGTTTTATTTAACCAGTACCTGATAAAACAATGCCTGGCAGACATTACCTGTAAAAGATGCCGGTAACTCTATTTTTATCTTTCCGCTGAACTCCTCCATCGTATCATTGGTATGGGTTTCCAGCAAGGTAACATGCGTGTCACTGGTAATACGTGTTCCGACAGGCAGTTCATAGGCATTGACTAAATACCAATATTGATTATATGCATCAAACTCCATGCTGTTGACCAGCACTTGCCCGTTATTGTCAGCAATACGTCGCACCACAACAGGCAACATCCTGGCATATGTAATTTCCATCCCTCTGCGCCGCATCTGCCGCTCTGCATAATCTTCTATATTAATCATCCGATAAGGCTTTGAGGTAAATAGTTACGATGTAATTACTCCACTTGTCCGTTATTGTCCCGTCTGCACGCTGGTAATCGGTTCCTGTAAAAACTTTATTTTCATAATGGCCGCTCAGCAGGCTACCGGGTATAATATCTATCTCTGTGTCCAGGTAGGCATCACTGGCTTCTGCACGGTTGTCAAAAGAGACATCTACATGACCCATGTGATAACTCCGGTTATTAAATTCCAGCGACAGGTAACCGATTGCAGGCAGGTACGTATCCGCACTCATTAAATGCACACCCACTGAATGCACGACTTTCACACCCACCACACGGCGAATATGCCCTGGCAAGACCGTATAGATGTTCACCGGCGTTAGCGGCTGGCGAACTATCAATTGTATCGGATGGTGTATGACCCTTGTGCTGCCTGTCATTATTTTGATAAATACATGGTTATTCTTACATCATAGGGATAATATACCTGTACAGGATTGGAAGGATCTGGTGACCCTGCTGCTCCACCGCTACTCAACCCGCCTCCGCCAGTGAACACCCCGGTATTATCCGAAATCAAAATGGCATCCGCTATGACAGGGCTGTATGAAACAATGTCTTTACCCGACACAAATGTTTTCTTTATATTCACTTCTGCGGGTGGTATGACACCACCACCTGGGCTGTAACTGGTATTGCCCAGTAAAGCCTGTAACGCACTATCGGTATATATACCTTCCAGCTTGGAAGCCTGTAACGGGACAGGGGCTTCAAAGAACATCATACGCTGATTAGGCGGCACGTCATTACCGAATACCAGCAGGTGCGCTTCATGACTCTCATCCAGTATTTTTTTCTCGTTTACCCGAAAACCAAATGTGCTGCCAAACAATGCACTTTCATACCCTATCGACAATGCGATACCTTTCAGCAACGTATAGTCTTTATGGCTTTCTGCATTGAAGTATACACGCTGCCCCTTGTGGCTGATACGCAGGCTTACCTGTTGATACCTGAATCCCCTCATCGTTGCATCTTTAATCGTTCGTAAGCCAGATATTGATGACTACATCATAAGGAAATACAACACCGAAAGGATTGGTTGTGTACCCGGCAAGGGTTTTGAAATTGACTTTGCCCGGGTCGTAGACACCACTATCCTCTCCGTTATCCACCAGTAAAGGATATTTACTACCGTCTGTATAACGTCCTTCAATACTGCCGCCGGCTGCTTCTATTTTTTCGGGAAACAGAAAAAACTTGCTGTTAGGTGCTACGCTATTATTTGCAGTGAGGTTTTTCACCTCATGCCCGTCATCCAATACTTCCACATTATTTAACCTGAAACCCAGGGTTGCACCCTGTACAGCTTTGTCCTGCGGAAGCGATACAAAAATACCTTTGATGTTGCGAAAACCACGGTCGCAAACGGCATTGAAACGAATGGTTTCCCCTGCACCTGATACCCGCAGGCGAATACGATGAAATTTATTATTCTTCACTGGCTGGCGATGTGTGATAAACCCTATGCTTTTACAACAGTTGTTCCGATAAGTACTACTTTCAGATAAGCGTTCTGCGGCGCGTTAGTTCCCCATTCCAGGTTAAACTCAATGGTTTGCTGGTCACGTATCAACTTCGGATTATCCAATACATAAGTGCCTTCTACGAGTTTGTTATTCCCTTTGGTATTGAATACTTCCAATGAAGTATTGGGAATAAGCACTGCACCATTGGCTTTAAATTCAAACTCACCGTTACGGATGAAATCAGGCGTGATAGAGAAGTTAACATTGAGTGGCGAACCCGCCCCCTGATCGGAAACACCATACATCAGGCGGATGGCATGTAATAAAAAGAAAGCCCCTTTCTCCAGTTTCGCTGAACTGATATTGGTGTAGCCCACTGTTTTATTATCATCATCGCGAAGCATTTTTACCACTTTGCTGTTGGTAATGTCTTTTACCGCATAATAGCTTATATCAACTGATTGCAACGATTTGCTGGCCAGACCTTTCTGAATATCACGCGGCAATAAATTGATGCGGCTTTCAAAATCACCCCGGCTGCCGCGTGCATTTTTCCCTGCACCTTGTTTGGCTATCTCTTTAGTCTTCCTGAAAAAACGGGCTTTTTCTTCTGCCGGTGCCTGCTCTACCGCACCGAGAAATTCTGCTTCATTCATTGCACCGAGCAGGTTGTACTCACTCTCGTTGATTTGACCTAATGTAAACATGTTATCTTGTTTTATGCTTGTTTATATCCCTTTCCAGGCACAAGCGGTTAATAATGATTGTATTGTTACCGTAAAATGCAGTAAGGCATCAGCGTTGATAAACCCTTATAAAATTTCTATATCGTCCTGACCGTATAGCTGGTCATGGTATGCTTCTGCCTCGCCTTGCAATGTTTCTTCTTCATTACCATATAAGGGTTCATCGGCACCACGCATATAATTGACTTGTTGCGGATACACGCTCTCAGGCTCACCCATATAGGCAGGTGCATCTATATAATATCCTGATTGCCCGGCTGGCGGCTGCACATCACCGAGGTCGGGAAAGCCCATGCCTGATATGGGTGTCCGCTCATGGTATAGCCAGCGGTCATTGTTGGATACGGCTGCAACGGGTGTCAAACCTAATCCGTCACCGGCAAGGAAAGTAGCAGTCGGCATCAGTGTTTTGGCTGTTTTGTATGCACCCGCAATCGCTGCACCCTGAAGGATATTCTTCAGCATGGGTTGTTCCACTTTGGTAGCACCATACATAGCTCCCGCAGATACCGCTAGCGGCGGTAACATTTTTTTAAGCCCCTTTTGTGATGCATCCGCGGGGTCAATTTTAAGCATTTTGTTAGCCATGTTGATCGCCAGGTTGCCGATAACAAAACCGGCAACATTTTCAATCATGGGCTGTACCTGCTTCAGCACATCCTTCACGCCTGGTTTTGCAGTTGATGTATTTACCATTGTACTTGTATTTATTGGGTTAAGAAATTATTTATGCCAGTTGAAATATCTTTGTATGGGTCAACGGATGCCTGCTGCTAACTCCTTCGATATGGCCGCTTAACGGCCTGTTGACGGAAGGTGTTTCTCTTGCTGCCTTATCGGTATCGCTATCCAGTAATTTGTATACACCATATGCCAGTGCACCTCCTAATGCAATACCCAGTATGGGATTGTTTTGTGCAAATTTGACCGCACCCGTAGCGATGTTGCCCAAACCATCTATGGCATCTTCTCCTGTTACCTCATCTGTGTTATCCGGATAAATCTGCCCTGTTACAACTGCATCATCGGGTTCATTAAAAACTACACCGTCATCTTCGGTTGCTTCCCCTTCTGTAGCAGATATATCAATGGCTTCATCTTTTTTTACCAACCCGGTTTCACGCATGATACTTACTACCGCGGTAATCAGTGGTGTGGCAGAAGCTACGGCTGCTGCTACCGGCACTGCACCTAATGCACCTAAGCCATTTAGCCTTCCCTGCCTGCTACTCAGTATCGCTTTTCGCAGGTTATCTTTCTTGCCGCCAACTTTTTCAAACAGTCTTTCGACTTTTACAAGGGCTTTTTTCGTGCGCTCAATGACTGCCGGATTAATCCCTTTAGCCCTTGCCTGCTCCGGTGTAGCATATGCCCATTTCAACCTGCTGGACATTTTACCGACATTCAGTTTCAATGCCAGCAGAAAACCGTTACGCGCTGCAATCGTTGCGGGGTTAAACCGCACCAAGCCCTTGCCTGTTTTTTTTAATCCCTGTCCGACTTTTTTGAAAAACGCTTTCTTTTTGGCTTTGGGCTGACGTGCCTGTTTTTTTTGAGTCCGCTGTTTTTGAGTCCGCTTCACCCGACCCAGGTATATATCATTGTCCTCACCGGCGAGTATATCATCATCACCGTATAATTCATCATCACTCAACACCCCATCCAGGTTACCGAAGCCATTCAACTGATCCAGTAATGCTTCATTGGCCATCAATTGTCCCAGTGCCTGCTCCCGCTTATCGGTAAACCAATATTGGATAGCATAATCCAGCATTTTTAGCAGTTCTTCGTGGTTATAACCTGCAACAAAAGAAGTAACCGGGTTTTCTGCAATGGCTTGCCTGGTAGCCAGCAGATAACGGTAAAGACCCTGCTCCAGTGCAGGGTCTCTTACCAACCCCTGTAAATATGTTTCGCCATCCAGGATACCCAACCCTTGTAAATCCACGCCGAATAGGGCTGCATGTAGTGCCGTATTATTAGCAGCAGCAAGCTGCATTGCGTTCATTACTATTCTGCCGGTATCGTTTGCGGATGGCGAATGATTTTCTACGCCGCTTAATACAGCGATTTTTATTCCGTTTAAACTCATGGTATAATCCATCTTTTGCATAAAGGGCTTTTCATAGTTAAATTGCCCGAGCACGGCATCAACCGTATAATATGTTGCGCTGTCCGCTATGGGTACAATTACATAGATATGCTGCCAGTGCGGCTGCGAATACCTTGTTATACGAAAACGATGTGGTATGCCAAGGTTACATAAAAGGGACGAACAGAAAATAGAGAAGCAATCACAGTCAATGCCTGTCAGGCGGTCATGCCATGCCCTTGCAGGACGGCGTAACTCTTCCAAACCCTGCGCATCCAGTTTATACTGGATATTATAATATAGAAACTCCCAAATATTTCGCAGGGTATCTTCCAAACGGCCTGCTTTCAATTTCTCCGCTATGGCTTTTGTATCATTGATATATTTCCAGACAACTGCTTCAATGACTTTCAACGTATCCTCGACTTCACCATTATCCATGACGATGGTATCCCTTACGTCAGCACCGCTGAACAGATGGTTGTATTGCGCACCATCGGTTCGCAATACGCGCTGCCCACTGCTGATTTCCGGGTCAGGATGATAATCCCTGTCAAAAATTTTCATCGTCATGTATTAATAATCGTTTTCGGTGTTTCAACGGTCATGCCATCCGCTTGCATAATAACTGACATCGCAATAGGTTGAGTGAAAGATTGTAGCAACCCTTTGGTGCCACCCTTACTGAACAGGTTGATGATGCCTGTAATATTTTTAATGCCCATAAGCGGCAATATGGTATTCCAGCTAAGCGGTAGTGTGAGCTCTCCAACTTCGCTCTGGCTGTTTCTGCCTATAGGAAAGCTTCGGTTACTGGCCGGGCTTTCCGCTATCATACCTCCTTTTGTGTTCCACAAACGGACAACCGGGTTGATAATAGTCACAGATACGGAAGATGGATTGTTTACTTTCGCTGTCGCGGCAATCTCTATCCCTGATAAATTCACCTTGTGAATGCGCACCTTCGACAAGGACACAGACACATTGGCTGCCAGCTTGTTAAGTTGTAACAAACGGACGGCTATTGCCGCAGCACCGATACCCAATCCAATTTTTAGCACGTTGTGCATTTGCTTATCGCTTCTTCCTGCATTTGACAAACAGATAATCCAACCCTTTCTTTGTGCAGTAACCTACCACGGCACTTATAAATGCATAAGCAACAACTGCCATGCTGCCGTCTATTGTTAAACTGTTAAGTAATAGCTTAGGCATAGCTTGCGCTTTATATACACCACCTATTGTACCGGATGCTACCGTCCATAGCGTAGTCACTTCTCCCCCCGGCCATTCATTGTTATTTTGAGATTGATAATCCATCTTTTATAATGCGGCACGGCATGTATTGTCCGTGGTAATGCAAAGATTACAACAGGTTTATAGCCGGCTGATGCACTTTGATGCCTAACGATGTCTAATGATGCCCATTGATGTACTTCTGTGCTTATTGCAGTTCATGGATTCCTGAATAGGATTTTTATTGTAGAAATAAAACGGATACATTAATTTACATCCTTTCATAGTGATAGGGTTTATAGGGGCCTGGCTTGTTTAAGCCGGGCTTTTTATTGCAGGTTATGTAAGTAAAAATCTGCGTTTGTATGTTCCTGTTTTATGTTGTAATATTTTGCAGGGATTGTTGTAGCATGAGGACTATCCGCATCAATGCCAATACAGGCTGATGTTACAGGTCATTTTTATGGTAATTTATTGTAGCAGGCTTGTAGCAAAATGGAAGCATTTGTATATATATGTTTGCTACAATCTGATGTGCCAATTAAAAATAAGGCGAGGTTACAACATGGCTGTATTCCTTTATAGTCGCTAATTTCATGGCTATTTGCTCGTCTTGCTACAAATGCTACAGGATTTCAGGTGCTGTGGAATTTGCATTGCAGTATAAGTATTATGATAAATTATTCAGGCATTTTACGAATCGTGAAAGACATACAATAAAAAAATAACCCGCCAAAGATGACGGGTTATGTATTCTTATCTATGCCGGACGGTTATGGTATTGGCACGGGAGGGAAGATTATCAGTGCCTTGAGGCCATCACAACTATATTGATTGTGCCGGGTCATAGTATCCACCTTTAAGGCTCGCCCAGCACATCTACAATTCTGGCAACTTCTGCTTTGGTTAAGTGCCGCCTGTGCAGTATCGCTATTCTTACTGCTGTACCCTGCGGGCTTAAATCCAATAGACGGCGGAAACTTAAACAGGCACTTTTCGGGCTGTGGCTGTCAGGAAAATAAAGAGATACTAATTCTTTTCGGGAGTACGGTTTTAATTCAAACATGTATATCGGGTATTATTTCCGGCAAATGTATTGCCTGTTTTTTCTCTTGGATAGAACTGTACAAAACATTAGACGACTTTTTTAGCACATAACTGGATAAACAGTAATGTCGATACATAAAGATGCAATTTTACAACGTAACCATGTTTTTATTTACAACCATTTTACAATATTAATACGTTTTGTTACGACAATATGTTGGTTTGTTACAAAATCGATAACAGGTATTGTACCCAAAAGCATCAATGGGCATCACTAAGCATCATTAAGCATCAATAGGCATCATCGGTTCGACGGATTTCGGGAACATTGCTATCTGTTTGGATGCAATGAGACACAAATTATGTGTTACGCCATCATCTGATTAAACATTTTTACCTGCCTGATACATGTTAAGGGATAAATCGTTGCGCGAGGCAATCGCCATTGAAAGAGAAGAAGAAAATACAACTGATATTTTCATTCATCGCGTAAGCATTGATGAACTGCGAACCATTTGGGACGACAAAAACAGACAGTATACCGATGAGGAGCTGTACCGGATACGGGAATGGCTCTATGTAATAGCTGGAGCGGCGGTACATGTGATGGAAAATACCCCGGCTGCTACACTTGAACAAATGGTAGCTTCTGATAAAAGGAAGTATAGTCGCAAGGGAAAACTCGTATTTACTTCCTCAGACATAAGCAATAATGCCTGATCGTACTTTCTATTTGAAGACCGGGTAATTTTATAAATTATTGATTATCAATATTTTGTATCTTTACAGTGATAAGGATTACAATATTATTGTACCTAAATAACATTCAAAAACCTAGTCATAATCAGCATAAGATGAAAAAAAGAAGGGCTATATTATATATACGTGTGAGCACGGATGAACAGGCTGAGAAAGGACACAGCCTGGCACATCAGGATGACTCTCTACGTAAATACTGCGCTATGCATAACATAGAGGTGGTTGCTTTTTTTAAGGAAGACTATTCTGCCAAAACATTTGACCGCCCTCAGTTTACCAAGCTGTTGGAATTTCAACGCAAGAATAGAGGTATGGCAGATTTACTCTTGTTCCTGAAATGGGACAGGTTCTCCCGTAATGCTCCGGAAGCGTATGGCATGATTGCTAAATTACATAAGCTGGGCCTTGAGCCGCAGGCAATTGAGCAACCGCTGAATATGGAAATACCTGAACAGAAATTCTTATTGGCTCTTTACCTCACGGCTCCTGAAGTAGAAAATGACAGGCGGTCATTGAATATATTGGCAGGTGTACGCAAGGCTATGAAGGAAGGCCGTTATATGGGTTCTGCACCTTATGGCTATAAACACGGACGCACCGAGAACAATAAACCTACCATTGTACCATCAAAGGAAAAGAAAATGGTGTTGCAGTCCTTTGAAATGATGGCAACGGGTTTATACCAGATTGAAGAACTGCGCCGTATGCTGCATAAAAAAGGGATGCCTTTAGGGCGTACCCGTTTCTGGTATATGATGCGTAACCCTACGTATATGGGAAAGGTTTTTGTGGCTGCTTATAAACAAGAGCCTGCTTGTCTGGTAAAAGGTGTACATGAAGCGATTGTACCTGAATCTCTATTTTATGAAGTACAAGATATATTAGATGGCAGGAAAAAGAAAGAACAACTTGTTACCATTTGTCAAAAAGAGGAGTTACCCCTGCGTGGATTTTTACAATGTGCAAGGTGCGGCAAACTATTGACCGGCAGTGCCTCAAAAGGCAGAAACGCGAGGTATTATTATTATCACTGTAAAGCAGGATGCAAGGAACGTTTTCGTGCTGATGAAGCGAATGATGTTTTCTATGAAGTATTACGTGCTGTCAGTACCAATGATAAAATATTCCGCTCATTAGAACTGATAATGGGTGGTAAACACAAAGAAAATACGGACGATAGGGCAGAAGAACTTGCAGGATTAAAGAAACAATTAGAAACTTATGAACAGAGGTTGGAACGCGCGCAACTATTAATGCTGGATGGTCAAATGGATTTTATGGAATACCAACCTATCAAATCGAGGTTAGAAGAAGAAATGCATCGCATCAGAATAAAGGTAGATGCTATAGAGGAAGTCAAACCTAAAGACGAAACTGCCATCATGGAATATGGTTTCTATTTTTTGTCAAATCTAGACAAACTCTTTACTGCTGCGGATTTAGAGGTAAAACGCCAGATAATTGGTTCGACCTTCCCTGAAAAGTTGATTTTTGAAAATAACACGTATCGAACCGCTTCTGACAATAATGTACTACTGCTGATTGCTGCTACTGGTAAGGGTTTTGACGTAAAAAAAGAAAGCAGATTAGAAAAATCTAACCTGCTTTCCCGTAGAGTGGAACCGGCGGGATTCGAACCCGCGTCCAAACATATGCCCAATAAGCTTTCTACATGTGTATTCCTGCATTGAATTTCGGAAACTTGCCGGGGCAGGACGAACCTACAATTTTCCTAGTTGCTTTAGTTTCATACCCGCAGCGCAACGATACAGGTACTATCCCATTGAAGTTTGAGTTAGGCGGCGGGGGCGTCAACAGGCCAAAGCCTTCCGCGGCCAAAATGGATGCGCTAATTTAATTAGGCAGCCATGGCAAAGTTAGATTCGCCATTCAAAAGTTGAATATTCAGATTTACGTGCTAATTACACAACGCACGACATGCTTACTTACCCTGCCCTATGCTGTCAAAACCAGTCGGCCCCAAAATGTTGTCAACAGTTATTCAGTTGGCAGTTCAGTGATTTTTTCAAAGAACTGGCACAAAGGTACGAAATAGAAACAGATTGCTATTGTTAAACCTTTAGCCGAGGTCTATCTCTGTATTATCACCAATATTCAGGCTCTGGCTCAGCCCGCGTACAAAGGCATCGCTGCCTATGATGGATGAATGTAGTACCACCTCTACCAGCTCTGCATAAGAACCGATGATGGAGTCTTTGATAATAGATGATTCCACACTCGTAAACTCGCCAATGGTAACATTGGGCCCGATGATGGAATTATGTATAGTGCAACCCTCAGCTATACTTACAGGTGGTATAATAACACTCGTGCCGAAATTGTAGGGTTTATCATCCTCACCACGGCTCTCACTCATTTCTTTTAGCAAGGTGGCATTGGTAGATAGCAGGGTTTCTTTCTTACCGCAATCAAACCAGTTGTTCACACGGAAAGCCTCGAACTTGATGCCACCCTCTATCATGTATTGCAGTGCGTTGGTCAGGTGGTATTCACCCTCTTCTTCCAGCCTGCTATTGATGTGTTTTTCAAGTGCCTCGTACAGTGCTTTGGTTTCTTTGATGCAATACACACCCACCATTGCCATGTTCGATTTTGGTATCAGCGGTTTCTCTACCGCTTTCAGTACATGGTCTTTGCTGTCAAGTTCTACCACCCCAAAGCTACGCGGGTCGTCCACTTTCTTCACCCCTATTTGCGATGTGCTGTGGTTCAGTATGTCTTTTACGTTGTAGTCGCACACGGTATCGCCCAATACGATTATCACTTCCTCATCCTTTACCGCATCTTTGGTCAGCCATATAGCATGGCCTGTACCGCGCCTGTCTTCCTGTGTAACGATGGTGTACGATAGGTTGGGATATGTTTTGGCTATATAGCGTTGTATTTTTTCGCCGAGGTAACCGATTACAAACACAAACTCAGTAACACCTGCTTCCAGCAATTGGTCAACAATAACGCTGAGGATGGTTTTACCCGCAATAGGTATCAGTGCCTTTGGCTGTGTATATGTTAGTGGGCGTAGCTTTGTGCCTGCACCTGCAACGGGGATAATAGCTTTCACAAATAATTTGTTTTGCTTCCGTGTGTGAAAATACGGTAAAATAGCAGAATACACTATGCTATGATAACGTTAAATATCTCACTTCAATCAGTCTTTACAACACCCCATCAACAGCTTCCCACAATTCTATCTTTGCACCTTCTGGGTCTATGATGTGGGCAAACTTGCCGTAGTCATACACCTGCATTTCGCCTATCTGTTCTATACCCTCTTTGCGTAGCTCTGCCAACAGCCATTCAAGGTCTTCTACGCGTAGGTTTATCATAAATTCTTTTTCAGAGGGCATAAAATAGTCGGTGGTATTCTTAAACGGGTTCCATACCGTCATGCCTTTTTCTTCGGGTTTGTCTGTTTTCAGCCATTCAAAAGTTGCGCCGTATTGCGTGGCGTTAAAGCCCAGATGTTTATTATACCAGTTGCGCATATATTCCGGGTCGTTGCTTTTCATAAATATGCCACCAATACCCGTTACGCGTTTTTTATGTTCGCTGCTCATATACCATGTTTTATATAACACAAATATGCGCATTGTATTGCGCAGATAAAAAAATACCTGCCGTTATCGGCAGGTATTTTTAAGTATTATTCCATTACCTGTGCTTCTTCGCCATACATCTGGTGCTGGTATTTCAGCGATGGCGATGGTATCAGCGTACCGAGATTCAGTTCACCCCATTTACTATCTATCGCTTCTATAGTCTTTGCATCAGCAGCTATCACGTTCGGCCACGGGCGTTCAAAGCCATCGTAGGCTTTTGTTTTGCGTGTACCATCCAACCCCAGTATGTTCCTGTCTTCACCACCATACAGATGGTCGCGGCGGGGGTCAAGGTTGTTGCAAAAACGCCACAACACATCGGCTATATCATTGGCATCTACCGTATGCTCTACATACAGTATCATTTTTATGCCTTGCATGGCAGGCTCTTTGCACAATGCATCGTGCAGTGTTGCTACGTGCCCTTTGCGGTTTTTCTCAATAGCTACAAACAACACGGGTATATCCATATCCCTCGCCAGCCTGTCATTCAGCGATGCTATTTCGGGGTATGCAGTTTTCAATGCATCGGCATTAAACACGTTGCTTAATTTAAAAGGATGCAGAGGTGCTGTCATTTCTTCTTCCCATTTCTTTGTACCATCTATACACATCTTGCCGCCAAAGCCCAGCTTGCTGCAACTGTGGTCTAACACATCCATCGGCCCCTGACTGAAATACACATCAGTAGCAGGGTTCAGATTATCGAACACATATTTTGCCAACGCTTTGTAATCATCAATCTTTACTTTACCATCTGTCAGCACCAGTATTTTATTAAACATCATTTGCCCTGCACCCCACATGGCATTCATTACTTTCTGCCCCTGCCCTGCATATTCTTTTTCTATGCTGGTGATAACCAGATTGTGAAACACACCCTCTACTGGCATATTCATATCTTTTATCTCAGGGACCATCGTCATTTTAATGGGCGCAAGAAAAATACGCTCCGTTGCTTTGCCTATCCATGCATCCTCTTGTGGTGGTATACCCACAATGGTAGCAGGGTATATCGCATCTTTTTTGTGCGTAATGGCGGTAACATGAAAGCGCGGATAAAAATCGGGCAATGAATAATAGCCTGTATGGTCGCCGAAAGGGCCTTCCCATATCAGCTCTTCATTAGGGTCAACATAGCCTTCAATAATAATATCTGCATCAGCAGGCACTTCTATTTCGGGTTGTGTAATACACTTCACCAACTCCACACGCTTCTTGCGCAAGAAGCCCGCCAGCATGTATTCATCTACATTTTCGGGTAGTGGCGCAGTGGCAGCATAGGTATATACAGGATCGCCACCCAGGGCTACGGCTACAGGCATCAACTTGCCCTGCTTTTTGTATTCGTTGTAGTGGCGGGCACTTACTTTATGTTTATGCCAGTGCATCCCCGTCATAGTTTCGGTGAATACCTGCATACGATACATGCCAATATTGCGTGTACCATTAAGTAGGTCTTTGGTATGTATGGCGGGCAAGGTTACAAAGCGCCCACCATCTTTAGGCCAACATTTCAATATAGGCAGTTTCGACAAATCGGGTTTATCCATTACCACTTGCTGACATTCACCTCGCCCGCTTACCACTTTGGGCATCCATGACGAAAACTTTGCCAGTTGCGGCAACATCGCCAGTTTTTCGAGCAAGCCATTTTTAGGAGCTGTCATAGTTTTCAGCAAATCTTCTATTTCACGCGCTACATCGTCCAGTTCATTCACGCCCAACGCCATGCACATACGGCGTTCATTGCCCATACTGTTTATCAGTAATGGAAATCCTGTGCCCGTATTCTCAAACAAAAGTGCTTTGTTTCTGTCGGGTGTTTTAGAAACCCTGTCGGCTATCTCGGCTATCTCCAGTACGGGGTCAACAAATGTCTTTATTCTAACCAGCTCGCCCGCTTTGTCCAGCGCGTATGCAAATGCCCTTAATGATTTGTGTGCCATAATACCTGTTGCATAGTATAACAAACAAGTCCTGTTATCGTTCACTATGCAGCGCAAAGTTAAGGCTGTAGTAGCTAAACTATTGGCTAATTTTGTGGCGAATTGAAGCACATCGGCAAGCATAGGATTTTATTAATTGTGTCTATTGCAGTCATTTTGGGTGGCTGTGTTTGGTGGTATTATGCCCAAGCCCGCCATGAGCAGCATCAAAGTATCAACCGTATGGTTACCAATCCGTACAACAAGCACCTGATAGACTCTTCCATTCAGCTATTGCAACACGGCGATGTAGTAGTACGTACTGGCAATGATATTACCAGCGAGATGTTCAAACAAGCCAATCAAACAGACAAAACCTATTCGCATTGCGGGATTGTGATGATAGAAGATGGCAAACCTTATGTATATCACTGTATCGGCGGCGAAGACAATCCCGATGAGGTATTACGAAGAGATAGCATACAGTTTTGGGTATCGCCTGCCAACAACACTGGTTTTGGTATCCTACGCTACAGGTTCAGCCCTTCTCAGCTCGATAGTTTTTGCAACATAACCAAAACGTATTATAGTCAGCAAAAGAAGTTCGATATGGATTTCGACCTGCAAAATGACGACAAACTATATTGTGCAGAATTGTTATACATAGCCATCAACAAAGCACTCAATAAACCTGCTATTCAAACCACACAAGCTGTTGGATATAATTATGTAGCCATTGATAATATTACACGCAATGCTTATTGCCAAATGATTTGTGAGGTAAAGTATAAATAAATACCTTTGCCGAAATTTGAAAAATAAGCATATGAAAAAAGCATTCTCGGGTATCGTATCTGTCATTGCATTGGCAGTGATGTTGACAGGTTGCAACAGTAACGCGCCCGAACCTGTTGCTAAAAAATTTCTTACCAGCTTCTGGCAAATGAATTATAAAGAAGCTAAAACAGTTTCGACAGACGCAACGAAGCAATTGATTGAACTACTGGAAACAACATCGGCCCGTGTACCCGATAGTGTTATTAAAAAGGCTAAAAGCATTAATATAGAAATAACCAAAGTAGAAGAAAACGGCAACAATGCTGTTATACACTACAAAAAATCGGACGATGATATTTCTTATCGTTTGAATATGGTAAAGAAAGACGATAAATGGTTGGCCAATCTTACTAAAAACGATGACATGTTTCAGGAACAACCGGCAGATAACGAACCTGAACCTGCCGAAACACCAGCAGATACTACTGCAACAAATTAACAACAATATACTGAAAGATACAGGCAGCGATATCGCTGCCTTTTTTATGCAGATGCTCCAAAGAACATATAACACAAGCCAATAGCCGTAATAATTCCTACCAAATCGGCCAGCAGCATAGCGCCTATCGTATAGCGTGTGTTCTTTACTGCCACCGCACCAAAGTAAACGGCTATTACATAAAACGTAGTATCAGACGAACCCTGCAATATGCAAGACAACCTGCCTGCAAAGGAATCAGCACCGAAGTTTTTCATCGTGTCTATCATCATACCCCGCGCGCCGCTGCCACTCATGGGTTTTATTAGGGCCGTAGGCAATCCATCAACAAAACGGGTATCTGTACCCAATGCACTAAATAATGATTTCATACCCGCAATCACTACATCAAATGTGCCACTTGTACGCAGCATACTAATGGCTACCAACATACCTACGAGGTAAGGAATAATTTTGATAGCCGTTTCAAACCCACCTTTTGCACCATCAACAAAAGCATCAAAGATGTTTATCTTTTTGTACAAGCCGCCCAATACTATCAGTATAAATATCAGCAGTATCAAACCATTGCTCAGTAAGGATGAGAACGATTGCATACCCTCAAGGTTCAGCGTACGCAGATACACTACTAATGCAGCGATGATGGCAGATAATCCGCCTACCCAAGCCAGTATCACAGGTTGTAATAAGTTTATCTTCTGCTTGATAGACACGATAAACATGGCAGCCATCGTAGCAGCAAATGTGGCTATCATGCAGGGTACAAAAATATCCGTAGGGTTGGTAGCTTTTACGGCTGCCCGCGCCGCTATGATGCTCACCGGTATTAATGTAAGCCCCGATGCGTGCAGGCACAGAAACATGATTTGCGCATTGCTGGCTGTTTTCTTATCGGGGTTTATTTCTTGCAGGCTCTCCATGGCTTTTATGCCGAATGGTGTGGCTGCATTATCTAAGCCAAGCAGGTTGGCAGAAAAATTCATCATCATGTGCCCCATAGCTGGGTGTCCTTTGGGCAATTCGGGAAACAGCTTTGAGAAAAATGGCCCGATAATTCTTGACAACAGGTTGATGCCACCTGCCTTCTCTGCAATACTCATAAAGCCCATAAACAAAGCCATAATGCCAATGAGCCCTATACATATATTCACAGCACTCTTACAGGTTTCAATAATGCCATCCGCTTTCTTCGTCAGTTTCGATTGTATGCTTTTGTAAGTGTAAACTTTTGTACCAAACGGCAACTGCATAGCTGCAAGGCTTTGCTTGTCTGTTATTACTACCGTAGCTGCGTGCAACGAATCTGCTTCTTTATAACCGTAGCCTGCTATGTATTTTGTAAAACTCTCTTCAGATGCAAAGCCCGCGTTGGTGGCAAGTCCTGCTTTGTAATAATAGACTGTATCATAGGCATCATCTGCCTTGCCTGTTACCATTCTGCTGAATATGGTTGTATCGGCAGCGAAGAATGATTTATACCCCGCAACTGCTATGGCAATGATGATAAATGCCGACCATATCCTGCTAAGTGCCATCTGAGATGAAGATTAATGGCTATGAAGATAAAACTTAGCAGGTAATTATCTAAGTGTCTGATTTGTGATCCATTACCTGCTCTACGCTCGGCGCTTCAAACTGCTCCATCATCGCCAGTAACTCCTCTATAGACTCACTGGTCATCAATATTTCTGCCGTACACTCTTCCAGAAAACCCTCTTGTATCATATTATTCACCAACACTTTCAGGCTATCAAAAAAGCCGTTTATATTCAGCAGTGCTATTGGTTTTTTGTGCAGCCCCAGTTGCCCCCATGTCAGCATTTCAAACATTTCGTCCATCGTACCCCAACCACCCGGCAATACTATCACCCCATCACTCAACTCGTGCATCCGCACTTTACGGCTGTGCATACTATCGGTTACTATCATTTCCGTCAGCCCGTCGTGTGCCACCTCTTTTGTTTGCAGGAAATCGGGTATTACGCCTATCACTTTACCACCATTACCAAGCACTCCATCTGCTACAGCACCCATCAACCCTACTTTACCACCACCATATACCAAGCCTATACCACGCTCTGCCAGCGTAGCCCCAAGTGCATAAGCGGTTTCCCTGTATGCTTCGTTGTAGCCTTCTTTCGAGCCGCAAAAAACAGCGATGTTTTGCATAGAGCCGATAATTTATTTAAAAATACAAGGTTTGCGCCTAAAACACTTGTTATAAAAAATAAAAAAGCTCCCTTTGCAGGGAGCTTATATCATTACAATACTTCTATCTGATTGCGCAATAGGTCTTCAAATTCATCGCGCTCACGTATCAGCATCGCTTTACCATCTTTCACCAATACTTCGGCAGGCTTCAAGCGCGAGTTGAAGTTACTGCTCATTTCAAAACCATAAGCCCCTGCATTATAGAAAGCAAGATAATCGCCCTCTCGCACTTCGTTCAACACTCTATCCCATGCAAACGTATCTGTTTCGCAAATATTACCTACTATGGTATAAATACGCTCTGCACCTGTTGGGTTCGATATGTTTTCTATACGGTGATAGGCATCATAAAACATAGGGCGTATCAAGTGATTGAAACCCGAATTGACACCCACAAATACCGTTGCAGGCGTTTGTTTGATGACGTTTGCCTTTACTACAAAATAGCCGCACTCGCTTACCAGGTATTTACCGGGTTCAAACCACACTTCCAGCGTACGGTTGTATTCTGCTTCAAATTCCTTTACGGCTGTGGTCAGTTTTTCGCCCAGCAGGTACACATCCGTTTCTTTATCGCCCTCTTTGTACGGCACTTTAAAGCCGCTGCCCATGTCTATAAACTCAAGCCCTTCAAAATGGCGGGCTATTTCAAACATCACATCCAGCCCACGAAGAAAGACATCTACATCCTTTATCTCGCTGCCAGTATGCATATGCAGACCTTTCACGTTTAGTTTAGTGGTTTTCACCACACGCTCTATATGGCGAAGCTGGTGTACAGATATGCCAAACTTGCTGTCTATATGCCCGGTAGATATTTTGTAATTACCCCCTGCCTCTATATGCGGGTTGATGCGTATGCACACAGGGTAGCCACTACCGAATTTATTGCCAAACTGCTCCAGTATAGATATGTTGTCTATATTAATGTTGACACCCATTTGCTGTGCTTCTACAATCTCGCTGAAATCAACACAGTTGGGGGTGTACAATATATCTTTTGCCTCAAAGCCCGCTTTCAGTGCCAGCTTCACTTCGTTGATGCTCACACAGTCTATAGATGCACCCAGGCTTTTGAGGTACTTTAGTATGTTGATGTTGGTAAGTGCCTTGCAGGCGTAAAAGAAGCGTGTTGGGTGGCTCTTAAAAGCGTCCTTCAGCTTGTTGTATTGTTCCGCAATTTTTTCTGCATGATACACATACACAGGCGTACCAAACTCATTGGCTACGCTTATCAACTGTTCTTTACTGAGAGATTGTGACATATTTTAAAAAGGACTGCAAAAGTATAAAATCTAACGGGAGCGTGAAACATACTGCTATCTTCTTGAGGATGTAAAAACTACAATACTCAAGTCATGTAAACTGTTGTTTCGAGGTCAACTCACATATAAGATTAACCATTAATTAAAGATACTGCTATTCGTCATTAAAATGTATATAAAATGGCTATCTAAGATGTAGAAATTATCGTCTATCACTTTAACATTTCTTAACTTTATAGTACACCACAACAACCGCCGCGCGACGTATGAACAATACTATCAAGCTCTTTATATTGTTTTTGACTATCATTTGTTTCAGTGATGTCAAAGCACAGTTAAATGCTGATTTTACAGCATCAACAACAAATGGTTGCGCTCCACTGGTAGTTAATTTTTACGATAATTCAAGCGGCAGCCCTACCAGCTACTCCTGGAACATGGGCGGCACACCCAGCACGCTAAAAAACCCTTCTCGTACATTTACTGCACCCGGCACTTATACAGTTTCACTTACCATATACAAAGGCAGCAGCAGCGATGCAGAAACAAAAACAAATTATATCACTGTTCACCCATCTCCTGTAGTCAATTTCACTGCCACACCACTAAGCGGCTGCTCTCCACTTACTGTAAACTTTAGCGACGCCAGCACAGCTGGTGGTTCCGGTAGCAATACATATTCCTGGTACATGGGTGCGTCTGTAGGTTTTCGTACAGGAGCTAATACCACAGCAGTATTTACGAATGCAGGTTCTCAGTCTATAACTCTGACTGTCACCAATAGTTTTGGCTGTAGCACGTCCCATACCAAAGCAAACTACATTAACGTGCTGCCAAGGCCTATAGGTAACTTTACAGCTACTCCTGTAGATTTTTGTTCTTCTCCCGCAAGCACCACTTTTTCAGGTACAGCTAGTGGCAATGGCCCTTTCAGTTATACATGGATATATGGAGACGCGCTACCAAACGGCAGCGGCACTCCTAACGCACATACTTATACAGCCCCCCCCAACACATGGTCGCCCAAAATGCTTGTAACAGATGCTAATGGTTGTAAAGATTCGATAACAAAATCTAACTATATCAACATACATTATCCTACAGCATCCATCAGTTCTAATAACAGTGTATGTGAGGGGACACCTATTTCATTCAGTTCCAGCGTATCGCCCGGTGGTGGTACTTTTTCTTGGAGTACCGGCTCTACGGGCTCAACATCTACACATACATTCTTTACTGCCGGTACACATACGGTAACGCTTACTTACAATTACAGAGGATGCACAGTTACTGCTACAAAAACAATCACAGTACACCCTAAGCCCATTGCAGGCTTTATTACTAACCCAGATTCACTTTGTCCTGCTCCTGTTACAACACAATTTGTGCCCAATGGTAGTTACAGCAGTTATTTATGGGACTTTGGTGTTTCTCCTGCCGTTACCAGCACAAATCCATCCCCAACATTTACATACAATGTCAACGGGATTTATGGCATTACGCTGATGGTGACTACCGCCAACGGCTGCAAAGATACCGTACAAAACTCCCTACCTATCTACGATCTTGATTTAACCATATTGCCTGTAGCACAAAGTGACAGAGAAGGCTGTGTACCACACACTGTGTACTTTGGTAGGGCTGCTACAACAAATATACCAGGGCCTAATGCTGTCAGCTATCCCTATGGCGTAAAAACGCATTCATGGCACTTTGGCGATGCTTCATCAACCAATACCAGTACCCTTGCAAGCCCATCTCATACGTATACAGATACTGGTATTTTTACTGTTACCCTTACTATTGTTACCAACAATGGCTGTAGTAAAACGGCAACAACACAGGTAAAAGTGGGTGCCAAACCGGATACTAACTTTGGTGCTGCCCCTACACGCATTTGCATGAAAAATGAAATACAGTTTACCGACTCAACTGTGCGTAAAATAGACAAGTGGGAATGGATATTGTATGATAGTTCTAATCAGATTGTAAGGACTTATTCCGGTAAAAATCCGAAAATAAAGTATGATGGCCCTCCGGGTGTATTTACTGTTACGCTCATCACCAGCCATAACGGATGTAAAGATAGCATGAGGAGACCTTATTATATTACGGTAGATTCTCCAAAAGCAGATTTCAGTTTTGCTGAGGCTTGCGATACACTCAACAAAGTATTCTTCAAGCATGCAGCTGTTGGTTCCACATCGCACGTTTGGTTGTTTGGCGACCCGCTTAATAGTACATCAACACAACTGGACCCCAGCTTTAAATATCCTGCCTTGGGTTCTTACACGGTTCGCTTAGCCACTCATAACAGCAGGTCTGGTTGCAGAGATACAATGACAAGGGTTGTTACAACTACCAATCGGTCTATGACACTTACTACCAACGATACCACTATATGTCAGGGAGATAGTTTGCGGCTTTTCACCCAACTAATAGGCCGCCCGGCAAGCATATATCAATGGTATGTAAATAATATTTTCAGAACATCTGATAGTACTACTTCTTATACACACCACTTCACTACTACAGGGTTCAATAAAGTAAAAGTCATTATTACAGACGCAACTGGCTGCAAAGATTCTGTTGTTAAAACCAATTATATTTTTGTTTCAAAACCTACAGTATCACTAACAGGTTCACCTTTAGCTGGCTGCATACCCATGACGGTGAATTTTACTGACAACAGCACTGTACCAGCAGGTGCAACCATTACAAACAGGGTATGGAACTATGGTGTAGGTTCAAATACTGCTGTAACAGGTACTACAACATCTTATACGTACATAAACAGAGGTATATACGATGTGAAATTAATAGTACAAGACAATGTAGGTTGCAAAGACTCTCTTGTACGTACCGCATATATTAATGCTAAAAAGCCTATTGCCGCGTTTAGCGTAAAAGATACTGCCTGTATTAATGAACAACTGACTTTTGCAAACACATCAAGTTCTGCCAATAGCGTTGTTTGGTATTTTGGCGATGGCGATACTTCTATTGTTATGAGCCCAACGCATCGATATAAAGCAAAAGGTAGCTACACTGTCCGTTTGATTGTGACTGATGATATAGGCTGCAAAGACACTATGATTATAGTAAATGCTGTAACCATTGTTAAACCTGACCCATCATTTACCATGTCAGACTCTGTTGCTGTTTGTCCGCCGCTATTAGTACAGTTTACCAATACCACACCAAATGCCAACAACTATATATGGAAAACTGGACTTAGCTCATATGCCAGCAAGAATGCGAGTGAGTTTTATACTGCCCGTAATAAATATGATGTAACATTAATAGCTATCGATAAATACGGCTGTACAGATTCTGTTACTGCCAGTGTGCGCATATTGGGATATACAGGTGCTTTCTCATATTCGCCATTAATAGGCTGTAAACCACTTACAGTCAACTTCACAGCTACTACTACCAATGTAAAAAGTATGACATGGGATTTTGATGATGGGGTAGTATTAAATTCTATGTCTGGTGCAGTATCTCACATATACAATACTCCCGGATCGTATGTACCCCGCATTATATTTGAAGACTCTGCTGGTTGCAGGTCATCCAGCGATGGAGCTGATACCATAAAAGTAGATGCTGTACAGGCCGACTTTAACACTGAAACACCTTGCGAATACAATACCGCAACATTTGTTGACACATCAAAATCTTACTACTCCATTCTTACAAGTTACAAATGGACATTTCATGATAATACAAACAGTTACCAACCAAAGGCCTCTAAATACTATGGCCCTCCTGGCAAATATGCAGTAAAACTATGGGTTAAAAATCAACGTGGCTGCGAGGATAGTATTACTAAAGATGTTACTATACATAATTTGCCTATCATCAATGCAGGTACTGACACAGTTATTTGTATGAAAGATACTGCGCAACTCAATGCAACAGGGGGTATAAAATATATATGGATGACAACCCCCTACCTCAGTTGCCTTGATTGCCCTTCACCATTTGCTTTTCCTACAGAAGCATTTCGCTTTTTTGTTACCGGCACAGATGCTAACGGTTGCAGCAATAAAGACAGTGTTTGGGTAAGGCTCAAAACTAAAGTAACAGCCATTACCGGCCCTGACGAGGAGATATGTGAAAAAGACACAGTAACACTTACGGTAAAAGGTGGACAAACATATAAATGGCTACCTGTTGAAGGGCTCAACAATAGCACATCTGCAACACCTGTTGCATCTCCTTCCATTACTACAAAATATATGGTAGTATCGTACGAAGGCAGGTGTATACCAGATACAGATTTTGTGAAGGTAACCATCTACCCGTTACCTGAAGTAACCGCTACAGGTGCTGCCACTATTATAGCAGGCAATTCAACACCTATATCTGCAACAGGCAAACTGATACAAAAATTCAGGTGGGAACCTTATCAATCACTCAGTTGTTCTGATTGTCCCGACCCCACTGCATCTCCATCAAAAACTACTGAGTACACCATCAAAGTATATACAGATTTTGGCTGTGTAGACTCTGACAAGGTAACCATTACTGTATTATGTGATAAGAGCCAGATATTTATGCCTAACACGTTTACACCAAATGGCGATGGTCAGAACGATATCTTCTATCCACGTGGCAACGGTATTGATAAGGTAAAATCATTCCGTATATACAACCGTTGGGGACAAACAGTATTTGAGCGTAATGCAATATCGCTGAACGACCCTAACAGTGGATGGGACGGCAACTACAGTGGCAGCCAATTACCACCGGACGTATTTGTATACATATTGGAAACACTATGTGATGATGGACAGATAATGATTATTAAGGGCGACATATCACTTGTTAGGTAAAACTGAGAACAGATGAACATTAAGCATATAAGACCAATACTTTCTACAGCCTTACTGGGTATGGCAATATGCAGCCATGCACAAGACATACATTTTTCACAATTCTACGAAACGTCTATTCTTCGCAATCCGTCACTCACAGGTTTAATAACAGGTGATTATAAAATCGGGGCTATATACCGCAATCAATGGAGCAGTATCAGCAAACCATTTCAAACAGCCGTCATAAATGGTGAAACAAGGATACCCGTTAATAGTGTCAACGACTATCTGAGCATTGGTGTGTTAGGATACTATGACCGTGCAGGTAGTATTGACATGAAAACAGCTGCAGCGTACCCAGCTATCAACTACAACAAATCATTGGCAGACGACCGCAACTCATACCTGTCTGTAGGGTTTACAGGTGGTTATATACAGCGTAGCTTCGACCCCTCAAAAGCCACATTTAATAACCAATATCAGAACAACAGTTTTAACGCATCAAACCCAACAGGCGAAAATCTGGGAAACCCTACATTCAGTTACTGGGACCTTGGTGCAGGTGTTACTTACAGCGGCTCATCTTCGGGCGAAGAAAGGCCACTAAACTATGTGATAGGCATAGCAGGCTATCACTTCACCCGCCCACGCAACTCTTTCCTCAACAATAATAATATACGCATAGCACCACGCTGGAATGCCAATGCCGCTATCAGCAAACAACTAAACGATATCTGGAGCTTTCAAGCGCACGCCAATATTGCGTTGCAAGGAAATTATAATGAAATAATAGCCGGTGGATTGGTGGGCTGGAATAAAAAAGAAGATAATGACGCAGTACTTTTTGTCTTTTTTGTGGGGGCATTTTATCGTGTAAAAGATGCTATAATACCTACTTTGCGTATGAGGTTTAAAGACTTTGCAATAACATGCAGTTACGATGTCAATGCATCCCGCTTACGCACAGCAACCAATATGCGTGGCGGTTTCGAAATCAGCATGATAAAAACCGGCCTTATTAATAGCCCAGAAAGAGAAAAGAGCCGTACTATATGTCCTGAGTTTTACTAACAACTGCTTATTCTCTTTTCTGCAACTGCATTGTGCCTTATATGCAATCTGTCATACAGTATTTTATTCGTTAATCACGAAAGCCTTTTTATGCATCTATAAGTAACATGAACAAATCAGTTACTTACATTAAAAAACAAACAGCCGTGGTATTACCACGGCTGTTTATGTATTGACTGTTATTTACTACTGTTTTGTAAACTGTATTGTTTGAGAGATGTTTTCGTCTGCATTCAGTACCTGTAGCATATATACACCTGCCGGCAGTTCTGTGAGGTTAAGTGTTGATGTACCATTTGTAACTTTATCAATTACAGTTTTAAACACCACCTTACCCAGTTTATCCATCACTTTCACATCTGTAGTAGTATTGATGTTTTTGTTAAATACTACATTGATAGAAGAACCACGCAGCGGGTTAGGATATACGGTAATCGTATTGCCATCACCTTTTACATTTTTAACATCCAGCGCGGGGTCTATTACCAAAGTTCCTGGCTTACTTGATACAGAACTAACACATACACCGTCTATTATACAACGGTACATATTGCCACTCATAGACAGTTTGAGTGGATCTATCTTCAACGTATTGGTATACACACCTGCATAAGGTGTACCATCGTTCAGGTTACGGAAGCCCCCGCCACTATTATCATCTTCCTGCCATTGGAATGTAGTACCTGTAGACGGCACAGTAAACACTGCCACTTTGTATAAGTGTGTTGTTAATGTAGCAGGAGAAGTAGAAGGTGCTGTTCTTACACCTATGGTCATATCACCAGTGTAGTACCAAAGTGCACACAACTGTGTTTCTGTTATTGCGCAGCGGTATATATTACCATTGATGCTTGTTGGTGCACCGCTGATACGCAGAGAATCTGTATTTACACCTGAGTATGGTGGGTTATTTGTAAGATTTATATATCCGCCACTTGTTTTCAGCTGCCATTGATACATCGCACCTGCACCTGTTACACGCACACCTAGCCTTGACGAACCACCTTCACACGCAGTATCTGTTACAGATTGGCTGTTGATTACAATCGGATTGTATACAGATAGCCTTGCTGCTGCCGATATTGCCTGCGGATTGCAACTACCCCTAACAACACACCTGAATAGCGTATTGTGCATACCAGTTGTAATACCAGTTATTGTAAGCGTTGGAGATGTAGAACCTAAATACGGTGCCGCAGGGCTTACATTCTGATAACCACTACCTGTATTCATCTGCCACTGATAGCTTAGACCGGTACCTGTAGCTGTGATGCCAAAACTTGTATTCGAGCCTGCGCATACTGTTTTATCTGTAGGCTGTGTAACAACTGCAGGTAATGTATTAATTGTCAGTGTTGCAGCATTTGTATTGATGGCAAAGCATGTACTGTTATTAATTGCGCAACGGTATGTATATCCATTCATCGTTGTTGTTGCGCCTGTTATTATTAAAGTGTTTGTTGTTACACCACCATAAGGTGCACCATTCACCAAGTTCGTAAACCCAGTGCCTGTATTCACCTGCCATTGGTAGCCCAGTGGCGCTGCACCCGTAGTAGCAACCCCCAAAGCGTAGTAGCTTGTACCACCACCTACACACGCATCAGCATTTGCAGGATGATTGGTTACTGATGGTGCACTATTTACAAATAACATCGCATCACCCGTCATTGCAGGTGGTGCACAGCTACCTGTTACCACACAACGGTATGCCACACTGTGCAGGCTGTTGGGTATGCTCGCCAGGTTCAGCGTTGCCGTTGTTACACCACTATACACACCACCATTTGTCAGATTCGTATAGCCACTGCCGCTGTTCATTTGCCATTGGTAGCCTATTGATGTACCCGTTGCCGTTACACTGTAGCTTGTACTGCTGCCCTCACATACTACTTGCGTTGTAGGGGCTGCCGTGATAACAGGACGGTTCGTTATCGTCAACGTCACTGCATTGCTTGTCAGTGCAGGTGTACATGTACCTGTTACTATACAACGATAGATGTAACCGTTGAAACTGCTGTTAACACTCGATATGCCCAGTGTGGTAGAGGTAGATCCACTGTATGGTGCCGATGGGCCTATGTTCACAAAACCAAGTCCTGCATCTACTTGCCATTGATAGCTCAAACCCGTACCCGTGGCTGCTATGCTGAAGCCCGTATTCTGGAAGTCGCATGAGGTGGTATTAACGGGCTGTGTTGTGATGGTTGGTGCTGTCTGCACGCTCAGCGTTGCTGCATTGCTGAAGAATGGCGCTACGCAACTGTTGCTGATAACACAACGATACTGATAACCATTGAAACCTATTGGTGTGTTCAGTACTGAAAGACTGGTAGTGGTAGCTCCGCTATAGTTAGCCCCGTTTGAAACGTTGGCATAACCACTACCTGTATTTACCTGCCATTGGTATATTACACCCGATGAGGCGGCCGTTACGCTGAATGTACCTGTACTGCCTGCACATACTGTAGTGTTTTGAGGCTGTGCTGTTACCGGTATATTGCTGCCTACTGTTAGTATACCATTACCTGATATTACTGTAAGTGGCGGACAAGTACCTGTTACTACACAACGATATTGATAGGTACTCATACCGGGGTTTACGGCAGATATATTAAGCGTAGTTGTGTTTACACCACTATATACACCCGTATTGCTCAGATTGTAATAACCCGTATTATCATATACCTGCCATTGGTAACCGATATTGCTGGCTGCAGCGTTTACTGTAAAAGAAGCCGGAGATCCGTTACAAATAGTAACGTGCGGAGGGTTACCATTCACTGTTGTAGCTGTACCTAAAGTTAGTACTGCTGTGTTTGATATAACGGTTGTAGTTCCGCAAGCTATACCTGCTATACAACGATATTGGTAGCCGTTATATGAAGGTGGAGGTAGTATCAATGTAAGGTTACCAGTGGTAACGCCAGAGTAGACACCACCATTCGTAACATTTACAAAACCAAACCCGCTATTTTCCTGCCATTGATATGTTATACCACTACCTGTTGCAGCAGTACTGAAGGTTACGTTGTTACCGGAACACAGTGTTGCTGAAGATGGCTGAGTAGTAATGGTTGGGCTGATACATTGTAGATTAATGTTGTAATCTTCTGTTTCTCCCCAGCTGAAAGTTGTACATGGGTCTGTATTATTAATTGTAGTTGACCAACGCACCCTTACCCTCATTTTAGTAATACCTGATAAAGCAGTGCTTGGTATGTTAATTACATTTGAAACTACAGAGCCATTACCTGTTCCTATAGATGTAAATTCTGTGGTTTCAAAAATACCATTCTGGTTATAATCTATCCATGCCGCTACACGCTCAGTACCGCCGGGCCCTACTGTTACACTTATAGGTACAGAATTGCCAATTGCAATATTAGGAGCCGCAACCGATGAGCCATAGTCAGTATAAGAAGGCGTAGGCGTACATCCTGATGAATTGTTCAACGTACCGAATGTTACATTGTCGATCCTGTCGCCAGATCCACAACCTGAAGTATTACCTGCTGCACAATAACAACTAAGGAAGCTATTCATATTTACTTGCAGTGCGGTAGAAAAGCCGGTACTGCTGGAGTTGGTACATGTAACTGCGCAACGATACCATGTAGATGCTGTTTGTGTTGCCGCATAGGTAGTACCCGTAGCACCTGATATATTTGTCCAAGTAATATTGTTAGGGGATGATTGCCATTGATATGTGTTGCCTGAAGTTGTTGGTACTGCCGACATTGACAATGTGAAACCTTGACCAGCGCATACGGGGTTCAACGAACTGAGTGTATTACCCGGCGAAGGTGTGCCTGAACACGGTGTACTGGCACCTGTTATTACTACTACATAATCTTCTACCTCGCCGCCATACTGAAAACTACAGGGCGAAAAAAAGCTATTAGAACTTGGGTAAACGCAACGCACACGCATACGGGTAGTACCAATAGTAGCCGTTACAGGTATTGTGAAAGAGCCCGAAAAGCTACCGTTACCTGGTAATCCGACACCAACTACTTGTTCGCCAGGGTCACTAAAACTCGTATTACCATTGTAATCTATCCATACTTTATAATATTCACTCCAACTTGGGTTATTCACTAAATTAATACCAATCGTTGCACCTTGTGTTGCAGTAAGTATCTGCGAGCTGAAAAATGTATAACCTGCAGAACCGCCGTTACAAGTAGTATTCAGGTTACTGATATTGGTACTGCCACCCGTTGTAGAAACTGAACGGATGTAGTCTCCATATACACATGCATAATAATACAAACCTGAAGTACAGTATTGTGCTTTGGTGGCTATTGACGTTATACTAAGTATTAAGAATAATACTATAACCTTTAATCTAGCGTAATGTTTAAGCATTGTTAAAAATTTACTTTGAGGGAGAATTTTACCTTAAGATTACTAAAATAAGATAATTATTGAATAAAAGAATGTGTTCTCAGATTTATTTTTTAAGCTCTTTCTTATTAATATTTTTAAATATAACACTTTCCATCAACTTATAACTCTCTATGTATGCAGCTCTGTAAATAGGTAATACTTCCCAAATACCACTATCATTCTTATATCTTGGTACTGCATTCCACAACAATTCTTTATCGTAATTCACTATAAACACCCTCCCCTCAACACCCATGCTTGCCAATACACAACTATCAGATAACATATAAACACCACCGCCACTGGCAGTACCAGGGGCAGCATAAGTATCTATGTTGCACGGGTACTCCCATATTTTTTTGAGCGTGCCGCCATCTGCAGAGGGTTCTTCAAAAAATGTAACCGTAGAAATTACTTCTCTTGTTCTCGCAGTATTATTATTAAAGAGGTACAATTGTCCGTCTTTGCTTATTCTGCATGCATGTTGCGCTTTGAAAGGAGACCTGTCAGTACCATCCCTTAATCTTTCTAAAGGTTTGCCATATCTGCGTACTACTTTCCCTGACGGATACTCTATTTTCAGAATCGTATTGATATCCCTGAAACTGGCATACATGTATCCCCTTATTTCGTCAAAATATACTGCGTTGAGATGTGTGTTGGTGTTAGGTGTGCCGTCCGGCATTATGTTTTGAAAAAAATCCGTTTCAGTGAAATGATCGGATGTTTTCCATGACCATATTACTTCTCCTTCTTTGTTATACATAATGATAGTACCGCAATCAACCCTCTTAAGCAACTTTCCGCCTTCTTTTTTTATAGTTTCATCTATCGGTATTTTAGCAGAATCGAAGCTTGATGGTACAGGTACAAGTATCTTTTCGTAACCTGCAACCAGATAATTACCGTTGTTAAGTTTAGTAAACTCATGGTGGTATCTTTCACTTGTATCGCCACTTACTTTTCCATCATCAGGTGCTTTCCACAGTACATTTCCGTCATAATCAATTTCAAACGCACCGAAGTCATTCAGTATTGTAAACGTACCATCTTTCGTCAATTTTAAATCCCGTGTACGCCTATCACGCTGAAACCTACCAGGTATATCCGGCAGGTACCAAACAGGCGCACCATTCATATCATATATTACAGATGAATGATCAAGTATGATGAACATATCGCTGTGATGTCCGTTGTTTGCAATTACTTGTAGTTTATAAATATTGGTATCAATATAGGGTGCATATGCAGTTTCAAAAGCAAATATTTTGGTACGAGATAATTGCTTGTTTTTTTTATCGAATGCAGTTACCCTCCACACATACTTTCTGCTGAAAGCAGGCATCGTTTCTACAAGTTTATTAACAGGTACTCTTTTAGAAATAAAAACGCCTCTTTCAAAACTGGCTGTAGTTTCTGTAGAGCCTTCAGAAATATCAAACTGGTAAGATGATGCCCCTTTAACTTCCGGAATTGAAAACCCAATAATCCTGTAGTGTACGGAACTATTGTCTGCCGGCTTTACCTGTCCATTCGCTATCTTTACAATGAAAATCATCAATAAGACCAAAACTATTTGCTGCATGTTATCAGTTATTAAGCTTTGTAAATCTATATTTTTCACGCTATTTATACTAACAGTAATAATTGCAACTTCATGTGGGGGCAACACGAAACCTACAGCTACGTCTAGTACCGACTCGCTCTTTACTCCGCCCGATACTGCTGCAATACCCAATGATGAGTTTGGAGATATGGTACGCTATGGCAAAGAACTGCTCAACAATACTGCATACTATATAGGCCCCAACGGTACAAAAGGGAAATATTTGGGCAATAAAATGAATTGCTCTAACTGCCACCTGAAAGCTGGCACTGTACCTTTCGGGCTAAACTTCTTTAGTTCTCATGCCCGCTACCCACAATACCGTGGCAGAGAAAATAAAGTAATGACTTTGCCAGAGCGTGTAAATAATTGCATAGAACGCCCGCACAATGGCACACCTATGCCGATGGATAGCAAAGAAATGGTTGCTATCGTTTCTTATATGCGGTGGCTATCTGCCAGTGTACCTATAGGCAAGCACGTAAATGGCGATGGTGCACTCGATTTGGAATATCCTAATCGTGCGGCAGACCCCAAAAAAGGTGAATTGATATATAACCAGCATTGTGCCAGTTGCCATGGCAAAAACGGAGAAGGTCAATTTAATGCCGATTCAAGCACGTATACATATCCACCCCTCTGGGGCGATTTTGCCTTCGAGTGTGGCTCAAGCATGCACCGGGTACTGAAGATGGCACGTTTTGTAAAAGCTAATATGCCACATCTCAAAGCAAGTTGGGACAAACCCTTTCTGACAGATATAGAAGCCATAGACGTAGCAGCATTTGTAGTTGATGACAGGATACATTCGCGACCGAAAAAAGAAGAAGCTCCCAGCTACTCAAACATCAAGGTAAAACCCATTGATTATGACTCAGGTCCTTATCCCGACTCCTTCACAGAAGATCAACACAAATTTGGTCCCTATCAACCTATTATAGATTATCATAAGCAACACAATCTTCCGGTAATATTCTGATACTATTTAGTCAGTTATAAAAGAAATCGCCACGCATATTGCGTGGCGATTTCTTTTATCCGTGATGAATTAATAAACTGTTATTGCTTTACAAACTGTTTCGTAACATTGATGTTCTGATCCTTATTTGCAATCTGCACCATATATATGCCCGCAGCTAATTGATGTAGTTTCAGTACCGATGTTGTTGTATTATCATTCAACGATTCTGTATACACCACCTTACCCAATTTGTCCAACACTTTTATTTCAGTTATGCCTGTCATTTTCTTACCAAAGTTGATGTATAACTCACTACCTGCAAGCGGGTTTGGATATATGCTAATATCTACACCTGTTTGCACATTGTTTACACTAAGCGTAGGGTCTATGACTAAAGTAGCGGGCTTAGTTGCTACTGCGCTTGCACATACTCCATCTACTATACAACGGTACCTATGTCCGCTCATAGATAATTTCAGCGGATCTACTTTCAGCGTATTTGTATATACACCTGCATAAGGCGTACCATCGTTCAGATTACGGAAACCTGCACCACTGTTATCATCTTCCTGCCATTGGTAGAAAGTACCGGTTGGTGGTACTGTAAACGTAGCTGCTTTAAATAGATGAGTTGTAAGCACTGCCGGCAGAGTTGATGGTGCAGTTCTGATGCCTACCGGTATGTCGCCTGTATAATACCACAAATTACATTGCACTGTTTCTGTTATTGCACAACGGTATACATTACCATGCAGGCTATTTGGTGCAGCGCTAATACGCAGAGAATCTGTATTTACACCTGAGTATGGCGGATTGTTAGTAAGATTTACATAACCACCACTTGTCTTTAATTGCCAATGATATATTACTGCAGAACCGGTAACACGTACACCCAATTTTGATGTGCTTCCTTCGCAAATAGTATCTGTTACTGTATGATTGTTAATGGTAACCGGATTCAACACATTCAGGCTAACTACTGCTGATGTTACTGGCGGATTGCACACACCACGCACTATACAACGGTATGTGTAGCCATTCATACCTGCCGGCACACTGTTTACTACTAACACAGAGTCTGTAGGCCCATCATATAACGGCAAGCTATTGTCCGGAATATTCTGGAAACCGCTACCTGTATTTACTTGCCATTGATAGCCTACTGCTGTACCCGTAGCTCTGATTCTGAATGTAGCATCTGACCCCAAGCATGGGTTTTGTGTCAGCGGTTGCAGCGTTATGGAAGGCAATGTATTGATAGTCAGCGGGGCTGCATCTGTATTAATAGTAAAGCAAGTGCCGTTATTGATAACACATCTGTATGTATAACCATTCAGTCCTGCTGTAGCACCTGTTATTACAAGATTATTAGTTGTTACACCACCATAAGGTGCACCATTCACCAAGTTCGTAAACCCTGTGCCTGTATTCACCTGCCATTGGTAGCCCAGTGGCGCTGCACCCGATACCGCAGCACCCAGTGTATAGAAGTTTGTTGTTCCACCAATACACACGTCTTTGGCTATTGGCTGGCTAGTAACTACAGGTGCACTATTTACAAATAACATCGCATCACCCGTCATTGCAGGTGGTGCACAGCTACCTGTTACCACACAACGGTATGCCCTGCTGTGCAGGCTGTTGGGTATGCTCGCCAGGTTCAGCGTTGCCGTTGTTACACCACTATACACACCACCATTTGTCAGATTCGTATAGCCACTGCCGCTGTTCATTTGCCATTGGTAGCCTATTGATGTACCCGTTGCAGTTACACTGTAGCTTGTACTGCTGCCTTCACATACTACTTGCGTTGTAGGGGCTGCCGTGATAACAGGACGGTTCGTTATCGTCAACGTCACTGCATTGCTTGTCAGTGCAGGTGTACATGTACCTGTTACTATACAACGATAGATGTAACCGTTGAAACTGCTGTTAACACTCGATATGCCCAGTGTGGTAGAGGTAGATCCACTGTATGGTGCCGATGGGCCTATGTTCACAAAACCAAGTCCTGCATCTACTTGCCATTGATAGCTCAAACCCGTACCCGTGGCTGCTATGCTGAAGCCCGTATTCTGGAAGTCGCATGAGGTGGTATTAACGGGCTGTGTTGTGATGGTTGGTGCTGTCTGCACGCTCAGCGTTGCTGCATTGCTGAAGAATGGTGCTACGCAACTGTTGCTGATAACACAACGATACTGATAACCATTGAAACCTATTGGTGTGTTCAGTACTGAAAGACTGGTAGTGGTAGCACCGCTGTAGTTAGCCCCGTTTGAAACGTTGGCATAACCACTACCTGTATTTACCTGCCATTGGTATATTACACCCGATGAGGCGGCCGTTACGCTGAATGTACCTGTACTGCCTGCACATACTGTAGTGTTTTGAGGCTGTGCTGTTACCGGTATATTGCTGCCTACTGTTAGTATACCATTGCCTGATATTACTGTAAGCGGAGCACAAGTACCTGTTACTACACAACGATATTGATAGGTACTCATACCGGGGTTTACGGCAGATATGTTTAAGGTGGTAGTGTTTACACCACTATATACACCCGTATTGCTCAGATTGTAATAACCCGTATTATCATACACTTGCCACTGATATGTGGGGCTGGTAGCATTAGCACCTACCGTAAACGATGCGGGCAAACCATTACACACTGTTATATGTGCTGGGTTAGCCGTTACAATTGTTGATGGATTAACATTCAGCGTTGCAGGATTTGATATCGCCGACGGCGGGCAAGTCCCACTCACCTCACAACGATATTGGTAACCATTCAACACAAAACCTACGTTTGTAATATTTAATGTAGTAGTTGTAACACCGCTGTAACCACCACCATTGCTCAAGTTAATGAAACCTGCGCCTTGGTTTACCTGCCATTGATAGATAAGGCCAGGACCTGTAGCAGATACGGAAAAACTTGCATTACCCCCCTGGCAACCACCGGCAATGCTTGTTGGGTGTGTTACTATTACAGGGCCATTTTGTACTGTAAGCGTAACACCTACACGTGCAGATGTACCAGTAGTACAACCACCACCTTTAGTGTAATAGAGTGTGCCTGCACCCATACGTGGAGAGAAGAAGCCGCTACCAAATAAACTTGAAACACCTTTACCTGTATATGTTTCAACATCGGCATTTGATGACCATAAAGCACCAAATGTAGTACCATTCCAATATCTTACTGTGCTGTTAGGGTTGGTGGCAACATACAGCGCGTATGTTTGTCCGCCTATCAGCGCTGGTGGTGTAGAAAAAGCCACATTTATAGGTACATTTAGCGTAGCTGTAACATTATTAGCAGTACCAATTAAAATCCACGCGCCGCTATTTGTTTCAAAACCTACGTGCGTACCTAATTTATAATATATCTGCACGGTCATCGTACCGGTAGTACCTGGCACAAAGTCGTACGAGTTAAACGTCATATTGGTCAATGGCTTAAAATCATACATAAACCCTGCCTGTCCGTTTGACGTAGCAGTAGCTATTGTATGACTACCTGGTACACTGCCGCTACCAGCCGTGGTTGCCTGTGCAAAATAGGTAGTAGTAGATGTTGCACCTGATATAGTAAGTGACGAGCCGGTAGCCAATGTTGTGCCACCTATTGCCGCCGTATGCCATGTTACAGTACCACTACCAGAGGCAGTAGCTCCTAATGTAGCCGTGCCACCAGAGCATATTGTAGCAGGTGTAGTGCTGACGATAGTAGATATATTCATTAGTAACGTGGCAACATTACTGAAAGAATTACAGGTACCATTGCCAACCATACAACGATATTGTGCATTAGCTAATGTGCCTGGTACGGCCGTCATGCTCAAGCTTGCTGTGTTAACTCCTGAATATACACCACCATTTGCCAGATTTACGAAGCCACTGCCTGTATTTTCTTGCCATTGGTAGGTTGTTGTAGCACCCGATGCAGTTATGTTGAAACTTGTATTATCTCCCGGACAAATAGTAACATTCGTAGGCTGGCTTGTAACTGTTGCTGGACATGGTGGGTCAAAACGATAACCAGTGCCATTACCAGGCCATGCAGATGCAGTTGTAGTTAAAGAAGATGAACCATTCAATGCATTGTGAAAATTACCACCCGTCGCATTTTCCAAACCGATAGACCTGCCTGTAGTCAAAGCACCACTTTGCGATCCATATAATAATTCTATACGACCGGGGGCAGATGATGTAGGGCCATATAGCAATATCATGAAGTTAATCAGGTTGGTAGTTGTTAACCCAAAACCAGAGCCTGTTGCATTACGCCACTCAAATGCATATACACCTGTACCGTATGTACCATGTACCATACTGCCAATGCCTGTTGGTGCAGGGAAGTTGGCAGACATATCGCCAAACCATGCAGCTATTGTATTATTTGGCACTGTACCTGAAAAAAGATTGGCCGAAGTCCTGCCATTAGCGGAGCTTACTGTCAGTTGATTGCCCAATCCTACCCAACCATTGGTACAAAAGGTAGCTTCTGTAAATGTATTACCATCATAAGTAAACGTAAAGGGTAACGTTACTAATACAGCTCCATCATCGGCATTGTTGCCCATAGAGGTAGATAAACCACCTGTAGTGTTAATAACTGTTCCACCCGTAATCTGAGTGTAGGTTTGTCCGCTTAATACTGTTCTTTGATAAGCGGATACCTGTGCTTGTGCATGAAAGCTGACAAGTAGTGTTAATAGCGTAATAATTCTTTTCATACTAAACATTCGTTTGGTTACACATAAGGGGAGCCTTGCAAATTAATGACGTATACACATTCAAAAATCACCCTTTTGGTGATAAGGATGATTTTTGATGCCTTTTAATTGGTTTTTAATTCTTAGGATGTAAAATCTAAAGAATTGCTAAACGCCAGATGTAAATTTATTAGCTGAAAATTAATAAGTCTGCTTAAAAGAAGTCATATTCCCTTCTGTTGAAATTGAGGCGGAAACCGCCATATATATACGTAGTGGTTTGTGACGGCAATGCGGCTGTTTCATATACATAACGGCGATGCACTGCGCCTAAATCTATAAACAGGTTCTCTCTCAGTTCGTAAGAAAGGTTCAGATTCACCATGGCACATTGTACTTTCACACCATTCACCAATTTCACACCATATCCGCTTGGGCGGGTATCGTAATCTTTAAAAATATTGCCTCCGTAATTAAGACCGCCTGTATCTACACCTTTATTATAATACATCCCTTTCAACGATATGAAAAGGTTTTTTACAGGCTGATACCTTACAACGCCCAACACTTCTGCAAAACTTGCACCAAGCGGATGCGCCAGCGGCTGATTGTAATGTGTGTAATTTGCTGTACTGTCAAAGTGTGTGTAGGTATATGGGCGAACAATATTTATCTCTCCTTGCAAATCAAGATTTTTTACAGTAAATGCATCAAAATACTTTCCTCCTACTTGCACAGCAAACTTATTAGCCCAATACCCGTTGCCTGCTATCAATTCTTTTGAGGTGAATTCGTCTAATAGCAACTGCCCATAAAATTGCAGATGCTTGGCAGCAATAGCTTTGAAGTTCAAACCCAACACTACGTTATCCGGGCTACCCAATGAACGTTCTACTTGTCTGTACAAAATGATGGGATTCATGTAGCTGAATTCGTATCGGTCGCGCCTGTCAAAAATAACACCCTCAAATATGCCCACATTCAGCCAGCGTGTAGCATTAATGCTCAGGTGGTGCATAGTGGCATATTTATGTGGTAGTTCTCTGTCTGCACCACGCACATACTGCGGTTGCAATTCCATATACAGGTTTTGGTAGTTGAATTTCCACACTCTAGTATTTAATCGCAAAAAAGCTGCACCTGCAGAGAAATCACTGAGGAACAAACTACGAATACCATCGCCTATAAAATGTTTATCGTACCCGAATGTTACGTTGATATGGTCTTTCACTACGGCAAAGTCTATATACCCACGCGCCATCAAATAATCGTATTTCCCTGCTCCTTTTCTGGTATAGAAGTCATTACCTGGCACAGCATCTGCACTATCAGTCCATTGCCCTGCAAAAGATGGCATCGCTTCCTGATTATCAGTAAACATGGTATAGAAACCCACTTTCTTTGCTATCAATCCACGTGCCTCCAAACCCCTGCTACTGCTTATCAGCATCTTATCATTCACATTACCCGATTCATAGATGCCATGTGCTGTGATAATAGGATTGGCAGAGAAAAAGAAGTTATCGTTGTTGACATATATCATGTCGGGCTGCTTCTTGTAAAATGTTTTCAGTATCGGGCGTTTAGAATCCAGCGCGCCGTTTTGCTCCAACGCCCATTCGCCGCTAACCGATATAGCCCGCGATACGTTATATTTATCTATCTCACTCAGGTTGCCTATGCGCGACTCTCTGCGTTGCTGTTGCAAAAAACTTACTGCTCCTTTTCTTGATACCGGCTTAACAGACAAAAACAAATCTTCGCTCAACTGTCCTGAGCGTGTTTCCAGCCTGTCCAACACATGATAATCTTCCTGATTCAGTTGCAGGTAAGTGGTTTGTGCTGATGCGGAAAAATATAGTGATAATAATGCTGCCGAGATGGATGCTGCTTTTTTGTACATAGAATATGTTTTCTACAAGCGTATGCGCTAACTTGCTGCAAAAATAGATTTATAATTCAGTTTATCATTTATTTATGTCTATGCTTTTAATCAAAAATGCCTCTGTAGTTAACGAGGGCAAAACGACAGTACAAGACGTGCTTATCAAAAACGGACGTATTGAAAAAATTGCTGCATCAATACAATCTGATGCAGGCTACAAAGAAATAAATGCCGAGGGGCTGTATCTGCTGCCTGGTGTTATAGACGACCAGGTACATTTTCGCGAGCCGGGGCTTACACACAAAGCCAGCATTGGCAGCGAAGCGCGCGCTGCTGTAGCGGGTGGCGTAACTTCTTTTATGGAAATGCCAAATACTAATCCACCTGCACTGACACAGGAATTGCTTGAAGACAAATACAAGATTGCTGCCAATACTTCTGTTGCCAATTACTCTTTCTTCATGGGTGTATCAAACGATAATGCGGATGAGGTACTGAAAACCAATGCAAAGAAGAACGATGTATGTGGCATTAAAATATTCATGGGTAGCAGTACGGGCAATATGCTTGTTGATAATTATTTAACACTCAATAAAATTTTTGGCGAAAGCGAATTGCTCATTGCCACACACTGCGAAGATGAGCGTGTTGCTGCTGCCAATAAAGAAAAATACCCCAACCCTACTGATGCGTCTTTCCATCCGCTGATACGCGATGAGAATGTATGTTTCGAAAGTTCTTTTTCTGCCGTACAGTTAGCAAAACAAAACAATACCCGACTACACATACTGCATATCACCACCGCAAAAGAATTGCAACTATTCAGCAACATGATGCCGTTAGCAGATAAGCGCATTACATCAGAAGTATGCGTACACCATTTGCATTTTACTGCAGATGACTATGCAAAACACGGCAACCTCATCAAGTGCAATCCTGCAATCAAAGCACCGGAAAACAAAGCTGCTTTGTGGGAAGCGCTTCTAGACGACAGGCTTGACATCATAGCAACAGACCATGCCCCGCATACATGGGAAGAAAAACAACAACCATATCCGCAAGCACCTGCCGGTGTGCCTTTGATACAGCATACTTTACTGCTGATGCTGCAATACGTACAGCAGGGCAAAATAAGCATTGAAAAACTGGTAGAGAAAATGAGCCACGCTCCTGCAGTGTGTTTTCAGATAGCAGAGCGCGGGTATATACGTGAGGGTTATTTTGCAGACCTAGTGTTGGTTGATTTGAAAAATCCATACAAGGTTACCAAAGAGAACTTGTTGTACAAATGTGGTTGGTCGCCGTTTGATGGGCATAGCTTCCCCGCTACTATCAAATATACATTGGTGAATGGCGATATAGCCTACGAAAACGGACAGGTAAACGATACAGTACGCGGACAAAGATTGCGTTTCAACAGGTAATGCAGAGCGACAAAACCACACTCAAAGACCTTTCTGTATTTGCTGCCGATGAGCAGGGCAGCATATTCGGCTTGATGGCGCATACCACCACGCAAGCGGGTAAAGACACGCTCCGCGAACACATACTATCACCCCCCGATAGCCATGAACACCTACAGCAAATGCAGGATGTGGTTCGCTTTTTTACTAAGCATACAGATGTATGGCCTGATATAATTACCAACGGTACGCTGGTGATGCTGGAAAAGTTTTTTGATGAAACAGACGGGCAGCGCACACAACCATCGGGTATAGAATTGTTGTTTGGCAAATACATACAGAAATACCTGAACAAACAGGAATATTTTTTCACGCAGTTTTCGCTATCGCACATCACCGATTTATTACGTGGTTGTCAGCAATTAATAGCATTAGCTAAACTGCCCGACGCACCCGTATTGCTGCAATGCGAGCTGGAAAAAATGCAGCAGGAAATAACACATCCGCTTGTACCTGCACTATTAAATATAAGTAAAGACACCCCCTATCGCGAACTTGCAGCACTTAACTACAAAGTGCGCCGAGAAATGAAGACCAACATACAACGCCTGATAACCCACTATGCGAGGCTCGATGCCTGGCAGGCAATGGCAAAAGCTACCTTGTTGCACAACTGGCAGTTTCCCGAATTGTTGCCACCGGCAACATCGGTGCTGGATGTGCAAGGCTTGTACCACCCTTTGCTGCCCCAACCCGTGCCATACGATATACACTTGCAACAACATCAAAACTTCTTGTTGCTAACAGGTGCAAACATGTCGGGCAAAACAACTTTTATGCGGGCAATGGGCGTAGCTGCACTCTTGGCTCATTTGGGCATGGGTGTACCTGCATCCTCTATGCGCATTAGCTTTATGCAGGGCATTGTTACCAATATGCATGTGGAAGACAACCTGATAAAAGGCGAGAGCTATTTCTTTGCAGAGGTGCAGCGTATGAAATTGACCGCACAGCAACTGCAACAACAAGGCGCGCATCTTGTACTGATGGACGAACTCTTCAAAGGCACCAACGTACACGATGCGTATGAGTGTACCAAAGCCGTGATTGAGGGATTGCTGAACCACCCGCACCACCTGATGGTACTATCTACCCACCTGCACGAGGTGGCGCAGCATTTCAGCAGCAACCCATCTATTAATTTCGCATACTTCACTACGCAGATGGCAGATGACGAGCAGTTTCTGTTTACCTACCAATTACAAAAAGGCATATCCAACGACCGTATCGGTTATAGCATCCTGCAACAAGAGGGTGTGTTGGCATTGCTGCAAGGCAATAAGGACAAGACAAACTAAAAGCCCTTTCTTTATAATATTAAGATTTGTAATTTGAGGTTAGAGAACACGATAACGTGTAAATTTGGCAGCACTATTTATCAGGCGTGATAATTGAGTACTGTTACTAAGACGAAACATTAAAAAATGACTGAATTCAGGCCGGGGCGCTTTCAGATACTTCCACCGATAGTTAAGAACTTAATTATCATCAATTCCATCATGGCTTTCGCGCAGTTTGTACTGGGCAGGTTTGGTATAGACCTGTCAGACTATCTGGGGCTACACCATTGGAAGTCCGTTTACTTTAAACCCTGGCAATACTTCACCCACATGTTTTTGCATGGTAGTTACAATGATGTAAATGGCACTATCATGCACTTGTTCTCAAATATGTTTGCTCTGTGGATGTTTGGCAGCATACTGGAAAATGTATGGGGTGCAAAGCGCTTCCTCACTTTCTACATAATATGCGGACTCGGCGCGGCTGCCTTGCACATGGGCGTGCTGGCTTACGAATACAAGGTAATAGAACAGGCATTTACACATTACCAGCAAAACCCTACGCTTGACCAGTTTAATCTATTCCTTAACCAGCGTGTAAGGCTGAGTGGCAACCCGCTTAGTTTACAGTTATACGAAATAGCAAAGGTTTGGAGTGGCGCACCATCACAAGATTTAGGCAACGAGTCTATATCTGCCATCAACCAATACCTGCATGGCACTACCTACAAACCAACAGGGCAGTACTTCCCCGGCATTTATGATGAGGCTACAGTAGGTGCATCGGGTGCGGTGTTTGGTATCTTGTTTGCTTTTGGCTACCTGTTTCCCAATACCTTATTATATCTCTACTTCCTCGTACCTATCAAAGCAAAATATGTAGTAGCGGCTTATGCGGCGTTTGAATTATTTGCCGGTATTAAAAACTCTGCGGGCGATAATGTTGCCCATTTCGCGCACCTTGGTGGTATGCTGGTAGGCTTCATCATCCTGAAGATATGGAACAAACAAAACAGAAAACATTTCTATTAACATGAACACAACCCGCAAACGTTCTCCGTTATCTTCCATCCCCGGCTATAGCCAGAATGCCGTGTTGCAAATTATTGTTGCATCGGCAACGGGCTTTATAACGTATCACCTTATTCGTGTTATACTGTTAGTTGTAGGCTTGAGCGAAAACTATTTTGCTACCCACTTCACACCTTATGTAGCCCTGCCCAACTTAGATAATTTTGGTGCTAAGTTTTGGACGGTCTTTACCTACGGATGGACGCACGATGGCTTTTGGGTGTTGTTTACCAATATGGTATGGCTCTACTGTTTTGGCGCGGTCTTGCAATCATTGGTTGGCTACAAGCAGTTGATACCTTTGTTTGTGTATAGCCTCATTGTGGGTGGTTTGTTTTACGAGGGCAGCCAGTTGCTACCCAACGTAAGCACGGTGGGGTATATGGTTGGTGCGCACGCTGGTGTGGTAGGTGTGGCTACTGCTATACTCACTCTTTCGCCCAACTATCGCTTTTTTCTATCGCCCACATTCAGCATACCCATCGTGGTAATGGCTATCATATTTTATGCTTTGATGCTGGTCAATATCAACCTGCACACGCCCTCATTGTTTATGATAGCAGGTGGCGCACTCACGGGCTTTACGTATATGATGCTCTTGAAAAATGGTAAGCAGCCCGGTATATGGGTGTACAATCTATTCGACCGTATGAGCAATCTTGCAGAACCCAATGCCGATAAGCTACGCGAAAAGAATAGCCGCAAAAGAAACGAAGCACTCAGTGGCTATCAGGCAAGGCAAAGCAACCAGAAAAGAATAGACGATATACTGGATAAAATAAACCAGAAAGGCTACAACTCGCTATCGCAGGAAGAAAAAGACATCCTGACGAAAGCAAGCAATGACAACAACCCCTAATCTGCCTCATATTGAAAGACAAACAACCGGGATTATTTCGCAGGCTGCTTAGCTACACACTACTGCTCCTCAACATAGGCAGCATCGGTTGGCTGGCATTGTGCGTGCTGGCGGCTACGCAAAGCCCCCTGCAGGTAAAGCACCTTGCGTTGTTTACGCTAACCACACCCTTTGCCATCTTAGCCAATGCAGTTTTTGTTTTCCTGTGGTTATTTACTAGTAAAAAAATACGCTCGCTGTTGTCGTTAGTAGCTTTGGCGGTTGCATACAAAACCATCATCATCATATTCGGTTTCAACTTTGGCGATAACGACCTTGGCAAAACACCCGGGCGCATCCGCATCATGACATGGAATGTACACGGTCTTGGTATCTTCAAAGTGCCGCGCGACAAGGCTTTTGAAAAAGAAATACTCAACTACCTCGAACTGAAAGACGCAGACATTATGTGCCTGCCCGAATACTCCGTACCCAAAACAGACTCTATGAAACCATACGCCCGCAAAATAATGGACAATGGCGGGTACACAGACTATCGCTTTCATTACGACAATACGCTCGGCACTACCATCTATCTCGGTACGGCAGCATTTTCCCGATACACACTGCACAACTACATAGCGCACCAACTGGCAGAATATACTTTTCTGCTGCAAGGCGATGTAGCACTACCGCAGGGCGATACCATGCGCATGTTTTTTGTACACCTCAGCACTTTTGGGTTGAGCGATGATGAGAAAGCCTATATAGAGTATGTAAAGAAAAACAGCTCTGCCCTTGCCAATAGCCTCGGCCTTACACGCACTTTTGTTTGGAAGTTCAACTATGCTTTTGCCAAGCGTGCTGAAGAAACAGACAAAGCTGCCGCCATTATTGCCAGCAGCCCCTACCCCGTATTTGTTTGCGGCGATTTCAACGACCTGCCCGGCTCTTATACCTATACCAAACTACGCGGCAAGCTGCACGATGCTTTTGAAGACAAGGGGCGCATCTTCGGGCGTACATATAGCCAGATACTGCCCACTTTGCGTATAGACCATATCTTTTACGACCCCACCGTGCTCAAGATTACAGGCATGGAATGTCCGCACACCGAGCTATCAGACCACAGGCCGGTAATAGCCAATTTTGAAATAATACCAAAGGCTGGCAACTAAAGCCTTATTTTTGCGCTTATTTTACCAATATGTCCGAGTTTCATATATATAATTCATACACCCGCGATAAAGAAAAGTTTGAACCGATAACCCCCGGCCATGTTGGCCTGTATGTGTGCGGCCCTACAGTATCCGGCGAAAGCCATCTGGGCCATGCCCGCCCTTACATTACATTCGATGTGGTGTATCGCTACCTGCAACACCTCGGCTACAAAGTGCGCTATGTACGCAACATCACCGATGCAGGACACTTTGAAGAAGAAGGCCGTGATGCGGAAGATAAAATTGCAGGCAAGGCACTGCTCGAAAAACTGGAACCGATGGAACTGGTGCATAAATACACCAACCTCTTTCATTGGGGTATGCGCCTGTTCAACTGTCAGGAGCCGAGTATAGAGCCTACTGCCACTGGACACATCATAGAGCAGATAGACATGATACAGAAAATCATCAGCGAAGGCTATGCTTACGAGGTGAATGGCTCTGTATATTTTGATGTAAAGAAATACGCTGAAAAATACCCTTATGGCAAACTCTCAGGCCGCATAATAGACGACCTGCTGGAAACCACACGCGAACTGGAAGGGCAGGATGAAAAGCGCAACAAGACAGACTTTGCCTTGTGGAAAAGTGCGCCACCCGAACACATCATGCGCTGGAACAGCCCTTGGGGCGAGGGTTTCCCCGGCTGGCATATTGAATGTTCTGCCATGAGCCGTAAATACCTCGGCGAAACATTTGACATACACGGTGGTGGTATGGATTTGCAATTCCCGCACCACGAAAGCGAGATTGCACAATCAACCATCGCGCACGGACACCCGCCCGTACGCTACTGGATGCACAACAATATGATTACCATTAATGGCAAAAAAATGGGCAAGTCATATAATAATGTCATCAAACTAACGGAACTGTTCAGTGGTAATCACCCCATATTGGAGCAGCCCTACCACCCCATGGTAGTACGCTTTTATATACTGCAAACACACTATCGCAGTACACTCGATTTCTCGAACGAGGCACTGCAAGGTTCTGAAAAAGCACTCCGCCGTTTATGGGAAGCTTATGAAGTATTGAAAAAACTGGCGCATACAGGCAATGAAAAAGCTACTGACAATGCTTTGGACGCACAAGTAGCAACATGGTGCAACGAGTGTGCCGACTTTATGAATGATGACCTGAATACTGCCAAAGTAATAGCCAACCTGTTTGAACTCGCTCCCGTTATCAACGGCATGAAGGGTGGACAGGTGGCCATCAATGCACTAAGTGCAGAAACTTTCGCGTTATTAGCCAGTACGTACAAAACCTATTTGGAAGATGTACTTGGTTTGCAACCCTTGCAAGCACAGCAGGGCAATAAGATAGACCAAGTATTGTCGTTACTGATAGAGATACGCAAAGACGCGCGTACTCGTAAAGACTTTGCCACGTCCGACCAGATACGCAATAGGTTGGCAGAAGCAGGCATCATACTGAAAGACGAAAAAGACGGCACGGTATCTTATACCATAGAATAATAACAAGATGAAGAAAGTTTCTCTGATACTACACTATCTGCAAGACTATAAAGGCAAGATAGTGTTGTATTTTTTTACCAGCCTGCTGGCAGTATTGTTTTCGTTGTTTTCGTTTACCATGCTGGGGCCTGTGCTGCAAACACTGTTCATAGGCGGGCAAACAAACCTGTCGGTTGGTAAAGGCGTAGCAGCAGAACTTACCACAACAGTCAATAATTTTATACTGGAGCACGACAGGCTCACCGCGCTTACCTATTCTGTTATCATCGTCATAGTGTTTACGTTACTGAAAAATATGTGTATCTATTTTTCATTCGGCATCCTCAACCCCATCAGGTACGATGTGCTGCGCAGATTACGCAATGCTCTGTTCGACAAAATACTATCCTTGCCCATTGGCTTTTTTACAGAAGAACGAAAGTCTGACCTTATATCGCGCATGACCAACGACCTGAACGAGATTGAAGTATCCATTATGAATGTGCTGGAAACTTTTATCCGCGAGCCATTGACCATCATCTTTGTACTTACATCTATGGTTATCATCAGCCCGCAACTCACCTTGTTTCTCATTTTGTTTTTGCCTGTTGCAGGTATATTAATTGGGCGTGTCGGCAAATCGTTAAAGAAGCCATCTAACCTTGCACAGGAGCAATTAGGCCACATGCTGGGTGTGATAGACGAAACATTGGTGGGTATGCGTGTGGTAAAATCTTTCAATGCCGAAAAGCATCAGCAGGCAAGGTTTACACAGCTGAACAATATCTGGTATGCGGTACGCAACAAAATAGCATCGCGCAAAGAACTGGCATCTCCCTTGTCCGAAACGCTGGGTATATCTGTTGTGTGCATCATACTATGGTACGGCGGCAGGCTCATATTTTCAGGCGACACTTCCCTAACCGGGCCGTTGTTTGTAGTGTTTATCGGTTTGTTCTATCAAATCATCAACCCGTTGAAAAATCTTTCCACTGCTATTTACAATTTACAAAAAGGCGCAGCAGGGTTAGAGCGCATAGAAGCATTGCTGAAAGCAGATAACAACATCGTAGAAAAACAAGATGCTGTTGCCCTGCCGGGTTTCAATCACACCATCGAATTGCGCGATGTACATTTTGCCTATGGCGATAAGAAAATATTGAATGGTATAAACATAACGATACAAAAAGGCAAGACGGTAGCACTGGTAGGCGCATCAGGCGCGGGCAAATCTACATTGGTTGACCTTATACCACGCTTTCATGATGTTACAAGTGGCGAGATATTGATAGACGGCATCAATGTAAGAGATTGTAAACTCTACGACCTGCGCAGGCAGATGGGCATTGTAAGCCAGGAGCCTATCCTGTTCAACGATACAATATTCAACAACATCACACTCGGCACAGATGGTGCTACACAGGCACAGGTAGAAGAGGCGGCACGTATAGCACACGCGCACAACTTCATTGCCGGCAAACCGGAAGGTTACAACACATCTGTTGGCGATAGAGGCACAAAGCTAAGTGGCGGTGAACGTCAGCGGGTAACCATTGCCCGTGCCGTGTTGAAAAACCCACCCATCCTGATATTAGACGAAGCCACCTCATCGCTCGATACCGAGAGTGAACGCATTGTACAGGATGCCATCAATACGCTGATGAAAAACCGCACCTGTATTGTAATAGCTCACAGGTTATCTACCGTACAACACGCCGATGAAATCATTGTGCTTGAAAAAGGCAGCATTGCAGAGCGTGGTACACACAACGATTTGATAACGAAAAACGGGCTGTATAAAAAGCTGGTAGAAATGCAGCAGGTTAAATAATACGGTATATTTGCAGCAGGATTAATCCCCCTCTTTTTGAATGAATAAGATACTGGTAACAGGCGGTTGCGGATATATAGGCGGACACACTATTACAGACCTGATAGCGAATGGCTTTGAAGTCATTTCGGTGGACGATTTGTCTTGCGGGTCGTTGCGTATGCTGCAAGGCATAGAGCGCATTGCTGGCAAGCCTGTAAAGAATTACAAAGTAAACCTGTGCGATGCGGATGATACCGAAACCATCTTCATCGAAAACCCCGATATAGTCGGCATTATACATTTTGCCGCTTTCAAATCTGTACCCGAATCGGTTGAAGCACCACTAAAATATTATCGCAACAACCTCGACTCATTAGTGAACATTTTGCAATGTGCACAAACATATAAAGTCAACCATTTTGTGTTCTCTTCTTCATGCTCGGTATATGGCAATACCAAAAAACTACCTGTAGAAGAAACAGCACCATTGGCAGAGCCGGAATCACCATACGCACGCACTAAGCAAATAGGCGAGGCTATATGCCGCGACATGGCAAAGCAAAATCCAGACTTCAATGTTACGCTATTGCGCTACTTCAATCCCGTTGGCGCGCATCCTACCGTGCACATAGGCGAGTTGCAAGAGAAGCCCGAAAACTTAGTACCTGTTATTACACAAACAGCCATAGGTAAGCGAAATGAGATGCAGGTGTTCGGTACAGACTACCCCACCCGCGATGGCTCTTGCGTACGCGACTATATACATGTAATGGATATAGCCAATGCGCACACCAAAGCACTACAATACACGCTGGATGGCAACAACAGCAGCAATTGCGATGTGTTCAACCTCGGCTCAGGCAATGGTGTTACAGTGTTGGAACTCATCAATGCTTTTGAAAAAATATCGGGCGAGAAGCTGAATTATAAACTCGGGCCACGCCGCGCAGGCGATGTGGTAGAAGTATATGCCAACAACGCCAAAGCACGTGCCCTGCTAGATTGGGATATACAATATTCGCTCGACCAGATGATGGATACTGCATGGCGTTGGGAACAAGCCATGAAGAAAGAAGCGGCACAGCTATCAATGAATTAAAAAACGGGGCAATTGCCCCGTTTTTCTTTTTATCGTTAGCCGTTTACTTATTTAGAAAAAAGCCTGAATATATCTAAACCATTAGCGTACACCATTAATGCCAGCAACAGTATCAAACCTACGGTGGTAGCCACTTCCATCACTTTTTCTTTTACCTGTCTGCCCGTTATCATTTCATACAACAGGAAGATAACATAGCCGCCATCCAAGCCGGGCACAGGCAGCAAGTTCATCACTGCAAGAATGATAGATACAAAAGCCGTCAGCATTAGAAAACTATGCCAGTCAAACTCTGACGGAAACATCTTACCAAAGCTCACGATGCCGCCAACACTTTCTGATGCTTTGATTTCTTTTGATGTAAATATCAATTTCAGTTGTCGCCAGTAGTTACCTATTTCAGCAAAAGTATGTGTGAATCCCTTACCCATAGCAGCTATAGGGTTGTAGGTGATTTTGTCTAAAGAGAAAAATGCTGCAGCAGTTTTGGGTGCAAAGCCAAGTATTTTGGTGTTTGGCACTTTACCGTTTAATACAAATGTTGCACCATTACGCACTACAGTTAAGGCAATCGGCATATTGGCAGAGGCACGCTTTATTTTTTCAAACTCATCATAGTACATGATGACTTGATTGTTTACAGCTATTACACTATCGCCTGCTTTCAAACCCATTGCAGATGCGGCGCTTTTATCAGATACTTGCTCTACCACCAAAGGTGTGCGGGCTTGTATAAATGAATTGCGCTGTGCTTTGATGATTTTACGAACCGTACCTTGTGGTATAGCAATATCCATACCCGCACCATTGCGTTGAATGTTCAACACCTTCGCTTCGCTGAATATCATTTCAGGTACTATCTTATTAAACCTGTCAACTTTTTTGCCATCTACACCTACTATTACATCACCGTTTCTCAAACCGATGCTTTCGCCAACACTATCCACGGCTATACCATACTTCGCATTTTGTGTAGGCAGGTATTCTTCACCCCATATACCAAATATCAGCGCGTAGATAAATATGGCTACCAGCACATTCATAATAATACCCCCGAGCATGATGAACAAACGCTGCCAGGGCTTTTTAGAACGGTATTCCCAAGGCTGTGGTGGTTGCTTCATGGCTTCTTTGTCCATGCTTTCATCAACCATACCGGCAATCTTTACATACCCGCCAAGCGGAAACCAACCCAGACCGTATTCTGTATCACCTTTCTTCTTTTTAAATAGCGAAAAATTGAGCAACCCGGGAAACGGGAAAAGGAAATCAAAAAACAGATAGAACTTCTCTACACGCGTCTTAAACAAGCGTGCGAAAAAGTAATGACCAAATTCGTGGAGTAATATCAGTAAGGATAAAGCTGCCAGCAATTGCAGTGCCTGCACGGCTCCACCCGACATTAAAAGCATTGAGTTCAATAACATGATGTGCAAAAATAATATTTAGTGTGATAGTTGGCTGTGTTTTACTAATTCAGAAGCATAAGCCCTTGCTTCTTTGTCCGACCTGCGGTAATCATCAAGCGATGCATTGTCTGTAAACGCTACTTTACCCATTACATTCTCTATGATGTCGCTCATTTCTATAAAGCTCACCCTGTTGTTCAGGAACGATTGTACCACTACCTCGTTAGCAGCATTCATAACACATGGCGCATTGCCACCTTTGTACATGGCATCTATCGCCAAAGCCAGATTGCGGAATGTTTTGAGGTCGGGTTGCTCGAAAGTGAATTTTGCATAGTCCTTAAAATCAAAACGCTTGAAGTCGCTGGCAATACGTTGCGGGAAGCCCAACGCGTATTGTATAGGCAGCTTCATATCGGGCAAGCCTAGTTGCGCTTTGATAGAACCATCTGTAAACTGCACCAATGAATGAATGATTGATTGCGGGTGTACAATTACTTCTATCTGTTCATTCTTCAAGCCAAAGAGCCATTTGGCTTCTATCATCTCCAGCCCCTTGTTCATTAGCGTAGCACTGTCTATAGTTATCTTCGCGCCCATCGTCCAGTTGGGGTGTTGCAGCGCATGGCTTGCTTTTACGTTCAGCAGGTAGTTGGTCTTTTTACCCAAAAACGGCCCACCCGACGCGGTAAGTATTATCTTCTCAATCTTGCGCCAGTCTTCGCCTACCAGACATTGAAAGATGGCAGAGTGTTCGCTGTCAACAGGTATAATGCGCGCACCTTTTTCAGCGGCTGCTTTCATTACTATATCGCCTGCTACTACCAGCGTTTCTTTATTGGCCAATGCTATTGTCTTACCTGCATTTACAGCAGCCATTGTAGATGACAGCCCAGCAAAACCAACGATGGCTGTCAGCACGGTATCTACTGTATCCCACTGTACAACGTCATTGAGTGCATCTGCACCACAAAAAACTTTTATCGGCAGGTTGGATAAAGCATATTTCACTGCCTCGTAGCTATCTTCATGTGTTACTACTACGGCATTGGGGTTAAACTTTCTTGCCTGCTCTATCAGCAATGCACTGTTGCTATGTGCCGTCAGTATTTCTACTTCAAACAAATCGGGGTGCGAAGCCACTACATCCAAAGCCTGTGTACCTATTGATCCTGTTGACCCTAATATGGCTAAACGCGTCATTTATTAATGTTATATGTATTTTCTCGGTTGCTCAAAGGTAGTTAAAACCCCGCGCTTAATGGTTAAAAATCAGGTTGTTTACTTAACCGATTGTCAAAGCTAAAGGCAATATCATTTATATTCGTATCTGTTAGCATCATTTCAATAAATCTTAACAACTGGATATGTTACAACAGTCAACGCTCGACTTCCTTAAAAAGCTGGATAAGAACAATAACAAAGAATGGTTTGACAAGAACCGCAAACTATACGAAGCTGCCAAAGCAGATTATGAAGTTTTTGTTACAGCCATGCATACAGAGCTTACTAAACTGGAACCACGCATGGCGGAGTACAAAGCAAAAGATGCCATTTTCCGCATCTTCAGAGATGTGCGCTTTGCGAAAGATAAGACACCGTACAAGCCCAACTTCGGGGCTTACTTCAGCCGTGGTGGTAAGAAAGCCCCTGATGCGGGGTACTATATGCACTTGCAGCCTGGTGGTAAGTCTTTTCTTGCTGGCGGTTTGTGGATGCCCGAAGCACCGATACTGAAAAAAGTAAGACAAGAGCTTGATTACAACTTCGACGAGTTTAAGGCAATCATCAACAAAGCATCTTTCAAAAAACTGTTCAACAAATGGGAAGGTGAAAAGCTGAAGACGCTACCACAGGGCTATACGGCCGACAACCCAGCAATTGAATTTCTGAAAATGAAAAGTGTGATTGTAAGCGTACCTGTTGACGATGCGGACTATACTTCAAAAACTGCCGTAGCGAAGATGATAAAAATGTTCTCCGAAATGAAACCGATGATAGACTTCCTGAACAGGGCAATAGACTGATAATCAGTTGCGGAAAACAAGAAACTCAAAGGGGCGACCAGCAGGGTCTGCCTTTTTTCGTTTAGCTCTTTTCTGTTTGTTTTTGGTGCGGTACACATCCATCAATTCCGATGCATGTTCTACCTGTTCGTCTGTGTCCACTTTGTTTACAACAGCCATCAATTCTTCTACACGCTGCTCAAAATCCTGCTCTTGCCAGTTTTGCGCTGCTTTGGTAGTAACTAATAATTCTCTCGATGTTTGTTTCATACCGTTGTGTTTTGGTATATGCGTACAATATCGTTATGCAGAAAATTAAAACATTTTTTTGCCAGATGGAATAGCAGTTTTGTGATATATAATTTTTAACGCAAGAGTACTGTTTGTTGCAATTTTGTTGCAACATGTAGCGGTTTGTTGCAGTTTCTCTGTTTGCAGTGCTTTTACTATCTGTGTAAAGCATTGACAGATAAGGGTTGTGCTACGATTTGTTGCATTTTGTTGCAAAAAACAGCAAATATGAAAACGGCAACAAAAAGCAACAATATTAACTATCAACTAATAGGCTACACAATAGCTTAACCAAAATTATATATATCGTTAACACTATATAGGGTACAAAATTTCAAAGAGCAATGGTTGATATTAAAGAAATATTACCATAGCAAATTTACAACTTTTATGTGGCATTACCTGATGTATTTCAGCAGGTGAGCTGATGCCAGATGAGAACCTATGGCAGAGAGGTGGGTTTTATCGCGAAAGAAAGCGGTGTGTTGAATACCTTTTTGAAAAGCAGTATCGGTGAGTACATCCATACCAACGGGTAGTACGCGGGCATACGGGTGTAGTGTATTGAAAAATGCCTGTATCTCATTATTGTCTGCTTGATACTCAGCTACAGACATTACGAAATCTAAACGTGGGGAAGCTGTTATTTTTTGCACAACCAGCATTTCATTCAGTGAGGTTTTTAGCTCGGGTAATGGTGCTGTTATCACTACGTCTTTACCCATTTTTTGTAATGCCTGCAAAGTTGCCATCATACCTTTTCGGAAAAGGTATTGTTGTGATTGCCCATTCTCTAACAACTTTAAAACACCTTTATCTTTGCCTTGTCTGAATTTATCTACTATCAAATAAGGCTCGTGGTAATAACGCGGCCAACGACCCGTGAGTACAATGGTTTTAATTTCAGGATGGTTGTGAATGAACCGCATACTGTTTGTGACAAATGCATCTAACTGCCTCTTATCATCATCATAACGAACACCCATAAGCGGCGGCGAAGATGAAGCACACAACACATACCCTGCAAAGCCATTGGCTTTACCCAAAGAGTCTAGCCCCGGAGCTAATGAACGTGCGTGGGAATCTCCCCAAAGAATGAAGAATGGTTGTGCTGTATCACTACCTATGCGATAGGGTTGTAATTTGGTATAGTCTGCCAGATTCTTGGGCTCTAATTCGCTGATGTCTTCCCATACTTTATCGCCATAGGCATCTAATTGAGCAGTATGTGCCGCATATTCTTTTCTAGCTATTCCATCGTGGTTGTTAATAAACAACAAAGCACAAACCATCAACAATGCTGAACTGCCGAGGATAGCCCAAGGCAGGTAAGGTTTGGCAGCCGCTTGATTTGTTCTGAATGGTTGCTCAATAAACCTGTAAGACAATGCCGACAACAGGAATACAAAGACTATCAATAAAAGTTTTGTGCTCAAGCCCAATGGCTCTATGGCAAAGAAGACGGCAAACACCCAAACGGGCCAATGCCACATATAGAGCGAGTAGGATATTTTGCCCGTATAGACCACAGGCTTTGCAGAAAGTAGTTTATACATTAAAGTACCTGACTTTGTAGTGTGTATCAATAGTACAGCACCCACTACAGGTGCAAGCGCACGTAAACCAGGATATGTAATACCCTCTTTGTACAACAATACAGTAGCTACCAACAATAACAAACCAGCAATACCGAGTATGCTGTTGGTGGTTTTATTTTTTATGTCTTTCACTATATCTGTTGCAAGCAACGCGCCTGCCAGCAACTGCCATGCACGGGTATGTGGCCAGAAAAATGCTTTTTGCGCATTGTAAGTAGTAACAATGATATTGGCTATAAAAGACAATAAAGCCAGTGCTATTAGCCAACGCCGCCACTTGGCACCACCAAACTTAAGCAAGAGCAATATTGTAAGTGGGAACAGTATATAAAACTGTTCCTCTACCGATAACGACCATGTGTGTAGTAAGGGATTTTCTTGCATGGCAGGGTCGAAATAGCCTTTTTTGCGTAGCAGCAGAAAGTTGGAAACAAATACAAGTGAACTCTTTACAACATGGTTGATACTGGCGTATTGTGGTGAGAAAAACAGCCAATAACAAATTGCAAGTACAACTGCATATACCACCACCGTAAGCGGTATAATGCGCCTGATGCGCCTTTTGTAAAAGTCTATTAAAGTAAAACGTCCCTGACTGTAATCTTGTAGTATGATGCTTGTAATGAGGTAGCCCGATATGACAAAGAATACATCTACCCCTACATAGCCACCCGTAAACGGTGCTACCTGCAAGTGAAACAGGATAACACTAAATACAGCAACAGCCCGCAAGCCATCTATTTCAGGACGGTATTGTAATGACATATCGTGACTGTAAAATAGTGCTTTACCATAATACTACCTGCAAGCACATCAATAAAACTGTGTAAGATAAGGATAGCGGATGGCGTAGAGTTCTTTTACTTTATCCAGTATAGTTTGGCGGAGCGCATCTATATTGCGGCGTTCGGTAGCGGATATGAATACGCACCTGCTCTCGGTTTCGTTTTCCCAACGGCTTTTTAACTGCCTTAACAGGTCTTCTTTCACTTCGCTGTCTAACCATTCATCAAACACACGTTCTTCGTACAAGTCCATTTTATTGAAGATAGTAACAATCGGCTTGTCAAATGCGCCGATGTCTTGCAGGGTTTTGTTTACAACGCCCATCTGGTCTTCGTAAGCAGGATGCGATATATCTACTACATGCAGCAGACAGTCTGCCTCGCGCACTTCATCCAGCGTGCTTTTAAAGCTCTCTACCAAGTGGTGCGGCAGCTTGCGAATGAAGCCCACCGTATCGCTGAGCAAGAAAGGTGTTTGCTCGTACACCACTTTACGGGTAGTGGTATCGAGTGTAGCGAATAGTTTATTTTCCGCGAATACTTCCGACTTAGTGAGCAGTGTCATCAACGTACTCTTACCTACGTTGGTATAACCCACCAATGCTACACGTATATACACACCACGTTCCTGCCTTTGGGTAGCTGCTTGCTTGTCAATCTCGCCCAATCGGCGGCGTAGCAGTGCGATTTTATCTTTAACGATACGGCGGTCGGTTTCTATTTCCGTTTCGCCCGGGCCACGCGAACCGATACCACCACCCTGCCGCTCCAAGTGCTTCCACATACCACGCAGGCGGGGCAATATGTACTGATACTGTGCCAATTCTACCTGTACCTTAGCCTGTGCTGTCTTAGCACGTCGGGCAAAAATATCCAGTATCAAATCGCTACGGTCTATCACTTTTACGCCAATGGCATCGGTGATATTACCTATTTGCGAACCAGTCAACTCATCGTCAAAAATCACCAGATTTACACCCTTTGCTTTTACATACTCGCGTATCTCTTCCAGCTTGCCTTTGCCCACAAAGGTTTTGCTATCGGGGTGTGGTAATTTTTGCATAAACGATTTCACCGTTTGCGCGCCAGCCGTTTCGGCAAGGAAGGCCAACTCTGCCAAATACTCCACTGTCTGTGCTTCGGTCTGGGTTTTGTGTACCAAACCTACCAACACAGCCTTCTCTTCGTTCTTAATAACATTCTTATTCTCAATCATGCGGAAACAAAAACCACCCGCTGTGCGGATGGTTCACTATGCAAAATTACGTTATTTGTAGCAAATACTATCAGATAAGGCGTTCCTGCTCACGAAGCCAGCGTTCGGGTATCTCGTCGTTGCTGGCAGCAATGTAATCGTTGTATGAGCAAGGTACGTAACTGCCATTAGGCAACTTCATCCACCAACGGTTGGTACGCTTGCTTTTCAGAAATACCGTTTCGTTTTCGGTAAATGCTACGTGGAAAGATATAAACTCGTCGTGGTCGGTAAGATGAGCCTCTGCCTTGCGAACTAAATAGCCATCTATAAAATACCATATCATTTGCGATATAAGCTTGGCCGTCATATTGTGTACATCGTTCTTTGGCTCGTAACCATAGATGCCAAATGAACTGAGGTTAGTACCCATACCTGCATAGCGGGTGAGGATGCAAGCCTCGTCGCCCGTAAAGCCATTAGGTGAGCCATTGATATTAACAGGTGCATCGCTGTACCTGATGGCAGACATATCGAAACTGAACAGATTGCTATTGCGCAATACAGGCTCTACATCTTCAAAATGCTCGCGCACTTTGCCGAGGCGGTAAAAGTCGAAACGGAGTTTATCCAATGTTTCGAGCATACGCGGGTGTGCATAGTAGCTTTGAAAACCAATGTGACTGTAGTGCGATACATAATTGGGCTGCCCCGTCAGCATATCCATCAAAAAGCTATTGGATGTTACCGCCTCGCTTTCGTCAAGGTCTATCAGCATATCAGCCACCGTAGCATTTATCATCTTTTCAGATTTTTTAAATGCCTCGTATTGTTGTAGTGTCAGGTCGTGAGAGCCACCAAGTACTATGACTGTTTTCCCAGCCTGTTGCAGTTCGTACAATACGGTACGCAAAGCCGCGCGTGTATCGCCCAAGCCTGCTCCCTCCAATATATTGCCCGCATCAGTAATTTTTACGGCAGGATGCCAGGAGTACATTTTATATAATTCTTCCCTGATGGCATCGGGTGCGTTGCTGTAAGATGCCTCTTCGTTTTCGCCACGCTGCTCGCCACAGCCTACTATCACTATCTCCGCATCGTCCCAATCAAAATTGTCCTGTGTGGCAAATTGTATGTTGGCACCCAACTGCATGGGCTGGTATGTGCCTGTTGGTTTTGTTTCGATGAAATGCCTGTTGGCAAAGAAATGGGTTAAATCCTGCATGAGTTGATTGATTCGTTGGCTAAAATAGACAAATGTTGGTTGGGTATATAACGGAGATACATAAATGAAATTGTTAAATACCATGCAAAAAGCAAGACGTACCCCTGTTTTCTGCCTTATTTTTCTATTTTTGGGCGATAAGAAAAATGAATGTCAACCGGAAAGAAAGCTAAACCATCTTATATATATGCCATCATCGGTATCTCGCTGGTGTTGTTCCTGCTGGGCAACCTTGGGTGGCTGATGATAAACGGGCGTGCGCTGAGCCGTGTCTTCAAAGAAGATATACAGGTAGAGGTGATACTGCACGATAACACACGCGAAGAAAATATACAGAAGCTAAAAGCAATACTTGATACCCAACCTTTCACTCGCAAATCTGGCGTAATAACGAAAGAAGAAGCTGCCAAGAAATTTTTTGAAGAGGGTGGAGAGGAGTTTTCGGAATTGCTGGACTTTAACCCGCTGTATGCATCCATCACGCTGAACCTGCATTCGGAATATGTGAATAAGGACAGCCTTGATAAGATAAAGCAGTTTGCCATGCAGAGTAATGTAGTACGCGATGTGGCATATCCCAATACGGTGGTAGATAATATCAACAGCAATTTCCGCAAGATAGGGCTGATACTAGGTGCTATATCGCTACTGCTTTTTATTGTGGTGGTGATACTCATAGATAATACTGTGAGGCTGGCGATGTTCAGCAACCGCTTCCTGATAAAGACGATGCAGATGGTGGGTGCTACGCGCTACTTCATATCTCGCCCGTTTGATAAACGCGCGATACTGAACGGTTTGATAAGCGGTGTAATTTCTGTAATTGGATTGTGGATAGTGATATCATTTGCTGAAAGCTGGTTTCCGCCTGTGCGCGCGCTGCGAGAGCCGGGGCTGCTGGCAGTACTGGTAATAGGTATGCTGGTGGTGGGTATATTAATATCGCTGCTGAGTACGCACCGCTCTGTGGTGAAATATTTAAAAATGCACGTTGACGACCTTTATTAAAATTGTTTCCTAATATTGTAAACTATGGCTACAACAAAAAGCACAAAAGATTTGACACCGAAAGGCAACCAGATTTTCCTGTTTGACAAGAGCAACTATATGTGGATGATTGGCGGTGTGGTGGTAATACTCATCGGTTTCCTGCTGATGAGTGGCGGTAAGAGTGCCGACCCCAATAAATTTAACTACGATGAGGTGTATAGCACTACGCGCATAACGATTGCACCCTTGCTGATATTGATAGGCTTTGCAATAGAAGTATATGCCATCATGAAAAAGCCTGCCGATACAAAAGCATAATTTATTAACGACTACATAAACGAAAAAGTCCCGTTCAAATGAACGGGACTTTTTTATGTGTTGGAATATGATTAACCGAATACTTTGTCTAATACAGCGAATATGCGCTCAAAATCGGCATCAGTAAGATTAGAGCCTGAAGGCAAACACAAACCATCGCGGAAGAGGCGTTCTGATGTACCATCGCCATAGAAAGGTGCCGATGCAAAAATGGGTTGTATGTGCATAGGTTTCCATAACGGGCGAGATTCTATATTGTCTTCATTGAGTGCCAGCCTGATTGTTTCGCGGGATATACCGTTTGTTTTTTCGGCATCTACTAATATAGTCGTCAACCAACGATTGCTGAAGTAACCTGTTGGTTCATCAACAAACGAAATGCCTTGAATACCTTTTAGTTTGTTGTAGTAGCGTGTATATATCGCTCTGCGTTGCTCAATACGTTTTGCCAATACTTCCATCTGTCCGCAACCTATGCCAGCGCAAATATTGCTCATGCGGTAGTTGTAGCCAATGTGAGAATGTTCGTAATGCGGGGCAGCATCGCGTGCCTGTGTGGCAAGGAATGTAGCCTTGTGTGCAAGGTCTTTACTATGCGCTACCAATGCCCCACCACCCGATGTGGTGATGATTTTATTGCCATTGAAAGATAAAGCACTTATTAAGCCATATGTACCACACATCTTACCATTGATGTGAGAGCCTAATGCTTCTGCCGCGTCTTCTATTACAGCGATGCCATACTTATCTGCAATAGCTTGTATCTCGTCCTTCTTAGCAGGCATACCATAGAGGTGTACGGGGATAATGGCTTTAGGTGTTTTGCCTTTGGCTATCCTGTCTTGTATTGCCTGTTCCAACAATGCAGGCGACATGTTCCAAGTATCTGCCTCGCTATCTATAAATACAGGCTTAGCACCGAGGTATGCGATGGGATTGGCACTGGCAGAGAAAGTCATGCTCTGGCATATTACTTCGTCGCCAGCTTGTACACCTGCCAGTATCAATGCAAGGTGCAAGGCTGCCGTACCTGAGCTTAATGCAGCTACGTGTACATCTTCCTGTAAAAAGGATGCAATGCTTTTTTCAAAATTGTCAACGTTCGGACCAAGTGGTGCTACCCAATTGGTATCAAACGCTTCATGGATGTAGTTGAGTTCTGTACCGCCCATGTGTGGCGATGAAAGCCAGATTTTCGGATTCATGTATCGCTAATCTTTCTTTGAAGTTTTTATTATTCTACCAGGGTTTCCTACTACGGTTGCATAATCGGGCACATCATCTATCACTACCGTACCTGCACCTATTACGCACCATTTGCCAATTGTCTTGCCGGGTATCACTACACTGCCTGCACCAATATGTGTACCCTCGCCGACTGTTACATTACCGCACAGGGCTACATTGGGAGAGATGTGTACATAGTCGCCAATGGTACAATCATGGTCAACAGACGCATTGGTATTGATGATGCAATGCTTACCAATATTGGTATCGGGATTGACCGCTACACCTGCCATGATAACTGTTCCGTTATCTACATTCACAGCCCTTGCAAGGATTGCAAGCGGATGAATGGCTACAATATAATTTGCATCAACAGGCAGTCGTTCAACAACTTTTTTACGGCTTTCGTTACTGCCAATGGAAATGATAATTGGCTCGTCTGACAATGAAGCGATTGCAGGCTTTTTTGTTTCGTAGCCCCATACAGGTACTTCGGAATTATCATCCCATATCACTATATCGTCTACACCGTTTAATTCCAGTATGTCTATAATTACTTTGCCATGCCCGCTTGCACCGAATAATATCATGCTACTTGCTTTGGTGTGCCTTTAAATTTTTCCATTGTCGCTGCACCTTCCTGACTGATACCTTTGCCACGAAACACATTCACTACCGTCATCAACAAAATCTTTACATCAAGCAACAACGACATATTATCAACGTAATACAAGTCGAGTTCAAATTTCTCTTCCCAAGATATGGAATTGCGCCCGTTTACCTGTGCCCAACCTGTAATGCCGGGCCTCACCTCGTGGCGGCGGCGTTGGTGTTCGTTATATAAAGGCAGGTATTCTGCCAGTAAAGGGCGTGGCCCTATCAGGCTCATATCACCAATCAGCACATTCAGCAGTTGGGGTATTTCGTCTATTGATGTTTTGCGGACTATACTGCCAACAACGGTAAGGCGTTTCGCGTCGGGCAATAATTGTCCGTTTTCATCTTTCGCATCGTTCATTGTTTTGAACTTGATGATACGGAATATTCTGCCTTGCTTACCGGGGCGTGGTTGAAAGAAAAATGGCTTGCCATGGTTGGCAAAGAGCAACAATATTGTTGCCAATACAAACAACGGTGACAGTATGATGAAGCCTATTAATGCGATGAGTTTATCTAACAATGGTTTTAGTAAGTGCCTATACATGCCACTGTAAACTTTCTACAAAATTATCTGCCAGCTTGTTTGTAAACTTAGCAGCACACTGCGAAGCGTTTTGATGTAATTGTGCATATTGCTCGTCGTTTACCAACAAGAGTTTTTGCACTATACCATCCAATTCATCTTCTTTAAAATACAGCCCTACTTTATAGTCATCTATCAGCGATGCTATTTCTGATGCGCTGTTTACCATTGCCAGTAACGGTATGCCTGCTGCCAGCAGGTTGTATGTTTTACTTGGTACAGAATTGTTGGTAGCACTTGTATCGAGTGTTACATAGCCCCAAGTAGCGATAGACAGCAGTTGCGATAAGTCTTCAAAAGGCACTGGTGGATGAAATTGTATATTACCAAGCCCTGCGGCAAGGTCTTTGAGTTTTACTTTTTTGTTATCGTTACCTACTACTACTATAGCCCAATCCGTGTATTGTTGTAATGCTTTGGCTATGTTAACGATATACTCCAGCGGATGTGTAAGCCCGATGTTGCCTGAATAGAGGATTATTTTTTTGCCTTCTAACCCCCAATCTTTTCTGAAATCTCTTGTTGATGCAGCTTGATTATTCGTTTGCTTATTCCATATTGGCACTACCTGCACTTTGTCTTTGGCAGATGCAGGCAGGTACTGTTCTATAGCTGTTTTTAACCCTGTGCCGAGTGTGAATATTTTTTCAGAAGCAGGCAATACTTTACTGTTTCGTTTTGCCCAACGCTTTACCATGCTTCTTGTCAAAGTGTTCTTCTTAAAGCCACCCAACACATCGGGGTACAAGTCGTATATCAGGCAGGCGTATTGCAGATTTTGCAGACGAGGCAGAAAAACAAACAATGGCGGGTTTGATACGAAGAAGAATTTTGTATCTGCTCCACATTGCTTCACCCGTTTGCGCATCCAGACATAAAACTGCAACCAAGATTTGAAGCGTTTTGTAAAGCTGCTACGGTCGTACTCTGGGCCTTTGTGTAGCGTTAGGTTGTTCGGCAATTGTGCTGTATTGTAATCGAAACTGCCATACCATGCTTCCATATTAGCATCTGGCATTTTGTTGGCAAACGCTGTGATGATGTCTGCAAACAAATAGTTGGCGGTTTGGTTTACGAATACAATCTTTTTAGCCACTATCTTTCTACTACACAATTTTCGAGTACCAGCATATCCATCTTTGTACGCAAGAAGCAATCGAGAGCTTCGGCGGGCGTATTAACGATGGGTTCGTTTTCATTAAAAGATGTATTGAGCAATATCGGCACACCTGTTTTTTGGCGGAAAGCATCTATCAGGTTGTAATAGCGTGGTGATACTGCTTTATCAACACTCTGCAAGCGACCTGTACCATCAACGTGTGTAACTGCTGGTATGGCACTATGCTTTTCTTTTTTTATCGGGAATACTTTTTCCATGAACGGTACGTTTTCTGTACGTTCAAAATATTCAGGCACGTATTCTTTCAATATAGACGGAGCGAACGGACGGAAACTTTCGCGACGTTTTATTTTTGCGTTCAACAAGTCTTTAGCATCTGTACGGCGTGGGTCTGCGAGAATAGAACGTGCACCCAATGCACGTGGTCCAAACTCTGCGCGTCCCTGAAACCAACCTACCACACCTGCATTCACCAATCGGTCTGACACATAATTGTACAGGTCTGCATCATCCAAACGTTTGTAATTTATATCGCGACTCTTCAGGAATGTTTCAATTTCTTCGTTGCTGAACTTGCTGCCTGTATATGCGGAGAATACTGCTTCGGCTCGTGGTTGACTCAACACCTGATTGTACACATAAAATGCAGAACCCATTGATATGCCCGCATCATGCCCTGCTGATGGTATGTACAGGTTTTCAAAACCCGAATTGGCAAGTATCTTACCATTGGCAACAGAGTTTTGCGCTACACCGCCTGCTATGCAAAGGTTCTTCAAACCAGTACGCTTTTGTAAATGGTTTACGATATGAAAAATCAATTCTTCCGTAAAACGCTGCACAGAAGCTGCCATGTCTTTGTGGTACTGTGTCAGTTCGTCCGTCTTTGTTCTTGCCTTACCAAATTGTTGCTCGAAGTAAGGCGTAAACAAACTGCCCACAAAAGGTATGTGGTCATCGCCATAAGTAACCACTACATCTTTTGCTGATTTAAAATATTGTTGATTCCATGTAAACAGTCCATCTTCTGTAAACTTAATTACATCTCTTATCTTATCAACATATTTAGGTTCTCCATACGGTGCAAGCCCCATCACTTTGTATTCATCTCCATAATGCGGAAAGCCAAGAAACTGTGTAAACGCCGTGTAGAATGTGCCGACAGACACAGGGAAATCTATCGAGTCAAGTACTTCAATTTTGTTGCCTTTACCAATAGCTATCATAGTACTTGTAAAATCGCCAGAACCATCAATTGACAGCAATGCAGCTTCGTTATAAGGACTGGCGAAAAATGCAGATGCCAAGTGGCTACGGTGGTGTTCCACATTATGAATCTTCGGCTTAATCAACGCAGCATCTACGCCTGTAATGCGCGAAAGTTCTTGTTCGAGCGAAGCTACTTTTTTTGTATTGTTTAGCCTGTTGAGTACCGTCTTCAAACCACCTTGGGGATTTTTAAGCAGGTACATCATTTTCTTTCCCAACTTTGCCTTTGGGTCACGTCCAATGGCTATGTGGTCAACTTCATTGATAGTAATACCCAATTCGTTGAGGCAGAAAAGGATTGCTTTTTCAGGGAAACCAGCCCAGTGCTTTACGCGTGTAAACCTCTCTTCCTCAGATGCGGCAATCAGTTCTCCGTCTTTCAAAATGGCCGCGCTTGAATCCGCATGATAGGCATTAATACCTAAAACTATCATTATTATATCTTGTTTATCTGTTAAGAAACATCGCGTCGTAATCTTTCTTTATAGATGCGATGTTGATTTTGTTTGAAGCATACAAGGCAGCACCATTGCTGTATTGCTTGTATATTTCATTATCTATAGCAGCCATTGTTTCTATAGCTGTAGTAATGGTTGTTGTGTTGTTTATATCTATGTTATATCCTGCATTGTTTGCCGATAAATCATTCCAAGGCGTGTTGGCACTTGTAACAACAGGTCTGCCTGATGCTAATGCCTCGTATATGGCATGACCGAAGTTTTCGCTTTTACTGGGCAATATAAAACAATGACAATCGGCTATAACAGCCTGCACCTGCTCTGGTGGTATTGCACCGTGATAGTTTACATTAATATTTGAAGGCAATGTAGTAATGGCAGATTTACACTCATCCCAATATGCGCTATCTTTTACAGGGCCGTATATATCGTAGGTAATATTTGCCTTGCATTGTGAAAGTGCTTCTAATACCAATTTGATATTTTTCATAGGGCTGATGAGCGCGACTGACAAAAGTTTTAACGAGCCTACTTGCTTATTTATTATAGGTAGCTTATTCACTACATTTGGGAAATTTGGAGCAATATATACCTCTACTCCTTTACCGAATGTCTGGTGTATGTATTCCTTTTCTTCCTGTGTAGTAGCATGGAATACGCACTTCTTATGTAAGCCAAGCAACTTATATGCTATGAGGAATATTTTTTTCTTTAAAGGCTTTTGTGATAAAGCCCCGGCGTGCAACATACCCCTTGCCGATACCACTTTTCTTGCATCGCCCGACCATAGTAATGGTTTGATATTGAAACGTGGGGAAAATATACCATTGATAAAAATCACATCAGGATTAACGACTGTAAGTATATCGTACACTGTTTGCTTTTCTGTACCTGTGCTGTAATACACTTTTGTATGGCTGTTATACTGTACCCACTCGTTATGCTTTACGTTTGTCAGTACAGTTCCATCCATATCAGTATGTCTGCAATAGATATAGATGGTTGCGCTAGTATAGTTTGCCGCTAAGTTTGCCAAAGACTGCACGGGGCCGCCCGCTTTGTAGGCAGGCAAAAAGTATTCGTAGGTGATAAACAATTTCATCAGGCTTTGATGTACTTGTTAAGGAATGGGAACAGGAAAAAGTTGCCGAGCAACATGAATACCGTATAATTACGCACTGTACCCATATAGAAGATAATATCAGACTCGAACGTGCCAAGGCTGAGTATAGTACCGATAAAGAGCGAATAGGTGAAAATCATGTTATACTTATCGGAGTTAATGATATAGTTGGACACCTTACCGATAAAAAAAGTAAGCACTAACAAGGGTATTATCATTATCCACAATCCGAAATCTATATACAAATCGCAAAAATACCCCATTGATATAGAAGTACCCTGTGATGCGTTTGCAAAGGTTTTACCCGTGTAAAAAGAAGTTTTAGAAGAGGGATCCAATATTGTTTTACCAGGATTCAGAAAGCGTGGCATTAACAGAAAGCTGATAGTTGACGATAGATTATCTCCGTTGGTATGTGGAATAATAGCAGGAACTCTTTCATAAACCGATGAGTATTGTTGCATGTATTGTGCTCTGTATAGTAGTTTTTCCGTACCTACTTTAAAGGAGTCTGCAGTAAACTCACCTGTTTTGTCAAACAGGTAATTCAATGCTTCCTCGCGGCTTACATTTACTTGCTGTTGTCTTGTACCCTGATTCAGATAATTTCGATAACCTTCCTTGACGCTTGACCAAAATATAAGAAAGGCAAATAATACAAATATGAGCGGCGTAAGCCTTACAACCTGCTTCGTTTTCACTTCGGGCTTGACAGTTAAATACACAAAGCCTACAAACAGGATAATTTCTTTGAAGTTGGAGAAATAAGATGCAAAGCTTAATATAAACTCCAGTATGATAAATACTATTATCAGATTATTATACTGTGTTTTTCGAAGAAATACTATAAATATCAACATCAGCAGCAATACTTTTCGGATTACCGCAAATGATTGAACCACTTGGTTGAGCGAGGAGTTTGAATAGGTACTGGCAATAAGTGAAGGAAATATGATACTGGCTATTATATAGGCATATATTATTTTTCGGATATTCAGTTTTGTACTCGCCTCTCTAAGTAGTTCTACACTAGGTTTGAACTTAATCTTAAATACCCGTGATAAATAAATGGCCATTATGATTATCTGGAATAAGGTGACTACAAACAATAAATCCAGATGTGCTTCGGGGTTTTGGAAGACTTCTTCCAACGTACCACCACTATATTCTGCATAAGCTACAGATGCATATACCTGCAACCAGTGTATGCCGAATAAATAGACCAAAACAGGCGGCACGTATGGTTTGTACAAAGCTGCGATTACCACAACTATCGTAATGCCTGCTAAAATAGTAATCCACATATACGTTGAAAAAAATGCGTATATGGTAAAACATATCAGGGCAGGTAGTATTACCTTATTTTTAGTTATTGGCTTAAAATGTTCTGCTGTCAGTTCTTGGCTCATCTTATATTATTATCAACTCAACTTATTTTATGAACTAATGTTTCTATTGCAGATACTATGTGCTGATATGAAAAATGTTCTATGCGTTTTGATGAAACCTGTTTATGTTCATCCTGCAAATTTTTATTAGTCATTAGCTGCTTGATGTACATAATAGCTAACGAAGTATCATCAGGGTCAATTATTATTCCGTTGCCGGATATAAGGTCAATAGCACCGCCTGCTTTACTGCTCGCTATTACAGGTAGTCTGCAAGCCATAGCTTCGTTGATAGCTAAGCCCCAAGTTTCTTGTGGCCCTCGCGATGGCAAAATGAAAACATCTGCCAACCTGTACACAACGGGCATTTGCTGCTGGTTCTGAAAATCAATGAAAATAATCCGATTGTCATTGGTAGCGCTCGCCTTTAATGCTTCTTCCAACTCACCATTTCCTACTATAATAAAACGCAGGTTGGTGTCAAGAATTTGCTTTGCAATATTCAGCAGATACTCAGGATTTTTCTTGTGTTCCAGCTTACCAGCAAACAACAAAACAAAATCATTGGCTGAGATACCCAGTTCCTCCTTCCATTGTTTTGCAGCGTTGGTATATCTACCATCAACATCTACAAATCTGTCATTATCTATGGCATGTGGCGCGTGTATTAGTTTTCTTTCCGGTACTCCATACGATAAGAAGTATTGCTTGTTATTTGTGCCAACATACAGCGCATAGTCTATATGACTGTAGATGTATGTAAGTAATAACTTGCGGATTATTTTCTTTACTGTACCTGTTGCATCAAGCAATGTAGAATCGCCGCGAAATATGACAGGTACTTTCCCCTTAAAATAACGCAAGCACTTCAGGTGGCTTTTGTAAGCCCAACCAAAAACAAGCACTGCATCGGCTTTCCAGTTTTCTATTTCTTTACAAAGTGTGGGATTGTCAATACCCTTAAAATGATGTGAACCCTGATTGGCTGATACATTTTTCACGAAAGTATAATCGTAGCCTTCCAGCAGTGGTATATCCCACTCTACCACTCTATTGAAACCAGGGTCGTATTTAGCAATGGTTTGTGAATCCTGCCAAGTATAAAACACACGTATTTCAACCTTTTCGCTTGCAGCCAGCAACCTGAACCAGGGTGCATTGTACTGTATTGGGTGCGTAGTAACGATGGCTAATCTCTGCTTCACTATTCTAATGCGTTACTATATTATTCATCTTATGCTGCATTTGCTTTAGCGAAAAATGTTGCTCGATGTGTTTTCTTGCTGCAGTTCCTATATCGGCTAATCTATCTCTATCATTCAGCATTATAATGGCATTACAAATAGCTCTAGACGATTGCTTTTCTACCAAATAGCCTGTTGTTCCATCTATAATACTCTCTGGGAAGCCGCCTGATTTTGTTGCAATCATTGGCACACTATGCGCACCAGCCTCTAAGGCAACCAAGGCAAAGGGTTCATCGTTGCGCGTTGGCGCAACTATTACATCTACACTATTGTATATTTTTTCCTTGTCCTCTTCATATCCCATCCACACTATATTCGCTTCTATGCCTTTCTGTTGTGCCAACGCCTTCAGATAAGCTACAAAGGCTTCATCGCCATTGCCATATATCAGCAATTTGTAGTTTACTGTAGAGGGCAACATCGCACATGCTTCTATTACGTCTTCATGTCCTTTTCTACTGATGACTAAGCCTGCCATACCAATACGCAATAAGCCATTGGGCATATATATTTTCTTATTGTCAGCAGGTATTAAAGTACCGTTATGTACTACTGTTATTTTTTCGCTACTGATGCCGGATGTTATCAAATCTTTTTTGATAAAATCTGATACGGCTATGTAATGGTGTACTTTTTTATCCGCCAGCTTTATTCGCATATGTTCCGTTTTGCTGGTGGCATGTGGGTCGTGTACATGAAAAAAAACTCTTCTGTTGAGGAACGGCGATAATAATATTACCTGCCTGTAGCTATCCACATACATTACATCCGGCGAAAAAGCATTTCTTATTTTCAAAAAACGCTGCACAGCAGGCAGATAATTCACCAGTGAATCGAGCGACCATTTTATTTGACGCAAATAATACCAACCAAGTTTTATAGGGTGTGATGTAACGCCTATATCATTCAGCTTTTGCTGTAACCTACCATCGTGCCAACCTACAAAAGCAACCTCTACTTTATATCCGTTTGCCAGCCAGCCTTTAATTACGTCTATCGCCACGTATTCTTTGCCAGATAATATACTACCACTAAGAAAGCAGAGGATTTTCATTGATGCAGGCGAATCTATTTAACGGCTATATATGTCATTCGCCTGCCAAAAGGCTTCATGACGCCTTTCATCAGTTTCGATTTCACCTCATTGATGGTAAACGTAGCAGGGTCTGTACCCGGCAGTAGCAACATTACATATTCGCTGCTATCCGTTTCAAGAGTTTTGAAGCCTGCTTTCCTGAACATACCCGATACCTGCCAGAAGAAAAAGAAATTTTCTAATGGCTGAACACCTGAGCCAGAATCGAATGGCCTGCCTATCATTTTAAGATATAACCTATGGTAGGCATAGGCATTAAAATAGTTTTCTGTTGTCAGCACTACTTTGCCTCCAGGCTTTAGCAAACGGTATATCTCGCTTACCATTTTTTGTGGTTCTGGCACATGCTCAAGACACTCACACGATACTATAATATCAAAGCTATTATCAGGCAGTGATATATTTTGTGCATCCCCCACCATAAATGATGAGCCTTGTGCACCAAATACTTTTTTCTTTTCTTCAGCAATCTTGATACTCTCCGTAGAAAAGTCGAGACCGAGAATATTATCAGCCTTACGCTTTAATGCCAGATAGTTTGAAAAGTCGCCGTTTCCACAACCCACTTCCAACATTTTTTTGCCAGACAAATCTTCATCTATAAAGCTCATCACCGTACGATGCCACTTCATCATATTCAGCTTGTCGTAAGCAAGTATATGCTTGTTATAATCTTTATGCCACTGTTCGTACTCTGTCTGTATATTATTTGCGTCCTGCATGTTATGCATTATTTACTTTAGTGATTATTATGACTGCTCTCCAATTCATCAACCAGCCTCAGACATAATGCCAGTAGCGTAAGTGTAGGATTGGAATGCGAAACTGTAGGGAATATTGCTGTACTGCATACATATACATTATCGCAACCCCATACCTGCAATGATTTATTTACCACACCGCTGCTACTATCTGCACTCATCCTTGCACCACCCATGTGGTGATTTACGTCTGACAAGTGTTGCTGCCAATTGGTATTGCTCTCGGTGATATGTGAGTGAATGTTTAACGTGCCGAAGCCCAATCTGTGTATTTCATCTTTTACCAAAGCTGATGTATACACTACAGTATCCCATGTCTTTTTTGTTATCTGCCAGTTTAGTTTTGCTTTGTGCATACCCAATCTGTCTGTTTGTTCGGATAGTGTTATGCGGCTATCAGCCAGTGGCTCTTGCTCCAACATCATTACTACCCTGGCACGCGCTTTATGCTTATAGTAAAACTTATCTGCAATGTACGCTTTGGCAGACAGTAGATAGGCATAGCTGTTACTTGCTACTCCAGCTAAAGAACTGATTTTCTTTGTACGAATGTATTCGCGTATTTCAATATAAGGGTCAAATTTATCCTCAAGATAATCGAACATGACACCTGCAGATGCATTCAGTAGTTTTTGTTCAGTCTGTGCTTTTTCTGCTATAGTGAGCCTTACAGAATATTTACGCCCTTTGTGTATGTGTGTGTTGAACGCTGCCTGCAACTTGTATTGACGAGGGCTTTGCACAAAACCAATTTCTATACAAGGGTGCTCCATAAAGCATTTACCAAGCCAACCTGCATGATTACCTATGCCATTGTTATATGTTGCCTGACTTGCCAATAACAGCCTTGTGCTTTCTATAGCACCACAAGCTACCAGTAATCTTTTTACTTTCAAATTGTAAGTATTACCATTGAAATTTTTGATGGTAATAGCTTCTGCATTATTTGCGTTTGCAGAGATGATATTTGTTGTTACAGCATTGTACAACACCGTTACACGTTCTTGCAATACCGTATTATACAGTTTTCTGAAATTGGGCTCCGGTGCCCATTTAGAAAAATGATACCATAATTTGCCTGCATCAAATGGTTGCTTTTTCATCTTTAACATCTTAAAGATGTCATCTTCATAATCCAACTCATCTACCTGCATGAAACGGTTTGCTTCCTTATAATATCTATCCAGTTCGTTTACCTGAATAGGCCACCCGCTATTTTGCACCCATTCTCTTTTTATGAAGTCGAGTGGTGAAAAAGGTAATGATTGCCCACCCCAAGCTATTGTAGTGCCACCTACTGCACGCTTTCTGCCAGATACGGAGCTGGTGAGGTCTTTGCCCGTTTGTTCTATAATATTCAGTTGTTGCCTTTCGGCATCTTCTTCAAAATGCCCCGACTCTATAAGCAATACCGTCTTACCTATTTCAGATAGCTTGACAGCCAGTAAAATGCCTGCTGCGCCAGCGCCAATTATAGTATAATCGAACGACTGCTCGTTTAAGTTTTCAAATTCCGTATTACAATCTATAAAGGGCATTATTGTGTATAGCGGATATAAGCCGCTACATTATCTTTTAGCTTTGTTTTGCTACGGGTTGAAAACAAGACCTTGCCGCTGTGCAACAAACCTGCACAGGCAGCCATTTTATATCCTGCTATATCTTGTTCCACAACAGTTTTGGGCATATTAACTATAGCCTCATTTCTGATAACGCTGTGTATGATGTGCATTTTATCAGGATGCTTTTGCAATAGACTTTTGCTTTCCTCGTTGTACATATCATATTGCAGTACATCCCAACCATCCAGTTCTTCGGGTTGTATGGCGGCAATATTATACCAATTAGTAGCCACCCCAATCTTGCGTATCACACCTTGCTGCTTCAGTTCTTGAAGTAATCTTTTCGCTTCATTATTTAGAAAAGAAGGCCTACCCTCGTGTAGTAAAAAATAGTCTACATAATCTGTCTGTAATCTTTGCAGGCTTCTGTTCAGGCTCTGTTGAATATTGGCTGCTGTTATATCCCTATGTGGCATTAGCGACGGGGCAGCATCAGGCTCTCTTATCGGTGGTTTGATGCCTCTTAGTTTTTTGTTATAATAATTTAGCGGTAATGCCAGAGCAGGTGGAAGTTTACCCGTTTCGCAGTCGCCCAAACCGAATTTGGTTGCTATGCTTATTTCATTTCTTTTCTTCTTGGCAAATTTACCAATCAATAATTCGGCATAGCCTCTTCCATACAATGGTGCAGTATCATAATGACGAATACCTAGATCATACGCTGTATGCAGCAAAGACAATACTTCGCCTTGAGTACGCATGCTTGATAATGATGCACTGCCAATAGCTATATGTTCCGCTACGTTATGCACAGATTTTATTGAGAGCTGTTGCCAAAATATTGGTTACAGCTTTCGCGCTGTACTTATCAAACTCCTGCATATCTACAAATGATGGCAAAAAGTTTTGTTTGAATTGTAGGTATTGTTGAAATGTATCTGCAAAGTCAGCTGTAATACTTCCTATATCATCTGGCTGAATAGGATAGGCGATGCCTGCTTTTGTATTATTCACCACTTGTAATGCGGTTGATGCATGGTGTAAAAATGCCAGTATGGGTTTGCCAGATAATACACCCTGATATACTTTGGATGGTGTGTAATGCGGCTCCGTACTTCCTAATATGAAAACACCATCAGCAGCATCGAGATGCACGAGTACATCGAGGTACGGGATGCGTGCCGGATATTCAAACACTATGTTTTGCCATAGTTGGTATTTTTCTGCCAATGGTCTGATGTTATAACCATTTTGGTCGTTGGGCGTTTTGCCTGTACCTATGAAGTGGATTTCAAGATTGTTGTATTGCTCTCCATTGTTTGCTAATGCTTGAAATATAGCTTCGAGTGGCTCATACGCTTTGGGAAGCATAGCACCAGCATATACTAGTTGCAATTTTTTATTTTGCTGAAACAAGTAAGGTTTCAAACCTAAAGGCTTTACCATTTCGTGGTCGCGACGCTCGCCACCATAAGGCATGGCAGCAAACAGGCAAGTATTGTTCAAATGCGGGTTTCTGTCTTTCACACCTTGATAATACCCTTCCGCCACACCTGTTATGAGTGATGCTTTTTTTACTGCAATCGGTTCTAAAAACTTGGCAACTGCTTCGCTCAACCTATACCGCCAACCACTACCCGGGAAAGTATGCACCCATGGGTCTATATAATCTATACCATACTTCACGCCTGTTGAGGCGTGCAGCCACCTGCCAAGCAATGCCACATAAAACGATGGTATGGGTATGTATAAAAAATCAACGCTATCGCGTTTGATAATTTCTTTTGCTTTTCGGTATAGTTGAAAAAATGCCCGCATACCAATATCGCCTATCAGGCGAGGCTTAGAAACATTAAATGCTCCTGCTTTTTCTATCTTCAAACCATCAGGCAGCAGTTTTACGAGGTTTTCGTCCAATGCCTCTTCATAATATTTCTCATCCACCATCAGTATTTGCGGCTGCCAGCCATTAGCAGGCAAGTGTTGTGCAAACAAGCGGGAACGATGCACTGCGGCAAGGTTTGATGGCGGGAAATGTGGTGATATGATAAGGATTTTTTTCAATACAGGACTTATAAATTTTCTAATACAGCAGATATATCATTCATAATACCATGATAGGTAACGGTATTGTTTACAGCATGTATTGTTTGTTGTCTGTCAGCAATAACCATATTTTCATTTTGGAGTTTTTCATGTAGTGCAATTGCCATTGTTTCCGGTGTATCGTACACGGGCAAATTTCCTTTATTGAAGACATATCCACGATTGCCAGCAGTTGTAGACATGATCGGCAAACCCCAATTAAGCCCCTTTTGCAATTTGGTACTTACGCCTTTTGAATAATAAAAAACAAGATTGAGATAGTAGTTCCATGTTCCCGCCTCTGCTATCAGTTGGTCATTATCCAGATAGCCTGTAATGGTAACAAAAGGGAATCTTGACCGAAGGCTTGCCGTAATATTATTTTCTTTACCTACTATTCTAATATCTAATCCATCGGGTATACCATGAGCAGCAAATGCCTCGCATAGTTTCAAAAGCCCGAAATAATTTGGCGGATGACTTGTATCACCTACAAAACCTATTCTGCCTTTTGTAGGTTGCCATGTTATAAATTCATTCTTCAGTACGCGGGGGATGTTGCAAACCTTTTTTGCTCCTAACCATTTCTCTATACTTTCTTCAACTTCTGAAACTGTCAACACACAATCAATACTTTGTTCTCTGTACAACGCTTCTTTCTGCAGCACTTTTCCTAACCTGTATGGCGAGAACAGATTTTTAGCTTTATTTAGTGTATCAGTGAAACGCACTGATTGATGCAGGAAATCGCCAGACTCGTTGCCGTGCGAACACAGGATTGTCTTTACATCGTAGTTTGCGAATGCAGTTTTTATGTATGCTGCAAATTCAGAAAGATTGGATAGGTTAATAAAGATTTTTCTTATCCCTTTATTAATAATGAAATCCTCTAACTCTTTATGATAATCTGCCGGCACATACTCCTCATACGCATCTATACCCAATCTGAATTTTATACGAAACAATAAACTCCTGTTGTAGCCCACACCCATCAGGTGTACCTTATATCGTTGCTGCAACAGTTCTATATAATCCATCGTACATAGCCGCACGCCCCCTTCAGGCTGCGTAACATCTAAAAATGTTTTGTTGCTAATAAATAATACTTCTTCCACTCAGCTAAGGTGTTGCGCTATTTTCTTTACCTGGTTGCTGTATATATAACTTTTGGCAAAGCTTATTCTTTGTTCCTGCTTTTCTATTGTATTGTAAGCAGTTATATTGTTTACCACTTGCTTGAATAGTGTTGGCATTGCCCTGTTATTATCTCGTTCCGCCACCATTTGCAACAAGGCGGGATGATTTTTATAAGTACTCACATTATTTGATACGATTACTTTGCCAGTACCGAGATACTCTAATATTTTATGATAGTTTGTGCCTTTACTCTGGTCTTTTACTACATCATAGCATATCAGAAAGGCATCCATATTTTTTAAGAACCCAGCAAGATGTATTGGTGAAACTTGCCCATGCAGTTTTACATTCGTGCATTGTTTCAGTTTTTCAATAAACTGTATTTGTTCTTCAGAACCTGATGATAGCAAGTTGCTGATAGAAAAATCTATCATGCCCCAAAAATTAAAAACTATCTCAGGATTGGAAGTAACTATCTCGTATAATGTATCTCTGTCAATATCGGGTCGCAAAAAATTACCAGACAACCCTACTTGTAGTGGAGTGTTTGTTTTTTCTTCGGGATGCTCATTGATAAAATAAGGTGCTACTCCGTGATTCAGGAAAAGCTTAGGTACAGGTACATCGAACTTATCTAATATTTCCTGTGTTACAGAAACAATAAGCTCAGCACTCTTTGCAGCCTTGTTTGCCACCTGTTTACTCAACTCATCAACAGGCATATATATCTTTCGTGCTGTTGGCGAGAATAGTGATAATGGAATGGTATTTGACACGTCAAACGACCACACTACATCTACCTTGCGGTTGATGGCTTGCAGTAATTTTCTGATATGGGAGCGCAGCAAATAGTTGTATAACCACTGTGCTTTAAATTTCAAAAACAAAGGAAATGACAAACGATGTGTTACCAAATACACATTATCGTACCCGGATGGTGCAATATTGATTTCTCCACGCTTCATTTCGCCTTTTTGTTCGGGGCCGTTTATATAATATACAATAGCACCGGCACGGGCAAGTTCTACTGCATAATGGTGTTTAGAGATAAACATCTCGCCCCAATCCTGCTGTGATAATAATACAATATTCTTACCCTCGAAATTCAACGCTTATTGCTTGTAGAATTCCTTTATAGCTTGAGCTACATACTGTATTTCATCAGCTTTCAATTCAGGGTACATTGGCAGCGATAGTATTTCGTCTTGGTATTGTGTAGAGATGGGAAACTGTTGCGGAGTATAGCCCAAATACTGATACGCCTTCAGGTTGGGCAATGCAGTAGGATAATGTATGGCTGTTTCTATGCCTTTTTGCTTCAGAAACTGCATCAATGCTTCCCGTTCTTTTGTTCTGATGATATACAAGTGAAAAGTATGTTTTGAATTGGGCCTTACGGCAGGCAATACAATTTCTTCTACATCTTTCAGATGCTCTTGGTACAATGCGGCGTTGTTGATGCGTTGCTCCGTCCAGCGATGTATGTTTGGTAGTTTGGCAGAGAGAATGGCTGCTTGTATGCTATCTAAACGGCTGTTGATACCTTCTATCTGGTGCTGATGCTTGGTTAGCGCTCCATGGTTGGCAAACATTCTGATTTTTGTTGCCAGTTCATCATCATTTGTAATAATAGCACCTGCATCTCCATACGCCCCCAAGTTCTTACCGGGATAGAAGCTGAAACTTCCTGCAATACCACGCACACCGGCTTTTATCCCTTTATACTCGGAGAAATGTGATTGCGCGCAATCTTCAATAATATAAATGCCCCTTGCTTTACAAATAGCTTCTATTGTTTCGATATCTGCCATTTGCCCATGCAAATGCACAAGTATTACTGCTTTTGTATTGGGTGAAATGGCTTGCTCAAACAGATTCTCATCCATACTATAATAGTCAGGATGTATATCTACAAATACAGGCTTGGCACCTGTTTGTGTGATTGTTTCTGAACTTGATATCCAACTGTTGGCAACCGTTATCACTTCATCTCCTTCACCAATACCTAGCATCTTCATTATGATATACAACGAATCTGTACCATTGGCACATGAAATAACGTGCTTTACGCCATAGGCTTCAGCAAAACTATTTTCAAAATCCTTTACATATTTACCACCAACAAATGACGTATTTTCTATCACACCTCTTATACCCGCATCAATATCTTCTTTTATGCTTAGGTACTGTTGTTTTAAATCTACAAACGGAATATTCATGCTTTGTTATTTTATCTTTTTAGCGGGGTTTCCTGCATACACCCCTTGTTCTGTAATATTTTTGGTAACTACTGCTCCCGCACCTATTACTACGTTGTCACAAATGTTTATGGGCAGTATAGTAGCGTTAGAGCCTATGGATACGTTGTTGCCGATTTTAGTTTCTTTCCACAGTGTTTTGTCGCCACGTGCGGGGCCGCCTTTTGCAAACAAGTCGTTGATAAACATTACACCATGCCCTATAAAACAATCATCACCAATGCTTACCAACTCGCAAATAAAAGTATGTGATTGTACTTTGGTTCTGCTACCAATTGTTACGTCTTTCTGTATCTCTACAAACGGGCCTATAAAACAATCGTCACCTATTGTACAACCATATACATTTACAGGCTGTACTACTTTCACATCCTTACCGAATGCTACATTTTTTATTTTTGATTCATACAATACAGGTTCATTCATTACTGTACGTTTTTAGCAGACGAGTATATCTTATCAATTATCTCTACAGTCTTCAACCCCTCAAATGCACTGGTTGATATTGCGGCATTATTGACTAATACATTGATTAGGTTTTCATACACCTTGTCATGATTAGACATAGAACCCTGATAAGAGCCATAGTTATTAGCTTTATTTCCTTCGGGTAAGTTTTCTATTTTATAGTCCTTTATTTGCTGGTATTCCAATTCATTCAGGTATTGGCCGCCTATTTTCACCGTACCGTTTTCTGCAAATATGGTCAGTGAGCCTTCCATATTTTTCTCATAGCTATTTACGGTATAGTTTATAGTACCTATTGCACCATTATAAAACTCAAGAATGATAGCACCTGTATCTTCAAACTCAATAGTGTTTTTGTGAGCGTAATTGCCAGTAAAAGCCTGTACGTTTTTAATATCCCCTATCAGCCAATACAATAAATCTACAAAGTGTGAGAATTGTGTATAAAGCGTACCACCATCTAGGTCTTTTGTACCTTTCCAAGAGTTGGCATAATAGTCATCGTTCCTGTTCCAGAAACAACTTAACTGTACGCTGAAGATTTTACCAAAACGTCCTTCATCAATTGCTTGCTTAACTGCTGCAACAGGTGGATTGAACCTATTTTGCTTAATGGCGAATAACCTTTTATTAGCTAATTCAGCAGCTTTTATCATCTCCCCGCAATCGTGCACGCTTGTAGCCATTGGCTTTTCGCATAGAACGTGAAAGCCGGCGTTCAATGAACGTATTGCATGTGTAGCATGCAGGCCGTTGGGTGAGCATATTGAAACAACATCTATTTCTTTTTCGTTCTGCAACATTGTTTCTATATTGTAGTATGCAGTAGCATTGTAAGTTGCTGCTAATGCATCTGCTCTTTCTTTCACCACATCGCATACTGCTACCAGCACACCTTGTTTATTAATATGTTCGGCATGCCGCTGTGCTATTCTGCCGCAGCCTACTAATGCAAAACGAACTTTATTTGTTGTCATTCTGTAAATATGTATTTATATCTGAGTGAATGTTTTACTACGAATTATGTTACTTAGCAAGTGTTTTGCCTGTTGGGAAATTTATCAAAACACCCATACCTTTTTTCTGAAAAACAAACATACTGCCTGCCGCTACAGCAGACGCACCGTTATGAACGGCTGCTTGCAGGTCATCTAACGAACCTGCACCACCACACGCAATAAGTGGCACTGAAATATTTGACGACACTTGTTTAATAATATCATAAGCATAACCAGACCATGTTCCGTCCGCGTCAATACTATTTATCATTATCTCTCCAACACCATTTTCTTCGAGTATTTTTGCCCACTCTACCGGGTTGCTACTCGCAGACTTCGTACCTGAATGCGAGTACACTTTATTCTTGCCCAACAAGCTTTTTTTATAATCTATGCAACCAACTACTGCCTGGCTTCCATACACTGAGGCAATTTTATCGATCAGCTTTATATCTTCAAATAATACAGAATTCAGAATTACTTTTTCATAGCCCGCATCAAATACTCTCTTAGCTATTTCAAAACTTCTTATACCACCGCCATAAGCCATTGGCATGAAAGCTTCACCGGCTATTTCATTAATTTTCACATAATCAGGCTCACGTTTTTCAAGAGATGCGTTGTAATCAAGCAATATCAACTCGTCAGCTTCTTTTTCATTAAATATCTTAACTGCATTTATCGGGTCGCCAACGTAAACAGGGTTTTTAAACTTTACAGTTTTATACAGTCCACTGTTTTTGAGCAGCAATACGGGTATGATTCTTACTCTTGACATCCTATTTAGGCGGAAAAATTGTTCTGTATATTTTTTTTATAGGTTTCAGCAGTGGGTATCTTTTATCAATTGGCATTTCGTAATCAAAATCGAAATGACTACGTGGTGGTGTTTGCATAATGTTCTCAAAATCTGTTCGCGACAAGCCAAGTTTTTTTAAAACGAATTCATAGTCTGTACTTAACTGTTCTGCATCGTATATTGGTTTGGCCAATTCTTCTAATGCCTGCTCTTTTGTTATCTGTTCTGAAAAAATTAAATCACTCAAGTGTGCTTTGCGTTTATCAATCTTAAATTTTTCAGGTAATATATATCCCTGGTAAAACCTTGTCCATATACTCTCGTAGTGCTTGCCGCCATAATCTCTCCAATTCAACTCTTGTTGAATGATATTTTTCACAGCTTGCTTATTATAGTCAACATAGTTGAGCAATGAAAAAGATGTTACACCTTTTGTTTGTTGATAATAACGCTTGACTTTAGCATCCATAAACGGAAATGTTTTAAGCTTCACCTTTCCGAATGCTTTATGAATAGACTTGATATTGATGTGGTCTGCCTTAGAATGTATCCAGCTTTTGGGCAAGGTGTTTTCTGTCTGTACATTTGTGCCGCTCAGGATATATTTTATATTTTTCTGACCAGCTATTCTATATAGCGTTGCAAAGATTGCGTGGTCTGTAATAGCCTCAATATCTACAACAGATGCTTTCAGATATGCAATCTGTAAATCTCGAAACTCTTCCCAATTTATAACATAGGTAAACAAATCGAAGCCCAGTTTGGCAACAATGTTTTCTATGTTTTTTACAGCCAGCTCACTATTCCAACCATTATCAAAATGTACAGCCAAAGGACGTAACCCCAGTTGCTTCGCTAATAATGCGATATATGTACTATCAACCCCTCCGCTAAGCCCCATGATACAATCATACTCTTTTCCTTTACCAGCATCTTTAATAGTTTGTACTATTTCAACCAACCTATCCTCAGCATCTTTGCCTGTGTGTACATGTTTTCGATATGCATCCTGAAAATCGTAGTAGTAATTTGATACACCTTTCGCATCAAAAAGAATATCAGGATCTGCTATTGTATCCATAACAGATATGCTGCATTGTTGATATTTTCTCTCTGCTGTCATTATTTAGACTCTTTATCTAATACCTGTTGATATATTGCAATTATCCTTTCAGAAAACTTCTTGCTACCAAACTCATTCAATGCCTCAGTACTAATGCTTTGAGGATTGTACTTGTTATAGTTTGCAATCATTTCTTTCATTGCATCGGCCAACATTTGCGGATTGTGCGTATCAACTAATATGCCATTATCAGGTGTAACAAATGATTCGGGGCCACCACATCTGGTAGATATTACAGGCTTGCCAAACAGCATTGCTTCGATCAGCACCACACCAAATGTTTCAACATCGCTAGACAAAACGATACAATCTGCAGATTGAATCTCTTCTACCAGCTTTTCTCTATTCAGTAAGCCTAAGAGAGAAACATCTTTTTGCAAGTGCTTTTCTTTAATAAGCACCTCAAGGTTATCTTTTTCTACACCTGTACCAACTATCAATAGCTTTGCATCGGCACACTCAGTATCCTCTCTTAATAAGGCAAAAGCCTCAATCAGCAATTGCTGATTTTTTTTGGGGTGAAGCTCTGCTATGTTTAGAAATGTAAATGTTCCTCTATTTTTTTCAGGAATTTTGCTCACCCTACTTTCCAGATAGGGGTCAATAACATTAGGTAAGTATGAAAAACTAATATTTTGAAATTGTTTATTCAGAAGATGACAAAACGGTATGCTTACTGCATAATTAGCAGTGCTGTTTTGATAAGCTATTCTCATCTTAGCAAGAAGCCTGTTATCAGTTAGTATTCCGCGTGCAAAATGAGTGCTATGTTCTGTGATTATATATGGTATATTATACTTTGCCTTAATTTTGTTGGCTAGTATGCCCGCGTACATAGCATTGTGTGCATGTATTATATCAGGCACACCGTATTGCTTTATATATGATTTAAAAGCCGTAAATCCTGCTTTTACCCAGCCAAAAGTATTGCCATAGTCATTTGGTGGCAAATAATAAAAGCCTTCTATTCTATATACTGGTATATCATTAATAGCATCTTCAGTAATAAATGACGATAGCTGTAAGAGTTTGCAATACAACAGTTTTACAACTTCTCTTATTGATAAAGAATCTGTTTTATTATTTGTTTTTTTAGAAAGCAGCTTAAAAAAAATTGCCTTCATAAGCATTGGTATTGAGTATGCTTGTGTAATAGATACTATGCCCACTTTATTACCTGTGTCAGATATTACTTTTGCCTGATGGTACTGAAAAATACCAAGTGCATGATTATGCTGAGGTACAAATTCTTCTGAAGGGATTATAAATATGTGCATTAAACAGCCTGGCAAATCCAAAACTCCTGACCTGGTGTAGTTTTTTTATACCTAGTCAATAATAGCTCTATCGGATAAATACACGACCACCACACATATGCTAATCCTGGAAATTGTCGTGATATTCTTACAGATAATGCCCACCAATATCTATAAAACAGGCTCTTAGTGCCAGTGGGGTCTGACATCAAGACATAGTTGGGCTTAGACTTTAGCACTTTAAATCCGGCATTCTGCAGGGCTTCAATATACTGCAGGCGACTCCTTGATACTTGATGCGTAATATCGAAATCCTGAACAGGAAAACCTTCTGAAAAGATGAATATGCCGTTATTTTTCATAGCAGCTCGTATATTCTTCAAGGCATTCTGCCAGCTATCGTTATCAATAATGTGATAGAGAACCGAGGCACAAGTTATGTAATCATACTTTTTACCATTTAGCACATCAATACTATTAGCAATGTCTAATTCGTAAAAGCTAAGTGCAGGGTAATTGGTTCTTAACTGCTCTACTGCATAAATACTAATATCAGATCCATTTATATTCTTGTATCCTGCGTTTTGCCATGTATTAATGATAAAACCAATACCCGTACCAATATCTAACACGTGGCCCTTTTTATCACTACAATATTCTTTGAATATTCTGTGCAGACCAATACGTGTAACTGCATATGATAACTTATTGTAGGCCATACCCATCGAGATATCTCCTACACCTACGAGGTTGAAATTATTTTTTAACCTCTCATTCCAATACTCAGAAGGACTAAATGCCACAATTCTATCGTTTTAGTAATTGATATATTAATATGGGTATTTTCTTTGAAAATAGGATAGAGGGGTAATAGCGTATACACTCTAACAAAGTAATAAATGCTTGACGGTAGTTTTTCGTGATGAATGAGAGTTTGATGACTTGATTGTTCAACTCAATTAACTTTAACTTAAACTCTTCTGTATTAATCAAATCTTTATAAAACAATCTCTTCCGCAAGGTTTTAAAGTCTTTGTATTGATTAAGATAAAAAAGAAGACTTTTGTCTAATGTTCTGGCAATACTAACATTGTCGTTATGTCCGAATAGTGTTATAGTTATTTTATCAATAATAGCAGCTTCAATAAAACCTGCACATCTTGCGTTGAAATCATATGCCTCAGTAACATTCATTTCTGTATCAAAAAGGTTCTCTATAGCGATATTTCTAGAGATACTAATGCACTGAACAGGTGGTGAATATGGTAAAAAGACAGATAGTATATTGTTGATCTTGTCATTGTAATTTGTCTTTTTTAATTCAATATTGATTTTGACAACTTCATTATTATAAGAGTATTCATATTGTGAATAATATAATTTTTTTCCTGAGTTATTTATTGCTTCGAAATGAGACTTTAAGTGATTGCTTTTGTATTGATCATCACTATCTAAAAAGCAAATGTACATTCCATTTGAATTAATGATGCCCGTATTTCTAGCTGTTGGCAACCTTTTATTCTCTTGATAGATATATTTGATCCTTGAGTCTGATTTTTGATATTTTTCTACTACTTCTTTAGTATTATCAGTAGAGCCATCATCGACAATAATTAATTCCCAATCAGTAAAGGTTTGGTTTATGACGCTCTGAATAGACCTATCCAAAAAATGTGCCCTGTTGTAAGTTGGCAGTATGACTGAAAAAAAAGGATTATCCACCAATTATTCTTTTAATAGTTTGCTTCATACTTGCCTTTCGTTTTTTTGATTTAAGCAAGTTATATACTTCGCTGATATCTTTACTGCTTAAAGGACAGTTCTTATGGCTTAAAGCCTCGTCTATAATTCTCTTTTTAAGCTTGTCGTACTCTTTTACGAATGCCTGCTCTCTTTTTGATTCTGTTACTGGATGATCGCGCACCCACACCAAATCGCGTGGTACTTTTAGCATTGAATAATTTCGCGCTAATGCATACCAAAGCTGTATGTCCCCGACATGTCGTTCGCCAGTAAATCCTCCTATTTGTTCAAAACACTCTCTTCTGATAATTGAACTGCCGGGAGAACGATCAAAATGCCCGTACTTAAAAAAATGTTCCAAATATGTTTCTCTGGGAGATAATAATTGTGGGTATGGTTGATGAAGAGGAGGTATTGATGCTAATCCAAAACCTGCTTCTGGGTGCTGCTCCATATAATCTACCAAGATTTGCAAAGTATATGGATACATAAGATCATCTGAGTCAATATATTTTAAATACTTACCAGTTGCATATTCCGCAGCTTTATTCCTGTTATTATAATCTCCAAGGTTATATTCATTTCTGTAAACACGCACTCTATTATCTAAAGCCTCATATTTTTTAGCTACCTGATATGTATTGTCTGTAGAACAATCATCAACTATTATCAATTCATAATTACTAAATGTTGTTGATAATACACTCTCAATAGCCTCAATAATTAACTGTTCTCTGTTATACGCTGTCATTAACACACTTACCATCACCATATTATATAACCTTATTGTTTAGAAGGTATTGGAGGTTTCCCACAATATTTATTATGCAATTCATCTAATTCTTTCTCATTTTTCGACAAAGTATCTTTAAATAATTTATGAGCTCGCTCAATTGCCACATTATTATCAATATTATACTTTAACCATTTTACTTTCTCATTAAAACTCAACTCTGCGTTTTTCCATATATAATACACATCTCTCAATTTTGAGAATAATTTTCTCTTTACATCAGGATAAATATAACCGAAGTACTTATACCTGAAGTAGAAAGTTGTCAATGCTCGTTTAAATGTGAAGTCTGGGGTTTCATAATGATAATGATATACCATTGCTTCAGGATTGTATACTATCCCATGCCCTTCTGACAATGCATCTCTTGCCCAAATGGCATCTTCAGAATAAGAAGTCCTTCTAAAAGGTATTATTTTCAAAATTTCAGTCTTGTACATAGCTGTAACATCATCCCACCCGCATACTTGCTTTTTTTCTTCAGGGGTTAAATTATTAAACTCTCCTGTTGCATATTTATATTTAACAATTTCACCTTTCTGCCTTGGTTTATACCAATCAAGCGGGTTTTTGTCTTTTTCATGCGGTACTACCTGCTTGCCACAAACTGCAACTACTTCCTCATCAATAAATCCTGCAAGCATTTTTTCTATCCATTTATTATCGTAAGCTCTCGCATCACCAACGGTAAATAAAAGATAATCTCCTTTTGCATTTTTAACTCCAAGATTCCTTGTATCTCCATGATTAAACTCTTCTCCGGGTATTTGAATGAGTTTAACTTTCGGGTACTCGTTCAAAATTTCTATTGTCCCATCCGTTGATCCTGAATCAATTACTATTATTTCATCCACTTCAACATTTTGAAACAATATACCCTCTATACAAGCTCTTATTTTAAGCACCTCGTTCTTTACAGGAATTATTACTGAGATAGACGTCATATATTATACCTCTTATTACACTAGTTTTCTCCATGCAGGAGGCATATTCTTTTCTACTTCAATATTCTTAAACTTTTCGCCCCGCCTCGGTCCTTTTGCTTTAGCATCAGTTACCATTTTATCTATCCCTTGCTTTAGCGATATATTCTTAATAATAGAACCGAAATACTTATGTACTTTATCATGATTGGAATAGGCATGGACTACTTCGTTCCTCGCCTCTAAATAATCAATATTTTCCTGAACGTCGAATGCATCACAAACTATGGTAGCTAACTCTTTTACTGTATATGGCGTATCTGCACCTATGTTGAAAACTTCATTATAAGCTTCAGGCATTTCTATACTTTTAGCTATAATAGGTGCAACATCGTCTATATGGCTGAAAGCCCTTGTTTGCATACCATCTCCAAAAATAGTCAGGCGTTTGCCCTGCATAATCTGGTTCATGAAAATGCCTACTACGTTTCTGTATGGGTCGCCAATATTCTGGCGCTCACCATATACGTTATGCGGCCTGAAAACTATGAAGTCCATACCGAACATTTCGTGGGCAGATTGCAAATCCAACTCTACCGACAATTTTGATATACCATATGGATCTTCAGGTAATGGTGTCATATCCTCTTGCATTGGCAGTTGATTTTTACCATATACCGCAATTGAAGATGTAAACACGAAGCATTTTACTGTACCTGTATTTATTGACGCGTTTATCAGATTGATGCTACCAATCAGGTTATTGTTATAATTAAACCTCCTGATGAAGTGGCTTAGCCCTTCTGCTGCATACGCTGCCAAATGAAATACATAAGAAAATTTGTATTGTTCAAATAATGAATTAATCAAATCAACATCGTTGATAGAGCCTTTTACAAATTTTGCTTTTGCATTTACATTGTCTTCAAAACCGCCTGATAAATCATCTAATGCTATAACATTGTAACCTGCATTCACCAAATGATCGCATACGTGTGAACCTATAAATCCTGCGGCACCTGTTACTAATACGTTTATCATATCTATTGTTATAATTTAATGCTTGATTGCCATTGTATTGTTGAAACTGTATTCGCTTTGGGCAATGCAACTGAAGTAGCTTTATCTTTTATTTTATTAAAAAAGTAAGGAAGTTTATATAATCTGTATTTCATGGCTTTTTGGTATTGCCTGAATGACTGAATTTCCCTACTGGTATATATATTATTCTTCTCGCAAAATAAAAGTAGTTTATTTAGCACATCCTCATTTTTGCTTTGCACGGCACTTGTTATTACATCATTGCCCATAATGCGCAAACCATCAATATACTGTTCAAATTTATTTCTCAAAATCAATTCGGTACAAGCATACATATAAACTGCAGCCCTGCTTTCCATTTTAGGGGTTGAATAAAAGCCTACACGCGATAAGCTATCATCAGAAATACGTAAAAAAACATCGGGTTCCAGTTTCATTTTTTTTTCATAAACAACCGGATGTAACAAACTGCGGATATGTAATTCTATATCTTGCCATAGTTTTAAATCTTCTCTCCACATACCCACATTCACAAATGACTTCTTCTTCCATAGCGTACCAGTACCTTGGCAGATAGGATCTCCTGTTAATATTCGTTCCAAATCATCAACTTCTTTGTCAATATTCCAAAGAAGCTTTGTATCGTCAGGTTTATTTTTGAATAGCAGCATGGGGAAAATGATAAAATCCACGGCCTCATTCTCACTCATGGCATGTACTCTTTGTTGCAAACAAAAACTTGCCAGTACATCATCCGTATCCAAAAACATAACATAGTCTCCGGAACATTTTTCTACAGCTATATTTCTACAAACGCAGGCACCTTTAGGCTCCCTGTCTCGTTTGTATATTTTTACACGGCTATCGCTTGCCGCATATTGTTGTAGTTTTTCCCAACTATCATCTGTACTTCCGTCATCTACTATCATCCATTCCCAGTGCGGATATGTTTGATTAAATATAGAACGTGCAGTATCATCAATAATATATGCCCTATTGTAGCTTGGTGTTATTATTGAAACCATTTTACTCATCACGAAGCCCGCTTTTCGCCTTTGATAGTTTTAAATATATTCCATATTGGGCGTAAGGGTTTTAGCGCAGGGTAGTAGTTGAAAAACGAACCCTCTGTATCAAAATCTCTATGGCTTCTTACAGGCTTCTTCATGATGGCATCAAATGCCTGCTCTGTTAGCCCTAGCTTTTTTAATACGAAATCCATATCCCTTTGTAGTAAAGCTGCATCGTATGGTGGTTGCTTCAACTCTTCTAATGCTGCTTCTCTCGTTATTTGCCCCGAACATATTAGTGTAGACAAATGCGCTTTGCGTTTATCAACTCCAAATTTTTCAGGTAAGATGTAACCCTGATAAAACCTCGTCCATATACTTTCATAATGTTTGCCGCCATAGTCTTGCCAGTCCAGTTCTTTTTGCAGTACTTTCTTGATATCATCTTTTACATATGGCATCCAGTTAAGGTAGTTAACAAACTCAATTCCGGATTTTTGTATAAACTGCTTCATCTTCCTGTCAAGAAACGGAAAGGTATTCAGCTTTACTGTACCGTATTGCTTATGTATGGCTTTTATGTTTATGTAGTCTTTCTTGTTATACGTCCAATGGTAAGGCAGTATGCCTTCTGTTACTACATTGTGCCCACCCAATACGTATTTAATATCATTCTCTTTGGCAATTCTGAACATAGTGCCATAAATAGCATGATCCGTCAACACCTCAATATCTATTACAGAGGCTTTCAGGTATGCGAGTTGTAGATCTTTAAACTCTTCCCAGTTTATTACATACGTGTTGAGGTCGAAGCCCAACTTGCTTACTATATGATGAATATTCATCACAGCATGCTCGCTGTTCCACCCATTATCAAAATGCACACAAAGTGCTCTTAAACCAAGTTCTTTAGCTTTATAAGCTACATAGCTACTATCTACACCACCACTAAGGCCTATCAGGCAATCGTATTGTTTGTCTTTGCCATAGCCCTTAATTTCTTCAATTGTTTTTTGCAGTAATGCTTTTCCCTCTTCTCCCTGTCTTAAATAGTGCTTAGCCTCAGATAAATACCAATGGCAATGATTACACAAACCATTTTCATCCAATACCAAGTTTGGATCATCGTTGCTATCTAATATGCAGTTTTTACAAACAATCATTTGTTCGTGCTTAAAGCCTCAAAAAAAGATTCACTAATATTATCTAACCTATATTTTTCAGATGCTTCTACTGCATGCTTTTTCATAATGTTCAATTCATCAGCATTACTCAGCTTCAATACTTTTTTAATCAACTCTTCGGTAGTTGAATACTGTATAATGGCAGGCTTGATTTCCTCCGTCACAGTTAGTGTGTCTGGCAGTATGCCTGGTATAGCATACCTTACAATATCAAAAATAACACCTGACTCTTTTGACAAGCCGTAAGTTTCTGCTATTCCCGCAAAAGATGTCTGAATATTAATGGGTGCAAATATGATATCTGCTTCTGCAATTTCCTGTTCAAAGCAATCAGGTGATTTTAGCAAATCTATTTGGTATCCATGTGCTACCATTTCCTCACAGGCATCTGCTATTCGTTTACCATATTCACCAATCGGCTGGCCTAATAGTTTAAGTTTGTATTTCTTTACGTCTAATTTCCTGAATAACGTCAGCACTAATTCGTAATCTCTTCTTGCTTCTTCTATTACACCTGGCACAGCAATTATTACATTATCAGTAACTACACGATGCTGAATGCGTTCGTTGATGGAATAGGGAAAAACGATGATACTCTTTCTCCACCTGTACTTTGATTTGATATACTTTTTTACATTATCGCTAAGTACCAATAAAGACGACGACATTTTCAGCAGATCAAGCATTTCTTTATGCTGCAAGCTTCTGGGCCTTTTAAACACTTTATATCTGGTACCTTTTTTAAACCAGAAATTTGCATTGTGAACAGTTAGTATTACTTGTCCGGTATTAAAAGATTGTAACCAAGCTTTTGTTTCCTGAAAATGAGAATAGATTGTATTCAGAATAGAAAAATCGAACTCAGCATTAATGAAGTAATTATTACTCAACAAATCTGCAGGGGTATTGCTAACCACCCAATCAATAGTTAATCCCTCTGCCAACTCCAATGCTTGTAGTCTTTTAATAAACATTTCGTTTGAGCATATACAGAGATCAACAGATTTATGTTGCAAACACTTTACAAGTGAATACAGCATTTCATAATGATCAAAATCTACTATCAGAACTTTCAAAAAACTATTGATTATTCTATTAAGATATACTCTGGGTTACTTGGTTTGTGCTCATTTTCTTAGCAATATCCAGATTGCCTAATAAAAGCAAAGAAGCCCACTTGGCAATATTCTTAGCAGATGGCTGCTTTCTGAATAAGTCGAATGCAATATTTGCTTTTTGCATTCTGTTCATTTTACCCGAACTGTATAGCTGCAATGCCATGGCGTGCATTGTTTTATAAAGTGCTGCGTCATCAGCTCTGCTGTTCAGCGGATGATTATAAAATGCTCTCAGCATTTTATATTGTGATGACAATACCCTGTGCATTTTTTCATCCGTCCAGTTTGTAGCTGTCATAGAATCTTTTCTGTAGCGATAGTGGCAGTATATTTTATTTATGCCAATAGCCTTTGCATATCGCGTGATAAAAAGATTCAGATGCCAGTCTTCAGAAATAAACCTGTCATCAAAACGAAAGCCCAATTGCTTTAACTTATGCAGATTATAAAGCGATGCCTGACAAAAAAATGTGACTGAATAAGTTATATTCTTAAATATATTGCCTTGGGGCAATGGAAAGCCTTTATAGAATTTTTCTTCAAACCAGTTATTATCTCCTAACGAATTACCATTGGCATCTATATAGTCCATATTGCCATATACCACACCATATTCATCTCCTGCTTCTTCCAATATCTTTACCTGTTCTGTTATTTTCCCGGGAATCCATATATCATCTGACACGAAAGAAATATATTTTCCTGTAGATTTCTCTAGTATTTCATTAACAAGTTGGTGTACTCCTGTATTCTTTTTGTGCTCAATGAATGTACACTTGTAATTATTTTGCTCAATCCAATCTTTTACAATTTTTACAGAATCGTCCTGAGAACAATCATCAATGATGATATGCTCAATATTAGGATAGTCTTGGTTTTTGACTGTTTCCAGCGATTTAATTACATACTTGCCCGTATTGTAGCAAGATGTCCCTATCGTTACTTTAGGTAAACTATGCAAAATCCGTTTCAGCTATTATTAGTAATAAGGTATTACTAAAGACCATCTGCCATCTGTAGATGATGTATTGATAGGCCTTTCTATATCTACAGAAGATACCCAGTGTGCAATATCGTACCTGAATAAAGCAATATCACCAACGTCGTGATATTGTTCAATGCTAACAGGCTCACCATTTACCTCGAAGCCTGTACCGCCCGAGAAAAAGTCTTTACCATATTTAGACAAAGATGTGATTACACCTATTTTCTGTGGTTCTAATTCATGGTAATGCTTAGCAAAGTGTCCACCGCCTACAGGGTAATGTATAATTTGCGGATGAATAATTTTATCTCCGGTGAAATCTGCATTATTGCCCGTCAATTCATTGTAAAAATCTCTTAAAGCAATACAAAATTTCATTAGCAAATCTCTAAATGTTGGCTCCAGTTGATTATAATTATTCAGGTTATAAGAATTGTAATAGTGCAGCGTTTTCTGGATTCTTGATACACCCTGCTGTATGCAAAAATGATTTTCGCTGGTATGATTATAAAAATTATCCGCAGATAACGATTGTTGTTTTTGCCCCCATTCAAATGCAATATTCCTCAATTCTATTGCTTCCTGCGAATTAAAAACATTCTTTATTACAACTGGCGATACATTTGTTACATGATCAAATATTTCTGCAAGGGGTATGTCTGTAACTATTTTGCCAGCACTGTCAATTGAACCATTTATTAATTTCACATTCATAGTATGTAGTTTAATTTAATTCAGCATAACCAAAACCTGTTTCGCCATTGTTATTACCATTGTAAAACATGTAGGTTTTGTTTTTAACAGTTATCACAGCAGGATAACAAACCATTTCACTATCCCACCCTTTTTCAGAAACATCTATCCCTGCCTCATCATCTTTTCTTTGCCAGGTAATACCATCTGCCGATTCCGCATATCCTATCCTGTATAGTTTATCAACATGCCTGAGCGAATACCACATTTTATACATCGCTCCGTCTTTTACTATATATGGCCTGCCAAGAGAAAACTCATTATCTCCATTTAAAGTAATACAATTATGATGATAGTTTCCCCAGTGTACTCCGTCAGCAGACTCTGCATAAGATATTTCTGCTCTTATATATAGTTTCTTATTTATTTCCACCCATGCTTTCCCTACCCAAAACCACATTTTGTATATACCATCGTCTTGTAAAACAAATGGTGATGAATTGGAAATAAAGGCAGTATTATTCCTGTCTATTATCGGTGCTTTTGATATCTTCTCCCACTTATCGCTTTTTTGCACAGCAATACCCGAGAAAAGCATATATGGCACTTTAGCACATCGTTGAAACCCGATATAGTGCAAGTATTTATTGCCGTTTATATTTATTACCGAACATGGTATAGCTCCCGAGTCATCAAACATGCCTGCCTGCCCTATGTCTAATATATAATCATCGTGTAAATAAAGAACCTCTGATGGATTATCTGCATTTACGTCAAGGTAAGTGGTTCTGCCATAGATATCATTATCTGTTGTACCAAAATATATCCTGATGACGTTTTCCTCTTGGATATACTCGGGTGTAGGTACCATGGCGTAGTGTTGGCTCCACCATTTCTTTTTTTCAGGCGTATATATCAGTCCTTTTTTAGTCCACTTCATGCTGCAATAGGATAGATGTCTTACTCAATGACAATATAGCACCTATCTGGTGTATATTTCGAACGCTCAATCCTGTATTTTGTTAATCCGAAAACTTCTCTTACTGCAACTGTTTCCCCTGGCATATCAGGAAAGTTGAGTTCATCCATAATGAGTATACTGCCTTTTACAAGATATGGTTGAATAGCCTGTAACGCTGCTTTTGTTGGTGCATACAAGCCCATATCAAAATATACCATAGAGATAATAGTCTGCGGATTGTCTTCAAGATATTTTGGCAGAGTGTGTGTTACATCACCTTTCACCAATTCAAACTTCTTCTTGTTAGGCATTACATTTTCAGCCTCATGATAATCCATCATTTCATTGAGGTAGTCAATGTAATTTTCAGAAACAGAGTAATTACCTTTAAATAAATACTTTGAATCTTTATCTTCCTGCTGCATTAAATCAGGATAGCCTTCAAAAGTATCGAAGCCTATTACTTTTCTGGTATAGTTGTAGGGTTCATAAACACCACGTAGTGATTGCAGCAATGCCAAATTTGCTCCCCACCATACACCAAATTCCATAATAACACCTGGCACAGGCAATATTTTCTGATACATTTCATCCAGAAATAATACAGATGCCAGATAAGAGCTGCGCATATACAACCCAAAGTTTATCAGCTTCTCTTCTGTACTTAACGGTGAGTTTTCGTACATTTTTATCAGACGCTGCCTGTTTTCTTTTTGAAAATCTGAGCCTCTGGTTAAAGATTCTTTTACCATAATTTATTTTATTTTAAATTTTTCATATGTTGTCGCTGCATCCTGTTGGTTGGGTGTACCCTTTATCAATGCTCCATCAGCAACATCTTTCACTATGTGTACAAATGAGCCTATCAGGCAATCATTACCTAGTTTTATGTTATTGCCCATAGTTGCGTTTACCCCCATAAAGTTGGCATTCCCTATTTCACAAAATCCGGAAACTACTACGTGGGATGATATAAAATTATGGTCGCCTATTACTGAGTGATGACCTATATGATTGCCACTCCAGAATACATTGTTGCTGCCAATCTTCACAAATGGTTGTATGGTATTATCTTCAAATACAAAACAATTGTCTCCCAGTTCTACATTGTGCCAAACAAACGCCCTGCTGCTGATGTAGTTAGCTAACGTGTATCCTTTCTCCTTTGCAGCAGTATAAAAATGCATCCTCACCCTGTTGAGTGTATTATACACAAGTGCTATATGCATTTCGTACGATTGTGGTGGGTATAACTCAGTTATATCTTCAAATGGTACTACCGGCTTGCCAAACAGCATATCTTTTTTCAGATACTCTTTGCTTACAGTAAATGCAACAACTTCATAATCAGAATCGTGCATGAAATATTCATACGCTATTTCCGCATATGCGCTATCGCCGAATATGATAAGCTTTTTTGTCTTCATGTCAAATTCTTTGTATCAGTATATCATCACGCCTGTTCCACATTGGCAGGTTTTCAGGTTGTGACAGCAGATAAGTTTCATATCCGAAGTTGCGATAGCGTTGCAGTATTGCGTTAATAATGCTGTCATCTATCTGCCCGGGTTCGGGGGTATTATACTGCAACACTGGCATCGAATCGTCATTCATAAACTCCTTATGCGATTGTACCCCCCTATCACTTGAAAAAAAGCGTTTACGTTTATCTACATTCGGTATATCTGCCAGCAACATCTTACCACCTGGCTTCAATAATGACAAAGCAGTATCTAAAAACCTGAACATACACGTGTTGTAAAATATGTAATGAAAGATACTGTATGCTATGATATAGTCTACTTTGCCGGCATACTGTTCTGTAAGGTCTTTTGTATCATTCGGAAAATAGCCTGCATACTTTTCAATAAACAACTCATTCTTTACAAGTTGCAGCATCTCTGCAGAATCTACCAGCAATAGTTTTGCCGATGTGTTTTTTCCGTGGTCTATTATAAAGTTTACAAGGTCGCTGCATCCGCACCCTATATCCAGAATTGTTTTTCCTGTTTCATTTTGCCAGCCCAGTTTACCACCTATGTCAATAAATATATCTTTCTCTTTGCCTTTCCTATACTCATCGGGGAAACCTATTTTCTGGTACACTGAAAGCGATTCGTCTTTAGCCAATGCTTTGAAGTCTTCATAGCTTAGATTTTTAAATCGCTCGTAGTCTTGTTGAAATTGCTTGTTCATGATAAACGCTTTATAATAGCTTATGCATCGTTTCTCTCAATACACCCTGTGCACCAAAACCCTCTTTAAATCGCATCAACCCTTCATTAATAACTTCTCCGCCAGGCTCTGTGGCCATACCAAGATTGAAATATTTATACCCGTTCTCTGCTGCCCATATTGCTATGTGGTGTATTACCGCATTAAGCGGTCTGTATTCCTGGTATTCATTTACAGATGCAATGTATTGTGCATGTATTGACTGCTTATTGGTGATAAAACACAAAATGCCACCAATCATTTTTTCACCAACAAAGGCCGCAAATAGCTTTACTTTTTCCGCACCTACATTCTGCATCAACAATATTATATCTTCAAAAGAGTGTACAGGTTTTACACCATAACGCTCCTGCAAATTGTCAGTCAATATCTGCCAATACACATCAATTTGTGTATTCTCTGCTACTGTTACTCCTTTCTTTGCTGCGGCTTTTACGCTACGCTGTGTGCTGCTGTTATATTGTAGTGGCATAGACAAGTCAATAGCAAACTCAACTTCTCTATACTTTATTCCGAATCCTGTTTTCCATAATGCATAGTCAATACTGCCTGTCTGTGCATTATTGTAAATAGAAAATGGCTGCCTGATGATTATTTCATTTACTTGTAAATGTTTTGCTTCGTCATCTAAAAGTTGCAGACATTGAATTATATCCGTTGTCTTTACACCTTGTTTCATTATCACACCACCATATGTACTACGCAAATAAGAATGCAGTATGCGCATATTACTTTTGTCATAAATATTTGCAGGCAGTACGGCTATTAACTCATTGTCATCGTAAAACATGAAAGAGCAATCATCTTTCAAGTTTTCACTGTTGTGGTTGTAAAATCCACGCGTGTGCAAGAAAGTACTATTTACAGCATTTTCAACAAATGCATCCCAAGCAGCCCCGTCAACTTCGTTATATCTTGCTATCCTAACTGCCACTATCTGCCATCTTGTACATACGCTTTGTAAGCCGCATAATTGCGTATGTAGTCATCTTCATTATATTTTTCAGAAGCCAATACCAAACAAATAGCCCCGGATGAAAAATTGGATATATCTCTCCAGATACCCGGTTTTATGTACAAGCCCATGTATGGCCTGTTGAGGGCTACAGTTTTTTTATTCACACCATCGTCAATTGTAATATCAAAACTACCGCTGGCGGCTATTACCAGTTGTTGTAGGTTTTTATGTGCATGTCCGCCACGCTCGCCGCCACCAGGCACATCATACAAGTAGTAAACTCGTTTAATGTCAAACGGCACTTCAAGATTGTTCTGTACAGGTGTTATGTTGCCTGCCCTGTTGTGTATTACAGGAAAATGCACAATATGACAATCAAATACTTTATATATCATCTTCGTCAGCTTTAAGGTTTCTGTAGGTATCATAATCCCTTATGTACTGTCCTTCGTCATATTGCTTATCGCAAACAATAAAAGCAAGACTATTGGTAGAAAAGTTTTCCATCCTACGCCATATCATCTTTGGTATATATAGTGCGTTGTACGACCTGTTGAGTGTTATTACTTTTTTCTCCTTACCGTCGTCCACCACTACATCAAAACTCCCGGATAAGGCCACAATAACTTCCTGTAAATCTCTGTACGCATGGCCGCCGCGATGCTCACCACCCGGCACGTCATATATCCAATACGCACGCTGTATAACAAAAGGTATGTGGTCATCATTCTGGAAGAAAGACAGATTCCCTCTGTCATCCAGAATTTTTGGCAAGCTTATTATTTTTACTTCGTCTTGCAGCATATCATTATATCGAAAAGCTTTTTTCGACAGGTATTTGCAATCTTAACACGCCAGGCAATATCGCATTACTACTGCCTGCAGACTCATTCATAATCTCAAACTGAACAAAGTCTTCGAGTACACACAATTCGTAACGTTGGTTTTCACCGAAGATAATATTGAATTTATACACACCTGCATTTAGTATGCATCCAGGCATTGCCGCACTTACTTTAAATTTTCCTTTTTTTGAATCCTTATCATGCGTTAGAATCGCACCATTATGAAACACTATAATATCATCCGAATTTTTTATCTCGAATGTTATATCCAGATTGATATCTTCTTTAGCATTTAAAAATTCTATTGCAAACTCAAACCCTGATGAGATAGAGATCACATCCCCAGTCATCGGTTTTATTTCAAACCTCAATATCCTGATGCTATTATTGCCAGGCGCTGTTTCTATTGTGCCTTCGTGTATGTATTCGGAATTGGTATTGTGTGATGTCTGATAATAATTAACCCCTTCAGTTTGGGTACCTTCAAATGCCAGCATACCATTCCTCAATACCACTGCCGATGTACAAAGCTGCCTTACGGCTGCCATATTATGGCTTACAAACAACACAGTACGCCCCTCCTTCACACTCACATCTTTCATCCTGCCAAGGCATTTTTTCTGAAACTCGGCATCGCCCACTGCCAATACTTCATCTACTATCAGTATTTCCGATTCAAGATGCGCTGCTACTGCAAAGGCAAGACGTACATACATACCCGAGCTATAACGTTTAACAGGTGTATCTATATAACGCTCAACACCAGAAAATGCTACTATCTCATCAAACTTCCGCTTGATTTCGGTTTTCGTCATGCCAAGTATGGCTCCGTTCAAAAAAATATTTTCTCTGCCTGTAAGTTCGGGGTGAAAGCCAGTACCAACTTCCAGCAAGCTGGCTATTCTGCCTTTGGCTTTTATGCTACCTGTTGTTGGCGCGGTTACGCGCGATAATATTTTCAGCAAGGTGGATTTACCTGCACCATTTTTACCAATCACGCCCAGCACCTCTCCCTGCTTTACTTTAAAGTCTATGTCTTTAATAGCCCATACCCATTCGCCCCCTTTGCTTTCTCTATTGTTCTCTTCGCCTACCTTAGCATACGGGTCTTCTTTACCTCTCAATTTATACCACATCCTGTTCAGGTCGTGAGATAGGGTGCCGGTACCCACTTCGCCCAGCCTGTAAAGCTTTGAGATATTATTCAGTTCTATTGCTACGTCAGACATCTAATCAGTTTCTCTTAAACAGTATCCATGAAATTTTTCTCTACCTTATTGAAAATAAGGATACCAGCAAACAATATTATCAATGTAGCTGCTATGCTATATGTGAAGTATGTAATATTGAACGCACCTGCACCCAGAAATGCAAATCTGAATGTTTCTATAATGGCAGTAAATGGGTTGGCGGCAATCAGCCATTTATATTTTTCGGGTGCTAGCGATAAAGGATATACAATAGGTGTGGCATACATCAATAGCTGCACGCCGAATGTGAGCAGAAACCTTAAATCGCGATACTTGGTGGTAAGCGCTGAAAAAATTATACCCAAGCCCAACCCCTGTAAACCCATCAGCAATACCAATACGGGAAATAAAACTACCGCCCATGTGATATGCAGGTTGTTGTCATCAAAAATCATGTAGTATGCCAGCACTACAAAAAACAGCAATAATTGTATACCAAGCCTTATCATATTTGACAAGATGATTGACAATGGAATAATCAACCTCGGGAAATATACCTTGCCGAAGATGCTGGCGTTTGCTGTAAATGTTTCCGATGTTTTGGTAAGCGACTCTGCAAAATATGCCCAGCATGTAACGCCTGCCAGATAAAAAACAATAGCAGGCACACCATCTGTAGGTAATTGTGCTATGCGGCCAAATACCAACAAAAACATAAGCGTGGTAAGTATAGGCTGGACCAAAAACCAAATAGGCCCCAAAATGGTTTGCTTATAAAATGATACAAAGTCGCGCTTTACAAGCAGCAATACCAAATCTCTGTATCGCCAAAGCTCTTTTATGTTTATATCAAACAGGCCTGCTTTGGGTTTTATTACAAGGCTCCAGTCGGCTGTATTTTCGTGTACGTCTTTCAAAGTGTTACGTTGGTTGTAAAAACCGTTGATTATATACTTTTTCAATACCCTCTTTCAGTGTAGTGGTTGCTTTCCAGCCCATAGCCGTTAGCTTACTTACATCCATCAGTTTGCGTGGTGTGCCGTCTGGCTTTTCAGTATCCCACACTATATTTCCTTCGTATCCTACAATTTCCTTTATCAATGCTGCAAGGTCTGCTATGCTTATATCTTCGCCCACACCAATATTTACAAACCCTGCTTCGTTGCAGTGATGCATCAGATAATAACAGGCATCTGCCAAATCATCTGCATACAAAAACTCCCGCAATGGTTTGCCGGTGCCCCATACTGTTACTTCTAGCGCACCGTTTTCCTTCGCTTCATGAAACTTCCGCAATAATGCAGGTAATACATGCGATGTATTGAGGTCATAATTATCGTTAGGCCCGTACAGGTTAGTAGGCATTACAGATATAAAGTTGCAACCGTATTGATAACGATACGCGTCGCACATTTTTATACCTGCTATTTTGGCTATGGCATACGGTTCGTTGGTTGATTCCAGCAGCCCTGTCAACAGGTACTCCTCTTTTAGTGGTTGCGGAGCCATTTTAGGGTATATGCAAGATGACCCTAAGAACATCAGCTTCTTTACCCCATGCTTATATGCCTGATGAATAACATTATTCTGTATCATCAGGTTATCGTACAAGAAATCTGCTTTGTATTTATCATTCGCTAGTATACCGCCAACTTTTGCCGCCGCCAGAAAAACATAGTCTGGCTGATGTGTAGCAAAGAACGCTTCAACCGCTAGTTGGTTTCTCAAATCCAGTTCTGCAGATGTTTTCCCTATGATGTTAGTAAAGCCTGCTTGTTGTAATCTTCTTACTATAGCACTGCCCACCATACCATTGTGTCCCGCTACGTATACCTTACTCGTATTTTCCATCTTTACTCGTATTTTGGTATTGAAGTGTATCCTGCTGCTTTCAGTATTTTTTCTTTCTGAAAAACCTGCATATCATACGCTACCATTTCCCGTACCATTTCTGCCAATGTATATTGTGGTTCCCAGCCCAATTGTGTTCTTGCTTTGGTAGCATCTCCTATCAGCAGGTCTACTTCCGTTGGCCTGAAGTATTTAGGGTCTACACATACCACTACTTGTCCGGTTTTCATGAAAGTATCATCCGTTACAGATTTAATGATACCTATTTCGTCAACACCCTCACCTTTAAATTCCAGTTCGGCACCTGCTTCCGCAAATGCCATTTTTATAAAATCTCTTACATAAGTCGTAATGCCTGTAGCTATTACATAGTCTTCTGCTACATCTTGCTGCAATATGCGCCACATGGCATCTACATAGTCTTTAGCATGCCCCCAGTCGCGTTGCGCATTCAGGTTACCTATGTATAGTTTATCCTGCAAACCCAGTGCTATTTGTGCTACTGCTCTTGTTATTTTTCTCGTTACAAATGTTTCGCCACGCAGGGGGCTTTCGTGGTTGAAGAGTATACCGTTGCTGGCGAACATATTGTATGCTTCGCGATAGTTAATCGTTATCCAGTATGCATAGAGTTTTGCAACACCATATGGAGAGCGCGGATAAAAAGGTGTTTTTTCAGACTGCGGCACTTCCTGCACCAGCCCGTATAGTTCTGATGTAGATGCCTGATAAATTTTTGTTTTCTCTGTCAGGTTCAGCAACCTTACGGCTTCCAATACCCTTAGTGTACCCGTACCATCTGCGTTGGCTGTATACTCCGGCGTAGCAAAGCTCACCTGTACATGGCTCATAGCACCTAGGTTGTATATCTCATCGGGCTGTACTTCCTGTATGATGCGTATGATATTGGTACTGTCAGTCAAATCGCCATAATGCAATATAAACTGACGGCCCGATACGTGCGGGTCTTCGTACAGGTGGTCTATACGGTCGGTATTAAACAGCGAGCTTCTGCGTTTGATGCCATGTACTTCATAACCCTTTTTCAGCAGCAACTCACTCAGGTAAGCTCCATCTTGTCCCGTAACACCTGTTATCAATGCTTTTTTAGCCATCTATATTAGTTAAGTATCGGGGTTAAAAGGTTTTTCAGTGTTTGTTGATATGCATCGAAGCCGAAGTAGTGTTTTGCTTTCTGCTGCAATGCAGATGCAGCGACATCAGTATACTCACCCCGTTTTACTATTTTTTCTTCTAATGCATCTGCTATCGCTATTATATCTGTCGCATTGATGATAGTGCCTAATTCTCCATTCCGCAATGCATCTACGCTACCATCGCTATTCCCTGCTATTACATTTCGTCCGCAAGCCATAGCCTCTATAAACACAATGCCAAAACCCTCGCCCGTGCTTGGCATAATAAATACATCTGCCAACTGATAGTGTGCAGTTATCTCCGCATCGTCTATATATCCCGCAAATATTACTTTATCATCCAGTTTCAAATCTCTTATCAATAAGTCCAGCCTTGCTTTTTCTTCATCATCATACTTGCCCGCCAACAGGTATTTGATGTTTGTATATTTTTCTGCCAGCTTGGCTACTGCTTTTATCACGGCATCGTAGCCCTTGTATTGCTCTTTCGAAGAAAGCCTGCATAATGTGTACACTATAAAGTCGTCTTTGCTTATACTGTATCTGTTCACCAAATCCTCACTTTTATCAAACGTTGCGGGATAATCAAAATACGGGTCTATCGTGTTATGCAGTACCGCTACTTTATCGGCAGCCTTGCCTTGTTTTCTAATTATTTGCTGACGGGTGTATTCGCTAACCGCAAATATTTTATCCGTATTGTCTATAAGTTTTTTCTTCAGCCCCGTAACAGGCTCCCACACTTCTATGCCGTGGCATATAAGCACCAGTTTCTTTTTAGGGAATATGGCTTTCAACGCTACGCCTATTACTGCCGTATTGATGTGCCCCAATACAATTACATCGCTACTTATACCTTTCAATATACTGTTCAGCGTAAAAAATATTTTGCTACGGGCATATCCAGCATATTGCTTCTGTGGGTAGTAGTCTTCATTTGCTGTTTCATCGCACAATGATGTGCTATATGTTTGTATGTTCAACTGACCACTGATGTTATGCAATGCTTTCAGAAAACATCGGTTAAACTTTTCCAACCCACCTGTTCTGTAAAAAGCCATCAGGTTCACAAACAATAATTTTTGCATTATTGGTGCAGGTGGTTATAGTTTGCCATTACCAGATATGCCCAATACCTGCTCCAGTTAATATTACCAGCCTGATAGGCTTTTACTATCTGTTTGCTTGTTTGAGTGAAACATATTTCTTCGTTCCCCTTCATCCAGTTGCGAAACGGGAAAACAAAACCTTGCTTTTTCCTGTCCCATATTTCGCGGGGCAGCACATCGTTGTATGCCTTTACCAATAGATGCTTAGGCATTGCCTCATTGTATTTTACAGACGGGGATATATTGTTTACCAAGTTCACCAAGTCGGTATCCAGAAAAGGTACTCTTACCTCCACACTATGCCACATACTCATCACATCTGTATCGCGTAGCAACTGGCTCTGCATATACAGGTTTTTTTCCATGTACGATGCCCTGTTGCCATAGGCTTGAGATGCAATATTATTATCTACCGAAACATTGTATGCTATCTGGGTTATTTCTTTTGCATCCGCATTCAATACACTTGCAGCTTCTTTTATGCTATAAAAACCCCTGTTGAACAGGTATTCACTTAGAGGATGTTTGTCTGCCAGGTAAGTTACTTTCTGGTATTTGTCTTTACCCAGCAAGTTGCCTGCTTTTAACAACGCAGGTGGTAATGCTTTCAGTCGTTTCAGCATATTGCCCCTGTAAAAAGAAGCATAGCCGCCAAAGAGTTCATCTGCACCAAGCCCCGAAAGCACCGCTTTCAATCCGTACTCTTTTGCATACTTGCATATAAAGTAGGTATTGATACCATCTGTTGATGGCTGATCCATTGCCTTGAATATATCGGGCAGAGCATCGAAAAAAGTTTCTTTTGTCAGCTTAAAGCTCTTATGCTTCGACTGTACTAAACCTGCTATGGTTTGCTGATACCGTTCTTCCGAAAAATCTTTATCGTCAAATACGATGGATAAAGTATGCAGGTCTGTATGACCTGTTTGTTTAGCTATTAAAGTTATCAGGCTGCTGTCTATACCCCCGCTTAAAAACATACCGATAGATGCATCAGAAATCAGGTGCCTGTCTACTGCTTGGTTAAGTACGTGCTTTACTTGTTCCTTAGCTGTTTCTTCGTCGGTTATTACATCTGCATACGCATCTGCTGCAAAAACAGTTGTAGTAGTTTGCAGCGTTATGGTATCTATAGTGGTGTAGCTGCCTTTAGCATGCATCCGCACACCTTTCAGGGTGGTATGCGGCTCTGGCACATATCCATATATCAGTATATACGCTTTCCATGCTTCATTTTCCTGCCATCTAACAGATAGTGTTTTAAATGCTTTTATTTCTGAAGCGAAATATACAGTATCATCTGTATATGCATAATACAAAGGCTTTATCCCATTGGGGTCTCTTGCAAGTATCAATTGGCATTGTTTGTTATCATGCAGCGCGAGGGCAAACATACCCTTCAGCTTTGCAAAGCAAGCCGTACCCCAATGTTGGTAGCTTTTTATGATTACTTCCGTATCGGATGATGTATGAAAATGATAACCTGCCGATTGCAGTTGCTGTTTCAGTTCTTTGTAATTATATATCTCGCCGTTATATACCAGCACTACTCCGCCATCTTCGCTATGCATGGGTTGATGCCCGCCTGCAGAAAGGTCTATGATAGATAACCTTCTGTGAGCAAGTGCCAGTTTATTATCCGCACTTACATACAAGCCCTCATCATCAGGGCCACCATGTGCCATTACATCGCGCATGGCGATAGCTCCTGTGCGGGTATTGAGGGTGGTTTTAGTAAGTATCCCTGCTATACGGCACATGTTTTTGTAGGATGATTATCGGGCAATTTATTTTGTATTTCCATGGCTTCGCCATCGTCAGTCACACAAAGGTGAAACGACGGCTTTGTTGAACTATAAAGAAAACTAAGGTTTATTAGGACGTTTACAAGAAGGGCTTTACCTACGCTTGGTGACGATGCCCTTAATACGGTCTACCGCCTTCTGCAACAGGTTTTTATTTTTATCGTCTTCTTCAAAATATCCGTTTGAGTATTTGCCATAACCATAGCCGTAACCATAGCCATAACCGTAGCCATAACCATAGCCCGACTCGTAGCCGTAGCCATAGCCATACGCATACCCACGCCTATATACAACGTCGTTAATAACGTAGCTGAGGCGTTTCATTTTTTTATTTTCAAGCAGCTCGTTAGGTATCTGCAACTGTTGCCTGAAGGTATAACCCTGCCTTACAATATATAAAGTGGCACTTGCAAAACGGTTTAACAGCAAAGCATCCGTTACCAGACCTACTGGTGCTGTATCAATCAGTATATAGTCAAAGTTTTCTTTCAGGTAGTCAAACAGTTCATCTATTTTCGGGAGCATAATAAGTTCTGCCGGATTAGGGGGTATGGGTCCCGATGGTATTATGAACAGATTATCTTCATGTCCGGATGGTAGTATGATGTCTTTTATCTCGCTTTGCCCTACCGCATAGCTCGATAAGCCTACTTTATTATTTAAACCCAGATTTTTGGATATTTTCGGTTTACGAAGGTCAAGCTCTAACAGCACTACTTTCTTACCGGATATGGCAAACGTACTTGCAAGGTTGATGGCAATGAAAGATTTACCCTCACCACTCATGCTGGATGTGAGCAATATCACCTTATCTGTTTTCTCAGGCATCAAAAACTGTATATTGGTTCTCAATGCCCTGAACTGTTCAGACAATGCAGAGTGACTATTACTCTTCACGGCCATTGAAGCTTCGTTTTCATTATGGCCTATCTCACCAATTACCGGTATTTCAGAGTTGGCGATGATATCGTTCTTGGTAATGATACGCGTGTTAAGCATTCGCCTCAGCAGCAGTATCACTATAGGTATGATAAAGCCCAACAACAGTGCAGTGCTTTTTATTCGTGAACGATTGGGCTTTATGGCACCGAAGTTTTCGGCACCATTAATAACCGTTACGTTTGATACGGTTGAAGATTTTGCAACCTCTGTTTCTTCACGCTTCTTTAGCAGATACAGAAACAGCTCTTCCATAATATGCTGTTTACGAGAGTAGTCAAGGTATATTCTTTCCGTTTTGGGCACTTCTCTTATTTGCGCATCTATACTACCGCCTTGTTTTCTCAACTCGCCAATAACAACAGACAGGTTGCGTTTAGAAGATGCCAGGCTGTTACGCATATCCTCGCGCAGGGCTTCCAATTGTCGTTTGGTAGCTATAACGGCTGGGTTGGTTTCTGTCATTGTCAATGCCTGCTGTTCCTTTTTATGCAGTAGGTCGTTGTAACGTTCTGCAACTCTTGAAAACGAAGCATTATCTCCCAACAAACCCGATGGCATAACCTGGTCGTTGTTTTGCGGATTGTTAACGTATTTTTCAACAGAGTTTATCAATTCCAGTTCTACTTCTTTTTGATATATCTGTTTATAGTTATCGCTCGTTGTAGCTACCAGCAGCTTTGCCTGTTCATCCGCATCGCCTGTAAGTTTATTGCTTTTTTTAAAGAACTCTATTTTCTTTTCCCATCCTGTCAGTTCCTCGCTTACTCTATCCAACCTTTCAGTGATAAACGCTATGGTATTAATAGCTATCCTGTTTCTATCTTCGATATTGGTGATGGCATATACTTTTACTAAAGTATCTAATACATCCCTGCCTCTATTAGGCAACTCGTCTTGTATTGATATATTGATATAACTGGCTGCTTTATCGGGCTTTATGACATCTATACCACCTGCAAAAGCACTTGCTACTCCTCCGGCACTTTGCAACACAAAACCATACTTGGAATTGGGCCTGATAGATGCCGCGGCTGTACGCTCTACAGTTATTTCTCCCTGCGGTATATTTAGTGGCTTGTCTATTGATCCCTTCCAGGTATCTTTTTCGTTGCTGATGGTAAACTGTCCTTTGTTATCAAAAACAATTTTGTAGTCTGCGTAGTCTGTAAAGTTTTGTAAAACTGAGTCGCTGATGAGTACACGAAATGGACAGTCGTTGTAAAACTTTGTAGTCTTCACATTACCATATTCAAAGTATTGCAGGTTCAGCTTCAGTCGGTTCACCACTTTTTGCATCAGTGGCTTACTCTTCATCACCCTGATGATGTTGTTGATATCATTATTCTTGGATGATAAGCCTAATCCATCCAATATGATTTCATCTTTATTAGAAGTTTTAGAGCTACTTTCTCCCAGTAATATTTCTGTACCAATCTTGTAAACAGGGGTAGAATAACGCAAGTATAATGTAGCACAAAGTAGTGCAATGGCTATACTACCTGCAAACCAAGGCCATGTACCCAACAAGGTTGTTAACACCCAGCGGACATTTAAGGCATTGCTGTCGCTTTCCTGTTTATTTTTAACGGTGAAATTGTTATCCATTTTTTTGTAACTGCTGTTAAAATATTACAACCTGACAGGTATTTCAATCGGTATATTAATGCTATTTTCTACGACGATAACCACATCCTGAAAACACATAGCAAAATATAGCTATCCAACCCTGTATCTCAAGCGGCAAAAGTACTCTAAAAATACAAGACATCCCAACCCATCAAGGTTACATAATCAATAATTTAGCCCTGTTTTTCAGTATATTCTACGCTGATTTTTTATTCATGCCAACTATATTTTTTTATACCTCATCTATGTATTGCACAGCTTTGCTAGCTATGTATTTTAAACTACATTTGAGAAAAATTTCGTGATGAGATTATATTCTGCAAATAAGTTGATGGTTGGTTTATTCAACATACTGCTTATTTCATCTTTCTACATACTGTTACAGGGTTGCAGCAGTGCCAAAAAAGTACCTTATTTCCAAAATGTACCAGACAGTACGCAAAGCACATATACCGTACCCGAACATGCGTATGTAGAGCCTGTGATACAGGTAAATGATTTATTGTTTGTATCTGTACAAACAATTGACAATAAAGCAGGGCTTGGCGATGCATCCACAGCATCTGCAGCAACCAACGAAAAGACCAACAGCTATATTGTAGATAAAAATGGTATGATTGAAGTACCGTTGGTAGGCCGTGTAAACCTGCTTGGACAAACAACTACACAAGCTAAGGAAACAATACGTGAGCGAGCATCCAAATACTATGTCGACCCAATCATAAACGTACGTTTTATGAATTTTTACATCAATATAATTGGAGATGTAGCAAGACCTGGAAAGTATAATATTACTGATGAGAAAACGAGCATAATAGATGCCGTAGCATTGGCAGGTGACCTTAGCATTACAGGTAAGCGATACAATATAATGCTCATACGTGAAGAAAACGGACAGAAACGCTTTATACGCTTTGATATGAACTCGACAGATATCTTTAAGTCGCCATACTACTATATGCGCAGCGGCGATATTGTGTATGTAGAGCCGCTGAAAGCCAGAGCTAGGGCAGGCACTACAGATGTATCAAACGACAGGTACTTGTCTATCGTCACCTCAATATTGTCAATAGGCGTGCTGTTATTCACTGTCTTTAATAGCAGTAAGTAATAAGTTTATCTTGTAGATTGTATTAAAAAAACAAAGCGCACTAATCAGTTAGTGCGCTTTGTTATTATGTAGTATTTCAGTCTATTATTGTGTGGGAAAACGATGTTTAATTATTTGTCGTTCCTTCTGCAGCTAACGAAAGGCTTTTAGTATTTGCCCTTATTATAGCGTTTATTCTCGTAGTAACGACGGTTGGTTTTATTATAGGTACCATAAGCACTGCCCGGCACTTTATGGAATGTATAACGTAAACCAAACGTGATGGGGAATGCCATGATGCTGTACTTAAGCACTTGCGGGTTTACCCATATCTGTGGTGCGCCAGCATTTTTGTAGTCGAAAGTGTAGTATCTCATCGCAGCTTCCAGATAGATACCTATATTACCCGATACATTGGCAGCATAACCCAACTGTGCGCCATAAGTAAGCCCACGCCCACCATCGGGCCCATTGTAAGACTCATTAGCTGCATAGTTTTTTGAGTTGTTTCTTGCAAAGCCCACGCCAATTGCAGCACCTATATATGCATAGCTGGCACCTTCATTAAAATCGAAACGCTTATTGATAACGGCTGTAAGGTTCACAGCGTTTTTGGCATATACCAGTTTCTTATCATCGCCGCCTATAGAGTCTATCAGCCTGTAGCCATTAATGAAACCACCGTATTTTTTTGATGATTTGGACGACAGCTCGTGCATATGGCTCTCCAACCCAATCTGCCACAGGTTTTTGGTAGTATACAGCAGGCGCATGTTCAGTGAATAGTTCATTACCGACTGGTCACCTTTATACACCATATTATCCGTTGGCTGTCCATTGATGCTGAAGCCACCGCCTGCGCCACCTTCCAACTCCTGTGCCTGTGCTTTAATACCTATCAATAGTGTGAATAGCAACAATTTTTTCATACGGCAGATTTTTCAGAATACTATCCTAAATATATTATTTTTATTGATTATAGCTTACGCAAGCGTTAAATTAATCAAATTTCCGGTTTACCTATAATTTTTACCCCATTTTTTATAACCCCGTCAAATATTTATCGTTGGCACATATTCATCCATATATCGGGGTAATAAAAAAGCCGGTCATCTGCCGGCTTAGTATATCAATAAAGTATGATGTTATTACATTTTCCACTCATCTACACCTGCGCTGTTGTCAACCGTTTCTGTAACCTCAGATACTTCTTCAGTTGCTGACGCTACTGGTGCGCCTTCTTCGTTTTCCTGGTCGTGGTTGTATGCGTCAAAGTCAAAATCAGGCATCAGGTCGGTTTTCACATAGTTTACCGTATCTGTCAGCGCGTTCAGGAATTTGTTGAAATCTTCTTTGTACAAAAACATTTTGTGCCTGTCGTAACCATTATCGTCAAAACGCTTTTTGCTTTCTGTAATGGTGATGAAGTAATCGTTGCCACGTGTAGAACGTACATCAAAGAAGTATGTCCTGCGCTTGCCTGCCTTGATGCGTTTGCTGTATAAGCTCTCACTGTTACGGTTTTCCCCGAAGTTTTTGTTTTCGTACGCCACTGTTCTGTAGTTTTAGTTTTCCTGTTTTTTAATGGAAGACAAATATATACAAGATAACGTACTATCCAAATGCCTATGCTGCATACTGTTGATAAGAAAGGAAGATTTCCAACATCATAGTTTTTATAATATCACTATAGGGTATTAAACAGCTGTACCAGTGCAGTATTCAGGTTATTTACTGCCAGTGGAATATTCCATTTTCCCCTATCTCTTGGCTCTACGTAGTTGGATATTGCCCTAAGCTGCACGAAAGGAATACTCTCCATCAGGCATACATAGTGCATGGCTGCGCCTTCCATACTTTCTATATCGGCATTATATAAGGCTTGCAAGCGGGCTATCGTTGCCGCATTGCCCGATACTGTATTCACCGTAATACCATCTACTGCCTGTAGCTGCAAGGCCTTACTGATGGCTGTTTCAGGCGCTATCAGCCTGCCGTTTGTAAAGGGGTGGCTGTCTTTATCCATCAACCCCAGCGAGAAGATGTCTATATAATTATCATGGTCTTGCGCACCCATATCGCCCCATTGCTCTGTTGCCACAGTTACCACCTGCCCTATTTGTAGCTGCCTGTTGAATGCCCCGCTAATACCTGCCTGTACCACCACATCGTATGGCTTGTTGCACAACTGCTTGGTAAGTGCATGGGCTGTAGCTACCACGCCTACACCCGTAATGCATAGAGTAACACTACCCCAGCTAAAGTGGTATAGCGCCTCTGTGCCTGCATCTTGCATATCGGCTATAAGGGTTGCCAATGGGGCTATTTCAGCCTCTGTAGCGGCTATCAGCAATACATCCATACTGCAAATAACTACTTTTTTGTTCAAACCGTTATCTAAAGCTAATTTTGCAGATTATAATTATCTGAAATGGTTTACCTGACACGCGTGGAGCATTTTAATGCCGCCCACCGATTATATAACGAACACTGGACAGAGGAGCAAAACCGTGAGGTTTTTGGCAAATGCGCCAATGCCAACTGGCACGGACATAACTACGAACTATACGTAACGATAAAAGGCAACCCGCACCCCGATACAGGTTTTGTATTCAATGCCAAAACATTGGGCGAACTTATTAAGGATGTAATTGTTGAAAGAGTTGACCATTGCAACCTGAATCTGGATGTTGACTTTATGAAAGGCAAATTTACCAGTGCAGAAAATTTTGCCATTGCTATATGGAACGAATTGCAACCACATATAGAAAAGAATGGTGCGATGCTGCATTGCGTAAAGCTGAAGGAAACACCACGCATCTATGTTGAGTATTTCGGTTGATTATTAACTGTTATTTCAAACTGTTAATTGCCAACTGCTAACTGTTAATTCACTACCGTGTCTTATAAAAAAACAGAACATTACGACGAGGCCATCACGGCAAAGCTGATGGAAAACTACCGCACGGCTATCGAGCAACTGGGTGAAGACCCCGAGCGCGAAGGGCTTGTAAAAACACCAGAGCGTGTTGCCAAAGCTATGCAGTACCTGACACAGGGCTACAATATGGATGCCAAAGCAATACTGAACTCAGCCAAGTTTCAGGAGTCTTACAGCGAGATGGTGATAGTAAAAGACATAGAGCTCTACTCGATGTGCGAACACCATATGCTACCATTTTTTGGTAAAGCGCACATAGCCTACATACCCAATGGCTATATTACAGGGCTTAGCAAACTGGCAAGGGTGGTAGATTGTTTTTCTCGCCGTATGCAGGTGCAAGAACGCCTGACACACCAGATACTGGATGCCATACAGGAAACACTGAACCCCCAAGGCGTAGCCGTAGTGATAGAAGCTAAACACCTGTGTATGATGATGCGTGGTGTGCAGAAGCAAAACAGCATCACCACTACATCGGCATTCAGCGGGCAGTTTGAAAAAAATGAAACCCGCAGCGAATTCCTGAAGCTGATAACGGCAGATTTGTATTAATACTTTTTGAGTACATAGATATTGTAAGCCATCCGTAAGGGTGGCTTTTTTTCGGTGTATAGTTAGTTATTCAAAAAGAAAAAGCTTCACGCATTGCGTGAAGCTTACATTCTCGTCGGGAAGACAAGATTCGAACTTGCGACCCCTTGCACCCCATACAAGTGCGCTACCGGGCTGCGCCACTTCCCGAACTGTTTGAGGTTTCGCTGTGTTGTCAGGAGTTTCCTCCTGACAGTAACAAACCTGTACAAACCATCAGCAAGTAATTCCTGATGTCATAGAAGTTTCCACCTCTTTTGAGGACGGCAAAGATAACGGATTTTTCCTTTTTTCAACGCCCGAAATCACATTATACATAGCCCTTATATCCGTATTGCCGCCTTTCTGCAAAGCATCCGTAATTTTACAGCATGAAACTAACGCTCGGCTTCAGTCCATGCCCCAATGATACTTTTATCTTCGATGCGATGGTGAATGGCAAAATAGATACACGAGGCTTGCAGTTCGACTATGTGATGGAAGATGTAGAAACCCTCAACGAATGGACATTGGCCGGCAAGCTTGATGTTACCAAACTAAGCTATAGTACCTACCTGCATACTGCCCTGCCATACGCATTGCTGCACAGTGGTAGTGCATTGGGCAAGGGAGTAGGGCCATTGTTGGTTGCCAGAGAGCAACTATCACTAACCTATGCTGCCGATTATACCATTGCCATTCCAGGCATACACACTACTGCCAATCTGTTGTTATCGCTCGCGCTGCCACAAGCAAAGCAAAAAACCGCTATGCTATTCAGCGATATAGAACAGGCAGTGCTGAACGGCAAATATGATGCTGGGCTCATCATACACGAGAGCCGATTTACCTATGCACAAAAAGGATTGGTAAAACTATTAGACTTGGGCGACTGGTGGGAAAATGAAATGCATGCTGCTATACCACTTGGGGGTATAGTTGCAAAACGCACATTGGGCAACAATGTATTAGCAAATGTTGATGCAGTTATTAAAGACAGCATCGCTTATGCATGGGCAAATTATCCTGCACTGCCTGCTTTTGTTACTGCCAATGCTCAAGAAATGGAAGAAGATGTAATGCGTCAACACATCAACCTGTATGTAAATGATTATACAACAGACTTGGGTGCTGATGGGCGCAATGCCATTCAAACCATGTTCTGTAAAGCACAGGAAGCAGGTATTATTGCAGAACTGCCCGCCAATATTTTTTACTGATTATCGCTTAGCCTGTACAGGTGTTGCAGGTTGCGGCCTTGCCCGTCATAGTCGAGCCCGTAGCCTACTACAAACACATCGGGTATGTCAAAACCTGTATAGTCGGGTTGCACATCGCACACACGTGCATCGGGTTTTGAAAGAAAACAGGCAATTTTTACCGATGCAGGTTGTTGTTGCAGCACTTGTGGTAAAAAACTGTGCAATGTTCTGCCGGTATCTATAATATCTTCCACTATCAGTATGTGCCTGTCTGCAATATTTTCTTCCAAGCCAATAGCTGTAATGATATTGCCCGTTGAGGTAGTACCTTTATAAGATGCCAGTTTGATAAATGATATTTCGGCAGGGGTAGATAAATGCCTGAACAAATCTGCCGCAAAGATGAATGAACCGTTGAGTATTCCCAGCAGCAAAGGATTCATTCCCCGATAGTCTGCCTGTATCTGTGCTGCCAATGCCTGTACACGCTCGTCAATAGCAGCTTTTTCTATAAATACCTCAAACCGCTTATCGTGTAGCTGCACCATCTTGTGTTATGGTTTTATGCGTAGCTTTTGCCCCTCTTGTATGGCACCAAAGTTCAGCCCGTTCCACTCGTTCAGTTGCTTAACGGTGATGCTGTATTTCTGTGCAATGGCAAAACCTGTTTCGCCTTTTTTCACTAAGTGATATTTACTCGGGTCTTTTGATGGCGCGAGTGCCTGTATTTTTTCTTCTGGTTTAGTGGCGGCGGGTGCAGTTGCTTTTACCGTATCAGCTTTTGGTACTGCAGTTACCACTGGTTGAGCAGGTGGGGCAGTTCTTACATTGTCTTTGGCATACACCACCTTGTCAAATTTCTTTTTCAACCTGTCCAATTCGTCTTTTGGCTCTTCTTCTATCACGGGTACAGCTACTGGTTTAGGTGCAGCCGTTTCGGGCTTTGCCGTAGGCATGGTAGTAGTTTTGTTAGCAGTCGCAACAGGTTCTATTTCTACTTTGGGTAATGGTTTTGCTTCTTCAACAACAGGCGGGGTGGCTACTGCCACAACTGCTGTATCTTTTACCAAAACAGGTTGTGCTGCAACAGTGCCTGTTGCGGGTTGTATAGCAGGTGGCGTAGTAACAGGTGCTGCTACAACGGGTATTTCTTTAGCTGGCAGTTCAACAGCGGGTGCTTCTTTTACCACTTCAGCAGCGGCAGGAACAGCAACAGCGGGTGCTTCTTTTATAGCAATTGCTTTCACAGGCTCTGCCGCAACGGGTTTGACTACAGTAGCTACTTGTGTTACCATATCAGATTTTATATCTGTTACTGCCGCCTGTTTTACTTCTGCCACTTGTGTAGCAGTAGCTGTTTCAGTCGCCACAACAGCTGGTTTAGTTGCTGCTTGCATAGCCACTGTATCTATCTTCTTTTCTGCAACAGGCGCAGCATTCTCATTTACTACAATATTTGATGGCTTGGTAATGACAGGCTTAGTGGCTACTGTAGTCGCATTGGGTGTCGCTGGCATAGCTTGCGGATAAGCAGTAGGCTTTACATACGCCACTGGTGTTTCTTTTTTCTTTATCACTACCACAGGTTTAGACGTGCGGTATTGTTGCAATTCCAACACGGTGCCGGGGTAGGGTTCTTCGCCCGGCTGCAGCATATTCATATCCATCAGGCTTTTTACCAGCAGCCCTTCTGCCTGTGCTATGCTATAGGTTGTTTCGCCCGCTTTTACTACGTGTGTCGGGCGTACACCTTTCGTGTTCTTACGCTCAAGGTACAGGTACATATCCTGCGGCAAGGGACGCTCGTCAATCTCGTTCAGTTCCAGTAATTTCTGGTAGCGAAAACTGGTTTTGTATGCATACTCAAGCGGGGTATCGCCTTTACGTGCATAGATGGCTTTCAATCCGTTCACACGTACCATTTGCCCGTATGCAGGTTTGAAACCACTGCCTGTACTTTCGGCTACTGGTACTTCCTGTACGTCTGTTATCGGCTGCATAGTAGCATCGGGGGCTGGCACTGCTGCTACTACAGGTGCTTGCGCAACGGGTACAGCCGCCACTACTGGTGCTGGCTTTGTTTGTACTGGTGTAGGCATTGTAGCTCTTGCAGGCTGATTGGATGTGGCACTCATGCCACCACCTTTTTGTGTGGGCAGTTCACGCGCGTCTTCTTCCGGTATCACTTCCGCCTTACGGTCGGGCGATACGGCGTTGATGTCAACATTATTCAATGCTGCGTAAGTGTATTCTTGCAGTTTGTAGTCTTCTACTATTTTTATCAGCATCTGTGCATAGCGCGGATTGGTAGCATAGCCGCAACGCTTCAGCCCCACAGCCCATGCAGCATAGTCTGTCATTGACAGCTTAAACAATTCCGCATAGCGAGGGCTTTTCATCAGATAGTCGGAATGGTCTTTGTACGAATCTTCTGCTCTGCTGTATTTTCTAAAGCATTCATTGGGTGCATCATCTGTATGCGCAAATGTTTCGCCCGTCCATTCTTTTTTGCACTTGATGCCGAAGTGGTTGTTGGCCATCGTTGCCAGTTCGCTGCTACCGGCGCTGGTTTCATGTATGCCCTGCGCCAGTGTGATGGCAGCAGGTATGCCACTACGCTTCTGCTCTGCTACTGCAAGGTGCTTGTATTGTTCTATGTACGATTTTGCCCTTGCCTCATACGCACCGCCTTGTGCGCCTGCACACAAACAAGCCAGCATCAACACACCACAGAGTAAACCTTTTTTCATACCGTTATTCAAATACGTTAGTAATCAATTCGCTATTTTCTTTACCAGCATAATGCCGTCTCTCACGGGCAGCAATACATGCTCTACTCGCTTATCCGCTTTTATTTTTTCGTTGTATGTATGCATGGCTTGTGCATTCTTGCTTTGCTCCGTATGGGGTAGCACCACTTCTCCATTATACAATACATTGTCTGCTAATATAAAGCCGCCGACAGGTACTTTGTCAAATACCATGTCGTAGTACAGATGATAGTTTTGTTTATCGGCATCAATGAACACTAAATCAAATTGCTCATTGATGTTGGGTATTATCTCTGCAGCCTTACCTATATGCTGGGTTATGTTGTTCTCTAATCCCTCTTTGCAAAAATAACGAAAACACATGTCTTGCAACTCTTCATTAATGTCTATGGTGTGCAAATGCCCGTCTGCAGCCATTCCTTTGGCAAGATATATAGCAGAATAGCCTGTATAAGTGCCTATTTCCAGCACCCTACGGGGTTGTATCATGCTGCTTATCATATACAGCAAAGCCCCCTGTAGCTTACCCGATAGCATAACGGGTAGCTCTACTTTCAGGTGTGTTTCACGGTTCAGTTGTGCCAACGCCTCGCTCTCTGCGGTGGTGTATGTTTCCGCATATTTATCTATTTCAATGGGCAGCAATACCTGTGTCATCAGAAATTGGGTTGCAGTTTGTTATGCGAATAAAACTCGTGCAGGTAGTTCACTACTTCGTCTGCTGTGTCAAATATCTTAATCATGTCCAAATCGCCGGGGCTGATGTATGCTTCTTCTTCAAACATGGTTGCTTTCATCCATTCTATCAGCCCTTTCCAGTAAGCAGAGCCCATACATATCATGGGTGTTTGTGTGAATTTCTTTGTTTGTATCAACGTAGCTACTTCAAAAAACTCATCCATCGTACCCCAACCGCCGGGCATCATGATGAAACCCTGTGAATATTTGGCAAACATCACTTTGCGTACAAAGAAGTAATCGAAGTTTAGCGATTTGTCGGCATCTATATACTGGTTGCCGTGTTGCTCAAAAGGCAGTTCTATATTCAAACCTACAGAGCGGCCACCAGCCATATTAGCTCCTTTATTGCCCGCTTCCATAATGCCGGGACCGCCACCTGTTATTATGCCAAAACCTTCTTCTGCCAAACGCTTAGCCAATTCTACTGTCATCTCGTAGTACTTATGCCCGGGTTTGGTACGTGCCGAGCCAAAGATGGAAATACAAGGGCCTATCTTGGCAAGGGTTTCAAAACCCTGTACAAACTCTGCCATTATCTTGAAAACCTGCCAGCTACTGTGCGCACGGGTTTCTGTCCAGTCGCGTAGTTTTATGTTCGTCAGTTTATCTTTCATATTATGCCTGTTTTAGTGCCTTATTATCTTGTTTCTTAGAGAACAAAAATAGCATGGCAAAGGTCAATGCCGCGTTAATTATCAATAGTTCCGTACCGATGGCATAACCCCCCAGCCACTCTTTATCATGTTGTTTCAACATATAACAAAGCACGGGTGCAAGTATGCAAATAACAGGCACACTCAAACTGTTTACGCCTCGTTTAGTAAGTATGCCGAATGAGAACAATGCCAGTAGTGGTCCATAAGTATAACCCGCCACTACCAAGAGTATCTGTATCAGCGAACCATTATCCACTTCTCTGAAGAAGAACACACAGGCAAGGAAGATGATAGCAAATGCGTTGTGTACTGTCAGCCTTATTTTAGATTGTTGTTTTTCGCTCAAATCTGTTCTTCTTTTAATACCCAGTATATCTATACAAAACGAAGAGGTAAGCGCTGTTAGCGCACCATCGGCGCTTGGAAAGAGTGCTGACACCAAACCTATCATAAAACACACGGTAATGAAAAAAGGCAAGCCGCTCTGTACAGCAATGGTAGGGAATATATCATCGCCTGTTGCGGCAATGGCGTTAGCATCTGCATACAGATATAACAATCCGCCTAGCAATAGAAAAATAAAATTGGCAACCAACAGCGTGAAGCAGAATGTTATCATGTTTTTCTTAGAGTCTTTCAGATTACTCACACTGATATTCTTCTGCATCATTTCCTGGTCAAGGCCCGTCATGGCAATGGTGATGAACGCCCCCCCCAGTATCTGCTTCAGAAAGAAGTTCGGAGCCATCACATCTGTACCTATCATTTTAGTGTAGCCCTTATGCTGCATAGCTTGCCATGTACTACCAAAGTCGAGGTTGAGAGAGTACATGATATAGCCCACACATACGAGCAAAGCCAGTATCATAAAGGTGGTTTGCAGGGTATCTGTCCACACAATAGTTTTTACACCCCCCCTGTAGGTATATAATAGTATCAGCGCGAGTATCACAATGGCTGTTACCTCAAAGGATATGCCCATGTCTTCCAACACAAATTTCTCCAGCACTTTTATAACAAGGTACAGGCGCAGCGTAGCCCCCAGCGTGCGCGATATAATGAAGAACAGCGCGCCTGTTTTGTAAGAGGTGAAACCCAAGCGCCGCTCTAGGTAGGTGTAGATAGACGTAAGCTGCATTTTGTAATAGATAGGTAGCAACACAAACGCTACCACAAAATAACCCAGCCAATAACCTATCACTACCTGAAAATAATCGAAGCCCTTAGCACCTACTGTACCCGGTACGGATATAAACGTCATACCCGATAGCGAAGTGCCTATCATACCAAAAGCCACTACCCACCACTTGCTGTTGCGGTTGCCTATGAAGAAAGATTCATTGTCTGAATGACGGGAAGTATAAAAAGCGATGCCGAGTAATAGGGCAAAATACCCCAGCACAATGGATAGCAATAAAGCAGAACTCATGGCGTGAAAATAGCCACTTTTTGCGGATTAGTTGTATGCTTTTATATCAACTAAAACCCTGCCAGTATGCCGAAGCGAAATGCGATAGTACCTCTGTACGGACTGTTCTTGTCTTGCAGTATATCGTACAATCCCTGAAAGATAATAGATACCCTGTCTGAAATAGGTTGGCGTATGCCACCACCTACCAATATAGAAGGTGCGCTGTAGTTTACATTACGCGTCAGTATGTCATTACTTACTGTATAGTTGTTGTAGTATTCTTTGAACGACATGAAATTATGCTCATACTCAATATGAGCAAACACATTGTTCCAAAGTATATAACGTGTCCACAAGCTGGGAGAATAAACATTAGCTGTAAATGGCCTGTAAACTGTATTGTAGCTTGCATCAAATACAGGGTAGTAGTTTTTAACACGCACGTACTGATAACCCATGCCTATACCTGCCGAAAACCTGTCTGATATGCGATAGCCCACTGCAGGAGCTATATTTATGTTCGTTACATTACCAAAGCCGAAACCGAAACCGCCGCCGAATATCAGCCTGCTGGCATCAAAACCTTTCTGCTTGCGACCTGCTACTTTACCATCTCTCACAGGTTTGCCAGTGCTGCTATATACAGGCACATCATCTTGCGCGTATGCCGCACCAACACCCAAACACAACATTAAAGCAATTACTATCTGTTTCATATTCCTGAAATGAGTCTTACGAAGTTAGGGTAAAAACGCATTGAAAGTGCCATTTATTGCGGGTTATGCAATTGTAAAATTTCTGTCAGTCAGCAAATATCTTACCAGGGTTCAATATCCCTTTCGGGTCGAACAATTGCTTGATGGAACGCATGATTTGTAACTGACGGTTGTTAAATGCAATATCCATATAGTTTTTCTGTACAAGCCCTATGCCATGCTCGCCCGATATGGTACCACCCAATCGCACTACTTCTGCAAACAATTGACGGATGCCGTCGGTCAGTTTGTTGTTCCAGTCTTCATCGCTCATGCTGCCTTTTACAATGTTTACATGCAGGTTGCCATCCCCTGCATGTCCGTAGCATACCGATTGAAAACCATATTCTCTGCCCAATTCTTTGATGATGCTCAACAGTTCAGGCAACTCTGCCCTCGGTACTACGGTATCTTCTTCTTTATATATCGAATTGCTTTTTACGGCTTCACCTACTTTTCGGCGTAGCGTCCATAGCATTTGTTTTTGTTCGTGCGTGTCCGCAAAGAGTATATCATCTATATCAAAACGCTGCACAATAGCCGCTATCGCTTCCATATCCTTATACAGTACATCCATATTGTTTCCATCTACTTCTATCAGCAAGTGGGCTTCAATATCGTCTGGTAGCGATATGCCTGTAGCCTGTGTGTATTGCATAGACCATTCCAGCGCGTCGCGCTCCATAAACTCCATAGCCGATGGTGTGTAACCCGCCATAAATATGGTGTTCACTGCTTCGCAAGCTGCTACCGCCTTTCTGAATGGCACGAGCATCAGCACATCATGCTGCACGGCAGGTATCAGGCGTAGCACTATTTTGGTGATAATGCCCAGCGTACCCTCACTACCTACTATCAATTGTGTCAGGTTGTAGCCCGTTGCGTTTTTCAGCACATTAGCCCCCGTCCACATCACTTCGCCATCGGGCAATACTATTTCAAGATTCAGTACATAGTCTTTTACCACGCCATACTTAACTGCACGCGGGCCGCCGGAGTTTTCGGCCACATTGCCACCTATAAAACAAGAGCCTTTACTGGCGGGGTCGGGCGGGTAAAATAAGCCTGCTGCTTTTACCAAATCTTGCAGCTCTTGCGTTATCATCCCTGGCTCTACCGTTACCTGCAGGTTGCGCGTATCAAGTGCTATCAGTTTATTGAAAGCTCGCATATCCAATACCACACCCCCATAAACGGGTAACGCACCACCACTCAAGCCCGTACCTGCACCACGTGGGGTAACGGGTATGTTATGTTCATGGCAATAAGCCATTATGGCACTGATAGCGGCTACTGTCTGGGGCTGTATCACCACTTCGGGCAGGTAATGCAGGTCTTCGGTTTCGTCGCTGGAACAGTTTTCTAATGCTTCCGCATCTGTCTGCACAGCTTTTATGCCCTGTACCGACTGAAAAAATGCAATATCTGCCGCTGTTATCTTCTTGAACGCCATGCCCTAAAGTTCTTATGGATTGGCTGAAAATAAAAATGCCCCCGTATAGGGAGCATATTTACTTACAATCAGGTTATGATTATGATTTCTTTTCTGTAGTTGTTTTTTCGTCTTTCTTAGCTGTTTCGCCTTTCTCGCAAGACTTGCCTTCACCTTTTTTGCAGCATTCTTTCTTTTCGCTCTTCTTGCAGCAAGCTTTATCGCCCTTGCCTTTACCATCGCAAGCATATACTGCTCCAGCTATCACGAGGGCACCGAGTAATAATGTGAGTTTTTTCATATCAGTTGTTTTTTTCTGCTTTAAGTAATAAATGAAGTTACGAAATTATGCAATACTACCCAAAACCGTTACCCCGCCCTTCACATTATCGCCAATTTTAACATCTATTTTCGTGCCTACAGGGAAGTAAATATCTACCCGAGAACCGAAACGGATGAAGCCAAACTCGTCGTTTTGCTTCACTGGCTGGTCTGCTTTTATATAATAACATATCCTGCGCGCAAGCGCACCTGCTATCTGGCGCATCAGTATTTCAGTACGTTTGTTGGCAAGCACTACCGTAGTACGCTCGTTTTCGGTGGATGATTTAGGGTGCCAGGCCACTAAATATTTTCCGGGGTGGTATTTTACATATTTAACAATTCCACCTATGGGATTACGGTTTACGTGGACATTTAGCGGCGACATGAAGATGGATACCTGCAATCTTTTGTCGTTAAAATATTCTGTTTCTACCGTTTCTTCTATCACCACTACTTTGCCATCGGCAGGGGCTATGTACAGGTTATCGTTATAAGTAAAGTCGCGTTCGGGCAGGCGGAAGAACCATATTACCCAAAACCACAGCAGGAAGCAGGCTATGTTGATAGGCCAGAAGAAGATAGGCCATTCGGTCAGTAAGAATGTATAGGTAACATACCCGATAATAGCCCACAGCAACGATGCTATGAGGATGTATTTATATCCTTCGCGATGAATTGTCATGGTGCAAAGATAAAGATGAACCTCAGATTTTCCTGATGGAACTGATTACCCCGTGTAAAGGCTCTGATAAGTATACCAGGGCAATCAGAAAAATCAGTCTAATCTGAGGTTCTTTGTTATACCATTACTATCCAAACATATAAAAAAGCAAACGGGGTAGCTATTAGCAGCGAGTCGAACCTGTCCAGTGCACCACCATGCCCGGGCATCATGGCACCGCTATCTTTTACATCTGCCATGCGTTTCAGTTTCGATTCCAGCAAATCGCCGAAAGTACCTGCTATGGCTACCACCAATGCCAACCCTACCCACTGCATAATGCTGTAATCCGTTTCTTTGAAATAAGCCCATACCGCCACGCTTACCAATGTCAGTATCACGCCGCCAACCGTACCTTCCCATGTTTTTTTGGGCGATATTTTGGTGAGGGGTGTCTTGCCGATGAAAGAACCTACCAAATACGCCAGCGTATCGTTACACCAAATCATCAGGATGAGCATAAGGGGAAGCAGGTCGTCCAGCATGTACAATTGCAGCAGCAGTATCATGGGCAGCGACAGATAGAAAAAACTCAGAAAAGCATACCCGGCCGCATAGCGCGATTTGTGTATAGATAAAGCGGCAGCCATCAGCACAAATTGCGGCAGTATAACGGCTGATAATATGATGCTCTCATAGTCCTGAAACAATGCCGAATAGTATAACAAATAACCGATGCAACCTATCTGCATGGCTGCATGCAACCACATAGGAGAGTAATACTTAGGATAAATTTTCTTCATCAGCTTGAAGTACTCGCGTATGCATAGTATCTGTATCAGGCTCACTAATGCCAGAAACGACCACTCGTTCCACAACAGCCCGGCAATCATCACAGCACAGAAAACAACTGCACTGCCAAGGCGGGTAAAAAATGTAGGCCAGTTCATTGCCATAGCTATACGTCCGTTTGTTGTTGTGCCAATTCTTCTTTCGAGAAATTAGCTGACCAGTCTGCCGATAAAGGTTTTTTTGTTTTCCAGAATGCGTATAGCGATACAGAAAATACCACCAATCCACCAATCACATAACTTACGGGCAAGTGCTTTGCATCAGCTATTTGCTGCATAGCTTCACTGTTTCGTGATGCGTATGCTATATATATCTGTGCGCCATTATAAACAAAATGCGTAACAATACTTGTTATCAACGAACCACTCCAATAGTATATCAGGCATAGTAAACTGCCCGCCATAGCTATAGAAAGAAAATTATATACGCTGCCATGCACTGCACCAAACAATATAGACGTAATAACGATGGGCAATACCATCCTTGCCATACGCTGATGGGCAAACCGCAACAACACACCTCTGAAAAACAATTCTTCGCCAATGGCGGGTATCAATGCCATTACTACTAATACCTGTACCAGTTGCCCCGATGTTTTAATATCTAATAATGCCTTGGTTACTTTTTCTACTTTTTCGTCGCCTGTGCCGGGTACTATATCTTTCAGCAAAGCAGCTATTTCAATAAACAGGGGCATAGCTCCCAACATCACCAATACGCCTAATAATAAATGCAATGGCTGTGCAGGTGCTTTGATGCCCAAATATTCCTTTACCCCCGGTGTAGTCAGGTACGCAAACAAAACTGGGGGTATCAGAAAGCTGAATAGAGATGATATTGCTTGTACCAACAAAAAAGCTGACTTCAAACTATTGCTACTGCTTTCGTCTATCTTCAATATTTTTTGTACTTCATATCCTGTCACAGTTGGCATCAATGTAAATATTATCAATATAGACAATGCATACATTATCAATACCATCAGCCCGAAGAGCGTAACTTGTAAAAACCAGTGATATTTCCGCCAAGAACGGTTGAACATTAATAAAAAATTAGGGCAAAGGTAACACAGCTTTGGCGCAATAATTGCTCCTGTCTGTTACAATACTTTCAAAACATATCGCAAAACATTAAACATTAGTTTGGTTTTAACGTTATAAACTGTATCGCATAGCGGATTTTTTACCTATTTTTGAACGATTAATCCCCCACGTTTTCGGTAGATGGAAGAAATAGCAGCAGGCCCATTGCTCGGCAGGATTGAATACCCTGCAGATTTGAGGAAACTGAACAAAACGGATTTGCAGCAGGTATGCAACGAACTGAGGCAATTCATTATAGATTGTGTTAGCATACATGGCGGCCACTTCGGTGCCAGCCTCGGCGTGGTAGAACTGACAGTAGCGCTGCATTATGTCATGAACACGCCAGACGACCAACTTGTATGGGATGTAGGGCATCAGGCATACGGGCATAAGATACTTACTGGCCGCCGCAAAGTGTTTCATACCAATCGTAAATACGGTGGGCTAAGTGGCTTCCCCAAACGCAGCGAGAGCGAGTATGATACTTTTGGCGTAGGACACTCCTCTACATCTATATCTGCCGCATTGGGTATGGCTATCGCATCCAAACTGAAGGGTGAAACACATCGCCAGCACGTAGCTATAATAGGCGATGGTGCTATGACGGCAGGTTTGCCCTTCGAGGCAATGAACCACGCGGGTGTGAGCAACAGCAATGTGCTGATAATACTGAACGACAATAATATGTCTATAGACCCCAATGTTGGGGCATTGAAAGAATACCTGACCGATATTACCACATCGCACACCTACAACAAGTTTCGTGATGATGTATGGAAACTCCTGGGCAAGCTGCCCGCGGCAGACTTCCAGAAGCTGGGTTCTAAAATAGAAGCCAGCCTCAAAGGGATGGTTTCCAAATCGAGTAATCTGTTCGAGGCACTGAACCTTCGCTACTTCGGCCCTGTTGACGGGCACAACGTATTGAAACTCGTTGAAACGCTCGACCACCTGAAAGACATACCCGGCCCCAAACTGCTGCACATCAAAACAGTAAAAGGTAAAGGCTACGACCTTGCCGAGCAAGACCAAACGCTGTGGCATGCCCCCGGTACGTTTGATAAAGTAACAGGTAAAATCAATAAGAAAATATCTACGGTTGCAGAGCCGCCTAAGTATCAGGATGTGTTCGGCCATACTATTATAGAACTGGCAGAGCAAAACCCCGCTATAATGGGTATAACGCCCGCCATGCCGTCTGGCTGCTCGCTCAAATACATGATGGAAGCCATGCCCGACCGTGCCATAGACGTAGGCATTGCCGAGCAACACGCCGTAACGCTGAGTGCCGGGCTTGCTACAAGAGGCATGAAAGTGTTCTGTAATATCTACAGTTCCTTTATGCAGCGCGCGTACGATATGGTGATACACGATGTGGCTATACAAAAGCTACCCGTTATCTTCTGTTTGGACCGTGCAGGCTTGGTGGGCGACGATGGGCCTACGCACCACGGCTGCTACGACATACCATATATGCGTTGCATACCGCACATGGTAGTAAGCGCACCGATGAACGAGGCAGAGCTACGCAACCTGATGTACACCGCACAACTCAACGAGAACCAAATGCCTTTCGTTATCCGCTACCCACGCGGGCAAGGTGTAATGCCCGAATGGCGCACACCGATGGAGAAAATAGAAATAGGTACAGGACGTGTAATAAAAGAGGGTGAAGATGTAGCGATACTGACCATAGGACACCCGGGCAACTTTGCAGTAAAAGCATGTAGCGATTTGCAAACAGAAGGACTAAACCCTGCACACTACGATATGCGCTTTGCTAAGCCGCTTGATGAGAAATTACTACACCACATAGCCGGCAAATACAGCAAAATAATAACCGTAGAAGATGGCACAACAATAGGCGGCTTTGGCAGCGCGGTGTTGGAGTTTATGGCAGAACACAACTACACACCCGAAGTAAAAATGCTTGGCATACCCGACCGCCTAGTAGAACACGGAAAACCCGAAGAACTACACCGCGAATGCGGCTACGATGCTAAAGGCATTGCAGATGTGGTGAAGGAAATGGTTGCTGCTAAAGATGGGGTGATGGCGTAAGCAAATAATATATTCATTATCAAATAAGCCACTCTATGAGTGGCTTACTTTTTTAAGTACTACTATCAGACCTGTTATAGTTTTCAATACAAAACTCTACTCTTTTCCTGATTCGTTTTCTCAGATAGTCCGGAGAAATAACTTCTACCCCATCGCCAAAGCCTAGTATCTCTTTTTCCAATTCATAATTTATTTGCACTTTAATATTAAACAGTACTCCATCATTTCTTCTTTCCAAAACTGTCTGGCTATGGTGAAGTGGTTTAGTTTCTACGTATGGCGCATTAAGCTTGTTGAATAATAATTTAATGTTTTGCGCGCGCAGATTTTTACTGACAGTTACCCCTATTACATCTTTATAAAACGATGCAGCAGAAACGGTAGGCTCTTTATACTTATGCTTATCTGCAATACTTACATCTTGTATCCTGTCTAATGCAAAAGTCAGTATTAAATCTGGTTGCATGTCTTTTACCCCAACCACAAACCATCTGTTTTTAAATTCTTTCAGCCACCAGCCATGAAACCTCACAGTTTCAGCCCGTATTGCTTTAAAAGATTGATATGTAATATCTACTGCTTGCTTTTGTACTATGGCATTATATATCAAGTCCAGATAATTCAGCCCGCGTAGCATGTCGTTTTTTTCAAAATCAATAACAGATTCTGTACTGTGTGATGCGGCATACACATGGTCTTCCAGCTTTTGTACTACTTCGTTTAATGCACTAAAGTGAGAGAACCCTTTAAATTGTTTAAGCATTGCTACTGCTTCATTCATCCTGCCAAGGTCTTGCTCATTAAGGGGTATGTTTGTTATGCTGTATTCCCCATCTTCATAAGTATAGTATTTCTTTTCTTTGATGATGATAGGTGCATTGTAACCCAGCTTATTACTGCGCATTAGCTGAATATCGGCCTGAATAGTTCTGCGGCTGATGCCTTTTGCAATACCTTCATATTCATACAGTGCTTCAGATACTTTTTCTATTAAGTCTTCTATCGTCCATTTGCGTCTGCGATTTCTAAGGCAGGTATCTATAGTCTTATATCTTATTAATGCATTCCGATTTACAGGCATTTTTAAAAATTTTTCAAAAAATAGAAAAAAATATTTTACTGCGCAAAAAGACTGCGCACTTGTATTTCACTTTTGTATCATCAAAGGAAAACAACCTATATGGAACAGTTAATAATAACAGGTGAAGATTTGATACAGGCAGGATACCCTGAATCTGCGGCAATAGGCTTGCTTATAAGTATAGCTGCTGAAAAGTATAATGCCAATCAAAAAGATGAAGCAATCAACCAATTCAAGCTAATACTTGCACAACCTGCAATATATTTTGAAGATGATACATACAAAGCCGTAGCAAAGGCATTGTTCCCAACAGACAACACTATACAATTAGGTGATGCGAAACCCTATACTATATATGGTACAGATTTTATAGAAGATGGTGCCAGAAAACAAATGGATGTTGCAGTGCGTCTGCCGGTAGCTGTGGCAGGCGCACTGATGCCCGATGCACATCAAGGCTATGGTTTGCCTATAGGTGGGGTATTAGCCACAAACAATGCCATCATCCCATATGGTGTGGGTGTGGATATTGGCTGCAGAATGTGCTTGAGTATATTTGATATTCCCCCGCAACACTTTAATGACAATCAATCTCAATACAAAAGAGAATTGATAGCGCATACAAAATTTGGTGCAGGAGCAGGCTATCATGGGCAACATAAAGCCGATCATAGTGTACTAAATAGAAAAGAATTTAACGAAATAGCAGTACTACGTCCATTATTTGATAAAGCATACTCTCAGTTGGGAACATCAGGCGGGGGTAATCACTTTGTAGAATGGGGAATTATCGAACTGCTGTCTGATGATAATGAATATTGCATATCGGCAGGTAAATATCTGGCATTGCTATCACACTCGGGCTCAAGAGGTTTTGGTGCAACCGTTGCAAACCATTATACGAAACTGGCAAAGCAACTGTGCCAACTACCAAAAGAAGCAGCTAATCTGGCATACCTTTCGCTCGATAGCGAAGAAGGACAAGAGTATTGGGCTGCTATGAATCTGGCTGGAGACTATGCAAGTGCATGTCATGAAGTGATACATACCAAACTGACTAAAGCCATTGGAGGACAGTTATTGGCAAGGGTTGAAAACCATCACAATTTTGCATGGAAAGAAACCCATGACGGACAAGAAGTGATAGTACACCGTAAAGGGGCTACCCCGGCATCAGAAGGTGTTATGGGTATTATACCCGGCTCTATGACAGCACCCGGATTCCTTGTTAGGGGTAAGGGGGTAGCAGATGCCATCAATTCAGCATCGCATGGGGCTGGCAGGCAGATGAGCCGTACGAAGGCACAGCAGTCCTTTACAATGAAAGAATTAAAGGCCATACTAAACGACCATGGCGTATCACTTATTGGTGGTGGACTAGACGAAGCACCGGGTGCATACAAAGACATCAATATGGTGATGAACGCACAGCAAGATTTAGTAGATATTGTTGCAAAGTTTACACCTAAAATGGTGCGGATGGCAGATGATGGCAGCAGAGAAGATTGATACTTTAACAGTATAAAAAGCTTTTCCGCTAACGCGGGAAAGGATAGTTGATGTATTTGACAGGCCGGATGAGGGTTTCTAAATAGCCCCATAGTATTATCATACAGAGATTGATAATATGCTACTGCAGTACAACAGACTATCAAACCAACCCTGGTGTTGCAGGTTCAAATCCTGCTGCCGCTCAAAAAACGGCATAGCTCAATCAGGTAGAGCACAGGACATATATGTGGGTTCGAGTCCCACTTCCATCTGAAAAATGGAATAGCCAAATGGATAGGCAATGGATTTAGGTTCCATCTGTACAGAAGCGATACACTTCTATAAAAAGTATCAGCACTAAAAAACAGTAATGCAACCCTGCCACCTTGGCAAATCGGTTGCAAGCCAGTGGCAAAGCAGATACCGTAGCCTGGCAGCAAGGTACTTATCGATGCAGATGCAACACCTGTGCGCATATCTGCAGCAATAACTACCATGCAAGAGGGTTGCTAAAGCTTTGCTCCGCGTGAGGCCGATGGGTGTATTCACTGTTTTTTTAATTAGTTAACTACGTAAATAAAAATATTATGATGTACGTAAAAATCAAGCCTTACTATAAAGGACTTGTATTTAGAAAAGGACGTTATATACGCATGTTGAATGAGGGTTTTCATTGGCTGCGTATGGGTGAAGTAGTAATGAGCTACGATACTAACCTGCCTTTTAATCCGCCTATATCTCTCAACATCTTGCTACAAGACGAAGAGTTGAAGCAGGCATTGCATATAGTAGAAGTGAAGGATAATGAAATCGCGCTTCGATATGATAATGGCTTGTATCGCCAGATACTTACAGCAGGGCGTTATGCTTTCTGGAAGGATATTGTTGATTACACATTCGTAGTAGCAGATACTACCCAATTGGAGGCATCAGTACTGACTGATAAAAGCATCCTTGCCAAAAGCGAAGTGCTGCAATACATTCGTATATATACCGTAGAGCCTCATGAAAAAGCTTTGCTGTATGTAGATGGCAAGTTGGAGCGTGTATTAGAAGCAGGTACCTACCACTTTTGGAAAAACCAAAGTGTGATATCTGTACAAAAAGCAGATTTGCGTCAGCAACAAATAGAAATAAACGGACAAGAGATACTGACAAAAGACAAAGCCGCGCTGCGCCTCAATTTCTTTGCACGCTACGTCGTAACTGATATTATGAAAGCACTACGCGACAACAAAGAGTATGACAAACAGTTATACATCATGCTGCAGTTGGCATTAAGGGAATATATTGGCGGATATTCACTAGACGAGTTACTGGAAAAGCGCAACGATATAGCTGATGCTATTATAGCGGTAGTAAAAGACAAAGTAGTTGGTTTAGGCGTAGAAGTATCTGCATGCGGTATTCGTGACATAATATTGCCCGGCGATATGAAAGAAATCATGAATCAGGTATTAATTGCTGAAAAGAAAGCACAGGCAAACACCATCATGCGCAGAGAGGAAACAGCAAGTACCCGTAGCTTGCTGAACACGGCTAAAATGATGGAAGAAAACCTAATGCTCTTCAAACTGAAGGAAATGGAATATGTTGAGAAGATAGCAGACAAAATAAGCAACATATCATTGTCTGGTGGTAGCGATATTGTTGGACAATTAAAACAGATATTCGTACCTGCTAAGTAAAATAACCCCTGCATTGCAGGGATTATTTTTATAAATTATTGTATATTTGCTATATTAAACCCACACAAATAATACTATTATACTCCCCCCTGCAACAAAATGAAAACACAGAAAAAACAGCAACAAAAAGCAACAATCTGCAACAAAACGATTGTTGATTATCAACCCTTTAGCAACAAGAAAAATGAAAACAACACAAACACTATCAACCCGTCAGGCTCGATAGTTACAATTGAAAAAACATCAAGAAAACTATCAATAACTATCAACACATAAAGTAAATGCTAATTTCAAATGCCTAAATCCTAATGCCTATTGGGTGGCTTCTCACTAAATCCCCAATGCAGTTTCCATTGGTCAGGGGTAAGCGCATCCGTAACGTCAAACTCACCAATCTTAGTGCGGCGTAGTGCCTGCAGGTAGCCACCGCAACCGAGGGCTGTACCAAAGTCGTTAGCCAACGAGCGTATATAGGTACCCGTACTGCAAGCTACTCGAAAATGTACTTCGGGCAGGTTTATAGTTGTTATCTCAAAAGCGGTAATTGTAACAGGCCTAGGCTCCAGTTTGATGTCTTTACCCGCACGGGCAAGATCGTAAGCACGCTCTCCCTCTTTCTTAATAGCGGAATGTATAGGCGGCACTTGCAGTATATCGCCCGTAAACTGTTTTACAGCTTCGTGTATCGTGGCATCGGTTATGTGTTCATAAGGTTGGGCGTTTTCAGGTTTGCTCTCTAAGTCGTACGTAGGTGTGGTAGCCCCCAAATGTATTACACCTGTGTACTCTTTGGGCAGGCGTTGGTATTCGCTTATCTTCTTGGTGTACTTGCCCGTGCAGCATATCAGCAGCCCCGTAGCCAGCGGGTCTAGCGTACCAGCATGGCCTATCTTCACCTTCACAAGGCGTTTCACCATATTCACGGCATCGAAAGATGTCCATTTATATGGCTTGTCTATGAGCAATACAGCACCTTCTTTCAGTTCTTCTTTTGCAGGCAAAGCTAACATGGGCGCAAAGATAGGCGGTTGGTTGATTTGTTGACCAGTTGATTGATTCAAATTATAAAGGGTTACTATACACCGCTAATCAACTAATCAACAAGTCAACTACCTTTGCACTATGTCTTTTTTCAAAAACGGGCAACAACCGTTTATCATAGCCGGTTCGTGTAGTGCAGAAACAAGGGAGCAGGTATTGGAAGTAGCAGCCGACATAGCACAGCTACCTGTGCAGCTATATCGTGCGGGTGTATGGAAGCCCCGTACACGCCCCGGCAGTTTTGAGGGCAACGGCGTACAGGCGTTAGAGTGGTTGCAAGAAGTAAAGTCGGTACATAAACTGGCTGTAACTGTAGAAGTAGCCGAGCCCATACATATTGAGCAAGCCTTGGCACATGGTATAGATGTATTGTGGATTGGCGCACGTACTACCGTCAACCCGTTTCAGGTGCAGCGATTGGCTGATGCATTAAAAGGTGTGAATATACCTGTGATGGTGAAAAACCCCGTGAACCCCGATGTTGATTTGTGGCAGGGTGCTATTGAGCGCATCATGCAGGCAGGCATTACTGATGTAGCAGCTATACACAGGGGCTTCTCTACCTATCAGGCGGCATCGGTATATCGCAATCAACCCAACTGGCCCATACCAATAGAACTGAAACGCCGCAACCCCGATCTGCCCATCTTTTGCGACCCGAGCCATATAACAGGCAATCGTGAATTGGTAGCAGACATAGCGCAAAAAGCAATGGATATGGGCTTTGAGGGGCTGATGATAGAAACCCACCCCAATCCGCCACAGGCATGGAGCGATGCAGCACAGCAGGTAACACCCGCCAGGCTGAAAGAGATACTGGAGCAACTCATCATCCGTCAACAACACACGTCAGACATCAGCAAAGGGCTGACGCTGGAACAACTACGCCAGCAGATGGATAGCCTTGATGCTGAAATCATAGACCTGATAGCCCGCCGCATGGAGCTTAGTGAGCGCATGGGTGAAGTAAAGAAAGCCTGTAATATGACGGCTTATCAACCAGAGCGTTGGCGAGAGATTGTTGCAACACGTGGTGCAAGAGCTGCTAAACACAATCTATCGCAGGAGTTTATCGTATCACTGTATGAAAAGATACACGACGAAAGCATTAAGAAACAGTTGGAAATACTACAGGCTTTGCTGAACGAAGTAAAAGGTTAATTTTACGCCTTTCAAAAAACGGATACTAAACATTGGCGCTCAAGCAACATAAAGACGAAAAAGTACGCTACGAACAACAAGTTGATAACTCTCGCAGTTACGTGCTGCCTTTTATAGAGCAAACCAAAGCCATAGGCAAAGGTGTGAATGTGTTGGAGATAGGCTGTGGTGAGGGTGGGGTATTAGTGCCGTTTATGGACAAAGGTGCTTTTTGTGTGGGTGTTGATTTGAACCCGATACGCATAGACCTTGCCAATGGCTTCTACGAAAAAGAAGTAGCAGCGGGTAAAATTGAGTTTCTGTATAAGAATGTATATGATGATGACTTTCTGCAACGCTTCAAAGGGTTCTTTGATGTCATCATCCTGAAAGACGCGATAGAGCATATACCTGAACAAGAAAAGTTTATACCCTACCTGAAAAACTTTCTGAGGCAAGACGGGCAGATATTCTTTGGTTTCCCGCCTTGGTATATGCCTTTCGGTGGTCACCAACAGATATGCGACCATAAGCTAGGCATGATGCCTTGGTATCATATACTGCCAAAGCCCATGTACAAAGGCATCTTAAAGATGATTGGCGAAAATGAAGGTGTCATCAGAGAGTTGATGGAGATATACGATACACGCATCACCATCGAGCGTTTTGAACGCATAGTTCGTAATAGCGGTATGCAGTTTAAGAACAAAACACATTTCCTGATTAACCCTATTTACAAATACAAATTCGGTTGGCAGCCTCGCAAACAATTCGGCATCATCAGTGCTATACCTTTTGTCCGTAATTTCCTTACTACTTGTGTGTACTATACTATTGGCTAGTATCCCATATAGCCCATGCAGCCTCTGCTTGCAGCAATAACATTTCGTAGCCATTCTTGGTTAACGCGCTTGCATCTTTACCATGTTGTAAAAAAAGCGTTTCAGCAGGATTGTAAATAAGGTCGTACAACAAGTGTTTTGCACTCAGGTATTGATAAGGTATAGTTGGGCAATCATCTGTATGCGGGTACATACCAAGCGGTGTGGTATTGATGATGATGGTATGTTGACTAATGATGGCTTCTGTCAATTTGCCGTATTGATAATCGCCACCCGTTCTTGATACAATGCTATGCGCAATACCCATCTGTTGCAGCGCATATACCACAGCTTTAGCGCCACCACCACTACCCAATACCAATGCATGGGTATGTTGTGTTTGCAGCAAAGGACGCAAGCTCTCTGTAAAACCTATCCAGTCTGTATTGTAGCCTGTCAGCTTGTCGTCAGTTATCTTAATACAGTTGACAGCACCTATAGTTTTTGCCGCATCGTCAATAGCATCCAAGTATGGTATTACTTGCTGCTTGTATGGTATGGTTACATTCAGTCCTTGTAGTGTGGGGGTTGCTTTTAATAATGCAGGCAATTCATTGATGTTAGCCAACGGATAGGCTTCATAACGCGCGTCAATACCTTCTGTTGCAAACTTCTTATTGAAGTATGCGGGTGAGAAAGAATGACTAAGCGGATAACCGATAAGGCCGTATAATGCTGCCATGCAGTAAAGATACCTGATGATATGAAAAGAGGCGTACAACTTGTACGCCTCAGCTATTGTATTAGTTGTTTGAATCTGTATTCAGATACAGATGGAATGTATCTCCTCGTAATCCTACACGCATAGCTTCCAGCGGTATTACTTCGTTGGGGGCAATATTGCCGAGGTTTACGTTTGCACCCAATAACTCCTGAAAGTACACCTGCTGTGCTTTTTGCGGTGCTTCCCAAATGATTTTCTCATAAGGTATCTGTGTCAGTATCTCTTGCACCAAACCTTCGCGCACCTCTCCACTACCACGATAGATGCCCACATTACCCGCTTCGCGCGCTTCGGCTATTACATAAGTAGAGCCTGCTTCCAGTTCGGCACGCATTAGCTCAATCCACTTGTAGGGTGGTATGATGTGAGCCGCGTCCTTAGAGCCTACTTCTGACAATACAGTAACATGCTTAGCCAGTTTCTCAATATAGCCGCATTTTTCGGTATGGGGTATAGTTATAGAACCGTCAGACACCTCTACGTGTCGCAGGCCATATTCTTTTATTACATTCAGGTAGTCGTCAAACTGTCCGCGTATCAAAAAGGCTTCAAACAGTGTGCCGCCAAAGTAAACGGGTATGCCATGTGCCTGGTATATATCTATCTTCTCGCGCAGGTTGTTGGTAACAAAAGCGGTACCGAAGCCAAATTTTACGATGTCAACATACGGTGCGGCAACAGATAAGAAATTCTTAACCTCATCCAGTCCCATGCCCTTGTCCATCACCATCGTTAAGCCATACTGGCGCGGTTGTTGGGTACGTTCAGGCAGGTTTTTCAAATGAAAATTCATGCGTCTTGGTTTTGTCTAATCAACAACAAATGTACATCTTTAACGACTGTATGTACAAAAATGAATTTTTCACTTGTATATTAGCATAATATTTTCAGGCTTATGAAACGCAATGTTCCATTATTAGGTTTTGTAATAGGTGCAATACTGCCTTTGTTAGGTATGTTCATTGTGTACCTGATATTGTTTCAGGGTGTAGATTTTAATGAGTTCCTGAAAGGCTTGCGACATCAACCATCACAAGCAGCTAAAGTTATCAGCCTTGGTATTCTTATTAATGTCATTCCTTTTATATTTTATACAAACAAACGCCTCGACCTGACAGCAAGGGGCATCTTTATTGCCACCATGCTTTATGCAGTATTTATGCTGCTCATAAAGTTTGTATGGAGCTGATATGCGTTATTACATTATAGCAGGCGAAGCCAGTGGCGACTTACACGGCAGCAACCTTATCAAAGCCATCCACCGAAAAGACACGCAGGCAGATATACGCTGCTGGGGTGGCGATAAAATGCAGGCAGCAGGCGCTACAATCATCAAGCATTATCGTGACCTTGCTTTCATGGGTTTTGTAGAAGTGCTGATGCACTTACGTACCATCATCCGCAATATAGACTTCTGTAAAAAAGATATTACAGCCTACAAACCCGATGTATTGGTACTGATAGACTACCCGGGCTTCAATATGCGCATAGCCGAATGGGCAAAACAACAGGGGATAAAAATTGTGTACTACATATCTCCACAAGTATGGGCATGGAAAGAAAACCGTGTACACAAACTGAAACGCGATGTGGACAGGATGCTGGTGATACTGCCTTTTGAGGTGGACTTTTATAAGAAGTGGAACTACGAAGTAGATTATGTAGGCCACCCGCTGATACAAGTAGTAGAGGATGAACTGAAAACACCACCTGTAAAGCTTTCGGACAAACCCATTATAGCACTACTACCGGGCAGCCGTGCGCAAGAGATAAAAGTGAAGCTGCCCATCATGCTGCAAGCGGTAAAGCATTATCCCGATTATCAATTCATTGTAGCACAGGCACCATCATTGCCAGATGCTATATATACCAACATCATCGGCAAGCAGAACGTATTGCTTGCCAAGGGACAGACATACAACCTGCTGAAACAGGCAACAGCCGCATTGGTAACAAGTGGTACCGCAACTTTAGAAACCGCCCTGTTTGGCGTACCCGAAGTGGTTTGTTATAAAGGCAACCCCATATCTTATCAACTGGCAAAGCGGCTGATAAAAGTAAAATACATATCGCTGGTGAACCTGATAATGGATAAGCCTGTGATAACCGAACTTATACAAGCCAACCTGAACGAAGCTATGCTGAAACAAGAGCTTGACAAACTACTGCACAACCCGCAACACATAAGCAAGCTGAAAGAAGACTACAAACAACTATGGCATTTGCTAGGCGATAAAAACGCTTCTGAAAATGCTGCGGATGCGATATTAGAATTGATACAATAAACAAAGCCACCTGATAGGTGGCTTTGTTTATTGGTGGAGAATAACGTTCTCCAATAAAAAATAATGATATTGATTATCAATACTTTATAACAAAATATAGATAATATCGGAACAAAATGTTTTACTCGTGTTTTACTCTTAGTTTTGAGTAAAAATTCCAGATGGGAAAAACAACCTTTACACCAGTATTAAAAAAGAAATATTCAACAGATAAGACTGGTATTATTAATATCAGAATTACTCAAAATAGAATATCTAAATACGAGTCATTAGGAATTTCACTCAAGGAACGATTTTGGAACAATAACGGGAAAGATATTGAAAGTAAATTAAGAGTTAATCGTGATTTTGATGAAAATCACCGAATGTCAATAATAAGTACTGTAAATCTTTCCATTGATAAACTAAAGAAAACACACAAAATTTCTGGTGATATTAATATCACAATTAGTAACAAAAGAAATTCATTCCTTTCTCAATTAGATGGATTTATTAAATTCTTAGAATCAAGAATGAAAATAGGTAGTTCCAAAAAATATAAGACTACACGTTTTCATATACTCAAATACTTGAAAAGTATAGATAAGTCCGATTTGACATTTACGGAATTAACTAGTTTGTTTATTGAAAATTTTGAAACATATTTATTAAACCAAAAAATAAGTTTTAACACAACCAAAAACTATATCAATTGTATAAAAAGGGTTTACACAAAATGTGTTGGTAATGGAGAATACACACCTCACTTAGACCCTTTTGTAAATTTTAAGAATAAAAAAGTAATAGTCAAGAAAGTGTTCTTAGAAAAGAAACACGTTGAAAAAATATTACGAACTAGATTTGACAAAAGTGATAGTTTGTTCAATGTCAGAAACTATTTTCTATTTCAAGTATTTGGTCAAGGGTTAAGAGTTAGTGATTTGTTGACATTGAGATTTAGTAATGTTATCGAGGGGAATATCACATTCAATCAGTATAAGACGAAGAAAGAACACACAGTATTCCTTACTCCAGTATTAATGTGGATACTTAAAGATTATATCAACTCGAAGGAGGTGACTAAAATTATTAGTGTAAAGTATAAGTATAAATTCAATGGTATAGATTATTCAGAAAAGTTTGAAGACATACTTACTAGATACAATCTAATTGTAGGTAGATACATCGAAACTCCACTGAATAAAAAGGATGAGAGAAATAGAACTTTTACTGATATAGAAAATTTGAAGAAAATAGTAGAACAAGTATTAAGTAAAGTTTCTGATTCACTAAAAATTGAACTACACAAATACTCTAAAGAACATAGGAATGAATTTATTTTCCCAATTGTTAATCCACAGATTTTTGATAATGTTGTCTTTAATGAGAATACTAATCTAGATAAAACTCAATACAATCATTTACAATCGAGAACTACTGTTTATAATAAACAACTTAAAGTCTTACAGAAAAAGTGTGATATTGACATAACACTTACATCTCATATTCCTAGACACACTTACACTAATTTAATGATACAAAATGACGGTGATGTGTACGAGATATCCAAAAGTTTAGGTCACCAGGGAATTAATACGACCGATAAGTATATCAGTATATTAAAAGGAAAAATTGAAAATAGTAACAAAGATCTTGGAGAAACTTTCACAAAGTTTTTATAACCCTGTGAAGTTTATCACATCATCCAATCGATTTTCAAGGTTGATTAAATCACCTAAATACCCCCAGTTATAGGAGTTTTTATCGAAGTATTGTCTATGTTTTCTTAATACTCTCTTTAATCGTTGTAATTTCTTTTCAACGTCTTTACTTTTTTGATAATACCTGTTCTGTAATTCTAAATTCATCTTATTGTATTTTATCATTATAAACTTAAACTATCGTAAACATCGTGTATCTCTTGTTCTCTAATTCCTAGATACCTTTTCGTTATTGATTGGGAACTATGTCCAAACAGTTCCATTAATAAAACCATTGATTTATCAGAATAGTTGTTTAGTTCAACTACTCTTCTACCAAGTGTCTTTCTGAAAGTATGGGTTGAAATATTACCTCCCACCTTAACCTTATATCTTTTGAATAACTCTTTCAACTTCACATTTACATAGGATTTATCTATCGGTTTAGTCCCGTACTTGTTGATGAATATGAACTCAGAATAGTCTTTTAAACCCTGTTTTTTGACTATCCTTTCGATGATCTCCCTCAAGTCAGGGTTTACCTTTATACTTCGTTGTTTTTTCGTCTTTTTCTCTTGTATTGAGATTACTTCCCGGTGTAGTATATCCTGATACCTGAGATTGAGTAAGTCTGATATTCTGAGACCAGTGAATACCCCAATAGATATTAAAAGACAAAATTTGTATTCTTCGTCCTTTTCCAATCTTGTAATGAATGAAACAAAGTCATTCCACTCCATGTAACTAGTTGTCGTTTTTTGTCCTTCCAAACTCATAACAAATCCCTGTTTTACTTACTTTTTCATTTAGACGACCAACCTAAGGAGGATTATTGACATAACCTATACTTTTATCAAAAATTGTATAAAAGTATAAGTTATGATATATTTGACAATAAAATATTTACTCGAAACCCTTACCCATTAAGGTTTCCAGTAAAAAACTTACACTTTTATCAGAAGTATAAGGTTTTTTGAAAATTTCCAGATATTTATAATAAAGAAACTATATGATTAATAAAATAACTCTTGAAGAAATCTCAGAAATGAGTTCTCCTCTTTCCTCTCTAGTCGTTATTGGAGAGTATTTCAATTTGATTGAACAAAGAATAAAAGATGGTTACCATGTCCCGGTTTATAATACAAAACTGGATAATGTTCCTCTCAACGTATTAGAGTCTATTGAAGAATTTAATGAGTTTAAATCAAAATACATTGTTGATTAGTTAGAATAAGTTGAGGGGTTCAGGAAATATTTTTCATAAGGTCGGTTGATTGGATAATAATCATCTAAGTTTGACATATATCAGATATCATGGATTATTCAGTCAACCGAATCGAAATTCGACCAGTAGGTAAAAATATAAGTAAAAATACTGACTACAAGTTAAGGTTTTTTAAAAGTGGGAAAATACCACCTACTATTAATCAACAGTTGACAATTCGTATAACACATAAGGATTTCCTTCCAGACCCTTTTCCAAATCAACGTAAGGAGATAATAATAAAATTGATTGATAATGTTTCAGGTGAGGAACTTGTACGGAAGTTTTCTGAACCACCAGAGTTTGGTTCGAACAGAACTATTGTGATAAAACTACCTTAAGTTGAACCACAAGGAAGTCTAATCAAACAAGTTACACGTTAGTTGTGTAACTAAAATCCTTTTCAATTAATTCAATGTCACTGGAGTTTAAAGAATAAATTTTATAAACTTCAGAGTTGAGTTTACTATACAACTCATCTACTTCGAGATTGTTTTTTGTTCTTTCTATTAAGATATCAACTATTTCTACAACTCTTTTTACTAACTCATCATTCGGTTTAACAATAGGTGTTTCTAATAACGGGTCACTATCTATTTGATAATTCTCACCTTGTAATTTTCCTTTCTTTTTAAAATAGTAATTTATCACACTCGAGTTCAATAAACCAGTAAGATATTTTAAGTTTATTCGTTTGGATTTTATGACGTTGATGGACATCATTACATATGTTGATTCCTCAGTATAAACAAATGTTGGGTATTTACACTTTCTAACTGATAGTATTTTTGGAGTTGGTTTGAAGTACTCTTCGTCTCTAGACCAATGTAAATGATAGAACTCTAGTCGTCCGTTCTGATTCTCTCTCCTTTGAAACATAATCTCTTTATATTTTTCTAGGTGACTTATCAAAGTTGGACAGTCGGAATTGTAGTTTGATTTATTGATGTAAATAATATCACGACTACTTTTACCTAAAAAAAATCTGTCCATATCAGATGGTTCATAGACTGGTTTTAGGTATTTCAATTCAGATTCATTTAGAGTAGGGAAGTGATTTTTCTCAACGACAAATACACCATCCCCAACTTTTATATTTCGTTCCTTTATCTTGATGTCACTAAAGTTTTTGATGTTACGAGAGTTGACGTAATCAGGATTTGGTACTATACCCTGAACTATTTCATTTTTTTGAAGTTGAAAATTAGAATTTGAGATTATTTTATTTAAAATAGAGTTATCCTCATCTTTATTAAAGGTGAAATTTTTGTTTAGATATGTATCCCTCTTAAATATTGGATTAAAAATTTCAATACCGTCTGATTGATATCCGTTTAAAACATCATCTAATTGATTTGACCCTTTTAACGATTTCGTAATTCTTCTAAAATCAATAGTATAGTTATCGGTTTCTGTATCTTTCTGAAAAACCATGATCATAGTTTGAATTGATACATCTTCAAATACCATTACGGAACCAAAATCAATTAGTTTAACAATCTTTGAGGAATTTGTAATTCTGTTTCTGAAATTCTTTCCTCCCTGATTAGTTGTCCAATTATTAGTTGAAATAAATGACAAATACCCTTTGGGTTTTAATAATTCGATACCTAAACAACCGAAAAGATACCATATATCCATTTTCCCCTGATAACAGGATAAATCTCGTAATCCGTCAAATACCTTTTTATCATCGTTCTCCTTTATATAAGGTGGGTTACCTATGATGATATCAAACCCCTCGAAATCACCATTCTCATCTAGTACTTCTGAAAATTCATACCTCCACTCAAATGACGATTTATATTTAATATTTTCTTCGATTTCCTTAATTCTGTTTTCAATCTTTTTAAGTTCGTTTTCCTTTGATTTAAGTTTATCTAAATCTTCTGGTTTAATTGTTTCCCCAAACTTTTCTAGATTTTTCAACCCAATCTTAATGTTAGAAATCTGACCTTTAACTTTTGAGTACTGTTTAATTGTATCCTTTTCAATAGTATCTTTAATGTTACTTCGAATCTCAAGTATAGAGGGTTCAATTTGTGTTTTTTTAATTGTCTTGTCGTTAGTGTTTTTATAATTGTAGACAAGTTCTTTATATTTTTTTATGGAGTATTTATCCTGTTTAAAAACATCTTTTAAGTCTTCGGTAATTGAATATCTAGATAGAAGAGAATTACCAATCTTTATGTTAATATCAATATTAGGTAATGTTTCAAGTTCAATGTAATTGGAATCATCGGTATAAAAAGAACTTTTAAGTAATTCAATCCATAACCTCAACCTACAAATCTTCACACTATTACTATTGATATCAACTCCAAATAAACAATTTTCGATTATTTTCTTTTTTTCATTAAAGATCGTTTTTTGAATATTTTGAATGTGTGAGTTTGGTCTTCCATTTTCATTAATAAAATATTTTACTTGATCTCCAAATTCATCAAGAATAATAAGTTCGTCATTATTGATATTTATGTTAATAGTATTCAGTCTTTTCCCATTCTCATCAATTAAAATACCTAATTCAGATTTTAATTTAATTATTGAATTTAATGTAGATACAAGAAAGTGACCACTTCCAACTGATGGATCACAGATTTTCAAGTTGTCAATAATCTTATTGGATTCTTCAATAGTAGTGACCTTATCGATAATGTTATACAAGTCATTAACACTAGTACAACTAATGTTATACTTATCATTGAAAATATCTAATACTCTTCTTTTTATTGTGTCTTCCGAAAGATAGGTAGTAATAAAAGATGGAGTGAATACACTTCCGTCTTTGTAACCATTAATTTTTTCGAAAATGAGTCCTAATACTGAAGAATTTATTAAGTATTTTTTTTGTAAATCATCGTCTATGTTAGAACCGAAGTTGTAAGAATCTAAAAATCTAAGTAAATACTCTAATGGTTTTAGTTTGACATCTTTCAGTCTTTTACCTGTTGTCTTGTCTTTCAAAATTGTTTTAGAAAAAACATCTACACTCAATGAGTTGTCCAAATTTGATATTCGTAACAACTTTCGTTCTATTTCTGTAGTCTCAAATAATGAACTATTTAAGTAAGGGATAAAATCAAACTTACTAAACGTATCTCTTCGATTTTGGGGTTTTTCTGACAGAACCTCAAAAAATAAATTATTCAATACATCGTAATCGTAAATTAAATCTGAGGTAAGAAACTTTTTATTCCTTTTATCACTAAAACTTATTAATTGGGATTCTAATAATTTGAGAAATAAAATACGGTTTATCCAAGTAACAACTAATTCGAGAGATAAGTTGAATATTCTTTCTGTATTTGTCTCTCCAAAAGTGTATAAGTCAGTAAGATTAATATTTGATATTAACCCTTCAAGTTCAATTTTTCTAATCGTATTTTCAATTAAAGAACCTTGTTGAGGGTTGGGAGATCTATCAATTACCAGTTTCCCATCTTTTTTTTGTTCTTCAAGTCCTAATATATATAGGAGTTCATAGTAAAAACCTTTGTTTAAAACATTAGAATCATTACTATAATCTTCCTTTAAAATATTAATTGGAGAAAAGTATCTTATAAAATCCCCCAATTCTTCTTTTCTTATTTTTCTTAAATCAAAATACTCAAACTTAATGTCCCCTTCATTATTGGAAATGTATTTTGAAATATACTCGTAAAATACTTCTGTTTTTGATGAGTCAGTTTTTTTATAATACCATTGATTGAAAAAGTTATATACTTCCTTTTTATCGTAGAACTTATTTTTTAATTCATTAGAATCAAACAAAAACCATTCATAACCATCTGTAATGATACCCTTAGTGACAAATGGGTTTTTGTTTACTACCCTTTCATATAGATAGTACAATATTAATTCATGAAGGGACTTTCTATTAAGGTCATCTTTTGTAACTAAATCTTTTTTGTTGTCAGTCTTCTTTAATTCAATAATAACATTAGTATTAGAATCGGTCTTTTCATTTTCTTTAATTACCAAATCACTTTCAATAAGACCTTTGTATGAATTAGAGTTAATATAATTTTTCGAAAAAAATGTTTCTAGAAACTTCGTAATAAGTATTTTGATATGTCCTTCGGTTTGTCCGGAATTATTAGTTTCATCTAGGGACGTTAAAAAACTATTGATTGATTTCTCAACAACTATACTAAAATCATTAGTAACTACGATATTCTTAAGACTACTATCAATCTTAGATCTATAGGACTTGAGATTGGGTTGTAACATGATACGTTAATTTCTATTTTGTTATTAAGTTGATGTAGTAGAGAAAACGGGAGTTTAATTACTAGGTCTTCTTATAAATCCCATGTAATCCCTCAGTTTCTCCAAAATATAACAATCTCCAATTTTGGGAGAGAAGACTTTTTCTGAAATAAAGTCTTTGGTGTTGTAACCTACAAAAAAGAAAATTATTCCTGTTAGTGTGTAATATAGAGGTCTCATGTATTGGTTTTGGTATGGAAAATTACCTATTTTATGGATAGATAGGTAGAATACATAAATAAAAAAACACGGGTATTCCCCGTGTCAAGTTTAAATTTGATTCTTATGTTAGAGTTTACTCCAAGAATGGAATGATTTGTTTGAACACCCATTAACATTTGGTGTAGAATTACTATTAATTTTTACCCCACAATTCTTACATAAGTACGTTTTATCACCCACTTGACCAAGATTTGACCAAGAATGAAAAGAAGACTTAGGACATCCGTTGACATTCGGTGTAGAATTACTTTGGTGTGTAGTTCCACAGTGTTTACAACAATAATTATTCATGATATTTGATTTAGGTTAACAATTCTTAAAGTTAGATAACGTTTTTCATTATTAATTCACTTGAGAACCTGTCCTTTATCTGTTTAGTGTGATAAAGAATGAAGTTATCTTCCAGTTTATCAATCTTCTTGTAGTCAAACTTTGTAAGTGATTTCCTTTTCGTAGGAATGGAAGTTAATTCTTCAAATAGATTGTAGATAAGGTTAACAAAAGACACGTTATATCGACTGGATATAAAGAGATGAAAATGGAAATTCAATTCAAAATCTTGTGTAAAAATATCTTGTGTATTTTGTGACAAATTAAACTCTTTAGACGTTTCAAAGAAACAGTAGTATTGAAATAATTTATTCTCCATCCCCTTCTTATAATTATAACTAAGATAGTGTTGTGTATACCTTTTCAGAGATCTGTTAATACATTTCTTTAATTCAGGTAGGGTCATAGGTTTATGTAATAATGATTGTTGAATAACTACATAATGTAGATTGTTTATAGGTAAAGATTTTACTTCATTTAGTATTTGTATTTGATGTGGTTTTAATTCATAAGTATTCATTACGTGGATTATATTATTAGGTATAGGACAATCAATACAATAAAATAATTATTGTTCAAACACCTTGATTTTTTACTTTTTACAGAAGTATAACTGAATCCTGTTATAGGATTTGAACCGATATTTCCGTTAATTCTTTTTAAGTCTTTCCAATTTTATCCGTAATTCCAAAATTTGTATTTCCAACCACAATTTCCGTTTATCATTATAATCCCTCTCTTGATAGTATTTCTGTCGTTTATCTGTTAGTTTCTTATTCAAACATTTAATTTTCATGAAGTCCATTTCTATCTGATTTCATTTTATCAACTTCTTTCTTTGTTCTGTCTATATCTTTTACCAACCTATTCATTACCAAGAATGTAATAAACTCAATTACAGAGTTTTCTTTGAAAAGGAATTGGTTTTTATAATGGACATACTCACTCTCTGAAAAGTTGTATTTCTTCATCTCTCTTATCAATTGAGACTTAGACATACCAAGGGTTTCTCTCAACATATTTGTATCGTATAGTATTTCCTTAGTATTTTGGTTTATATATTTTATCATATTCATCCATTATTTCGTTAAACTCTCTCATTAATTCTTCTATACCAAGTGGTTTACGTTGGAGAGTAATAGTAACCTCATCATTTCCATTTGTGGTATTTACCTCATCATTTACCTCTTTAGTTTTTTCATTCAATTTGTGTTTCAAAAACATATTGAATGATGTTGATACATACTTCATAGTGTTCAATAATTTTTTGTCCGAAACGTATCGGTAGTATTATATATCAGTTGTAATAAAAGGTTTTAAGAAAGAGTGGATTTTTTATAAAACTTAAAACGAATTCAAAAACGTTTTACACAATTGTTTTACACCTAAAACTAAAAAGTGTCTGAAAGTATTGATAAATCAACATTTCAGACACTTTGTTAAGTGGAGAATAACGGAGTCGAACCGATGACCTCTTGCATGCCATGCAAGCGCTCTAGCCAGCTGAGCTAATTCCCCATGCGGGCTGCAAATATAGCGTCTTGAAACTATTTGGCAAATTTCTTGTTAACTTTAGAAACAACTCTTTTGCATTATGTGGCGGCAGATACTTACATATTTCTACTTGCGCAAAAAAGACCCCAATGCGCCGTCTAATATAAACATCAAATTCATGCATGGCATGAACAGGATTTCACTGTTCATCTTCCTCATTGGCATTATTGTTATGATAGTACGCTTGATACGCCGCTAAGCGAACCTATTTACAGCAGCATTGTTATATCTGCATGAAAAGATTTTTGATTGCAGGTGCCAGTTCGGGCATCGGGTATGCATTGGCAGATGCGTTGTTACAACAACAGCACGAAGTATTGTCTTTATCCAGAACAACACCCGATTTACCAGTAGCACAACACATCAGCTACGATGTAAAAGACAGCAACGAACCACCTGCCATAGATGGCGTACTCGACGGGCTTGTATATTGCCCCGGCTCTATCAACCTAAAACCATTTAAAAGCCTGAAACAAACTGATTTTCAAAACGACCTTGACATCAGCCTGCACGGTGCTATTAAAATCATACAACGTTATCTACCCAACCTGCAACAATCGCCACAGGCATCTATTGTATTGTTCAGTACAGTTGCTGTGCAGACAGGCATGCCCTACCACACATCGGTAGCAGCCGCCAAGGGTGCGGTTGAGGGTTTTGCTCGTGCTTTAGCAGCAGAGCTTGCTCCCAAAATAAGAGTGAATGTAATTGCACCATCGCTTGTAAAAACACCACTTGCGGCCAGACTTACGGATAACGATACCAAAATACAGGCAGCAGCAGATAGGCATCCGTTGAAACGTATCGGAGAAGCTAACGATATAGCAGCCATGGCATCGTTCCTGTTATCGGACAATACAAGCTGGATGACAGGACAGGTGCTACATATAGATGGTGGTATGTCTTCTTTGAAACTGTGATGTATGCATCCTCAACTGACAGCAGCAGATATTGACCGCATTATTGAAATGGCATGGGAAGACCGTACACCTTTTGAGGCTATCGCTTTTCAATTCGGTTTATCTGAACCGGACGTTATATCGCTGATGCGTACACATAGCAAAACATCCAGTTTCCGTATGTGGCGCAAACGTATGAGCGGCAGGCATACCAAACACCAACAATTACGCAATGAAGATGTAACACGTTTCAAATGTTCCCGACAAAAAGCCATTAGCCAAAACAAAATCACTAAGCGATGATGCCTATTTCTTCTTATTAAAGAAGTCGCGCAATTCACGGCTCATTTCTTCGCCACGACGTTTCAGGTCTTGCAGTTCTTCGCCCATATTGCGTTGCATGGTTTCAAAGTCCATCGGCTTACCCGTACTCATATAGCCCAAATCTTCCAACGACCTGGCAGCAGGTATTATCATCCACGCCAGTATATAGGCTACAAAACCTATACCTGCCGTCAGGAACAGTACTACCATCACTAAGCGTACTATCACAGGGTCTATATCAAAATAGTTGGCAACACCACTACACACACCACCCAGTATTTTATCGTAAGTATTTCTATATAGCCTTCTGGGTTGTGTGTAATCATACTGTTGTTTGCTTTGCTCTTGCTGTCCGTACACGCCAGGCAGGTAAGTAGTTTTAGCATGGTTGGCTACTGTTGGTTCATTCAGGTCGGCGGCAGCACCCAGCGTTTCGGTTACTTTCTGCACATCGCCTTTGTCTATGGCAGGCGCACCTGTTTGCAGGCGTATGGTAAATAGCTCTGCTATACGGTTTTCAATGTCTTGCAGTATTTCGTCTTTGCCTTCTTCTTTTGCAAACTGTTTATCGAGCGATGCGATGTAGTTTTTCAATACCTGGTAGGCATCTTCTTCTATCGGTATGATGCGCCCCACTATATTAATCTGAATGATACGTTGCATAGTTGTTTGTATTTATTTAGTTGGTTAAATGATTAACGGATTGGCTGAGTTCGTCCCAGCTTTGTTTCAGTTGGTTGTACATTTGCTGCCCGTGTGCTGTCAAGGCGTAGTATTTGCGGGGTGGTCCGGTTACAGACTCTTCCCACCTGTAGGTCAGCACTTCCGCATTCTTCAAACGGGTGAGCAAGGGGTAGAGCGTACCTTCCAATACCACCAACTTGGCGGCTTTCAGTTGTTCCAGTATATCGCTGGGGTAGGCTTCTTTTTCCTTTTGTATAATGCCCAATATGCACAGCTCCAGCAGCCCTTTCCGCATTTGCGATTCCGTATTCTCTATATTCATCTTCACTGTTTAGAATGCAAACCTATGCAAAAACTTAGTACCTTGCAATACATAGTACCTTTTTTAACAAAAAATATTCTACCCGTATAGGTATTAGGCTCATTGGCAAAATGAAATACCTTTGTTACAGCATACAATACCATCTATTTGAAGAAGCGGGTACAGATAAATATATACATGCTGATATTGATAATATTATCCATATCTGTACTGTTTCTATTATTTGGCTGGGCAGTTTGGCACCAGTCGAACGGCGGCAACCGATTGGGTAAGTATGGTAAATATGTGATAGACATTGCCACGCTGCCCAATGCTTTGCTAGAAAATGCTGAAACCAAATCGCCCGTATGGGAAACCAACAAAACCAAACAAACCACCCATTTTGTAAGCAACAGCCCCGATAGCGGCTACTTGCTGATACCAGCTTACGACAAAACATATAAACAGTTTGTTGTAAAGCTTTTCTCATTAACCTCTCAAAAAACTATCCATACATGGATACCTGATTTGCAAGCCATTGCCAAACTGAATAAAACAAAGGGCATACAACTTGAAGAAGAATTGCTGCAACCTATATCATTCAAAACACAACACCCGATACTGACAAGTGATACAGGATTGATAATAAAAGGTGAGTATGGATTGATGAAGCTCGATAAACAATCTAAGATTGTATGGTTTACAAAAGGCAGCTACCATCACAGTACAGAGCAAGACTATGAGGGAAAGTACTGGACGGCTGGTTTTATAAAGCCAACAGCCTTAGACACTAATTTATTTCCGGGCATAAAAGACGATGCCATTGTGCAGTTTGAAGCTCAGGGCAGTGTATTATTTAAGAAGTCTATTGCATCAATATTGATAGAGAACGGAGCCATCTACCTGCTAACCGGCATAGGGCTATACGAACCTGATGCCATACATGTAAATGATATACAACCCGTACTGCACAACACCAACTATGCACAACAAGGCGACTTGTTCATCAACATCCGCAACAGGAGCACAGTTATACTGTACAGCCCCGCCACCAATAAAATAAAATGGATGCAGACAGGGCCTTGGAGCAATGAACATGATGTATCGCTGATAGACTCGAACAGGGTAGGACTGCTTGGTAATGATGTCATCAGGCATGGCAAAAAACGTTTTAACTTCATCAGGGGGTACAATAGCTTTTACATTTACAACTTTGCAACTAAGCAGGTAGATACACCGTACAATCACATTATGCGCCAACAGATGATTGCGACAAAATCGGAAGGGCGGATAGCACTGCTAAAAAACGGCGATTTATTGATAGAAGAAAGCAACTATGGGCGACTGATGCGTGTAAACGACAAAGGCATAGTATGGTGCTACATGGAAATAATAGACGACAAGAGCGTATCAATACTTGGTTGGAGCAGGTATTATGAACGCCTACCTTTGTAAAACTTACAAACTGCTCTATCTTAGCAGCTAATATATATAGGGCGCATGATTGAATACCCCCGCAAGATTTCCCTTTCACGATATATTGCCGATATATATAAATACAGGCAATTACTTTTCATGTTATCCAAAAAATGGATAAAACTAAAGTATGAGCATTCTTACATTGGTATAGGCTGGATAGTTATCAATCCCATTATTACAACACTGGTATACACCATCTTCTTCGGTCTTGCTTTTGATGTGGATGTAAACAGGGTTAAGTATTTTATTTTCATCTACAGCGGTATGCTGCCTTGGTTGTTTTTCAGAGATTCTTTTCTGGATATTTTAGAAGTATTTACCAAAGAACCCAATACCATCAAGCGTACCAACTTCCCCAGATTAATTGTACCCTTATCATCTATATTGCTAAAGCTTGTAGAATTCCTATTCGGGCTTACAATACTTACCATCATACTACTGGCTTCGGGTAGAGGTATCAACTATGCCATGTTTTTATTACCAGTACTGATATTGCAGGTGGTGTTGTTTTCTGTAGGGCTAGGACTGATACTGCTGATACCCAGCCTCGTGTACAGAGATATCAAACACATGCTTCGCTTTCTGATGCCACTTGGACTATACACATTGCCCATCATCTACAATATTGGCTATGTACCGGATAGCTGGTTGAAGTATTATACACTCAACCCTATGGTATCTGTAATACAATCTTTCAGGGCTATTTTGTTCCACGAAACAGTACCCTGGGTGATGCTTTCAAAAGGTATGCTGGTATCCGTTACATTATTCATTACAGGCATTGCCATCTTTTTACGATACGATAAAAAATTGGCAGACATTATCTGATATACCTATTCACGTAATGATAGAATTAAAAGACATAAAAAAACGCTACTCGTCGAAAGAGAAGAAATACATAGGTAAGTATTTCCTGCGCAATTTATTTGCAGACTTGAAGTCGCTTTTTAATGGCAAAGATGACGACAGGTTTAATGTACTGAAAGGCATCAGCTTCAGAATAGAAAAAGGGGAGCATGTAGGTATTGTAGGGCGAAACAAAGCAGGTAAGTCAACGCTATTACAACTGATAAGTGGCATATCTGCACCAACAGGCGGTAGTTTGCGGGTAGAGGGCAATATAATACCCGTATTCGGGCAGGGCAATATTTCTACTCCTGACATGACAGGGTGCGAATACTTACGCTTCTACGCATCAGCACTCGGGGCATCTAAAAAACAGATTGCATCGCTTGAACAATCCATCATTGATTTCAGCGAGATAACACAGATTGATACACCTGTTAAATTTTACTCAACAGGTACACGTACTCGTCTTAGCCTTTCTACTACATTATTATTACCTGCTGATATTTACATACTCGACGAAGTATTTTATGGCAGCGATGTGTTTTTTAAAGATAAGATAGCAGCCCACTTAAACCACATACAACAGAATCCCGGCATTACTACCATTATGGTAAGTCATCACGAAGAAATTTTGAGAACATTCTGCCAAAGGCTGATACTTATTGAAGAGGGAAAAGTAATAGCAGATGGGAGTGTAGATGAAGTGATGGCTATCTACAACAGCAGGCATATACCTACACCTGAAACTATTGCTTAACTTCGCACCCGCATGCCGCTGCCATTTGCGCAGAGCGCTCATACATGGGTAATAGCATCCTGAAAAATATATACCAACAAAAACGTAAGTACCTCGATGTGTTCATTACGCTATCCAGCAATGCACTCATCTTGTATTTGGCAATCAGTGAAAATAAGTTGTTGCTGGCAATGACTCCTTTTTTGGTCTTACGCTTTGCCTATGTTTTCAATAACTACTTGCTGCGCAATAAGCAAGTATCATCGCCAGTAGCAGAAAAGCTGCAATCATTCTCCATTATCATCTGCACATACAACGAGCCGGATGAAAACCTGCAAAACTTGTTTCGCTGCATTGCAGATAGTACTGTGCAGCCGCAAGAGATAATCGTAATTGATGACGCAAGCAATACGCCTGTGCAAGTGATTGATACACTTGATGGGCGATTGAAAATAATACACAACGAAAAAAATATAGGACTCCGAAAATCGCAAATACGCGCAATCGAGGCATTGCAACCGGTTGACTATGTATTACACATAGACTCTGATATGTATTTTGAAAACAACTGCATTGAAAAAAGCCTGCAGTTTATCAGCCCAAAGCCCGACGGTAATATATTTGGTGTGCGCATCACCATCAAAAACGCGCGAAGCAATTACCTCAACACCTACATCCACTCCAGCTATCATGGCAACTATTACAAACGCCTGTTTGAGAGCAGTCTGGGTGTAACGCTGGCTTGCAACGGGGCGTTTATGTTTACCAAATATGCATTTATTCGTAGTATCACTACAGCATATGGAAAAGAAAGTTTTGCAGGCACACCTTTGTTGTCGGGCACAGACAAAGCCATTACCAACTTCGCGCTGCAAAGTGGCAAGAGCTACACGATACCCGATGTAAGTGTGGTGCATGAGCAGTTTGTGTATAAAGACTACATCAAAAAAATACAACGCACATTCAAAACCAGTATCATCTATCAGCTACGCACCATTTTCTTGCCAAATGTATCGCCTTGGGTACGTGTATTATCTACGCTCGATGTGTTTTCGTTTTTTATATCAGTGCCCTTACAGGTATTGTTGCTGGCGACACTATTGCAGCTTCCGTTTTTCTACATTTTTATTGCTGCCTATCTGCTTGTATTGGTTGTGCGAAACGATAAATCGGTAATAGAAGTAGTAAAATACAATGCCTACCGTTTTGCCATCGGTATCTATTTTTATTTATTGAAGATACGCACGCTATTACGCCTCAGGTCTACAGGTTGGGGCAACAGAAAGCTATCGTAGATTAGCTGTTATTTTATCCATCAGCATAGTATCATCTGCATTGTACCAGTTTATCTCTTTATCTTTTTTAAACCATGTCATCTGCCGCTTGGCGTAGTGGCGGGTATTTTGTTTTATTTTTTCTACTGCTTCTTCCAGTGTATATAACCCTTCTATATGGTCAAACAATTCGTTATAACCTACTGTTTGCAGATTTTTCAAATGCCTTAGCGGGTACAGGTTACGCACCTCATCCAGCAAACCAACTGCCATCATCTTATCTACCCGTTGATTGATGCGTTCATACAATACTTCTCTCGGTAGTTCCAGCCCTATTTTGATGATATTGAAATCGCGCTGTTTCTTTTCCCCTGTGCGATAGTTAATGATGCTTTCTCCAGTAGAGCGTTTGAAGATAAGCGCACGTAACAAGCGGGCAGGGTTTTTCACTTCACCCTCTTTGTAAAAATCAGGGTCTTCTTCCTGCACTGTGTGTTGCAGCCATTGCAGTCCGCGAGTTTCGTATTGTTCATTTACTTCTTGGACTATCTCGTCTTGTACAGGCGGCATCTCATCCAGCCCCTCGCATAGTGCTTTAATGTACAAGCCTGTACCACCGCACACTACAGCAGTATTGTTTGTTATAAAAATCTCTTCTAAGTATCCGAGTGCCAGCGTTTCATAATCTGCCGCATCCAGCGAGTTGGTTACTGAAAAAGCATCTATGAAATAATGCTTTACTGCTGCCAGTTCTTCCGCATCGGGTTTAGCCGTGCCGATGGTCATCTCCCGGTAGCATTGCCTGCTATCTGCCGATACGATGGATGTACCCAACTGTTTAGCCAGTGCTATGGCTACTGCCGTTTTACCTACTGCCGTAGGTCCTGCTATGATGTATGCTGTTTTTACCAACCAGTATATGGTGTGTTCTACTCCTCAAAGCTTTCAGTAGCTGTATCTAAGCCGCTTTCTTCCATACTTTCCTCACCCTCATCACCAAAGCCCTCTGCCAATTCATCGGCACCCAGGTCGTATTTCTCTTCTACTTCCAGCAGTTTATCCAGGTTCACACCTTTTACACCGTATTGTGCAGGAGCTACTCCCTCTTTGCGCAATACAAACGGATAAGTGCGCTTTGCATCTTCGTCTTTACTTATGCCTATCAACTCTACCAGAAATACCCATTTCTTGGCGGGGTCGTATTCATATACAAATTTATGGTCAGGTGTAGATATCAATGCAGATACAGGGGTGCGCATCATTGACAAAGCAGGTGCGTCTTTTTTGTTTACCAACACTTCCGAATTCAGCTCTCGCCCGCGCGCCCATTTTTCAGTACTGTCAAAAAAAGATGCAGCATGTTTGCCGTCAAACTCGTAAGCGGCAATAATAGCTTTGTGAAACTCCAAAAACGTCTGTGTGGGGCGTATCTCTATATCTCTATACACCAAGTCATCCTCTTCCCAATATACCCTGAATCTGAAAAGTGCCATAATGTACCGTAAAAATAGGCGAAATGGCGGATTTGTACCATAGTGCTGCCTATTTCTCTCGTATAAATAATATTGCTACACATATACCCATCCTGCCCGCCGTCAGGTCAAATAAAGTTTCGCTTTATTTTGTTTGATTAGTAAAAATTGCTACCTTTGCCATCCCAAAAAAATTGAGGACATGCCAAAGGTGAAGACTCACAGCCGTGCTAAAAAAACTTTCAAAGTTACTGGTACGGGCAAAATACGCAGGTATAAAGCTTTCAAAAGCCACCTGTTGACGAAGAAATCAAAAACACGCAAACGCCACTTGCGCCAGGCTGCATTTGTACACCCTGCAAATCAGAATCTGGTAAAACGCATGTTGTGCTTGCGATAATATAATATTTTCATAAACGAATTAATAAAATAAGAATATGCCACGTTCGGTAAATGCGGTTGCATCTCGCGCGAGAAGGAAGAAAATACTGAAACAAGCTAAAGGTTTCTACGGCAAACGTAAAAACGTATATACGGTAGCCAAAAACGTACTTGAAAAAGGTCTTGGTTACAAATATGTTGGTCGTAAACTGAAAAAACGCGATTACCGCGCTTTGTGGATAGTGCGTATCAACGCTGCCTGCCGCGAAGAAGGTTTGAGCTATTCTCAGTTCATGGGCAAACTGGCTGCTAAAGGTATAGACCTGAACCGCAAAGTATTGGCTGACCTGGCTATGAACGAGCCTGAAAGCTTTAAGAAACTGGTTGCTGAAGTAAAATAAGCTGACCTGATTATATTTTAAATAGCCGCTCCATACATTGGGCGGCTATTTCTATTTGTAATAATAAGCTTCATACTCTAAAGTGGATTGAATTACAGCCCGCTCCCCTTTCTCAAACAACCCATACACCGTACTACCGCTACCACTCATAGCTGCATAGATAGCCCCTGCATCGTATAGCTGTTGTTTGATGTCTGCCAGTTGAGGATGCTGAGCAAATACAGGTGCTTCAAAATCATTGCTCACCACATCTTTCCATTCATTTATCGGCAGTGTAGCTAATTCCCGCAAATCAAACGGAGCAGGCTTACGGCTTATCATTTTAAAAGCCGCAGCGGTAGATACATGCACTTGCGGGCATATTAGCTGTATGCTATAGGCAGATAAATCTATGCTCACGGGCTGCATCACCTCGCCCCTGCCTGTGGCATATTGCGGGCTGTTCTCTATAAAAAACGGGCAGTCGCTACCCAATTGTAAGGCATAGCCTATCAATGCTTTGTTGCTCAAACCAAGACCAGCATAATCATTCAGTAAACGCAGCATAAAAGCCCCATCGGCACTGCCGCCACCCATACCCGCACCCATTGGTATATTTTTCAGCAGGTGGATGGATAAGGGTGGTATTGCAGGGAAATCACGCTTCAATAGCTCGTAGGCTTTCCATACAAGGTTGTCATGCTTATCGCCCGCTACAGTTTTGCCATGCAGGGTTATGTCGGTTTCAGTAGCGGGTACTACTTCCAGCACATCAGTCAGTTGCCTAACAGGATAAAACACGGTTTCGAGGTTGTGATAACCATCGGCGCGTTTTGATGTTATATATAAGCCAATATTGATTTTACAGTTGGGAAAGCAGACCATATACAAAGCGATGCGTAAAATTATCTGTATTTTTGAAATGGCAGCATGTTAATTGCCCCCATAGATGAAAGAAGTTATCAGCCTGAACGACATACGGAAAAGCTACTATCTCGGCAAGCAGGAACTACCTGTGCTGAAAGGTATCAACCTAACCATCAATAGCAACGAGTATGTAGCACTGATGGGGCCATCGGGTTCGGGCAAGTCCACCCTGATGAATATTATAGGTTGCCTCGATACCACCACCAGCGGGCAATACATACTGAACGGCAAAGACGTAAGCCGAATGGAAGATGATGAGCTGGCAGATGTACGCAATATAGAGATTGGCTTCGTGTTTCAGCAGTTCAACCTGCTACCCCGCCTCACAGCATGGGAAAACGTAGCTATGCCCCTGATATATGCAGGCGTTGGCAAAAAAGACCGCGAGGAACGCGCCCGTGCCATGCTGGATAAAGTAGGACTGGGCGACAGGGCGCACCACAAGCCCAACGAAATATCGGGCGGGCAAAGCCAGCGTGTAGCCATTGCGCGCGCGCTGATAAATAATCCGTCCATCATACTGGCAGACGAACCTACGGGCAACCTCGACTCCAAAACATCGGTAGAAATCATGGAGCTATTCGGGCAGATACACGCACAGGGTAATACCGTAGTGCTGGTAACGCACGAGGAAGATATTGCCAACTACACCCACCGTGTCATCCGCATACGCGATGGGGTGGTGGAAACGGATACCCCCCGCCCTAAAGGGAGCCTGCACACTACAGAAAAAACTATTGTTTAAATTCAACTAAATAAAAGCCCCTTTAGGGGTTGGGGTTTATGGCATTTAAGATATATACAAAGACGGGCGACAAAGGCAGTACCAGCCTGATAGGTGGTGTGCGTGTACCCAAAAATCATATACGCATAGAGGCTTATGGCACAGTAGATGAGCTCAACTCGTTTATAGGCATGGTAAACGACATGGCTGCCAATGAAAAAATAAGTGGCTGGCTACGCGAAATACAAGACAGGCTTTTTACCGTAGGTTCTGTACTGGCTACCAACCCCGATAAGGAAGTGAAAATGAAACTGCCCGATGTACACGACGAAGACGTAACATGGCTTGAGCAGCGTATAGACGAGATGAATGAAGTGCTGCCCGAAATGCGCTCTTTTATATTACCCGGTGGGCAGTTGGCGGCTTCTACCTGCCATGTGGCACGTTGTGTATGCCGTCGTGCAGAGCGCATATGCGTAGGTATGCAGGAACAAGAAGAGCAAGTACCCGAACTGATAGTACGCTACCTCAATAGGTTGTCGGACTTTCTGTTTGTATTGGCAAGGTATATAGCACACATCAACAACGTAGACGACCTGCCATGGAGAGCGAGGGTGTAAAAATATGAAAGGCTGCATATGCAGCCTTTTTGCTTAATGGATTATTTCTATTCTTTTGTTTGATGTTGTATTGCCTTGAGTGTATTGCAATGTATAAATACCAGTAGGCACATCCGCTACCTGAATGTTGATATTATTTTTGTTGGCTGGCAATGCATATTCTTTCAGCAATCTGCCATCAGCAGCATATAGCCCTATAGTTGCTTTTGTTTTCGGTGCTTCATCAAGCATAATGTTCAGCACTTTGTTAGCTGGGTTAGGAAATACATCCAGCATATCTTTTACTGTTGCTGAGTGTACAGATGCCGCAACAGTTTTAGGCACAAACCTGTACACCGTTCCGTTAGCAGGCACACCAGAAATATTGGGGAAACTGATATTCTTTGAAGAATCAAGCTGTAAACTTGGTGGTAAGCCATACACCCATAGTTTCTGATATATTTGCGATACATCAGAAGGTGAATAGAATATACCTACCGAAGGCCCTGTAGAAGTAGTATAACCCGATGCGTTGTTGACAGAACTTGGTCCATACCTATATTCAATGATACCGTTTTGATAAAGCCATATTTGCAGATTTACAAAATTACCTGTCTGACCACTTTGTATTTTTACATTCTTCCATTGAGCTTTTAATATTTTACTGCCTACAGCTCCATCTATTTTATAAGATATTTTAGAGGTATTATCTATCGAATCCAGCGAGCGGAATAAGCCATCAAATACCATCAGCTCTCCCGTAGTATCTATAGCCTCTACCAAACCATTGGGAAAAATCAAAATACCTTTTGTTATACCATCCATCGTCCACGATTTCCCGAACAAATTGAATGTAGTACCATTTAGTGCTGTAATCTCAACTTCATCACCCGTTGCAAATACCATTTGTGTAAGTGCAATATCACCCGTCAGTTCCGTATATGTGTCGGCAGATGATTTAAAAATATAGGTATTTGTTTGCGCTGCGACATGGCTGAATTGAAACACAATCACTGATAGCATAATGAATAGCCTGAGCATGAGTATTAAATTTGTTTCCGAAACTAACCCATGCATTACGATACAACTCTTAAAGAATACTAAACATGGTTAACAATGCTTAATTCAAATCAGTATTTTACAGTTCCGTGTATATTTCAGTTCAAACAAGTGGTATGAAGCAAATAGTATATTGCATAATTGGGGTGATATGCATAATGGCATTGTCATGTAATAGTGAAAACACCCGACAAGCAGACGCAAACACAAACGCCGGCAAAGCAAACAGGCTGGATAAAATTAGCTGGATAGCTGCAGACTGGAAGATGGAAATGCCTGATGGCATAATAACCGAAAGCTGGCTAAAAAGTAACGACAGCCTGTGGGTAGGCGCAAGCTATTTTGTACTGCCTAATGGCGATACTGCCAGCAAAGAAGTCATTCGACTGGCTGCTATCAACGATACACTTTACTATATGCCCACCGTCAGCAACCAAAACGATGGTAAAGAAATACACTTTAAGGAAACCATGCTTACGGACTCATCTGTTGTATTTGAAAACCCTGCGCATGATTTCCCTAAACGTATTGCGTACATCAAAACATCGGACACAACCGTACATGCCTATGTAGCAGGCAACGGTAAGCAGATGGATTTCTTTTACAAAAAGATGCGCTGATTATTTGCGCATCTTACCAACAACAAATAACAGTAATAAAGCACCTATTACAGCAAGTGTAAAGCTTCTGAAGTTGAAGCCGTTTACATCTCCCCATCCAAGTGCAGTGCCTATCCAACCACCTATCACAGCACCTATTATACCAATGATGATGGTGATGATCCAACCACCGGGGTCGTCGCCCTTGCGTAGTGCTTTGGCTATTGCGCCTGCTATCAGCCCAAACAATGCCCATGAAATGATACCCATAGTTATTAGAAGTTTAGTGCATTACTAAAGTACAAAAGGGCTTTTGTAAAATATAACTTATGCACGTTATTTTAACATTATAGCAACCTACGCTAAAACATAGGTTTGTAACAATAACATGACAATCAATCACTTAGTAATATGACTCAAAAACATCCACTCGTCGGATGAAACCGCCCATTCGTTTAACCAAACCGTCCATTCGTCAAATGGGTAATTGTTTCCCCGTTTTTTTATCGGTACTTTATGTTATCCTATAAACGAGCGACCTGTAATACCCAGCTGAACATCCGGCCCCTGTAATCCACTTTTGGTAACTGTCCCCTACGGTTACCTTTTTTTATTTTCAGTATCTTCCCCTTATGAAGCAATTTCTACTTGCAGTAATAATACTAATATGCCACAAGGCATTAGCGCAAAGTGATGAACAACTGATACGCAATGTATTGCAACAACAGTCAGCCGCATGGAATACGGGCAGCATTGATGCATATATGCAGGGCTATTGGCAAAACGATAGCCTGCTGTTTGTTGGTAAAAGCGGCCCTGTATACGGATATGAGCAAACCCTGCAACGCTACAAAAAATCGTATGCAGATACTACACAAATGGGGAAACTGTATTTTGATATACTACAGGTAAAACGCTTGAGTAAAGAATACTACTTCGTATTGGGTAAGTGGCAATTGAAACGCAGCATTGGCGACCTGAACGGGCATTTTACATTACTTTTCCGAAAAATAAAAGGGCAGTGGCTGATAGTAGCAGACCATAGTAGTTAGTAAACTTATTGCATTCAATAACAAAGCCCCACGCTATTGCATGGGGCTTTATATTATCTATTAACCAACTATATTAATTCTTTACAGGCAGCAAACCATAGTTTTTGCCATAGTCCATCATTTGCTGATAGAAGCTCGTAGGGTATTCTACTTTTACGTCTGTTATCTTGTCTCCATTCATCACTGGCACTAACCTTGGTTGCACAAAACCTTTGTATGGTTTGATGCCCAACTTAGCAAACCTATCCAACACTTCTTTATGCAGTTCTCTGTCCAGCTTTACACCATAATTTTCCACTAGGTTTTTCCCTGCATTATAATCCCCTTCCGATTTGATGCGCTGTATCTCACGTAGCAATTCGCCAAACAAACTCCGTAGTTTATCGTAGTCGTTAATCTTTACATATGTTTTGCCATCTTTCTTTACCAACTCTACTACATTGTCTTTCTTACCTTTTTCATAAGCCCAGCGCGCGTTCAATGCACGGTTGCGCATATGTGCTTCTTCCAGCTGGTCGCCAAGTTTCAGGCGGGTAAGCTGTGTCATCAGGCCGTTCATCATATAGTTATCATATTCAGCCATGCCCACTTCTTTGCTTTCTGCCACACCTATGTCTATCAGTTTTTTGTCGAGTGCATAGTACAAGCCTACTAAGTCTGCTCGTGCTTCTTCAAGGCAAGATGCGTAGTTTTTCAAAGTCTTATCCGTTGTTTCTACACCTTTGTTAATTTGCCCCGAAGCATGACCTATACACTCGTGCATATCTGTATGCAGGTCGGCAGCCAATGCACCATGTTTACGAGCACGCGCTTTTACCACATCATCTATCGCAAACTCGTCGAGCATACCACCCTTAGCACCTGCCACGTTATACGCATTTATCACATTACTAAGCGATACGGATTTTGAACCATGGTTTTTACGTATCCAATCCGCATTCGGCAGGTTGATGCCGATAGGTGTGCTTGGTGCAGCATCACCGCTTTCTACTATTACGGTTATGGCTTTCGCTGTTATACCTTTTACGGTATCTTTTTTATGTTCGGGCATCAGCGGCGAGTTGTCCTCAAACCATTGTGCCTGATCGGCTATCGCTTTGATGCGTTTGGTGGCTTCCATGTCTTTCATAGACAAAGTGCTTTCAAAGCTGCCCTTCTTGCCAATGGCATCCATGTACACTTCTATAAAGCCGTTCACCACATCAATGCGCGATGCAGTGTCTTTTACCCATGCAATGCTATAGTCGTCAAATGTTTTCAGGTCGCCCGTTTTGTAGTATTGCGCCAGCAGTTCCAGTGCTTTTTTCTGCTCTGCGTTTTCAGCTACAGTTACAGCTTTCTCTAACCAGCCCACTATCTTGCTGATGGCTGCATCATACATGCCGCCCATTTTCCAGGTTTTCTCTACTACTTTCCCGTTTTCTTTCATCACTTTGCTGTTCAGTCCCCAAGATGGTGCATTACCTTTGGTATCAAACTTAGCATAGTAAGCCTCTACCTCTTTCTGTGTTACACCTTCATAAAAGTTGTTAGACGATTTTGCAATATTATCTATACCGGGGCGCAAGTCCACCAATTTAGGTTCTATCCTAGGGTCGTAGATGACAGGGCTAATACGCGCTACGAAAGCATCGGTACTTTCGCCTGCTTCTTTGGGTAGTTGTGCTGTATCGCTGGCTTTTATGATAGATACCAGATAATCTGCACTACATTCAGGGAAGAATTTCTCATTACCATAGTGATGGTGATTGCCATTACTAAACCAGAAACGTCCGCAATACACTTCAAACTTTTTCCAGTCTTCACTATTCTTATCACCGTTGTATGTGCCATATACAGTTTCCAGCGTCTTGCGTATCAGTATGCCGTATTTGCTCTTCTGGTCGTAGATAATGTCACGCCCGCATAATGCTGCCTCGTACAGGTAATATGCCAGTTGTTTTTGTTGCAGGCTCAGTTCATTCCATCCCGGTACTTGGTAGCGTAGCAGTTGCAGGTCGGCAAATGCCTCTGCCTCTACTTTGAAGTTGGTATCATAACCTACAACAGCTTTCGTACTGTCAGCATTATTATTGCCTGCATTGCCGCCATCGCAAGACGACAACATGATTTGTGAACCCATAAACACCATTACGGGTAGTACCCAATTTTTCATTATTCAGATGATTTTTTAGAAAGATTAAAAATACCTGTTTTCAGTCAATCGTGATAGCTTAGTTTTCGTATTATATTATATAGTGCTGTCATTACGTCAACATTACAGGTTATCAATAAGTAATTTTACAAATATTTTATGTATATTTGTATTTGAACATTGTCCATCAGAAAATGATAAACCGTTCCCTCAAGAAGATATCTTTTCAACACAACAATACCTATTGGCAAAATATATGTTGCTATTTTATAATGCAAAAGGCTTAAAAACTTTGATTTTTGCAACAAAATGCAACAATTAGAAATCGCCAAACTCATATCATAAATCAATTATCTTTGCACGCAATCAAATTTTAATACGTTCATTCAGATGAAGAATACACCTTTTACACAAAAACACATAGAGCTGGGTGCCAAAATGGCTGAGTTTGCAGGGTATAATATGCCTATCTCTTACAGCAGCATCAACGAAGAGCACCAGACGGTACGTAACAATGCCGGAGTGTTTGACGTTAGCCACATGGGAGAGTTTATACTGAAAGGGCCGGATGCGCTGGATTTGATACAACGTGTTACCAGCAACGATGCATCTAAACTGACGGACGGCAAAGCTCAATACTCTTGCCTGCCAAACAATGAGGGTGGTATTGTTGACGACTTGCTGGTGTATTGTGTAGAAACCAACAAAGTGTACATGCTGGTAGTCAACGCATCGAACATAGAAAAAGACTGGAACTGGATTAGCAAGCATAATACTAAGGGTGTTGAAATGCACAATATATCAGACAAAACAGGCTTGCTGGCTGTGCAAGGCCCTAAGGCTGTACAGTATATGCAAACGCTGACGGATATGGACATCACCAACCTCAAGTATTACACCTTTACAAAAGGAGTATTTGCAGGTGTAGAAAATGTACTGGTAAGTGCTACCGGCTACACAGGCGCTGGTGGTGTAGAGATATATTTTGAAGACAAAGACGGTGCAGCAGAAATAATCTGGAACAAGATTTTTGAAGCTGGTGCAGCCGGTGGCATCAAACCAATAGGCCTCGCAGCCCGCGATACACTTCGTCTGGAAATGGGTTTCTGTCTGTATGGTAATGACATAGACGATACCACATCGCCATTGGAAGCTGGCTTGGGATGGATAACCAAATTCACCAAAGACTTTACTGCCCGCCCCATACTGGAAGCACAAAAAGCCGAAGGGCTGAAGCGCAAACTGGTAGGCATAGAAATGATAGATAAAGGCATACCCCGCCACCACTACAAAGTACAGGATGCCAATGGCAATGAGATAGGTTATGTAACATCGGGCACACAAGCACCCAGCCTTAGCAAAGCAATAGGCATGGCTTATGTAACCAAAGAAAATGCAGCCGAAGGCACTGAGGTATTTATAGCCGTGCGCGACAAAGCACTGAAAGCCAAAGTGGTGAAAATACCATTTGCATAATATTATTAAGAGCCACGCAATGCGTGGCTCTTATCTTATAACAGACAACCGACTTATGTACCGCAAGCTGCTAATAATAATCACATCTGTAGCAACCCTGGTTGTATCGGTATTTTTCTATTTGCAATTCGGTAAGAAGTCCACCACTTTTTATGGAGACTCATTAGGTTACTATTTATATCTGCCGGCTACTTTTATTTACAACAACCATAAAGACATTACCACCTACCCCAATGAGGGAGAACTGCCCGAATCTGTAAGATGGTATACTGGGCAATTAAAAACAGACGCTGTAAAAACACCTAAAGGCTACGTACTTAATCAGTATACTTATGGTATTGCTTTCTTCGAGCTACCTTTTTTCCTGATAGCTCACGGCATTGAAAAAGCAAAGGACTTACCTGCAAATGGCTTTTCTAACACCTACAATATATGGCTGAAAACAGGTACTATTTTTTATGCCATTCTGAGTTTGCTCATTACCTATCTGATACTAATACGCTACTTCAGCAAAACAATATCCTTCATCAGTATAGTACTGATTTTTGTCGGGTCGAATATGTTTTGGTTTACACTACGTCAGGCGGGCATGTCGCACATCATATTGTTCTTCCTGTTTGCACTGCTCATACTATCTACCATCAAGATTCATGAAAGACGCAAAATAGCTGATTACATAATAGCAGGGTTGACTGCAGGCATGATAACCATCATCCGCCCTACCGATATTATTTGCTTGCTTATACCATTGCTATATAATGTATACAACAAAGCAAGCCTCAAAATAAAATGGCAAATGCTGCAAGCAGATAAAGTGAAAATCTTGTTTGCAGCAATCGTGTTCATCATCCCCATCGTGCCACAACTGTTTTACTGGAAAGAAATGACGGGCAGTTATTTCTTCTACAGCTATGGTGGGCAATCTTTCAACTGGAGGCATCCTCGTATTTTAGAAGGTCTGGTATGTTTCAAAAATGGTTGGCTGGCATACTCTCCCTTGATGATATTGAGTGTACTTGGCTTTGCCTGTTTCAAGTATTATAAGCAGTGGGCGTTCTGCCTGATGGCATTGTTCCCGCTGTATGTATATGTTATCTATTCTTGGTTTTGTTTTAATTATATTAATGGTTTAGGCTCGAGGCCTATGATAAATATCTATGCGTTATTAGCTATTCCACTTGGAGCATTTCTTACTTATGTTGCTAAGAGGGGTGTCTTAGTAAAGGCTGCTGCTGCGTGCTTATGCATATTCTTCATAGCTGTAAACGTGTCTTATAGCGTACAAAAATCATTGAACATACTTAATAGCGAGGAGTCGAACATGGCATTTAATATGCAGACCATGTTCAGGTACAAACTCAACTATGCTGATTATGTAGTAGCAGATGTAACTGAACGTCAACCTGACACAGGTAGCGTAACCCATATCAGCACATTAAGCACAGAAAATTTTGACGATTCAGTATCTGAACATTTTGTAAAAGACACCCTCTTTGGCAGCAAATACTTATACCATTTTACTGACAACGAACATTACGAACATGCGATAAAAATACCCTACGATAAAGCAACGTTTAAAGATGCCAAATGGTTGAAATGCCACGGCCTGTTTATGATACCCAACCCCAGAGTGTACTATCAGCATTTGATGGTATTAGACATCAGCAGAAATAACAACTTTATGATATGGCGAGGCTGCAGGGTGGACAACAAGATAGGTTTGGCCGATAATTATTGCGAACATGTCAATAAAATAGACATAGACCACTACGAACAGGGAAGATGGGGACATGTATACTTTTTCGTTTCAATACCACAGGATATACAAGACGGTGATGTTATCACTCTTGACCTATGGAATATAGGTAAGCAAGAGTTATATATGGACAACCTGACTTTAGAGATATATAAATAACATCGCTACGGTCATTGCCTATATTATCTTTCCTTAGTTTTTCATTTCTTTGCAGCAAATCAGCCCCTTTACAATTTTTTTCAAATAACAGCTATATATGCTTCCTAAATACAGCAGAGTACTACTGAAACTTTCGGGTGAATCATTAATGGGCGACCGTAGCTTTGGTCTTGACCCTAAAATGCTGGAACAGTACGCTACAGACATCAAAGCCATTACAGACCTTGGTGTGCAGGTAGCTGTGGTAATAGGTGGCGGTAATATATACCGTGGTATGAACGAGGCTGAAACAGGTATAGAGCGCGCACAGGGCGACTATATGGGTATGCTGGCAACGGTTATCAACGGTATGGCATTGCAGGCATCGCTGGAAAAGATTGGCGTTAAGACACGCCTGCAGAGTGCCATAAAAATGGAGCAAGTGGCAGAGCCGTACATCCGCCGCCGCGCTATGCGCCACTTGGAAAAAGGCCGTGTGGTGATATTCGGGGCAGGTACGGGGAATCCTTATTTTACTACAGACACAGCAGGCTCGTTGCGTGCTGTTGAGATAAATGCTGATGTGATACTGAAAGGTACACGGGTAGATGGCATCTACAATGCCGACCCCGAAAAAGACCCCACTGCTACACGCTACGAGAAACTGACTTTTGGCGAAGTCATCAGCCAAAACCTGAAAGTGATGGATATGACTGCCTTTACGCTTTGTCAGGAAAATAAATTGCCTATCATCGTGTTTGATATGAACACGCCGGGCAATCTGCAAAAAGTAGTAGAGGGCAAAACCATCGGCACGTTGGTAAGCTAATCAGCGTACACGTTTGCGCTTGTTGCGCTCATAATCTTCAAAAATGAATTGCCCCAAGCCATCGAGCGATGAGTAGAAGGCTTTACCATTATTTACTTCCGTAAACTCCCGCACGAACGATTGCAGGTACGGGTCGTTAGCTATCATAAATGTAATGACAGGTATCTTCAGCCTTCGTAGTTGCCCCGCAAGGTTCAGTGTACGGTTCAGTATTTTGGTATCGATACCAAAGCTGTTTTTGTAATACTTATTACCAACTTTCAGGCAGGTAGGCTTGCCATCGGTTATCATGAATATCTGCTTGTTGGGATTCTTACGCCTGCGTAGTATATCCATTGATAGCTCCAACCCTGCTACTGTATTGGTATGATAAGGGCCTACTTGCAGGTAAGGCAGTTCTTTCATCTCTATCTGCCAAGCATCGTTACCAAACACTACAATATCCAGCGTGTCTTTGGGATAGCGGGTGGTTATCAGTTCGCTGAGTGCCATGGCTACGCGCTTGGCGGGTGTTATACGGTCTTCGCCATACAGTATCATGGAGTGCGATATATCTATCATCAGCACAGTAGATGTCTGCGTCTTGAAGTCCATCTCGTGTATTTCCAAGTCGTCTTGCTGCATCTGGAAGCTATCTACCCCATGATTGACAAATGAATTGCGTAGGCTACCGGTATAGTCTATTGCTTCCAGCGCATCACCAAATTCGTAGGGGCGTGTTTCGGGGTTCATCTCATCGCCCTGCCCGCTACGGAAAGTGCGGTGGTTACCCTGCTTAGTCTTCTTCAGCTTACCGAATATCTCATCGAGCGAGCGTTTGCGGATGGTTTGTTCTGCCTTAGCAGTAATCCGATAAGCACCATCGTTCTCGTTCTCTTGCAGGTAACCCTGTTGTTTCAGGTCTTCTATAAAATCGCCGATGCTGTAGTCGTTATTGGTAAGCGCATACTTCCTATCAAGCTGTGTCAGCCAGTCAAGTGCTTCTGCTGCATCGCCACTAGTGTATTGCAGCAGTTCCATAAACAAATCAAACAGTTTCTCAAACGGCGATTTGCCCTCTTCTTCCCTGTATTTGGTAAATACAATGCCTTTCATCCTGACATGAAGTTAAGCCCTTTCTGCCATCCGCTGTTTATTGCATTTATTGATGTTCGTATCAATTTGCCCTAAACGAACAATAGCAGATGATATATGTTGTAGTGGCATGTCTGTACACAAACTGGTAAGGAAACAACTGATAAAATGCGATATAAATAAGCTGTGGGATTTTTTTGCAGATGCAAAGAACCTTACAGCCATCACCCCATCGTATATGAATTTTGTCATTACATCGGATATGCCGAAAGATGGTGTGTATGCAGGGCAGGTTATCACCTACAAAGTATCGCCCCTGCTGGGCATACCCATGTTTTGGATGACGGAAATAACGCATGTAGAGAAAAACAAGCGATTTGTTGACGAGCAACGGGTAGGCCCCTACAAAATGTGGCACCACCAACACCTGTTTGAGCAAACTGCCGATGGCATACTGATGACCGATATTGTACATTACCGCCTGCCTTTGTGGATATTGGGGGATATTGCCCACAGCCTGTTCGTAAAGCAGCAATTACGGGATATATTTGACTATCGGTATCAGCAGATAGAAAAACTATTCAACAAATAAGCTTTTGAACTTTATTTAATTGTTATTGTTTAATATAAAACTGTGATACTGTGGATACTGTAGACATGAATAGGTTCAGCATCAGGGATATTGAAAATCTGACAGGTATCAAAGCGCACACCATACGCATCTGGGAGCAACGCTATGGCATATTGCAGCCCAAACGCACTGCTACCAATATACGTTACTACGACGCGCTGGACCTGAAGCTGGCTTTGCGCATATCGCTGCTCAACAATTACGGCTATAAAATATCGCGCATACACGAGATGAGTGAAGACGATATGAACGCCCTCATCCAGAAAATCAACGACAGAGATTTCAAACTGCAAGTGCTGGTAAACGAACTGCTCGAAACCACACTGGCTATGGATATTGACAGGTTTGAACGATTGGTAAATGAATACATGCGTAAGTATGGTATAGAGCAAACCATCGAACAACTGGTATTTAATTTTCTTGAGAAAGTAGGCATCATGTGGATGACTGACAGGATTTTCCCTGCACAAGAACACATGATGAGCAATGTAGTGTACAGAAAGCTGGCATTGGCAATAGAAAACCTGCCACCGAAAGAAGCAGATGCCAGCCCATCAGTATTACTCTTTCTGCCAGAGGGAGAGATACACGATATAGGCCTGATGTATGTAAATTACCTGCTACGTAAGTACGAGAAAAACCCAATATATCTGGGCGCTAATTCACCCATCAAAGAGGTGAAACTGGTGGTAGATGCCAAGCAGCCCGACTACCTGTATGTGCATCTGACATCGGTAACATCAGAGTTTGACGTAAACAAATACCTGCAAAAGCTGCATAATGCATTCCCCGACTCAAAGATTATGGTATCGGGCAGCTTGTTGAGGAGTACCAAGCATGTACCCATCCCAAATGTAAAGCTGCTATTTACTTTGCAAGAGGTTAGGGACACTCTCATTACATTAATATGACAATTATAAACAATTATAAAACAGGCTGAAAGATGATTTCAGCCTATTTTATTTTACAAAGCCTTGTTTATCAATCATTTAGTTTTGTTTAAAGAAACACCATGAAAGGATAAACAAAATCTATTTCTCCGTATATACTTTGTGTTTAACTTCGTTCCATCAAAAGTTAAACAATTATGACAACGGCAGATTTCAACATGATGGTAGTGCGTCATAGCGACTTTTTAAAACCGTACGCTGTATCGCTCACACACGACCACGAAGACGCAAAAGATTTGTTTCAGGAAACAATGATGCGCGCATTGCTCAACAAAGAGAAGTATCAGTTTGGTACCAACCTGAAAGCATGGTTGTACACCATCATGCGCAACATCTTCATTAACAACTACAGGCGCAACAAAAAATTCACCAAAGTATCGGGCGAAACGCCATCAGACGTTGTGATGTATAATGCGGATAAGACAGCCTACAACCAAGGTTGGAATAACACACGCATGAGCGAAGTAAAAAAAGCAGTGGATGATTTGCCACAAGTATTCCGTTTATCGTTCGAGTTGCACTATACTGGTTATAAATACCAAGAGATAGCCGAACTGTTGAACGAACCGTTGGGTACTATCAAAAGCCGCATACACTTTGCCCGCAAAATGTTAATGTCAAAATTAGACAGGTAATAATCCTTATTTTTATTCTCCCCCCAAGTTGGAAAAAGTAATAGTAATAGGAAGCGGATTTGCAGGCTTATCAGCTGCATGTTTTCTGGCCAAAAATGGTGCAGACGTTACTGTTATAGAAAAAAACGAACAGGCAGGGGGCAGGGCAAGGGTTTTCAGGAAAGATGGTTTTGTGTTTGACATGGGGCCAAGCTGGTACTGGATGCCCGATATATTCGAACGCTTTTTCAACCAATTCGGTAAATCGGCCAAAGATTATTACGACCTGAAAAGATTAGACCCATCGTACCGTGTTTTTTGGGAAGATGAGGTAGTAGATATACCTGCAGACTTTGCTGCACTACAGGCATTGTTTGAAAGCAAAGAAGCGGGCGCGGGCAAAAAGCTGGAAGCATTCCTTAAGGAAGCAGCTTATAAATACGATGCAGGCATCAATAAGTTTGTACACAAACCCGGGCTGTCTGTTTTTGAGTTTGTGAGTTGGGATGTGTTGAGCTCATTGTTTAAGATAGATATGTTTACATCCATGCACAGCCATGTGCGTGGGTATTTTAAAAACCCGAAACTATTGCAACTGGCAGAGTTCCCCATATTATTTCTGGGGGCATTGCCACAAAATACACCTGCACTCTACAGCCTGATGAACTATGCCGACATGAAGCTGGGTACATGGTACCCCGATGGCGGTATGTGGAAAATAGCAGAAGCCATGTATAAGCTGGCAGAAGAGTTGGGTGTACAATTCAAATTCAACGAACCGGTGCAGAAGATAAACGCATGGGGTACCGAAACTACGGGCGTAACAACAGACTACGAAACATATAGCAGCGATGCCGTAGTGGTAGCATGTGACTACCACCATGCAGACAGTGAACTGCTGCCTGATGAGTACAAGAACTATACAGAAGAATACTGGGATAAACGCAGCATGGCACCATCGTGCCTGCTTTACTATATTGGTGTCAACAAAAAAATAGATGGGCTGCAACACCACAACCTGTTTTTTGATGCACCTTTCGATACACACGCAGCTGAGTTATACACTACACCACAATGGCCTACAAACCCATTGATGTATGTATGCTGCCCGTCTAAAACAGATGCAGAAGTAGCACCCGATGGCTGTGAAAATATATTTGCTTTGATACCCGTAGCACCGGGCATGGAAGACAATGAAAAAATCAAAGAGCATTATTTCAATATCGTAATACAAAGGCTGGAGCAGCGATTGGGCATGAGCATCCGAGATGCCATTGTGTATAAACGCAGCTATGCACACAACGATTTTGTAAATGATTACAATTCTTTCAAGGGCAATGCGTATGGCCTTGCTAATACACTGATGCAAACCGCGATTCTGAAACCATCTATCAAAAACAAAAAACTGGTGAACCTCTATTATACAGGACAACTGACAGTGCCGGGGCCGGGCGTACCGCCATCTCTCATATCGGGCGAGGTGGTAGCCAACCAATTATTACATCAACTAAAATTAAAAACTGCCTGACATGTTATCGCTTTTCCATACCGTTTGCCACGAGTGCAGTGAGGTAGTTACTAAAAGATACAGCACATCGTTTTCAAGTGCCATCAAATTGCTGCACAAAGATTTGCGCGCGCCGATATTTGATATATATGGCTTCGTGCGCTTTGCAGATGAGATAGTAGATACCTTTCACGACTACGATAAAGAAACATTGCTGAATGAGTTTGAAGCCGAAACATGGAAAGCTATAAAAAACGGCATCAGCCTGAATCCTATACTGCATAGTTTTCAGGATGTGGTGCGCAAGTACAATATCCCTAACGATTTGATAGAAGCATTTTTGTACAGTATGCGCCTAGACCTGAATAAGACAGACTACAATACCGTACACGAAATGGACGAGTATGTGTATGGCTCGGCAGAAGTGGTAGGGTTGATGTGCTTATGTGTGTTTTGCGAGGGAGATATGCAGCAATATGAAGCATTGAAAGGACAGGCACGCAAACTGGGTGCGGCATTTCAAAAAATAAACTTCCTGCGAGATATTCAGGCAGACTACAACAATCTGAACCGTACTTATTTCCCCGATTTTGATTATTACCGATTTGACCAACATACAAAACAGCGCATAGAAGAAGATATAGAAGCAGACTTTAAGGCCGCACTAGAAGGTGTACGCGCGTTGCCTTGGAAAGCGCGCTTTGGTGTATATACTGCCTACAGGTACTACTACGCGCTGTTTAAAAAAATAAAACGTATGCACCCCAAACATGTGCTGGAGCAACGTGTGCGAGTGCCAGATTATCAAAAAGCGTTCATAGTATTTTCGGCAGGACTGAACAACCGCCTTAACCTGATATAAAAACATTGAGTATGTTGTACGATAAAAACAACGTGATAGTTGTAAATGAGAAAGACGAGTGGATGGGCTCGATGGAAAAACTGCAAGCCCATAAAGAAGGTGTTTTGCACAGGGCATTTTCGGTGTTTGTGCTGAATGATAAAAACGAACTGTTGTTGCAACAGCGTGCGCAAGACAAATACCACTCGGGCGGATTGTGGAGCAACACTTGCTGTTCTCACCCTGCACCGGGCGAAAGCACTATGGCAGCAGCACACCGCAGGCTGAAAGAAGAAATGGGCTTTGATTGCGATATTGAAAAGATATTCGAGCTACGTTATAAATCGGACGTGGGAAACGGGCTGACTGAAAATGAGTACGACCATATATTTATAGGTTACCACAACGGGCAAACCAACCTGAACAGCGCGGAAGCGAAAGATGCGAAATTCATAGATTTAGACAGCCTGCATACATGGATGCAAAAAGAACCACAAGCATTTACCGCATGGTTTCATCTGGCAATGCCTAAATTTACAGCCTATTTATCGCAACAGGAAAAAGCAGCATAAAGTTTTGAACCCACAGGGAAAGAAAGCCATCATCATCGGTTCGGGTATAGCAGGCCTTAGCAGCGCGGCAAGATTAGCTTCGCAAGGTTTTGAGGTGAGCGTGTTTGAAAAAAACGATTTCTTCGGTGGCAAGCTGGCATTGCATGTGCAGGATGGTTTTAGCTTTGATATGGGGCCGTCTATTTTCACACAGCCTTTTGTACTGGGAGATTTATTCAGCTTCTGTGGCAAGCGTTTTGAAGATTATTTTCAATATCAAAACCTGACAGTTAATACACACAACTTCTTTAATGATGGTACAGAAATCATTGCCTACAAAGGCAAGGATAATTTTGTAACAGAGGTACGCAATAAGCTACACATTGATACAACAAGATTAGAAAGCTATTTGCTGGAAGCAGAGCGGATGTATAACGACATCGGCAAAATATTTCTCGACGAGCATATACACGACCTGAAAACATGGACGACCGCACGCATACCCAAAGCGTTGAAAGCGTTGAAATGGCAATACCTGTTGAAGTCTATGCACGACTATCATACCGATAAACTACAGCATCCTAAATTGGTGCAGATGTTCGACAGGTTTGCAACCTACAATGGCTCTAACCCCTACGAAGCACCTGCCATGCTGAGTATGATAGCACATTTAGAAATGAATGAGGGCGCATACTATCCACAGGGTGGCATGATAAGCATACCCAATGCGGTGCATCAGCTTTGCAAAGATGTAGGGGTGCAATTTCATTTCAATAGTAAGGTAGAGCGCATCATTACCGAGCAAGACGAGGCTGTGGGCATTGTAGCCAATGGCAAAACGCATTACGCAGACGTGATAGTTACCAACAGCGATGTGTTTTTTACCTACAACGATTTGCTGGCAGATAAAGAGAAAGGAGAACAGATACAACAGATGGAGCGTAGTACCAGTGCTATGATTTTTTACTGGGGCATCAATAAAGAATACAAACAACTGGGGCTGCACAACCTGTTCTTTTCAGATAATTACAAGGAAGAGTTTGACTATGTATCGAAACTGAAACAACCTTACCACGACCCTACCATCTACATCAATATCACATCGAAAATGGAAGCGCAACACGCGCCTGCAGGTTGTGAGAATTGGTTTGTATTTGTAAACAAGCCTGCTGTGATAGATGCAAATGAAGATGAAGTAACCGCCATCATTAAGCAACACACTGTTGCCAAACTAAGCCGTATGCTGGGCGAAGATGTAGCACAGCATATTGTAACAGAACATACCCTAACGCCTACATCCATACAAAGCCGCACCAATAGCTATCTGGGGGCATTGTACGGCACATCGTCTAACAACAGGATGGCCGCCTTTAAGCGACACAGCAATATATCATCACGCTACAAAGGGCTCTACTTTGCAGGTGGTAGTGTGCACCCGGGCGGTGGCATTCCGTTATGTTTGCGTTCTGCAAAACTGGCTGTAGAAAAAATACTGGCTGATTAGTTTTCGTAACAACCAATATCGGGCGTAACAGGGTCGCGGGGCTTGCCATCGAGGTCGGTGCTTACAGCAACTGCCTTGCCTTTACCAATAGCGGGTGAGCCAGCTTTGAGCCTGAAATTGAATGCCTGATAATTTTCAAACTGCGGGTCTTGATTCAGTATGCAGTTATTAACTTTGGCATCAGCAGATAAAGGCTCTTTATTTTTTATGAGGCAATTATTGAGTGTAACATTAAATGTATCGTTGCCACGCTTTCTGATGAAACATTCATTTTCTAAAGAGCCCCATATCGTACAATTATCAAATTGTGCTATCAAACCACCTGCCACATAACTTATATCATCAATATCACGGTAATTAATGAGGGCTAATACAGGGTTATCCGTATGGCTTATCTTATTGCTGCTGTAGGTAATAAGATTACAATGCTTTAGGTAATAGCCACCACCCTCAAATGTTGCCAATGCTTGTGCTCCGCAAGCGTTAATCAAACAGTTTTCTGCTACCAGTGTACTGGCAAAACCAAGAATGCCATAACCGATGGAGTTTTCAATGATACAGTTGCGCATGGTAAGCATTGCTTTGAAATCATTAATGGTATCCTGGTTGAGTTGTATCGCAGCAGGAGAGAATACAGCATTGCCAAGTGTTGTGCTATTGCCACAGTTCTTCAGTATCACATACTCCATCAGGTTTTCACTACTGGTTTTGTTGAAGTAGAGTCCGCCCCATTCGCCGGGATAACCTACATTGCCAAAGTATTTTCTATCCAACCTATCGCCCTGAAAAATGATGCTATCTTTTTTTGTACCAACCGCATTCAGCTTACCCCATATCAGTAGGCGGCTGTCGGCATGCATATATATCCTGCAACCTGCAGGTATGGTCAGTGTTTCTCCTTTGTCAATTAACGCATTGCTGATGATAACGTAAGGCTTGTCCGTTTTCCATGTTTGTGTTTTCATCACGCTGTCGCGTATATAGTAGGCATTTTGCCCATAAGCCATAAAAGGGATAGCGAAATCTTTGCCGTTCATGTTGGCTATCAGCTTGCTCTCTACTACAAAAGGGGAGTTTTTGTCATTTGGGTTAATGTTCACGGTAGCAAACACATACATACTGTCGTTGGCAGCCAGCTCCATGTTTGTAACATTATTGCCAGACACACCATTTACATTCAGCTTGAAGAAAGAGGCATTACCACCCTCAAGGCGCACACTGTTGATGTTTACTTTCTGGTTTTGTGGATTGTATATTTTGAAACTCGCAGTATAACTGCCAAGCGATGTAAATACCGTATCGAAATTGAGTGTGTCAACTGAAAATTTTAACTCACCACCCGACGATAATAGTTTTTCTTTTCTGCATGACGTGTTAGATGCCGCTATCCACAGCAACAATAATATTATACAACTACTGCCTTTTATATACTTCATTATCTGTCTTGCCATTCGTTTGCAATACTCTGATAACGTAAATATCTGTCATTTATTTTAAACAATCAGCTTTGCTTTGCAGCATACAGCCATTACATTTGCTTTTGCTATGGCATGTATTACGTTGTTATCAGATTTTGGCCTGCAAGATGCTTCTGTGGCGTCTGTAAAAGGCCTGCTGGCACAGCATATAGCCAATCTGCCAATTATAGATATATCTCATCAGGTAGAGCCATACCACTTGCAGCAAGCAGCGTATCTGCTCAACGCATCGTATAAGAGCTTCCCTGCAGGTAGCTACCATATTGTGTTGTGCGATGTTTTTTATACCCGTAACCCTGCATTGGTTTTATGTATGCATAACGGGCATTATTTTTTAGCCCCTGATAATGGCATACTACCTTTGGCTTTCAGCAAGTACGATGCTGCATGGCGATGTAGTACAATGGAAAGGGGGCAATCTATGCAAGACTGGATGCATATCATCACCCAAACCATTAATGAAGTGATAAAAAATGGCGGCAATGCGGCAGGGCTTGATTATGAACCGTTGCAAATGAGCAACCTGCTGATGCATTGGCAAGCCAAACTGAACGGCAATACATTGGAATGCCATGTGATGCACATAGACAGGTTTGAGAATGTGGTGTTAAACGTAACGAAAGAAGAATTTGAGAATGTATGCCGCAGCAGAAATTTCAGCATACAGTTTGTACGGCATGCCATTACTGAAATCAGCAGCACCTATGCCGATGTGAAGCAGGATGATATGTTGTGCCGTTTCAATACTGCGGGCTACCTTGAAATAGCCATTAACAGGGGCAAAGCTGCCAGCTTGCTGGGGCTGAAGCTGAGTAAAGAACAGCACCTTGTTTATAATGCCATCAAAATAGTTTTTGAATGATAGTACGGATAGTACAGATGACATTTGAACCGGCTAATGTAGCTGCTTTTCTGCAACTGTTTGAGGAGCGCAAAGAACGCATCAGGCATTTTGAAGGATGTACCCACCTGGAGCTATGGCAGGATGCGCATAACGAAAACATATTTTTCACATACAGTATGTGGCAGAGCGAGGAGCATCTGAACCACTACCGTTTTTCGGAATTGTTTAAAGATACATGGGCGCGTACCAAAGCGCTGTTTGCCGCCAAACCGCAAGCATGGAGCGTGAACCGTAAAATGACAATAGAATAAGAAACGGGGCCTATAGCCCCGTTTTATTATTATAAGTTACTTGTAATCTTCTGCTGTATGGCTTGCAGCTCTTCGTTGGTTAGCTTCATCTTGGGACGGGTAAAGTTGAGGTCGTCAGCAGTATTGATGGGTACAAGATGCATGTGCGCATGTGGCACTTCAAGCCCTATCACACTAATACCACAACGCTTACAATCGAACGATTTTTCGATGGCTTTAGCAATAGGTTTGGCGAACACCAACCATTTTGCCAGATACTCGTCGCTTACATCAAACAGTTTATCAGTTTCTGGCTTTGGTACTACCAACACATGCCCTTCTACCAATGGAAAGACATCGAGAAAAGCATAGAACATATCATCTTCCGCTATTTTGTAAGATGGTATTTCTCCAGCTATTATTTTACTGAATATGGATGCCATACTAAGCAGATATATTTTCTACTTTGAATTTTAATATACCGTTGGGTACGGTTATTTCAGCTACCTCACCTACTTTTTTGCCAAGCAAGCCCTTGCCAATGGGCGAAGTAATTGATATTTTACCAGACTTCAGGTCGGCTTCGGTTTCAGATACAAGCTGATACTCAACTACCTTCTTCGTACCCATATTTGTCAGCTTCACCCTACTGAGTATTGATACCTTACTCATGTCCAAATCCTTAGCATCTATCACCCTTGCATTAGCTATAGCAGTTTCTAATTGTGCAATCTTAGCCTCGTGGTAGCCCTGTGCTTCTTTAGCAGCATCGTACTCAGCGTTTTCTTTCAAATCGCCTTTTTCGCGCGCATCCGCAATGGCACGCGCTATCTCTGCACGTCCCGATGTTTTCAGTTGCGTCAGTTCGTCGCGCATATGCTCCAGCGTTTCTTTGGTAACATAGTTTACTCCTGCCATGCTATATCAACTTTTGCTGTATGGTTTGAAATCAGAAAAAAATACAACGCTTCTGTTGTGGCAGAAGCGTTGTGTATACAAATGTAAGTATTTTTTGAATTAGCGCATGAAACGCAGCGAAAATACGTGAACGCCTGTAGCAGGGCGTTGGGTTGGCCTGAAAGAATAATCGATAGCCAGCATAGGACCATTTTCGCCAATACGTTGTTGCACAGTAGCACCTGCCGCAACGCCAGAGTACATAGTAGTGCTATTAGTAGTACCAATACCCCTTTCATAACGATAGCCCGCACGTACCATAAACATTTCTTTAAAAGAATATTCACCGGCAATACCCAAAAAGTCGCTGTAAAAAGAGTTAGACGTAAAGTTTGCCATAACAGTAGCCCTGTGTTTTGGTTTGGCAACTTCAGCTTTTTGCTCTTCTGTTTCAGCTACGTTATTAGCATCCAAGTAAAAATCGTATGCCGCGCCGAAATTCAGATAGGTCGGCATTTCAAATTTCTCTGACGGAGTTAATGTATTAATTGAATAGTTTTCATTTTCCTGTGCTCTATTTTCAGCACTAAAGCCATTGCCTGCAAAACGCATATTTGTACCAATATTGCGCAACGTAATGCCAAAGTGGAAATTTTTCCTTGGACCTGTTACATACTGAATACCTGCTTCAAAAGCAACACCGCTTGCCCTGACGTTAGATATTTGCTGCGATACAAATGTTGCAGCAAGACCCGCCTGAATATTATCAGAAAATGATTTTGCGTAGCCTAAATGCAAGTTGAAAAACTGTGGGCGATAAGAACCTATCTGACCTTCAGGGTTATCATAATTAGTAACGGTGATTTCACCATAATTAACCGTCATGATATTAATACCAAGCACACCCGATTTTCCTACACGCTGGCCAAAGCCCAAATTATTTACACCAATACCAGAGCCTCTAAGTAATAATGAATAAGAGGCTCCAACTTCTGTTTTATTTACATGTGCCAAACCTGCAATGTTTGTTTTCATTGCATCGAGACCTTTTACATGCGATGTATTCAAACCGAACACACCCGTGCTTTGACCCCAAGGATTGATCAATAATTCAGCAGCACCTGCTTGCCCTGTACGATCTTTGTTACCTGCTAATGCCTGTGTACCAAAACCAATAGCAAGTATGGCAATCATTGCTCCTTTCGATATATTTTTCATATACACTGTATGTTATTCGTTAGTAGTCGGGCAGTATACTGCCCGACTGTATTATTTTTAGTAGTTTATGATATCAACAGGGCGCATAGCACCAAACCATTTAACAACTTTTTCCCCAACACCGTCAACATTTATATGCATAAGGTACATACCGCTGGCTATTGGCAAGCCTTTAGCATTGCGTATATCCCAATCTATATATGATACATTCGGATTGTCTTTATCCAACTTACGGATGAGTGTACCATCTACAGTATAGATACTGATAGTAGCTCGCTTAGGTAAGTTGATTATTCTTACACGGGTATCAAGCCTATTCAATTCGTAGCCAGAGTATGCGTAGTACGGGTTAGGCACTGCATGTATTTTATCGAGCAATTCATCTTTTGCAGCATTGTCATTTTTATCAAATGGTGTTGGTGCAAGATTATTTGTACTGAATGAATAAAGCGGATTTCCGTCATTTTTCAATCCTGTAGCTGACTGTCCGGCTGCAAGGTATTTTGCATATGGGCGGTCTACCCTGAAACGGATGGTTACGTCTGTTGGTATTAAGCCATCATTTAACGAACGATATTGGAAGCCCTGACTTAGTAGGGGAAGACCAACCCAAGCTATTTTGCTGAGCATTCCGTTAAACTGAATAGCATTTCCCAGTAATGCAGCTCTCGCTTCTTTACAAGAATCGTATTTAGTATTCACTACATAGATATAGTGCTTACCACCATTAACTACATTTCCTGAAAGAATATTTTCTGTTGTTGGATTCCATATCATATCAGTACCATTCGACTGTTTGAGCCAAGAATCTTCACCAAACATGATGTTCAAACGTTCACCTGTTTCCTGATTGATTGCATAGCCCGGGAACCAAGACATACCCGCATCATCCGGTAATTTGCTGTAAACAGGTCTTCCATTGGCATCTATATCCATATTCCAACCTGCACTTGTTCTTGGCCTGAACTTAATAACACCACCTAAAGAAAGTGCAGGGTCGTCTTGCATTTCCATAACTACGCAACGAGACCATTTAGATTTATCGGATGTCAGTATTACATCAACGCTAGGTAGTGCATACAGTAAAGCACCCGCAGTATTTGGCCTTATTACACCAAAACCACACTGACCTCTGTCTTCGTCAGCAGCTAATACGTATGGTGCCCATGTGCCTTTTGTCAAAGTATTTTCAGAAAGCAGCGATTCATATACCTGTGTTGCGGTATCAAAGCCCAAGCCTGTCCTATCGTTATAATTACATCTAGTAAAAGTATCTGAAGAGTGACCGCTACGTATCCAGTTGTTCAAAGACCTTGCCTCTTCGTCCTGTACACCTGACAACCAAGGCTTGGCAGGGTCTGCAAAACTGATGTCAGAAGTAATAAGACCATTACCTACAGCCTGATTATCACCCGGGCGTTCAGTTTGTTGTATTGTGATGGCGATACCATACTTTTCGATGATTTGCTCATCAGCCTCGCTGATACCGTACTTACCTTCGCTCATCACAATATCTCCATTGTCAGTATTCAATAAATACCAACCACTATACGGGCTAAGACCTTTTGTAGGTTCTGCCTGTGTAGGCCCTTGAATATATATTTCGAAGTTGCCTGGTTTTACTTTTACAGGGTCTACTACCTGTACTTTTACTGGTCCGTGATTAGGCTGATAAGTTGGGTACATCGTGCTTGTATTAGCCAAGATGTCGTCAACAGACTCTTTTGTCAGCCTTAAATCATTGTGACCATTACCTATACCTTCCAATCTTTTAATAATAACACCATCGCCATAATCTGCATTCAGTACAGTACCCATATCTCCGTTTGCAGGATTGGGCATACCTGCTACTACAGCTAGCGCGGTACCACCAGGGCCTTTTGAGCTTTCTATATAGCTAATGTCTTGTGTAGAGTCATCACGCTTAGCATCGAATGGTGCAAAGTTGTTATATGCATAAGCAATTGCAACGAAGTAGTAGTTACGATAGTTAACCAAACGTTTGTCATCACCTGATGCAAATTGGTCTATTGAAACTTCAAAACTATGTCTGATACCACTATCCTTACCTAATACTTTAACGATAGGAGTGAATGTAGTATCGCTAATATCAGTATTCTTTTCATAATTAATAATCCTTGTTACACCGTTTTTAACATCGCACTGAAATACTTCTGATGCAACTGTATTATCAACCTGTCCGTTTGCAAGGAATATCTGAGAAGGTTGTATTAAACCATTCTTAAGTTGGAATACTCTGTAACCTTCAAACTTATACAATGAGTCAGCAGCCTTAGCATACCTTGCTTTGGGAGACGCAACACGGTATTGGCTATCCGGATGACGACCATAACGCTCGCGGAAGTTATTACTACCAAAGTCGTTCAGCAAATAGAATATTAATTTCCTATCCATTTCCCTTGCAACCATACGAGGTGCTTCAGGCCCTTCTATAGTTCTGAAACCATTGTCAAATAACTCTTGAGCTAAATCATCAGCAGCTTTAATTTTCTTGAAGCTGGTAGTAGGACAACCACCTGCGTCAGATACCCAAACTGCACCAATTGTAATATCATTTACAACGCCCGGATCTAATTTGAACGGACCAGCAGAGTGTACAAAACGCCTGTCGCCTACCGGGTTCAAACAAGTACATTCAGACCATTCTGTTTTTATTTCAGGATCGCCATAAAATACAAAACGTGTAGTAGGGCCAGTGCCATACGCTTTTGAATTACTACCCGGCCCAGTAAAGTCGTTTGTAAAACGCTGACCATTACGAATAGAGCCAGTCATGTAGTAGTATATCTGCACACCATTATTTGGATTACCTATAATGGTCGCGTCGTTATTATAATATGTGAACGACTCCATTCCCAACTCTTTCTTCAACTTAAGACCCGCAGAATCGTAAAATTTTATCGGACCCTTAAAGAAATCTATACCTACCATTGGTATTTTACTACCGTAGCTATTTATCTGACCAGCGCCATCTACACTGGCACCGTTATAAAGAATACCTAAGCCACGTGTAGTATCGCAACCTATATAGTCATCTCTGTAGTAGCCAAGGTCGGCATCCGTCCATGTAGCAATGTATGTACTATCTAAAGTAATATTACTACGGTTTATGAGCCTATAGTTATAAAAAGTAGCATCATTAAGGAAGTCTTTAGTTGCAAAACCAAAAGCACTTGCCTGTACTTCTATACCTATACCTTCTGTTTGAGATTGTTGTTTGGTATTACCTTTATCGTTAAATACCCACCATACAAACTGGTCGCCAAAAATATCCGGATAATCGCCCAGTTCAGGATCATATTTACCGTCTTTATCAGCATCTATAAATGGTGCATACTCGCGTGTAGCACTACCTAAACCTAAGGTATTATTTGTGTTACCAACAGCTTTTGCATTACCTTTTGCCGGCCATTGCAATATAGTTTCGTAAGTAACATCGGCTAATGCAGCAACTCGTTCTCCAGAACCCATGGTCCTGAATTTCAACAAATCTGACCTGTTAATTTTCCAAAACCTATCCCATTCAGCACAATCAGTTTCACTAACATTTGCCTGATCATCCAAAGGGCCAGGCCAATAGTCGTTACCATCTTGCCTGTAGGTTTGCGCAGCTACCTTCAATTGGCCTTGCGCATCTATACCACCTATCCATACAGAGCCTGCAAATAGTGAGTTTTTACGGCTTCCTTTAGGCACTTCATAGCGCGCTTCTGCTGTACCGTTATCCCACCACATATCGCCACCGGTCATCAAGCGTGCGCGCACGTTGTTGATGTCCAAGTCTATTTTGGCTTCTGCAGGCTTACAGGTTGCAGCAGTTGTCTTTAACTGGCCGCCTCTTTTCAACTGAGGGTTGTTGTCGATATTAGGGCGGGCGACGGCAAGGTTGGTTGCCCCTGTTAGGGCAATGATTGCTGCCGTAAGTATTGTTTTTTTATCCTTAAACATCATGACTCCTTTAAGTAATTATATAAAAACAAATATTTATTAGAAATTGAGTTGTAAACCTAAGTTTATACGCCTCGGGAAATTTATGTTGTTATGATTCATTAACGTCATATTGTAGTAGTCTACATAAGAATCAGGATTTACCTGTGTTTCAGTAGCTAACTGACCTTGTGGAGAAGCCAACCAACCATCATCATCGGGGCGACCTGTAAATCCATCAACAGCCAATATGTCTTTAATGTTCAGTAGATTTTGTACTAATACAAAAGCGTTCAGCATCAGGTCGCGCTTGCGTGGAGCTACCCCTTCAACAGTAGATTTTTTGCTGCTGAACAGGCCGCTTACTTTGAAGTCTTTATCCAACCTCATATCCAGACCAAAGTGCCATCCTAAACGTGCACCGTTTACGCCACCATCTATCAGGTTTGTAACGGCTGTAGGCTGCCTGAATTTAGTATACGGCTCACCACTACGTGCACGGAAGATGAAGTTTACACCGGCATTTTCTAATATATGCTTGCCGCCTACTACAGGGCCGCTCTTGTCAGAATACCTATAGTCAATAGTTGTTGCTATAGTGTGCCTTGCGTCATAGTCCAGAACGGTTGACAAACGCATATTTGGCAAACCGGCAGATATAAAGTTGGTGAGGATACCATTACCACCAACACCACCTCTTGCGCTAGTATTAGAATTAGAACCTGTACCTTCTGCAAACTGCAAGGTGTATGCGATATTCATACGCAGGTTACCAACCCTACGCATATCGTATGTCAGTGTCAAACCTTTGGTTGTAGAGAAGTCGCGATTGCCGTATGTATAATACGTAACAGGCCATGCAAACAAATATGGACGAACCTGTATCATATCCTTACGTTCTTTGTAGAATGCTGTGATGATTATTGCAGATTGTTTAGTAAGTGCCTGCTTGAAACCAACTTCGTAGTCAAACAATTTCTGCGGCTTCAGGTTAGGATTGTTAATGATATCCTGTGTGTTTGAAGTAAGATAATAGTAAGACAATGGTGATGTAAATACATTTCCATCAGGGCGCTGCACAATCACGTCGTAGTGGGCATAAAAAAGTGCCTCGTCAGATATAGGGAAGTTGAAAGCGATACGTGGCATCACATTTACTTGTGGCTTGTAGTCAGTAAATGACTGGTCAGGGTTGAAATTATTACTCCTGATGTTGTCATTAGGATTCTTCAACAAAGGTTGAGGATCCCTACCACCACTATAGTTCTTTAATACGTTGGGGTCTTCTATCAACTTACCGGCATAGTCATACCAATCGTCGCCATTACGATAACCAATAATATTACGTGTAGTAGATTGGTTGTTATTAACATAAACAACATAGTCGTCTCCTACATTAGCAGGGCGCACATTGCCATTCAGTGTATTGGTAATATTAGCACCTACCGACCCACTTGCAACATCACCTGCTGTATGAACAGCATATAATGAATACGGGTCTCTCAACACTTTTGTATTAGCATCAAAACGGTCTATACGAACACCGATATTGAAATTTACATCTTTTATTTTAAACCTGTCGAGTAAGTAACCTGCAATGTAGCTTGGGCGATAAGCACCTATCTCACGCGTGTAGTTACCATTAGCATCTTTCTTAGTAAAGAAGTCGTTGAAGTTTACTTGTCCGCGCTGACGGTTACCTGCATAATCGTAACCACGATATGATACAAACTGATTACCACTGTTCAGCAATTCATCTGCAGAGAACATATCCAACGTGTAAGTAGATGGGTCATAATTATCAACATCTACGTAATCTGTTGTATTAAGATTAAGTTTTTTACGCAGGTTTTGTGCAAATACTGATATAGTATCAGAAGACCTTCTGTTATATATAATAGTATCATACGGAGATGGTGATATACGACCTGAAATCACATCATCCCTGGTATATTGTTTACCACCTACGATAAAAATCGGATTTTTAAAATCGAGCGATATGTGCGCGTTGCTCAACTGGCGAGCATACTGCCATAGGTTAGTACTTCCGGCAAAATTACCTGCTGAATAACCACGATCTACTTGTTGCTGATAATACAAGCCAAATTCTATCTGATGGCGTGTTTTACCGGGTTGAAAATCGAATGATGCGTCTACACCAACAGCCGCTTGATCAACTGATGCTCTACCATAACTTGAAACACCTGTACCAACATTGTTGTATCTGCCATATATAGAATTGGGCATATAACCATTGGTGAGGAAGTTTTGTGCCAATACCTGGCTTAAAGCCTGAGGGCGCGTGCCTGATTCGTTGAAGAATTGTGTAGTATAGTTTGCCAGTTCAGGGTTCATGTCAGACCTTTCGTAGCGTACACCATTAGGCAACCTGTCAAGCAGTAACCTAACACCTGTCAGCCCTGTTGTATCGTCCAGTGTGTTTGGTGCATATAATGATACATAGTCGGTATAGAATTTACCTACGTATGCATATTTAAAAATGTCTGTACCAAAATCAGGATGGTCTTGTGTGAAGGCATCTTTCTGATAATCTGCCTGTAATGAGTAATAAGCATTAGATATTACCGGCGTTTTTCTGCTAGAATCTGTTTTCGCATTACCAAAGCGTTGTGTAATACGCATATACGCCCTGCCGGTATAGTTGTGCCTAACCGGTGTGGCATCTGAAGCAAACAATGAAAGACCGCGGCTATATTGCTTAGCCCTGTTATATGTAAATGTACCACCCGCCTGTACGTTCAGGTTTTCATTTACCTGAAAATCAAGCCTGCCATTTATCCTACCTTCCAGTTGGTCTGCATTCTGGCGTGCTTTTACAGTTGTAAAGTCGCTAGCTCGCAGGTATTCTGTTGCATAGTTGAATACAGGGCGACCACTTGCATCCGGTACTGCCACCAAAGGCCTGTCTGTAACACGCTGACGCGCATCATCAGTAGGTACGTAGTGCCTTGTCCACCAAGGGCTGCGGTCTTTGTCATATATCACGTCACCATCTATCCTGAAACCAACAACTGGCCTCTTTTCAGTACTATCAATACGTTTGCTGATAAATGGACCAGACAGGTTGAAATTGAAAAGGTTGTGACCATAACCATCAACTGATTTTTCAAACATCACACCACCTCTTAAGTCTTTAGATATACCTTTTGTAGTAATGTTTATCACACCACCCAACGCATCGCCATATTTTGCAGAAAGACCTGATTGCAGGATTTCGACCTGATCGATAGAGTTTTGAGGCACGTTGATACCGCGCTCACCGTACACCCTGATACCATCTACTATATACGCAGTACCACTGCTACGTGCACCACCCATGTTCAACGAACCACCTTCACGAGACTGAATAACGCCTGCTGCAGTAGATACCATAGAGTTGGTATTACGTGTAGGCATTTTTTCAATGTCTTTAGATGTAAGTGTTACCCTAGGGTCTTCACCAATCAATGGCACTTCATAGTCTATTACAACTACTTCATCCAGTTGTTTGGGGTCTTCTTCCATGGCAAAATTAAGCGTTGTATTCCTGTCAGGGGCTACAGATACACCTTTCACAACTTTGGTTTTGAAAGTAGCAGATTTTACCTCTACCTCATACGAACCGGGGTTTAAGGGCTTTAAGATGTAAGTACCGTCTACATCTGTAACAGTACCGAGCTTTTTAATGCCACCCTGCTTTACTTCTACAAAAGCACCGATAAGGGGTTCCTTATTGTTGTCTAATACCGTTCCGGAAATACCACCTACCTGAGCAATGGCTGTGCCGGTAACACCTATAAACAGTAAAAGGAATAAATAACGTAGTGTACGTGTCATATCCTGCATTAATAAAAAATTAACCAAATGAACGGTAAAGATAAAAACTTCTGTTAAAAGTACGCCCGCAGTTTAGATTTTTTGTCAGATTTATGTTTGTTTTCCTTACATTATCCATATATGACATACATCTTACCTATGCATGACAATTTTATCTAACAAAATTTTGCTCATTTTATATAAAGCTTCGCGGCTGTAACCCGCTATATGTGGCGTCAGTACTGCGTTTGAGAGGGATGCAATATTTTTCAAAAGTGTTTTTTGTTTGTCACTCATAGCATTGATAGGTTCTTCTTCCCATACGTCTATACACACGCCACAAATTTTATTTTGTTGCATACCAAGCCACAAAACTTCATTATCAACCACCACACCCCTTGAAGTATTTATTAATATGAAAGGTTTTTTTACTTGTTCCAAAAATGACTGGTTGAAATAATGAGTAGTATCTGCCTGTAAGGGTACATGAAAGCTGATAATGTCTGCCTGCTCGAGTATGGGCGCTAATGTTTCGCAATGGGTTACATAAGGCGGAAAGTTTGTTTGGTGGTACTTATCGTATGCCAGTATTTGCATATCAAATCCCGTCAGCTTTTTGGCAAATGCCCTGCCAGTATGCCCAAAACCTATCAGCCCGATGGTTTTGCTCTCCAGTTCTACTCCTCTGTTTTCATCGCGTAGCCACAAGCCCTGTTTTATTTCACCATGCGCCTGTACAATGCGCTTATTGAGGCTCAATAGCATACCCAGCGCGTGTTCTGCTACCGCATTAGCGTTACCATTTGGGCTGCCGAAGCAGCGTATGCCTTTACTTTCGGCATAGGTTACATCTATCACTTCCATACCACTACCCATACGTCCTATCCATTGCAGTTGCGGGGCTGCATCTATTAATGCTTTATCCAATTGCAGACGGGTTGATGTAATGATGCCCGCTACATCCTTTACCAATTCATACGCCTGCTGCTGGTTTATTTTTTCATGTACTATACACTCGTAGCCCGCTGCTTGCAGCCCGTCAGTCAACACAGTATGCACTGGTGCAGCTATCAATACATTTTTCATGCCTGCTGATATTGTTTATGCAATGCAACAAAATCGGTTACAGACAGTTGCTCGGCGCGTTTATCAAATATCTTATCAGTCAGTGCTTCGGGGGGCAATGTGCCTTTCAGGCCGTTTCGCAAGGTTTTGCGGCGTTGGTTGAAGGCTGCTTTTATCAGTTGTATAAACTTCTTCTTATCGGTTATACCATGCGGATTGTGCAGGTTGGTAAGGCGTATAACACCACTTTTCACTTTAGGTGGTGGTGTAAAGCAGTTCTCATGTACATCAAACAGGTATTCTACCCTGAAGAAAGCCTGCATCAATACACTTAATATACCATAAGTTTTGCTACCCTCTTTGCAAGCCACACGTTGCGCTACCTCTTTCTGAAACATGCCTATCACTTCTGCCACTTGCGGTTCCCAGTCCAGCACTTTAAATAATATAGGTGATGATATATTATATGGAAAATTGCCGATGATGCTGAATATACCCTCGAAAGGCGCATCAGCACGTAGTATATCCTTATGTATTATTTTATCAGTCAATACAGGGTAGGTCTTTTTCAGGTATTCTACCTTTTCGTCATCTATCTCTATGGCTTTGTATTGTACATCGGGCAGTGCTATCAGGTATTTGGTAATAGCACCACCACCCGGCCCTACCTCTACCAGTTGCATACCAGCCGACAAGTGTAGCTGCTCTACTATCTTACGGCACATATTCTCGTCGTGCAGAAAGTGCTGGCCGAGGCTTTTCTTTAATGTATATGGTTGCGACAATGTATTACGATTCGCGTTATATTAAGTTGACGTTGCAAAGTTAGCTGTAAACTTATCAAACTATCGCACCGAAGTATAACTTTGCAGCCTAATCTGTTTTAGTTTTCATGGAATTCAAGATACTGCAAAAGCCATCGGGCAAAAACCACCTGTATATTATTGATGATGCCAAAGCCTTAAAAAACATCACGGCACTCAGCGATAAAGAAAAGAAATACATAACACAGGCTATAACAGACGAGCAAACGTCTATTACCATCAATCAATATGGCGCGCTGGTATTTATATATGTGTTGAAAGCTAAAAAAACAGACTGGCAAACAACCGAAGCGCTGCGCAAAGCAGGTGCTGAATGGCAGGCTGTATGCAATAAGCACAAACTGGCAGACATCACCATTACCAATCTGGCGGCACAAGAAAATGCTGCTTATGTATTGGCAGAGGGTATGGCGCTGGCTTCTTATCAGTTTCTGAAATACCGTAGCGACGCGAAGAAAATAACACAAACCTTAAAGACCATATCTTTTACCAAAGAAAGCATCACGCTGAAATTAGTAAACCAACTAAGTGTTATTAACGAAGCTGTTTACCGTGCGCGTACATTGGTAAACGAACCCCTGAACTACCTGACTGCTCAGCAACTTGCCAAAGAAATACAACTATTGGGCAAAGAAGCTGGCTTTACGGTACAAGTGCTGAATAAAGCACAGATAACTAAAGAAAAAATGGGCGGCATCCTTGCCGTGAACCGTGGTAGCATATTGCCGCCTACGTTCAGCATAATGGAATACAAACCCAAAAAAGCGATTAATAAAAAACCTATCGTACTGGTAGGTAAGGGCATAGTGTATGATACAGGCGGACTAAGCCTGAAACCAACACCTGCCTCTATGGACCGCATGAAAAGCGATATGAGTGGTGCGGCTGTGGTGAGTGCATCTATGTATGCCATCAGCAAATTGCAATTGCCGCTGCATGTAATAGCATTGGTACCTGCAACGGAAAACCGCCCTGGCGAAAATGCTTACACACCCGGCGATGTGATTACCATGTATAGCGGTACTACGGTAGAAGTATTGAATACTGATGCAGAGGGCAGATTGGTACTGGCAGATGCACTACACTGGGCAAAACGCTACAAACCCGAATTGGTGATGGACTTTGCTACGCTGACAGGTGCAGCATCTGTAGCCGTAGGCGAGCATGGCATAGTGTGTATGGGTACTGCGGAAGAAAATACCAAACAATCGCTGCGTGAAAGTGGCTACCGCCAATACGAAAGGCTTGTAGAATACCCGCTGTGGGATGAATATGGCGATATGATAAAAACCGATATTGCCGACTTGAAAAACATAGGCGGCCCATCGGGCGGCGCTATAACGGCAGGTAAATTCTTAGAACATTTTACAGATTATCCTTGGATGCACTTTGACATTGCAGGCGTATCGCATAGCATTACTAAACGCAGCTATATGCCCGCAGGCGGCACAGGCTATGGCATACGTATGTTGCTCGATTTCCTGATGCACTACGGAAAAGCATAAATTTGATTTTTACTAAACAAGAAGCTGTTTGCCCATGCAACCTAACAATATTGAAAAACCGATAATCGGCATTACCATCGGCGACCTGAATGGTATAGGGCCCGAAGTAGTTATCAAAACAATATCTGATAACAGGATACTGGATTTGTGTACGCCCGTTGTTTTTTCGTCGAACAAGGTTATCAATTTTTATAGAAAGATTGTCACTTCCGAACACCCCATCAATTTCAATAGCACTAAAGACCTTACCAAGCTACACCCCAAGCAGGTAAACATCTTCAACTGTTGGGAAGAAGAAGTGCCGCTGCAACCCGGGCAACTGACAGACGCTGCCGGCAAATACGCCATACGCTCGCTGCAGGTAGCTACCCAATGCCTGAAAGATGGTGAGTTGGATGCTATTGTTACTGCCCCCATCCACAAAAGCAACACACAGACAAACGATTTTCCGTTTACAGGACATACACCTTTTCTGAAAGATAAATTCGGCGCGAAAGATGTAGTGATGATACTCTACAGCCACAACCTGCGTGTGGCACTGGCTACGGAGCATATACCTGTTGCCAAAGTAGCGCAAACCATTACCAAAGAACTATTGCAAAGCAAACTAAGCATACTGCGCGACAGCCTCGTAAAAGACTTTGGCATAGACAAACCGAAGATTGCAGTGCTGGGATTGAACCCACATGCTGGTGATGGCGGACAGATAGGCAATGAAGACCAGAGCGTTATAAAACCCGCAGTAGATGCCATGCAGCAAAACGGGCATTTGGTGTATGGGCCATATAGTGCCGATGCATTCTTTGCGCGCAGCAGTTATGTAAACTTCGATGCAGTGCTGGCTATGTACCACGACCAGGGGCTGATACCATTTAAAACACTGGCGCATGGCGAGGGTGTAAATTATACAGCAGGCTTGCCGGTAGTGCGTACATCGCCCGACCACGGCACAGCTTTTGATATTGCAGGGCAAGGCATTGCAGACCCATCCTCTTTTCAGGAAGCATTGTTTCAGGCAATAGACTTAGTAAGGCAACGTGCCAACTATGCTACTAATACCGCTAACCCCATGCGCAGAGGGCGCATAGAGAAAGAAAAAGAAAACAGCACATCGCTCAAGCTGGAAGAATAAATAATACCAATGCACACTTCAACGTGTGCATTTTTTAACTGTACACAAACGGCTTAACTTAGCCGCATACAGAGCAATAGATTATGTTAGACTTTGAAAGATTTACGTTAGACAACGGATTGCGGGTAATAGTACACAAAGACACCACTACACCTATGGTGGCTGTCAATGTATTGTACGATGTTGGCGCAAGAGATGAAAACCCAGAGCGTACAGGTTTTGCCCATTTGTTTGAACACCTGATGTTTGGTGGCAGCGAAAACATACCATCGTACGACGAGCCGCTGCAAATGGCAGGTGGTGAAAACAACGCATACACCACCAACGACATTACCAACTACTACATACAACTGCCGTTGCAAAATATTGAAACGGCTTTTTGGTTGGAGAGCGACCGTATGAATGCTTTGGCATTCAGTGACAAGAGCCTGGATGTGCAACGCAAAGTAGTAAGCGAAGAGTTTAAAGAACACTATATCAACAAACCATACGGCGATGCTTGGGAAAACCTGCGCAAGCTGGCATACAAGCAGCACCCCTATCAGTGGATGACGATAGGTAAAGAACTAAAACATATTGAAGAAGCACAGTTGCAAGACGTACAGTCGTTTTTCTACAAACACTACCGACCCGTAAATGCTATACTGGCTGTGGCTGGCAATGTAACCACAGAGCAGGTAAGGCAACTGGCGGAAAAATGGTTTGGCAACATACCCGCAGGTGATAAATACAATCGCAACCTGCCGCAAGAGCCAACACAAACAGCAGCACGAGTTGCTACGATAGAAGCCAATGTGCCATTAGACGCGCTATACAAAGCATGGCATATAGGCGGGCGTATGTCGCCAACGTACTATGCTGCCGATTTGATAACCGAGATAATGGGCAATGGCTTTGCATCTCGTCTGTATCAGCGATTGGTAAAAGAGCAGCAGCTATTCAGCAATATCAGTTGCTACCATACCGGCAGTACCGACCCCGGACTGTTGGTAATTGAGGGCAAGATTGTAGAAAACAAAAACATAGCCGATGCCAATGCAGCCGTAGAAGCGGAAATTGAAAAACTGGTAGCAGAGGGTGTAACGGAAGAAGAACTGCAAAAAGCCAAGAACAAAATAGAGGCGATGATAACGTTTGAGGATATGACCATCCTTTCTCGTGCCAACAACCTTGCTTTTTATGAGCTGCTGGGCGATGCTGCACTCATCAACAAAGAGTGGGATAACTACAATGCTGTTACTACTGCGCTGTTGCAGCAAACAGCCAAAGAAGTATTCCGCAATGAAAACAGCAACACATTATATTATAAAAGAAAAGCACAGTAAACATCATGCTTTTTGAAGGAAAGATAACAGACAACGGTTTTGACAACCGTATAACACAACTATTCAGCATACAATACCCTATTATACAAGCGGGTATGATATGGGCATCGGGCTGGCGGCTGGCATCAGCGGTAAGCAATGCGGGTGGACTGGGTTTGATAGGCGCTGGTAGTATGTATCCCGATGTATTGCGCGAGCATATACAGCAATGTAAAGCCGCAACCAGCAAGCCATTTGGCGTAAACCTGCCACTACTCTACCCCGATATTGACAAACACATTGCCATCATCATAGAAGAAAAAGTACCTATTGTTTTTACATCGGCAGGCAACCCTAAAACATGGACAGCCAAACTGAAAGAGCATGGCATAACGGTGGTACACGTAGTATCGAGTGCTAAGTTTGCCAAGAAGTGCGAAGATGCAGGTGTAGATGCAGTAGTAGCTGAGGGCTTTGAAGCAGGCGGACATAACGGGCGGGAAGAAACTACCACACTCTGCCTGATACCCCATGTACGCCAAAGCATCAGCATACCACTCATAGCGGCAGGTGGCATAGCTACAGGCCGTGCCATGTATGCCATGATTGCGCTAGGTGCAGAGGGTGTGCAGATAGGCAGCCGCTTTGTGTGTACGCCAGAAGCATCCAGCCACCAGGCATTTAAAGAGGCAATAGTAGCAGCCAATGAGGGCGATACGGTACTGACATTGAAAGAGCTGACACCTGTGCGCCTCATCAAAAACGAGTTTTACCAACGCGTAGCTGTAGCAGAAGAAAACTGTGCAACCAAAGAACAGATGGAAGAACTGCTTGGCAGAGCAAGGGCTAAGAAAGGTATGTTTGAGGGCGACATGGTGGAAGGTGAGTTGGAAATAGGACAAATTAGCAGCATGATAAAGGATATTAAACCCGCAGCTAATATTCTTTCAGAAATATGGAAAGAATTCACAGAAACGGCAAAAAATCCGTTTCGTTTCTGAAAATATTGCTTATATTACAATTTCTAAAATCAAGTAAAATATGAAAAAAGCCTACTTAACTTTTTTATTAGGTTTATCATCTATAATAGGCTATTCGCAAATAAATGGGCCAGACACAGTATGTCTCGGAGGCAATCCAACCTTTACAACTGCTCATGAGGCTGGCACTTATGCATGGTCTGTTGGCAATGTTGATACAGACCCATCATCTATATCAGGTTCTTCTGTTATCAGGATTGATTCTTCTCTCTCAGGGATTTCTATGCAGTTCGACGGTGGTAGGTATTACGCTTTTGTTACAGTAAGAAGCGGTTATTTGTTGAAGCTTGATTTCGGCACTCAACCATATCCCGGCACACCCGTAGTGACAAACCTCGGCAATTTTGGTGTATTAGGCGATAGCACTATCAGTATTGATATATTGAAAGATGACAATGGCAACTGGCATGGCTTTACGCTTGATGGTAAAAAGCTGGTACGCTTTTCCTTCGGCAGCAGCCTGAATAACACTCCTACTGCTACAGCAACGACTATCAATAGCTTCGCATACCCTTATTTTGTTACTGTCAGGAAGTTTAATTCTGAATGGGTAGGTTTTGTACTAAACAGGTCATTCAGCACTATTAGTCGCCTTGAATTTGGCAACTCATTGGCCAATGTGCCTGTAGCAACCAGCTTAGGTCTCAGTTTCGGATTGCTTTCAGCCCCGGTGAATATGACACTCCATCAATGGAATGGCAACTGGTTTGCGTTGGTAACTAACATAGGTGCTGGCGGTGGCCCCGGTGGTGGCGACCGTCTTGTAAGGTTGGCTTTTGGAACTGACCTTAAAAACAACACCCCTAACGAAACGAATTTTAATAACCCAAACAACAGGCTAGCTAATCCAAGGGCTATAGTAATGGTTGGTGATTGCGATACCAGCTATGCATTAATAGCTAACGAAAATAATCATAGGCTTATTAAGATTGAATTTGTTGGTGGCAACATTACAGGTAATGCATCAGGCGTAGATTTAGGCACTGTAGGCATACCAAGCAGTGAAACCAATGCCATGTCACCATTTTGGTACAACAACAGGTTGCATTTTATAGGTACCAGCTTCGACTCTACCATTTATCTATATGATAATGTTTATAATCTACCGACAGGTGGCACTACTTCATATACTAATAGTGGATACACACGCACTTTTAATACAGGTGGCACATATACAGTAACGCTCCACGCCGATCAAGGTGATGTATCGGGCAGCAGAACGATATGCCGTAATATTGTGGTGCTTGGCAATATCAAAGTAGCTATTAAACAAAGCGGCGATACGCTTGTTGCTTCCGGTACATTATGCGACAATTACGTTTGGAAATTTAATGGCGTAATCATACCTGGTGTCAACACACAAAAATATTTACCTGTAGAAGGCTTTGGTGTGTATACTGTTACCGGCACTACTGCAGGCTGCTCAGCAACATCAAATTATCAATATTGGCCTGTCTCAGTAAACAATGTATTGCAGGCAGAGAACGTAATCATCAGCCCTAACCCTTCAAATGGTGTGTTCAACATCAACATCAACGGAGTGAAAGGCAGTGTTGCGATACAGTGCTACAACGTAATGGGTGCTAATGTTGCAAGTAAAATAGCAGAAGCAAATGGCAGGCTTACCACATCTGTAGACCTCTCAAACTTACCAAAAGGTATATACCAGGTGAAAATACAAACTGCAGACGGCGCAACTATCGTTAAACAAGCGTTGCTACAATAACTAGCCAAGCTATTTATATAAAAAAGCCATCTCTTACAGATGGCTTTTTTATTTGCTTTTTGCTTTATAATTTTTGAATTTGCAGTATGTTCTACTCATTCAAAGGCTTTATACCTGTAGTGCACCCAAGTGCATATGTACACCCGCAAGCAGTGGTAACGGGTAATGTGATTATTGGTAAAGACGTGTATATAGGACCTGGAGCAGCATTGCGTGGCGACTGGGGTGGTATAGTTATAGAAGACGGCTGCAATGTGCAGGAGAATTGCACGATACACATGTTCCCCGGTGTTACAGTACTGCTGCGCGAGGGGGCGCACATAGGCCATGGTGCCATCATACACGGTGCTACCATTGGCAAAAATGTACTGGTGGGTATGAATAGTGTAGTGATGGACGAAGTGGAGATTGGCGATGAGTGCATCATCGGCGCGCTATCATTTATAGCAGCTAATACCAAAATTCCGCCACGCAGCTTAGTGGTAGGCAACCCCGCCAAAGTAATAAAAGAAGTGAGCGATGAAATGATAAAATGGAAAACCAAAGGTACACAATTGTACCAAAGCCTGCCGCATGATATGCGCGAACATGCCACCCCTTGCGAACCACTTACAGAAATACCTGCCAATCGCCCAACACAGGAAAGCCTTTACGATACTTGGAATAAGATAAAGGGTAGCTGATTGGGTGATTAGTTTATTAGGCAACTGGCAGAAATAATTGTTCATTTCGTGACAGTGCTTTGCACATCGCCACGGTTAGGGATTAATGCTAAAAAAGCAGCACGTAGGCTGCTTAGTATTTGTAAAATATATTGAGTTACATCTACTTACCCATTATCGCCAAAAACTCTTCGTTGTTTTTAGTGCCTTTCATTTGCTTCATCAGGAAGTTCATAGCCTCGTCTGTATGCATATCGGCAATATGATTGCGGAGTATCCACATTTTGTTGAGTACATCTTTTTCCAGTAGCAAATCATCGCGGCGGGTAGATGATGATGTAATGTCTATAGCAGGGAAGATGCGTTTGTTAGCCAGCTTACGGTCGAGCTGTAATTCCATATTACCTGTACCCTTAAATTCTTCAAATATCACCTCGTCCATCTTAGAGCCCGTATCTATCAGGGCTGTAGCCAGTATCGTCAGCGAGCCGCCGTTTTCTATTTTACGTGCTGCGCCAAAAAACTGTTTAGGTTTCTGCATGGCGTTGGCTTCTACACCACCACTTAATACCTTACCACTGGCAGGTGCTACGGTATTGTGCGCACGGGCAAGGCGGGTAATAGAGTCGAGCAGTATCACCACATCGTGCCCCACCTCTACCAATCGCTTGGCTTTTTGCAGGGCGATGGTTGATACTTTTACGTGTTTATCAGCAGGTTCATCAAATGTTGATGCTATCACCTCTGCACGCACACTACGCTGCATATCTGTTACCTCTTCCGGGCGTTCATCCACCAATACTATCATCAGGTAGCACTCAGGGTGGTTGGCTGCTATGGCATTGGCTACTTCTTTCAGCAGCATGGTTTTACCCGTTTTGGGTTGTGCTACTATTAGTCCGCGTTGTCCTTTACCTATTGGGGTAAAGAGATCCATAATACGCGTACCGTAATTAAGACCTGTAGAAAAAAGGTTCAGTTTCTCGAATGGGAAAAGCGGTGTCAGGTAATCGAAAGGTACACGGTCGCGTATCTCGTCGGGCAGCTTACCGTTGATGGTTTCAACCTTTAGTAGGGCAAAATATTTTTCACCTTCTTTAGGCGGGCGCACCGTACCACGTACCGTATCGCCTGTTTTTAATCCGAATAATTTTATCTGCGATGGCGAAACATATACGTCATCTGGAGAGCTTAAATAATTATAATCGCTGCTGCGCAAAAAGCCATAACCATCGGGCATCATTTCCAGCACACCTTCACTGAATACTACACCGTCAAACTCTACATTGAAACTCGACTGTGGAGCTTCTCTACGTTGCTGGTGTCTGTTTTGGTGTTGATGCTGGTGTTGCGGACGCTCTTCAGTAGGTTCTGTAGCGGCAGCTTGTGGTGGTTGTACTTCTGCCTCGGTAGTATCGGGCATAGTAATACCAGACGAGGTTGTTTCTTCTTGGGGTGCAGTAACAACTTCAGGAGTGGTTGTTTCTTCTTCTGCAGCCTCTACGCGCGGTTTTCTTGCACGGCGTTTTTTATCATCGCCTGCTGCTTCGGCGGCAGGTGTTGTTTCGGGTGCAGTTGCTTCTACTTTGGGTTTGCGGGTGCGGCGTTTTTTGTCTTCGCCTTCAGATTGATTCAATGTTTGCTGATCCAATATCTTATTGATTAAAGTTTGTTTGTCTAATGAACGGGAATTGCTGATTTTCAGTTGTTCAGCCAAGTCTGCCAGTTCCGGAACGAGCATGTCGTTCAGCGATGCAATGTCGTACTGCATGTTGTAATTACTTCAATGTGGTTTTGTGTTCTCAATAGTCCACTTATTCTATAAACAAATCCCTTTTTTTAATTGTTTAATCCGCCTGTACAGCCAAACGGAGTAATAAAGAAGCAGGGAAAAAATTCAGGGTAAACTGAATATGTAAAGAATGGAACGAATGTCCTTGTTGCAAGTTTACAACTGTTTTGCTTAAAAAACCAAAAAAAGGCGGATTTTTTAGTTTTTCTGCCTCAGATAGGCATTTGCCATGTGCTGTATAGTATCTTTTAAAGGCGTATATCTGAAATCGGGCAGATAACTAAACAACTTGTTGTTATTATAAAAGTTTTGTTTTTGCGCGGTGCGCGCTGTTTCTTTTGTGATGGTTATTGCCTTGCCTGTGAAGAAATGTTTCAACATTTCCCATCGCCATACCAACTCGGTCATCCATTTGGTGGCTTTGATGTGTGGTGGTTTCTTACTCAATGCATTTGCCATGAGGGTAAAGACTTCCTGATAGCTGTGATTCCCTTCACATAGTATAAAACGTTCGCCGCTTACATCAGTATGCATCAGTTGGTATGTAATGTTTGCCACATCTTGCACATCTACCCAGCCATTGATGCCCGTTGTGTAAAAAGGAAATTCTTTATATGCTACTTTCATCAGCCGGGCAGAGCCATCATCCCATTTATGGCTTTCACCAAGTATCACACCCGGGTTTACAATCACAGCTTCCACACCCTCTGCATGGGCGCGCCATACTTCCAGCTCTGCACAGTGTTTGCTGTAGGAATATGTGGAATTGTATTTGCTTTCTTCCCATTGTTCTTCTTCGGTTATCTCTTTTTTGTCTTCACTACGCCCCAGCGATGCGATGGAACTGATATATGCCAGCTTGCGGATGCCCTGCTCTATGGCTTGGTTGACAATATTGGCGGTAGCTTCTACATTAAAATGCAGCATCTGCGCTTTGTCTTTGGGGTGAAAAGACACGATGGCTGCACAATGATAAACATCTGCCACGCCTTGCATGGCGGTTTCTACATCGTATATATCCAGCAGGTCGTAACGCTCCCAACTAACGTTGGGCAGGTTTATCATATCGCCCTGCGGGGCATTGTTGTTGTACAACGCCCGTACTATATGCCCCTGCGATGATAACAACTTTACAATATGGCTACCTAAAAAACCACTTGCACCTGTTACTAATGTTATGTTGCGTACAGAAGTCAAAATTCAAAAGTGAAAATTCAAAAAACTTTGAGTTTAAGAGAAATGTAAGAGGTACAACCTTTAACCATTTTTTTGCTTTTTGAATTTTGGTTTTTGAATTTGAAAAATCAAATTGACTGAAACTGTTTCAGGAAGCGGATGTCGTTTTGCGAATAGAGGCGCAAGTCATTCACTTGGTATTTTATCTGCGTAATGCGCTCTACACCCATACCAAACGCGAAGCCTGTATATACTTCGGAGTCTATACCAAAGTTGCGAAGCATATTGGGGTGTACCATACCACAACCCAATATCTCTACCCAACCGGTATGCTTACACAGGCTGCAACCACTGCCACCACATACGGTACAGGAAATATCCATCTCGGCGCTTGGCTCTGTAAACGGGAAGTATGAGGGGCGAAAACGGACTTTGGTATCTGCACCAAACATCTCGGTAACGAAGTAATAAAGCGTTTGTTTCAAATCGGCAAACGATACATTTTTATCTATATACAAACCCTCGCATTGATGGAAGAAGCAATGCGCACGGGCAGATATGGTTTCGTTGCGGTACACACGCCCCGGGCATATAACACGTACTGGCAGATTGCCTTGCTCCATAATACGTGCCTGTACAGATGAGGTATGCGTACGCAATACCCAATCTGGGTTTTGTGATACATAGAATGTATCCTGCATATCGCGGGCAGGGTGGTGTTCGGGCATATTCAGCGATGTGAAGTTGTGCCAGTCATCTTCTATCTCCGGCCCTGTAGCCACACTAAAACCTATCTTCTCGAATATGGAAACGATTTCATTTTCAACCATCCGTAGCGGGTGGCGTGTACCGGTAGGTATAGCCGTGCCCGGCAGGGTAATGTCTATGCCTGTATCTTGTTTGCCGTTACCGCCTTGCAGATGTGCAAACGCATCATACTTGCCCTCTGCCAGTTGCTTGAATGTATTGAGCAATTGCCCTGCTTCTTTCTTTTGTTCAACAGGCACGTTTTTCATCTCGCCGAATATGGCTTTGACGATACCTTTCGTACCCAAAAATTTGATACGGTAATTTTCCAACTCCGTAGCATCTGCGGGAGTGAAAGAATTGATTTCCTGCTCGTATTGTTTTATCTGTTCCTGTAAGGACTGCATAGGGCGCAAAGATAGGAACTTAGCAGAAAGTAGATAGTAGTAAGTAATAAGTGAATAATTGTAAGTTTTTGAGGGGTTATTGCAGGATGTTGATGGGTGTGCCGAGAGGCGTATGCTCGTACAATTCATCCACTTCCTCGTCGGTAACGGCTATGCAGCCGTAGGTCCAGTCTTTAAGGCGGTGTGCCTTGCCTATATAGCCCTGCCCGTTGGGTAGCCCGTGTATCTTAATATCCCCACCGGGTGGTTTGCCCAACTGTCGGGCAGTTTCTTTGTCAGCATCGTTGGGGTAAGAGATGCCGAGGTTTTTGTGGCAGGTACTATTGGGGTTCTTGTCGAAGATACGGTAAAGCCCTTCCGGAGTACGTCTGTCGCCCTCATACTGCTTATGCCCTATCGGGTTTTCGCCGAGGGCTATTTTGTAGGTTTTAAGTAGTTGGTTGTTTTCATAAACTAATAGTGTACGCTTGCTTTTATACACCACCATGCTGTCTATACGGGCAGTATCGGGTAGCTTGCCATTGCCTTTGCAGGCAGCGAAAAAGATAAGTGTAATCGGCAGCAGTAAATACCTGGTCATTGGTTTTTATGGTACAGATACTAAATAACAGTTATTTCATAAAAGGGTATTGTTAAGAATATCATAAGCCTGTAACCTACTCCCGCTTTTTTGGTTAAATTGTGTAGCTAAACATTGGGTATGAAGAACAGGGCTATTCGCAAAGTGGCGGTTGTGGGCAGTGGGGTGATGGGCAGCCGTATTGCCTGTCATTTTGCAGGCATCGGCGTACAGGTCTTGCTGCTGGATATTGTGCCACAGGAACTGACTGCTGCTGAACAGGCAAGAGGATTGACACTGCAAGACAAGGCGGTTCGCAACCGCATTGTAAACGATGCGCTGCAAGCCACGCTGAAAGGCAAGCCCAGTGCCGTATATACCAAAGAAATAGCCAGCCATGTACAAACAGGCAATCTGGAAGATGATATTGCAAAACTGGCAGACTGTGACTGGATAATAGAGGCGGTGATTGAAAGGCTGGACATCAAACAAAAAGTATTTGAAAAAATAGAGCAACATCGCAAACAGGGTACGCTTATTACCACCAATACATCGGGCATACCCATACATCTGATGAGTGAGGGCAGAAGCGAAGACTTCCGTCAACACTTTTGCGGTACGCACTTCTTCAACCCGCCACGCTATCTGCGCTTGCTGGAGATAATACCCGCACCAGATACAAAACAGAATGTGATAGACTTCCTGATGCTGTATGGCGATAAACATCTTGGTAAAACGACTGTGTTGTGTAAAGACACGCCAGCTTTTATTGCCAACCGTGTTGGCGTGTTTGGCTTTATGGCTGTGTTTCATGCTATGCAGCAACTCGGGCTGACGGTTGATGAAATAGACGCATTGACAGGCACAGTAATGGGCAGGCCAAAATCAGCCACATTCCGTACGGGCGATGTGGTGGGGCTTGACACACTGGTACATGTTGCCAAAGCACTACCGCAAAACGTACCCAACGACGAAGCGAAAGATATTTTTAAGCTACCGCCATTTCTTGAAAAAATGGTGGAGAACAAATGGCTGGGCGACAAAACAGGACAAGGTTTTTATAAGAAAGTAAAAGCCGAGGGTGGTAAGTCGGATATACTGACGTTGAACCTGCAAACGATGGAGTATGGCCCGAAAGTGAAAACAAAATTTGCCACACTGGAAACAGCCAAACCTGTTGATGATATAGCACAAAGATTGAAACTGCTGTGTGCAGGACAAGATAAGGCAGGCGATTTTTACAGGCTCTTCCACCAGATGCTATTTGCCTACGCAAGTAATAGAATACCTGAGATTGCAGATGAACTACACAAAATAGATGATGCACTGAAAGCAGGCTTTGGCTGGGAGATAGGCGCGTTTGAAAGTTGGGATGCATTGGGTGTTGCGAAAGTTGCCGAGCAGATGAAAGCTGCCGGAATAGCCCCAGCAGCTTGGGTAGAAGACATGCTGGCTGCGGGTAATAATACTTTTTACAAAACAGAAAACGGGCAGCGTAAGTATTACGATGTAGGCACTAAAACATACAAAGCTATACCTGGTAGTGGCACGTTTATACTGTTGGAACATCTGGACGAGCAGGTGGTATGGAAAAACAGTGCATGCAAACTGCATGATATTGGTGATGGTGTGGTAGCGCTGCGATGGAGTACTAAAATGAACAGCATAGGCGGCGAGGTGCTGGAAGCTGTACAGAAATCGGTAGCGATAGCGGAAGAAAAATACAATGGGCTTGTCATTGCCAATAGTGGTGCCAACTTCAGTGCCGGAGCAAACGTGGGTTTAATATTTATGTTTGCAGCTGAGCAGGAATATGACGAACTGGATATGGCTATCCGACAGTTTCAGAACACAACGATGCGATTGCGTTATAGCAGCATACCCGTAGCTATAGCCCCGCATGGCATGACGCTGGGCGGCGGGTGCGAGATGTGCCTGCATGCAGATGCGGTACAGGCAGCAGCAGAGAGTTACATAGGGCTGGTAGAGATGGGCGTGGGGCTGATACCGGGTGGTGGCGGCACGAAAGAAATGGTGGTGCGCGCCAGCGACAGAAACATTAAAGAAGATATAGAGCTGAATTATTTGCAGCAATTGTTCATCAACATAGGTACAGCCAAAGTATCTACCTCCGCACACGAGGCGTATGAACTGTCTATACTACGCAAGGGTACGGATAGTGTATCTGTAAACCCCGACAGGCGTATTGCAGATGCAAAAAGAAAAATACTGCAACTGCACGAACAAGGCTATACACAACCCGCACCACGTAACGATATTAAAGTACAGGGACGTAGCGGCTTGGGTGCGTTGATGGCAGGCATACATGGTATGTGGCGCGGCAATTACATTAGCGACTATGATAAATTTATTGCAGAAAAACTGGCGCATGTAATGTGTGGCGGCGACCTCAGCGGACCAACCATCGTAAGTGAGCAATATTTATTAGACCTGGAACGCGAAGCATTCCTAAGCCTGTGCGGCCAACGCAAAACGCTGGAACGTTTGCAAAGTATTTTACAAACAGGCAAACCTTTAAGAAACTAAACAGCTTGAGGATATTCATACTGCATATTATTCTATTAGTAACTACTGCCGTGCAGGTACATGCGCAGAATGCACAACAGATGCAGCAGGATTTGCTGGCGCATCTGCAACATATACAGTATTGGCGGTTTGAGTATTCGGCTGATGATACAACATTTTCTACACCCGTCAGTCAGGATGATTCAATTGCAAATGCTAATAAACAACTGCTTGACTATTTGCTAACCAAAGGCAAATCGAGGCAAATGCTGCAAGCGGTTTTCAAACTACCTGAAAACAGCGATTTGAAAATTACCACATCGCCCGATGGTAAGATGCGCATATACAGTTGGGATGCACAAATGGGCATGAATACACATTATTATCATGCTGTAGTACAATACGAAACTAATACAGGCGTTGAAACCGGCATATTGAAAGAAGTACCAAAACAGATAACAGAAAGTACGCCCGTTGGCGGCAGCTATTACGACATACAAGTAATAGCGGGTAATAATGGCAATAAATACTACCTGCCTTTTTATTCTTGCTTGGCAGATAATGTTACCAAAGGCATTGCTGCATATAGTATTGATAATAGCTTGTCTACCGTAGATATATTTCGTGTAGCAGATAAATCGCTGAACGCGATAGAATACACTTATGACCAGGCAGCGAATTACGATTTCAAAAAAATGAAAGAACGTTACACCATACATATAGACAGTCAAAAGCTGTATGTGCCGGTGATGGTGGGTGCTAATATTTCAGGGCAATGGTTGATATATGTTTGGAACGGAGAACAATTTGTTTTTGACAAAAATGCGAAGTAAGAAGATAATATACTGTTTATACGCTGTATTGCTTTTGGGCATACTGCCTTGCACCATCTATGCACAGACAGACCCACTGGTGGCAGCACGTAGCCTTGCTGAGAAAAAAGATTATCCTAAAGCGGCGGAGCTATACCAAAAGCTGTATGATAAAAACCCTGCCGACTACGATGTTTACAATGAATACCTTGAAGTATTGCTGGCAACAAAAGACTATAAACAAGCAGAGAAAGTTGTTGATATACAAAAGCAAGTACGCCCCGGTTTCCCATTGCCATATATAGATGCGGGCAGGGTACAATTGGCAAATGGCAAAGACAAAAAAGCAACCGAACAATTTGATGAGGCAGTAGCCAAACTGAATGGTGACGATAGCTGGACAAGACAGACGGCTAATAAGTTTACAGATATAGGACAGGTTGATTACGCCATCAAAGCATACGAGAAGATACGTGAGCAATTCAGAACAGGGTTTATGTATGCAGGGGTACTATCGAGGCTGTATGCTAAAAAAGGCGAAACAGAAAAAGCCATTATTGTAATGCTGGATGGCGGGCAACCCTATATGGTGAATGCAGGAGAAGATACAAAGACGGGCTTGTTAGAGATATTGGGTAATGACCCTAAAAAGCTATTGGCAGGGCAAAAAGCCATCATCAAAAAAATAAACGAACAGCCCGACAATCCGTTTTATAGCGATTTGCTGACATGGCTCTACACACAAAAAGATGATTGGGATGGTGCGTTGATGCAAACGATAGCATTGGACGAACGATTTAAAGAACAAGGTGAGCGCATATTGGATTTTGCACGCTACGCTGCCAAGGAAGAACAACATGAAATAGCCATCAAAGCGTACGAGGAAGTAATCAATACCGGGAATGATAAACCATACTATACCATTTCGCGGATAGAAAAATTGGGGGTACAGTTTGCACAGTTGCAAAAGAATGTATCGTTTACCGCAACGGACGTATCAGAGCTTGTAAAGCAATACGAAACTTTTTTTACACAATCGCCGCAATACTATGCCAATGATGCGGTGCGCGACTATGCCAAGCTGCAGGCACAATACAATAACAATCCCAAAGCAGGTATTACGATACTGCAAAAAGCAATAGGGCTAAATGGCATTACCAAATTCCTGAAAGGGCAATGCAAACTGCAATTGGGAGATTACTATATACTGGATGGCGAAATATGGGAAGCATCATTGCTGTATAGTCAGGTAGATAAAGATTTCAGAGAAGATTTATTGGGGGAAGAAGCGCGATTCAGAAATGCGAAGCTGGCGTACTATCGCGGCGATTTTGATTGGGCACAAGGACAGCTAACCGTACTGAAAGCATCTACCGCAGAATTGATAGCCAACGATGCCCTTTATCTTTCTATACTGATAACGGAAAACCTGGCTTCTGATAGCAACTACGTACCGCTTCGTCGTTTTGCGTATGCAGATTTATTGCTGTTTCAAAACAAAGACAAAGAAGCAGCAGCACTATTGGACAGTATTGTAACATATTTCCCAGAGCATCCTTTGTACGACGATATATTGCTGCAAAAAGCAAAGCTGGCACAGGAGCACAGGGAATATGATAAAGCCATAGGCTACCTTACCACTATACACGATAAACACGGTAAAGATGTATTGGGTGATGATGCAGTGTACAGAATGGCAGATATATATGAACGTTACCTGCAAAAGCCCGAACTGGCTAAGAAATACTATGAGATGCTGATACTGGAATACCCGGGCAGCACGTATATACAAACAGCCCGAAATAAACTGGGCGCATTACAAACGGGCACAATCGTACCGTAAGACATGAAGCGGTGGCCATTACAGCAAGCATGGTTTTGGGAGCGCGCGCCGTTCTTTCGTTTGTTGTTGCCATTGATAGCAGGTATTTTGTTGTACGACAATATTATCTCTTCGCTTAATTACACACCGATACTTTTATTAGCCATAACAGCTGGCATTTCGTTTGCTATCGCTTCTTTAATGCCATCGCAAAAGACTGTATTCTGGTATCTCCGATTTGGTACACTTCATATAGCTCTTATATCAGCAGCATGGTTGTTATGTTATCATAACGATGTGAGGCAGGATGAAAGATATTTTAATCAAAGCAAAAGCCTTGCATACATAGCCCGTATTACAACCCCACCTGTTGAAAAAGAAAAAACATGGAAACTGAAAACAGAAGTAATCGGCACTACAGACGGGACGGGCAGCACAACAGGCGATGCTTTTGTGTATATCTATAAAAACAAATTACCATTGTTGTTTTCGCAAGGTGACACTATCATAGTACCTGCAAAATGGCAAACGATACAAACAAGGGGTAATCCTTTTGAGTTTGACTATGCTGCTTATTGCAACCGACATAATATCTATTTTCAACAGTTTTTGGCTTCGGACGAAGTTGTGTTGTACAACACAGCATCGCAAAAAGACATATCGTGGGTGCAACGTTTGCACAACAAAACAGTTGGCATACTAGAGCAATACATTAAAGACGAAAAAGTAGCAGGACTGATGCAGGCCATGCTGGTGGGTGAAGAAGCTAATCTGGATGCCGACATCAGGCAGGCGTATACCGAAACGGGTATTATACATATCATCGCTATTTCGGGTTCGCATATCAGTTTCTTTTTTATCATCATTGCTTTTCTATTAGGGTGGATAAAACATAAAAAATGGAAGTGGGTAAAATATATAGCTGCTATACCCTTGGTATGGCTCTATGTTGCCATGAGTGGTGCGCCACCGAGCGCGGTACGTGCAGCACTTATGTTTTCGATACTCGGCATTGGCTTTGCTTTGGGCAAGCAATCGCATAGCCTTAATCATTTATTTGCCACAGCATTTATATTGCTTTGTGCAGAGCCAATGTGGTTGTATGCCATCGGTTTTCAACTATCGTTTATTGCTGTATTATCGCTGATACTATTTTATCGCCCGATATATAAATGGCATGTACCTGTAAATCGTATTGCAAGGCTGCTATGGCAGGTGGCAGCTGCCAGTATAGCGGCAGAGGTATTGGTTGCACCATTGGTGGTGTATTATTTCCATTTGTTCCCGTTGTCGTTTATTGTAGCCAATGTAGCTGCTTATTTATTTATGGGCTTAGCATTGATAGCAGGTATGTTGCTGGTTGCTTGCAGTGCCATACAGCCAGTTGCCGCTGCTATAGGTGAGGGTATAACGTACATCGTTTCTGTTTTCAATAAGTGGGTATATACTTTGCAGGAATTCAATCCTTTGTCATTCAGTTTTCTGCAAATCAATATGGTAGAATTGTTGTTGCTTTATTTAATAATTACAGGCGTAGCCATATATGCTATGCAACAAAAGAAAGTGGCATTGTACACAGCACTTCTTTCAGCCATCATTTTCTTAGTGTCACTAAATATAAACGAATGGAATGCGCTGCATCAACAGCGGTTGATAGTGTACAACATGGGCAAAACAAACCATATAGAACTGATACAAGGCAAACGATATAGTGTATTACATACCGATACCAGCTTGGATGAGCGAAAGAAAAATTATGTGTTGAAGCCCGCGCATACCGGTTATAGCGCATGGCGCAAGGGTAATATTGTAAAAAACGATATTGTACACATAAATGGCAAGACTGTATTAATACTCAATAACAAGCCTGCTACGAATGAGCCATTTCAAATAGATTGTGTAATCATCAACTATAAAGCAGATGCGGAAGACTTGCAGAACATCAAGACTGCATTCTCGCCCCAACAAATAGTGCTTGGTAATAATATACCCCGCAATCAAACGAGCGCACTGGTTGAACAAACCCAACATATAGGCATCAATCTATGGGCTGTATCGCGAAAGGGTGCTTTTGTGTTGTAAGCTTACTCCAACAAATATCCATCCCCACTTTCAAGGTTCAGGTCAACATTATCTCCCGCTATACCTTCTATAGACCCTTTGATGTGAGCTGCGTTCAGCAATACTTTTTCCAATTGCTTTTCGCGGGCTTTCCAGAGTTTTTCCATTTGCTCTCGCTCTTTTTGTATAGACATGCGCATACTCATAAAGCCCTCGCGTATTGCTTTCCATTGTTCAGAAAACTCGCTGCTGATGAGATAGTTGTATAACAAGGTCATTTTATCGCCTTTGTTTTCCTGGTTTTTGGCAGCGTTATATACTTTTATCACCACATCGCGTAGTATAGCACTTACAGAGCGTACTTCTGTAAAGTTGCAAATCCACACACCGTCTTTTTCGCCAAACCCATCCATGTCTTTGGGCATGGCTTGCGTTACTATTACAGCAATATCAGCACCCAGATTGCGCATATCTGCTTTCAGCTTTTCTATCCATTCGTTGCTGAAGTCTTTAGTGCGTTTGCTTTCATAAATGATTTTACCACACTCTTGCCCGTAGTTGTTGCGCACGGTTTGTATGCAGTCGGCACCGCGCACACCTTTGCCTACTTCTGCCACCACATCAAAGGGGAACGTATTGCGTAGCAATTCTTCCAGTGCCAGTTCCTGCACTTCGCCCTGTAGCTGCATAGAACCTTGTTCCTGCTTGCGTTTCATTTCTTCCGTCAGCATTTTCTGGTCTTCCAGTTGCTTTTCCAGCTCTTTTACTTTCAGGAAATGTTCATGTTCGCGTAGCTTGTTCATTTCTTCCACCTCACGTTGCAATACGGTTTTCAGTTGCTCGCGCTCGTTTAGTAGTTTTTGTTGTACTTCTATCTCCAGTTGTTCTTCACGGGTTTTCAGTTCCTGTTGTTTTTTCAGGTATTCCAGTTCTTTATTGCGTGCTTCTTTCAGCTTGGCTTCGTTTTCTGCATTAGTTTGTTGCAGTAGTTTCATCTGCACCTCATAGTCGCCTGCCAGTTGTCTGCGTATTTGTTGCTCTTGTTGTGTTAGTGCATCCGCCTCTTTTCGTTTAAACTCCTCTTCTTTTACTTTTTGCCAATCCATCATTTTTGCACGTAGCTCTTTCTGCACCTCATCGCGTATGGCATCTGTAGGTTCAAACTCGCGTGCACAATTTGGGCAAGTAATGATTGTATTCATATATTAACCGCTCTTTCGGGAAAATACAAAGTTCGTGGTTATTGCGGGTACGAAAGCAGTTATTATTTTTATGTACTTTTCCGTTTCATGCGCTTGCCATACCTGATATTCGTTTATTGGCTATTATGTACCATGCCTGTTTTCGCACAGACCGATGCCGGCAAAACCTATATTAAAGCTATGGAATACATGGCTAAGAAAAAGAAAGCCGAAGCCTACAAAACCATGCAGCAAGCTATCAGTGAAACCCCTGCATCGCCCGATGCATATAGCACGTTGGGCGAATGGTATTTTAAAGACCATCTGTTCAAGGAAGCAGCGGAGATATTCCTACAGGCATCGCGCAACTGCCCGAATGGCAACAAAGCATTTGCCCTGCCGCTTGCTAAAAGCCTGTTGCGTAGTTATAGCCCCGAACAGGCATTGCAGCTTGTAGCAGCCTATGGTACGCTGAAAGAAAAAAGCCAATGGGTGCTGCTACGCGAGCAGGCGTATTATATGAAGCAGGCATTGTACAACAAAGTGGTTGATACGGTATATAATATGGGTTTGCGCATCAATTCGCCGCAGGCAGATATGTTTCCGTTTATAACTGCCGATACCCAAAACCTGTTTTTTACCCGCCGATACAATGGGGTGGATGAAGATTTTTATACTGCCCATACTGATAGCTGTGGCGGATGGTTTAAAGCGAAAAATATGGGTAGCCCGCCTAATTCAAAACACTCAGAATTGGCACAATCCATTTCGGGCGATGGACATTACCTGTTTTTTATGAAGTGCGACAACCGTAGCGAAACTGGCTGGGACCAGGGCGGGTGCGATTTGTTTATGGCATACACGGCAGATAGTGTATGGAGCGTACCTGAAAATTTTGGTGGTACCATCAACACACCGGGCTACGAGGGTATGCCCAGTTTATCGTCAGACAATAGGGAACTGTATTTTGTAAGCAATCGCGAAGGTGGTTATGGTGGGCTGGATATTTGGATGACCGAATTTAAAAATGGCTTGTGGCAAGCTCCTCGCAATCTTGGACCGACTGTGAACACAGCAGGCAACGAAACAGCTCCTTTCATACACGTAGATAATAACACCCTGTATTTTGTAAGCGATGCACTTGCGGGTATGGGTGGGCAAGATATTTACTTTTCAAGAAGAATAAATGATACGACATGGGGCAAAGCACAAAATCTTGGCTACCCAATCAATACCTGCTACGATGAAAATAGTTTTAACCTGACAATAGATGGTACACGTGGCTACTTCGCATCAGACAGAGATAGTACTGCGGGAAATTTTGACATCTACGAAGTAAAAATGCCGCAAAGCATAAGTCCTGTGCCAGTAGCACTTATAAAGGGTTTTGTGTACGATAGCTTATCTGCTGAAAAACTGACGATTGCCAGTATCTACATCAACGACCCAAAAACAGGCGAGCCTGTTTATCATTATACATCCAACCGTGGCGATGGCAGCTATATGATAACGCTGCCTGCTGGGTACAATTATACTTATACGGCAGACAGGATTGGCTACATGGCAAATACAGGCAGTATAGACCTGACAGGCAAAAAGAATATTGAACAGATAAACTATAATATATCCCTACTGCCAAATGGTTATCAAAAACCCATAAAAGACAGCCTGATAGCAACAATCCTTTTCCCCATCAACAGCAAGAAACTAACTGATAGCGGAAAAGCAGTATTACAAACCGCTATGGAGCCTTGGTTGCAGGAAACAAACTACACCATCATCATCAGTGGCTATACCGATAATTCGGGCAACCCGATGCTGAATGAAGAATTGTCTTACCTGCGTGCCAACCTTGTATTGAACGAGATAAGTGCTATGGGTGTAGAGCCGGGTACAATGGATGCAAAAGGCTGGGGAGAAGCCAACCCAGTTGCCCCGAACGATACTGAAGAAAACCGCAATATGAACCGTAGGGTGGAAGTGGTTATCAGGCGGTGATATGTTGACGCAAGAGGCTTATTAACATAATTTATATACTGCTATTGCTTGGCAGTTTTTTTCTACTTTTACCATTAATAAAAGTATATACCACTAATGGCAAACCAACTGCTGAAAGGAAAAAAGGGAATCATATTCGGTGCGCTTGATGAGCGTTCTATAGCATGGAAAACTGCATTGCGTGCTGTAGAAGAAGGAGCAGAAATTGTATTGACAAATGCCCCCATCGCGCTACGCATGGGCAAAATCAACGAGCTGGCTGCACTTTGCAATAACGCGCCTGTGATACCTGCTGATGCTACCAACGTAGCTGACCTTGAAAACCTGCTGCAAAAAAGCATGGAGCATTTTGGTGGCAAGATGGATTTTATACTGCACTCAATAGGTATGTCGCCCAACGTGCGCAAGGCTATACCTTATACAGATACCAATTACGACAACTTTCTGAAGACATTGGATATATCTGCCCTGTCGCTGCACAAAGTGCTGCAAGCCAGCATGAAGCTGGATGCGCTGAAAGAATGGTCGTCTGTTGTGGCATTGACATATATTGCTGCGCAACGCACTTTCCCTGGTTATAATGATATGGCAGAGGCCAAAGCATTGATGGAAGGCATAGCACGTAGCTTTGGTTATCATTATGGGTTTGCCAAAAAAGTACGTGTTAATACGGTTTCTCAATCACCGACCATTACTACAGCAGGTTCTGGCGTATCGGGTTTCGACGCGTTCTTTACCTATGCCGATAAAATGTCGCCATTGGGTAATGCTACAGCAGAACAATGTGCTGATTATTGCCTGACACTGTTCAGCGATTATACCAAAATGGTAACGATGCAAAACCTCTTCCACGATGGGGGCTTCTCTAACACTGGTGTTAGCCAAGGCATTATTGAAGAAATGGAAAAAGCGGCGAAAGCAAACGGATAATACATCAACGATAGAAAACAGCAATAAATCCTGTCATGAAGCGTTTAAAGCATATGCAATGGACTAAATGGAGCGGCTTGTTGCTGTTTACCCTATCTGTTTTTTCAACACGTGCACAAGTAGCTGGTGGCAGGTACGCGATGGAGTTTCTTCGCTTGCCCAATTCTCCTCACATTACCGCTTTGGGTGGTATGAATGTAGCCAACCCCGATAAAGACATCAGTTTTGCAGGGGAAAACCCCGCTTTGATGCGCCCCGGTTTGCACAACCAATTGGGCATCAACCAAAACTTTTACTACTCGGGTATTAGTGTCAGCAATCTTTTGTACGGGTATCATGCAAAAAGTATCAATACCTCTTTTGCATTTGGTGTGCAGTACATCAACTACGGCACTTTCACACAAACAGATAATATTGGTAACGAGTATGGTACATTTCGCGCTACCGATTATAATATCAACCTGACAGCCAGCCGTTCTTACAGAGAACATTGGCGGTATGGTGCTACACTGAAATGGGCGAATTCATCACTGTTTGATAAAAATGCATCCGCTGTACTTGCCGATGTAGGAGTTAGCTATTACGATACTGCCAGCCTTTGGAATATTGGCATCGTTGCCAAAAACATTGGCTTCATGGTAAACAAGTACAGCAACACTAACCCTGCCGAGCCTTTGCCATTGGATGTGCAAATAGGTATTTCAAAACGTTTCAAACACCTGCCGTTACGCCTGATAACCACTGTACATAATTTGTATCAGTGGGATATACGCTATAACAACCCTGCTGATGTAGAAGCTGGCAACCTGTTTGGTAATGTAGATACTACGGATAACAAAACATACTTTGGCGATAAGCTGATGCGCCATTTTATCTTCGGGGCAGAAATAACATTAGCTAAAAGATTGACCATAACCGCTGCTTATAACTACCAACGCCGTGCCGAAATGCTGATAAAAGATAAACCCGCATTGGCAGGTTTTTCATTTGGTGCAGGGCTATACCTCAATAAGTTTCAGATACACTACGCACGTTCCAACTTCAGCATAGCAGGTGCGTACAACGAACTGGGCATTAATATGCAACTGAACCGCTTTTTCAATATCAATAAATTGAAAGGCTGGAAAGATACTTATCAGGACTGGGAGTAAATTTATTTCTCCGTTTTATGCCGTGGGAAGTTGAACAGTATTGAACCCAACACAGGTAATATAAAGATGGCAATACTGGTTACCGAAGTAATGATGTCGCCCCAGATAATCGGGTGTTCACCCAATGGCAAATGTTTCCCTTGCGATTCTAAACAAGATTGCGGCCCTTCCAAAAACTGAGCGAACGGAGAGCATGGGTCGAAATGCGCTACCAGCGACAGCGTTAGTTTTGAACCCAGCAACAGTATCACAATGTAGGCACAAGTATCAAGGAAGGGATATTTTTCCATCAGCTTCACAAAACCTTGTGCTACAAAACGCATTGCCAGTATGCCTATAAATACCCCCAACCATATCAGCACAATGTTTTTGGTATAAGCGTTAGCAGCTATTACGTTATCTATAGAAAAGGCAAGATCCATCAGCTCAACCAATATTACAGTAGCCCAAAATGTACCAAACAATCCAAGCGTTTTTCTATACAGCCAGCTTTTGTGCGCGTGTTCCAGTTCTTGTTGCAGGGTTTCTTCTTCGTCTTTCGGTTTTTTCTTTTTGGTAAGGAAATGCTTGATAGCCAGTATCAACAGGTAGATGCCACCAACGGGTTTGAACCACCACACCTGTATCAGCAGCGATGCGAACAACAAGCAAATACCACGAAACACATACGCGCCGATGATGCCGTATTTCAATGCTTTTTTGCGTTGGTCTTTTGGCAAGTCAAGCACCATAGTAGCCAACACGGCAGCGTTATCAACAGAGAGCAGGCTCTCTATCACTATCAGGTTGAGGACTACAATGAGCGACGGAATTGGTTTGTCAACAATCTGCTGCAGCAGCCCGATAATATTATCCATTGAAGAAAAAAGAAATACGGATGCAAATGTACCACCTTGCGGCGGCATATAGTTATTTAATACAGATTAATATTTGATAAGCCTGATGTATTTTTCCATACCTCTGCCTGTTTCCAGCATCAGCATATACACCCCGCTCGGCATATTGGTTGCAGGTATGGCTATATTGTCTGTAGCCCTGTCTTTCCAAAGCACCCTGCCACTCATGTCTTTCAGGCTGCATTTTGTATTGCGTGGCAGGTTGTTTACAAACCATGCATCCTGTGTAGGGTTGGGGCTTACCATTACATCTTTAAAAACTATCTCAGGTATCTGCAATACAGATGCGTCTTTTTGTACAAGTCCAGTATTGTTAATGATATGGTCGTTAGGGTCTATCTGTATGCCCGTTACCTCATCGTTGCTGCCAAATACAAATGTTTCTGTATTGGCACTGTTAAAAAACCTTACAATCTTATCCCCTGCTGCCGTTTGCAGTTTTATTTCTACAGGCATTTTAAAGCAAGGTACAGATGTGGGCTTGGATGTTGTTTGCCTGAACTGTATTACAAACTGATTATTCTGCCAATACCATTTAGCACTATAAGTAGGGAAGCCCTCTTTAAATATCCATTGTGAGAAAAAAGTATCTAACGATGTTCCATAAGCTGTCTGCATATGCTGTTGCAGGTCTGCAGTAAATGCAATACGCCTGCCATATTGTTGTTGGTACGCACGCAATCCTTTGAAGAAGAGGCTATCCTCCGGGGCTACGTAGCGTAGCATATGTGTTACAGCAGATCCTTTTTTATACGTTAGCGTGCTGTTGAATATCCTGTTTACATCGGTAGTATCATCAACATAAATAGTGCCGCTTGGGGCTTTTGCGCTGTTTATAACATTTGTTCTGTATGCCTTTACTGCCGCATCTCCCCTGAATTTTTCAACAAACAATTGCTCACAATAAGTTGTAATGCCTTCACTGAGCCATATATCGCGCCAGCTACCGTAGGTAACATTGTTGCCCCACCACTGATGGCCTAATTCGTGCGCAATCAGTGTTACGTCGTTATAACCACTAGTACCCAGAGTAGTCATTGTCTGGTGTTCCATACCACCACCAAGTGCAGACATGCAATGCCCATACTTCTCTTTATCGAAAGGGTATCTGCCAAATAGTTTTGAGAAGTGGTCAACAATCATGCCCGTGCTATCCAACGCCGCTTTAGCAGTTGGGGTAAAATGTCCTACAGTGTTATATACATAATTCTGTATCAGCATAGAGTCGTTGCTGCCATCAGTATATTTCATGTAATAGCTGTATTCGTTATAGGGCGCAACGGCTACTGATATGAGGTAATAGTCTATCGGGTAGATGGTCTTCCATTCGTATCTCAATCTATTGCCCGATAGCGGTGTAGTGTTTTTCAGCAAACCATTGCTGCCCACTTTCAAGGTATCAGCAACAGTTACCCACATGTCAACACTGTCAATTTTGTCAACCAGCGATTGTTTGCATGGCCACCAATCATCAGCAAAAAGATTATCGCTGATAGAATACATCATGTTAAATCCGCCAACACTTACAGGGTGTAAACCGCCCGTGAAAAATTGTCCGTTACCTGCCGCGCTGCTACCTTTATAAAATACCTGTGCAGTGAAAATTGTATTAAGTGGTAATGATGCAATATTTACAGTACGTACAGAACCTGTAGTAGTAACAGGCATTATAGTATTATTCAGTTTAAACGAATCAATCGTTAGCAGCGGGTTCAGTTCAAACGCATATACACTCATAGATGGCACTACTACTTTTGCCGTTGTTGTAACATCGCCACTTATGTAAGTAGATGTATTGCCGAGTGATATATTGAACCTTACATGTTGCACATCGTAGTAGTTTTCTTCTGGCGTAGCGATGGTTGTTTTACCAGCCACTCCACTCGTTACCCTCCCTGCTGCACACACGCCTACTGCATCTTGCTTATGCGCATACGACAATAGCGATGCGCAAACAGCCGTAAGTATTAATATATACCTGTTAAGCATTTTATTGTTTTATCAGTTTTACTGTAGTTTTTTCTTTGTTGTTTGTTATGTGCAGCACATACATCCCCGACGACAATCCATCTGTTTCAATTATCATGCCTTTGTTACCACCCGTATTACCACTTTTTACTACACGCCCTGCATTATCAGCCAAATACCAATCTGCATCCATCTCCACGCCTGCTATCACCCATCTATCTGTTGTGGGGTTGGGTATTACCAAAACCTCGTTTGAAGTTACGTTATTTATGGCTAATGCCGTATTGATGAATATGCCTGTATCTGCATTCAATATATAGTTATAGGGGTCCAGCACCACTCCCCTTACCTTACGCTTACTCGTAAAACTATAGTCTTGCAGGTTCTTATCGTTCTCAACACGTATAGTAGTATCTCCGCCATCATATTGCAGGCGAATGTCTATAGGTGTTTTATAGCATGCTACCGATTGCGGATGTGTAGTTTGTTGCAACAATCTCACATACACTTTGTCCTGTACCTGTACCCATTCTGTACGGTATATCGGCAGCCCCTCTTTATATATCCATTGTGTGAAGAAAGTACTTAGATCAAGTTTCGTTAGCTGTTGTGTAGTCTGTATAAAATCTTCCGTACTCGCCGTAGCATTGGCATGTTGTTGCAAAAAAGTTTTCAGTACAGCAAAAAACAAACTGTCGTTATTAATAACATAGCGCAATGTATGTAACACAGCCGATGGCTTATTGTAGCTAAGCCTGCCATCAAAAATCCTGTTCACATTTGTGGTATCATCTACGTAAACACTCCCCCATGCACTGTTGGGCGGCAGTAAAGAAGCATGGGTACGGCGCATACGCGCGTCAGCAATATCCCTACCTCTGTATTTTTCAAAAAAAAGGTATTCGGCATACGATGCAAAACCTTCATTTATCCATATATCTCGCCAGGTAGCACAGGTTACCCAATCACCAAACCATTGATGTGCCAACTCATGCGCTAACAAACCCGTACCTGCATTGCCGCAAGTGCTCATGGTCTGGTGCTCCATACCGCCCGATAGCGGCGCAAGACAATGCCCGTACTTCTCTTTATAAAAAGGATATAGCCCGAAGATGTCTGAAAAAAATTGCAGCATCTGTACGGTACTGTCAAGCCCGTTTTTGTAAAAGTCTAAAGCACCTACCCTGTCATATATATAATCTTGCAGCAGCAGGCTATCTGTTGCGCCCTGCAATTTTACTTTTTTGCTATAGTCTATGTATTTACCTACTGATGCACTTATGAGGTAATATGCTATGGGATATGATGTGTGCCATTCGTAACGAACCTCATTCCCTTGAATAGGCGTTATGTTTCTCAGCAATCCATTGCTGCCTGCTTTCAGGCTGTCGGGTACTGTTATCCATATTGCAGCACTGTCTATTTTATCTTGCAAAGATTGTTTGCAAGGCCACCAGTCTTTGCTCATGTACGGTTCGCTGAGTGTATAGGTAACTCTTGCATTCCACTGGTCGGCTACGCTGTTATTCATTCCGCCACGGTCAAAAAAACCATTACCTGTTTTGGGTGTGCCGTGATAATACACTTGTGCAGTAAAGGATTGATTTGCACTTAATGGTTGTGGCAATATTGCCATCCTCACAAAGCCTTGTGATGACACGTTTGTTTTTACTTCATCAATCAATACAGAATCTATCTGCAACAGCGTATCCAGTTCAAAGACATAGGCATCCATTTGCGGTGCGGTAACAACAGCTTGCGTGAATACATTACCTGCTATGTTTACATTATCGTTATTAAGGCTGATGTCCAGCATTACATATCGCACATCATATTTATCTTCATCGGCAGAGGCAACCGTATTTTTTGCAGCATATAGGTGTTCTGCCATTTTCAGGTAGCTGCATTGGCTTTGCTCTTGTGCAGTCACCCACCCCACCCAACATATAAATACTGTGCTGATGATAATTTTTACCATTACTATGTTTAAAATTACTGCATTTACATGTGTTATATCCCCCTGAATGGGTGAAATGACATAACCAATACATTAGGTATATTTAGAGTATAAATTGCAGGGTATGAAAATAAATAGATACAGCCGCGTCCGTTTTGCAGGACAATCTTTGTTGTGGTCGTTGTTATTATATACGGCAATCGTATTAGCTATGGATTGGGAAGATTTTAAACGACGATTGAATAACGAACCTTATGTGGTAAAAGTTACATCTGTCACTACAACCAAGACTGATAAACGCATCAGCGTATATAGCGCAAATGCTATAAAAGCAATATGGCTGCACTTAACGCGCAGCCATCGCTAAAACACCTTATAAATTTATACACTACGCCGCATTCTCGGCATGTTCTACTAAATGTTTATGTTCATCACTGACTATCTGTAGAGCTAGATTTTTGATAGACGGGAATAGCATTTCATACACATCTTTCCTGCTGTTTGGCACGTCTGTATCCTGCATACCAAGTATATAGATGATTGACTCTGGAACATCCAATACTTCACATACTTTCTTTATAGTACGGGTACTGGGGCGCTTTACACCGTTTTCAATCTGCGATAGAGAGGTCTGTGAAATATTACACCTATCTGCTAGCTCATACTGTGTAATATCGAGTTGCCTTCTAATAGACCTGATAGCTATTCCTATGTTCATTGGGTTCCTTTTTTGTCGTTTTCTGCCTATATAGACGATAACTACTGGCAAAAGGTTGGAGTATTTCAAGGATTTTTAACTAATAGAAAAAGATTATATACATAATAACACTGAGCAATAATAACTCTGCATACAACATCAGATACCCTATTTTTGACCGATGGCAGTCAATTTTACAAGCAGGATAGTACATAAGGGGAACGCTATGTTAGCCGTAATCATTCCGCAGCACAGAAAAAACGGACTCTATTACGAAATAAATATTCCCGGCTATCCTCGCTTCTTCATGTCTAAATCCGCGCTCGACAGGTATGATATTATAGGCCAAGAGCAAACTACTATACCTTATGAAATGGTATTGGCAGTAAATGATGCTATTGAAGCATTTGAAAAAGAAGCATACTGATTATTCAATACTGATAATTATTACTGACAGATTAATAACAACATATCTTTCATAAACCATTTATATTTTGTTATGAATGTTTAAAGATTGTTGGCAGCATTTTATCCAACACACTCATGCAAATGCAAAGTCTTCTTGCCTTGACTAAACATTTGTATTATGAGAAAATCATTATTCTTTAAAAAAGGACTAACGTGCATAGCAGCGATATTTGCTATGCAATCTGCATCGGCACAATGGGTAAAGAAAGCCGACAACTTACAATTTCAGGTAGGTCGCTGGGGCGGCATGAGTGCTGTAGTAGGCAGCAAAATTTACCTGACGGGTGGCTATGCCAATATGCAATGGCTCAATGACCTACAAGAATATGACCCAGCTACCAGTACGTGGAAAAATCTAACCACAACACCAGTAGGGCCACTAAACCGCTCTGCAGGTATTGCATTTACCATCAATGGTAAAATGTATGTAGGTCTGGGTGCAGAGAATTTTTTAAGCACTTCCGGTACACAGAAAAACCTGAAAGACTTATGGGAGTTTACTCCTTCAACAGGTGCTTGGGTTCAAAAAGCAAGCCTGCCCGATTCTGCAAGAACTGAATCAAGCGTTTTTGTTGTAAATAATAAAGCTTATGTAGTAGGTGGCAATGGGGGCTTTGGGCCAGGAGTAAACAATACCAATCAGGTATGGGAGTATGACCCAGCTGGTAATAAATGGACTAAAAAAGCAAATTATCCTGAAGCGAGTATTGCAACTGCCGGCGCTTTCGCTATTAATGGCAAAGGTTATGTATCGAACGGACGTGCTGGCACAGAGTATCTGAAAAAAACATATGAATACAACCCAACATCGAATGTATGGACTCCTAAAGCGGATTTCCCTGATTCCGGAAGATATGGTGTAGTATCATTTGTCGTTGATAATAAAGGTTTTATTGGGCTAGGGGGAATAGGATATTATAGCTATAAGTCAACATTCTACTATTATGACCCTGCAACTGATAAATGGAGTTATTTTTCTGGTAACTGGACTGCAACACCTAGATTGTTTAGCGTTTCGGCAGCGGTTGGTAACAAAGCTTATGTAGGCTGTGGATGGCGTTTGGATGGTACTAGCACGCAATCCTATTTTCGCGATTGGCATGAAATGGATGTAGCAGCTAAATTAAGTGTGCAACATACACCTGAAAAAGCTTTAGTAAGTGTATACCCTAACCCGTCAACAGGCACTATACATGTTGATGTTGAAAATGGCAAGTATAATTATACTGTATACAGTATAACAGGCCAAAAAGCTGCTACAGGACTGTTAGGTGCCGATAAAACAATCAACCTATCAGATCTTGCACAAGGGCAATACATACTGGAGTTAGTATCCGAAAAACAAACTTACCGTTCTATCATTTCTCTAAGCAAGTAATATAGTTTACGCAGGTAGGTTGCTGCCCCGCTTGCAGCGGGGCAGTTTTTTCTCAAGCACATCTACTTATCAATAAATACAAAACCATATGAAAAATTACATAAAGCCAATTAGCCGCTTTGCATTGCTATTTATAGCAATGTTAATTACTGCTAATGTAAACGCTACGCACTTTGCCGCGGCTGATATTTACGCAAAATATGTAGGTATTGGTGTTGACCCTTGCTCCGGCCTCAGAGATTATCAATACGAAGTAGTACTGGATGTATACAAGGCCTGCGAACCAGGTAATGCAAACCTCGGTGCTACAGAAAACATACGTATACGTAGTGGAAGTGCAGCATTCGATAATACAATAAACGTACCGGTCAGCAGTATCGATACGCTGGATGAACTGTGTGATGCATTTAAAAGTCAAAACTCTTGCAGAGTACCTGCAAACAGCAACCTGCCGGGCTTTGTAAGGCATAGGTATATTCTGACAATTACATTAGTGTCTGCACAAAAAGATTGGATATTCAGTTGGCGAAATGGTAACAGAAATAGCAATATTATTAACCTAGTAGGAGCAAACGCTGCACAAATGTATGTAGAAGCAGGTCTTGATAACAGCACTAAAAACAACAGTACCCCAAGGTATCTTGTATCTCCTATCCCGTATATATGTACAAACCAACCTGCCGTTTTTCTGAATGGCCCTTATGATGTTGATGGTGATTCACTAAATACTACTAACGTACAACCTTTAGATAATATAGGTGTACCTATAGCATACCAAACAAACTATTCGCTTATCGACCCTGTTGGGTCTGCAAGTAGCAATCCATACATGGTAAATAAAAACACAGGTACTGCTACATTTACACCAACCGGCCAAGGCTATTTTGTTGTAGCTTTTCTTTGTGAAGAATATGACAAAACAACTGGCGCAAGAATCGGCTACACAACCCGCGATGCACAAATTAGTGTTTTGAATTGCAGCGCACCGCCACCATCAGTTGATAGCATACCGTTACAAATTAAGGATGCTACCTTCGTAAATAACGCTTTGCTTGTATGCCCGGGCAGTAATCTCAACTTCTCTGTTGAAAGCAAATCTACCAACCCTGCCAACCAGTTATATATGGAGGCAAATACGGCAATTATCCCTGGCTCATCTTTTACCACAACAGGTAGCGGCACTGCCAGCATTTCAGGCACTTTCAACTGGACACCTACCACAGCAGACATAGGCGAGCACACGCTAATAATAACTGCAAAAGACTCTACTTGCTCTGGCACAAGTGGTTTGTCAATTGTATTGAAAAACTACACAATAGTATTGATACGTGTGTTGCAAGGCCTTGATGCAGGAAAGGATCAACCCTTCTGTGCATTAAACCCGACTCCAAAACAATTATACGTGCGGGGTGCAGAAATACTAAATACAATAAAATGGACAGACATTAGCGGCGGAACCGCAAAAAACCTTTCTGCACACAATATAATTAACCCTATAGCAACCCCCACTACTACCACAGAATATGTTGTATCAACACCAGACTTGGCGGGGAGTTGTAAAAATCAGGATACAATATCTGTATATGTAGATAATAGCAGTAACGTCGATATATTTCCACAGGCCGACAATTTTGTAATGTGCAGACCCGACTATTTACAACTTGACTTAACCCTAACCGGTAAAGAACCAAAAATAAATATGCCGTGTGGGCCGTCGACTAATATCAATACACCGTTGGATTCATTTACAATGTACGGATCTTCTGTTTTTGGTACTGGCTTTGCTTATGATACACTTGGCAGCAGCACCCCCGTATTATATAACAATGTCAGGACTGCAAAAATGGAATTCCTGATTTTACAAACAGAGTTGAAAGAGTATGGCATCAATTCATCTACATTACGTTCGTTAGCTTTTGAAACAGCTAAATCAACTACACCAAATACTTTTGAGTATAAGGACTTTACTATATCTCTAAAGTGTACGGACATGAAGCAACTAGATAAAGCAAATGGGTTTCAAACAGGTACTGTAATGGTATATAAAGCACCGGGTAATATTACTTTCCCAGATGGGTGGCACAAATTCAATTTCGATGTTGCTTATGACATAGATATGAACAAAAACCTGATAGTGCAGATTTGCTACAGTAACAATCCTGATACGGTTGCTACATGTACAGCACTGAACGGTACACCACCAGTTATTAAGTTTAATCCAACGACGTACTCTGCTAGTTTAGTATATAAACCATCTAATGGTACTGTTGCAGATGTGTGTAGTGTCACAACTGCTGCAAACATATCTGAAATGGAAAGCAGACCTATGTTCAAGTTTGATTATAATGAGGCGCCCGGCAAACCTTTCCAGTTTACTTGGAACACAGATGCGTACATTTCAGACACTACCAGCAAGCAGCCATTGGCGTATGTTTCAAAGAGTTCAAATTTCGTAATAAAAACCTTTGGCAGTAGCGGGTGTTTATTAATTGATACATTGAAAGTTATAGTCCCCGTACACGACTTCTTTGTGTTGCCCAAAGACACATCAATATGCTTTGGCGAAACAGCCCCGCTGGAAGTAAAAAACGGTACTTATTTCGAATGGTTTGAGTTTGAGAACGGTCAATTCAAATCAGCCCACGAATCGCTGAATTGTGACCGTTGCCCCAACCCGATAGCGAAGCCTAAAAAGACAACACACTACAAAATAAAAGTAGGTGATGAACTCTTCTGCTACGATACCATAGATGCCTTTATAGAAGTAAAACCATTGCCGATAGTGAAGATACTGACCAACGATACGGTTATAAAATATGGTAAGAGTGTACAACTGATGGTAAACGGAGCCCGCATCTACAACTGGACACCCGTATCATCTCTCAACAACCCGAACATATCTTATCCTCTAGCAACCCCAACAGAGTCTACGCAATATGTAGTAGGTGGTATAGCCAGCAACGGTTGTGTGTCTTATGATACGGTACGAGTAGGTTTGGATTATCGTGATAATCTGTTCATCCCGACAGCGTTCAGCCCGAATGGCGATGGCAAGAATGATGTATTCAAAGTATCGAATATGACGTTCCAACGCTATACAGAGTTCAGGGTATTCAACCGTTGGGGTCAGGAGATATACAATGGCAACAAAGGTTGGGATGGCATGTGGAAAGGTGTGGTACAGGAAGCAGGAGTGTACACTTACCTGATACGAGTAGCATACCCTGATGGTGAGGTAGAAACCTACAAAGGTGATGTGACACTGGTGAAATAGTGAATGACTTCTTTGCTATATTAATTAAGCTCAACATAAAAAGAACTGCCTAACAAATGTTAGGCAGTTCTTTTTATAATTACGATAAACTCTATCAAGCTTCTGCTTCCATGTAAGAAGAAACAGGTTCGCAGGTACATATCAGGTTGCGGTCGCCGTGTGTATTATTTACACGTGCCACACTCGGCCAAAATTTATTGTTCCTTACCCAGTCCAACGGATAAGCAGCAGTTTCGCGGCTGTATGCATGTTGCCAATCGTTGGCAGTAATCATAAACTGCGTGTGTGGTGCGTTCTTCAGCACGTTGTCTTTCTTGTCTGCTTTGCCTTCTTCTATCGCGCGTATCTCTGCCCGTATGCCTAACAATGCATCGCAAAAACGGTCGAGCTCTGCTTTGTCTTCACTTTCTGTAGGCTCTATCATAATAGTACCCGGCACAGGGAAGCTCATCGTAGGTGCGTGGAAGCCATAATCCATCAGGCGTTTGGCAACATCTTCTGCCTCTATCTCTGCTGTCTTTTTAAACGGACGTAAGTCAACGATAAACTCATGCGCGCATGTGCCGCCAGTACCGGTATAAAGAATATCAAAGTCGTTTTGCAAACGGGCGCGCATATAGTTGGCATTCAGTATTGCATACTCCGTTGCTTTGCGTACACCCTCACTACCCAGCATACGGATGTATGCATAAGATATAAGCAATATACTTGCAGAGCCGAATGGCGCAGCAGATACCGCGTTAGCAGCTTTACCATCTGTATCAAACACGTGAGATGGCAGATGTGGTGCAAGGTGTGCCTTTACGCAGATAGGGCCCATGCCAGGACCACCACCACCATGTGGTATGGCAAATGTTTTGTGCAGGTTCAGGTGGCAAACGTCTGCGCCAATAAGGCCGGGAGCTGTTAAGCCAACCTGCGCGTTCATGTTGGCGCCGTCCATATATACCTGTCCGCCGTGTTGGTGAACGATGTTAGTAATGTCTTTAATTGTTTCTTCGTACACGCCATAGGTAGATGGATATGTAACCATGATGCCTGCAAGGTTGGCAGCATGTTGCGCGGCTTTAGCTTTCAGGTCTTCTACATCTATATAGCCGTTTTCCAATGCTTTTACCACTACCACTTTATAGCCAACCATCACTGCCGATGCAGGGTTGGTGCCGTGTGCAGATATGGGTATCAGCATCACATTGCGGTGCTTATCGCCACGGCTGTCGTGGTAAGATTTGATTGTCAAAAGTCCTGCATATTCGCCTTGCGCGCCGCTGTTGGGTTGCAGGCTGCAAGCATCAAATGCTGTAATCTCGCACAGGTATTCAGACAGTTCTTTTGCCATTTGCAAATAGCCCGCTGCCTGGTCTTTAGGTACAAACGGATGCATCTTGCTCCAGTTAGCCCAGCTAAGCGGCATCATTTCCGATGCTGCATTCAGCTTCATGGTACAAGAGCCGAGCGAAATCATGCTTGTGTTCAGGCTCAGGTCTTTGTTCTCCAGCATCTTTATATAGCGCATCATTTGCGACTCGCTGTGATGACTGTTAAATACCGGATGTGTAAGGAATGCAGATGTACGTGTAAGCGATGTGCCGATGTTCGTCAGCACTTCTTCATGACTGATTTCAAAACTTACAGGTGCATCTGTATCGTCGAATACGGAAATGATATTGAACAGGTCTGATGTTGTGGTCGTTTCATCCAGCGATATACCTACCAATGTATTATCTGCAAAATAGCGGAAGTTGATTTGTGCTGCTTCTGCTTTCGCTTTGATGGCATTGGCATCTGCTACTTTTACAACAATGGTATCGAAGTAAGATTCTGAAACAAGGCTCACACCGTGTGCTTTCAGTTGGCTTGCCAATGTGTGTGTCAGTACACTTACACGCTTGGCAATGTTTATCAACCCGTCAGGGCCATGATACACGGCGTACATAGCTGCCATGTTTGCCAACAGTGCCTGTGCGGTACAGATATTAGAGGTTGCTTTCTCGCGTTTGATGTGTTGCTCACGCGTTTGCAAAGCCATGCGCAATGCACGGTTGCCGTTAGCATCTATACTTACACCTATTATGCGACCGGGTATAGCACGTTTGAAATCGTCGGTACAAGAGAAGAATGCAGCATGTGGTCCACCATAGCCCAGTGGTACACCAAAGCGTTGCGCGCTACCCAATGCTACGTCAGCACCCAATTCGCCGGGTGGGGTCAGCAATGTAAGTGCCAACAGGTCTGTAGCCATAGCTACATAGCCACCTGCAGCGTGTACTTTTTCTATAAAGCCACGGTAGTCTTCTATACTGCCTTTATCATTAGGGTATTGCACCAACGCACCAAAGTAGGTGTTATCTATGGTAGCGGTTTTATAATCGCCCACAACAACAGTTGCTCCTAATGGTGTAGCACGTGTTATAACAACATCCAGCGTTTGCGGGAAAATATTTTCGTCAACAAAGAATTTTGGGCGTTCCAGATTATCATGGTCTTTGTTCAGCGTAGCGAGGAACATATGCATCGCTTCAGCAGCAGCTGTAGCTTCATCCAACAACGAAGCATTGGCTATTGGCAATGCAGTTAGTTCGCTCACCATAGTCTGGTAATTCAGCAAACTTTCCAGCCTGCCTTGCGAAATCTCTGCCTGATAAGGTGTGTACTGTGTGTACCATCCCGGGTTTTCAAAAATATTGCGCAAGATGACACTTGGCGTATGTGTATCGTAATACCCTTGCCCTATGTAGTTTTTAAATACTTTATTCTTATTAGCCAGCGCGCGAGAAATGCTCAGGTATTCAGCCTCGCTGACACTTTCGGGTATGTTCAGTGCCTTGCCCATACGTATGCCCGACGGCACAGTACGACCTATCAACGCTTCCATGTCTGCTACACCTATAGTAGCCAGCATTTGTTTTGTATCGTGTTCGTTAGGGCCTATATGGCGACCGTGGAACTCTTGATTTTGCAGAGAAAACAAATTCATATAAATAATTAGAACTCCTTAAAGATTATAAAGAAATGCAAAGTTAGCGGGATAGCGGGGATTTGCAAAACAGGAAAGTCGCTCTTATTAAGAATAATATGATTTATTTAGTCAATGTTTAACTTAGGATGTCAAACTTTGTATATAATACTACAAGAGTTACTCCAGTACCCCTTCTTTTATCTCGTTCCACAAGGCGCGGTAGCAGGTGGCAGCATAGCTGCTAGGGGAAAAGGCTTCCACAGGCGCATTGTTAATACCCATCTTCTCAATGTCTGACAGATATGGGATATAGTATTCAAAAAAACGCTTGTCTTTATATAGCTGAGCCATTACGTCTTTGTGCATATTCTTGCGTATATCTACCATGGTAAAAAAGCACATCAACTTTTCCAGTTCATTAGCTTTTTCTTCAAAATAGTTTTTTACGATATCGTATGTGCGTACCGATAGTGTAGTGGGTATTACAGGCATCAGCACAGCGTCTGACGCATAAAAAATATTATCTGCCAGATGAGAAAACCCAGGTGGGCAGTCTATAAAAACAAAATCATAATCCTGCTCCAGCCATTTCAGCAGGTTGTGCAGTTGCTTTTTAGAATGTTTATCATCCAGCAATACATCCAGTTTACGGGCAGACAGGTCGGCGGGTATAATATCCAAACCCTCGTAGCCGGTAGTCATGATGGCCTCTTCTATGCTTAGCGTATGCTCTATTATCTTTCTGGCACTGCCTTTTTCTTTAGACTGCACATTGTAATAAAAGCTGGCAGCCCCTTGCGGGTCTAAGTCCCAAAGCAAGGTTTTAAAGCCATCTTTTGCCGCCATGTATGCAAAGTTGACGCAAGAAGCGGTTTTGCCCACACCGCCTTTCAGGTTGTATAATGATGCTACGAACATAGTAATATAAACATGCCTTGTATAAAACTACGGTTTTATGCGCTCTGTTGCAACGTATGAATGTTATGTTTAGGCACTGCTTTGCATTGTGTTCGTTAATTTTACTGACTATCAAACACCCGTATTATGTCTGCATCATTAGACTTTAGCGCGATTACAACCAATATCGAAAACAGGTATTGTAAACTAACGGATGAAACCATTGCAGAGATACCCAAATATTTCAAGCTCATACAATGCAATAAAAACACCTTATTGGTTAGAGAGGGCCAGTACGCTTATAATACGTATTACATCGTTAAAGGGTGTGCAAGGGCTTATTACGTGAAAGAGGACAAAGAAATAACAGATTGGTTTGCTTTTGAAAATGAGTTTATATGCTCAATACATAGCTTCTTTAATAGTGTGCCCAGCCCTCACTATATCGAAATACTGGAAGACAGCATATTGCTTGAAGTAACACGCACAGACGCACAATCATTATCAGACAAGTATCACAATTTTGAAAAGCTGCAAAAAGAAGTTGTTGTGCATACGCTACTGAAATTGCAAAACCGGGTAGAGGGTTTGTTGTTTGAAACTGCCTACAATCGTTACCAAAACCTGCTGGCAGCACAACCCGACATTACACAACGTGTACCCCTTACACACATCGCATCTCATTTGGGTATTACATTGGAAACACTCAGCCGAATACGCAGCCCTAAGTACGGAATTTGATATATGTCAAACTGTGTTTGACTTGCTGCAACGAACTTTGTCGGAACAAATGAATATATGACCGACAAGAAGATTTTGATTATTAACGGACACCCAGACGAGTTAAGTTTCAACCACGCACTATCACAAGCCTATCAGTTGGGTGCAAGCCGCACTGATGCCCATATACAAACTATCAATATTCACACTCTGAATTTCAACCCCAGCCTGATGTATGGGTACAGAAAGCGGACTGAATTAGAACCGGATTTGCTGGATGCACAGCAAAAAATACTTTGGGCTGACCATCTTGTGTGGATTCACCCGGTATGGTGGGGTTCATATCCCGCAATTATGAAAGGGTTTATTGATAGGGTTTTTCTGCCGGGGTTTGCATTTCAAAAAAGAGAAAACTCTGTATGGTGGGATAAACTATTGAAAGGCAAAACTGCCACCATCATCTGCACGATGGACCAGCCTGCATGGTACTACCGGCTAGTGTACAGAAATCCAAGCATCAATGCATTGAAAAAGGTGACTTTGGAATTTTGCGGTATTAAGCCTGTGCGCACCATTGCCATCGGGCCAATAAGATTATCTAAAGAAAAGTACAGAAGAAAGTGGATAGAGAAGATTGAGCAATTAGGTTATGATAATAAGTAATCATTCACTGGTCTTACTTTATGAACAGGCAAGCAAGGATATTTATCAGACAAGTGCTCGATAACCTCAAGCTATCCAAAGCAAACAACCTTGTATTGTTTGTGAATATTGACAATATATATTCTAGGCAAAAAGAAAAGAAATTGAAAAGCGTATTTACATAATAAAGCCCCGATATTCGGGGCTTTATTATGTATTATCCAATAGCTTGCTCCAAGTCCGCTATCAAATCATCGGCATCTTCTATGCCTACACTCAGGCGTATCAGGCTGTCAACTAAGCCGTTCTTTATGCGTTCTTCTCTGGGTATAGAGCCGTGCGTCATACTCGCTGGGTGTCCTATCAAAGATTCTACACCACCAAGGCTTTCCGCCAATGAGAAGAGTTCTGTTTTTTTCAGCACACTCATGGCTGCTTCTATATTATCATCTTTCAGTGTAAAAGATATCATGCCGCCAAAGCCACGCATTTGTTTCTTTGCAACATCGTGGTTGGGGTGGTCGGCAAAACCGCACCAATACACTTTGCCTACTTTGGGGTGGTTGCGCAGGTAGTTAGCAATTTTCTCGCCATTCTCGCAATGGCGTTGCATACGCACATGCAGTGTTTTTATGCCGCGTAGCACCAGCCAGCAATCGTGCGGGCCGGGTACAGCACCGCAGCTATTTTGTATAAAGCGTAGTTTTTCTTCCAGTGCGGCATCTTTCATTATCAGCGCGCCATGTACCACATCGCTATGCCCGCCCAGGTATTTGGTAGCAGAGTGCAGTACTATATCCGCACCCCAGTCAAGTGGATTTTGCAGGTATGGCGATGCGAATGTATTATCAACAACCAATAATAGTTTATGCTCTTTGGCAATCTTGGCACAAGCTTCTATATCCACAATATTAAGCAATGGGTTGGTAGGTGTTTCTGCCCATATCATTTTGGTATGGCTATTGATATAGTTGCGTATGTTTTCCGCATTGCCCATATCTATAAAATCAAACTTGATGCCATAGTTGGCAAACACTTTGGTAAAGATGCGGTAAGTACCACCATACAAGTCGTTGGCTACAATTACTTCATCGCCCGGCATCAACAGTTTGGCAACAGCATCAGTTGCTGCCATACCACTACCAAAGCACAGGGCATGGTTACCGTTTTCAATAGCAGCCAGCGCGTTTTGCAATACTGTACGTGTAGGGTTTTGTGTACGAGCATATTCGTAACCCTTATGGTCGCCCGGGGCAGCCTGCACGTAGGTAGATGTTTGGTAAATAGGTGTCATGATAGCACCTGTTGTAGGGTCTGGCTCTACACCGGCGTGTATCAGTTTAGTAGCCAATTTATGATTCTTATTATTCATTGCTATTTGCTTATTAATGGCAGCAAAGGTATAGATTTCATAACTTTACCCAATGCAGCAATCGCACGTACGGCCAACAGACGATTTGAACCCGCAAGAGCGCGAATACGAAAACAGTATTCGTCCGCAATCCATAGCCGATTTTTCGGGGCAGCCCAAGCTGATAGAAAACCTGCGTGTATTCATCAAAGCTGCCAACCTGCGTGGCGATTCGCTCGACCATGTGCTGTTTCATGGTCCGCCCGGTTTGGGTAAAACCACCCTGTCGCGCATTGTGGCAAACGAGTTGGGTGTAAACATAAAAGAAACCAGCGGTCCAGTAATAGAAAAACCTGCTGATTTAGCAGGTTTACTCACTAGCCTCGAGCCAAGGGATGTATTATTTATTGACGAAATACACCGCCTCAGCACTGTAGTAGAAGAATACCTCTATGCTGCTATGGAAGATTTTAAGATTGATATTATGATAGACAGCGGTCCGGCAGCCCGTTCTGTTCAAATCAATCTCAGCCCGTTTACATTGGTAGGTGCTACCACACGTAGCGGGTTACTGACTTCCCCTTTACTCAGCCGTTTCGGCATCAAGTCGCGGCTCGATTATTATAATGCAGAAGTGTTACAAGGCATTGTGGTGCGCGCTGCAGGGTTGATGCAAGTGAAAATCACTTCTGATGCTGCTATGCAGATAGCTGGCCGTAGTCGCGGTACACCTCGTATTGCCAACGGGCTGCTACGCCGTATGCGCGACTTTGCACAAGTATTGGGAAATGGTGTGATAGACCTTGCCATCGTAGAGCATGGCTTGCGTGCGCTGAATGTGGACGAAAGCGGGCTAGATGATATGGATAACAAAATACTCAGTACGCTGATAGATAAATTTAAAGGCGGGCCTTGCGGTATAAATAATATAGCTACAGCCGTTGGCGAAGAGTCAGGAACAATAGAAGAAGTGTACGAACCTTTCCTGATACAAGAGGGCTACATCATGCGTACACCACGCGGCAGAGAAGCAACCGAAAAAGCATACAAGCACTTAGGAAGAAAAAAAACGGGAGAGGCTGGTAGTTTATTTTAGTGTAATCCTGCCACAGTAAATAAATTTTGCAACAACGTATCCCAACTATACTTCTGTTTTTCAGTTGCTATGTTTTCTTGCAAGTTGGGCAATGATGCAGGTGTGTAAAACTTAATGATAGCATCTGCAATAGAAGTGGCATCAGGTTCTGCTACAAAGCCTACTTTACCATCTGGCACTACTTCTGCCAGTCCACCCACATTGGTTACCACCATTGGTTTTTCAAAATGATAGGCCACCTGCGTAATGCCGCTTTGTGTAGCAGTACGATAAGGTTGCACTACTAAGTCGGCAGCAGAGAAGTAATATTTTATCTCGTCGTTGGGTATGAATGATGTAAACAGGTGTACATTATCAGCAATGCCATTCGCTTCTATTTGTTGCGTATAAGCATCAGTATCTCCGTAAAACTCACCCGCTACTATCAGTTTAATGCCTGCCTGTTTGATGCGTTCATCTTTCATAGCGTCCAACAGTATATCCAAACCCTTGTATTTGCGGATGAAACCAAAGAAGAGTATATATTTTTCACTCGGATTCAACTCCAACTTTTTGCAAGCAGCTTCTTTACTTACTGCCTCGCCATAATTATCATACACTGGGTGTGGGCTGAAGACAGCTGGCTTATCGGTAAACTGCCGCAGGTCTTTCAATACATCCCTGCTCATGGCCAGAAAAGCATCGGCGCTTTTCAGAAAGTATTTGGTAAATGCCATATCACCCGGACGATGCTCATGTGGTATCACATTGTCTGTGATGGCTACAATTTTAGTGTGTTTGTTTTTACGTACCCTGCGTAGTATTGTGCCAAAGCATGGCCCCATAAACGGCAGCCAGTAGCGCACAATAATCAAATCGGGCTTCTCTTGTTTGATGCGGTTGCCTACACGTATCCAGTTCAGCGGGTTGATGGAATTAATTAGACTGCGTATTTCTAACCCTTTAGGTGCAGGTTCGTCTGTAAACTGCGATTTGCCGGGGAACAGAAACGATGGGTATTGTAATGAAAAAGAATAGACAACCACCCTGTGCCCTTGCTGCTGCAACACTTCAGCCATACGCTCGTTGAAAGTAGCGATACCACCGCCGCGCAGCGGATGTGCAGAGCCTATGATGGTTATATTCATTTACAATACGGTTTTAAAATCTGTCTGTGCTTTTTCGTAGTCAGTTGGTATGCCTATATCTATAAAATAAGCATCACTTACAAAGCCATACATATTTGCTTCATGCACAAACGCTTCAAAATAATCTTTCTCAAACGAATATTTTTCGGGCAACCCTTTTGCTGCTAATGCTGCTTTATTGATGATGTATACGCCGCCATTTATCAAACCCTCATCATAATATTTTTTCTCTTCAAAAGCGATGATACATCCATTCTCATCCGTCTTTACCACACCGTATCTTTCAAACTGTTGCATCGGTTTTAATGCCAGTGTTGTCGCTGCGTTATTTGATTGATGAAACGCAAGCATAGCATATATATCTGCACGAAACATGGTATCGCCATTCAGCACAGCTACATTTTCTTCAGTAGCCTTGGTAAGTGCCAAGCTAATGCCACCACCTGTACCAAGTGGTGTTTCTTCTATCACATAATCTACCGCAAAGCTTCGCTGTTGTGTTTGCAACCATTCTGTTATCACTTCATGCTTAAAGCCAAGTGATAATATCACCTTCGTGCATTTTTGCTGCTCCAGATAATCAAATATATAATGCAGGAAAGGTTGGCCATTAACTGGAGCCATGCATTTAGGATACAGCCCTATCACGCTTTGCAGCCTTGTACCCAATCCGCCTGCCAATACTACACATTCCATTATATGCTCCAGGTTGACAGCCCATGTTCTACAAAGCTGTAGTTACGAAACTCACCACCAAATTGTGCCAATGCTTTTTTCACAGCATAGCGTGTATTGGCAGGGCAGTAAAACATCATAAAACCACCACCACCGGCACCGCTTATCTTACCACCTGTAGCACCGGCATCCAATGCAGTTTGATAAATGCCATCCATCGCATCGTTGGATATGCCTTGTGCCATCTGCTTTTTGTAACGGAAACCATAATCCAGTATAGAGCCTATCTCATCTATATTACCTTTCAGCAAAGCTTCTTTCATCATATTGGCTTGCTCCTTTAGTTGGTGCATAGCCTCTATAGATTTTTCATTCTTATCAGTTACATTCTTGCTCTGAGCTTCTATTATCGTAGATGATAATCGGCTGGTAGATGTAAAGTATAGCAGCAGATTATTCTCCAATTCAAACAATAGCTTTTGTTTTATGCGCAACGGATTTACTATCACACGGTCGCCTGCATAAAACTCCATAAAATTGATGCTGCCGAATGTAGCAGCATACTGGTCTTGTTTGCCGCCTGCCATAGCCAGGTCTTCGCGCTCTATTTCATAAGCCATGTGTGCTATATCATACTCTCCGAGTGGTAGGCGCATCCATTCTGCAAAAGCACCAATAATAGCCACTACCAATGTAGACGAACTACCTAAGCCGCTGCCAGCAGGTGCATCTACAAAAGTGGTGAGTTTAAACCCGCTTGGTACATTACCATATTTTTTCACTACATGGTTGTACACACCTTTAGCAAGCTTCATTTCATTGTTTATTTCCAAAACATCTGTCAAGGCACAGGCCACTACTTCACTCCTGTCAGTAGCTTCAATAATTATTTCGGGTATATGCAAAGGCTCTATGCTTGCGTATGCATAGAGTGAAATGGTTGCATTCAGTATGGCACCACCATACAAATCGCAATAAGGGCTCACATCGGTGCCACCGCCTGCCAATCCTATACGTAATGGTGCTTTGCTTCTGTATATCATACTGTCTTGCAGATGCGCTAAAATAGTTATTCTTGATGACGATGATTGTTTGCACTTATATAAAAACGCTGATAAAGCCAGAATAGTACTATACCCATTGCGCCACCAATACCATCTGCCAGCGTATCTACATTATCCTGACTGCGATTGGGGATGTAATGCCCCTGCACATATTCTACCAGCCAACCCAGAAATATGGCAATCAGCAGCAGCATTAGTTTATAATACCCATCTCCATATCTTACCGTTCTGTGCCACAATATGGTGAATACACCAAACAACACCATATGTGCCCATTTGTCGGCAAGTGGTATGTTCACCCTCGGCAGGTCTTGCCCGGGTATAAAACACAAAAACAAAATGAGCAAAGTCCATAGCGTGGCTACAAACTTTGCTCTATTATTATTTTTTCTGTTGCTTTTAGTGCTAATGTCAAGCATTACTCACCTACCAGTGCTTTGTAAGCAGCTGCGTCCAATAGTGCATCCACGTCTGCTGTATTGTCAACCGTCATTTTTATCATCCAGCCTGCGCCATACGGGTCTTGGTTTACACTTTCCGGTGTACCATCCAATCCCGGATTCACCTCATTAATAGTGCCTGCTACTGGCAAATACAGGTCAGATACTGTTTTTACAGCCTCTACAGTACCGAAAACATCATTTGCACCAAAACTTTTACCTACTGAGCTGATGTCAACGAAAACGATATCGCCCAATTCGCGCTGGGCAAAGTCTGTAACACCTACGGTAGCCGTATTGCCTTCTAATAATATCCACTCGTGGTCTTTTGTGTACTTGAGATTTTCAGGGAACTGCATCTTTTTAAAATTTGGGTAAAAATAGCAGATTTTATAATAATCCGCATAGCATCTGCCATAAACCATGCACTAACTTTGGGTTAAAAAACGATAGTATAAATAAAGATTATTTGAAAAAGCATTAAAAACTTATTAATTTACACAGTTCAATTATTGACTTAATATTAATTATACGGTTATGAACCTTCGATTTTTACAATCAGTTAAGGTAATTTTATTGTCGCTATTTTGCGTAGCTAACTCATTGCAAACCAATGCACAAATTGATTATACAATTGGTAATGGTACTGCAACAAATACATCATTCAGTTATCCAACCCCTTTTCACGACTATTTTGAAGGGGACAGACAACAGTATTTATTTCTTGCGTCTGAATTAACAGCCGCTGGTATGGGTCCTGGTATCATAACTGCTATTAAATGGAATGTAATAGCATTAAATGGAATTATTCCAGGCATCCCTGGATACACTGTTACAATGGGTACTACAACTGCTACCTCATTGGCTGCCTGGCAAACAGGCATTACATATCCAGTATTCACTACAGGTACTTACACTGCTACTACTGGGCTTAACACATTCACCCTTGGTACACCTTTTATATGGAATGGTACGGATAATATTGTTATCCAAGTGTGTCATGGTACTGGTGCAGGTTGCAGAGGCTGGACTCAAAATGCTTCTGTAAACTATACTGTAACATCATTCAACAGTTCGTATTTATATCAAACAGACTGTGCTGGTAGCCAATGTGGTGTTACATTCGGTTCATCATCAACTTTAAGGCCCAATACCATTTTCACATACGGTCAGCCATGTACAGGTACTCCAAGTGGCTACACTGTTGCTGCGCCGGATCCTGTATGTGCTGGCAAACCGTTTACAGTAGGCCTGAATGGTCCTTACTTGTCTAATCTGACATATGCTTGGGAGTATTCTGACAATGGCTTTACATGGCAACCCTACTCAGGCACTGTAGCACTTAATGGTTCTTTTACTGATATAATTCAAAATGCGCGTTGGTATCGTTGTAACATTACATGTACCAATTCAGGCCTTTCATTTATGACACCTGTTAAGAAAGTTAATATTGCTCCATTCTACTATTGCTATTGCGATGCAGGTGCCAGTACCTCTACGGGCTTGGATGTTGGCAATGTAAAAGTCATCAATCTGCAAAGCGGCGACACAGTGTTAAATAATGGCAACTCTGCGCCTTCTCAGAACAATGCGACTGCCAACAAAACATATACAACATTCCAATACCCACCTACTCCGCAAGTTGTTATATACCGCGACACAACATACCGTTTTTTAGTATCGCAAATCAACTCTACAGCTGCTTTTACACCAAGTAATGTTGCAGTATTCATAGACCTTGACAGGAATGGATTGTACGACGCGAACGAAAAAGTATTGTATGGCAGTATTAATCAGGCATCTGTTATACCTAATACTATTGCAGGCTCATTTAAAATTCCATCAGCTACACCAATAGGCTTTACAGGTATGCGCGTTATATTAAGTAACGGCAATGCAGATTCTTGCGGTTTTGGCTTTACACAAGGCGAAGTAGAAGATTATCTTGTAGATATACGTTATGAACCTTGTAAAGGCCCTGGCAATCCCGGCACTCTTTCGTCAACTGCATCTAAGCTATGCGCCGGGTACGACTATATTACGACCAATGCAGGTTACGAAACTACCAAATCAAAATTATCAAGGGCTTGGCAGGTATCCGGTGATAATATCTTGTGGTATACTATTAACGGCACTGTAGGTAAAGATACGCTTATGCGCATTTTTAACGGGCAGCCTTTATACTATAAAGTACGCATGATATGCGAACACACAAAAGACACTTCATATACACCTTCACTGAAGATTAACGCACAAGACGGATACAAATGTTACTGCTATAGCCAGGCAATAGGCGGCAATCCAAAAAATACGTTAAACCCGATGGACAGCAGCGATATAGGCGGTGTAATATTCCATACGTTTAATACAAACACAGGCGGTGCTCACCTGCTTAATACCTCTGCACAGGAGAAACGTACAGACTACACTGACAATACACCTTTATCATTAGACGTTGACAGCACCTATCAATTAACTGTGTACCACACACAACACAATGCGGTACATGGCGACGCTAAGATTACGGTGTTCATGGATTTCAACAACAATAAGGAATATGACCCTCCTTACGAGAGAATATATACAGGCTATACCAATGTTGGCAACTTTACTGTAATAGATAATATTACTATTCCAAGCACTGTTATTACTGGTTTGCCAACAGGCATGCGCATCATACTGAACAACGACATTACACCTAACGTCCCTTCAGATCAAGGTTGCGGTCCTTATACATCTGGCGAAACTGAAGACATGATGGTTACGTTTGTAAAACGCTTCCCTGCTTCGGTAAGCAATATCAGCAGCATAGACAACTTTGGTATGTTCCCTAACCCAACTACCGGCAAATTCCGCCTGCAGTTTGCAAGCGCCAATGCGCTGAATGATGTAACAGTGAGCATCACCAACATCACAGGTCAAGTGGTTATGCAGCAAACCGTGAAACACAATGGTGGTACATTCTCACAAGACTTTGATTTGAGCAACAAAGCGCGTGGTGTGTATGTAGTGGAATTGCGCAGCGCAGATGGTGTAAAAGCCGTACAACGCTTAGTGATAGACTAATCAAATACTGAACTTTTAATACAAAGCCCCACGCATTTGCGTGGGGCTTTTTTGTGTTTGAAAGAATATATACAACTTGTTTCAGAATGTCAAATTAAATTTCGGCTAAAAAAACTATAAATCCTGCCAAATGGGCTATAGATGGGGCTTGTGCTATTGTCCGTAACTTTATCCACAAAGGGTTGATTACTTCTTTTCCCATTAGGTGTGCTTTTAGATATTTTCGCTATCCACACGAAACTTTTTTAATTCTTTAACAAATAATATTTCGATACCCATGGCAGCAACAAAAACTAATAAGCAAGGAGCCGGCTTGCAGTTCAACCGCCACTATACACGCGATGGCGTGAATCCGTTTGACATGTTCGAGTACGATTACCGCACATCGGTTATCCGCAACCCGAACGGTGAAAAAGTATTTGAGATGACCGATGTAGAAGTTCCTAAACATTGGTCGCAGATAGCAACGGATATCCTCGCGCAAAAATATTTCCGCAAAGCAGGTGTACCACAAAAAGATGGTAGCCTCGGCAGAGAAACCTCTATTAAAGAAGTGGCGCATCGTTTGGCGCATTGCTGGCGTTCATGGGGCGAGCAATACGGCTACTTTGCATCTGCAAATGATGCACAAGTATTTTATGAGGAGCTATGCTATAGCATATTGCAACAAAGCTGTGCGCCCAACTCGCCACAGTGGTTCAATACCGGCTTGTATAGCAGCTATGGTATAGATGGCAAAGCACAGGGACACTATTATGTTGACCCTATAACAGGCAACCTCGAACGTTCTAAAAACGCATACGAGCGCCCGCAACCACACGCGTGCTTTATATTAAGTGTAGATGACGACTTGGTAAACGAAGGCGGCATCATGGATTTGTGGGTACGCGAGGCGCGCATATTCAAATACGGCTCTGGTGTGGGCACCAACTTCTCCGGCATACGTGCTGAGGGCGAAAAACTAAGCGGTGGTGGTACATCTAGCGGCTTGATGTCTTTCTTGAAAATCGGTGACCGTGCAGCAGGTGCTATCAAAAGCGGTGGTACAACACGCCGTGCTGCAAAAATGGTTTGTCTTGACCTAGACCACCCCGAAATAATTGATTTCATAGACTGGAAAGTTGAAGAAGAGAAAAAAGTTGGCGCGCTGATAGCTGCCGGTTATGCATCAGACTACGAAGGCGAAGCATATCGTACTGTATCGGGCCAAAACTCAAACAACTCAGTTCGTGTACCCAACGAATTTTTCCGTCGCTTGGCGAATGGTGAAGATTGGGAAATGACAGCACGCAGCACCGGCAAAGTAATGAAGTCTATATCTGCCAATGCCATGTGGGATAAAATAGCCTACGCTGCTTGGCGTTGTGCAGACCCTGGTACACAATACGATACTACTATTAACGAATGGCACACTTGTCCAGAAGGTGGCCCTATCCGCGCATCTAACCCATGTTCGGAATATATGTTCCTCGACAATACGGCATGTAACCTCGCGTCACTCAATCTGCGCCGCTTCTTCGACGAAGAAACAAGCACATTTGATGTTGCAGGTTTTGAATACATGACTCGCTTGTGGACGGTGGTATTGGAAGTGTCTGTACTGATGGCACAATTCCCATCGCCAGAAGTAGCACAACTAAGCTACGATTATCGCACACTCGGTCTTGGTTATGCCAATCTTGGTTCTATGCTGATGGTAAGCGGTATAGCTTATGACAGCGAAGAAGCACGCGCTATAGCAGGTGCTATCACAGCCATCATGAATGGTGTTGCATACAAAACATCTGCAGAGATGGCTGCTGCGTTGGGTGCTTTCCCGCGTTATGAAGAAAATAAAAAGCACATGATGCGTGTAATGCGCAACCACCGTGCTGCTGCTTACGACGCTGCCGATGCGTACGAAGGTTTGGAAACAAAACCAATGGGCATCAACGCAAAATATTGTCCGGACTATTTGCTGACTGCCGCTACCAAAGCATGGGATGATGCTGTGCAGATGGGCGAAAAATATGGCTATCGTAATGCACAGGCTACTGTTATCGCGCCAACAGGTACTATCGGTTTGGTGATGGATTGCGATACAACAGGTATCGAGCCGGATTTTGCATTGGTGAAATTCAAAAAACTATCGGGTGGTGGTTATTTCAAAATCATCAACCAGTCTATACCATCTGCACTGAAAAAACTGGGCTACACTCCGGAAGAATCAGACGCGATTGTGAAATATGCGAAAGGCCACGCAACATTTGCAGGTGCTCCATACATCAACCACATAACACTCAGCGAAAAAGGCTTTATAGCCGATGAACTGAAAAAACTGGATGCTTCTGTAGAAAGTGCATTTGAAATAGGCTTCGTATTCAATGCTTACAATCTGGGCGAAGAATGTCTGAAACGCCTCGGCTTCACACCGGAGCAATATTTCGCTCCTGATTTTAACCTGTTGGAAGAACTCGGATTCAGCGATGAGCAGATAGACGCAGCTAACGACTATGTGTGCGGTACCATGATGATAGAGGGCGCGCCATACCTGAAAGACGAACACCTGCCTGTATTTGATTGCGCTAACAAATGCGGTAAGAAAGGCGAACGCTACATACATGCACATGGCCACATCCGTATGATGGGTGCTACACAGCCATTCATAAGTGGTGCTATCTCTAAAACCATCAACCTGCCAAACGAGGCTACGGTTGATGAAATAAAAGACTGCTATATGCTTAGCTGGCAGTTGGGCATCAAAGCATGTGCCCTCTACCGCGATGGCAGCAAACTGAGCCAGCCACTGAGCAACAAGAGCGATAAGAAAAAGAAAAACGATACTAAAGAAACGGAAGCAGAAGCAACTGCCGAAGGCAGCGTGATAGTTGACATGGGCAAACTGACCATAGAAGAACTGCTGGAAGAAGTAAGCAAGCGCGTACAGGATAGCCCCGATACAAAACTGAAACGCGAACTGAGCCGCATCGTAGAGCGCAAGCAATTACCTGCCAAACGCCGCGGTTATACCATCAAGGCAAAAGTAGGCGGGCAGCCACTCTTTGTACGCACAGGCGAATACGGTGATGGTACACTGGGCGAGATATTCCTGGATATGGCCAAAGAAGGTGCTACCATGCGCAGCCTGATGAACAGCTTTGCGATAGCAGTATCAATAGGCTTGCAATACGGTGTGCCGTTGGATGAGTTTGTTGACAAATTCACGTTCACCCGCTTTGAACCTGCAGGTATGGTAGAACACCCGAATATCAAATCGGCTACTTCGGTGCTTGATTTTGTGTTCCGCCTGTTGGCTTACGAATACCTCGACCGCAGCGACCTTGTACACGTACAAGACCCTGAAAAAATGCACCCGCACGACGAGGATGCCGCACAGGAATTATCGCAAGTGCGTGTAACGGCACCTGCACCACAGGCACAAACACAGAAGAATGTAAACATAGCACCCAAGCCTGTAGCAGCAGCAACGGCAGATAAAACCGCCGACATCAAAAAGATGATGGGTACCAGTGCCGATGCACCCGTATGCCGCAATTGTGGCAACATCACACTGCGCAACGGTACTTGCTATATGTGCCCCAACTGTGGTACTACTACAGGATGCAGTTAATAAGTTTCTAACCCATCGATTATACGAAAAGGCTACCTCTCGGTAGCCTTTTTACATTTAGCAGACAATAAAATTTATTACAAAGAGTTATATTTGAATTACAAACCCCCAAAGTATGAGATACCTTCCCTTATTAATTATTGCAGCTATCATTTGCTACGGCACGTATTCTTGCAAAAAAAATAAATCAACCACACCTACTAGCGACTACCGCAGTCAGTATACGGGCAATTTCAGTGTGAATACCACATCAATATATATTGTGCACCGTTCCAACATGGGTAGTAAACGAGATAGCACTGTAAATTATGGCACAGATGACGTAACGGTTTCGTATAGTGTTTCAGATTCTATAGATGTTAAATCGCCTGTTGCCAGCGAAAATGGTAGATATCCTGCTATAACTTTTACATACAGTAGCGGCAATAAAGTACAATACGGAATACAAGCAGATGGCCGTATGATGCAGATATATCAGTCTGGTGGGTGGTTCTATAATGCAGATAGTTTCCGTTTTTCATCTGATACATATGCCACTAACTATACCAGTATATATCATGTGGTAGGGAAAAGAAAATAACCTGACTTTTATATCGCAATTTGTATGAAAGGCTACCGAGGGGTAGCCTTTTTCTGTAAACTTGTATATGCTTCTCAAACAATCACTCCACACCCTCTGCCAATCATACCTCGATAAAAACATGGGCAATGCTGAGGCTGCCATTGCTGATGCGCGAGAGGCTGCACAAAATGAAACCAAGAGCAGTGCAGGTGATAAATACGAAACCGCCCGCGAAATGATGCAGCAGGATATAGACCTCAACAATACCCGCTTGCTGCAACTCCGTCAGCAACAACAAATACTCGACAGGATTGTAACCAATACATCTTCTGCCATTGTAGTACTCGGCAGCATCGTACATACCACACAAGGCGTTTATTACATATCCATCGGTGCAGGCAAGTTGGTGGCAGATGGTACAACCTATTATGCCATCTCTATAGACTCTCCATTGGGTAAGCAACTAAAAGGCAAGCAGGCAGGTGATGTGTTTACTGTAAACGATAAGCAATACAACATACAGGATGTACAATAAACAATAAGAGCACCCATAAAGGATGCTCTTACTCAACACATACCCAATCACAAAAACAACTATTGCTTCACAAATCGTTGTACACCAATCGCATCGCCATTCTCAATCCTTAAAATGTATATGCCGCTATTCAAATCGCCAATGTTTATTTGCGAGCCACTGTTGCGTATATGTTTTACAACACGTCCTGCAACATCTGTTATGCTTATTATGCTATTGTTCATTTGCGCGCTGCTCATAATGTTCAGTACATCATTAGCAGGGTTGGGTGCTATAGTGAAGTCATATTTTTTCACCATCACATTGTTCACACTTGTAGTGTTGGGCAACGCAACCAGCGCGCCACCTGTAGGCAATGCTACATACAGGCCAAAAGCCGCGCCGTTGCTGTTTTTAGAAGGATCAAGGAAGCCTGAAGCTAATACAGTAATTGCTTGCCCGCCAAGAGCCAGTGTTGCCAATGGCACACCATAACGCTGCACAGTTGTAGCACCCGTAGCATCCGTAATGCTTACAGTAGCATTAGCTGCGGGCAATGAAAAATAACCTGTGCTGTTATATTGCCCGAATGATACATCATTCACCAATACACTGCTGCCTGCACGTACATCCACCGTAGGTGCATCTGTACTGCCGTGCATTACCAATATATCCGTGTTGGCACTGTTAGCACCCAATTCTTTCGCACCACCAAACACGCTCAGTCTGAAAGCAGGGTTAGGCGTATAACCTGTAGGGCTTTCAATACCCGTAGCAGTCAATATATATCTGCCACCAGAATCGAGCGTAGCATTCAGGTTATAGAAAGTATCTGTAACACTAGTGCTGTTTTTCAATGCTATACCAACATTTACTAGTGTTTTAGCAGGTACGTCCAAAAATGGAGTAGCTGTACGGAAAGCGAAATTATCTGCTATACGAACACCATTCAAATACACGTCCACGCTATCGCCCGCTTTGTCCGCACAGTTATGTATGGCTTGTACACGTGCATAAGATTCTGGTGTTGTAGTTGGTAATGGTACCAATGCGCCACCACTGGCTAATGCTACGAATAAGCCAAAAGCAGGACCATTGCTGTTAACAGCAGGGTTCAAAAAGCCTGATGCCAGTACAACGATAGATTGTCCGCCTAAGCTAAGTGTTTGCAGTGGCGCGCTGTATGTTTGCACCGCCGTAGCACCTGTAGATGTTGTAATGCGTATTTTATAATCAGCAGTTGGCAGTTCCAGATAGTTAGAGAAATTGCCGAATGAAATATCATCTACCAGCGTAGTTACACCAGTGCGTACGTCCACCGTAGGTGCGTCAGTACTACCGTGCAATACCAATACATCTGTATTGGCACCATTGCTGGCAGTAAGCCTGGCAGTTGCATATACGCTGATGCGCAATGGTGGTGCTGGCGTATAGCCTGTCGTGCTTTCTATACCACCTGCTACCGCTACATAACGTCCGCCTGCAACCAAAGATGCATTCAGGTTATAGAACGTATCTGTAACCATGGTACTTGTTTTGGGCGCAATGCCTATATTATAGGTACCTGCATTCAGGTTCAGATAAGCAGTTGCTGTTCTGAAAGCCACGTTCTCCAACTTAGTAGTTGTTGGTCCGTTCACCCAAATATCAACGGTGTCTGCTGCTCTGTCTCCGCAGTTATGAATTACCTGCACCCTGGCAGGTTGTGCCATGGCAACTGTAGTGCCCAAGATGGCGAGTGCTGAAAGTAAAAGTTTTTTGTAAGTCATAGTCAATTGTTTTTGTTATTGTGAATAACATGAGCTGCATTTCTTTTGTTGAAGATTTTTTGTCGGAACGTAAACAACTTGAAATAAAATGACAGGTGTCTAACGACATTATGTATTAATCATAGCTGTCGTTAAACGGTATCGTGTGTAGGCTATATGCCCATAGACGTGACCTGAAACCATTGCCAGCATTGGGTTTAACCAATAGGTAATACACATAGTGGTTTTAACAGTATCTTTAATAAAACAATCCCACACAGTATGAAGCATCTGTTATGTATAGTGTTTGTGTGCCTGTTTGCAGCGTGTACAAGCGAGGTAAAACAGCAAGAAAATGTTGATAATCAGAATATTGCAACTGATACAGGCAGCTATTACAAACGCTTTGAGGGTACGGTAGCAGGGCAACCTGTAGTAATGCATCTGATAAAGAATAGCAGGTTGTTGACTGCAAGCTATTATTATACAAAACAGGGCAAACCTATTGAATTATATTTCTCTACAGACTCTGGCATTGTAAATGGTTATACAGCAGATGAGCCACCCGCACAATGGGATGCGCAACAACAACCTCAATGGAAAATAGTAATAGATGCAAAAAGCATATCAGGCAAATGGATAAGTGCCGATAAACAAAAAACCCACAACATCAACCTGCAAGAAGCCTACCCTGCAGGTAGTTATCAGTTAAGGGTTTGGGAGAGGAGTGAAGCAATCAGGCTACGAGCTGATAAAGAAGAACCATCTGCGTCTTGTTCATACATGCTTTTGCGCTTGAAGGATGATGCAAAGAAAGAATACATTGACTTCTATAATAGATTATTGTTGAAAGAACTAATGAACGATACAACAGCCAATACAATAGAAGAAAGCATTGAAGCAAGTATTACAGCATACGGCAGTGAATATAAAAATGAATTGAAAGAAGAGCCTGATACCGCAGTTGAGTCGTGGATGAATTATGCCAGTATAAATGAAATGAATGTAGTGATGAACGATAATGATTGGATTGTAATCAGATCAAGTGCATATTTCTACACAGGCGGAGCGCATGGTAACTATGGTGTTAGTTATATCAATATTGATATGCGGAACAAAAAGGTATGGACTATGGAAGACATACTTACTGTAGATACCTTGCAGTTGCAAACCCTGCTGGAAGCTGAAGCCCGTAATCAGTACAATATGTCACCAACCGCCAAACTGGAAGAAAACTATCTTACGGATGAAATACTGCCCAACGGCAATGTGTACATCACCCATACAGGCATCACATTTGTGTACAATCCTTATGAGATAGCCTCTTATGCACAGGGCATAATTTCTCTCTTCATCCCCTACGACAAACTAAAACCACTCTTGCAACCTGCCTTTAAACAACGGATGGGTATAAATTGATTTTTTATTATCAGCGTAAAGTTGTAAATTTGTTGTAGTAAAGTATTTATTTTTTAGTTTATTTGTTGCAAAACGCCGGAAATTTTGAAAATTGCAACAAAACGCAACAAATACAGTTAGCATAGATATATAAAGAAGCCATTACCTTTGCACAATGGATTTGAAAGCCCCTGAAAAGATATTAAATTACATAGGCGGAGAACTGAAAGCCCCCGCCAATGGTAAGTATATAGACAATATTAACCCTGCAACAGGCGAGGTATATAGCCAAATACCCGATAGCACGGTGCAGGATGTGGAAGCAGCGGTAGCTGCTGCCAAAGCGGCTTTCCCTGCGTGGAGCAAAACACCTGCCGAAGAAAAATTTAAGATACTGAACCGCATTGCCGAACTGATAGACCAAAACCTCGACGCTTTGGCACTGGCAGAAACCAACGACAATGGTAAACCGCTATGGCTGAGCAAAAGGGTAGATATACCCCGCGCTTCCAGCAACTTCCGCTTTTTCGCAACCGGGTTGATGCACTTTGCTACAGAAAGCCATAACATGGAAAACGGCACGGTCAACTATACACTACGCCAGCCAATAGGCGTGGTAGGTTGTATCTCTCCATGGAATTTACCACTCTATCTCTTTACATGGAAGATAGCTCCCGCGCTGGCTGCAGGCAACTGTGTTATATCAAAACCCAGCGAGGTAACCCCCATGACGGGCTACCTGCTAAGCCTGATATGCAAAGAAGCTGGCTTACCAGCAGGTGTACTGAATATACTGCATGGCACAGGTCCGAATTGTGGCTCGGCCATTGTATCGCACCCCGAAATAAAAGCTATATCCTTTACTGGCAGCACGCGTGCAGGTAAAGACATTGCAAGCATAGCTGCACCTATGTTTAAAAAGCTATCGCTTGAGCTGGGGGGAAAAAACCCTAACATCATTTTTGCCGATTGCGATTGGGAAAAGATGATGCGCACTACGCTGCAATCTTCCTTTGCCAATCAGGGGCAGATATGCCTGTGTGGTAGCCGCATACTGGTTGAAGAAAACATCTACGAAAAATTCAAAACAGAGTTTATAGAACGTGCAAAGAAACTGACAGTAGGCGACCCGCTGGATGAAAACAGCAAGCAGGGTGCGGTGGTTAGCAAAATGCATTTTGATAAAGTGTTAGGTTGTATAGAATTGGCTAAACAAGAGGGCGGTATAATATTATTTGGCGGTAAAGCCATAAAAGGCACAGGCCATTGCGAGAATGGTTATTTCATAGAGCCGACTATTATTGAGGGTTTAGGTCCCGATTGTCGTACGAATATGGAAGAGATATTCGGTCCTGTTGTTACGCTGCAATCTTTTAAAACAGAAGACGAAGCACTGGCACTTGCCAATTGCAGCGACTATGGCCTTGCTGCTACTATATGGACACAAGATGTGAGCCGAGCCAATCGGGTAGCTGGACAAGTACATAGCGGTATCATCTGGGTAAACTGCTGGCTGCTCCGCGATTTGCGTACACCATTTGGCGGATTCAAAAACTCCGGCGTAGGACGCGAGGGTGGTTGGGAAGCCATGAAGTTCTTTACCGATGTAAAGAATGTGTGTATTGATTTATAGCAGTTTTTATTTTTGACTTTTTACTTTTGAATTATGAGCGAACGTATATCAACAGATAAAGCACCTGCCCCTGTGGGCTTGTATCCACATGCACGCCGTGTGGGCAATCTATTATTTCTATCGGGTATAGGGCCACGAACTACTACTAACGAGATACCGGGACTGAAGCTGGATAAGAATGGTAACTTTCTGGAGTTTGATTTTGCAGCGCAATGCCGCAATGTGTTTGAGAATGTGAAAATAGTGTTGGAAGAAAGCGGCAGCAGTTGGGAGAAGCTGGTGGATGTAACCGTATTCCTCGTAAATATGAAGCGCGACTTTGCAACGTACAATCAACTGTATGCAGAGTATTTCAAAGACAATCAGCCTTGCCGCACAACGGTAGAGATAAACTCCTTACCAACACCCATAGCCATAGAGCTGAAGTGTATTGCTACGATAGATTAGTTGGCAGTTATCAGTTAGCAGATAATAGCTAGCTATGCAGTTGGCATTTTTCAAAAACTGGTTTCCTGCAAACTGTCAACTGCAAATTGCCAACTCATAACTGCCAACTGAAAAGACTATTTCAACGGTATATCTATCCGTAATTGTTTTTGGTATGGCTTGCCGGATGCGTCTTTGCCCTCAATCTTCCACATAACGCTGCGAAGTATAACAACAAGCGGCTTGTCATTAGCATCGCGTACTTTACTGATGGACTTTAACCATTTTTGTTCGGTAGCGCGGCTCATGCGCTTGTTGCGCGCAGCACGTGTTACAGCGTTCTTTATAGCGGCAGGGCTGGCTTTGATGTATTGCAGTTGCTTAGCGTCAAGCCCTGATATAGTAAAAGTGTTGTTGCCGCCTTTCAGTGTTTGCCAGTCTGTAGTACGATTCAATGATTCTAGTATGAGTGTACCCATATCGTTCTTAACTGCTATAACTGTCTGATAGCGTTGCGATACTTTGGTTATGGTGCCGCCACCTGCTTGTATCTTATTGCCAACTAATGTGCCGCTTGTTATCTCGTAGGTTGCACCATTGGCTTTTTTAGTGTCTTGTTGTTTGTAGGTTCTTGTGCCAATATTAGGTATGAGCACTGTTATCTCTTTGAACTCTACTTTCAGCCCGTTACCTTTTGGCGCGGGTGCTGCTTTGGGTTCTTGTTTAGGTTCTTCTTTTTTTGGTTGTTCGGTTTGTTGTGGTTCTTGTTTAGCAAGTGTTTGTACGGGTGTAGTATCTGCCGTGTTTGTTTCTGCAATTATGGGTTGTATGGGTTTAATGTCTGCAACAAAATCTTGCAGGTATTGAGAGTCTGCTTCGGTAACGATGGTAGCAGGGTCGCCTAGTACGATGGGCTTACCCCTGTTGGGGCTATCGTTGCTGCAAGATTGCAAGAGCAATGCACTAACTGCTATGAAGAGGCTGAATGAACGCATGTGTTGTATCTATTCTGCTACTAAAGTAATTAAAGTTTAATAAGCCATCAGCTTTTGCACGGTTTGGTGCAGCCTGCTTTTGGCAAGGAAATTCTGTTCCAGTTCTATAGAAAAAGGTACGGGTGTATCTAAGCTGGCACAACGCATAATGGGTGCGTCAAGCGACTCGAAACAATTTTCCGAAATCCATGCTGCCAACTCGCCACCAATACCACCAAACAGGGTGTCTTCATGCAGCAACAAGACCTTACCCGTGCGCTGCACCGCGGCACGGATGGCATCATAGTCTAACGGTAGCAATGTTCTGAGGTCGAGGATGTCTATAGATACATCGGGGTGTTGCGTAGCATAGTCCGTTGCCCAATGCACACCACTACCGTAGGTAATGATGCTGATATCTTCGCCCTGCTGCACCTGCCTTGCTTTGCCTATCTCTATGGTATAATAATCGTCGGGTACTAAACCGCTAATGCTGCGGTACAGCCCCTTATGCTCGAAGAACATAACAGGGTTAGGGTTTTCGATAGATGCTATCAGCAAACCTTTGGCATCTTCCGGGGTAGAAGGATAGACTACCTTCAGCCCTGCCACATGGGTAAACCAAGCTTCGTTGCTCTGCGAGTGGAAAGGCCCTGCACCCACGCCACCGCCCGTTGGCATACGCACCACCACATCGGCATGTTGCCCCCAACGGTAGTGTATCTTGGCAAGGTTGTTAACTATCTGGTTGAAGCCCACCGTTACAAAATCGGCAAACTGCATTTCCATCATAGATTTGAAGCCTTTGATGGAAAGGCCTAATGCTGTACCTACAATGGCACTCTCGCATAGCGGTGTATTGCGTACACGCTCTTTACCAAACTTATCAACAAAGCCCTCTGTTAGTTTAAAAGCACCACCATACTCTGCAATGTCTTGCCCCATCAGTACCAGGTTGCTATGCTTTTCCATACATTGCCGCAGCCCGTCGCTAAGGGCTTGTATAAATTTCTTCTCCGTTTTGGCAGGCGATGCGGGCGCAACTGTAGCAACAGCCCCCGGCGCGTACACATCGTTCACTTCCTCTACAGTATCTGCTACAACAGGCGGTGCAGCAAAGCCTGTAGCAAGCCCGCCTTCTATTTCCTGCTGTATTTTATCGCGTATCTCTTTTATGATGTAGTGCGAGAGTATAGATTTCTCTAACAAGTAGGCTTCAAAATTGGCAACAGGGTCTTTCTTGCCCCATTCTTCAAACAGTTCTTTCGGCACATACTTCACACCGCTTGCTTCTTCGTGGCCGCGCATACGGAAGGTCATACACTCTATGAGTATCGGCTTCTGCTCGCGGATGCAGTACTGGCGCGCTTCGGTAATGGTTTTATATACTTCCAGTATGTTGTTACCATCTATAGTGATGCCTGCCATGCCATAACCCACTGCACGGTCGGCCAGTTGCTTGCACACAAACTGCTCGTTGACGGGTGTGCTGAGACCGTAGCCATTGTTTTCTATAATAAATATCACGGGCAAACCCCATACGGCAGCCACGTTCAGCGCCTCGTGAAAATCGCCCTCGCTGGTGCCGCCATCGCCGCTGAATGTTACCGATACTTTGTCTTCTTTTTTGAGTTTGTGTGCCAGTGCTATGCCATCGGCAATAGCCAGTTGCGGACCGAGGTGCGATATCATACCACAGATATGGTACTCGTTGGCACCGAAGTGGAAGGAGCGTTCGCGCGCTTTGCTAAAACCCTCTTTCTTGCCCTGCCATTGCATAAAGAGCTTGTCGAAAGGCATTTTGCGGGCGGTGAATACGCCGAGGTTTCGGTGGAGCGGCATGATGTACTCGTCTGCATCCAGCGCCATAGTAGTACCTACGGCAATGGCTTCCTGCCCGATACCGCTGAACCATTTACTGATACGCCCCTGCCTGAGCAGCACGAGCATTTTTTCTTCTATCATGCGCGGGCGTACCAGCTCTGTATATAAGGCTATCAGCTTGTCGTTATCCAGTCCACTTCTGTCAAATTGCATACATGGTATTTGTGCTGGCAAAGATAGGTTTTAATGGGGCAATTGGGGAATGGTAGCTGTTGGGGGGTATTATCATGGCAATGCGTTAACTTAGGGTATGTTGTTGGTGAAGAACACCAACAGCGGCAGGGACAAATGCTTAGTGGATTTATGTATAAAAAAATAATGCTGATTCTTATAGTTATTGCATCAGCATGTAAACCATCGATAACTGAAGTCACAGATTATGAAATGTATCATGATAAAGACAAGAAATTGATAAAAGCAAAGGGGCGACTAATCAATAATGATGAAGAAGGAGAGTGGTACTACTTTTCAGAGAATGGTGATACAATAAAATATGGTACTTTCTTAAATGGACTAAATACAGGTAGGTGGTACTATAATATGGATGGAATTGACAAAGAAATTGTCTGGGAACAAATTGATATTGATAAGTGTAATTTCAGTTTACCACAAAATTTTATACTAAAGGATAGCGGTTCAAATGTGTCTGATAAGCTATATTTTGATACAGTATCTCGTACTGTTTTAAAAATATCTATTGTTGATAGTTGTGATTCGAATTGTTTAACTGGGTACTATGATTTGACCCTTAATAATATTAAAGATGATAAACAGGTCTTGTTTTCAAAATCAACCATTGTGAATTCTCAAAGTAGTAAAATTTATTATGATGATTTTATACTTAGGAAGGGAACAAGTGATAGCATAAGGCAGTTGATGTTATATAAAAGTATAGACTCTCATAAGGTGGTTTTTATTTCTGTAGTTAATTGGAATAGGTACTACAATTATTTGAAGTTTATTTCTTCAGAGATTTTTTATCATTTTAAATATGATTACTATAGAATTGCTTATGCAACTGATGAGTTGACGGTTTATGAAATTAAGTAGGTCATGTTCCATGCGTAGCTCGTGTAAATATAAATTTCTTGCCTTTGTTGGTGTTTTTCACCAACAAAGCATACTCGCGGTTTAGCTACTTGTGTCAGTTGTCTTTTTCAACGACAATACTATGAATGCCGTTCAGAGAACGGAGTATTATTCTTAGTTCAGGATGCCCTGTGGAACATCCTGAACAGCAGTAATAACACAAACCCTACACAAACCGTCAGGAAGTAATTCCTGATGGCACAAGAAAGCGATGAAAACGAGGATGAGAGGGCTACTATTTTCCATTTTTACGCAAACAATAGTAGCTTTTCCATTGCCAAGGCAATTGGATTTTTTTTAACTTTCCTAAGAGTTCTAATTGCTTTAAAATCCCTGTAATCCCATCTTCTTTTTTAATCGGCATTGCATACATATAAACAGTAATGAATAGGCTGTCGTTTAGCATACTATTGTTACTTCTTGCGCCGAAACTCAATATGGAATCAGGTAAAATGAAAAAAATATTTGAATTCATATTATCCATATCACGATAATAATAAGACATATTTAATTCAACGATTTTAGAGGACAAGTCTTTTTTAAATATTGAATATGCATAACAACTGTCCCAATACTGGATTGAATTACTTTGTGAATAAACATATACTGTGTCTTTCGACCTATTATGTAGATCAACTCCGATGCAATTACAACTACTTTTTTGACTGTAAGATGTAATCAATTGACCAAATAATGGAAAATAAAGACCTAATATAAATACAGTCAAAAAACTAAGGCTTAGAATGCGCGTCATCATAATTTCTGAATTTGTATTCTTGATTCATTTTCCGCCTTTATTAGTCTTCTTCACCAACAAAGTACACTCACGCTAAGATAATATTTTCCGTTCGACAGCTTTAACTATTAACACAAGTTCATAAACAAAAAAAGCGGGTGGAAATTTCCACCCGCTTTTTTAATCAAACCAACCCGTCCTCTACTCTGCTTTTTTTGTTTCTTCTTTCTTAGGCTTGCTTTTTTTGCCTTTGTTGGTGTTCTTCACCAACAAAGTATATTCGCGGTTTAGCCACTTATGGTCAGTTGCTTTTTCAACAACAATACCACGAATGCCGTTCAGAGAACGGAGTATTATTCTTAGTTCAGGATGCCCTGCGGAACATCCTAAACAACACAGTGAAAGATATTAGCACTGTCCTGAAAGCAAACACTACCCCTCATCCTCAATGGCAATCTCTTTACCATCGTAGGTGCGGTTTTGCAGGTTATATACATCGCCGCTACTCATTATGTGGACGATGATGTTTTCTACACTTATAGGCTGACCTATGCGTATGTCGGCTATATTATTGTAGTCTATATTTCTGCCGTCAATAATTATTACAGTACCGCTACCGATGGTTTTCAGGTGGTGTCCATCTGTTACTACCACGCCTGTATCTTCGCCTATGCCCACGCCTATAGCACCGGGGTTGGCTGCAACAGCCTGTGCCAGTCGGTTGAACCTGCCACGCTTATCAAAGTGAGAATCTATAATCACATTCTGTACAAAGCCTAAGCCGGTGGTTATTTTCACTTCGCCTTTCAGGTGTGCTTTGTCGGCACTACCCTCGTATATCATGGTATTGCTCATAGCCATAGCACCCGCGCTTGTGCCGCCTATTACAAAATGCTCTTCGTGGTAGCGTTGTTTCAGTATATCCAGAAACTGTGTACCGCCGAAGATAGAAGAAAGCCTTAGCTGGTTGCCACCCGAAAACATAATACAGTTGCAGGTTTTCAGGCGTGCTATATATTCGGGGTTCGATGCGTCTTCTCTGTCGCGGATGCGCAGGTGGCCTATGTTTTTACACCCCAGTTTGCTGAAAGCATCCACATAATTATCTGCCACCTCGTCCGGTATAGACGATGCGGTGGTAATGACCTCTACATGCGGGTCTTCCACGCCTGTAAGGCTGACGATGTTTTTCAGGATGCCGAGTTCAAAAAAATTGAGCCTGTTCCGTTCTACGATGCCTTTCTCAAGGTCTGTTCCTTTATCTTCTGCACCACCTACTGATACGAGGAAGCCTTTGGGATATGATTGAGCCACTATGATAACAAAAAATTAATCCTGCAAATTTATTCAATTCTATCTATTTGACTTAAGGATTATTATTTATTAACTTGTTAAGCTCAACTGTAAAATATATGAAGATATTAGACATAAAAGTGATGAACGGCCCCAACTATTGGTCGGTAAAACGCCATAAGCTGATAGTAATGCTGCTGGACCTGGAAGAACTGGAAGAACGCCCTACCAACCTGATAGATGGTTTTCTGGAAAGATTGCAGGCACTGATGCCTAGCATGTACGAGCATAGGTGTAGTGAGGGTGTGGCAGGCGGCTTCTTCAGCCGTGTAAAGGAAGGCACATGGATGGGGCATGTCATAGAACATATAGCACTGGAACTGCAAACACTGGCTGGCATGGAAACAGGCTTTGGCCGCACGCGAGAGAGTGATAAACGCGGTGTGTACCATGTGGTGTTTTCTTACTACGAGGCGAAAGCAGGTGTGTTCACCGCAAAAGCCGCCGTGCGCATAGCAGAAGCATTGATAGCGGGCGAACCTTATGACCTTGAAAAAGACATACAGGATTTACGCGAAATACGCGAGGATGAACGTCTGGGCCCCAGTACTGGCTCTATTGTTGACGAAGCCATCAAAAGGAAGATACCTTATATACGCCTCAACAGTCGCTCGTTGGTGCAGCTTGGCTATGGCAAAAACCAAAAACGTGTACAGGCTACCGTTGCCAGTACCACCAGCAGTATAGCCGTAGAGATAGCATGTGATAAAGAAGAAACCAAAAACTTGCTGGAAGCTGCCGAAATACCTGTGCCACGCGGGCGTATTATTTATGATGAAGAAGACCTGCAAGCTGCCATCAATAAAATAAACTATCCTATTGTACTGAAGCCAGTAAATGGTAATCATGGCAAGGGCGCAACAACCAACATCCGCACTTGGGAAGATGCGGTAGTAGCATTGGCAGCCGCTAAAAAATACGGGCGTGCAGTGATATGTGAAAAGTTCATAGTAGGGCGCGACTACAGGTTACTGGTAATCAACTATAAATTTGTAGCAGCAGCTTTGCGTACACCTGCCGCCGTAATAGGCGATGGCAAACATACTATACAGCAACTGATAGATATTGTAAACCAAGACCCGCGCCGTGGTTACGGACACGAGAAAGTATTGACATCTATTAAGGTAGATGACTTTACGATGGATATACTGAACAAAAAAGAATACACACTCGATACTGTACTGGCAGATAAAGAAGAACTATGGTTGAAGCCCACTGCCAACCTTAGTACGGGTGGTACGGCTACAGACGTTACAGATTTTGTGCATCCTACCAACATCTTTATGGCAGAGCGTATAGCGCGCATCATAGGGTTGGATATTTGCGGTATAGACATCATGGCACCCGACCTGAGCGTACCGATAACGGAAAACGGCGGCGCGATACTGGAAGTGAATGCCGCACCAGGCTTCCGTATGCACTTAGACCCTACAGAGGGCTTGCCCCGCAATGTAGCAGAGCCTGTGATAGATATGCTGTACCCGCCGGGTACTACGGCACGCATACCCATCATTGCCGTATCGGGTACAAATGGTAAAACAACTACTACCCGCCTGATAGCGCATATTGTAAAACAGATGGGGCATAAAGTAGGCTACACTACCACCGATGGTGTGTATATACAAAACCAACTGATGGTAAAGGGCGACTGCACAGGGCCGGTATCGGCAGAATTTGTACTGAAAGACCCGACTGTTGATTTTGCAGTACTGGAATGTGCGCGTGGCGGATTGCTACGTGCAGGTTTAGGTTTTCATAATTGCGATGTAGCAGTAGTAACCAATGTAGCAGCAGACCACCTTGGCTTGCAAGGTATAGATACGATAGAAAAGCTGGCAAGGGTGAAAGCCGTAGTGCCCAATACAGTCTTCCCCGAAGGGTATGCCATACTGAATGCCGATGATGATTTGGTATATGCCATGCGCGAAGGATTGAATTGCAAACTCGCGCTTTTCTCTATGTACGAAAACAGCCCGCGCATCAAAGAGCATTGCGCCAAAGGCGGGCTGGCAGCAGTGTACGAACATGGCTATGTAACTATACTGAAAGGTGGCTGGAAGATACGGGTAGAGAAAGTAACCAATATCCCCATCACATTCTCGGGCAAGGCAGAGTTCAATATATCAAACGTATTGGGTGCTACATTGGCTGCATATGTGCGCGATTTCAAAACGGAAGACATACGCCTTGCGCTGCAAACATTTGTACCATCGCCGGCTATGACACCGGGACGTATGAACATGTTCCAATTCAAAAACTTTACCGTGATGCTGGACTATGCACACAACACGCACGGCATACAGGCCATTGGTAAATACGTACAGTCTGTTGACGCACCGCTGAAAGTAGGCATCGTAGCAGGCGTGGGCGACAGGAGAGATGAAGACATCATATCGCTAGGCGAGGAGTCTGCAAGGATATTTGATGAAATCATCATCAGGCAGGATAAAAACCTGCGCGGGCGTACGGAAGAAGAGATGATAGAACTGATGACACGTGGCATACGTAACATAGACCCGCTGAAAAAGATAACCCTCTTCCGCAAAGAGAGCGAGGCGATAGACCATGCCATAGCCACCGCACAAAAAGGTTCATTCATTGTAGTGATAAGTGATGTAGTACCCGATGCGCTCGACCAGGTGAAACGCTACAAAGACATAGAAGATGGTGCGGAAGTAACGGTGTAGGGATAAATAGCTAAGTATGCAAAGCGGCACTTGTTGCCGCTTTTTATTTTAGTTTTAATTATGGGAAAAAACATCACAACATATCATCAATTTGAACAGTTGATACTCAATGAAGAAAAGTATAACTATCAAAAAGACCTAACAGAGAAACTTGATAGCTCCAACTCTTTGCCATTAACACAAGAGTTGTTAAATGAAATAGTGTTATGGAAAGTAAATCGTTATGCCACAATACCGCAGACAGCGTTTGACAAAATAAATAGCATTGATGTAAATGCTAAAGACATAGACGAAGAATTGACAAAAGATATTTTGACTGAATTATTAGGGAAAGAATCAAAGGGAATACAATTGGCAATGGCGTCAACTATATTAAGATTTAGAAACCCGAATATCTATCAGATTATTGACCAACGTGCATTTCGTTTTGCGATGGAAAAACCATTAGAAATAAAACATGGGTATTCTAAAGAAAATATCGATAACCAAATTGTACTATACTTAGATTATTTAAGGGAATTACAGAAAATCGCTATTCTGAAAAACTGTGATTTCAAAGACTTAGATAGGATATTGTATATGTATGACAAACAATATAACGATGAACTAAAAATAAAATACTAACACTACAAATGCAGATGCTCTGCACTTACAGCCTTACCAAAAAACACAGATGCATGTGCATCAAAATCCTTTACATCGTCGGTAGTGTAAAATTTCATTTGGCTGTTTTTACTTAGTCGGCTATCCATATCGGGGTGGCGATGCAGGTAGTCTGCAAGGCTGTTGGCAACAATATCGCCCTGTGCCATTACATTAATGCCGGCAGGCAGGTGTTTTTTTATCTTATCCGTCAGCAGCGGGTAGTGGGTGCACGCCAGCAGTATGGTATCTGTTTGCGGTGCATCTTGCATCAGTTGGTCGAGGTATTTTTTTACAAAGAAATCAGCCCCCGCACTGTTATACTCGCCATACTCTACAATCGGAACCCACATGGGGCAAGCCATCTGGTGCACCTGTACATCGGGGAAGAATTTACCAATCTCTATTTCATAAGAACCTGAGTTGACCGTACCGCGCGTACCTAATACGGCTATGTGTTTGGTTTTGGTATAGTTGCCTATCACCTCTGCCGTAGGGCGTATTACGCCCAGCACACGTTTATGGTTGTCTATCTTCGGCAGGTCTTCTTGTTGTATGGTGCGGAGTGCTTTGGCACTGGCGGTATTGCAAGCGAGTATCACCAGTTCGCACCCTTGCTCGAAAAACCATTCTACACATTGCAGCGTGTATTCGTGAACCGTTTCGTAACTACGGTTGCCGTAGGGGGCGCGCCCGTTATCGCCCAGATATATATAGTCGTACTGGGGCAGGCGAGCCGCTATAGACTTAAACACCGTCAGCCCGCCATAACCACTATCGAATATACCAATGGGAGATTGCATAGGGTAAAGATAATGTTGATATGTCAATAAGCCATTCAGCCCAACTTAATTTAGTTTTATAACTTTGGTAGTAAAGGATTCTGATAAATTAATAACATGAGCAAAAAGGACAGGGTACTTGAAGAGATATTGTCGATTTGTCAAGAAAAAGGTAATTATGTTTTTGATAATCAATTAGTAAAAGCTGTAGCAAAAAAGCATGGATTTGATAACCCATTTGATGCTACAAAATTAGACGACACATCCAAGTTTCCAGAGGTAATGATAGAGCAAGATTTTTTTATTCTTCATTTGGGAGAGGGGAAACATCAGTTTATAAAAGGTATAAAAGATGGATTTCATCATTTTGAAAATATTAGTGAGGAAAACAAAGTACAGTGGAAATATAGAAAAAGTTTGTTGAATGAATTTGACACAAGCGAAAGTAACATATTGTCAGTCGGTTTTAATCAAAGAATAATACATGACTTTTTATATGAAGACATTGTATCAAACCCTAAAGTATATAATGCTCGAAGGACAAAATCAAGTTTGAGATATAATATCAACAGGAAAGAGATAATAACTACTAATCTGCAAATGGAAATAGATTTAACTATGGAACTTGATGGGGTAGTTACAGTTTTTGAAGGGAAAAATAATTTTCCAGACAACTTTGCAATTTACCAGTTGTTTCATCCATACTTATATTATAAAAAACTCCAAGCAGATAATCAGATACCTATTAAAGAGATAACATGTTGTTATTTACTACGAAAGCGAAACAATAAAAACTCAATTATTAGAGTATACAACTATAACTTTACTGTCGACAATGAAATGACATCAATTAATTTGTTAAAAGCTAAAGAATACAATTTAATACAGCGTTAAAATGAAAGAATTAGATAAATTCAGAAATATCGTTTTTAACGAAGATGTACTAAAGATATTAAAGCAACTACCTGATAATAGTTTGGATATGATATATGGCGATCCCGATTATGGTGTAGGAATAAATTATTCAGGTAAAAAATATATTAGTAAATGGAATGAATACATTGATTGGTATATTTCTTTAACTAAAGAATGCTTGAGAGTATTGAAACCAAGTGGTAATTTGTTTATGATAAATTATCCAAAGCAAAATGCTCACTTGCGAGTTAAATATCTTGATGATAATGCGTTTGATGTACAGGATTATGTTTGGATATACAATACTAATGTAGGGCACACACCTAAAAGATTAACTACAGCACACCGCTCAATACTACACGCTACAAAGACTAAGAATAACAATTTTTATAAAGAGAATATTGCAGTGCCCTATCAAAATCCTACAGACAAAAGAATTATGAGTAGAATAGCTGCAGGGCATAAGGGTAGAATGCCATACAGTTGGTTCTATTATGACCTAGTAAAAAATGTATCAAAAGATAAGACTTTTCATGCTTGTCAAATACCCCTGCCATTAGTAGAGATGCTCATTAAGTCTTGTACTAATGAAAATGATGATTGTTTTATACTTTTTGGTGGTAGTGGTAGTGAAGTAGTATTATGTCAGAACCTAAAACGTAATTTTATCTCTTGTGAAATACATAAGGAATATCATAAAATGATAGTTGATAGATTATCAAATAGCGGCAAAATTAAAGATGAACATAGGCTACCGTTTATTCAAGAGAAGAAAAAAGTAAATTATTACGAAACTAGTAAACCAATTTTGTTGCAGTTGAAACAACCAGATATAGTTTATAAAAAAAGAAAAGCCAATTAACACTAAGAGCCTGTAAATACAGGCTCAGCAGTTTTATCTTTATCGTAATATCAATACAAAACTATCAAGGTTGCTGCCTTTGCCTGTCATATAGCTGTATAAGTTTGCTATTAATGCCATTTATACAGTAAATTTGTATCATATTTTACTTATGAGTGACGTTGCTACAACACCCGTGCTGACGGCCAAAGACTTTGCTACCGACCAGGAAGTGCGCTGGTGTCCCGGTTGTGGGGATTATTCTATACTGAAACAGGTGCAGACCATCCTGCCGCAAACTGGCATACCACGCGAGAATATTGTTATCGTATCGGGCATTGGCTGTAGCAGCCGCTTCCCGTATTATATGAATACGTTTGGTATGCACAGCATACACGGGCGTGCTACTGCCATAGCCAGCGGGTTGAAAGCTACCCGCCCCGAGCTGAGCGTGTGGATTGTAACGGGCGATGGTGACGGGTTGAGCATTGGCGGCAACCATACCATCCACCTGCTGCGCAGGAATTTTGATGTCAACATCCTACTGTTCAACAATCAGATATACGGACTGACGAAAGGGCAATATTCACCTACATCCGAAGAAAATAAAGTAACCAAATCTACCCCGTTTGGTAGTATAGACCATCCGTTCAATCCGCTTGCGTTGGCTATGGGTGCAGATGCCAGTTTTATAGCTCGTACTATGGACCGCGACCCCAAGCATCTGCAACAGATGTTGCTTCGCAGCAATGCGCATCACGGCGCATCATTCTTAGAGATATATCAGAACTGCAACATCTTCAACGATGGCGCATTTGAGGTGTTCACAGAGAAAGGCAGCAAGATGGAAGAATGCCTGTTTCTGGAACAAGGACAACCATTGCTGTATGGTGCCAATAAAGACAAGGGTATCAAGCTGGATGGTTACAAACCACAGTTAGTAAACATGGCAGACGGACACAGTGCCGCCGACCTTTGGATACACGACGAAAAAGATTTCTTCAAAGCACAGATACTCACCCGTTTCTTTGACAATCCCGCAACGGCAGGGCATTACCCACGCCCGTTTGGTGTGTTTTACGAAAACGACCGCCCAACGTATGAGGATGCCATGAAGCTGCAACTGGAAGATGCTATAGCCACAAAAGGCAAAGGCAATCTTGATAAATTGCTGGAAGGCAGAGAAACGTGGGTGATTGAATAGTTTATTCGTTGAATGGTTGATTAGTTGACTGGTTCGCGTCTATTTGATACTTTCACTAATTAACAAATCAACAGGTCAACCAATCAACTGAACTTTGGCTTCTTTAAAAAAACTCGCTGGGCAAACAATGTGGTATGGTGTCAGCACCATAGCAGCACGTATGCTCACGTTTTTGCTTACACCTTATCTTGCCTATACACTTACGGGCGAGGATGGTAGATTTGTAATAGGCCAGTACGGGTATCTCTATTCACTATTCCCGATAATGAACGTACTCTATACCTATGGTATGGAAACATCTTTTTTCCGTTTCAGCAAGACAGAAAATAATAAGCAGCTATACAATACACAAACAAGCGCAATGTTGTTTACAACACTCTTGTTTTCGCTATGCCTTTTTCTATTCAGTGAGCCAGTAGCAGATTTGGCACAGCTTGGTACACATACCGAATATGTTGGTTGGTGTGCAGCTATTATTGGTTTAGATGCATTGTCTGCATTGCCTTTTGCCAAACTCCGTAACGAAAACCGCCCACGTGTATATGCGTTTACCAAAGTAGCGGGTATAGTTATTTTCGTTGTAACGATTGTATTCCTGTTCAGTTTTGGTGAGGGTGTGGCAAATACCAATCCGCAAGGATGGTTTGCACGATGGTATCATCAGCATTACGGTATAGGCTTTATACTTTATGCCAATTTGTTGCAGGCAGCCATTACATTATTGTTGCTCTACAAGGGTTGGAAGAACTATCAACCACGTATAGACAAAGCATTATTGCAAAAGGTTTTAGTATATGGCTTTCCAATACTGATAACGGGTTTTGCCGGAGTTATTAATGACAGCATCAACAGGTATATGTTTGTAGAGCTGAACCCTGCCAGCAATGTAGAAAACGTAAAAGCCATCGGCTCGTTTACGATGGCAGTACGGCTTGCCACGCTCATCAACCTTACGATACAGGCATTTAAGATGGCGGCAGAGCCTTTCTTCTTTTCTATATCGGGCGATAAAGATGCGCGACCAACCTATGCACGGGTAATGAAGTGGTTTGTGATATTGATGGCATTGATGTTCCTGAATGTGATGCTATACCTTGATGTATGGAAGCTGTTTATTGGCGAGCATATACAGGCTATACACCTCGTGCCTGTTATGCTGATGTATTACATATTCCTCGGCATTTATTACAACCTCACGGTATGGTACAAACTGACGGATAAAACCTATTTCGGCACGTACATTATGGTCATCGGCTCTGTTGTTACCATCATTTTCAATTGGCTGCTGATACCCGTATGGGGCTATAATGCCTGTGCTTGGGGTACGTTGGTTTGCTACGGAGTGATGATGTTCTTGTGTTTTACTTGGGGGCAAAAGTATTATCCTATACCGTATGATGTAAAGGGTATGGCAAAACACTTGTTTGTAATGCTGCTGATATATGCCGTACAGGCAGTACTTAGTAAATACATAGATAGTGTTGCTTTGCGCATAGTAACAGGTACGATACTCTTTGCAACATACTTGTTCTACATCTTCAAACAAGAGAAAACGGAATTGAAATCTTTTCCTGTAATTGGTAAGTACATTCGTTAAGCAAGCAGCTCACAGGGCTTCATGCCCGTAGCTTTTTTGAATGCTGTGCTGAAGTGAGATATACTGCTAAAGCCCAGCGTATTGGCAACATCTGATACTGACAAGCCCTGTTGTTGCAACATTTCTTTCGCTTTGCTGATGCGCAGGTCTTGCGTGTATTCGTGGATGGTTTTACCCGTCAGTGCTTTAAAGCCTTTTTTCAGGTAGCACTCGTTCATCGCCACTTTGCGCGATAGTTCTTTTATCGTCAGCGGGTTATCGAAATGCAACTCTACCACTTGGCGTGCCATCATTATTTTTTCACGCTCACTATCGTATGCCAGAAAACGACAAGCAGGTACAGGGCAAACTGTAAAAGGTAATGTAATGCACTCCAACGCACGGCGCAGCAATGCAGTTATCACTTCTTTTTGTTGCAGTGTTTGTGTAAACGCAGTAGGTGCTTTGGGTTCTCTTATCTGGTGCAGCAGCGCGGTAGATTGTGAGCAAAGCGAAAACTGCTGCTCGGTTACCTGGTCGAAGCGGAAAGGCTGTTCTGTTTCCAGCAGCGACAAGGGGTATTGTTCAAAATACGTGGGTTTAAATTCTATCCAGCACACCTCGGCTTCGGCAGGGTTGGTGTTGTATTGTAAATACAACAGTTGCAGGCAATATTGTCCATCTGCTATGGGGAAGAGGTTGAGCCTTGCATGCTCGTCGGGCCAGTTGCCCTCTTCAAAGTTTACAACGATGTGCTCGGCATGTATATCCCTGTGTTCCAACAACTTACCACGGCTGATGACACGCGCCTGCTGCCCCAATATACGCTCAATGGGAGCCTCAGCAGTAGTACCTGTAAATATGGTGTCGTTTGCTTTCATTGCCTTGCGAGGTGCAAAGATAGGGGTTATAGATAAAATGGTTTAACATAGTCTTATGACAAAGACAAAACCAAACCTTTAAACCAATCGTAAATTTATACTAATCAAAATACTATGTTATGAACAAGAAATTACTATGCATTGCAACATTGGCTCTCATGACCTTAAATAATGCCTTTGCACAGAAATTGGTGGGCATTACACAAGACAATAAAGTATTTACGATGGCAAGTGCTACAGCACCAAGTACTACTACTACACCCATTGCCATAACGGGCATGACGGCAGGACAAACCGTAGCGGGTATAGATTACAGGCCGGCAACGGGCGAACTGTATATGCTTGGCTACAACAATACCACGATGGATGCACAGTTATACACCCTCAATGCTACTACGGGTGTGGCAACAGTCATCAACACTACACCCGTTATGCTGAATCTGGGTAATAACATGGCTATTGCTTTCGACTTCAACCCCACGGTGGACAGGATACGGGTAGTAGGTGCCAACAAAAAGAACTATCGCCTGCACCCTGTAACAGGTGCTATTGCCGCTACGGATGCCGACCTTGCCTATGCGGTAGGTGATATAAACGCAGCAGCAAGTGCTGCCATAGGTGCGTGTGCATATACCAATAGCTACATAGGTTCTACCGTTACTACATTGTACAACTACGATATGAGTCTGAATGTGCTTACCACACAAATACCGCCTAATAATGGTACGCTGAACACGGTAGGCGCAAGCGGCATTGTAGTAAATAATGTTACCAAGTCTATAGACATGGACATCTATATGGACCCTGTAAGTGTTAGTAACATGGCTTACCTTGCTGCCAATACAGGTGCTAATATCAACGACAACCTCTACACCATCAACCTGACAACAGGTATGGTAACCAGCGTGGGCATGATAGGTAGCGGGCTGGATGTAAAAAACATAGCCTTAGAAATAGACAGGACATTACCTGCCATTACCGGCAAAATGGTATACGCGCTACAAGGTAGTAGCCTCATCAGCTTTGACAGCGATAACCCTAAATTCATCCGTAGCATGATGGCTATTACCGGCATAACGGCAGGGCAGGCTATTGTAGGTATAGACTTCCGCCCTAAAAATGGTGTGTTGTATTTGCTTGCCTACAATCAAGGGGCAATGGAGTATCAGTTATATACACTGAGTACGAATACGGGTGCGGCTACTGCGGTGAACACTTCACCTATTGCCATCAACCTCGGCACATCCAATCAGGTAGCGTTCGACTTCAACCCAGTAGCAGACCGCATACGCGTTATAGCACGCGCTAATGGCATGAACTACAGGCTGAACCCCGACAACGGAACAATAGCAGCTACAGATACCACAGTAGCCTACATTTCCGGAGATGTAAATGTGGGCAAAATGCCGAAGATAGGTGCATGTGGCTATACCAACAGCTATATAAATGCAAAAACAACAGAACTGTTTGCGTTGGATGATACGCTGGGTGCATTTGTAAAAGTAAACTCGCCCAACGGCGGTACACTCAGTACCATCATGGGTAGTGTGCACACTGTAAACATGGCAGATATGACGAGCGATATAGATTTCTTCTACGACTCTGTAAGTGTAAGCAATAAAGGATATGTATCTGTAAACATTGCAGGCGCGGCAAATGATAAATTGTACAGCATCACTACATCAGGCAGCATGACGTTGATTGCAGACATCGGGCTCGGATTACCCATATCAGACATAGCTGTAGAGCCGCAATATAAAAACAGTGGTACAGGTATTGCCAACATAGCATCGCTACCGGTGTTTGAGATGTATCCTAACCCAGCTAAAGATGAACTATACATAAACGCGCAAGGCAATAATAAGACAGTACAGGTATATGATGTAACAGGCAAAGAACTGAAACGTGTAACGCTGACAGGTAACAGCCTATACACAGGCGATTTGCAAACAGGTGTTTACTTCATTCGCCTGACAGCAGACGGACAGGCATACGCTACACAGCGTTTGGTAAAAGAATAGAGAGTGGCATAGGTGGTTTTTTGCAGAAGGGCTTGCTGTTATGGCAAGCCTTTCTGTTATATACACTGCTTTCGTAACTTTAAGGGATAAATATACCAACATGGGTTTCATCGTTTTCGGCGTTTTGGTTTTCCTTGGCAGCCTGATAGCCGCAGGTATTACAGACAAAATAAAACCAGCCATCAAAGCCGCAAGGCTGTTTTCATTGATATTAGTATTGCTGGGTGTGCTGACAGCCAGTGTGGTACAGATAGACGCAGGCTATATTGGTGTTAAAAAACTATTCGGGAAAATACAAACAGATGTACTGCACAGCGGGCTACACATGGTAAACCCATTGGTAGATGTAGTGGAAGTAGATGTACGTACGCAAAACTATACCATGAGTGGTGTACACGACGAGGGTGATAAAGCAGGCGACGATGCCATACGTGTATTAAGTGCTGATGGACTGGAAGTAACCATAGACCTGACTGTCTTGTATAAAGTAATACCCGCAGATGCCCCAGATATATTGCGTAAGATAGGTATAGACTATGTAGAGAAAATTGTACGCCCAATAGCCCGTACCAAGATACGCGACAACGCTGTGTACTACGATGCGGTAGCCCTGTACTCTACCAAACGCGATGAGTTTCAGGCAAGGATATTTAAGGGGATGGAAGATGAGTTTAAAAAACGTGGACTGATGCTGGAAAACCTGTTGGTGCGCAACATCACACTACCCACATCTGTAAAGAACACCATCGAAACAAAAATAAACGCCGAGCAAGAAGCACAGAAAATGCAGTTTGTATTGCAGAAAGAAAAGCAGGAAGCAGAGCGCAAACGTATAGAGGCTCAGGGTATAGCAGACTATCAGCGCATCATCAGCGAGAGCCTGACGGAAAAACAACTGCAATACGAGCAGATAAAAGCCATGAAAGACCTTGCCGCATCAGACAATGCCAAAATCATCATGATGGGTAAGGGTAATACACCTGTTATACTGGACGGGAAGTAGTAAATTAATAACCAACCCCCAATGATACCAATGATTTTAAATACAATATAATGGCGATTAGCAATATCAATACTAAAGTGGATACAAGCAGCAATAAGAACTTAATAAATGTTTTAAACCAACCTTGCTTGTAAAAATTGTGCATGGCTTTGTATAGGTAAATGAATGAACCTATAATGAAGGCTAGTATTGCATAACCCAATAGTTCATCATTTAGGCTATAAAATTTGTTATGAAAAAATTGAAAACATGCCAGTACAATAAAAGCTACTGTATAACAGTGTAAAGCGAAAATTGCGTGCGATACATAGAAATAGGTCTTCCTACGCCTGATGTAAAGCATATATAGGAAAAACGAGAAAAATGGTAGCGATATGAAGAATATTTTTGAATAGCTTTTTTTGAAATGATTTTTTACGTTACCAAAGAAATTATATGGGTCTTTCTCGTATGCAGTTCCAATTGATACTAATTTTTCTTCAGCATATTTTCTAATACCTGTACTACGCAAGCTATCGGGCAAGGTACGTTGCACAGAGTCAAAATATGCTTTACCAAAGCAGTATTGACTGTCTAGTGTCATTACACCGATATCGGCATTATTAATTTTTACTTCTGTATATCCATAAGTACCTTTTACAAGTTTAGAATGTCTTACGGAGTCTATTAAAAACACTCTGCGTGGGTGTGTTTCCTTACTGATATACTTACGCTCTGACTGTAGAGAAAACATCATGGCAAAAAATGCGAATGAAATAAACAGGTACATACGCACAGGGTCAATGTACTTCACGCGCCTGCCCTTTACATACTCTTCAGTCAGAAAGCCGGGCTTTGTTACTAGTGGCTTGAGAGTTGCCCAGAGTTTGCTATCGAAGTGGGTAACGTCGTTGAAGAAATGCGTTATCAGCCCCCAGAATGTTTGTTTGGGTTCTATGTTTTCCTGCCCGCAGTTTTTGCAATAGCGTCCGTCAACCTGCACATCGCAATTCAGGCAATTGGTTTCTTTTCGCTGTTTTCCGTGAGACACTGTTCCCCGTATTTTTCACTAATATATATAAACAGGTGTATTGTATGCTAACCTTGCGCGTCATTTTTCAATTAATACTACATTTGGTTAATAAAGCCATATAGCATGACGGACAATTTAGAAGCATTGAAATACCCAATTGGTAAGCATCAACAGCCCCAAAGCTACGATGCCAATAAGCTGAACGAGTGGATAAGTGTATTGGAAGCATTACCGGGCTGGCTGGATACTTGCATCGAAAACCTCGACCATGCACAACTGCACACTCCCTACCGCCCCGATGGGTGGACGGTGCAACAGGTAATACACCACTTGGCCGATAGCCACATCAATATGTACATCCGCATGAAGTTTGCTCTTACAGTAGATAACCCCACAATTATGCCATACGACGAGAACAAATGGGCATTGCTCTATGATGTGGAAGAAGTACCCGTCAACATTTCCATAACTCTGCTGCACGCGCTGCACAGGCGCATTATTGCAGTGTTGCGCAACCTTACACCCGAAGAATGGGAGCGTACCTATTATCATCCTGAAAAGAAAGAGCCTTTTACCATGTGGCAGATGGCTGCCCTCTATGCATGGCACAGCCGCCACCACATGGAGCATGTGCGCCAATTGAGGGTGCGTATGAATTGGTAATCCATTCTTTTTATTTGTAGTTTTGAGCTTATTGCTCAAACATAAAACTGTATTCAATATGCAACAAGGGCTTTTACATCTGCATAATTTTCTGCGCTGGTTCGTCATCATCTTCGCTTTGTGGACTATTGTAAAAACAATGGGTGGCCTGAGTGGTAACAAACCATTTACCAAAGCAGAGAAACGCCCTGCCATGTTGCTGATGATTATTTGCGATACACAACTGCTGCTGGGTTTGTTGCTATATTTTACAGGCGCATGGGGGTTGAAGAATATTCAAAACCAGGGTATGGGCAATGTGATGAAAGACAGCATCAGCCGCTTTTGGGCAGTTGAACATTTTGCAGGTATGCTGCTCGCCATCATATTAGTACACATTGGTTATGCATCTGTAAAGAAAAGCATACCCGATGCTGCCAAATACAAAAAAGTATTCTGGTTCACACTCGTAGCATTTATCATCATCATGGCTACTATACCTTGGCCATTCCGCGAGGCTATCGCACGTCCATTGTTCCCGGGCATGTAGTTGTATGATGTTGCTGAAGCTGTTGCGACCCGTATATGTAGTTTATGTGATAACAAGTTTTTTGTGTTGCTTGTTATTGGCATTCCCCATCTTCCTTGCTGTTGGCTCTATAGACAAAGCTTGGGCAAGGCGCGTGATATGGAACATTGTACATTATTGGTCTAGAGGTTGGCTGTTTTGTATGGGTATGCCTGTATCCAAAATTGGCACTAAGCCCCCCGATGCACGGTTTGTATATGTAGCCAACCATATATCCTACCTTGACACGGTACTGATATACGCCGCCGTACCGCAATACTTCCGTACGTTGGCAAAGAAAGAAATGGCAAGCATACCCGTATTCGGGTTTGTGTATAAGCAGCTTGCTATACTAGTTGACCGCAGCAGCGCGCACAGCCGTGCCAAAAGCCTGCGGCTGATGTGGCGTATGCTGAAGCATGAATGCAACATCGCCATTTTCCCAGAGGGTACATTCAACGAAACCGACAAGCCACTGAAAGAATTTTATGATGGTGCATTCCGCCTTGCCATCAATACCCAAACACCCATACTGCCCATGCTGTTTCCTGATACCGTCAACCGATGGCACTACAGCCACTGGTGGATGCTGAGCCCCGGGCGCAACAGGGTTATCTACCTGCCACCCATAGCCGTAGCAGGTATGACACCCAACGACCTACCCATGCTAAAGCAACAAGTGTACGATGCTATGGAAAAAGCATTGATAGAAGCGGATAAAAACTAATATTTATCTTATCCACCTCAATCAATTCTATCTCCTCAATCCATTTCATCCCTATTATATCTCTAATCTCCATTATCCCACTTACTACTTTATACTCTCTACTTACTACTAAAACCCTACCTTTGCGCAAATTTTTTAACGCGATATGGCATTGCAAGTGGGCATCGTAGGGTTGCCGAATGTAGGTAAATCAACATTATTCAACGCAGTGAGCAATAGTGCCAAGGCACAGGCTTCCAACTACCGTTTTTGTACCATAGAGCCCAACGTAGGGCAGGTAGATGTACCGGACGAGCGTTTGGCAAAACTGGCAGAACTGGTGCAACCGCAACGTATAGTGCCTACTACCATAGAGTTTGTGGATATAGCAGGCCTTGTAAAAGGTGCCAGCAAGGGCGAGGGCTTGGGCAATAAATTTCTTGCTAATATCCGTGAGGTAGATGCCATAGCGCACGTTATCCGTTGTTTTGAAGATGAGAATATATTGCGCGAAGAGGGCGAGATAAACCCCATCAGCGATAAAGAAATCATTGATACCGAACTGCAACTGAAAGACCTTGACAGTGTAGAGAAGAAAATGCAGCGTTATGAAAAAATAGCCAAGAACGACCCTAAAGCAAAACGTGTGTACGATGTGCTGGTACAATGTCAGCAATACCTGATGCAGGGTAAAAACATACGTGGCCTGCAATTAGAGGGTGAGGATTTGGAAGCGGTAGCCGACCTGTTTTTGCTGACACAAAAACCCGTGCTATACGTAGCTAACGTAGATGAGGCAGCTATACACACAGGCAACAAATACTCTGAAGTATTGGTAAAAGCTGCTACCGAAGAGGGCGCGCAGGTGATAGTGATGAACAACTCGATAGAGGCGCAAATATCTGAAATGGATAGTGCAGAAGATAAAGAATTGTTCCTTGGCGAATATGGTTTGAAAGAGCCGGGGCTGAACCGCTTGATACGTGCCGCATACGAACTGCTGAACCTCATTACTTACTTTACGGCTGGTGTGCAGGAAGTACGTGCATGGACCATACACCGTGGCTGGAAAGCCCCCCAAGCTGCCAGCGTGATACATACCGATTTTGAAAAAGGCTTCATCAAAGCAGAAACCATTGCGTACAACGACTATGTGCAATACGGCAGCGAAGCATCTTGCCGCGACAATGGCAAGCTACGCATAGAGGGCAAAGAATATGTAGTAAGCGATGGTGATGTAATGCACTTCAGGTTTAATGTGTAACCAGGATTTATCGGATTAAGGGATTATCCTGGGTTCAATGATTATCATGGCAAATCCATTAATCTAATAAACCCCGGTTTAAAATAATTAAAGCCTTACAAGAATGTAAGGCTTTGTTTTTCATTTCCGTTTCGCTGCACGATAACAGCAGAAACTTATTTACCCCTATTGAAACGAAAGCATTTTTATTAAAAACTACCTGCATACACAGGTAGCTGTCAGATTATTTCTATTACTCTAAGTTATAAAAAAATACCGTCTTTGAGTGTGATGTTGATGATGGGGCTATAAAAATAAGCATCCCGCCGGGCGGGATGCTTACAAAATCGGGAAAATCGTATCAGTTATTTTTTTCTGGGTTGCTTGGCTTTTTCCATTTGCGCTTTCTGCATTTCTTCCAGCTTTTGCTGCCATTTGCTTTGTGTGGCAGGTTTGTTTTTATTTTCCTGTATCTGCACGTGGATAGCTTTTTCGTTGATGATGTATTTCTGAATGATAAACTGTTGGATAATGCTTATCATGTTCGATGCAAAGTAGTAGAACGTCAACGCTGCTGCCATTTTGTTGAATACACCAAACAGCAGGAACGGGAAGATGTAAGGCATCCATTTCAGCATGGGGTTGTTAGGGTCTTGCATGGTCATGTTGCGGTTGTACAACGCAAGGAACAAGCTCGATGCCGTCATCAGTATGGTAAACAAACTGATGTGGTTACCGAATATAGAACTGATAACAGGTATATCGCCCCCCCAACTGATAATACTATCATAAGTAGAAAGGTCATTTGCCCATAAGAAACTTTCCTGCCTCAACTCAATAGAAGTAGGGAAGAAGTAATACATGGCAAACAGGATGGGCAACTGGAATAAAGTAGGCAAGCAACCACCCAACGGATTTACACCCGCGCTACGGTATAGCTTCATCTGCTCCATGCCAAACTTCTGCTGGTCGTCGCCGTACTTGGCGCGTAGCTCATCCATTTCGGGTTTCAGTACACGCATCTTAGCGGCACTCAGGTAGCTCTTGTAGGTAAAGAAAGACAGTATCAAGCGGATGATAAGCGTCATCAGTATGATGATGATGCCATAGTTGCCGATAAACCCACTCAATACATTGAAGATGGGTATAATGAGCCATTTGTTTACATACTTTACAAAAGCCATCACACCATAGCCTAATGGCACCATATCTTCCAACTCTATTTTATAAGAACGGAGTATGCTGTATTTATTAGGGCCTATGTACCAGTTCAAGTTTACGGTTTGCTCGTTGCTATTATTCAGCGCAATGTCAAAACTATTTTTGCTGATGGCAACGGTATTTTTATCATCCAGCTTGGTATTACCACCCACCGTTGCTTTTTTGAAAGCCTCTTTGTCGGTATTTATCAGCGCTGTGCTGAAGTATTGAGAACGGAAACCTACCCAATGTACTGGTTTGTCAAGCGTTTCTTTTTCGGTATTGATGAAGCTGAAATAATCATGCTCTTTATCGGTATAGCGGTAGTACACCTGTGCGTTGGTGCGCTCTGTAGTCAGGTCGTTTTCGGTATGTAGGGCGGCTGTTTGCCATGTAAGGGGCAGGCTACTTGCGGGCATGCCTTTCAACGTCATTTTATACCCTATCATGTAGCCCTCAGCAGGCAATGAATACGTTATCTGTACAGCCTTACCATCGCCTAAATCGGCAACAAAGTCCACTGTTTTATCACCATTGGGAGCAGTGCCTTGTGTGGCGGTATAAAACAGGTCTGCAGTAGCGGTTTTGCCATCGGGCAGGGCGGCGCTCAGTTGGTTATTATTGCCATTGAAAAAATACAGTGGCTCTTGCTTATGTGTTTTATAGGCTTTCAGCAAAGCAGCTACCGGGTGTGCGCCTTTTGTGCTCAGCGTCAGGGCTATGTCTTTATTTTCCAGCGTTATATTGCTTGCCTGTCCGTTGTAGGCAGGTGGCATAGCTGCACGGAGCGAGTCGTTAACCGCACTATCGGCAGGAGCTACTGCATTAGCAACCTTTACCGCAGCTTTCAGGCTGTCTATATTTTTATGCGGGTTGAGCTTTGCCTTGGCTATAGAGTCGGCTCTTTGTTGTTTTGCATATTCGTTTTGAGAATAGTTGTTGTAGCTGACATATCCTATCAGCAACACCACCAATAAGCCAAAACCAATGACTGAATTACGATCCATGAATGGGAAAAAATGTGGCGCAAAGGTAGTAAATACTTGCACATAGGGTTGGCATAATTGACTCTAAACACATATATTTACATCCCTGCTCTGTTTTCGGGGCTATTTATAACATGAATTTAAGACAGAGCCCACTGTCCGTCATGTATTACTATCTACCTTGCCACCACTTGAGAAACAGATTACTCATTATTAAAAAACTGTAATATGTTTACAAAAAACAAACAAAACGGGCAGCACGACTATCCGGGTGGTGCGGTAACGATGATAGCACAGGGTACTACCGTGAACGGTGATATTGAGTCGGATGCCGATATGCGTATTGATGGCAACATCATTGGGCATGTGTATTGTAAAGCAAGGGTAGTGCTGGGCGAGTCGGGTATTGTACAGGGCGACTTACATGCTGCCAATGCCGATGTGTTTGGTACGGTAAATGGCAATGTGAATGCCAAAGATACCCTCTGCCTCAAATCTAAATCAACTATTAATGGTAATATCCAAACCGCTAAACTGCAAATAGAACCGAATGCAGTCTTTAATGGACAATGTAAAATGACAGGTGGCACGGTTTCAACAACTCCTGAAAAGAAACCTGCATTTGAAATGCAAGAGAATTAAAAAGAAACTCAACTATTGAAATATTGCAGTTCCTCTTCCAGCTTCAGGAAGGGGAATTTTTTTTGCAGGGTTGTTATCTTGTCAACATAACTGGCTTTAAACTTTCGGTGTGCATCCGTATCGGGGAAGCGGGTGCGGTGCCCTCGGGCAGTGTTTATCTCCTGCAGGTCTTTCATCAGCACTTGTGCATCAGGATGTACACAAGCTTTTACAAACTGCTCCCATACAAACGAAGTTGCCAGATAGTTGGGGTGAACGAAATCAATATCGTAATAACGATAGTCGCGGAGTATATCAATAATCAATTCGTAGGCAGGGAAGTAATAAGACTGTGCATACTTGTTACATAACTCATGTACCGCTTCTATCAGCCTTGCTTTACTGCGGTTGTTATCCACCACACCATCACGTATATGTCGCACAGGGCTGATAGTAAAGACGATCGTAGTAGTGGGGTTTACTTGTAATAACTTATCTATAGCTTGGCTGAGTGCCGATGTGATTGTCGTAATATCCAGCAGCCGTTTTTCAAACCACTGAGCAGGTGCGCGATGATTATTGGCTACTGGTTTATTATTTTCTGTAAGATAATATTGAAAAGCAGAGCCGAGTGTGATAATGACATAATCTGCCTCACGTACAAAGCCTGCCGCTTCTCCTTGCGATTGGTTGATGATTTGCAATGCGCTATCCGCATCTGTATGCGAAAAGCGGGTGTGATGATCCCAACTATTCCATAGTTCGTTCAGGTAAAATAAATCATCTTTTGTATATTCTTTGTTGTTGATATAGCTCTCCAAACTATACGCAACACTTAGCGGGTTGAACAAAATACCGTGCGGGTTGCTCAATACATCAAACTTATGTTGCACCAATCTATCGCTCATATTCTCTGTAAAGCAAGAGCCTATCAGCAATAGCTTGGCAGGGTATTGTATGGGCTTCGGTAGTGGCGGTATGTTCAGTTCCAGTGTCAGTTGCATATAATTATATCCATCCGTTTTGTTTGTAAGCGGCATGGCCTGCTTTCAAAGCGTTTTTAATATGTTTCATCATGGCTTTATCGGCTGTTTTAATGTGAAAGCAGGATTTACCTTTCAGGCATTTCAGCAAATCTTCATGAAATACTGTTTTTATTTCCTCATTACTATATACAGGCATAAAGTAAAAACCTACATAGGCCGTCTGTATCATTACACATACAAAAAACATGGCAGGGTATTTTCTGCCTATAACTACTGCAGGCTTCTCGCTCCACAACTCGTACTTACCAGGCACATCTACCCGTGCTTTGATAGTACCTTTTGCAAAAGGCAACACTTCTTTTTTCACTGCTTCAAATACCACTTGCAATTCTTCCTGTGTAAGTTTTGCCATATAGTAGTTTTTTGTTTTATGCAAAAATGACTTTTTGCCCTGTACGAATATATGAATTGATAGTTTTGATACTGCAATATGCCTTAATGGCACTATATTTAATGTGGATTGAAAATTGTTTTATCCAACTAAAGATTAATTGCAGACAATCAAAAATACGATTTATGAATCCAAATGAGTTTAACAAATATGCCATCAAACACCATGGCATCAGCAGTGCTACATTGCACAATTATACATCGGCTCTATACAAAAACCCGATGGCACTAACGCCATACATCATAGAAGAGCGTCCGCTGAACGTGGCGTCTATGGACGTGTTCTCTCGCCTGATGATGGACCGCATCATTTTTCTGGGTGAGGGTATCAATGATTATGTAGCCAATATCGTTACAGCCCAGTTGTTGTTTTTAGAAAGTACAGACCGCAACCGCGATGTGCAGATGTATATTAACAGCCCGGGCGGTAGTGTATATGCAGGTCTTGGCATATACGATACTATGCAAATCATTAACCCCGATGTATCAACCATCTGTACAGGTATAGGCGCATCTATGGCTGCCGTACTGATGTGTGCCGGTACAAAAGGCAAACGCACGGCGTTGAAGCATAGCCGCATTATGATACACCAACCTCTTGGTGGTGCAGAAGGACAAGCAAGCGATATAGAAATTACCGCACGCGAAATTGGCAAGCTGAAAAAAGAACTATACGAAATCATAGCCCACCACAGCGGACAGAAATTCAACAAAGTAGAGAAAGACAGCGACCGCGACTACTGGATGACAGCACAGGAAGCCAAAGAATACGGTATGGTGGACGAAGTGCTGGAACGCAACCCACGCAAATCAGGTAGCGAAGAAGCGAAGTAATAATAACAAGACTAAAAATGAAAAGACCGAAAGTTAACTTTCGGTCTTTTTTATGCTATTATCATTCTCCCTGCAACACCCACTTCTCCTGATTGAGGTGGGATAGCGTAACAGGTATATTGTATTTGCTTTGCAGATATTTAGCTAATGCTTCCGCTGCATATACAGAACGGTGTTGCCCGCCCGTACAGCCAAATGCTACACTCAGGTTTTCAAAACCACGTGCCAGATAATCTTCCACATTCAGCGATACCAAGCCATATACCTGCGCCAGAAATTCAGACATCCTCGTTTCGCGCTCAAGGAATTGTTTTACGGGTTCGTCCTTGCCTGTCAAGTGTTTGTAGGCTGCGTACCTGCCCGGATTAAGCAGCCCTCGGCAATCGAACACATAACCACCACCATGCGCGCCTTTATCTTTCGGTATGCCGTTTTTGTAAGAGAAGCTGTTGATGGTTACTTGTAACTTGGCTGTTTCTGTACGCTCCGGTTGTGCATACCTGCTCTGCATCTCGGCAGATGACAAGCGTTCCAACAGTTTACGCATTTCAGGGTAAGCAGGCAGGTGCGGATTGACAGCCAAAAAGTTTTCTAAGTTTTTCAGTGCCGGGCCTATACTGCTTACAAAATGTGGTTTGTGTTGTAATAAGCCACGGAAACCATACGCACCCAACACTTGTAATATGCGTAATAACACAAATTGCAAATACCCACGACGGAAGTGTACCTCATCTACACGGGTAATGTGCAGGTTGTTCAAACTGGTCATATAGCCGTTCAGCAGGTCTTCTTTCCAAGCTTCGGGCAGTTGTGCTTTTGCTTGCCACAGCAGCGACGCTATATCATATTGTGGCGGCCCCTGCATAGCCCCTTGAAAATCTATAAAATACACATCGCCCTCATGCACCATGATGTTGCGGCTCTGAAAGTCTCGATACATAAGCATTTGCGGTTGTATGCGCCCAAGCTCTTTGCTCATCTGCTCCATCTCATACATCAGCAGTCCACGGTCGTATTGTATATTTTGCAGGTCGGCAAAGTAATATTTGAAGTAGAGTAAATCAGCCATGATGGCTTTCTCGTCGAAACTGCGTGTGCCGTAGCACTGGTAGTAATCCGCTTCTCGCCCTGCCAGCCATTGCATCTTGGCTAGTTGCTCCAATGCTTTATGAAAATACTGACGCACACTATCGCTCTGCCCTTCTTTGTTCAGCATATCAAACAATGACGTACCACCCAAGTCTTGTTGCAGGTAGTATTTTTTGTCTTTGCTGATGCTATATACCTGTGGTACGTTTATTTCGTGTTTGCGTAGCAGTTCTGTAAAGTAGAAGTACGTATTGTTTTCGGGGATGTTGGTATTGTAAGTACCTATGGCAGATATGCTACCTGCCGTTATGCGGTAATACCTGCGGTCAGAGCCCGAAACGGGCAAGAGGTTTACCTGCTCCGGCTTTATGCCAAAGTGGTCTTCAAAAAGTTTTTCTAATGCGCTGATGGTTTGTGTTGATGGCTTGTTAGCGGTCATGTTACATTCTTAGGATAGTCAAATAAAATTACTTCTTTCTTTGTTCTGCTGAATTCATTCCATTGCTCGGCTTCAAACCTTATACCCACCATACCACAAGTGGGCATATTGTCGGTACAAAACTTATCTGATAATTCGTTTACAAATTCTGTTATGCCTGGGTTGTGTGCTACAATATATACTGTCTTTGCACCGTCAGCTACTTCATACAGCACTTCTTCAAACACGCTGGGTATGCAGTGGTACAGTTTTTCGTACCATACTATTTTGTCTTCGTCATACCCTACTGCTTTGGCTATTTTCTTTGCCGTTTGCTTGGCACGTTTAGCAGTGCTGGCTATTATCACATCCGGCTGCATGTTTCGCTTTTTCAGCCTTTCGCCCATCATGGGGGCATCTTGTTCGCCACGATCATTTAGTGGTCTTTCAAAATCACTCTGCAACGGGTTTGCCCAGCTCGACTTCGCGTGTCGTATCATCACAAGGGTTCGTTCCATACTATTCTTTACTTGCCTTTATAATATTCCAATTTTAAATCCTTACCGTCAAACACACCATAACTGTTATAGTGTATCCAGTCGCCAAGATTCACATACAGGCTGTTGTTGGGTAAGGGGTATTCAATAGCTATATGCCTGTGCCCGAAGATGAAATAATCTATTGGCTCATGCTTCAATCTTTCCAACGCATATTGTACTAACCATTCTTTTTCAGGCCCAAGAAAAGGATCGTCCTCTACACTGTGTTTTGGTCCTAATCGGCTAAACCATTCTGCCATTCCCACGCCCGTGTCCGGGTGTATGCGCCTGTACAGCCATTGCGACAGCCTATTGCGCAATATACCTTTCAGTATTTTATACCCTCTATCGCCGGGCCCTAAGCCATCGCCGTGTGCTATCAGAAATCTTTTACCGTTGAATGTTCTCTCAATAGGTTCGTGGTGTACGGGTATATTCAGTTCTTCCTGAAAATAACCACGCATCCACAAATCATGATTGCCTGTAAAAGCCTCTATCGGCAGTCCGCTATCGCTGAGTTCTGCCAGCTTGCCAAGAAAACGTGTATATCCTTTAGGGACTACTTTTTTGTATTCAAACCAGGCGTCAAAAAGGTCGCCGACTAAAAAAAGTTGCGCGGCGTCATGTTTTATTTCGTCCAGCCAATGGCACAACCTTTTTTCACGGGCAAGGCTCGTTTCTCTGTCGGGGATGCCGAGATGAAAATCGGATGCGAAATAAATTTTTTTGCCTTCGGGTAAATCCATGAATTACGGCTCGGAATGGGGGACAAAGTTAACAGATTTGGCGTACTCAACAGTATATATAAGGTCTTTATTTATCTTTCTTTACACATGCCTCTGCCGTCATGATGCTGATGCTCGCGCGTTTATAGTCTTTCAGGTTGCGGGTAATGAGCAGACCGATATTATTTTCCAAAGCGGTATAATACTGTATAGCATCCTCAAAATCGCCGAAATCCGAACCCAAAGACAGGCTGATAATTTTATCATCAACAGCCAGTACCTGCACCAGTGCCTTGAATTGGGTGAGTATTCGTCTGCTTTCCTTCTTATTGTATTGCCTTGAAATAACATAATCTAGGTTGTTAAAGCATAAAGACGATACGTAGAGTTTTATTTTCTTTTTGTCTGCCAAGGTAAACAACTGAGCTGCTGCCTTGTAGAAAGGTTGCCGTTCAGTAAGCAAATCGAGTGCGATGTCTGTATCTATCAGCAGCTTGTCCATTATTTGTATTTTTCTTGCAGGTGCTTTAGTTTTTCAGCTTTGTAATCATAACCTTCTGGCAATGACACAACCCCCGACAAACTCTTAACAAGAGGGGATATTTCAACCTGCTTTTCGTCTTTAGCTACCAGCAGGGCAAGGTAGTTTTCTATGACATCGGATAGCGAAGTGCGGTTTTTTTCCGCGTAGGCTTTCGCTTTTTTTATGATGTGCTCATCTAATGACAATGTAAGTTTAGCATCCATTTCAGATGATTTTGTACGTATAAAATTACAAAATTTATACGTACATTTTATGTACTTGAAAAATTATTTTCAAAAAATAATTTGGAAATCTGAAAACTGTGCTCCTATCTTTGCATCAGTTCTTTACAATATCGCTTATCAAGAAAGGTGGAGGGTTATGGCCCGATGATACCTTAGCAACCTCTTCCGAAGCAATTCGGAAAACTGGTGCTAATTCCATCCTGCAGCAATGCAGGGCAGATAAGTCAGACGCAAAAGTTTGCAAGTATCAACCCAGTGTTGTTCACATAACTAAAAGCTCCTCTGATTTATCGGAGGAGCTTTTTTGTTGCCCATGCACAAAGCTCTTTCGGTAAAAACATCTTCTTGGTAACGGATTGTATCGAAGTAAAATTTCGTAACATTTTAAAACCAACAAGATAATGAGCAACGCGACACAACTAATCCACAGCATTCCGGTTGACCCACTGACGGGTTCTATTTCCGTACCCATTTACCAGACATCCACCTTCGTACAGGATGCCCCTGGTGAACACAAAGGCTACGACTATGCACGTACCAACAACCCAACCCGTGAAACACTTGAAAAAATTACAGCCCTTCTGGAAGGGGGCGAGAGAGCATCGGCATTTGCAAGCGGACTGGCAGCAATTGATGCCGTAGTAAAACTGCTTGAAACGGGTGATGAAATACTGGCGGTGGACGACATCTACGGCGGTGCATTCCGTTTGTTCACACACATCTATGCCAAGTTCGGTATCAAGGTCAACTATACAGACACTACCGACATTGCCAATGTGATAGATGCCATCACACCAAAAACAAAACTGATATGGCTGGAAACACCCACTAACCCTACGCTGAAAATAAGTGACATTGAAACCATCGCAGCGATTGCCAAGCAAAACAACATACTGCTCTGTGTAGATAACACTTTCGCATCGCCCGTATTACAACAACCCATCAAACTGGGTGCGGATATTGTGATACACAGTGCTACCAAATACCTCGGCGGGCACAGCGATTTGATTGCAGGGTTGGTAGTAAGTGCTACACAAGAGCTGGGCGATAAAATCAAATTCATACAAAATGCAAGCGGTGCTATCCTCTCTCCACACGATAGCTGGTTAGTGATACGCGGCATAGAAACACTACACCTGCGTGTAAATGAGCACAGCCGCAACGCATTGGCAGTAGCACAATACCTAGAAAACCATCCTGCTATTGACAAGGTGTTTTATCCCGGCTTGAAATCTCACCCCAACCATGATATTGCAGCTAAGCAACAAAAAGGCTTTGGTGGTATTGTATCTTTTACACTGAAGAATAATACGGAAGATGCTGCAAGGTTAGTTGTCTGTAATACTAAACTCTTTAAGCTGGCAGAGAGCCTCGGCGGTGTAAAAAGCCTGCTGTGTCATCCTGCACAAATGACGCACAAATCCATACCTGCCGACAAACGCCGTGCCGCAGGTGTAGCAGACAGTCTTGTACGCCTGAGCGTAGGGCTTGAAGAAGTGGACGACCTGATACACGATATAGAACAGGCACTGAACAAAGCACAAACTTTTGTAGCCGAAATAAAACTGCCTGCATTTCAATAATCAATCAACAACCTCTTAGCGTCTTTGCGACTTAGTGGTTAAATATGTCTAACAACAAAAAAGAAACAACAATGTCTATTCAACAAAAGAAATTAAACATCGGCCTGTTTGGCTTTGGTGTAGTAGGTAGTGGCTTGTATAAAGTATTGCAGCAAACCCCATCGCTCAATGCGGAGATTAAGAAAGTCTGCATCAAGCATCCTGAAAAAAAACGTACAGCCCCTGAAACACTTTTCACCATCGATCCTGAATTACTGTTGAGTGATGAAAACATCAACGTGATAGTGGAACTGATAGACGATGCGGATGCGGCATACTATATCGTATCTCGTGCGTTGGCATCGGGCAAAGCAGTAGTGAGCGCCAACAAAAAAATGATAGCCGAACACTTACCCGAATTGCTGGCATTGCAGAAGCAATACAATGTGCCTTTCTTGTATGAGAGTGCTTGTTGTGCAAGTATCCCTGTCATCCGCAATCTGGAAGAGTATTATGATAACGACTTGCTGCAAGGCATTAGCGGTATTGTAAACGGCTCTACCAATTACATCCTCACGCGTGTGTTTCAAGACAAGTTGAGCTTTGAAGATGCATTATTACAAGCGCAAGTAGAGGGCTTTGCAGAGAGCAACCCCAAACTGGATGTTGAGGGTATAGATGCGGTGAACAAACTATCCATCCTGCTAACACATGCTTACGGCATTGTTTCTCACCCGCAAGAGATTGTACACAGCGGCATCCAAAATCTGCAAGGGCATGATGCAGTATTTGCCAAAGAAAAAGGCTTTGAAATAAAATTGATAGCACAAGCCAAAAAGCTGGAAGATGGCGATGTAGCGGCATTTGTTTTGCCACAGTTTGTAGATGTTACTAACCAGCTATACAACGTGCGCAATGAGTACAATGGTGTGGTGATAGAAAGCGGGCTTGCAGATAAACAGTTTTTCTATGGCAAGGGTGCAGGTAGTTTCCCAACTGCATCTGCAGTATTGAGCGACCTGAGCGCACTACGCTATGATTACAAATACGAATACAAAAAACTGAATAACAAAACTGCTGGCGGCATTACCAATGATTTCTTTCTACGGGTGTATGTAAGTTTTGAAGGATTGTTTCAAGTGCCGCACGAGCGTTTTGAACGGATTGAAGAATGGAGCAGCAGCGAAAAACGCTGCCACGTAATTGGCATCATCCGCTTCTCAAAACTAAGAGAAGGCAATTGGTGGAAGAAAAAAGGCACATCGCTGATAGTATGGCCTGATGCATTTGTGAACAATATTGAGGAGCGTGTGCATGAAGAAGAAAGCGCGCTGGCATTTGTTTAAAAACACTCCTCAGCACCTAAGCCAAAGAGGGCATAATCATACACAGCAGGGTCTTCAGGGTTTAGCTCCCGAAGGCTTTGCGTTAACGACAATGCGTTTCGCCAGTCTGATTTCTCATTGCGGATGAGGCCTAAGCGAAATGCCACCCTGCCAACATGAACATCAAGCGGGCAAACCAACTGGTGTGGGCTTATCTTTTTCCAGATGCCGAAGTCAACGCCATGTTTGTCTGCCCTAACCATCCAGCGCAAATACATATTAATGCGTTTGCAGGCAGATTTGCGCGCCGGGGTTGCAATATGTTTTCTCGTTCTTTCGGGATGCTCGATAGAGAAAAAATAGTTGTAGAAATGTATCAGTGCCTGCTCCACCGTATCATGTTTGTAACGCAGAGTTGGCACAAATGCATCTTCCAGACTATTGTGTTGGGTGTAATGATATTGCAGCCAGTGAATAAAATACAATAGGTCTGTAGCATTAAATGTGCGGTGCGCGAAGCCAAGCATCTTTTTCAGGTCGGTATCCCGATGATGTAGTACAAAATCGTGCGGAGCATCATCCATCCACTGCATTATTTTGCTACTGCTGTTGATGATGCTGGTGCGATTGCCCCAAGCCAATACAGCAGCAAACAAACCTGCTATTTCTATATCCTGCCGTTTACTGAAACGGTGCGGAACGCATACAGGGTCGCCCTTAATAAAAGAAGGCTGATTATACAGCCTTACTTTTTCATCCAATAAATATTTGAGTGTTTGTATATCCTGCATCACATGTTAAAAGATACCCAGAAACTTCTTTTTCTTCATGCGCACTTTTATCATTTTGATGTCTTTGTTCGGTCTGTCACGCCCATCGCGTGCTTCGGCAGCTATTTTGTCAACAACATCCATACCCTCTTCTACTATACCCAGTACGGTATAGTTACCATCTAGGTGCGGTGTGCCACCTATTGTTTTGTACGCAGTACGTTGCTTGGGTGTAAACTTGCGTCCTGTACGTTCTGATATTGTATTGAGTTCTTCGTCCGTATATTTTCTGCCCACTACTATGTAAAACTGGCAACCGCTCGATGCTTTTTCAGGGTTATTATCGCGTGCCATACCTATAGCACCACGCTGGTGGAAGTTAAGGGCATTTATTTCGGCAGGCACACGGTAGCCCACATCACCCTCACCCAATGCAGCACCAGCGGCCGCTTTTTTAGAATCGGGATCGCCGCCTTGTATCACAAAATTGGGTATCACACGGTGAAACAATGTACTGTCGAAAAATTTCTGCTTCGTCAGCTTATACATATTGTCCCTATGCTTAGGCGTATTATCGTATAGTGCCAGTACTATCTTGCCGTACTCTGTAGTAACGGTTATTTTCTCTTTATTGATTTTTTGTGCCGTAGCAATCGTAAGAGAAGCAAAGGCAAGAGCCGTGAGTAATAATTTTTTCATAAATACGGAGTATAAAATGGAGTTTCACCTGTTTTGTGGTGCGAACATAATTACAAAAAACTAAATTAGCATATTATTCAACACAATGTCTGCAAGAAACAGGGTGAGGGGTTTGGCAAAGCTATTGCCTGAATGGGCTTGGAATCGTACCAAGCGCACACCCATGACATCGTACAACCCTACGCGAGAAACAGAAGGGCGCGATACTGCCATACAATCTGTTTATTCAGTTTTTGATTATGATGCTGAAAGCTTCGTAGAAAAAAAACTACCCGATCAGCAAGCCTGCCACCCATATCTCGACAGCGGCAAAATAACATGGATAAATGTTGACGGGCTGAATAAAGCGGAAATAGAAAAGCTCTGCAACCATTATGGCATTCACCAGTTGGTGTTGGAAGATATATTGAGCATCGGCCAGCGCGCCAAGATGGACGAGATAGACAATGTCATCTTTTGCTTGCTGCCCATGCTGTACTACAACGATGCTACAGGGCAGGTAGAAACAGAGCAGGTGAGCATTGTACTGGGTAAAAACTTCGTTATCTCATTTCAGGAAGACCCACAACGCGATGTGTTCGACCCTGTGCGGGAAAAGATAAAAACGGTGAACTCTAAACTACGCCACCGTCAGGCAGACTACCTCTGCTACAGCTTGATAGATACGATTGTTGACAGTTACTTTCATGTAATAGACAAGGTAAACGAAAGCATAGAAAAGCTGGAAGATACCCTGCTGCTGCAAAAAGAAAGGGCGGCACTTGAAAAAATAAGCATCCTGCGTAGAGAGATAATACTGATACGCCGTTCTATAAGCCCGGTGAGAGATTTGGTCAATGGTTTCCTTTTTAGCGAAAACCCTTTGCTGGATGAACGCCACGATAAGTATTACAAAGACGTACTGGACCATATAACGCAAGCAAACGAATATGTAGAGAATCACCGAGAGATGGTGATGAACCTGCAAGACCTCTCTATGAGCCAGATAAACCTGCGCATGAATGAGGTAATGAAAGTCTTTACCATGTTAGCGACATTGATGGCGCCCGCTACGGTAATAGGTGGCATCTTCGGGATGAATTTTGATGTCATTCCTCTTTCTCATCAGCAAGATGGTTTTTACATCACAGTCGCCATCATGCTCATCGTACCACTAATAATGATGGTATGGTTTAAAAGAAAAGGGTGGTTTTAGATGCAGTATCATGTAGCCACCGCCACTTACGATAGTGTGTATTATATACCCATGTATGTAATGCTATTGTCACTGATGGAGAATAATAAAGACATGGCATTTCATGTTCATGTTCTATACAACAAACTTTCTGATACAGAAAAAACAAAGCTTGAAAAATTAGCTACAGCTAACGGCTCTATCATTGAATGGATAAAGATGGACGATGATGCAACACGCGGATTTTACACATCTGCCTACCTGAACGTTGCCACTTATTACAGAATATTTGCTCCGCAACTGGTTACAATAGATACTAACAGGCTGTTGTTTTTGGATGCTGACATCATAGTAAACGGTAGCATACAACCATTGTTTGATATGCATCTGGGCAACGCGCCACTGTGTGCCGTAAAAGACGTAGCCCCTTATAAGATAGAACGCTTAGGTATAGCTCCTGATGCCGACTACTTTAATGCAGGTGTAATATTATATAATCTTGACCTCTGGCGAAAAAATGAATACCACCATAGCCTGCTTGCAAATATCAGGGAGATGAATGATAGGTATTGGTTGTTCGATCAGGATGCCTTAAATCATTTGTTTTATGATAAGGCTATCTACCTGCACCCCAAATGGAATCATCAAAATATTTTTTATAGTGTTAGCCGTCATTATTTAGAAAAGCTATACAACTACCCCGCAGACGAGGTGCTGTATAACCCTGTAATAATACATTACAATACACAGCTAAAACCTTGGCACTACCTGAGTACACATCCGTTGAAAAACGTATTTATATCTTATCTGCACAAAACACCTTTTACCGATTTTGAAGAAAAACCAACGCTACCGCTACGGTTGAAAAAACTTGGTAATCGTATAATGCATAAATTACAGAAGTTTAAACGTGCCATTACAATAAACATTGATAAAAGAAGATAGCATACCATTAGTCAGCATCATCATGCCCACTTACAACAGGGCGCACTACATACTCGAAACCATTGAGAGTATCAGGGCGCAATCCTATGCCAACTGGGAATTACTGATAATGGATGATGGCTCTACAGATAATACAGGTGAATTAGTTACATCTGTCAACGACCCACGCATACAATACCATGATTGCGGCAGAGTGGGTATTACGGGTGTGCTGAAAAACAAAGCCATCAGATTGTCAAAAGGAGCATTAATCACTTTTATGGACTCTGACGATTTGCTGGCTGTAGATAAAATAGACAAGCAAGTAGCAGCTTTAACATCCAACCGCGAGGCTGGCTTTTGTTTTACCAATTGTTACGATTTCAACGAGCAAGGGCAGCAACGTGTTTATATGCAACAGCAAGCATGTGCTGAAACCCGCCATTTCTTTACAGACATCTGTTGGGGCAAAACGCTGGTGTTTATACAAACAGTCATGCTATGGCGAGAATGTTTAAACAAAACAGGCTATTTCAACGAAAACAGAATTTTTACAGATTTCAGTTTCATCACAAACCTCGCTTATCATTACACAGCGGTAGCATTGTACGAGGCTTTGTTTTTCAGACGTTTACACAGCGGCAATAATATCAATACCAATTGGCAGATAGACTATGAAGAATACATTGCAACCATCAACCACTATAAAGAACAGCAATATCTGCAAGCCAGTGAGGCAAACGATATATTGTTTTATGGGCTGATAAACTATGGCAATGCATGTGCAGATAATGGCAATAAACAAAAAGCCAGAAGCCTATACATGGCAGCATGGCGTTACAAGCCTTTTAGCACAATACCCGTGAAAAAACTACTGAAATCTTATATCGGTTAGTAAGCCTTGCATTCGTCTTTTCCTTTTCCCGATTCGTCTGTTTATTAATCAGATTATAATCGGGGGTTAAATGACAGATGCGTATCATACCGTAACTTAGCTGTTTACGGTTATTTAACGTACGGATATAGTTTTTGATGAAGGTATTATTTACACATTCCTATTTTTTACAGTTCGACCCCAAGCAGTGGCGCATTATGCAGCCGTATGCACCATTGGGTACTATATATGCGGCGGCCTTTTTGCGCCAACAAGGTTATCAAGTAGCATTGCACGATGTAATGTTTGCAGATGGCCCCGACGATATACAACCCAAGTTGCAATCTTTCCGACCAGATGTGTTGGTAATATACGATGATGGGTTTAACTACCTGACCAAAATGTGCCTCACTAATATGCGCGAGGCAGCATTCCGTATGAGTGAGATGGCTAAGGCGCAAGGATGCAAAGTCATTGTATCGTCTTCAGACTCTACAGACCATTATAATAAATACCTCGACCATCAGGCAGATTTTATCATCATCGGCGAGGCAGAACAAACCCTGCTGGAACTGGTGAATGGCATAAAAGATGGCAAGCTTATACCAGAAGCAGTGTTAGGCATAGCCTACAGGCAAGGAGAGGAAACCATCAAAACACCGCCACGCCCTGTAGCTACAGACCTTGATGCACTACCCGACCCAGCCTGGGATTTGATAGATGTAGAGCGCTATCGCAAAGCATGGATAGATAACTACGGCTATTTTTCTATGAACATGGGTACTACTCGTGGATGCCCCTTCAAGTGCAACTGGTGTGCAAAACCCATATACGGTAACCGTTACAATGCGCGTAGTGCCGAGCGCGTAGTTGCGGAACTTGTACAATTAAAAGCAAAATATAAATTCGACCATATCTGGTTTTGTGACGACATCTTCGGGCTGAAGCCAGGCTGGGTAAAGCGTTTTGCGGAGTTGGTAAATGAAGCAGGTTTAAGGTTTACATTCAAAATACAGTCGCGTGCCGATTTGTTGCTGAAAGACGAACAGATACAACCACTTGCCGCCTCGGGATGCGATAACGTGTGGATGGGTGCAGAAAGTGGCTCGCAACGCATACTCGATGCCATGGATAAAGGTACTACGATAGCGCAAATAGGCGAAGCGACAAAGCTCTTAAAACAATATGGTATCAAACCTGCTTTCTTCCTGCAATTCGGTTATCTGGGCGAAACGATGGAAGACATACAAATGACGCTGGATATGGTAAAACGACTTGTACCTGCAGATATTGGCATATCTGTTTCTTACCCCTTGCCGGGCACTAAGTTTTATGATAACGTAAAAGAGCAGATGGGTACTAAAACCAACTGGACGGATAGCGACGAACTGGCACTAATGTTTAATAATACATATCAGCCCGATTTTTATAAGCAACTGCACCGTTATGTGCATGCTTTGTTCAGACGAACTACCGCTGCTGAAAAAGCAAAACACATATTCAACAGCCTTAGCAATATCAGCATTGACAATGCCTATACAGCAATTAAGTGGCCGTATTATGTTTTAAAAGAAAAACAACAAAAGCGATTGCTCTTTAAACAATTGTAATTTTATAATCGTTCTATGAAGCAGTTGCAGCAGGAAAAAGTAGTAAGCCAAGCCTTTTCAAGGCAATCAGATATTTTTGACAATATTGATAATGCAAACAGCATTATACTTTGGATGCGCGACAGGGTACGTAAAGAAGTACAGATGTATATAAAACCATTGTCTCATATCCTTGAACTGAACTGCGGCACTGGTATTGACTCTGTATATTTCGCAAAATTAGGTCATCGCGTGCTTGCTACGGATAATGCAGAAGGTATGTTATCTGCACTTAACCAAAAGATTGTATCTCAACAATTGTCTGGCGTAGAAACATTGCAATGCTCATTCAATAATCTTGAAAAAATTCAAAATCAACAGTTCGATTATGTTTTCTCTAATTTCGGCGGACTGAACTGTACAGATAATCTAGAAAAAATACTATTTGATATTGACAGACTGCTGAAACCAGGAGGTTCTTTCTCACTGGTAATTATGCCTATAGTTTGTCCGTGGGAGGTACTGATGCTATTCAAAGGATATTTTAAAACAGCTTTTCGCAGGTTTAAAAAAAATGGTGCAAATGCACACTTGGAAGGAGTGCATTTTCAGTGTTATTATTACAACCCATCATACATTACTAACAGATTGAAGAAAAAATTTAAGCTAGTCTCTCTGAAAAGTTTATCTCTAACTGTTCCACCACCTTACATAGAACATTTCAAAGAAAATCATCCCCGTTTATTTAATGTTTTAGAACGTGTGGAAGACAGCCTGTGCCATAGATACCCATTTAATAATTGGGGCGACCACTACATCATTACAATGCAAAAAAGCTGACATGCGTATCATTGCCATACCGCAACAGTATATAGAAAAAGAACAGCTTTATTTCGATGTAAGGAATAAAGAGAAACGTATTATTACTGATGAAGCCTTGCGCAAACTACCCGATACAGACAATGCTAACCCGCACAAAAAAGAATGGGATATAAGAGCCGGAAATTTTAAAAAGTTTTTAAAGTACATCTCAGGTAAAAAAAGACAACTTACAATACTGGATATTGGGTGCGGCAATGGCTGGATGACACACAAGCTGAACCAGCAAGGACATCATACAATTGGGATAGACCTGAATATGACAGAACTCTTACAAGCCGAAAAAGTATTTGGCACTTCAGATACACTACAATGGATATATGCAGATATAATGACAGATGCCATTCCGGTAAATAATAATGACGTTATTCTATTTGGTGCGAGTTGCCAATATTTCTCCGATATAGAGCAACTAATTATTAAAGCATCTGAATACCTTAAGCCGAGTGGAGAAATTCACTTTATTGATTCTATATTTTATACAGATACGCATCAAGCTAAAGTAAGAAGCGATGCCTACTATCTTCAATTAGGCTTCCCCGAAATGAGTAAATATTACCATCATCATACTATTGCCAAATTGAAAAACGTAGGCTTCAGGAAAAAAGCACCTGGTTTTTTTGATAAATCTGTACTGCAATGGTGGTACTATACTAAAAAATAGCAGCTACTTTTTGCTTGATATCATTCACATTATTAAGCACTTTTTTTTGATAATTCAGCGGATGGTTTTTTGATACATACCATTTTGTTTTCATTGCAAGGTCATAATCCTGCATGGGGTATTGTTTGCGTTTCCATTTCAACCGCCATAGCTTGTCTGTGAGGTGCATCAGTGCCAAGTTCAGCTGTTTAGGCAGTGTTATATTCAATATAGGCTCTGCAAGTTTTCGCCAACCTCTTTTACTTGTTACAAAAATAGCCATATCAGTATTCCATGTTATATTAGGTAGTACATTTACCAGCCAGCTTTTGTTTGCTTGTATCAGTTCCCTGTGCTTTTCTTTGTTATATACAGGTATGAGCGTAGCCAACTCAGTAGCAGTAAAAATATTTTGCTCCTCTATACACATTCTCGACTCGTCAATAAAATAATTCATACAAAATGAATGTTCTTTGCCGTGCAGAAATGTTGTTTTCTTGTAGAGATGTAGTAACGTTCTGCATATCCAAAGCCTGTTGGCTGCAGTGACGATGAATAAGTCTATATCTGATGTTTCTGTAGCATAGCCCTTAGACAATGAGCCGGAAATACAAACCGAACTGACAAAAGGAAACGTTGCTATTATTGCTGCCGATGCATTTGCTTCTTTCATCAGTCTGTCTGCCCGTATAGCTCCTGCCTCACGTTCTTCAATATATTCTGGTTTATAATCGGGCATGTAATACCCTTTGTATTCATATATACTACCTTCATCTGCCATTGTTTGCAAAGCATGCAGCAGGTCTTTTTGCGAAATGGCTTTACCTGTAAAACGGTGTATTTCATCGGGTAATAAAGGATGCCGAAACACAAAGAAATAATTCAATGTATTAATTATGGCATTTTGTATTGTAAGCTCGTTAACCATTTAATGGTATAAAGACAGTTAAGTTACAAATAAGGGTTGTGTAACACATTGTTTTTTGCAACTAAACAGGAAAATAGGCAGATAAAACGGCACTCTTGCTGTTATATACACATTAGTTAATAAACAAAAAGACAGTAAAACTTTATATTTTCGCGTATTACAATTATTGTAACACCCCCTTTTGAATATGAATGTACAAAACGAACCCGTTATGCAGAACAGCTACACAGGAAATGAAAGTATATATAGAGGTATCATCAGGTTATTAAGTAAGGCCATTAAAGCTGTTAAAAATAACATGGGATTGTATATAATGTCTATGCTGATATGTGTTGCACCGTTGACGGCATTATATTTTGCGAAATCAAGCAAATATGAGGCAACATTTACGTTGGTTTATGATGAATTAGTAAGAAAGATATATGGTGATAGAATTGAAAAACTAAATACGATTGTACAAGCTGGCGATAATGCAAAAGTAGCAGCTATGTTGGGGGTTCATAATAAAGTAGCAGCATCATTAAGCAAAGTAGAAGGGTATAATATTTTAGGTGAAGATCTTACAAAAGACTTGAATACAGACCGACTGCCATTTGTGGTAAGCATCACTATCGATGATACAACAAATACTATTGCACTGCAAAATGGTATCGTTAGCTTTTTAGAAACCGGTAACGCATTCATGTCCGAAAGAAGTAAGATTAAGAAGATGGAAACCAAAGAAGAATTGGGCTTCATCAACAATCAGCTGACTGTACTTGAAAATCTCTACGCTAAAGGTACTTCAATGCAGTTCACTATTCCTGCAGAACCAACACCTGCCAATTCATCCGGTAATAAGGCAAAAACAACTAGTACCGGCTCCGTTTATGAATATTCTTACGAGTTATACAAACGCAAGCAAGAGTTGATGCGTAAAGAACGTATGCCGGGTAGTATTATGGTTATAGACGATGCTATTGTTACTACATCGGCAGGCAGGCCACTTTGGTTGTTAATTGCAGTTGGTATTGTATTAGGCAACTTGTTATTCATAGCACTAGCAGGCTTCTTGTTACCTGCCTTAAGGTACAAAGATTAATAAGCCATTCTCACTGCTTTTCCTGACAGAGCTCTATCAGTACCCCATTAGTGGTTTTGGGGTGCAGGAAGCATACTAATTTATTGTCGGCACCTGGCTTGGGTGTAGTGTTGAGTAATTCAAAACCCAACGCTGAAAGCCGCTTCATTTCAGCCTCAATATTTTCTACCTCAAAAGCTATATGGTGAATGCCCTCGCCTTTTTTATCTATAAATTTCTGTATTGGGCTATCTGTGTTTGTCGCCTCTAATAGCTCTATTTTCGACTCCCCCGTCTTAAAGAATGCCGTATTCACCCCCTCTGTATATACTTTTTCCGTTTTGTAGCAGGGTGTGTTCAGTAATTGCTCAAAAAGAGGTATTGATTGTTCCAATTCTTTTACCGCTATGCCCAAATGCTCTATTTTCAACATGCTTAATAAGTTTTACAAATATGGTTATAGAAGCTAAAATACATACTGTATCCGTGATAGTAATACTTATGGTGTAACTTTGTAACAAACTAAACTGAAAGTATTACTAAAACTTGTTATGGAACTGAAACTGCCAATTTATTTAGATAATAACGCTACCACCCCAATGGACCCAAGGGTGCTGGAAGCTATGCTGCCATATTTCGTTGAGAAATTTGGTAATGCTGCCAGCCGCAACCACTCTTTTGGTTGGGTAGCTGAAGAAGCTGTCGACTATGCGAGGGAACAAGTGGCAAAACTCATCAATGCAGACCCCAAAGAAATCATATTCACATCTGGTGCTACAGAAAGCGATAATCTGGCACTGAAAGGTGTGTTTGAAATGTATGCTTCAAAAGGCAACCACATCATTACAGCTACTACAGAACATAAAGCAGTATTGGATGCTTGTAAGCACATCGAAAAAATGGGTGGTCAGGTTACGTATCTGGAAGTGAACCCTGAAGGTTTGATAGACCTGCAAGAACTTGAAAATTCTATTACAGATAAAACTATCCTTATTGCCCTCATGTATGGCAATAACGAGATAGGCGTTATACAACCCGTTCGCGAAATCAGCGCCATCGCACGCAAGCATGGTGTACTGTTCTTTACAGACGCTACGCAAGCAGTAGGTAAAATACCAGTGGATGTGCAAGCAGATGGTATAGACCTGATGGCTTTCAGCGGTCATAAAATGTATGGCCCTAAAGGTGTAGGTGCGTTATATGTACGCCGCAAAAACCCGCGTGTAAAAGTTACAGCACAAATGGACGGTGGCGGCCACGAACGTGGTATGCGTAGCGGTACGATGAATGTACCTGCTATCGTAGGTTTGGGCAAGGCTTGTGAGTTGTGCATGAACGAAATGGAAGCAGAAGCAAAACGCCTGAGCGTTATGCGTGACAGGCTTGAAAACGCCCTGCTGGAACTGGAAGAAGCATATGTAAATGGTAGTAAAGAACACCGCCTGCCACATGTAAGCAATATATCTTTCAAATATGTTGAGGGCGAGGGGCTGATGATGGGCTTTAATAAAAATATTGCTTTGTCAAGCGGTTCGGCTTGTACATCAGCATCTTTAGAGCCATCTTATGTACTGAAAGCATTGGGCTTGGGCGATGACTTGGCACATAGCTCATTGCGCTTCGGTCTTGGCCGCTTCACAACAGATGAGCAGATTGACTATACCATCAACGCCATTAAAGAAACAGTATTGAAGCTACGCGAAATGAGCCCGCTTTGGGAAATGTTTAAAGAGGGCATAGACCTTGACACCATTGAATGGGCGCACCACTAAAACTATTATCTAACTAAGTAAAAAAATAAAACTATGGCATATTCAGATAAAGTAATTGACCACTACAGCAACCCAAAAAACGTGGGTACGCTCGATAAAGCTAAGACAAACGTAGGCACAGGCCTTGTTGGCGCACCGGAGTGCGGCGACGTAATGCGTTTGCAGATAGAAGTTGACGAAGCAACAGGTTTGATAGCCGATGCTAAATTCAAAACATTCGGTTGTGGCTCTGCCATCGCTTCTTCTTCATTGGCTACAGAATGGTTGAAAGGCAAAACGGTTGACCAGGCACTGTCTATAGACAATATGGACATAGTAGAAGAGCTGAACCTGCCACCGGTAAAAATACACTGCTCTGTTTTGGCAGAAGATGCTATCAAAGCGGCTATTAACGACTATCGTGTAAAGAACGGTATGCCTGCATTGGAATTAGAAGGTGCAAAACATTAATCGCTATCAGGATATTTAAGTGATGACCGCTGACGTGATACGTGCAGAGGCTATGTGATAAAAGAAGATTATTACTAACAGTAGTTTTAACCCATTGTTGAATGATATACATTAGTGACAAAGCAAAGGAGAAAATTGTCAAGCTCAGGCAAGATGCCGGGCTTGACAGTACCTACTTTCTGAGAGTGGGTGTTGTAGGTGGCGGCTGCTCGGGCTTGTCTTACAAACTTGACTTTGATAATGAAACCCAACCTAACGACCAAGTATTTGAAGACCAAGGGGAGAAATTAGTAACAGACCTCAAAAGCTTTCTGTACCTGTGCGACACTACACTCGACTTTTCTGACGGGTTGAATGGCAAGGGTTTTCACTTCAGCAACCCCAACGCGAGCCGTAGCTGCGGTTGCGGCGAGAGTTTTGCTGTATAATATTTTTTAAGCGTTTCTACACAACAAAGCCGCTGATGTCAGCGGCTTTGTTGTGTATGATTTTGTAGTGCTGTCAGCAGTTTCATCCTGACATTAAGAGCCCCCACAAAACCATTAGGAAGCAATTCCTGACGGCACGATAAACGCTCTGTTCTTATTTACTCTCCTTTATTGTTTCCGTTTTGGCGGTTATCTCGCGTATCACTTCGTCCATGTTTATGGCGGCCTCTTCTATACCTTCCAGCACTTGTTGGTTGATGGGGTCATGTGGTTCTTCTTTATTAAAGAGTTGTATCAGCCCCATAATGGTAGCCACCGGGCTGCGCACTTTGTGCGATTGTATCCATGCTATGTCTTTCAGCTTCTGGTTCTGCAGTTGTATCTTCTGCACATACAGGCGTTGCTCCGTAACATCTTGCAGCGTACCGTTTATCATGGCTATGCTGCCGTGCTCGTTGAGTGCTACCTCTCCACGTACCAGCAAGTGTTTTATTTCTTCTTTACCAGTAACGATGCGGCAATAAAAATCGGGGAAGAATTTTTTGATGAAGATGGTATCTATCATCTTCTCCAGATGCTTTACATCTTCGGGGTGTATGATTTGAGTAAAATTATTGTGTGTCAGTTTTTTGTCTTCGGGCAATTCCAATATATGCTTTGCTGAGTCAGAAAGCTTTACGCGTTCATTCATCACATCCCACTGTATATAGCAGAGCTTGGCAATTTTTTCCGCCTCTTGCAGCAGTTCGTTTTTCTCATGTAATTCTTCCTCGGCTTGTTTACGATTACGTATTTCCGATTCAAGCTCGTCGGGGGTGCGTAGTGAAAAAGCCAGTGGCAGCATTTTTACCACATAGAAAACTGTTACCCAACTTACTACACCCGTCAGGAAACGCATCAACGCGCTGAACCTGTAGATGGGTTTCCAAAACATCAGCGCGTCCACAAAATACGTAGCCCCGCACATCAATATGAAAGTAGCAAAGAGAATATACAAGCCCCCAAAGCGTAGTTTTTGTCGCTTGGTGATGATATAGAAAAGTATAAGTAACGGAATAACGAAGTATGCCGACCATATCAGCAAATCGCTGATGATGTACAACCAGCCGTGAAACTCCGTCCAGCTGCCGCTACGCCAAAACGAACGGAAGTCAGAATGTTCAAACAGGTTTTTAAAAAAATCGGTCAGTTGTTTCATTCGCGTTACAAAACAGCTTACAACAAAAAGCTATATAGAGGTAATGTACGAAGGTAAATCAATGTATGTCAATAAACTACAACACGCACACTCTTAACGAATGTATGTGCCTCTGCACAACAAACAGTTAACAAAAAAAGCAGTTACTTGAAAATAATATAAGTGATAAATGCACCTACATATGCCAGTACAAACATGTAGGCAAATTGTATAGCGGGTAGCTGCCAGCTTCGCGTTTCGCGATACACGATAGCCATTGTGCTCATACACTGCATGGCAAATACATAAAATATCAATAATGATAATCCTGTACCTAATGTATAAACAGGTGTGCCATCTGCACGGGTAGCACCACGCATTTTTTCTCTTACGGTATCTTCATTATCTGCATTGCTACCTACGCTGTAGAGCGTTGCCATTGTGCCAACAAATACTTCTCTAGCCGCAAACGATGTGATGAGTGCAATGCCGATTTTCCAATCGTAGCCAAGGGGTTGAATGACAGGCTCTATACTACGCCCCATGATGCCCGCAAAAGAATGTTCCAGTTTTTCGGTGCGTAGTTGGTTATCGAGTTCAGCAGCTTGTTGGGGGTATTGTTGTTTTAGCGTAGCGTATTTTGTTTCTATTTGCTGCATGGTAGATGGTGGACCGTAAGTAGCCAATGCCCATAGCAAAATGGATATGACCATGATGACTTTACCCGCATCTGTTACAAACACTTTCGCTTTTTCTATCATGGTGATGCCCACGTTCTTCCACCTCGGCGCACGGTACACGGGCAGCTCCATCAGGAAGTAGGTTTTCTCTTTCACCTTTACCACCCAACTCATCACTTTGGCAACTATCAACGCCATGAAGAAACCCAATAGATACAACCCCATCAACACCACCCCTTGCAGGTTGAAGATGAAGAGGCTTTTGTCTGGTATCACCAAACCTATCAGTATAGTATATACAGGCAGGCGCGCAGAGCAACTCATCAGTGGTGTTACCATAATGGTTATCAATCGTTCTTTGCGATTTTGTATAGTGCGTGCCGCCATGATGGCTGGTACTGCGCAAGCCATACCACTTATCAGCGGCATCACGCTACGCCCGTTGAGCCCCGCGCTACGCATCAGCCTGTCTGTCAGGAAACTGATACGAGCCATATAACCACTGTCTTCCAGTATGGTGATGAACCCGAACAGTATCATTATCTGCGGTATAAACACCGCTATACCACTGATGCCAGCCAGCACACCATTTATCAGCAGGTCTTTGACGGTGCCGGCAGGCAATGCGCTATCCAACAATCCTGATACCACACTAAAGCCTTGCTCTACCCAACCCATGGGGTACTCTGCCAACCAAAAAATGCTTTGGAACAACAGGAACAAAACCGTTAGCAATATCACATTGCCCCATACGGGGTGAAGCAATGTTTTATCAATATGCTCGCTGATAATAGCGCGTTGCAACGGGTTGGTTTCTGCTACGCACTGCTGCATCACGGTATTGATGCGCTGATAGCGTTGCATGATTTCTTCTGCCTGCACTTTGGCTTTATGAAAGCCTGCCATATCCAGTATAGCAGCTATTTGTATGCGTTGCGCGGCGTTGAGGTGTGGCAGGTCTAAGTAGTTGCAGGCAATATGCAGGGCGGCATAATGGCTCTCTACTTTACATAGTTCTTTTATCTCAGTTATCCAACCACCGGTTAGCTTTACAGTATCAATAAACTCATTGGCAGGTTGTGTGTGGTTTTGTACAACACTTGCCATTGTTTTTTTCAGTTGGGCGATGCCTTTATTCTTTCTTGGGTTGATGGCTACTACGGGTACCCCCATCAATCGCTCCAACCCTGCCACATCAATATTCATACCCTTGTTGCGTGCAATGTCGTTCATGGTCAATGCCATTACAACAGGTATTTTCAAATCCATTATCTGCGAGCAGAAAAGCAGGTTGCGTTTCAGGTTGGATGCATCTGCTATTACCACTATCAGGTCGGGGCGGTCAGCATTGTTACGGTTCAGCAATACCTCATAGGTTACACGCTCGTCCTCACTCTTAGGGTAGAGGCTATATGTGCCGGGCAAGTCTAGTATTTGGGCAGAGAGGTTGTCTGCAATACGCGAAGTACCCGTTTTCTTATCGACGGTAACGCCGGGGAAATTGCCCACTTTCTGGTTGAGCCCGGTCAACGAATTGAATAAGGAGCTTTTACCGCTGTTGGGATTGCCTACTAATGCTATGGTATGTGCGTTACGCATTGCGTATGAGTGCGCAAAGTTACCAATACATTATGGCAGATGCTACAATATATCAATTCGCCCTATGTATTTTTCCTGATTATATAAATGCTTAGCGTAGCAAGGTTACATTGCCTTTCAGCCTGATGGGTGCACCGTTCGATTCCGGTACATAGTCGAGGATATAAACATACGTACCCCTGTCGGCATACAGGCCTGTTTCAGTACCCGTCCATTGATGGCGAACATCTTTCGATTCAAAAACCTGCTCTCCCCAGCGATTGTATATTCGAAGATGATAACTGAGAATCGGGCAAGTCAGTACCACCCCGAATTTATCATTCATACCATCGCCATTGGGCGAAAAAGCATTGGGTACGTGTATACATTCGTCGCATGGCAAAAACACTACTCTGGTTGAGTCTATATACGTGCCACATTCGTTACTGACAGATACACGTAGCATACCTTCCCTTACAGGTTTTACACAACAAGCGGTAGAGCCGTTGTTCCACAAATATTTAACACCAGGGTATTCATTGCCCACCATTACCAGATTGTAAGAGCACATTTCCGTTTTAATAGGCAGCTCTTTTTTAGGCTGATACTTCACATCAATATTCATAGGTACTTTTTCGCTTTCGCATTTCCCTATTTTTTGTGTTACGTATAGTGTTGTCCTGCCTATTTCTTTACTGTATATCAATGGCTGTACAGGGCTGCCGATGGTAGCAGCAGGGTGGGTGTACCAATGCAGGTTGCTGCCTGTTACATTTTTCAGTATAGGTCCTTCCGTTAGCTGGCATAGCATGGTATCTCGTACTACAGGCGGTGCTGTTGGTGCTTGTATATACACACGCACCGTATCTGTAAATGTACCGCAAGCATTTACCATACGCAGCCAGTAAGTGCCGGGTTGGTTTACAGTAACATCGGGTGTTGTAGCACCTGTACTCCATGTATATGTGCCGAATAAGATATTCGCTTTAATGTTTACAGGCTGCATATTGCAACTCACCAGTTCTTTACCAAGATTCAGCGTACTCTCTGCCAGATACTTCACATTAAATGTATCTATAAACACCGCGCAGCCTGCTACCGAATAACAGATATATTGCCCGTCTGCATTCACAACTATATTATCGGTTGTAGCACCCGTACTCCAGCTATATGTGCCGTTTATCCCTCTGCTTTTCAGCATCATGGGCAGGCGAGCTTTATCGCAATAAATAGAGTCGTGCCTTGCACGGAAGGTATCGGCAGGGGTAATCATGTATACGCTAACATCGTCTACATATACATACGCTCTGTAGTCGAGTGTTGGGTTGGGTGTAGGTGGGTGCGCTACTGTATGATTAGGCTTGTTACCGGAACTACTGAATCTGCCTATCGTCAACCATTCCTCGCCACCATTAGCAGTATATATACCCGTTACCCTTATCCATGCTGCCGTATCGCTCATGAAACTTCCTGATGGGCTTTGAATATGATATGGCAACGCTAACCAACTATTGCTGGTAGTATTTATTTGCGTGGATGAAAAGTTTGCACCTATCTCATCTACCGCCATATAGTTGAATGATAGTGAAGATGATATAGCAGGGTTTACATAAAATGTTACACAGTATTTACGCCCCGCTACCATAGGCATGATGAGTTTTGTTTGCAGGTATTCGGCAAATTTCTGCCCATTGGTACGCTCTTCCCACAAAATGATACCTGAATACCCATTGCCGGTACGTGGCCATTGGTGGCCAAATGTTACTTCAGGTACGTGTACACCACTTAGCGGATGCGCGCAAGTATGCAGATAGTCTGGGGTTGTATTCTGTACAGGGCTTAGCCAGTCTTTTACAGTTGGGTAAGTACTGAAGCCGATACCCGATATACCTGTTGGGCAGTTGTTATAATCTTCGAAACTGGGGTTAGGTGCTAAATTTTGAGCATAGGAATGGCTGCAAAGTAATAAAGCAAAAAATGCCCCTATACATATGCGTATATACCTGCTATGCAATATTAGTGTCTCTTAGTATAAGGGATAAGACAGGTTATTAACAGAAAGTGTTGGTAGTAATCCCGAATTATTGTAATCTGAAATTAAAAAAAGCCGATGCGTACTACGCACCGGCCAATCTATCCGCAATCTATGAAAAACGCTCTTGTATATAGAACGTATAAACTGCTAAAAACGTGTGCTTTGAATTGTAATCTTTCTGTCAGAAAGTTTCTTCTATCAGGTAGCTATTCCTGTCGGCAGCACTGCGGCTTACCAATTCGCCCAGAAAACCGGCTAAGAAAAACTGCGTACCTATAACCATAGTTGTGAGTGCCAGATAAAAAGTTACCCGATTGGTAAGACCAAAGTTAGCACCCTCAACCAGCCTGCTTGCTATTAAGTACATAATGGAAATAAAGCCTATGAAAAAAGCAATAGTACCCATCAACCCGAAAAAGTGCATGGGTTTTTTACCAAAACGGCTGATGAACTGAATGGATAATAAATCGAGAAAGCCATTGATAAAACGCTCCCAACCGAATTTTGAAACGCCGTATTTGCGCGCGCGGTGCACGACTACTTTCTCGCCTATTTTGCGGAAGCCTGCGCTCTTTGCCAACACGGGTATAAAACGATGCATCTCGCCATACACCTCTATACTCTTCACTACTTTTTTATTGTAAGCCTTCAATCCGCAATTCATATCGTGCAGCTTGATGCCCGAAATCCATCGGTTGACACCGTTATATAATTTTGACGGCAGGTTTTTTGTCAGCGCATTATCGTGGCGTACTTTTTTCCAACCGCTTACCAAGTCGAAGCCATCGGCGGTTATCATTCGGTATAGTTCGGGTATTTCGTCGGGGCTATCTTGCAGGTCTGCATCCATCGTTATCACAACATTGCCTCTGGCTGCTTTAAAGCCCTCGTTCAGCGCGGCACTTTTGCCGTAGTTTCGCTGAAATTTAATACCCCTCACCGCATTGTAATCTTTAGACAGATTTTTGATTACATCCCAACTGCCGTCTGTACTGCCATCGTCAATCATTATCACCTCGTGCCTGTAGCCCATTTCGCCGCATACACGCTCTATCCAGTCCACCAGTTCGGGTAGCGATTCTTCTTCGTTGTATAGCGGTATGACGATTGATATATCGGGCATGGAATTACTGAACCTGTTTTTTGCGGCTGATAGCCAATGCGAATATAAATCCTAATATGCTATATCGCACAATATCCACCATCAATCCTGTAAAGAAATTAACAAAAGAGAAAGGCGCATTTTTGGCTACAGTATATTGCTTTTCTATTTTTTCTAATTGCGCTGCTGAGTTGGGGTAAGATTTTAAATAGCTGATTTGCCCTGTATGTATTCGCTCTGCTATGCTGCTATCGGCATACATCCAAACCTGCTCGAAAGTGTAGGCTAAAAAAATACCTATCAGGATAGTTAAAAATATGCCCCTGAATACATGCTTCAGAATAGCATCTTCGCCTAAACTCTTTTTTTGCAAGAAGCCCGACCAGGCAATAATTATAAAACCCAGCCCAAGCGATATAAAAAAGATAATATAACTCGCTCTAAAATCTTCCAGCAGATAATTGAACTGTATAGTGCTGCAAATAATTTTAACAGCAGCCAACACCAAACCCATCATTACGGGTATCTTCAAATTATTCTTTCCTGCCTGTATGCTATCCAAAACTATCGACTGTTAATTTTTATATGGCTGTATTTGTTGTGGCGTACCTTTTTTCTTAGGTATTGCAGCAGCTATTAAAGATAGTAATGCCCCCATGAACATAGTACCTATCAATGAGCCGAATATCATGGTAATGTTCCAATACTTTTCTGTCATGTTCATTGCCATTTCCGCTTGTTCTTCAGGTGTACCATCCTTTTCAAATTTATCAGCCATTTTAGACAATACTTCGTCTTTAAGATTGGGGAATGCATATATCATAACAACACCCCATATCAATGCCAATACAGACATAATCAATACTGCTTTGAAACAGCTCCCATATACGTTGCCAAATGTTACATTGTTATCATTTGCTTTAGCATATGCCATCGCATTCAAAACAAGTCCTGCAAACATGATTACATATGCAACATATTGCAGTCCTGAATCCATATCCATTTTCATTACCATCATCAGCGCACTGAAAATAATGGTAGCAATACCTGTTATCAGTCCGTAAGTAGTATGCGTTTGTTTCAGTTTCATAACTATTTATTTAGATGTACTTGTTTATTATTAATAATACCTACTACTTTGCCCTGTACTGTTGTACCGATAAACGGATTGTTGGCAGATGTTGATTGCATACTGTTTACCGTGTGGCTGCCAGATGTTGTGTACATGGTCAGGTCTGCCACAGCACCTACTTCTATATTAGTATCTCCCAGTCCTAAAATATCACGCGCTGCAGTCATCATGTCTGCTATGCGCTCCTCACCTGCTGCTTGCAGGGCAAGGTTGTAGGCTATCTCTTGTATGTTCATGCCATCGGCAGCATATTCAAATTCTTTAGCCTTGGCATCCCATTCCTGCGGGCGGTGGTGGCTGGCAATACAGTCTATCGTGCCGTCTTTCAATCCTTTCAGCAAGGCTTTTCTATCTGCCTCTCCGCGTATTGGGGGCATTACTTTATACATACTGCTGTAGCCTTCCAGTGCTTTATCATTCAGCACCAAGTGGTACGGTGTTACAGAGCAGGTTATGTTCAAGCCCTCTTTTTTTGCTTTGCGTATCATGTCCACACCTTCGGCAGTAGACACGCCTGTTATGTGCAGCTTCGAGCCTGTGTAACGAAGCAACTCTATATCGCGGTGCAGTAATATGGTTTCTGCCAGTGCAGGTATGCCCTGCATACCGAGGCGTACGGATGTTTCGCCCTCATGCATCAAGCCGCCTGCTGCCAACGCATTATCAACAGGTATTTGTATCAGTGTGCCGTTGAATGCTTTTACATACTCCAATGCTTTCAGCATCAGTTGCGGATTCTGTACGGGCTTCCAGCCATCTGTAAAAGCTACCGCACCGTGCGCGTGCATATCCAGCATCTCTGCCAGGTTCTTGCCCTCAACATCTTGTGTGATAGCACCCAACGGATGCAGGCTCACGATATTGCCTGCCGCTTTTTGTATAACAGATTGTACGATGGATTTGGTACTGATAGCAGGGTTGGTATTCGGAGCAATGCATACATGCGTGAAACCACCAACCGCAGCAGCATTCAGTCCGCTTGCAATAGTTTCTTTATGTTCGTACCCCGGCTCACGGTAGTCTGCCAACACATCTACCCAACCGGTGCTCACACACAAGCCATCAGCCTTGATGGTATTTTTGACTTTGATTTTGATGGATTTCGCAATCTGTGTGATGACACCTTTCTCAATTAATATATCAACAACCTGATTGTAAAAACCTGAGCGTTTATCTGTAATCTTGGCCTGTTGTATCAGCACTTGCATAAGTGGCTATTGTGTAGCTGCTGCTTGTTTGCGAAAACCGCCTGCCAGTACATACGTTTCGGCAGCCAGCATTAACAGAGCTAAAATAGCACAAACTTTCCAAAGCGGGAAACTACCGAGGGCAGAACTGCCCATTGCATTACTTACAGATGCCGCATCTGTCCAGTATATATTATCGCCATCCCATTGTTTTTTCAGGTCGACGATGGCCCATGTATTCAGTACAGACTCTTGTCTGCTGTTGTTTACCGCCAGCACAGCCGTATCGCTGCCTGCTGCGCTAACTGTATAAAAGCCTGCCTGTTGCAGTGCCGCATCGGGGAAAATATCTATACCCCTGCCACCCGCGCGCTGCGGTGGTATGGCATCTATGCCATTGCCGTAGATGTGTACCATATTGCGCTCGCCCGTACCCTCAAGCGGTATAAAGGCCGACTGGTTGTTGCCTAATGTAAGCGCATATATATCGCCACCACGGCTTTGTATAGCCATCTGGTACAGAAACGGCACAAAGAAATAGCTACCTGCAAAATTGCCCGATTGCATATCTGCCGCAACGGTACTGATGTATAGAGAACCCTTAGCAGGACTGTATTTGGCAAGTAAGGGGTTGCCACTACGGAAGCTGAGTACCGACTGCTGGTTGGCAGACAAGCCTGCTTCTATCTTATAATGCCAGTTGGCAGTAGGTAGCTGTATGTTGTCGGGTATGCGTTCAAACATATCGCGTACCAAATCGCTGCCTTGTTGCAGGTTGGTAGCTACTTGCTTGGCGGTGTCTATACCCGTTATGCGTATATCTGCTATTTGTGCCAAGCCCTCGTTGAGCGCGACTACGTCACTGCTTTTTGCAGGAAAGATGCAGATATTTTGCCCCTCTTGCAGTGCATTGGCAATAGCTTTACCTGTGGCTGCATCCATACGGGTGATGCCACTCAAGATGACAAGATTGTACTGCTGCCATTCTGTGGTGTTTTGGTTAATGCCCGTTTGCGTAAGCTGAAAACCATTGTATGCTTTAAAAGCTGCCTGTATATATGGATTGGGCTGCCCCTCATTCATTACCAGCACATTCAGGTTGGGCGCACTGCGTGCGCTGATGCGAAATGTATCGTCGAACCTAACGGAAGCGTCGTTGATGCTCAGTACCATACGCTGCCAGTTGGCATCGTTTACCGAAAAACTGAGTGTATCGGTGCTTTCGTTTTTGTCGTTGAAGCGCAGGGCAGATGCGCTTTTTACCTGCCCGTTGATGCTTAGTTGCAATACGGGGGCTTCTTTCGGGGCTTCGCCAGCTATGCGGCTATGCACTATCAGCCTGTTTTGTATGCCAGCCTGCAATACGGGTGCATCGAGGTAAGCGGTATCTATAAACACATTGCCCGCCGATGCTGCCTGTACAGGCACACCGTAGAAGCGTATGTTGCGAAGCAGTGTTTTATCTGCCACCGCAGGGAAACCGCTTTGCTGAAAGTCTGAATAATAATACACATCTGCCGCTGCAAAAGACTCGCTTTGCATAATGCTATTGACGGTTGCCAAGGTTTTATCGGCTGGCTTGCTATTGGCACTGATGCCGATGCTGCCAAGTACTGTCAGCACCTTATCAGCAGGCAGGGGTTGGTAGCTGGTGGGCTTGTCGTTGGTGAGTAATATAAACCTTGTACCAGCGGGTGCATTGCGCACTTGTTCTCGCACAGCGTCTTGCGCAGTTTCAAACAGGGTACGTGCACCTTTCTTTACACTCATGCTGGCAGAGTTATCGAGATAAATAACCTGTAGCTTGTTGGTGGTATCTCTTTTGTTATTGCCCAAAAACGGTTGCGCGAAAGCCAGTATCAGCGATGCGAGAAACAGCAAACGCAATGCCAGCAGCCATTTATACTTCAGTTGCGACTGCTTTTGCGATTTCAGTTGAATACTCTTCAAAAAACGCGTATGCGGAAACATAACCGTCTTGTACCTGCGCAGATTGAACAGGTGTATCAGTACGGGTATGGCAAGCGTTAACCCCGCCAACAGAAATAAGGGATAGAGAAAACTCACGTATCAAATATAGCCTTTCGGCAAGTCAAAAGGCAAAATTCAAAAGCTAAAAGTTTATTAATCAAATTAGCGTAATTACCAATTAATACTCATTCGTTCAGACCATTTAAGTCCATCTGGCAGTTCTTTATCAGATAATTCAATATGTATTACCCTTCTCGCTTTGTTATTAGTTGTTCTGGAAGAGCTGTGTAGCAATAACGGTTTCATCAACATTGCACCGCCTTTAGGAACACTACAAATAGCTTCTGTTTCTTTTTCCCAATTAATAGTCTCAGGTCTGTATATGCTTTTAGTGTGCGATTTAGGCACTACACGCAAAGCACCATTATTTTCATTAGTATCGTCTATATGTATTCGGATGGTTGTAATGTTTTCTAATATTTCAATCGTTGGTTGTACAGCAAACTGATTTTGTTTTACAGTCCACGGTCCATACCCATCAATTGGAATTTTTTTATCAACAGATATAGTAAGGTCTTGATGGTAAGATACATACCAGTTTGACGATTGGGGCTTGTCGAAATAGATACTTTTGACAACAAAATAATTTTCACCTACAACCTCTCTGATAAGCTTTTTTAAATTACCGTTAAATACAACATTACTTATCTCTGGCACCTCTTTCAAAAATTGCCTGATAGCGAACAGATTTTCAGACTTTCTGAATGTATCTTTTGAAGTATCGGCAGCATTGATTAGTTTTTCAATAGCATTTAGTTCGTCTATTGTATAGATATTTTCAACTATTGTAAACCCCTTTTGAGTTAGTGTTTCTTTATACTCAGTCAAATCTGCTCTCATCGTTTTTCTTTTCTAAACTTTTAATGTTTACCTCATCTACATCCCCTCTATAATCCCCATCTCTACCCATATATAACTTCAGCCTGCCATTGCGGAATTGTTGTGGCACGTCCACATAAAAGCTATAATCCTGCACTTTGTTTTCTGCTGATGTAGGGTAGAAAAGCCTCACTTTGTTTTGCAGCGTAGTAGCGCCAGCCGTAATGCCCGTATGCAAGTATGCACCCCACATACCTTGTATGCTGTTTATCCGGCAGTCTATCCGCAGCCATGTTTCTTTGCCTTGCAGGTGCAGTTGCGTATCGCACAATATCGCTTGTCCGTTACCAACAAACTGTACTGCCTGTATTGTGTTGCTTTGATATAGCTTAGCGGTTGTATATCCGTTTTCGCTGCGCAGCATGTCTTCATTATCCAACATGCTATAGTCAAGCGGTGTAGGATTGGGGTTCAGGTAGATGCGCCCGTAATATTTACGGTTCATATCATAAAAATGCAGGATGGTTTTATAATACTGTTCGTGCTGAAACAGATTAACAGCTATCAGGTAAATGCCCAATGCGTAAAATCCCCACTTCCACTTTTTAGTACTTATATGCTGCACCAATGCCGTTAGCGGCAGGGCAAAAAGCGGATAGCTCTGCATCAATGCGCGCGTACTATAGCTGCCACCATACCGCCAGTCGCGCCACGATATGATGATGTAGATATTGAGCAGACAAAACCACAAAACAGCTTTGCGCCATTCGTAGCCTTTCATAAAAAACATACCAATGATAAAGAACACCGTAACAGGCGTATATATAAACCAGCCTTTCTCCCAACCCACCAACACCCTGAAATGGGGCGTGAGAAAATCCCATGCGCTGCCAACATTATACACCCAACCACCGCTTACATATTTCCAGTATATCAGTTGTGGCAGTATGCCTATCAGCCCGCCCACGATGGCTATAGCTATATGTGGTTTATGTTGCTTCACCATTGCACATTTGGCTTTGGCGGCTTCTTTGGTATGGGTGTTCCACATCAGTGGTATAAACAGCATCACAGCCTCTGTTGGGCGACACATCGTAGCAAAGCCTATCAACCAACCTATTACCAATGCAGACCATAGCTTTGGTTGTTGATGCCAGCTACGGGCTGCGAACAACATCAGTACGTATAATAAGAATATGTAAGGATGGCTCATACCACCGCCTATGGCTGTGTATTCTAAAAAATTACTGGCAAGGCATAATAATAGTATGGATATAGCCACACTACCATCTGTAAAATAGGATAATAAAAACCTACGCAACAAAAACAGCCCCAGCAACGCGTAGAAGATAGCCGCAAATGCGATTGCAAACTGATACGGCGGCGAAAAGCCGTCTGTAGGATAATCATATCGCTGTGCTATATAATGCGCGCCTGCAAAAAAAGGTAGCTGCATGATGGCTACACCACCCAAGTATTTGTCAACAAGGTTTCCGTTGGGGGCACGTTCTGCCTGATAAAAATTATCACCACCAATCATTTTATACCGTGCATCTATATCGGGTATCCATTTCAGTTGGCGGATGTCGTCGTATATAAAAATCCCCGGCAGATACATGTAATAACCCAGATTATCCCAATCGGTAACCCGCAGCGGCTCTCCCGGCCTCGGGCCTATATGCCCCATGCGGTGGTTAAGCACCACCAGGCATACTATCAGGAAAGCTATAAGGGATAATGGCTTTTTCACTTTGCCAAATATAGCAAAAGAGTACTATGCTTCGGCTTTAGCAAAACCTACCGTGTCGCGATACAGTTGTGGTGACACATCAACATTTTTCTTGAAGAAGCGGCTGAAATAATATTCGTCGTCAAACCCCAACTCGTATGCAATAGATTTTACAGCTTTTGAGGTTAGGTACAATTCACGTTTAGCCTCAATGATTATTCTTTCTGATATAAGTTCAGTAAGGGTTTTGTTGAAATGTGTTTTGGTGATTTTGCCTAATGCTTTCGGCGAAATATGTAATAGAGAAGCATAGTCGGCAGGTGCATGTATGGTTTTGTAATTAGATTCAATGGCATCTTTCAAGGTTTGTAAAATAAAAGGTTCTTTTGTTTCGGTAGCTATATCGTTTCCCGGAAACTGATTCATTTTAAGCCTTGACGCATTTATCAGAAATATTTTGAGGTAAGATACAAGCAATTCATATTGTGCAAGAGCAGATAGTTGCATTTCAGTTCTCATTTGCTGGTATATTCCTGCAAGCTGTTTTAAGTCATTGTTATCTATTTTCAGAAATGGCGGGTCGTATATATTGTTAAACAGCACACCATTGCAAGCTATTTCTTTCTGGTGCCTGTGAATACAGAAAAAATCTGGGTGGAAATTAATAACAAGCCCTTCAATTTTTTCAGTTGAACTGAACATAAAAGGTTGGTAAGGGCTGAAGCAAAACAGGCCGGGCGTATCAACTGTATAGTCTTTAAAATCTGCTTTCGCTGTTACTTTCCCTTTGGTAAGCAGTATGACTGTGTAATAATTAAGCCTTTGAAGATGGTCGAAAAAGCTATTGTCTTCAAAGGAAAACAGCCGTAATGCCAGATGCCCGTTTTGAGGGTTTATCAATGTTAGCGGTGCTGATGCGTGTATTGTCATAGCTTTCTGTCTGTTTCAGCAATGGTCATATCATTAATACTTGCAAAGCGTTTTTTCATATATCCGTTTTCATCAAACTCCCACATTTCGTTTCCGTAACTCCTGTACCATTGTCCTGCAACATCGCGCCATTCGTATTCAAAACGTACAGCCATTCTGTTTTCACGAAAACCCCATAATTGTTTTTCCAGCTTGTAGTCAATCTCTTTTTCCCATTTGCGTTTCAGGAATGCAATTACTTCACTTCTGCCATGCAAAAATTCGGTACGATTCCGCCATTCTGTATCTTCTGTGTATGCTTGTGCTACAAGTTCGGCATTTTTAGTATTCCACGCATCTTGTGCCGCTTTTACTTTTTGTGTTGCCGTTTCTAAACTAAAAGGCGGAATCGGATATCTCTTTTCCATTTATTATGATTTAAAAAACTGAATGGACAAATAATTACTATTTATCCATTCTTTGTGTTCCGGATTATCAGTAATTAGTTTATGTTAATTCCTCTGCTTCTGGAAAATCTATAGGTACTTGCGTCAGATTGTGTAAATAATTCATTACAATCTTATCGCCTACCTGCAGTATCAGGTCTACAAGATTTGCATTGTTATACCCTGCATTATAAAAGGCATTCAGATGGGCTTCAGATGCACGGCCTTTGTTTTCTGTAATGCCTTTTGCCAGCACTACCAATGCATTCAGTTTAGGGTCTTGGCTTTCGCCTTTTCTAAGGGCTATTACATTCTCATCCGAAAAACCATTCATCTTACCCAATACAGTATGTGCCCGTTGGCAATATTTGCATCCGTTTACCTGACTTACTACAAGATTGATGGCTTCTTTTTCTTTATTACTTAGAGAAGACTTTGCTTGCTGGTATGCAAGGTATTTGGCCAACGCAGTATCTGAATATGCAAAAGTTGCATACAAGTTAGGAACAAAACCAAGCCCTTTGGTTAAATTGTCAAAAATGATTTGGTTCTCTGCAGAAACCTGTTCTCGTGTGGGAACTGAAAATTTGTTCATCGCTTTTTTTTAATGAATTATACAATGATGCAAAGATGGCATCATACAAAGCCTCGAAAAATGGATAATTCACGCATGGTGATGGACATTTTTACCATGCATTAGTTTCTTCTATATTATTGCTCGTAAAACCACATCAGCTAATTATCTTTGCACCCTTATGTTGACAGCCAACGAAATACGCCAGCAGTTTTTAGATTTTTTTCGCGATAAAGGGCATGCTATTGTGCCATCTGCACCCATTGTTGTAAAAGACGACCCAACCCTGCTTTTTACCAATGCGGGTATGAACCAGTTTAAGGATTATTTCCTCGGCAATAAAAAAGCACCCAGCACACGCATAGCCGATACGCAAAAATGCTTGCGCGTAAGCGGTAAGCACAACGACCTGGAAGAAGTAGGTGTTGATACCTATCACCATACCATGTTCGAGATGCTGGGCAACTGGAGCTTTGGCGACTATTTCAAAGAAAAAGCTATAGAATGGAGTTGGGAACTGCTGACCGAAGTATATAAAATACCCAAAGACAGGCTGTATGTTACCGTTTTTGAGGGCGACCCGTCTGAAAACATACCACCCTCAAAAATAGCATTGGAGTGTTGGAAACAATTGGTGGACGAAAACCAGATTGTGTTTGGTAATAAGAAAGATAATTTTTGGGAGATGGGCGATACGGGCCCTTGCGGTCCGTGCAGTGAGATACACGTGGATTGCAGACCCGATGCTGAACGTGCACAAATACCCGGTAGAGATTTGGTGAACAAAGACCATCCGCAGGTAATAGAAATATGGAATAACGTTTTCATCCAGTATAATCGTAAAAAAGATGGCTCGCTGGAAGAACTGCCTACCAAACACGTTGACACAGGTATGGGCTTAGAGCGTTTAGTACGCGTACTACAAGGCAAGCAAAGCAACTACGATACCGATTTGTTTACAGGCACCATCAGAGAAACGGAAAGAATAACAGGCAAAACATACGGTTATACAGACAGCAAACAGGATATAGCATTCCGTGTACTGAGCGACCATATACGTGCTATAGGTTTTACCATTGCAGACGGGCAGCTACCAAGCAATACAGGTGCTGGGTACGTTATCCGCCGCATATTGCGCAGGGCGGCAAGGTATTATTATTCTTACCTTGACTATAAGCAACCGCTACTTACGCAACTGATGCCCGTACTGGCAAAGCAGTTTGAAAACGTATTCCCCGAGCTGCACAAACAACAAGACCTTGTATGCAAAGTGGTGAAAGAAGAAGAAGAGGCTTTCTTGCGTACGCTGGATAAAGGTTTGAAAAAAATAGATGATATCGTCAATGAAACAAACGCGCAAAAAAGCAAAACCATCAATGGTAAAGCAGCGTTTGAACTATACGACACCTACGGCTTCCCGATAGACCTTACGCGACTGATAGGGCATGAAAATGGATTGGAAGTGGACGAAGCTGCTTTTGAAGCAGAAATGCAACAACAAAAAACACGCAGCCGTGCAGCTACCGCATTGGATACAGAAGACTGGGTAGTACTGAAAGATACGGCTACAAAATTTGTTGGTTACGATAGTCTTGAAACACAGGCATCTATACTTAAATACCGCAAAGTAACCGCTAAGGGCAAAGAGAGTTATCAGTTAGTATTAGACACCACACCTTTCTATGCTGAAAGTGGCGGGCAGGTGGGCGATACAGGTACGCTTGTATTCCCCAACGAGATAGTACACATCGTTGATACCAAAAAAGAAAATGACCTCATCATCCATTTTGCAGAAGAGTTGCCGGGTAACCCGTCTGCCAATGCAATAGCCAAAGTAGATGCTGCAAGGCGTGGCTTAGTTACCATCCACCATAGTGCTACACACCTGCTGCATGCTGCATTGCGCAATGTATTGGGTACACACGTAGCACAAAAAGGCTCATTGGTAAATGATGAGCATTTGCGTTTCGACTTCTCGCATTTTGCCAAAGTAACAGAAGAAGAAATTGCGCAGATAGAAACCATAGTCAACCAAAAGATACGCGAGAATGTACCCGTTGTCATTAAAGAAATGGCAAAAGACGAAGCAGTAGCCATGGGTGCTATGGCATTGTTTGGCGAAAAATATGGTGATAAAGTACGTGTGGTAGTGATGGACCCCAACTACTCTATAGAGCTATGTGGTGGTACACATGTTGGCAGCACAGGGCAGCTTGGCTTCTTTAAAATAAAGCACGAGAGTGCCGTTGCCGCAGGTGTACGCCGTATAGAAGCAGTAAGCGGCAAAGCGGCAGAAGATTTTGTAAACAGCCACCTGCATACGTTTCACAACATCAATAATGTGCTAAAGCATCCTAAAGATGTGCTGAAAGCCATTGAAAAACTACAGGAAGAAAAAGCACAGTTAGAGAAGCATGTAGAATCATTGGAAGCACGCCAGTTGGTTGCCATCCGCAACGAAGTGCTTACAAAAGATGAAATCATTAATCAGGTAACCTTTGTAGGCGATATAGTAGAAGTAGGCAACGCCGATATGCTGAAAAAACTATGCTTTGATGTAAAACACCATCTGAACGACCATGTAGTAGTGCTATGCGCTAATATTGACGGCAAACCTTTTGTAGCCGTTGGCGTAGCAGACAGTGTTGTAGCAGCAAAAGGATTGGATGCTGGCAAAATCATCAAAGAGCAGGTAGCACCCCTCATAAAAGGTGGCGGTGGTGGACAAAAAACACTCGCCACCGCAGGCGGACAAGACGTAAGTGGTTTGCGGGCTGTGATAGATAAAGTGAGAGGATTGTTGTAATTTTATATAAATGGGTTTATATGAAATCGTATGATTTTACAGTGGTAGTAGAGAAGGATGAAGATGGCAATTTTCTGGCCATTTGTCCTGCCCTACAGGGTTGTTATACAGAAGGCAGCACACAAAAAGAAGCACTTGAATTGATAGAAGATGCTATCAGGCTACATATTGAAGACAGGTTGGCAAGCGGAGAACCATTATACGAAGAAGTATATTCTTCTAAAATGAAAATAGCAGTATGAGCCCGAAGCAACCTGTTGTTAACGCCAAACAATTAATTAAAGCCCTTGAGAAAAAGGGCTTTGTCTTTTCTAGGCAAAGTGGCAGCCACGCTATTTATATTGATAAAAACGGCACTCGCGTAACAGTACCCATACATGGTAAAAAGATTTAGGTACTGGTTTGTTGAAGCAAATACTCAAAGATGCCAATATCAGCTTTGATGAATTAATAGCATTGATGTAATACCTCATGTTACCTATACAACATATTCACCAACTCATCCTTCCTCACCGCACTCGTCCTATATACGTTCGATGGCTTCCATCCTTTATCATACACTTCGCTGATGACGTGCCAGATTATTTTTTTGTCTTTCGATACAATGAAGTTGCGCCCCGGATGGCCTGTACATACTAAGTAATCACCTTTATCCAATTCGCGCACACTGCCCCCACCTTGCGACATGTTTACTGCTTGCGAGTCTATAGCGCAACTGAACTCCCATATTTTTTCAAGCGTATCAGTTGTGTTGACAGGCTCTTTAAAGATGGCTACCGTTGGTATGCAATCTTTTTCTCTTTCGCCTGCGGGCAGGTGCATTTTATAATTGTTGTTAAACAACATCAAACTACCCTCGCTGTTGATGCTGCAATTATGTTGTGCAAAAAACTGTCCGCTACCACCGCGCATGTCGGGGTATTGTATATCGCCCATGCCATAGCGTGCAAGTACTTTACCACTCGGGTAGGCTGTCTTTATTAGCATGGCAAGGTTTCTGTAGCTGGTATAAATCACTTTATTTTTTTCATCAAACCAAAAAGCATTGAAGTGAGTATTCAATGTAATGGTACTCATCTGGTAGCATGAAGCCCAAGTCCATACTGTATCGTGTGCTTTGTTGTATTCTATTATCATACCACAAGTAGCTTGCGATTTGGTGGCTGTTTTATTGGTGTCTTGCTTAGCAGCTATGCTACCATCTGGGTTTTGGTCAATGAACTTATCACCGATAATCATATAGTTACCGTTAGTTAGTTTGGTGAATTCGTGGTGAAACTGTTCTGTTTTCTTTCCGCTTATTCTGCCATCGTTAGGTGTTGCCCATAATATGTTTCCTTGATAATCAATCTCATAGCCGCTTTTAGGGGTTATGAAAGTAATAGTGCCGTCTTTCGTCAGTTTAATATCCCGTATCTGCCCTACAGTGCTATCTGTAATGCCTTGTATTATCGGCAAAAACCACAATACCTCGCCACGCATATTGTAGAGCGTTTTGGTATTGTCAAAAAACACCATCATATCATTGTACTTGGTAGCATGGGTGATGATGCGTAGCCGAGATAGGGACGTGTCGGAATACGGATTTTTACCAATGCTAAAAGAATACCATGCGCTATATCCGCTTATCTTTCCTTTTTGCAAATAGGCAACCCGCCAGCTATACGTTTTACCAAATGCGGGCAGCGTAGCTATTACTCGGGGGCTTTTGCTTTCCTTGCTCAGTATTTTTGTTTTGTTTTCAAACACTTCCAGCCTGTAACCAGATATTCCTTGTTTTTCTGGCAGTTTGAAGCCAATCAACCTGTAATGTAATACCACCTCATTGGCAGGAAATACATCTGCCATACAAGCTACTGGCAGCCATACAAACAGACACAATAACCACAACAGGGGGGTAGTTCTCATAATATGTAAACCTAAAGAAAAAATGCTATCAACAGCCAATGGCAAGGGCTTTTTAGGGTATTCACTCGTTATCCACAGCCCTATATAAGATAGGGCTAAACGATTATCTTTGTTTTCTAACATTATCAGAAAATGCGTTTTATCGTAACATCAACGGCATTGCTAAAAAACCTGCAACAGATAGGCGGGGTTATCAGTGCTAATACAGTTTTATCGGTGCTGGAAGATTTTCTTTTTGAACTGAAAGGCAATTCACTCACACTCACGGCCACCGACTTGGAAACCATGATGCGTGTGCAGATGGATGTGGACGCGCAGGGCGATGGTCGTGTATGTATTCCATCAAAAATATTACTCGATTATCTGAAAAACCTGCCTGAGCAACCCATTACGTTCAATGTGAACCTGCAAGACCTTTCTATCGAAATGTCGAGCGATGTAGGTAAGTATAAAATAGGCGGCGAAAAGGCGGATGATTTTCCGAAAGAACCAGCCCCCGGCGATACAACAAGTTTCAGCATGTCGTCTATGTCGCTGATAGAAAGCATCAACAATACACTCTTTGCCGTTAGCAACGATACACTACGCCCTGCTATGACGGGTGTGTACTTCGAGCTGGGTAAGAAAGGCATCACATTTGTATCTACCGATGCGCACCGCTTGGTGCAATATGGTAAAACGGATATTGCCTGCCCGTCGCAAGATGGCTTTGTAGTTCCGAAAAAGCCACTACAACAACTGAAAGCAACACTGCCTGCCGATGACTCTCAATTACAGGTGTCATACAACAGCAGCCACTTGTTTGTTACCAGCAACAGGCTGAGCATGAGTTGCCGACTGATAGACGCCAAATTTCCAGACTACAAAGCGGTAATACCTAAAGACAATCCGTACAGGCTCACCATCAACCGTGCAGATTTTGTAAGTGCCTTACGCCGAGTGAGTATATTTGCCAATAAAACTACCAATCAAGTAGTATTGGAAATAAAAGGTAATTCGCTGGAGTTGAGTGCGCAGGATATAGACTTCTCTTACGAGGGTAAAGAAACGCTGAACTGCCAGTATAGCGGCGAGGATATGAAGATAGCCTTCAACGCCAAGCTGATGGTAGAAATGCTGAACAATATGACAGGTGCCGATGTGCAACTGGAGCTAAGCACACCTACCCGCGCAGGCATCTTCCGCCCAACGGAAAAAGCCGACAACGAAGAAGTACTGATGTTATTAATGCCATTGATGGTGGGGGTATAACCCCCAACCCCCCTGAAGGGGGCTTTCATTATATAAATAAGTAAAGCGATTAGTTATAGGCTAATCGCTTTATTTTTTCTACAGTTTGCAAACTCCCCTACAAGAGGATTTAGGGGTTACAACTTTACCTCTTTACTTGTTGTTCGTCAATATAGTGTATTTGCAAATCGGGGATACACTACCGTTAATGAAAATACCAACAGTTCAGGGAAGGTATTTATTCACTCTAATTCATATTCCAGTCTAACGGTAATTCTCGCAGATTTCTGCTTGCTATATATATCATTGTTGCCACCATAGCTATCTTCTTCTACAGAACCTTGCCCGGTAATCTGAAAAACACCCATACTGGCATTTTTCAGCTTACCTATTTCTCCATTTGCGTTACTAACAATCTTTTTAGCACGTTCTTTTGCATCTTGAGTTGCTTTCTCAATCAAATCATGTTTTAAGCTTGGTAAATCTGAATACGTATATTGAATAGTGTTCGGATTAAATTCAATCCCAGAGTTTACAAGCTCTGAAGTTTTATCAGCAACATCTTCAATACGTTTCATCAATTCAAGATTTTTTTTACAGGATAGCACAATACTTTGTTTAGCAATATATCCATCAAAAATCTGTTCTGTTTTCGTTTCATTATTATTACTCTCAATCGTTATTGTTCGATAGCTCTTTTCAAAATCCACGCCACTAAAAGTAATCTCGTTTGCATTAAAACCTTTTGACAGGAAAAAGTTCTTTACTTTCTCTTTGTCTGCACTGATGATAGCATATGCCTCTTTAGCATTCATTGCTTTTGCAGCAAAGCTACCTGAAAACAAAATCTCATCTGATGTAAATAGCTTTGTGCCTAATCCGACTACTGTTATTGAATCTTGAGTTGCATTACGTTTTTTAAACCCATTAGCTAAAATTGCTCCTGTAGCTACTACGCATAATCCGATAATGAGCGATTTTATTGTTTGTGATTTTTCCATTGTTTGTAATATTAATTCAGATATGAAATTACCAACTAAATGTACTAATCCAAAGTTTCTTACAACTCTCTCATCAATGCTTCCAGTTCAGATATTATCATGGCAGTGGCACCCCATACTATATGGTTGTCGTTCCACTGGTAGGCAGGGGCTTTGAGGGTAATGTTCGGAAAAGCTTCGGGGGTGATGTGTGTTACAATTTTACGTTCGGGTGCAAAAAAATCGTGCAGGGGTACTTCCAGTGTGTACTGCACCTCGTTGGGGCTTAATATGTACTGTTGAGGCTCGGTAGTATAACCCAAAAACGGAAATACGTTTGAATAACTGACAGGTATATATAGTGATGTCAGCACGCCAAGCAACTCTATCTTACCTGTTGCAATACCTACTTCTTCATTGGTTTCGCGTAGGGCGGTGTGCGACAGGTCTTTGTCAGTAGCATCCTTTCGCCCACCGGGGAAGCTGATTTGCCCGCTATGCGGTTTGCCATCTGCCACACGCTTTATCAGCAACAGGTTCAGTGCATCCTGCTTTGGGAAGAGCAATGCCAGTACGGCACTTTGTTTGGCATCATCGGGCAGTACGCTCGGCAGTTCTCGTACACGGGCAGCCATGTTGTTTTGTGCAGCAAGGCCAGGCAGGGGTTGTTGCAGGCGTAGCTTCAGTCTTTCTATGGTATCGGTAATATTCACAATGCTGTTACTCGTCTTTAAAGCCAATTTTTACGTGTGTGCCATCGCAATATGGCTTGTTGCCCGATGCTCCGCAACGGCATAGGGCAGTTACTTTGCTTTTCTTTACTGCTTCTCCATTTTTGTTTTTAACGGTTATGTTGCCATATACCAGCAGTGGCCCATTGGGCGATACTTCTACTACCGTATCTACATCTACCTGCGGATTTTTATTTTCCTGCTTATCCTCATTGCGAAAGTAAGTAAGCGCACCCGATGGGCATTTCTCTACCTGTGCTATGATGCTGGCAGTGTCTGCACCTTCCATTTTTATCCATGGGCGTTCTCGCGGGTTAAAAACTTCTGCAAGCCCCGTCCAGCATAGTTTGCTGTGTATGCAGGCTTCGGGCTTCCATGTTATGGTTATCTCGCCATTGGTGTAATGTTTTGTTATGTCTTTCATAAGTTGCAAAATTGGTAACCGTATATAAATATACGATTACCAATCGTCAAAAAACGTGATTGTATTAATTGTACATCGGCACTTCTATCACCAGCACGTCGCTGTCTGTTTCGGCGGTAAGATTGAGTGTTGGTATGCTGCTAAGCCCTGCCGCATCTCGACGGTTTAGTACTTGTCCGTTGGCATTTACGCTACCGTCTATGTTAAACACATATACACCATGCTTATCACTATGCAGTTGGTGGGTAATGCTGTTGCCTGCTTGCAGTGTGGTACGGTATATCCATGCTTGTTGATGTATTTTCAATCCCTCGTCGTTGTTGTCTATGGGCGATACCAGCATTTGCAGTTTGTTTACTCTGTCTTGGGGGGCGAAGAGCGTTTGCCCGTAGCGCGGTTCTACATTGCGTTTTTCGGGAAATATCCAGAGTTGCAGCAGGTTTACTTTTTTATCCTTGTTATGGTTGTACTCGCTATGAAATACGCCCGTACCCGCACTCATTACCTGCACTTCGTTGGGGTGGATGGCTTGTGTGTGCCCCATGCTGTCTTTATGTTCCAGCGCGCCGTCCAGCACTACGGTTATGATTTCCATATTATCGTGCGGGTGCTTACCAAACCCCATCCCTTCGGATACGATGTCGTCGTTCAGCACACGCAGTGCGCCGAAGTGTATTTTAGATGCATCGTGATAGCTGGCAAAGCTGAATGAATGGTGGGCGTTGAGCCATCCGTGGTCGGCATGGCCACGCTCGTTAGCGGGATGAAAAACTGTATTACTCATAATTGTTTTTTTTACTGTGGTTAATTATTAATGTATGTACATCAATCAGCACAAATGTACTGCCAATACCTAACAACTGACAAATTTGCCTGCCTATACAACTATTGATAACGTTAATACTGTCTTAATTGCGAAACAGCGGAAACAATTAATTACTAAATTGGCAATGAATATGAATAAACAGGTACGTTACAAGTTATTATTAGCAGGTGTCGCGGGTATATTAACCGTTAACACCCAAGCACAAAGCCTCGATACCATAAGGCGCAAAGATGCCAATGGCTGGGAGTTTTTTCAGGTAAGGCAGGGCAAAACAGTGGTAGAAGAAGGGCATACCAAAAACGGTGTAAAAGAGGGTGTATGGGTAACATATCATGATACGGGCTACCCCCGCTTGATGATAACCTACCGCAATGGCATAAAAGATGGTGTTACCACAGGCATTATAGCCGAGGGGCAGGTAGATTATGTAGAGCATTACAAGGACGGCAAGCTGGAAGGACCACGCCGCACCTACCATATACGCGGGCCTATTTATGAAGAAACCTACTACTCGGAAGGCAAGAAGAACGGTAAATACACCAAATGGTATAAGACTGCCTTTAAAGAAGAAGAAGGCTCGTATGCAAATGATTTGCGCGATGGCAAAGCTACCTGGTACTATCAGGATGGGGGCAAAGCGGTGGAGTATGAATATGATAAAGGCGAGATACATGGGGAGTCTATATCTTACTACAAAAACCAACGCGTGAGCGAGATGGGCAAGTTTAAGAACGGTAAGAAAAACGGCACGTGGAGAGAGTTTTACGAAAATGGCGAAATGAAAGCCGAGGGCAAATACCTTGATAACGAAAAAGACGGTAGCTGGACAGAATATGATGAAACAGGCAAGAAAACAACCGTGAAATATAAAAACGGCGTAGAAGTAAAATAAACGTATGTCTCAAACAATACTGATAATAGACGATGAAAAAGCCATCCGCAAAACGCTGGGTGAGATACTGAGTTTTGAGGGCTTTACGATAGACGAAGCAGCAGACGGTGCGGAAGGCATCAAGAAGATAAAAGACAATAACTACGATTGTATTCTTTGCGACATCAAAATGCCGAAGATGGATGGCATGGAAGTGCTGACACAGGCGCGGGAAGAAAAACCCGATATACCATTCATCATGATATCGGGGCATGGTAATATTGAAACGGCTGTAGAGGCGGTGAAAAAAGGTGCGTATGACTTTATATCCAAACCACCAGACCTGAACCGCCTATTAATAACCATCCGCAATGCGATGGATAAGAAAAGCTTAGTGGCGGAAACCAAGCAACTGCGCAAACGCATCAGCCGTGGTGCAGAGATGATTGGCGAGAGCGCCGGTATGCAAAAAATACGCGACACCATAGAAAAGGTAGCTCCAACAGATGCGCGCGTATTGGTAACGGGCGAAAATGGCGTAGGCAAGGAAATGGTGGCACGCAAAATACATGAGCTAAGCACCCGTGCCAACGGACCGTTGGTAGAGGTGAACTGTGCAGCCATACCCTCTGAACTGATAGAGAGTGAACTCTTTGGCCATGAGAAGGGTTCGTTTACTTCGGCCATCAAACAGCGCATAGGTAAGTTTGAACAGGCAAGTGGTGGCACGCTCTTCCTCGACGAGATTGGCGATATGAGCCCCGATGCCCAAGCCAAAGTATTGCGTGCGCTGCAAGAGGGTAAAATAACACGTGTGGGTGGCGATAAGGAAATAAAAGTAGATGTGCGGGTAATAGCCGCTACCAACAAAGACCTGATGCAGGAAGTGGAAGAAAAGAAATTCCGCCTTGACTTATATCACCGCCTGAGCGTGATACTGATACATGTACCATCGCTGAATGAGCGCAAGAATGATATACCGATGCTGGTAAACCATTTTTTGCAGGACATAAGCGAAGAGTATAAACAACCCACGAAAGAAATAGATGATGCAGCCCTAAACGCATTGCAACAATACAACTGGACGGGTAATATACGTGAGCTACGCAATGTTGTTGAAAGGCTAATTATCCTGTCGGACAAGAAGATAACTAAGAAGGATATAGAGGCGTATATAAGATAAACCCCTACATCCCTGCCTGCGGTAGGCAGGCCCTAAAGGGGGACTTGTGCTTCTATATAGTGTTCCAACTGTTCGGGTGTTCAGCTGTTCGGAACAGAACAGTGGAACAGTTTGTTTTTACAATACAACCTTAGCGTCTTTGCAGTAGAAAAATACTTATGTGCCCGACTGGACGGACAGACAATTTCGGACAGTGTATTTACTGCATGTACGTCATTGCGGACATTGTTCCGCAATCTCTAATAGCGGCAGCTTTATATTGTTACAGATACCGCCTTTCGGCGGCATGACGATATGAGTGTTCCAACTGTTCGGTGTTCGGAACAGAACAGTGGAACAGTTTATTTTGAATTCCCTTTTGAAAGGGGATGTCGCTGCGAAGAGAAGCGTAGTGGCGACAGGGGTATGTTATACTCGTACTGTGTTTATCCCTCGCAAGTTAACGCACCCCTAACCCCTCTCTAACAGGGAAGTGTTCCAACTGTTCGGGTGTTCAGCTGTTCGGAACAGAACAGTGGAACAGTTATATTTTTACCTACTGTGTTGTGAAAATTTTTTAAAATGAAAAAGAGATAAATAATAAATGACAACAATGAGTCAGTACTATATTTTTATTACTGTATCTGTCATTTCTCGTTTCATATTTTCACTATCTATTGTATTCATAGAACTAATAACATCTTGCTTGATCTTTTTTCTGACACTATCATTTAACATGTACGGTACATAATCCCAATTCTCACTATAAACCTTATATCCTGTAATAATTTGTAGTGTTAAAATCGGATATTTTTTAGTTTCCCTCTCATAAAATAAATTATAAAATACAGAATGGTCATACGCTTTAGTATGAGCAATACTGTCATTTAAACAAGTTATAGTATCTCTCATACTTGAACGTACTGTATCTGTATTTCCATAAAAATTATCTATTTTAACAAGCTGATATTCTACATAGTATTTCTTTTCTTTTTGTAATATATCATTACTGTTACAGGATAATAAACTAATGTAGATAATAGTAATTAGTAGGTGTTTCATGTAATATATTTAAAATAAAGGTAACAAATATAAGGCTAGGATGGATGCCTATATTCGCATCAATACGTTCAATAAAAATACACCTCATCATTAAAACATAAATAATTCTACAATTTAGAACTCCCCAAAAATCCCCATGTAGGATACTTTGTATGCATTATTCTGTCGTGAGATTCCTTTGCTTCGTTCCTCGCAATGACGTGAGTAGAAATAAACTGTTCCACTGTTCTGTTCCGAACACCGAACACCCGAACAGTTAGAAGATATAGCTACTTATTGTCTACGTTTATTACGAGGATATGAAAGAAGCATTGGATATGGCGAAAAAAACTGCAAATCCATTAATCCCTTAAATCCAGGTTTACTTTTCATCATCATCCCTAAGGAAGTCGGCACTCTTATTCTTGCGGAGTGCTTTATCCATCCATAGCAGCAGGGCAGGCTGTAGTGTCAGGTTGGTAACCATTGCCAAGAGCAGTGTGAGAGATGTGAGATAACCCAATGATTTCGTACCGTCAAATTGCGATAGGGCAAACACGCCAAAACCTGCAATCAGTATCAAAGATGTATAAATGATGCTCAACCCTGTATCGTGTATGGTGCGCTTCACGGTTTCAGCAATATCATCGTCGTGGTGCACCAGTTCTTGTTTGAAGTTGACAAGGAAACGAATGGTTACATCTATCGTTATACCTAATGCCACGCTGAATACCAATACGGTTGACGGCTTGATGGGTATGCGCATCCACCCCATGATGCCTGCTGTAATGAGTAGCGGTACAATATTAATCACCATCGAAATCAACAGTATGCGCCATGAACGGAATAAGGCTATCATACAACCAAATATCATGATGAATGCCAGTATCAAACTATCGCGCAGGCTATTGATGATAAATTTACTACCCTCTAAAAACACAATGCTTGTGCCTGTAAACGTAACATCGTACTTCGATGTATCAAACAGTTCAAGTGTTTTGGGGCGTATGCTATCTAATAGTATTGGTAATCGTTTAGAGCCAACATCAGCCATACTAACGCTGATGCGTGTTTTCTGTTTGGTGCTGTCCATAAACGCGTTCAGCAGTTTGCTGAACATGCTTTTTTTATCTGCACCGCCACCACCACGCAGGTACGGTTGTATAAATGCAGCATCAAACATATTAGGTACGGCATAGCTGCTGCTATCGCCATCGTAGTAAGCCTGTCTGGCAAATTTTACACCTTCTGTCAATGCCAGCGAATGGCCTATTTCGGGGTATTGTTTCAGGTAGGTAGTCAACTCATCCATCTTTTGCAATACCGGCAAGCCTACCGCTCCATTTTTCTTGCGTGTGTCTATAACTATTTCCAATGGCATCACCCCTCTGAAATTCTTTTCAAAGAACATCAGGTCTTGATACACTTTTGCTTCTTTCGGCAAGTCGTCCACAATATGCCCTACAGAGTTCAGGCGCATCATGCCCATTATACTCACAGCGCATATTACTATGGTGGCAGCATATATCCACATTCTGTGGCCGAACACCCAAGTAGTAATGGTATCGAGCAGGCGTGTCATCCAGCCGCTTTCTAAATATTTGGTATGACGTAGTTTGGGTGGTGGCAAAAAACTGAACAGGGCAGGTATGAATATCAGCGAAATCAAAAATATGGCCATGATGTTGATGCCTGCCACTAAGCCAAACTCTTTCAGTATCGTACTCTTGGTAAAGAAGAAAACACCAAAACCTATCGCAGCAGTAATGTTGGTAAACAAAGTAACGATACCCATTCTGTCAACCATACGCAATAAGCCCTTGGCTTTGTTCTGGTGCTTATTATACTCTGCATGGTATTTGTTGAGCAGGTACACACAGTTGGGTATGCCTATTACTACTATCAGTGGTGGTATCAGTGCTATCAGCAGGGTTATTTTATACCCCAGCAACACCACTGTACCAAGCGACCATATTACACCCGCCGCTACCACCAGCATACTTGCCAGTACCGCCATAAATGAACGGAAGAATAATGCCAATATCACGGCAGTTAGTACAAACGACAGGATGAGAAACAGGTTCATTTCGCTCTGCACTTGTGCAGCCATCATGGTGCGTATCAACGGCAGGCCGCTATAGTGCATTTCTATGCCATGCTTCTTACCGAATGCATCGCTCAATGCCAGTATCTCATTTACTACACCTGCACGGTTTTTACTGTTCAGCACTTGCTTGTCTATACGCAATGCCATCAGATACGCCCCTGTTTCGGGGTTGTAAAGAAAGCCTTTGTAGAATGGCAGATTATGAAATGCATCACTGATTGCTGCAACATTATTGATGGTACTATCGGTTACCAATTTCACCACTTTCAGTTGCCCTGTGGTGGTATCTTTTAGCAGGTTGATTGCACCGGGTACACTCAATACATTTTCTACCGCTTTTACTTTTTCAAGCTGCTTAACAAGGGTGGTATAGTCTGTAAAAAAATCTTGATTGAAAAACTTATCGGTTTGCACGCCAATCACCATCATATTACCATCCTCGCCAAATTGTTTGCGGAAAGCCTGATAGTCCTTGTACTTGGGGTTATCTGTAGGGATGGCGTTGGTAAACTCGTAGCTCAGCTCTACCTTACTGGCATAATAGCCCATAACACAGGTAGCTGCCAGCAGCAATACCAATAGAGTAACACGGAATTTTATGATAAACGCTGCAATACGATGCCACATGAGCCGTCAATTATAGATTGGGCAGCAAAAGTACAAAATACAAAGTGGAATTGAATGTTATGTTCAGTCTAGTATGATAAACTTATCCGCATCATGCAGAAAGGGAAACTGTTCCCATGTTTGCGTTACATAGTCTTTTTGCAGAGTTACTGTATGTACTACAGGCTTATTGCTCTCTTGCCATATCACCTCTCCCAACGGGCCAAACACGCTACTATCCCCACTGTAAACCAATCCTTTACCATCTTCGCCTACACGGTTTACACCAATAGTATAGCACATATTTTCTATAGCCCTTGCCTGTAGCAGTGTCTTCCATGCCAAGCTGCGGCGTTGTGGCCAGTTGGCTATAAACAGCAAGGCATCATATTCGTTGCCTACATTGCGTGCCCATACAGGGAAGCGCAAATCGTAACATATCATCAGGCATACACGAAAGCCTTTTACACTGGCTATCAATCGTTTAGTGCCTGCGCTGTAGTGTTTATCTTCATCGCCATAGGCAAACAGGTGGCGTTTATCATACTGCCCCACTGTGCCATCGGGCTGTACCCATAGCAGCCGGTTGTAGTATTTGCCTTCTTCCTCTATTATCAGGCTACCCGTCAGTATGCATCGGTTGGTGGCTGCTATGTTCTTCATCCATTGCACGGTAGCACCATCCATTGTTTCGGCAAGTGCAGTGGTGTTCATACTAAAACCCGTGCTGAACATTTCGGGCAGCACTACTACTTCTTTTTTCTCTGTAATGCCATTAATGTATTGCTCGTATTGTGCCAAGTTAGCGGCTTTGTCTTCCCATACTATGTCTGCCTGTATCAGCGATATGTTCAGTGTATTACTTGCCATGATTTTAATTAATGTAATAGTTACAATTTTTTGAATATTTTTGAATTATCCTAACGCTAAAACAAAGTTCATGAGAAATTTTATAATACTAGCAACTGTTTTAATGCCCACGCTGTCTTTCGCAGGCGATAAAAACAAGTTGTCTGGAAACTGGCGAGAAGTATCGCGCAAGACTATCAAAAACGAGGTAGTATCGTACAAAGACACTATTAAGATGGAGTTTCTGCCGGGCGGTAATGAATACATCTGGCAAAAAGCGGGTGGTTTCATTTACAGAGGCACGTATAAACTGGAAGCGAATGCGCTGGATATAGGTATGCGTTACTTCACCATCGTATCGCGCAGCAATAATAAAATGGTGCTGAAAGACGATGGCGGCATCTACGAAATGGAAACTTATACACCTCAGGTAAATTCACCGCAAGCAAAACGTCAGGAAGTGTTTGCACCTGTTAACAGTGTACAGCAAATGGCAGGACACTGGTCAGTATTCAAAGGTACAGGTGCGCAAAAAGTAGATGCCATAGATTATAGCAGGCAGATAAAGATGGTAGACATCTACCCATCTCAACAAGATGGTAAATGGGGGGCATTCTTCTCCAGAAAAGATGCTGATAATGCACCATCGTGGTATGTGCAGAGCTATAGCAACCAAACGCTGTACCTGAACGGTAAAGACAGCCGCCAGTTTAAAGTGCTGAAATGCGAAAACAATGAAATGATACTGGAAGAAGATGGGGTTACCTACTACTTCAGGCAGTTTAAATAACGGATGATTTTGTAAGCTGAATAAGCCATTTTTTTGCAATATTCAGAATTATAATAATCAGGTAGCCTTTTATCTCGTCTTCACACTAATCTGCCCACCGGGTGCAGAGCCTGTATAGTTCAGTCTGTATTTAAACGACAGCATAAAGTATTGCTGTATAATATTGCTCTGTACTTCTGACAGTGAGTTGATATTGCTGACACGCTGTATGCCTGTGTTGGCATTCAGCAAATCGAAGCCTGATAATGTTATGATCGCCCTGTTGGCTTTCATGAAGTAATACGATGCTTCAGATTGCAATAATGGAACAAACACATTGCCGTTAAAATTCCGCCCCCTGTATTGAGAAACATCTGCCGAAACCCTGAAATGCCAGTGTGTATTTGGACGAAAACTGATTTGGCTAAAACCTGTAAGTGTGTAGAAATGATTATCAAACTCTTTGTTGATGGTAAAACGGGAATCGGTAATGGCTATGTTGCCACCCATGTTTACATCCCATTTTTCGTTTTTAGTATTGCTGAATGATAATTCAAATACATGGTTGAATGTACTTACTTTATTATCTACCGTATTGATGATATTGATACTGTTACGGTATGATTCATCAAAGCTCGCATTTACACTAATGCCAAGTTTCCTGACAGGGCGGCCATACTGTATCCGTCCGTTGAGCATGTATTCATACGGTACGTTCACGGGTGCTATACGTTGCACCAAGTCTGCACCAATGGTGCGAGCTAAGGATATTTTATCTGTGGTGTACCTGCCGCCAATATTTGCAAACAGCGAAGAAAAAGTAAACTGGTCGAACCATATCCAGTTAAGCCCGCCACTGTGTGTATATTCAGGTCGTAGCAAATTATTACCTGTACTTATTTGTAGTGGGTTTGTGTAGTCTGCTACTGGCATTAAACGCCCTGCTGACGGTGCAGATACGGCTGTGCGGTAGTATGCTTCCACCCTGTTGCCTTGCCCGAATTGGTGTTGCATATTTGCCTGTGGTAATAAGAAAGTATAATCATCCTGCCCAACGCTTGTACCATTCAATTGGCGCGCCAGTACATTGTGAGAGCCAGATAAGCCTATGCCCCATTGTGTTGCTTTAGTGCTATGCCGTAAGCCTATGCCGTGTGTAATAGATGTATAAGACCTTTCAAAACGAGGGCTTAATGAGTCTATCAACACATCTTGTTTAGCAATGATTTTTTGTTGTCTGGTCAGCGATTGATTGTTGTTTGATGCACTTAACGATGGTTCTACATAATATCCTTTACCAAGCGATTGACTGAAACTTGCTGTGGCTGCATACTCTAGTTCTTCCGCCATATCGTTTCTTCGTTGGTTGTCTGTTTGTGTCAATGAGGCTGGTATCAGCCGTGTTATGTTGTTCCATTGGCTATTGTTTAGCTCCTTATTATATTCACCGTTGGCACTTATTCTGTACACCTGTTTTTTGTTCCTGCTATTGCGCATATAAGACAATCTGGCATTAGTGTTTATGCTTTGCCCATTGTCATAAGCCGTCCTGTCTAATGTATTAATAAGTGTGTCGCGGAGTAGGGTAGCGGTATAGCGGCTGATATTACTATGCCCGTTAATCAAAGATGCATTCGCGGCAAAGTTCAGGCGATAAAAACTATCCTTAGTAATGCGCGATTCTACACTCACACGGTGTGCTATGTTTTCATTTTTCTCATTATCTGTTCCGTTTCTTGAAAAACTGCCTTGGTCTGTAAAGTTTTCACTACTACTTTTTTCAGTCAATGTTTTATCAGAAGCATTGCCCAGATAGCTGACAACCAAGCGTCTTCCTTTCTTTGGCTCCAGCCCGTAATTGATACCGCCTGCACCTGATTTTATTAAGCCATAAATAGGCTGCCCGAAATCTACCGGTGGCATATTCCTGTCGTTGCCCATATTTATCTCTCCGTTGTTCTGCATCAGGCTACCCAAACCACCGCTGAAGTTTAGGTAATCTTGAAACGAAAATCCGAAATGATTGATGTTATTGGCCATGGCCAAAGCAGCCAATTGACTTTTGGGTTTGAAACGGTAAAATTTCCCACTGCCATCAAAGCGATTGTTTGTGCCATAGCCAGCCTGTACATCACCAAAATAGCCTTTCTTTTTATCATCTTTTAGTTGCAGGTTGATGGTCTTTTCGCGGCTGCCATCGTCAACACCTGTAAACTCTGCCATGTCCGACTGCTTGTTAAACACCTGCACTTTATTGATGGCATCTGCTGGTAAGTTTTTGGTAGCTACTTTCGGGTCATTACTGAAAAATGGTTTACCATCTACCAATACATTCTGTACATCTTCGCCCTGTGCTTTTATATTGCCTGCTTTATCAACCTGTACGCCAGGTAATTTTTTCAGCAATTCCTCTACATTGGCATCTGGCTTTGTTTTAAACGAGCCAGCATTGTATTCCAGCGTATCACCATTCAGCCGTATGGGTATCTTTTCTGTTTTCACACTTACTTCTTCCAGCACATTAGCATACGGGCGCAATGTTATTTTACCAATACTGCCATCACCTGTCATTGGCATTTCTACCGCGCGATAATAGGTTTTGAAACCCATAAATGCAGCTTGTAGCAGATACCTGCCTTTAGGTACGTCCTTTATCTGAAAAATGCCTTGTTTATCACATACCGCAAAGTATGCCATGGTAGAATCTTCTGGGTGCAGTAACGATACAGTTGTATATACCACAGGGTAATTGGCAGTATCTGTTACCATTCCTTTGATGCTATGTTGTGCTTTTGAGTGCAGATGCAGGCAAACGCAAGCTATCAGTAGTAGTGTGTGTTTCATGGTTTATCGGCTTATAACTCTTTCTATTACTATACCATCGCGCCCACCGTGTTGCGCTTGCATTTCTTTTATTTTCGCATCTACAATTTTTTCAAATTCTTTTTGAGTTACTTTCTTACCATCTTTAGGTTTGGGTAAGTCGCCTATTTGTTCTTCTTGCACCTTTATGGCGGTTATTGTAATGTTGTCGCCCATATCTGCAGCCAATATCATACCCGGCAAGCCATACAGCCCTTTAGGCCCAGCAGATACGCTGATAGCTGGTGTAAACCAAACTGTAATAGTTGTGCTGTCATGTTTTAATACTGCTTCCTGGCAAGGGTAGCCGAGTATCTGTTTGCTTTTGCCTGTCAGCTTCCACGGCTTTGCCTGCGCTTCAGATGTTATCAGAAATTTGCGCGACATAAATTCCTCTTGCTGAATCAGTTGTTTGTTTTGTATATCGTAATAAGATTTGTCATTTGCACCACCTGAACTACCCATTATCATGATGGTTGCCCCACCCATACTGTGTGTACTTTCGTTGTTAGCATTTTCTTCTTTTGTGTTTTGATATAGTGCGGCTTTGGTATTAAATCGCAACGTCTTTTTTGCACCTGTTTCTTTAGGTATCAGGGCTTCAATTTGTTTCAGTTGTTCATCAGAAACGCCATTTGCCGAAATATCTACATTGCCACCTCGCAGGTTTATTTTCGTAATCTCGTTATAGGTAATACTGCCCGAAGTCATTTGGCCGAACGTCTGTTGTGTGATTAGTAAACTGCTTAATAATAGAAACTTTATTTTCATAACCTTGTTTTTTACAAAGCTATTTCGGTAACAAAGGCATATAGGTTAATGCATGGGTAATTAAGGTTAATTTAGGTTAAAAGGAAACGCTTTCAGCGTATTGCTCATTAACTTGCAGACATGTTTAGCAAACATAAGGGTACATTATTCAGCGTGCGGCTGTTGATGTTGTGCAGTCAATTGGCTCTCACAGCTTTTGTTGGCTATTGGCTATTCGGGCAATATGAAAAAGAAAAAGAGCGATTAGCAATAGATGTAAGCAATACCATAACTGATATAAACCGCAATTTGTCCGACTCGTTGCTAATGTCGAAACTCATAGCAGGTGCAGGAAAAAAGAATTATGCTGGTGGTACACGGCCTACTGTAGTGATGAAAAGTAAATTCACTACAAAAGATACGCTTACAAAGCTCGACATCAACAAACTCATCCCTGACGGAAAACATCTAAATAATAGCGTAATAGCCTATGAAATTCACACAACAGAAAACAGCAAGGGTACTGTAAATGATGTACAACAGATGCAGATGTCTATTGATACTGACAGTATATCAATACCGGATACGGGCAAAATTATCAATGCTATTGTAGGCATATTGGCAGGAGCAAATGATGCGATAAAAGGCAAAGGATTAGGTTTGCTAAATACCGATACCATCACACTTCGAAAAAATTTTGCGGATAAGGCAAAACAAAACAACTGGCGTTTTGAAACTATATGGATATACGACAATATTGATAGTAAGAAAGTAAAAAAAGGAATGCTGGTATCGGGCAAGTACATGAATAGCAATGCGGGTGTAATAGTGAAAGGGTATTTCTGGGATATTGTAAAGAAGATTGCACCACAGGTGTTTTTTGGAATATTGCTGGTGTCATTGGCAGGCATATCATTTATCGTTGCTTTCAGAAGCCTGAAGAAACAAACCCAACATGCCGCTATTATGAAAGATTTTATCAGCAACATGTCGCACGAACTAAAAACACCTATTTCAACCGTGAAAGTGGCATTGGAAGCACTCGATAATTTTAATGCCATAGAAGATAAACACACTACCAAAGAGTACCTTGCTATGGCTGGTGCAGAGATTAATCGCCTTGATATGTTGGTGAATAAAGCACTGCACAATACACTGATAGAAGACGGTGCAATCGTACTTAGGACAGAACCTGTGAATTTACAATCGCTTACGGAAGATACGGTAGGCTTGTTCCGTTTAAGAGCAGAACAACAAGGGGCAGATATTACAACTCATTTCGAGGATGGTAATTATACTATAGCAGGCGATGCAGCGCATTTGCAAGGTGTGCTTGTCAATATCATTGACAATAGCCTGAAGTATGCTGACAAGAAACTAAGCATTGCGGTAAACGGCAAGCGTAATGATAAAGAAATTGAAATAGCTATAACCGATAATGGACCGGGCATAGCAGCCGACTATATAGAAAAAGTATTCGATCGCTTTTTCCGTGTGCCGGTTGGTGATACGCACAATGTAAAAGGTTATGGGTTGGGGTTGCACTACGCTCGCCAAATAGTTGCAAGGCATGGTGGATATATAAGCGTACACAATAACAAACCAAGCGGCTGCACTTTTACTATAACACTACCTGTAGCATGAAGAAAAAGATATTATTTGTAGATGATGAACCCTTTCTGTCAAGAATTGTAAAGGAAACACTGGAGTTGAAAGGCTACGATGTGCTGTATAAAAAAGACGGCACACGCATTCTGGATGCTGTTGCTTCTTTCGAGCCGGATATATGCCTGCTCGATGTTATGCTGCCGCACATAGATGGTTATACATTGGGCAGCACCATCCGAAATATATACCCCACATTGCCTGTTATTTTTCTTACAGCCAAAACACAAACAGACGATGTGGTAAAAGGCTTTTCATCTGGCGGTACTGATTATGTCAAAAAGCCATTCAGCATGGAAGAGTTGATGGTACGCATCGAAAACCAAATACGGTTGGTTGCTAAAGGTGATGAAACAACTAAGGCTTTGGCAGATAAAGTGATGTTAGGTAATGCAGTTTTTATTCCTTCCCGTTTTGAATTACACATTGCCAATGAGGTTATAAAACTATCTCATCGCGAAGCGCAAATACTCACAGTATTATGTAACAACCCCAACACCGTTGTTGATAGAAAAAAACTATTAACACAAATATGGGGCGATGATTCTTTTTTCAACTCCCGCAATCTGGATGTATATATCCGAAAACTAAGGGAGTACTTTGCAACCGAACCTGCGGTGAGCATTGTAACACTAAAAGGTATCGGCTATCATTTTTCTGTGCCCCAATAGGAATTTTCTTACATAGATATATAACACACGGTGCAAGATGTTCTGAAAGGCATCTTGAACTATTAAAATAGAAAGCGGTTCTCAGAACGGTATTTGAAATACGAATGTTGATGATTTTTATACTGCTTATTTTCTATTCAGCAGCTGGATTATGAATGCCGTTCAGAGAACAGAATTTATCTTTAGTTCCAAATGCCCTGCGGAACATTTGGAACAGCTAATAGAAGAGAGTAACGCAAACCCTATGCGAACCGTCAGGAAGTAATTCCTGACGACACAAGAAACTATTTACTTTCTAAATGTTTCATGATAGCTATTATTCCCTTAAATGTTCCGGTATAATAGTCAGCTTTTCTGAAATATGGAGTAAAATGATTTTCTATTATTTGCTTTGTTTTTTCATCACTCATTAAAGGTTCTATTCCAAGACCTGTTGATATTCTGATTCTTCTGTAACCTGATGAAATACCAATTAGTATGCCGTTGTTTTTATCTTTTTCACCTACACCCCATGTATTGGCTATATGAAGTACATAAGCATCAAAACTATCTGAACTCGAATATGTACTATCTAATGTAACAACTGCTATCTGAATGGACGTTATTCGTCTGAATTTTTCAATAGTATCATTTAGCATATTTTCTTCTACATCACTATACAGATTATCAAAATCATTAACCCAATTTACTGGTTGCGGAAGGTTCTTCCAAGAGGATACTTTGGATAAATGAAGTGTATCTGCTTTGGCTTGATTATTGTCAATGTGCTGGGCATCAACACAAGCAGAAGCTAACATGACGAATAAGCAAACTGACAAAAAGAATAGTTTATTTTTCATACCTCTGCAAATAGTCCTATATCTTCTTCAGTCCCAATATACTCCAGTCTGTTTTTTCGGCTACTATGGTGTTGCTGAGTTTGCCGAGGCCGTCAATTTCCATTTCTACTACATCGCCGGGTTGCAGCCATTGTACTTTGTAGTTGGGGTCGTGTAGCAATCCTGTGCCATTCAGTTCTAAAAAGCAGCCCGTACCTACCGTGCCGCTGCCTATCACATCACCGGGCAGTACATCTGCACCATATGCGCAACGCTCTATGATTTCGGCAAAGGTCCAGTCCATATCGCCCATATTACCCTCACTCACCTGTACGCCATTTACCCAACACTTCATACCCAGGTTGTAGTTATTACCTGTATGGTTGGGCTTTGCAGGTATTTTGTATGCTTCCAGTTCATCGGGCGTAACAAGAACTGGACCTATTACAGTTGAAAAATCTTTGCCTTTAGCGGGGCCGAGGTTCAGCAGCATTTCTTCCATCTGCAAGGTGCGCGCGCTCATGTCGTTCATTATCATGTAGCCCGCTATGTATTTATCTGCTTCCGATGCTTTGATGTTGCGGCCTTTTTTGCATAGTACTACAGATGCTTCGAGTTCAAAGTCGAGCTTCTGAAAATGGTCGGGCATGCAAATAATATCGCCGGGGCCTTGTATGGCATTGTGGTTGGTGAAATAGAAGATGGGATACTGGTCGAACTCAGCAATCATATCCACCTTGCGGTTGCGGCGCGCGGCTGCTACGTGCTGACGAAACGCATATCCATCGCGACAAGATGTGGGGTTTGGTACAGGTGCCATCACAACGGCACTGCTGTAAGTAGTACCCTCAAGGCTCAGCTTTCCGCTTTTTATATCGTCTTCCGTTTTGCGTGCTACGTCCACCAATGCTTCCCAGTTATTGAGCATGGGCATGATGGTAGCAGGCAGCGAGGTGTTGGCTGCATTGGTATCGTACAGCTTTTCGTTTACCAAAAAAGCTAATTGTTCTACACCGTTTTTTGAATAGGTAACCAGTTTCATCTTATCTGTAAGTTTGAGGCAGCAAAATTAAGGCTAATATATGGTATTAGAAATGCTAAACCCGATAATGCGTAACTTTGCAGCCCATGTATTATCTGTTGCTGATACTGTTTTATCCCATAGCAGCACTGCCTTTGCGGGTGTTGTATGTATTGAGTGATGTGTTGTGTTTTTTCATATACAGGGTTTTCGGTTATCGGGTAGCTGTTGTGAAAGATAATCTTCGGCATGCTTTTCCTGACAAAGACGAAGCAGCGATTGATGCCATTGCCAAGGCATTTTACAAAAACTTTTGCGACCAGTGGATAGAGATGCTGAAACTGCTGAGCGTATCGGACAAAGAACTGACACGCCGCTTTACGGGCAATTGGGAAATACTTGAACAACTACGGCAGGAAAACAGAAACGCCTATGTATTGATGGGGCACACGTTCAACTGGGAGTGGGCGAACGTGGTGAGCCAACTGAACATACGCCAGCAAATGGCGGGTGTGTATCTGCCACTTGAAAACAAAGCATTTGACAGGTTTGTACTGAAACTGCGCAACCGTGCAGGTGGTATGATGATTTCGATGAAAGCCCGCAAAGAGGCTTTTGCCAAATTGCAAAGCAAGCTCCACGTACTCGGGCTGATAGCCGACCAAAACCCATCGAACCTGAACAATGTGCTATGGGTAAACTTCATGCACCGGGAAGCACCATTTTTTATAGGACTTGCCTACATGGCTCAAAAAAATAAAGCGGCTGTAGTGCTTAGCAAAATCATCAAAACAAAACGCGGGCATTATAAGCTGATAATGGAACGCCTGTGCGATGATGCATCTGCCATGCAGGCAGAAGATATAGTGTGTGCCTATGTCGCCCATCTTGAACAACAGATACAAGAACAGCCTACCAACTATATGTGGACACACCGCCGATGGAAGCACACCAAGCCTACGGCGTAATGACTTTCTGTAAGCCTTTTTGTATGGTAAATGTGATGCTGTTTTCGCAAGCGTGGGCATCGCCGTCTGTTTGCATCAGGCGTAGTTCGGGGTGCGATATCACTACTTCTTTTGCCCTGTAATGCTGTACGTAAGGGCTTTTTGTAATAGTACCCGTCATAGCGCGAACGGTAATGATGCCGCCCAGTATGCGGGGAAAGTCTTTAACAATGACAACATCAAACAAACCATCCGTCCAGTTGGCATCGGGGGCTATCTGAAAATTGTAACCAAACTGCCTGCCATTGGCAACGGTGATGATGAACGCTTTGGTGTTTACTTCTTTACCGTCAATGGTGATGTTCCACTTCCATGCTTTGTAGAGCCACATGTATTTTGTAACCAACCAGCTATACATGGCAAAACCACGGCGCACACTTTTAGCAAACTTGCGCGATATGAGTGCATCGAACGCGACACCCGCATTGCTGATGAAAGGCTGTCCGTTGGCATAGCCAATATCCATGTGGGTAATGTTGCCTTTATTAATGACTTTGATGGCCTGCTCTTCTTTCAGCGGAATGCCCATAGTACGTGCCATACCGTTGCCACTACCTTTGGGTATGATGGCTAATGCAGTATCTGTGCCCAACAGTCCGTTTACTACATCGTTTACTGAGCCATCTCCACCCACCGCTACAACGGCAAACGCACCATTACTTGCAGCTTGCTTTGCCAGTTCTATACCATGTTTGGCATATTCGGTATGCAGTATCTCGTAGGTGAATTGGTTGAAGTCGAGTGTGGTATCTATGGCGTGCTGTATGGCTTTCTGCCTGTCAACACCCGATTTGGGGTTGATGATAAATACAAGGTGTTTCTTGCTCATGAAAGTTGTGCTTTAAGGCTCAGGTCCATACTGGTGGCGTGGTGTATGATAGCACCCACCGATATATAATCAACGCCTGTTGCCGCGTAGGCTTCTATGTTTTCTATTGTAATGCCGCCCGATGCTTCTGTTTCGTATTTTCCGTCTATCAGCTTTATGGCTTCTGCTAATTGTTCGGGTGTGTAGTTGTCGAGCATGATGCGGTGAATATCGCCAACAGCCAACACACGCTTTACATCTTCAAGGTTGCGGGTTTCTACTTCTATTTTCAAATCCAGTTTGTTGGCTTGCAGGTATGCATTTGTTTTGGCGATTGCCTTTTCGATGCCACCACAAAAATCTATATGGTTGTCTTTCAGCATCACCATATCGTACAAGCCCATGCGGTGGTTTTCGCCACCACCTATTTTCACCGCCAGTTTTTCGAATGTGCGAAACAGGGGGGTTGTTTTACGAGTATCGAGTATGCGTGTGTTATAGTTTTTCAGCTTTTGTACATATTGGTGTGTAAGCGTAGCAATACCACTCATGCGCTGCATACAGTTGAGCGACAGGCGTTCTGCCTGTAGTATAGTATGTACTTTGGCAGATACTTCAAAAGCCACTTCGCCATACTTCACCGCATCGCCATCTTGTTTGTATATAGTAAAAGCCGCTTCGGGTTCAAGGAAGTGAAAAATATCCTGTGCCAGTTGCACACCAGCCAGTATGCCATCTTCTTTCACTTTCAGCACTGCTTTGCCCATTGCATCGGTGGCAATAGACGAAAGGGTTGAATGGTCGCCCGTACCAATATCTTCCTGCAAAGCGGCTGCTATAAATTCGCGCGTAGTCAAATGCCTTGTAATTTAGGCTGCAAAGCTACTAAATACCTGATAGACCCTGCTATGGTAACCATTTATTAATCTACCCAAAGCAGGCTGCCATCGCCATAGCTGAGGAAACGGTAATCGTTATTGAGTGCGTGATTGTATATGCTACGCCAGTTGTTGTTTGTAATAGCTGCAACTAATAGCAGCAAGGTAGATTGTGGTTGATGAAAATTGGTAACCAAGCCTTTTATTATTCTGCATCGGTAACCCGGTGCTATCAATATCTGTGTACGGGTAATGAGGCGTTGCAGGTTGTGCGTGGCAAGATAGTTAGCAATAGCTTGCAATGCTTCTTGTGGTGTAGCGGATGTTTGCATTTCATACGGCTGCCATTGGGTGATGGCTACTTCCGCATCAATAGATTGGCCATCTAATAATTTTACACCAATCCAGTAGAGGCTTTCGAGGGTGCGCATAGAGGTAGTGCCTACGGCTATGATACTGCCAATATTTTGTATGAGCGATTGTATTGTAGCCGCATCCACCTCTATCCATTCGGTGTGCATATCATGCTCCGCCATTGTTTCGCTCTTCACGGGCTTGAAAGTACCCGCGCCAACATGGAGCGTTACGAAAGAAGTATCTATCTGTTTTTGTTTGAAGCTGCTGAATACCGCATTGGTAAAATGCAAGCCTGCCGTGGGTGCAGCCACACTGCCCTCTTCTTTTGCATATATGGTCTGGTAGCGTAGTTCGTCGCTTTGTTCAGACTCTCGATGCAGATAAGGTGGTATGGGTACTTTACCTATATAGTGCAGCACTTCTGCAAACGTAATGTCTGCATCCCAAGTAAATTCTATAGTAAAGGCACTTTGTTGTTTTTCAATGACAGTGGCGGATAGTGTGAATGCAGGGTGTTCATGCGCTACAGTCAACACCATACCATGCTTCCATTTGCTGGCACCGCCTACCATACATTGCCACCATACTTTGTTTTTTTGCAGCAGGGCAGTTTGTATTTCGGGGTATTGGCTGTGTGGTTCAAGGCAAAACACCTCTATCATGCCGCCTGTATCTTTGGTAAAAAGCAGCCTTGCATTCACCACTTTTGTTTGGTTGAAAACAAGTAGTGAGTTGGCAGGTATATAATCGGCAATGTGTTTGTACGTGCTTTCTGTTATCTGCCCATTTTGGTATATCAACAGCTTGCTCGCATCTCGCTCTGCAAGCGGGTAGCGGGCAATGCGTTCATCGGGCAGATGATAGGTGTAATCTTCAATCTTTAGTGTAGCAGGGTGCTGTGCGTCCATGTACTGCAAATAAGCAGCAAAGCTACAAGCAACAGTGCTTTATTGCAAAAATTCTCTGATGGACTTCACGATTTGTTTAGCACCATCGCCATAGAGCATGGTGTGGTGGTTGCCGTCAACCGCTTTGTACGTGCCATGTGGCATCATTTCTACCGTTTCTATGGCTTTACATTCCGGAAGCAGCGGCTCGCCGAGTGTGTATTCATCCATGCCATTCAGCAGCAATGCGGGTTGCTTCACTTCGCGTACATGGCAATCCCATTCAGTAGCACCAACGTTTACCGCCACCTGCAAAATATTCGCCAACACGGGGCGGGGTGTTACACCACCTTCATCGGTAGGTTTCACATCGGCACGATAATAACGCTCCATAGCTGGCTCCCAGAATGTATTGTAAGGTGCTGCCTGAATCTCTTTCAAATACGCATCCCACGAAGCAAATTGTTTATCGAGCCTGCCTAATGTGGGTTGCAGCATTTCCAGCGAATTGGGGTTCATCTCTGCTGCCGCATCCAATATCACTACTTTATTAAACCTGTCGGGGAAATTAGCCGCTAAGTAAAAACTCATCAGCCCGCCAAAAGAATGGCCTGCAATATTTATTTTATCAATGTCCAAATGGTCGAGCAGATTGATGATGTCTTCTGCATGGTCGGGGATGCTGTATGCAAACGCGGGATAACCACTGAGTCCACGCCCTCGCTGGTCTGGGCTGATGATGGTAAAATCATTTGTCAATCCGCTGGCTACTAATCCATCAAAAGCATGTGCATTGGCAGTGAGGCCGTGCAGCATCAGCAGTGGTTGCTTGCCTGTATTATAGGTGATATAATGCAGTTGCGTATTGTTACTATCTATAGTAGCACTTTCGTGTGCGGGGAAATCATTCATGATTGTTTTTATTGTGCACTCCAGCCACCCTCTATAGGTAGTGCTATGCCTGTTATCTGTGCCGCGCTGTCTGAAGACAAATATATGGCTGCTTGTGCTATCGCTTCTACAGGAATAAATTCTTTCAGGGCTTGTTTGTCCAGCATTATTTTTTCTATCACATCCTCTCGGCTCATATTATGTGCTTTCATCTGGTCGCCGATTTGCTTATCTATAATAGGTGTGTGCACGTAACCGGGGCAGATAGCATTGGCAGTAATACCAACCGGCGCACCTTCCAGCGCGATGGTTTTTGTAAAGCCTATGATGCCGTGTTTTGATGCTACATACGCGCTCTTAAATTCTGATGCCACTAAACCATGTGCAGATGCTATATTGATAATACGCCCCCATCCACGCGCTTTCATGCCTTTCCAAACAGCTTGTGTGGTGTGGAATGCGGCCGTCAGGTTGATGCCGATTATTGCATCCCATTTTTCGGCAGGGAAATCTTCAACAGGCGATACGAATTGTATGCCCGCGTTGTTTATCAATATGTCTATGCCGCCAAATTTTGCTTCTGCATCTGCTACCATGCCTTTGATAGTTTCTGGTTGCAACATATTGGCAGGAGAAAAAATATGCTGAATACCGTATTCATCCGCTACTTGTTGCGCTATTTCTGCACCGTTGGGTTCTAAGCCGTTGAAGACAATATTATTGCCCAATGCCGCGTAAGCCTTTGCAATAGCCAAACCAATGCCACTGGTGCTGCCTGTTATCAATACTGTTTTTGCCATGCGCCAAATGTAGGTGAAAAACAACTGCCTGCGTGTGCAGGTGTGTTTTTTCACATAAGATTAATAAGTGTTTACCGCAACTGTGGTATGCTGATGCCTGTCATTTTGCGGTATAGGTCTATAGCATACAGGTCTGTCATACCAGAAATGAAATCTACAACCGACTGCACGTCCGCATACAGGTTTTCTTTTTGTTGCGTGATGGGGAACTGTTTGGATATGAGTTGTATTACTTTGCCCGACTTGCTGTGCGATGGCTGCAAAACTGCTTGTATAAACTCCTTGAGCAAACCGCCTATCAGATTATAGCCAGCAATTTCTATCTCTACTACCGACTTGTAATTATATACATGGTTGTACGAGTAGGTGTTTATCTCTTTTATCAAAGCCGTGTATTCATCGGGCAGACAAGAGAGCAGGTCTTTTTGCAAACTGCCGCTTAGCAAAGCATCTTCGTGTTGCATAAACAAGGCAGACAGCTTTCCCACCATCAACCCTATCCATTTGGCACGGATGAATTGTACTTTCTGATTGTCGTCCACCAGATTATTTACTTTACGGCTTACATAATCTATGCCATCGTAGCCTGTTTCTTTTTCAAAGAAAGGATAAAACAAATCTTTGATTTTTTGCAGCGATACAATGTGCATACGGTGTGCATCTTCAAGGTCTATAATGCGGTAGCAAATATCATCTGCCGCTTCTGTCAGGTACACAAAGGGGTGGCGTGCATATACATGATTGAAGCCCTCAACTTTGGGTAATGCAAATGTTTGTGCAATGTTTTCAAACAAAGCAATCTCGCTATCAAAGAAACCTGATTTTTTGATAGCTATCAGCCCTGTCGTTTTATTGAAGCCCTCTGATGATGAAGATGGGTATTTTACAATGCCTGCCAATGTGCTGTAGGTAAGCCTGTATCCGCCCGCTTCCTGTTCGTTGAAATTATTGGTAAGTGTACGCAAGGCATTGGCATTACCCTCAAAGTATTCAAAATCTCTGCGTTGATTATCACTCAGGCTGTCGTGTATTATTTTGCGCGTATCGCCATCCAACTCTCTGAAAAAAGTGCGGATAGCATCTTCGCCCGAATGCCCGAATGGCGGGTTGCCAATATCGTGTGCCAGACAAGCAGCAGCTATCACGCTGGGTAGTTCGTATTTATAAAATTCTTTGAAGTCGTCTGTTTCGTTATTATACTTTGCGGCAATAGCATCGCCAACTGCCTTTCCCAGTGAACGCCCAACGGATGCTACTTCCAAACTATGCGTAAGCCTGTTGTGTACAAACACAGGACCTGGCAAAGGGAATACCTGCGTTTTATTCTGCAATCGGCGGAAGGCTGATGAGAAAATGATACGGTCATAGTCGCGCAAAAAAGAGGTGCGAACGCTATCCGGGTTCAGATTTTTATCTTCCCTGTCGCCCGTTCTTTTCGCGCTATATAGGCTCTGCCAGTTCATGCTGTAAAAATGCAATATTATCAGCAGTTTTTTATCGTTCGTATGTTCAACCTTTTGGGTATAAATCTGTTAATTAGTTTCACGTTCATATTATGAAGCATTTATTACTCATTGCGCTTTTACATATTAGCATTTTAAGTATGGCCCAACCAACGGGCATCATCAACGGTACGGTAAAGGACAAGAAGACACAAGAACCTATACCAAGCGTTACGGTAACACTCGAAGGCTCGGGTTTGGGAACGGTAACAGATGTGGATGGTAACTTCAGGTTGGATAATATCCCCCCGAAATCGTACAACTTGAAAATACAGGCGTTGGACTATAAACCACAAGTGATATACAATATAGTAGTAACATCGGGCAACGCGCAAGTGCTGGGCATAGAGATGGAAGCCAATAACATAAGCCTGAACGAAGTAGTGGTACGTACAAATCCGTTTCAGAAAAGTGCGGAAACGCCATTGTCAATTCAATCGCTATCTGCACAAGAAATAAAAAGTAACCCAGGCGGTAACTTCGATGTATCGCGTGTGATACAGGCTTTCCCAGGCGTGGGTGGTACTTCGGGTTCAGTGGGTGGTTATAGAAACGACCTCATCATACGTGGTGGTGCGCCTAATGAAAACGTCTATTATCTGGATGGTATAGAAGTGCCTGTCATCAACCACTTTGCTACACAAGGTAGTGCAGGCGGGCCTACGGGCATTGTAAATATCTCTTTTATTGAAGATGTAACGCTGTACACCAGTGCTTTCCCATCTAAGTTTGACAATCCGCTATCGGGTGTATTGCAAATGAAACAACGCAAGGCGAACCCTGAAAAAATTCAAGGCAACGTGCGTCTCAGTGCAACGGAAGTAGCTGTAACGGCAGACGGACCTATTAATGATAAAGTATCATTTCTTGCATCGGCAAGACGCTCTTACCTGCAATTACTGTTTCAGGCATTGCAAGTGCCGATACAACCGTCTTATTGGGATTTTCAGTACAAGCTCGATTATAAGATCAATAAAAACCTGTCGTTCTACACCATCGGTATCGGCGCGATAGATGATTTCGGTTTCTTGACCCCTAAAGAACAAACCCCTGAAAATATTTACATCATTAAGAGCAACCCTACCATCAAACAGTGGAACTACACCAATGGCTACGGACTGAAAGGATTAATGAAAAAAGGCTACTGGAATCTGACATTCAGCCGCAATATGCTGAACAACCAACTTGACAGATTTGAAGACAACCAAAACCCAATAGAAACCCAACGCATACTACGCATACGCAGCACAGAGGCTGAGAACAAGATGCGTTTTGAATACAATAAATTCTATAACAACTGGAGCTATAGCTGGGGCATAGTGGCACAATATGGGCAATTTGAAAATGAAGTGTATAGCAGGGTACGTGCCGAAGTGAAAGATGTGAATGGCGCAATACTGCAACCTGCCTTCATCATCAATGCCAACACATCGCTGAACCTGTGGCGTTATGGCGCATTTGCACAAGTAGCACGCAGCCTTTTCAAAGACAAGCTGAACCTGTCTTTTGGCTTACGTACGGATGGTAACAGCTTTACAACAGATGGCAATAATCTTGGTAATACATTATCGCCCAGATTGGCAGCCTCTTTGTTGTTGTTAGAGAACCTGAAGTTCAACGCATCGCTGGGCAGGTATTATAAGATACCAACTTATACGGTACTTGGCTTTCAGCAGGCAGGTGTATCTGTAAACAAAAACAGCCGCTATATACAGAGCGACCATGCTGTAGCGGGTTTTGAATTTATACCCAAAGCAGGTATGCGCTTTACGCTGGAAGGTTTTTATAAGATGTATGACTTCTATCCAGTATCAGCGGTGGATGGCATTTCATTAGCTAATAAGGGCGGTGACTTCAGCGTATTGGGTAATGAGCCGGTAACGTCAACAGGATTGGGACGTAGCTATGGTTTAGAGTTTCAATTTCAGCAGAAGTTTACCAAAAACATTTTCGCCATACTTTCTTATACCTATTACAAGAGTGAGTTTACCAATGCGAATGGCAAGTACACACCCGCCTCTTGGGATAATACACATTTGCTTTCGTTTATTGGTGGCTACAAATTCAGGCGTAATTATGAATTGGGTGTGAAATTCCGTTATCAGGGTGGTGCGCCTTATACACCGTTTGACATGGCAGCATCGCAACGCAATTATCTATCAACAGGTGTAGGCATTAATGATTTCAGCCAGTTCAACCAATTGCGTTTAGGTTCTTTCCATTCGATGGATGTGCGCATAGATAAAAAGTGGAACTATAAAAAATGGAGCCTCGATTTGTTCCTTGACGTAAGCAATGTATATGGTAGTGTGCAACCTGAATATCCACGCTATACATTCCAGCGAACAGCAGATAATACAGCTTTCCAAACAACAGACGGGCAGCCTGTTCGCAGCGATGGCAGCAATGCTATACCGTTGATACTTAGAGAAACAGATGCTGTGATAATACCAACAATAGGATTCATAGTAGAGTTTTAATAAAGAAAGAGAGTCGTATTAGCGGCTCTCTTTCTTTTAATATCTTTCTGAATTGGTCTTATATCGTTTCAGACGACGTTCTGCTCTGCCCAGCTTATCATGCAGCACATTTTTTTCATGAGGGTCTAAGTGTTTGTCTGCCTCATATTTTTCCATAGTCTGCTTAATGACTTCCTGCTCACGCATTAGTTTTTCATACTCCAACTCTGTTATCTTCTTTTTCTTGTATGTGGCTTTGATTATCTTTTCCTGTTCGCGCTGTGTAGCCTTGAAGTTTTGCGCGTAGGATGCAATGCCAAGGAATATTAATACAAATAGAAGAATAGTCTTTTTCATACCAAACGTATTTGTTGCTGAAATTACTGAACTGATAATTGTTGTTTTAGTTTATCCAATAATTTTTGTTCTTCAGTAGTCCAAGGATTGCCCGATTTTATAGCATCATTCAGATGCATTCTTGCATTGTCGTTATCGCTCTTTGCTGCGTATGCTTCTGCCATATACAGATACGCTTTACCATTATTGGGGTTCAGTCGCAAGGATGCTTTCATGGCTTTGATGACATCATCTAACCTATTAGCATCGCCTGCCCGCCACAAAGCACGGTTGCAATAGCCATACAGGTAGTACATATAATCGCCCGACTTATCCATGCTTAGAAAAATACGGATATGATGAGCCGCGTTTTCAAAATCGCCTTTTAGTGCATACAAAGAACCAAGGCTGCTGTGTACCGTTTTTTCATCAGCATCAGTTTCCAATGCTTGTTTCAAATACATCTCTGCTGTGTCTGCCTTACTTTTCTTTTCAGTAGGGTTTTGTACCGCGCCTGCATATTGCAGATATGTCTGTCCGAGGGCAACTAAAGATTTTACATTGTCTGTAGGTGCATTATTCAATACCTGTAAGGATAGTTTATAGTTTTTTACCTGATTGTAAAAGCGCGAAGCATACACCTGTTGCAAAGCTTCTTCATCTTCTTCGGTATTATGATAGAGTGGGTTTAACACCTTAGTGAGCAAACTAGCCCATGCAGCATTTTCGGGGATTGCAGGCCAAGTAAAGAGTTTTTGTATTGCTGTATTGCTATTGACCGCTTTGTTCTGTTCGTTTTGTTTCAGGAAGATTACGGATACAGGGTCAACGTACACTAAGTTATACCCAGCTTTCCAGTATAAGTCGAATTGCAGGCCTGCTAATTGCGATGCGTTCAATACCACATAATTGAAGTTGTACTTTTCATCTATTGCACGGAATTTTTCAGGCTGTTCGTATAAGCTGAAGTATTCATCAAAGAACTTAACGGGGAATACATCCAAATCGCGCAAGTCTATATACGACTGGAAATCGGGGTACATACTCCACAACAGATAAGAAGAAACAAAATAATCGGAAAATGCAGGGCCTTTAATATTGTGTTGTTTTATAAATTCCACCGCGCCAGTAGGGTTTTTCAACAGGCTGGTGTGTATGCCGTATTTATTGGGGCTATCGGTGAATTTGTAAAAGGCATTGCTGACAATAGTGATGTAAAATGCAGCCGCTACAATAATCGTAACAACCCATGCTTTGGATGATAGGGATAACAACAGTTTGTTTTCGCGAATAGCTCTTAGTTGCACTAACGACATCAGCACTAATGGCAGTGATGGGATGAATGCTATTTGTGCAAAGGGAATGTTTCTGTTGGCTGTGAGTGATAAATACATCAATAAAGGAATAACTAAGAGATAGCTGGTGATAACGGGTGTGAAAAATGTTTTTACTTGTTTTTGCTTAACGGCTTTTATAATTGCGGCAATCCAATACAAAGCCACCATAGCGAATATTGCTAAGTGCCATTTAGCCTGTATCGTCCAGTATTGTGGCACGGTATAGTCATACAACTCTGAAGTGTATTTGTTTGCCCATACCTGGCGGTATATCTCAAATGGTTGCTTCCATAGTACTATACCATTGGGATTGCAAAGAATGGCTAATACTGCCAATGCAGTAACAGCAACTATGCGAACTGTTTGTTGTAGTGTTGCTTTATCTCTTGTAATAAAAAAAGAAAGCGTACTTCCCGCTGCCATCGTACCGATAATGACGATACCAACAGGATAGCCTTCGTGCATATTTGCCCATAAGCATTGCAAGGGTATCAGCCATAGTATAGCTTTCCAGGGCAGCGATGGATTTCGCCATAGTATATATAAGTACGTTGCTGCCAGCAGGTGGCTTATCATTTCGGGGCGGCCTGCCATACGGTATTCGGATATAGCAAGAAATATAAGCAGCGAAATAACTATTGAAAATACAGACAGTTGTACACCCTTGTTTTTTGATACGTAGTTGATGGTACAATATAAAAAATATACAATAGCTATATTGACGATAGCCTGCAATAACATAACCGCCTCTGGCCCCAAAGCTTTTTCAAACAATGCTATGGTGACTTCATACAGCCATTTTACATTTATCCACTGTGCCCCCTGCATGGTGTACGAAAACATATCTGCATGTGTTACAGCACCATTTTCTATCATCCACCTGCCTGCTAATAGTTGCCACCATATATCAGGTTCGCGTAGTTCTTTCATGCCCAGCGCAAAAGCGTACAAGGCAACTAATATGAATGCTATATTATTTGCATTGAGTTTCATGTCTGCAATTCTGTATCTGAAAAATACACTTTAATACAGTGTCTGCAAACTGTATAAAAAAATGGGGTTGCAGAAGATGCAACCCCATTCCCATTTATTCAACTATACCTTATGGTTTCAGTGTAGTAATTCCTAAATCGGCTGTTGCGCCGAATTTTACCTGTACATTGTTGATGGTAATGTCTGTAAACGTTATTACGCTAGCGTCCAGTGTTACGGCGTAAGTACCTTCAGGTAACCCTGTAAACATGAAGAAGCCGTCAGCAGCAGGTATGGCAGCATATACGTCTGTACCGTTGGTAGCATAGACTGTAGCCAATGCAGCACCCGGTAACACATAGCCCTTTATACGACCATCTGTGAGTGCGGTATATGCTCTTACAACGGGTTTCAACTGGTATTTATCATTTCCCGTTTTAACGATAGACTTACCTGCATCAAAGTCTATCCATACATCATAAGCACCGCCTGCCGCAAACTCTTGTTTTACATTCAGTTTCAAGCCGCTTTCCTGTGCAGAAGGAGTATTCATTGGATATGTTTGCCCATCCACAACCACACTGTTATTAGCACCCAATATCAGGCGCATCTGGCTGATTTTACCTGCCGGTATATCTGCCCTTGCCAGCAAAGTATCCATACCGTTTCGGAATTTCAGCAGGTCGTACACACCGGGGCGTATGGCAGGTATTACCACAGCAGCAGAACCTTCCATCGTTACCTCAACGCTTTGTATATCTATGTACACGGCATCATAATCGGCGGGGGCATCCGTCAGGCGCATACTTACTTTAGCCGTTTGGGTTGACTGATTGGTTGCATCATCCTTTTTGCATGCGTACAGTGTTGCAGATAATAATGCAATAGCCGTAACGGACATCGTTAAAAAACTCATCTTTTTCATACGTATCGAATTTTGGGGGTGAAACAATTGTCTGTCACAAAACAGTAACAAAAAACCATGCCAAAAAGTTCTAAAATGCTTTAACATATTCAATACAGGCTTATGTTTCAGGCTATCTCGCTGAAAATTAGAGTCAAATAAAATACAAAAAAGCGGCTGCAATCTGCAGCCGCTTTTACCCAAATTGTCAACTATGAAATATATCCTGTCTGTTTACTCCTTATCGTCTTTCTTACATTCACTAATAAAATAGCTGTTCTGCATTTTGCCCCACCATGGTTTGCTCATGTCGGCATCTGTTTCTTTAGCATAGTAGCCTTCGGCTTTTTCAAAGTATTCTAATGCTGGCTTCTTACCGCCACCAAACATTTTTGGTGTAAAGAATTTACTTGTACCAGCCAGATAATAAATACGCGGGTTTTCTGCATTTATCTCTTTTGCTTTTTGCAGGTTCTCTTCAAACAGTTTGCCGTACTTCTGCCAACGTGCCTGTGGTTTTACAGCCATACGCGCATTAGCTACCAATGCAGCCATTACCAATGTTTCATCGTTGTCTTTGCCGATGATAGTTACAGCCTCACCCAATTCCTTATCTGCTTCGTCCACATACGCATCTTTTTTAGCCTCGTCTTTTTCCATGTACGATAGCTGTGCTTTTGCATAAGCATTGTAGAAGTGTGAAGTCCATTCTGTGTTCCACTTTTTGGCAATGAGGTTCAGTTTGTTACTTGCTTCTAGTTTTTTCTGATAGTCCATTGTTGTGTCGAAAGCGATAAATGCTTTCTTCAAAGTTTCGTTGTAGTCTTGTGCGTGGCAGTTTACATAGCTGAATGCAGCGATTGCCGTAGCGATGATGTAGCGTGTCATTGATTTAATTTTTATTGATTATGATTTAGTTTATAATTCGTCTTTGTCAAATGCTGTGAGTGAAAAGTTGACACCCACAAATACAGAGCGATATATGGCAGGGCGTATTTCGTACCTGTTGTTAGCGCCATCGTAACGGTAGCCAAAAATGTTTTTCTGATTGGTTACGTTATCTATACCGGCATATATTACGGTGAACCATTTACCTATCGAGCGCAGGTAATTGATATTGAGCGACAGGTTGTGAAAATCGGGTGTACGGTCTGTCATAAAACCTGTACTCAACGGATTGTAATACGGACGGCCAGATGAATAGCTATATGTCAGGTTGATTTGTGTTTGCAGTTTTTCGATAAAGTATTTGGTAACCACATTCAGGTTGTGATTAGCAATGAAATCGGGTTGTGCTTCTGCCAGATAGTTTTTGTAAAACCTGCGGGTATCTATAAAGCTGTAAGAAATCCAGTAGTCTGCATTTTTGATAGACTTTTTATCTCTCCAAAACAGTTCTGCACCTGTTGCGTAGCCATAGCCCGAATTATCGGCAGGGTTGGTATATGGGTTAGGAAAACGGAATGAGTTGGCATCAAATGTCTTTGTCATGTACTCGCGTACCAGTTGGTCGTAACTTTTATAGTAACCCTCTATGCGCAACGTGCGGTCGTTGTGCATATACTGATAGCTGGCTATGTAATGTACTGCTTGCTGCATCTGCAGCCTGTAGCCTGCCATCAGGTATTGTTGGTCTATTGTTTGATAAAACATGCCACCCGCTACTGAAAACTGACCATATAAGCCAGACTTTATACCCATTGCAAGGCGTGGCATGACAACATCTTGTTTCAGCAAAACGCTATGCTCATAACGTATACCAGGCTTGATGCCCAGCCAGTTTTTCACCGACCAGTCGGCCTCTGCATAGCCTGCTATTTGTGTTTCGGTAAAGTTTGTATTCCATGCCCCGAATGTGCGGTCGTACATAAAATGCTGTACTTCTGTACCAGCTAAGATGCTGAGGCGTGTGGTGGTATAGTTCTTCAGCTCGCCACGAAACTGCGCGCGGTCGTCTTTGCTCAATGAACCGATACCACTCCAGTTTACATCATCGTGGTTGTAGCTATAAGAGCCTGCCGTGAATAGCTGCCATTTTTCTTTCAGCGTTTGCTTGTACGACACGATGCCATACACGTTTTGCGAATGCAAACCAAAGTCTAGCGTTTTTGTAGCATCAGATGGCTCGGGTACACGTGTGCCACTGCGAAATGTAGTATAGTTTACCAATGCTTTGAAGATGCCTTTTTTATTAGGTTGCCAGTTGAATTTCAAAGAGCCACCACCACCTTTTGGTACGTCGTAGAATTCTACGTTAGTCTGTGCAATACCATAGAACGGAGTAAGGTTGTTGTAGTTAGCAGACGCTTCAATACTTGTTTTTTTGAACAGCTTCGAGCCACTGGCATACACACCAGCCATATTCACACCCAAGTTGATAGTGCTTTTGTCTGGCATATCGTTGCTGTTCAGTTCCAATACAGAAGATAGTGCCTGCCCGTAACGTGCGCTATAGCCACCACTGCTGAAAGCAATGCCTTTGAACTGAAACGGACCGAAACGGCTGCGTGCCGCTACACCGGGAGCCGTGGTAAGAAACGCGTTTTGTGCTATCATACCATCCACTATTACGGCGGCTTCGCCTGCATCGCCACCACGCACAAACAAGCCAGCCTGTGTGCCTTGCTGCTGTGTGCCGGGGAGTGTTTGTATAGCACGTACCACATCTGCCTGAGAGCCTGCCGTGGTTACAATATCAAGCGATGTAAGTACGGTTTTGTTGTTATTAGATGCCTCATAAGAACCTGCTGTTATCACAAAGTTTTCCAACTCTTGCGATGTGGTTTTCATTTTCAGGGTAACAGTCGCATCTCCCTTAATAGTAATGGGCATACCAGCATTTTCGTGGCTTACTTCACTGGCTACAATGGTTTGGTTGCCTGTTTCGGTAGTGGTAAATTTAAAGTTACCGGCACTGTCGGTAGTGCCACCGTCTAGCGTATTGTCGAGGTAAACACTGGCACCTATCACAGGCTTACCTTTTTCATCGGTTATCTTACCGCTGATGGTTGTTTGTGCCCATGTAGTGAGGGACAATAATAGTATTGGAATGAATAAAAATCGTTTCATCAGATTGCATTATCGGGATTGACGGTGCAAAGCTACTATTGGCAATTCAGTATAAAAGCCTATTTCGGCAAAACGGGATTGATGGTCGGTTAATGGGCAAAAATAATCGGTGAAAATTATCCCCTTATCTGGGTGAATGAAATGGGTGGCAACAACAGTACTTTCAAGAAAATTTCATTATATGAAATGCCTTTTGAGTTCGTTATGCTGTTTGCTTTGGCTAAGCGTATGTGCGCAAGACATACAGCGCAAAGCTATATTAGGTATTATTGGTAGATATACTGCTAATGGTGTAGTGGCTGACAGTGTTGTACCTGCATCTACCCTTGCCGTCATTGGATTGAAGAAAGGAGATACACTGCAATGTGTAAACGGGTATAAACTAACAGATGCCATCAGTTTGAACAAAGCGGCAGCCAGCATACGTGCCAATGATAAAGTAACCATTATCTATAACAGGCAGGGAAAGAATAAAACTAAAACAGGCAAGGCAATCATGCGCCCTTATGAAACATCACCTATGGCAGATGTGCTGTATGATTGGGTAGCATATAAAGATTGTAAGCTCCGCACCATCACCCGCAAGCCGAAAGGGATGAATAATGTACCTGCCGTATTGTTGATACCGGGCTATACTTGCGGGAGTATTGAAAACTTCAGTAGTGGTATATATAAACACCTGATAAACGAATGGCTGCAAGCAGGCTATGCTGTGGTGACGATAGAAAAATCGGGCTTGGGCGATAGTTATAATTGCCAACCATGCAGCGAAGCCGACCTCGTAACCGATATACAAATATTTGATGCCGGATACAGATACATGGAAGCATTATCCTTTGTTGATAAAACCAACCTGTTTATCTGGGGACATTCTATGGGCGGCATCATAGCACCAGAAATTGCGAAGTTGCATAAGCCTAAGGGTGTGATGGTATTTGCTACCGTCTTTCGCCCGTGGAGTGAATTTTTATTAGAGATGCACAGGGTACAGTACCCGTTGGATGGCAAGAGTTATGCGGAAACAGAAACATTCATCAGAGGGATGCAAAAAATATACTACGAATTTTTCAGGCTGAAGAAATCGCCCGAAGAACTTTATCAAAACCCTGCATACAAAAACCTAGTAGCATCAGAACTGGAGTATAAGGTTGGCGATAATAATATGTGGGGTAGGCATTGGCGTTTTTGGCAGCAAATAGATTCACTTGATATGGCTGCAAGCTGGAGCGCGGTTGACTGCCCTGTACTATCTGTTTTTGGCGGGGCAGATTACATAGCCTGCTCTTTACTGGAACATCAATTGATAGAGCGTACTGTAAATGCTGCACACCCCGGCAACTGTACCCATATCACCATCCCCGATATTGACCACCTGATAGTACAACAGCCCGATTGGCAAACTGCGCATAAAAACTTTAGCGATGTAGCCTATCGAAACGCCCACTTTCATTTCGGGTTTGCAAAGACCTGTATTGATTGGATGGATAAAGTGAGGGCAAAAAAATAGCCCTGTATGTTACAAGGCTATTTTTTGAATTTTTACTTTTGAATTAAATTTACATATTTCTTCTATACTGTCCGCCTACTTCAAACAAGGCTTTTGTTACCTGCCCCAGTGAACAATACTTAACGGTTTCCATCAGCTCTTCAAATATATTCTTGTTGTGGATGGCTGTTTGTTGCAGCTTGCGCAATGCTTCTTGACCTTTATCACCACTGCGTTTCCACAGGTTTTGTACCGTACTTATCTGGAATTCTTTTTCTTCCGTTGTAGAGCGTATTACTTCTTGTGGTATTACGGTTGGTGAGCCTTTACTGCTGAGGAATGTATTAACGCCAACAATCGGGTATTCGCCCGTGTGTTTCAGTGTTTCGTAGTACAGGCTTTCTTCCTGTATTTTGCTGCGTTGGTACATGGTTTCCATTGCACCCAATACACCGCCACGCTCTGTAATACGGTCGAACTCAGAGAGTACTGCTTCTTCTACCAAGTCTGTCAACTCTTCTATAATAAAAGACCCCTGTAACGGATTTTCGTTTGTTGCAAGCCCTAACTCTTTGTTGATGATAAGCTGAATGGCCATAGCACGGCGTACACTTTCTTCTGTTGGTGTGGTAATGGCTTCGTCGTACGCGTTTGTGTGCAGGGAGTTACAGTTATCATATATCGCGTACAAAGCTTGCAATGTAGTGCGTATATCGTTGAAGTCAATTTCTTGTGCGTGTAGTGAGCGACCGGATGTTTGAATATGATACTTCAACATCTGCGAGCGTTCATTACCACCGTATTTATTTTTCATGGCCTTAGCCCATATCCGGCGCGCCACACGGCCTATTACGCTATACTCAGGGTCTACACCATTGCTGAAGAAGAACGAGAGGTTAGGTGCAAAATCGTCTATGTGCATACCACGACTCAGGTAGTATTCTACAAACGTAAAACCATTGCTGATGGTAAACGCCAATTGCGAAATAGGATTTGCACCTGCTTCTGCAATATGATAACCACTGATAGATACGGAATAGAAATTGCGTACCCCTTTGTCTATAAAGTATTGCTGCACATCGCCCATTACACGTAGCGAAAACTCTGTAGAGAAGATGCATGTATTTTGCGCTTGGTCTTCTTTCAATATATCTGCCTGCACCGTGCCACGCACAGCTTTCAGCGTGTCTGTTTTTATTTTTGCATATACATCCGCAGGTAGTACCTGGTCGCCCGTAACGCCAAGTAGCATCAGCCCGAGCCCGTCATTACCCTCAGGCAATGAACCTACTGCACCACCACCAAATACCGATGGATTGTACGTAGGGCGTGGTACGCCTTTCTCTTTATATATAGCGTCTATCTTTTTGTTTACTTCGTCTTCCAGCCCATTTGCTTTTATGTATAGCTCGCATTCTTGGTCTATAGCAGCATTCATAAAGAATGCGGTAATGGTTGGAGCAGGGCCGTTGATGGTCATAGACACAGAGGTCTTGGGGTTTGCCAAATGGAAACCACTGTACAATTTTTTAGCATCGTCGAGGCAACAAACACTAACACCCGAGTTGCCTACTTTACCGTATATATCTGGACGATGGTCGGGGTCTTGACCATACAGTGTAACACTATCGAACGCCGTACTCAAACGCTTGGCAGGTAAGCCCTGCGATACGTAGTGGAAACGTTTGTTGGTGCGCTCAGGACCACCCTCACCTGCAAACATACGTGCAGGGTCTTCACCCTCTCGCTTGAAAGGATAGATGCCTGCCGCATACGGAAACTCGCCGGGGAAGTTTTCCATCAATGCCCAATACAGTATCTCGCCCCATGCTTCAAATTTGGGCACAGCTACTTTTGGTACTTGTGTGTGCGACAGTGATTCGGTATGTGTCTTTATCTTCACTTCTTTATCGCGCACTTTGTACACATAATATTCGTCTGTAAAGAGGTGTTTCTTTTTATCCCAATTCTCTAACAGGTGCTTGTTTTTAGCATCAAGTTCCAATTCGGTTTTGGCATATACTTCTTGCAGGGTTTTTATCAACCTGTCTTTGTCGTCGGTATTAGATGCCTGTATTGTTTCTATCGTCTTCGTAATACCGAAGAGTCTTTGTGCGATGGCAGCCTGGTCTTTCGCCCACTTATCGTACTTGCGGTTGTTTTCAGATATTTCGCTCAGGTAGCGTGTACGTGCAGGTGGTATGATGAATATTTTTTCGCTCATCTCATCGCTTATCTGAAAGCTGGAGTTGAGTGGTGCGTTTGTTTTCTTCACCACAATATCCATCAGCGATTTGTACATGGTGTTCGTACCAGGGTCGTTGAACTGCGACGCGATAGTGCCATATACTGGCATATCGTCGGGGTCTTTATCAAACAATTTGTGGTTGCGTTGATATTGCTTCTTTACATCACGCAGCGCATCCATCGCGCCACGTTTATCAAATTTGTTGATAACAACAATATCCGCATAGTCGAGCATGTCAATCTTTTCAAGTTGTGTGGCAGCACCATATTCAGGTGTCATCACATACATGCTCAGGTTGCTGTAGTCTGTAATCTGTGTATCGCTCTGCCCTATGCCCGATGTTTCGAGTATGATTAAATCGTAATTGGCAGCTTTCAGAATGTTTACCGCATCTTTGATGTATTTAGATACGGCCAGATTGCTTTGGCGTGTAGCCATAGAGCGCATAAAGACACGCGGGTTGCGGATGGCATTCATGCGTATGCGGTCTCCCAGCAATGCGCCACCTGTTTTCTTTTTAGATGGGTCAACGGATATAATGCCAATATTCTTGTCTTCGAAATCGAGCAGGAAACGGCGTACCAGTTCATCAACCAACGAGCTTTTACCAGCACCGCCAGTACCTGTAATACCCAACACAGGGGTAGCAGATTTTGCAGCAGACTCTTCTACTTTTTTCAGCATGGCTTGTGTTTCGGGCAAGTCGTGATAGTTTTCTGCTGCTGATATAAGCCTTGCTATTGATTTGGGGTCTTTATCTGTCAGATGTCCCACTTCGCCGTTCAGTTGGTTGCCTGTAGGATAGTCGCTTTGTTCTATCAAGTCGTCTATCATACCCTGCAAGCCCATCGCACGTCCGTCATCCGGCGAATAGATGCGCGTAATGCCATATGCATGCAACTCGTCTATTTCCGAAGGCAGTATTACGCCACCACCACCACCAAATATTTTTATATGCCCGCATCCACGCTCTTTCAGCAAGTCGTACATATACTTGAAGTACTCCACGTGTCCGCCCTGATAAGATGTCATAGCTATAGCGTTGGCATCTTCCTGAATGGCACAATCCACTACTTCTTGCACACTACGGTCGTGGCCAAGGTGTATTACCTCTACACCACTGCTTTGCATCACCCTGCGCATGATGTTGATAGCAGCATCGTGCCCATCAAATAATGACGCTGCAGTTACAATACGAACTTTATTTTTCGGCGTATAAGACATAATCTTTCTCTTCAGTTATTAAGATACTGCACACGCATCCCCCATGCAGTATTCGGGATTGTAAAGTTACAAAAAAGAGGTGCTTGTGATGTATTTGAGGGCAATAAAAAAGCCCCCAATACAGGGGGCTTTTCTTGAAATATGTTCAGACGAGACTATTCATCATCATCGTCGCTTGATTTTTTCATTTTGCGGTGCTCCATACCTGGTTCACGGTGTCCGCGAGACTTACCGCATTTGCAACCGAAGTTTTTAGAGATACCTACGTGGAACTGCTGACCAAAAGTTACCATGAAACTGTTCATAGTAGTTGGCGCTTTGTCGTAAGTAATAGTGCGATAGCCCAAACCACCGATACCAAAGTTTAGTGCCAAGCCTTTATTTACGTTAACAGCTATTGAAGGCGTAATTGTTGCCTGGAAGCCGTTGTACATATCAGTAGGATTAGTTACTGTAGTAGTAGTACCTACTGTAGTAATTGTTTCAGTACCTTCTTTGCCAGAAACATAACCTAAATCAACCTGTGCCCACCACAAGAAAGTAGGATTGAAGTTTTGTGTATAACGGAAGAATGCACCTGCAGTCCATTCTCTGTCAGTAGTTGTTACTTTACTGTTAGGTATGCTGTTAACATTTTTCCAGCCACCATAGCCACCTTGTACACCGACAGTCAGGTGATTATTGAATTGAAAACCGACACCCGGATTGATATTCCAGTTTGTGCCTTCATTTGTACCTGCAACGCCATTGTCAGTCTTATCCCAATTAACACCGGCATTTCCGTAAACGAGAATTGTATTTTTTTGTGCGTTAGCAGTACCTACTGTAGCTACAGCTAACATAGCAAGGATCAGTTTTTTCATATCGATCGCGTGTTTTAATTAATGAACAAATGTATATTCTATTATCGTGCTATGCAATAGATAACAGCAAGAATATTTAATAAAAATAAAAAAAACTTGTTGCGGTGCAAATAGTTTACTTAAACCAGGAACTATACATAAGATAATTATTTGCTATGCGTTCTACTTCGCCCTTTAGCAAATCCTGACTGATGTCTTTCACTTTTTTTGCCGGAACACCAGCAAATATGCTACCTGACGGCACTTCAGTATCCTCTAAAACCACTGCACCAGCGGCTATAATGCTGTTTGCACCAATCTTTACCCTATCCATCACAATAGCTCCCATGCCTATAAGCACGTTGTCTTCAACTGTGCAGCCATGTACTATGGCGTTATGCCCGATTGATACATTATTACCTATTGTGGTCTTTGTTTTTTCGTAGGTGCAGTGTATGCAGGCGCCGTCCTGTACGTTTACTTTATTGCCCATGCTAATGCTATTCACATCGCCCCGCACTACAGCGTTGAACCATATACTGCAATCTTCACCCATCTGCACATCGCCCACAATAGTAGCATTGGGGGCTACAAAACAACTATCGGGTATTAGTGGGGAAACCCCCTTCACGGGCAAGATAACAGGCATATTATTTGAATATATTATATTTTAAAATGCAATATAAGGCTCTGAATGCGTCTTTCATACCTATTTTCTTGCCTTCTTCGTAAGTACGTCCGTAATACGATATACCTACTTCGTATATACGTACTTTAGGGATGCGCGATATTTTGGCAGTTACTTCGGGCTCAAAGCCAAAACGCTTTTCCTGCAGTTTCAGCCCCTGTATCATCTCTCTCCTGAAGAGTTTATAACAGGTTTCCATATCCGTCAGGTTCAGGTTGGTAAACATATTAGACGCCATAGTGAGCCACCTGTTGCCTATAGAGTGCCAAAAGAACAATATCCTGTGTGCATTACCACCCATAAAGCGAGAACCATACACAACATCTGCAAAGCCATCAAGTACTGGCTTCATCAGGATATTAAACTCTTCAGGGTCGTATTCCAAATCGGCATCCTGTATTACCACATAGTCGCCGGTAGCTTTGTATATACCAGTATGCAACGCTGCACCTTTGCCTTGGTTAACCTCGTGTTTGTAGTAAGTAATAGGTAATTTAGGGTTGGCTTCTTTATACGCTAATATCGCTTCTTCCGTATTATCTTTAGAGCAGTCGTTTACGATGATAACTTCTTTTTTGCCACCACCTATCAGGTTTACTGCCTTTACTTTATCCAATATAAAGTGTATGGTACGCCCTTCGTTATATGCAGGTATTACTATAGAGAGTGTATAGCTCATCAGTTTTGTAAATAATAGCGCAAAATACAAAGCCTGTGCGTAATTGTCTAATCGTGCTTGTCAATACAATATTAACATGAGAGGCATATATATGACTAAATCTATTATCAACAGTGCCATAATTTGTGTTGATATTCTCATTAGTAAATGGTGGCGGCAAGGTGTAATTTTGTAATATCAAATACATACCCATGCAAGCCTATTTAGATTTACTGCAACATATATTAGATACTGGCGTAGCGAAAAGCGACCGTACGGGTACGGGTACTATCAGTTGCTTTGGCTATCAGATGCGTTTTAACCTGCAAGACGGTTTCCCAATGGTGACGACTAAGAAGCTGCACCTGAAATCCATCATATATGAGCTGCTTTGGTTTTTGAATGGTGATACCAATATCAAATACCTGAAAGATAATGGCGTAGGTATATGGGACGAATGGGCAGATGCCAATGGAGACCTCGGCCCGGTATATGGCCACCAATGGCGTAGCTGGCAAGGTGCAGACGGGCAAGTACACGACCAGATAAAAACATTGCTGCATACGCTGCAAACCAACCCCGATAGCCGCCGAATGATAGTGAATGCATGGAATGTGGCAGACCTGCATAAGATGGCACTCACACCTTGCCATGCATTGTTTCAGTTTTATGTAGCCAACGGCAAGCTAAGCTGTCAGTTGTATCAACGCAGTGCAGATGTGTTTTTGGGTGTACCTTTTAATATTGCATCTTATGCGTTGCTTACCATGATGATAGCGCAAGTATGCGGGTTGGAGTATGGCGAGTTTGTACACACTTTTGGCGATGTACACCTGTACAGCAACCACATAGAACAGGCAAAACTGCAACTGACACGTACACCCTACCCACTACCAACCATGAAGTTGAACCCTGATGTAAAAGATTTATTCAGCTTTAAGTTTGAAGATTTTACGTTGGAAAATTACCAGGCGCATCCGCATATAAAAGCACCGGTAGCTGTGTAAAAAAGAATAAAGCCCAAAGGAAAACTAAATAACTGATTTTGCCTTTTGCTTTTTTACTTTTGCTTTCAAATGATACTCTCCGCAATCGTTGCCATATCTGATAATAATGCCATTGGCAGGGATAATCAATTGCCATGGCATTTGCCCGATGATTTAAAATTCTTCAAACGCACTACACTTGGCAAACCTATGTTGATGGGGCGCAAAACTTTTGAGTCGTTGGGTGGTGTGTTAAAAAACAGGCTGCATATAGTAGTATCTCATCAAAAAGATTTGCAACTGCCCGATGGCGTATTGCTATGCAACGATATAGATACGGGTATAGCCCGCATGGAGCTGGAGAATACGGAAGAGGGCTTTATAATAGGTGGTGGTGTGATATTTGAGAAAACGATGCACCTGATTGAGAGGTTGTACCTGACGCGTGTACATACTACCATAGAAGATGCACATGCTTTTTTCCCGCACATCAATCATGCACACTGGAAGCTCGTTTGGCAGGAAGAACATAAGGCAGACGAAAAACACGCCTACGATTTTACCTTTCAGCAATGGGAAAGGATAAATGAAGTGTAATGACGCTGCACGCTCTGATACAATACATACGCTACAAATGGAAGGCTAAAACAAGGCATGGCATACACTCGCCTTTTGTATATGCTTTTATAGATGATTGCCTTGCCAAAAAATCTACCCAAAATCTTGAAGAGCGCATTAATGCATATTTCGGCGATACAATAAAATGGTCTGGAGAAGGATTTGAGGTTGAGCCAGGAGATTCAGTATTTGTCTTAGGTGTAAAGAATATTCATAGAACAAAAGAGAATACCAATATCTGGGATAACTTGTCAACTAACTTACCTGGATTTATTATCAGCATAGATTTATTCAGCATAGGATTGTTGATATACAACCCCGATATAAAAGAAAAGCAGCACTTTGTGCTGCAATACCCTTTATAATATATTTTGTAAAAAAGTACTTAGTCTTTCTTCATAAAGCCTTTCAGCTTATCGAGTGCATCTTTGGTGGCATCTTGTGCTTTTGCGCCAAACTCGCTCATTTTATCACCTGCATCTTTGGCAAAGCCTTCCATATTTTCTTTCGCCGTTTCTGCCATGTCTTTCATCTTGTCCATAATACTCTCGTCTTCTGTCAGGAAGTTGTCAATCATGCCATGCATCATTGGCGGTACTTTGCCCTTAATAAATTCTGCAATGGTTTGAACAGCTTTCAATGCTTGTTCTTCGTTCAGCCCTGCTTTGGCTTTCAGTTGTTCCAGCAAATTATTTTCCATATTCTTAAATATTATGGGGTTAAGAAATTAAATTAAGCTGCTTTCAAAAATTCTAGTTTTGAATGTTCCAGCATCTGTCTTGCATAGTCGAGCGATAGATAGAACACTTCTTCATTCTTTTCTGATGGCAGGTCGAACATGGCATCTGTCAATATCATTTCGCAAATAGCACGCAAACCACGCCCACCCAGTTTGAACTGTACTGCTTTTTCTACCATATAGTCCAGCGCAGCATCTTCTACTTCTAGTTTCACGCCTTCGTATTCAAACAGTTTTTTGTACTGTTTTATGAGCGCGTTCTTCGGCTCTGTCAATATGCGTTTCAGTGCGCTCGGGTCAAGCGGATTCAGATATGTAACTACCGGCAGGCGGCCCAGCAATTCGGGTATCAGCCCGAAAGTGCGCAGGTCTTGTGCATTTACGTATTGCAGCAGGTTGGCACGGTCTATCTCGTTGGTTTCTTTAATGGCCTTATAGCCTATAGAAGATGTCTGCACGCGACGTGCTATCATTTTATCAATGCCCTCAAATGCGCCACCGCAAATAAACAGGATGTTTTGCGTATTCACTTTTACCATCTTCTGCTCAGGGTGTTTGCGCCCGCCTTGTGGTGGCACTAATACTTCTGAACCTTCGAGCAGTTTCAGCATCGCTTGTTGCACGCCCTCACCACTTACATCACGCGTGATGGATGGATTATCGCCTTTACGACCTATTTTATCTATCTCGTCAATATATACTATGCCACGCTCTGCAGCCGCTACATCAAAATTGCAAGATTGTAACAATCGAGAAAGGATGCTTTCTACGTCTTCGCCCACATATCCCGCTTCTGTAAATACCGTAGCATCTACAATGGCAAACGGCACTTGCAGCAAACGCGCTATGCTCTTAGCCAACAAGGTTTTACCTGTACCTGTTTCGCCCACCATGATGATATTCGATTTTTCAATCTCCACGTCGTCCTGAATTGGATGCATCAGGCGCTTGTAGTGGTTATACATTGCCACAGCCAATACTTTTTTGGCATCGTCCTGTCCTATAACATACTGGTCGAGAAATGCTTTTATTTCTCTTGGCTTATGTAGCTTGTGTTGATACAGGTCGGTTTTAGCAGCCTGTGGCTTATTCATCTCACCATTGGCTTCCTGCAATAAATGATGGGCATTTTCTATGCACTGGTCACATATATTACCTTTCATACCCGTAAAGAGGATATTTACATCACTCTCAATACGGTCGCAAAAGGAACATTTTCTTTCAGACTGCTTAGCCATTCGTTGCAATAGTTTAGTCGGCAAAGGTACGATTAATTATATAAATGGGTATTTGCGCTGTACTAATGAGAAATTGCCATAGGTATAATTTATACAGGCTTGTAACTACTTACGCCACACATAATTAACTTGCATCGTTATGCCATTATTATTCGCAGGCCAGCAAGAGGGTATGCGTTTCGCAGATATTATCCTGCCGCTCAATCTGCCGCAGGCACTTACCTATGGCATACCACATGATATGCAACCACTGTTGCAAACAGGTATGCGGGTAGAGGTATCGCTTGGCAGAAACAAACTGTATGCAGGCATTGTAGCAAGAATACACAACGACAAGCCAGAAGCCTACGAAGTAAAGCCCATCAAAAATATTATTGACGAGCAGCCAATAGTTAATGATATACAATTACGCTTCTGGCAATGGGTTGGCAATTATTATGCTGCTGTACCTGGCGAAGTAATGCAGTCGGCATTGCCATCTCACCTGAAGCTGATTGGTGAAACTACCCTGAAGTGGGCACCCGTACACGATGATGTAGTATATGAATGGAGCAACGAGGCATACCCAGCAGCCGAGGCATTGGAAATGCGTAAAGAGCTCAGCATCAGCGACCTACGTGGCTTGGTAGGCAGCAGACATCTTACATCTGTATTGAACGAACTGCTTGAAAAAGAAGTAGTGCAGATACACGACGAACTGGAACCCACTTACAAACCCAAAACCGAAAGAGTAATATCGCTGGCATCACAGTATAATAATGAGGAAGCAATGCACCAGTTATTTAACGAACTGTCGCGCGCACCCAAACAGTTGGATGTATTGATGGCATACACAGAGCTGAGCATTAAAAACAAAATAGTACGCCAGTACGATTTGCTTGAGCGAAGCAGTGCTACCGCCGCACAAATAAAATCGCTGGCAGATAAAGGGATATTTAAAATAGAAGAACGAGATACTGATAGGCTGCAGTACACAGGCGAAGTAGTAAACAAGGAAATAGATTTTACACCGGCACAGCAACAGAGTTATCATGAATTAACAGCGGGCTTGGAAGAAAAAAATGTTGCCCTGTTGCAAGGCGTTACGGGCAGCGGCAAGACACTCATATATATTCATAAAATAAAAGAGTGCATATCACAAGGCAAGCAGGCATTGTTTCTTTTGCCTGAAATAGGACTGACAACGCAATTAGTAAGCAGGCTTTATGCATATTTTGGCGAGGAATTGGGTGTATATCATTCGCGCTTCAGCAATAACGAACGTGTAGAGATATGGGAGAAAGTGCGGTTGGGTAAATACAAAATAGTAATAGGCCCGCGCTCTGCATTGTGGCTACCGTATCATCAGTTGGGCTTGATAATTGCAGATGAAGAACATGATGGCTCTTACAAACAGAAAGACCCCGCCCCTCGCTTCCATGCACGCGATGCAGCTATCTATCTGGCATCACTTCACAATGCAAAAACGATATTAGGCTCTGCAACCCCATCTGTAGAAAGTCTGTATAATGCAAAGCAAGGCAAGTATTCATACATCAAACTGATGGAGCGTTATATGGGTGTGAAGATGCCATCTATAGAAATGATAAATGCAGCCACCTTAGAGCAGTTCAGACAACAGGGCATCAAACTCATTACCCCCGACCTGTTCAAAGCCATTGCCGAAACATTAGAAAAAAAGAAACAAATCATCTTGTTTCAAAACCGCAGGGGCTATGCGCCATTTCAGCTATGCACCATGTGCGGGTGGGTGCCACAATGTAAAAACTGTTCTGTATCACTGACTTATCATAAAAGTACCGATAAACTACATTGTCATTATTGCGGCCAGAAATCGGCCATCATAAACATGTGCCCATCGTGTGGCGGCAACCGCATACAGAGCAAAAGCTTTGGTACAGAAAAAATAGAAGAAGAAATACAAACACTCTTTCCCAAAGCGCGCACAGCCCGAATGGATATAGATACCATGCGCGGCAAGCAAAGTATGCAGCAATTGCTGGACGAAGTAGAGAAGCGAAAAATTGATATACTCATCGGAACACAAATGGTGGTTAAGGGGCTTGACTTTGCAGGGGTATCATTGGTAGGTATTTTAAGTGCCGATAGCTTGTTGAGTTACCCCGACTTCAGGGTAAATGAACGAGCTTTTCAACTGATGGAGCAAGTAAGCGGGCGTGCAGGGCGAACAGATGGTGCAGGTAAAGTAATGATACAAGGATACAACCTGACACATCCTGTATTGCAATGGGTGCAGCAGCACGATGTTGAAGCGTTTTATGAACAGGAAATAAAATACCGGGAGTACTTTGCCTATCCGCCATTTGCAAGGCTCATCAAAATAACTTTTAAACACAAAGAAGAGCCCAAAGCCATTGAAGCGGCTATACGTATGGCACAAGTACTTGCTACTACAAACGGCATAGCCGTACAAGGCCCCGTACCCGCATTGGTTCCTCGTATTCGCAACCAGTATATACAAGAAGTATGGGTAAAATGCCAAAGGGATAATAGAGTGCTGGATACTGTGAAGCAACAAATAATAGCTGAAAAAAGAAACATCATAGGCGAGCGTGGTAACAATGCTTTGCAAATACTCATAGACATTGACCCGCAATAAAAAGGGGCTACTTGAGCCCCTTGATAATAATATCTAACAGAATGAATATTATACAATAAACGGACGCATAAATATTTCCGCGTCAGCCATCGTCATTGGTTCGTCCAATGCTTCTGTAGCAGCGTTAAAAGAAATATCAAACCCGTTAATGCCAACTGTGTTTGTTTTGAGTTGCATAGTATTGTCTTCGTTTTGATATGCTTTCTTTATTTCACCAACGATGGAATTAGCTTCTGTACCAGCTATCCAAGGCATCATATCAACACCTATATTTCTTCTTGAAAAGCGTATGTGTGCCGCATGACGTGCATTGGCAGTAGCTATATTCATTGCATCTATACGGAAAGCTTTATTGGTCAGAAACATCTTAACACCTGTAAGATACATACGCACACCTCCATCTTCCAACGCATGAGCAACTGTCAGCAAAGTTTTAAAATCAGACATCGTTGAAGACAATGCACCCTTACCTGTAAAATCATAAGCAGGCGCTGTAGGCACAACATTATTGGTTCTGTTAAGATGGTATATCCAATACGCAACCTGTGCTTTTTTATCTTTTGCTATTTTCTCAAAGGCAGCTCTTTCACCAATAGGTATCAGGTCTGTTTTGCTAAGTGCCTCTGTGTAAAAAGCCGACTGCATATAGCTCATATTCAATAAGAATACGATAGCTTCAGCCAAAATGTCTGTAGTTTTTGCAGCTGCATTATTTACTGTCAACCCTGCAATAGCAAAAGGAGAAGCAATCTTTGCTACTTTAAAACCAAGATTGCGCAGTATATGCCTCCTGTCAGCTTTTTCTTCAAAAGCCTGTGGGTGCACTTGTTCAAATTCTTTTAATATATCTGTGAGTTTCATTTTTATAATGTATTAATACCTTGGCATATTCGCACCTGAAATACTTTTCTTGAAAAACTGACGTGTAATATCGAGTGAGCTTTGAGGGTCTTGCGAAACATCCATACCATTGCCGTCTGTTTTTTCGGCAAAGGTATTGGGGTAAACAAAATTGTTGACAATTGCAGAATGCCTTGCATCTACTACAGCTATCTTGCTTACTACCTGTATATGCTCCTCGCTTGTTAGTAATTTACAAATACCGCTCAACCCAGCTGTAACTGTCTCTTCAAAAAACTTAGCCTTTGCCATAACACTATTTTTAACGTTGAAATCTATTGAACTCCAATCGTTCTCTAAGCTTGGTGGAATGGCTGATGTACCTAAATAGTTTTTGAAAAGTTCACGATGTACAATTTCGTGGTCGCGCATAGCTACAAAAAAACCTTTCTCAGTAGCTGTCATGCCCGAATATGGATTTTTAAGAACTTCGATATAGAACGCAGCTTCCAATTGTTGTAGCAAGTATGCATAGTTAAGCAAACCGGTATCGTTTGCGCCGAGGTCTAATGCGCCTTCTTCTGCGGGCTTGGGGTCATCTTCCTTTTTGCATGATGCGATGAGCATGCCGGCACCGGCTATGGCACCTGCATAGTTCAAAAATTTCCTGCGTGACAAAGAGGCATTTTCATGCGCTTTCTGCTCTTGCGTTGTTACTTCTTTCATAAGTAGCTGTTACTAAATAATATTGCTCCTGTATCTGTAAAAAATCAAACTACAAAGCTACCAGCCACTTGCGTGCGGTAAACCTCATGTTTTGTGCTTAGTAAATCTAATATATGTTATCTGTTTTTCACAGCCTTGAGGCATAAAAATTTCGCTTTCTTTGCAATATTATTCATCAGGGCTACTAAAAATGCCCGATAATGAGTAGTATATTTATTTTGAATTATATGATTAACGATAAAATAAACTCCATGTCTATATTATTATCAGTACCCGGTATGTGGGAAATTGTCATCATATTGGTGATTATCATTGTGCTATTTGGCGCAAAGAAAATACCCGGACTGGCGCGTGGCCTTGGGCAAAGCGTAAAAGAATTTAAAGATGCTAAAGGCGGTAATGAGGCTGAAGCAAAAGACAAGGATGCAAAACCTTAGTTCTTATTTATGGCAAATACAAAGGGTATGCCCAGTCGTTCTCTAACTGCTATCCCCACTTTTCTACTTTGTTTGATTAGCTTGTAGCGTTGCAAGTCGGCAATCTCCATAGTGTTTGTATATAGCCTGTGTATGCTAACCTGCCGTAGATAAGCTGAAAGAAATATGGCTGTATTGACATCAGATGCTACTATGTCGTTTCGGTAATGAATCCATGTTTTTTGTTGCCCTCTCCACATAAACATTTCACATTATAAGGGTTAGTGCATTTAATGAAAACGCTTGGGCGATTTGTACACCCTATTGATGTCTGAACCACAGCCACAACCCTTTCCACTGGCGCAACTGTCTATCAATATCATCAACCCGCCTAAGAGTAACAAGTAAACAAAGTTTTTGTTTCTTTTCATGTGCTTCGCATCTACTTTTGTAAAGTTAAGTATTCCGCACTATCAAAAAAGCTAAACATATATTAATATCTCCTCTTGATTGGGGGCTTGGGCATACCACCCGTTGTGTACCCATCATCCGTTATCTGCAAAGCAAGGGGCATACCGTAACGCTGGCAGGTAACGACTGGCAGCGCAAATATATCAGCCAGACCTTTCCGGGCACCAGCACCATACATATTGATGGGTATAATGTCCAATACAGCAAAAGTGGCAGGGGATTCCTGCTGAATCTATTTAAACAACTGCCAGCAGTGCTGAAAACCATAAAAGCTGAAAATGAATGGCTGATGCATGAAGCAACGTATAACCATTATGATGGCATTATATCCGACAACAGGTATGGCATGTACCATCCGCACATACCATCGGTCATTATGACTCATCAGGTACTGGCACAAAGTGGTATGGGTAGCATGATAGACAATATGTTACGTGGCATACATTATAAAAGGCTAGGAAGGTTTAATGTCTGTTGGGTAGTAGATGTAGAAGGGACACCCAATCTGGCAGGTAAATTGGCGCACCCTGATGTGATGCCTGCAAATGCCAGATACATTGGGCTACTATCGCAAATAGAGCAGCGGGCAACATCTGAACAACATATATTGGTACTGCTATCAGGGCCTGAGCCACAAAGGACTATACTGGCAGACAAACTATGGGAGCAGGTAAAAAACTACAACGGTAAAATAGTATTTGTAGAGGGTAGTGATAATGTAACTGATAAAGGCATCATACCATCACATATTGAATACTACAAACGCATTACCAAAGAAGTGCTTGAACCACTTATAGCCAACGCGTCTTTAGTCATTTGCCGTAGCGGGTACTCTACACTCATGGACTTGGTAGTATTGGGCAAAAAAGCTGTCTTAATACCCACACCAGGGCAAACAGAACAAGTATTCTTAGGTAGGCACTTACACAAACAAGGGATGTATTATTGTGTATCTCAAAATGAGTTCATACTTGACGATGTGCTTGCTGATATTAAAAATTTCTCATTCAAAATGCCAACGCTCAAAAACCCGCATCAGCAATACATGGCGGTGGTAGATGATTGGCTGGATAGTCTATAAATCGGTGCTTTCAATACTGCACACTATCTTTGCGCCCGATGAATGACCGTGTTAAAGCACATCTGGCATTGTTGGGTGCTAATCTTTTTTATGGAGCAGGGTTCACCATAGCGAAGCATATTATGCCGAGGCTTATACAGCCGTTGGGCTTCATATTTATCCGTGTCAGTGTGGTGATGGTCTTGTTTTGGTTGAGTTATCTGGGCGGCAAAAAATTCCGTACAAAGATTGAAAAGAAAGACTGGCTGATATTGGTATTAGGTGGTTTGTTTGGCGTAGCACTTAATCAAATGCTTTTCTTTCTGGGACTTAACCTCACTTTCCCCATACACGCATCGCTTATTATGATGAGTACACCATTGCTCATTACCATTATAGCCTTATTTGTGCTGAAAGAACGCCTGAAAACACAAAAGGCTATAGGCTTGCTGATGGGTATTGGTGGTGCATTCCTGCTGATGAGTGCGGGTAAAGAAATTACCCTGACGGGCAACTCTGCCTTGGGCGATTTGTTTGTATTCCTCAATGCGGCATCTTATGCCATATATCTGGTAATGATAAAACCATTGATGCAACGCTATCGCCCCATTATCGTCATCCGTTGGGTATTCTTTTTTGGGTTTTTGTTTGTACTGCCATTCGGCTATCCGCAATTTGCAGCAATTGATTGGTTGTTATTTCAGACAAGCGATTATGTAGCCGTGGCGTTTATTGTTATATGCGTTACATTCTTTACCTATTTGTGGAACATCTATGCGTTAAGGCATTTAAGCCCGTCAACAGCTGGCGCATATATTTATCTGCAGCCCATTTTTGCAGCCATTATATCTATGGTAGTAATAGGCGAGCAACTGACATGGATAAAGTTGCTGGCTACAATACTTATTTTTACAGGCGTATATCTTGTTAATTTCGGGTTTAAGAAAAAAGCAATCAATGAATAAAGAGGCAATAATAGGTGTGATAGGTGCAGGGGCAATGGGCAGCGGCATAGCGCAGGTAGTTGCAATGGCTGGGCATACAGTGGTGGTGTTTGATGCCAATGCAGCAGCATTGGATAAAGCAAAAGCATCACTCACTGCTACCATCAACAAGCTGGCAGAGAAAGGAAAAATAACCAATGCAGATGAAGTGTTGAGCCGCTTTACCTATGCTGCTGATATGGCTGCATTTGCTGATTGTGGTTTGATAATAGAAGCCATCATTGAAAACCTCGACATCAAAAAGAAAGTATTTGCAGATGTGGAAGCGGTAGTAAGTGCATCGTGCATATTAGCAACCAATACTTCATCACTATCCGTTACTTCTATAGCTGCTGCTTGTAAAAAAGCAGACAGGGTTATCGGGTTGCACTTCTTCAACCCTGCACCACTCATGGCATTGGTAGAAATCATCCCCGCTGTACAAACAGACGCTGCATTAGTTGATACCTGCAAAGTGTTGATGACAGCATGGGGCAAAGCACCCGTGATAACGAAAGATACGCCCGGCTTTATCGTTAACCGCGTTGCACGTCCGTTTTATGGAGAAGCGATACGCATATACGAAGAGGGCATTGCAGACATACCTACTATAGACTGGGCAATGACTGAAATAGCAGGCTTCCGTATGGGACCGTTTACGCTGACAGACTATATAGGACATGATGTAAACTATATAGTTACCGAAACAGTTTTTCAGTCTTTCTTTTACGACCCCCGCTATAAGCCATCGTTCTCTCAAAAACGCTTGCTGGAAGCAGGATGGTTGGGGCGCAAAACAGGTCGCGGGTTTTATAATTATGCAGATGGTATTACACAACCTGAACCAACTAAAGATGTTGCTCTTGGCAACAAAATAGCAGAGCGCATCATTGCAATGCTGATAAACGAAGCAGTAGAAGCATTGCACCTCAACATAGCATCGGCACAAGATTTGGAACTGGCAATGACCAAAGGTGTTAATTACCCTAAAGGATTGCTGCAATGGTGTGATGAATGGGGTGCTGCCAAATGCCTTTCAATACTGGATGGTTTGTATAACAACTACCATGAAGACAGGTATCGCGCGAGTATATTGCTGCGCAAAATGGCGGCTGCAAATAAGCAGTTTATCTAAGCTATTTACAGGCAGCTATTTCAGGGTCGGTAGCTATTTTATCCATATTCTCTAATGCTTCTTCTACACTGGGGTATTTTTTCATTACCAATTCCAGCCTGCAGTCGCAAGCACTTTTAGCTTCGGCTTCTGTTTTGCCTATACCCCTCATACTTTCTACGCAACTGCTGTGAAAAGATTTTTTGCTATCGCCATCCCAGCCGCTGCAAGAGCCCAATAGTATAGTTGCTGCAATAAGAAACAATGTGTTTTTCATACCCATTAGTTTGTTGTTGAAGTTACGGTTAATATGCGAGGTTTACTGCCTGCTTTCCCCTAAATTTGCAGCCGCATGAATTTGCAGGTGCTGCTGGGTTTGTATCAGAATGATATCCGCTTAAAACAATTAGCGGCAGGCGTTTCATTGCCCCAACCCAACATCCGCGCTTATTTAGATAATCTACGTGGCTCTGCTGTCAATATGGTTGCAGCATCAGTATGGCAACAAAGTGATGTAAACCACATCTTTATTCTCAACGACAAAGAAGAAGCTGCTTATTTTCATAACGACATCGAACACCTGACAGGTGCGCTGGATATATGTTTCTTCCCGGACTCATTTAAAAGAGCAGGGCATTATAACGAACTGAACAGCAGCCATGTGATGCTACGCACAGAGGCACTTACAAAGTTTAGCAGCGAGCGTGTACACAAAAAAGTATTGGTTACTTACCCCGAAGCACTTTTTGAAAAAGTAGTGAACCCGAAAACACTATCGGGCAACATGATAAGCATTAAAGTAGGTGAAAATCTGCAAGTAGATGCTTTGATGCAAAAGTTTGTAGAGCTTGGCTTCAAGCGCGAAGACTTTGTGTATGAGCCGGGACAGTTTGCCATGCGCGGTGGCATACTCGACATCTATTCTTTTGGTAATGAGCACCCGTATCGTTTAGAATTATTTGGCAACGAGGTAGATAGTATCCGCATATTCAACCCAGAAACACAACTGTCAGAACGTAAGCTGCTACAGGTGTCTATCTTACCCAACATAGAAACGAAATTTGACACCAAAGAAAAAATATCGTTGCTTGATTACCTGCCGCAGAATACGGTGGTATGGGCTAAAGACCTTGACTTTACCATAGGCAGGCTTGCTAAAATGGAGCATGATTTGCCCGATAGTTTTACACTCGGGCAGATAGCCATAGACCATGATGAAGATTGGATAAAAGAACTGACAAAAGATGATTTTGAAACCAGTGAACAATGGGCAGCACAGGTAAAGAAACGCCACCTGATAGAATGGTACAACCATTCATTGGAACGTATTACAGGCGATGAACCAACGACATTGCAATTTGCTACCGGAGAACAACCTGTATTCAACAGGCAGTTTAATATGCTGATAGACGATTTGCAAAAACGTGGCGCGCAACAATATGTGCCATACATTTTTGCAGAAAACCCCAAGCAACTTGAACGCCTACGCAGCATATTTGAAGACCTGAATGCGCAGATAAATTTCGTGCCGTTACCTACTGCCATCAGCAAAGGGTATATAGACCATGAAAAGAAAATACTCTGCTATACAGACCACCAGATATTTCAACGCTATCACAAATACAAAGTAAAGCAGGCATATACCAAAGGCAAAGCACTCACCATGCGAGCCTTACGCGAGTTGCAGCCTGGTGACTATGTAACACATATAGACCACGGTGTGGGTGTTTACAGCGGACTACAGAAGATAGAAGTGAATGGCAATATGCAGGAAGCTATCCGCATCATCTACCGCGATAATGATGTGCTGTATGTGAACATCAACTCACTACACAAAATAAGCAAGTACACAGGTAAAGAGGGCACACAACCAAAAGTGAACAAGCTGGGCAGCGATGCTTGGGAAAAACTAAAAAACAAGACCAAGAAGCAGGTAAAAGACATAGCCAGCGACTTGATAAAACTATATGCCAAACGCAAAGCATCACAAGGCTTTGCGCACAGCCCCGATAGTTATTTGCAAACGGAGTTGGAAGCATCTTTCTTTTACGAAGACACACCCGACCAGAGCAAAGCCACAGCCGATGTGAAGCGTGACATGGAATCACCATCACCAATGGATAGATTGGTATGTGGCGATGTGGGCTTTGGCAAAACAGAAGTAGCTATACGTGCAGCTTTCAAAGCAGTGGGCGATAGCAAGCAGGCAGCCATATTAGTACCAACTACCATTTTAGCTTTCCAGCATTACCAAACTTTCAAAGAGCGCTTGCGCGATTTTCCCTGTACGGTAGATTATGTAAACCGCTTCAAGAGTACGAAAGAGAAGAAAGAAACACTGAAGAAACTGGAAGAGGGAAAAATAGACATCATCATCGGTACACACGCCATATTGGGTAAGGACGTGAAGTTCAAAGACCTCGGATTGTTGGTTATTGATGAGGAACAAAAATTTGGAGTAGCTGCCAAAGAAAAGCTACGCCAGCTAAAATCTAATGTAGATACACTTACGCTTACAGCTACTCCCATACCGCGTACACTGCAATTTTCACTGATGAGCGCACGCGATTTGAGCATCATCAACACGCCACCGCCCAACCGCCAGCCTGTACATACAGAGATAATGGTGTTTGACGAATATGCCATCCGCGATGCTATTTATTTTGAAGCAGAGCGCGGCGGTCAGGTGTACTTTGTTCATAATCGCGTACAAAGCCTGCCCGAAATGGCAAACCTGCTGCGCAACCTGTGCCCTGATTTAGAGATAGGCATAGCACACGGGCAGATGGAAGGACATAAACTGGAAGAAGCGCTGTTTGACTTTATTGAAAAGAAGCACGATGTGCTGTGTTGTACCAATATCGTTGAGAGTGGTGTTGACATATCAAATGCCAATACCATCATCATCAACAATGCGCATCAATTCGGGTTGAGTGATTTGCATCAATTGCGTGGGCGTGTGGGGCGTAACAATAAAAAAGCATTCTGCTACCTGATAGCCCCACCTACCAGCACACTACCAAACGATAGCCGCAAACGCTTACAGACATTAGAGCAGTTCAACGAATTGGGCAGCGGTTTCCAGATAGCTATGCGCGACCTTGATATACGCGGTGCGGGCAATCTGCTGGGTGGCGAGCAGAGTGGTTTTATTGCCGAGATAGGCTTTGAGATGTACCAGAAAATACTGGCAGAAGCCATGCGCGAATTAAAGACCAGCGATTTCAAAGATGTGTTTATTGAAGAACTGGAACGCAAGCGCGACTATGTAAGCGATTGCACTATTGATACCGACTTGGAGATACTGATACCCGATAGCTATGTAGAAAGCATCACCGAGAGGTTATCGCTCTACACACAGTTGGACGATATTGAAGACGAAGAAAAACTGAAAGCCTTTGCTACTGAACTGCAAGACCGCTTCGGCCCTATACCACAACAGGTGCAGGAACTGTTTACCACCATACGCTGCCGCACAATTGCCAAAGAATTGGGTTTTGAAAAACTGATTCTGAAAAATGAACAGATGCGCCTCTACTTTGTTAGTAACCCAGACTCTCCCTATTTCGAGTCGGCTACTTTCAACCACATGATGGCGTATATACAAAAACACACTAATAACGCCAGACTGAAGCAAGTAGGCAAAAATTTTATGCTACTGGTGGACAAGGTTAAGAACATGAGCGATGTATTGTGGTTCTTGGAAGGTATCCTCAACAGCCAAAAAATAGTAAACTAATAAAGCTGCTTTAAACTGCAAACTTGTTTCTGTATCTTGCTAAGGATAACAAAGGCTAACCCCTTGATTTTTACACCCCCGATACCTGAACAGGTATGAGCAAAACAAGGATAGTAATTGCAGATGACCATCACATATTGCTGGATGGTTTAAGTGCCATGTTGCAAAAACATGCAGATATTGAAGTAGTCGGTATGTACGATAACGGTACGGCACTTTTCGATGACATCAAAAACACCAAACCGCATGTAGCATTAGTTGACATCAATATGCCGGGCATGGCAGGTGATGTGCTTACCAGAAAAATCAAGGAGTTCTACCCCGATATATTTGTCATTACCCTTTCTATGCACGACGATGCTGGGCATATCATGGATATGATAGAGGCGGGCGTAAATGGTTATTTGCTGAAAAATGTAAATGATAAAGAGTTGGTAGATGCTATACGTCAGGTAGCGTTGGGTAAAATGTATTTCTCATCAGAAGTATCAGAGAAAATTACAACGATGGTGGTGCAGCAACAAAAAAGGCTGAACGAACCCGAAGAAACGAAACTAACCGAGCGCGAACTGGAAATACTGAAACTGATAGCACAGGAATACAGCAACGCGCAAATAGCAGATACACTATTCATCAGCGAGCGTACGGTGGAAACACACCGTAAAAACATGCTCCGCAAAACCAATAATAAAGGCGTTGTAGGGCTCATCAGATACGCAATAGAGCGTAACCTGATATAGCGCATCCGTGCTGGTACTTAGATAAAAATACCTTCATAATTGTATTGAGCCGCCGCATTGGCGGCTCTACTTTTGTTGCAATGGATAAATCTATTGTTAACACAAATCTCCTTTATATGAAAAAGCTATTTTTATTTGCAGCATCTGCAATGATTATGTTCGCAAGCTCTTGCGATAAAAAAACGACTACTACTACCCCAACACCCACGCCTACCCCAACGCCCACACCAACAGGACCTACACCACCCACACCAGTACCATCGGGTAACGACATCAGCGGTGCGCTTATCAGCATCAAGATGGATTACTCAACACAACCTGCAGGTTCTCCCATTCCTGTATCATTAGTATCTGAAATAGGCACAGCTGTATTTTATATTTCGCCGGGCGGCACTACTATGGCAGATGCCGGCACTGTAAGTGTAAATACCATAGCACTCGAAAAACAAACAAATAACTCTTACACCAAACTGGCTACTACTGGCATGACACCATCGAGCCTCAACTTTGGTAGCGGTTCAAGCTCCAAATCGAGCTGGAGCGTGGGTGGTGCAGGTAGTGTAGCTGCTTTCACCTACGAGCATACTGGCACTTTCCCCAACTACTCAGGCACATTGCCTACAAGTGTTACCAAATCAAGCGGTGTTACGCTTACGCTCAATTCATCTACCGTTAGTGGTGCAGACTCTGTATATGTGGTAGTAGCGGCAGGCAGTGCTTCTTTCACAAAAGGCTACTCTGCAACTGCTGGCAGCATCACTATCAGTGCGTCCGATTTATCGAGCTTGCCTACTGTATCAGACAATACAGCCCTGATAGAAGTTTGTCCGTTTAAATATTTGATAAACACTATAGGCGGTAAGAAGTATGTGTTCATTAAAGAACAAGCCATCGTTAAAAATATCAACATCAATTAATACACCCCTGATTGCAGACAAAAGCAACATGCGGATAAGTCCTCTTGGATGAATAGTTTCAGAGGGTGGATTTATCCTAAAAAAAGCGAGGTATATACCTCGCTTTTTGCTTTTTATAATTTTATTAAATCGTCTGTCTTGTTATCGAAAAACTGGTATTGGGTTATGCCCGCATTGTTGTCTTCTACCAACTGTAGCTTGGTTTTATATTGTGCTATCCATTTTTTGAGGATGGATTTTTTGAAGAAGCTACCTTTGGTAAGATAGGCTGCCAATATAGGGTGTACATGCAGCGACAAATCGCGATGCCCCTGGTCAACCAGATAACGTACATCTTTTTCTATCTCATCGGCTACTAATATAGATGGGCCTATTTTACCCGTACCCTTGCACGATGGGCATAGTTCGGTGGTAGATATATTCAGTTCGGGACGCAAACGCTGGCGTGTTATCTGCATCAGCCCGAATTTGGATATTGGCAGTATGGTATGTCTTGCCCTGTCATGAGCCATAAATTTCTCTACGGCTTCTAACAGTTGCTTTTTATTGTCGGGCAACTTCATGTCTATGAAGTCTATGATGATGATGCCACCCAAATCGCGCAAGCGCATCTGGCGGGCTATCTCTTCTGCAGCTTCCAGGTTGGTAGCCAATGCATTCTGTTCCTGTCCCGAATCATTGCTGCGTGTACCACTGTTTACATCTATTACATGCAGTGCTTCCGTATGTTCTATTATCAGGTATGCCCCGCTCGATAGATTGACTGTTTTACCGAAAGATGCTTTTACCTGCTTGGTAATACCATATTGATCGAATACGCTGATGCCTGCATTGTGGTAGGTAACTATTTCTTCTTTTTCAGGGGCTATGCGTGCTATGTATTCTTTGGTTTCGCTATGCAGTTTCTTATCATTCACCACTATTTTCTGAAAGCTGTCGCTTAGCAAATCGCGGAGTATAGACGTTGTTTTGTCCTGCTCGCTCATGATGATTTGTGGTGCTTTCGCGCCTTTCAGGCTGCGTTGCATGTTTTTCCACATCTCTTCCAATGCGAGCAGGTCAGCATGTAGCTCAGCAGTATTTTTACCTTCGGCAGCAGTGCGTACTATTACACCAAAGTTTTTGGGCTTGATAGACTCTACAATCTTTTGCAGGCGTTTGCGCTCTTCGGCAGAGTGTATTTTGCGCGATATGGCAACAACATCGTTAAAAGGTGTCATTACCACAAAGCGGCCGGGCAACGATACTTCGCAACTAAGGCGTGGGCCTTTGGCAGAGATGGGTTCTTTCAATATTTGTACCAGTACCTCTGGTTTGGGGTTGGCAACTTCGGTTATCTTACCCGTTTTTACAATTTCAGCTTCGTTTTTGAACTTACCGAAATCTTCGCCCCAGCTTGTATTGCCTTCTATAGACTCTTTGGTAAACTTTACCAGCGAGCGAAAGTAAGGGCTGAGGTCTGTATAGTGCAGAAAAGCATCTTTCTCGTAGCCTACATCCACAAATGCCGCGTTGAGCCCCGGCATTAGTTTTTTTACCTTGCCGAGGTATAAATCGCCAACAGCAAAGTTATCCTGGCCAACCTGATAATGCAGTTCAACCAGTTTCTTATCTTCCAGCAAGGCTATTTCCACACCTTCGCCCGAAGCATTAATAATGAGTTCTTTGTTCATTCACCGTGATTTTCCAATTACACTTGGCCGGTGCGTGATTCCTGAAGAATATTTTGAAAAGACAAAATGTAATAACAAAACCCTACATCTGTAACAGTGCAGCTAATATATCAGAAGCACAGTAACAGATGTAGGAATACAGTATTACTACAGATTGTATTAGGAAAAGGGAAGCAGGAGCGCGCCCGGCTTTACCTTATTTCTTCTTATGGCGGTTTTTTCTCAAACGCTTTTTACGTTTGTGAGTAGCAATTTTATGTCTTTTTCTTTTCTTACCACAAGGCATAACACGAATAATTTTATAGTTACTTAAATGAATTTATATAATTGTCAATCTCTTTATCAAACTCGGGGTTGTTCACTATCTCCTTACACTTTTCAAACAACTCGATAGCTTTCTTTTTATCTCCCTTGCCCTTGTACGTTTCTGCCAGAAAATACATTGCTTCCGTATTCTTCGGCTCTTGTTTCAAGACTGTTTCAAACCGCCCCAACGCTTTGTCATACTGTCCCGACTGTATTGCCAGCCTACCCAACATCAGGTTGGCAGGAATATTATCAGGTTTTTCGCGGGTAATGCCTAACAGTAATTGTACCCCCTGCATCGTTTCACCAACCCCCTCAATATAAGCAGCCGCTAAGGCCATTTTCACCGTATCATTTTTGGGGTTCAACTCCATCGAGCGTTGAAAAAGCACTATCGATTGTTGTGCTTCCCACATGGTAACGGCTGGCGAACCACTCCGTTGCATGAGGTCCAAAAATAATTGGCCTGCAAAGTTGAGGTTTTTTTCCGAATTCTCCAACTTAGCCGATAATCCGTAATAATAAGCAGCTATTGGGAACTGCTTATGTTCCTGCCACACTTTGCCCAGTTTCCAGTAAACAGGGGCTTTTTTAGCAGAATCAGCAATGCCAGCCAGTTCTTTTTCTACAACCGCCAGCTCTTGCATAGCATGTTCTGGCAGTGTTTTTCTGGCTGCATTCTCAATCGAATCGAAAGAGGCTGCCTCTACAGGAGCGTGGGGGACATTCATACCACCTTGCATCCCTGCCGCAGCACCTGCTTCTTTCTTTTTAGATGGCGGCGTGGTGTTTGCACCAAAGTATAATATGGCTATGAGCCCTGCCGCCGCCGCTATTGATATATAATGTATTGGTCGCAAAACTGTAAATTCTGCGCAAAGGTAGGCTAAATATGCCTATGCCCTTTCGTTATTCATCCTGATCTTCAAAATCGCCCTTGTGTTCTTTCAAATCGTACTTTGAATCTTTTACCGCATGCATAAACTCTTTAGCAGGCTTGAAGGCAGGAATGAAGTGTTCAGGTATCTCTACCGCGATGTTTTTCTTAATGTTGCGACCTATTTTGGCAGCACGCTTCTTCAATATAAAACTGCCAAATCCGCGCACATATACAGGCTCACCCTCTACCAACGATTCTTTTACTTCTTTAAAAAAGGCTTCCAATGCCACAAGGATGTCAACTTTAGGTATTCCTGTTTTTTCGGCAATATTGGTAACCACGTCTGCTTTCCTCATAATAAGACTGTTTTATAATGGTGAAAATTAATATTTGTAAAATATGGCTTATATAAGCCTTTTCTAATCATCACTTACACAGTTAAAACTAACCGATTTATCCCTTATGGTACGTTAATTTTAAACGAGATTAAAAATTAATTAAAATGACAATGTAAAATATTCTGATTATTAGCACACTCTGAAATACAATACTTATCTATTGAATAGTAAATCTACACATACGTTTGTTTGATAATTTACAGAAACGGGAAAAATAAATTTTAATCGTTTTTTAATCTCAATAGCAGCTATATAAGCAAAAACAACCTGATAAATGAAAGAATTGATTACATCGGCAAGGGTATGTGGTTTAGATTTGCACCACGAAAAAAAAGACATAATCTGTGAAGGAAGCAAGAAAAAGAAAGGCAGTAGCATATTGGTTGTTGGCAGGCGTTATCATGATTGTGATACAGGTATTGCTGGGGGGTGTTACCCGCCTCACAGGTTCGGGCTTATCTATTACGGAATGGAAACCCATCATGGGTGCAATGCCCCCAATGGCTGATGCTGCATGGCAGGCAGCTTTTGAAAAATACCAGCAGATAGCACAATACAAATACCTCAACAACCACTTTACGATAGACGACTTCAAATTCATTTTCTTTTGGGAGTGGTTTCACCGCTTGTGGGCAAGGTTGCTGGGGGTAGTGTTTGCCATTGGCTTTATCTACTTCTTAGTGCGCAGGTATTTCGATAAGGAAATGATTATCCCTTTCATTATCCTTTTTATACTCGGTGGTGCACAGGGGCTGATAGGGTGGATAATGGTTGCCAGTGGCATCAACGATACCGACCTGTATGTAAACCACATCAAACTAGCGCTGCATTTTATGGCAGCACTCTTGTTGCTTTGCTACACGCTTTGGTTCGCACTAAAACTATTAGTACCTGACTACAAACTGACTGCCAATAAAAAACTAAGCCGTTTTACTACTATTACCATCATCGTACTGTGCATACAATTAGTATATGGGGCTTTCATGGCGGGGCTAAAAGCAGCCATGGCGGCACCCACATGGCCCGACATCAACGGTATGTATATACCAGACAGCCTGCAAGTATACAGCATCATCAACCACCCCATCAATGTACACTTTATGCACAGGCAGCTGGCATACCTGTTGTTTGCGCTCATCATGTTCTGGTTTGGTAGCGTTACCAAGTTTTCAAAACAGCAAAAAGGCAGCCTGATAGCATCTGCACGGTGGTGGCCTTTTATACTTGTATTCGTACAGGTAGTGCTGGGTATAATTACGGTTATCAGCGCACCGAAAATAGTGCCGGGCAAATTCGGTACGTTTGAGGTATTGGCAGAATTGCACCAGCTTTTTGCCATGTTCTTACTCATGGCATTGGTGGTATGCCAATATGCGCTACGCCGTACAACGAATTAATGTAAATAATACACCCCGCTTACAAAAACGCCGAAACTTAGTTGTAACTTAATAGTGGATTACAACCACGGCATGAACAGTGTATTGAAAAGCATATTTCAGTTTCTACCTGTACAATTACTGATACTTCATTTTCGTAAGTATCAATTATTGCTCTTGTTTTGGGTGATAATTATTACAACAGTTACCGGGCATTTTGCTGCTGTGTTTGGTGCCAAGTCTTTATTTCTAGCACCAGAATATCAGGGCAAAATCAGCTTCTTCAGCATGTTCATTTTGGGTGGAGCAATGGCGGTGTTCGTCATGTCATGGCATGTTACTACGTTCATCATCCACAGCGCGCGCCTGCCTTTTTTGGGTGCTGTGCGCCATGCGTTTATCAAATACTGCATCAACAATTCCTTATTGCCGCTGGCATTTCTTGTGTTCTACTCATTCGTAGTTACCCACTATCAGTTGCGCGATGAACACGCGGGCGCGTCAAGGGCATTCCTTTTTCAGTTGGGTTTCTATATGGGCTTCGCGCTCATTATTATTGTATCATTTGCCTACTTTTTTCGGGTTGACAGGGATTTGCTGAAAGTGGTTTTGTCACGCATTGCCAATCCATCGCGCGTTAAAAACTTTATACCCTACGATGCGCTGGACTATGAGATAGACGTGGTGAATACAAAAACATTTCTATCCGGCAGGCTCAAATTAAAACGTTGTGATGAACTGGAAACTTTCTCGCCCCGCCTTTTGCAAACCGTGCTACGCAAGCATCACCGCAATGCCATCACTGCCAGTATATTTGCTTTGATGGTGCTGTGGGCATCGGGCTTTTTTGTTGATAAGCCCATACTACGCTTGCCGGCAGGTGCGGGTTTCCTCATCCTGTTTTCAGTAGTGCTGGGCATAGTAGGCGCAATGAAATATTTTCTGCGTAGTTGGGAAGTACTGGGTTGGATTTTTATCGTCGCCATCCTTTCTGCTTTGGTAAAGAATGATGTGTTTGATGTGCGTAGCATTGCTTACGGACTCAATTACAAAACACCCGCCGCTGAAAAACCAGTGTATGATACCCGCAACCTCAACATACTCTTCAACGATAGCCTGTGCCAACAAGACAGGCAACAGGAAGAAAACCGTTTATCATTATGGCAGAGCAAACGCATAGCGGCAGGTGATACCAACGCGCCATTGATAATAATATCTGTAAGTGGTGGTGGTAACAGAGCAGCATACTGGACGTTTCGCAACCTGCAATACTTGGATAGCATGAGCAATGGCAGGCTGTATAACAACACCGTAATGATAACAGGTGCATCGGGCGGTATGATAGGTGCTACTTACTGGCGCGATGTGCAATACAAATACAAACAAACCAATCAATCATCACCTTATCAGCAACAGTATCAGGATAATATTGGTAAAGACCTGCTGAATGCCATTATTTTTTCGCTGGCGAGTGTTGACCTCGCATCGCCGTTTAATAAAATAGCTGTAGCTGGCTATTCTTATAAAAAAGACCGTGGCTATGCTATGGAGCAGGAACTGATACGCAATACAGAGGGCTTGCTTGATAAGAAACTGGGCGACTATACTGCCAAAGAACAAAACTGCGAAATGCCTGCCCTCATTGTCAACGGCACAATCATAAATGATGGCAAACGCCTGATGATGGCGGCATCGCCCGTTGGCTACCTTTGCAAACCTGCCTACGACAGCAACAATAAAAACGCGCTGGTAGATGCCATAGACTTCGGTAGGTTTTTTGCAAAACAAGACGCACAGAATATGCGCATCACATCCGCCCTTCGGATGAATGCGACATTCCCGTATATACTACCCGTAGTGAGGCTGCCGTCTGCACCCGAAATGAATGTAATGGATGCAGGGCTACGCGACAACTTCGGCATCGAAGTGGCAGTGCGGTACTTGTATAGCATGAGCAGCTGGATAAAAGCGAACAATAAAAAAGTGATACTGCTGCAAATACGCGATACGCGCGAAAATGAATTGTTTCCGCAATCGCATATCAATTCGCTGGGCAGTATGGTATCCAGCCCATTATTTGTGATACAGAACAAATGGGAGAGCTTCCAGTCTTACGGGCATACCTACCTGAAAGACTATGCCCGTAGCCTGTTTGACGGCAAGCTGCAAATAGTAACGATGGAATACATACCTGAACATGAGGGTAAAACAGCCGCACTTAATTTCCACCTCACACAAAGGGAAAAAACAGATTTGTTGCAATCCGTTTACTCACAACAAAATCAAACAGATGCTAACCACATCAAACAAATGCTAAGTGAATAATACGGATTAACTTAGCGGCAGATAACAGGTTTCATGAAAGTAACAGGTTTCAGCATCATCCGCAACGCCGTAAAATACGATTACCCCATCGTGGAAGCGATACAATCTATACTACCTCTGTGCGATAAATTTGTTATCGGCATCGGGCAATCGGAAGATGATACCATTGCATTGATAGAAAGCATCAACAGCCCCAAAATAAAAATCATACACACTGTTTGGGATGATAGTTTGCGCACAGGCGGACTTGTATTGAGCGATGAAACCAATAAAGTTTTCAAAGCTATAGGCGATGATACTGACTGGTGTTTTTATATACAGGGCGATGAAGTGATACATGAGCAATACCACGCTGCCATTCGTAGTGGTATGCAACAACACCTTACCGATAAACGGGTGGATGGCCTGTTGTTTAAATATATGCACTTCTATGGTTCATACGATTATGTAGGCAGCTCTACCCGCTGGTATCCGCACGAAATACGCATCATCCGAAACGACAAAAGCATTTATTCTTATAAAGACGCGCAGGGCTTCCGTAAGGGCGATGATGAAAAGCTGCAAGTAAAATTATTGGATGCCTACGTGTATCACTATGGTTGGGTGAAAGACCCGCGCGCTATGCAACGCAAGCAGGAGAATTTTCATAAAATGTGGCACGATGATGCTTGGCTGGAAAGCAATATCATAAAAGCAGATGCTTTTGATTACGTAGGTGATATTGACGAGTTAGCAAAGTTTACAGGCACACATCCCGCCGTTATGCAGGCACGCATCAACCGCATCAACTGGCAATTTGATTATGATATATCATACAACAAACGAAGCCTGAAAACAAAATTCAAACAGTTTGCCGAAGATGTGTTGGGCATCAGCATGAGTTATAAAAACTACAAACTTATTTAAGCGAGTACATCTTCGCTACCTCTGTTCAGAAATTGTTCCGCTTTTATCAGGTCGTCATGCAGCAACCTGTCTGTCGGCATAAACGATATTTCTTTACGAAAAGCAGCATACAGTTTTTCCAACGCGGGCGAGGTAGTAGCTGGTCTTCGCAGGTCTATGGCTTGTGCTGCTGTCAGTAGCTCTATTGCCAACACACGCTGCACATTCATCACCACACGGCGTAGTTTGGTAGCAGCATTTGCACCCATGCTTACATGGTCTTCCTGCCCGTTGCTGCTGACAATGCTATCAACAGATGCTGGTGTACATAATTGCTTGCTTTGGCTAACAATGGCGGCGGCTGTATATTGTGCTATCATAAAGCCACTATTCACACCAGCGTCCGGTGCAAGGAATGGCGGCAAATCGCGCTGGCCGCTGATTAATAAATACGTTCTTCGTTCAGAAATACTCGCCAATTCTGCTATGGCTATTGCCAGAAAATCGAGATTCAATGCCAAAGGCTGCCCGTGAAAATTACCACCACTCATAATGGCATCTTCATCATGAAACACAATGGGGTTGTCTGTTACCGAATTGATTTCCGTTTCTACAATGCCGCCAACCATATCTATTACATCCTTGCTGGCACCATGTACTTGCGGCATACAACGAAAAGAATACGGGTCTTGCACCTGCACTTTAGGCATAGCCTGTATTGCACTGCCTTGCAGCAATGCCAGTATGCGTTGCGCTGTAGTTATCTGCCCTTTGTGCGGGCGTACACGGTGTATAGGGTGCTGAAAGGGTTCGTCTTTAGCCATAAATGCATCAGCCGACAGAGCCCCGATAACATCTGCCCATGCAGACAGTTGTTTAGATTTTATCAAACACCAAACAGCATGAGCACTCATAAACTGCGTACCGTTTAGCAAAGCCAATCCTTCTTTGGCAGCCAATGGTATTGGCTGCAAGCCTGTTTCCTGCAATACTTCGCCTGCATCTCTTACCACACCTTTATAACGCACTTTACCTTTGCCGAATATCGGCAGACTCAGATGTGCTAACGGAGCCAAGTCGCCCGATGCACCAAGTGAACCTAACTCATATACCACAGGCGTAATGCCCAAGTTGTAGAAATCTATCAGTCGCTGCACTATCTCTTTGCGCACACCACTATAGCCACGCCCTAAGCCATGCGCTTTCAGCAATAGCATCCAGCGCACAATATCTTCGGGCACTTCGTCACCCATACCGCAGGCATGAGAGCAAACTAAGTTTTCCTGTAGCTGCGATAATTCGTCATCTGCTATGCGCACATTGCAAAGCGAGCCAAAACCGGTATTGATACCATAATAAGTGTTGCCTTTTTGCAGTATGTCGTCGAGGTATTGGCGGTTAGTAGCGATGCGTGTAAAAGCATCTGTCGGTAATGCAAATGAAGCTGCATTCCATTTGCTCAGAAAATCAATCGAAATATGTTCAGGAAGTTCCATTGTGCCGTATTGTGGCAGCAAATGTACTTATTAGCCCCGAAAGGCTGAAACAGCTATTTTTTCGCTATGTCTTTTTCAATAATAGCCCGCAAATCGGCCTCTATACTTTTGCTGACAGACTCTGTTATTCTGCCAACTTCTTCATTGTCTTTCACCAATATAAATGCAGGCACACGGGTGATGTTGTAAAACTTACTTTCGCCGTGCTTGGTTTGCTTATTTCTATCTACGCCGTACATCGTGTACATGGGCATCGGGTAGTTGACCATACCGATTACTTTCAGCAGTTTAGGCACCAGTATTTGAGAGTCTTCGCACCAAGTACCCATAACTGTTACTATGCTGTAATTAGCAAGGTGTTGTTGCAAAAAAGCCATGTCTGCCATATCGGGTTTGTAGGCATTAATACCACTTTCCAGCCATTTGAAGCTGGGTTCTTTTTGCAGGTCGTTAAACAGGATTTGTCCTTTAAATACTACCGACCCGTTTTGAGAGTCAACCGAAGTGTAATAATCTGATTGTGCAAATGTCATCATACCCGTCATCAGCAATACTGCTGTCAGTAAAATCCTCATGTAAGCTGTTTTCTTATCTGTAATAATTTGCTCCGCAATACCTGTAAAGATTTTTTCAGGTCCACCTGCTGTACAGATATTTTGCGGTTTTCTTTCAGCTTGGCTTTTGCGCCACTGATGGTAAAACCACGCTCCTTTACAAGGTGGTAAATGGTATTGATTTCGCGCACTTGTTCGGGTGTATAGAGCCTGTCGCCTTTGCGGGTGGTACGCACTTTCATATCAAACTCTTTTGTCCAGAATCGGATATTGGACGTATTGACTTTGAAAATGGTGGCTACCTCGCCAATGGTATAATATTGTTTATCTCCTTCCCAAGTACTTAACGCGTCAGACTGATGAGTGCCTTCTTTGGCGGGCTTTGCTTTTTTAGCTTTCGATGGTTTGGGTGCAGCCTCTTCTTCAGGCAATGTATCTGCTTCCTGCTCCACTGCTTTCTTAGCCACACGCTTGCGCACAGGCTTTACAGGCTCTGTTACCAGTTCTTCTCCAAACAGTGTGAGGACTTTTGTAACCATCACTACAAAATAACAAAAAATTCATCATGCCGATATGATATATTATTAAGAGGTATGTATATAACACTATTGATAATCTGTATAAGAGGCAACCCTTTTTACCTTAATTTTGTTGTTACTATTAAAGGTTTTCATGCAATTATCAGCGTTATACGAGCGTGCCCTGCGTTTTGATTTTTTGAGTGCCGAAGAGGGTGTGTTCCTGTTTGAAAATGCCCCATTGGCAGATTTGATGTTTGTTGCCAACGAGCTGCGCAAGATACAGGTACCGCATGGCAAGGTTACGTGGATCATAGACCGCAATATGAACACCACTAACGTGTGTATTGCCAACTGCAAATTCTGCAACTTCTACCGCATACCGGGGCATGAAGAAGCATACATTACCGATATAGAAACCTATAAGCAAAAGATTGAAGAAACGTTCCGCTATGGCGGTGAACAACTGCTGCTGCAAGGTGGTCACCACCCCGATTTGGGATTGGATTATTACACCACACTCTTCCGTCAGTTGAAAGATATGTACCCCAACCTGAAGTTGCACGCCCTTGGTCCACCAGAGGTTGCGCATATCTGTAAGGTATCGGGCGTTTCTCATCGGGATGCTTTGCTGGCACTGAAAGCAGCAGGTATGGATAGTATGCCCGGCCCGGGTGCAGAGATACTGAACGACCGTGTTCGCCGTCTCATATCAAAAGGTAAATGTGGTGCGCAAGAGTGGCTCGACATCATGCACGAAGCACATAAGGTTGGGTTAACAACCAGTGCTACCATGATGTTCGGACACGTAGAAACCATCTACGAGCGTTTTGAACACCTTGCGAAACTGCGTGAAGTACAGGCAAAGAAACCGGAAGATGCAAAAGGTTTTATCGCATTCATCCCATGGACGTTTCAGGATGTGGACACATTGCTGAACAGGATACGCGGTACAAAAAACCATACTACTGCCGAAGAGTACATCCGTATGATAGCTATGAGCCGCATCATGCTACCGAATGTGAAAAACATACAGGCCTCATGGCTCACAGTTGGTAAACAGGTAGCACAGATGTGCCTGCACGCTGGTGCCAACGACTTCGGCTCTATTATGATTGAGGAGAATGTAGTAAGTGCAGCAGGTGCGCCACACCGCTTCACCTACAAAGGCATACAGCAAGCCATCAACGAAGCAGGCTTCCCAGCACAGCTACGCAATCAGCAATACGAATTCCGCCAACTGCCGGAAAATATTGAAGAGCAAGTAATAGCGTACTAGTAACATCCATAGATATTTTGTTTCAGCCCGATTAATACAATCGGGGTGTTTTATTATTTTGTGGCAATGCTTACACTCATTACATTATGCTGTTTCGCTTTTCTGGCAGGCTTTATAGATGCTATGGTAGGGGGTGGCGGGCTGATACAACTACCAGCGCTCTTCATACTGCAACCACACCTGAGCCTTGTGCAAACTTTAGCCACTAACAAAACAGCTTCTTTTTTCGGCACATCGGTATCTGCTTATCGCTACATCAAAAGGGTTGACATTGATTGGAGTCACCTCACACCCGCTATCATCGCGGCCTTCATAGGTTCGTTTTCAGGTGCGCTATTGGTATCATTCATTCACAAAGAGCAGTTTATGCCGTTTATCATTTGCATATTGATATTGGTGCTGCTGTATACTGTCTTGAAAAAAGAATTGGGTTTGCATCAGGTTAACAAATCACTGACCAGAAATCGTTACCTGACATACGCCATCTGTACAGGTGGTATCATTGGTTTTTACGACGGGTTCATAGGTCCGGGCACTGGCAGCTTTTTGATATTTTCCTTCGTAGTATTGTTTGGTTACAATTTCCTGCATGCGTCTGCCAATGCAAAAATCATCAACGTAGTTACCAATATTGCTGCTTTATTATTCTTTCTGTTTAAAGGAAATATTATCTGGTCTATAGCACTGCCTGTAGGTGCAGCCAATATGTTGGGCAGCTATGCAGGCTCGCATATAGCATTAAAGAAAGGCAGCGCGTTCATACGCCTGTTTTTTATATTGGTAGTATTGGCACTGATAGCCAAGCTGGGCTACGACTATATGTTATAGTTTACGCAACCTGTCCATCGCATCTTGCAGGGTGCTTTCTTTTTTGGCGAAGCAGAAGCGTATCAGTTTATCATCTTTCTTGTTGCTGTAAAATGCGCTGATAGGTATGGTTGCTACACCATGCTCTTTGGTAAGCCATTGCGTAAATTCCATATCCGGTTGAGAGCTTATGTTAGCATAGCTCACCGTTTGGAAGTAACTACCAGCAGCAGGTTCATGTATGGTAAACGGTGTGTCTTTCAATAGCGACAAAAAATAGTCGCGCTTTTGTTGCATCATACCACTTACGTCTGGTAATGCTGGTTGCGACAGGTATTGCGCCAATGCGTATTGTGCGGGCGTATTCACCGCAAAACACAAAAACTGGTGTATGCGCCTGAAAGCTATAGTATAGTCGGGCGGGGCAATGCAATAGCCCATCTTCCAACCTGTGTTGTGAAACACTTTACCGAAAGAGTACAATACAAAACTCCGCTTTCGCAATTCTTCATGCTGCAATACGCTGATGTGTTGTTTACCATCAAATACTAATTGCTCATACACCTCGTCAGACAGTACAACGATATTTGTATTGCGTATTATATCCGCTAATATATCCCAATCTTCTTTCGTCCATATAGCACCCGTAGGATTGTGTGGCGTATTAACGATGATGGCTTTTGTCTTTTTGCTGATTGCGTTTTTTACCCTTTCCCAATCTACGCTGAAGTCGGGTGCTTGCAGTGGTACAGGTATGGCTTTTGCGCCGTTGGTTTCTATATTGGGTATGTAGCTATCGTAGGCAGGTTCTAATACTATCACTTCATCGCCTGCTTCCAGCAATGCGGTAAAAGCCGTATAGATTGCATAGGTAGCACCTGGTGTGATGGTTATCTCTGTATCGGGATTGATTGATAGCCCGTAGCGTTTTGCAAAATCATTGCTGATAGCCTGCCTTAGTTGTGGCAAGCCCGGCATCGGCGCATATTGATTAAAGCCTTGTTGGGTGGCTTCAAAAAGCAACGCCCCCAGTTTTTCATCAATCGGAAAATCAGGAAAGCCTTGCGATAAATTGATGGCATTGCATTGCTGCGCCAGTGCACTCATTACGGTAAAAATAGTAGTGCCTGTAGCCGAATGTTTTTGCGGAAGTATCATCATTACAGGTATTTATCCCCTTTGTTGCGTTTTACTTCTGCCACATACTCTTTTATCTGCTGTTCGCGGTTGCGCTCGCATATCAGCAATACATCGGGGGTATCAATTACAATAAATTGCTCAAGTCCCTGTACTACCAATAGTTTATCATTAGGCACTTTTATCATACACTCGCTGGCATCTATTACCATCACGTTGTCGCCATATACGGCATTGCCCAGATAGTCTTTTTCTGAATTTTCATACGCGCTCTCCCATGTCCCCAAATCGCACCAGCCAAAGTAAGATGGTATTACATACACGTTCTTGGCTTTCTCCATAATGCCATAGTCAATAGATATATTGGTGCATTGAGAATACAGCCCGTTTATTTTGTCGAATTCTTTGGGGGTGTTATACACATCTTTTGCCTGCAGGAAAACATCGTGCATTTCTGGCAGGTATTTTTCCAACGCTTCCATGATGGTTTTTACATTCCAAACAAATATGCCTGAGTTCCAGAGAAAGTCGCCGCTTTTCAGGAATGTCCTTGCCAGCTCCAGCGATGGTTTTTCTGTGAATGTTTTTACACGGTACACTTTATCCAGTTCTTCCTCTACATCATACTGTATATAACCATAGCCCGTATCGGGGCGGGTGGGCTTGATGCCCAGCGTCAGCAATGCTTCGTGGTGTGCTACAAAATCCAAAGCCTCTTGCGCAGTACGTTCAAAAGCGCGTTCGTCCATTATCAGGTGGTCGGCTGGCGACATGATGATATTCGCTTTTGGGTTCAGTGCCATCATCTTATGTGCAAAGTAGGCGGCACAGGGCGCGGTGTTTTTGCGCGATGGCTCGCTGATGATGTTCTCATCGCGCACCTCGGGTATCTGGTCTTTCAGCGTTTGTATATATTGCTGATTGGTAATGAAGTAGATATTCTCTTGCGGGCATATATGCTTAAAGCGTTGATACGTCCACTGTATCAGCGAACGGCCTGTACCCAGTATATCAATAAATTGTTTGGGGTAGCTTGTACGGCTCTCGGGCCAGAAACGGCTGCCGATACCGCCCGCCATGATGGCCACGTAATTGTTCTGAATGCTCATTGCTAAATCTGTAACAGGCTTAAAAATAGGATAATTCGCGGTATATCTCATAACAAAGCCCCCGAATACGGGGGCTTTGCCTATAAATTAATGCAGTATTATTCTGCTTCGGCTACTACTTCTTTCACTTCGGGTATCATACGTTTCATCATACCCTCTATGCCTGCTTTCAGCGTTATCATAGATGACGGACAGCCCGAGCATGAGCCCTGCATCATCAGTTTCACCACACCATCTTCGTACCCTTTGTAGCTGATAGCACCACCGTCCATTTCTACGGCTGGTTTCACATAGTTTTCCAGCAATTCTTTGATGCGCTTTACAATATCGCTATCATCTGCATTGACCGTATTATTATCCGCTTTCTTTACTATCAGGTCTTCGTTTATTACGGCTTTACCTTCTTCCAGATATTGCTTCAAAAACTCGCGCACAGTAGGTATTACATCTTCCCACAGGGTATCGGGCGTTTTAGTCAGCGTTACAAAATTGCTGGCTATAAACACACTACGAATGAACGGGAATGCAAACAATTCTTTAGCCAATGGCGATGGTGTTGCCGATGCCTCTTCGGGGAAATCAATGCTCTTGCCCGGGTACAATAGTTTGTTTGCTACAAACTTCATTGTTTCGGGATTGGGTGTCATTTCCGTATATATACTCACAATAGTATTACCTGTCTTCAACATGATGTTATCAAAATTACTTTAAGCAAAAATACTTAATAAATACGGTTCGCTAAATTGATTACTGCAATATTGATATAGGCATACAACAGAACTGTCATTTTTCTTAAAGCTATGTTAACGAAAAATACCTTGTAACTAATTGACTTACATACAATTATGCCATTTAACATAGCCTTGCATTTCTTTTAACAGTATGTTGAGATACATCGGTTTTATCGCATCGTATGTTTGTGATAGGAAATCATTATTCACTCAAAAAACTGGCATGTTTATGAAACAATCAATTCTAATGCTGACAGTAATCGGGATGATGCACTTCAGCGCAGATGCACAAAACAATGAGGCTAAGAAAAGTGATTACGATATCAACTATAAGGTATGCCGCGTAGATGATAAGTACAGAGTTTGCAACAACAACACACCAAACATTGTGTACACCAAACCGTACATACGCAAGATAAATAAGGAGTACGCAAAAACAATTGACGGCCTGCGCAGGTACGATCAGTATGTAGAAGTACGTCCTTTGCCTGTTGTAGAAGTTATAAGTAAACGCCGCCCCATAGCCTACAATCAGGAGTTTGACGGTACAAGTGCTGCCTACCATGGTAATCCAACGCCTGAAAATGACGGGCTTGCGAAAAATAAAGAACGCAATATTAACTATCTGAATTCAGCAGTTGACCTACCATCTATAGATGGTAAATACGCCAGCAGGTAGTATATTATAACCTGCTGATAAACGAAAATGCCACACAATCGTGTGACATTTTTGTTATCGGCTATGTCTTACATTTATCGTGCGTCAAAATCTATTACCACCCTGTCGGTACGCGGGTGAGATTGGCAGGTTAGTACAAAGCCTTTGGCTATCTCGTCTTTTTCCAGCGAATAGTTGACTTCCATATCCACAGAGCCTTCTGTTAATTTTGCACGGCAGGTGCAGCATACACCACCCTTACATGCAAATGGCAGGTCGGCACCCATCTTCAATGCGGCATCCAGTATGCTATCGCCATTGTATGCCAGGTCCATTTCAAACGTAGTACCATCCAGCGTGATGCTTACTTTGCTCATCTTACCGTCATTGGCACTATGCTCTTTTACCCATTTTTCGTGCGTAACTTTCGGTTGGTCGGGCGATGTAAAGAGTTCTATATGTACTTGTTCAGACGGCACACCCAAGTCTATCAAGCGTTGTTTAACGGATAGTATCATATCCTCCGGCCCGCAGATAAACGCCTCGTCAATGCCTTTGATGTCTATAAGTGTATCGCAAAACTCAGCGCATTTTTCAGCACTGATGCGCCCGTTGAACAACGGCACGTCCATCTGCTCGCGGCTCAGTATATGATACACGCGCAAGCGCTGCATATAGATATTCTTCAACCCCTCTATCTCTTCTCTGAAGATGATGGTACCTCGGCTACGGTTGCCGTATATGAGTGTAAACGTGCTGTCAGGCTCATTCTTCAACACGGTTTTCATTATGCTCATCACCGGGGTGATGCCGCTGCCTGCTACAACTGCCAGATAGTTTTTCGCTTTTTTGTCAGTTGCGCGTGGCGAGAATTTGCCCATCGGGGGCATTACTTCCAATACATCTTTTTGCTGCAATGTATCGTTGGCATAGGTAGAAAATTTACCCCCGTCTACTTTCTTTACCGCTACACGCAGTTCGCCCTCGTCCGGGCTAACACATATAGAGTAAGAACGACGTATTTCTTCACCATTCAACTGTGTACGAAACGTAAGGTATTGCCCCGCCGCAAACCTGAATGTATCTTTCAAATCGGCAGGCACATGCAGTGCTACCGATACGCAATCACTTGTTTCTTGCTTTACTTCCGCTACTTCCAGATTATAAAACTTCAATGCAGACATCTTGTTTCGGCTATATTAATTGAGGCGTAAAAATATATAAAAAACGCTACGGCTATTATGATTTATGTCATACTACCCCAGCATGGTTTCCAAATCTTCTTTCTTTACAAGGGTAAATACTTTTTTGCCATCGGGCGCGTACTCCGGTTGGCTGCATGCAAACAGTTCGTCTATCAAAGCCTGCTGTCCTTCCTGCACCTGCAAGCCCCCCGTATTGCGCGACAAGCGGCGCGCCATATTGGCAAGCAACATTTCAGAGCGTTTGGCAACCGCGTCAGTGGCTTCGTGTTTCAGTTGTTCTATCACTTCATCCAGTACATTTTTTTCTTCACCTGCCGGTAGTGCTGTGGGCACACCCTGCACCACAAATGTATTTTGCCCAAAGGGGGAAATATCAAAACCAATACGCGACAAGTCTGCCAATGCTTCTGTCAATAATAACGCATCTTGTGGCGGTGCTTCGTAAGACAAGGGAAATAATAATTGCTGCGATGGTGTGTTGCCATTATTCCACTCTGCCAGCAAACGCTCGTACCATATACGCTCTTGCGCGCGACGAATATGTATCAGCATCAACCCCGACTTGACAGTTGTTACAAGCATACTACCTTGTATAGATATGATGCTCTTGGCATTGGCCGTTTCAGGCTCTTTGTGCAGCGATGGGGCAGTTACCATATTAGGAGCATTAGCGGTGGTTTGCTGCTCGGCTATGTCGTCAGCTATTTTGTATAGTTCTTTCCACTCTCGCAGGCTGTCTTTTTTTACAGCAAGATGCGCCTGATTCTTTTGTGTAAACGTGTTGAACAAATAGCCTTTCTCCGTTTCGTCTTTTCTGTCTTGTGTTACTGGCAGTTGTACGCTCGATAGTTGCTGTATTTCGGGGTTCAAAGTAAAATCCAACGACGGAGCGATATTGTATTTTGCCAACGCGTGTTTTACAGCCGCGTTCAGATAGGCATACATGATGCGGTCGTCTTCAAATTTTACTTCCTGTTTGGTAGGGTGTACGTTCACATCCACCCTTGCAGGGTCTATCTCCAGAAACAATACATAAAACGGAAACGCTTCTTTTTCTATCAAGCCCTCGTAAGCCTGTACCAGTGCATGATGCAAGTATGGGCTGCGGATGAAACGGTTGTTGATGAAGAAGAACTGCATACCGCGTGTACGGGTAGCCGCCTCCGGCTTGCCTATGAAGCCTGATATATTCAGCAAGTCTGTTTTTTCTTCAACAGGCACTAAGTTTTTTTCGTACGCATTGCCCAGCAAGCCTTTGATGCGCGTCTTAAGATTGCCCGCTTCTAAATGGTATTGCTCCGCACCATTGTGCCACAGCCTGAATGCTACTTGTGGATGCGCCAGTGCCACACGGGTAAACTCATCTACTATATGTCTGTACTCGGTAGTATTACTTTTTAAAAAATGCCTGCGGGCTGGTACATTGAAAAACAGGTTCTTAACCATGATGCTGGTGCCTTGTGGCGCGGCGCATGGCTCCTGCTTTTTTACTTCGGTAGCTTCTATCACCAAGTGGCTACCCGTTTCGCTGTCTTGTTTACGGGTTTTCATTTCTACCTGTGCTACGGCGGCTATAGATGCCAGTGCCTCGCCACGGAAGCCCATGGTACGTATAGAAAATAAATCGTTGATGTCGCGGATTTTGGATGTCGCATGGCGCTCAAAGCTCATGCGCGCATCGGTTGGGCTCATGCCACTGCCATTGTCTATCACCTGCACCAGTTCTTTGCCCGCATCTTTCAGTACCAGTTGCACCTCTGTAGCACCCGCATCTATAGCATTCTCCAGCAATTCTTTTACCGCCGATGCCGGACGTTGAATCACCTCGCCTGCCGCTATCTGGTTGGCTATATGGTCTGATAATAATTGTATGATGTCGGGCACTGCCTGTAAATGAGTTTCCGCAAAGGTAAGGCATAGCGTATGGAAATTGCAGGGCGTTGCTAACATGACGAAAATCATATTTCATTCAAATGAATGTCATTTTCTTTGTCTTGTTGTTAGAGGACATTTGTAAGAACAAAAAAGAAAAAACACTTGATTATTTATCAAACAAAATAGGCCTCAGTTTTAGTTAGATATAGTGCATAATGGGTTTGCCGCCCCCTTTCCAGGGGGCGGGTGCTTTTTAGGACTTAGCCATCCCGAACAATAAGGTTATATTTGTTTCATGGCGTTTGGTAAAAAACTCTTCATATCTCTTTCATTTTTTATACTATTCTTTTCGCTTGTCGCAACTGCACAACGCGGGCGTATTACAACAGGCAACGGTGTGTCGTCGAACCCTTTGCAACTGAAAAACAAATGGGTTGACAGCATCTACAACAGGCTGAGCGATACGGAACGCATCGGGCAGTTGTTTATGGTTGCAGCCTATAGTGGCGGCAAAGACTACAACGAAGAAAAAATAAAACAACTCATTTCAGAACGCCGTATAGGTGGTGTCATATTTATGCAGGGAACGGCAGAGGCACAGGCATCTCTCACCAACCTTTATCAGCAAATGGCAAACGTGCCCTTGCTAATAGCAATGGATGCAGAATGGGGGCTTGGCATGCGCCTGACCGGTGTGAAAAATCTGCCGCGAGCTATGATGATCGGTGCTACCCGCGATACGGCTATAGCATACAAGCTGGGCGCAGCCATAGCAAAGCAATGTAAACGCATGGGTGTACACATAGACTTTGCACCTGTTGTAGATGTAAATAATAACCCTAATAATCCCATCATCAATGCACGCTCTTTTGGCGAGGATAAATTATTGGTAACGCGCCTGGCACTTGCCTATATGCGCGGGCTGCAGGATAACGGAGTGATGGCTTGCGCCAAGCACTTTCCCGGTCATGGAGATACCGATGCAGACTCGCATGAAGACATGCCGGTTATAAACAAGAGTATGCAGCAATTAGATACGCTGGAGTTATACCCGTTCAAGGAGATGATAAGAAAAGGGATAGGCAGCGTAATGGTTGCACACTTGTCTGTGCCGGCCATTGAGCCACAAAAAAAGGTGCCCACCACGTTATCTAAAAATACCATTACCGATTTATTAAGAAACAAACTGGGCTTTAAAGGATTGATATTTACCGATGCACTTAATATGAAAGGCATTGCCAAATACTATAGCCCCGGAGAAATTGACGTACGTGCATTGATTGCAGGAAACGATATGCTGTTGTTTTCGCAAGATGTACCATCTGGTATGAAAAAAATAATGGCCGCTATTGACAGTGGTAAGATAACATGGCCAGAGATAGAGATACATGTAAAAAGAGTACTGGCTGCCAAATACGATGCCGGATTACATAACTGGAAACCCATCGAAAGCATCAACGCGACAGAAGAACTAAATAGTGTAGTAATACCATTGCGAACGATTACTACAAAAAAATCCGTTACGCTGATACGCGACAGAAACAACATCATAGCCAACCTGATGAATACCCGCAAGCGTATTGGTTACATTGGTATCAATGCAAAAGACAGTAGCTATTTATCTAACGCATTGCTGCAAGCCATCCCCGATATGAAAACTCAATGGTTGCCCAAAGGCAGTAGTTCGGCTGTTACCAATAAAATACTTGCTAACACAGCCATTAACAACGACATCACCATCGTTGCAATACACAACATGAGCTTTTATCCTACCAATGGCTACTACTCGCTCGATGACCAACAGGTATCACTCATAAAACAATTAGCAACCCGCCCCGATATTATAATTGCTTTGATGGGCAACCCATACTTACTAAAAAATACATGCAACACAGGCTCGGTAGTGGTTACCTACGAAGACGATAGCCTGACGCAGGAAGCAGTTGCCCGTGTATTGCTGCGCAAAGAAGATGCGCGCGGTATATTGCCCGTATCTCCTTGCGAAGGCATGAAAACAGAAGGCACGATGCTATTGGCTGCTGCAAGCAAAACGCCTGCCACTACAGATGAGTTGGTAAAAACCGACTATGTAGAAGATGCCGCTGTAGTAAATGAAAATGCACTGGAAAAGCTGGATATGTTTTTGCAACGCAGTATTGCCGATGGCGCATTTCCCGGCTGCCGCATACTGGCTGCCAAAGACGGGAAAGTATTTTATGATAAAGCTTTCGGCTACTACGACTATAACAAAACACAACCTGTAACCGAAACTACACTCTATGATATTGCATCCGTTACAAAAGTAGCAGCTACCACATTAGCAGTAATGCGGCTGTACGAAAGCGGCAAACTGAACCTCGACAAAACCATTGGCGACTATCTGCCATGGGTGAAAGGAACTGACAAGGAAGGACTGAAGATTAAAGACCTGCTGCTGCATCAGGCAGGGTTGAAAAGCTGGATACCTTTTTACAAAGAAACGCTTGACGAAAAGGGTAATCTTAGACCTGAATTGTATAGTAACAAGTCCGATAACCGCAAATGGATAACGGTTGCTAAAAACCTATACCTCAATGGCGACTATACAGATACCATCTGGAACAGAATACTCAACAGCCCGTTGGAAAATAAAGGTAAATGTGTGTACAGCGACCTTGACTTTTATTTCCTTGCCGCGATTACTGAAAAGATAACAGGGCAGCATATAGACAGATATGTGGACGAACAGTTTTACAAACCACTCGGGCTGAAACACACAACTTATAATCCGCTAAATAAATTTAAAGACACTGATATAGCCCCTACGGAAAACGACCTCATTTTCCGCCGCCAGCAGCTACGCGGTTATGTACACGACCAGGGGGCTGCCATGCTGGGCGGTGTGGCTGGTCATGCGGGGGTGTTCTCTACGGCAGGCGATGTCGCTACAATATTCCAGATGCTGCTGAACAAAGGCACGTATAAAGGGCAACGCTATTTCAAAAAAGAAACGGTGGAAAAATTCACGGCATATAATTCTGCCATCAGCCGAAAGGGTTTGGGTTTTGATAAGCCCAAAGAAGACAAAGACGATGCAGGCCCGGCAGGTAATCGCAGTACAGGTTATGCTTTCGGGCATCAGGGTTTTACGGGTACTTGTGCATGGGCCGACCCCGCTACGGGCATCGTATTCGTATTCCTATCCAACAGGGTACACCCCTCTGCCGAAAACAACAACATCAACAAAATGAGCATACGCACCATAGCGCAAGATTATATTTACGAAGCACTCGGCTTCGGCATCAACCACGAAAGGCCTGCGGTGTATAAGGCGCAGGTGGGGAAGTAAACATTTTGTTGGTGAAGAACACTAATAAATGTTGGTTTGATATAGTCTGATTTAAACTGAAATACCTGTCAGGCGTTATTATAATTCGTTTTTACAATATAAAATAATTCAAACAAAAACAGGTTTTGTTGTACCTATGTTGTACCTTTATGGAACTAAAAACCACACCACATGGCAACATCTGTAAAGATAATCCTGCGTAAGAAGCAAAACAAAGATGGCTCATTTCCTCTCGCGCTGCGTATCACTAAAGACCGCAAATCATCTTATGTCTATTTAGGGCATAATATCCATGAATCCTATTGGGATGAAAAGAACCACCGTGTCAAAAAATCACATCCCAATTCTGTACGGCTGAATCACTTCCTGACAACCAAGCTGGCAGAAGCAGAAGAGAATCTGCTTGACCTTAAAACACAGAAAGCAGCGATTTCCGCTAAAACCATCAAGCGTAAAATTAAAGGCTCAAAAGAAGCCTCATTTTTTGCACAAGCGCAACTTTATCTAGACAGCCTTAAAAAGCAGGGCAAGTATAATCGTGAGAACTGTGATAAATCCCGTATCAAGGCATTTAAAGATTACCTTGATAACAGCGATATAGCTTTTCAGGATATTACGGTTTCGTTATTGATGCGATACAGGGCCTACCTGCGCGGTGAAAAAAAGCTGGCAGAACAAACTGTAGTTAATTATCTAACTGTTATTCAGACTATATATAACCTTGCTATTGCTAATCAAGTGGCAGATGTAAGGCAATATCCATTCGGTAAGGATAAGATAACCCTGAAAGCCCCAAAGTCTATGAAAATAGGACTGACACCGGAAGAAGTACAGGCTTTGGAAGAATTGCAACTGCCAGAGGATAGCTATATGCACCATGCGAGGAATATATGGCTGTTCGCCTTTTACTTTGCAGGGATGCGTGTATCAGACGTTTTGCGCCTGACATGGGCAGACTTTCAGAATAACAGGCTATTCTATGCGATGGGCAAAAACGCCAAAGGCGGCAGCTTGAAAGTGCCTGATAAAGCAACTGCCATCCTAAAACAATACAAGCGCAAAGCCCCTGTTCATAACCTTGTGTTCCCTGATTTGGAAATCATAGAGGACATGAGTGATACCTATACAATACAGAAACGCATTGCTTATGAAATCATGAAACTAAACGCAGCATTGGAAGATGTGGCAAAAGAAGTAAAAATAACCAAGCCACTGACGATGCACATTGCACGACACACATTCGGGAATATATCAGGCGACAAGATACCCATACAAATGCTACAAAAGCTATACAGGCACACATCTATTACAACAACCATCAACTATCAGGCTAACTTCGTGTTCAAAGATGCAGATGATGCACTAGATGCTGTGATTGGCAAATAAGGCTAATACCTGACTTTATTAACTCAGTATTTTATATAATCTGCGGCTACTGTATATCAGCAATTCCTTATTTAGACATTATTTGTCTTATGAAAGCACTTTTATAACTTTAAAGATATATGGAAGCAAAAGAAACTATAAAAGCATGGGTTGAAGAGCATACCCAAACGCTCTACAATTTTGCAGTTTCAAAAATTGATGATATTGAAATAGTCAAGGATTTAGTACAAGATAGTTTTCTTGCCGCCTATGCAGGATTTGAAAATTATAAGGAGAACAGCAGTCCACGAACCTGGCTGATAGGTATTCTCAAACATAAAATAGCTGACCACTACCGTAGTCTTTATAAGAATGAACACATATCAATTACACAGGAGAGCACATTTGCATTCTTTGATAATGTCGGCATGTGGGATAGCAAACATATACCCAAAGATTTTAGCACTGATGTTAACCTACTAGACGATACAGAATTTTTATATGTACTGAATGCATGCATTGGCAAATTGCCTAAAAAACTCAACTCAGCCATTCAACTTAAATATTATTCTGACATTTCAAGCAGTCAGATATGTAAGGATTTAAGTATTACGGCGACTAATTTCTGGCAAATGCTGCATCGTGCTAAGCTACGATTGCGTGAGTGCCTTGAAATTAATTGGTTTAAAGTCTGAAATTTATGCGTTTTATCATGTCGTGGCTGATGCTCTCATGTAACAAGGCAACAGAACTGGTAGAGAAAAAAATCTACTTTGGATTATCAATTTCTGAACGGATAAAATTGCTGTTTCATAATAGAAATTGTGCTGTTTGCGAACATTATCAAAAACAGAGCGTATGGCTTCATGATATTCTCAAGGTTTTTTTGGCAAAAAATGGCAATAAACCCGTTTCAATTCTGCCTGCTGATTTCAAATCTCGAATTATCCGGAAAATCGAAGAAATTTGATTTTTCACAAAAATGTAAGGATTTTGTTGGTTTTACGACTAAGCTGTTGATGCGAGCACTATTTCTTAACCAACATTAATTACTTATGAGAAAACAAACGTATGTTTTGACTTTATTTATTGCAGCTTTTGTATTGAGTATTATACAAGCTTGTAAAAAAGACCCTGAAACGCCAGTTACGCCTGCTCCAACTGAATTTGTTGCAGACAACAATACTTTCAAAGCTTTTCAAAACTGGCATCTCCATGCTACCAAAAACGGTGTTGATCCTGCGATGTTGAAAACCGCGCATGGCGGTGATGATTCCACATCTGTTCGTAAAATTTACTTCCCGACAAGCAATGTCAATAAAGTCAATGGCCAATACCCATTAGGGACTATTGTATCTAAATTAACAACATGGTCAGGCAATGGCGGCGGTAGTATGATTACAGCTATGGCTAAGCGAGGTAACAATTTCGATGCAAGTGGCAATAACTGGGAATATTTTGTTCTGGCATCAGATGGTTCAATTATGGTTGATAACGGCACAGTAATGCGCGGTGCAAATTTAATGAACGGTATGTGTAAGGGTTGTCATGCTGCTGTTTCAGCCAATGATTATATTTTTACAAAATAAGCGGTCATAGGTGGTTGGTTTCTTACAGACGGGTGCCAGTTTATCTGGCATCTTTTTTTTAAAATTATTGATAGTATGATTCAGCGTTTAATTCTTTTATTTTCCCTTCTGTATTTGCCGTTGATTTTGTGGGGACAAGGTTGTGCTGACGCAGGATTTTGTAGTGTTGGTGCTATGCAGACCGGGGTGCATAAATTGTCTTTGAATAAACAGCGTAATAGTGTCGGTTTTTCTACAAGTGTTGCCAGTGGTGAAAAATTATCATGGGTCATAAGCCCACAGCTTGAAACCAAGATTGTAATAGCAAAAAATTCCTTTTTTGAAGCAAGACTGCCGTATAATATCATTACTGGAAATTTAGGTACGAACAGGGGGCTGGGTGATGTAATCTCTACATTTACTTCAGAACTAAATCTTGACAAGACAAAATCGAAATTAAATCTTCGATACACAATCGGCACAAGAATAGGTTTGAGAGATGCCTCTGACAGTTTAAGAGGATTACCCTTACCTATGGCATATCAACTCAGTACAGGAACAACAGATTTAATTGTTGGGCTAAGTACGAATATAGGAAAGCATTTTACCGTCGCATTAGGTATGCAACAACCGCTTATTCATTATAATCGCAACGGTTATTATACAACACAAAACAGAGATAGTAGTGAATCAGTATATTTTTCATCAATCAATCTCAGAAGAAAAGGCGATGCACTCTTGCGCATTGAAGCCCGAAAAGACTGGAAGCACACAGGCATTCATGGTGGAACACTTCTGCTTTATCATTTAGGCGAAGATAATATAACCCTTACAAATGGCACAAACCTTAAACTTAGTGGCAGTTCGGGCATGACTATCAATATGAATTTTGTATTTTATTATCGTGCCGATAACTGGATATTCGATTTTACACTCGCCGCGCCAGTTTTGGCGCGTAAAAACAGACCTGACGGTTTGACAAGAAACGCAGTAGCAACACCCAGAATATTATTAATGCTTTAATGGTTAAGTGCACTGCTGATAAGCGATATTTTTCTTTGGTTGAAAATTGGCACGATGCTTTCTCTGATTAAAACGCAACCTTTTGATACCAGACTGAATGGCCATTTATCTTGGACAAATGAAGCAGATAAAATCCTAGATGCCAACTTAATAACGTTCAATAAAATTACCCGATAGAAATGAGTAGTTAGTCCACAATAATTCTTTGTTTTTATAGTTAGTATGCTATCATGAAGTCCATCATTACATCTGTTCTTTGCATATGCGGTTTTTATGCTTTTTCGCAAAACATAATACTTAACAGCTTCAACGCAGGAAGTGATGGGAAACAAGTCAGGTTGTCTTGGATTATTGCAAAAGGGAATACATGCAATGGTATGTCCATTCTTCGCTCTTCTGATTCTGTATATTTTCATGAACTTGGCGAAATCGCAGGTATATGCGGAAGTACTTCTGAACCTGTAGGCTATAATTTTACGGACACAGCGCCGGTCATCAACAAACCGGGATATTACCGCTTACGTCTCGGCTCGTCACAATTAAGCCATATCATTAAGGTTGTTCACATCAGCAGCAATACCCCATTTGCATTATTTCCTAATCCTGCGGCTACTGATGTCAACATATTAATCGGCGATGCAGATACCAACCCCTATATATTAAATATTTACAACCTGAAAGGTAATCTCGTTGCAACGCATAGGATTAATACAAAATCTTATGTTTTCAAACGCGCTCAACTAATATCAGGATTATATGTTTATCAACTTACTACTCAGTCTAAAACTATGCTGCAAGGTTTATTGCAATTGATTGATACACCGTGATAATCAAAAAAATATCATTCATGAAAAATAAGAGTACTGATAGTCATGCTACAGTCATTTATCGGTAAATTTAACAGTACTATGTAAGGTCGTTATTAATTCTGCGACCAATGTTTAAATTATTGCACTATTTATGAAACACAACATTTTTATTCTTGCCTCAATACTTTTACTGGCATCATCATGCAAAAAAGAAATATCAAATTCCGTTACTACTCAACCCAATAATAGCGGTAATAATGGGAACAACAATACATTACCTGACCTTACATATACAAAAAAGACCTCGCCTGTTTTTTTTGACTATACAAGCACTGGATGTCCGGGCTGCGGTAGTTGGGGTAAACCAACATATTATTCAATAATAAAATCTCAGCCAGAGGTTACCCCTTTAGCTGTGCATATTAAATATGGCGACCCGATGATTACGGACGAATCAAACGCTATAGCTGCAAATCGGCATGGTGATATTTTTACACCGCAATTATGGGTGGGGGATTCAAATGCTGTACTGTTGAGTGGGGCTTATATATCAGGACAGCAATCTATTGACCGCGCCAACAAACTAATAAATGAAACAAAAATGCAATCACAGCCTGCTGTTTCAGCCCATGTCCAGAAAAATGGAAATAGCTGGAAAGTAAAATATGGTGCCAGCTTCGCCGATATTAACGCCGAAGGTGATTATAATCTTGCTTGCTACCTTACTGAAGATGGAATTTGGGCAACGCAATCTTCATCTGCCAGTAATCCTGCGGTTCACAACCATGTAATTAGAGCATCTGCCCAAGGTGCTTTTGGAAGTAGCTTTAATAAGGCATCACTAAGTACAAAAAATGAAATAACGTTTGAACACGATTTTGATATATCTGATAAGTATAAAGCAGAAAATACCTACATAACTGTTGTCCTATGGAGAAAATCCGGCACAAGGTATATTCCACTAAATGGTTATGTTCTCAAGTAAATTGAAGAAGTTGCAAACAAAAAAGTTGACCTTGGAAGTTTGAAAATACAAGAAAAGCAACTCTTTAGGAGCTAATAGTAGTACAGATTATGTTGTGCTAAAAAGCATGATGGATACTAAATATTTAATAAGGTAGGGACAAATGTCTCTACCTTTAGTACATTGCTATATGAAGAAGTATATGTTCAGAACAACATTACGCTTACTTATCTGGAAAGTTAGCGTCAGAACGTTCGCACAGTTGTGATTTGCTTTCAAATTATAGTAGCTTAGCTATCAGACACAACTTAGTTTACCACGTAAAAAGAGTTTATAAGTTGTGATTTGCTTTCAAATTATAGTAGCTTAGCTATCAGACACAACAAGGTAAAAGGCTATGAAGAGCGGATTTCAGTTGTGATTTGCTTTCAAATTATAGTAGCTTAGCTATCAGACACAACCGTTTACGCCGATCCATATAGCAGCTACTGGTTGTGATTTGCTTTCAAATTATAGTAGCTTAGCTATCAGACACAACTTACGCTGGTGCAAAAGCAAACATTAGCACTGTTGTGATTTGCTTTCAAATTATAGTAGCTTAGCTATCAGACACAACAATATCGCGTTGCTGTGTAGTGCCTAAGTAGTTGTGATTTGCTTTCAAATTATAGTAGCTTAGCTATCAGACACAACAGGCGGAACAGGCGCAATAAAAGCGGCTGGTTGTGATTTGCTTTCAAATTATAGTAGCTTAGCTATCAGACACAACAGCGGGAAAGATTTCTTGTGAGCCTTCACCGTTGTGATTTGCTTTCAAATTATAGTAGCTTAGCTATCAGACACAACTTAACATACACTGGTACATTTTATTAGCCAGTTGTGATTTGCTTTCAAATTATAGTAGCTTAGCTATCAGACACAACAGAAAATGTTAACATATCATTTGAAGCAATGTTGTGATTTGCTTTCAAATTATAGTAGCTTAGCTATCAGACACAACTAATATGCAAATGCGTATGAACAAGTATCTGTTGTGATTTGCTTTCAAATTATAGTAGCTTAGCTATCAGACACAACCCTTTGGGTAGCTTTGTCAAGCATTCAATGTTGTGATTTGCTTTCAAATTATAGTAGCTTAGCTATCAGACACAACGCCACCAACAGGTGCAAGCACTACTAACCTGTTGTGATTTGCTTTCAAATTATAGTAGCTTAGCTATCAGACACAACCCCGTTTTTTTGGTGTAGCTTTCACTTGAGGTTGTGATTTGCTTTCAAATTATAGTAGCTTAGCTATCAGACACAACATTATAAAATGGCACCATCCAAAACAATAGTTGTGATTTGCTTTCAAATTATAGTAGCTTAGCTATCAGACACAACCATGCACACCATCGTTACGACGTTTTATGCGTTGTGATTTGCTTTCAAATTATAGTAGCTTAGCTATCAGACACAACTGTTTTAGATGTATATGTAAGGTGGAACTGGTTGTGATTTGCTTTCAAATTATAGTAGCTTAGCTATCAGACACAACAAGGAAGTAAGATTATGCTTTAAAGCTGCCGTTGTGATTTGCTTTCAAATTATAGTAGCTTAGCTATCAGACACAACTAACTACTACAGTTAAGAAAGATGGTTTTCGTTGTGATTTGCTTTCAAATTATAGTAGCTTAGCTATCAGACACAACTTTCTACATTGGCAGATGATGTACCTAATAGTTGTGATTTGCTTTCAAATTATAGTAGCTTAGCTATCAGACACAACGCAGAAGGGTAAGGATGTACAGAAAACACAGTTGTGATTTGCTTTCAAATTATAGTAGCTTAGCTATCAGACACAACACCCCAAATAAAAGTTCCATAATAATCTATGTTGTGATTTGCTTTCAAATTATAGTAGCTTAGCTATCAGACACAACTTGAAAAATCAGCAATGCTAACTGTAGCAGTTGTGATTTGCTTTCAAATTATAGTAGCTTAGCTATCAGACACAACGAAGCATCTTGTGTAGCAATTATTGAAGTAGTTGTGATTTGCTTTCAAATTATAGTAGCTTAGCTATCAGACACAACTTGTTATGGTATCAACAAAGTACAGGTTTGGTTGTGATTTGCTTTCAAATTATAGTAGCTTAGCTATCAGACACAACCTCATGCAAGCGTGGGGCAAATCGTGCTACTGTTGTGATTTGCTTTCAAATTATAGTAGCTTAGCTATCAGACACAACAAATGTGAATGTTTTACCCGCAAAGCGGTGGTTGTGATTTGCTTTCAAATTATAGTAGCTTAGCTATCAGACACAACTGAATACCTGAAAAGCCGCTACTATTAAGCCTTTGAGCTTATTTTTAGGATTGAAAAAATGGATATAATGCCCATTTTTTCAATCCTATTTTATTAAAAAAGCTCTAATTGTTGATTAGTTTCAGGCGCACTTACTACATCCCTTCCCTGAAATATTTCCATCATGCCGAACTGCTTATCCGTTACAAACATAATACCAACATGACCTTTAGGTGGCAGGATAGTCTTTACCCGTTTAATATGTACATCAGCATTTTCTTTGCTGCTGCAATGGCGCAGGTATATACTGAATTGAAACATCTGAAACCCATCTGCCAGCATTTTCTTACGGAACGTGGCATAGTTCTTCCTGTCTTTTTTGGTTTCTGTTGGCAAGTCAAAAAATACCAGCACCCACATTATCCTGTATGCGTTTATGCGTGAATACATACATAGCCATATCAAATAAATTTCGGGTATAATATTTTCTTTGTTTTGCCTTCAAAACACTTGGCTAAACTTGCTGTAGTGCGTTGTACAGCATTCATTAATGGGCTTTTTTGTCCGTCAATACTTACATCCATAGCTGGTATTTGAAGTAATTCCTTTTTCATGTTCGGTGTCATTTCAAGATATTGACCATTCATACGCACTATATTACAAACTACTCTATCTACAAACGGCCTGTATGGCTCCATAACATCATCAGCAAGGCAATAGGCGTTATATTGGTTCTTGTGAAAAATGCCGAGTGTTGGCAATAACCCAGACCCTACTAAACTTCTGGCAACGACAGCCCTTAAAATAGCATAGCCGTAATTCAGCAAATTATTAGGTGGTGCGCCAAAACGTTCTCTCGTAAAATTCAGAAAATCCGGGAATATATTTTTCCAATAGTATGCTGCGGCTTTCGCTTCATGATTATCACTATCTCCGCTTTTTACATCCTTTGCAAAGGTTAATAATAGACCATTATGTACCTTTTCAAGTTCTAAGACAGTAGCTTGATTTTGTATTTTAGTAATTACTGTTTGTTGCCATAGTTGTTTTTTAAGCGGTACGCTTGCTTCTACCTGTGCCTGAAATTTTTGGCTTTGCAATGTATTGCCATCAAGATTCAGAAAAAGCCCGACAGGATGATGTGTGTTGTCGCAGGTTATCAGTGCTGTATTATTGGCTAATAGCTTTGCCATTAATGCCTGAGTGATGGTTATTTGCTGATGGTCTAATATCAGCACACCAATGTCTTCTATAGGTACTTGTTTGGTTTCACCTGTATCAGACATCTCTATTATCAACTGCTCATTAGATGTTTTTAGGTAAGCTGGATTGCCGAAATATAATGTACGCTTTATCATATCTGCATATTTTAATATTCACCTACACGTACTATTTGCCCAATATGATTCACTCGTACTTTTACTATTCCTTTTATACCATTCAGACCGAGTTGAGGTTTATATACAAAACCTGCTAGCTCTTTTTTTTCGTCAACAGTAGTTTCCAAATGATGCCTGAAAAAATAATTTTTAGTAGCAATTTTCTGAACCCTAAAAAGGTTTGGGCTTATTAGCTTATTGTTAGCAGGATTTAATAAATCAACTTCCGATGGGTCGAAATCTTGTGAAGGAAATACGAAGTATTCATTTTGCTTCATAGTAAAGAGGAACTGCCAGCCTTCAGATTGATTATAGGTTTTGTCAATAATTGGCATACTGATACTTGCCTTATGCACAGCCTCGTAAAATGACACGATTTTTTCTTGCAGTTCACCATTCGCGTCCCTATATATAGCCACATGATGATTATTGCCTGTACTTACAAAATCTACAGGTATCTTATTCCCATCAACGTCTTTGATTACATCCCCTAAATGGTCTTTCTTGTCATGTAGTGGCTCTGCATTTTTTACGCCGCTTATTGTTACCCTTTTTATCGCAATGCCCTTACTTTCATTTAGCCAAATGGGATTTTTGTCAAGATTTGAAAAGGCTTCCTTGGGGTTGCTATTAGATTTTTTCAGTCTTTCAAGCAATATTTTCTTTACACCAACATCAATGACTTTTTCTATTGTCTTAGCATCTTTAAAATTTTCAGGAGTAATATCTTTTCTGATAGTATAATCTGGCTCCTGCCACACTAACTTTACCTTTTCAGGCATTTTAATTTTTAGGTGTTCATCCAGATATATCGGATTTTTATTGAGGCTATTTTTACCTGTAAATGCCTTTTTAGGGTCATTGCTATTAGCAACCAATCTTTTTAGTAATGCATCTCTGTGTATTTTGTTAGCCACTTGTAAAATGGTAGATTCATCAAAACGGGCACCTACTTTTTCTTCTTTTGTGGCGTATTGGTAAATTTTACCATAGATAGTTTCTTTATGCAGTTGCCCTCTCGGCGTAAGTTCAGTTTTAATATGTGTCCCTGTTTTTAAGGATGTCTTGTTTTTGTTTTTTGTAACTACCTTATTTTTCGCTTTATACGAAATTAATATGCTGTCTAAATGTTTCTTGGCTTCTTCTCTGAATGATGGTATTGGCAGATTGAATTTACGGTTACCTTCTTTGTCTTTATAGGTTTCTTTTTGTTCTATACCATATACACTGCCGCTTTTATCCCCTCGCGCATGCAAATTATTCAGGTATTGAATATGGCTGTGTTTTGTGAATGCAACTGTCAAAGCATCCATAGCATGGTGTCTGTGGTCATTACGTTTTGTCCAGTCAATTATTTTTTCTTTAAAGCTGCCATCTTTCCTCTCTACTTTTTCAGTCAACCCAAGCCGCCTGTATTTTTCAATATTCAATTCCTGCATAACGTTTGTAAGCCCCCAATCTTCCCGCAATCTGTCTGTAATACTGCCTGTTGTAGGTACAACGGTTCTGCATACATCTTCCAGTATCTGCTTGGCTTTTTTAGCTATGTATTGCGTGTTACGCAAATCTCTTTCAATAAATCCACTACCTATTTCGCTGCCTTTCTTTAATAATTTATTGTATTTAGCTTTCTTGATTCCGCTGCCATCTTTTGCTTCATATATCATCTTTATTCTTTGCTCATAAGCTGTTAATGCTTCTTCGCCATACTCTGTACTTATATAATCGTATGCTGTTCTGTTTGCTTTTTTTAGATTATCGTTTCTGAAACAAAGCGTTTTGTTAGAAAAGCTATCGTCAAATAATACCGCTTGTGGTATGATATGGTCTATATCTATGTCTTTTGTAAATAGTATCTCTGGTGGGATGTAGGTATTGGTATATAAGGTATGATACCCATTATTCTTTAACTCTTCGTACAGTTTATAACGGATAATATCATTTCTTGACGGGTTTTTTATATTGAAATCTTTATTGAGCTTAATGCGAATGGCATCATGCTCAGTCTTTGCTTTATTTATGCTGTTTGTCATTTGAGCACGTTCATCTGCATTCTTTTTTAATTCTCTTGCAAGTTCAATCCTTATTTCATCAGGCTTGCCAAGTGATGGTTCTGCAATAATTGCATTAACCACATTTACCATCTGGTTGAGTATTTTCTCTACAACCGGGTTTCGCAAGCTATTTTTAGGTAGTATTTCAAGCTTATTATTTAACGGTCTATTCTGTTGTTCTTCTTTAGTAAGAGATTTTGAATGATTATACCCTGCTAACTCGCAAGCAACACTAAAAGTGCTATCTTTAATATAAGAATAGATTTTGCGCATTGCTTTAGCACTTAGGCTGCCATAATCATCTGGTAGTGTTATACTGGCCAATATGGATGCATATTCTTTTTTAAAGCCGAATTTTTCATTTAATAACTTATAAAGGGTGTCGTTGCCGGTAGGCGAGTTGTCTTCCTGATATGAGTATAATAAATGCCATAGCTGATACGAGGTTTGCTTTTCAAAATCCTTGCCGTCTAATTCTGCATCAAAAGAAAGGATAGATATATCAATGCCTTCTTTTTCAAAAAATGCAGCAACATTATCTTTTAAGTCTGTGCTGTTAAAAGATATGGCACTTTCTTCATCGTCTTCGGAAGCCATCATTTTCAGATAAGCATCATACAATACTTTGTTAGTTCTGTTGCCATCCAACTCTTTGTAGTTCAATTCCCATTCTTCGGCTTTGTAGCCTAGTAGCTTAAAGACTTGATTGACACTAAGTTTATCTTTTACATTCAACTCATTGAACAAGGCTTGTCTTGCCGACTGGTCAAAAGTTAACTTTTCCCGAGATGTTTTGTTTTTTGCTTCAAGATTACCCAATACCTGCCATATCTTAAATTCCTGAAACAAGGGGGATGATTTAGGTGATACTTTAGCACCGATTGTTTTCTTTTTTATCTTGCCATCTTCACCTGTTACTTCAATGATTTTGTTTTCAAATTCGCAAAAACTCACCAATCCTTTTTGAGATTTTAGCTTGCGTTGGTAAAATATAATCACATCGCGTATCTCCGCTTTTAATGCGTCAGTCAATTGTGAGTAGTATTTGGCTTGTACTGTCCATATTTTCTCAAACTCATCCATATAATCCTGTCTGTAAAACACCTGATTTTTGGTACGTGCATGTGGATTGTTTTTTAATAGGTTATATAAATATTCGCCGACAGTAAGATTGTTAAAGTACAATTCTTTACTTCTATCGCTGATAGCACCTAAATATCCGCTTGAGTTATTGATATTGTTGTTAATGTCTGTTAAAACATATGCAATTTCCTCTTTACTCAATTTTTTAGAAATGCCTTTGTTTCTCCATTCATAGGGTATTATTCTTTTTTCTTGTTTGGATAGTTTTGTACCTTTTAATTCTGCCGTATAGGTTTGTGTTATTGCTAAAATTCTTTTTCTTGTATTTTCTTTCCCTTGACCTGAAATAGCTTTTAACAAATCTTCTGTCAACATTTCAGGATAATATTGCTTTTGAAAATCCCACACCTTATTAAACTCTGTCTGTAAATCAGAGCGATAAAAATCGGGCAAAGTACTTTTGCTGTCTTTCAATAGCTGATAACAAAGCTGCCCAGGTGTCAGGTTTTCCTCGTATAAGCGTTTTGCAATAGCCATACCGTCTATTAATTGACCTTCATCTTGATTTTTAGCTTTGCGGCTGCTTTTATAACCTCGTTTTTTATTTATCATTAATAGCACGCGTGCAAATTCTTCTAGCCCCAACTGTTCTGTAGCTGCTTTGGCACGCAAGGCATAAGTACTGTGAGTGGAATGTTTATCGTTTTCTGCAAGTACAGTAGTATCAGTAATAATACCATGCTCTTTTAATATTGCGATGAGATTATTTCGCCTTAGTTTATAACGCTGCAAATTGCGGCGCATACTTCTTTTTAGTGTGCGCTCTGAATTAATACTAACAGGTTTACCTTTCTCGAAGTTTAGCTGTTCGTCCGTTGTTAATGGATTTACGCGTACACCCAATTTCAATATTTCAGACTTTTCTGTGTTGCTTTCGTCTTCAAGCACAAATGCCCATCCAATAGAGGTAGTGCCTAAGTCAAGACCTAAAACTTTTTTTGCCATGTTCAATACTTTTTCTACTTTTATTATGAAGCAAATCGCAATAAGGATTTTTCCGTTGTGAAAACATTAAGTTTCCCTCGACTTTAACGGGGGCTTTTTCTTTTTTTAACCTCTCGACAACAGTTTACACACGTCTTACTGACTCTTTTTGCAAACCAACTTCATAAATACAAACTACGAAGAATGGCTGAATTGAAAAAAATCTAATCGTACTATTGAGATTGTTTTTTCAACAGATTTACTACCGTGTTTTCACGGTACTTATTTTATTCAACAAAAATTTGTTCATATACAAACGAGGGTTTGTAGTTGAACAAAACACGCTCATTTTAAGCCGTTTTCACATTCCCGCCACGTCAAGACCTTGTGTTTATCAAGGGGTTCAGCTATTCACAATACGCCATCTTTCACCTTTCAGACTGAAAGCTGTTCAAAGATAAACCCTCGTTTGTCCATGAACACTGCCCATGTCTGAACCCATTGCCATTCAAAGGGTTTCGCACATGACAGCAGACATGAACACAGCCTATGCGTATTACCGTGTATCCACCGAAAGGCAGGGCAAATCAGGGTTAGGGCTGGATGCACAGGAGCAAGCGGTTAATACTTTTTGTGCCGCAAACGGTATCAGGCTGATGGGTGAGTTCGTAGAAGTGGAATCAGGCAAACGGAACGACCGCCCTGTATTGCAGGATGCATTGGCGACCTGCAAAAAACAACATGCCCTGCTGCTGATTGCCAAACTAGACAGGCTCGGGCGTAATGTGGCTTTTATTACCAGACTGATGGAATCAAAAGTAGATTTCAAAGCGGTGGATAACCCCAATGCGCATAAAGTAGTCGTCCAGATGATGGCGGTCTTTGCAGAGCATGAACGGGATGTGATAAGCCAGCGTACCATTGCCGCCCTGCAAGCTGCAAAGCTAAAGGGTGTCATCTTGGGCAAGCATGGCAGGGATGTATTATCAAAGCTGAACCATGAGAACGCGAAGCGGTTTGCTGTACAGATGACACCCCTGATTGAGAGGTTGAAGCAGAGGGGCTTGCATTCTGTCAGGGCGATAACAGGTGAGCTAAACAGACTGAATGTGCCAACCTACAGACAGCATAGCCATAAATGGCATATCGCTACGGTACATCAACTGCTGCAACGCATAAGTGAACAACAAGTGTAACAAAAAAAGAACATAGTATGAAACCACTCTTAACACTGATTATTGGCTGTATGGCATATTGCGCCACAGCCCAGCCTTGTAAATACGTCAAGCCGCAAAAAGATGAATTTACAGGGCAGACTTACAACATGGCAAAAATGGCACTCGGCGCACCGCTTGCCATGCGTGAACTGATTATCTATGAAACGGAAGGCAAATACCATATCGGCTTGCGCATTACGTTCAACACGGATTTTGCGGATGTACCGTTTAAAAAAGGCGATAAGGTCAGTATCAAGCTGGCAAGCGGTGAGATTATAGAGATAACGGCTCCCAAAGACCTTGCACCGATTGTATTCCGCGTGTTGGATGTACCGTTACGGATGTGGTATGTGCATCAGGAAGTCCCCTTGCCTGTCTTTGAAAAATTATCCCAATCCGCTATTACTGCTGTCAGGTTCAAACTGAATGATGCTGACCATGACTTGCAGGGCATCAAGGATAAGCAGGTACAGAAAATCATGGAAACGGTCAAATGCATGATAGACAATTACAATAAATAATCACGATTCAAAAACAATACCATGCAAGAAGTAACTGCTATATATAATTACACTACGCAACTGGATGGAAATTATACTGTGTTTACCTATAAAAAGACGCCAGTCAGTTATAAACTGGCAATGCCACTATGTTTCTACACTGCTATTCCTGCCGCTATGCTCGCATTTGCTATCGGCGCACCGGGATTTGTGTCAGGAATTATCTTGTGGGTAATACTGATGGTTGGGCTTGGTTTGGGTATTACTTTTATCATCAACAAATTCAGAAAAACAGGTGAGTTTAAAATCAGCGATACAGATGTGGTGGTAAAAGATAAATCCTATGTAAGAAAAGACATTGTTTCCTATTTTGTAAAAGACCCGTCAGGCAATTATGTCGAAACTACGACTATGTATGTTACACAAGTCAATCCGCTTTCAGTTGCAGGGAATGTAGCGAATTTGGGAACAGGTTTACAACAACTGGGAGCAGAAAGCAGGAATATGATACGTAAGCACTTACAGGATGCAGGCTATAAAATTTGCATCAGATACGGAACAAAAGATGTAGTCATTGCAAGTGGGCTTGGACAACGTGAAGCTGACGGCATGTTTGACAAACTGATAGAGGTAGCTGGATTAAATGAATAGTAAATTCGGTTGGTACAAGCACAACAAACGATAAAGGCTGCCAATCGGCAGCCTTTTGTTTTACCGCATAAACAAACCCATTTGATGCAGGGCGGTTTGTTTGACGGGCTTATGATGGTTAAGCCGTCGCGTCAGATAAAAGACGGTGATGTCCTCGTTGCCAATAATGGCCCATGCGGCGGTAAGGGATTTTGACCTGCTGTGGCGTTTGCTGCGCTGAATGTCCCAGGACAGTTTCATCAGGCGCGATAATTTTCTTGTGTGCATAAACGATGCTTTTAAATGTTGAGAAAAACCCAATTCGGCAAAAAGCCTCATTTGGACTTTGATAAGCCCCCGTTTGTGCGCATGAGGGATGGCAGGCAAGGTTTTGGCAAAAAGAATACCACTTGGGCGTGTAGGTAAATTTGCGGCAGCCACCGAAACAGAAACTGGAGATTGTTTTTGCCAAACCGACAGGCAAGCGCAATCCTGACGACAGGAAGGATGCAGCGACAGACCTTGCCAGCCATCACGCATGGGCAATAGCTTTGCTGGCTCAAAGGCCAAAGAGAAAATGTCCTTTGCTTACGAATTACGGGGGAAAGTCCGTCAGACATTTATTCTACAGCATACATAGATAAATCAGGTATCTTTACCTGACCTCTTATGAAACGGTTGATACAAATATTGCTAATGCTATTTGTGGCGGGGATGCTTGCTGCATATTTGATAAAATATTCCTAGCAAATAAAACAAACTACAAAACAGGAATGCAGAGAGAGGTAAGCAATCGCTTACTTCTCTTTCCGCTTATGAATCAAACACCTCTCCACAAGTGGGGTGTTTGATTTGCTCAATGGATATTATGGTGATGAACGGTGCTATCGCAACTGTGCTGAATTAAAACGATGTCGCTGACACTACAACATTATTACAAATACAAACTTGCGTAGATATACGAGATTTACACCAACGTTTCAATGCCTCATCAATTAAAATGTTTATATGCGGAATTATTCAAGAGAATACGCTCTATCTAAAGGGCTAGATAAATGGACAGTAAACTTGGCTGATGAATTTCTTTATCTGAATGCTGACAAAAAGAAAGCCCATCAAAAAGTAAAGACTAAAAAAGTGTATTGTGCTGGTTTCGATATTGTAAAAATCAGAATTACACTTCCTTATAAAAGAGAGGTGCATATATACGGGCAATGGATTTCATACGAAGAATTGAAAAATCTGTAACTATTCCTTATCTAACCCTTTCTCTTTATCCTTATCCCGCGCATTCTTTTCGTAAACTTCTTTTAGCTGCTGCCGGAACGCAAGACGGCGCGGGTCAATATCTTTATCCGCTTCTTTATCCTGTTCGGTATTTTTCGTTGCCCATTTATTCTGTCGTACATTTTTTCTTGCTGCCAGCTCGTCTATCAGCTTCTGAAAATCATCCGCGCTAACATAGGTTTCTTTGTTATCTTTCTCTTTATTATAGTGATTGCTAAAGGCTTGCTTTATTTCTTCTTTAAATGACAGGATAGGGTTCTCTTTTTTGGCTTCCGCCTTGCGTTGTTCGATTTCATCCTGCTCACGCAAAGCCTGATTACCCTCATGCAAAAGCAGCCTGTCCATCTGTTTATCAAACTCCATCGGCGTAATACCCTTGCTGTTGCCGCCGAATTTGCGGTTATGCAGTTTATAATTATCGTATTGCACGTAATAGGATTGCCAGTAATTATCTTTTTCCGCTTCAATTTCTTTAGCCCGGGTTAGCATCTCTTTCAGGATGGTCGGGTTATGAATGCGGGACAGTATTTCCCCGAAACTTGTATAAGCGTATTGTTTCTCTGCCATAATTATTATGCGGTTTTATGATGGTTCTATATCCTTGTCTTTATCCTTGCTTTTATTATCGCGTAAAATCTTGTTCATTTCTTCCCTGAATGCCACCCTGCGTGGGTCAGTGTTTTTTTCTTCATTCGGTTTATCCTGTTTGGCAGGTGGCGTGTTGATGTCAGCCTTGTTATCTTTTAGCAGTGCCTTGCGGTGTGGCTGGCTGTTCGTCAACTCATTTGTATTCATCGTATAGCTATGCTTGACTGTTTTCGGCTTGTCGGCTGCGTTTGTTGTACGCTCTTTATATTGCATCGTGATATTAGTGCTTGCACTATCGGTATTTGCTTCTTTGTTCAGGTCGGTTTCATTCATTTTTTTACGTGCGATGCTGATAGCTTCTTTCTCGCCCGGCATGGCAAGCCCCCTTAGCCGTTGCCTCACCTCTTTTATCCGCACACCGTTAAGTTGCCTCGTCAAATCATACGACCTTGCAAAGGCATCCACCACGATATAAGCCGACCTGCCCGAACCCTCGCCTATGATATAATTGTTCTTTCTCGCTGCCGCTAAAAACTGTGCCCCCGTCCCTGTGCTATGCCACAAAGCCGACAGGCTGGCTTTGAGTTCAGGGCGGTGCTTGTTACGGTGCGGTGTGGCTTTATGCTTAAAGACGGCTTCCATTTCCTTTCTCGCTTTATCCTGTGCCAGCCTTGAAAAACTGTCTTTTACCATTTTACCCGTTTCATGGTGGTAGCGTTCAAAAACCACATGCGCATGGGTACGCCCTTTCTTGGTATGCAGCACAATCGCCCTGCGCTGTCCTTCCATACCTAATCGCTTTGCCAGTATATCGGTAGCCTGTAGCCATGCCGCATCATCCATCGCTGCCGATTCATCCGTAGCGGGATTTATCTGTGCATGGTATAAACCCTTATCGCTTTTAGTGAGTTCACTCGTAAGCTGCATACTGTGCAAGGCAAGGTATAAATCGCTTGCATCGGCATTGTCTTGTCCGTCCACATCCAGTATGCGGATGGCTTCATTGTCCTGTTTTGTCGTCAGGTATTTCGCTAATTGTTTGCCGTTACCCCGCGCATTACCCCGTATAACCATCTTCCAGTAAATTGTTTAAATGGTCTAATATGGTGCGATGGTCGTTGACAGCATATTCCACCATTGTCAGTGTATTTTTGATGCCATCCGCATCATCCGCTTTGCGGTGCAGCACTCTTGCCATCTGGTTCAGGTTACTGCCTGATTTACCCAGTGCAGCCATTAACCTGATAATCGTTTCACGCTCGGGTGTGGCTTTTTTGGTTACGGGCTTGCTGCCGGATATTTTCAGCCTGATATAGTCGCTATAGGATAACCCTGCTGCCGCCGCTTTAGCCAGCAGGTCGGTGCGCTCGTCTTCCGTTACCCGAAACCGCATCGTATAGGGCCGCTGCCCATCCGCGTTTTTTTGCGCCTGTTCCATCTGCTCTGGTGTTGGTTTTTGTACCCGGGGGGTCAAGCGGGGGAGCCATCCCCCTTTGCAAGCGGCTTGGTGCTGCAACTTTAGTTGTAGCTACAAGCCACGTCTTGCAACACCAAAGCGACCATGACAAAAAACGGCTCTTTTATCAAAACCTATTACTGAACCCCTTGCCTGTACCTATTGCAAGTTACGCTCCTGATATGTTTTCAGCAACACCGTGAAAACACGGTTTCTTTTGCGGCTATATCACGGATTGACTGCTGTTATTTCGGTTTTTATTTTTAACTCCTCTATATGTCATCGCATAACAATTCCACTACGCCGCCAAAAAAGCGCGGCTATTTTGAAGTAAGCACTGCCGAAATTGCAGAACTGTTTGTCTTTAAGGGCAAGCCTGTTGCCAAGGTGAAATTTATCCTTGCCATGGTGGGGATGTTGCTTACGCCCATTACCCTTATCGGGGCATTGGTCGGCTATGTCCGTGCCTATATCAAGTTTGAATATCCTTACGGCAAAGACCCTGACTTATACCCGTTAGCACCGATACATAGGGTGGCGATGATATTGGGTGCTGTATTGATATGGTGCGTTTTGTTCCTGCTCGTTTATATGGCTTTAACCCTGCTGCCGGATGACTGGATACGGCATGGTTATCTGATTGCTTACCTGTCGGTCAATCTTGTACTATCAGGTTCTGTCTATGGGGCGTTTCGTTACTGGCGGCATGGTATCAGGCGTACCCTGATAGAAAGTGAAAAATTCGGTACAGCGAAGTTTGCCGATGAAAGCGATGTCATGCCTTATCTCGTAGGCAATGGTATTTATCTGGGTGGCAGTTTCAGACTGACGGGTAAAGGGCATATCCTGACCTGCGCGGGGACAAGAGGCGGTAAAGGCACCAACCTGATTATCCCGAACCTGTTAGGCTTGGGGGATTATCGCGGGTCATGGGTAGTAATAGACCCCAAAGGGGAAAATACCGCCGTTACGGCGCGGTTTCAGCAAAGCAGGGATAACCGCAAAGTGGTTGTCCTTAACCCGTGGGGGCTGCTATCTGACCATACGGGGGAATCACAATCGTATAATCCGCTCGATATACTGGCAGATGCATCGGATAATAACCTTGTGGATGATGCAAATATGATTGCAGAAATGATTATCCCTTACGAAAAAGCAGACAAGGACAAGTTTTTTACCGATAGTGCGAGGTCTGTTCTCTCGGGGTTGATTACCCACCTTGCTACGGCTTATCCGCCCAAAGACAGAACGCTTGTTACTTTATGGGCATGGCTGCGCTTGCCGCAAACTGAATGGGGCAAGTTATTAGAAGATATGCGTGTAAACGACGACCCCGTTAGCGGCAATGCGATACAAAAATCCGCACAGGAAACTTTGAAGTTGATGGCAACAGGCGACAAGACCTGGGGGATTATCATAGCCTATCTGTTACAAGGCACTGATTTTATCAAGTCGCCTGCCCTGTCCAAATCGGTGCAGTCGGGTTTTGACCCCTATACGCTTGCGGATGGGAATACCACGCTGTATGTCATTATCCCTGCCGATAAGCTGCAAAGCCATTCGCGGTGGTTGCGCCTTGTGGTGTCTACCACCATGCGCGCAGTGGTGCGCAAGCCAAATAAAAATGTCTGCTTCCTGCTCGATGAATTTGCCGCGCTTGGTTATATGCCCGAGGTGGCGGATGTGGGTTTGGGATTATATGCGGGGTATAATATCACGCTGTGGCCTGTCGTGCAGACATTGGTGCAGTTGCAGAATATCTATCAGCATAACTGGGAGAATTTTATCGGCAATACCACTGTGCGACAGTTCTTTAATGTGAATGACAATTTTACGTCCAACTACGTCAGCAATGCCATCGGGCAAACCTCTAATGTGCAGGTAAGCCGTGCATGGTGGGGAACGGTATCTGCCAAAGGCAACCCCCGCCAGTTGGTAACGTCTGATGAATTACGCCGTGCGTCAGGCGAGAATATTTTTACGTTCATGGGCAATGCACCTGTAACGTACTATCCGAAAAAAGCCTATTACGATATGCCTGCACTTACGGATGACAAAGGCAAGCGCAGGTATGACGACAATCCGTATTATCAACAATCAAACACATAGCGTATGAAAAAAATCATTTTTTTTACAAGTTTAGTAACGTTTGCATCACACAACTCATTCGCTCAAGATGAAAAAAGTTTTGAAGAAATCCGCAAAGACGACTTTAAAAAGCTAGTTGGAACGTCCAGCAATTTTGAAGGCTTTTCCGTGAAATACGATAAAGACAAAACTTCCCTTTTGGGGTCTGGTGGATTTACGTTGAATAATAAACACATCTTTATGGTTGGTGGCTCACTCGGTACTTCTACCAACCTCTCCAATCTGTTCAATCAGGAAATCTTGCCGACTTATTCTATCGGAGTATCGTATAATTTTCTATTGCGCGGCACGAAATATTTTTATGATAGAACATTTGATGGTTATCAACAAGCAATTAAAGACAGAAAGGCAGAAATTGATAGTATCAAAAATAAGCTAGCTATATTAAGTGCATTGGATGTGAGTACAAATGACATCCGTGTACAAACCTTGCAAAACAGGCTTGACGAAATTGAGGATGAATCCATTACAATTACAACACATGATAGCCGTTTTGCTCATCGAAGCAAAATGAAGAATAGAATGCTCAAAAGGTTAGAAGAGAGAAAACGTGTTTATACGCATAAAAGGCTAGTTTGGGTCAGTATAGCTTCAACATATAACAATGACCAATATGGCTTTATTGACTATGCAAGGCCATTTAATGCACAGCAATACGATACCAGCTTTCAGACTTTTTCAGGTCAAATCAGCTTTAACGGATATGCAGGATGGAACCATACCGACTATAAGTGGAACAGGTTTTTTAAAAAACCTTTGAACTACAAGCCTGTTTATATTTATAGTTCGCTTTTCGGCAGGATAAGCAGAAGCAATAATATCGCCGACATTAAGAAAAAAACAGTCTATGATTTAGAGAAAAGTGATTATGACACTTCATCAAAAATTCTTCGCCAGTCTGGTAAAAGCAAAAGCTACTATAACGGCAATTACTATCAGTTCTCTACAACAGCTATCGGCGCGAAGATTTTAATATCTCCGTTCAATCACATTACGTTAGATTTTTCTGCTGAAACCAACTTTATCAGAAATGCAGATAAGGATAATTTCAAACTGAATGATTACTCTGTACTAAGCGCGGGATTTTTTGTGTACACTGGTGATAAAGATACTTTTAAGCTCAATATTGGTTTGGCTTTTAAGAGGCAACAATCAAGTACAACAAAAGCATGGCAAGACCGACTGGAACTGATAACAAGTATTCCAATTGGGCCGATAATGTAGAACAAATATAATCTGAATAAACGGTGAAGTTTTAGTCTTTCAATATGAATGGTGAATTAATTGGATAATATGTAGGCTAAACTACTAACCAAACTTTCAATGGTTAGCCTTATTGGCAATGAAAAGTATGAAACAAATAAAATTATTTTTTGCAGTCAATAAATAAAGCAGATTTTTTGGTGATAATTCTTTCCTCAACTGATAAATATTACAAGACTAAAACATGAAATACAATTTTGAATTATCTGAAGAAGAAGCATTGGAACAATTGGCTAATGAATTGCTAATTAATCATTATAATGTTTCTTTAGCTAATGAAAATACAGAAACTATATCTGATAATTTGACGCCGGGCTTCCAAAAAATATTTGGAGAAAACCTCAAGTATCATGGATTTTCAAGAAATATACTTGTAATTGGTGCTGGTGCCTCAAAAAATGTATATGATTTTTTTGAGGTTGTTGAAGGCATCATGGAACATCTATGTTTTACTGAATTAAAGTTAGGTGAAGCGTTCACAAATACAGTTATTTGGGACAAATTCAGAGAAGAAGCCAGCAAGTTGTTAAATCATAGTATTACAAAAGCGGCATATAATGAAGAGGATTTAAAACGTATAATAAGGAATTTGAATTTTGAAGAAAACCTAAAATTATTTTCTACTATAGTAACACCTGAAGAACTTGCAAATTCACTAAAACGAAGCTTAATTGGTAAAACAATAACTCATAAAACAACAAAAAGTTTCTCTAACATTACTGATTATCTCCCCTCATTATTTTATGAAATTGTTGCTCATTTATTTAAACATAGATACATTGACGTAATCATCAATATGAATTTTGATGAAATGTTAGATAGTGCGATTGAAGATGAAATGGGGGAATCTACTTATTATAAAATTGTGAATGACTCTGATTGTTTGCAGCTTAGTGAAATTGTTGATGATAGAAGACTTAGAATACCAATATATATAAAGCCTCATGGCACATTACGCTCATCATCATCAATGAAGTATACTACAGAAAGTTATTTAAGACACCCAACAGCACTAAATCAATTACTAGAAGACATTTTCTCAGGGTATGTATCCGATAAGCTATCTAAAAACCTTCAATATAAGAATATAATTTTTGCAGGATACTCATTTAATGATATTGATATTCAGAGTATTGTATTTAGTCAAATTATTAAAACAGTTACAAAAAATGGTAGGTCTAGTTTAGATAAAAGTAAGTTTTTTATTTTCTCACGCACTAAGGGTAAAAATACCGATAATTTTATTGATAGTTTTCTTAGGTGGATGGGACGAGAATTTGATTACAATGAAAAAAATGTACATAAAAAAGGCAAAGTATTTAATTATATAATTGAAACAGTAAAAAAGAATATTTTCTTTGTTAGTACAGAAAATACAGGACTAAAGAATCAATATGCCTCTAGCTTAGGAATTATTTTTGCAGAGTTATACAAAAAAATACAGAGTAAATTTAATAATGAACCTTTCGCTGTTAAAAATTTAGTCCGGCACGAACTATTAGCTAAATTATTTAGCAGAGATGTAATAACGAAGAATATTGATTTTATTTTTAACTCGCCAGAGGCATTCTATCAAAGAAGAGCGATATTCAATTGCCTGTATTCATTTGTTAAGTACAAAGGGAAAGTGCCAATGAGTGAAGTAATAAGAAATCGAGCTGGCAAGTATCAAATGTTATATTTTAATATTGAAAAAAATAAGAACAGAGCTACAATTAGTGAAAATAATTCCGAGTACTCTAACCTCATTAGTTACTTAGAAGTGATTTTTAAAGACCTGCCTATCAATATTGAAATAGAGAACAATTTTATTTATTGTAAGAAATTCCACAATGCTACACAAAATGATAATATCTATCAACAAGTAATGGATATTGTTACTCAAGAGTTAATAAATAATTCTTACCCAATACCAGAAATATCAAATAATAACCTTGTTTTAAAACAAATACTAGAAAATGAAGTTATTAATAAAGGTACTAAAGAAATAAACGTGGTTTATAATGATCACAAGCATGGGAGATTCTACCCATTCAAGCAAGAAAACATTATTAATACAAACCTTGACTTTACATGGAAGTTTTTTGACTTTGCTGTAAATAAAGATTGGCATACACTTTGCATGATTGATGATTCAGGCAAGCCTATATATAACTTATATAATTATGCTAAAGACTGTTATCTGACTGAATTAAAAAAGAAAGGTCGCAGATTTTATTTGCTATGTACTAACGATAAGTCAATGGCAAAAGACTTAAAATCTAGTAATAAGGACGTTGAAATATTGATAATTAACAAAATGAAAGAAATACTTGGTAATAATTTTGAAAAAAGAATTATTGATGAGGATAAAAGCCGAGATAAGATGGCACTATTTCTAGACAAAAGTTACAATCCAATTTACGGTATATATTTCTTCAAGCCGAGTGCCAAAACGAGGATCAACCCAGTTTGTTTTGATATAAATTCTGATAGCTCTAATAGGTTTACTCAAAAAAATTTAGACTTGTTATTCAAAATATTTAAAGATTCAAGCCCAGAAAAATGGGTAAGGACATTTAATATTTAAACAATTGGGCAAATCAATTTCATGATTTTTTTGTTGCTTTTATGGTGAGCCTTTAGCGATTTCCCAAACATTCCCTTCGCATTAAAATCTGTTTTACTTGTAATTAATAGCTTAGCAAGTTCGACATTATCATGTATTATGTAACCTAGAGAATTCATACCAGATGCATTCTTTATATCTGGATTCCCACCTAAAGATTTTATCTTTTTTACGCAAGCTATTGAATCTCTATTAGCTGCAAAACTAATAGCTGTAATACCGCCTAGTCCTTGATAATTGATGTCAAAACCTGAATTTATTATCAATGGTATTATTTCTTCTGAATATTTAGGATTATTGGCAATAGCACCTTTTATTCCTGAGAATCCAAGTGCTTCTTCACTGCCGTCTTTTAGAAATAAATTAATCCCAGATTGGATAATACAATCTAACAAAATGGAAGAGCCATAGCATGCTGTAGCCCAAAATGCTAAAGGTTTAACATGTTCGTTTTCTATTGTTTCTAATAATTTGCTTTTGTCATAAATAATATCGGGGAAGTTTAACATTTCAATGCGTTTTAACTTTGGGTAATCTAAAGTAACTAATGAATTAATTGTATGTATTTGCATTATTGCCTCGTGATAGCCAGTTAAATTATAAGAATACCATAAGTACTAATCATCCGTATTGTCAAGTGTTATTTGCAACTAGTAATAAGTACTATTAAAGTCTTGCAAATAAATCATTTAACACGTAATAGTTAATGATCGACTTATTTTAATATGCATAGGGAAGATGTCTGACACACCCTCATATTAACGAAGTCGGAAATTCCATTTTCACTGCTCTTGTTTAACTGGCAGTGCTGTTTGTTATTTGTTGAACGATTTTCATTTTTAAAACCAGCCTGTTTGTTCAATCAGGTATCGTCCGTGCATGATTCGGATGATACAAAGCAAGACTAAAAAGCAGGCAAAATCTTACTACACTAATTCACTGCAAAAGGCGGATTATTACGCCCGCGATGAATTAATAACTGCCTGTTTTCATGGTAAAATGACAACGCGCCTCGGTATCACGGGCAGCGTTACGAAAGATATGTTTCATCTCTTTTGTGAAAACATCCACCCCTATACAGGCAGCCCCCTCACCCCGCGCTCTGCACAGAACAGGACAGTCGGCTACGACATCAATTTTCACTGCCCCAAGTCGGTTTCAGTGCTGTATGCCCTGACAGGTAATAAAGACGTGATGCTGGCATTCCGCGAAGCGGTGAATGCTACCATGCAGGATATAGAGCAAGACAGTCAGACAAGGGTTCGCAGGGGTGGGATGGCGGCAGACCGTGATACGGGCGAACTGTTGTGGGCTGACTTTATCCACCTGGCGGCAAGGCCTGTCAAAGGCTTTGCACCCGACCCGCATCTGCACGTCCATTGCTATACATTCAACCTGACATGGGATGCAGCAGAGCAACGCATCAAAGCGGCGAAGTTTAAAAACATCAAACGCGATATGCCGTATTATCAGGCATTGTTTCACAAAAGGCTGTCGGATAATTTGCAGCAAATAGGCTTTGGTATAAGACTTACCAAAACCTCATTTGAAATCGCCACCATTCCCGATACGGTGATACAGTTGTTTTCCAAAAGAACCGATGCCATCGGGCGTATCGCAAAAGAACAAGGCATAACCGATGCAAGGGGCTTGGATGCGTTAGGCGCAAAAACACGCAATCGTAAAAACACCAACCTAACCATCGAAGCACTGCAAGCGATATGGGCAGGACAGATGCAGGCGGCAGGCTTCGGGTATTACGATACGATGCTGCTGCCGGATAATACAACCCCTGCTCCGTTAACCGACGCGCAAGCCCTCATAGATTATGCCATGTCGCATTGCTTTGAACGCGCCTCGGTTATTCCTGAACGCCGTGTACTGCAAACTGCGCTACAGCATTCTATCGGTAAAAACATAGATACAGCTACCATCCAAAAAGCCTTT